>NZ_JBMCYY010000001.1:0-2366575 GCF_048654585.1 Nocardioides sp. CPCC 205120 | reverse complement strand
CTGTTGAGTTCTCAAGAATCACACGCGCACCGCTTGGCCGGTATCTCTCCGGCCCCTCGGGGCAACCTGCAGAAACTTACCGGTTCGCATCCGGCCTGTCAAGCAGGCCTTCTTCGTCCCGATCGGCTTCGTGGCGCACCGCTGACCAGGTCTTCCGACCCGTTTCAGTGGGAGCCGCTCGGCGCGACAGAGAGAACATTAGCAGGATGGGAACGGAGTGCAAATCCGAGTCGTCCAGCACGCATAACCGCAGGTCAGCGGGTTACCGCCGGCGGGGCGCGGCGGGACGGTAGGCGCTGACGGTCGGGTCCCCCGTCAGCCAGAACCGCCACGGGCGCTCCGCCTCGCGGCTCACCCCCACCCGGGGGCCGCTCGAGACGAGTTCCGACCCGGGCGGGTGGCCCGCCCGCTCGAGGCGCAGCTGCCCCTCCGGGTCGAGGAGGGGCACGCCGTACTGGGCGGCGTCCACCCCCAGCGCCTTGGTGAGCCGGGCGGGTCCGCGGGCGAGGTCGCGCGCCGAGGCACCCGGCCGGCGGGCCTGCGCGATGTCGGTGCCGGCGACGACCTCGCCGGCCCGCAGCAGGACACCGGACGCGGTGCCCTCCTCCCCCGTCACCACGTTGAGGCAGTAGTGCATGCCATAGGTGAAGTACACGTACGCGTGCCCCCGGGGGCCGAACATCGCGGCGTTGCGGGCGGTCTTGCCCCGCCACGCGTGGGAGGCGGGGTCGCGCTCCCCGTCGTATGCCTCGACCTCGGTGAGGCGCAGCCGCACCTCGCCGTGCACGACGTGCAGGCCCAGCAACGACGGAGCGACCTCCTCGACCGGGCCGCCCAGGAGGTGGTGGAGGTCGTGGAGGTCGCTCATCGAGTGGGGTCCTTCCTCAGGCCAGGCGCTCGCGCAGCGACGCGGCGCGCGCCCGCAGGGAGTCGAGCTGCTCGCGGACGCGGACGGGCGCCGTGCCCCCGACGCCGTCGCGGGAGGCCACGGACCCCTCGACGGTGAGCACCGAGCGCACCCCCGGGGTGAGCGCCGGGTGGATGTCGCGCAGCTCGTCGTCGGTCAGGTCGGGCAGGTCGGTGCCGGCGGCCTCGCAGCGGCGCACGCACTCCCCCGCCACCTCGTGCGCCACGCGGAAGGGGACCCCCTCGCGCACCAGCCACTCCGCCACGTCCGTGGCCAGGGAGAACCCCTGGGGGGCGAGCTCGGCCATCCGGTCGGTGTCGAACGCGAGGGTCGCGACCATGCCGGTGAACGCGGGCAGCAGGACCTCGAGGGTGTCGACGGTGTCGAACACCGGCTCCTTGTCCTCCTGGAGGTCGCGGTTGTAGGCCAGCGGCAGCGCCTTGAGCGTGGCGAGCAGCCCGGCGAGGTCGCCGATGAGGCGCCCGGCCTTGCCGCGGGCCAGCTCGGCGATGTCGGGGTTCTTCTTCTGCGGCATGATGCTCGACCCCGTCGACCACGAGTCGTGGAGCCGCACGAAGCGGAACTCCGCCGTCGACCAGAGGATGACCTCCTCCGCGATCCGGCTGACGTCGACCCCCACCATCGCGCCGACGAAGGCGAGCTCGGCGACGAAGTCGCGTGACGCCGTGCCGTCGATGGAGTTCGCGCTCGAGCCGGTGAACCCGAGCTCCTGCGCCACCCCGTGCGGGTCGAGCCCCAGGCTGGAGCCCGCGAGGGCGCCCGCGCCGTACGGCGAGTCCCCCGCCACCCGGGCGTCCCAGTCGGCGAGGCGGTCGACGTCGCGCAGCAGGGCCCAGGCGTGGGCGAGGAGGTGGTGGCTCAGCAGCACCGGCTGCGCGTGCTGCAGGTGGGTGCGCCCCGGCATGACCGCGCCCAGGTGCTGCTCGGCCTGCCCGGCGAGGGCGTCGACCAGCGCGAGCACCTGGTCCGCCACCACCCGGGCGTGGTCGCGCAGGAACATCTTGAACAGCGTCGCGATCTGGTCGTTGCGCGACCGGCCCGCCCGCAGGCGCCCGCCCACCTCGGGCCCGACCTCGTCGAGCAGCAGCCGCTCGAGGGCGCCGTGGACGTCCTCGTCGTCGGGGCCCGGGCGCAGGTCGCCCGCGGCGTAACGCTCCCCCAGCACGTCGAGGCCCCGCAGCAGCTCCGCGTGGTCGGCGTCGGTCAGCAGCCCGGCGCGGTGCAGCGCGCCGGCGTGGGCCCGCGACCCCGCGAGGTCGTACGGCGTGAGCCGCCAGTCGAAGTGCGTCGAGCGCGACAGCGCCTCGAGCTCGGGGCTCGGGCCGCCGGCGAACCGGCCGCCCCAGAGCTTGCCGGTGTTGGTGGACTCCTGCTTGTCGCTCATCAGTCGGTCCCGAACTCCATGGCGGCCGCGTCGAGCGCCTCGCCCTCGGCGCCCTCGAGCGCCGCGTTCTCGGCGATGCGGTCGGCGCCGCCCGTCTCGATCTCGCCGAACAGCGTGCCGTTCTCGACCAGCACCTGCCCCTGGTCGAGCGGCTGCGCGGCGTACGCCTCCAGCTTCGAGCGCGAGTCGGCGATGTCGAGGTTGCGCATCGTGAGCTGGCCGATGCGGTCGTTCGGGCCGAACGCGGCGTTCTCCGTGCGCTCCATCGACAGCTTGTCCGGGTGGTAGGAGAACGCGGGGCCGTCGGTGCGCAGGATCGTGTAGTCCTCGCCGCGGCGCAGGCGCAGCGTCACCTCGCCGGTGACGAGCGAGGCGATCCAGCGCTGGATGGACTCGCGGATCATCAACGCCTGGGGGTCGAGCCAGCGGCCCTCGTAGAGCAGCCGGCCGAGGCGGCGGCCCTCGACGTGGTAGCTGGCGACCGTGTCCTCGTTGTGGATCGCGTTGAGCAGGCGCTCGTAGGCGATCCAGAGCAGCGCCAGCGCCGGCGCCTCGTAGATGCCGCGCGACTTGGCCTCGATGATGCGGTTCTCGATCTGGTCCGACATGCCGAGGCCGTGGCGCCCGCCGATGCGGTTGGCCTCGTGGACCAGGGCCACCGGGTCGTCGTACCGGCGCCCGTCGATCGCGACCGGGCGCCCGGCCTCGAACGTGATCGTCACGTCCTCGGTGGGCACCTCGACGCTCGGGTCCCAGAACTTCACGCCCATGATCGGCTCGACCGTCTCCAGCGAGACGTCCAGGTGCTCCAGCGTCTTCGCCTCGTGGGTGGCGCCCCAGATGTTGGCGTCCGTGGAGTACGCCTTCTCCTTGCTGTCGCGGTAGGGCAGGTCCCGCTCGGTGAGCCACTGGCTCATCTCGGTGCGTCCGCCCAGCTCGCTGACGAAGTCGGCGTCCAGCCACGGCTTGTAGATCCGCAGGTCCGGGTTCGCGAGCAGGCCGTAGCGGTAGAACCGCTCGATGTCGTTGCCCTTGAAGGTCGAGCCGTCGCCCCAGATGTCGACGCCGTCCTCGTGCATCGCGCGCACCAGGAGCGTGCCGGTCACGGCGCGGCCCAGCGGCGTGGTGTTGAAGTACGCGCGGCCCGCGGAGCGGATGTGGAACGCGCCGCACGCCAGCGCCGCGAGGCCCTCCTCGACCAGCTGGGTCTTGCAGTCGACGAGGCGGGACAGCTCCGCGCCGTACGCCAGGGCACGGCCGGGGACGCCCTCGATGTCGGGCTCGTCGTACTGGCCGATGTCGGCGGTGTAGGTGCAGGGCACTGCACCCTTCTCCCGCATCCAGGCGACGGCGACGGAGGTGTCCAGGCCACCGGAGAAGGCGATGCCGACGCGCTCGCCGGCGGGCAGGGAGGTCAGGACCTTGCTCACGTGTGATGTCTTCCTTCGTCTCGCGGGGGCTGCGGGTCCGCAGCCGGGTCGGGGGGTACGGCGCGGGGGCGCCGTGGTCGTGCACGTGCGGGGTGGTGCCGCGCTAGGTGCCCTGCTGGCCGTCGGCCAGCGCGGTGAAGCGCCGGGCGAGCTCCTCGCCGCCCGCGGGGTCGCGGCCGATGACGAGCACCGTGTCGTCGCCCGCGATGGTGCCGAGGACGTCGCCGAGGTCGGCCTTGTCGAACGCGTTCGCGAGGTACTGCGCCGCGCCCGGCGGCGTGCGCAGCACCACGAGGTTGCCGGCCGCCTCCGCGCTGACGAGGAGCTCGCCGCACAGCCGGGCCAGCCGGGAGGCGCCCTGCTGCGAGTCGCGCAGGTGCGTCGGGGTGCGGTCGCCGCCCTCGGCCGGGACGGCGTAGACCATCGCGCCGGAGCGGGCCCGCACCTTGGTGGCGTCGAGCTCGACGAGGTCGCGCGACAGCGTCGCCTGGGTGACGTGCACCCCGCGGGCCGCGAGCAGCTCGGCCAGCTCGGTCTGCGAGCGCACCTCCTGCTGCTCGAGGAGGTCGGTGATCCGCTGCTGCCGGGCGTTCTTCGTCAGCGGGGTCAGGGCGGACTCGCTCATGCTCACCTCCTCCTGGCTGTCGTCGGTCTCGTCGGTCGCGCGGGGTGCTGCGTACGGGGTCAGGCGCCGCGGGGTCAGGCGCCCACGGGGTCGGGGACCCCGGCCGCGGCGACGACGTCCTCGACGGCCGCCGTCTCCTCGGCGGGCAGCTGGCCCGAGCGGGCCAGCAGGAACGCGAGCACCGCCTTCTGCGCGTGGCGCCGGTTCTCGGCCTCGTCCCACACCAGGGAGCGCGGCCCGTCGATGACCTCGGCGGCGATCTCCTTGCCCCGGTACGCCGGCAGGCAGTGCAGCACGTGCGCGTCGGGGCCGGCCTGCGCGAGCGCCGCCGCGTCGAGCGCGTACGCGCCGAAGACGGCGGTGCGCTGCTCGGCCTGCTCCTCGCGACCCATCGAGACCCAGGTGTCGGTCACGACGACGTCGGCGTCGGCCAGGGCCTCGGCGGGGTCGGTGGTCGCGGCCACGGAGCCGCCCGTCGTACCGGCGATCTCGGCGGCGCGGCCGAGCACGGCCTCGCCGGGGAGGAACCCGTCGGGCGCCGCGACGCGGACGTGCATGCCCGCGGTCGCGCCGCCCAGCAGCCACGACGCCGCCACGTTGCAGGCCCCGTCGCCGAGGAACGCGACGCGCATCCCGGGCAGCGGGCCCCGGGCCTCGGCCAGCGTCTGCAGGTCGGCCAGCAGCTGGCAGGGGTGGAAGTCGTCGGTGAGGGCGTTGACGACGGGCACCCGCGACCAGGCGGCCATCTCCTCGAGACGGCTCTGCTCGTAGGTGCGCCACACGACGGCGCTGGCCTGGCGGTCGAGCACCCGGGCGACGTCGGCGACGGACTCGCGCACGCCGATCCCGGCGAGGGCGCCGTCGACGAGGAGGGGGTGGCCCCCCAGCTCGGCGATGCCGGCCGCGAACGACGACTGCGTGCGCAGCGTCTGCTTGTCGAAGATCATGGCGACGGTGCGCGGCCCGGCCAGCGGCCGGTAGGCGTACGGCTCCCGCTTGTACGCCGCGGCGAGCGCCAGCACCTGGGCCTGCTCGACCGGCGAGAGGTCGTCGTCGCGCAGCAGGTGGCGCACCGGCGTGCCCGCGCTCATGCGGCACCTCCCGCGGCGGACGCGGCGTCGAGGATGCCGGACCAGGCGCCGGCGAGGGCGTCCAGGTCGGCGTCGGCGAGCACCAGCGGCGGGACGAAGCGCATCCGGGAAGGCCCCGTCGCGTTGAGGATGAACCCGGCGTCCTGACCCGCGGCCACCGCCTCGGCGGCGACCGGCACGGACAGGTCGATGCCCACCATCAGGCCCTCCCCGCGCACCTCGACGACGCGGTCGTCGGCGGCCAGGAGCTCGCGCAGGCGGGCGCCGGCCGTGCGCGAGCGCTCCAGCAGCCCCTCGGACTCGACGGTGTCGAGGACGGCGAGGGCCGCGGCCGCGGCCAGCGGGTTGCCGCCGAACGTGGTGCCGTGGTTGCCCGGGTCGAACAGCTCGCCCGAGCCGCCCGTCGCGATGCAGGCGCCGATCGGCACGCCGCCGGCGAGACCCTTGGCGAGCGTCACGATGTCGGGGACGACGTCGCCCGCCACCAGGGCCGGGTTGCGGTGCGCGAACCACGTGCCCGTGCGCCCGACGCCGGTCTGCACCTCGTCGAGCCACAGCAGGGCACCCGCGGCGCGGGCCACCTCCTGGACGCGCACCAGGTAGTCGGCAGGCGGCACGACGACCCCGGCCTCGCCCTGGACGGGCTCGACCAGGACGGCGGCCACGGTGTCGTCGACGGCCGCGGCGAGCGCGTCGGCGTCGCCGTACGGCACGAAGGTCACGTCACCGGGCAGGGGCTCGAACGGCGTGCGGTAGGCCTCCTTGGCCGTGAGGGCGAGCGCGCCCATCGTGCGGCCGTGGAACCCGCCCTCCGCGACGACGAGCCGGGTGCGCCCCGTGCGCCGCGTCAGCTTGAGCGCGGCCTCGTTGGCCTCGGCGCCGGAGTTGGCGAAGAACACCCGGCCGTCGGTGCCCAGCAGCTCGAGCAGGCGCTCGGCGAGGCGCACCTGCGGCGGGGTCGCGAAGAAGTTCGAGACGTGCGCCAGCGTGGCGACCTGGTTGCTCACCGCGGCGACGAGGGCGGGGTGGGCGTGGCCCAGCGTGTTGACCGCGATGCCGCCCAGGAGGTCGACGTACTCCCGGCCATCGGCGTCCCACACCCGCGCGCCGCTGCCGCGGACCAGCGTGGTCTTGGGCGGGCCGAAGGTGTTCATCAGCGCGCCGGCGTAGCGCTCCTGCCAGGCGCCCGCGCCCGGGGCGTCGGGGGTCGAGGTGTCCTGCGGGCCGCTCACGCCTGCTCCTTCTGCTGCGGGGGCACCTTCGCGGTGCGGATCTTGGTCGGCACTCCGGGGAGCACCTGGGTGCCGATGCCCTCGTCGGTGAAGATCTCGAGGAGCACGGCGTGGGGCTCGCGGCCGTCGACGACGGTGGCCCGCGGCACGCCCTCCTGCACGGCGCGCAGGCAGGCACCCATCTTCGGCACCATGCCGCTCGCCAGCGACGGCATCATCTCGGCCAGCGCCTCGGGGCTGATCTCGCCGACGAGGTCGGGGCTGTTCGGCCAGTCGCGGTAGAGGCCCTCGACGTCGGTCAGCACGAGCAGCTTCTCCGCGCCCAGCGCCACGGCCAGCGCGGCCGCCGCCGTGTCGGCGTTGACGTTGTGGACGACGCCGTCCTCCGTGGGCGCGACGCTCGAGATGACCGGCACGCGCCCGGCCTCCACGATGTCGAGCACGGCCTCGGGGCGGACGTGGGAGACCTCGCCCACGAGTCCCAGGTCGACCTCCTCGCCGTCGACGACGGTCGTGGCCGGCACGGCCGTGAACAGGCCGGCGTCCTCGCCGGAGAGCCCGACCGCGATCGGGCCGTGCGTGTTGAGCAGGCCGACCAGCTCACGCTGCACCTTGCCCACGAGCACCATGCGGACGACGTCCATCGCCTCCGGCGTCGTGACGCGCAGCCCGCCGCGGAACTCGGACTCGATGTCGAGCCGGCCGAGCATCTCGCTGATCTGGGGACCGCCGCCGTGCACCACGACGGGCTTGAACCCGGCGTAGCGCAGGAACGCGACGTCCTCCGCGAAGGCGGCCTTGAGGGTGTCGTCGGTCATGGCGTTGCCGCCGTACTTGATGACGACGATCTTGCCGTTGTAGGCCTTCAGCCAGGGCAGGGCCGCCGCGAAGGTGGCCGCCTTGGCGGTGTCGACCTTCGGCTTGTAGTGGATCTCCTCGACCACGCGGTCCTCCTGGGGCTGGGGGGTCTCGGGGCTGCCGGGGCCGTCGGGGCTGTCGGGGCTGTCCGGGCCGCTCACGACGAGTACGCGCTGTTCTCGTGCACGTAGGCGTGGGTGAGGTCGTTCGTCCAGACCGTCGCCCGCTCGTCCCCCGCCTTGAGGTCGATCGTCACGCTGACCTCGCGGCCGCTGAGGTCGACGCCGGCCGGGTCCTCCGCCGGGGTCGAGCTGCGGCACACCCACACGCCGTTCATCGCGACGTCGAGGTCGGCAGGGTCGAAGGCGGCGCCCGTGGTGCCCATGCTGGCCAGCACACGACCCCAGTTGGGGTCCCGGCCGAAGACCGCGGCCTTGAACAGGTTCGAGCGCGCCACGCTGCGACCGACCTCGACGGCGTCGTCCTCGCTCGCCGCGTGCAGCACCGTGATGGCGATCTCGTGGTCGGCGCCCTCGGCGTCCTTGAGCAGCTGCATCGCCAGCTCGGTGCACGCCTGGGTCAGGGCGGCCGTGAAGTCCTCCGCGGTCGGCGTGATGCCGCTCGCGCCCGAGGCCAGGACGGTGACGGTGTCGTTCGTCGACATGCAGCCGTCGGAGTCGAGCCGGTCGAAGCTCACGCGGGTGGCGGCGCGCAGCGCGGCGTCGAGCTCGTCCGCCGGGACCACCGCGTCGGTGGTGAGCACCACGAGCATGGTGGCCAGCTGCGGGGCCAGCATGCCGGCGCCCTTCGCCATCCCGGCCACGGACCAGCCGGCCCCCTCGACGACGACCTGCTTGTGGACCGAGTCGGTCGTCATGATCGCGCGCGCCGCGTCCTCCCCGCCGTCGGCGGAGAGCGCGTCGTACGCCGCGTCCACCCCGGCCAGCAGGTTCTCGCGGGGGTTCGCCAGGCCGATGAGGCCGGTGGAACAGACGACCACGTCGACCGCGCCGATGCCGACCCGCTCCGCCACGCGCTCGGCGACCGCGTGGGTGGTCTGGAAGCCCTCGGCGCCCGTGTAGCAGTTGGCGCCACCGGAGTTGAGGACGACGGCGCGCACGACGCCGTCCTTGACGACCTCCTGGCTCCACAGCACGGGGTTCGCCTTGCACCGGTTGGCCGTGAAGACCGACGCGGAGTCGAAGCGGGGGCCGTCGTTGACGACCAGGGCCAGGTCGGCGGCGCCGGTGCTCTTGAGCCCGGCGGCGACACCGGCGGCACGGAAGCCGGCGGGGGTGGTGATGCTCATCGAGGATGGTCCTTCGGGGGGTGCGGGCGCGTCAGCGACCGGAGGCGGGCGTGGCGGGGACGGCGGCGGAGACGGTGTGCCCCCGTCGTCGCCACGCGGTCTCCGCCTTGTCGGCGTGCTTGGTGGGCACCAGCACCCACTCCGCGTCGTACGTCGAGAGGACACGCGCGCTCCAGCCGGCCTCCGCCAGCGGGGAGAGCAGCTCGACGTGCAGCCCGGGCTGTTCGACGTCGAGGGGGCCCGCCACCTCGAAGGCCGTCATCGGGCGCTGCGCCCGGGCCTTCGTCGGCACGTCGCGCGCCGCGCAGACGACCGTCGTGCCCACGGCCGTGGCGATCACGGCGAACACGGACGACGACTCCGCCCACGCCGGCACCTCGCTGCCGGGCCCGAAGGCCACGACGGCCAGCTTCTCGGGGAAGCGGTGGAGCGTGAACGGGCCGGGGACGGCCTGCTCCTGGCCCTGGTCCCCTGCCTGGGCCGCGTCCTGGCCCTGCTCCTGGCCCTGGTCCTGCCCGGCGTCGTCCTGCGTCACGTCGATCTCCTGGTCCTGCGCGTTGCCGGGGGTGGTCTCGTCGGGGCCGCTCACGGCGCCAGCCCGACGGTCGAGAGGCCGGTGGTCTCGTCGAGCCCGAGGGCGAGGTTCATGCACTGCACGGCGGCGCCGCCGGTGCCCTTGGCGAGGTTGTCGACGACCCCGACGGCGA
The DNA here is from genome assembly GCF_048654585.1 of Nocardioides sp. CPCC 205120. Taxonomy (NCBI): domain Bacteria; kingdom Bacillati; phylum Actinomycetota; class Actinomycetes; order Propionibacteriales; family Nocardioidaceae; genus Nocardioides; species Nocardioides sp. CPCC 205120. The sequence goes on along the minus strand of NZ_JBMCYY010000001.1, from coordinate 2,357,011 downwards.
CGAGCCGGTTCGCGGTCTCGTCCACGGTGACCTGCAGGTGCACGGCGTTCGAGCCGAGCACCGACTGCGTCGCGGGCCACTGGCCGGGCGGCAGCACGTGCACGAACGGCTCGTCGGCGTAGGCCTCGGCGTACACCCCGTGGGCCTCCTCCGCGCTCAGCGGCGCGGCGAGCGGCGCGGTGCACGTGGCGAGGATGCCGCGGGCCATCGGCACCAGCAGCGGGGTGAAGCCGACGCGCAGCTCGGCGTCGGTGAGCAGGCCCAGGTTCTGCGTGATCTCGGGGGTGTGGCGGTGGGTGCCGCCCACGCCGTACGCGCTCGCGTTGCCCATCACCTCGCTGCCCAGCAGGTGCGGCTTGGCCGCCTTGCCGGCGCCCGACGTGCCGGACGCGGCGACGACGGTGAGGTCGCCGGTGACGATGCCGGCAGCGACCGCCGGGGCGAGGGTCAGCGTGGAGATGGTCGGGTAGCAGCCCGGCACCGCGATGCGGCGGGCGCCCCGCAGGCTCGCCCGCTGCTCACCCAGCTCGGGCAGGCCGTAGGGCCACGTGCCCGCGTGGGGGCTGTCGTAGAAGCGCTCCCAGGCGCTCGCGTCGGACAGGCGGAAGTCGGCACCGCAGTCGATGACGACGGTGTCGTCGCCCAGCGCCTCGGCGATCGGGGCGGACTGGCCGTGCGGCAGGCCGAGGAAGACGACGTCGTGGCCCGCGAGGGTCTCGGGGTCGGTCGGCTCGAGCACGCGGTCGGCCAGCGGCAGCAGGTGCGGCTGGAGCGCGCCCAGCGCCTGGCCGGCGTTCGAGCCGCCGGTCAGGGCACCGATGCGTACGGCGGGGTGCCCGAGGAGGAGCCGTAGCACCTCGCCCCCGGCGTACCCGCTGGCCCCGGCGACGGCGACGGAGTAGGTGGACGTCATGTGCATGACCATACATGGTCATGCATGGACCGCCCAACCCACCCCGCCGCGTGTCGCCGGGAGCCGGTGGTCTCAGCCGCGCAGCACGGCCCCGGTGCGCTCGGTGGCCACGGCCACCGCCGCGTCGCGGGCCGCCGCTGCCTCGCCCTCGGCCAGCGTGCGGTCGGGGGCGCGGAAGCGCAGCGCGAACGCGAGCGACTTCTTCCCCTCCGGCACGCCGGCGCCCGTGTAGACGTCGAAGAGGCGCACGGACTCCAGCAGCTCACCGGCCCCGTCGCGCAGCGCCCGCTCCACGTCGCCGGCCACGACGGACGCGTCGACGAGCAGGGCGACGTCCTCCTTCGCGACCGGGTACGTCGAGAAGACGGGCCCGCGCACGGCGTCCGGGACGGCGCCCAGCAGCACGTCGAGGTCGAGCTCCGCCGCACCCGTGCGGGCCGGCAGGCCGAGCCGGGCGACCACGCGCGGGTGGAGCTCGCCCGCGTGACCCACGGGAAGGACGGTGCCGTCGGCGGTCACGACGTCGACGCGGGCGCAGCGGCCCGGGTGCCACGGCGCGCGCTGGTCGTTCGCGACGCGCACCTCGACCCCGAGGTCGTCGGCCAGGTCGCGCACGATCCCCACGACGTCGGCCCAGTCGGCGGCGCGCCCGGCGCCCCACCAGCCGGCGTTCTCGCGGACGCCGCCGAGCACCACCGCGAGGTGGAGCGGCTGGCGCGGCACGGCCGCGAGGAGCGCCTCCAGCTCGTCGGTGGTCGGCCGGCGGTCGACGCCCAGGAGCGGGGCGGCGACGTCGGAGGCGAAGGCCACCGCGCCGGTCTCGAAGAGCGCGACCCCGGGGGCGCCGCGGCCCGTGTTGCGGGCCGCCGCGCCGAGCGTGCCGGTGAGCAGCGTCGTCGTGTAGAGCGGCTCCGTGGCGGCGAGCGGGTTGGCGAGGCGCACCGCGTCGCGGCGCTCGTCGTCGGCCGGCACCTCGAGGGCGTCGAGCGCCGCCTCCCCGGTGAACGGGAAGCTGACGACCTCGACGAGCCCGGCCCCGGCCAGCACGCGACCGACGCGGCGGCGCAGCACCTGCGAGCGGGTGAGCCCGCGACCGGCGGTGGGTGTGGGCAGGACGGAGGGGACCTCGTCGTACCCGACGATGCGGGCGACCTCCTCGACCAGGTCGAACGGGTCGGTCAGGTCGGGGCGCCACGGCGGCACGATGGCCTGCAGGGCGTCGCCGTCGCGGGTCACCGCGCAGCCGACGGCCTCCAGGTGCGCCACCGTGGTGTCGGCGTCGATGGGCATGCCCGTCACGCGGGCCGGCAGGTCGGCCCGCAGCGCGATCGTCGCCGGCGCGGGCGGCGCACCGACGTACGTCGTGCCCGGCTCGGCCGTGCCCCCGCCCAGCTCCACGAGCAGCTCGACGACCCGGTCGGCCGCCGCGGCGCAGATGGTCGGGTCGACCCCGCGCTCGTTGCGCTTGCCGGCCTCCGAGGTGATCTTGTGCCGGCGGCCCGTGCGGAACATCGTCGTCGCGTCCCAGTGGGCCGACTCGACGAGGACGCGGGTGGTGGACGCGGAGATCTCGGTGGACGCGCCGCCCATGACGCCGCCCAGCCCGATGGGGCCCGAGTCGTCGGTGACGACGAGGTCCTCCGGCGAGAGCGCGCGGTCGGCGTCGTCGAGCGTGGTGAGCCGCTCCCCCGCGGCAGCGCGGCGCACCCGCAGGGTGCCCCGCACGGCGTCGGCGTCGTAGGCGTGGATCGGCCGGCCCGTCTCGAGCATCACGTAGTTCGTGACGTCGACGGCCAGCGAGATCGGGCGCATGCCGGCCAGCTGCAGGCGGCGCTGCATCCAGGCGGGCGTGGGCGCCGCCGGGTCGAAGCCCGAGACGAGGCGGGCCACGAAGACCGGGCACCCCTCGGGGTCGTCGACCTCGACGGGGTACGCCGCACCGTCGGCCGCCTCGCCCGTGCGCAGGTCGCGCAGCACGGGGTCGGTGTACGGCGCCCCGAACGCCAGCGCCGCCTCACGGGCGACACCGCGCAAGGAGAGCGCGTAGGCGCGGTCGGGGTTGATCTCGAACTCGATGACCTCCTCGCCGAGCCCCAGCACGCCGAAGGCGCTGTCGCCCGGCTCGCCGGCGCCGGCGGGCAGCACGATGATGCCGTCGTGCTCCTCGCCGAGACCGAGCTCGGAGGTGGAGCACATCATCCCGGCCGAGACGTGGCCGTAGGTCTTGCGCGCCGAGATCGCGAAGCCCCCGGGCAGCACGCCGCCCGGCAGCACGACGACGACGAGGTCGCCGGGGGCGAAGTTGTGTGCGCCGCAGACGATGCCCTGGGGCTCACCGGTGCCGTTGGCGTCGCCGACGTCGACGGAGCACCAGTTGATCGTCTTGCCGTTCTTCTGCTTCTCGGGCTCCATCGTCAGCACGCGGCCGACCACCAGCGGGCCGGTGATGCCCTCGCCGGTGCGGGTGATCGCCTCCAGCTTGAGACCGAGCGCCGTCAGCCGTGCGGCGAGGGCCTCCGTCGTGACGTCGTCGGGGAGCTCGACGTACTCGCGGATCCAGGAAACCGGGGCCAGCACTTGTCAGATCTCCGTTCCGAAGGCGGTGGTGAAGCGGACGTCTCCCTCGAAGAAGCCGCGCAGGTCCTCGACGCCGTGCCGGAACATGAGCGTCCGGTCGATGCCCATGCCGAAGGCGAACCCGGTGTAGCGCTCGGGGTCGACACCGCAGGCCACGAGCACCCGCGGGTTCACGACGCCGCAGCCGCCCCACTCGATCCAGCCCTCGCCGCGACAGGTGCGGCACGTCTCCCCCGTCTCGTCGACGGCCGCGCCCCGGCACACGAAGCAGACCAGGTCGACCTCGGCGCTGGGCTCGGTGAACGGGAAGTACGACGGGCGGAACCGCGTCGTGATCCCCTCGCCGAACATCGCGGCGGCGAAGTGGTCGAGGGTGCCCTTGAGGTGGGCCATCGTGATGCCCTCGTCGATCGCCAGGCCCTCGACCTGGTGGAACATCGGGGAGTGCGTGGCGTCGTACTCGTCCGTGCGGAACACGCGGCCCGGGCACGCGACGTAGATCGGCGGGGTGCGGGTCAGCATCGAGCGGGCCTGCACCGGGGAGGTGTGGGTGCGCAGCACGACGTGGTTCTCCGGCGGGGAGGTCCAGAACGTGTCCTGCATGGTGCGCGCCGGGTGGTCGGGACCGAGGTTGAGGGCGTCGAAGTTGAGCCACTCGGCCTCGATGACCGGGCCCTCGGCGATCTCCCAGCCCATGGCGACGAACACGTCCGCGACGCGCTCCGCGCCGGTCGTCAGCGGGTGCCGGGCGCCGCGCGGGCGGCGGTCGGTGGCGACGGTGACGTCGACGGTCTCCTCGACGAGCATCCGCTCCTCGTGCTCGGCCTCGAGCACCTCCTGGCGGGCGGCGAGCGCCTTGGCCACCTCCCCGCGGGCGCGGCCGATGCGCTGGCCGGCGTCCTTGCGGGCCTGCGGGGGCAGCGCGCCGATCTCGCGGTTCGCCAGCGCCAGGGGCGAGCGGTCGCCGGTGTGCTCGATGCGCACCTGCTTGAGCTGCTCGAGGTCGGCGGCGGCCGCGATCGCCGCCACGGCGGCCTCGCGCATCGCTTCCACGGCCTCGGCCTTGAGCGGGGTGACCTCGACCGGGTCGTAGGGGTTGTTCGGGCCCGACATGACGGCCTTTCCGCGTGAGGTGGCGTGCGGCCCGGGCGTGGTGCGCCCCCGAGGCGAGGTCGACGTGGGTACGCCGGCGCCGCGGGCCGCGGCACAGTCTAGGAACCCACCGCCGCGGGCGACGAACCGGTTTGCCCGAGGGGTGTCGGTCGACGCTCGCGCCCGACGGCTGCGAACCCCACCGCGCCCAGCACCACGAGCACCCCTGCGACCTGGACCGGCGCCAGCCGCTCCCCCGCCACCGCCGTCCCCAGCAGCACCCCGGCGACGGGGTTGAGCAGCCCGACGAGACCCACCGTGGCGACGTCGAGCCGGGCGAGCCCGGCGAACCAGCACCAGAACGCCAGCGCGGTGGCCACGAGCGCGACGTACGCGAACCCGGCACCCTCGCGGACGTCCACGGTCGGCGGGGCCCCCTCCGCGACGGCGGCCACGACGAGGAGGGCGCCCCCGCCCGCGACCAGCTGCCAGGCCGTCGAGGCCACGACCGGCACCGTGTCACGGCGGCTCCAGCGCCGGGCGAGCACGAAGCCCAGGCTCGACAGCGCGAGGGCGGCGGCCGACGCCAGCAGGCCGGGACCGTCGACCCCGCCGACGGCGCCCCGCACGATGCCCACCACCCCAGCCGCGCCGACGCAGGCGAGCAGCACCTCCCGCAGGGTGGGGCGCGCCGCGTCCACTGCCCAGGCCGTGCCGAGCAGCACCAGGGGGGCGAGCGCCATGACGACCGACGCCACGCTCGAGGGCAGGCGCTGCGCCGCGACGTACACCAGCACGAAGAACGCCCCCACGTTGAGCACCCCCAGCACGGCGGAGCGCCACCACCAGGCACCGCGCGGCAGGGAGCGGGCCAGCAGGAGCAGCACGAGGCCGGCGGGCAGCGCCCGCAGCGCGGCGCCCCACAGCGGCGCGTCGGCCGGCAGCAGCTGGCGGGTGACCACGTAGGTGCTCCCCCAGGCGACGGGGGCCACGGCGGTGACGGCGATCCGCCGCAATTTGTCTTCCACGGAAGCCACCATGCCTTCCGCGGAAGGTAAGGTCCACCCCGTGACCCGAGAACCCGACCGCGTCGACCTGGTGCAGGCCCAGTGGCGGGCCGAGCGCCCCGACCTCGACGTCTCGCCCCAGGGCCTCGTCGGCCGGCTCCACCGCCTCGCCGGCGCGCTGACCGAGGAGCTGCTCACGGTCTACCGGCGCCACGGCCTCGGCGAGGGCGAGTTCGACGTGCTCGCGACCCTGCGGCGCGCCGGCGACCCCTTCGAGCTGGCCCCCGGCGAGATCGCCCAGTCGACGATGGTGACGACCGGCGCCGTCTCGAAGCGGCTCGACCGCCTCGCCGAGGCCGGCCTCGTCTCCCGGCGCCGCGCCGCGGGGGACGCCCGGATGCGCGTCGTCGGCCTCACCGCCGCGGGTCGCCGGGTCATCGACGCCGCCTTCGACGAGCACCTGCGCAACGAGCACCGGCTCGTGGGTCTGCTCGACCCGGACGACCGCGAGCAGCTCGAGGGGCTGCTGCGCCGCTGGCTCGACCGCCTCGAGGGCCGCGAGGGCTGAGCCGCCCAGGGAGGCCCCGGCCGGGACCGGGGGCCGGGACCAGGGGGCCGGGTCAGGGAGGCCGGGTCAGGGACCCGGGTCCGCGCCGGGCCAGGTGACGACGACCCGCGCCCCGCCCCCGGGCGCCTCGCCGATCTCCACGCTGCCGCCGTGGGCGCCGACGAGGCCGCCGACGAGGTACATCCCCAGCCCCGAGCCGCCCGCCGCGCCGTACTGCCAGAACTTGGTGAACACCCGTCGCCGGATCTCCTCGGGGATGCCGCGGCCCTCGTCGTCGACGACCATCCGCACGGCGCCGCCCGGGGCCGGGCCGAGGCCCACCCGCACCGTGCCCTCGCCGTGGCGCACCGCGTTCTCGACCAGGTTGGTCAGCACCTGCACGAACTTGTCGGGGTCGGCCTGCGCGAGCGGGAGGTCGTCGGCCACGTCGAGCTCGACGACGCGGGACGTGCCCGCCCGGATCGAGTCGACGACGCGGCCCGCGAGCACGCCGGCGTCGCTGGGCCGCGGGTAGAGGGCGAGGCGGCCCGTGTCGATGCGGGCCACGTCGAGCAGCTCGGTGATGAGCCGGCTCAGCCGGTCGGCGTCGCTGTTGACCGTGGTGAGCATGAGGCGCTTCTGCTCGTCGCTCAGCACGTCCCAGCGGTTGAGCATGGCCTGCACGAAGCCCTTCACGCCCGTCAGCGGCGAGCGCAGCTCGTGGGCGAGGGTGGCGACGAGGTCGGAGCGCTCCCGGTCGAGGCGCTCGCGGCCCCGGCCCGAGCGCAGGGTCACCGCCACCCGGTCGACCGCCCCGCCGGCACCCCGCCGGATGCGGGCGGCCGTCAGCACCTCCTGGCCGTTCGGCAGCAGCCAGGACTGCTCGGGCACGCCCACGCGGGTGCGCAGCCCGCCGTACGGGTCGTTGGTGGCACACCAGCCGCAGCCGTCGGTGTCCTGCAGGCGCAGCACGTCGTCGAGGTCGCGGCCGACGAGGTCGGCGGCGGGGGCGCCGAGCCAGCGCGCGGCGACGTCGTTGACCAGCGTCGTGGTGCCGGAGCCGTCCGCCACCACCACGCCGTCGGGGAGCCCGTCGAGCGGACCGTCGGGCGGGGGCGGCACCATGCGCGCGATGCTACGGCGCGGTGGTCCCCCGCGACACCGACCGCTGGGCCCGCGCGCTGGCGTAGAGGCACAGGGCGGCGGCGGTCGCCAGGTTGAGGCTCTCGGCGCGGCCGTGGATCGGGATGCGCACGACGTGGTCGGCGGCGGCCGCGAGCTCCGCGGGCAGGCCCCAGGCCTCGTTGCCGAGCAGCCAGGCGGTCGGGCCGTCGAGCAGGCCCGCGGCCTCGGCCTCGAACAGGTCGACGTCGCCCGCGCCGTCCGCGGCGAGCACCTGCACACCGGCGGCGCGCACAGCGGCGACCCCCGCGGCCGCGTCGGGGACCTGGGCGAGCGGGAGGTGGAAGACGCTGCCCACGCTGGCGCGGACCGTCTTGGGGTTGTGCGGGTCGACCGCGTCGCCGAGCAGGACGACGCCGTCGGCGCCCGCGGCGTCGGCGCAGCGCACGACGGTGCCGGCATTGCCGGGGTCGCGCACGTCCGCGCACAGGGCCAGCAGGCGCGGCGCGGGGGCCAGGACGTCCGCGAGCGGCACGTCGAGCAGGTCGCACGTGGCGACGACGCCGGCGGGCGTCACGGCGTCGCTGAGACCGGCGAGCGCCCGCTCCTCGACGAGCCGCACGGGCGTCGTCGGGGGTACGGCGGCGAGCAGGTCGGCGTACCGCTCGGCGGCCGCGGGGGTCACGAAGACCTCGCGCACGCGGCCGGGGACCTCGAGCGCGCCCTCGACGGCCTTCGGGCCGTCCACGAGGAACAGCCGCCGCTCGGTGCGTACCGAGCGGCGGCTGAGCTTGCGCGCTTCCTTGACCCGGGGGTTGCCGGGCGCGAGCGGGCTGGCGGTCAGGCCGAGACCTTCGCGGCGTTGACGTCGTCCGGCAGGGCGGCCTTGGCCGTCTCCACGAGCGCGGTGAACGCGGCCGGGTCGTTGACGGCCAGGTCCGCGAGGATCTTGCGGTCGACCTCGACGCCCGCCAGGTTCAGGCCCTGGATGAAGCGGTTGTAGGTCATGCCCTGCGCACGCGCGGCGGCGTTGATGCGCTGGATCCAGAGGCGACGGAAGTTGCCCTTGTTCTTGCGCCGGTCGTTGTAGCTGTAGACCAGCGAGTGGGTGACCTGCTCCTTCGCCTTGCGGTACAGGCGCGAGCGCTGGCCGCGGTAGCCGCTGGCGCGCTCGAGGGTCGTCCGGCGCTTCTTCTGGGCATTCACTGCCCGCTTGACGCGTGCCACGTTGTTGCTCCTCGTTCAGTTCGGGTGCGGGGCGGGACTGGCCCGCCGCCACGGGGTGGGGAAGGTCAGAGACCCAGCATCTTCTTGGCGCGGGGGACGTCGGCCTTGGCGACCTCGACCGTGCCCGTCATGCGCCGCGTGACCTTCGAGGGCTTCTTCTCGAGGTTGTGGCGCTTGCCGGCCTTCTCCCGCAGGATCTTGCCGCTGCCGGTCACCCGGAAGCGCTTGCCCGCACCGGAGTGGCTCTTGTTCTTCGGCATGTCGATTCACTCTCTTCTCGTGCCGACCACCGGAGGTGGCCGACGGCGTACGTCGTCGTTCGGGGTCGCGGACCGGGTCCGGGACTCCTCGCTCAGGCCTCGATCTCGGGGTCGAGGTTCTCCGAGCGACCCCGCTCCTTCTTCTGAGCGGCCGGCGTCGTGGCGTGGGCGGCGGTGCGCTCGGCGCGCTCCTCGGCCACCTCGGCCGCGCGCTCGGCGGCGCGGGTCTCCTTCTCGGCCTTGACCTCGGCCTTCGCCTCGGCCTTCTTCTTGTGCGGGCCGAGGACCATGATCATGTTGCGGCCGTCCTGCTTCGGCGACGACTCGACGAAGCCCAGCTCCTCGACGTCGTCGGCCAGGCGCTGCAGCAGCCGGAAGCCCAGCTCGGGACGGTGCTGCTCGCGACCGCGGAACATGATCGTGATCTTGACCTTGTCGCCGGCCCGGAGGAACCGGACGACGTGGCCCTTCTTGGTCTCGTAGTCGTGCGCGTCGATCTTCGGTCGGAGCTTCATCTCCTTGATGACCACGTTCGACTGGTTGCGACGCGCCTCACGAGCCTTCTGGGCAGTCTCGTAGCGGAACTTGCCGTAGTCCATGAGCTTGCAGACCGGCGGGCGCGCCATGGGAGCGACCTCGACCAGGTCGAGACCGGCTTCCTGCGCGAGTCGGAGGGCGTCGCCCGTGGGGACGATGCCGACGGTCTCGCCGTTGGGACCGACAAGTCGGACCTCGGAGACCCGGATCCGATCGTTGATGCGCAGCTCGGTGCTGATGTGTCCTCCTGGTTGGCACGGCGGACGGGTTCCTCGTCGCGCCCCGGCGACCCTGGAAGGGTCCCGGGAACACGAAAAGGCTCCCGCTGACGAACAAGCGGAAGCCAGTCGCGACGACGTCGCCGCACGACGCACCACGGGTTCCATCCCGGGCGACGCCCTGCGTGGGCCACCACGCCGAGGCGTGGAGCCCGACCGGACCCGACGACCTGGTGGGCGCTGGGCCCGATCGGTCGGTGCGGGTGGGAGACGGGTGCTGCTGGTCTCCGCTTGGAGATCGGCGGCGGCCCGCGGACGCAGGTCACCACTGATCGGTCAACGAGGGAGACTAGCGGACTATTCCGCGGGCGCGCCAATCCACGCGTAGCCGTCACCGACCCGGCCCAGGCGCCAGCCCCGGGCGGCGGCCTCGAGGTCCTCCCCCGCGACCACGAACCGCGACGGCCCGGCGATGTCGACCACGAGGGCGGCCGCGCCGTCCTGGATCGCGGAGCGCGCGGCCAGCTCGGTCGCGACGGGCACCGGCCGGGCGTCGGCCCGCCAGCGCACGAGGCTGTCGTGGCCGGTGAACGCCAGCAGCGCCTGCCGCCCGTCGCGCCCGGTCACCAGGACCGTGGCCATGTCGCTGCTCTTGTCGTGCGTGAGGCCGGCGTCGTCGACCTCGACCTCCCCGAGGATCGCGACCACCGGCACCAGCAGCCGGGCCTCCAGGAGCGCCGCGAGGGCCGCGGCGTGGTCGGCGCGACCCGCGTCGTACTCGGCGAGGACGGCCCGCAGCGCGGGGTCCGCGGCCCCGGAGTCGTCGGCGAAGCCCGGGTCGGGGATCGTGCGCCCGACGACGCGGTCCTCCTGGCCGGGCCCACCCGGCGCACGCTGCTCGTCCACCGCACCATCATCGCAGCGTCGCGACATCGCGGCCGCACCGGCAGCCGTCGGCGCCGACTCTGGCTAGGGTGGTCGGGTGGACTCGACCTGGCTCGCCCTGGCCGCCGTGCTGACCGCCCTCGGCGCGGCGTGGACCGTCTACGCGTGGCGCGCCCGCGGCGTCGCCTCCGCCGTGCGGGGGGCCGGCATCACGCTGCTCGCCCCCGCCGCCTACCTCACGGGCACGCTCGAGCTGGCCGGCGACGTGGCCGTCGCCGTCGGCGACTGGGCGAGCGGCCTCGTCTTCTCCCCCGTCGTGTGGACGGGAGTGGCGCTGGCGGGTGCCGGCGCGCTGCTGATCGTGCTGGGCGGCGTGCTCGCCGCCCGGGGCGTCGGCACGACGCCCCGTCCCCGGGCGGTGCCCGCCGGCGAGGCGACGCGCGCCGTGCCCCCGGCGCAGGGGCGGGGCGCCGGCCGTGCGGAGACCCCCGACCGCGGCGCCGCGCGCCCGCCCGCCGGCGCCGCGCCCGTCGACGACGACCTCGCCGACATCGAGGCGCTCCTGCGCCGTCGCGGCATCCAGTGAGCCCGCGGCCCGACGTGGTCGCCGGCCTCGCCGAGCGGCACCGGCTCGGTGACCGGCTGACGGCCGCGCTGAGCGGGCTGCCCACCCCTGCCGCCACGCCCGCCGCCGTCGTCGACCTCGACGCGTTCGACGCCAACGCCGCCGACCTCGTGCGGCGTGCCGGCGGGACGCCCGTGCGGGTGGCGTCGAAGTCGCTGCGCGTGCCCGAGCTGGTGCGGCGCGCACTCGCCACCGACGGCTTCGCCGGCGTGCTCGGCTACACGCTCGCCGAGGCGCTGTGGCTGCACGAGCAGGGGATCAGCGACGACGTGGTCGTCGGCTACCCCAGCGTCGACCGGGCCGCCCTGGCGCGGCTGACGTCGTCGCCGTCCGCCGCCGCCTCCGTGACGTTGATGGTCGACGACGTGGCGCACCTCGACGTGGTCGACAGCGTCCGCTCCTCCAAGGCCGTCCCCGTGCGGGTCGCGCTCGACGTCGACGCCGGGTTCCACGGTCCAGGCGGCACCCACGTCGGGCCCAAGCGCTCCCCCCTGCGCAGCGTCGCCGACGCCGTCGCCCTGGCCCGGGTCGTGGTCGGGCGCCCGGGCTTCGTGCTCGTCGGGGTGATGACCTACGAGGGCCAGGTGGCGGGCGTGGCCGACGACGTGCCGGGCCGCGGCCCGCGCATGGCGGTCGTGCGGCAGCTCAAGCGCGCGTCCCTGCGCCAGCTGCGCGAGCGGCGCGCCGAGCTCGTCGCGGCGCTCGCCGACCTCGCCCCGCTCGAGCTCCTCAACGCCGGGGGGTCCGGCTCGGTCGCGGAGTCGGCCGCCGACCCGTCGGTGACCGAGGTCGCGGCGGGCTCGGGGCTGCTGGTGCCCGGGCTGTTCGACCACTACCGCTCCTTCGCCCCCCGGCCGGCGGCGTTCTACGGCGTGCCCGTGACGCGGCGACCCGGGCCGGGTGTGGCGACCGTGCACGGCGGCGGGTACGCCGCGTCCGGTGCGGCGGGCCCCGACCGCCTGCCGATCCCCTGGGCGCCGCCCGGGCTCGAGCTCACCGGGCTCGAGGGCGCCGGCGAGGTGCAGACGCCGCTGGTCGGCCCCGGCGCGGACGCGCTCGCGGTCGGCGACCTCGTCTGGTTCCGCCACGCCAAGTCGGGCGAGCCGTTCGAGCACACCGACGTGGTGCACCTGGTGCGGGGGCGGGCCGTCGAGCGGACCGTGCCGACGTACCGGGGCGCGGGCCTCGCCCTCGGCTGAGGTGGGCTCCCCCACGCCCGCTGCCCCGGCCGCGCCCGGCCCCCTGCCCGCCGCGACGCTCGCCGCCGTCCTCGGCCGCCTCGTCACCGCCCCGGCGCGCTGCGGCGCAGCGCGCCTGCTGTGCCTCGACGGCCCGGCGGGCTCGGGCAAGACCACCGCGGCCGGTGCCCTGGCCGCCGCCCTCGCCGCCGACCCCCGGCTGGGGGGCGACGTCACCGTGCTGCACATGGACGACCACTACGAGGGGTGGGACGGGCTCGAGGCCGCGCCCGCGCGGCTCGCCCGCGACGTCGTGGGCCCGCTGGCCGCCGGCGGGGTCGGCACCTACCACCGCTACGACTGGTACGCCGGTGCCTTCGCCGAGACCCACCGGCTCGGCCCCGTGGGCGCCGGGGACGTCGTGGTGCTCGAGGGCGTGGGGGCGGGCGCGGCGGTGCTCGCGCCGTACCGGAGCCTGCTGGTGTGGGTCGAGGCGCCCCCCGCGCTGCGGCTGCGGCGCGGGCTGGAGCGCGACGGCGCCGAGGTGGAGGAGCACTGGCACGGCTGGGGCCGCGCCGAGCAGGCCCACTTCACCGCGCAGGGCACGCGCGAGGCGGCCGACCTGCGGCTCGACGCCCTCGGCCGGCTCGTCGGCTGAGGGACCGCCTCAGACCAGCTCGAGGGCGATGGTGCGGCTCTCCCTCGCGCCGTCCTCGGTGTGCCACGAGAGCACGACGTGCGGGTCGCAGCCTTCGGTGGAGCAGTTGAAGATGCCCTCCAGCGACCGGCCCGGCGCGACCACGGGGCGGTACGAGCTGCCGAACGAGATGCGCTGCACCCCCTCGCCCGGCGCGAGGCCGACGTCCAGGGCCACGGTGTCGCACCGCTTGGCCACCACGCGCCACGAACGGCCCCCCGAGCGCAGCTGCACGTCCCATCCCCCGATGTCCACGGCAGGAGTGCACCACGGCTCGGGGGCTGCCGGAAGGCGGTCCGGCGCGGCGTCGGCGTGTCGGACGGGCGCCCGGGCCCGCGGCCTCCGGCGCCGTGGGTCAGGAGGCGTCGACGAGGGCGCGCAGCTCGCGCACGGCGACCTGGGCGCGGGTGCCGTCGGAGGACTGGATCCCCAGCGTCGGGCGGGAGGTGCCGTCGGAGAGGTCCAGCGTCGCCCACGGGGCACCGAGGGGCATGCGGACGGCGACGACCTGGGCCCAGCCGTACTCGTAGCGGCGGTAGCCGTTCACCACGACGAGCCCGGTCTCGCTCGCGGTCACCCGGCAGCGCAGCAGGCCCCACCAGACGGCGACGGCCAGGCCGGTCAGCAGCACCATCAGCACGCGCTCGAAGATCCCGAAGCGGTCCCGGATCTCGGGGTCGAGGAGGAACCAGGCGGCGACGGCCGCGGCCGCGACCGTGCCGCCGGCGGCGAAGCCGGCGAGGCGCGTGCCCAGGGGGCGCCAGGTGCGGGGCAGGCTCGGACGGGCGGGCGAGCCGTCAGAGTCGGCAGGCATGGATCTCCGTCGTCAGGATGCCGCGGGCGCCGGTGTCGTAGAGGTCGTCCATGAGGCGCTGCGCGCCGGCGCGGGGCACCATCACGCGCACCGCCACCCACCCGTCGCGGCGCAGCGGAGAGATCGTCGGCGACTCGATGCCGGGGGCCAGCGCGACGGCGGCCGCCACGTGCTCCTCGGCGATGTCGTAGTCCATCATCACGTAGCTGCGGGCCACGAGGACGCCCTCGATGCGGCGCTTGAAGATGGTGAGCCCGGCGGGCGGCGTCGCCCCGGCGCGGGTGATGAGCACCGCCTCCGACTCCAGGACCACGTCGCCGAAGGTCTCGAGGCCCGCCTGACGCAGGGTCGATCCCGTCTCGACGACGTCGGCGATCACGTCGGCGACGCCGAGCTGGATGCTCGTCTCGACCGCGCCGTCGAGGCGGGTGACCGTCGCGTCGATGCCGCGCTCGGCGAGGTAGGCCTCGACCACCCCGACGTACGACGTCGCGATGCGCAGCCCCTGCAGGTCGGCGACGTCGGAGTAGCGGCCGGCGGGGCCGGCGAAGTAGAACCGCGAGCGGCCGAAGCCGAGCGGCAGCGCCTCCTCGGCCTGGGCGCCGGAGTCGCGCAGCAGGTCGCGGCCGGTGATGCCGATGTCGAGGGTGCCGTCCGCCACGTACAGCGCGATGTCGCGCGGGCGCAGGTAGAAGAACTCGACGCCGTTCTCCGCGTCGATCAGCGTCAGCCGCTTGCTGTCGGTGCGCTGCTGGTAGCCGGACTCGGTGAGGATGCCGGCCGCCGCGGTCGAGAGGGCGCCCTTGTTGGGGACGGCGACGCGGAGGAGGTCGGGGGTGGCGGTGCTGGTCAACTCAGTCGTCCTTCGAGGGTGAGCGGGAGGGGTCCGGGGCGCTCACAGATGGGAGTAGACCTCGTCGAGCGTGACGCCGCTCGCGAGCAGCATGACCTGCGCGTGGTAGAGCAGCTGGCTGACCTCCAGCGCGACCTGCTCCTTCGACTCGAACCGCGCGGCCATCCAGACCTCGGCCGCCTCCTCGACGAGCTTCTTGCCGATGGCGTGCACCCCGGCGTCCAGGGCGGCGACGGTGCCGGACCCGTCGGGGCGGGTGCGGGCCTTGTCCTCGAGCTCCGTCCAGAGCTCCTCGAACGTCTTCACGGGGCAGCAGCCTACGGCGTCCCGGCGGTGCCGCCGGACAGGCCCCGCAGCACCCCGGCGGTCTCGAGCGCGGCCGAGGTGGCCTCGTAGCCCTTGTCCTCGGCCGAGCCGGGCAGCCCGGCGCGGTCGAGGGCCTGCGCCTCGGTGTCGCAGGTCAGCACGCCGAAGCCGACGGGCGTGCCGGCGTCGAGCGCGACCCGGTTGAGGCCGTCGGTCGCCGCCGAGCACACGTACTCGAAGTGCGGCGTGCCGCCGCGGATCACGACGCCGAGCGCCACCACCGCGTCGTGGGTGCGCGCCAGGGCGGCGGCGACGACGGGCAGCTCGAAGGTGCCCGGCACGCGGACGACCGTCGGGTCGCTCACGCCGGCGTCGGCCAGCGCCCGGTGGGTGCCGGCCAGCAGGCCGTCCATCACCTCGGCGTGCCACGACGCGGCCACGACGGCCACGCGCAGGTCGGAGGCGTCACCGGGACGCAGGTCGGGGGCTCCGTGGCCGCTCATCGGTGGGCTCCTTCGTCGGTGTGGTCGCGGTTGCCGGTGTGGCCGGCGTGCTCGGCGTCGTCCAGCGGGATGGTGGCGTTGCCGGTCGGCTCGTGCGTGACGGGGTCGACGTGGGGCGGGTCGACGACGAGGTCGGCCTCGTCCGCGGCCGCCGGGTCGGGCGCGGCGGGCGCCCAGCCGTCGAGGCCGTCGAGCTGGTGGCCCATCCGGTCGCGCTTGGTGAGCAGGTAGGCGATGTTGTGGTCGTTGGGCAGCGTGGCGAGCGGCACGCGCTCGGCGACGTGCACGCCGTACTCCTCCAGGTTGGAGGTCTTCTCGGGGTTGTTCGTCAGCAGCCGCACGCTGCGCACCCCGAGGTCGCGGAGGATCTGGGTGGCGGTGCCGTAGTGGCGGGCGTCGGCGGGCAGCCCGAGGTCGAGGTTGGCGTCGACGGTGTCGCGGCCGCCGTCCTGCAACGCGTAGGCCTGCAGCTTCGCCACGAGGCCGATCCCGCGGCCCTCGTGGCCGCGCAGGTAGACGACGACGCCGCGGCCCTCGGCGACGATGCGGGCGATCGACTCGTCGAGCTGCGGGCCGCAGTCGCAGCGCTGCGAGCCGAACACGTCACCGGTGAGGCACTCCGAGTGCACCCGGGTCAGCACCGGCTCGTCGCCCGAGAGGTCGCCGGCGACGAGCGCGACGTGCTCGGAGCCGTCGATGCTGATGCGGTAGCCGTACGCCGTGAGGTCGCCGTGGGCGGTCGGCAGCCGGGTCTCGGCGACCCGCTCGGCGTGGCGCTCGACGCGGCGGCGGTAGCGCACCAGCTCCTCGATCGAGATCATCGCCAGGCCGTGCTCGTCGGCGAACTCGCGCAGCTCGGGGCCGCGCTTCATCGTGCCGTCGTCGTTGACGACCTCGACGAGCACGCCGACCGGGGTGAGGCCGGCGAGGCGGGCGAGGTCGACGGCGGCCTCGGTGTGGCCGCGGCGCACGAGCACCCCGCCCTCGCGGTAGCGCAGCGGGAAGACGTGCCCCGGCCGGGTCAGCTCCCACGGCTCGGTCGCCGAGTCGGCGAGGGTGCGCACCGTGTGGGCGCGGTCGGCGGCGCTGATGCCCGTGGAGACGCCGTCGCGGGCGTCGACCGAGATCGTGTACGCCGTGCGCAGCTTGTCGCGGTTGTGGGGCGTCATCAGCGGGATCTCGAGGCGGTCGAGCATCTCCCCCGGCATCGGCGCGCAGATCACGCCCGAGGAGTGGCGGACGGTGAAGGCCATCAGCTCGGGGGTGGCGCGGGCGGCCGCGAAGATGATGTCGCCCTCGTTCTCGCGGTCCTCGTCGTCGACCACGACGACGGCCTTGCCTGCGGCGATGTCGGCGACGGCACGCTCGACGCTGTCGAGCCGGACGGTGGTGCTCACGGGCGGGTGCTCCTTGCTGCGGCCGCCTCGGCGGGCGCGACGGGGATTGCGGGGACGGTGGGTGCGAGGGGCTCTGCCGACGCCGGGGGCTCGGTGGCCTCGGACCGGGCGAGCGCGTGGAGGCGGCGCTCGACGCGCCACCAGGTGACGAAGCCGAGCACGACGAAGGCGGCGTACACGACGTACATGGCCGCGGTCGGGTAGTAGCCGGCCTCGAGCAGCGTGGTGACGCCGACGACGTCGACCGCCAGCCAGACCAGCCAGAACTCGACCCAGCCGCGGGCCATCCCGTAGGTGGCGAGCATGGAGCCGGCCAGGATCCAGGCCTCGGTCGCCGGCCCCCACGACCCGAGGTGGGTGAGCGCGGCGTACGCGGCGGCGTACCCCACGACGCCGAGCACCGCGAGCTGCAGCCAGCCGGAGGGGCCGGCCCACCGCGGTACGACGGCCCCGCCGTCCGCGGCCCCGCCGGCGCGGCGCAGGCGGCTCCAGCGCCACCAGCCGTAGAGGCCGACGGCCGCGAAGAACACCTGGCGCCCCGCCTGGCCCCACAGGGGCTCGGCGACGACGTTGCTGAGCTCGCCCCAGGCGAAGACGCCGAAGAGCAGGACGTTGCCGACGAGCCCGACCGGCCACGCCCACACGACGCGGCGCATGCCGAGCAGGGCGCTGGCCAGGCCGAACGCGTTGCCGACGACCTCGGGGACCGAGAGGTAGCCGCCGCCGACGGCGAGCTGCCCGTGCAGCAGCCACTCCAGGGGGCTCACGCGTCACTCCCGTCGTGCTGGTGCCCGGCGGTGCGGGTGTCGGCGGAGCGGGAGGCCGCGGCGATGCGGGCCAGCTGGTCGTCGGCGTACCCGCCGCTGACCAGGCGCTCGACGTGCTTGGCGATGACGTCGACCTCGAGGTTGACGGGGTCGCCGACCGCGCGGGCGCCCAGCGTCGTGCGGGCGAGGGTCTCGGGGATGAGGCTGACCGTGAACGTGCGCTCGCCGACGTCGACGAGGGTGAGGCTGACGCCGTCGACCGTGATCGAGCCCTTCTCCACCAGGAAGCGGGCGAGGCTCTCGGGGTAGGCGACCTCGACGACCGTCCAGTGCTCGCTCGGCCGGCGGTCGACGACCTCGCCCACGGCGTCGACGTGGCCCTGCACGACGTGGCCGCCGAGGCGCTGGTCGGCGCGCACCGCCCGCTCGAGGTTGACGACGTCGCCCACGCGGCGGCGGCCCAGCGTCGTGCGGGCCAGCGACTCGGCCATCACGTCGGCCGTCCACGTGTCGTCCCCGCGGGTGGCGACCGTCAGGCAGCAGCCGTCGACGGCGATCGAGTCGCCGAGGCGCGCGTCGCCGAGCACGGTGGTCGCGCGCACGGTGAGGCGGATCGCGTCGTCCTGCTGCTCGATGGCCTCGATGGCGCCGAGCTCCTCGACGATGCCGGTGAACACGTCAGATCATCTCCGTCTGGTCCGGGGTGGGTGGTGCGGTGGTGCCGTCGGGGCCCGTCACGACGGGCCGGAGCACGAGGCGGACGTTGGTGTCCTCACCCGTGCCGACCGTCGCCGCGTCGAGCACCTGGAGGTGCAACGCATCGGTGACCGTGGTGATGCCCAGGTCGCCGACGGCGGAGCGGCCGGCCCCCAGCAGCAGGGGCGCGACGTACACGACGACCTCGTCGACGAGGCCGGCGGTGAGGAACGCGGCGGCCACCGTGGGACCGCCCTCGAGGAAGACGTGGCGCGCCTCGCGCTCGGCCAGCAGCGCGAGGGCCTCGTGGGGGTCGCGGGTGCGCAGGTGGACGGTCGGGGCCGTGGCGTCGAGCACCTGGGCGCCGTCGGGGACGTCGCGCAGCCCCATCACCGCGCGCAGCGGCTGCACGGGGAGCGGGGCGTCGTCGGCGCCACGGACGGTCAGGCGCGGGTCGTCGTCGAGGACCGTGCCGGTGCCGGCGAGCACGACGTCGGCCTCGGCGCGCAGCCGGTGGGTGTCGGCGCGGGCGGCCGGCGAGCTGATCCAGCGGCTCGTGCCGTCGGCGGCGGCGCTGCGCCCGTCGAGGGTCGCCGCGAACTTCCAGGTCACGAACGGGCGGCCGCGGGTGACCGCGGTCGTCCACGCCCGGTTGAGCGGCTCGACCTCGTCGACGAGGACGCCGGTGAGGACCTCGACCCCGGCCTCGCGCAGGGTGGCGGCTCCCCCGGCGGCCGTCGGCGTCGGGTCGGTCTGGGCGACGACGACGCGCGCCACGCCGGCGGCCAGCAGCGCCTGCGCGCAGGGGCCCGTGCGGCCGGTGTGGTTGCAGGGCTCGAGGGTGACGACGGCGGTGGCGCCCCGCACGTCGACCCCGGCCTCCGCGGCGGCCGCCAGGGCGACGACCTCGGCGTGCGGCGTACCGGCCCCGGTGTGGGCGCCCGCGGCGAGCTCGGTGCCGTCGGGGGCCAGCAGCACGCAGCCGACGCGCGGGTTCGGCCCGGGGCGGCCGCGCTCGCGGGCCAGCGCCAGGGCGCGCCGCATCGCGTCGCGCTCGGCGGGCGTAGCACCGCCGTCGGCGGTGCGGGGGGTGTCGCTGGTCATGCGCTGCGTCTCCCGGTCGGTCACGGACACCGGGGGCGCGCGGACCGTCGCGGGTCGACGCAAGGGACGTCGGACCGCGGCGACCACGTGCGTGCGCTTCCCATCCGGACTCTCACCGTCGGTCCAGGAATCCCACCTGGTCAGCCGGCCGCTGGATGCGGCCGGGTCGCGGACTCTCACCGCCGGCTCGGAATTTCACCGACCCCAGTGCACGCGAGTTGGTCAACTCGTCTGGCGGGATTCTGGCACACGGCCACCGCCGGGCGTCGACGTCCCGTCCTGCGGACGGGGCGGGACCGGGGCGGGCGCGGGTCGGTCGGGCGCGGGTCCGTCGGGCGCGGGTCAGGCCGAGGCGCGGGCGGCGTCGCCCGCGGCGCGCAGCGCGCCGATCATCGCGTCGGGGTCGTCGGCGGAGTAGACGGCGCTGCCGGCGACGAACACGTCGGCGCCCGCCGCGGCGCAGCGCTCGATGGTCTCCAGGGAGACGCCGCCGTCGACCTGCAGCGCGCAGGCCACCCCCCGGGCGTCCAGCAGCGCGCGGGCGCGGCGGATCTTCGGCAGCACGAGGTCGAGGAACTTCTGGCCGCCGAAGCCGGGCTCGACCGTCATGAGCAGCAGCATGTCGAGCTCGCCGAGCATGTCCGCGTAGGGCTCGACGGGGGTGGCCGGCTTCAGCGCCATGCTCGCCCGGCCGCCGGCGGCCCGGATCTCGCGCGCCAGGCGCACCGGCGCCGCGGCGGCCTCGACGTGGAAGGTCACCGACGCGCAGCCGGCCTCGACGTACGTCGGGGCGTGGCGGTCGGGGTCGGCGATCATCAGGTGCGCGTCGAGCGGGGTGTCGGTGGAGCGCGCCAGCGCCTCGACCATCGTCGGGCCGAAGGTCAGGTTCGGCACGAAGTGGTTGTCCATCACGTCGACGTGCACCATGTCGGCGCTCGGGATGCGCGCGACCTCCGCGCCCAGCGCGGCGAAGTCGGCGTTGAGGATGCTCGGCGTGATCTGGATGCCCACGGGTGGCGATCCTAGGGGTGCTCAGGCGTCGTCGTCGGGCGGGGGCGCCGCGCCCTCCGCCTCGTCCCGGTCGGCCCACTCCAGCAGCGGCGCGATGTCGAAGACGTGCTCGTCGGCGTGCAGCCCCGCGTGGAGGTCGCCGAGCTCGGCGAAGCGCGCGGGCACCGTGAACATCGTCAGGTCGCGCGGGTCGGCGTCGGCGACCTCGTCCCAGCGCAGCGGGGTGGACACGCGGGCGTCCGGCAGGCCTCGCAGGGAGTACGCCGCCGCGATCGTGTGGTCGCGGGTGTTCTGGTTGTAGTCGACGAAGACCTTCGCCGGGTCGCGGTCCTTGCGCCACCAGGCGGTCGTCACGTCGTCGGTGCGGCGCTCGACCTCCCGGGCGAAGGCGTGGGCGGCGCGGCGCACGTCGGCGAAGCCGTGGGTGGGCGGGATCCGCACGTACACGTGCAGGCCCTTGGAGCCGCTCGTCTTGGGGTAGCCGACGGCGCCCAGCTCGTCGAGCACCTCGTGCACGACCGCGGCGACGCGGCGCACGGTCGCGTAGTCGCAGGCGTCCCCCGGGTCGAGGTCGATGCGCCACTCGTCGGGCTGCTCGACCTCGCCGCGCCGGCTGTTCCACGGGTGGAACTCGACCGTCGACATCTGCACCGCCCAGATCACCGCGGCCGGCTCCGTCACGCACAGCTCGTCGGCCGTGCGGCCCCAGCGCGGGAAGAACAGCTCGACGGTCTCGACCCAGTCGGGCGCGCCCGCGGGCAGCCGCTTCTGGTGCACCTTGTCGCCGGCCAGCCCCTTGGGGAACCGGTGGAGCATGCAGGGCCGCTCGAGCAGCGCGCCGGTGATGCCGTCGGCGACGGCCAGGTAGTACTCCACCACGTCGAGCTTCGTGGCCCCGGACTCCGGGAAGTAGACGCGGTCGGGGTTGCTCACCCGCACGACGCGGGAGCCCACCTCGACCTCGACGGACGGCGACTTCGACGGCACGGGCGCCAACGTAGCCGAGCGGTCCCCCTTGACGGAATGGTCGGCGATTCCGGACCATACGGCCATGACCGACCGTTCTTCCCCCGACTACGACCTCGACGACGAGCTCGTCGTCACCGACCCGGAGCAGTACCGGGCGCTGTTCGAGGAGACCCGCACCCGGATCGTGACGCTCCTGCTCGACCGCGCCGCGACGACCTCGGAGCTGGCGGAGGTGCTCGGCCGCCCGAAGGGGACGGTGGGCCACCACCTCAAGACGCTCGAGCGTGCCGGGCTCGTGCGGGTCGTGCGCACCGAGCGGGTGCGCGCGCTCGAGGCGCGCTACTACGGGCGCACCGCCCGGACCTTCCTCTACCACCCCGTCGGCGAGGCGGTGGGCTGGCAGCAGCGCCTCCTGGAGCGCGCGGCGGCCGAGATCGGCGCCGTGCCGGACGGGGGCGCGGACGGGGGCGCGGACTGGGGCGCGGACGGGGGCACCGACGGGGGCACCGACGGGGGCACCGACGGGAGCGCGGACGGGGGCACCGACGGGGGCCGGGAGACGTGGCCCACCACGGCGTACCTGCGCCAGGCCCGCATCCCCCGCGAGCGGGCCGAGGAGTGGGACCGGCGGCTCGGCGAGCTCGTCACCGAGTTCGCGGCGCAGCCCGCGGAGGGCGGCACGACGTACGCCGTGGTGGCCGGCATCTACCCGACCCGCGGCCTGCCCGCGCCCGGGGAGGGGTCGTGAGCGCCGCCTCGACCGCACCCCCGCCGACCGGCTCGCGGGGGCTGGGGGCGCGCTACCGGCGCGTGCTGGCGTCGTCGGCGGCCGCGAACCTCGGCGACGGGCTCATGGTCGTCGCCGTCCTGTGGCTCGCGTCGTCGCTGACCCGCGACCCGTTCGTCATCACCCTGATCGGCCTGGCCTCGCGGTTGCCGTGGCTGGTGTTCACCCTCCTGGCCGGCGTGCTCACCGACCGCATCGACCGTCGCCTCCTCGTCGGCTCGATGGACGCGGTGCGGTGCCTCGCGGTCGCGCTGCTCGCCGTCGTCGTGGGCCTGCACCAGTCCTCGCTGCCGACCCCCGCCGAGCTCGCCGCGGGCGCGCCTGCGCCCGACGCGGCACCCCTCCTGCTCGTCGTGCTGGGGGTCGTCTCCCTGCTGCTCGGGTTCGCCGAGGTGCTGCGCGACAACGCGGCGCAGACCCTCCTGCCGGCCGTCGTCGACCGCTCCCAGCTCGAGCGCGCCAACGGGCGGCTGTGGGCGGCGGAGAGCACGATGAACAACTTCGTCGGGCCGCCGCTGGCCGGGCTGCTCCTGGGCGTCGCCCTCGTCGTGCCGTTCGCCGCCAACGCCGGCCTGCTGGCGCTGAGCGCCGTGCTCGTCCTCGGCCTGCGGGGCGACTTCCGTCCGCGCGGGGCACCCGCCGTACCCGGGACCGTGCCGTCCGCCCCCAGCTGGCGTCGCGAGCTGGCCGAGGGGTTCGGCTGGCTGTGGCGGCACCGGCTGCTGCGCACCCTCGCGCTCATGCTCGGGGCGATGAACCTGCTGACCACCGCGGCGTTCGTGACCCTCGTGCTGTTCGTGCAGGAGGTGCTGGGCGTGCTCGACGGGTGGGCGTTCGGCCTCGTCACCACGGGTACGGCGGTCGGCGCCGTCGCCGCGTCGCTGGTGGTCGACCGGGTCGTGGCGCGGCTCGGTCCGGGCCCGTCGCTGCTCGTGTCGGTGGTCGGGTCGACCGTCGTGCTGGTCGTGACCGGCCTGACGTCGTCGCCCGTGCTGTTCTGGGTGATGGGCGTCGTCACCGGCCTGTTCGTCGTGCTGTGGAACGTCGTCACCGTGTCGCTGCGCCAGCGCATCATCCCCGACCACCTGCTGGGCCGGGTCAACTCGGTCTACCGGTTCTTCGGCTGGGGGATGATGGCCGTCGGCAGCCTGCTCGGCGGTGCCGTCGTCGTGCTGGTCGACGCCGTCGGCGACCGCGAGTGGGCGCTGCGGGCGCCGTTCCTCCTCGCCGCCGCCGGCCACCTCCTGCTCGTGCCCGTCGCCGCCCGGCGCCTCGGGACCTCCGCCGTCCGCGCGGCGGAGGCCGAGGCGGAGGCGGCGGAGGCTGGGACGGCGGAGGCCGCTTCGGCCGGGTGAGCCGTCGCCACCTCGTTCCCACCGGCCGTACGGCGCCCCGCACCGTCGGTGGGGTGCGGCAAGGTGGTCGTCGGTGACCGGCCCGAGGATCGGGTGGGCAGGCGGGAGGGGGAGACGTGAGGTTCGACCAGCCACCGGTCGTGCGGGCCGCGGTGGACCCGGAGCGGCCGCCGCCGGAGCCCGGGGTGTGGCCGCTGACGGTGCCGGCCGTGGCGCAGCTCGTCCGCGACGGCTTCGAGCCCGCACCCGGCGTGACCTTCCTCGTCGGGGAGAACGGGTCGGGCAAGTCGACCATCGTCGAGGCGCTGGCCGAGGCGTACGGGCTCCCTCCGGAGGGCGGGTCGACCCAGGGAGGCCAGGAGACGCGGCGCAGCGAGTCGCCGCTGGGCCGTTCGTTGCGGCTGCAACGCGGGATCGGCTCGGGCCGGTGGGGGTTCTTCCTGCGCGCGGAGACGATGCACGGCTGGTACACGTTCGCGGAAGGGACCGGAGGCGGGCCCTCGTTCCACGAGCTCAGCCACGGGGAGGGTTTCCTCGAGGTGCTGCGGACCCGGGTCGACACCCCCGGGTTCTACTGCCTGGACGAGCCCGAGGCGGCCCTGTCGTTCTCGGCCACGCTGGCCCTCGTCGGCCACCTGGACGACCTCGTGGCGTCGGGGGCGCAGGTCGTGTGCGCTACCCACTCCCCCGTCCTCGCCTCGCTCCCGGGCGCCCACATCCTGGAGCTCGGCCCGTGGGGCATGCGGGAGACGACCTGGGACGACCTCGAGTTGGTCGAGCACTGGAAGCGGTTCCTCGACGCCCCGGGGCGGTACCTGCGGCACGTGCTGGAGTGAGGGACCTCGTGGCGACATGACCAGGTCGCCTGGTGGTTGAGGTGGCCGCGGTGGCGCCGGCGGTCGAGGTGTCCGAGGCGCTCCCCGGTGGTTGAGGTGTCCGAGGCGCTCCGCGGTGGTTGAGGTGTCCGAGGCGCTCCGCGGTGGTTGAGGTGTCCGAGGCGCTCCGCGGTGGTTGAGGTGGCCGCGCCAGCGGCCCTCGAAACCACGATCGAGTTCCCCCGGCGGACCCCATCCGAGCGCCCTCGAAATCCGTCGAACTCTCTTTCCCCAGGCCCCGTTCTCAGACCGAGAACTGTCGGTGGCCACCCCTAGCGTTGTCGGTATGAACCAGCCGAGCACCGCAGTCGTCGAGGCCCCTCCGGCCCTCGACTCGGCTGCGCTGCTCGCGACCGCCCGCGAGGCTGCTGCGACACAGATGGCCGCCGAGGTGGCCACGTTCATCGCGGTCGCCGACTGGGCCGACGCCCACACCGACGGCACCATCGGCGACCACATCGGCCCGCTCGGGCTGTGGCACGAAGACCCCCACGCGGTCCCCGGCGGGGACCGGTACCTCGAGCTCGGCGGACCCGGCGCACCCCTTGTCTCAGAGTTCTGCCTCCACGAGATCTCCGCCGCGCTCGGCCGCTCCGTCGCCTCTGGCCGTCCGCTGGTGGGTGATGCCATCGAGCTGCGCCACCGACTCCCCCGCCTCTACGCCCGCGTCCTGGCCGGCGCCGACCCGACGACGCAGAACCGTGCGCTGCCCGTCTGGCGAGCCCGCAAGATCGCCGCCCTCACGCGCAGCCTCACCGCTGAGGGCGCGGACTTCGTGGACCGCAACCTCGCCCCCGTCGCCCACCGCGCCACGATGCCGGCCGTCGAGCGCCTCGTCGCCGAAGCCGTCGCGCGCTTCGACCCCGAGAACGCCGAGCTCGACCGCGCCGACGCCGACGCGAGCCGGTACTTCACCATCGAGACCACCCCGGTCGACGCAGCATCGCCCTGGACCGGCGTCGTCCCCGTGCACGGGACCCTCGACCTGGCAGATGCTCTCGATCTGGACAACGCGGTCCAGCGCGTCGCGGCCGACCTCGCCGCCGCGGGCTGCGACGCCGACCTCGACGTACGTCGCTCCATGGCCGTCGGTGAGCTGGCCCGGCGTCAGACCGCGCTCGACCTCCACGGAGCCGACCCGGTCAGCGATGGGTCCAGCGACGCAAATCCGGCCGACTCGACCCGAGCAGCCGCGCGGCAGGTGGTGCTCTACGTCCACCTCTCCGACGCCGCCATCACCGCCCACCGCAGTGGCGACGGCCCCGAAATCGACGCCGCCACCGGCGCCACCGGCATCGACCTCGCCCGCCTCGAGAACCCGCGCAGCCTGATGACCGCCGACCAGGTCCGCGACTGGTGCCGCGCACGCGACACCACGGTGATCGTGAAGCCCGTCATCGACCTCGCCGAGCACGTCGCCGTCGACGCGTACGAGGTGCCCGACCGGATCGCCGAGCGGGTCCGTCTCGACCGCCCCACCTGCGCGTTCCCCTACTGCGGACGACCAGCCAGGGGCCTCGACCTCGACCACATCGAGCCCTACCGGTCGAACGCAGCACCGGGCGCAGGTCAGACCTCCACCGCCAACCTCGCCCCGCTGTGCCGCGGCCACCACCGCGTCAAGACCCACCCCTCTCCGACCGGATCCAGCCCACCGCGCCACTCCGGCGACCCGGACCCGCCGGGCTGGGACCCACCCGACCGGCGATGGCGCTACCACCGGGACCCGCTCGGCACCTACCTCTGGACCAGCCCGCACGGGCTCAAGTACGCCGTCGACCCCACCGGAACGACACCACTCGACTAGCAACGCCCATCACCGCCGACCCTGCCACCACCGTGTCGGGGCCACCGGCATGCCCAGGCGTGGTTTCGAGGGCCGCTGACGCGGCCACCTCAACCACCGGAACGCAGCCCGGCCACCTCAACCACCGGAACGCAGCCCGGCCACCTCAACCACCGGAACGCAGCGCGACCACCTCAACCACCGGAAGCCAACGCGGACATGACGACCGCCGGAGCCCGGCGCGGCCACCTCGACCACCGGCGCGGCTGCGGCCACCTCGACCACCGACACCCAGCGCGCGGCGCTGCCGCCTCGACCCGCGGCGTACCGGCCCCCCACCCCGAGTCGGGGTCGCGGTAGGAGCGATAGCCCTCGACTACCGCTCGTACCGCGACTTGGCGCTTGCCGCAGCGCCGCCGCATCCCGCTCAGCGGCGGCGCAGCAGGGCGACGAACATGGCGTCGGTGCGGTGCTCGTGCGGCCACAGCTGCACGGTGGGGGTGCCGTCGACCAGCGCCGGTCCACGAGCGGAGGTCACGTCGGGGAGCAGGGCGGTGGCGTCCTCGGCCACGACGTCGTCGCGGCGACCCAGGACGACCTCGACGACCTCGACGGTCTCGGCGGGCACGGGCGAGCAGGTCGCGTAGACCACGACACCACCGGGCCGCGTCAGGGTGAGGGCCGCGTCGAGGAGCCGCTCCTGCAGCGGCACCAGGTCCCGCAGGTCCGACGGCTGACGGCGCCACCGCGACTCCGGGCGCCGGCGCAGGGCGCCGAGGCCGGAGCACGGCGCGTCCACGAGCACGCGGTCGAAGGAGCCCGGCGCCCACTCCGGGGCGGTGCCGTCGCCGGTGACGACCGCCTCGACCCCCGGCGCGAGCGTGCCGTCGGGGAGGGAGAGGGCGCGTCGTACCAGCTCGGTGCGGTGCTCCTGCGCCTCGTTCGCCACGAGCCGGGCACCGCGGGAGCCTGCGAGCGCCGCGAGCAGGGCAGCCTTGCCGCCGGGCCCGGCGCAGAGGTCGAGCCAGCGCTCGTCCCGTCCGTCGACGGCGGCCGCGGCGAGCGCCACGGCCACCAGCTGCGACCCCTCGTCCTGCACGCCGGCGTCGCGGGCGGTGACGGCGGCGAGGTCGCCGGGGTCGCCGCCGGGCAGCGCGACCCCGTACGGCGACAGCTCGGTGGCCGCGCCCCCGGTCTGCTCGACCAGCTCGTCCCGCCCGATCCGGCCTGGGCGGGCGACGAGGGTGACGCCGGGTGCGAGGTTGTCGGCGCTCAGCAGCGCGTCGAGATCGTCGGGCCGCCCCGAGCGCTCGAGGCTGTCCACCAGCGCCGCCACGACCCAGCGCGGGTGACTGTGCGCGATGGCCGCGAAACCCACGGGGTCGGCCGTCGGGTCGGGGGCGACGCGCCGCACCCAGCCCGCCAGGTCGTGCTCGGCGACGCGTCGCAGCACCGCGTTGGTGAAGCCGGCCGGGCCCTGCCCGACGCGGGCGCGGACGAGGTCGACGGTCGTCGAGATGGCCGCGTGGGCCGGCACCCGCATCGACAGCAGCTGGTGCGCGCCGAGGCGCAGCGCGTCGAGCACCTTGGCCTCGACCTTCGCCAGCGGCCGGTCGACGCAGGCGGCGACGACGGCGTCGTACGTGCCCTGCCGGCGCAACGTGCCCGCCGCGAGCTCGGTCGCGAAGCCGGCGTCGCGCCCGCTCAGCCCGTGCTTGCGCAGCACGTCGGGCAGCACCAGGTTGGCGTACGCACCCTCGACGCGCACGGCGACGAGCACGTCGTACGCCGCGAGCCGGGCCGGGTCGGCGGAGCGCCGCGCCGCCGGGGGTCGCCCGCCTGCGCGGGGAGCTCCCCCGCGGCCGCGCGCCGGACGGCGTCGGGGGTCAGCCACGGGGAGCCCCCGTCCGGTCGAGCCGGTCGAGCCGGTCGAGCCCGACAGGCTCGTCGGACCCGACGGCCGCCGTGAACGCCCGCGCCAGCTTCGCCGGGGCGAGGCGCAGCCACGACTCGGTCAGCACCTCGCGCAGCTCGCCGCGGGTGATCTCCCCCAGCCGCGACTCCTGCACCAGCAGGCTGTCGTGGCCGTCGAGGTGGGGCACGGTGAAGAACGGCCCGTCGGCCTCGACGAGCGCCGCCTTCGCCCCCTGGTCGGCGGCCCAGAGCACGAGCAGGTCCTCGTACGGCGTGCCCGTGGCGGGGTCGACCGCCGTCGGGTCGGGCCGTCGGCGGATGCAGAAGCCACGCGGCCTCGCCTTGGTCGCCGGGTCGGAGACGAGGTAGGTGGGCATGTCGCCCCACGAGGTGCCGTAGGTGACGTGCGGCAGGGCGAGGCAGAGCTCGTGCACGTCGTCCGCGGTCGCCGGACGGTCGTCGTCGGGCGACGCCGGGGAACCGGGCCCCGCGGCACCGGAGGCCACGGCGCTCAGACCCCGAACCGGGCGCCGGACTCCAGGCGCACCCCGCGGGCCCAGTCGGCCGCCGCCATCTGCTTCTTGCCGAACGCCTTGACCTCGCCGAGGCGCACCGGGTGGGTGCCGGTGCCGACGTACACGGCGTTCTTGGTCACCTCGAGCTCGCCCGGCGCCAGCGCGGGACGCTCGGCGTCGATCACGACGGGCCCGATCTTGATGCGCTGCGACTCGCCGTCGACGAGCTGGGTCGACCATGCGCCGGGCGCCGGGGTGCACGCGCGGACGCGACGGTCCACGGCGACGGCGGGCTCGGTCCAGTCGACCTGGGCGTCCTCGACGACGATCTTCGGCGCGAAGGACACCCCGTCCTCGGGCTGCTCGCGCGCCACGAGCGAGCCGTCCTCGATGCCGTCGAGCGTCGCGACGAGCAGGCCCGCGCCCCCCTCGGCGAGGCGCGCCAGCAGGTCTCCGGAGGTGTCGTCGGGACGGATCCGCTCCGTCATCACCCCGAACGTGGGCCCGGCGTCGAGGGCCTTGACGATGCGGAACGTCGTCGCGCCCGTGACCTCGTCACCGGCCCACACGGCGTGCTGCACCGGGGCGGCGCCGCGCCACGAGGGGAGCACCGAGAAGTGCAGGTTGATCCAGCCGTGCGGCACCAGGTCGAGCGCCGACTGGGGCAGCAGGGCGCCGTACGCGACCACCGGGCAGGCGTCGGGCCGCAGCGCCGCGAGCTCCGCCTGGAACTCGGGGTCGCGGGGGTGCTCCGGCTTCAGCACGGGCACGCCCAGCTCCTCGGCCCGCTGCGCGACGGGGCTCGCGACCAGCTTGCGACCCCGGCCCGACGGGGCGTCGGGACGCGTCACCACCCCGACCAGCTCGTGCGCCGACTCGGCGATGGCGTTGAGGGCGGGGACGGCGACCTCGGGGGTGCCGGCGAAGACGACGCGCATGGGGCGGGGGGTGCTCCTGGTTCGGGTCGGGGTGGGACGGGCGGGACGGGCGGGGGTGGGGCGTGCGTCAGCGACCGAAGGGGCCGGTCGGGTGGGGCGAGACCTTCACGGTGGGCTTCTCCAGCCCGAACCACTCGGACTCGCGGATCTCCTTCATCGCGGCCTTGCGCGCCTCGGCGTCCAGCTTGTCGATGAAGAGCACGCCGTCGAGGTGGTCGGTCTCGTGCTGGATCGCGCGCGCCAGGAAGTCGGAGCCGCGGACGGTGACGGGCTCGCCGTACATGTCGAAGCCGTGCGCCACCACCGACAGCGCCCGGCGGCACTCGTAGGTCAGCTCGGGCAGGGACAGGCAGCCCTCGAGGTCGAGCTGCTCCTCCTCCGAGAGCTCGAGCGTCGGGTTGACCAGGTGGCCGAGCTCGCCGTCGACGTTCCAGGTGAACACTCGCGCGCTGACGCCGATCTGCGGCGCGGCCAGGCCGGCGCCGGGGGCGTCGAGCATCGTGTCGGTCAGGTCCTGCACGAGAGTGCGCAGCTCGCGGTCGAAGTCGGTGACCTCGTTCGCGCGGCGGCGCAGGACGGGGTCACCGAAGAGCCGGATGGGTTGGATCGCCACCGGACCAGTGTAGGAGCCCGCCGCACCCGCCCCGGCCACCCACCGGGCCACCCACCGGACACCGACCGTTCACCGCCCGCCCCTAGCGTGCGCGGGCCGCGCGGAGGGGCGCGCGGGACATCGACGAGAGGAAGAGGACACCGGTGGTGAAGCGCGAGGTGCTGGACGACGTCCGGGCCTACATCGACCGCCTGCAGGTGGAGGGCTACGCCCTCGGGGCGGACCACGACGACGACCCGGTCCTCATCGACCCGCAGGGGCGCGCCGTCGACACCTGGCGGGAGAACTACCCGTACGACGAGCGCCTGAGCCGCGAGACCTACGACGAGCAGAAGTACGCGCTGCAGGTCCAGCTGTTGAAGTTCCAGCGCTGGCAGGGAGCGACCGGCGCCAAGCACGTCATCGTCTTCGAGGGCCGCGACGCCGCCGGCAAGGGCGGCACGATCAAGCGCTTCATGGAGCACCTCAACCCGCGCCACGCCCGCACGGTCGCGCTGGGCAAGCCCAGCGACCGCGAGCAGCAGCAGTGGTACTTCCAGCGCTACGTGCAGCACCTGCCCACCGCCGGCGAGCTCGTGCTCTTCGACCGCAGCTGGTACAACCGCGCCGGCGTCGAGCGCGTCATGGGCTTCGCCACCGACGAGGAGTACGAGCTCTTCATGCGCCAGGCGCCGCTCTTCGAGCAGATGCTCGCGGAGAGCGGCGTGCACCTGACGAAGTTCTGGTTCTCCGTGACGCAGTCGGAGCAGCGCACGCGCTTCATCATCCGCCAGGTCGACCCCGTGCGGCAGTGGAAGCTCTCGCCGATGGACCTGCAGTCGCTGGACCGGTGGGACGCCTACACGGCGGCCAAGGAGGCGATGCTCCTGCGCACCGACACCGACGTCGCCCCCTGGACGACCATCAAGTCCAACGACAAGAAGCGCGCCCGGCTCGAGGCCATGCGCCACTTCCTGTCCACCGTCGAGTACGACGGGAAGGACCACGACGTGGTCGGCGAGCCCGACCCGCTCGTCGTGCGCCGCGGCGTCGACGCCGTCGGCGACTGACGGGCCCCCGTCGCTCTGGCCCGTGGGGGAGGTCAGAGCGACGGCGGGTCGACCTGCACCCGTACGGCGGCCAGCTTGCGGGCCGAGCGCTCCCGCACGGCGGCGCCCAACGCGTCCTCCAGGGCCCGGCTCGCCGCGAGCGGCACCCGCACGACCGCCCGGACCTCGGGGTCCTCCACCGGTCCGCCGCGGGGTGCGACCGGAACCGGCACCGGACCGAGCACCTCGACCGGCGGCGGCACCTGCAGGTGCTCCAGGAACACCTCGACCGCGTCCGGCTCCCCGGTCACGCTCGCCAGACGCGTGCCCGGGGGCAGTCGGGCGGAGACGCGGTCGGCGGCCTCGCGGTCGGCGTACCCCGCCGGGTCCCAGCGCACGAGGGCCTGCAGCACCGGCTCGGCCGGGTCGCCCACGGCCACGACCTCCGCGCCGGGGCGCACGAGGGCCGCGGCGTTCATCCAGCGCCGCAGGGCCTCCTCCCCCGTCCGCAGGTCGACGCGGGCCAGCGCCAGCCACGTGTCGAGCAGCACGACGGCGGCGTACCCGCCCTCGGCGGCGGGCTCGGCGCCCGGCGTGGCCACGACGAGCGCCGGGGTCGCCGGCACCGTCGCGAGCACGCGGTCGCCCGCCGAGGTGCGCACCGGCACCGCCGGGAACGCCCGGCCCAGCTCCTCGGCCGTGCGGGTCTCCCCCAGCACCGGCGCGCGCAGCCCGCGGTGCCCGCAGGTGCCGCACGCCCACTGCGGCGCCTCGGTGCCGCACCAGCGGCAGGCGGGCGGCTCGGTGGCGGTGCGCAGCTGCAGGGGGCCGGTGCACCGCGTGCAGCGCGCCGGGGTGCGGCACCGCTCGCACGCCAGGCTCGCGGCGTAGCCCGACCGCGGGGTCTGCACCAGCACGGGGCCGGACTCGAGCCCCGCCCGGAGGGCGTCGCGCGCGGCGGTCGGCAGCCGGGTGGTGCGGGCGTACGGGTCGCGCTCGAGCTCGCGGTCGGTCGCCCCGGCCACGCGCACCCGGACCCGCTCCCGCAGCACCGCCCGGGGCAGGGCGATCGGCGCCGCCCACCCCTCGGTCAGCAGCTGGCGCGCCTCGACCGAGCAGGCGTGGCCGCCCAGCAGCGCCGCCGCCCCGCTCTGCTCGGCCCGCAGCACCGCGACCTCGCGCACGTGGGGGTACGGCGCCCGCGGCTCCGCGTGCAGGTCGTCCCCGTCGTCCCACACGACCACGAGCCCGAGGTCGGCCACCGGGGCCCAGATCGCGCCCCGGGTGCCCACCACCACGCGGCGGGCGCCGCGGCTCACGGCGAGGAAGTCCCGGTACCGCGCCGCCGGGCCCGCGTCGGCGCGCAGCCCCACGTGGTGGCCCTCCCCCAGGACCGCGGTGAGGGCGGCGTCGACGCGGTCGACGTCCTTGCCGTCGGGCACGCAGACGAGCACCCCCCGGCCCGCGGCGTACGCCGTCGCGGCGGCGAGCGCGACCAGCCGCGGCCAGTCGGTGGCCGGCGGCGCCGACCAGACGGCGCGCACGGCCTCGCCGCGCGCCAGGTGCTCGCAGAACGCCGCCCCGTGCTCGTGCTCCCCCCACGCCTCGGCGGCGGCGGCCCGGACGGCCGCGGGGGCAGGCGGCGTCGCGGCGGCCACGGGCGCGGCCTTCTCGGTCGTCGCGTGCCGCGGGGGCACGGCCAGGCGGAGCACGTCGGCGCGCGAGCCCGCGTAGCGCCGCGCCACCCGCGCGGAGAGCTCGGCGACGTCGGCGTGCAGCACGGGCTCGGCACTCACGACCCGGCGCAGCGGCTGGAGCCGCGGGTGGTCGGAGGCCGCGCGCCGGGCGACGACGAAGCCGTCGACGTCCTGCCCCGCGAACCGCACCTTCACCCGCACGCCGGGCAGCGCGGTCTCCGCCATCGCGGCGGGCACCAGGTAGTCGAACGGCCGGTCCAGGTGGGCCAGCGGGACGTCCACCAGGACCTCCGCGACGGGGTCGACCTCCGCCGGCTCCACGGCCTTGCGGCGCTTCGCCGCGGCGGCCGCCGTCTCGGCCCGGGCCTCCCGCACCGCCCCGCGGACGGCGCCGCGCAGCTCCGGCAGCAGCGAGGGCTGCTCCGGCTCCGGGGCGTCGGGCGTGGTCACGGGAGAAGGTCTACCGGGTCGCACCGACGACCGGTGCGGGGGGCCTCAGTCCTGGCGGCGGGCACCCTGCCGGCGGGCGCGCCGGGCGCTCCTCTGGGCGGTCGGTGCCAGCGCCCCCGGCGCGGCGGTGCGGGCGCGGGCGACCGCGTCGGGCGCAGCGAGGCCCCGCCGCTCGACGACGTCGAGGGCCCGGGCCAGGTCGCGCGCCACCCGCTCGCGCTCCGCGGCCGGCAGCGCGGCGGCGAGCGCCACGGGGTCGCCGCCGGCCCCCGCGGGGGCCGCGTCCGGGTACGGCGCGACCCGCTGCGCGACCACGGCCACCACGACGGCGAGCCCGGCGACCGCCACGGCGGCGACGGTCGGCACGGCCACCTCGGGTGCCCACCGGCCCGTGGTGACGAGCCAGCCGAGCGTGGTGGTCCCGTGGACCGCCAGCACCACGCCGAGGAGCACCCACAGGTCGGTGGCCACCGGGCGGCGTCCGCGGAGGCGGGTGACGAGCCAGCTCGCCCACCGCGCCACCAGGGCGACGAGCGTGACGACTGCCGCCACCCCCGCGACCCGGTCGGTGGTCGCCGGGGAGGGTGCGCCGTACCCGGCCTCGGAGCCGAGCAGGACCACGGCCACCGCGACGCCGAGCACGGCGACGAGGGTCAGCGCGACGAGCGCACCCGCCGGCAACGCGTCGGCCGGCCGCCGCCAGCGGCGCCGCGGGTCGAGCGCGTCCTGCACCTCGGGGTGCCGGGCGAACGCGGCGACCTCCAGGCCCAGCCAGGGGACGGCCGCGCCGTCGCGCACGTGCGCGACGAGGTGCTGGGCGCTGCGGGCCGGGACGTCGTGGAGGTCCTCGACGTGGACCCCGGGGACGCGGCCCGCCTCCGACCACGGGGAGGGCCCGCCGTACGCGGAGTGACCCCCGCAGCCGTCGCCCCCGCCGCCGTCCACAGCCGCCTCGGCTACGGGATCAGACGCCCGCGGCGGCGCGCAGCGCGTCGGCGCGGTCGGTGCGCTCCCACGTGAACTCGGGCAGCTCGCGGCCGAAGTGGCCGTACGCCGAGGTCAGCGAGTAGATCGGACGCAGCAGGTCGAGGTCGCGGATGATCGCCGCGGGGCGCAGGTCGAAGACCTCGAGCACGGCCTTCTGGATGACCTCGTCGGAGACCACGCCGGTGCCGAACGTCTGGATGAACACGCCGACCGGGTGGGCCTTGCCGATCGCGTAGGCGACCTGCGCCTCGGCCCGCCGGGCCAGGCCGGCCGCGACGATGTTCTTGGCCACCCAGCGCATCGCGTACGCCGCGGAGCGGTCGACCTTCGACGGGTCCTTGCCCGAGAAGGCGCCGCCGCCGTGGCGGGCCATGCCGCCGTAGGTGTCGACGATGATCTTGCGGCCGGTCAGGCCGGCGTCGCCCATGGGGCCGCCGACGACGAACTTGCCGGTCGGGTTCACCAGCAGGCGGTAGCCGTCCGAGGGGATGTCGAACTGCGCGAGCACCGGCTCGATGACGTGCTGCTGGATGTCGGGCTCGAGCTGGGTCGCCAGGTCGATGCCGTCGGCGTGCTGCGTGGAGAGCACGACGGTGTCGATGCGCACCGGGCGGTCGTCCTCGTCGTACTCGATCGTGACCTGCGTCTTGCCGTCGGGACGCAGGTAGCCCAGCGTGCCGTCCTTGCGCACGGTCGAGAGGCGCTCGGAGAGGCGGTGCGCGATGGTGATCGGCAGCGGCATCAGCTCGGGGGTGTCGTCGCTGGCGTAGCCGAACATGAGCCCCTGGTCGCCGGCACCCTGCTTGTCGAGCTCGTCGTCGGAGGAGCCGACGCGCGCCTCGTGACCGTCGTCGACGCCCTGCGCGATGTCGGCGGACTGGCCGCCGATCGCGACCTGGACGCCGCAGGAGGAGCCGTCGAAGCCCTTGTCGGAGGAGTCGTAGCCGATCTCGAGGATCTTGCGGCGCACGAGCTCGGCGACGGGGGCGTACGCGTTGGTGCGCACCTCGCCCGCCACGACGACGAGGCCGGTGGTCAGGAGCGTCTCCACGGCGACGCGGAGGTTGGCCGTGTCCCCGTCGTTCGCGAGCAGGTAGTCCAGCACGGTGTCGCTGATCTGGTCAGCGATCTTGTCCGGGTGACCCTCGGTCACGGACTCCGACGTGAAGAGACGTCCAGGCACGTTCGCTCACTCCCACTCGACGAGGCGTTCGGAACGCACGGCTGCGCCCCGCCGAAACCATAGTCGGGGGGCGGAGGGCGACCGGAATCCGGCGCGCCGTCCCGGGACGTGGACAGCCGGGCGGTTCAGCCGCGGGCGGGCAGGAGCGGGACGACCTGGTCCCAGATGGCGTGGGCGAGGACGCCCTTCGCCGCGCGGGGCACCTCGACCGCGGTGCCGTCGGCGCCGAGGATGACGGCCTCGTTGTCGGTGCTGCCGAACACCGCTCCCCCGCTGACGTCGTTGACGACCAGCAGGTCGCAGCCCTTGCGGGCCAGCTTCTGGCGCCCGAGCTCGAGCACCGAGCCGGTCGCGTCTCCGGTCTCCGCGGCGAACCCGACGACCACGATGCCCGGCGCGGGGCGCTCGTGGGAGAGGCCCGCGAGGATGTCGGCGTTCTGCACGAGCTCGAGCGGCGCCGCCGAGCCGTCGGCGAGCTTCTTGATCTTGGCGTCGCTGAAGGCGGCGGGCCGGAAGTCGGCGGGCGCGGCGGCCATGACGACGGCGTCGGCGCCCTTCGCCTCGGCCGTCATCGCCGCGGCGAGCTGCGCGGTGGTCTCCACCCGTACGACGCGCGCCCCCGCGGGGTCGGGCAGGTCCACGTTGGCCGCGACGAGCACGACCTCCGCGCCGCGGGCGAGCGCGGCCCGCGCCAGCGCGTGGCCCTGGCGCCCCGAGGAGCGGTTGCCGAGGAAGCGGACGGGGTCGAGGTACTCCCGCGTGCCGCCGGCCGAGACGACCACGCGGCGCCCGGCGAGGTCGGGGCCGGTGCCGCCCGCCAGCGAGCGGGCCAGCACGTCGGAGGCCACCTCGAAGATCTCCGACGGGTCCGGCAGGCGGCCCTTGCCGGTGTCCTTGCCGGTGAGCCGGCCCTCGGCGGGCTCGACGACGAGGATCCCGCGGGAGCGCAGCGTGGCGACGTTGGCGACCGTCGCGGGGTGCTCCCACATCTCCGTGTGCATCGCGGGGACCATGACGATCGGGCACCGGGCGGTGAGCAGGGTGTTGGTGAGCAGGTCGTCGGCCAGGCCGTGCGCGGCCTTCGCCATCAGGTCGGCGGTGGCCGGGGCGACGACGACGAGGTCGGCGGTCTTGCCGATCCGCACGTGGGGCACCTCGTGCACGCCGGACCACACGTCGCTCGCGACGGGCTTGCCCGAGAGGGCCGCCCAGGTCGGCGCGCCGACGAACTCGAGCGCGGCGGCGGTCGGGACCGCCGTCACGTCGTGGCCCGACTCGGTGAAGCGGCGCAGGACCTCGCAGGCCTTGTACGCCGCGATGCCGCCCCCCACCCCGAGCACCACGCGCGGACGGGCCACGGGTGCGCTCGGGTCGGGGGACGGCATCGGGGTGGTGAGCGTGGTGCTCAGGTCACTCGGCGCCGAACGGCGACTCGACGGCAGCGGTCTTCGCCGCTGCCTCCTCCGCCTCCAGCTCGGCCGGGTCGACGTCCTCGCAGGTCAGCAGGTCCTCGTTGATCTCGCGCAGCGCGATGGAGAGGGGCTTCTCCTGCACGTGGGTGTCGACCAGCGGACCGACGTACTCCAGCAGGCCCTCGCCGAGCTGGGAGTAGTAGGCGTTGATCTGCCGCGCGCGCTTGGCGCTGTAGAGGACCAGCTGGTACTTGCTGTCCGTCTTCGTCAGCAGGTCGTCGATGGGCGGGTTGGTCACGCCCACGGCGGCGATTTCAGGGGCAGACACGCAGCAGCCTCACAGGTGATCGGGGGTGTTTCAGCGCGCCCGAGCGGGCGCACCCATCAAGGCTACCAACTCCTGCGCCGCAGCAGGAACTTCGTGGTTCACGACCGTCACGTCGAACTCGTGCTCGGCGGCCAGCTCCTCGCGCGCCGTCTCGAGCCGACGCTCGCGCTCCTCGGCCGTCTCGGTGCCCCGCCCGACGAGCCGGCGGACCAGCTCCTCCCAGCTCGGGGGCTTGAGGAACACGAAGAGCGCGTCGGGCATCGTGCGCCGCACCTGGCGCGCGCCCTGCAGGTCGATCTCGAGCATCGCGGGCCGGCCGGCGGCCAGCGCCTCCTCGACCGGGCGGCGCGGGGTGCCGTAGCGGGCCGCCTTGTGGACCACGGCCCACTCCAGCAGGTCGTCGTCGGCCACCATGCGGTCGAACTCCTCGTCGGAGACGAACCGGTAGTGCACGCCGTCGACCTCCCCGGGCCGCGGCCGGCGGGTGGTCGCCGAGACGGAGATCCACACCTCCGGGTGGTTGGCGCGCACCGCGGCGGCGACGGTGCCCTTCCCGACGGCCGTGGGGCCGGCGAGCACGACGAGGCGCGAGCGGTCAGCCACGTGGGCCGAACTCGGCCTCGAGGGCGGCGACCTGCTTGGCGCCCAGGCCGCGCACGCGGCGGCTCTCCGCGATCTGCAGGCGCTCCATGATCTGCTTCGCGCGCACCTTGCCGACGCCCGGCATGGACTGCAGCAGGTCGAAGACGCGCATCTTCGCGATGACCTCGTTGCTCCCCCGGTCGCCCAGCACCTCCGAGATCGAGGCGCCGGCGGTCTTCAGCCGGTTCTTGACCTCCGCCCGCTCCCGCCGCGAGGCCGCTGCCTTCGCGAGCGCGGCCTGACGTTGTTCGGGGGTGAGGGGGGGCAGGGCCACGGGCAGTCCTCGACTAGGCATGGGGGGAGACGACGGGCCAATCTAGCCACGCCGTCGCGCAGGAGGCAATCGCCGCGGTCCGACGGGCGCCCGGCTCGTCAGGAGTCGAGCAGGGCGCGGAACGCGGCGTTGGAGCGCAGCGCCGCCTCGCGCACCGCGGGTACGGCGGGCCCCGCCCCCAGCACCTCGCGCGAGGAGCTGGGGAGCACGTGGCGGGCCTGGTCGCCGAAGATCCGGCGCACGTCCTCCAGAGTGCCGCCCTGCGCCCCCACACCGGGCGCCAGCAGCGGTCCGCCGATGTCCAGCGACTCCCCCGCCGACGCGTCCACGCCGGCGATCGTGGCGCCCACGACGGCCCCGAACGACCCCAGCGGGTCGGCGCCGGCGTTGAGCGCCCGCAGCTCGTCGAGCACCTCGGCGGCCACGGAGCGGCCCTCCCGGCGGGCCGACTGCACGGCGGGCGCCTCCGGGTTCGAGGTGAGCGCCAGGACGAACAGCCCCCCGCCGTGGCGCCGGGCCGTGTCGACCATCGGCGCCAGCGACCCGAAGCCGAGGAACGGGCTCGCCGTGATCGCGTCCACCGCCAGCGGCGACGACGGGTCGAGGTAGGCGTCCGCGTAGGCCTGCGAGGTGGAGCCGATGTCGCCGCGCTTCACGTCGAGGAGCACGAGCGCGCCGGCCGCCCGCAGGTCGGCGACGGTCCGCTCCAGCGTGGCGATGCCCGCGCTGCCGAACCGCTCGAAGAAGGCCGACTGCGGCTTCACGACCGAGCACACGGGGCCCAGCGCCTCCGCCGCGGTCCGGGCGAACCGCTCCAGCCCGGCCGGGGTCGCGTCGAGGCCCCAGGCGGCCAGGAGGCCGGGGTGCGGGTCGATCCCGGCGCAGAGCGGGCCGCGCTCGGCGGTCGCGGCGGCGAGGCGGGCGCCGAACGGCGTCATCGGGTGCTCCCGTCGTGCGTCGTGAGCTCCTGCGCCACGCGGCGCGCGAAGAACGGGCCCTCGTAGACGAAGGCCGAGTAGGCCTGCACCAGGTCGGCGCCGGCCCGGACGCGGGCGAGCGCCTCGGCGGGGCCGTCCACCCCGCCGACGGACACGAGCGCGGGTCCGTCGAGCCGCTCGCGCAGCAGGGCGAGCACCTCGCGGGAGCGGGCGGCGACGGGCGCGCCGGAGAGCCCGCCGGCGCCGATGGCCTCGACCTCCGCGGCGGGGGTGCGCAGGCCGTCGCGGCGCACGGTGGTGTTGGTGGCGATGACGCCGTCGAGGCGCTGGTCCATCGCCAGGTCGGCGACCGCGAGCACGTCGGCGTCGGCCAGGTCGGGGGCGATCTTCACCAGCAGCGGCACCCGGCGCTCGGCCCGCACCGCGTCGGCGTTCTCCCGCACGGCGGCCAGCAGCGGGGCGAGCCGCTCGACGGCCTGCAGCGAGCGCAGGCCGGGCGTGTTGGGCGAGGAGACGTTGACGACGAGGTAGTCGGCGTACGGCGCCAGCAGGCGCGTGCTCGTCGTGTAGTCGCGCAGCACGGCGGTCTCGTCGTCCTCCGGCACGACCTTCGACTTGCCGATGTTGACGCCGAGCACGACCTCGGGGCGGCGGCCGGAGCGCTCGATGCGGTCCGCCCGCAGCGCGAGGCGCTGGGCCACGGCGACGGCGCCGTCGTTGTTGAAGCCCATCCGGTTGACGACCGCCCGGTCGGCGGGCAGCCGGAACAGGCGCGGGCGGGGGTTGCCCGGCTGCGCCAGCGCCGTGACGGTGCCGATCTCGACGTGGCCGAACCCGAGGGCGGCCAGCGCGTCGATGCCGACCGCGTTCTTGTCGAACCCGGCCGCGAGCCCGAAGCGGTGCGGGAAGCGCAGGCCCATCACGTGCACGGGCGCCGTGGCCGCCGGCGCGACCCGCGCCGCCCGCAGGCCGGGCGCCGCCGCCCGGATGGCCCGGAAGGAGGCGTGGTGCGCCGCCTCCGGGTCCGTCCGCGTCAGGACGTGGCGGAAGAACCGGTCGTAGGTGCCCACCCGCTCAGGCCCCGGCCCGCAGCACGTGCGCCCAGTCCTGCAGGCTGCGCACGCCGATGTCGCCGCGGCGCAGCGCCTCGATGCCCTGGACCGCCGCGCCGAGCCCCTGGACCGTGGTGATGCAGGGGACGTTCGCCTTGATCGCCGCGGTGCGGATCTCGTAGCCGTCGAGCCGCACCTGGCCGCCGGTGCCGGTGGTCGGCGCCCCGACCTCGCCGGGGGCGCCGGCCGCGCCGTACGGCGTGTTGACGATGAGGCCGATCTCGCCGTCGTCGATGAGCTGCACGGTGGTGCGCTCGCCGTCCGGCCCGGGGCCCTCGTGGTGCTTGCGCACGACGGTGACCGCGACGCCGTTGCGGCGCAGGACCTCCGCGGTGCCCTGGGTGGCGACGATCTCGAAGCCGAGGTCGGACAGCACCTTGACCGGGAAGATCATGGCCCGCTTGTCGCGGTTGGCCATCGAGACGAAGACCTTGCCGCTGGTCGGCAGCGACCCGAAGGCGGCGGCCTGCGACTTGGAGAACGCAGTGCCGAAGTCGCCGTCGAAGCCCATGACCTCGCCGGTCGACTTCATCTCCGGCCCGAGCACCGTGTCGACGGGGGCACCGTCGGGGGCGCGGAAGCGGTTGAAGGGCATCACGGCCTCCTTGACCGCGATGGGGCAGCCGTCGGGCAGCGTGCCGCCGTCGCCCGTCGCGGGCAGCACCCCGGCCGCCCGCAGGTCGCCGACGGTCTCGCCGAGCATGATGCGGGCCGCGGCCTTGGCGAGCGGCGTGGCGGTCGCCTTCGACACGAACGGCACCGTCCGCGAGGCCCGGGGGTTGGCCTCGAGCACGTAGAGGATGTCGGAGCCGAGCGCGAACTGGATGTTGATGAGGCCCTTGACCCCCACGCCCCGCGCGATGGCCTCGGTGGCCGCGCGGATGCGCCCGATCTCCCGGGCGCCGAGCGTGATGGGCGGCAGGGCGCAGGAGGAGTCGCCGGAGTGGATGCCGGCCTCCTCGATGTGCTCCATCACGCCGCCGAGGAAGAGGGTCTCGCCGTCGAAGAGCGCGTCGACGTCGATCTCCACGGCGTCGTCGAGGAACCGGTCGACGAGCACGGGCGCCTCGGCGCTGATGAGGCCGGCCGCGACGTACTTCTCGAGGTAGGCCTCGAGGGCGGCGTCGTCGTACACGATCTCCATGCCGCGACCGCCCAGCACGTACGACGGGCGCACGAGCACCGGGTAGCCGATCTCGGCCGCGATGGCGCCCGCCTCGGCGAACGAGGTGGCGGTGCCGTGCTTGGGCGCGGTGAGGCCGGCGGCGGCGAGCACGCGCCCGAAGGCCCCGCGCTCCTCCGCCAGGTCGATGGCGGCGGGCTGGGTGCCGACGATCGGCACGCCCGCCTCCTCGAGGCCCCGGGCCAGGCCGAGCGGCGTCTGGCCGCCGAGCTGGCAGATGACGCCGACGACCGGGCCGGCCGCCATCTCGGCGTGCACGACCTCGAGCACGTCCTCCAGCGTCAGCGGCTCGAAGTAGAGCCGGTCGGAGGTGTCGTAGTCGGTCGAGACCGTCTCCGGGTTGCAGTTGACCATGATCGTGTCGAAGCCGCCGCCGGGCAGGTCGCCGCCGTCCTTGGCCGCGCTGAGCGCCAGCGAGGCGTGCACGCACGAGTAGTCGAACTCGATGCCCTGGCCGATGCGGTTCGGGCCCGAGCCGAGGATGAGCACCGCGGGCCGCTCGCGGGGCGCGATCTCGGTCTCCTCGTCGTACGACGAGTAGTGGTAGGGCGTGCGCGCCGCGAACTCCGCCGCGCAGGTGTCGACCGTCTTGTAGACCGGCCGCACGCCCAGGGCGTGCCGGACGCCGCGGACGACGGCCGCGGGGAGGTTGCGGATGCGCCCGACCTGCACGTCGGAGAAGCCGTGGCGCTTGGCGCGGCGCAGGACGGTCTCGGTGAGCTCCGGGGCCGCGGCGATCTCGCCCGCGATCTCGTTGATGAGCAGCAGCTGGTCGACGAACCACGGGTCGATCGCCGTCGCGGCGTGGACCTCCTCGGCGGTGGCGCCGGCGCGCAGCGCGTCCATCACCCGGCGCAGGCGCCCGTCGGTGGGGGTGCGGATCTCCTCCAGCAGCGCGTCCTTGTCGAGGTCGACCCAGGCGTGGCTCCAGTCGAACGCCGCGTCGGGGCTCTCCAGCGAGCGCAGCGCCTTCTGCAGCGCCTCGGTGAAGTTGCGCCCGATGGCCATGGCCTCGCCGACCGACTTCATGTGGGTCGTCAGGGTGCGGTCGGCGCCCGGGAACTTCTCGAACGCGAAGCGCGGCACCTTCACGACGACGTAGTCGAGCGTCGGCTCGAAGCTCGCCGGCGTCTCGGCGGTGATGTCGTTCGGGATCTCGTCGAGGGTGTAGCCGATGGCGACCTTCGCGGCGATCTTCGCGATCGGGAAGCCGGTGGCCTTGCTCGCCAGCGCCGAGGAGCGCGAGACGCGCGGGTTCATCTCGATGACGATGATGCGGCCGTCGGCGGGGTTGACGGCGTACTGGATGTTGCAGCCGCCCGTGTCGACCCCGACCTCACGGATGATGCCGATGGCCAGGTCGCGCAGCCGCTGGTACTCGCGGTCGGTCAGCGTCATCGCCGGCGCGACGGTGATCGAGTCGCCGGTGTGCACGCCCATCGGGTCGAGGTTCTCGATCGAGCAGATGATGACGACGTTGTCGGCCTTGTCGCGCATCACCTCCAGCTCGTACTCCTTCCACCCGAGGATCGACTCCTCGATGAGCACCTCGGTGGTCGGGCTGGCCGCGAGGCCGGCGCCCGCGATGCGCTGCAGGTCGGTCGCGTCGTACGCGATGCCCGAGCCCGTGCCGCCCATCGTGAACGAGGGGCGCACGACGACGGGGAAGCCCAGCTCGCCGGCGGCGGACTCGCAGTCGGCCATCGAGTGGCAGACGAAGCTGCGGGCGACCTCGCCGCCGACCTTCTCGACGATCGCGTTGAACTGCTCGCGGTTCTCGCCGCGGTGGATGGCCTCGAAGCTCGCGCCGATCATCTCGACGCCGTACTTCTCCAGCACGCCGTTCTCGTGCAGCGCGATCGCCGCGTTGAGCGCCGTCTGGCCGCCGAGGGTGGGCAGCAGGGCGTCGGGACGCTCCTTCGCGATCACCTTCTCGACGTACTCGGGCGTGATGGGCTCGACGTAGGTCGCGTCGGCGAACTCGGGGTCGGTCATGATCGTCGCCGGGTTGGAGTTCACCAGCACGACGCGCAGGCCCTCGGCCTTGAGCACGCGGCACGCCTGCGTGCCGGAGTAGTCGAACTCGGCCGCCTGGCCGATGACGATGGGCCCGGAGCCGATCACCAGGACCGACCGGATGTCCTCACGCCTGGGCACGGTGCGCCCCCTTCTCGCTCATGAGCTCGCAGAAACGGTCGAAGAGGTACGCCGCGTCGTGCGGACCGGCGGCGGCCTCGGGGTGGTACTGCACCGAGAAGCTGCGCAGCGCGCCGCCCTCGGCGTCGGGCGCGCGCAGCTCGAGGCCCTCGACCACGTCGTCGTTGAGGCAGACGTGGGAGACCGTCGCCACGCCGTACGGCGTCTGCGTCGGCCGGTCCGTCGGGGCGTCCACCGCGAAGCCGTGGTTGTGCGCCGTGACCTCGACCTTGCCGGTCGTGCGGTCCATCACCGGCTGGTTAATGCCGCGGTGGCCGTACTTCAGCTTGAAGGTGTCGAAGCCGAGCGCGCGGCCGAAGAGCTGGTTGCCGAAGCAGATGCCGAAGTAGGGCAGGTCGCGGCCCAGCGCCTCCTGCAGCAGCTCGATCTGGTGCGTCGTCGCCGCCGGGTCGCCGGGGCCGTTGGAGAAGAACAGCCCGTCGGGACCGTCCTCGCCGACGGCGAGGACCTCGTCGATGGTGGTGGTGGCGGGCAGCACGTGCACCTCGACGCCACGCTCGGCCATCATCCGCGGGGTGTTGGACTTGATGCCCAGGTCGACCGCGGCGACGGTGAAGCGGCGTTCGCCGACGGCGGGCACGACGTACGCCTCCGTGGTCGAGACCTCGCCGGCGAGCTCGGTGCCGGCCATCTCGCCGGAGGCCCGCACCCGCTCGAGCAGGCGGGCCGGGTCGGTCTCGGTGGTGGAGATGCCGACGCGCATCGCGCCGCGCTCGCGCAGGTGCCGCGTCAGGGCGCGGGTGTCGACGCCGCTGATGCCGACGACGCCCTGGGCGCGCAGCTCGTCGTCCAGGCTGCGGGCGCTGCGCCAGTTGGACGGCACGCGGGCGGGGTCGCGCACGACGTACCCGGCCACCCAGATGCGGCGCGACTCGACGTCCTC
Organism: Nocardioides sp. CPCC 205120; assembly: GCF_048654585.1. Classification (NCBI taxonomy): domain Bacteria; kingdom Bacillati; phylum Actinomycetota; class Actinomycetes; order Propionibacteriales; family Nocardioidaceae; genus Nocardioides; species Nocardioides sp. CPCC 205120. The sequence continues at coordinate 2,312,589 of NZ_JBMCYY010000001.1, read as the reverse complement.
GTCGTTCATGCCGGTGTTGCCGACGTGCGGGGCCGTCATGACGACGACCTGGCGGTGGTACGACGGGTCCGTCAGCGTCTCCTGGTAGCCGGTCATGCCGGTCGAGAAGACCGCCTCGCCGAAGGTCTCGCCCTCGGCGCCGTAGGCCTCGCCGCGGAACGTGCGTCCGTCCTCCAGGACGAGCAGCGCGGGGGTGCTCATGCGGGGGTTCCTTCCGTGTCGTCGGCGCTCGTGACGAGCGCACCGTCCAGCACGGTGGGGGCGCCGCGCAGGAGGGTGGCGCGGACGCGCGCGGTGAGCGAGCGGCCGTGCCAGGGGTTGTTGCGGGAGAGCGACACCGAGGCGTCGCGGTCGACGACCACGGCCGTGGCCGGGTCGACGAGGGTGAGGTTCGCGGGCTCGCCGACCGCCAGGGGGCGGCCCTGGCCGGTCAGCCCGGCGATCTCGGCCGGGCGGGTCGACATGACGCGGGCGACATCGGCCCAGCCCATGCGGCCGGTCTCCACCATCGTGGTGGCGACGACGCCGAGGGCGGTCTCGAGGCCGAGCATCCCGAAGGCGGCGTCGACGAACGCGTGCTCCTTGTCGTGGCGCGCGTGCGGGGCGTGGTCGGTGGCGACGGCGTCGATCGTGCCGTCGGCCAGGGCCTCGCGCAGCGCCTCGACGTCCTCGGCGGGGCGCAGCGGCGGGTTGACCTTGTACGTCGGGTCGTAGCCGGTGAGCAGGTCGGTGGTGAGGAGCAGGTGGTGCGGGGTGACCTCCGCCGTCACGTCGATCCCCTGGCTCTTCGCCCACCGCAGCACCTCGACGGTGCCGGCCGTGGAGGCGTGGGCGACGTGCACCCGGGAGCCGGTGTGGCGGGCGAGCATCACGTCGCGGGCGACGATGACCTCCTCGGCGACACCGGGCCAGCCGGGCAGGCCGAGGCGGCCGGACAGCTCGCCCTCGTGGCAGCAGGCGGTCGGGCCGGCCAGCGTCGGCTCCTGGGCGTGCTGGGACACGACGCCGCCGAAGGCCTTGACGTACTCCAGCGCCCGGCGCATGACGCGGGCGTCGGCGACGCAGCGACCGTCGTCGGAGAAGACCCGGACGCCGGCGCGGCTGCGGGCCATGAGCCCGAGCTCGGCGAGCTCCTCGCCCGCCAGGCCCTTGGTGACGGCGCCGACCGGCTGCACGTCGACCAGCCCGGCGGCGCGCCCGAGGTCGTGCACCCGCTCCGCGGCCTCGGCCGTGTCGGTGACGGGGCTCGTGTTGGCCATCGCCAGGACCGCGGTGTAGCCGCCGACCGCGGCGGCACGGGAGCCGGTGAGCACCGTCTCCGCGTCCTCGCGGCCGGGCTCGCGCAGGTGGGTGTGCAGGTCGACGAGGCCCGGCAGCAGCACCAGCCCGTCGGCGTCGACGACGCGCGCACCCGCAGGGGCGTCCGGCGTACCGATCTCGGCGACGACGCCGTCGACCACGAGGACGTCGGCGGTGCGCTCGCCGAGCAGGGAGGCACCCTGGATGAGGACCGTGCCGTGCGTCATCACGCGACTCCTTCGCCGGCGAGCAGGTGGTAGAGCACCGACATCCGCACCGCGACGCCCGCCGAGACCTGCTCGAGGACCGCGGACTGGGCGGCGTCGGCGGCGTCGGCGGCGATCTCGAGGCCGCGGTTCATCGGGCCGGGGTGGCAGATCGGGACGTCGGGACCGAGGACGCCGAGGCGGGCGCGGGTGAGGCCGTAGCCCACCGTGTACTCCCGGCTCGTCGGGAAGAACCCGCCGCTCATCCGCTCGCGCTGGACGCGCAGCATCATCACGGCGTCGGCCGTCGGGAGCACCTCGTCGAGGTCGTACGACGTGGCGAACCCGGCGGCCCGGCTCCACGCGTCGATCCCGCTCGGCATGAGCGTCGGCGGCGCGACGACGGTGACCCGCGCCCCGAGGCGGGTGAGGGTCACGACGTTGGAGCGGAACACCCGGCTGTGGGTGAGGTCGCCGACGATGACGACGTGGCGGCCCTCCAGCGAGCCGAGGCGGCCGCCCGTGCCGAAGCGGCGCATCAGGGTGTAGGCGTCGAGCAGGGCCTGCGTCGGGTGCTCGTGGGTGCCGTCGCCCGCGTTGATGACGACCGCGTCGACCCACTGCGCGACCTGCTGCGCGGAGCCGCTCGCGCCGTGGCGCATGACGAGCGCGTCGACGCCCATCGAGCCGATCGTCAGCACGGTGTCGCGCAGGCTCTCGCCCTTGGAGGCCGAGGAGCCCTTGCCCGTGATGTTGACGGTGTCGGCCGAGAGCCACTTGCCGGCGATCTCGAAGCTCGACCGCGTGCGGGTGGAGTCCTCGAAGAACAGGTTGATGACCGTGCGGCCGCGCAGGGCCGGCAGCTTCTTGACCTCGCGCCGCTGCACGTCGTGCATCTCGGCGGCCGTGGCGAAGAGGGTGTGGACGTCGTCGGCCGTGAGGTCCTCGGCGGAGAGCAGGTGCTTCCTCATCGGGCTCCCTCCGCCGCCGTCGTGCCGGGGGTGTCGGCGCGGTCGGCGATGCGGACCACGTCGAGGCCGTCGGTCTCGGTGAGGCGGACCATTACGCGCTCGCTGCGCGCGCTGGGCAGGTTCTTGCCCACGTGGTCGGCGCGCACCGGGAGCTCGCGGTGGCCGCGGTCGACCAGCACCGCGAGGCGCACCGCCGCCGGGCGGCCCAGGTCGGCGAGCGCGTCGAGCGCGGCCCGGACCGTGCGGCCGGAGTAGAGCACGTCGTCGACCAGCACCACCGTCTTGCCGTCGATGCCGCCGGGCGGCACCTCCGTCGGCTGCGGCCCGCGCGCCGGGTGGCGGCGCAGGTCGTCGCGGTAGAGCGTGATGTCGAGGGACCCCACCGGTACGGCGACCCCCTCGGTGTCGGCGATCCGCGCGGCGATGCGCTGCGCGAGACCGACGCCGCGCGTCGGGATGCCGAGGAGGACGAGACCCTCGTGGCCCTTGTTGCGCTCGAGGATCTCGTGGGAGATGCGGGTCAGCGCCCGGGCGATGTCACGGGCGTCGAGAACGGTGCGGCCGGGCGGTTCGGGGGTCTCCCCCGCCCCTGTGCCCAGGGCGTCAGTCGTGGCAGGCATGCCTGCACGGACCTCCTTCTCCGCCTCACGGGACGGCTCGTTAAAGGATGTCGAACGGCGCAGACAGTACCAGCCTCGAGCCGCCGCGGGCCGCCGTGCGACGCCCCGTGGGACGTGGCCGTCGCCACGCCGCTCCGGTGGTCGAGGTAGGCGGGGTACGACGGTGGTCGAGGTGGGTGGGGTACGCCGGTGGTCGAGGTAGGCGGGGTACGACGGTGGTCGAGGTGGGTGGGGTACGACGGTGGTTGAGTGGCCGCGCGCTGGCCGCCGGTGGTTGAGGTGGCCGCGCGCCACACCGATGGTTGAGGTGGCCGCGCGCCACACCGATGGTTGAGGTGGCCGAGCGCCACACCGGTGGTTGAGGTGGCCGAGCGCCACACCGGTGGTTGAGGTGGCCGCGCGCTGGCCGCCGGTGGTTGAGGTGGCCGCGCCAGCGGCCCTCGAAACCACGATCGAGTTCTCCGGCGGACCCCATCCGATCGCTCTGGAAATCTCTCAGATCTTCTTTCCCCAGGCACCGTTCCTGGACCGAAAAATGTCGGTGCCCACCCCTAGCGTCGTCCGTATGAACCACCCGAGCACCGCAGTCGTCGAGGCCCCTCCGGCCCTCGACACCACCGCGCTGCTCGCCACCGCCCGCGCCGCTGCTGCGGCGCAGATGGCCGCCGAGATCGCGACCCTCGTCGCCGTCGCCGACTGGGCCAACGCCCACACCGAAGGCACCGTCGGCGACCCCGTCGGCCCGCTCGGCCTGTGGCACGAAGACCCCCACGCTGTCCCCGGCGGGGACCGGTTCCTCGAGCTCGGCGGCCCAGGCGCACCCCTGGTCTCGGAGTTCTGCCTCTACGAGATCTCCGGCGCCCTCGGCCGCTCCGTAGCGTCAGGGCGTTCGCTGGTCGGTGACGCCATCGAGCTGCGCCACCGCCTGCCCCGCCTCTGGGCCCGCGTCCTGGCCGGCGCCGACCCGACGACGCAGAAGCGGGCGCTCCCGGTGTGGCGAGCCCGGAGGATCGCCGCCCTCACCCGCAGCCTCACCTCCGACGCCGCGGACTTCGTCGACCGCAACCTCGCCCCCGTCGCGCACCGGGCCACCATGCCCACCGTCGAACGCCTCGTCGCCGAAGCGACCGCCCGGTTCGACCCCGAGAACGCCGAGCTCGACCGGGCAGACGCAGACGCGAGCCGTTACTTCACCATCGAGACCGACCCGGTCGACGCAGCGTCACCGTGGACCGGTGTCGTCCCCGTCCACGGCACTCTCGACGTCGCCGACGCCCTCGACCTCCAGAACGCCGTGCAGCGGGTGGCCGCCGACCTCGCCGCAGCCGGCTGCAACGCCGACCTCGACGTCCGCCGCTCCATGGCCCTCGGCGACCTCGCCCGACGACAGACCGCCCTCGACCTCTACGGCGCAAAGGCAGGCGCCGGAAAGGCAGCCGACTCGACCCGGACACCCGCCCGACAGGTCGTGCTCTACGTTCACCTCAGCGACGCCGCCATCGCCGCACACCGCAAAGGCGACGGGCCCGGGATCGACCCGGCCACCGGCGCCACCGGGATCGACCTCGCCCGCCTCGAGAACACCCGCAGCCTGATCACCGTCGACCAGGTCCGCGACTGGTGCCGCGCACCCGACACCAAGATCATCGTCAAGCCCGTCATCGACCTCGCCGAGCACGTCGCCGTCGACGCCTACGAGATCCCCGACCGCATCGCCGAGAGGGTCACGCTCGACCGACCCACCTGCGCGTTCCCCTACTGCGGGCGACCAGCACGCGGACTCGACCTCGACCACATCGAGCCCTACCGGTCGAACGCAGCACCGGGCGCAGGTCAGACCTCCACCGCCAACCTCGCACCGCTCTGCCGAGGCCACCACCGCGTCAAGACCCACCCCTCGCCGACCGGCACCAGCCCGCCGGGCAGTGGTCCGCCCGACCGGCGATGGCGCTACCACCGAGACCCACTCGGCACCTACCTCTGGATCAGCCCCCACGGGCTCCGGTACGCCGTCGACCCCACCGGCACCACACCAATCGACTAGCCGACCCCGCCACCGCCCCGTGTCGGGGCCACCGGCATGCCCCGGCGTGGTTTCGAGGGCCGCTGGCGCGGCCACCTCAACCACCGACGTACCAGCCGCGGCCACCTCAACCACCGACGTACCAGCCGCGGCCACCTCAACCACCCGCGACGGGCGCGGCCACCTCAACCGCCCGCGACGGGCGCGGCCACCTCAACCGCCCGCGACGGGCGCGGCCACCTCAACCGCCCGCGACGGGCGCGGCCACCTCAACCGCCCGCGACGGGCGCGGCCACCTCAACCGCCCGCGACGGGCGCGGCCACCTCAACCACCCGCGACGGGCGCGGCCACCTCAACCACCCGCGACGGGCGCGGCCACCTCAACCACCCGCGACGGGCGCGGCCACCTCAACCACCCGCGACGGGCGCGGCCACCTCAACCACCCGCGACGGGCGCGGCCACCTCAACCACCCGCGACGGGCGCGGCCACCTCAACCACCGGCGACGGGCGCGGCCACCGGCACGCCCGGACGTGGTTTCGAGGGCCGCTGACGCGGCCGCCTCAACCACCGACACGTGTGGGGCCACGACCCCGGTGGTTGAGGTGGGTGCGCCAGCACCCCTCGAAACCACCGGAACGCAGCCCGACCACCTCGACCACCGCGGTACCGGCCTGCCCACGGCCGGCTGATGCGCGTCGCGGTGTGAGCGATAGCCCTCGACTACCGCTCACACCGCGACCACGACCGGGCGACCGCGTCAGGCCTCCGCGACGTCGACGAGCACCTTGCCGACGGCGCCGCCCTCGACAGCGTCGTGCGCGGCGGCGAGGTCCTCGAGCGAGTAGTGGTGGAGCGGCACGCCGGCCTCCTCGCCCACCCGCAGGGCGCCGGCGGCCACGGCCGCGGAGACGTCCTCGGTGGCGGTGGCGAGCAGGGCGCGGTCGAGCGTGTAGAGCAGGACGCCCTGGTGGCGCAGGTTCTTCGAGAACGTCTCCCGGATCGGCACGGTGAACGAGTCGCCGCCGTTGTTGGCGTAGTAGGCCACGGTGCCGTGGTTGCGCACGACCTCCAGGTCGAGCCCGTTGTTCTGCGCCGGGGCCACCTCGACGACGAGGTCGACGCCGTCGGGCGCGATCGCGCGCACCGCCGCGACGACGTCCTCGGAGCGGTAGTCGACGACGTGGTGCGCGCCCGCGGCGCGGGCGAGCTCCGCCTTCTCCGGGCTGCTCACCGTCGTCACGACGGTCGCGCCCGACCACACGGCGAGCTGGATGGCGGCGTTGCCGACCGCGCCCGCCCCGCCGGCGACGAGCACCGTCGTACCGGTCAGCGTGCCCGGGCCGAGCCGCGGCACGTCACCGGAGGTGAGGGCGCGGTGGGCGGTGACGGCCGGTACGCCGAGGCTGGCGCCGAGGTCGAACGAGGCGCCCTCCGGGAGCGGTACGACGCGCTCGACCGGCTGCACGGTGAGCTCGGCCGCCGTGCCGCCCGGCCGCTGGTGCTGGGCGAGCACGAGCCAGACGCGGTCACCTACCGCGAGGTCCGTCACGCCGTCACCCACGGCGTCGACGACGCCGGCACCGTCCTGGCCGGGGACGACCTCGTCGAACGGGCTGCCCATGACGGCGCGGAACTTCCAGTCGGTCGGGTTCACGCCGGCGCGGACCACCCGCACCCGCACCTCGCCCGGGCCGGGCTGCGGGTCGGGGCGCTCGACGACGCTCAGGACGGAGGACGGACCGGTCTCGGAGTAGACGACTGCTCGCATACCCGGCCCAACGGCGCTCACCCGGCCGATGTTCCGCGCAGGCCCCCCGCCAGGTCCACGGCCAGGCCCCCAGCCAGGGCCCACAGCCCCCTAGAGCGCCTCCGCCATCGCCGCGCACGCCCGCAGCCACGACCGTTGCGTGGCGGTCGACAGCTCGCCGTACGGCACCACCGACCCCGACACGAGCGCCGGGTCGTAGGGCACGCGGAAGACGGCGCGGGTGCGCTGCTCGTACACCGCGGTGAGGTCGGCCGCGAGCTGCTGGTCCACCTTGGGCGAGGGGTCGGAGAGCACGGTGACGGTACGGCGCGCGAGGTCGGTGTAGCCCGCGTCCGCGAGGGCGTCGAGCATCCACAGGCCGCTGTAGCCCGTGTCCTCCCGCACCGTGCTCGTCACCACCATGAGGTCGGCGGCCTCCGCGGCGGCGAGCCAGTTCTCGGCGCGGAGGTTGTTGCCGGTGTCCACGACGACCAGGCGGTAGAACCGCTGCAGCAGCGCGTGCACCGCCCGGAAGTCGTCGGCCCGGATGGTGCCGGTGACGTCGGCCCGCTCGTCGGAGGCCAGCACGTCGAAGTGCGCGTCCCCCTGGCTGCGCACGAACGCACCGAGGTCACCGATCCGGGCCTGGTAGACGTCGTTGAAGCGCTCGAGGTCCTCGAGCAGCTCGCGCGTCGTGTTGCGGTGCTCGCCCCGCAGCGCCCGGATGCCCAGGGTCCCGCGCGTCTCGTTGTTGTCCCAAGCGACGACCCCGCCGCCGCGCACCGTCCCGAACGTGTGCCCCGCCATGAGCACGCCCGTCGTCTTCGCCGCCCCGCCCTTCGGGTTGAGGAACACGATGGTGCGCGGGCCGTCGAACTCGCGCTGCACCGCCCGCCGCTGCAGCTCGTGCTCCCGCTCGGCCTTCCCCATCTGCGGGCGCAGCATTCCACCGGACCACCGCCGCGCCCGACCGCGCCACCCCCACGTCGCCGGACCGAGCGGCTGCTCCCCCACCCGCCGGTCGAGGAAGTCGGTCGCGGTCATGAAGCGCCGCACCTCCGGCACCGGCGCAGCGGTCGGCGACGCTGCGGCCGGCGGCGGCGCCGCGCGCCCGGCCGGCGCGGCCCCGGGGCGCGGCGGTAGCGCGCCGTACCCCGCGGGCGGGGCAGCGGGCGAGGTGACAGGCGGTGCGACGGGGGGCGCGACCGGCGGTGCGACGGGCGGTGGCGGCACGAGCCCGGCTGGGTCGACGGGCGCCGGACCCTCCGGGGCGACGTCGGCGCGGCGGCGGCCCTCGGCCCGGTCGCGCTCGACGGTGTAGGCCGCCAGCTCGTCGGTGGTGTAGAGCCGTTCGCTCGTGTGCTCCCCCGGGCCGGGGTGCGGGTCGGGCAGGGTCACCGGGCTCCTCCTCGTGTCCACGGTCCCGAGCGGCGGCGCGGGCACCGGCTGCCGGCCCGGCCTACCCGCGGCCCCGGGCCGACAAACGCCGAGCACCCCCGGGTACGACGAACCCGGCGCCCCAGGAGGGGCGCCGGGTCGGCGGACGTGCGGTGGAGCGGTCGCTCAGGCCTGGCGCTGCTCGCGCACGACGGAGGCGAGGACGCCGTTGACGAAGCCCGGGGACTCGTCGGTCGACAGCTCGCCGACCAGCGTCAGCGCCTCGCTGATCGCGACGGCGGCGTCGACGTCGTCGGCGTGGAGGATCTCCCACACCCCGATGCGCAGCACGTTGCGGTCCACGGCGGGCATCCGCTCGAGCGACCAGCCCTGCGCCCGCGCGGAGAGCACGCCGTCGATCTCGGCGCGGTGCTCGTGCACGCCGCGCACCAGCACCTCCGTGTAGGGGTTGCCCGGGCCCTCGCCGGCCGCGATGGCGGCGTCGAGCGCCTCGACCGCGTCCTCGCCGCGCATCTCCGCACCGAAGAGCACGTCGAGGGCACGCTTGCGCGCCTTGGTGCGAGCTCCCATCAGCTGGAGACGCGGCCCAGGTAGGAGGAGTCGCGGGTGTCGACCTTGACCTTCTCGCCGTTGCTGATGAACAGCGGGACGTTGATGACGTGGCCCGTCTCCAGCGTCGCCGGCTTCGTGCCACCGGTCGAGCGGTCGCCCTGCAGGCCCGGCTCGGTGTAGGTGATGAGCAGCTCGACGGAGGCGGGGAGCTCGATGAACAGCACGCGGCCCTCGTTGGTGGCCACGATCGCCTCCTGGTTCTCCAGGAGGAAGTTCTTGGCGTCGCCCACGATCTCGGGCGCGACCTCGATCTGGTCGTACGTGCCCGTGTCCATGAAGACGTAGCTGGTGCCGTCGTTGTAGAGGTACTGCATCGTGCGGCGGTCGACCGTCGCGGTCTCGACCTTCGTGCCGGCGTTGAAGGTCTTGTCGACGACCTTGTTGGACTCGACGTTCTTCAGCTTGGTGCGGACGAACGCGGGACCCTTGCCCGGCTTGACGTGCTGGAACTCGACGACGGCCCAGAGCTGACCGTCGATGTTGAGGACCATGCCGTTCTTGAGGTCGTTCGTGGATGCCATGCGCTCGGTCAGCCTTCTGTCGACGGGTGGAGGGGGTCGGGCACGCCGCAGCGCACGCCAGCGGGCGAGTCTAGCGAGCGACCGCGGCGGCCACGAACTCCAGTGCCTCCCGGTAGCCGTCGACCCCCTTGCCCGCCACGACCGCGGACGCGTGCGGCGTCACCACGGACGCGTGCCGCCAGGTCTCCGGACGGGTCATCGGGTCCGAGAGGTGCACCTCGACGAGCGGTGCGACGAGCTGGGCGCAGGCGTCGTACACGGCGTAGGAGTAGTGCGTCCAGGCCGCCGCGTTGAGCACCACCGGCACCGCGTCGTCGGCGGCTGCGTTGAGCCAGTCGACGAGCACGCCCTCGTGGTTGGTCTGGCGCACCTCGACCGCGAGGCCGAGCGCCTCGCCCCACGCCACGCACGACGCCGCGAGCTCGTCGTGGGTCGTGCGGCCGTAGATCTCGGGCTGCCGGCGACCGAGGCGCCCGAGGTTGGGACCGTTCAGCACGAGCACCGGGATGCCCGGCGGCCGGCTCGCCGCGCTCACGCGCCGGCCCCGATCGCCCCGCCGTGGCGGACCACGTCGTACGCGGCCCGCAGGTCGGCCTCGTCCGGCCCGGCCAGGATCCGCGGTCGCGCGAGCCCGTCGAGCACGACGAACCGCAGCTGGTCGCCGCGTGACTTCTTGTCCACCCGCATGGTCGCGAGCACCTCCTCGAACGGCGCGCCGTCGTAGGTCGTCGGTAGCCCCACCGCGGCGAGCGCGCTGGTGTGCCGGTCGGCCAGTGCGTCGTCGACGTGGCCGGTGCGCCGGGCCAGCTCGGCGACGAACACCATGCCGATCGCGACCGCCTCGCCGTGGCGCATCGTGTAGTCCTCGGCCCGCTCCACCGCGTGCGCGAGGGTGTGGCCGTAGTTGAGCGCCTCGCGCCCGGGGTGCTCGGCGCCGCTGGTGCCGGCGGTCTCGCGCAGGTCCCCGACCACGACGTCGATCTTCACCTGCACCGCGCGGCGCACCAGCTCGGCGAGCACGGGGCTCGCGGGGTCGACCGCGCCGGCCGGGTCGGTCTCGACGAGCCGGAGGATCTCGGGATCGGCGATGAAGCCGCACTTCACGACCTCGCCGAGGCCGCTGACGAGCTCGTCGTGGGGCAGCGTCGCGAGGGTGGCGAGGTCGCAGACCACGCCCGCCGGCTCGTGGAACGACCCGACGAGGTTCTTGCCGGCCGCGGTGTTCATGCCGGTCTTGCCGCCGACCGCCGCGTCGACCATGCCGAGCAGCGTGGTCGGCACGTGCACGACGCGCACTCCGCGCAGCCACGTGGCGGCGACGAAGCCGCCCATGTCGGTGGTGGCGCCGCCGCCGACCGTGACGACGGCGTCGGAGCGGGTGAAGCCCGCCTCGCCCAGCGCGTCCCAGGCCCGCACGGCGACGGCCGCGGTCTTGGCGCCCTCCCCCTCGGGCAGGGGCAGCTCGAGCACGGCCAGGCCGGCGGCCTCGAGACGTTCCACCACGGGCACGGCCAGGTGGCGCAGGCCGTCGGGGTGCAGCACGGCGACGCGGCGCACGCCGTCGCCGAGCATGGGCAGCACGTGCTCCCCCACCCCGGAGCCGATGACGACGTCGTACGGCGAGGCGCCGCCGACGTGGAGGGTCGCCGTGCCGGCGTCGACGCGGGGCTCAGGCACGGGCGTGCTCCAGCCGCGCCTCGACCTCGTCGGCCACCTGCGCCGGCTCGCGGCCGTCGGTGGGGACGCGGACGGTGGCGAGCCCGGCGTACACCGGGGTGCGCTCGTCGAGCAGTGCCTTGATGCGGCCCCGCACGTTGCCGAGCAGCATCGGTCGCGAGGCGCCGAGCCCGACCCGCTGCACGGCCTCGGCGAGGCCGACCTCGAGGAAGACCACGACGTGGCCCGCCAGCAGCTCACGGGTCGTGGGGTCGACCACCGCGCCGCCGCCCAGGGCCAGCACGCCGTCGTGCTCGGCCAGCGCCCGCGCGACGGCCTCGCGCTCGAGGGCGCGGAAGTGCGCCTCCCCGTCGGTCACGAAGATGTCGGCGACCTCGCGGCCCTCCGCGGCGACGACGTCGGCGTCGGTGTCGCGGAACCCGACGCCCCACCGGCGGGCCAGCTCGGCGCCCACCGTGGTCTTGCCGGCGCCCATCGAGCCGACCAGCACCGCGCGGGGGCGGGTGGCGGGGCTCACCGGACCCTCAGCGCGGCGAGGTAGCCCTCCACGTTGCGCAGGGTCTCGCCGACGGAGTCGCCGCCGAACTTCTCGGTCACCGCGTCGGCCAGCACGAGCGCCACCATCGCCTCCGCCACGATGCCGGCGGCCGGCACGGCGCAGACGTCGGAGCGCTGGTGGTGCGCGACGGTGGCCTCGCCCGAGGCGACGTCGACGGTGCGCAGGGCGCGGGGCACGGTGGCGATCGGCTTCATGGCCGCGCGCACGCGCAGCACCTCACCGGTCGCCATGCCGCCCTCGATGCCGCCGGCGCGGGCCGTGGTGCGGTGCAGGCCGAGCTGGTCCGGGGCGGCGCCGGGGGTGTCGGCGACGATCTCGTCGTGGGCCTGCGAGCCCGGGGTGGCGGCCAGCTCGAAGCCGTCCCCGACCTCGACGCCCTTGATGGCCTGGATGCCCATGAGCGCGCCGGCGAGGCGCGCGTCGAGCCGGCGGTCCCAGTGCACGTGCGACCCGAGGCCCGGCGGCAGGCCGTGCACGACGACCTCGACGACCCCGCCGAGGGTGTCGCCGTCCTTGTGGGCCTGGTCGATGCGCGCCACCATCGCGGCGCTCGCCGCGGCGTCGAGGCAGCGGACCGGGTCGGCGTCGAGGCGGGCGACGTCGTCCGGGGCGGGCACGGAACCGGCAGGCGCGGGCACGCCGCCGAGCTCGACGACGTGGGACACGATCCGCGCGCCCGTCGTCTGCTCGAGGAACGCCGCGGCGACGGCGCCCAGCGCGACGCGGGCGGCGGTCTCGCGGGCCGAGGCCCGCTCGAGCACCGGCCGGGCCTCGTCGAAGTCGTACTTCTGCATGCCCACCAGGTCCGCGTGGCCCGGGCGGGGCCGGGTCAGCGGGGCGTTGCGCGCGCTGCTCTCCAGCTCCGCGGGGTCCACGGGGTCGGCCGACATGACCTTCTCCCACTTGGGCCACTCGGTGTTGCCGACCTCGACCGCCACCGGTCCGCCCTGCGTCGCGCCGTGCCGGACGCCGCCGACGAAGCGCACCTCGTCCTGCTCGAACTTCATGCGCGCGCCACGGCCGTAGCCGAGGCGGCGCCGCGCGAGCGCGTCGGCGACGTCGCCGGACGTGATGCGGACGTGGGCGGGAAGACCTTCGAGGATCGCGACCAGGCTGGGGCCGTGCGACTCCCCCGCGGTGAGCCATCGGAGCATGGGGGCGAGTCTTTCACGCCGCGAGGCCGGGCAGCACCGACGGCCCGAGGAGCAGACCGAGCAGGGTGCCGAGGAACATGAACGGGCCGAGCGGGTACGACGAGCGGCCGAGCACCCGCAGCAGCATCAGCACCCCGCCGACCACCCCGCCGAGCAGGAACGGCAGGTAGAGGCCCAGCGCCAGCTCGGCCCACCCGGCCCAGCCCAGCACCGCGCCGAGCAGGCCGGACAGGCGCACGTCGCCGAAGCCCATCCAGCTCGCGTTGATCCGCCACGGCAGCCAGTAGCAGAACAGCGCGATCCCCAGCCCCCAGGCGGCGCGCCGTACCGGGGCACCGTCGCCCTCCACCACCCAGGCCGTCGCCATGAGCAGCGCCACCACGGCGTACGTCGGGTAGATGATCCGCGTCGGCAGCAGGTAGGTCCGCAGGTCCACCCACGACAGCAGCGCGCCCACCCCGGCCAGCACCACGAGCCACGTCAGCGGCCACGCCCAGCCGGTGTGCGCCCCCAGCAGCCCGCCCGTGAGCGCGGCGACGACGGCGAGACCGAGCGGGAGCGCGGGCGCGGCGGCGAGCTCCGCGAACGTCGGGTACGCCGGCGCCTCGGCCACGGCGTCCGGCCCCGCCCCGGCGTCCACCTCGTCGTCCGCCTCGTCGTCGTACGGCGGCGGGTCGGGCACGCGGGCCAGGGCTGCGGGCAGCACCGCGGCCAGCGCGGCGGCGGCCGTCGCCCCGACGAGCACCGCACCGACCTCGACCGCCACGGTTGGACGCCCTCAGCGCTCGCGCAGCGCCGCGAGACCGGCGTCGCGCATGACGTCGACGCCCACGCGCTCGCCGGTGAACTGCTCGAACTGGAGCAGCGCCTGGTGGACGAGCAGGTCGAGCCCGTTGACGAGCACCGCGCCGCGGAGCTCGGCGGCCTCCGCCAGCGGCGTGGGCCACGGGTCGTAGACGGCGTCGAAGACCACCGGGGCCACGGCCAGCCGCTCGACGAGCTCGGGCCCCTGCGCCTCGACGGGGACGGTCGAGACGACGACCTCACCGGGCGGCGCCACGTCCTCCGCGCCCGCGATCGCGACGTCGGGGGCCGACGGGTGGGACTGCACCGCGGCCAGCGTCTCCGCCGCCCGCTCCGCGGAGCGCACGACGAGCGTGATCGAGCGGACGCCCAGGTCGGCCAGCGCCAGCGAGACCGACGTCGCGGTCGCGCCACCCCCCACCACGGTGGCCGTGCGGACCGCGTCGACACCCCGCTCGCGCAGCGCGTTGACCGCCCCCGGCACGTCGGTGTTGTCGCCCCGCACCCGGCCGCGGTGCAGCACCAGCGTGTTGACCGCGCCGGCGGCCGCCGCGAGCGGCGTGACCTCGTCGGCCAGCTGGGCCGCCTCCCGCTTCAGCGGCATCGTCACCGACAGCCCCCGCCAGGAGGCGTCGAGGCCGCCGACGAAGTCGGCCAGGCCGCCCGCCGGCACCCGCTCGGCGACGTAGCCGAACCCGGTGAGGCCGAGCGCGTCGTACCCCGCCGTGTGCAGCACGGGCGAGAGCGAGTGCGCGATCGGGTCCCCCACGACCGCGCACCGCCCGGAGCGCTCAGCCGTTCCGGTACTCGTCGACATTCCGCAGGTGCTCCTGGTAGGTCGCCGCGAACAGCGACTCCCCGCTGTCCCGGCCACTGGCCACGAAGAAGCAGTAGCCCTCGTCGGTCGGGTCGACCGCGCCCTCCATCGAGGCCCGCCCCGGCGAGGCGATGGGGCCGGGCGGCAGGCCGGGGTACCGGTAGGTGTTGTAGGGGCTGTCGATCTGGCGGTCCTCGGCCGTCGTGTCCGGGGTACCGGTCCCCGCGCCCAGCAGGTAGTTGACGGTGGAGTCCATCTGGAGCATGCCCGCGGGCACGCCCTCGGCGACGCAGGCGCCCTCGAGGCGGTCGTAGACGACCTCCGCCACGGCGGCGCGCTCGTCGGGGAGCAGCACCTCCTTCTCGATGATGCTGGCCAGCGTCAGCAGCTCGTGCTGCGTGTACCCGGGCACGGCGTCGTCCGTCAGCCCGGCCTCGGCGGCGACCTCCTTCGACCGCTCCACCATCTGCGTGAGGATCGAGACGGCCGTGGGCTCGGGCCCGAAGTCGTAGCTGTCGGGGAAGAGGTAGCCCTCGACGTCGCCGTTGGCCCCCTCCGGCAGACCGATGGCGGGGTCCTCCGCCGCGGCGGTGAAGTCCTCGACCGGCACGCCGGTGGCCTCGGCGAGGAGCGCGAGGGTCTGCTCCTTCGTCTTGCCCGCGGTGATCGTGATGCCGTTGCCGCCGCCGATGTAGTCGGCGTTCGTCATCAGCTCGGCGGCCTGGGCGCCGCTCATGCCCTCGCACATCGTCCGCGTGCCGTCCCGCACGCTCCCGCTGCCGACCGCCGAGGTGAACGCCCCGGACGAGGCCACGACACCCTCGTCGACCAGCAGACGACCGATGTCGGAGCCGACGTAGCCCGGCGGGACCGTGATCTCGACCTCGCCGGAGGTCGCGCACTCCTCGACGGACGCGACCCCCTCGAAGTCCTCGGGCTCGCCTCCGCCGTTGAGCCGGTCGGCCACCCAGCTCACGCCGAGGTAGAGGCCGCCGGCGAAGGCAACGACCAGCACGAGGGCCACGAGCAGGCACCCCACGGGCTTGCGCTTCTTCTTCGCCCGGCGCGACCCACCCTGGCGGCGGGGCTCGTAGGCCTCGTCGTCGTGGTGCTCGTCGGGGTACTCGGCGGGGTACTCGTCGGGGTACGCGCCGTGGTCGTCGTGGTGCGGGTCGTCGGCACCGAGGGCGTCCAGCGGGCTCTGCCGGTGGTGCGGGGACGGGTCAGACATCGTTCTCCTCGAGGAGTTTGCCGGGCGCGACCCCCGTGCGCCGCTCGGTGTCCAGGACGTGTTGCAGGATCAGCACGGCAGCGGCCTGGTCGACCACCGACCGCTGGTTCTTGGCCTTGCGACCGCTCGCGCGCAGCATGCTCTCCGCGGACACGGTCGTGAGTCTCTCATCGACGAGCCGGACCGGGGTGCCACCCAGCCGGGACGCCAGCTGCGTCGCGAACTTGCGGACCTTCGCCGCCGCCGGGCCCTCGCGGCCCGACAGGGACCGCGGGAGCCCGACCACGACCTCGACGGCCTCGTGCTCGTCGCGCAGCGCGACGATGCGGGCGAGGTCGCCCGGCCCGCGCCGCACGGTCTCCACGGGCGTGGCCAGGATGCCCGAGGGGTCGCACCGGGCGACCCCGATGCGAGCGTCCCCCGGGTCGATCCCCAGCCGCACTCCGCTCATCGTCGCTCAGGCGCCGTCGCCTGCGGTCGTGCGCACCTGGTCGAGCACGGCCGCGAGGGCGGCGTCGATGCCGCCGACGTCGGTGCCGCCGCCCTGGGCCACGTCGTCCTTGCCGCCGCCCTTGCCCCCGAGGTGGGGGCCGGCGGCGCGGACGAGGGCGTTGGCGCTGAGGCCGCGTTCACGGGCCGCGTCGTTGACCGCGGCCACCACGGCGGGCTTGCCGCCCCCGTCACCGACGACCACGACCACTGCCGGCCGCGAGGGCGCGATGCGTCCCCGGACGTCGAGGGCGAGGGTGCGCACGTCGCCGCCGGCGGCGCCGGGCGCGCGGGTGGCGACCACCGCCACCCCGCCGACGTCCTGGGCCCCGGCGGCCAGCTCGCCCGCGCCGGCGAGGAGCTGCGCGACACGGGCCCGCTCCAGCTCCTTCTCAGCCGCCCGCAGGCGCTCGACGAGGTCACCGACCCGGCCGACCAGGTCGTCGGGCTGGGTCTTGAGCAGACCGGTCAGCTGCGCCACGACGTCGCGCTCGCGGGCGAGGTAGGCGAAGCCCTCGACGCCCGTGTAGGCCTCGATGCGGCGGTTGCCCGAGCCGACCGACGACTCGCCGGTCACCACGATCGTGCCGATCTGCGAGGAGTGGTCGACGTGCGTGCCGCCGCACAGCTCGCGCGACCACGGGCCGCCGATCTCCACGACGCGGACCTTGGTCTCGTCGTAGGTCTCGCCGAAGAGCGCCAGCGCGCCCCACTCGCGGGCCTCGCCGAGCGTCATGTACTGCCAGCCGACGGGCAGGTCCGCCCGCAGCGCCTGGTTGGCGACCTGCTCGATGTCGTGCACCTGGGCCGGGGCGAGGCCCTGGGTCCAGCCGAAGTCGAGGCGCAGGTAGCCGGGGCGGTTGTAGGAGCCCGACTGCAGCGCGGAGGGGCCGAGCACCTCGCGCAGCGCCGCGTGCACCACGTGCGTGCCGGAGTGGGCCTGGCGCGCGCCGATCCGCCACTCGGGGTCGACGCGGGCCTGCAGGGTGCCGGCGGCGCCCGAGCCGAGCGCGAGCTCGCCGTCGACCACGCGCACCTGGTGGACCACGAGGCCCTTGACCGGGCGCTGGACGTCGATGACCTCGAGGCGACCGCCGTCGAACTCGATCGTGCCCGCGTCGGCGGCCTGGCCGCCCGACTCGGCGTAGAACGGGGTGCGGTCGAGCACGAGCTCGCCGACCTGGCCCGCCGTGAGCACGTCGGTGGCGGCGCCGTCGGCCAGCAGCGCCAGCGGGCGCGACTCGGTCTCGAGCGTCTCGTAGGCCAGCCACACGGTCGGGCCGTGGGCGTCGAGCACCCCGCGGTACGCCGACGTGTCCGCGTGCTGCCCCTTCTTGCGGCGCGCGTCCTCCTTCGACTTCTCCCGCGCCGCCTGCATGAGGCCGCGGAAGCCCTGCTCGTCGACGCTGAGGCCGGCCTCGGAGGCCATCTCGAGCGTCAGGTCGATCGGGAAGCCGTAGGTGTCGTGCAGCGCGAACGCCTTGGCGCCCGAGAGGCGGTCGCCCCCGGACTGCTTCACCTCGCCGGCCGCCAGGTCGAAGATCTGCGTGCCGGCCTGGAGCGTCTTGCGGAACGCCTCCTCCTCGGCGAACGCGACGCGGCTGATGCGGTCCCACCCGGCGAGCAGCTCGGGGTAGCCCTCGCCCATCTTGTCGCGGCTCACGGGGAGCAGCTCGGGCAGCGAGGGGTCGCCGTACCCCAGCAGGCGCATCGAGCGCACGGCGCGGCGCAGCAGGCGCCGCAGCACGTAGCCGCGGCCCTCGTTGCCGGGCGTCACGCCGTCGTTGATGAGCATCATCGAGGAGCGGACGTGGTCGGCGACGACACGGAAGCGCACGTCGTCGGCGGGGTCCGCGCCGTACCGGCGGCCCGTGAGCTCCTGGGCGCGCTCGATGACGGGGAACACCACGTCGATCTCGTACATGTTGTCCTTGCCCTGGAGCAGGTACGCGACCCGCTCCAGGCCCATGCCCGTGTCGATGTTCTTGCGCGGCAGCGAGCCGGCGACGTCGAAGTCGGACTTGCTGCGCACCGCGGACAGCTCGTCCTGCATGAAGACGAGGTTCCAGAACTCCAGGTAGCGGTCACCCGCGTCCCAGTCGCGGTCGGCTCCGTACGCCGGGCCGCGGTCGATGAGGATCTCCGAGCAGGGGCCACCGGGGCCCGGCACGCCCATCGACCAGTAGTTCTCCTTGGGCGGCAGTCGCACGATGCGGTCGTCGGGCAGGCCGGTGATGCGCTTCCACAGCGCCACCGCCTCCTCGTCGCCGTCGAGCACCGACGGGTAGAGGACGGACTCGTCGAAACCGAACCCGCCGTCGGCCTGGGACTTCGTGACCAGCTCCCAGGCGAGCGTGATGGCGCCCTCCTTGAAGTAGTCGCCGAAGGAGAAGTTGCCGCACATCTCGAAGAAGGTGCCGTGGCGGGTGGTCTTGCCGACCTCCTCGATGTCGAGGGTCCGCACGCACTTCTGGATGCTGGTGGCCCGCGGGTACGGCGCCGTCTCCTGGCCGAGGAAGAACGGCTTGAACGGCACCATGCCGGCGTTGACGAACAGCAGGTTCGGGTCGTCGAGCAGCAGCGAGGCCGAGGGCACGACCGTGTGCTCGCCGACCGCGGCGTTGCTCGCGAAGTGGTCGGTGAACCGGCGGCGGATCTCCGCGGTGTCCATCAGCTGCTGCCTTCCTGCCCGGCGCGGGGGCCGGTGGTCGAGTCGAGGGAGGAGTCGTGCGAGGGGTCGTGCGCCGCGGGAGCGGCGCCGGCGGGGCCCGGCTCCGGCGCGGTGATGCTGCCAGGCACCGCGGCGCCGTGCGCACCCGGGGTCAGCTCGGGCAGGCCGTGGGGCACGAGGCCGAACCGCTCGCGCAGCTCGGCGTCCTTCTCCGCGGCGCCCGCCGTGAACTCCTCGGCGAGCATCCGCGCCCCCAGGCGCACGCCCGCCACCCGGTCGCGGGCGCCGTCGGGGGTGAGGGCCTCGGCCACCCGGCGGGCGCGCACCGCGGCCCACAGGCCGGCGCCCGCACCGGCGACGAACCAGGCGGCCCTCACGCCGCCTCCTCCGCGCGCTGGCGGGCGTGCAGGTCGCGGCGGGCCTGCTTGAGCTCGGCGCGCCGGGCCCGGCGGGAGCGCTTCACCTCGCGGCGCACCTCGAAGCGCACCCGGTTGCGGGTCTCGGGGGCGAGCGCCCGCCGTACGCCGTAGGTCACCGCCGCGGCCCGCACCAGCGTCTCGCGCAGCACGAGGTCGGCGAAGAGCCGGCCGTCGACGCGGCCCGCGACCTCGACGGTGCGGCGGGGGGCGGCGGCACCGCTCGGAGCACCGGCGGCGCCGTCACCGGGCTCGGCGCCGAGACGGGTGATGACGTAGTCGGGGGCCGGGCGGCGGCGCCCGGCGGGGACCACCTCGCGGCGGGAGGCGTCGGCGGCCACCCGGTCGCGCTCGGCCGCCCGGCGCTCCACCGCGGCGACCTGGGCGCGCAGCTCGGCGGCGTCGGCGCGGGCGGCGGCGAGCTCGGCGCGGGTGCGCGCCTGGCGCCGCAGCACCACGACCGTGAGCACGACGACGACGGCCAGTGCGGCGAGCACCAGGCACGGCAGCACCCAGGGCGTCGTCAGTACGTCGCTCATGGGGGGTGACCTTATCGCGGGGCGCTCAACGCGCCGCACCGTCGCCGGGCTGCCCGCGCACGATCCGGCGGATGCGCGCCCAGCGCTCCCCCAGCGCGGCCTCGGCGCCGTTCGCCGTGGGCTCGTAGTAGGTGCGGTCCGCGACCGCCTCCGGGGCGTAGACCTGGGTGGCGATGCCGTACGGCGCGTCGTGCGCGTACTGGTACGTCGCCCCGTGGCCGATCTTCTTCGCGCCGGCGTAGTGGGCGTCGCGCAGGTGGGCCGGGACGGTGCCGATCTTCCCGGCGCGCACGTCGGCCTGCGCGGCGTTGATCGCGTTGTAGACGGCGTTCGACTTCGGGGCGACCGCGAGCGCCACCGTGGCCTGGGCGAGGTTGAGCCGGGCCTCGGGCATGCCGATCAGCTGCACCGCCTGGGCCGCGGCCACCGCCGTCGTCAGCGCGGTGGGGTCGGCCAGACCGACGTCCTCGCTGGCGAGCACGACGAGGCGACGGGCGATGAACCGCGGGTCCTCCCCCGCCTCGAACATCCGGGCCAGGTAGTGCAGCGCCGCGTCGGCGTCCGAGCCGCGCACCGACTTGATGAAGGCGCTGATGACGTCGTAGTGCTGGTCGCCCTGCCGGTCGTAGCGCACCGCGGCCTGGTCGACGGCGGTCTCGGTGGTGGCGAGGTCGATCTCGTCGGAGCCGCGCGACGTCGCGGCGGCCGCCGCCGCCTCGAGGTAGGTCAGCGACCGGCGGGCGTCGCCACCCGCCATCCGCACGAGGTGGGCGCGCGCCTCGTCGGTGATCGTGAGGGCGCCCGCCAGGCCGCGCTCGTCGGTCAGCGCCCGGTCCATCACGGCCGCCACGTCCTCGTCGGTCAGCGACTGCAGGCGCAGCAGCAGCGAGCGCGAGAGCAGCGGGGAGATGACCGAGAAGTAGGGGTTCTCGGTGGTGGCCGCCACGAGCGTGACCCACCGGTTCTCGACGCCGGGCAGGAGCGCGTCCTGCTGGGCCTTGGAGAAGCGGTGCACCTCGTCGACGAACAGCACCGTCTCGGTGCCCGTGCGCACCAAACCGGCGCGCGCCGCGTCGATCGCGGCCCGCACCTCCTTGACGCCGGCGGACACCGCCGAGACCTCGACGAAGCGCCGCTGCGTCTGCTGGGACACGATCGAGGCGATCGTGGTCTTGCCGGTCCCGGGCGGCCCCCACAGCAGCAGGCTCAAGGAGCGGTCGCCCTCGATGAGCTGGCGCAGCGGCGAGCCGGCGGCCCGCAGCTGCTCCTGGCCGGCGAGCTCGTCGAGCGTGCGCGGACGCATCCGCACCGCCAGCGGGGCGGCGGCGTGGTCGGCGGAGCTCAGCGAGCCGGACCCGCTGCGCGCGGGCGGCGGCGGGGCGCCCGGCACCTCGAACAGGCCGTCGGCCTCGGGCACGTCGCTCATCCGGCGGGGGTGGCGGGCGTCGCGGGTGCGGCGGGCTCCGCCAGGGGGGTCCGGTCGCGCGAGAGGATCCAGATCATCGCGGCGAAGGATGCGATGCGCAGCGGCCAGCCGAGCCCGAGGCGCAGCGCGGCGAGCACCGCCACGGCCGTGCTGGCCGACAGCGCGCCGGAGTGACCGGCGAGCCACACCGGCCCCTGCAGCAGGACGCCGATGGCGCCGGGCAGCAGCAGCAGCCACGTCAGGCGCGTGCACAGCCGCACGATCCCGCGGTCCTCGTGCCACGCCGTCATGTCGCCGGTGACGCTGCCGATGAGGAAGCCCATGAGCGGCCAGCCCACGACGCAGCTCGCGCCGACGACGACGGTGTAGCCGGCGCTGTAGAGGATCCCGGGCAGGAAGTAGGCCAGGGCCTGGTCGTCGACGGAGCCGCCGGAGCGGGCGGAGAGGTGCACGAAGAACCAGCCGATGCCGATGCCGACGAGCGCGTTCACGACGTACTGCACCGTCGAGCGCTGCACGAGCCGCACCAGCAGGAGCACGACCGTCACGGCGAGGCTCGTGACGAGGCCCAGCCGCAGGTCCTTCGTGCTCAGCCACAGGACCGTGAACAGCAGCGTGGGCACGGCCGCCTCGACGATGCCGCGCCCGCCGCCGAAGGCCGCCGACAGCTGCCGGCGCACCAGGGCCTCGACGGTGTCGACGTCGACCGCCGCCCGGGGGGCGGTGGGCTCGCTCATCAGGGCCTCAGCTCGTAGCGGGGGTTGAACATGACGCGGACGCCGTCCTGCAGGCCGGCGCGGCCGGTGACCGAGACCGACCGGCCCGCGGAGATCCCGCGGATCGAGCGGCGCCCCAGCCACACGAGCGTGATCGAGCCGGTGCCGTCGGCGAGCTCGGCCTGCAGCGAGGGCACGCCCCCGCGCGGCTGGAGCGTGACGGTGCGCAGGATGCCGAAGAGCTGGACCCGCTCGCGGTCGGGCGCGTCACCGATGCAGGTGCGGCCCTCGGCGCCGTGGTCGCGACGCAGGTCGGCGGTCTCCTGGTCGACCATCTCCCGGCCGTGCGGCCGGGCGCGGAGACCGAAGCGTCGCCGGGCCGTGTCCTCGATCGCCACTACTGCACCCGACGGGCCTGCTCGGGCACCGTGATGGGCAGGGCGTCACCGACGGCCATGGCCTCCTCGCCGCGGCGGACGACGACGCCGGCCAGCACGTCCTCCCACTCCGCGGCCGCCTCGGCGTCGGCCACCGGGCGCCCGAGGATCGTGGCGCGCAGCATCCAGCGCGGGCCGTTGATCCCCACCACGCGGGACGGCTGCAGCACCGTCGTGCCGTCGGGGCGCTGCACCGTGACCTCGCAGCGCAGCTCCGGGCCGAACCGGCCCTCCTGCTCCGTGGCGGAGCCGCCGCGGCGCACGGTCTCGGCCGCGATCATCGGACGGGTCTCGGCCCACAGGTCGCCGTTGCGCGGGGCCGCGAAGGCCCGCAGCTCGATGGCGCCCTCGGCGCCGGTGATGATGACCGCCTGGACCCGCTGGGTCTTCTGGTCGACCTGCAGCCGCACGTCGCGGCCCGGGCCGGGCGCGATGAGGAGCGAGCCGAGGTCGGCGCGCTCGGCCTCCGGCGCGTCCTTCTCGTCGTACGGGCCCATCGTCACCACGTCGGTGCGCTGCGGGGCGCCGAACGACGGCGTCAGCGCGGTGGGACCGGCGACGCCGTCACCCTCGACGCGGGGCTTGCGGCGGAACTTCACTCACTTCTCCTCTGCGTGGGTGGGGGCCGGTCCATCGCCCGCGGGCGCGGTGGTCGCGCCGAATCCCCCCGTAGAACCGTAGCCGCCCTCGCCCCGCACGGAGGCAGGAAGGGCGTCGACCTCGACGAACGCGGCGCGCTCGACCCGTTGGACGACGAGCTGGGCGATCCGGTCGCCGCGCCGCAGCACGATCGGCTCCCGCGGGTCGAGGTTGACCAGCAGCACCTTGACCTCGCCACGGTAGCCCGCGTCGACCGTGCCCGGCGTGTTGACGATGGAGAGGCCGTGGCGCGCCGCCAGGCCGGAGCGGGGGTGGACGAGCCCGACGTACCCCTCGGGCAGCGCCAGGGCGATCCCGGTGGGCACGAGCCGCCGCTCCCCCGGCGCGAGCTCCACGTCGACGGCGGTGCGCAGGTCGGCGCCGGCGTCACCCGGGTGGGCGTACGCCGGGGGCTCCAGCCCGGGGTCCAGGCGCAGGAGCGCGACGGTCGGGTCCGCCGGGCGCGGCGGTGCGTCGGAGGTCTCGGCCACGCCGGGAACATAGCCCCCGCCACCCCCGCCCCGGCACGGGCGGGCCCGGTGCCGCCCGGGCCGCGCGGGGATGGGAAACTCTGCGACGTGTACGCCGAACGCCTCACCGTCCCGCTGCGGTGGTGGGTGCAGGGCACCATGCTCGTGGCCTCGTTCTGGATCGCGGCCGTGGTCGCCTTCCCGGTCCACCTCGCGTGGGTGCCCTCCGTGATCGCGGTCCTCGTGCTCGCCCTGGTGGCCGCCGGCCTCGCCACGTACGGCGGCGCCCGCGTCGCCGTCACCGCGCACGGCACCCTCGTCGCCGGCCGCGCCGAGGTCGGGCTCGAGCACGTCGGGGACGTCGTGAGCCTCGACGCGGAGCAGACCCGGCTCGTCGCCGGCCGGCACGCCGACGCCCGCGCCTACCTCCTCCTGCGGCCCTACCTGCGGCGCAGCGTCAAGGTGAGCATCACCGACCCGGCCGACCCCACGCCGTACTGGCTCGTGAGCTGCCGCCGCCCCGAGCAGCTCGCCGCCGCCGTCGCGAGCGCCCGCCAGCTCGGCTGAGCGCACCTCCTCCGGGCACCCCCTAGGGTTGGGTGGCACGGCCGCCCGAGGGGCGGCCGCTGGACGAACCGCCCCGCGAGGAGGAGCACATGTCGAAGAGCTCGAACGAGGCCGGGAAGAGCTCGAAGGTCTGGACGACCGGGTCGGCGGTCTCCGCCATCGCCGCCGCCGCCGTCGCCAAGAAGGCGCTCACCACGTCGTGGCGCGCCGCGACCGGCAAGAACCCGCCCGCCAACCCCGCCGACCCCGACGTCGAGCTGTGGGAGGCCGTGGCCTGGGCCGTGGCCAGCGGCACCATCATCGCCCTCGCTCGCATGCTCGCGGCGCGCAAGGCGGCGCAGTACTACGCCCGCTCCACGGGCCACCTGCCCGGTGAGCTGCGGGCCGACGGCCAGCGCGCGGACAAGGCCGAGGCCCCCTCGCACTGACCCGCACCGCACGACGACGAAGGCGCCGCCCTCCCTCGGGAGTGGCGGCGCCTTCGGCGTGCTGGTGCTGCGCGTGCTGCTGCGCGTGCTGGCGCTGGGTGCGAGCCGTGGGGCTCAGACGCAGTCGCGGCAGATGAGCCGCGTGGAGTCCGCGAGCTGGCTGCGGTGGTGCACGAGGAAGCAGCTCATGCAGGTGAACTCGTCCTCCTGGCGGGGCTTGACCTCGACGGCCAGCTCCTCGTGGGAGAGGTCCGCGCCGGGCAGCTCGAACGACTCCGCGGCCTCGGTCTCGTCCTCGTCGACCTTGCCGGAGTTCTTGTCGTGACGGCGAGCCTTGAGCTCCTCGATGCTCTCCTCGCTCTGGTCCTCTTCGGTCTTGCGAGGCGCGTCGTAGTCGGTTGCCATCAGATCCCATCCCCGGAAGTAGCAGCTCGTTGCCTGTGCTGGGCGCGGCAGATCATGCACCATCGCCGCCCGGTCCCGCACACCGGTGTCCCGTCTGCGGACACCGGTGCGACCAACAGCGGCTCAGGCACCGCTATTCCCGCTCCCGGTGGGGGTCGCCGGCGCCTCCGCGGGCGCCTCCGCAGGCGCCTCCGTGGGGGCCTCGGTGAACCCCGCGGCGACGACGGCGTCGTACAGCTCGTCGAAGCCGTCGGCGGGGGCGACGACCAGCAGCTCGCGCCCGCCGACGCCGGTCGTCCTCGCCACGCGGGCGCCGGCCTCGCGGGCGACGAGCACGCCCGCGGCGTGGTCCCAGGGGTGGGTGCCCTCCTCGAGGTAGGCGTCCGCCCGGCCGCCCGCGACGGCGCACAGGTCGAGCGCGCACGAGCCCATCCGCCGCACGTCGCGCACCCGCGGGAGCAGGCCGACGAGCGCGGTGGCCTGCCGGCGGCGCTGCTCGGCGTCGTAGGAGAAGCCGGTGAGCACGAGCCGCTCGGCGAGCGGGGCGGCGTCGCGGACGTGGATGGCCACGCCGTCGGTGCGGGCGCCGCCGCCGGCGTACGCCTCGTGGACGGTGCCGGCCGCCACGTCGACCACGGCGCCCGCGACGACCTCGCGGCCGCCTGCGGTCTCCACCTCGGCGGCGATCGAGACGGCGTACTGCGGGATGCCGTAGAGGAAGTTGACCGTGCCGTCGATCGGGTCGACGACCCAGCGCACGCCGCTGGTGCCGGCGCGGTCCGCGCCCTCCTCGCCGAGGATCCCGTCGTCGGGCCGCAGCCGGGTCAGGAGGTCCGTGACCAGTGCCTCGCTGGCCCGGTCGGCGTCGGTCACGACGTCGACGGCGCTGGTCTTCGTGTCGGCCACGGCGACGCCCTGGGCGCGGGCGCGGCGGACGAGCCCGGCGGCCTGCTGGGCGATGCCGACCGCGAGGTCGCGCAGGTCGGCGTACGGCGTGCCGTCCGGCGCCGTGCCCGGTCGGGGGGCACGGGCGGCGCGGGGGGCGCCGGCCGGGGCGCTCACGCGTCCACCCCGCCCGCGACGGGCTGCCACTGCCGGGGGTTGGGGCAGCAGTCGACGGCGCACCGGTCCCAGCACGGGCCCAGGTCGCCGAGGGCCGGCCGGTCGGGCAGCTCGGCCCCGGGGGCGTCGACCCCGGCGGCCGCCGCCCGCTCGACGGCCGCGCGCTCGAGGAGCAGGTCGCGGGCCAGCGAGACGAAGGAGGGGTGCGTGCCGGCCGTGGCCGCCCGCGCGGCCGGCAGGCCGAGCTCGGCCGCGGTCGCCAGCGCCTCGGTGTCGAGGTCGTAGATGACCTCCATGTGGTCGGACACGAACCCGATCGGGGCCAGCACCACACCGGGGACGCCGGCGGCGGACAGCTCGGCGAGGTGGTCGTTCACGTCGGGCTCGAGCCACGGCACCTGCGGCGGGCCGGAGCGCGAGCAGTAGACGAGGTCCCAGGCGTGGGTGGTCCCGGTGGTGCGCGCGACCTCGTCCGCGACCACGCCCGCGACGTCCAGGTGCTGCGAGCGGTAGGCGTCGCCGGTCGGCCCGCTCCCGTCGTTCATGCTCGTCGGGATCGAGTGCGTGACGAAGACGATCCGCGCCCCCGCGCGGGCCTCCTCGGGCAGCTCGCGCAGCGCGGCGAGCACCGCCTCGACGTTCGGGCGCACGAAGCCCGGGTGGTTGAAGTACACCCGGAACCGGTCGAGCACGGGCGGCTCGAGCCCCGCCTCGGCGGCGGCACCCGCGGCGCCGGCCAGGTTCTCGCGGTACTGCCGGCACGAGGAGTACGACGAGTACGCCGACGTCACGAAGGCGGCGGCCCGGCGCACCCCGTCGCGGGCCATCTGCGTGACGACGTCGTCGAGGTACGGGTCCCAGTTGCGGTTGCCCCAGTAGACGGGCAGGTCGATGCCGTGGGCCGCGAGGTCCTCGCGGATGGCGGCCAGCAGCGCCCGGTTCTGGTCGTTGATCGGCGAGCGGCCGCCGAACAGGTCGTAGTGGGCGCCGACCTCCACGAGCCGCTCGCGCGGGATGCCGCGGCCGCGGGTGACGTTCTCGAGGAAGGGGACGACGTCGTCGGGCCCCTCGGGTCCGCCGAAACCGACCAGGAGGAGGGCGTCGTACGGGCTCACGTCGGGGGCGTCGGTGGGGGGTGGGGCAGCGTCGCTCGGCATGGCGCCATCGTAGGGAGGCAGGGGGCGCGCGCTGATGCGGGGCGCGAGGCCGGAGCGACCTAGGCTCGGTCGTCGTGCTGACGTCGTACACCCGGATCCTGCGGCTGCCGGGAACCCTCGCGTTCAGCCTGACGGGGCTGGTCGCGCGTATCCCCATCTCCACCGTCTCGCTCGGCATCGTGCTGCTCGTCTCCGCGCACACCGGCTCGTACGGCGTCGCGGGCGCCGTCTCCGCGGTCTACGTGCTGGCCAACGCCGCGCTCGCGATCGTGCACGGCCGCCTCGCCGACCGGCTGGGGCAGGCCCGGGCGCTCGCCCCGGCCATCGTCGTCTTCGGCGTGGCCGGCACCGCGGTCGTCGTCGCGGTGGGCACCGAGGCGCCGCTGTGGACGGCGTACGTCGCCGCCGCCCTCGCCGGTGCCTCGCTGCCCCAGGTCGGCTCGTGCGTGCGGGCCCGCTGGGCGCACGTCCTGCGCGGCGACACCGCCGGCGTGCAGACGGCCTTCGCGCTCGAGGCGGTCGTCGACGAGGCCGTGTTCATCGCCGGGCCGATCCTCGTGACGGTGCTCGCCACCGCGTGGGACCCCGCCGCGGGCCTGCTCGTCGCCGTCGCGGCCGGCGTCCTCGGCACCCTGGCGCTCACCGGCCAGCGCGCCACGCAGCCCCCGGTGGAGGTGCGCACCGCGACGTCGGCCGCCCGGCCGCGCATGCCGTGGGCGACGATCGCCGCCCTCACCGCGTCGAGCTTCGGCCTCGGAGCGGTCTTCGGGTCGGCCGAGGTCGCCACCGTCGCGTTCGCCGAGGAGCAGGACGCCAAGGCGTGGGCCGGGGTGCTGCTGGCGGCCTGGGCGCTCGGCAGCCTCGCCGCCGGCGTCGTCGTCGGGGCGGTCCACTGGCGGGTCGGACCGCACGTGCGGATGCGCTGGGCCGCGCTCGCGCTCACCGTCGCCATGGCGCCGCTGCTCGTCGTGCCCTCGGTCCTGCTGCTCGGGATCTGCCTGCTCGTGGCGGGCGCTGCCATCTCCCCCACCCTCATCAGCGCCATGAGCCTCGTGCAGCAGGCGGCCCCGGCGACCCGCGTCACCGAGGCCATGGCCGTGCTCCACACCGGCATGGCCGCGGGCATCGCGCCCGGCGCTGCGCTCGCGGGCGTGTGCATCGACACCTGGGGCGCGCAGGCGGCGTACGCCGTGCCCGTCGTCGCCGGGGTCGTCGCCACCGTCGCCGCCTGGGCGACGCCCGTGCCCACCGCGGCCCCGTCCGGGTCCACCGGGTCCAGCGGGTCCAGCGGATCCGCGTCGTCCCTGCCGCGGGACGTGCCGACGCCCTAGGCTCCCGCTCCATGGGCGCAGCGAGCTGGTCGAACTGGGCGGGGACGGCGACCGCCCGCCCCGCGACGACGAGCACCCCCCGCGACGTCAGCGACGTCGTCGCGGCCGTCGACCGGGCCCGGGCCGGGCGCTCGACGGTCCGGATGGTCGGCACCGGCCACAGCTTCACCGACGTCGCGGTCACCGACGGCGAGCTGCTGCGTCCCGACGGCCTCGTCGGCGTCGTCGACGTCGACCGCGCGGCGATGACCGTGACGGTGCTGGCGGGCACGCCGCTGAAGGTGCTCAACGTCGAGCTCGAGCGGCTCGGCCTGAGCCTGCACAACATGGGCGACATCGCGGAGCAGACGGTCGCGGGCGCCGTGTCGACGGGCACCCACGGCAGCGGCGGCACGTGGGCCGGGCTGGGCGCCCAGGTCGTCGGGCTGGAGCTCGTCACCGGCACGGGCGAGGTGGTGGTCGCGACGCGGGCGGAGAACGCCGACGTCCTCGACCTCGCGCGGGTCTCGCTCGGTGCCCTCGGGATCCTCACGCGCGTGACCCTCGCGGTCGAGCCCCTCTTCCTGCTGGAGGCCGTCGAGCAGCCGATGACGTGGGACGAGGCGATCGGCTCGCTCGACGAGCTGGTGGCCGAGAACCACCACGTGGACCTGCACTGGTTCCCCCACACCGACCGGCTGCTCACCAAGCGGAACAACCGCCTCGACGCCGACCTCGACGAGGCCCGTCCGCTGGGCCGGGCCCGCGGCTGGGTCGACGACGAGCTGCTCGCCAACACCGTCTTCGGCGGCGTCGTGGCCCTGGGCAACCGCGCCCCAGCGCTCGTGCCCGCCCTCAACCGGGTGGCGTCGCGGGTCCTGTCGCCCCGCACGTTCTCCGACGTGCCCCACCGCGTCCTCACCTCCCCGCGCCGGGTCCGCTTCCGCGAGATGGAGTACGCCGTGCCCCGCGCCGCAGGCCCCGCCGTCCTGGCGGAGGTGCGGCGCACCGTCGCCGCCGCGGACTGGCGCATCGGCTTCCCCGTCGAGATCCGGGCCGCGCGCGCCGACGACGTGCCCCTGTCGACGGCGTACGGGCGGGACTCGCTCTACCTGGCGTTCCACGTGCCCGCCGCGGTCGACCACACGGCGTACTTCGGCGGTGTGGAGCCCGTGCTGCGCGCCCACGACGGGCGCCCGCACTGGGGCAAGCTGCACACACGGACGGCCGCCGACCTCGTGCCGGCGTACCCGCGGTTCGACGACTTCCTCGCGCTGCGCGAGCGCCTCGACCCCGATCGCGTGCTGGCGAACGCCTACACCCGCCGGGTGCTGGGCGACTGACTCGCCGCCCGGCGCTCAGGCGGAGGACGGTCCCGCGGGCAGCGGCGCGCGCCAGCCCCGCCACATCGCGAGCAGCCGCCAGACCAGGCAGGTGCCGGCGCCGACGACGGCGACGGGCAGGAGCGGCAGGCCGATCTCGAGGCCCCCGACGGCCACGGCGGCCCCGGCCAGCGCGGGCGTGGCGTAGAGCTCGCCGCGGAAGACCACGGGCACCTGCCCGGCGAGCAGGTCGCGCACCATGCCCCCGCCGATGCCGGTCACCATCCCCATGAGCGCCGCCGGCAGGGGGCCCAGGCCGTAGTCGAGCGCCTTCACGGCGCCGGCGACGCAGAACACCGCGAGCCCGAACGCGTCGAACACCCCGACCGGTCGCTCGAGGCGGCCCAGCGTGGGGTGGAAGCGGAAGGTGACGAGGCCGGCGGCCACGGGCACGAGGAGGTAGCGCCAGTCCGCGAGCGCCGCCGGGGGCACCGCGCCGATGAGCACGTCGCGCAGGAACCCGCCGCCCAGCCCCGTCGTGCCCGCGAGCACGAGGACGCCGAAGAGGTCGAGACGGCCGCGCACGGCGACCAGCGCCCCCGAGATCGCGAACACGAAGATGCCGACGAGGTCGAGCACCACGAGCAGCACGGCGCTGTCGAGCTCCCACGATCCCACCGCGGGAGCGTAGCCCCGGCCGGTCGCCCACGCCGGGGCGGTCCCGGGGCGTAGGCTCGGCGCTCACGACGGACCCCGCGGGGCGACCCCCCGCAGAGGCCCCGTCGCCGCACGACCGACGACCAGCGACCGCGAGCAGGAGGCAGCCATCCCGATGGTCCACCTGACGCTCACGGGCCTCAGCCAGGACAAGCGTCGCCTGGTGCTGGTCAGCGACGCGGGCGTCGAGTTCACGCTCGACGTCGACGCCCGACTCCGCGCGGCGCTGCGCGGCGACACGGACCGACTCGGCCAGTTGGAGATCACGATGGAATCGACCCTGCGTCCCCGCGACATCCAGGCCCGGATCCGGGCCGGGGCGTCACCGGACGACGTCGCGCAGGCCGCGCAGACGACGGTCGAGCGCATCATGGGCTTCGTCGCCCCGGTCCTCGCCGAGCGCGCCCACGTGGCCGAGCGGGCGCAGGCCTCCTCGCTGCGCCGCCGGGGTGACGGCGCGACCGCCGCCCGCACCCTCGGCGAGGCGGTCGCCGCCCATCTGCGCTCCCGCTCGCTGTCCCCCGACACCGTGACGTGGGACGCCTGGCGGCGCGACGACGGCCGCTGGACCCTCACCGGCGCGTTCGTGGCGGGCAAGCGGCGTGGCACGGCCACCTTCACCTTCGACCTGCGTGGCAGCTACGTCGTCGCCGACGACGAGGACGCCCGCTGGCTCATCGGCGAGGTGCCGGACCCGACGAGCGACCCGGTCCGCGACGACCTGCAGCAGGCCCGTCGCCGGCGGGCGGCCGGCGCGCGCTCCCGCACCGCGGACGCCCTGCTCGACCTGCCGTACGACGACTCCCCCGGCGGCGCGTCCTCCAGCGACCCGTCCGGCACGACCGAGCCGAGCGGGCTCGGCGCCGACGCGGTCGAGCTCGCGAACGACCGGGCCGGCGCCCCTCCGGCCGAGGGGGCCGCAGACGCCGACCGCGAGGCCACCGTCGACCTGGGCGACCTCGACGACCTGCGCGCCGCCGTGACCGGTGCCGCGTCCCCCGAGGGCGACCTCGGGCCGTCCGAGGCGGACCGGGTCGAGGCGGTGGCCGAGCCCGCGGGCGACCTCCAGACCCCCGACGACGCCCCTGCCGCCCCTGCCGCCCCTGGCGCCCCTGGCGCCCCTGGCGGCGTCGACGGCCGGTCGGAGCCCGCGGACGCCGAGCAGCCCGCCGAGCCCGAGCCGGCTCCCGCGCCTCGGCGACCGGCGCGCAAGGCCCGCGGCCGCGCCTCGGTGCCGAGCTGGGACGAGATCATGTTCGGCGGCGGCCGGGGCGAGTGACGCCCGCGCGACCCCGCGCGCGACCCCCTGCACGGCCCCACGGACGTGACGTGGGCCACTACGCTGCGGCCCATGGCCTACCTCGTCACCGGTGCCACCGGGTTCATCGGCCGCTTCCTCGTGGCCGAGCTGCTGCGCCGACGCGAGGGTGACGTCCACGTCCTCGTCCGCCGCTCCTCGCTCCCCCGCCTCGAGCGGTACGCCGCGGAGTGGGGCGGCGACCGGGTCCACGCGGTCGTCGGCTCGCTCGACGAGGAGGGCCTCGGCGTCGACGCCGGCTGGGTCGCCGAGCACGCCGGGTCCGTCGACCACTTCTTCCACCTCGCCGCGAGCTACGACATGGCCGCCAGCGCGGCGACGAACGACCGGCTGAACCTCGGCGGCACCCGTCACGCGCTCCAGCTGGCCGCCGCCCTCGACGTGGGCTGCTTCCACCAGGTCTCCTCCGTCGCGGCAGCCGGCGACCACCGCGGCACCTTCGCCGAGACGGACGTCGACGTGGGGCAGCGGTTCTCCTCGCCGTACCACCGCACGAAGTTCGAGTCCGAGCGCATCGTGCGCGAGACCGCGACAGTGCCGTGGCGCGTCTACCGCCCCTCCGTCGTGGTCGGGCACTCCCGCACGGGCGAGATGGACAAGGTCGACGGGCCCTACTACTTCCTGCCGATGATCCGCCGCCTGCGCGACACCGTCCCGGGGTGGACGCCGCTGCTGGGCCCCGACCTCGGCGACACCAACGTGGTGCCGGTGGACTTCGTGGCCGCGGCCCTCGACCACCTCGCGCACCTCCCCGACCGCGACGGCGAGACCTTCCACCTCGTCGACCCCGAGCCGCAGCCGGTGCTGGAGATGGTGAACGCGCTCTGCGCGGCCGCCGGCGCCCCACGCTTCGCCGGCTCGGCCACGACCGGGCGGCCCTCGCTGGAGCGGCGGCTGCTGCCGCGCGGCCTGCGGCCCGCCGACGTCGCCGCCACCGTGCTCGGCACCCCGGTCGCCCAGGCGGTGCTCGACCGCACCGTGGGGCGCCTCGGCCTCCCGGCGTCGGTGCTCGCCCACACCTCGTTCCCGTCGGTCTTCGACGCCACCCGCACCACGCGGGCGCTGGCCGGCTCGGGCATCACCGTGCCCCGCTTCGAGTCGTACGCCGCGACCCTGTGGACCTACTGGGAGGAGCACCTCGACGACCACGTGGTCCGCAGCCGGGCCACGCGCGCCGCCCTCGAGGGCCGGCACGTCGTCATCACCGGCGCCTCGTCGGGCATCGGGCGCGTCACGGCCCTCAAGGTCGCCCGGGCCGGCGGCGTCCCGGTGCTCGTCGCCCGCGGCCGCGACAAGCTCGAGGAGCTGCAGCGCGACATCGAGCGGGCGGGCGGCACCGCCCACGTGTACCCGTGCGACCTGTCCGACCTGACCGCCATCGACGACCTGTGCGGCGCCCTCATCCGGGACCTGCCGGGCGTCGACGGCGTCGTCAACAACGCCGGGCGCTCGATCCGCCGGTCGCTGCGGCTCTCGCAGGACCGCTTCCACGACTTCGAGCGCACGATGCAGCTCAACTACTTCGGCGCCATCCGGCTCGTGATCGGGCTCGTGCCGGTGCTGCGCGAGGGCGCCGGCGGCCACGTCGTCAACATCTCCTCGATCGGCGTGCAGACCCACCCGCCGCGGTTCTCGGCGTACGTCGCCTCGAAGGCCGCGCTCGACGCGTGGAGCACCGTGGTGGCCTCCGAGCTCGTCGGCGAGGGCGTCACGTTCACGAACGTGCACATGCCGCTGGTGCGGACGCCGATGATCGCGCCGACCAAGCTCTACGACCGGTTCCCGACCATCTCGCCGGCCCAGGCCGCGGACATCGTCGTGCGGGCGCTCGTCGAGCGGCCCCACGAGGTCAACACCCCGCTCGGCAACGCGGGCGCCGTCGCGCACACGCTGGCGCCCAAGCTGGCGTTCCGGGTGCTCAACATGGCGTACCACGTGTTCCCCGACTCCGCCGCGGCGCGCGGCCCGGCCGCCGGCCCGACCGACGCGGCGGGCGCCCCGGCCACCGGCGAGGACGGGCGGGGCGGCTCGCAGAGCGAGCAGCTCATGCTGGCGCGGGTGTTCCGCGGCGTGCACTGGTGAGCCGGTCGCGCACGGCGAGCGCCGCCGCCCGTCCCGCGCGGTTGGCGCCGATCGTGCTGGCCGACGGGCCGTAGCCCACGAGCTGCACCCGCGGGTCGGCCACGACGGTGGTGCCGTCGAGGGTGATGCCACCGCCGGGGCCGCGCAGGTGCAGCGGCGCGAGGTGGCCGGTGTCGGGACGGAAGCCCGTCGCCCACAGCACGACGTCGAACGCCCGGTGGGTGCCGTCGGGCCACACGGCACCGTCGGGCACGAGGCGCGCGGGCATCGGCAGCCGCTCGTAGGCCCCGAGCGCGGCCGCCGCCCGCTCCTGGGGGCGCAGCTGCAGCCCGGTGACGCTGACGACGCTGCGCGGCGGCAGGCCCCGCCGTACCCGCTCCTCGACCAGCGCCACGGCGGCGCGACCGTCGAACGGCTCGGTCTCGGCGTCGCGCCACAGCGGCGGTCGCCGGGTGGCCCACAGGGTGCGGGACGTCGCGGCGATCTCGCCGAGCAGCTGCACGGCGGAGTGCCCGCCGCCGACGACGAGCACGGTGCGGCCGGCGAGGTCGGCGGGCCCGTCGTACTCCGCGGAGTGCAGGGTGCGCCCCGCGAACGTCTCGATGCCGGGCACGTGGGGCACGAACGGGCGGCGCCAGGTGCCGGTCGCGCTGACCAGCGTCCGGGTGCGCCAGGCGCGCCCGTCGCGCGCGCGGACGACGAGGGTGCCGGGGTCGCCGGGGTCAGCGGGGTCAGCGGGGTCAGCGGGGTCGGCGGGCTCGACGCGGGTCACGTCGACCGGGCGCAGCACCGGCAGGTCGAAGGTGCGCTCGTGGTCGGCGAAGTACGCCGGCACGACCTCGCGTGCGGGGGCCGTCGGGTCGCCGTCGGGCAGGGGCAGGCCGGGGAGCGCGGCGACGCCGTGCACGTCGGCCATCGTCAGCGAGTGGGCCCGGTGCTGCCAGGCGCCGCCGGGGGCGTCGTACGCGTCGAGGACGACGTGCTCGATACCGAGCCGGCGCAGGTGGAAGGAGGCCGAGAGGCCCGCCTGGCCGGCGCCCACCACGACCGCGTCGTGGGTGCTGCTCGTCGTGTCCACACGAGGTGAACGCGGACCGGGGTCCGTTTGTGCCCGCGTCACTCCCCGAACGGCAGCGGCTCCGGCACCAGCGACACGGCCTTCGCGCGCGCGGCGGTGAGGCGACGGCGGTGGTGCTGGCGGCACAGCACCTCGTAGGCCACCTCGGCGGGCGGCTGGCCGGTCTGGTCGACGTCGCCGACGACGACCTGGTCGCCCTCGGTGACCATGACGCCGTCCTCGGTGCGGGCGTTGTGGGTGGCCCGCTGGCCGCACCAGCACAGGGCCTCGACCTGGAGCACCTGCATGCGGTCCGCCAGCTCGACCAGGCGGGCCGACCCCGGGAACAGCCGCGTGCGGAAGTCGGTGAGGATGCCGAAGCAGAACACGTCGATCTGCAGCTCGTCGACGACCTTCGCGAGCTGCTCGATCTGCTCCGCGGAGTAGAACTGGGCCTCGTCGCAGATGAGGTAGTCGATGCGCTTGCCCCGGGTGAGGGCCCCGACCACGTACTGCCAGAAGTCGAAGTCGTCCGCCACGTCGGCGGCGTCGTGGAACAGCCCGAGCCGCGACGAGATCGTCGCGGAGCCGGCGCGGTCGTGGCTGGTGAAGATGTGCCCCACCCGCCCCCGCGTGGCGTGGTTGTGGTTGGTCTGCAGGGCGAGCGTGCTCTTCCCCGAGTCCATGGTTCCGGTGAAGAAGTGCAGTTCAGCCACGAGGGAGCATCCTAGGCGGAGCCGCCGGCCGTTCAGCCCACGTTCAGCGACGGTGCGGCACGATGACGTCCATGCGCGTGCTGGTGGTCGACGACGAGCGGCGGCTCGCCCGGTCCCTCGAGCTGGGCCTCGAGGCCGAGGGCATGGCGGTGGACGTCGCCCACGACAGCACCGACGGCCTCTGGCTGGCGCGGGAGAACAGCTACGACGCGATCGTCCTCGACCTCATGCTGCCGGGCATCAACGGCTACCGCGTGTGCGCGACGCTGCGCGCGGAGGAGAACTGGACGCCGGTGCTCATGCTCACCGCCAAGGACGGCGAGTGGGACCAGGTCGAGGGCCTCGACACCGGCGCCGACGACTACCTCACCAAGCCGTTCTCCTTCCCCGTCCTCGTCGCCCGGCTGCGCGCCGTCGCCCGGCGCGGGGCCCGGGAGCGGCCCACCGTGCTCGAGGCGGGCGACCTGCGGCTCGACCCCGCCGCCCGGCGGGCGTGGCGCGGCGACGTCGAGCTGTCGCTGACCTCCCGCGAGCTGTCGCTGCTCGCCTTCCTGCTGCGCCACAAGGGCGACGTCGTCTCGAAGCGCCAGGTGCTCGACTCGGTGTGGGACGACGACTTCGACGGCGACCCGAACATCGTCGAGGTCTACGTCCGTTACCTGCGCAACAAGCTGGACCGCCCCTTCGACCGCGCCGCGATCCAGACCGTCCGCGGCGCCGGCTACCGACTCTCCAGCGACGGCGGCTGAGCCGTGACCGCTCCCCCGACCACCAGCCCCGGACGGCGACGCGCCGGCGTCCGCGCGCGCACCACGGCCGCCGCCACCCTCGTGGTGGCCCTCGCCTTCACCGTCGGCGCGGTCGTGCTCGTGCTGGCGCTCGGCGCCTCCCTGCGCGGGGCGGCCGGCGACACAGCCGAGAGCCGCGCCGAGGAGCTGGCCGCCGCCCTGGAGCGGGGCGGGGTCGACGCGCTGCCGACCGCGGAGCCCGACGACGGGGACGGTGACGGTGGCGGGGACCGCGGCGGGGAGGACCGCGGTGAGGACGGCGAGGACGTCGAGGACGTCGCCTGGCAGGTCACCCGCGGCGGCACGCTCGTCGCCTCCTCCGGCACCGGCGGGCTCGCCCTCCCCCTCGCCGACGGCACCACCCGGCTCGACGGGGACCGGTACGTCGTGCGCACCGACGACGTGGACGTGGAGCGGGACGAGGGCGACGGGGAGCAGGAGCACGTCGTCGCCGTCGCCGTCACGCTCGAGGACGCGCAGGACTCCGTGGCCGCGCTCTGGCCGCTGCTCGCAGCCGGCATCCCGGTGGCCGTGCTGCTCGTCGGCGCCACCATCTGGCTCGTCACGGGCCGTGCCCTGCGCCCGGTGGAGCGCATCCGCTCCGAGGTCGCCGCCATCGGCTCGGGGGCGCTCGACCGACGCGTCCCCGTCCCACCCTCGGGCGACGAGGTCGCCCGCCTGGCCACCACCATGAACGAGATGCTCGCGCGGCTCGAGGGTGCCGCCCGCCGCCAGCGCGCCTTCGTCTCCGACACCTCCCACGAGCTGCGCTCGCCGCTGGCGAGCCTGCGCCAGACCGCGGAGGTCGCGCGGGCCCACCCGGGCGCCCTGGACGAGGGCGAGCTGGTGACGGCGGTGCTGGAGGAGACCGCCCGCCTGCAGCACCTCGTGGAGCAGATGCTGGTGCTCACCCGCACCGAGGAGGGGGCGGCGACGCGGCGGCGTACCGAGGTCGACCTCGACGACCTGCTCCTGGCCGAGGTCGCACGACTGCGCCGCAACCGCCCCGACCTGCGCGTCGACGGCGCGGGCGTGCGGCCGGTGCGCACCACGGGCGACGGCCCGGCCCTGGGCCAGGTCGTGCGCAACCTCGTCGACAACGCCGCCCGCCACGCGGCCGGCGCGGTCGCCCTGGCCTCGACGGTCCGGCCCGACGGCGTCGTCGAGCTCGTCGTGGACGACGACGGGGCCGGGGTTCCGGCGGCGGACCGGGGCCGCGTCTTCGAGCGCTTCGTGCGCCTCGACGAGGCCCGGGCCCGCGACGACGGCGGCAGCGGGCTGGGCCTGGCCATCGTCCGGGAGGTCGCGCGCGCCCACGGCGGCGACGCCGTCGTCGTGCCCTCGCCCCTCGGCGGCGCCCGCTTCGTGGTGACCCTGCCCGCCTGCTGAGCGGTAGTCCAGCACCGAGTCAATTTCCGTCGAGACGCCGTCGCGACACTCGCGGCCTCCACGAACACCCGCTCCGCACCTGCCGCGTCCAGCGCGTTGACCGACAGCTCGGCCGGCTGGCTTCCGGTCGAGACGCGCGAAGCCCACCGGGGTCCGCACCCGCGCCGGCGCCGGCCCAGCAGCCGACGGGCTGGACGACGGCCCACCACGCGAGGCAGTTGGGCTCACAAACGATAGGTGGGCGCCTAGTGAGCCGTAGTTTTCGGCCACGGGTTCTGACCCACCGCGAGGTGGCCCTTGGGCGTTCGACCAACGGCAGGCTCAATAACGAACGATCAAGAGCCGGTGCGGCCGGTTGTAGGAAACCGACAATCGACACGTCGTCGCGCGGTCGGAACCGCCGCCCAAGAAAAGAGTTCTCGGGCGCGCCTCTTACGACCCCTGTGCGCCCGCGTCGATCGGGCCTGAGGGCGCGTACGACGGCCCCCGGAGGGGCCGTTCCTCCTCCACCCGCAATACACCGCGAACGTCAGACAAGGCGGATCGCGCCGCGTCGACATCGCCGCGCACGTGCACGACAGCGCCAACGGGGGTGTGCTCGACCTCGGCTACAACCACCTCACCGAGGGCCGAATCGCGCGCTCGGCGATCGAGCTCGACTCGGAGATCCGCGGATTCGGCACCTGACCAGGTCGACGTCAGCAACTGGAGCTCGATACCCAGCCCGTTGGCCTTTGCTTCCAACGCGTCATCCCAGTCAGAATCGGGTCGCTCACGCCAAATGGTAGTGATGCCCGCGGACTGTACGTGGTCGACCGAAAACTCGCCGAACCCGCTCGAAATCTCGGACGCGTTCTGCGTGATGAACTCGTCGAAAGTCAGGACGCCCTCGTCGTTCATCGGCTGTGTCACCACTGTGTTGAATCTGACCGGGACTTGCATCTCGGCCGCACGTGTCACGACCGCTCCCAGCAGGCCCTCCCTGTCTTCCCCGGCCCCGCTGATCACAAGCGCGTCCTCAGTCAACTCGAGAGCGAATGCCGCTCGCTGGAACCCGGCGGCGTATACGTCTCGGTAAAGGAGCGGGAGCTCGTAGCCGTCCTCGGAGGCAGGGGGCTGAGTTGCGAGGTCGGCTGCCTGGCCGGGAGGTTCGTCGCCGATGCCGTTGAGAGCGCTACCGGCGGCCGCCGACCCGAAAGCGAGGACTGCGACGGTGGAAACTGCAAGCAAGGTTTGCGCCCGCCGGCGCTTTCGGCGACCGCGTTCGATCGCCTTCGAAACGAGGAGCTCGGATACGGGGTCGAGATCGTAGGACGAGTAGGCCCGGCGGAGTTGCGCCTGGAAGTTCGAGTTCGGATTGTTCTTACGGGAGTTCATTGGCTACACCTCGCAATCTTGGGCGACGACGCCAGCGCGGGCGATCTCCACTCTTAGTCGCTGGAGACCGATGTGCGAGTTCTTCTTCACGGAACCCACCGAGCAGCAAAGGATCTCTGCTACGTCAGCAACAGCAAGGTCCTCTAGGTAACGAAGCACCACCACATTGCGCTGATGCGGCGAGAGCGCACGAAGACTCGACCTCAGAACGTCGCGATCTAGCGCCGCGTCCTCCCATTCCAGGCCAACGTCTTTAGACGCCGACTCATCGACGGAATCAGCGAAGTCCATCGGGAATTCGCTCTTATTGAGCCTCAGCCGCATTCGGGATCGCTGGGCGTTCAACACGACTTGACGCGCATAGGCGTACGGCTCGCTGGGGGGTCGTGACTGCCACCGAACCCAGATGCGCTCCAGAGCCGTTTGGAGCAGATCCTCGCCGTCGTGACCGTCCGCAGCAATCATTGTCGCGAAGTTGTGGAGGCGGGGGCCCACTGCGTCGACGAAAGCGGCGAAGTCATCGCTGGAGCGGTCCTTGCCCATCGACGTCCCACCCCCTGCGCCGTGCACTCCACTCTGGCCTCACACATACAAGACGCGCCGGGCGCCCCAATCGGTTACCTCTCACTCGCTGTTTGCTGTGCGGCGCGCTTCGCTCCTAGCGAAGCGGCCGCCGCCCAGGCTCACAAACCACCGTTTGTGACTGGAAGCTGGATGGCCTTTGGATCGACGAAGATGGCTTGGTGAAGCCCTGGGAGTCGATCGTCCACATGTCCCACGAGGAGCGCCTGGCGTACGAGACCGAGCAGATCCGAGAGGTAGTCGAGGAGCTGCTTGCAGAGGACGGTGATCGGGCTTCTTTCGTCGTTGAATCGGGCACCGCCCTGATGTGGGGCGACCTTCGTGCTGCAACCGCGACCCTGTCCTTGGTCGAAGACCCTGAGGGGCCGCGGGTCATGGTGTGGGCAGACTGGGACAGCCTTTTCGGCGTCGATCTGCCGCTGCCCGAGAACGTGACTGCCGTAGAACAGCCGTTGAACGGTGAGGAGAACACGCCGTGGTGGCGGAGCGTCTGTCGGGAGTACCACCGAGAACACGCCGACATCGGCCTCTCCGTGCTCCGCGGCGATTGCGAGTCCAGCGGCGAGCTCATCGGGGCGCTTGTTCGCCGCCGCAGTTGGACCATTCATACGCGGCACCATGGCACGGTGGTCCTTGGCCAGAGCCGATCCCGGGTGTTCCCGTCGCTGCAATGGTCCTGGGGAGACCGGAAACCTCCCGCGTCGACGGCTTGAAGCCCCCTTGGTGCCTAACCTCCCGCAGCTCGCAAACCACCGTTTGGGCAACTCAGTCGTGAAAGAGGCTCATGTCCCGCTGGATGGTGTGCGGCGTCGCTGCGAGCACGGCCTCCCGGAACCGCTCGCCCCCGTTCCAATCGTCCAGGTCGAGCACGCAGGCGCGGCCGCGACCGTCCATCAACTCCAGAGCGCCGTCTGGGCACAGCCCGACCAGTGCCAGGGTGGTGAGGTCGAGGGTCTCCCAGTCGTCTCGCAGCCGGCGCCACAGCACGGTGTCGGCGACTCCCAGCATCACCCGTCTTCGGTAGCGGCCCGTGGGTCTTGCACGCGCCGTCCAACGTCGCGGCCGACGGCTCGTTGCGGGGCGCCACGGGCTGAAGTCGTCGAGAACGAGGCCCAGCTCGTCGGCGAGGCCGTCGCGTAGCTCCTCCGTCTCGTCATACGCCACGAGGAGAGAGCCGAGCGCGTCAGCCAGCGTCTTGGTGAGCTCGTGGGGGGTGATGGTCTCGATGATCCGCAGGAGGTCCGGCGGCTCCGGGGGACGCGGGAATCCCTGAAGGTCGGCCTCGGTCGCCGCGTCCAGGTAACGCCCCCACGCGTAGGGGTTGTCCAGGTCGTTGCGCCACCCGGTCTGGGTGCGTGCGAGCCCCATCGCGCTGACGCCGTCCCGGGCGATGCGCCGCAACGCAAGGGTGGCCTCCTCGACCGTCCGCGCCACGTCGTCCTCGACCGGGTCGAGCACGAAGTCGAGCTGGGCGCGACCTTCGCCTATCCCGGTGATCTCAGGGATGACGGAGTAGATGAGCCCGCAATCGTGGCGCAATGCCCTCAACAGGTCGTGCACGACCACGTCCCGCAGGATCGGCGCGAGACCGGCATCGACGAGCAGGGAGAGCGCCACACCACCCTTCCCGCTCTCGACGAGACTGGGGCGGGTCACCAGGGGCACGCTCACTGAACGGGCGGGCACCGGACGCTCCGGCAGCTGGACGTTGAGGCCCGCTGGCACGGGTCCGGCGAAGTGCAGGCGGGCGTTGCTGCGTGTGGCCCAGGTGCTGATCCACTGCTGTGCGTCTGGGGCGGTGAGGTACGACGTGGCCGGCTCGCCCGTGTGGTGGGCGTTGCCCACCCCGCCGACCCCGTAGCGGTAGGTCAGCAGCCCGGCGCCGAATACCCCTCCGCCGCCCCGCTCGGCTCGAACCACACGTCGTTCGCGGTCGACGTTGTTCGGGTCGAAGTGGGGTGCCGCCAGTACGGCGCCGATCTGGTTGAGGCCGGCGGCCACCTCGGCCGGCGTGCCGGTGACCGAGAACTCGAGCGTGTGCGCAGACGTGATGCCTTCCGCTCGCGGCGGGATCGTCTCGTCGAGGACACGGAACACCAGGTGCTCGGCCAGGTGCGTGATCCCCATCTGCAGCGGCGCCTCGTCGGCGGTGCCGACCCCGATGGACAACGTGCCGACGTACGGCGGGTAGGCGCCCTCGAGCGTTGTCGTTGGGATGCCGTTGTGGGTCGCCCCGTCCACGACGCGGGGCGGGGATGGGTCGGCCACCGCGTCAAGGTGACAGACACGGCTGCGGGACTGCAAACAGGTCGAGGGCAGGCGGACGC
Source organism: Nocardioides sp. CPCC 205120 (assembly GCF_048654585.1). Classification (NCBI taxonomy): domain Bacteria; kingdom Bacillati; phylum Actinomycetota; class Actinomycetes; order Propionibacteriales; family Nocardioidaceae; genus Nocardioides; species Nocardioides sp. CPCC 205120. The sequence continues at coordinate 2,270,539 of NZ_JBMCYY010000001.1, read as the reverse complement.
CGTAGGGGCAACGTCCGTTAGCTGAGTCCGACGGCCTGGAGCAGTTGAGTGACGCCGGTTGATGTGGCGGTAGTGAGAGCCGTGGACCCCACGAGCCCGGCCAATCGCTCGAGGCCACGGGCGCGCGCTACGACGTCATCGGTATCGCCGCGCTGCACTGCGCCCTCCAGGTCGCCGATGGCGCGTTCGGCGACGTCGCGCAGACCGGGGTCGTCCACATCGGCTAGGGCGTCGCGCATCGCTCGGAAGATCTTTTCCAGCGCGGCGGCGTCGAGACCCTGGTGCTGCGTCTGGTTGACGGTCTGGCCTTGAGCGACCTGTCCAGACACGGGACCGTGAAAGTTCTGGCTGTTGTGGACGCTCATGGTGGCCTCCGCGGGTTGGGGGTTGAGGTAGTTCTGCACGTTGCCGTTGTGGTAGTCGGCGCACGCTTGGCCACGTGCTGTGAGGGAGGCTAGAAGCAGTTCGGGACCCCATGTCTTGATGCCCTTGATGAGCCCCTCGCCCTCGAGGAACGCTGCGGCCGCACTGACCTCTGCCGGCTCGAACGCGGTTCCGTAGAAGTCGCAGGGGCCCTCCGCAACAAACTGAGCGACCTCTTGGACCTCGCCCACGTCGGCGAGCCAAAGCACAATCGCGTCGCGGCAGGCGATGCGCCGGGCACGACCGTTCTGGCGCAGGGCACGCACACGGTCGAGCTCCAGCCGGCCAGCGGCCGTCACCATCGGCCAGGGCCAGGGAACGAAACCGGGCTTACACCCATACCGCTTCGCGTCCTGCTTCACCGTCTTCACCCATGCGCGCGCCTCCGCGCCCCGCCATGCGGCATCGCCGTCACCGGGGTAGCCATCGAGGAAGTCGCGACGCCTCCGCACGTCAACGCTCTCAGCCCACTCCGTGAACTGCAGCGCCGCCAGCGTCGCGTCGTCAAGGCTCCAGTCAGGATCTCCCGTCACAGCCCGTCCCCCTTCCCTCTCCCGTTGGCGGGCCGGTCTAGCTATCGCCGGCCGCGGCCCTCGTCCACCAGGCCGGGGGGTCTTATCCCTGGGCCCTCGTGGGGCTTTTCGTGGCCAGTCTCCCGCATCCCCACCGCGGCCGCCGACGCTCTTCCACAGGTCGCGGACACAGACCTAGGTCGGCACGCCGTTGACCGGCTTGACCCACGACAAGTCCAGGGGCGGCTTGCCGCTCGCGTCGACGGGCCGTAGGCACGCTTGGTGCACCCAGTCGAGCTTCATCCGCGGGGAGCCGCCGTGCGCGGGCGCGCTGGTGTCGAACCACGCGCAGAACCCCACCAGGAGCCGTCGCGCTCGTCGCGGCGCCAGGTCATCAGGAGTCCGACGCGCGCGGTGTCGATGCCCCACCGCGCGGTGGGGTCGACCCACGCGTGCCCGAACCCAGCCGCCATCCACACAGACTAGAACGAGTGTTCGATTCAGGGTGGCGGGATGCTCCGGTCAGCTCGAGCAGCGGCCGCGAGGAACGCCTGAGCGCCGATGCGCTGCAGCAAGTGGTCCTCCCGGATCCAGTTCCGCGCACCCACACGGGTCGCCGGCAGCCGCTCCTGGGCCACCAGCAGCCGCACCCACCCCGAGCTGCAGCCGAGCAGGCCGGCAGCCTGCTCGGTGGTGTACCAGCGATGCTCGGCGTCCGGCGGACCCGCCGCCCGGGCGTGCTCGGACGCCTCGGCGGCCTCGGTGGCGCGGCGTCGGCGCTCGGCCGCGCGCTCACCGTCGACGAGCTGGCGCAGCGTGTCGACGTCGCCGCGGGCGATGCTCGCGCGGGTGCCGGGCCGCTGGGTCAGGGTGCCTTCTGTGAGGGCGCGCAGGACGCGGCCGCGGGTGCAGCTGGCCAGGCGAGCCGCCTCGGCGATGGTGACCCACTGCGCCTCCCGGGCCACCAGGTCCTCGAGGGAGACCTGGTCAATCCACCAACGCTCGCGGTGCCGCACGGCCGCCAGCTCGCCGACCTGGATACGACGCACGACCATCGCCCGGGAGACCCCCAGGGCGACCGCGGCCTCCGCGGTCGTCACCTCTTCAGGCGCCTCAGCGGTGACCTTCGCCCGCGCGGCACCCCGTCGAGCGGCCTCAGCTCGTCGAGCCGCCAGCCGAGCGGCCCGCTCTTCACGTTGCCGACGCTGTTCCCCGCGGGCGCGGACCCGTCCGGCCCACCAACGCGCGAACTCCTCGACGGAGGCCCGTTCCAGCGTCGGGCGGCTACCGGCCCGAGGGCGGGTGCGCAAGAGAATGCCGGGCAGACGGCTGTGCCAGTCGATCGACGTGACCGGGCAGCCGGCGATCGCGCAGCCTCGACCTGCGTCACCCACTCCTGCACAACTCAGGTGGTCCGGTCGCCCGGGCCGGCGAGGCGGGTGTGCGGGAGGCGGCCGGCCTCGCGCTCGACGTCGACGATAGGGACCGTCGGCGGGTAGTCGATGGGTGCGAGCCCGGAGCCGGGCAGGGGCGTGTGCAGGCGGGCGTGCTCGAGCAGCTCGTACTCGGGGGTGACGTACTCCCCCGGCTCGTCGACGGCGTAGGGGTCCAGGTCGACGTCGACCACGACCTGCACACCGGCGCGCGGCCTCGGCTTCGACCTCCGCCCGTAGCCGCAGGGCGTACTCGCTCAGCTCGCGGGTCTGCTGGTCCTCCAGCGCCTGGATGCGCTGCACGTGCGGCGCCTCGACGGCCCGCCTGCGCGCGTCGAGGTCGACCAGGACGGGCGGGGGGCGTCGTCACGCGAGACCGACACCGCACCGATGAACGCGTTCGGGTCCTCCAACTGCTCGACGATAGCCGCGATCGACTCCGCCGACACACCGAGCGCGACCAGGTCCTCGCGCCACCGCTGTTCGACGAACGGCGGAGCGTCCTCCTCGAGCGGCACCACCGTGCGGACCCCCTGGTGGTACTCCACGCCGTACTCCCCCGCTTGCTGAACGCGCCTTCAGGTGCGTTCAGGGAGGCTTCAGCGGCCCCGGGGGACGGTGGTGCCACCACCCCGGGCGCGAGGCCCGGCCCGCCGCCGCAGCGGCGCGCGGGACACCGAGAGGGAGGCACCACCATGAGCATCCGCGACAAGGTCCGCACGAAGCGCGTCGTCGTCCCCACCGTCGCCGCCATCGCCCTGGTCGGGGCCGGCGGCCTCACCTGGGCCGCCGTCGCCGGCGACGACGACGGCCTGTCGGACAGCCAGCGCAGCAGCGCCGAGGAGGCGGCGCTCGAGGAGGTCGGCGGGGGCCGCGTGCTCGACGTCGACGTCGACGACGAGACCGACGAGGGCGGCGCCCGCGTCTACGAGCTCGAGGTCGTCGACGCCGACGGCGAGCGGTGGGACGTCGTCCTCGACGAGGACCTCACCGTCCTCACCTCCGCCGCTGACCGCGACGCTGACCGCGACGACGACCGCGACGACGACCGCGACGACGACCGCGACGACGACCGCGACCATGGCGACGCCGACGCCGCTACGACGGACGCCCCCGGCTCGGCGGGCGGGGTCGGGGACGACGCCCCGGTCGCCGAGGAGGAGCGGGCCCGCGTCGTCACCGCCGCGGAGGCGGCCGTCGAGGGCGGCACGGCGGTGGACGTCGACCGCAGCGACGACGCCGGCGAGGCCTTCGAGGTCGAGGTCGTCGACGCGCAGGGCCAGGACTGGGACGTCACGCTCGACGCCGACCTGCAGGTCGTCTCCGCGGTCCGCGACTGACGGCGTACCCGGGCCCGTCAGGCCACGAGGACCGGGATGAGCATCTCGTCGGCGGTCAGGGACCCGTGGAGACCGACGAGCTCGGCCTCGTACCCGAACCGCCGCGTGGACACGATCGCCGTGTCGCCCGTGCAGGCGACGAGCACGTCGCCGAGGCGCGGGCGCACGGCGTCGGTGGTCGGGCCGAACCAGCCGCGCTCCACGGCGTCCTCCCGCTCCAGCACGAGCGCGCGGTCGCCCAGCGTCTCCCGCCACGCGGCGAGCACGCCGGGCACGTCGCGGGTGGAGCAGTAGAGGTGGCGCAGGCGGGCCTCGCCGCCCAGCAGCCACACGCCGTCGAGCAGCTCGGGGTGGGCGTCCACGTCGACGCGGGCCTCCGGCGTCGTGTCGACCATGCCGTGGTCGGCGACGACGACCATCCGCACCTCGGGCGGCAGCGCACCCCGCAGCCGCTCGGCGTCGGCGTCCACCATCGCCAGCTCCTGCAGCCACGCGGCGGAGGCGACACCGTGCTGGTGGCCCGTCGCGTCGAGCTCGGACTCGTAGACGTAGGTGAGCGAGGGTCGGCGGCGGGTCGCCTCCTGCACCGCCGCGACGCGGTCGCGGACCCGGTCCACCCCGACGTACGTCGCCCCGCGGTGCGCCGCACGGGTGAGCCCGGAGCCCTCGAAGGCCGGCTTGGCGACGCTGGTGACCGCCACCCCGGCGGCCGCCAGGCGCTGGAAGAGGGTGTCGTGCGGCTGCCACTGCAGCGGGTCCACGCGGTCGTCCCAGGCCAGGGCCTGCAGCAGGCGGTCGGTGCCGGGCACCCGCGAGGTGAAGCCGACGAGGCCGTGGGCGCCCGGGGCGAGGCCGGTGCCCAGCGAGGTCAGGCTCGTCGCGGTGGTCGAGGGCACCCCGGCGGTGGCCGCCTCGGCCCCGGCCGCCAGCGCGGAGAGGAACGGGGCGTCGCGGGCGTGCCGCGCGAGCAGGTTGGCCCCCAGACCGTCGATGAGCAGCACGACGTACGCCGGGGCGTCCGGCAGCACGAGGTCGGTCGGGGCGGGGCCGACGACGTCGCCCCGGCCCAGCGCGTGGGCGACGGCGGGCACGACGTCGCCCAGCGAGCGCGCGCCGTACGCCGGGGGGACGAGGAGGTCGGCCACCGGGTCAGGCGGGCCGGGTGAGCGCCGACAGCGCGTCGGCGAAGGCCAGCAGGCCCAGCACCGCGTCCTTGCCGTCGGCGGCCGAGGAGACGCGCAGCGAGAAGTCGTCGCCCAGCAGCTCGCCGGTGTAGCCGTGGTCGGCGTCGCAGTCCGGGTCGTCGCAGGCGGCCGGCATCAGCTCGATGCGGCTCACGCCGCCCCAGCCGATGGTGAGCACGGCCTCGGCGGGCAGGCTCGGGCCCTTCGTCGGGTTGGTCGTCATGCGGGTGACGACGACGGAGCGGACGGCCGAGAGCGCCACGGCCTCCGACGACGTGGAGGTGTAGGGCTGCGGGAGCAGCTGGTCCCCCGCGTGCTCGTCGGTGTGCACCTGGATCAGCCGGGTGGGCGTCAGCACGGCCACGGTGATGTGGCGGCGCACCTCGTCGCGCTCGATCGTCGGCTCGTGGTGCACGTAGTAGGCGAGCACCTCCTCGCCGCCGACGGCCCCCTGGACGCCGTCGACGACCACCTCGGGGTAGTACCCGGTGCGCTCGATCGCGGTCCGGAGCTCGGCGGTGCGGTCGGTCGGGCGGGCGGAGCGGCTCTGCATGGACCGAAGTGTGGCACGCGCGGGCGGGGGCCCTCACTCCGGCAGCGTGTCCCCCACCATCGCGTTGAGGCGGCGCACGAACCAGTCGGACCGGGCGTCGGCGACCGGCTCGACCCGCGCGGCCGCGTTGAGCACGGTCGCGCCCTCCGCGCCGGCGAGCACCAGGGACAGGTCGAGCATGCGGACCTGCGGGATGTCGTTCTGCAGCTGGGCGACCCGGCGGACCAGCCGCTCGACGTCGGCGACGTCGGCGACGTCGCCGCCGCGGTAGCCGAAGAGCAGCGGCGCGGCCTTGATCTCGCGGACCATCTCGGCGGCGTCGACCCGGCTCAGCGGCGGGATGCGGTAGACGCGGTCGCCCAGCAGCTCGGTCAACGGGCCCGAGACCCCGAAGGAGATGACCGGCCCGAACAGCGGGTCCTCGACGGAGCCGATCGAGACCGGCACGCCAGGCCGTGCGACCTTCTGCACGACGAAGCCGGCGGAGCCCGGGTCGATGATGACGCCGCCGAGGAACTCCCAGGCGTCGGCCATCTCGCGCTCGTCGTCGATGTTGCGCCACACGTGCGCCTGGTCGGGGCGCTCGCGCAGCCGCTCGGCCGTGGCCTTGAGCACCACGCCCCAGCCGAGCCGCTCGCCGGCGGCCACCGCCTGCTCGAGGCTGGTCACGGGCACCGCCGGCCACAGCTCCACGCCGTAGCAGGCGAGCAGCTGCACCAGCTCGTCCGAGTCGAGCACGTGCCCGTCGGGGTGGCGCAGCAGCAGCTCGTTGACGAAGCGCTTCGCCTCGGTGGGGTCGATCTCGTCGTCCTCCTCCTCGGCGCCCTGCTTGCCGAGCCACACCGAGTAGCCCACGACCCGGGCCAGGGCGCGCACCGCGGCCTCCACGGCCGGGTACGACGGCACGGAGCCGCGACCGGCGGTCGCGCCGGCGACGTCGGGCACGCGCAGCAGCTCGGGGATGCCCTCGGAGCCGAGGAAGGTGGAGACCAGGGGCTTGTCGGACTGCTCCCCCACCGCGGCGAGCACGTTCGCGACGTCCTCGCCGGAGACGTCGAGCGGCGGGATGTAGACCGCCACGACCGCGTCCACGTCCGGGTCGTCGATGGCGGCGTCGAGCGCGTCCTCGAAGTCCTCCGCACCGGCGTCGGCGCCCAGCTGCACGGACTTGTTGACCACGAGGCCGACCGAGACGGCGGCGTCGGTGGCGAGCAGGCCGAGCGCGTCGGAGTTGCCGACGACGGCCACGCGGCGCCCGCGCGGCAGCGGCTGGTGGGCGAGGAGCTGGGCGACGTCGAACATCTCGTCGAGGGTGTCGACCTGGATGACGCCGGACTGGGCGAACATCGCGTCGACCGCCTCGGGCGGCGCGCCGATGGTGCGCACCGCGTGGCCCATGGGCACGCCCTGGGTGTTGCGGCCCGAGCGCACGGCGACGATCGGCTTGCGGCGCGAGACGCGCCGGGTGATGCGGGAGAACTTGCGCGGGTTGCCGATGGACTCCAGGTAGAGCAGGACGACCTCGGTCGACTCGTCCTCCTCCCAGTACTGCAGGAGGTCGTTGCCGGAGACGTCGGCGCGGTTGCCGGCCGACACGAAGGTCGACAGGCCCAGGCCCCGGTTCTGCACCTTCTCGAGGATCGCCGAGCCGAGCGCACCCGACTGGCAGAAGAAGCCCGCGCGGCCGCGGGGCGGCATCACCGTCGACAACGACGCGTTGAGCTGGCGGGTCGGGTGGGTGTTGATGATGCCCAGGCAGTTGGGCCCGATCAGGCGCAGGCCGTAGCTGCGGGCCAGGCCCACGAGCCGGCGCTGGCGCTGGCGGCCCTCCTCGCCCGTCTCGGCGAAGCCCGAGGAGATGACGATGAGGCCGTGCACGCCCTTCGCGGCGCAGTCGAGCACCACGTCCTGCACCGCCTCGGCCGGCACCGCCACGATCGCGACGTCCACGTCACCGGGGATGTCGGCGACCGAGGCGTACGACGGCAGCCCGGCCACCGCCTCGGTCGAGGGGTTCACGACGTACACGCGGCCCGTGTAGTCACCGGTGACGAGGTTGCGCACCAGCGTGCGGCCCACGGTCTCCTGGCGGCGGCTGGCGCCGATGATCGCGACCGAGCGGGCGTCGAAGAACGCCTCGATGGAGGCGGACTCGGCGCGGTGCTCGCGCTGCTGCATGACGCCGATGGCGGTCTCGGTGGGGTCGATGTCGAACTCGAGGGTGACCACGCCGTCCTCGAAGCCCGACGCGACGTGGTAGCCCGCGTCCTGGAAGGTCTGGATCATCCGCCGGTTGTCGGGCAGCACGTCGGCGGTGAAGACCTGGATGCCGCGCTCGCGGCCCGCCTGGGCGAGGTGCTCGAGGAGCACCTGCGCGATGCCGCGTCCCTGGTGGGAGTCCTGCACGAGGAAGGCGACCTCGGCCTTGGCGGCCTCGTACGCGTCGTACCGGCCCACGGCGATCATGTCGCCGCGCACCGTGAGCACGAAGGCGACCCGGCGCACGTGGTCGACGTTGGTGAAGCGCAGCACGTCGCGCTCGGAGAGCCGCGGCATCGGGGTGAAGAAGCGGTAGTACTTCGACTCGTCGGAGACCCGGGCGTAGAAGTCCACGAGCAGCTCGGCGTCGCCGGGGCCGATGGGCCGGATGTGCGCCGTGCGCCCGTCCCGCAGCAGGACGTCGGCCTCCCAGTGGCGGGGCGGCTCGGGCACCTCGGAGGTCTCGGGCACCCCGTCGTCGGCGGTCGCGGTCACGGGGTCCAACCTATCGCCTGGGCACCGCGGGGCGTGCGGGTGCTGCGCGCCACGCCAGGTGCGCGGGGCCGGACGGCGAGCCGGGCGCGGCGCCGGGCCGACGCTCCGCGACAATGCGCCCATGGCTCGACGCACGCCACCCCCGCCCGCCGACGACGTCGAGGAGCACATCCTCGACATCGACGTCTCCGACGAGATGCGCACCTCCTTCCTGGAGTACGCCTACTCGGTCATCTACTCGCGCGCCCTGCCGGACGCCCGCGACGGCCTCAAGCCGGTCCAGCGCCGCATCCTGCACACGATGAACGACATGGGCCTGCGCCCCGACCGGGGGCACGTGAAGTCGGCCCGCGTGGTCGGCGAGGTGATGGGCCGGCTGCACCCCCACGGAGACGGCGCGATCTACGACGCCCTCGTGCGCCAGGCCCAGCCCTGGGCGGTGCGCCTGCCGATGATCGACGGGCACGGCAACTTCGGCTCGCCCGACGACCCGCCCGCCGCGATGCGCTACACCGAGTGCCGCATGGCACCCGCAGCGGTGGCGATGACCGACTCGATCGAGGAGGAGACGGTCGACTTCCGGCCGAACTACGACTCCCGCGAGCTGGAGCCCGTCGTGCTGCCGGCGGCGATCCCGAGCCTGGTGGTCAACGGCACCACGGGCATCGCGGTCGGCATGGCGACCAACTGCGCCCCGCACAACCTCGGCGAGACGGTCGCCGCGCTGCGCCACCTCATCGAGCACCCCGAGGCCGACGTCGAGGCGATCATGCGCTTCATGCCGGGCCCCGACCTGCCGACCGGCGGCAAGATCGTCGGTCTCTCCGGCATCCGCGACGCCTACGAGACGGGGCGCGGGTCGTTCAAGATGCGCGCCACCGCCCGCATCGAGACCATCGGGCGCCGCAAGGGCATCATCGTCACCGAGCTGCCCTACGGCGTCGGCACCGAGAAGGTCGTCGAGCGCATCAAGACGCTCGTGCAGGGCAAGAAGCTGCAGGGCATCGCCGACATCAAGGACCTCACCGACCGGGAGAAGGGCCTGCACCTCGTCATCGAGGTCAAGAACGGCTTCCACCCCGAGGCGCTGCTCGAGCAGCTCTACAAGCAGACGCCGATGGAGGACTCCTTCGGCATCAACGCCGTCGCCCTCGTCGACGGCCAGCCCCGCACGCTGGGCCTCAAGGAGATGCTCGAGGTCTTCCTCGCCCACCGGTACGACGTGGTGCGGCGCCGCTCGACGTTCCGCCGCGGGAAGGCCGCCGACCGCCTGCACCTCGTCGAGGGCCTCCTGCTGGCGCTCGTCGACATCGACGAGGTCATCCAGGTCATCCGCACCAGCGACGACGCCGGCGCGGCGCGCGAGCGCCTGATGACGGTCTTCGACCTGTCCGAGGCCCAGGCGCAGTACATCCTCGAGATGCAGCTGCGCCGCCTCACCCGCTTCAGCAAGCTGGAGCTGGAGAAGGAGTCCGAGGAGCTGCGGCGCACCATCGAGGAGCTCGACGCGATCCTCGCCGACGAGCGCCGCCTGCGGGCCGTCGTCTCCGACGAGCTGGCCGCGGTGGCCCGCGAGCACGGCACCCCCCGCCGTACCGTCCTGCTGGAGTCGGCGTCGCTGCCGGCCACCGCGGCGGTGCCGCTGGAGGTCGCCGACGACCCGTGCTTCGTGCTCCTGTCCTCCACCGGCCTGCTCGCCCGCACCCGTACGGCGGAGCCCGCCAGCACCAGCGCCGAGCCCGGCGCCCGCGTGCAGCACGACGTCGTCGTCTCCGCGGTGCGGAGCACGGCGCGCGGCGAGGTCGGGGTGGTGACGAGCGCCGGGCGCGTGCTGCGCCTCGGGGTGCTCGACCTGCCCTCGCTGCCCGACACCGCCAGCGACCCCCACCTCGCGGGCGGCCACCCGGTGAGCGAGTTCGTCGCGCTCGAGGGCGGCGAGCGCGTCCTGTGCCTCACCGCGCTGCGCGAGGACGGGCCGGGCCTCGCGCTCGGCACCCGCCAGGGGGTCGTGAAGCGGGTCAACCCCGAGGTGCCGAACCGCGACGACTGGGAGGTCGTGCGCCTGGCCGACGGCGACGAGGTCGTCGGCGCGGTCGAGCTCGCCACCGGACGCGAGGAGCTCTGCTTCACCACCTCCGACGCCCAGCTGCTCCACTTCCCGGCCGACGCGGTCCGTCCGCAGGGGCGGGCGGGTGGCGGTGTCGCCGGCATCAAGCTCGCGGCCGGCGCCCGGGTCGTGCACTTCACGGCCTTCGACCCCGACGGCCCGCCCGGGCTCGAGGGCCACGAGCCCGTGGTCGTCACGGTCGCCGGCTCCTCCACCGCGCTGCCCGGCACGGACGTCGGCACCGTGAAGGTGACCCCGTTCAGCGAGTACCCCGGCAAGGGCCGGGCCACGGGCGGCGTGCGCTGCCACCGCTTCCTGCGGGGCGAGGACGCCCTCGTGCTCGCGTGGGCCGGCCCGGGCCCGGCGCGCGCCGCCGCTGCCTCGGGCGCGCCCGTCGACCTGCCGCCCGCCACCGGTCGGCGCGACGGCTCCGGCGTCGCCGTGGCGCAGCCCGTCGCGGGCTGCGGCGCACCGGTCCTGGCGACCCAGGTCGGGCTCGGCGCCGACCCGCTCCCGACGCACCTCGATGTGGAAGGCTGAGCCGCATGGAATCCCCCTCGACCTCCCCCACCGGCGACGGTGGCGAGCGGCCCCGCCCCAGCCGGCGCGGATGGATCATCGGCGGCATCATCGTCGTCGTCCTCCTGGTCGCCACCCTCGTCCCGGCGCTGCTGTTCGGTGACGGCGACGACGGCCTCGACTTCTCCCGCCCCGGGGTCACCCCGGAAGACGTGCTGAAGGAGGCGAAGGAGAACCTCGACGACACCGAGGGCGTGGAGATCGCGCTGACCTCGCAGGGCCTGACCGACGACGTCTCGACGGCCCTGGTGAGCGCACAGGGCACCGCGGTGCGCCCCGACCGGTTCTCGGGTGCGTTCGCGCTGCGCGCGTTCAGCCTGCCGGTCGACGTCGACATCGTCGCGACCGAGGGCACGACCTACGCCCGCGCGGCGCTGCTCGGCCCCGGCTGGCGCGAGGTCGACCCGAAGCAGTACAACGCCCCGGACCCCGGCACCCTGCTCGACCCGGACAGCGGCGTGTCGGGGATCCTCACCGCCACCCAGGACCCGGTGGAGGACGGCGAGGAGCGCTGCGGCGAGGCCACCGCGACCCGCTACACCGGCACCGTGCCGGCCGAGACCGTGCGCAACATCATCCCCGGCGCCGACGGCGACTTCGACGCGGCGTACCTCATCGACTCCGACGGCTTCCTGTGCCGGGCCGACCTCACCGGCGAGTTCTACCCCGAGGTCTCGCTGACCTACGAGATCGGGTTCAGCAACTACGGCGAGACGATCGAGATCACTGCGCCGTGACGCTGCGGGGCGCCGACCGGGCGCTGCTGGTGGTGGCGGCGGTCGCGATCGCGATCGCCGCCGCCGACACCTACGTGGTGGTGCTGGCCCTGCCCGAGATGAGCGCCGCGGCGGGCATCGAGGCGATCGACCTGCAGCGTGCGGCGCCGATCATCTCCGGCTTCCTGCTGGGGTACGTCGCGATGCTGCCCCTCATCGGGCGCGTCGCCGACCTCGAGGGCCGGATCCCGGTGCTCGTCCTCTCGCTGGCGGTCTTCGCGGTCGGCTCGGGCGTCACCGCGCTCGCCTACGACCTGCCCGGCATGGTCGCCGGCCGCTTCCTCCAGGGCGTCGGCGGCGGCGGGCTCGTGCCCGCGACGATGGCCCTGGTCGCCGACCTCTACCCGGTGCACCGCCGCGGGCTTCCCCTCGGGCTCGTCTCGGCGGTGCAGGAGCTCGGCAGCGTCGTCGGCCCCGTGCTGGGCGCGGCGGTGCTCGCGGTCGCCACGTGGCGCGGCATCTTCGCGCTCAACCTCGCCGCCGGGGTCGTGCTGCTGCTCGCCACCCAGCGGCTCGCCCGGCGCTCCGCGGCCGTCGAGGCCGGCGCCGCCTCCGGCGAGGTCTCCCCCGCGGACCCTGCCCTCGCCCCGCGCCGCCACCTCGACGTGGTGTCGGTGATGCTCGCGGTGCTCGTCACCGTGGCGGGGGCGCTCACCGCACTGCAGCCGTCCGGGCTGGTGCGCCACGTCGTGTGGGGCGAGCTGTTCGCGCCGTACGTCGGGGAGGACCGCTGGCTCTCCCCCGTCGGGCTGCTGGCGGTGCTGGGGCTCGTCGCCCTGCTGGCGTGGTCGCTGCTCGCCCCGGCCCCGCTGCTCGACCTGCGGCGCTGGGGCCGGGCGCTCGTGGCCGCCGACCTCCCGGGGGCGCTGCTGCTCGCGGTCGCGCTCGGCGGGGTCATCCTCGCGTTCGGCACCGGCGACCCCGAGATCCAGGTCTTCTCCGACCACGGTCACTGGTACCTGCTCGGCTCCGCAGTCGCCGTCGTGTGGCTCGTGGTGCACCTGCGGCGCTCGGAGCGCCCGCTGATCCCGCGCGGCGCCCTGGCCTCCCGGGGCGCCTGGGGCGGGCTGCTGGTCAGCCTGTTCGTGGGGGCCGCCCTCATCGCGGCCGTGGTCGCGCTGCCGATCTTCGCCCGCACCACGATCTACCCCGACTCGCAGCTGCTCGCCTCGCTCGTCCTGGTGCGACTGCTCGTCGCGCTCCCGGTGGGCGCCGTGCTCGGCGGCCTCCTGCTGCGGCGGGTGCCGGCGGGAGCGGTGGCCGGCGCCGGCATGGCCGCGGCCGCGGTGGGCTTCGTCGTGATGGCGCGGTGGGACGCGACGGCGCTCGAGGGCTGGAGCGCCAACGTGCCCCTGCTCCTGACCGGTCTCGGCTTCGGGCTCGCGCTGGCCCCCGTCAACGCCGTCGTGCTCGCCGCGACCGACGACGAGGTCCACGGGCTCGCCTCCGCGATGGTGGTCGTCGCCCGGATGGTCGGCATGCTCGTCGGCATCTCGGCGCTGACGAGCATCGGCCTGCGCGCGTTCTACGCGGAGCGCGACTCCCTCCCTCCGATCGGTGAGGTCTGCGGTCGCCGCGGCACGTGCGGGGAGTACAACGACCTGCTCCGCGACGCCGCCCTCACCCAGGAGCAGGTCGTCTTCGCGGGGGCCGCCGGGTGCGCGGCCGTCGCGGCGCTGCTGGCGCTTGCGCTGTTCCGCGGCACCGACACCCGGGGCGTCCGCCGGCCGGGTCTCCTGGTGGGCTGAGCGCCCGGGGGCCGGACCCCCGGCCGCCCGTCTGCGTCCCGTCGGCTACCTTGCGATCCGTGAGCGACTTCGACGACCTCCTGGAAGCGAACCGGACGTTCTCCGAGACGTTCGAGTTCGGTGGCTTCGACGGCATCGCCCGAGCGGGCGTCGCCATCGTCACCTGCATGGACAGCCGCATCGACCCCCTGGGGATGGTCGGGCTGAAGCCGGGTGACGCCAAGATCTTCCGCAACCCCGGCGGTCGCGTGACGCAGCAGGCGCTGGAGGCCCTCGTCCTCGGCGTCCACCTGCTCAACGTCGACCGCATCCTCGTGGTGCCGCACACCCGCTGCGCGGTCGCGTCGAGCACCGAGGAGGAGCTGCACGAGCGCGTCACCGCGTCGGCCGGCGTCGACTCCACCTGGCAGACGTTCAACGTGGTGCGCGACCAGCGCGCGACCCTCGCCGCGGACGTGCACAAGGTCCGCTCCCACCCGCTCGTGCCGGACTCCGTCGCGGTCGGCGGGTTCGTGTACGACGTGGACTCCGGCCTGCTGGAGCCGGTGGCCTGACCTCAGCGGCCGGCGGTCGAGCCGTCGACGAGGTCCCGGTCACCGACCGGCTCGTCGAGCTCGACCGTCGTCTGCCGCACCTGCCCGGGCGACGAGCACAGCGCCGGGCGGGGCACCTCGCGCACGACGACCACGACCTCGTCGGCGCTCTCCTCGACCGTCGTGGTGCCCGTGGAGGCGCACGGGCTCGCGTCCCAGGTCACGGTGACGGAGCTGCCGTCCACGACGGGGTCGCGCCAGGCGACCGGCGTCCCGGGGTCCTCGCCGCCGACGGCGGCGCGGACGGCCGCCACCCCGCCGATCACGCAGCCCAGCAGCAGGACGACCGCGCCCGCGAGCACGAGCCACTGGCGGCGCCCGCCCGACGTTCCGCGCTCGGTCGCGGGCCCGCCCGACGCGGACGGCGCGGCGTCGTCGTGGTCGTGGTCGTGGTCCAACAGGTCCTCGAACAGCGACGTGTCATCTCCTCGCATAACCCGTCCACCTTCGCACACCCACCGGGCGCGCCCGAGACGGTGACGGCGTGGGCCGGGCCACGCCGGGAGGCTCAGACGTCGATGGCGTCGCGGTCCACGCTGTAGCTGCCGGCCACGATGAACTCCTTGCGCGGCGCCACCTCGGAGCCCATCAGCAGCTCGAACACGTCGGCGGCGCCCTGGGCGTCGTCGATCGTCATGCGACGCAGGGTGCGGTGCCGGGGGTCCATGGTGGTCTCTGCGAGCTGCTGGGCGTCCATCTCGCCGAGACCCTTGTAGCGCTGCACCGGGTCGCGCCAGCGGATGTTCTTCCGCTTGAGCTCGGCGAGCTTCCGCTGCAGCTCGGCGTCGGAGTAGGTGTAGACGTACTTCTCCTGGCCCTTGCGCGGGTTGGAGAGCTCGATGCGGTGCAGCGGCGGCACGGCCGAGAAGACCCGCCCGGCCTCGATGAGCCCCGGCATGTACCGGAAGAACAGCGTGGCGAGCAGGCAGCGGATGTGGGCGCCGTCGGAGTCGGCGTCGGCCATGAAGATGATGCGGCCGTAGCGGGCGGAGTCGAGGTCGAAGGTGCGACCCGAGCCGGCGCCCACCACCTGGATGATCGAGGCGCACTCGGCGTTCTTCAGCATGTCGGCCATCGAGGCCTTCTGCACGTTGAGGATCTTGCCGCGGATCGGCAGGAGCGCCTGGAACTCGGAGTTGCGGGCCAGCTTGGCCGTGCCCAGCGCGGAGTCGCCCTCGACGATGAACAGCTCGGAGCGCTCGGCGTCGGTCGAGCGGCAGTCGGCGAGCTTCGCGGGCAGCGCCGACGACTCCAGCGCGGTCTTGCGGCGCTGGTTCTCCTTGTGCTGGCGGGCCGCCAGGCGCGTCTTCGCCGCGCCCACCACCTTGTCCATGACGAGGCGGGCCTGGGCCTTCTCGACCTTCTTGGTGCTGGTGAGGAACTCCTTGAGCTCGCGGGCGACGACCTTGCGCACGATGGTGCGGGCGGCCGGCGTACCCAGGATCTCCTTCGTCTGGCCCTCGAACTGCGGCTCGGCCAGGCTCACCGTCACCACGGCGGTCAGGCCCTCGAGCACGTCGTCCTTGAGCACGTCGGCGTCGGCCTGCTTGAGCGTCTTGGTGGCGCGCAGCACGTCGTTGAAGGTGCGCGTCAATGCCTGCTCGAAGCCGTTGACGTGGGTGCCGCCCTTCGGCGTGGCGATGACGTTCACGTAGGAGCGCAGCTCGGTGTCGTAGCCGTGGCCCCAGCGCGCCGCCACGTCGACCACGAGCTCGCGCTCGACGTCCTGCGGCGTCATGTGGCCGGCGGCGTCGAGCACGGGGACGGTCTCGGTGAAGGTGTCGCTGCCCCGCAGGCGCAGGATGTCGGTGACGGCCTCGTCGTGGGCGAGGTGCTCGACGTACTCCGCGATGCCGCCGTCGAACTTGAACTCCTCCTCGCGGGCCACCTCGCCGCGCAGGTCGCGGATGATCAGCTGCAGGCCCGGGACGATGAAGGCCGTCTGCCGCGCCCGGGTGACCAGGTCGTCCCAGACGAACGCCGCGTCGGAGGTGAAGATCTGGCGGTCGGGCCAGAAGCGCACGCGCGTGCCCGTGGCGCCCTTCGCCGTCACGCGGGGGCCCTTGCGGGTCAGGCCCGAGCGGACCTCGAAGCCCGCCTGGGGGCCGTCCCCGTCGTACACCCCGGGGACGCCGCGGCGGAACGAGATGCCCTGGCGCGCCGGCGGCCGGTCGATGTCGACGTCGAGCCGGGAGGACAGCGCGTTGACGACCGAGGCCCCGACGCCGTGGAGGCCGCCGCTGGCCGCGTAGGAGCCGCCGCCGAACTTGCCGCCCGCGTGCAGCTTGGTGAAGACGACCTCGACGCCCGGCAGTCCCGTGCGCGGCTCGGCGTCGACCGGGATGCCCCGCCCGTCGTCGTGGACCTCGACGGAGTCGTCCGCGTGCAGCGTCACCTCGATGCGGCTCGCGTGCCCGCCCAGCGCCTCGTCCACGCCGTTGTCGATGATCTCCCACACGCAGTGCATGAGACCCCGCGTGTCGGTGGACCCGATGTACATGCCCGGGCGCTTGCGGACCGCTTCCAGGCCCTCGAGGACGAGGAGGTTGGCTGCGTTGTACGTGGCGTCGATGACGGTGCTCCCTCTGCGTGCTGCGGGCGGCGTCGTACGACGTCGCGCGAGCCGCAATCTACCGGCGGGCACCGACGGTGCCGGGGACCCGGTGCCGCCCTGCGCGGCCCGAGTCGGACACGCGGTCGGACACGCGGTCGGACACGCGGTCGGACACGCCCGCGCCGAGGTGCGCCGAAATGCCCCCGGGCGGCCCGTGCAGGCGGGAGGATGGCGCACGCCCCCTCGACGGCGAGGGGGCGACAGCCAGCGCGGCACCACCGCGGTGCGCGTCGGCGGAGCACCTCCCCCGTCTCAGGAATGGGGTGCGCCGTCGGCGGGTACAGCGGGCCGTGATGGGATCCAGGTGTCAGCCCGACCACACGCCGAGGGGAATGTTTTCCCCCGCGGCTAGGTTGGGCAAGGCACCGATGAAGAGAAATGAGGCCGATGTGACCACTGCAGTTGCCCCCAACTCCGCGGCACTGACCGCGACGGACCGCTGCGACCGCTGCGGCGCCCAGGCCTACCTGCGTGTCGAGCTGGCCAGCGGCGGCGAGCTCCTGTTCTGCGCGCACCACGCGCGTCAGCACGGGGACGCTCTCCGTTCCGTCGCGAGCAACGTCCAGGACGAGACCCACCGACTCCAGGGCACGCCCGGCGCGGGATCCGCCGAGTAACGCCCCGGGCGCCACGCGCCCACCGACGACCGACCACGACGGCCCCGGACCACCAGGTCCGGGGCCGTCGTGCGTCCCGGGCCGGTCGGCACCGCAGCGGTCCTCGCTGCGACCTGCGAGGATGGCGCCGTGACCTGGACCGACGCCCTCGTGGCGCTGCTCGTGGCCGTCGGCATCGTCGGCATCGTCGTGCCGGTGCTCCCCGGCACCCTGCTCATCGGCGCCACCTTCCTGGGGTGGGCCGTGCTGACCGGCGGCGCCGCGTGGGGCTGGTTCGCCGCCATCGCCGTCATCCTGGTCGTCGGCACCGTGGTGCAGTACGCGCTGCCCGGGCAGCGGCTCAAGGCCGCCGGTGTGCCCGGTCGCACGCTGCTCCTCGGTGGCCTCGCCGGTGTCGTCGGCTTCTTCGTCATCCCCTTCGTCGGCCTGTTCGTCGGCTTCGTGGCCGGGGTGTACGCCGCGGAGGTGCAGCGCGTCGGGTCCGTCGCGGCCCGGCCGTCGACGGTCGCGGCGCTCAAGGCCGTCGCCATGAGCATCGCCATCGAGGCCACGGCTGCGGTCGTCGCCTCGGCCGTCTGGTTCGTGGCGATCTTCCAGCTCTGAGACCGGCCCCGTCCGAGACCGGGGACGCCGCGCCCGATGCCCGGGCGCCCACCGGGTACCGGGGGCACATGCGCCGCCACCTCCTCGCCGTACCCGCCCTCGCCCTGATCCCCGCCCTCGCCGCCTGCTCGGCCAGCGACGAGGAGTCCCCCGACAACGTCGCGCCGGAGGCGAGCTCCACCGTCGGCACCGGCATGACCGAGAGCGGCTCTCCGTCGGCGAGCTCGACCACCTCCGAGAGCTCGGGCGCCGGCTCCGGCGCGTCCGGCGCCCCCGCGGACGCCCCGGCGTGCGCCGAGGTGTGGGTCGTCGGCGGCAGCATCCCGGCCGACTACGAGGGCTGCCTCGACGAGGAGGGGACGCTCGAGGTCGCCGAGACCACCGAGTGCACGGACGGGCGCCAGCTGCTCACCGGGCCGTCCGGCTTCGGCTTCGCCGGCGAGACCGCCACCCCGACGCCCGCCGGGCTCGCCGAGCCCGACCCCGCCAGCCCCGAGTACACCGCCGCGCTCGAGGAGTGCACCGGCTGACCTCTCCCCCGTACGACGACGGCCCGTCACCGAGGATCTCGGTGACGGGCCGTCGTGGTGAGGCGGGCGCTCAGTCCAGGTAGTCGCGCAGCACCTGCGAGCGCGACGGGTGGCGCAGCTTGCTCATCGTCTTCGACTCGATCTGACGGATGCGCTCGCGCGTCACGCCGTACACCTTGCCGATCTCGTCCAGGGTCTTCGGCTGGCCGTCGGTCAGGCCGAAGCGCATCGAGACGACGCCGGCCTCGCGCTCGGACAGCGTGTCGAGCACCGCGTGCAGCTGCTCCTGGAGCAGCGTGAACGACACGGCGTCGGCGGGCACGATCGCCTCGGAGTCCTCGATGAGGTCACCGAACTCCGAGTCGCCGTCCTCGCCGAGCGGTGTGTGGAGCGAGATGGGCTCGCGGCCGTACTTCTGGACCTCGACGACCTTCTCGGGCGTCATGTCGAGCTCCTTGGCCAGCTCCTCCGGGGTGGGCTCGCGGCCCAGGTCCTGGAGCATCTGGCGCTGGACGCGGGCCAGCTTGTTGATGACCTCGACCATGTGCACCGGGATGCGGATGGTGCGGGCCTGGTCGGCCATCGCGCGGGTGATGGCCTGACGGATCCACCACGTCGCGTACGTCGAGAACTTGTAGCCCTTGGTGTAGTCGAACTTCTCGACCGCGCGGATCAGACCGAGGTTGCCCTCCTGGATGAGGTCCAGGAACAGCATGCCGCGGCCGGTGTAGCGCTTCGCGAGCGAGACGACGAGACGCAGGTTGGCCTCGAGCAGGTGGTTCTTCGCGCGGCGCCCGTCGTCGGCGATCCACTCGAGCTCCTCGAGCACCTTGGGCGTGATCTTGCCGCCCTTGGCGAGCTTCTCGTCGGCGAAGAGACCGGCCTCGATCCGCTTGGCGAGCTCGACCTCCATCTCCGCGTTGAGGAGGGGGACCTTGCCGATCTGCTTCAGGTAGTCCTTGACCGGGTCGGCCGTCGCGCCGGCCACCATGACCTGCTGCTCGGGCTCGTCCGTGTCGTCGGCCGCCGAGACGACGAAGGAGGCCTCCTTCTCGTCCTGCTTGATCGTGGGGTCGGCCACGACGTCCTTCTCGAACACCTCGTCCGGGATGTCGGGCAGGATCTTCTTGCCGTCGGGGCCGACAGCGGCCGCGGGGGTCTCGGCGCCGTCGGTCTCCTCGACCTCGACCTCGATGACGTCCTCGACCACCTCGATGCCCTCGAGGTCGACGATCTCCTCGGCGTCCACGCCGTCGGCGTCGGCGTCGGGGGCGGCCTTCGCGGCCGCCGCCTTCTTCGCCGGGGCCGCCTTCTTCGCCGCCGCCTTGGCGGGGGCCTTCTTCGCCGCGGTCTTCTTCGCCGTGCCGGCGCTGGCCGTCGTCGTACGACGGGTCGCCGAGGCCGCGACGGCGCGCGTGGCGCCCGCGGCGATGTCGACGGTGATGCCGAGGGTGCTCAGGTGCACGAGCAGGGCCTTGAGGTGGACCGGCTCGATGGCCGCGTCCTCGCTGGCCTGCCGGACCTGGTCGGGGGTGACCACGCCGGTCGCCGAGCCGTGCTCCACCAGAGCGGCCAGGGCGGGGTGCGAGAGCACCTCGGCGGGGAGCTTCTTGCGTGCGATCGAAGCCACGAACACCTCTCGTCAACTACATCAGGGCGCGGCAGAGCCAGGTACTGTCAAGAGCCGCGAGCACCATGATGCCACGCGCCCCCACGCATCGCCGACCTGACCCGGGCTCACGCGCCCGCGGCGTCACCCAGGAAGCTGAGCCGCACCTCGCGCTCCGCGTTGTCCACGTTGAGGTCGACCAGGCAGATGCTCTGCCAGGTGCCGAGCGCGAGCCGGCCGTCGAGCACCGGCACGGTGGCGTACGGCGGGACCAGCGCCGGCATCACGTGGGAACGGCCGTGCCCGCGGCTCCCGTGGCGGTGGCGCCAGCGGTCGTCGGCCGGCAGCAGGTCACCGAGGGCGGCGAGCAGGTCGTCGTCGCTGCCCGCGCCCGTCTCCAGGACGGCGATGCCCGCCGTCGCGTGCGGCACGAAGACGTGCAGCAGGCCGTCGCCGCGGCCGGCGGCGTACTCCCGGCAGTCCTCGGTCAGGTCGAGCACGACCTCGCGGTCGCCGGTGCGGTAGGTCCGGGTCTGGCTGTCCATCCTGCGATCGTGCCAGGCGGGCCCGCGCGGCACCCGCCCCCGCGCCTCGGCCTCACCCCCGCCCCGCCGCGGCGGCGGCCGCCTCCATGCGCGCGAGCTCGTCGGGCCGGCCGTGGTAGCGCCGGTAGCTGTGGACGACCAGGGCCAGGCTCACGAGCCCAGACAGCACCTGGCTGACGCCGGCGGTCAGCCCGCCGGGCAGCCACGTCCACGGCGGCAGCACCCACCACGACGGCTGGTCGGGCGCCCAGATCCACAGCACCCCGGAGGCGGCGAGCAGCGTCGTGCCGACGATCGAGGCCCACGCCTTGGGGTGGGTGCGCACGCCGCGGGCGGCGGCGAGCTCGACCTGCGCCCGCAGCCGGTCGACGCGCCGCGCCGCCCACTCCTGGTAGCGCGCCAGGATGCCCAGACCGATGACGCCGACGAGCAGGCCCGGGCCCGGGAGGGGGAACAGCACGACCCCGAGCAGCAGCAGCACCCAGCCGACCACGATCGCCACCAGCCGACGCATGCGGACGAGGCTGACCCTCCTCCGCGACCGGCAGGTGAACGCGCGACCACGGGCGGGCGCCGCCGGGCCGGGTCGGGCAGCGTCAGGCCGGCGTCAGCAGCCCCTGCTCGTCCACCAGGCGGGTCGCGAGGGTCTTGTAGCCGTTCTCCTCGAACAGCACCGTCACCTGGTGCTCGTCGGCCTCGACGACGACCCCGGTGCCGAAGTCGGCGTGCACCACGCGCTCGCCGCGGCGCTCGTCGTCGACCGCGGGCGCCTCGTCGGCCCGGCCCGAGCGGCAGTTGTCGCAGTGGCTGCAGGGCTCGGAGGAGTGGCCGTAGTACCCCAGCAGCCAGGCCGAGCGGCAGCGGCCGGTCTCGGCGAACTCCCGCATCATTTCGACGCGGGACTGCTCGAGGCGGCGGCGCTCCCGCGCGACGTCCAGCACGGCCTCGACGTCCGCGTCGGGACCGGCCAGCTCGGCGAGGTTGAGGACGCGGGTCGCGGCGGCCGTCCCGACGCCGGCCGCCTCGGCGACCTCGCGGACGTCGGCCGCGCCCACCCGGCGGGCGGCGTCGAGCACCGAGCGCACCGTGCCCCGCCGCGGCACGCCGGCGGAGAAGAAGCGGCCGAGGGCCCGGTCCTCCGGCCGGTGCATGAGCACGACGTCGGCCGGCTCGCCGTCACGCCCGGCGCGGCCGATCTCCTGGAAGTAGTCGTCGACGGAGGCCGGGGCGCCGGCGTGCACGACGAGACGGACGTCGGGCTTGTCGATGCCCATGCCGAAGGCCGAGGTCGCGACGAGCACGTCGAGGTCGCCCGCCTCGAACCGGGCGTGCACCTCCTCGCGCTCGGCGCGCCGCAGCCCGGCGTGGTAGGCGGCGCTGCGCCGGCCGCGGGCGGCGAGGTCGCCGGCCAGCTGCTCGGCGTGCCTGCGGGTGCGCACGTAGACCAGCGCCATCCCCGCGTCCTCGCTCCCCCCGGCACCGGTGTCGGCGTCGGTGTCCGCACCGGGGTCGGCGTCGCGGCGCTCGGCCAGCTCGCGCACCCGCTCGTCGAGCCGATCGCCGTCGGGCACCTGCTCGACCGAGAGCCGGAGGTTCGGGCGCGCCAGGTCGGCGGTGACGACGGCGACGTCGTCGAGACCCAGCCGCGCGGTGATCGACTCCAGCACCGGCGCGGCCGCCGTCGCGGTGGTGGCCACGCGCACGGCCCGGTCACCGGACCCGTCGAGCCGGTCGAGCAACGAGCCCAGCCGCAGGTAGTCGGGGCGGAAGTCGTGGCCCCACTCGGAGACGCAGTGGGCCTCGTCGACGGCCACGAGCCCGGGCGGGCACGCGGCGAGCGCCTCGGCCACCTCGACGTTGGCGAGCTGCTCGGGTGCCAGGAACAACAGGTCGACCTCGCACCGGCCGACCGCCGCCAGCAGGTCCGCGCGACGGCCCTTCGCCAGCGTCGAGTCGAGACGCTCGACCCGTACGTCGGTCTCCTCCAGGTGGGCGACCTGGTCGCGCTGGAGGGCCAGCAGCGGGGAGACCACGAGCGTCCACCCGTCGACCAGGCGACCGGCCGCGAGGTAGACCAGCGACTTCCCGGACCCGGTCGGGGCCAGGACGACGGTGTCCCTGCCGTCGAGCACGGAGCCGAGCGCCTCGCGCTGCCAGCCGGTCGGGGTGTCGACGCCGAAGGCGGAGGCCGCCGCGTCGATGCGCTCGTCCGTCGTCTCGTCCGCCACGCATGAAGACTGGCAGCGCCCTCCAAGCGCGTCGCCCGGCCGGCGCAACGCCCTACTTCTTCGCCGCGGCCTTCTTCTGCTTCTTGTAGTCCCGCACCTTCTGCAGCGACTCGCCGTCCACGACGTCGGCCACCGACCGGAAGCCCGGCTCGGCGTAGTCGCCGACCGCCTGCTCCCAGCCGTCGGGGCGCACGTCGCGCTGCTTGGCCAGCAGGGCCACGAAGATCTGGGCCTTCTGCTTGCCGAAGCCCGGCAGGGCCATGACCCGCTTCAACAGGTCCTTCCCGTCGGTCGCCTCCGTCCACAGGCGGGCGGCGTCGCCGTCGTGCTCGTCGACGACGATGCGGGCCAGCTCCTGCAGCCGCGCGGCCATCGAGCCGGGGAAGCGATGGATGGCGGGCGCCGTGGCGCACAGCGCGGCGAACTCCTCGGGGTCGGCCGCGGCGATGCGCGCCGGGTCCAGCGTGCCGAACCGGTCCAGCACCTTCGCGGGGCCGCGGAAGGCGTGCTCCATCGGGTACTGCTGGTCGAGCATCATCCCCACGAGCAGCGCGAAGGGGTCGGACTCGAGGACGGCGTCGGCGGCCGCGTCACCGGTGATCTGGATGGCCATGGGGCCATCCTGCCGCAGGGCGCGGGCGCGCTCAGCCGACCGCGGGCACCTTGACGGCGAGGACGGGGGTGCGGGCGTCGAGCAGGATGCGCTGGGCGTTGCTGCCGAGCAGCAGCTTGCCGACGGGGGTACGTCGGCGCAGGCCGATCACGATGAGGTCGGCGTCCAGCTCCTCGGCCACCGCCAGCAGGTCCTCGGCCGGGTCGAACGCCCCGGTCGTCACGCGCACCTCGTGGGGCACGCCGGCGGCGGCGAGCAGCTCGCGCGCGGGCTCGAGGCCCTCGACGGTGTCGTCCCCGCGGGTGGCGCTCACGAGCACGACGCGGGCGTCGCGCAGACGCGCCTCCTCGATCGCCTTGTGCAGGGCCGCCTCGCCCTCCGGCTTGGTCACGTATCCCACGACGATCGTTGTCACGCGCACTCCCCTTCGCTGCGGCAGCCACGTCGGTCACGACGGGCCCTCCTGGGCACGCTAGCCGATGCGCCCGACCCGCGTCGGCCTGTGGAGAGCCGTTCGCCCCGGACGGCGCCACGGGTGAGGCTGACGGTCGTGACCCGCCCTCCCCCGCGTCCCGCGCACCCGGCGGGCGGCGCCGCGCCGGTGGGCACGTCGTACGACGAGCTGCGCACCGCCGTGCGGTGCCTCCTGGCCGAGGGACGGCGCAGCCGCTTCGCGCCCCGGGTGCACGCGGGCCGGCCGGGCGGCACGGTCCGCAGCGTCGAGGCCGCGCCGTACGACGACCACGCGCTGCAGGCCGACGTGCTCACCGTGATGGTCGAGGCGCTGGCCGCGACCACGCCCCCGCTGGTGTGGGTCACGCGGCCGGGCGGGTCCGGGGCGCCGGAGGCGGCGGACCTCGACCTGGCGTGGCTGCGCGCGACCCGGGCGGCGTCCGGCGAGCTCGGCGTGCCGCTCGCCTTCGCCGTCGTCACGCGGCACGGGTGGTGGGACCCGCTGGGCGGCGCGAGCCGCACGTGGCGCCGGCTGCGCTGAGCCGCCGCCGGGGCCGCCGGGAGACACGCCGGGCGGGGCTCAGACGTCCCAGGTGTGCACGGGCTCGTTGGTGTGCATGCGCTCGCGGTAGTCGCCGCAGGCGCGGCGCAGCGCCTCCTCGCGGGGCACGCCGTCGCCCTCGGCCCGCACCCGGCGCACGAGCCAGTCCGCGCCGTTCGTGCCGCGCAGGCACCGCTGCTCGATCACCCCCAGGAGGCGGTCGATCTCGTCCGTGCCCACGCCCCACGCGAGCAGGCCGTTGCGGGCCTGCGGCAGCAGGCGGCGCAGCACGAGCTCGGTGACCGGCACCTGGCCCACGCCGGGCCAGTAGACCTGCGCGTCGATGCCGTGCTGGGCGGCGGTGTGGAAGTTCTCCTCCGCCGCGCTGAACGACATCTGCGACCACAGGGGGCGCTCGTCGGTCGCGAGCTCGCGCACGAGGCCGAAGTAGAAGGCGGCGTTGGCGATGGTGTCGACCACCGTGGGCCCGGCCGCGAGCACCCGGTTCTCGACCCGCAGGTGCGGCCGGCCGTCCGCGACGTCGTAGACGGGCCGGTTCCACCGGTAGACCGTGCCGTTGTGCAGCCGCAGCTCGGTGAGCTCGGGCACGCCGCCGTCGTCCAGCACGGCCAGCGGGTCCTCACCCTCGGTGACGGGCAGCAGCGCCGGGAAGTAGCGGACGTTCTCCTCGAACAGGTCGAACACCGACGTCACCCACCGCTCGCCGAACCACACCCGGGGGCGCACGCCCTGCGCCTTCAGCTCCTCGCTGCGGGTGTCGGTGGCCTGCTCGAAGAGCGGGATGCGCGTCTCGCGCCACGCCTCCTTGCCGAACAGGTACGGCGCGTTGGCCCCCACCGCGATCTGCACGCCGGCGATGGCCTGGGAGGCGTTCCAGTAGGCCGCGAAGTCCTCCGGCGCCGTCTGCACGTGCAGCTGCGTGCTCGTGCAGGCGGCCTCCGGCACGATCGAGTCGGTGCGCGTGCGCACCCGCTCCACCCCGCGGACGTCGATCTCGATGTCCTCGCCGCGCGCGGCGAGGATCTGCTCCGACAGCAGGGCGTAGCGCGGGTTGGGGCTCAACGACGCCGGGCGCATGTGGCCCTCGCCCAGGGTCGGCAGGATGCCGACCATCACGAGGTGCGCGCCGACGGCCGCGCTCGCCGCCTCGGCCTCGTTGAGGCTGCGGCGCAGGCCCTCCTCGAACGCGGTCAGCCCACCCGGCCCGCCGGCCACCTCGGGCGCGAGCCGGGCGGGCGGCACGTTGATCTCGACGTTGAACTGGCCCAGCTCGGTCTGGAAGTCGGGACTCGCGATCGCCTCGAGCACCTCGGCGTTGCGCAGCGCGGGTCGCTCCTCGGCGTCCACGAGGTTGAGCTCGACCTCCAGCCCGGTGCGCGGGTCGTCGGCCTCGAACGCCTCCTCGCGGAGCATGCGGGCCAGCGCGTCGAGCGAGTGCCGGACCTTCTCCCGGTGCCGCGTGCGGTCAGCGCGGGTGAACTGCTGCTGATCGACCTCGTCTCCCATGGCGCGAGCGTAGTGGGCGCCCTGACGCCGACTCCGCCGCTCATGCCGGCGAGGGCAGCTCCCCCGCCCCGACCTCCTCCCACCAGTCCGGCGGCGTCGCCGTCTCCAGCAGGTCCCGCACGAGGCAGCCGAGGGGGTGCTCCGGGGCCTCGGCCAGGCACACGTCGACCGCGCACCAGGCCAGGGCGCCGTCGCCGTGCAGCCAGGCGCTGAGCCCGACCAGCGCCGCCACGCCCGACCGCGCCCCCTCCGGCGCCCGCCGCAGCGCCGGCACCCACACGTCGAGGTGCGCCCGGGCGTCGGGGCGGGTCATCCCGGCCCACGCGGCGTCGCGGTTCACCCCGACCTCCAGGGCCACGAGCAGCCGGGCCAGGTCGGCCGGGCCCGGCTCGGCCCCGGACTCCAGGGCCCGCAGCACCGTGCGCCGCACCCAGGCGGCCTCCTCGACCCCCTGCACCCGCCGGCGCTCACGGGCGACCGCCTCGGCGACGTCGCCACGCTGCTCGAGCGGCAGCGGGGCCAGCTGGGCGGCCATCGCCGCCCGGGAGCGGTGCACCACCCGGCCGTCGACCACGGCCCGGGCGCGCACGGGGTGGGTGTCGTTGCGGTACGGCGTGCCCTCCGCCCCCGGGGAGGCCCCCGCGGGGACGCACGCGGAGTCCCCGGCGACGTACCAGCGCCGCCCGTCCGCCCGGATCGCCGTCGCGAGACCGATCCCGGCCTGCCAGCAGCGGTCCCGCAGCGCGTCGGCGACCGCGTCGGCCAGGTCGGCGCGGTCGGTGTAGAGCACGGCCGCCACGACACCCACGCCGTGGCGCACGCACGGCGCGACCACGGCGTCGACGACGAGGTCGACGTCCCGCGGGTCCGCCGGCAGGTCGATGCGCAGGTGCATGCCGCTGCGCCCCGGGGTGCCGGAGGGGCCCTGCCGGCCGGAGCGGCCGTCCGCCCCGAACGTGAGGACGGCCAGGGAGTCGGCGGGCTCGAACCCGAGCACCACCGGCACGGCGGCCAGGAGGTCGGCGGGCGTGCGCAGGCGCACGACGGGTTGCTCGCCGGCGGGCGGGAGGTCGGGTCGGGTCCCGGGCGACGGGACGGAGCGGAGGGGTCGGGGGCCGGTGCGGCGCTGTTCGGTCATGCCCCCGGCGTCCCCGGCCCCCGGCAGGCCCACCCCGCCCGATCCGTGCCTGTGGACGACCGGCGGTTGCCGCCGGCCTGTGGACGGGAAGCGGCTAGCGTGCCCTGCGTGTCGCCGTCCGTGCCGCCTCCGCCCGGGCCCGTCGTCCGACGGCCCCACGCGTCGGTGCTGCACCTCGACCTCGACGCCTTCTTCGCCGCCGTCGAGCAGCGGGACAAGCCCTCCCTGCGCGGCAAGCCCGTCGTGGTGGGCGGCACCGGCGGCCGCGGTGTCGTCGCCACCGCGTCGTACGAGGCGCGGGTCTTCGGCGTGCGGTCCGCCATGTCGACCCGCGAGGCGCGCGCCCGGTGCCCGCACGCGGCGTACCTGCGGGGGCGCTTCGACGCCTACCGCGAGGCCAGCGGCGTCGTCATGGGGCTCCTGCGGGAGGTCTCCCCGCTCGTCGAGCCCCTGTCGATGGACGAGGCCTTCGTCGACCTCGCCGCCGCCACCGACCCCGCCCTGCGGGACCTGTCGACCCCGGCCGTCACCGAGTTCGCCGAGGAGCTGCGCACCCGGGTGCGGGAGGCCACGGGCGGCCTGACGGCGTCGGTGGGCCTCGGCACCTCGAAGTTCGTCGCGAAGGTGGCGAGCGACCTCGACAAGCCCGACGGCCTCGTCGTGGTCGCCCCGGGCACCGAGCAGGAGCTGCTGCGCCCGATGTCGGTGTCCGTCATCCCCGGCGTCGGGCCCGCCACCGCCGAGCGCCTGCGCCGCGCCGGCGTGCGCACGGTCGCCGACCTGGAGGGCCTCAGCCTCGACGAGCTCGTCCGCCAGGTCGGCAACGCCCACGGCCGCTCGCTGCACGAGCTGGCCCGCGCCCACGACCCCCGGCCGGTCGTCGCGGAGCGGGAGGCGAAGTCGGTGAGCGCCGAGGGCACCTACGAGACCGACCTGCGCGACACCGCCGTCATGGCCGAGCTGCTCGCCCGGCAGGCCGGGGGCGTCGCGCGGCGCCTCGCCGACGCGGGGCTGTCGGGGCGGACCGTCACCATCAAGGTGCGCCTGCACGACTTCACCACCCTCAACCGCTCGGCGACCCTGCCGTCGCCGGTCGACGACGCCGCGAGCATCGCCCGCGTGGCCCGCCGGCTGCTCGCCGAGCTCGCCACGACCACCGACCTGCGCGACGGCGTCCGGCTGCTCGGCGTCGGCGTCTCCGGGCTCGCCGACTGGGTGCAGGAGGACCTCTTCGGCACCCTGCTGCCGGGCCCCGACGACCCGGACCAGCCGCCCGCCTCGTCCGCTGCCGCCGCGTCCACCTCCCCCGCTCCGGGCCCCGCGGCCCCGGACGCCGAGAC
This sequence comes from Nocardioides sp. CPCC 205120, assembly GCF_048654585.1. Classification (NCBI taxonomy): domain Bacteria; kingdom Bacillati; phylum Actinomycetota; class Actinomycetes; order Propionibacteriales; family Nocardioidaceae; genus Nocardioides; species Nocardioides sp. CPCC 205120. Next base: position 2,242,179 of record NZ_JBMCYY010000001.1, on the reverse strand, counting down.
GTCTCCCCCGACCGACCCGGCCGGCGCGGGTGCCCGCAGCGACACGACGTACGCACCCGGCACCGACGTGGAGCACGACGAGCACGGTCGCGGCTGGGTGTGGGGCTCGGGCCGCGGCGTCGTCACTGTGCGCTTCGAGACCGCCGACACCCCGCCCGGGCCCGTCCGCTCCTTCCGCGTCGACGACCCGGCGCTGCGGCCCTGGCAGCGCCCGGCGGCGCCTCCCGCGCCCGGGACCACCGACGGCGGGGAGGACGACGGCGGGGAGGACCGCGGCGGGGGCGTCGTACCCCGCGACTAGCCTCGGGCCCATGACCTCGAGCGCTCCCGAGCACCCGCCCGTCGCCGAACCCCGGCCCGTCACGACCACCCACCACGGCCACGAGCGCACGGACGAGTACGACTGGCTGCGCGCCAAGGACGACCCGGAGGTCCTCGCCCACCTCGAGGCGGAGAACGCGTGGACCGAGGCGCGCACCGCGCACCTCGCCGACCTGCGCGAGGCGATCTTCGGCGAGATCAAGGCCCGCACGCAGGAGACCGACCTGTCGGTGCCGACCCGCAACCGGGGCTACTGGTACTACTCGCGCTCCTTCGAGGGCAAGGAGTACGGCGCGAGCTGCCGCGTCGCGGTCACCGACCCCGACGACTGGACGCCGCCGCAGCCGGCGGCCGACAGCGCGCCCGACCAGCCGGCCCTGGCCGGCGAGGAGCTGCTGCTCGACCTCAACGAGCTGGCGGAGGGCCACGAGTTCTTCTCCCTCGGCGGCTCGTCGATCAGCCCGAGCACCACGCTGCTCGCCTACGCCACCGACACGGTGGGCGACGAGCGCTACACGGTGCGGGTCAAGGACCTCGCCACCGGCGACCTGCTGGCCGACGAGCTGACGGGCGTCCTCGGCGGCGTCACCTGGAACCGCGACTCCGACGCCTTCTACTACACGACCGTCGACGACACCTGGCGCCCCGACAAGGTGTGGCGCCACGTGCTCGGCACCGACCAGTCCGACGACGAGCTGGTCTTCCACGAGACCGACGCCCGCTACTGGACCGGCATCGGCCGCTCCCGCACCGACCGGTTCCTGCTCGTGTTCACCGGGTCGAAGACGACCAGCGAGGTGCGGTTCCTCGACTTCGACGACGCCGCGGCCGGGCTGCAGCTGTTCGCCCCGCGGGTCGAGGGCGTCGAGTACGGCGTGGAGCACGCCCGTCTCGCCGGCGAGGACGTGTTCCTGGTGCTGCACAACGCCGACGGCCCCGACTTCGCCGTCGCGGTCGCGCCCGTGGCGCCCACCCCCCGGGAGGACTGGCGCCCTCTGCTCGCCCACGACCCCGCGGTGCGGCTCGAGGCCGTCGAGGCCTTCGCGGGGCACCTCGTGGTGCACCAGCGCAGCGAGGGCCTCACCCGGCTGCGCATCATCGAGCTCGACGACGCGGCGGCCTCGGGGACCGGCGACGACTACCTGGTCGAGTTCGACGAGGCGGTCCACACCATCGACACGGGCAGCAACCCGGCCTTCGACCAGCCGGTGGTGCGGCTGGGCTACACGACGCTGGCCGTGCCCGCGTCGGTCTACGACTACGACGTCCGCACGCGGGAGCGTCACCTGCTGCGACGCACGCCCGTGCTGGGCGGTTACGACCCGTCCGCCTACGTCGAGCAGCGGCTGTGGGCCACCTCCGACGACGGCGAGCGGGTGCCGATCTCCCTCGTGGCGCGCCGCGAGGTCGCGGACGCCGTCGCCGCGGGCACCCCGGCGCCGCTGCACCTGTACGGCTACGGCTCCTACGAGGTGTCGGTGGACCCGTACTTCTCCGTGGCGCGGCTCTCAGTGCTCGACCGGGGCGCCGTCTTCGCCATCGCCCACGTGCGCGGCGGCGGCGAGATGGGCCGCCGCTGGTACGACGCCGGGAAGATGGAGCACAAGCAGAACACCTTCACCGACTTCATCGCCTGCGGGCGCCACCTCGTCGCGGAGGGCTGGACGACGCCCGAGCGGATGGTCGCCGAGGGCGGCAGCGCCGGCGGGCTGCTCATGGGCGCGGTCGCCAACCAGGCGCCCGAGCTGTGGGGCGGGATCGTCGCCGAGGTGCCGTTCGTCGACGCCCTCACCTCGATGCTCGACTCCTCCCTCCCCCTGACGGTCGGCGAGTACGAGGAGTGGGGCAACCCGGAGGACGACCCGGAGGCGTACGCACGGATGGCGGGGTACGCGCCGTACGACAACGTGGCCGCCGTCGACTACCCGCCGATCCTGGCGGAGACGTCGCTCAACGACACCCGGGTGCTCTACGTCGAGCCGGCGAAGTGGGTGGCACGCCTGCGGGCCACCGCCGTCGGGCGTCGCGACTTCCTGTTGCGCACCGAGATGTCGGCCGGTCACGGCGGGGTGTCCGGGCGCTACAAGGCCTGGCGCGACCGGGCCTTCAGCCTGGCCTGGATCCTCGAACGGATGGGTCTCGCGGACCGCGATCCCCTCGGAGGCTGAGACCTCCCCGCGAGGACTGAGAAGTCCCTGAGATTAAACGTTTCCTGCAACTCGCAGGGATTCCCGCTCGTCGGGTACTGGTGAGACGCGCGGCGGGGAGGCCCCACCAATCGGGAATCCCCTCCGCGCCGAAGCAGTTACACCACACGTGCGGCGTACCACCCGACGCCGCACCGACGAGGAGGCGGGTCAGATGTCCACACGCACCACGAAGGCAACGGGACGCGCGACCGGGGACCGCGACATCGAGGGTCGCGACAGCGTCGGCCTGTACCTGGACGAGATCGCCCGTACGCCGCTGCTCGACGCGATCACCGAGGTCGAGCTGGCGAAGACGATCGAGGCCGGGCTGTACGCCGAGCACCTGCTGGCGATCGGCCGGGTCGGCCGGCGCGGCGGCGGCGCACCCAAGTCCGCCACGCGCGAGGAGCTCGAGTGGCTCGCGGCCGAGGGCCAGCGCGCCATCGACACGTTCATCCAGGCCAACCTGCGCCTGGTCGTCTCGATCGCCCGCAAGTACGGCCGCTCCCAGATGCCGATGCTGGACCTGATCCAGGAGGGCAACACCGGCCTGATCCGCGCGGTCGAGAAGTTCGACTACGCGAAGGGCTTCAAGTTCTCCACCTACGCCACCTGGTGGGTGCGCCAGGCGATCACCCGCGGCATCGCGCAGCAGGCCCGCGTCGTGCGGCTGCCCGTGCACGTCGTGGAGGAGCTCAACCAGGTCAGCGGTGCCCGCCGCACGCTCGAGCGCCAGCTCGGCCGCGACCCCGAGCCCGAGGAGATCGCCACCGAGCTCGGCATGACGATGGAGCGCGTGACCGACCTGCTGTCGTGGGGTCGCGAGCACGTCAGCCTCGACTCCCCCGTGGACGAGGACGGCGACACCTCGCTGGGTGACCTCATGGCGCAGGCGACCTCCCCGGGGCCTGACCTGACGGTGCTCGACGTCGAGTCCCGCGACCGCCTCAACACGCTGGTCGCGCTGCTCGACGACCGCTCCGCCGACATCATCCGCTCGCGCTACGGCCTGTCCGACGGCCGCCAGCACAAGCTGGCCGACATCGGCACCAAGCACGGCATCTCCGCCGAGCGCGTCCGCCAGCTCGAGCGGGAGGCCCTGCAGAAGCTGCGCGGCTTCGCGGACCCGGACCTGGCTGCCTGACCCCAGCCCGGTCCGTCCGGCCCTCAGGGCCGGGGCGCCCGCCGCAGCTCGTCGATGACCTCCACCACACGCTGGTGGAGGTCGTCGCGCGTCCCGGTGTTGTCGATGACGTGGGTGGCGACCGCCAGCCGCTCCTCCCGCGTCGCCTGCGCGGCGATGCGCGCGCGGGCGTCGGCCTCCGTCCAGCCCCGGTCGCCCGTCATGCGGGCGACCTGCACCTCGACCGGGACGTCGACCACGACCACCGCGTCGAAGCGCCCCTGCTGCCCCGTCTCCACGAGCAGCGGGATGTCGTGCACGACCAGCGTCCCGGGGCCGGCCGCCGCCTCGAGCTCGGCGGCCGCCGCCCGGATGAGCGGGTGGAGGATCCCCTCGAGGGCGACCCGCCGGTCGGGGTCCGCGAAGACGATCGCGCCCAGCGCGGCCCGGTCGAGCGCGCCGTCGTCGGCGAGCACCGACGGGCCGAACTCCTCGACCACGGCGGCGAGCCCCGGCGTACCCGGCTCCACGACCTGCCGCGCCAGCAGGTCGGAGTCCACGACAACCGCCCCCAGCTCACGCAGCACGGCGGCCACGGTGCTCTTGCCGGAGGCCACTCCCCCGGTCAGCCCGATCCTCATGCGTCCTCCTCGGTGGCGGTGAACCGCGCGTGCACGCGGACGGTCAGGTCGACGGGGGCCGGCGAGACGGGGGCGTGGGCGAAGCCCGGCCCCGATGCGGGCACGGCGCCGCTCATGCCGCGCCAGGCGCGGTCCCCGGAGTCGTGCAGCAGGCCCGCGTCCGCGACCGCCACGACCCGAGGGCGAGCGAGCCCGGCGGCCGCGGCGTAGTCGCCCGCACGCTCCCGGGCGTCGGCGACGGCCTCGCGGCGCAGCCGCGCGAGCACCTCGCGCTGGTGCTCCCGCGTCAGCGTCCACTCGACGTGGGCGACCTCGAACCCGTCGACGTCGGACGCCTGCGCCACCCAGCGGGCGAGCGCGGCGGCGTCGTCGAGCTCGGCGCGGACCGAGACCAGGGCGTAGCGCCGCGGCTCGCGCGCACGCTCGGGACCGTCGTGCACCCAGTGGTCCTCGCGGCCAGAGATGACCGCGTCGACCGACCGGGAGCGCACGGGCCCGTCCACGGGCAGGAGCGCCACGACCTGCTCGGCCGCCCGCGCCACGTCGGCGTGCACCTGCGCGCCGTCGGGGCCGGTACGGCGGACCCGGGCGTGCACCGTGCCCCGGTCGGGCGGGACGGCGGCGTGCGCCGCGCCCTCGACGGTGATCTCGACCTGCGTCACGCCGACGACACTACTGGCCGGCGAGTGCCGCCTCCGCGCTCGCGCGGCACACCTCGTCCCAGGGCGTCGGCGCCAGGCCCAGCTCGCGCTGGGCGGCGGTGGAGTCCAGCACGTAGGGGCACTCGAACTGGTGGGCCGTCTCGCGCAGCTCGCGGAGCAGCGGCACGACGGCGCCGCCGACCGTGAGCAGCGCCCGCGGCTGGGACCGGACGCGCACGGGCGGACGGCCGACCGCCCGGCACAGGTCGGCGATGGTCTCGGCCTGCGTGCGGGCGGGGTTCGTCGGCACGTGCCACACCCGCCCGTGGGCCTCGGGCCGGTCGACGACGGCCACGAGGGTCCGGGCGACGTCGCGCACGTCGGTCATCGAGTGCGGCACGTCGGTGCGACCGAAGACGCGTACCGGCCGCCCCGCCAGCGCACGGGGCGCCACCCGGGCGACGTGCGCCGTACCGACCCCGGGCCCGACGTAGTCGGACCCACGCACCTCGAAGCCCCGGAGCCGGCCGGCCTCGTGGGCCTCCCGCACGTCCGCCCACATCCGGGCCCGCAACGCGCCCTTCGCGCCCCTCGCCGTGTCCGGCATGCCCTCGACCATCGGGCCGTCGACCTCGCCGTAGGGGTACAGGTTGCCCGTGACCGCCAGCACCGCCCCCGTCTCCTGCGCCGCCCGCAGGAACGCGGCGGCCGCCGGGGGCCACCACGTCGCCCACACGTCGTACGACGGGGGGTTGATGCAGTTGTAGAGGGCCACGGCGCCCTCGGTCTCGCGCACGAGCGCCTCGCCGTCCGCCACGTCGAGCGCGACGCGGCGCGCCCCCACGACCTCCGGGCCCGCGCCCGACCGGCTGACGAGCCGGACCTCCTCGCCCCGTGCGACCAGCTGCGCCGCGACCGCGCGTCCCACCGCGCCGGCGCCCACCACCACGTGACCAGCCACCACGCCCACCTCCTGTGATCATCGATCCGATTCGAGAGCAGTGCTCTGCCTCGTGGTGGACGGTGCCACGGACCAGCACGCATGCGCAAGAGCAGCGCTCTCGTCGTGGTCGGGCGCTCCGGGTGGCGCTAGGCTGCGTGCGTGCCGACCCCACCCGCCGACCGGACCGAGCCGGGCCCGCCCTCCGCCGGCCGCAACGCGCGCACCCTGGCGCGGGCCGAGCTGACCCGCGCGATCCTCGACAGCGCCCGCCGCCAGCTGGCCGAGGTCGGGCCGGCGGGCCTCTCGCTGCGCGCAGTCTCGCGCGACCTCGACATGGCGTCGTCGGCGGTCTACCGCTACTTCGCGAACCGCGACGCGCTGCTGACGGCCCTGCTCGTCCACACCTACGACGACCTGGGTGCGGCCGCCGAGGCCGCCGACCCGGGCACGGGAGTCGACCCGGCGACGCGCCTCACTGCGGTCGGGCGCGCCTTCCGCACCTGGGCCCGCGCCCATCCCCACGAGTACGCGCTGCTCTACGGCAGCCCGGTCCCCGGGTACGTCGCGCCCGCCGACACCGTCGGCCCCGCCACCCGGATCACCCGCGTGCTCCTCGAGGTGGTCGCGGCCGTCCCGGGCGCGGCCGAGCGACCCGCCGACGACTCGGCCCGCCTCGACGACGCCACCGCGGCCGCGATCGCACCCGTGGCGGCCCTGGCGAGCCGGCCGCTCGCACCGGAGACCGTGGCCCGGGCCTTGCAGACCTGGGCCACCCTGGTCGGCCAGGTGTCGCTCGAGCTCTTCGAGCACCTGCAGGACGCGGTGCTCGACCACGACGCGCACTTCGAGCAGGTGCTGCGCCAGGTGGTGGCCGACCTCATGGCCGACGTGGCGGCCGACCCGGTGGCCGACCCGGTGGCCGACCCGGCGACGTGAGTCCTCAGCCGGTCGCCGCCCGCTCCTCCTCGCTGCACGCGAACGTGCGGCGGTAGCGCTGGGGACTGACCCCCCGGGCCCGGGTGAAGTGGTGGCGCAGGGTGGCCGCGTTGACGAAGCCCACCTCGGCGGCGATCCGCTCGACCGCCAGGTCGGTGCGCTCCAGCAGCTCCTCGGCGAGCCGCACCCGCTGGGCGGTGACCCAGGCGTGCGGCGTCGTGCCCGTCTCGTCGCGGAAGCGGCGCGCGAAGGTGCGCGGCGACATGTGGGCCCGGCGGGCGAGCTCCTCGACCCCGAGGTCGGCGGCGAGGTTCTCGGCCACCCAGGCGAGCAGCGGGCCCAGGGTCTCGGCGGTGCACTCGGGCACCGCGCGGGCGATGAACTGCGCCTGACCGCCCTCGCGCTGCGGCGGCACGACCATGCGGCGCGCGACGACGCCGGCCACGGCCGACCCGAGCTCCTGGCGCCACACGTGCAGACAGGCGTCCAGGCCGGCCGCCGTGCCGGCGCTGGTGACGACCTGGCCGGCGTCGACGTACAGGACCTCCGGGACGACCCGGGCGCGGGGGAACCGCTCCGCCAGCTCCGCCGTGTGCATCCAGTGGGTCGTGCACTCCCGGTCGTCGAGGAGGCCGGCGGCGCCGAGCACGAAGGCGCCGGTGCACACCGAGAGCAGGCGGGCGCCGCGGTCGCGAGCCGCCCGGAGCGCCTCGACCACCTCCCCCGGCGGGTCCGCCCGCGGGAGGGACGGGACGGCGACGAGGTCGGCGTCGGCGAGCCGGTCCATCCCGTGCTCGACCGTCACCGACAGGCCCGGCACGGTGGTCGAGAGCGGCCCGGGGGTCGGACCGCACACGGCGAAGTCGATGGCCGGCAGGCCGTCGTCCGTGCGGTCCACCCCGAACGCCTCGCACAGCACGCCCAGCTCGAACGGCGCCATCCCCGCGTAGGCCAGCACGGCCACGTTTCCCAGCACCCGCACAGCGTGGCACACGAGTGGCAGGAAATCGCCCCAACCGGGCATATCTGCCACTCGTGGCGCGATCGGGGCGGTAGCACGATTTCTGCCATGACCATCGCCCTCATCGCCCTGGTGCTGCTGACCCTCCTCGCCGTCGCCGTCGCACGAACGGTGGCCCACGACCGCGGATCGGCCCCCCGCTCGCACCCCGCGGACGCCTTCGACCCCACGGGCCCCGGGAGGTGGCGCTGACGCACCTGCCGACGGCGCCGACCGCGCCCCGAGACGGACGAAGGGCGTCCACCCCCGTGGGGGTGGACGCCCTTCGCGTCGTTCGGTGCGCCGGTGGCGCGAGCCCTAGCTCAGGCTCACGCGCCGCCGCCGGTCAGCTTCTCGCGCAGCGCCTGGAGCGCCTCGTCGGAGGCGAGCGAACCGCCGCCGGTCTCGTCCGCGCCCTCGACGACGTCGCCGCCGCTGGAGTACGACGTGGCCTCGCCGGCCTCGGCGTCGGCCTGCTTGGCCTCGGCCTGCTGCTTGACGTGCGCCTCCCAGCGAGCGTGCGCCTTGGCGTACTGCTCCTCCCAGGTCGCGCGCTGCTCGTCGAAGCCCTCGAGCCACTCACCCGTCTCGGGGTCGAAGCCCTCGGGGTAGATGTAGTTGCCCTGCTCGTCGTACGACGCGGTCATGCCGTAGAGCGTCGGGTCGAACTCGTCGGCGTCGGCCGCGGCAGCCGTCTCGTTCGCCTGCTTCAGCGAGAGCGAGATGCGGCGACGCTCGAGGTCGATGTCGATGATCTTGACCATGACGTCGTCGTTGACCTGGACGACCTGCTCCGGGATCTCCACGTGGCGCTCGGCCAGCTCGGAGATGTGCACCAGGCCCTCGATGCCCTCCTCGACGCGGACGAACGAGCCGAAGGGCACCAGCTTGGTGACCTTGCCCGGCACGATCTGGCCGATCTGGTGGGTGCGGGCGAAGTGCTGCCAGGGGTCCTCCTGCGTCGCCTTGAGCGACAGCGAGACCCGCTCGCGGTCCATGTCGACGTCGAGGACCTCGACCGTGACCTCGTCACCGACGGTGACGACCTCGGAGGGGTGGTCGATGTGCTTCCACGACAGCTCGGACACGTGGACGAGACCGTCGACGCCGCCGAGGTCCACGAACGCACCGAAGTTGACGATCGAGGAGACGACGCCCTTGCGGATCTGGCCCTTCTGCAGCTGCGTCAGGAAGCCCTGGCGGACCTCCGACTGCGTCTGCTCGAGCCAGGCGCGGCGCGACAGGACCACGTTGTTGCGGTTCTTGTCGAGCTCGATGATCTTCGCCTCGAGCGTCTGGCCGACGTACGGCTGCAGGTCGCGGACGCGACGCATCTCCACCAGCGAGGCGGGGAGGAAGCCGCGGAGGCCGATGTCGAGGATGAGGCCGCCCTTGACGACCTCGATGACGGTGCCCTCGACGACGCCGTCCTCCTCCTTGACCTTCTCGATCGTGCCCCAGGCGCGCTCGTACTGCGCGCGCTTCTTGGACAGGATCAGGCGACCCTCCTTGTCCTCCTTCTGGAGGACCAGGGCCTCGACCTTGTCACCGACCTCGACGACCTCGGAGGGGTCGATGTCGTGCTTGATCGACAGCTCGCGCGAGGGGATGACGCCCTCGGTCTTGTAGCCGATGTCGAGCAGGACCTCGTCCCGGTCGACCTTCACGATCGTGCCGTCGACGATGTCACCGTCGTTGAAGTACTTGATGGTCGCGTCGATCGCGGCCAGGAAGTCCTCTTCGGAACCGATGTCGTTGATCGCGACCTGCGGAGCCTCGGAACCGGGAAGAGTGGAGATGCTGCTCGTCATGTGGAAGGGGGAACCTTTGCGGTGGACAGTTGGTCGGTCGGGCACGCACAGCGGTCAGTCGTCACTACCGGTGGTGACTGTCTCCGGGGCGGCTTCGACCACCGCGGCGACGAGTAGCGAGCACGGGTCCACTCCGTCCGGGACGCAGGCAGACCTCTGGCGCTCGAAAGAGCCTACGCCCGCGCTCCCCACGGCGTCCAACCGGGTCGGTGGGGCTCCCTAGGGTGGGGCCGTGCCCGACCAGGACCCCCACGACCCCGACAGGGGCGTCGACGACGCCGACGACGAGGTCGTCGTGACCCTCGCCCACCGGCGCCCCGTCGACGACGCCACGAGCCGGCGGGCCAACCGCGCGGACTGGGACCGCTCCGCCGACGACTACCAGGCCGAGCACGGCGCGTTCCTCGGCGACGACGGCTTCGTCTGGGGGCCGGAGGGCCGCACGGAGGAGGAGCTGGGGCTGCTGGGCGACGTCCGCGACCGCGACGTGCTCGAGATCGGTGCCGGCGCGGCGCAGTGCTCGCGGTGGGTCGCCGCCCGCGGCGGGCGGCCCGTCGCGCTCGACCTGTCGTTCCGGCAGCTGCAGCACGCGCGGCGCATCGACGCGGCGCGGAGCTCCGTCGTACCGCTCGTGCAGGCGGGGGCCACCGACCTGCCGTTGGGCGACGACACCTTCGACCTCGCCTTCGCCTCGTACGGCGCGCTGCCGTTCGTCGCCGACGCGGGGCGCGCCCTCGGCGAGGTGGCCCGCGTGGTGCGGCCGGGCGGGCGGTTCGTCTTCTCCCTGACTCACCCCGTGCGCTGGGCGTTCCCCGACGTGCCCGGGCCCGAGGGGCTCGTCGCGTCGCAGGACTACTGGGACGAGACGCCGTACGTCGAGGTGGACGGGGCGACCGGCGAGGTCGGGTACGTCGAGCACCACCGCACGCTCGGCACGTGGGTGCGGCTGCTCACCGCCAGCGGGCTGGCCCTGGTCGACCTCGTGGAGCCGACGTGGCCCGCGACGAACGACGCCACCTGGGCCGGCTGGTCGCCGCTGCGCGGGCGGGTGCTGCCGGGGACCGCGATCTTCGTGACGGTCGTCGCCGGGAGGAGCTGAGCCCGACGTCCCGCCCCGGGCCCGGACACGCAGGAGGGCGGCACCGTCGCCGGTGCCGCCCTCCTCGTGCTCAGGTGCTCACTCGACCCGCGTCGCGCCCCCGGTGTGCCCGGCGTGCCCGTCGTGCCCGTCGCGGGTGCGGCGGCCGCCGCCACCGGCGGTGACGAGCAGGAACGCGCCCGCGAGCAGGAGGATGAGGCCGAGGATGCCGCCCACGAGCGGGATCCAGGTGCCGAGCAGCTTCAGCGTGCCGGCGTTGTCCTCAGCACTGGCCACGTTGTTCTTCACCGTCTCGTCGGTGTAGGCCAGCTCGATGTCGAGGGCCACGTCGCCGGTCGCCGTCGTGCGGGTCTCGTCCTGCGTCTGCTTGATGATCGCGCCCGTGGTCGGGTCGATCCAGTAGACCTTCGTCTGGCTGTAGGTGCCCTGGACGCCGTCCGCGATCTCGGTCTCCTGGTCCTGCACCGAGTACTCGAACTTGTAGGTGCGCAGCCCCTCGACCGACTCGGTGCCGACGTACTCCGCCGTCACGGCCTCCCCCAGCACGTCGTCCCAGACGTCGTAGTCCTTCTGCTCGACGCGGAAGGGCCACTTGTTGACGAGGCCCTGCTTCTGCTCGTAGTCCTCGGGGACGTAGTCGCCCCGGTCGACCGCGACGGCGTCGCTGCGGTCGGTCGCGAAGACGTCGGGCTCACCGATGGTGACGATGCGCCGGTCCTCGCCCGTCAGGCAGTACTCGTCGGGCTCGAGGTCCTCGTCGACCACCAGGCAGGTGTAGGCCGCGAAGACGATGACGTCGTCGTCGGAGCGCTCGGAGTCGGCCTTCGTGACGTTGAGGGCCTTGACGGGCTGCGGCTCGCCGTCGCCGACCTGCACCACCGCTCCGCTCGCCTCCCCCGACAGGGTGGTGCGGCTGTCCGTGTCGAGCGGCGTCCGCTCGGCTGCCGGCAGGCCCCACAGACGTGCCACCAAGGCGGCGATGACCAAGAAAGCACCTAGTCCCAGCAGTGCCCACGAACCGAACTTCCGCATCTCTTCCCTCCCACAGGAGCCACGATGGCCGCCGAAGGCTAGCAGTAAGTTACGCACCGGTCACCTCGAACTTGTGAAGTAGACCACGCCCTCGAAGGCCGTGGGATAGTTCCCGCGTGCCCGGCGCGTCGACCCCCTCGTCGTGGTCTGGACCACGCACCGTCCTGCGCCTCTCACTGCTCCTCGTGGGCGTCCACCTCGGGGTGCTGACGTGGGTGCTGCGGCGCTCCTGGTGGCACGCTCCGGACTACGCACTCCTCGCCGACGCTCGCGCCTCGACGGGCACCCGAGCCGTGCTCGACCCCCTCGACGGACGGCTGTCGGTGGTGGCACGGGCGGCCGCGGAGCTGGTGGCCCGGGAGGACCCCGTGCGCTGGCCGCTCGCCGCCGGGCTCCTCGTCGCGGCGCAGCTGCTCGCCTCGCTCGCGGTCCTCGCCCTGCTGCTCACGGCCTGCGGGCGCCGGCCACGGGTGCTCCCGCTCCTCACCCTTTACCTCGCCTCCCCCCTCACCTGGGCCGCCGGTCGGTGGTGGGCCTCCGGGCTGACGACGGCGGTCCTGGTGGCCCTCGTGGCCGGCGCCCTGGCCGCCCGGTTGCGTGCGGTGCGATCGGGCCGGCGCCGCTGGGACGTCGCCGCGGCCACCGCGGCGGTGCTGGCCGCCCTCTGCTCCCCCGCCGCGCTCGCGCTCCCCGTGCTGCTCGGCGGCCTGCACCTGCTCCGGCACCCGGGCGGCGGTGCGGACGGGCAGGGCGGCGGGCTCCGTCGTACGGGCGTGGCGGTCGGGTGCGGCGCGGTCGTCGCGGTGGCGGCCGCGGTCGTGCACGCGGTCCTCGTGCCGGGCAGCGCCCTGGGCGAGCCGAGCGCGGCGGCGGCGCGGGCAGCGCTGGCGACCGTGGGCGAGGCCTGGCTCCCCGGGCTCCTCGGCGGCCCCTGGACCTGGAGCGACGACGCCACCGCCGCCCGGGTGCCCGACCCGCCCGCGGCGGCCGTCGCCGTCGCGGCGGTCGTCGTCACCGCCGTCGTCGTGGCCCTCCTGCGCCGGCCCGGGGCTCGCGCCCCGGTGGCCCTGCTCCTCGGCTGGGTGGTCGTCGTGGTGGTGCTCGGCACCTTCCTGGCCGCCCCCACCGAGGCCGCCCGGATCGAGGTGCCCACGCAGCTGGTCGCCGTGCTGGTGCCCCCGACCCTCCTGGCGGTCGGCCTCGCGCTCGGCCCCCGGCCGGTCGACCAGTCCGCCGCCCCGCGGGAGGGTCGCCTCCGACGGCTGACCGCCCACCTCGAGGACCTGCGGCCCCTCGTGCCGTACGGCGCGCCCGTCGCCGCCGCGCTGCTGGTCGTCGTGGCCCTCCTGGCCACCACAACCCTCGTGCGCGCACAGCTCACCGACGACGCGGCCGCGGACTGGGCCCGCGCCGCCCGGCAGGCGGCCGAGCAGCGTCCCGTCGTCGACCTGGCCGACGCCCCCGTTCCCGCGTTCGTCGACGTCCCCTCCCGGGACGTGCCGCTGCGGACGGGCACGGTGCTCGACCTGGTGACCGACAACGTCCGTGTGCCGGTGACGACCTCGAACCTCGTGGTCGTGACCGAGGACGGCGCCCTCCGCCCCGCCCGCGTCGTGGGCACCGCGGCGTACCCCGCCCTCGCGGGCACGTGCGGCTCCCTGGTCGCCGACGCACCGGTGCGGGTGCGGCTGCCGGAGGCGACCGGTCCGGGGAGCCACTGGGTGTCGATCGGCTACCTGTCGGGCGCGAACCGCACCCTCGCGGTGCGCGCCGGCGACACCGAGGCCGAGGTCCCGATGCGCTCCGGCGCCAAGACCGTCTACGTTCGGGTCGAGGGCGACGTCCGTACGGTCGTGCTCGACCCCGTCACCCGCGAGGGCGGGCCCGCGACCTGCGTGGTCGGCCTCGACGTCGGGGACGCGGAGTGACCAGGAGGACCCGATGACGACGAGCAGCACCGACCCCGTCACCACCACGGCGGCCGCGGCCCCCGACCCGACGACCACCACGCCCGGCCGCGACTGGTTCCCCCTGCTCGACACCCTGCGGGCCGTCGGGGCGATCGCCGTCATGACGACGCACGTCGCCTTCCTGACGGGCTCGTACGGCGGGCAGGGGTACGACGGGTGGCTGCTGGCCCGCCTCGACGTCGGGGTGGCCCTCTTCTTCGTGCTCTCCGGGTTCCTGCTGTCGCGGCCCTACCTCGCCACGGCTGTCGCGGGCCGGCCGGCACCGTCGCTGGCGCGCTACGCCCGGCGGCGCGTGTGGCGCGTGCTGCCCCTGGCGGTCGTGACGGTGGCCCTCGCCCTGGTCCTCCTCGAGAGCAACCGCGGGGCGTCCTGGTACGACCGGCTGAGCGCGCTGACCCTGACCAGCACGTACCTGCGGCCGTCGTTCCCGGCGGGCCTCACCCACCTGTGGAGCCTCGCCACCGAGATCACGTTCTACGCCGTGCTGCCCGCGCTCATGGCGCTCCTCGTGGGCCGACGGCGGCGGACGCTGCGCGTGGGACGGGTCGTGCTGCTCGTCGCGGGCAGCTTCGCGCTCGCCGCGGTCTGGTTCGCCGTCGCCGTCCCCGCCCTCGAGGGGGTGGGGGTGCCCTCGACCTGGCTGCCCGGCTACCTCGCCTGGTTCGCGGTCGGCATCGGTCTCGCCGCGGCGCGCGAGGCGGCGACCTCCGGCGCGGACGGCCGGCTGCTCGCGAGCCTCCGAACGCTGGCCCTGCAGCCCGGCGTCTGCTGGACGCTGGCCGGCGGCCTCCTCCTGCTGGCCTCGACCCCGATCGCCGGCCCCGCCACGCTCGCCCCCGTCGCCCCGGAGCAGCACGTCGTCAAGGTCGTGCTCTACGCCGTCGCCGCGGGCCTCGTCGTGCTCACAGGGGTCTTCCCCACCACGCCCCGGTACGCCGCCGCGCTGGGCCACGCGGCGCCGCGCCGTCTGGGCGCGATCTCGTACGCCGTGTTCTGCCTCCACCTGCCGATCATCCACCTCGTCTTCTTCGCGACGGGCTGGGAGTTCTTCGAGGGCCGGTTCCTCGCCGTCTGGGTGCTGACGGCGGGGCTCACGTGGGTGGCCTCCGAGGCGGCGTACCGGTGGATCGAGGTGCCCGCCCAGCGCATCGGCCACGGGCGCCCCGTCAGGTAGACGCGGCCCCAGCGGGGTCGTCGTCCGGCGGCGCACCCGGCTCCAGGGCCGCGCGCAGCAGCACGCCGGCGAGGGTGACGAGGGCGGCGTGCTGCGGCCAGGCGGACGCCCCGGCCCAGCCGGAGGCCGACCCCCAGGGTTGCAGCGCGTAGCCGACGGCGGCCGCGAACAGCGGCAGGGCCAGCACCCACGGGACCAGGTCGTCCGCGCGCTCGCGCAGGACGGTCGCGGCCGCCGCGAGGACGACGCCGACGGCGGCGCCGATGACGACGGCCCCGGTGCCGGCCACCACTCCCAGCACGAGCAGGACGAGGGCGACCGCCGGCCACGGGCGGTGGCCGCGCGGTCGCAGCGGCCCCGCCGACGCCCGCGCGTCGCGCCCCGCCCGGCGGCGCCGGGCCGGGAGCGACCCGAGGACGACGACCCCCACGAGCACGAGCAGCGCGAGACCGCCGACCGCCATGCCGGCGCGGTAGGTCGCGTCCGGCACGTAGCGGACGACGACCTCGCCGGTGCCGACGCCCGGCAGGGCCCATCCCTGCTGCCAGCCGTCGACGACCAGCGGGTCGAGGGCCGCCCCGTCCTGGGTCGCCGCCCACCCGGGGTTGACGTTCTCCCGCACGACGGCGAGGCGGTCGCCGTCGCCCACGTCGAGCGCGCGCGTGGAGGCGTCCGCGCCGATCCCCCCGGCGGACGCGACCGGGCTCGTCGAGGCGGTGCGGGCGCCGACCCGGGTGAGGACCACACCGTCGACGGCGAAGGCCGCGCCGTCCTCGACGACCACCTCGTTGCGACCCGCGGCGAGGACCACGCGTGCCTCCTCCCCGCAGGGCACCGCCTCGGCGGTCCGGGCGCCCGCGGCGTCGGCACCGGAAGTGACGACCTCGGTGGGCGTGCGCACGCCCCCGACGACGAGCGTCGGGCCGGTGCCGCACCCGAGCGCCCGGGAGGCCGTCGGCAGCGCGACCGGCAGGTCGGGGG
Organism: Nocardioides sp. CPCC 205120; assembly: GCF_048654585.1. Classification (NCBI taxonomy): domain Bacteria; kingdom Bacillati; phylum Actinomycetota; class Actinomycetes; order Propionibacteriales; family Nocardioidaceae; genus Nocardioides; species Nocardioides sp. CPCC 205120. The sequence continues at coordinate 2,226,318 of NZ_JBMCYY010000001.1, read as the reverse complement.
CGCCCTCGAGCCGCAGCTCGCTGATGCCGATCGACGGCCCGTCGTCTCCCGCCCCGGGAGCGCTCACGTCGCTCTCCGCCCGGACGACCGCGACGGTCAGGCGCTCGGCGGTGATCGGCGGGAACGAGGCGCGGCCGTCGCGGAGCTCCACCGTGGTGCGCCCGCCGGGCCAGGTGAGGGCGAGCTCGGTGGGGGCCCGCGCGGCGGCACCCGCGTCGAGCCGCACCTCCACCTCCGTCACCACGCGTGGTCCGAGGAAGGTCAGGTCGAGCTCGGGGCGCAGGTCGTCGGGGTCCGCCAACCAGGTCGTTCCGCGCAGCCCGTCGACCGCCGCGGTGGCCGAGGCCCGGGGGTCCGGGACCGCCAGCGACGACGCGGACACCCGGACCGTCCCGTCCTCGCGCGTGAGGGAGCCCAGGACGTCACCGGCGCGCGGGCGGACGGTCAGGCGGGGCATGTAGGCGTCGGTCGTGGGCACGGTGACCACCCGGCGCACGGCGCCCGGCTCCTCGTCCGCCACGACGGCCTCGGCGGTGCACCGGACCGCGCTGCCCACCTCGGCGCAGCCGTCGCGGGCGTCGCGGTCGGCGCGGAGCACCACCTGGTCCGGGGCGCCCCAGGAGGCCGGCAGCTCGGGGAGCTCGTACCACCGCTCGACCACGGTGCCGGGCACCACCACCTCCGCGAGCGACACGTCCTGCTCCCCCGCCGGCGACGCGTCCTCGACCCGCAGCCACCCCACGGGGCCGTCGGCCTGCACCCGCACGTCGACGCTGTCGCCCGCGGGCAGCGCGATCTCCTCCGAGGTCCCGCCCGGCCAGCGCAGCCGGACGACCTGCTCGGCCACCGCGTCGGCCCCGCCCGTGAGCCGCACCTCGACGGCACGCTCGGCGGGCAGCGGCTCCTCGAGGTCGACCTGCCACCACGCGCGGCCCGCGGTGCCGGCGTCCGCCGTCCAGGACGACCCGGGGTCGCCGTCGACGGCGGCGAAGGGCAGCGCACCGCGCCGGGCGGCGCCGAAGCCGCCGGCGTCGGACACCGAGGAGGACGCCGAGACGCGCGCGGCACCGGTGATCGCGGCGGTCGTCGACCACCGGTCCTCGGTGTCGAGGAGGTAGTCGCGGGTGGGGCTGGTGGTGGTGCGCGGCTCGTCGCCCGTCAGCACCGGCGACGACGCGTCGTTGATCCGCGCGAAGTCGCGCTCCCGGGCCCGCAGGCCGTCCGTCAGCACGACGCGGGAGCCGGCGAGCGCCTCGCCGAGCTCGCCGTCGGGCCCCCGGGGGGCGTCGGCCGCGAGCACGGTCGGCCGGTCGGCGACGACCCCGAGGTCGAGGAGGTCCGCGAGGTCCTCCGGACCGCCGGCGACCACGTCGGGCCACGTGCTGGTGAGGGTGGTCGCGGCGCCGGGGACCTCGAACACCTCGATGGCGGGGTGGAACTCCCGCCACCCGCGCTCGAGGACGAGACGGTCGCCGTCGTCGGCCTCCAGCACCGTCTCGCCACCGCGGTCCGGGCCGAAGGTCGCCACCACCTCGAGACCGGGTGAGGACTCGAGCGCCTGGTGCACCAGCGCGGTCGGCGGCTGGTCGCCGTCCGGCAGGAGGTCGTTGCGCACGACGACGTGGCGCACGCCGGCCCGCTGCAGGTACGCCGTCAGCCCCGCGCCGCCCTCGCCCTGGGCGAGGCGCTGCTCGATGCCGTCGAGCATGCGGATGGTGCCCGGCGGGGTCAGCGGGATGACGTTGCGCACGGCCCACCGCGAGCCGGCGAGGAACTGCAGCGGCTCGTCGCGGGGGCTGCCCCAGTCGTAGTCGGCGAAGCGGGACCCGGGCGCGAGGAGCGCGACCGCGCCGCCGTCCCGGCCGCTCCCGTCGTCCTGGTCCGCCAGCCAGGCGGCGGCCTCCGGCCAGTGGTCGGGGACCCCGAACGACTCCCCCGTCGGCGCGAGGCGGCCGAGCAGCGCCGGCATGGCCGCCCCCACGACCACGACCATCGTCGTTGCCAGCACCGCCCCCCGCTCCACCACCCGGCCGGAGCCCGCCGAGCGGGGGGTGCGCCGTACCGCGTGGTCGAGGAGGAAGCCCAGGCCGACCACCAGCGGGAGCCGCACCAGCGGGTCGAACTTGTGGACGTTGCGCAGGGGGGCCAGGGCGCCGTCGAGGGCCTGCGCGAGGTCGCCGGCGAACCAGCCGGACACCGCACCGGCGTGGCCGGCCGTCACCATCACGAGGCCGAGGGCGAGGCCGCCGGCGAGGAAGGTGCGGTGCGGGGTGCGCCGGTCGAGCAGCCCCGCCGCGCCGACGAGCAGCACCACGCCGCTGTTGAGCACGAGGTAGGACGTCGTGACGAGGTCGTTCCCGGCCCGCGAGCGCGCGTCGAGGTACGGCACCCAGTTCGAGGTGCCGCGCAACGCGTCGAAGACGGTCGTGGGGAAGGTCGTCGCGCCGCTGGTCTCGATGAAGTCGAGGAACGGGGGGCTGTAGGCGCCCATGAGGAACAGCGGGACGAGCCACCACAGCGTGCCGAGCAGCGTGAACAGGGGCCACCAGATCATCAGCGCCCGTCGGCGCGGCCCGGGGGCGCGCGTCAGCAGCCACAGCGCGCCGAGCGGGATGACCGCGAACGTCGCGGCGGCGTTGACCCCGCCCACCATGGCGACGCCGAGCGCGGCGAGCGCCGCGGCCCGGCGGGGGCTGCCGCGCTCGCTGCCCACCACCAGCGCCAGCAGCACCCACGGCGCCAGGGCGCTCGGCCACCCCTCGATCGAGATGGGCCCCAGCACGGTCAGCAGCCGCGGGGAGAGGGCGTACGCCGCCGCGCCCACGAGCACGGCGATGTCCGAGCGGACCCCGAGCGCGCGCAGCAGGAGCGCCGTACCGACGAGGGCGGTGCACAGCACCACGGCCCACCACAGGCGCTGCACGACCCAGCCGTCGAGCCCGATCGTGTCGCCCAGCCAGAAGAACGGGCCCATCGGCCACAGGTAGCCGTAGGCCTGGTTCTGCAGCTGCCCGAACGTGCCCTCGGCGTCCCACAGGTGCAGCGCCCGCGAGAGGAACCCGCCCGGGTCGGCGACGAGGTCGAACTTGGTGTCGGAGACGAGCAGGCCGGGCGACTGCACGAACGCCAGGCCGGTCAGCAGCACGCAGGCGGCGACGAGGCGCAGGGTCAGCCGGGAGGCCGGGGTGGTCGCCCCGTCCACGGGTACGGCGGAGCTCACCGCCGGCGCAGCACGATCACGAGGTTCCACGTGACCACCTCCCGCAGCACGGGCACGCGCACGATCCAGCGGGCCCACCACGGGTGGTAGCGCGGCAGGATCGCGAGGACCTCGCCCGCCTCCTGGCGGGCCGCCCACCGCAGGCCCTGCGCGACGGTCACGGCGAACAGGGACTCGCCGTACCGGTTCTTGGGCTCGTGGCCGTGGGTGCGGCGGTAGCGCCGGCGCGCCCGGGTGCCGCCGAGGTAGTGCCACGGCGCGGTCTCGTGCCCGCCCCACGGGCCCCACCAGACCGTCCACGAGAGGAACACGACGCCCCCGGGACGGGTGACCCGCAGCATCTCGTCGGCCATCGTCCACGGCTCGGGCACGTGCTCGAGCACGTTGGAGGAGTAGCAGACGTCGACCACACCGTCGCCGAACGGCAGGTCCATCCCGCTGCCGATCACCGTGCGCGGGTGGATGTCGCCCGCACCGGCGAGCTCGCCGACGTCGGCGTCGAGGGCGACGTACGTCGCGCCCGCCCCCTCGAAGGCCCGCCGGAAGTAGCCGGGACCGCCGCCGACGTCGAGCAGAACGGCGCCGTCGAGGTCGGCGTGCTCGGCCAGCTGGGCCACGGAGTCCTCCGCCAGGGCCGTGTAGAAGCGGGCCGGGTCGGGCTGCTCGTAGCGGAACTCGCGCAGCAGCCGCACCGAGCGCCGCAGCGTGGCGCGACGGGGACCGGAGCGGCGCGGGGACCTGGGCACCCGCCGGAGACTACCCGTGACCCGCCGCACGTTACCGACGGGTTGGGATAACCTCGCGCGGCGGCCGGGGAGGGTCGCGGGAGACGAGGGAGTGCAGTGCGCGGACGGCACGTCGTGTTCACCAGCTGGCGGGACACGCTCAACCCGGAGGGCGGGGGCGCCGAGCGGTACCTCGAGCAGGTGGCGGCAGGACTCGCCGCCCAGGGGGCGCGGGTGACGGTCTTCAGCGCCGCCTACCCCGGGGCGCCGCGCAGCGAGGTCCGGGACGGCGTGCGCCACGTGCACGCGGGCACGAAGACCACCGTCTACCTGTGGGGCTTCTGGCTCCTGCTCACCGGGCGTCTCGGGCGGCCGGACGTCGTCGTCGACGTGCAGAACGGGCTGCCGTTCCTCACCCGGTTCGCGGTGCGGTGCCCGGTCGTCGTGCTCGTGCACCACGTGCACCGCGAGCAGTGGCCCGTGGTCTACCCCGGGGTGACGGGCCGCTTCGGGTGGTGGGTCGAGCGCTGGCTGGCGCCGCGGGTCTACCGGCGCTCCCGCTACGTCGCCGTCTCCGAGGCCACCCGCGACGAGCTCGCCGAGCTGGGGGTCGACCCGGAGCGGGTGACGGTCGTGCACAACGGCACCGACCCCGCGGCCCCCACGGACGTCGAGCGGGCCACCGTCCCCACCATCTGCGTCGTCGGGCGCCTCGTGCCGCACAAGCAGGTCGAGCAGGCCATCGACGCGGTCGCACTGCTGCGGGGCACCCTGCCGGACCTGCGCCTGGTGGTCGTGGGCTCGGGCTGGTGGGCCGCCGAGCTGGTCGACCACGCGGAGGCCCGCGGCGTCACCGACGCCGTCGTCTTCGCGGGCCAGGTCGACGAGCAGCGCAAGCACGACCTCTACGCGTCGTCGTGGGTCATGGCGGTGCCCTCGCTCAAGGAGGGTTGGGGCCTCGTGATCGTCGAGGCCGGGTCGCACGGCGTGCCGACGGTGGCCTACGCGGCCGCGGGGGGCACGCGCGAGTCCGTGCTCGACGGCGAGTCGGGGCTGCTCGTCGACACCTTCGACGAGTTCGCCGAGGCGCTACGACGGGTGCTGACGGACGAGGCGCTGCGGAGTCGGCTGGGCGCCGGCGCGCGCCTGCGCGCCGGCGAGTTCACCTGGGAGCAGGCGCAGTCGACGTTCGCGCGCGTGCTCGCCGGTGAGATCAGTTCTCGCCGTACTCGATGATCGAACTGGTGGGCGCGTGCGAGTCGACCGGCGACTTCTCCGGCGCCGACGTCTGCGAGTTGACGACACCGACGACGGTGACTGCTGCCACCGAACCGCCGACCACGAGCGACACGATCGTGCCGATGATTCCTGTACCCATGTGAGACCTCCCTCGTCCGTCGGCGACTGTACCAGCGAGTAGAGCGCGCGTCCCGATCCTCGGCGACGTCCGTCACACGTCACGGGCCGCGACCCGGTCGGGTCCCCGGCGGCGGGCGACCGCGGCTCGTGCGCCGGCCGCGAGACCCAGGAGCGGCAGGGCGAGGAACGCCGACCACGCCGCGGCGAGCGTCGCGGTCGCGACCGGTCCCGGGGAGTCGGCCGGGGGCGCGGCGACCTCCCCCTCGAGCCTCGCCAGGACGAGCTCGTCCCCCGCACTGACGACGTCCTCCTCCAACGTGGGCGCGAGCTCCGGGGGCGCGCCGTCGACGTCGGGCCCGCGGGCGCGCAGGACGTAGGCGACGCCGAGCTCGCGCAGCGCCGCCGTCCGGTCCGCGGCACCGGGCAGTGCCAGCGCCTCGGCGACGCGGGCGGCCCGCGGGTCCTCCCCCGCGACGGTGCGCCCGCCGACGACCAGGGAGTCGTCGGTGACCACGTCGGCGCCCCGCAGCACGCGCGGCACCGGGTCGAGCACGGTGCGCCCGGCGTTCCACCCCGGGGCGCGGAACGCGGCGAACGGCAGGCTGACGACGAGCGCGTCCTCGAGGTCGCGCCCGACAGCGTCGGTGCGCCACGCCTGCGCCGCCGCGGGGTACGCCGCCGGGTAGCGCTGAGCTCGCAGCTCGCCTGCCGCTCCCCCGGCCAGTCCGGGCAGCAGCGCGACGGGCAGGAGGGCGGCCGCGACACCCAGCGCCACCCGACCCGGTACGGCGGGACGCACCCGGGCGAGCCCGTCGCCCGCGCCGGCGGCGAGCCCCACGACCGCGGCCGGCACGACGAGCCCGAGCAACCGGGCCCCGTCCCGGGCCACCCCGCCCCCGGGCACGTGCGTCGCCAGCCAGGCGTTCACGCCGGGCGCGGCCCACGACACCAGCGCCACCGCCCACGCCACCCCGGCGGCCCCGACGAGCGCCCACCGCTCGGCGGCGGGCACGCGGGCCCGGCCGGCGAGCACGACGACGACACCGCCGAGCACGACGGCGGCCCAGAGCACCGAGGTCACGAGCCCCAGCCCGTGCGGGACCACGGCGGTGTTCCAGATCCCGCCCAGGCCCGCGACGGCGAGCGGCGTGGGCACGTCGTCCCCACGGGCCGCGAACACCTCGGCCGCCACCCGCGCCGCGGCCGGGTCGCTGCGCGTCACCCCGCCGGCCAGCGCACCCGCGAGCACCCACGGGGCGTTGGCCGCCACGACGACCGCCGCCAGACCCGCCCACGCACGCCGGCCGGCCCGACCCGCGACCCCCACGAGGAGGGCGAGCGCGACCGCCGTGCCCAGGCCGGCCGAGGCGCTGAGCGACCCGATCGCGGCGAGGGCCGCGACGTGGGGCGGCAGCCCGCCCCCCTCCGCGCGCAGGCGTCGGCCGGCGAGCAGCAGCCACGGCAGCACGCCGTACCCCAGCAGCACCGGCCAGTGCCCGACCAGCAGGCGCTCGGCGACGAACGGGTTCCAGGTGGCGACCCCGGCGACGAGCAGCCGGGCCGCCAGGGGGGCGTCACGGGCCAGCCGGTGCGCACCCGCGCCCGCGGCGACGAGCGCGCCCAGCAGCACGACGCGCTGCAGCACCGCCCCCGGCACGACCTCGTCGAGGAGCGCCACCACCTGGTCCGACGGCACGGCGCGCGGGACGCCGTCCACCCAGCCCCAGCCGGCGGAGGTCACGGCCAGGTCGGGCACCCAGACCATGTCGTAGGAGAGGACGAGGCCCGGAGCCAACGCCGGGCCGAGGGCCAGCAGCGCGAGGGCGAGGACGACGACGTCGAGGACCGCGCTCGGGACACCGGCGACGGGCAGCGACGGACGTCCCCGCCCCGCTCCGCGCAGCGCCACGTGCCCGCACCTCCACCTCGTCCTCTAGGCTCCGCCGGGTGAGCGGATCGAGGGGCACGCTACGGGAGCTGCTGCGCACCGGCGCCGGCGTGGCGATCGCCATGGCGGTGATGAACGTCGGCACCTACGGCTTCACCCTGGTCGCCGCCCGCGTGCTGGGCCCGCGGGAGTACAGCGCGGTCGCCGCCCTCATGGGCATCCTGCTCATCGTCAACGTGCTGTCGGTCGGCCTCCAGGCCACCGGCGCCCGCCAGGTGGCCGCCTCCCCCGAGGACCGCGCCACCATCGAGAACCGCGTGCTGCGCACCACCGACCGCTCCGCGTGGGCGCTCGGAGCCGTGTGCCTGCTGCTCAGCCCGCTGGCGACGTTGCTGCTCGACCTGGACTCCTGGCTGCCCGCCGTGCTGGTGGCACTGACCGCGGTACCGCTGACCAAGATGGGCGGGCAGGCGGGCATCTTCCAGGGCGAGAAGGAGTGGGCGCCGCTCGCCGGCATCTACCTCGGCATGGGGCTCGGCCGGCTCGTCTTCGGGTGCCTGGGACTGCTCGTGCAGCAGGACGCCACCGGTGCCATGGCGGGCGTGCTCGTCGGTGCCGTCGTGCCCGTGCTCGTCGGCGGGTGGGCGCTGCGCCGTCGCCGGGGCGCGCGCCCGGGTCCGGCCGACGTGCGCTCGGTGCTGCGGGAGGTCTCGCACAACTCCCACGCCCTGCTGGCGTTCTTCGCCCTCACCAACGCCGACGTCGTCCTCGCCCGCGTCACCCTCGACTCGCACGAGGCCGGCCTGTACGCCGGTGGCCTCATCCTCACCAAGGCCGTGCTGTTCCTGCCGCAGTTCGTCGTCGTCATCGCGTTCCCGTCGATGGCCGCCGAGGGCGCCCGCCGGATGTACCTCAAGGGCATCGGGCTCGTGTTCGTCATGGGCGTGCTCGCCACCGCCGGCGCCTTCGTGCTCGACGGCCTCGCCGTGACGTTCGTCGGCGGCGCCGAGTACGCCGAGATCCGCTCCACCGTCTGGATCTTCGCGGCGCTCGGCACCGTGCTGGCCATGACCCAGGTGATGGTCTACGAGGTCGTCGCCCGCCAGCACCGCCGCGCCGTCTACCTCGTCTGGGCCGGCCTCCTCGTGCTGGGCGGGCTCGCCCCGCTCGCCGAGCACGGCACGGCCCTGCTCGAGATCGTGCTCGCGGTCAACGTCGTCGTGCTGCTGACGCTGCTCGCCGTCGCCCTGCTGCGCCCGGCGGCGGAGGACGGCGAGCCCGGGTCAGTGGGCGGCGGCGTGCCAGCTGACGCCGGTGCCGACCGAGACGTCGAGCGGCACCCGTAGGTCGGCCGCCGCGCCCATCTGGGTGCGGACCAGCTGCTCCAGCGCCTCCTCCTCGCCCGGCGCCACCTCGAGCACGAGCTCGTCGTGCACCTGCAGCAGCAGCCGCGACGCCAGGCCGTCGGCCTCGATCGCCCGCTGCACGGCGAGCATCGCGACCTTGATCAAGTCCGCCGCCGAGCCCTGGATCGGCGCGTTCAACGCCATCCGCTCGGCCGCCTCGCGGCGCATCCGGTTGTCGCTCGTCAGGTCGGGCAGCTGCCGGCGCCGACCCATGATCGTCTCCGTGTAACCGCTCTTGCGGGCCTCGACGACGATGCCCGCCAGGTAGTCGCGGATGCCGCCGAAGGTCTCGAAGTACTCGTCCATCAGTCCCTGCGCCTCACCCGGCGTGATGCGCAGCTGCTGCGAGAGGCCGAACGCCGACAGCCCATAGGCGAGGCCGTAGTTCATCGCCTTGATCTTCGCCCGCATCTCGCTGGTGACAGCGTCGGGCGCCACGTCGAACACGCGCGCAGCGGTGATCGAGTGGAAGTCCTGGCCCGAGCGGAACGCCTCGGTCAGGCCCTCGTCCTCCGACAGGTGGGCCATGATCCGCATCTCGATCTGGCTGTAGTCGGCCGTCATGAGGGACTCACCCCCGGGGCCGACGACGAACGCCTCCCGGATGCGGCGGCCCTCCTCGGTGCGCACGGGGATGTTCTGCAGGTTGGGGTCGGTGCTGGAGAGGCGGCCCGTCGCCGCGATCATCTGGTTGAACGTGGTGTGGATGCGGCCGTCGGGCTGGACCGTCTTGAGCAGGCCCTCGATGGTCTGGCGCAGCCGCGCCACGTCGCGGTGGCGCAGCAGGTGCAGCAGGAACGGGTGCTCGGTCTTGACGTAGAGGGCCTGCAGCGCGTCCGCGTCGGTGGTGTAGCCCGTCTTGGTGCGCTTGGTCTTCGGCATCCCCAGCTCGTCGAAGAGCACCACCTGGAGCTGCTTCGGCGAACCCAGGTTGATCTCCTTGCCGATCACCGCGAACGCGTCGTCGGCCGCGCGCCGCACCTCGTCGGCGAAGTGGGCCTCGAGCTCCTCGAGCCGGCCGGTGTCGACCGCGACCCCGGTGCGCTCGATCCGGCCCAGCAGCTGGATGAGCGGGAGCTCGACCTCCGCGAGCAGGCGTGCCCCTCCGACGGCCTCGACCTCGCCGTCCAGCGCCTCGGCCAGGTCGATGACCGCCCGGGCGTGGAGCATCGCCGTGTCGGCCACCTCGTCACCGGCGTCGAACAGTGCCTCCTGAGCGTCGTCGCTCTCGCTGCGCAGCTCCCGGCGCAGGTAGCGCAGCGTCAGGTCGCCCAGCACGTAGGACCGCTGGTCCGGCTGCACGAGGTACGCCGCCAGGGCGGTGTCGCTGATGAGACCGGCCAGGGTCCACCCGTGGGCGGCGAGGGCGTGCTGCGGGCCCTTCGCGTCGTGCAGGACCTTCGGCCGCTCGGGATCCGCGAGCCAGGCGGCGAGCGCGACCTCGTCGTCGGCGGTCAGGCTCGACACGTCGACGTACGCCGCGAGCCCGGTCGCGTCGGCCAGGGCGATGCCCTCCACGACGCCGGTGCCGGAGCCCCAGGTGCCGCGCACGTGGACGCCGACGTGCTGCCCGCCCAGCCCACCGAGGAACGCCGCGACCTCGCCGGCCGCGAGCTGGCGGCCCACGAGCTGGAAGCCACCCTCCTCGACCGGGATCTCCTCCTCGACGCTCAAGGTGTCGATGGTCCGCTGCCGCAGCTCGCCACGGAACTCGAGCTCGTCGAACAGGGTCAAGGCGGCCGCCCGGTCCCACGGCGTCAGCAGCAGGTCCGCCGGCGCCAGCTCGAGGTCGAGGTCGCGCACGAGCGCGTTGAGCTGGCGGTTGCGGATGACGTCGCCGAGGTGCTCGCGCAGCGCCTCGCCCTTCTTGCCGGTGATCTTGTCGGCGTTCGCGATGACGTTGTCGAGCCCGTCGTACGCGTTGATCCACTTGGCCGCGAAGCCCTGCCCGACGCCCGGCACGCCGGGCAGGTTGTCGGAGGTCTCCCCGACGATCGCCGCGAGCTCGGGGTAGCGGTGCGGGGGCACCCCGTACTTCTCCTGGACCGCCGCCGGGGTCATCCGGGCGAGGTCGGAGACGCCACGCATCGGGTAGAGCACCGTGGAGCGGTCGGAGACCAGCTGGAGCGAGTCGCGGTCGCCGGTGAGGATCAGCACGTCCATCTCCGGGTCCTCCGCGAGCGCACGGGTGACCCAGGTGGCGATGATGTCGTCCGCCTCGTAGCCCTGCTTCGTCTGGAACCGGATGCCCATCGCCCCCAGCACCTGCTGGATCAGGGGCAGCTGGCTCGAGAACTCCCCCGGCGTCTTGTTGCGCTTCGCCTTGTACTCCGCGTACTGCTCCAGGCGGAATGTCTGGCGGGACAGGTCGAACGCGACGCCCACGTGCGTCGGCTGCTCGTCGCGCAGCACGTTGACGAGCATCGAGGTGAAGCCGTAGACGGCGTTGGTGTGCTGGCCCGTGGTGGTCGAGAAGTTCTCCACCGGCAGCGCGAAGAACGCGCGGTAGGCGAGGGAGTGGCCGTCCAGCAGCAGCAGGCGCCTGCGCCCGCCGGCGGCGGTCGTGGCGGACGCGGACACGGGGGCGCTGCTCTGCTCGGGCACGCCCGCGACCCTACCGCCGCGCGCCGACCACCCCACGCGGGCGGGCGCCCGGCCACCGGCATGATGAGCCCATGAGCGACGACGACACGACCACCACCACGCCCGCCGTCGAGGACATCCTCGCCGCCATGCCCCACGGCATGGGCAGCCTCAACGAGAAGATGGGCATCGAGCTCGTCGAGGTCGCCGCGGACCGCATCGTGGCGACCATGCCGGTCGAGGGGAACACCCAGCCCTACGGGCTGTTGCACGGCGGGGCCTCGGTCGTGCTCGCCGAGACGCTCGGCTCCATCGGCTCCGCCCTGCACGCCTACCCCGACCGTCTGGCCGTGGGCGTCGACATCAACGCCACGCACCACCGCTCGGCCAGCAGCGGCACCGTGACGGCCGTCGCCACGCCCGCCCACCTGGGGCGCACGTCGACGTGCTTCGAGGTCGTCATCACCGACGAGCGCGACCGCCGCGTCTGCACGGCGCGGATCACCTGCGCGCTGATCCCGGCGGACCGCCTCGGGCACTGACCCGGCGTACGACGGGGAGCCCCGGGACCGCCCGGGGCCCGCTCAGCCGGCGCGCGGGGTGGGCGCCTGACGGCGCGCGGAGCGCCGGGCGGCGAGCACGTGCGTCAGCTGCTGGCGGCCCGCGGGCCGCGTCATGGTGGGACGCATTGCGTTGATGCGGGCACGGACCGCGGTGGTCGGCGCGAGGCGCAGGGAGGCCCGGGTCGCGAGGCCGAGGCGGGCCATGAAGCGGTTGGCGTCGCGGGAGGTCGAGAGCGACGCGGTCGACACCTGCGGCACCTCGTTCTCCTCCGCGAACGCGACCCCGGCCTCGATGAGGGAGCGGCCCACGCCGCGGCGGCGGAACTCCTCGCGCACCGTCGGCGACACGATGTGCACGACGGGCGTGAGGTTGAGCGGGGAGATGGTCGTCAGCTGCAGCAGCACGGCGCCGGCGAACTCACCGTCGTGCTCGGCCACCACGACCCGGGTGGGGCCGCCCGCCTGCGAGCGCTCGACGACCTCGCCGAGGTCGACCTGCCCGTCCTCGGGCCGCACCGCGTCGCCCCACAGCTCGAGCAGGAGCGGCACGTCGTCGGGACCGGCGGCGCGCAGCAGGAGCGGTGCAGCCATCACGCGATCACCCAAGCCATCCCAGTGCCTCCCAGCGATCCAGCCCGCGGCGCGGGCGGTGACGTGCGCGCCATCCTCGCGCGGCACCCGTCGCGAGCCGGACGCCGGGGCCACCCTACGCTCGCCCGTGCCGGCTCGACAGGGCGGCCGGGCAGGACGGAACACCCGCACGGACCGCCCGCGGTCCCCACCCCCAGGAGGCACCCGTGTTCACCGGCAGCGGCACGGCGGTCAACATCGTCACCGTCCTCGTGGGCTCGGGCGTCGGCGTCGCCCTGGGCCACCGCCTGCCGGAGCGGGTACGCCGCGTGGTCACCGACGGTCTCGGGCTGGTCACGCTGCTCGTCGCCGGCACCGCCGCCGTCGACGTGCTGGACCCCGAGCTGGCCGCCGCGACCGGCACGGGCGCCCCGATGCTGATCGTGCTCGGCGCGGTGCTCGTGGGTGGGATCGTCGGCGCGGCGCTCGACCTCGACGGCCGGCTGCTCGCCCTGGGCCACCTCGCGCAGCGGCGGCTCACCCGTCGTACCGCTCCCCCCGCCGGCGTCCCCGGCGACGCCGCGGCTCCCGACGACGCCGACCGGTTCGCCGCGGGCTTCGTCGCCGCGTCGATCCTGTTCTGCACGGGGCCGCTCACCGTGCTCGGCTCGCTCAACGACGGGTTGGGGACCGGTGCCGACCAGCTCTACCTCAAGGCGGTCCTCGACGGCTTCGCCGCGATCGCCTTCGCGGCCACGTTCGGCTGGGGGGTCGCGGCGAGCGCCCTGACCGTCCTCGTCGTGCAGGGCGGCCTCACCCTCGTCGGCGTCGTGGCCGGCGACGTCCTCCCCGCTGCGCACGTCGCGGCGCTCAGCGCGGTGGGGGGCGTGCTGCTCGTCGGCGTCGCGCTGCGCCTGCTGGACGTCAAGCAGGTCGCGGTGGCCTCGCTGCTCCCCGCCCTCGTGGTGGCCCCCGCCCTGGTCGAGCTGGTCGTCCGCCTGCGCTGACGCCGTACCGGTCCGGTCCTGTGGCCCCCTGGTCTGGTCCGGTCCGTCGCCCGCAGGCCGCCGGATGGTCACGAAACGGCCACAAATGGCAGGAGGTCGCGGACTCCCCCCCGCGGGCCGGTGCCGAGGGCTACGTTCCCTCCAGACCCCGGCGGTTCCCGCCGGGCGGATCCCGAGAATCCACGGAGGATTGATGAAGAGCAGGTCCACCACCTTCCGCCTCGCCGCGGTCGTGTCCGCCGGCGTGCTCGCCCTGTCCGCCTGCGGCGGCGGCGAGGAGGAGAACACCGACGAGGGCGGCTCGAACGGCGGGGACAACTCCTCGGAGTCGCCCGCCGCCGAGGGCGACGGCACCCTGACCTTCGGGTCCCTGCTGCCCGAGACCGGCAGCCTCGCGTTCCTCGGCCCGCCGGAGTTCGCGGGCGTCGACCTGGCCGTCCAGGAGATCAACGAGGCCGGCGGCGTGCTCGGCCAGGACGTCGTCCACGTCCGTGGCGACTCGGGCGACGCCGACTCCGGCATCGCGCCCGCCGAGGTCGACTCGCTGCTGTCGGCGAACTCCGACGTCATCGTGGGTGCGGCGTCCTCGGGCGTCTCCATGACCGTCATCGACCAGATCATGGACGCCGGCGCGGTCATGTACTCCCCGGCCAACACCTCGACCGACTTCGACGAGGGCGACTACGCGGAGCCGGACCTGTACTTCCGCACCGCGCCGTCCGACATCCTCCAGGGTGCGGTCATGGCCAACCTCCTCATCGAGGACGGCCGCTCGAACGTCGCGATCCTGGCCCGCCAGGACGCGTACGGCGAGACGCTCGCCGAGCAGGTCCAGACCAACCTCGAGAACGCCGGCAGCTCGGTCGCCGCGACCGTCTTCTACGGCGAGAACGCGCAGTCGTTCGACTCGCAGGTCGAGGAGATCGCGGCCGCCGGTGGCGACGCGCTCCTGCTCATCGGCTTCGAGGAGACGGCGACGATCATCCCGCAGCTGATCACCGCCGGCGCCGGCCCGCAGGACCTGCCGACGTACTTCGTCGACGGCAACACGGCCGACTACTCCGCCGACTCCGACCCGTCGCTCCCCCCGGGCGTGCTCACCGGCACGAAGGGCACCATCCCCGGCGCGGACACCGCGGGCGAGTTCCAGGAGCGCCTGCTCGCGATCGACCCGGAGCTGACGTCGTTCGCCTACGCCGCCGAGTCCTACGACGCGGTCATCACGTCGGCGCTCGCCGCCATCGCCGCCGAGAGCGACGCCGGTGAGGCCATCGCCGACGCCCTCGTCGACGTGACGAAGGAGGGCACGAAGTGCACCACCTTCGCCGAGTGCGCCGAGCTGCTCGCCTCCGGTGAGGACATCGACTACGACGGTGCCTCGGGCCCCATCGAGCTCGGTGAGACGGGCAGCCCGACCGCTGCGTCGATCGGCATCTACGAGTACGACGCCGAGAACCGCAACGCGCCGGTCGACTACATCGCCGGCGAGATCTGAGCCGGTACGACCCACGCACCACACCCCTGAGCGGGCCCGGGACCAGCTGGTCCCGGGCCCGTTCTGCGTCTGCGGACGGTCGCGGCACTGCGGCGGCGGCACTGCGGCGGCGGTTCGACGGGGCGCCGGTCGGGGTGGGGCGCCGGTCGGGGTGGGGCGCGCCGGACGTCGGGCGTCGGGCACCGGGCGGCCTACTCGGGTACGACGGAGGGCCCCGGTCCGCTCGTGCGGCCGGGGCCCTCGTCGTAGGGGTCGTGCGGGTCGTTCGGGTCGCGCTGCTCGTGCACCCGCCGGCGGCGCCGGCGGGGCGGATCAGGCGGGGGTGCCCTCGTCCTTCGCCTCGGCGGCGCCGAGCGTGCCGAGGTAGAGCTGGATGACCTTCGGGTCGTTCGCCAGCGAGCGCCCCGTGCCCGTGTAGGCGTTGCGGCCGTGGTCGAGCACGTAGCCGCGGTCGCAGATCTGCAGGCAGCGACGGGCGTTCTGCTCGACCATGATCACGGAGACGCCGGCACGGTTGATGTTGCGCGTCTGCACGAACACCTCGTCCTGCAGCACCGGCGAGAGGCCGGCGGAGGGCTCGTCCAGCAGCAGCACCGACGGCGCCATCATCAGCGCCCGGCCCATGGCGACCATCTGGCGCTCGCCGCCCGACAGGGAGCCCGCGCGCTGCTTCCGGCGCTCCCCCAGCCGCGGGAAGATGTCGGTCACGAAGTCGAACCGCTCCGTGAACTTCTTCGGCGCCTGGTAGCAGCCCATCTCGAGGTTCTCCTCGATGGTCAGGCTGGGGAACACGTTGTTCGTCTGCGGGACGAAGCCGATGCCCGCCGTCACGAGCTGGTCGGCGCGCTTGTTGGTGATGTCGCGCCCCTCGAGGGTGACGGACCCGCTGCGCACGTTGACCAGGCCGAAGAGGGCCTTGAGCAGCGTCGACTTGCCGGCGCCGTTGGGGCCGATGATGCCGACCAGCTCGCCCTTGTTGCAGTACAGGTCGGCGCCGTTGAGGATGTTGACGCCCGGCAGGTAGCCCCCGGTCAGGTCGTCGGCGCGGAGGATCGCGTCGCCCGCCGCGGCGAGGTGCGCCTCGCGCTCGGGCGTCGTCGTGGCTGCGCTCATCAGTGCTTCTCCTCCTCGTTGGCGGCCTCGAGCTCGGCGTTGGCCTCGGCCTCGATCGCGGCCTCGTCCATCTCGCTGAGGTCGGTGTCGTGGTGGGCCCCGAGGTACGCGTCGATGACGGCCTGGTTCTGCATGACGCGGTCGGGGGTGCCCTCGGCGACGATCCGGCCCTGCGCCATGACGATGACCCAGTCGGAGATGTCGCGGACCATGTCCATGTCGTGCTCGACGAACAGCACGGTGCGGCCCTCGTCGCGCAGCGACTTCACGTGGCCGAGCAGCGACTGCTTGAGCGCCGGGTTCACACCGGCCATGGGCTCGTCGAGCATGATCAGCTCGGGGTCGACCATGAGGGCGCGCGCCATCTCGAGCAGCTTGCGCTGGCCGCCCGACAGCGAGCCCGCGAAGTCCTCGCGCTTGGCGTCGAGCTTGAACCGGCGCAGCAGGTCGTCGGCGCGCACCGTGTTCTCCTGCTCCTGCTTCTTCCACAGGAACGGGAAGGCCGCCTGCCACATGCGCTCACCGCGCTGGCCGGTCGCGCCGAGGCGCATGTTCTCGATGACGGTCAGCTTGGCGAGCACCTTCGTCAGCTGGAAGGTGCGCACCATCCCGAGCCGCGCGACCTTGTACGGCGCCACGCGCTGCAGGGAGCGCCCGTTGAAGCTCCACTTGCCCTCGTCGGGCACGTCGAAGCCGGTGAGCAGGTTGAACAGCGTGGTCTTGCCGGCGCCGTTCGGGCCGATGAGGGCCGTGATGGCACCGCGCTGGATCTCGATGTGGTCGACGTCGACGGCCTTGAGGCCGCCGAACTGACGGGTGATGCTGTCGCCGACGATGATCGGGTCCGGCTTGGGCGAGCCCGGCTCGCTGCCGACGCCCGACAGGTCGGGGCGCGGGCGCGGCTGGACGGAGGTGCCTGCGAGTTCAGCGGCCATCGATCGCGATCTCCCTTCGGTCACCGAAGATCCCCTGGGGACGGAAGATCATCAGCAGCATGAGTCCGAGGCCCGTCGCGATGAAGCGCACGAGGCTCGCCTGGGTGTTGTCCATGAACCAGTCCGGCATGAGCGGGCTCGGGCCCGACGTCGCCTGGTCGAAGAAGTCGCCGAGACCGGCGATGAGGAACCAGAGGACCATCGCGCCGATGACCGGGCCGAGCACGCGCGCGGCACCACCGATCAGCAGCGCGGTGAACGCCAGGAACGTCATGTTGGTGGAGTAGTCGCTGGGCACGACCGAGGCCTGCTTGAGGGCCAGGAACAGACCGGCCAGGCCACCGAACACGCCGCCGAGCACCAGCGCCTGCATTTTGTAGGCGAAGACGTTCTTGCCCAGCGAGCGCACGGCCTCCTCGTCCTCGCGGATGGAGCGCAGCACGCGGCCCCAGGGGCTGCGCATGAGCGCCCACACCAGGAGGCAGCACAGGGCGACGAGCGTCCAGCCGACGACCATCGACCACAGGTCGCGGGCGCTGAAGGACACGATGCCGAGGTCGAGCCGCTCGCTGAACGGGTTCATGTCCTGGTAGGTGCTGGCGAAGCCGTTGAGGCCGTTGGAGCCGCCGAACACGTCCTTGGTCTCGACCGCGCCGAACACCAGCCGCAGGATCTCGGCGGTCGCGATGGTCGCGATGGCCAGGTAGTCGGCCCGCAACCGCAGCGTCGGCAGACCGAGCACGATCGCGAGGGCCACCGGGGCGAGCAGCGCGACGATGACGCCCATCCAGAACGGGAGGTCCCAGGTGACGACGCTGACGGCGAGGCCGTAGGCACCCACCGCCATGAAGCCGGCCTGGCCGAAGTTCAGCAGGCCCGTGTAGCCGAAGTGGACGTTGAGGCCGATCGCGGCGAGGGCGTAGACGATCGCGTTCGGGCCGAAGGCCTGGTTCAGCGCCGTGCGGAACACACCGGTCAGCTCGACGTCCGAGATGCCCGCGGTGAAGCCGATGACCAGCCACAGCACGAGGTAGACGGTGCCGATGACGCCGAGCACCTGGCCGGCGATCGCGAGACCGCGACCACCCTGCCGGCCGTCCGACGCCTCGATCTCGCGGACCGCCTTGCGACCCGCCAGCCAGGCGAAGGGCGAGGTGAAGCCGAACGCGAGGGTGATGCCGAGGATGCCGAGGACCACGGAGGTCACGGCGCCGCGGTTGTTCTGCTGCGCCACGACCGGGGCAGCGGGCTTCGCCGTGGTCGAGGTGTCGCTCATGCGTTGCTCCGATCGTGGGTGGCGCCCACCGGGGCGGGGTCACGGTCGTCGTGACGGTGCGGGGTGGCCGGGGCCGCGGGGGCGGCCGGCATGGGGACGGTCGGGTTCGTCATGGCGCTCACCCGATCCGCTCGCGGCGGCCCAGGATGCCCTGCGGCCGGATCAGCAGGACGAGGATGAGGACGACGAGGGCGCCGACCTCCTTGATGGAGGAGGGCACGCCGAAGAGCGGACCGACCTCGACCATGATGCCGATGACCATCGAGCCGAACAGCGCGCCCCAGATGGTGCCGAGGCCGCCGAGGGTGACCGCGGCGAACACGAGCAGCAGCAGCTTGAAGCCCATGAGGAAGTTGATCTGGCTGTTGATCGCCAGCAGCACCCCCGCCAGGCCCGTCAGGGCGGTGCCGAGCACCCAGACCGAGCTGATGACCCGGTCCACCTTCAGGCCCGACGAGGCCGAGAGCGCGGGGTTGTCGGAGACCGCCCGCATCGCCTTGCCCATCCGGGTGCGCATCAGGGCGATGCAGACGACCACGATGGTGACGACCGAGATCCCGATGATCGCGATCTCCTTGTCGGCCAGGCTGACGATCCCGTAGTCGGTGCGCGCCTGGCTCACGTACTCGCTGAGCGACTTGCGCGAGCTGCCGATCGAGTACTGGTAGAGGTTGCGCAGCAGCAGGCTGAGGCCGATGGACACGATCATCATGGCGATGAGTCCGGTCCCCCGCCGTCGCAGCGGGCGCCACAACCCCCGGTCCTGCGCCCAGCCGAACGCGGCGGAGACGAGCACGGCGACCACGCCGGCCAGCACGACCGGCATGCCGAGGCCGCGGTTGGCGACGTACGTCGCGAGCGCCCCGAACGTGATGAGCTCGCCGTGGGCGAAGTTGGTGAGACCGGTCGTGCCGAAGATGAGGGAGAGACCGAGGGCGGCGAGGGCCACGATGAGCCCGAACTTCACGCCGGAGACCAGGCTGGTCGTCAGCCGGTCGGCGAAGGAGACCGTCTCGACCTCCTGCACGCCGATCGGGAAGAGGCCGCCGTTGGCGCCGTTGATGCGCGCGGTGATGATGATCTCGGACTTCGTGCTGTCGCCGAGCTCGATGCCGTCGGGCAGCGAGTCCTCGTCGAGGGTCACGGTGTAGGTGCCCAGCTCGGGGATCGGGACGATGACGACGCCGTCGGGATCGGTCTGCGCCGACCCGATCTCCTCGCCGTCCTCGGACTCCACCGTGAGCGTCACGCCGGTCACCGGCTCGTCGGCGGCCTCGTCGAGCAGACGCACCCGCACGTAGGGACCGTCGGCCGGCGGCTGGGCCGCCGGGACCGTGGTCTCCCCGGACCCGGGCTCGCCCGTGGCACCCGCGCTGGGGGACGGCGTCGGCGCCTCCGTCTCCTCGGCGGCGTGGGCGGCGCTGAGCGGAAGCATCAGCACCACGAGCAGGGCGAGAAGCGCCATGAAACGCATTCGCACGCGGTGACTCCTGTCGTTGGAGCGCACTCCGCGCTCGTCGGTCGGCACACCCTAACGGCGCCGACGAGCCCTCAACGCGGGTTTCGCACCCCCGGAGGTAACAGTTCAGTCTCCGACCGTGATCGGTACGGCGGACGCGGCCGCCGCGGCCCCGCTCAGACCTGCCCGGGCCCCGCTCAGGCGGTGCCGGAGGCGCCGGGGCCGTGCGCCACGACCCCCTCGGCCACCTGCCGCATCGAGAGCCGCAGGTCCATCGCCGTCTTCTGGATCCACCGGAAGGCGTCGGGCTCCGAGAGGCCGAGGTCCTTCTGCAGCACGCCCTTCGCGCGGTCGACGGCCTTGCGGGTCTCGAGTCGCTCGGTGAGGTCGCCGACCTCCTGCTCGAGCTGGCTCAGCTCGGCGAAGCGGCTGACGGCCATCTCGATCGCCGGCACCAGGTCGGTCGCCGAGAACGGCTTCACGAGGTAGGCCATGGCGCCGGCGTCGCGCGCCCGCTCCACCAGCTCGCGCTGGGAGAACGCGGTGAGGATGACGACCGGCGCGATGCGCTGGGCCGCGATGCGCTCGGCCGCGGCGATCCCGTCGAGCACGGGCATCTTGACGTCGAGCACGACGAGGTCGGGGCGCAGCTCCTCGGCGAGCTCGATGGCCTTCTGCCCGTCGCCGGCCTCGCCGACCACCTCGTAGCCCTCGTCGGCCAGCATCTCGGCCAGGTCCATGCGGATGAGCGCCTCGTCCTCCGCGATGACGACGCGTCGGCGGGCACCCTGGGCTTGATCGGTCACGGGTGAAGGCTAGCCCTCGGCGGGGACGTCCGAGACCGGACGTCTCGCGGAGAGGCGGGGCTCACGCATCCGGTACGGTTCCACCGGCCCGGCCCCGGTAGTCCAACGGCAGAGACAGTGGTCTCAAACACCATCCAGTGTGGGTTCGAATCCCACCCGGGGCACTCCGGCCACCCGTCCCGTTCCGTCGGTGCCCTCCCCCATGCTCGGCACCGTGCACGGCGAACGCACCCGGACGGCGGCCCTCGACCTCCTGGCCACCGGTCTGTCGCTGGCCGAGGTCTCCCGTCGTACGGGCGTGGCCCGATCGACCCTGCGGTCTTGGGCCGTCACGCCCACCCCGGTGACGCTCACCGGGTGCTCCCGGTGCGGGGGCCCGTCGCTCGACGAGCCGGCGTACGCCGCGCTCCTGGGCTACTACCTCGGCGACGGCTGCCTGTCGCGCGCCGCTCGCTGCTGGACCCTCCGCGTCAGCTGCGACGCGACGCTGCCGGCGGTGCTGGCCGACGTGACCGAGGTGGTGCGCCGGGTCAACCGCCGACGGCCGGCCCACCACGTCCGGGCTCCCGGGGTCGTGGTCGTGGCCTCGCACTGGCAGCACTGGCCCTGCCTGCTCCCCCAGCACGGCCCGGGCCGCAAGCACGAGCGACCGATCGTGCTCGAGCCGTGGCAGCGGGAGCTGGTCGAGCGCCACCCGGGCGCGTTCCTGCGCGGGCTGCTGCACTCCGACGGCGCGCGGGTGCGCAACTGGGCGACCCGGGTGGTGGCGGGCGAGCGGCGCCGCTACGACTACCCGCGGTGGCAGTTCGTCAACGCCTCGCCCGACATCCGCGGGCTGTGCTGCTGGGCGCTGGACCTGGTGGGCGTGGCCTGGCGCGGCTCCGGGCCCCGCACGATCAGCGTGTCCCGGCGCGAGGCGGTCGCCCGCCTCGACGCACTCGTCGGGACGAAGGCCTGAGCGCGGGGCCCCGCGGCCCCGGCGGACGCAGCACGGCCCCGGGTGCTCCCGGGGCCGTGCGGCGTCGTGCTCGGTGGGGCGAGGTCGGAACGAGGTCAGGCGCGGCGGTACGCCGGCGCGACCTCGTTGATCGCGTCGCCCATCTGGTGCACGCGCAGCGCGTTCGTCGAGCCGGGGATGCCGGGCGGGGCGCCGGCGATGATGACGACCAGGTCGCCCTCCCGCACGCGCTCGATGCGCAGCAGCGCCTCGTCGACCTGCCGCACCATCTCGTCGGTGTGCTCGACCTGCGCGGTCTTGAACGTCTCGACGCCCCACGTCGCGGCCAGCTGCGAGCGCGTCGAGGCCAGCGGGGTGAAGGCCAGGATGGGGATGGGGCCGCGGTAGCGGGCCAGGCGCCGGGCCGAGTCGCCGCTCTGCGTGAACGCCACCAGGTACTTCGCACCCACCCGCTCGGCGACCTGCGCCGCGGCCAGAGCGATGATGCCGCCGGTGGTGTGGGGGTCCCAGTCGATCGAGCGGATGTCGGCGGCCGCGTGGCGGTCGGCGCTCTCGATGATGCGCGCCATGGTCTCGACGGCGGTCACGGGGTACTCCCCCACGCTCGTCTCGCCCGACAGCATCACGGCGTCCGCCCCGTCGAGGACGGCGTTGGCGACGTCCGAGGCCTCCGCGCGCGTCGGCGCGGGCGCCGTGATCATCGACTCGAGCATCTGCGTCGCGACGATGACGGGCTTGGCGTTGCGGCGGGCCAGGTCGACGATCCGCTTCTGGTGGAACGGCACGTCCTCCAGCGGGCACTCCACGCCGAGGTCGCCGCGCGCCACCATGAAGGCGTCGAACGCGTCGATGATCTCCTCGAGGTTGTCGATCGCCTGCGGCTTCTCGATCTTGGCGATGATCGGGACGCTGCGCCCCTCCTCCGCCATGATCGCGCGCACGTCGTCGGCGTCCGCCGCGGAGCGCACGAAGCTGAGCGCGACCATGTCGACGCCGATCCGCAGGGCCCACCGCAGGTCGGCGACGTCCTTCTCCGAGAGCGCGGGCACCGACACGGCCACGCCGGGCAGGTTGATGCCCTTGTGGTTCGAGACCCGGCCCCCGACGAGCACCTCGACCTCGACGTCGGTCTCCGTGGTCGACACGACCCGCATGCGGACCTTGCCGTCGTCGATGAGCAGCGCGTCGCCGGGCTTCACGTCACCGGGCAGACCCTTGTACGTCGTGCCGCAGATCGACGCGTCGCCGTCGACGTCGCGGGTGGTGATCGTCCAGCTCTGGCCGCGGCGCAGCAGCACCGGGCCGTCGGAGAACGTCTCCAGCCGGATCTTCGGCCCCTGCAGGTCGGCGAGGATGCCCACCCCCCGCCCGCTGGCGTCGGACGCCTGGCGGACGTGCTGGTAGACCTGCTCGTGGTCCGCGTAGGCACCGTGGCTCATGTTGAGCCGCGCCACGTCCATGCCGGCGTACACCAGCTCCTGGACGCGGCGGGCGGAGGAGGTCGCGGGACCCAACGTACAAACGATCTTGGCTCTGCGCACGAGTCAACGGTACTGCCGACCACCCCCGCGGGTGACACTGGTCTGGATCGTTCAAATGAACTTCACAGCAACGCCACGGGGCCGGGACCCCCGTGAGGGTCCCGGCCCCGTGGCCCGGCACTGACGACAGGTGCGGTGCGGCCGGCGTCGGTGGTACGACGCGAGCGGCCGCCGCGCTCACACGACCAGCGGTCGCTCCGTCGACTTGATGGGCACCGGCAGCGACGTGGAGCCCGTGAGGTACTCGTCCACCGCCGCCGCGGCCGCCCGCCCCTCGGCGATGGCCCAGACGATGAGCGACTGCCCGCGACCGGCGTCACCGGCCGCGAACACGCCCTCGACCGAGGTCCGGTACGTCGGGTCGCGCTTGACGTTGCGCCGCTCGTCGAGCTCGAGCCCGAGCTGGGCCACGACCGAGTCGGTCTCCGGCCCGGTGAAGCCCATCGCGAAGAGCACCAGCTCGGCCGGGATCTCGCGCTCGGAGCCCTCGATCTCGACGAGGCGGCCGTCCTCGAACCGCACGTCGACGAGGAGCAGCGCGCGGACGTTGCCGTCCTCGTCGCCGCGGAACTCCTTGGTGGACACGCCGTACACCCGGTCGCCGCCCTCCTCGTGGGCCGAGGAGACGCGGAACAGCGCGGGGTACGTCGGCCAGGGCTGCGTGCTCGGGCGCTCGCCACCCGGCTGGGGCATGATCTCGAGCTGCGTGATGGACGCCGCTCCCTGGCGGATGGACGTGCCGAGGCAGTCCGCGCCCGTGTCGCCGCCGCCGATGATGACGACGTTCTTGCCGTCGGCGCGCACCTGGCCCTCGACGGTCTCCCCGACCGCGACCCGGTTGGCCTGCGGCAGGAAGTCCATCGCCTGGTGGATGCCGCCGAGCTCGCGCCCGGGGACCGGCAGGTCGCGGGGGACGGTGGAGCCGGTGGCCAGCACGACGGCGTCGTAGCGGGCCCGCAGGTCCTCGCCGGTGACGTCCTTGCCCACGTCGACGCCCGTGCGGAACACGGTGCCCTCGCGGCGCATCTGGTCGAGGCGCCGGTCGACGTGCTGCTTCTCCATCTTGAACTCGGGGATGCCGTAGCGCAGCAGGCCGCCGATGCGGTCGGACCGCTCGTAGACCGCGACGGTGTGGCCGGCGCGGGTCAGCTGCTGCGCGGCGGCCAGGCCCGCGGGGCCCGAGCCGACGACGGCGACGGTCTTGCCCGACAGCCACTCGGGCGGCTGCGGCTTGACGTAGCCGGCCTCCCACGCGCGGTCGATGATCGAGACCTCGACGTTCTTGATGGTCACCGGGTCCTGGTTGATGCCCAGCACGCAGGCGGTCTCGCAGGGCGCCGGGCAGAGGCGACCGGTGAACTCCGGGAAGTTGTTCGTGGCGTGCAGCCGCTCGATCGCCTCCTCCCAGTCGTCGCGCCAGACCAGGTCGTTCCACTCCGGGATGATGTTGCCCAGCGGGCAGCCCTGGTGGCAGAACGGGATGCCGCAGTCCATGCAGCGCCCGGCCTGCGGCGTGATGATCGGCAGCAGCGCACGGCCGATGCCGTTGGGGTAGACCTCGTTCCAGTCGTTCACCCGCTCCTCGACGGGACGACGGGTCGCGACCTTGCGGCCCTCCTTGAGGAAGCCCTTCGGGTCAGCCATGCAGCACCTCCATGATCCGGGCGGCCGTCTGGTCCTCGTCGAGGCCCTCGGCTTCCGCAGCGGCGCGGGCGTCGAGCACCCGCTTGTAGTCACGCGGCATCACCTCGGTGAAGCGCGCCAGCGACGCGGGCCAGTCGGCGAGCAGCTGCTCGGCGATGACCGACCCGGTCTCCTCGAAGAACGTGCGGACGTGGCCGTGCAGCTCCTCGGCCGCCTCGCCCTCGACCGCGCGGAGGTCGACCAGCTCGCCGTTGACCCGCCACGGCTTGAGGTCGAGCACCCACGCGATGCCGCCCGACATGCCGGCCGCGAAGTTGCGGCCCGTCTTGCCGAGCACCACCACGCGTCCACCGGTCATGTACTCGCAGGCGTGGTCGCCCACGCCCTCGGTCACCACGACGGCGCCGGAGTTGCGCACGCAGCAGCGCTCGCCCACCCCGCCCCGGATGAAGATCTCACCGGAGGTCGCGCCGTACCCGATCGTGTTGCCCGCGATGATCTGCTCGTGCGAGGCGAACGTCGCCGCGCGGTCCGGGCGGATCACCAGGCGGCCGCCCGAGAGGCCCTTGCCGACGTAGTCGTTGCCGTCGCCCTCGAGGCGCAGCGTCACGCCGCGCGGGACGAAGGCGCCGAACGACTGCCCCGCCGAGCCGGTCAGGGTGATGTCGATCGTGCCGTCCGGCAGGCCCTCGCCGCGGTAGCGCCTGGTCACCTCGTGGCCGAGCATCGTGCCGACCGTCCGGTTGACGTTGCGCACCGCGACCTGGGCCCGGACCGGCTCGCCGTTCTCGAGCGCGGGGCGGGCGATGGCGATGAGCTCGTTGTCGAGCGCCTTCTCCAGCGCGTGGTCCTGCGTCTTCGTGCAGCGCAGGTCCTGCTCGGGGAACGCCGTTGTGTCGGGCTCGTGGAGGATCGGCGTCAGGTCGAGACCGGCCGCCTTCCAGTGGTCCACGGCCTGCTCCACGTCGAGCGCGCCGACCTGGCCGACGGCCTCGTCGATGCTGCGGAAGCCCAGCTGCGCCAGGTACTCCCGCACCTCCTCCGCGATGTAGGTGAAGAAGTTCACGACGTACTCGGCCTTGCCGCTGAAGCGCTCGCGCAGCACCGGGTTCTGCGTCGCGACGCCCACGGGGCAGGTGTCGAGGTGGCAGACCCGCATCATGATGCAGCCCGAGACGACGAGCGGGGCGGTGGCGAAGCCGAACTCCTCGGCGCCCAGCAGGGCGGCGATGACGACGTCGCGACCGGTCTTGAGCTGGCCGTCGGCCTGCACCACGATCCGGTCCCGCAGCCCGTTGATGAGCAGCGTCTGCTGGGCCTCGGCGAGGCCGAGCTCCCAGGGACCGCCCGCGTGCTTGAGCGACGTGAGCGGGGACGCGCCCGTGCCGCCGTCGTGGCCCGAGATGAGGACCACGTCCGCGTGCGCCTTGGAGACGCCCGTGGCGACGGTGCCGACGCCGACCTCGGAGACCAGCTTCACGTGGACCCGCGCCGCCGGGTTGGCGTTCTTCAGGTCGTGGATCAGCTGCGCCAGGTCCTCGATCGAGTAGATGTCATGGTGCGGCGGCGGGGAGATCAGGCCCACGCCGGGCGTGCTGTGCCGGGTCTTGGCCACCCACGGGTAGACCTTGTGGCCCGGCAGCTGGCCGCCCTCGCCGGGCTTCGCGCCCTGCGCCATCTTGATCTGGATGTCGTCCGCGTTCGTCAGGTACTCGCTCGTCACGCCGAAGCGTCCCGAGGCGACCTGCTTGATCGAGCTGCGGCGCTCCGGGTCGTGGAGGCGGTCGGCGTCCTCGCCGCCCTCACCGGTGTTCGACTTGCCGCCGAGCCGGTTCATGGCGATCGCGAGGGTCTCGTGCGCCTCCTGGGAGATGGAGCCGTACGACATCGCGCCGGTGGAGAACCGCTTGACGATCTCGGAGACCGGCTCGACCTCCTCGACGGGGATCGGCCGGCGACCGGTCGCGCCGGCGTCCTTGAACCGGAAGAGCCCGCGCAGCGTCATGAGGCGCTCGGACTGCTCGTCCACGCGGCTCGTGTACTGCTTGAACACGTCGTACCGGCCCGCGCGCGTCGAGTGCTGCAGGCGGAACACGGTCTCGGGGTCGAACAGGTGCGGCTCGCCCTCGCGACGCCACTGGTACTCGCCGCCGATGGCCAGCTCGCGGTGCGACGGGGCCACGCCGCTGGGGGGGTACGCCGCGGCGTGGCGCCGCGCGACCTCCTCGGCGACCGTGTCGATGCCGATGCCGCCGAGCTTGGAGGTCGTGCCGACGAAGTACTCGTCCACGAGCTCCTGCGAGAGACCGACGGCCTCGAAGATCTGCGCGCCGGTGTAGGAGGCGACCGTCGAGACGCCGATCTTGCTCATCACCTTGAGCACGCCCTTGCCGAGCGCCTTCACGAGGTGCTTGACGGCGACCTCGGGCTCGGCCTTGACGTAGTACCCCGCCCGCGCCAGGTCCTCGACGGACTCCATGGCGAGGTAGGGGTTGACGGCGGCCGCGCCGTACCCGACGAGCAGGGCGACGTGGTGCACCTCGCGGACGTCGCCGGCCTCGACGAGCAGGCCGACCTGGGTGCGGGTCTTCTCGCGCACCAGGTGGTGGTGGACCGCGCCCGTGAGCAGCAGCGACGGGATCGGCGCCAGCTCGCGGGTGGAGTGGCGGTCCGAGAGCACGATGATGCGGGCGCCGTCGGCGATCGCGGCGCTGACCTCGGCGCAGATCTCCCGCAGGCGGGCGGCCATCGCCGCGCCGCCGCCCTCGACGGGGTACAGGCCCCGGGCGACGTGCGTGACGAAGCCGGGGTGCTCGCCGTCGCGGTTGATGTGGCGGATCTTCGCCAGCTCGTCGTTGTCGATGACGGGGAACGGCAGCACGACCTGGCGGCACGAGTCCGGGCCCGGCTCGAGCAGGTTGGCCTCCGGGCCGATGGAGCCGTTGAGCGAGGTGACGAGCTCCTCGCGGATGGCGTCCAGCGGCGGGTTGGTGACCTGCGCGAACAGCTGGGAGAAGTAGTCGAACAGCAGCCGCGGCTTCTCGCTGAGCGCCGCGATCGGGGTGTCGGTGCCCATCGAGCCGATCGGCTCGGCGCCGGCGTTGGCCATCGGCGCGAGGAGGACGCGCAGCTCCTCCTCGGTGTAGCCGAAGACCTGCTGGCGGCGGGTGACCGAGGCGTGCGTGTGCACGACGTGCTCGCGCTCCGGCACGTCCTTCAGGTGCACGAGGCCGTCGGCCAGCCACTCGGCGTAGGGCTGCTCGGCCGCGAGGCCCGCCTTGATCTCCTCGTCCTCCACGATCCGGTGCTCGGCCGTGTCGACGAGGAACATCTTGCCGGGCTGCAGACGGCCCTTGCGCACGATCGTGGCCGGGTCGATGTCGAGCACGCCGACCTCGGAGGCCAGGACGACGAGGCCGTCGTCGGTGACCCAGAAGCGGGAGGGGCGCAGGCCGTTGCGGTCGAGCGTCGCGCCGATCTGGGTGCCGTCGGTGAAGACGACGCAGGCGGGGCCGTCCCACGGCTCCATCATCGTGGAGTGGAACTCGTAGAAGGCCCGCTTGGCCTCGTCCATCTCCCCGTGGTTCTCCCAGGCCTCCGGGATCATCATGAGCACGGAGTGCGGCAGGCTGCGCCCGCCAAGGTGCAGCAGCTCCAGCACCTCGTCGAAGGACGCGGAGTCCGAGGCGCCCGGGGTGCAGATCGGGAAGAGACGGTCGAGGTCGCCCGGGATGGCGTCGGAGGCCAGGAGGGCCTCGCGGGCGCGCATCCAGTTGCGGTTGCCCATGACCGTGTTGATCTCGCCGTTGTGCGCGATGAAGCGGAACGGGTGCGCCAGCGGCCAGCTCGGGAACGTGTTCGTCGAGAAGCGCGAGTGCACCACGCCGATCGCCGACGCCATGCGCTCGTCGACGAGGTCGGGGAAGAAGTGGTCGAGCTGGTCGGTCGTCAGCATGCCCTTGTAGACCAGGGTGCGCGACGACAGCGACGGGAAGTAGGCCTCCGCCTCCCGCTCCGCGCGCTTGCGCAGGCAGAACGCGAGGCGCTCCAGGTCCATGCCGCCCACCGAGCGGTCGGCGGGAGCCACGAACAGCTGGCTGAAGGTCGGCATGACGCCGAGCGCCATCGAGCCGAGCACGGCGGGCTCGACCGGGACGTCGCGCCACCCGAGGACCTCGAGGCCCTCCTGGGTCGCGATCTCCTCGATCGTGGTGCGCGCCTTGGCGAGGTCGTCGCCCTCGCGCGGCAGGAAGGCGGTGCCGACGGCGTAGCCGCCGACCTCCGGCAGCTCGAAGTCCACGACGGCGCGCAGGAACGCGTCGGGGACCTGGAGCAGGATGCCGGCGCCGTCGCCGGAGTTGACCTCGGCGCCGGCGGCGCCGCGGTGGTCGAGGTTGCGCAGCGCCTGCAGGGCCTTGGCCACGATGTCGTGGCTGGCCTCGCCGGTCATGGTGGCCACGAAGGCGACACCACAGGCGTCGTGCTCGAACCGCGGGTCGTAGAGCCCTTGGGCCTCGGGGATCGCGTGCGAGATGGGCACGTGGACATCTCCCGTCGTCGGGGCCCGGCGGGCGTGGGGGCGCGCCGGGCGATCACTGGTGCGGGGGTGGTCGTGGCGTCGCGCGGAGCGACAGCTCGTGGCTGTCGTGCCGGCTGGGTGCGAGGCCCCGGGCCCACCTTCGAAGGGACGACGTTGGCCCTGCAGGCGGTGAGGTTACCACCGTGAAACGTCGCTGGTGCGCGACGGCCACACGGTGGCGGTACGCCGTTCAGTCGCAGGGCCGGCGGCGGGGCCGGACGGAGGGCCCGACCGCGGGCCCGCCGGCGGCCGGCGGAGCGTCAGCCGCGGGAGCCGAACCGGCGACGGCGCGGCGGGGCGGGCGCGCCGCCCTCGGTGTCCTGGGTGGTCGAGGTGGTGCCGGAGCGCCCGGCGCGCGCGTCCGCGGCGGCCCCCGGCGCGGCGTCGGGATCCACCTCGTCGGTCCCGGCGTCGGTCCCCGCGTCGGTCGCCTCGGGGCGGCGCCCCTCGACGTACACGTCGTCCTCACGGGTCCGCCCGCGGGTGACGAGCAGGTACACGACGGCGGCGGTGAACAGCACGATCGAGGTCCACACGTTGAGGCGCAGCCCCAGCACGTCGTCGAGCTGCACCTCGTCGATGCGCAGCGACTCGGTGAAGGCGCGCCCGACCGTGTACGTCGCGACGTAGAGCGCGACCACGCGGCCGCCGCCCAGGCGGTAGCGGCGGTCGAGCCAGACGATGAGGGCGAAGGCCGCGAGGTTCCAGAGGAACTCGTAGAGGTAGGTCGGGTGGAACGTCTCGAACTGGGTGTAGCCGGTCGGACGGTTCTCGAGGTCGATGCTCAGGCCCCACGGCAGGTCGGTGGGCCGGCCGAACAGCTCCTGGTTGAACCAGTTGCCCCACCGCCCGATCGCCTGGGCCACGAGCAGGCCGGGCGCGAGGGCGTCGACGAGCGGCAGGAACCGGATGCCCTTGCGGCGCGCGCCGATCCAGGCGCCGAGCGCGCCGAGGGCGATCGCGCCCCAGATGCCGAGGCCGCCCTCCCACAGGTACAGCGCGCGGATCGGCTCGCGGCCCTCGCCGAAGTAGAGCTCCCAGTCGGTCGCGACGTGGTAGATCCGGGCGCCGACGATGCCGAGCAGCACCGCGGGCACCGCGATGTCCTGCACGTCGCCGTACTGCCCGCCGCGGGCCACCCACCGGCGCTCCCCGATCATCACGGCGGCGACGACGCCGAGGATGATGCACAGCGCGTAGCCCCGCAGGGGCAGCGGCCCCAGGTGCCACACGCCCTGGTCCGGGCTGGGGATCGCGTGGACGAGCGCCGGGAACGCGTCGAGGGCCGTGAGCATGGGGCCCATCATCGCCCGTCAGGAGGCGGGACGCGCCAGGAGGGTCGCGACGTCGGTGGCGAGCTGGTGGGGCGAGGTGTCCCGCATCCACAGCACCGGCACCGTGTCGTCGGCGTCGACGCCGCTCACCTGGTCGTGGTGGGTGACGTCGTAGCCGCCGCTCGGCAGCCGCGCCCCCTCCTCGAAGTAGACGTGGAAGCCGTCCCCGGCCTCCTGCAGCGCGGCCATGTCGCCGGTCAGCCCGACGAACGCCGGGTCGAACCGCTCGAGGTAGGTGCGAAGGGTGGCCACGTCGTCGCGCGCCGGGTCGGTCGTGACGAACAGGACCTGCACGCGCTCCTGGTCGGCCGGCTCGAGCCGGGCCAGCGCGTTAGCGACGTTCGCCATCACCATCTGGCAGATGTCGGGGCAGTTCGAGTAGCCGAAGAAGACCAGCGTCAGGTCCGCGGTCGAGTCGGTCGTCAACGAGTACGGCGTGCCCTCCGGCGCGTCGCCCAGCGTCGAGGTCAGCGTCACGTCGGGCACCTCGTAGGGCGCCTGGTCGATGACGGAGCCGTAGAGCGCGTCGTCGCTGATCTCCGCGCCCACCATCGGGTTGAGCGGCTCGGCCGAGCCGCCGCACGCGGTGAGGCCGGCCAGCGCGAGGGCGGCGACGGCGGCAGCGCGGCGTACCCGGGCCGGGGCGGACTCACGCACCGCCGGCGCTCCCCCGGCGTACTCCCGTGGCGAGGTCCTCGGTGAGGGCGCGCAGCGCCGCGAGGCCCGCCTGGCGGTCCGTGCCGGCGTCGAGCAGGGTGCGCACGAAGGCCGAGCCGACGATGACGCCGTCCGCGTAGGCCGCCACGTCCGCCGCCTGGTCGCCGTTGCCGACGCCGAGGCCGACCCCGACGGGCAGGTCGGCACCGCGGGGCTGCAGCGCCCGGGCGCGGGTGACGAGCGGGCCGCCGAGCTCGCTCGAGGCGACGCGCGCCCCGGTGACGCCCATGACGGCGGTGGCGTAGACGAAGCCCCGGCAGGCCGCGGTCGTCATGGTGATCCGCTCGTCGGTGGAGGACGGTGCCACGAGGAAGACCTTGTCGAGGTCGCGGGCGTCGGCCGCCGCGATCCACTCCGCGCCGTAGTCGGGCGTGATGTCGGGGGTGATGAGACCCGCTCCCCCGGCCTCGGACAGGTCGCGCGCGAACCGCTCGACGCCGTACCGCTCGACGGGGTTCCAGTAGGTCATCACGAGCGTCGGGGTGCCGGTCGCCGCGACGGCCTCGACGGTGCGCAGGACGTCGGCGACGCGGAAGCCGCCGTCGAGCGCCTGCTGCGCCGCGGCCTGGATGGTGGGGCCGTCCATGACCGGGTCGCTGTAGGGCAGGCCGACCTCGATGACGTCGCAGCCGGCGTCGACCATGGTGCGCAGCGCCTCGATGGCGCCGGGCACGTCGGGGAAGCCGGCGGGCAGGTAGCCGACGAGGGCCGCGCGGCCCTCCTCGCGGGCGCGGGCGAACGCGGGGGCGGTGCTCACGCCTCGATCTCCTTCTCCGTGCGGCCGAGCCCGAACCACTCGATCGCGGTGCCCATGTCCTTGTCGCCGCGGCCCGACAGGTTGACGAGCACGGTGGCCTCGGGGCCCTTCGTCGCCGCGAGCTCACGGGCGACGTCGAGCGCGCCGGCGACCGCGTGGGCCGACTCGATCGCGCAGATGATGCCCTCGGTGCGGGCCAGCAGGGACATCGCGTCCATGGCGGCCGCGTCGGTGACGGGGACGTAGGTGGCGCGCCCGACGTCCGCCAGGTGGGAGTGCTGCGGGCCCACCCCGGGGTAGTCGAGCCCGGCCGAGATGGAGTGCGACTCCACGGTCTGGCCGTCCTCGTCCTGCAGCACGAAGGTGCGGGAGCCGTGGAGGACGCCCGACTCGCCGGCCGTGATGGTGGCCGCGTGGCGTCCGGTCGCGACGCCGTCGCCCCCGGGCTCGAAGCCCCAGATGGCCACGTCGTCGTCCTCGAGGAAGCCCGCGAACAGGCCGATGGCGTTCGAGCCGCCGCCGACGCAGGCGGCGACGGCGTCCGGCAGCCGGCCGTACCGCTCGAGCACCTGCGCCCGGGCCTCGTCGCCGATCCCGCGGCAGAACTCGCGGACCATCGACGGGAACGGGTGCGGGCCCGCCGCCGTGCCGAAGAGGTACGCCGTGTGGTCCACGCTGGCGACCCAGTCGCGGAACGCCTCGTTGATGGCGTCCTTGAGCGTGCCGCTGCCCGTGTCGACTGCGACGACCTCGGCGCCCAGCAGCTGCATCCGGGCGACGTTGAGGGCCTGGCGCCGCGTGTCGACGGCGCCCATGTAGATCGTGCAGTCGAGACCGAAGTACGCCGCGGCGGTCGCGCTGGCCACGCCGTGCTGGCCGGCCCCGGTCTCGGCGATGACGCGCTTCTTGCCCATGCGCCTGGTCAGCAGCGCCTGGCCCAGCACGTTGCGGATCTTGTGGGCGCCGGTGTGGTTGAGGTCCTCGCGCTTGAGCAGCACGCGGCAGCCGACCATCTCGGAGAGGCGGGTGGCCTCGTAGAGCGGGCTCGGGATGCCGGCGTACTCGCGCAGGATGGTCTCGAACTCGGCGGTGAAGCCGGGGTCGGCCATCGCCGTGTGCCACGCCTCGGTGAGCTCGTCGAGCGCCGCCACGAGCGCCTCGGGCATGAACCGGCCGCCCCACCGGCCGGACTCGCCGAAGAAGCCGTGGTCGTCGGCGTCGAAGCGGCTCACGGGGTGACCTCCACGGTCGGCTGGGACGGGGGCTCGGACGAGGGCTGGGACGGGGTCCCGGCCGACGGCCGGCTGCGGGTGATGCCGGACATGGCGCGCACGGCGCCCTCCGGGTCGCCGTCGCGCACGAGGGTCTCGCCCACCAGGACGGCGCGCGCACCCTGCTCGACGTACCCCTCGACGTCGGCGACGCCGCCGATGCCGGACTCGGCGACGAGCACGCGGTCCGCGGGCACGAGCGGGGCGAGGCGCCCGAACGCGGCCGGGTCGACGGCGAGGGTCTTGAGGTTGCGGGCGTTGACGCCCACCAGCTCGGCGCCGAGGGCGACGGCGCGCTCGGTCTCGGCCTCGTCGTGCACCTCGACCAGCACGGTGAGCCCCAGCTCGCGGGCCAGGTCGTGC
The DNA here is from genome assembly GCF_048654585.1 of Nocardioides sp. CPCC 205120. Lineage (NCBI taxonomy): Bacteria > Bacillati > Actinomycetota > Actinomycetes > Propionibacteriales > Nocardioidaceae > Nocardioides > Nocardioides sp. CPCC 205120. Next base: position 2,192,749 of record NZ_JBMCYY010000001.1, on the reverse strand, counting down.
AGGCGGTGCAGCGTCGGGTCGTCGAGCGCGGCGACGATGAGCAGCACGAGGTCGGCGCCCGCGGCGCGGGCCTCGACCACCTGGTACTCGGTCACCACGAAGTCCTTGCGCAGCAGCGGCACGTCGACCGCGGCGCGCACCGCGACGAGGTCGGCGAGGGAGCCGCCGAAGCGGCGCTCCTCGGTGAGCACGCTGATGGCCGCCGCACCGCCGGCCGCGTACGCCGACGCGAGCACGACGGGGTCGGGGATGTCGGCCAGGTGCCCCTTGCTGGGGCTGCGCCGCTTGACCTCGGCGATCACGCTCGACCCCGCGGCGCGCAGCGCCGGCATGGGGTCGCGGGGCGGGTCGACGTCGGCGAGCCGCGCCCGCAGCCCGGCCAGGTCGACCTGGGCCTCGCGGCGCGCCAGGTCCTCACGGACCCCGGCGACGATCTCGTCGAGGACCGTCACCCCGGTCAGTGCTTCTCCTCGTGCAGGCCCATCTTGGCCATCACCAGGAAGAGGAAGAAGGACCCGACGGCCAGCCCGAGGCCGACGTAGAACACGGGGAGGTTGATGGGGTCGAGCATGAGGCCCACGGACCCGACGAGGAACCCGATCATCGCGACGAAGACGCTGGTCCAGGCCGCGGGGGTGTTGCCGTGGTTGTTCGACATGAGGGCTCCTCGGTTGCGGGGGGTGCGTCGGCGCCGGGCTCGCCCGGGCCACGGTCGATTCTAGGCGGGCCGCGGTCGGATCACCGCGTCGGGTCCTCGCCCTCGTCGATGGCCTTCCAGAGGTCGAGGGAGGTCTCGGGGGCCCGGGTGGCGGTGGTCGCGGCGTCGGCGGGCGCGTCGTACCGCGACCCCATCTCGGGCCACGACGGTGCGAGCCGCACCGCGGCGACGCAGGCGGCCAGGGCGACGAGGGCGGCCAGAGCCGTCACCGGCAGCCACGCGGTGACGCCCGGGTCGGCGTCGGTCGTGCCGCCCCGCGCGAGCTGCTCGGCCACGTCGTCGGGCAGGGTGCGGACCGAGGTGACCGCCACGGCCACCACGCCCAGGGCCGCGAGCGCACCGAGGGCGGCCGCGGCGCGGCGGAACCAGCCCCGGGTCACCAGCAGGACGCCCCAGCACGCGAGGAGCACGAGCCCGAGGGCGGCGGCCAGCGGCGCCTCACCGATGTCGCTGGTCCGCGCCAGGCCGCCCGGGCCGATGCCCGCGACGCGACCGGTCTCGCCGTCGGTGCCCACCCACGCCCGCGTGCCGCCCAGGGCGGTCAGGCCGCTGGCGACCAGTCCGACGAGGACGACGGGCCCGAAGGTGCGGCGCCGGCCGTCGGGCCGCGGGGTGGCGGGAGCGCTCACGCGGGGCCCAGCCGGACGGCGTCGAAGCAGGTGCGGTCCCCGGTGTGGCAGGCCGCGCCCTCCTGGTCGACCTTCACCAGCAGGGTGTCGCCGTCGCAGTCGAGGCGCACGTCCTTCACCCACTGGCGGTGGCCGGAGGTCTCGCCCTTCACCCAGTACTCCCGCCGGGAGCGGGACCAGTACGTCGCGCGCCCGGTCGCCAGCGTGCGGGCGAGGGCCTCGTCGTCCATCCAGCCCAGCATCAGGACCTCGCCCGTGTCGTGCTGCTGGACGACGGCGGGGACCAGACCGTCCTCCGTGCGCTTGAGGCGGGCGGCGATCTCGGGGGCCAGGGTGCTCACCGCTCCAGTATCCGGGCCGGTCGGCACCGGCCCGTCGGGGGTGGTCACCGCTCGCCCGCCACGGCCTGCTGGGCGACCCACGAGCGGTGGAGCCGCGCGTACACGCCGTCGGGCTGCGCGACGAGCGCCGCGTGCGGGCCGTGCTGCACCACGCGGCCGGCGTCGACCACGACGACCTCGTCCGCGTTCTCCGCCGTCGTGAGGCGGTGGGCGATGGTGATCGAGGTGCGGCCGTCCATGAGCGCCTCGAGCGCGCGGCTGATGCGCATCTCCAAGGCCGGGTCGACGGCACTCGTCGCCTCGTCCAGGACGAGCAGGTCGGGGTCGGCGAGGTGCGCGCGCAGGAGCGCGACCAGCTGCCGCTCCCCCGCCGACAGGGACTCGCCGCGCTGGCCCACACGGGTGTGGACGCCGTCGGGCAGCCCGAGGAGCCAGTCGTCGACGCCGATCTCCGCGGCGGCGGCCAGCACGCGCTGCTCGTCGGCGTCGAGGTCGCCGTACCGGAGATTCGCCAGCACGGTGTCGTCGAAGAGGAAGCCCTCCTGGGGCACCAGCACGACGCGGCGGCGCAGCGAGCTGCTGCGCACCTCGCGCAGGTCGACCCCGTCGAGGAGCACCGCGCCGTCCGTCGGGTCGGCCAACCGCGTCAGCAGCTTCGCGATCGTCGACTTGCCCGAGCCGGTCTCGCCGACGACGGCGACGCGACGCCCCGCCTCGATGCGCAGCGAGATGCCGCGCAGCACGGGCTCCCCGCCGCCGTACGCGAACCAGACGTCGTCGAGCTCCACGTCGACCGCGCGGTCGGGCAGCTCGGCACCGTCCTCGCCGGGGTCGACGAGCTCGGCGGGGGTGTCGAGCAGGGCGACGACCCGGCGCCAGCCCGCGATGGCGTTCTGGGCGTCGGTGAGGATCTGCGTGCCCATCTGCACCGGACCGACGAAGAGGGTGACGAGGAAGGCGAACGCGAGGATCTCGCCGGCGCTCACGTCGCCCGCGAGCCCGAGCCAGACGCCGACCACGATGACGCCGGCGTTGGCCAGGCCGGCCGAGATCCCGCCGAGGGAGAACGAGACAGCCGTGAAGCCCTGCGCCTTCGTGGCGGCGGAGCGGTAGCGGTCGATCGAGGTGTCGATGCGGGCCTGGGTGCGCGCCTCCACGGCGTACGAGCGCACGACCGCGGCGCCGACGACGGGCTCGGCGATGGCCGACAGCATCACGCCGACCTGGTTGCGCACGATGCCGTAGGCCTGCGACAGCTTGCGCTGGAAGTAGCGCAGCGACGCGAAGAGCGGCGCGAAGCAGACCCAGACCACGAGGGTGAGGCGCCAGTCGTAGACGGCCATGACGACGGTCGCGACCAGGATCTGGCCGATGCTGACGATGAACAGCACGCCGCCGAACACGATGAACTGGCTGACCTGGTCGATGTCGCTGGTGACGCGCGAGACCAGGGCCCCGCGGCGCTCCGTGTCCTGCGTGCCCAGCGGCAGGTCGTGGACGTGGCGGAAGGCCTTGACCCGCAGCGTGGCCAGGCCGGTCTCGGCGGCGACGAAGAGGCGGGCGGTCATGAAGTACGACGCCACGCCCGTCACCAGCACGGCGACGCCGGCGGCGACGGCCATGAGGACGGTGAAGCCCACGTCGGGGCCGCCGGGCGCTCCGATGCCGCGGTCGAGCGTCTGCTGCACCGCGACGGGCACGACGACCTGGCCGACGGTGGAGAGCACCGCCAGCAGGAGGGTCCCGACGAGCCCGTCGATGAGCTCCGGGGAGTGGCGCACCCCGCGGCGGATGGTGTCGACGGCGCCGATGTCGTCGCCGGTGCCGACGCTCGTGGTCTCGCGACGGGTCGGGCTGGTCACGGCGCTCACGCCTGGACCTCCTCGGGAAGGGCCTCGTAGGCGTTGACGAGCCGGGCGTAGGCCGGGCTGCGCTCGAGCAGGGCGGCGTGGGGACCGCGGTCGACGATGCGGCCCTGGTCGAGGTGGACCACCTCGTCGGCGAGGCTGATGGTGGCCTTGCGGTAGGCGACCACGACCACGGTGGCGCCGTCGGCGCCCTCCCGCAGCGCCGCCAGGATGCGGGCCTCGACCTCGGGGTCGACCGCCGAGGTCGCGTCGTCGAGCACGAGCAGGCGGGGGCGGCGCACGAGGGCCCGGGCGAGCGAGAGGCGCTGGCGCTGGCCGCCGGACAGGGTGGTGCCGCGCTCGCCCAGCGGGGTGTCGAGCCCCTGCGGCAGGCGGGCGACGAAGCCGTCGGCCTGCGCGACCCGCAGGGCGGCCCACACCTCGTCGTCGGTGACGTCGACCCCGAGCGCGACGTTGCCGCGCACGGTGTCGTCGAAGAGGAAGGCGGTCTGCGGCACGACCGCGAGCACCTCGGCCAGGGCGCCCGGCGCCAGGTCGCGCAGGTCGGTGCCGTCGATGCGCACGTGGCCGGCCGCGGGGTCGACCAGCCGGCTCAGCAGGGCGGTGAGGGTGCTCTTGCCCGACGCCGTCGGGCCCACGAGGGCCACCGTGCGGCCCGGCTCGACCCGGAAGGACACGTCCTGCAGGACGGGGACGGCCGCGTCGTACCCGTAGCGCACGTTCTCGACCTCGAGGAGCGCGCCGCCCGCCGCGGTGCGCGGGGCCGGGCTCACGCCGTACTCCATCCCGGCCTGCTCCTCGAGCACCGCGTGCACGCGGTCGAAGCCGACGACGCTGCGGGGCAGCTCGCCGAGCAGCCAGCCGATCGAGCGGATGGGGAAGGCGACGACGGTGAGCAGGTAGGCCACCGTGACGACGGCTCCGGCGTCGGTGTCGCCGTCGAGCACCCGAACGACGCCGACGACCAGCACGAGGAGCACCCCGATGCTGGGCAGCGCGTTGAGCAGCGGGTCGAAGAGGGCCCGGCGCCGGCCGGCCTCGATGGCGACGTCGCGCAGGTCGGCGGTGCGCCGGGCGAAGCGCTCGGTCTCCTCGGCCTCGCGGCCCAGGGTCTTGACCACGAGCGCGCCCTCGAACGACTCGTGGGCGATCTCGCTGACCTCGCCGCGCAGCTCCTGCACCCGGGTCATCAGCGGGGAGGTGACGCGCTGGAACCACAGGTTGACCGCGATCACGGCCGGGAACACCATCAGGCCGACGACCGCGAGCACGACGTCGGTGAGGAGCATCTGCGCGACGGCGACGACCATCATGGCGATCGTGCCGACGGCCATCGGCAGCGGGGCCACGGGGCCCCACGCCGCCTGGACGTCGGAGTTCGCGTTGGACAGCAGCACGCCGGTGGGGTGGCGGTGGTGCCACGACATGGGCAGCGACAGGTACTGCCGCGTCACGGCCCGGCGGTAGTGGGCCTCCATCCGGTACTGCATGATCCCCGCGCCGAGGCGCCGCGCCACGATGCCGACCGCGCGCAGGATGGCGACGCCGACGAAGAGGCCGAAGACCGCCCACAGTGCTCCCGCACCCACCTCGCCGGTCTCGAAGGCGGGGAGGACGACGTGGTCGGTGGACCAGCCGAGCACCCAGGCGTCGGCCACGGTGAGGGCGCCGAAGAGGACGCTGCCCACCGCCGAGACGGTGAACACCCAGGGCTCCCGCCGGATCGCGACGCCGAGCACCTTCAGGCCGGCCGCGGTGGTGGAACGGTCGCGGGAGGAGGCAGGCACGGTGGTCCAACCTAGGAGACGGGGCCGACATTCCGCACGTCGCCGGCCCTAGGCTCGACCGGGTGACGACGCTCGTGCTCGCCTCCGCCTCCCCCGCCCGTCTGGCCACCCTCCGCACGGCGGGCGTCGAGCCCCTCGTCGTGGTCTCCGGCGCCGACGAGTCGGGCCTCGAGCACCTCGCCCCGGCGCAGATGGCCGGCCAGCTGGCCGTCCGCAAGGCCGACGCGGTCGTGCGCCGCGGCGGTCTCCCCGACGACGCCCTCGTCCTCGGGTGCGACTCCGTGCTGGAGGTCGACGGGACCGCCCACGGCAAGCCGGGCACGGCGGAGGTCGCGACGCGGCGCTGGCAGGAGGTGCGCGGTCGCTCGGGCGTGCTCCACACCGGGCACGCGCTCCTCGACCTGGCCGGTGACCGCAGCACGACGGCGGTGGCCTCGACCGTCGTGCACTTCGCGGACGTCGACGACGAGGAGATCGCCGCCTACGTGGCGACCGGTGAGCCGCTCGACGTCGCCGGCGGGTTCACGCTGGAGGGGCGGGGCGCCGCGTTCGTCACGGGCGTCGAGGGCGACCCCCACAACGTGGTCGGCGTCAGCGTGCCTCTCCTGAGGACCCTGTGCGCCGAGCTGGGGCTGCGGTGGACGGACCTGTGGGCTCCGCGATGATCGCCGCGGGCACCGTCGACGCCCGCTGCACCGGGCTGTTGAAGACGTAGGTGCGGAAGAGGTAGAAGCGGGCGACGAAGCCGGCCGACAGCCCGATCACGTTCGCCGAGATGTTGTCGGCGACCGGGTCGCTCAGCCCGAGCACCGAGCGGCTGAACCACAGGCACGCCATCGGCAGCACCATCGTCACGACGTTGATCCCGGCGTAGGCCAGGAAGCCGCCGTCGGCCCCCGGGGCCTGGCGGTGCCGGAAGACCCACCGCTTGGTGCCGCTGTAGCTGACGAGCATGCCGATCGTGTTGGCGAGCACGTACGACGAGTACGGCCGGTCGCCCAGCACGGGGTCCACCACCCAGGCACCGTGCAGCAGGGCGTTGAAGAGCACGAAGGACACGAGGGTCGCGAGACCGCCGACGAGGCTGAACTTGCTGACCTCGGCGGCCAGCCGTCGCCAACGCCGTCCCATGCATCGCAGGCTATCCCCAGCGCGCCCCCGGCGTCGCACGCCGCCCCCGCGGGTGTGGCCGTGGCCGGGAGGGGGTAGCACCGCGGCCGTGAACCCCACCGGCCCCACCGGCCCCACCTCGCCCGCGCCCGCCGGGTCCCCCTCGGGTTCCCCCGACGCGTGGCGGGTCCGCTTCGACGACCGCACCGGCGCCCTCCACCTGCTGGACCCCGCGGGCCGGCCCGCGGGGCGGGTCGAGCTCGCCGAGGGCCTGCCGCCGGGCTGGACCGAGGCGCCCCCGCTGCAGCGGGTGTGGCGCTCGGTGAACGACCCGCTGGGCAGCCTCGCGCGCCGCACGTGGGTCCGCGGGCGCGGCCGGCTGCTCGACGGCGCACGCGGCACGCTGCTGCTGCCCGGGGGCGCTGTCGGCACCGTCGACAACGGGCGCGGCGAGGGCTGGCGCCGCCGCCACCGGGACGGGTACGTCGAGGTGCACGGGGTCCGGTGGGAGGTGCAGCACCGCTCGCGCCGCCGTACCTGGGTGCTGCGGGACGGCGTGCGGGTGGCGCGGATGCGGCGGCGCGGGCTGCGGCCCCGCACCTGGGGCACCGCCGAGGAGGGGGCCGCGCCCCGGAGCCGGACCCGGGTGCGGTGGGAGCCCGCGGCGACGGCGCACGACGCCCTCCCCGTCACCGTCGCCCGGACGGCCCTCGGTCCCGCCGGCCGGCCCGGCTGGTGGTCGGCGCTGCTGGACGGCATCAGCATCTGAGGGCGAGCACCGGGGCCGACGGCGCCCACCGGGTCCGTGAGCGGGCTCACGGCGCGGGCGCGGTACGCCGTACCGGCCGACAGGGACCGAATTCCGGATCCGCTCGCTCACGACGGCCCCGGTGCCCCTAGACTCCGCTGCGGTGGCGCCGCGGGGCGCGCCGTGAGTCGAGTGACCCGAGCCTTCGAGGAGTGCCCGTGCCCGAGATCAAGCCCTTGCGTCGCGTCCTCATCGCCAACCGCGGTGAGATCGCCGTGCGCGTCATCCGCGCCTGCAAGGACGCCGGCATCGGCAGCGTCGCCGTCTACGCCGAGCCCGACCGCGACGCGCTGTTCGTGCGGCTCGCCGACGAGGCGCACTCGCTCGGCGGCGCGACGCCTGCCGACTCCTACCTCGACATCGCGAAGATCATCGCGGTCGCCGAGAAGTCCGGGGCCGACTCGGTCCACCCGGGCTACGGCTTCCTCGCCGAGAACGCCGACTTCGCCCAGGCCGTCATCGACGCCGGGCTGACCTGGATCGGTCCCCCGCCGGCGGCCATCGAGGCGCTCGGCGACAAGGCGAAGGCCAAGCACATCGCCGACAAGGCGAAGGCGCCCCTGGCGCCCGGCACCAAGGACCCCGTGGCCGACGCCGACGAGGTCGTCGAGTTCGCGAAGGCCAACGGCCTGCCCGTCGCCATCAAGGCCGTCTTCGGCGGCGGCGGCCGCGGCCTCAAGGTCGCCCGCACCCTCGAGGAGATCCCCGACGCCTACGAGTCGGCGGTGCGCGAGGCGGTCACCGCCTTCGGCCGCGGCGAGTGCCTGGTGGAGAAGTTCCTCGACAAGCCGCGCCACGTCGAGACCCAGTGCCTCGCCGACCAGCACGGCAACGTCGTCGTCGTCTCGACCCGCGACTGCTCGCTGCAGCGCCGCAACCAGAAGCTCGTCGAGGAGGCGCCCGCGCCGTTCCTCAGCGACGAGCAGCTGGCCGAGCTCTACGAGTCCTCCAAGCGCATCCTGCGCGAGGCGGGCTACCACGGCGCCGGCACCTGCGAGTTCCTCGTCGCCCAGGACGGCACCATCTCGTTCCTCGAGGTCAACACCCGCCTCCAGGTCGAGCACTGCGTCTCCGAGGAGGTCACCGGCATCGACCTGGTGCGCGAGATGTTCCGCATCGCCGCCGGCGAGGAGCTGGGCTACGACGACCCCGAGATCCGCGGCCACTCGATCGAGTTCCGCATCAACGCCGAGGACGGCGGACGCAACTTCATGCCCGCGCCCGGCACGCTCACCGCGTGGAACCCGCCGCAGGGCCCCGGTGTCCGCGTCGACGGCGGCTACGAGAACGGCGAGACCGTCCCCGGCTCGTTCGACTCCCTCATCGCCAAGCTCATCGTCACCGGCCGTGACCGCACCCAGGCCCTCGAGCGCTCCCGCCGTGCCCTGGGCGAGTTCGTCGTCGACGGCATGCCGACGGTGCTCCCGTTCCACCGCGCGGTCGTCGAGGACCCGGCGTACGTCGGCGCCTCGACCCCCACTGGCCAGGGCGAGTTCACCGTCTACACGCAGTGGATCGAGACGGACTTCGACAACCAGATCGAGCCCTACGCGGGCGCCGTCGGCGAGGCCGAGGAGGAGGGCGAGCGCCAGACGGTCGTCGTCGAGGTCGGCGGCCGCCGCCTCGAGGTCGTGCTCCCGGCGGGCCTCGGCGGGGTCGCCGCGGGCGCGGGTGCGGCGGGCGCGAAGAAGCCGAAGCGCAGCGGCGCCAAGAAGGCCGGCGCGGCCGCCTCGGGCGACTCCGTCACCTCGCCCATGCAGGGCACGATCGTCAAGGTCGTCGTCTCCGAGGGCCAGGAGGTCGCCGAGGGCGACACCATCGTCGTGCTCGAGGCGATGAAGATGGAGCAGCCGCTGAAGGCCCACAAGGCGGGCACCGTCACCGGCCTGACCGCCGAGGTCGGGGCCACCGTCACCAACGGCGCGGTCGTCTGCGAGCTCAAGGACTGACCGCTCCCCCCGCACGGCAGCAGGACACCAGCACCTGACCGGCACGGGCCGGTACGACGCCGGGTCGCCCCTCGCGGGCGGCCCGGCGTCGTGCGTCGCGGACCGTCCGGGATGCGGCCCGGGTGCGTTTGGACCGCCGTGCTCGGGTGGATCCATGACGACCCGTTTCGGCTACACCCTCATGACAGAGCAGTCCGGCCCCAAGGACCTCGTGCGTCACGCCGTCGCGGCGGAGCAGGTCGGGTTCGACTTCGAGGTCTCCAGCGACCACTACTTCCCGTGGCTCTCGGCGCAGGGGCACGCGCCGTACGCCTGGAGCGTGCTCGGCGCCGTCGCGCACGCCACCGAGCGGGTGGACCTGATGACCTACGTGACCTGCCCGACGATCCGCTACCACCCCGCCGTCGTCGCCCAGAAGGCCGCGACCCTGGGGCTGCTGTCCGACAACCGCTTCACGCTCGGCCTCGGCGCCGGCGAGAACCTCAACGAGCACGTCGTCGGCCAGGGCTGGCCGAGCGTCGACGCCCGCCAGGACATGCTCGTCGAGGCCGTGGAGATCATCCGCGCGCTGCACACCGGCGAGCTGACGACGTGGGAGGGCGACTACTTCCGGGTCGACTCGGCCCGCATCTGGGACCTGCCCGACGAGCCGGTCGACATCGGCATCGCGGTCGGCGGCGAGAAGGCCGTGCACCGCTTCGGCCCGCTGGCCGACCACCTCGTGGCCACCGAGCCCGACGCCGGGCTCGTCGAGACCTGGAACGCCACCGAGGGCGCCCCGCGCATCGGCTCGCCCGGCCGCGCCGTCGGCCAGATCCCGATCGCCTGGGGCCGCGACGCCGAGGAGGCCACCCAGCGGGCCCACGAGCAGTTCCGCTGGTTCGCCGGCGGCTGGGCCGTCAACGCCGACCTGCCGACCACGGCCGGGTTCGCGGGCGCGACGCAGTACGTGCGGCCCGAGGACGTCGCCGAGACCATCCCCTGCGGGCCCGACCTGGACGCCGTCGTCGAGGCCGTCAAGCCGTTCTGGGAGGCCGGGTTCACCGACGTCGCCCTCGTGCAGGTCGGCGGGGACACGGTCGACGAGTTCCTCGCCGAGGCCGCCGGCCCCCTGCTGGAGAAGCTGCGGGCCGCCGCCCCCTGATCCCCCGCACCACCCGTCACCGCACCCACCCGCCCGGCCCGCACACCCGCGGGCCGGGCGCGTGGCGCAGAATGGGCGCGGCCGACGAGGGGCGGCCACGGCGCCCGGCGCCGGTACGACGCACGAGGGGGCGGGAGCACGTGGCCGAGGACGACCTGGACGAGATCATCGCCGCCCTCGAGACCACGGGCCTCTACGTCCACCGCTCTGCCGCGTCGAGGCTGGAGCCCCACGAGCAGGCCGTGATCGTCGACAACCTCACGGCCCTGCGCGAGGCCGGCGCACCGGTGTTCGTCGTCGTGGAGGACCTGTCCGAGTCCGGCCGGTTCGAGCGGAACATGGACAACCTCCTCGCGCTCGTCCACGACGAGGCCGACCAGGAGGGCCTCTACCTGGACGGCCTCTACCTCGGCACCAGCTACTTCTACGAGCCGGCGTACGTCGAGGAGAACGGCGGGCCCGAGTACACCCTCGCGGAGCGGGCATGGAACCCGTCGGAGCAGCTTCCCGACGCCTACGACGCCCTCGACGTCCACGTCGTCGAGCCGGAGCTCGGACCGGCGCTCGTGCGGTTGACGGAGGCGCTGGCGGCCCACGTGTCGGGCGGGCCGGCCGACATGGCGGTCTGGGACGACTTCCAGCAGGAGGTCCGCGAGACCCGCGAGGAGTCGTACGCGCGGACGAGCGGCGACGGGGGCGGCGACGGGGACGGGCTCGGCGCCGGCGCCACGACGGGCATCCTGCTGGGCGTCGTCGTGCTGGTCGTCCTGGTCGCCCGCGCCCTCCGCGGCGGACGCTCGTCGGGCTCCGGCACGTCGGCGGGCACGACCCGCAACGGCGCCTTCGTCCTGCCCCCGTCCGCCCTCGACCTGGTCCGGTCCGCCCGCGACGCCGGCGTCGTCACCCGCGGGAGGGACGCGCTGCTCGCCCTGGGTGAGGCCGTCGACGAGGCGGAGCTGACACCGAAGGGCGACGCCACGTCCTGGCAGGCCGCGCTCGACCACTACGACGCCGCCCGGCGGGTGCTGCGGCCCGAGGAGCGCGCGGATGACGTGCCCCTCCTCGACGGCGTCGGCGGCCTCGTGCTCGCCGAGCGCGGGCGTGCCGCCCTCGCCGCGGCGCTGCGCGGCCGCGCGTACCGGCCGTCGCCACCGTGCCTGCTCAACCCGCTCCACGGGCCGGGCGAGAACGTGCGCGACGTCGAGGTGGCCGGCGAGCGGCTGCACGCACCGTTGTGCAACCGGTGCCGCCGTGACCTCAAGCGCGGGGCCCGGCCCGAGATCCTCGACGTGATGGTGGACGGCCGGCCGCGCCACTACTTCGAGAGCGGCATCGAGCCCTGGGCATCGACCGGCTTCGGGGCCCTCCAACCGGACCTCGTCGGCGCGGTCCACCGGATGCGGCAGCGGTGAGCGCGGTGGCCCCCGTCCCCGAGGACGACGACCTCGGCCTCTCCCCCTCGATCGACGACGTCGCCGCGGCGCTGCGCGAGGACCCGGTCCTCGTGCACCCGCTGTACGGCAACGGCGCCCGTGACGAGGTGGACGCCGCCCTGACGGCGAAGGTGGGGACGGCGCGGGAGGAGGGGGTGCCCGTGTACGTCGCCCTCGTGCCCGGCGTCCCGGGTCTCGCCGAGGGCGATCACGGCTACGAGGCAGCCCAGGACCTCGCCCTGCGCCTGTCCCGCGAGCTCGGCGACGGCTACTACTTCACCGCCACGGACCCGTCCTCCAACGCGAGCGCCGACCTCGGCACCGGCGAGTGGAGCTCGACCAGGATCGAGTACGTGCCCGGGCAGTCCCAGGACGCGCAGAGCGCCGTCGTGGGCCAGGTCGCGTGGGGCGTGGACCAGCTCGCCGGCACCGCGGACGACCCGGGGCAGTACCTCGGTGGCATCTGGCAGCGCCCCGACTGGGACATCGGGGGCGACGGACCGTCCGACGCCTTCAGCGCCTCCTTCGCGCCCGCCGTCGCCTTCGTGGCCGTCGGGATCGGCGCGACGCTCCTGGTGCGCAACGTGACCCGCTGGCGGGAGACGGCGCCCGCCGGGACCCGGGTGCGCCGTGACGCCAAGGTGCTCGCGGACGCCTCGGCGCCGAGCCGCGGCGGGGTCGACTCCCCGGACCATCTCGCCACGCTGGAGCACACCGTGCGCCGCGAGCTCGACGTCGTCGGTCGACGCCGCTCCCGACGAGCGGGGCGACCGCTCGACGCCGCCACCCGCACCCGGGTGGACGGGTCGTACGCCACGGCGCAGGCCATCCTCGACGACCCGTCCCCCGGACGGGCCCGCCGCCTCGACCTCGTCGGCGCCCTCGTCCTGACCCGCGTGGCGGCCGAGGCGCTCGACGAGCCGAGGGGAGCGCCGTACCGCCCCTGCTTCGCGAACCCCCTGCACGGGCGGGGCGACCGCACGCGGGAGGTGGCCGACGCGGGCCTCGCGGTGCCCGTGTGCAAGGCCTGCTCGGTCGGCCCCATCACCGACCCGCTGACCGTGCGGCACGGTCTGCGTCGGCGTCCCTACTACGAGGGCGGCGACGTCTGGGCCCGCACCGGGTTCGGTGCCCTCGTCGACGACCTGTGGAGCGAGGTCGGCCGGGCCCGGGCCGGAGGGGGTCGCTCGTGAGGGCCTTCCTCCGCACCCGCACGCTCGCCGCCGTGGTCGGCCTGGCGTGCGGCACCCTCGCCGCGCTCGGCGTGCGGCAGGACATCGGGGGCCCGGACGGTCCCCGCGACGACCTGGCCCCGGGCGACGTCCTCCAGCAGGCCATGGACGCCTGGGCGGCGGGCGACCACGTCGTCGTCGCCCCCGGGAGCAGCGCGCTGCTCGACCCCGCGGCGGAGTCCGCCATCGAGGAGGTCATCGCCGAGGAGGGCGCGCCCCTCTACGTGCTGGTCGTCGCGAAGTCGTGGAACGCGGGGTACGCCCAGGCCGGCCACGCCCTCGACCAGGTCATGGCCAACGTCGAGGTCGAGGGCGTGGTCGCGATCTGGGAGGGCAACGGCGACGGCGACGTCGCCCTCACCGGCCACCGGTCCCTGCCCCCGTCGTACCGGCTCGAGGAGGCCGGCGTCGCACTGGCCCCGGAGGACGTAGCAATTTACGACGAGATCTCCTCGTACGGGATGGTCGGGCAGGCCTCGGCACGGCTCGACGAGTGGGCCCGCGCCATCCCACCCGACATCACCGACGTCGAGGACACCACCGAGCCCCGGGGGTCCACCCGCCGCGGCGACACCGTCCTCGGCGCCGTCGTCGGAACCGTGGTGGGTCTGGTCGGCGGCGGCGTGGTGTGGGGCCTCATCGGGATCGTCCGCGTCCGCTCCGGCCGGTCCTTCACCAACGTGCCCGTCGCCGCCGGGTCGTCGCCGAAGGCCCGCCCGGTCGAGATGCGCAAGCCGCGGGACACCACGCGCGGCCGGCCTCCCCGCAAGCGCCGACGCTGAGGGTCCGCCGCACCCGACCCGTCCCGCCCACCGGGCCTCGTGCACCCGCTCGGGTGAGGATGTGGATAGCCTCCCCCCATGTTCTCCAAGGTGCTGGTGGCCAACCGGGGCGAGATCGCGATCCGGGCGTTCCGCGCGGCGTACGAGCTGGATGTCAGGACCGTCGCCGTCTTCCCCTACGAGGACCGCTGGTCCGAGCACCGGCTGAAGGCCGACGAGGCCTACGAGATCGGCGAGCGCGGCCACCCGGTGCGCAACTACCTCGATCCCGAGGCGGTGGTCGCCGCGGCCGTGGCCTGCGGCGCCGACGCGGTCTACCCGGGCTACGGCTTCCTCTCGGAGAACCCCGCGCTCGCCGAGGCCTGCGCGAACGCCGGCATCACGTTCGTGGGCCCGACCTCGGAGATCCTCGAGCTGACCGGCAACAAGGCGCGCGCCATCGCGGCGGCCAAGGCGGCCGGGGTGCCGGTGCTGGCCAGCGTCGAGCCGTCCACCGACGTGGACGCGATCGTCGAGGCCGCGTCCTCGCTGCCCTACCCCCTCTTCGTCAAGGCCGTGGCCGGCGGCGGCGGGCGCGGCATGCGCCGCGTCGAGCGCCCCGAGGCCCTGCGCGAGGCGGTCGAGACCTGCATGCGCGAGGGCGAGGCCGCGTTCGGCGACCCGACCGTCTTCGTGGAGCAGGCCGTCGTCGAGCCGCGCCACATCGAGGTCCAGGTCCTGGCCGACGGCACCGGCGAGGTCATCCACCTCTTCGAGCGCGACTGCTCGGTGCAGCGCCGCCACCAGAAGGTCATCGAGATCGCGCCCGCGCCGAACCTCGACCCGGCGCTGCGCGACCGCATGTGCGCCGACGCGGTGAAGTTCGCCCGGCACATCGGCTACCGCAACGCCGGCACGGTCGAGTTCCTCCTCGACCCCGACGGCAACTACGTCTTCATCGAGATGAACCCCCGCATCCAGGTCGAGCACACGGTCACCGAGGAGGTCACCGACGTCGACCTCGTGCAGTCCCAGCTGCGCATCGCCGCCGGCGAGACCCTCGCCGACCTCGGCCTGTCCCAGGACACGGTCCGGTTGCGCGGGGCCGCCCTGCAGTGCCGCATCACCACCGAGGACCCGGCCAACGACTTCCGCCCCGACACCGGCAAGATCTCGACGTACCGCTCCCCCGGCGGCCCGGGCGTGCGCGTCGACGGTGGTACGACGTACGCCGGCGCCGAGGTCAGCCCCCACTTCGACTCGATGCTGGCGAAGCTCACGTGCCGGGGCCGCACGTTCGAGAAGGCCGTCGAGAAGGCCCGCCGAGCGGTCGCGGAGTTCCGCATCCGCGGCGTGCGCACCAACATCTCGTTCCTCTCCGGCGTGCTGGCCGACCCCGACTTCACCGCCGGGCGGGTCACGACGAGCTTCATCGAGACCCACCCCGCCCTGCTGACCGCTCGGCCGTCGGCCGACCGCGGCACGAAGCTGCTGCGCTACCTCGCCGACGTGACGGTCAACAAGCCGCACGGCGAGGCGCCCGTGACCCTCGACCCGGTCACGAAGCTGCCGGTGGTCGAGGAGTCCGTGCCCGCGCCGGACGGCTCGCGCCAGCTGCTGCTCGAGGTCGGCCCCGAGGAGTTCGCCCGGCGCCTGCGCGCCCAGACGCAGGTGGCCGTCACCGACACCACGTTCCGCGACGCCCACCAGTCGCTGCTCGCGACCCGCGTGCGCACCCGCGACCTGATGGCCGCCGCGCCCGTCGTGGCCCGCACGCTGCCGCAGCTGTGGTCGCTGGAGGCGTGGGGCGGCGCGACGTACGACGTGGCGCTGCGCTTCCTCTCCGAGGACCCGTGGGAGCGCCTGGCGCAGCTGCGTCAGGCCGTGCCGAACATCCAGCTGCAGATGCTGCTGCGCGGGCGCAACACGGTGGGCTACACGCCGTACCCGACGGAGGTGACCGACGCCTTCGTGGCGGAGGCCGCCGCGACCGGCATCGACGTCTTCCGGGTCTTCGACGCCCTCAACGACGTCTCGCAGATGCGGCCCGCGATCGACGCGGTGCGGGCCACCGGCACGACCGTGGCCGAGGTGGCGCTGTGCTACACCGGCGACCTGTCCGACCCCGGCGAGCGGCTCTACACCCTCGACTACTACCTCCGCCTGGCCGAGCAGATCGTCGAGGCCGGCGCCCACGTGCTGGCCGTCAAGGACATGGCGGGCCTGCTGCGCGCGCCCGCCGCCCGCACCCTCGTCACCGCGCTGCGCGAGCGCTTCGACCTGCCGGTGCACCTGCACACCCACGACACCGCCGGCGGGCAGCTCGCGACCCTGCTGTCGGCCATCGACGCCGGTGTCGACGCCGTCGACGCCGCGACCGCCACCATGGCCGGCACCACCAGCCAGCCCTCGCTGACCGCCCTCGTCGCGGCCACCGACCACTCCGCGCGCGAGACCGGTCTCGACCTCGGGGCCGTCGGCGCGCTGGAGCCGTACTGGGAGGCGGTACGCCGGGTCTACGCGCCCTTCGAGTCCGGCCTCTCCTCCCCCACCGGCCGCGTCTACCGCCACGAGATCCCCGGCGGCCAGCTCTCGAACCTGCGTCAGCAGGCCGTGGCGCTCGGCCTCGCGGAGAAGTTCGAGCAGATCGAGGACACCTACGCCGCCGCGAACGACATCCTCGGCAACATCCCCAAGGTGACGCCGTCGTCGAAGGTGATCGGCGACCTCGCCCTCCACCTCGTCGGCACGGGCGCCGACACCCCGGAGAAGATCGCCGACTTCGCCGAGAACCCCGGCGACTACGACCTGCCCGACTCCGTCATCGGGTTCCTCTCCGGCGAGCTCGGCGACCCGCCGGGCGGCTGGCCCGAGCCGTTCCGCACCAAGGCGCTCGAGGGCCGCACCTGGAAGCAGCCCGCGGCCGAGCTCACCGACGACCAGCGCGCCGGGCTCGCCTCCGACCCGCGCGGCACCCTCAACGAGCTGCTCTTCCCCGGCCCGACGAAGGACTTCCGGGCGGCCCGCGAGACGTACGGCGACGTCGGCCGCATCCCGACGCTCGACTACCTCTACGGCCTGCGTCGCGGCGAGGAGCACACCGTCGAGCTCGACGAGGGCAAGACCCTCATCCTCGGCCTCGAGGCGGTCAGCGAGCCCGACGAGCGCGGCTACCGCACGGTGATGTGCACCATCAACGGCCAGCTGCGGCCCCTGTCGGTGCGCGACCGCTCGATCGCCGCCGACGAGCAGAGCACCGAGAAGGCCGACCCGGGCGACCCCACCCACGTGGCCGCCCCGTTCCAGGGCGTCGTCACCGTCGTCGTCGGCGAGGGCGAGGCGGTGGAGGCCGGCGCGGTCCTCGCGACCATCGAGGCCATGAAGATGGAGGCGGCGATCACGGCGCCGCGCGCGGGCACCGTCCGGCGCCTCGCCCTGAGCGGCACCCGCCCCGTCGAGGGCGGCGACCTCGTCGCCGTCGTGGAGTAGCAGGCACCGTGGTCAGGCACGCACCGGCGCCCGCCCCCTTCGACATCGATCGGGGGGCGGCCAGCGACGTGGGTGTGCGCCGTCGCGAGAACGAGGACGCCTGGTACGCCGACGACCGGCTCTGCCTCGTGGCCGACGGCATGGGCGGCCACCACGACGGGGCCGCCGCCGCGTCGGTCGTCGCGGCCACGCTGGCCGAGCAGCCCTGGACGTACGGCGTGAACGCAGCCGGCCTGCGGGCCGCCGTGGCCGAGGCGGGTCGCCGCGTGACCGGCCTGGCCGACGGGTCCGGCGCCGCCCCGGGGTCGACCCTCACCGGCGTCGCGGTGGCGGAGGAGGACGGCCGCCCGGGCTGGCTCGTCTTCCACCTCGGGCAGTCCCGGGCCTACCTGCTGCGCGACGGTGTGCTGGAGTGCCTGACCACCGACCACACCCGTCGCCAGGAGCTGATCGACCAGGGCGTCCCCGCCGTCGACACGGAGCTCGCGGACGACGGCCACGTGCTCACCCGCGCGCTCGGGGCCGGCCAGGGCGGCGCCCCCGAGCTCGACGTCGACTTCCACCCGGCCCGCGCCGGCGACCGGGTGCTCCTGTGCACCGACGGCGTCACCGGCGAGCTGACCGACCAGCTCGTGACCGCCGTGCTGCTGGCGCACCCCGACCCCCGCCTCGCGGCCGAGACGCTCGTCGCGGCGGCGGTCGACGCGGGCGGTCGGGACAACACGACCGCGGTGGTGGTCGACGCCCGGCCCACGGGCCGGCTCGCGGCGGGGGCCGGCCGGTGACGCGCCCGGGCAGCCGGCCGCCGGCACACTTCCTCCACCTCGCCGGGGACCACCTGGGCGTCGTCTGCGACGCGGGCGTCGCGATCGTCGACCGCACGGTCGGGGCCGAGGCGGCCACCGTCCTGTGGGAGGTGCTCAACGAGGGCCCCGACCTCGGCGTGTTCCTCGCCGCGCTCGGCTCCGTGAGCCGGCGCACGCTGCTCGACCTGCCCCCGTTCGCGATCGCCCTGTGGTCGGGCCCGAGCACCGACCGTCGCACCCACCTCGCGGCCCGCGGCACCGGGTTCGTCGCGAGCGCGAGCGGCGACACCGACCACGCCGTCGCCGGGACCGGGGCCGCCACCTGGTCCGAGCGCACCGTCGACGGCGCCCAGCGCATCGCCGTGCGGGCGACGCCCCCCGGGGACGCCGGCGACGCGACGCCCGCCGCGCCGCCCCCCGCGCTGCCCATCGTCTCGGGGGTGGCCGCCGCGCGCCGTCTGCACTCCCCGGGCTGGGGCCGCTCCGGCGCCGGCACCGATCCCGCCCAGGCGCTGCTCGACGCCCGGGCACGACACCCGGCGCCGCGACCCGGTGGGGTGGCCCGGCCCTCGGACGCCTCCGCGACCCTGCACCGGCCCCTGCCCCCGCTCCCGGCCCCGCCGGAGGAGGGCATCGGCACGACCCGGCTCGGCTCGCGCGGCGGACCGGTCCGGTCCGGCGGCACCTCGTCAGGCCCGGGGGCGCTGCCGTCGGTGGCCTGCGGCCAGGGTCACCCGAACCCGCCGCACCGCACGACCTGCCGGGTGTGCGGCGTCACCGTGACGCGCGACGTGCGTCCGGTGGTGGCGCCGGCGCGCGGCCGGATGACCGTGAGCACCGGCGAGGTCGTCGAGATCGACGCCCCCGTCGTGGTCGGCCGGTCCCCACGGGCCGACCTGCTGCCCGGACCGGCCGCGGCCCGCCTCGTCGCCGTGCCGGAGGGTCACGTCTCCGCGACCCACGTCGAGGTCCGCCCCGACGGGTGGCAGGTCGTCGCGCTGGACAAGCGCTCGACCAACGGCACGTTCCTGCGGCGGCCCGACCGGGAGCCCCTGCGGCTGCGCGACGAGCCGGTCGTGCTGGCCAGCGGGGACGTGCTGGACCTCGGCCACGGCGCCTGGCTGTCGTTCGACGAGCTCGCCTGAGGCCCCCGCCGGTGGTGCTCAGCTGCGGGGCGCCACCCGGAACGTGAACCAGGTCGACTTCAGCCCGAGCTTCGAGCGCACCGTGGCGCCCGTGACCGTGACGGTCCCGGCACTGCCGCGGAACGTCACCGAGTTCACCCGGCCGCCCCACTCGCCGTACCCGTTGCGGTCGGAGACCGCGATGGCCTGCAGGTTCCCGAGCTGCGGCCACGCCCGCTCGATCGTCGTGTCGGTGATGCGCAGCAGCCAGGTGTGGTTCGGGTTGGCCGACGTGCCGTCGTACGGGTCCTGCCGGGCCGTCAGGTACGGCGCGGACCCGTTGTTGGTCCACCCCCCGTTCGACGAGGAGAACTGCGCGAACGCCGGCTTGCCCTGGTAGCTGAGGATCGCGCCCGCGGTCGCGTCGATGGCCCGGTTCGAGCCGGTCTGCTCGGCCGAGTACCCGCCGTACACCTGGCAGGTGGTGGTGTCGCAGATCTGGTAGTGGCGGGCCTTGGGCTCGGAGCGCTGCTGCACCGCGTACGTGCGGGCGGCGACGGCCTGGGCCTGCACGGCGGCCGGGGTCCAGGACGACGGCATCTCCTTCGGGACGACCCCGCGCAGGTAGTGCTCGAGCGTCACGTAGTTGACCGTGTCGCGGCCCGAGGCGCCGGGCTGGGCGATGGCGGCGCGCAGGGTGCCGCGGTACTGCACCGTGGTGCGGCCGCCGTCCAGGATGAGCGGGATCGCCCCGCCGCTGGCGTAGAGCTCGGCCTCGCCCTGCGTGCGCTTCCAGAACACCCACTTGCCGCCCCGCGCGAAGCTGACGATGGAGGTGTCGGCGCCGCCGTAGCTCACCCGCCAGCTGCCCGACACGCCGGCCGGGACGGGCAGGCGGGCGTTCGTGCCGCGGTCGACGACCGTCAGGCCCTCACGCCAGCCGACGATGGTGTCGCCGTCGTCGTCGGCGGAGATCCGCACGCTGATCGTGCCGCCCGCCGTCGTCACCGTGGTGCCCGGGTAGTAGAAGCGCAGGATCTCGCGCACGTTCACGCCGCGCTGCGCCGCGCCGTACGCGCCGTACTGCGACATGCCGTTGCCGTGGCCGAAGCCGTGCCCGTCGATGGCGATGGTCGCGGCGTCGGGCACAGCCCACCACTGG
This sequence comes from Nocardioides sp. CPCC 205120, assembly GCF_048654585.1. Taxonomy (NCBI): domain Bacteria; kingdom Bacillati; phylum Actinomycetota; class Actinomycetes; order Propionibacteriales; family Nocardioidaceae; genus Nocardioides; species Nocardioides sp. CPCC 205120. Next base: position 2,172,388 of record NZ_JBMCYY010000001.1, on the reverse strand, counting down.
TCGGTGACCGGTACGGCGCCCGCGCGGCCGCCGCCGGCGGCGACGAGGCCGACGCCGAGCAGCAGGGAGACGAGGAGACGGGCACGGCGCAGGCGGGGGCGGCGCGGACGGGCAAGCACGGGTGGGGCTCCTGGGGCAGGCGGCAGGCGGCAGCCCCGGGCGGGGGACGTCCCGGGGCTGGTGTGAAGGGTGTGACGGATGTGCACTCGCGATCGGACCACAGGCGCGCGGGGCCGTGCAATCGGAACGCGTGAACTACACGGCGGTAGTTAGCGCCCCGGTCGGGACGTGCGACGGGGCCCGCCGCACGGCGGGCCCCGTCGGTGACGCTGGGGTGCTGCTGGGGTGATCCTGGGACGCTGCTGGGCGCAGGTCGGTGGCCGGGGACCTCAGACGTGGTGCATCCGGCGGGCCGCCTCGGCGATCGATCCGGACATCGAGGGGTAGACCGTGAACACCGCGGCCAGCTGGTCGGCGGTGAGGCCCTCCCCCACCGCGACGGCGACCGGGTGGATGAGCTCGGAGGCACGCGGGCCGACGACGACGCCGCCCACCACGATGCCGGTGCCGGGACGGCAGATGAGCTTCACGAAGCCGTCGCGGACACCCTGCATCTTGGCGCGGGGGTTGCCCGACAGCGGCAGCAGGACCGTCTCGGCCTGGATCTCGCCCTCGTCGACCGACTGCTGCGACCAGCCGACGGTCGCGATCTCCGGGGAGGTGAAGACGTTCGACGAGACCTTGCGCAGGTCGAGGGGCAGCACGGCGTCGCCCAGGTGGTGCTGCATCGCGATCCGCCCCTGCATCGCGGCCACCGACGCCAGCATGAGCACGCCGGTGCAGTCGCCCGCGGCGTACACGCCCCGCGCGCTCGTGCGCGAGACGCGGTCCACGCCCACGAAGCCGCCGTCCTTCAGGCGCACCCCGGCCTCCTCGAGACCGAGCCCCTCGGTGTTCGGCACCGAGCCGAGCGCCAGGATGCAGTGCGAGCACTCCACCTCGGTGCCGTCGGTGAGCCGGACGGTGACGACGTCGCCCGAGCGGGTGACGGACTCCATCCGGGAGCGGCTCAGCACCTTCATGCCGCGCCGCTTCAGCACCTCCTCGAGCACGCCGGCCGCGTCGGCGTCCTCGCCGGGCAGCACCCGGTCGCGCGAGGAGACCAGCGTGACGTCGATGCCCAGGGAGAGGTACGCCGAGGCGAACTCCGCGCCCGTGACGCCGGAGCCGACGACGACGAGCTTCTCGGGCACGTCGGCGATGTCGTAGACCTGCTCCCAGGTGAGGATGCGCTCCCCGTCCGGCACCGCGCTCGGCAGGACGCGCGGCGAGGCGCCGGTCGCGACGAGCACGGCCCCGGCCTCGAGGGTCTCCTCGCCGCCGTCGACCAGGTCGACCACGACGCGGCTCGGGCCGTCGAGACGGCCGCGACCGTGGACGAGGCGCACGCCCTCGCGGTCGAGGCGCCCGGCGATGTCGGTCGACTGGTCGGCCGCGAGCTGCTTGACCCGGGCGTTGACCCGCCCGAGGTCGACGCGGATCGAGGTGGCCGCGTCGCCCTCGCCGTCGAGGAAGCTCAGCCCCAGCTCGGAGGAGCCGGAGAGCTCCGACATGAGCTCGCTCGTGGCGATGAGGGTCTTGCTCGGCACGCAGTCGGTCAGCACGGCCGAGCCGCCGAGGCCGTCGGTGTCGACCACCGTGACCTCGGCCCCCGCCTGGGCGGCGACGAGTGCGGACTCGTAGCCGCCGGGACCGCCCCCGACGATGACGACGCGGTTCATCGGCACCTCAGAGGTTGATCATGTGGCCGGAGATGCCGTGGACGGCCTCCTTGACGGCCTCGGTCAGCGTCGGGTGCGCGAAGACGTTGCGCCCGACCTCGTCCGCGGTCAGGTCCCACTTCTGGGCCAGCGTGAGCACGGGCAGCAGCTCGGTCACGTCGGGGCCGATCATGTGGGCGCCGAGGATCTCGTTGTGCTCGGCGTCCGCGACCACCTTGACGAACCCGACACCGTCGCCGAGGCCCTGGGCCTTGCCGTTGGCGCTGAACGGGAACGTCGAGGTCTTGACGTCGTAGCCCTTGTCCTTGGCCTGCTGCTCCGAGTAGCCGAACGAGCCGATCTGCGGGTGGCAGTACGTCGCGCGCGGGATGAAGTCGAACTCGACCGGCATGGTCTCGGCGCCGGCGATGACCTCGGCGGCGACGATGCCCATGGCCTCGGCGACGTGGGCGAGCATCATGCGGCCGGTGACGTCGCCGATGGCGTAGACGCCGTCGACGTTGGTGCGGCCGTACTCGTCGATCGCGATGGCGCCGCGCTCGGTGAGCTCGACTCCCGTGTTCTCCAGGCCGTAGCCCTCGGTGCGCGGCGCGAAGCCGAACGCGGCGAGCATCTTGTCGGCCTCGAGCACCTGCTCGTCGCCGCCCGCGGCGGGGGCGACGGTGACCTTGACGCCCGAGCCCGTGTCCTCGACGCCCTTGACGGCGGTCGAGGTCATGATCTTGATGCCCAGCTTCTTGTAGTGCTTGAGCAGCTCCTTGGACACGTCGGCGTCCTCGGTCGGCACGATGCGGTCGAGGAACTCGACGATGGTGACGTCGACGCCGAAGTTCTTCATCACGTAGGCGAACTCGACGCCGATCGCGCCCGAGCCGCCGATGATGATCGAGCCCGGCAGGTTCTCGTCGAGGATCTGCTCCTCGTAGGTGACCACGTTCTGGCTGATCTCGACGCCGGGCACCGTGCGCACCTTCGCGCCGGACGCGATGATCACGTCGTCGGCCGTGTAGGTCGTCGTGGAGCCGTCGGAGCCCTTCACGTCGATCGACTTGGGACCGGTGAAGGTGCCCCACCCGTCGATCTCGGTGATCTTGTTCTTCTTCATCAGGTAGTGGACGCCCTTGACGATGCCGGCGCTCACCTGGCGGGAGCGCTTGAACGTCGGGCCGTAGGACATCGTGACGTCACCCTCGATGCCGAACTTGGCCTTGTCGTGGGTGAGCGTGTGGGCGAGCTCCGCGTTCTTCAGGAGCGCCTTGGACGGGATGCAGCCGACGTTCAGGCACACACCGCCCCAGTACTTCTCCTCGATGACGGCGACGGACTTGCCGAGCTGGGCGGCTCGGATCGCCGCGACGTATCCACCGGGGCCGGCACCAAGGACGAGGACATCGAAGTGGGTCACGGGTACCAGACTATCCACCCGGGCGGGCCCGCCCGGGGTGGGAGGGCTACCGCCCGGTACGCCCTGCGCGAACGCGGCGGCCGGGGGCCCGGTGCGAGTGCGTCGACGGGTGTCCCGGGCCACCCTGGCCTACAGTTCGCGACGTGCACCACGACGACCTGGACCCGACCGAGGCCGCTACCGCTGCCGCCGCCCGCCTCACCGAGCTGACGGGGGTGGAGCGCCACGACGCGGCCGTCGTCCTGGGGTCGGGCTGGCTCCCGGCCGTCGACATGCTCGGCGAGACGGTGGCCGAGATCGCGACGACCGACCTGCCCGGGTTCGCGCCCGCCGCGGTGGCCGGGCACGCCGGGCGGATCCGCTCCGTGCGCGCCGGCGACCGCTCCGTGCTGGTCTTCCTCAGCCGCACCCACTACTACGAGGGCCGCGGCGTGCGTGCCGTCGTGCACGGCGTGCGCACCGCCGCCGCCGCCGGGTGCCGCACCATCGTGCTCACCAACGGCTGCGGGGGCCTGAAGGAGACGTGGTCCCCCGGCACGCCGGTGCTCATCAGCGACCACATCAACCTGACGGGCCGCTCGCCGATCGAGGGCGCCGAGTTCATCGACCTCACCGACCTCTACTCGTCCCGCCTGCGGGCCCTGTGCCGCGAGGTGGAGCCCGGGCTCGACGAGGGCGTCTACGTGCAGTTCCCCGGCCCCCACTACGAGACGCCCGCCGAGATCGGCATGGTCCGCGCCATCGGCGGCCACCTCGTCGGCATGAGCACGACCCTCGAGGCCATCGCCGCCCGCCAGGCGGGCATGGAGGTGCTGGGCATCTCGCTCGTGACCAACCTCGCCGCCGGCATCTCGGGCGAGCCGCTCGACCACGCCGAGGTGCTCGAGGCAGGTCGCTCCGCCGCCACGCGGATGGGCACGCTGCTCGGCGCCGTGGTGCCGAGGCTCTAGGCCGGCGCGTGCCCAAGATCTCGGGAGAGTCCCTGTCGGCCCACCGCGAGCAGATCCGCGAGCGGGTGTTCGCCGCGTTCGTCGAGCTGGTCGCCGAGCGCAGCTTCGAGGCCATCACGATGGCCCAGCTCGCCGCGCGGGCCGGGGTGGGGCGCACCTCGATCTACCACCACTTCCCCGACAAGGACGCGGTCGTGGTGGCCTTCGCCTCGCACGAGACGACGCGGTACCTGGAGAAGCTGCACGGGGTCCTGGCCGACGCCGGCAGCCCGACGGAGCGGCTGCGCCGCTACCTGCACCACCACCTGGCCGAGGGCGAGCAGTTCCACCTGGGGCTGGGACCCCAGGTCTACGGGCTGCTGTCGGACTCCTCCCTGCGCGAGATCCGCGAGCACGTCGTCGCGGTCGAGGCCGTGCTGCGCGACATCGTGGACGAGGGGGTGGCGAGCGGCGAGTTCGCCGTGCGGGACGTCGACGCCGTGCTCCCCCTCGTCCACGCCTGCCTGAACCCGCGGCAGGTGCCCGCGGAGGTCGTGGTCGAGTTCGTCCTGGGCGGCGTCAGCGCACGCTGAACGCACGCGTGGCGCTCGACGCCTCGAACACGTTGGACCCGCCGTACCCGACGACGAGGCGGTAGCTCCCGGCCGGCAGCGCGGGGACGGCGAAGCGCCGGAGGCCGTCGAACGCCGCGTTCGCCACCAGCTGCTGGACGCCCGACGACCAGGCCACCGAGCCGTCGGCGCGGTAGACCTTCACCGCGATCGGGCCGCGGGCCCGGGGCACGGCGAGGTGCACGCGGCGGTCGGTCGCCACGGCCCCGGCCAGGACGCTGCTCCCCCGCCCGGCGCGGGGCGCCACCTCGAACGACGAGACGGCCGTCGTCGCCGCACGCGTCACCACGAGCTCGCGCGAGAGGACGAGCCCGTCCGCCGCCGGCTCGGGGCTGCGCACCTCGAGCTGCAGCGTGCGGGTGCCCGGGAGGGTGCGCTCGGGGATCCGGAAGCGCAGCACGCCGCCACCTCGGTTCTCGCCCACGACGGGGGCTCCGTCGAGGCCGGTGAGCACGCCGCCCAGGTCGGCGGGGCGCTCGATGCCGCGCACCGCGAGCCACACGTAGCTGTCGGTGCGGCCGAAGCCGTGGGTCGTCGCACCGGAGGACTCGACGACCACGTCGCCCCGCAGCGCGTCGCGGTCGACCTCGAGCGGCACCGAGGCGGAGCCGCCGGGGCCCGCCTCGCCGTCGGACTGCCAGGCGTAGACCGCGTGGTCCGCGTCGGCGAGCACCCGCTCGGCCTCGGCGGTGAGGGTCGTGGTGAGGGCGCCGGCGTACTCCTCGGCGGCGGCCGCGGGCTCGGTGACCACGGCGGCGAAGACCGAGGGGTCGAGCGATGCGGGGTCCTCGAGCCCGGCGGGGCCGAGGGCGAAGGTCACGGTGTCCCCGCCGCCGTCGGCGGGCAGCACCACGCCGCGGGCCGTGGCGTCCACGGCGAGCCCGGCGGACGAGGCGGAGCGCACGCGGGCGTCGAGGGTGAGCGCGGCCTCGGCCGCCGACACCGCGGCGGGTGCGGCGGGTGCGGCGGGTGCCGACGCTGCGGTGGCCGCGCCGGCGGGGGCGAGCAGCGCCGGGCCGCCGAGCGCGAGGGCGGCGACGGAGGCGAGCGCCACGCGGCGCAGGGGGCGGGTGGAGGTACGACGAGCCGTCACGGCGGTCCTTCCGAGCAAGGATCGGGGCCGGTCCGTCCGCCCCCGCGAACGCCCGACCCTAGCGCTCGACGGCCCCGGCCGGGAGGGCCTCGGCCACCGGTCGAGGGGCGTCGGCCGTGCGCTCGACGCCTCAGCGCACGACCAGCCCGCGGACGGTGGCGCCGGGCTCCAGGTTCGCCGAGCCCCCGTACCCCACGGCCAGGCGGTAGTCGCCCGGCCGCAGCACCGGCAGCCGCACGACCAGCGTCCCGTCGGCGGCGACGGGCAGCGTGCCGGAGCTCCACACGCTGTCCGCGCCCAGGTAGACCTTGACCGAGACCGTCCCGTCGGGCTGCGGGGGCGTGGTGTCGAGCCCGCGCACGAAGGGCGCCACGCGCAGCAGCCCGGTGTCGCGGGTGGTGGGCGGCCGGATGAAGGAGGCCCCGACGACGGACTCCGCCTTGCGCACCTCGAAGGCGTGGGTGGCGCGCAGCCCGTCGCCCTCTCCCCCGGCGGTGTCCAGGGTCGCCGTGACCTCGTGGGACCCGGCACCGAGGGCGGGGTCGGGGCGGACGTGGGCGCGTCCGGACCACGACAGCGGCAGCGTCGTCGGCTCGCCGACCCCGGTGACCTCGACCCGGGCCTCGTCGTCGACGTCGCCGGAGACGTAGGCCGTGAACCCCTGCAGCGCCTCGTCGACGCGCCCGTAGGTCAGGGTCGTGGGGCCGTCGACCCGCAGCTCGACACCGGTCTCGTCGGCGTCGTCGGGACGGGCGGTGGCGGGGTCGGAGCCGCCGGGCAGCACGAGCGCCAGGACGGCGAGGACGGCGAGGGCCACCACGACGGCACCCACCGCGAGGGCGGCCGGGGACGGCCCCGCGCCGGCGGTACGACGTTCCTCACCCATGTCGGCTCCCTCGGTGTGGGCCATCTCGTGCGACCGGCCGCGTCCCGGTCCCGGTCCCGGCCACCGGCCCAGACTAGATGCCCGGACGCACGCGGGGCCCGGTCCTCGACAGACCGGGCCCCGCGCGGTGCAGATCAGCGCACGTCGACGTAGCGCGAGTGGTTCGAGGACAGCAGCAGGTTCGACCCGCCGTACCCGATGACGACGGCGTACCGGCCGGCCGGGAGGCGCGGCACCGTGACCTGCAGCTGGCCGCCGGCGAGCTGCTTGACGCCGGAGTACCAGACGACGCGGTTGCCCTGGTAGAACTTCACGGCCACCGGGCCGGCCGCGGCCGGGACGCCCGTGGTGTTGCTCTGCGGCGTGACCACGACGCGCACGCTGCTCGCGGCGCGGCTCGACGGGCTGGAAAGGAACGAGGCGCCCGTCGTCGACTTGCCCGGCAGCACGGTGAACGTCGTCGTCGTGGTGGTGCCGTCGCCCGCGCCGTCGGTGGCCAGGGTGTAGCGCGCGGTGTAGGTGCCCGGCGCGAGGGTGGCGGGCACCCGGAACGCGGCCTGGCCGTACTTCACCGGGGTGGCCTGGGCCGGGCCGACGCCCGTCAGGGTCACCGTGCCGGCCCCGTCGGCGACGCCGGCGACCTTCGCGGCGACCCAGGTGGTGGTGGCGTAGCGCTGGCCGGTGGAACCGATCGCGGTGAGGCTGACGTCCGCACCGGGCTGCTCGAGGGCGTCCCAGTCGATGGTGACCGGGGTCTGGGTGTCCTGCGAGACGTTCGAGTAGGTGTGCGCCTGCCAGGTGTAGAGCGCGTAGTCGACCGCCGGGTCGAGCGCCTCGGTCGGCGCGCTGACCGACGTGGTGAAGGTGCCGCCCTCGCCGATGGACGCCGCGGGCACCCAGTTCACGCCGGCGAACAGCTCGATGTTCTCCCGGTCGGTGACGTCCGGCATCTCGCCGGCCGGGGCGAGCCCGACGTACACGCCGTTGTCACCCTCGACCGTCACGCCGCGGAAGCCGGTGCCGGCGACGCGCAGGAGCAGACCGTCCTCGTACGACGCGGAGGTGGTCTCCCACGCGACGGACGGCGCGGCGGCGGGCGTCGCCGTGGCCGTGAAGGCCGACGGCCGCTTCGCGCTCTGGCCGGCGCGGCTCTGGTAGAAGTGCGCCCGCACCCCCGGCGTCAGTGCGCCCAGGAACTCGGGCGCGAACGAGGCGCCCTCGACGGGCTGGCCCGCCGGGATCCCCATCGCGGTGGCCTGCTCGGAGTCGGCCGGCAGCACGCCCGCCCAGTCCGGCGTGGCGGTGATCGTGCCGAGCCCGTCGGCGCCGGCGGTCCACTCGGCCGGGGCGTCGAAGGTGGTGACGACGACCCGGGTCGGCTCGGTCTGCGCCGGGCTCGACCCCATCCCGCCGGTGTTCCACGCCGAGACGGTGGCCTCGATCGTGCCCTGGCCCGACGCGTCGACCGTCACGACCGGGTCGGCCACCGTGACCGTGTACTGCGCCGGGAGGCCGTAGTTGGGACCGAACGTGCCGGAGACCGAGCCCTCGTAGGCCACGCTCGCCGCGCCGGTGGACGGGTCGTACGTGCCCACCCCGCCGGGGAACGTGACGACGCCGTCCGCGTCCTCCGTCGCACCGTCGGCCAGCACGTGCTCGGCCAGGTGGTCGTCGAACTGCTGCGAGATCTCCCACTGCAGGGAGGGGGCGACGACGACCTCGTCGGCCGCCGAGGCGGCAGGGGTCGCCAGGGCCAGGGGCGCGGTCACCAGGGCCGCGACGGCCGCCGTGGCGCTCGCGCGGACGCCGCGACGAGCTCCCGATCGGGTGAGGGTGGGCATGGGTGCTTCCTTTCTCGGGTCGGCGCGGGCGCGCCGAGAGGGGCCGGTCAGACCGGGGGTGGGATGGGGCGGGCACCGCCCGAGCGGCGGGAGCGGGCCAGCGGGCCCGGGAGTCGGTGGGCGGGCACGGCGAGCAGGGCGGCCGCGGCCAGCAGCAGCCCGCCGCCGACCCACCACAGGGCGCTGGTGGCCCCGGCGGCCGCCGGCTCGTCGCGGGCGGTGACGGCGGAGACCGACTGCAGGTCGTAGCCGAACCCCAGCTGGTCGAGGGCCGCGACCGCGGCCGCGGCCGGGACCGTGAGGGCGCGGGCGGTGGTCGGGGCCGGCGCGCCGGCGGAGCGTGGGACGGCGGGCCGGGGCGCGACGTCCGCCGGACGCGTGGGCGGGGCCAGGGCCGTGTTCTCCGGCACGGGTACGGCGGTCGTCGGGCCCGGCGCGGGCTGCGGCCCCGCGACGGGGGTGGACGCGTCGTACGCCACCGTCACCGGGAGCGCGACCTTGAAGGCGTCGGTGGCGGCACCGCTGGAGTACCAGAACGCGCCGGTGCCGAGCTCCTCCATGAGGGTGACGAACGACTGCGGGAAGGACCCGGCGTCGGCGACGTCGGTGCGCTGCGCCGTCCCGCTCACCCGCACCCCGCGGTAGGCGGGCGTCGCGCTGAAACCGGTGACGTCGTCGAGGTCCACGGCCGGGAGGTCGGCGAGGCTCACCTCCCGGGGCGCCACGGGCTCGCGCTGCGTGGGGTCGTCGCGCGACGAGGCGTAGCCGGTGACGGTGCCGGTCAGGGTGCCGCGGCCGTCGGCGACGCTCAGCACCGGGTCGGAGACGTGGAAGAAGGAGCGCCCCGAGTAGTAGAGGACCGTGAAGGTGCCCGTCCACGCGATGCGGGCGGTGCCCGCGGTGCGGTCGACCGTCCCCTCCCCCGCGCGCAGCACGACCTGGTGGTTGCTGAACGTGCCGGCGCCCGGGTTGGTGATGGGCGCGCCCGCGCTGGTGGTGCGCAGCCCGGCCCACGTGGCGGTGCGCCAGGAGGAGCCGTCCCACTTCTCGATCGCGACGTCGCCGTCCGTGGCGGTCCACTGACGCTCGCGGAGGTGGGCGCCGACCCCGGGCACCGCGCGGCCGGCGGCGAGGAAGTTGTGGGCGCCGGGCTCGTGCGCGGCGTTGTTCGACTCGTTCGTCAGGCCCCAGCGCAGCACGGCGTCGTCGACAGTGACGGCTCCCGTCGTCGGCGGGGCGGTGGGCTCGGGTTCTCCAGTGGGCTCGGTCGTCGGCGCCGTCGTCGGCTCGGTCGTCGGTTCGGCCGTCGCCGGGGTGGTCGCCGGAGCGGTCGTCGACGGCGCGCCCGTGGCGGTCTCCGCCGCCTGCGCCGCCTGCGCCGCCTGCGCCGCCCGGGGGGCGGGGACGCCCAGCACCACCGACGCCAGCAGGGTGCACAGGGTGAGGACCCCGACGCAGGCGAGGACGGCGGCGCGGACCCGGGCGACGCGGTCGCGGCGGTGCGGGGCGGTCACCGGGCGGCCCTCCGGCGCACGAGCACGACGCGGGCGACGGCGGCGAGCAGCACGAGGGCGGCGGCCACCACGAACGCGACGGCGAGCCGGTCGGTGCCCGCGTCCTCGGTGGGTGCCGCGTCGCCCTCCGACGCCGCGACCTCCGCGGCGTCGTCGGCGGCGCGCACGGCGAAGCTGACGACGAGCGGCTCGTCGAGGCCGAAGACGCGCAGCTCGTGCGTGCCGGCGGGGGTGTCGGCCGGGAGGGTGATGACCCCGGCCATGCTGCCGTCCGCCGCGACCTGGAACGGCCCGGCGGCGGCCTCCCCGTCGTCGAAGGTCACGCTGACCTGGCGGCCGGGCACCAGGCCGGTCGCCTGGAACGGGAGCACCCGGCCCGCGACCGCGGCACCGCGGTCGACGTCGAGCGCGGCGGGACCGGCGGCCACGGGGGCGGCAGCAGCGGGTGCGCCCGGGGCGGCGGTCCCGCCGGGCGCAGCGTCGGTCCCTGCCCCGGCGCCCGACGAGGCGGAGGGTGCCGCGGCGGCGGGCTGCTCGTCGTACAGGTCGGCGACGCGGACCGGGGTGAAGGTCTCGTTCGTGCCGTTGGCGACCCCGTGGGCGCCGACGGTGATGATGCCGCAGGTGACGCGGCGGCAGTCGACGGTGCGCTCGCCGTTCGCGCGGTCGTAGGCCGTGAACGTCGCGCCGGGGACCACCACGGAGGTGGACCAGGAGCCGTCGGCGCCGATGGTGCCGCCGTTGGCGGAGGACGCGGTGTCGGAGCCCGGGAAGGCGACGAACTTCTGGAACCCCTGGTTGTCGCGGCTCTCGGAGTCGGGCACGTAGAAGTACTCCACCCCGGTGCGGCCGCCGCGCGTGGGCTGCCAGCCGTCGGAGACGGTGCCGAAGAAGACGTAGAGGCCGCCGTGGCCGCCCGCCACGGACTGGAAGCCGCGGCCCGAGACGGTGAGCGTGGTCGCGTAGGTCGCGTCGACGACCGGGTCGCCGTCGGGGTTGGCGACGACGACGCGCGCCGCGGCCTGCGCGGGCGGGGCGGCGGCGAGCGGCACGAGCACCCCGACGCACGCCAGCAGGAGGGCGAGCGCGGCGGGGGCGCGACGGGACGCGACGGTCAGGTGGCCGGGCACGGCTGCTCCTGGTGCGGGTCGGCGGACGGGACGGGTACGGCGGACGCGGCGGTCTGCGCCCCCGGCAGGGCCGGCAGGGCCGGCGGGGCCGGCGTGCGGGCGGGCCGGACGGGGACGACGACGAGGTGGCCCCCGTGCTCGATGACGTCGACCGGGTGCTGGTAGACCTCGCTGATCAGCGCGGGGGTGACGACGTCGCGGGGCGGGCCGCTGGCGCGCAGGACGCCGCCGGCCAGCACGCAGACGCGGTCGGCGTACGCCGCGGCGAGGGACAGGTCGTGGAGCACGACGACGACCGCGGCCCCACCCGCGGCCTCCTCGCGGGCGACGCGGAGCACCGCCTCCTGGTGCTGCAGGTCGAGGGCGGCGGTCGGCTCGTCGAGGAGCAGCAGGGTCGTGGCCTGGGCGAGCACGCGCGCCATCGAGACGCGGGCCTGCTCCCCGCCCGACAGTGTCGGGAAGAGGCGGGTGGCGAGGTGGGCCACGTCGGCGCGCTCCTCCGCGTCGGCGACGACCGCCAGGTCGCGCTCGGCCTCGGCGGAGCGGTGCCATGGGGCCCGCCCCATCTCGACGACCTCGCGGGCGCGGAACCCGAAGGCGAGGCGCTGCTGCTGGAGCAGCACGGCGCGGCGCCGGGCCAGCTCACGCGCCCGGTAGGACGCGACGGGACGCCCGTCGAGCTCGACGGTGCCGGTCGTGGGCTCGACGTCGCCGGTGAGCACCGAGAGCAGCGTGGACTTGCCCGCGCCGTTGGGCCCGACGAGCACGACGACCTCCCCCGCGGCGACGTCGAGGTCGACGCCGTCGAGGATCGGCGTGCCGTCGATGACGACCCCGACCCCGCGGGCCCGCAGGCCGGCGCTCACGCCCAGCCCCCCGCCGTACGACGGGCGCGGCGCAGCAGCCAGAAGAAGAAGGGGCCGCCGACCAGCGAGGTGAGCATGCCGATGGGCAGGTCGGCGTTGGCGATCGCCGTGCGGGCCCACAGGTCGGCGAGCACGAGGAGCACGGCGCCGCCCAGCGCGCTCGCGGGCACGAGGACGCGGTGGCCCGGCCCGGCGACGAGCCGCACCAGGTGCGGCACCACGAGGCCCACGAAGGCGATGACGCCGCAGAACGCGACCCCGGCCGCGGTGAGCAGCGCGACGAGGACGATGCAGACCATGCGCAGGCGCTCCACGTCGACGCCCACGTGGCGCGCGGCCCGGTCGCCCAGCGCCAGGAGGTCGAGCTGCCGGGCGAGGACGAGCGCGGCCGCCACGCCGACCACCACGAGCGGGGTGACGACCTGGACCTCCGCCCAGCGCGAGCCGTTGAGGCTGCCGAGGGTCCAGAAGACGATCTCCTCGCGCGCCGAGGTGTTGGCGAGGAAGAGGAGGAAGGCGAGGCCGGCGCTGGTGATGGCGTTGACCGCCACCCCGGTGAGCACGAGGGTCACGACCTCGGTGCGCCCGTTGTCCCGCGCCATCACGTAGACGACGAGCGTGGTGACCAGGCCCCCCGCGAAGGCGCAGACGGCGATGGTCCAGCTGCCGGCGAAGTCGAGCGAGAAGACGATGACGGTCGCGGCGGCGACCGCGGCGCCGGAGGAGACCCCGACGACCCCCGGCTCGGCGAGCGGGTTGCCGAACACGCCCTGCATCAACGCCCCCGCCGTGGCGAGCGCGGCGCCGACGAGCGCCGTCATGACGACGCGGGGGAAGCGGACGTTCCACAGGTTGTTCTCGGCCTGCGGGTGGGTGGGCAGCGGGCCGAGGTCGAGCCCGAGCCGGTGCAGCACCGAGCCGAGCACCTCGCCGGGCGGGATCGGGAACTGGCCGGTGGCCGCGGACAGGACGCAGGCCACCACCAGGGCGACCGCGAGGGCGCCGATCAGGCCCATCCCTCCGGTCAGCGAGCGCACCCGTCCCCGGGGGCCGACCGCGACGTCGCGCGGCAGCGTCGGCGCCGTCGTCACGCGACCTCCCCGGGCGCGTGGACGGCGACGGCGAGCGCGTTGAGCACCTGGGCGGTGAGCGGTCCGTAGCCCAGGATCTGGGCGTCGGCCATGTCGACGAAGCGGCGGCTCTCCCCGGCCGGGGTGGCCGCGAGCGCGGGCAGCCGCTCGAGCAGGCCGTCCACCCCGCCGGCGGACTCGAGGCCGTCGGTCATCATCAGCACCAGCTCGGGCTGCGCGGCGATGATGCCCTCGTCGGTGACGGGCCGCATGCCGGCCCAGCCGATCTCGCCGGCCACGTCGTACCCGCCCACGGCGGTGATGAGGGCGTCGGCACCGGAGCCCTCGCCGAACATGTAGTAGATGCCCGAGGTGCCGCGCACGTAGAGGAAGACGGTCCGAAGCCGCTCGCCCGGGTCCGCCGGCGCGACCTCCGCGATCCGAGCGGTCACCTCGGCGACCTCGGCCTCGACGCGCTCCGCCAGCTGCTGCCCCGCGGTCGGCACGCCGAGGGCGGCGGCGACCTCGGCGGTGAGGCTCGAGAGGTTGTCGAGACCGCGGTGGGAGTCGACGACGACGACCGGGATGCCCGAGTCGCGCATCTGCAGCATCACGTCCCAGGGACCGAGCGAGGTGTCCGTGATGATGAGGGTCGGGTCGAGGGCGAGGATCGCCTCCGCGTTGAGGTCGTGGCCGTTCTGCGTGACCAGCGGCAGGTCCGCCCCCTCGGCGAACTGGGTGCTGACGTCGCGGCCCACGAGCGCGTCGCCCAGGCCGAGCTCGAACACGGTGCGCGAGAGCGTGCCGTAGACGTCGAGCGCCAGCACCCGGCTGACGTCGGTGACCTCCACCTCCGTGCCCTGGGCGTCCGTCACGGTGACGGGGAGGTCGGGCACGGGGTCGGCCACGGGCTCGACCGGCGTCTCGGGGATGATCGCGGAGACCTCGCCCTCCCAGTCGCGCGGGTCGTCGAGCGGGGTGACCTGGGCGAGCGGCGGGGCCGCGGGCCCGGAGGCGCCGTCGTGACCGTCGTCCGCCGCCCCGACACCCTCGAGGCCGCAGCCCCCGAGCGCCGCCGCGAGCACGAGTGCGAGCCCGGCGGTGACCGCGCTCCCCCGTCGGGGCGGTCGGGGAGCGGGGCCGTGGCCGAGCCGACGGGCGGCACGGCGCGACGGGTGGGGTCGCAGGACAGGGCGCATTCTTCGCGGGCTCTCGTGGTCGAGGACGGGGGTACGGCGGCACGCCGACCCCAAGCGGTCGACTTAGGTTACCCTAACCGAAGTGAGGCTAGCCTTGCCTACTTGCGGACCACATCTTGACAGACTGTCGAGAACATGTCGACACTCTGTCAGGATCTTCTCGGCGGTCGCAGCGCCGCGTCCCGCCACCGCAACGCCCGCCACCCGCCCGCCCACCGCCCCACCCGGGAGCCGCGCCATGACCGTCCTGACCCGTCCCGACCTCGACGCTCCGCTGTCCACCGTGATGCGGGAGGGCTCGCAGGCCGAGCACGCCGCGGCGGAGGGCTCGTCCTTCATGGCCGAGCTGCTGGCCGGCCGCGTGAACGAGGCGGGGTACGCCGCCTACCTGCTGCGCCTGCGCCAGGTCTACGTCGCGATCGAGGAGACCGTCCACGCCCACGCGCACGACCCGGCCGTGGCGGCGGTCCTCGACACCGACCTCGAGCGCCTCGCGGCGATCGACGCCGACCTCGAGCACTGGGCGCCGGGCGGGGCGCGGACCGTGGACAGCGCCGCCGCCACCGCGTACGCCGACCGCGTGCGCGCCGGCGCCGCCTGGGCCCCGCTGCTGGTCGCCCACCACTACACGCGCTACCTCGGCGACCTGTCGGGCGGCCAGGCGATCGGCCGCATCCTGTCGCGGGCCTTCGACCTCGAGGCGGGCGCCGGCACCGCGTTCTACGCCTTCCCGGCGATCCCCAAGCCGAAGCCGTACAAGGACGCCTACCGCGCCCGGCTCGACGCCCTCGACCTGACCGTCGAGGAGAAGCAGCGGGTCGTCGACGAGGTCCGGGTCGCCTTCGACCTCAACCAGGCGCTCTTCCGCGAGCTGGGCGCCGACCTCGCGTCGTACCGGCGCTGACGCGCGCCCGCCCCTAGGGTGGGCGCTGTGCGCGTACTCGTCACCGGCTCGGCCGGGAGCATCGGTCGGGTGGTGGTGAACGGTCTGACCGCGGCCGGCCACGACGTCGTGGGCGCGGACCGCGCCCCGGAGCCCGAGGGCTGGACGCTGCCCTGGCACACGCTGGAGTGCGCGGACGCCGACGCGGTGCTCGCCGCCTTCGACGCCCAGGCCGAGGCCGGCGCCCCCGTGGAGGCCGTGGTCCACCTCGCGGGGAACCCGGACGAGGACGGCCTCGTCGAGGCCCTCACCTCCCACACGACGACCACCGCCGCGCTCCTCGACGCGATGCGGGCCCACCGGGTCGACCGGATCGTCTACGCGTCGTCGAACCACGCCGTCGGGCGCACGCCGCACGGCTCCTACTCCCCCGCCGACCCGCTGCCCGTGACGACGCCGCCGCGCCCCGACACGTTCTACGGCGTCGCGAAGGTCGCGGCCGAGGCCGTGCTGGCGCTCTACGCCGACCGGTACGGCATCGACGCGGTGGCGTGCCGCATCGGCTCGTTCCTCGAGGAGCCGGCCACCCGCCGCAACCTCGCGACGTGGCTCTCCCCCGACGACTGCGTGCGCATGGTGCTCGCCGCCCTCACCGCACCGGCCCCCGGCTTCGCCGTGCTGTACGGCGTGTCCGCCAACACCCGCGGCTGGTGGGACCTCGCGCCCGGACGGGCCCTGGGCTACGAGCCCCTCGACGACGCCGAGGCGTGGGCCGAGCGCATCGGTGCCCGGGCCGACGACGCCGTCGAGGACGCCCACGTCGGTGGGCCCTTCGCGACCGAGGCGTTCTACCGCCCCGCGCTCTGACGTCCCGGCGCTCGTCGACGGGCTCGACGTGGGCGGCCGAGCATGCCGAGACTCCTCGGGTGAGCGAGACGCCCCCCCCTTCCCCTTCACCGTCACGTGGCACGGCGAGGCGCCGGAGCAGTACGAGTCGGCGGACGAGCTCGCGAGCGACCTCGACCTCTACAGCGACGGACCCTGCGACGCCGCCGAGGACCAGCCCGATGTCCGCGACGCCGTCGGCCGGCGGGTGCGTGTCGCGACCGATGCGAGCCTGGATCTGCTCCTCGCCGTGCGCGTCCCCGACGACTACGACGCGAACGGCCTGTACGTCATCGAGGCCGCCACCGCGGGCGGGACTGTCTGGGTCGAGCAGTACGCCGGGACGGCCCACCGCTGCTACTGGCCGGCCGATCGGCGCGCGGAGCCGGCGCACTGGAGCCGGGCCGCCGTGGTGCCAGCCGGTGCGGACGCCCGTGGACCTGTCGACTTCCGTGTCTTCGCCGACGCCTGGCACCAGGCCCGCCGCGCGCCGCAGCCCTAGCCCTGGCCCAGCCCGTGGGCCCCGCCGGTCACCGGGTGGGCGTCGAGCCGCGTGACCGCGGTCCGGGCTCGTCCGCACTCATCGGTCGGATCGCGCGAACAGGCTCGAAGCCCTCGCCGGTCTCGACGTGCGCGACGTAGGCGCCGTCGGCGGAGCGAGTCACCGCCACCTCGCCGACGCTGAGGACCCCCCACCCCGCGAACGGGATCCGGGGTCCGGTGCGTCGTCCTCCCCGGCAGTGGCGCGGGTCAGCGCGGCGGCATGCCGTCACCGCACAACACCCCTGAGGAGTCCGGACGCGGGAATCCGAGGCCACCGGGCGTGCCGGTGTTGGCGCACACCGCTGCGGAGTGAGCGGCGCGCCACTGCGCCTACGACGAGCGGTGGATCTGGGGGCGGGCATACCGCCGTCGCAGTACGCGACAACACCGCGCTGGGGCGACGCGCTAGACGCCCTTCGGGACAGACGATCGGAACGCACCTGCTGCTCCGTCCTGTCTCGTCTCGAAAGGCTCACTTCATGTCGACGTTCCTCGCCAGCTTGGGGCGCTTCAGCGCCCGCCACCGGATGGTGGTGGTGACCGCCTGGCTTGCCCTGTTCCTCGGGCTCGCCGGCGTCATCGCCGCGAACGGGATGGGGGAGACCGCCGAGGACACCATCCCGGACTCCCGCGCCTCCCAGGCACTGGCGGTGATGGGCGAACACTTCCCCTCGGAGCAGCCTGCCGAGGACGCGCAGGAGCTCCAGCTGGTCTTCGCACCCGAGACGGGCTCGGTCGCGGACCCCGCCGTCGCCGAGGAGATCCAGGGTCTGCTGGACGAGGCGAGCGCCTTGCCCGGCCTGGAGTCCATCACCAACCCGCTCGACCCCGAGAACCCCTACATCTCCCCCGACGGGAGCACGGCGGTCTCGACGCTGACCTACGTCGGGCTGGACGAGGAGCAGCAGGAACCCTCGTACGAGGCGGCGCTCGAGCTGCAGGAGTCCGCCCCGGACGAGCTGGGCGTCGAGCTCGGCGGCAACCTGGTGGCGCTCGGCTCGGAGCAGGGCATCGGCGAGATCATCGGTGTGCTCGCCGCGTTCCTCGTCCTCCTCGTCACCTTCGGCTCGCTCCGTGCGGCCGGCGCCAACCTGTTCGTCGCCGCGTTCGGCGTCGGGGTCGGCCTGATCGGCACCTTCGCCTACGGCGCCCTGACCCCCATCGGCGGCAACACGATCGTCCTGGCCTCCATGCTCGGACTGGCGGTCGGCATCGACTACGGGCTCCTCGTCCTCTCCCGCTTCCAGCACGAGCTACGAGGCGGTCGAACGGTCGAGGACGCCGTCGCCCGCGCCACGGGTACGGCCGGCACCGCCGTGGTCTTCGCCGGCGCCACCGTGATCGTGGCGCTGGTTGCGCTGGTCGTGGCCGACATCGGCTTCGTCACCGAGATGGGCTTCGCCGCCGCGTTCGCCGTACTGACCGCGGTTCTGCTGTCGGTCACCCTGCTTCCGGTGCTCCTGAGGACGATGGGCATGAAGGCCCTGTCGAAGAAGCACCGCCGCGAGATCGCCGAGGGGCTGCGCTACACCGACGACGACGCACGCACCGGCGGTTTCCTGCGCAGCTGGGGCACGGGCGTCGTGAAGCACCCGGTCGTGTCCCTGGTGGCCGGCACCGTCGTCCTGGCGATCGTGGCCATCCCGTTCCTGAGCATGAAGACGGCGTTCTCCGTCCCCGGTGGTGCCGACCCGGAGTCGACCGAGCGGGCCGCCTACAACTTGATCCTCGACGAGTTCGACGGTGTCCAGAGCCCCGTCATCGTGCTGGCCGAGGGCGAGGACGTGGCGAGCAGCGCCGACGACCTGGAGCGGGAGCTCGCTGCTCTGCCTGCCGTCACCTCCACGACCCCGGTCGAGATCAGCGCCGACGGCCAGTTCGCCCGCATCACGCTGATCCCCGAAGGCGGGCCGATCGACGACTCGACGAAGGAACTGGTCCAGGACATCCGTGACCGCGACGACACGCTGGTCGAGGGGCTGACCCTCGAGCCGACGGGTGAGGCCGCCATCGGCATCGACCAGGGCGACGCGCTCAACGAGGCGCTCATCAAGTACGTGATCGTCATCGTGCTGATCTCGATGGCGCTGCTGGTCCTCATGTTCCGGTCGATCCTGATCCCCGTGGTCGCGACCGCGGGCTACCTGCTCTCGCTGCTGGCCTCCTTCGGTGCCAGCACCGCCATCTTCCAGTGGGGCTGGGAGTTCCCGCTGGTGCGGGCCGCTCAGGGCGACCCCATGATGAGCCTGCTCCCGATCCTCCTCGTCGGGGTCCTGTTCGGTCTGGCCATGGACTACCAGGTCTTCCTGGTCTCCCGGATCAAGGAGATGCACGACCAGGGCCTGCCGGCCAGGGAGGCGATCATCGAGGGCTTCGCGCGAGCCGCCCCGGTGCTCGTCGCCGCGGCGACGATCATGACGGTGGTCTTCGCGGGATTCGCCTCGGCGACCTTCGCCATCGCTGCATCCATCGGGTTCGGGCTCATGGTCGGAGTGATCGCCGACGCGTTCATCGTCCGGATGATCCTCATGCCGGCCGCGATGACCCTGCTGGGCGAGTCCGCGTGGTGGCTGCCCAAGTGGCTCGACAAGCTCCTCCCGGTGATCGACACCGAGGGTCACACGCTGGACCACCCGTCCCACCGCGAGCCCGAGGTCGCGAACGCCTGACCCACCCGTGGTCGTGGGGTCGTGGGGTCGTCGCTGTCCGGCGACGACCGCGCGACCCACGTTCCCGTGGGCGAGACCGACACCGGTGCGCGGCGACCACCATCCCTGCGGCACGATCGCGGACACAGCCAGCCCGAGAGTCAGGAACACGATGGACACCGACACGATCACCGGTGGAGGGCCCCGGCTTCGCCCCGCGCTCCGCGGCCGGTGGTCGCACGGGTACGGGTGGCGGCACCTGCCGCTGACCGCCAGCACCCTGGTCGTCATGCTCGTCGCGGTGTGGCACCGAGAGGGTCACCTCGAGAGTCCCGGGCCCGCGCTCCTCGTGTTCACCGCGCTGCAGTGGCTCCCGCTGACCGTCCGCACGGTGTGGCCGGTCCCGGTGCTGGGCGCCACCACGGCCGCGTCGGCCGCGCAGCTGGTCCTCATCCCCCAGCTGGACGAGGACTGGGAATCAGCAGTCGGCATGGCGGTCTTCCAACCGGTCCCGGTTGCCGTCATGGTCGCGGCGTTCACCGTCGGGCTGCGGGCACCGCGTCGTACCGCCTGGGTCGCCGGGGCCACCGCTGCCGCGGTGCTGCCCCTGCTCGCCCTGGGGACCCACCCGGCCGAGGACTACCTCTGGACGCACCTGGTCATGGTCAACCTCGTCCTCGACGGAACCGTCGCCGGCGTCCTCGTTGCCGCGCGCCGGGAGCGCACCGTCCGGGAGCAGGCAGAGCAGGTTGAGCAGACGCGTCGCGAGGTCGAGGCCGAGCGGCTCCGGATCGCCCGGGAGCTCCACGACGTGCTCGCCCACCACCTCACCCTGGTCAACGCCCAGGCCTCCGTGGCCGACTACCTGGTCCGCACCGATCCCGACGCCGCGGCCCAGGCACTGCGCGGGCTGGCCAAGCACACCCGACAGGCACTCGACGAGGTCCGCGCCACCGTCGGCCTGCTCCGCCAGGCCCCCGAGGCGACCGAGGCGGCCGCCGGCACCGCAGGCGGGCCGGGCGCGCCTCCGACCGAGAGCGGCAGCGCGCCACCCCTGCCCACGCTCGACCAGCTGCCCGAGCTGGTCACCGCCGTCAGCGCCGCCGGGGCCACCGTCGACCTGCGGGTCCACGGGACTCGGACGGCGCTCTCACCGCGAGGGGAGCTCGCTGCCTACCGCCTCGTCCAGGAAGCGCTCACCAACGCCCGGAAGCACGCTCCCGGCACGAAGATCACGATCACGTTGGACTGGGACGCGGACCACGTCCGCGTCCGGGTCCACAACCCTGCGCCGCCAGCACGACCCGGCTCGCCCGCTCCCACCGGCGGGCACGGACTGGTGGGAATGGCTGAGCGCGTCAAGGCGGCCGGGGGGACCCTCGACCTACGACGCCCGGGTGACGGCTTCACGGTCACCGCGGTCCTGCCGACGGAACCCATCGACCCCCCGTTCTCGCCCACGCCGCTCGACAGGACGGAGACCCCGTGACCATCCGCGTGCTGCTGGCCGACGACCAGGCGCTGCTGCGCGGCACCTTCCGGCTGCTGATCGACTCCGCGCCCGGCTTCGAGGTGGCCGGAGAAGCGGCGACCGGTGCGGAGGCGATCGCACGTGTCCGCAGCGACCGCGCCGACGTCGTGCTCATGGACATCCGGATGCCGGAGATGGACGGCATCGAGGCCACCCGTCACATCACGGCAGACGACGACCTCGCCGGTGTCAAGGTGCTGGTGCTCACCACCTTCGAGACCGAGGAGCTCGTCGTCGAGGCGCTTCGTGCCGGGGCCTCGGGCTTCCTCGGCAAGGGAGTCGAGCCCCGGGTGCTGCTCGATGCCATCCGCACCGTCGCGGCTGGGGACTCCCTCCTGTCCCCCGCCGCGACCACCGCTCTCATCGAACGGTTGCTCGCCCAGGCACCGCCGATCCCGACGCACGCGCCGACCGGGACCGACCCCCTGACCGCCCGCGAGCGCGAGATCACCACCCTCGTCGGTCATGGACTGTCCAACGACGAGATCGCCGACCGGCTCGTCATCAGCCCCGCGACCGCCAAGACCCACGTCAACCGCGCGATGGCGAAGGTCGGAGCCCGCGACCGCGCCCAGCTGGTGGTCCACGCGTACGAGACCGGACTCGTCAAGCCGAGGTCCAGCTGAGGGCCGGACGGCGCAGCGAGAGGCGCTGTGCGCACTGCATCCCCGCCTGACCACCTCGGTCGCCGCCCACGGAACGAGGAGCACGCCGGCACCACCGGCCGGGGCACCGATGAGAACGGGCACCGGCAGCCGTCTGAGTACGGACCGATGACCGCGCGCGGCGCATCAAGGGAGAGCAAGGATGAGACCACTTCGATACTCCATCAACGTCACGCTCGACGGCTCGGTCTCTCACGAGGCGGGCCTCCCGCCGGACGAGGAGTCGATGCGCTACTGGACCGCTCAGATGGAGCGAGCCGACGCGCTGCTGCTCGGCCGGGTGACCTACCAGATGATGGAGTCGGCGTGGCGGCGTCCGGCCTCGGGCACGTGGCCCGACTGGATGGCGGAGTGGGAGATCCCGTTCGCCGAGGCCATCGATCGGGCGAGGAAGTACGTCGTGTCGAGCACGCTGGACGAGGTCGACTGGAACGCCCAGCTGGTGCGAGGCGACGTGGGGCAGGCCGTCCAGCGGCTCAAGCAGGAGCCCGGCGAGGGCCTGTGGGTGGGCGGCGTGACGCTGCCCGTGGCGCTGGCGGACCTGGGGCTCGTCGACGAGTACGAGCTCGTCGTGCAGCCGGTCCTGGCCGGGCACGGGCCGACCTTGCTCGCCGGTCTGCGCGAGCGCATTCGGCTCGAGCTCGTGGACCGCCACGAGTTCCCCTCAGGGGCGGTGGCCGTGCGCTACCGGCCCACGCGAGCCACGGATCGACGCGGGAGATCCTGACGCGGGCAGCGGCCTCCCGTCTGCGGCGGCGCAGCACCACCACGAGGTCGTCATCCGCAGCGATGGCCTGGTGCGGGCCCAGCGGCGGCAGTTCCGCTCCCACCGCGGTTCGCCCGAGGCGACGTCGAGGGGCGACGAGCCTCGTCACCGTGTCGCCCCACCGGGGAGGCGCCGCACTGGCGCCACGCCGACAGCAACGGGTTCGAAGCACCCGTCGCTCGTGGACCTGATCCTGGCGAGGACAGCGCCACGTCCTTTCACTCGTGCCAGCAGGGCTCGCTCTGCCAGGCGTCCAGCTGGTCCACCGGGGCGACCGCGGTCTCGCCGGTGGACGTCAGGTACAGGAACTCGCCCCGGTCGAGCTCCGTCCAGGTCGACACCCGCCCGTCCGGCCCGTCGAGGGACCTCTTGTTCGAGTAGGTCCAGCCGTTGACCACCCAGGACACGTCCCGACCGAACACGACGTCCGCCGGGACCCGGAGCGGCCAGGAGCTGCCGTCGACGACCTCACCGGGTGCGTCGACGACGGCCAGGTCCTGGGCGTCGTGCTCCGCGGGCAGGTCGGCGACGTCGCCCGTCTCCTCGTCGTCCGTGTCGTCGTCGCCCGTGCGGTCGTGGGGCCGCGCGTCGAGGGTGAGGCCGTCGACCGGCTCGGAGCCCTCGCAGATCTTGACGTGCGCGACGTAGGTGTCGTCGTCCGCACGGATGACGGCCACCTCACCGACGCTCGGCACACCGCACCCGCCGAGCGCGACCGCCACCACCGCACCGACGGCGAGCAGCCGTGCCCAGGAGGTCCGGCCCACCCGTGCATCCCAGCACCACGACCCTGGGTCCACGGCGTCACCGTCCCCGTGGCGAGGACGCAGCGCCCCGCGCGTCAGCTGCTGCCCGCCAGAGCCTCGGCGCGGTGGCCGCCACGACGGCACCGAAGGCCGCCTGCAGGATCAGGCCCCACGATCCTAACCCGGTGGTCGTCGCGAGGACGGTCGCGTTGACTGCGACGTCGGAGACCATGATCGCGACCCCCAGGACCACGCCCGAGCGCCTCCGCAGCGCGGTCAGCACGGCGGCGACCGGGTCCAGCACGGTGAGCGACACCCAGTACGCACGAACTCCGATCGGGAACCCGGCGTACACGTCCCGCCCGCCGTCGACCAGGTCGACGACGTGGGTCGTCGTACCGACGAGGAAGCCGGCGACCCAGACCAGGCGGACGACGCGGGTCAGCACGCCCGCAGCGTACGGCGACGACCGGGCGGCCGCGCGACACTCACCCCTTGACCTCGAGCGCACTCGAAGGTCGACACTGGGCCGGTGAGCGCCCTGCCGGAGACCAGCCCGTCGTACTCGATCGCCGAGGCGGCCGCCCTGAGCGGCCTGACCACCCACACGCTGCGCTACTACGAGCGCGACGGCCTCCTGCTCGCGCCCGTCGGGCGGGCCAGCACGGGGCACCGGCGCTACGACGTCGAGGATCTGCGGTGGATCGAGATGGTCACCCGGCTGCGCTCGACGGGGATGCCCGTGCGGGAGGTGCGGCGGTACGCCGACCTGGTGCGCGCGGGCGACGGCAACGAGGCCGAGCGGCTCGAGCTGCTGCGCGAGCACCGTCGTGCGGTGCTGCAGCAGCTCGCCGAGACCACCGAGCACCTGGGCGCCATCGACCGGAAGATCGGCATCTACACCGACCGGCTGCGCCAGGACGCTTGACCTCGAGCGCGCTCGAAGGTCTTCACTGGAGGACATGAGCGAGAACAGCACCCCGTCCACCACCACGCTGGGCACCGCGGCGCCCCTGACCGTCTCCGCCCTCGGCCTGGGCTGCATGGGCATGTCGGAGTTCTACGGCACCGGCGACGAGGCCGAGGCGACGCGGACCATCCACCGCGCGCTCGACCTCGGCGTCACCTTTCTCGACACCGCGGACATGTACGGCCCCTTCACCAACGAGACGCTCGTCGGGGCGGCCCTGGCCTCCGCGCCCCAGCCGCGCGACGTCGTGCAGCTGGCCACGAAGTTCGGCAACGAGCGGCTCCCCGACGGCACCCGGGTCGGCGTCAACGGCCGCCCCGAGTACGTGCGCGCCGCCTGCGACGCCTCCCTGCAGCGCCTCGGCGTCGACCACATCGACCTCTACTACCAGCACCGCGTCGACTTCTCCGTGCCGATCGAGGAGACCGTCGGCGCGATGAAGGAGCTCGTCGAGGCCGGCAAGGTCCGCTTCCTCGGCCTCTCCGAGGCCGGCCCCGAGACCATCCGCCGGGCTCACACCGTGCACCCGATCACCGCGCTGCAGACCGAGTACTCGCTGTTCACCCGCGACCTCGAGGACGCGGTCTGGCCGGTCCTCGCCGAGCTCGGCATCGGCCTCGTGCCCTACTCCCCCCTCGGCCGCGGCCTGCTGACCGGCACCATCGCGCGCCCCGACGACCTGCCGGCCGACGACTCCCGCCGCTCGGCCTACTTCCCGCGCTTCGCCGACGGCGCGCTCGAGGCCAACCTCGTGCTCGTCGCCCGCCTGCGGGAGGTGGCGGAGCGCCTCGGCTGCACCCCGGGCCAGCTCGCGCTCGCCTGGGTGCTCGCCCGCTCCGGCCCCGAGGTCGGCGTGGCGCCCATCCCGGGCACCAAGCGGGTCCGCTACCTCGAGGAGAACGCCGCCGCCCTCGCCGTGGACCTCACCCCGGACCTCGTCGCCGAGCTCGAGGCCGCCGTGCCGCGCGACGCCGTCGTGGGCGAGCGGTACGGCGACATGTCCACCATCGACGCCTGACGGCTCAGGCCGCGCCGGGCCCCGCGTCGGGCCCCGCGTCGGGCCCCGCGAGGCACCCGAGCAGCCCCCGGCGGCAGCCCTCCATCATCCGGTGGTGGTTCCAGCGCAGCAGCGGGTCCGCGAGGCGCACGAGCGGGGTCGGCACCCGGCCGGGCCGCCCGGCGAGGTCGACCTCCTGGTGGTAGTCGACCCGGCAGCCGGGGCCCCCGCCGACCGCGGCCTCCGGGGTGAGCGCGAACCGCGCCTCGCCCCGGAGGTCCCCGTCGACGTCGACGGCGAGCAGGTCGGGCTCGCGGACGCGGGCGTGCAGGTGCAACCGCAGCTCGTAGGGCAGGGTCGAGCGCGCGACGACGTCCGCGGCGTCGGGGCCGAGCGCGACGACGGCACGCACCTGCGGCCACCACGCGGCGTACCCCTCCACGTCGCCGAGGACCGCGGCCACCCGGTCGGGGGCGTGCGGCAGGTGCCAGCGCTCGGTGAACACGTAGGCGGCCACCGGCTCAGCCCTCCCCGCGGGGGCGGAGCGCCGGGCGCCTCTGCCACGTCGTCAGCAGCGGCCGGTAGCCCGCCGAGGCCCAGAAGGGCGCCGACCACGGGCTGACCCCGGCGTGGTGGAGCAGGAGCGCGGCCCAGCCCTCGTCGACGGCGCGGGCGTGCGCGGTCGCGGCGAGCACCCGGCCGAGGCCGGCCGAGCGGTGGGCGGGGTCGACGTACGCCCCCACGAGGTAGCCGGCCGGGGCGAGCCAGGTGGCGCCGGTGGCCCACGACGCGGGCTCGGGCGGGTTGACCTGGCAGAAGGCCAGCGGGACGCCGTCGACCTCCGCGACCCACGTCCAGCCCTCGTCACGCGCGAGCGCCTCCGCGAGCTCGGGGGCCAGCGAGGCCCGCGCGTCGGGACGCTCGGGCACGGAGCCGAACCGGGTCTCCCACCGGTGCAGGTCGAGGGTCCGCTCGAGCAGCCACGGCACGTCGGCCTCCCCCGCGGTCCGGACGACGACCCCGTCGGGCGGGGTCCGCCACTGCGGCGGGTCCGGACGGTCGAGGGTGCGCAGGGCCAGCACGGAGGCGGGGCCGAAGTGGCGGTGCACGAGGGGCGCCACCAGCTCCGTGTCGCGGCTCGCCAGCGTCACCGAGGCCGCGGTCTCGTCGTCGCTGGCGGCCGGGTCGTCGGCCAGCTCCGCGAGCCAGTCGTCGAGCACCCGCCCCCAGGCCGCGTCGCCGGGGGCTGCGGCGCGCACGTGCAGCGCGTGGCTGCGCCGGGCGACCCACAGCGAGTCGGTGGTCGTGGTGGTGGCGACGGCGCCCACGCCGTCGTCGAGCAGCGCCCGCCCCTCCGGCAGCTCGGACACGCGCACCAGCGGGTCCACCTCCGCCAGTCGCGCCTCGTGGGCGGCCTGCAGGGCCGCGAGCTCGGGACCGGGTGTCGAGGAGCGCACCTCCCCATCCTGGCACCGGCTACCGTGCCGCCCATGACGTCTCCGCTGCCCACCGACCTCGCCGACCGGGCCCGGACCTGGATGGCCGAGGACCCCGACGAGGTCACCCGCGCCGAGCTCGCCGCCGTGCTCGAGGCCGCGGAGCAGGGGGACACGGCGGCCGCCGCCGACCTCGCGGACCGCTTCGACGGCACCCTCGAGTTCGGTACGGCGGGCCTGCGCGGCGCCCTGGGCGCGGGGCCCAACCGGATGAACCGCGTCGTCGTGCTGCGCGCCGCGGCGGGCCTCGCGGCCTACCTGCGGGCGAACGGCGCCGGCAACGAGGACTCGGTCGTCATCGGGTACGACGCGCGCCGCAACTCCGACGTCTTCGCGCGCGACACCGCCGAGGTCGTCACGGGCGCCGGCCTCAAGGCCCTCCTGCTGCCGCGCCCCCTGCCGACGCCGCTGCTGGCCTACGCGATCCGCGAGCTGGGCTGCGTCGCGGGCGTGATGGTGACGGCGAGCCACAACCCTCCCGAGGACAACGGCTACAAGGTCTACCTGGGCGACGGCTCGCAGATCGTGCCGCCCGCCGACAGCGGGATCGCGGCCGAGATCGACCGCGTCGGGGCGCTGGCGGACGTGCCGCGCGGCGGTCCCGGCCGGGTGCTCGACGACTCCGTGGTCGACCGCTACCTCGACACCGTCTCGGCGCTCGCCGACGACGGCCCCCGCGACCTGCGCATCGTCTACACGCCGCTGCACGGCGTGGGCGGCGTCCCGGTGCGTCAGGTGCTCGAGACCGCCGGCTTCGACGAGCCGTCGGTGGTGGAGGCGCAGGAGGAGCCGGACGGCGCGTTCCCGACGGTCGCGTTCCCCAACCCCGAGGAGCCGGGCGCCATGGACCTGGCCCTCGAGCTGGCCGTGCGGGTGGGCGCGGACCTCGTCGTGGCCAACGACCCCGACGCCGACCGCTGCGCCGCGGCCGTGCCCGTGCCCGGCTCGGCCTCCCCGTCGTGGCGGATGCTGCGCGGCGACGAGGTCGGCGCCCTGCTCGCCGCCCACCTGCTCTCGCGCGGCGCCGAGGGCGTCTTCGCCTGCTCGATCGTCTCCTCGTCGCTGCTGGGCAAGATCGCGGCCGCCGCCGGGCAGCCGCACGCGGAGACCCTCACGGGGTTCAAGTGGATCGGGCGCCTCGAGGGGCTCGCCTACGGCTACGAGGAGGCGCTGGGCTACTGCGTCGACCCGTCGTCGGTGCGCGACAAGGACGGCGTCTCCGCGCTGCTGATGCTCTGCGAGCTGGCCGCGGCGCTCAAGGCCGAGAGCCGCACCCTGCTCGACGCGCTCGACGACCTCGCCCGCACCCACGGGCTGCACGCGACCGACCAGCTCTCCGTGCGCGTGGCGGACCTCGCCGTCATCCGCGACGCGATGGCGCGCCTGCGCGCCAGCCCGCCCGCCGAGCTGGGCGGGCTGGCGGTCCTCGAGGCCACCGACCTGGCCCTCGGCACGCCGGAGCTGCCCCCCACCGACGGCCTGCGCTACCGGCTCGCCGACGGCGCGCGCGTCATCGTCCGCCCGAGCGGCACGGAGCCGAAGATCAAGTGCTACCTCGAGGTCGTCGTACCGGTCGAGGCGGGCGCCGAGGACGGCGTCGCGGCCGCCCGGATCGTCGCCACGCAGCGCCTCGACGCCCTGAAGCAGGGCGTGCGCGAGGCCGCCGGGCTCTGAGCGCCCGCCCGGCGGGGGCGGCGGCGCAGGCACCTATGCTGACCCGGTGACCGCCGAGACCCCCGCCGCGAGCCCCGCCGAGATCGCCCGCCTCATCGACCACACGCTGCTGAAGCCGGAGGCGACGCGCGCCGACGTCGACGCCCTCGTGGCCGAGGCCGCGGAGCTGGGCACCTACTCGGTCTGCGTCTCGCCCTCGATGCTCCCGCTCGAGGTGCCCGCCGGGCTCGCGGTCGCCGTCGTCTGCGGCTTCCCGAGCGGCAAGCACACGTCGACGATCAAGGCGGCCGAGGCGGCCGAGGCCGTCGCCAACGGCGCCGACGAGGTCGACATGGTCATCGACGTGGGTGCCGCGATCGAGGGCCGGTACGACGACGTGCGGGCCGACATCGCGGCCGTGCGTGCCGCCGTACCCGCCCCCACGGTGCTCAAGGTGATCATCGAGTCGGCGGCCCTGCCCGACGAGGCGATCGTCGCGGTCTGCCACGCGGCGGCGGGCGTCGGCGCGGACTTCGTGAAGACCTCCACCGGGTTCCACCCGGCCGGCGGGGCGTCGGAGCACGCCGTCCGGCTCATGGCCGAGACCGTCGGCCCGGGTGTCGGCGTCAAGGCCTCCGGCGGTGTCCGCACCCTCGAGCAGGCGCAGGCGATGGTCGCCGCGGGCGCGACGCGCCTCGGCGTCTCCGGCAGCCGCGCGCTGCTCGGCGGCGGCCCGTCCACCGGCTCCTACTGAGCCGACGACGACCAGCGACGACCGAGCCAGACCGCCCGAGACCGCCCGAGAACGGACCGGCCGCCCGTGACCACCGCTCCCCCGACCGCCCGGGTCGTCGTCCTCGCCGGCCCCTCCGGCTCGGGCAAGTCCCGCCTGGCCGAGCGGCTGGGCCTGCCCGTCCTGCGGCTCGACGACTTCTACCGCGACGGTGACGACCCGGCGCTGCCGCACATCACCGAGGGCGCGAACGCCGGCCTCGTCGACTGGGACCACCCCGACTCCTGGCTGCCGGACGACGCGATGGCGGCCCTGGAGGCCCTGTGCCGCGACGGACGGGCCGAGGTGCCGGTCTACGACATCGCCGCCAACGGGCGCACGGGCTCCCGGGTGCTCGACCTCGGCGGGTCGCCGCTGTTCGTGGCCGAGGGCATCTTCGCCGCCGACGTCATCGCGGCGTGCGCCGAGCGGGGGCTGCTCGCCGCGGCGTACTGCCTGACCCAGCCGCCCGCGGTGACCTTCTGGCGGCGCCTGACCCGCGACCTGCACGAGCGGCGCAAGCCGCCGCTGGTGCTGCTGCGCCGCGGCCTGGCCCTGGCCCGGGCGCAGCGCGACGTCGTCGCCCACGCGGTGGAGCGGGGCGCGACGCCGGCCTCCACGCACGACGCGTTCGCGGCGCTGCGCGACCTCGTCGCCGCCACCGACTCCCGCCCGCCGGCGGCCCGCTCCTCCCTCGGGGCGGCCCTGGAGCTGTTCCGCCAGCCCGACGGCACGACCTGCGGGTCCTGCTGCCTGGTGGCCGCCCATCTGCACCACTCCCCGGCGTACGCCGCCGCGGTCCTCGGCGACGCCGACCTCCTGCCCCGGCTGCACGCCGAGGCGCTCGCCGTGCAGCGGGTGACGGCCGGGGCCCGGCTCGCCGGCGAGACCCAGCTGCCGTGGCCGGCCCGGCTCGGTACGGCGCCCTGGGCCCTCGCGCGCCACCTGCGGCTGGTCTCGGGGCGACCGGGCACGACGTACGCCTGGACCCCGCGCGGGGTCGACTTCTGGGAGCGGATGACCGCGGCCGTCGACGCGGGCCACCCGGTGCCGCTCTACGTCGGCACCCGGCTGCTGCCGCGCCACGTCGTGCTGGTGCTCGACGTCGCCGACGACCACCTCGTGGCCTACCAGCCGGGGCGCGGCGGCACGGTGCGCGTCACCCGCGGGCAGGTCACGCGCAGCGAGGCGCGGGCGCTGGGGTGGCCGCACGTGTGGGGCGGCGTGCTGCCGACCCTCACCGCGGGCGGCGACCCCCGCCGGGCACCGGTACGACGCGCCCTCCCCCTGGCGCGCCGCCGGGCCGGCGTCACCGCAGTGCCGCGTAACCGGGCTTGACGACCTCGGTGATGAGCGCGTAGCGCTTGTCGTAGTGGGTGAACGCCGACTTCATGGCGTTCGTCGTCAGCCACTCGAGCCGGTCGAGGTCGAAGCCGAGCTCGGTGTGCAGCAGCCACATCTCGTCGGTCATCGACGTCCGGCTCATGAGCCGGTTGTCGGTGTTGACGGTGACCCGGAAGCGGAGGTCGGCGAGCAGGCCGATGGGGTGCTCCGCGATCGAGGGCGCGGCGCCCGTCTGCACGTTGGAACTGGGGCACATCTCGAGCGGGATGCGCTTGTCGCGCACGTAGCTGGCGAGGCGGCCCAGGCGCACCTGGCCGTCGGGACCGACCTCGACGTCGTCGATGATCCGGACGCCGTGGCCGAGCCGGTCGGCGCCGCACCACTGCAGGGCCTCCCAGATCGACGGCAGCCCGAACGCCTCGCCCGCGTGGATGGTGAAGTGCGCGTTCTCGCGGCGCAGGTACTCGAACGCGTCGAGGTGGCGGGTGGGCGGGTAGCCCGCCTCGGCGCCCGCGATGTCGAACCCGGTGACGCCCCGGTCGCGCCAGGCCACGGCGAGCTCGGCGATCTCGCGCGACATCGCCTGGTGGCGCATCGCGGTGAGGATCTGGCGCGCGACGATCGGTCGACCGGCCTCGGCGGCGAGCGCCATGCCCTCGTCGAAGCCGGCCTGCACCGCGGCGACCACGTCGTCGGGCGTCAGGCCCTGCTCGGTCATCAGCTCGGGTGCGTAGCGGACCTCGGCGTAGACGACGCCGTCCTCGGACAGGTCCTCGACGCACTCGCGGGCGATGCGCGTGATGGCGTCGCGGCGCTGCATCACGGCCACCGTGTGGCTGAAGGTCTCGAGGTAGCGCACGAGCGAGCCGGAGTCCGCCGACTCGGCGAACCAGTCCGCGAGCCCGGCGGGGTCGCCGGCCGGCAGCTCGTGGCCGATCTCGGCGGAGAGGTCGACGATCGTGGAGGGGCGCAGGCCGCCGTCGAGGTGGTCGTGGAGCAGCACCTTGGGGGCGCGACGCACCAGCTCCCGGGTCAGCGGGGCGGGGGCGGAGGGGGGTGTGGTCTCGGCCATGGCTCATCCTCTCAGCCGCTAGGGTCCCGAGCGGGAATCGACGCACCACCCCGCCAGCCCCCACCAGCCCCCACCAGCCCCCACCAGCCCGACAGGAGCCAGCATGCGCACGTTCACGACGCTCGACGAGGTCGCCGCCGCCGCCGGGGAGGAGCTCGGCACGTCGGAGTGGGTCACCATCGACCAGCAGCGGGTCGACACCTTCGCCGAGGCGACCGGGGACCACCAGTGGATCCACGTCGACGCCGAGCGCGCGGCCGCCGGCCCGTTCGGCGGCACCATCGCCCACGGCTACCTGACGCTGTCGCTCGTGCCGTGGCTCGGCAGCCTCGTCTTCTCGTTCGAGACGCCCGGCGCCAAGCTCAACTACGGCGTCAACAAGGTGCGGTACCCCCAGCCGCTGCTGGTGGGGCGCCGCGTGCGGGCGCACGTCGCGCTCGGCGACGTGGCCGACCTCCCGGCCGGCAAGCAGGCGCTCCTGCGCTACACGATCGAGATCGAGGGCGAGGCCAAGCCCGCGTGCGTCGCCGAGACCGTCGTGCTGCTGCTCCCCTGAGCCGGCTCTAGCAAAGTGCTATCACTCTGCTAGATTCTCCCCGAGGGCCGGCGAGGGACGCCGGCCGAGGAGGGGGACGACCATGGCGATCACCGAGGACGAGACGCGACTCGACATCGACGAGCGGCGCAGCCCGGCCGTCGGCGGTTGGCCCGTGCTGGGCCTGTTCGTGCTGATGCTGGCGGGCGGCACGGCCGCCCTGGTGGCCGGGCTCGTCCGGCTGACCGACGACCCGGGGGCCGCCGGCGCGCTGCTGACCGGCCTGGGCGTGCTGGTCCTGTTGGCCGCCCTCGTGGTGTCGACCGGCTTCGCGGTGGTGGCACCCGGGGAGACGCGCGTGGTGGTGTTCTTCGGCAACTACCTCGGCACGATCCGCCGGACGGGCCTCGCGTGGACGGTGCCGTTCACGCTGCGCCCGAAGGTGCCGGTGCGGGTGCTCAACTTCGAGACCGAGACGCTGAAGGTCAACGAGCGCAACGGCTCCCCCGTGCAGGTCTCCGCGATCGTCGTGTGGCAGGTGAAGGACACCGCGAAGGCCCACTTCGCCGTCGACGACTACCGCGACTTCATCGAGAGCCAGGCCGAGTCGGCGCTGCGCCAGGTCGTGGCCCGCCACCCCTAGACGGGGACCAGCATGAAGTGCTGGTGGACCATGCCGATGCCGGCGGCGAGCGCGTCGCCCGGCCCCGAGAACGAGACGGGCTCGCCGTCGAGCAGGATCCTGCCCTCGGTGGGCTCGAGCAGGCCGTAGAGCATGTTCATCAGGGTCGACTTGCCAGCACCGTTCTCGCCGAGCAGGCAGTGCACCTCCCCCGGCTCGACGACGAGGTCGATCGCGTCGTTCGCCGTGAAGGTGCCGAACCTCTTCGTGAGGCCGTGGATCTCGAGACGCATGGGGACTCCCGGGACAGCCGCAGGTCGGGGGGCCGCAGCACGCTGCGGCCCCCCGACCCACGGTCGTTGATCAGGTCGTGATCACTGGACGGTGGCGCGCCGCGCGCGCCACCCCCGTGTCACTCGTCGAGCTGGATCTCGCCGTCGATCAGCTGCTGGCGCAGGTCGTCGATCTCGCTCGCGGTCTCGTCGCTGACGTCCGCGCCGAACTCGGCCAGACCGACACCCTCGTTCTCGAGCGTACCGACGAAGACCTCGTTGGTGAACGTGTCGCTGGCGGACTCGTAGATCGCCGTCTCGACCGCCACGTCCATGCCCTTGACCACGGAGGTCAGCAGGATGTCACCGAACTCCGTCGACTCGGTGCCGTCGGTGTCGACCCAGATGCCCCAGGCGCCCGCGTCGCGCGCCGCCTGCAGCGCGCCGAGACCGGCCGGACCGGCCACGGGGAAGATGACGTCGGCGCCCTGGCCGATCAGCTGCTGCGCGATGGACTGACCGGCGGTCTGGTCCTCGAAGCTGTCGGTGAAGGAGTCCTGGCCGAGGACCTGGACGTCGGCGCCCTTCTCCTCGTTGTAGTACTCGACACCCTGGGCGAAGCCGTCCATGAAGTCGGTCACGGTCGGGATGTTCTGGCCGCCGAGCATGCCGACGACGCCGGACTCGGAGGTCGCGGCCGCCGTGTAGCCGGCGAGGAACGACGGGGAGAGCGTGTCGAAGACGAGACCCTTCACGTTCTCGCTCGGCGCGTCGTAGGCGAAGTCCACGATGGCGAAGTCGACCTCGGGGTTCTCCGCCGCCGCGGCGGCCGTCGCGTCACCGAGGAGGAAGCCGACCGTCGTGATCTGGTTGCAGCCCTCGTCGATGAGGCCCTGGATGTTGTCCGCGAACTGCGAGGGGTCGGTCGACTCGGCCTCGGCGGTCTGCACGCCGTAGATGTCGGCGGCGCTCTGCAGGCCCGCGTACGACGTCTCGTTGAACGACTGGTCGTCGAAGCCGCCGGAGTCGGACACCATGCAGGCCAGGAAGTCGGGGAACTGCTCGTCGGAGGCCTCGCGCGTCTCCGACGGCGAGGAGGACCCGCTCGAGTCCGAGCCACCCTCGTCCGCGCGCTCGCCGCAGGCGGTGAGGAGCAGGGTCAGCGACGCTCCGAGCACAGCGGCCATGCGAACATTTCTCTTCACGGGGTTGCCTCCTGGGCATCGGGCGCCCATCCGCTCGGGCGCGACCGTCGCACCCTAGTTCGTGGTGGTAGGCGGGGCGAACCGGTTGGCCGAGAATGGCCGCTTCGTTACCGGAGGGTGATGTTCCGGGGTCTGCGGGACGCCGGCAGAGCGGTCAGACGCTCGTCGGTCCGCCCACGGCGACGTCCGAGGTCAGGCGGAGGCGGCCGCGAGCGCCTCGACGGCGGTCTCGGCCAGCAGGGCGGCGCCGATGCCGATGGCCCGCTCGTCCACCACCAGGTCGCCCTGGTGCAGGTCGTAGGTGCGCCCGCCCGGCGTGCGGGTGCCCAGCCGCGCCAGGGCGCCCGGCACGTGCCGCAGGTACCACCCGAAGTCCTCGCCGCCGAGGCTCTGCACGGTCGCCACGGCGCCGTCCGGACCGAGGACCGTCAGTGCGGCCCGGCGCAGCACGGCGGTGGCGGCCGGGTCGTTGTCGACCGGCGGGACGCCCCGGGTGTAGTGCACGACCGCCTCCACGCCGTACGGCTCGGCCAGCTGACCCACGGCGCGGCGCACCACCTCCTCGGCGCTCGCCCACGCCTGGACGTCGAGCATCCGCACCGTGCCGGACATCCGGCCCTCGACGGGGATGACGTTCGGTGCCACGCCGGCCTCGACGTGGCCCCACACGACGCTCGCACCGGCCCGGGGGTCGATCCGGCGCGAGAGCACCGCCGGCAGCTCGGTGAGCAGCTTGCCCAGCGCGAAGGTCAGGTCCTCGGTGAGGTGCGGCCGCGAGCTGTGGCCGCCGCGTCCGCTGAGGTGGACGACGAGGGAGTCGGCCGCCCCGGTCACGGGCCCCTCCCGGAGCCCCACCTGGCCGACGTCGACGGAGGGGTCGCAGTGCAGCGCGAAGATCGAGACGACGTCCTCGAGCCCGCCGGCCGCCACGACCTCGAGCGCGCCGCCGGGCATGACCTCCTCGGCGGGCTGGAAGAACAGCCGCACCCGCCCGCGCAGCTCCCCGCGGTGGTGCAGCTCCTGCAGCGTCAGGGCCGCCCCGAGGAGCGCCGAGGTGTGCACGTCGTGCCCGCAGGCGTGCGCCACGCCCGTGACGGTGCTGGCCCACGGCAGGCCCGAGCGGTCCTCCAGGGGCAGGGCGTCGAGGTCGCCGCGCAGGGCGACCACGGGGCCCTCGGTGCCGACCTCGGCGATGACGCCCGTGCGGGACAGCCGCTCGTGGCGGATGCCGGCGGCGCTCAGGCGGTCGGTGACGAGCGTGGTCGTGCGCTGCTCGTTCCACGACAGCTCGGGGTGGGCGTGGATGTCCCGGCGCAGGGCCACCAGCTCGTCGGCGAGGGCCGTCAGGATCTGGGAGGTCGCGTGCACGAGGGCTGACCCTAGCGTCGCGCCCCTCAGGCGTCGTACGCCGCCAGGATCCGGTCGGCGGCGACGGTGGCCGGCAGGTCCCCCGCGAGGACGGCCGCGCGGACGTCCTCACGCACGGCACGGACCGCCGGGGAGTGCCGCAGCCGCTGCTCGAGCTCGTCGCGCACCAGCGCCCAGGTGAACTCCAGCTGCTGCTCGGCGCGCTTGCGCCGCAGGCCCTCGGGGCCGAGGTGGTCGCGGTGGCCGAGGACGCGCTGCCACAGGTCGTCGACGCCCACGTCGGTCAGGCCGGAGCACGTGACCACCGGGGGCGCCCACTCGTCGTGGCCGCGCACCAGGCGCAGCGCGCCGGCGAGCTCGCGCGCCGCGACGCGCGCCTCCTGCTCGCGGTCGCCGTCGGCCTTGTTGACCGCGATGACGTCGGCGATCTCGAGGATGCCCTTCTTGATGCCCTGCAGCTGGTCGCCGGTGCGGGCCAGCGTGAGGAACAGGAAGGTGTCGACCATCCCGGCCACGGTGATCTCCGACTGCCCGACGCCGACCGTCTCGACGAGCACCACGTCGTACCCCGCCGCCTCGAGCACCGCCATGGCCTGCACGGTCGCCCGGGCGACACCGCCGAGCGTCCCGGCGGACGGCGAGGGACGGATGAACGCGCCCGGGTCGGCGGCCAGGCGGCCCATGCGGGTCTTGTCCCCCAGCACCGACCCGCCGGTCCGCACGCTGGAGGGGTCGACGGCCAGCACGCCCACGCGGTGGCCCTCGGCGGTCAGCCGCGACCCCAGCGCCTCGATGAACGTCGACTTGCCCACCCCGGGCACGCCCGAGATCCCGACCCGCACGACGCCCGAGCCGCCTGGGCCGCCCGGGCCGCCCGAGTCCCCCGTGCCCGCGTCACCGGCGAGCGCGGTCAGCAGCTCGCGCGCCTGCTCGCGGTGCTGCGGGCGGGACGACTCCACGAGGGTGATCGCCCGGGACACCGCGGCGCGGCGTCCCGAGCGGATGCCCTCGAGCAGCTCCTCGACGGACGGCACGCCGGGTCAGCCGTGGCCGAGCTGCTCGCGCAGCTTGGCCAGCAGGTCGAGCGCCGACTCGGCGATCACCGTGCCCGGGAGGAACACCGACGCCGCGCCCATCTCCTTGAGGGTCGGCACGTCGTCGGGCGGGATCACGCCCCCGATGACGACCATGATGTCGTCGCGGCCCTGCTCGGCGAGCGCGGCACGCAGCGCCGGCAGGAGGACGAGGTGGCCGGCCGCGAGCGAGCTGACGCCGACGATGTGCACGTCGGCGTCCACCGCCTGCTGGGCGACCTCCTCGGGCGTGGAGAACAGCGGCCCCACGTCGACGTCGAAGCCCATGTCGGCGAACGCGGAGACGATCACCTTCTGGCCGCGGTCGTGACCGTCCTGGCCCATCTTGGCGACGAGGATCCGCGGGCGCCGGCCCTCCGCCTCCTCGAACTCGGCGGTCTCCGCGAGCACGCGCCGCACGGGCCCGCTGCCGTCCTCGCCCAGCGTCGACTCGTCGCGGTACACGCCCGAGATCGTACGGATCACGGCCTGGTGGCGCCCGTAGACCTTCTCCAGCGCGTCGGAGATCTCCCCGACGGTGGCCTTGGCCCGCGCCGCGTCCACGGCGAGCGCGAGGAGGTTGCCCTCCAGCGCCGGGCCGGGCTGCGAGCCGGCCGCGTTCGTCAGGGCCTCCAGCGAGCGCCGCACGGCGTCGTCGTCGCGCTCGGCGCGCAGGCGCTCGAGCTTGGCGACCTGGCGGCGGTAGACGTCGTCGTTGTCGACCTTGAGGACGTCGAGCCTGTCCTCGGCGGCCAGGCGGTGCGTGTTGACGCCGATGACCTTCTGGGCGCCGGCGTCGATGCGCGCCTGGGTGCGCGCCGCCGCCTCCTCGATGCGCATCTTCGGGATGCCCTGCTCGATGGCCTGCGCCATGCCGCCCGCGGCCTCGGCCTCGGAGATGTGGGCCCAGGCGCGCTCGGCGAGGTCGTGGGTGAGGCGCTCCAGGTAGTAGGAGCCCGCCCAGGGGTCGATGGTTCCCGTCGTGCCCGACTCCTGCTGCAGCAGCAGCTGGGTGTTGCGCGCGATCCGCGCGGAGAAGTCGGTCGGCAGGGCGATGGCCTCGTCGAGCGCGTTCGTGTGCAGGCTCTGGGTGTGGCCCTGGGTCGAGGCCATGGCCTCGATGCAGGTGCGGCCCACGTTGTTGAACACGTCCTGGGCGGTCAGCGACCACCCGGAGGTCTGCGAGTGGGTGCGCAGCGACAGCGACTTGGGGTTCTTCGGGTCGAACTGCCGCACGAGCCGGGCCCACAGGGCGCGGGCCGCGCGCAGCTTGGCGACCTCCATCGAGAAGTTCATGCCGATGGCCCAGAAGAAGGAGAGCCGCGGCGCGAACACGTCGATGTCGAGCCCCGCCTCGAGGCCGGCGCGGATGTACTCCACGCCGTCCGCGAGCGTGTAGGCCAGCTCGAGGTCGGCCGTCGCCCCGGCCTCCTGCATGTGGTAGCCGGAGATGGAGATCGAGTTGAACCGCGGCATCCGCGCCGACGTGAAGCTGAAGATGTCGGAGATGATCCGCATCGACGGCGACGGCGGGTAGATGTAGGTGTTGCGGACCATGAACTCCTTGAGGATGTCGTTCTGGATGGTCCCGGCCAGCTTCTCCGGCGCCACCCCCTGCTCCTCGGCCGCGACGATGTAGAGGGCCAGCACCGGCAGCACGGCGCCGTTCATGGTCATCGACACGCTCATCTCGTCGAGCGGGATGCCGTCGAAGAGCGTGCGGGTGTCGTAGATCGAGTCGATCGCCACGCCGGCCATGCCGACGTCGCCGCGCACGCGCGGGTGGTCGGAGTCGTAGCCGCGGTGGGTGGCGAGGTCGAAGGCGACGGAGAGGCCCTTCTGGCCGGCCGCGAGGTTGCGGCGGTAGAAGGCGTTCGACTCCTCGGCGGTGGAGAACCCGGCGTACTGCCGGATGGTCCACGGCTGCGTCGTGTACATGGTCGGGTACGGCCCGCGCAGGAACGGGCTCAGGCCCGGCCACGTGTCGAGCGCGTCGAGGCCCGCCACGTCCTCGGGGCCGTAGGCCGGCTTGACCTCGATGCCCTCCGGGGAGGTCCACGCCTCGCCGTCGGTGGGCGGCGCGACGGCCCGGCCGCCGCGCAGGTCGAGGCCCTCGAAGCTCTTCGGAACGCTCATGCCAGGTGCTCCCTCGTCCGGGTGAGGAACGCGAGGGCGTCCACGCCCACCGCGCAGGAGTCGTCGGTGTGGTCGGTCGGCCTGCCCGCGATCACGACGCGGGTGGCTCCCGCCTCCCGCAGCGCCGCGGCGGCCTGCTCCCCCCACTCCGCGTACGTCGCGTCCGACCCGGCCAGGCACACCACGGGCGGGCTGCCCGCCGCCGTGTACGCCGCGACGAGCGCGTCGGGCCCGTCGGTCGGGCCCGCCACCTCGACGGCGATGCCGCCGGCGGCCAGCAGGTTGCTGGCGAACGTGGCCCGGGCGGTGTGCGCCGCGACCGTGCCCATCGTGGCGAGGAAGACCGGTCGCGCCGCCGGGGCGTCGCGCAGGGCCTCGAAGCTCGCGCCGTACGGGCGCACGCCGTCCCAGGCGCCGTCGGGCTCGCGCTCGGGAAGCACCTCGGCCGGGTTCGGGAACTCCGAGAGGCCCGTGAGCGGGCGCTTGCGCGTCGCGACCTGCTGCTCCCGCTCGGCCACCGTCGCCGCGACCAGCTCCTCGACGACGGCGTCGAGCCCGTCGAGGCCGCCGGACTGCAGCGCGGCGTCGAGCCGGGGCAGGAGCGCCCACGCCGCGAGGGCCAGGTCGTCGGTGAGGCGCTCGACCGCGTAGGCGCCGCCCGCGAGGTCGGCCACCTTCCCGAGGTGGGACTCGTCGATGAGCAGGTGGGAGGTGTTCCGCGCGATGCGGCGGCCGAAGGCCTCCGGCCGGCCCAGCGGGGAGTCGAAGGGCAGCACCGTCACCGACTCGGCGCCACCGACGCCCGCGGCGAACGCGGCGACGGTGGTGCGCAGCATGTTCACGTAGGGGTCGTAGCGGCTCATCATGGGCCGGCTCGTCACCGCGTGCTGGCGCTGCTGCACCGCGGCGGCCTCGCCCTCGACGTCCTCGCTCAGCTCGACGAGGCGGGCCCACAGGCGGCGGGCGGCCCGCAGCTTGGCGATGCCGGGGAACTGCTCGTCGGTGACCGCGTAGCGGAACTCCACCAGGCCGGCCGCCTCGGCGAGCGGCACCCCCGCACCGGTCAGCACCCGCAGGACGCGGGCGCCGGCGGCCAGCGACCAGGCCAGCTCCTGCGCGTCCGAGGCCCCTCGGTCGTGGACGACGGTGGCGTCGACGACGACGCCCAGCACACCGGCCTCGCGGGCGAGGCCGACGACCTCCAGCAGCGCGTCCTCGGGGGCCAGGGCGGCGACGCCGAGGTTGGTGCCGGCCGCGGGCTCCGTGGCCTCGAGGTACGCGAGGAAGGCGCGGGCCGCGCCGACCGGGTCGCTCGGCGCGTCCAGCACGACCGGGGCCAGGTCGAGGTAGACCCCGGCCAGCAGGGCGGGCAGGTCCGTGGCGGCGTCGACCGTGAGCCACAGCGAGGTCACGCCGCCCTCGAGGTCGGCGAGCAGCGTCTCGTTGCCGGCGCGGGCGTCGAGGCCGACGGCGCCGAGGTGCGCGCGGACGTCCCACGGGCCCGTGCGGGTCGGGCGGCCCTGCGTCGCCAGGTCGGCCACGGACTCCGGCGTGCCCAGCGGGGTGACCTCGATGCCGTCCAGCGTGCGGCGCGTCAGCCGCTGCCAGACCAGCTCGTCGGGGTCGTCCTCGCCCAGGCGACGGGCCTTGCGCAGGACGCGCGCGGCCTCGGCCTCCCAGTCCGCACGGGTCCACCGGTCGGTCGCGGCGTCCGCGAGCGCGAGGGCGCCCTGCTCCGGCTGCAGCTCGGTCGGCTCGTCGAGCCCACCCTCCACTTCGGTCATGGTGCGAACCATAGAAGGTGTGACGGACGTCGCGACACCGGGTCCCACGAATCAGGCACCGCGGCCCGCGGGCCCGTTCACCCGGCGGTCACGCCGCGGCCACTCCCCCGTCGTGGCGTCCTCCCACTCTCGGACTCATGCGGATCGCGCTCGTGACCGAGTCCTTCTACCCGGCCACCGACGGCACGACCACGACGGTGCGCAACCTCCTCGACCGGCTCGTCGACCGCGGCCACACCGTGCGCCTCGTCGCGCCGGCGCCGGGGCTGACGTCGTACCGCGGGGTCGAGATCGTGCGCGTGCGGGCCCTGGACAAGCCGGGGCGCCAGGTGCGGGCGGCCCTGGAGGGCTTCGCCCCCGACCTCGTGCACGTCACCTCGAGCCTGGAGCTGGGCCCGACCATCGGCCGCAAGGCCCTCAAGCACGCCCGGCGACTCGACGTGCCCACCGTCGTCGTGCAGCAGACCCCGGTGAGCGACCTGGCCGCCCCGCTGTGGCAGGCCAAGGTCGCCGAGCGCGCCGACCGCGTCCTCGTCACCGCCCGGTGGATGGTCGACCGGCTCGCGGCCCTCGACGTCGACGCCCACCTGTGGTCCCCCGGCGTCGACACCGCCGCCTTCACCCCCGCCCTGCGCGACGAGTGGCTGCACGACAAGTGGGCGAAGGCGCGGTCGCGGGGCGGCCCGCGGGTCGTCGTCGGCTACGTCGGCGCGCTCGAGAAGGACCACGGGGTACGACGTCTGCCCGAGGTCGCCGCCGTCCCCGGCACCCGGCTCGTCGTGGTGGGCCAGGGCTCGCAGCGGGAGTGGCTCACCCACCGCCTGGCCGGGGTCACCGGCCCCGGCGCCAAGCTCGCCGGACCGCTGACCGCCGGCGACCTGACGACCGCGGTCGCCTCCCTCGACGTGCTCGTGCACCCCGGCGAGCACCTCACGTGCGCCCACACGCTGCGCGAGGCGGCCGCGTCCGGCGTACCCGTCGTCGCCGCCCGCACCGGCGGCGCCCGCGACGTGGTCGCCCACCTGGAGTCCGGGCTGCTGTTCGACCCGTCCACGCCCCGCGGCCTGCGCGACGCCGTCGAGGCGGTCACGGCCGACCGGCACCGCGGCCTCATGGGTGCCCACGGTCGCGAGCTGGCGCTGCAGCGCTCCTGGCACGACGCCGTGGACGAGCTCGTCGAGCGGCACTACGCGTCGGTCCTCGACGCCCCGCACCTCGCGCCGGCCTGACCCGCGGCCCCGGGGGGACCGCAGGGAGGGGTCTGCCCGTACCCCATCGTTAACGTGTCGGTAACAGGGGATATGTCACACGAGGTGAGGTCGACCTTCGTTACTGACCCCCTGGTAGGGGGAGTAGCGTTCCGGTCGTGGCAACCCCGACCCTTGTCTCTCCTCCCAGGTCGACACGCTCGACCATCGCGCTGAAGCTGGTGATGGCGACCAGCGGGCTCCTCTTCGTCGCGTACGTGCTCGCGCACATGTACGGGAACCTGAAGGCGTTCTCCGGCCAGGACAAGTTCAACGACTACGCGCACCACCTGCGCGAGTTCGGCGAGCCGATCCTGCCGTACGAGGGCTTCCTCTGGATCGCCCGGACCGTGCTGCTCGTGGCCCTCGTGGCCCACGTGGTGGCCGCCGTGCTCCTGACGAACCGCAACCGCCGGGCCCGCAGCACCCGCTACCAGGTCAAGAAGAACGTGGCGTCCTCGCTGTCCTCGCGCACCATGCGCTGGGGCGGGGCGGCGCTGCTCCTCTTCATCATCTGGCACCTCGTGAACTTCAGCTTCGGGAAGGTGAACGTGGCCACCGGCGAGACCGGCAGCGCCGCGGGCGACCCCTACACGCTGATGGTCGAGTCCTTCGAGGTCTGGTGGCTCACGGTGATCTACCTGGTGGCGATGGTGGCGCTCGCGCTCCACCTCCACCACGGCACCTGGAGCGCGATCCAGACGCTGGGCTACACCAACACGGCCGCGGCGCGTCGCCGGGCGAAGCAGGCCGGCCTGGTGCTGGCCGTCGTCGTCGCCGGCGGTTTCTCGCTCGTCCCGCTGGCCGTGCTCTTCGGCATCATCGAGAAGTAAGGGAGTCCCGACCATGGCTGGATCCACCCTCCACGAGGGCCTCGCCCCGCTCAACGTCGCTCCCGAGCAGAAGTCGGACGACGCCCACGGCTACTACGTGCTCGGCGACAAGCTCGTCGACGCGAAGGCGCCGACGGGTCCCATCAAGGACCGCTGGACCACCCGCAAGTTCGAGAACCGCCTGGTCAACCCGGCCAACCGCCGCAAGCTCGACATCATCATGGTCGGCACGGGCCTGGCCGGCGGCGCCGCCGCCGCCACGCTCGGCGAGGCCGGCTACAACGTGAAGTCCTTCTGCTACCAGGACT
This sequence comes from Nocardioides sp. CPCC 205120, assembly GCF_048654585.1. Lineage (NCBI taxonomy): Bacteria > Bacillati > Actinomycetota > Actinomycetes > Propionibacteriales > Nocardioidaceae > Nocardioides > Nocardioides sp. CPCC 205120. The sequence continues at coordinate 2,129,688 of NZ_JBMCYY010000001.1, read as the reverse complement.
CCCCGCGCCGCGCCCACTCGATCGCGGCCCAGGGCGGCATCAACGCGGCGAAGAACTACAAGGAGGACGGCGACTCGACGTTCCGCCTCTTCTACGACACGGTCAAGGGCGGCGACTACCGCAGCCGCGAGTCGAACGTGTACCGCCTGGCCGAGGTCAGCGCGAACATCATCGACCAGTGCGTCGCGCAGGGCGTGCCCTTCGCCCGCGAGTACGGCGGCCTGCTCGACAACCGCTCCTTCGGCGGCGTGCAGGTGTCCCGCACGTTCTACGCCCGCGGCCAGACGGGCCAGCAGCTGCTCATCGGCGCCTACCAGGCCATGGAGCGCCAGGTCGCGGCCGGCACGGTGAAGCAGTACACGCGCCACGAGATGCTGGAGCTGATCGTCGTCGACGGCCGTGCCCGCGGGATCATCGCGCGCGACATGGTGACCGGCGAGATCGAGACGCACCTCGCGGACGTCGTCGTGCTCGCCACCGGCGGCTACGGCAACGTCTTCTACCTGTCGACCAACGCGATGGGCTCGAACGTCACCGCCACGTGGCGTGCGCACCGCAAGGGCGCCTACATGGCCAACCCCTGCTACACGCAGATCCACCCCACCTGCATCCCGGTCTCGGGCGACTTCCAGTCGAAGCTGACCCTGATGTCGGAGTCGCTGCGCAACGACGGTCGCATCTGGGTGCCGAAGAACCGCGAGGACTGCGACAAGGACCCGCGGGACATCCCGGAGGAGGACCGCGACTACTACCTGGAGCGGATCTACCCCAGCTTCGGCAACCTGGTCCCCCGCGACATCGCCTCGCGCCAGGCCAAGAACGTCTGCGACGAGGGTCGCGGCGTCGGCCCGGTCGTCGGCGACTTCCGCCGCGGGGTGTACCTCGACTTCGCCGACGCCATCGCGCGCATGGGTCGCGAGGCGGTCGAGACGAAGTACGGCAACCTGTTCGACATGTACGCCCGCATCACCGGCGAGGACCCGTACGAGGTGCCGATGCGCATCTACCCCGCGGTCCACTACGTCATGGGCGGCCTGTGGGTCGACTACGACCTGCAGTCGAACATCACCGGGCTCTACGTGACCGGCGAGGCCAACTTCTCCGACCACGGCGCGAACCGCCTCGGTGCCTCGGCCCTGATGCAGGGTCTCGCCGACGGCTACTTCGTGCTGCCGAACACCATCCGCGACTACCTCGCGGACGGCCCGTTCCCGAAGGTCCCGGAGGACCACCCCGAGGTCGTCGCCGCCCGCGAGTCCGTCGAGGCCCGCATCAACACCTTCATGTCGATGAACGGCACCCGCTCCGCCGACAGCTACCACAAGGAGCTCGGCAACATCATGTGGGAGTACTGCGGCATGGAGCGCACGGAGGAGGGCCTGCGCAAGGCGATCGACATGATCCGCGAGCTCAAGGCCGACTTCTGGAGCAACCTCAAGGTGCTCGGCACGGCGGACGGCATCAACCAGAGCCTCGAGAAGGCCGGCCGCGTCGCCGACTTCATCGAGCTCGGGGAGCTCATGTGCATCGACGCCCTCAACCGCCGCGAGTCCTGCGGCGGCCACTTCCGCGGTGAGTCCCAGACCGAGGACGGCGAGGCGCTGCGTCACGACGACGAGTTCGCCTACGTCGCCGCCTGGGAGTGGGGGGGCGAGGACGGCCAGCCCGTGCTCCACAAGGAAGACCTGATCTACACCGCCATCGAGATGAAGCAGCGGAGCTACAAGTGAAGTTGACCCTGAAGATCTGGCGCCAGCCGAACACGGCGACCGCCGGAGCGATGCACACCTACGAGCTCGATGGCGTCTCCGAGGACATGAGCTTCCTGGAGATGCTCGACGTCCTCAACGAGAAGCTGAACACGACCGGCGAGGAGCCGATCGCGTTCGACTCCGACTGTCGCGAGGGCATCTGCGGCATGTGCGGCCTGATGATCAACGGCGAGGCGCACGGCCCGGAGGTCACCACGACCTGCCAGCTGCACATGCGGTCCTTCAAGGACGGCGACGAGATCACGATCGAGCCCTGGCGCGCGGACTCGTTCCCCGTGCTCAAGGACCTGTGCGTGGACCGCTCGGCGCTCGACCGCATGGTGCAGGCCGGTGGCTACATCTCCGCCAACACCGGCTCCGCGCCCGACGCGCACGCCGCCCCGGTGGAGAAGAAGAAGGCCGACCGCGCCTTCGACGTCGCCACCTGCATCAGCTGCGGCGCCTGCGTCGCGGCCTGCCCGAACGGCTCCGCCTCGCTGTTCCTCGGCGCGAAGATCACCCACCTCGGTGAGCTGCCGCAGGGTCAGCCGGAGCGCTACTCCCGCGTGATCGGCATGGTCGGCCAGCACGACCACGACGGCTTCGGCGGGTGCACGAACATCGGCGAGTGCGCCGCGGCGTGCCCCAAGGAGATCCCGCTGGACGTCATCAGCCAGCTCAACAAGGACCTCCGCACCGCGATGGTCAAGGGCCGCTGAGGCGGCTCCCGCGTCGTACGACGTGACGTTCGGCCCGTCCGGGGACTCCCCCCGGGCGGGCCGTTCGACGTCCGCCGGGGGTACGGCGTGCCCGTCACCGGTCCCGTGAGCGGCCGGCTCAGGTCACGGAGCGGTCACGAAGGTCACGGAGAGGTCACGGAGAGGTCACGGGGTGGTCGTGGTCTCCCGGCGGGTGGCCCTGAGGGCCTGGAGCCCGAGGCGGCCGAGGACGGCCGCGATGAGCAGGTTGACGACCACGAGCACGGAGTGGGCGACCCAGTAGCCGGTGGCGCGCTCCTCCCCCGCGGACCACGCCGAGGCCAGGTTGCGCGCGAAGTTGCCAAAGGTCACGACGTTCCACACCGCGACCGCCAGCAGGAGCACGGCGTGCTTGCGCTCGAACCTCATCCCGGACCCCTTCACCTCGTCGGAGGGGTCATCGTGCCACGCCTCAGCGGGCGCGCCGCAGCAGGGTGAGGAAGCCCAGCACGGTGCCGGCGCCGAGCGCGAACGACCGCGCGGCGACCTGGTTGGTGGTCAGCTCCCGCTCGTCGTCCTTGTCGAGGTCGACCCGCAGGGCGGCCAGGCGGGCCTCCTCGAGCGCGGCCGCGTGCTCGCGGCGCAGCCGGGCCGACGTGGAGGTGTGCGCCCAGGAGGCGGCGTACATGACCACCCGGGAGAAGTAGTTGATCCACACGAGGAGGATCAGCGCGATGCCGAAGGCCTGGAAGGCGGGCTGGCCCTTGGTCGCGCTGAGGAGCACGCCGGCGACCTGCTTGAGCACCTCGAAGCCGACGGCGCCCAGCAGCGCGCCCTTCCAGAGGTCGAAGCGCGGGATGTCGGGCTTGACGAGCAACGTGAAGATCGCGGTGAAGAGCAGCGAGCTGGCGCCGATGCCGATCACGACGGTGATGACGCGCAGCAGCCACGAGAGCTCGTCGCCCAGCCCGACGAGGTCGAGCACCTCCGAGGAGAACGCGTTGACGCCGCTGGAGATCGCGACGCTGGTGAGCAGGATGACCCCGATGGCGGGGAGCGTCAGCAGGTCGCGCAGCTTGCCCTTGAGGAAGCTCGGCTGCTCCTTCGCCGGCTCCTCGAACACCACCATGAGCGACTCGCGCAGCCCCGAGAGCCACCCCAGGCCCGAGTAGAGGACGCCCAGCAGGCCGATGACCCCGGCGGTGCCCGCCACCTCCTCGAAGTCGGCGATGGAGATCTGGCCCTCGTCCGAGCCGATCATCCCGGGGAAGATGCCCGAGATGGCGTCGACCAGGTCCTGCTGCGCGTCCGGGTAGATGCGCGCCAGGTAGCCGACGAGGAAGAACGCCAGCGCCAGCAGGGGGAAGAAGGAGAGGAACCCGAAGAAGGTGACGGCCCCGGCCTGGGTGTTGCCCTTCACCGCCCCGTAGTGGCGCTGCATCCGCACCACGTGGTCGAGCCACGGGTGGGCCGTGCGCTGCTCGGCCAGCCAGACGACGACCCGTTCCTTCGGGCCGGCCACCTCAGCCGTCCCGTCGCTGCAGCGCGAAGTCGTCGCTGCGGCGCCAGCCGGTGCTCTCGTCGTGGACGTAGAGGTGGAACATCGCCACCTCGAAGACGCACTCGAAGGCCGCCAGCTCCTTGAACGCGCGGTCCAGGCGGTCGTCGTCGAGGTGGTGGGCCACCGTGACGTGCGGGTGGTACGGGAAGCTGAGGTCCACCTCCAGCGGGCCCCGCCGCAGCGAGGCGGCCAGCTGCTCGGTCTCCGCGATGCCCTCCGCGACCGTCACGAACACCACCGGGGAGACCGGACGGAACGTGCCGGTGCCGCGCAGGTGTACCCGGAAGCCGCGGTGCTGCGTCGCGACCGCCGCGAGGTGGTCGGACACGGCCGCGAGCTCGTCCGCGGCGACCTCGGTCGGCGGGATGAGGGTGACGTGGGTGGGGATGAGGTCCGCGGTGGCGTCCCCCAGGGAACGGCGGTAGTCCTGGAGCTGGGCCCCCCAGGGCTCCGGGATCGCGAGGGCTACTCCGATCGTGGGCACGGCGTCGACCCTAGCCGAGGGGTCGAACGAAGCCGACGCGCTCGTAGACGTCCGCGAGCGTGCGGTCCGCGACCTCGCGGGCCCGCTGCGCGCCCGCGGCCAGCACCTCGTCGAGGCGGGCCCGGTCGTCGAGGAGCTCGAGGGTCCGCTCCCGCAGCGGCGTCACGAACGCCACGACGACGTCGGCGAGGTCGCCCTTGAGGTCGCCGTACCCCCGGCCCTCGTAGTCGGCGGCGATCTCGTGCACGCCGCGGCCCGTCAGCGCCGAGAAGATGGACAGCAGGTTCGACACCCCGGGCTTGGCCTCGGGGTCGAACGCCACCACGGCCTCGGAGTCCGTCACCGCGGAGCGGATCTTCTTCGCGCTCACCTTCGGCTCGTCGAGCAGGTCGATGATGCCGGCGGGCGAGGACGCCGACTTGCTCATCTTCGCCGTCGGGTTCTGCAGGTCGTAGATCTTCGCCGTCTCGCGCAGGATGTAGGGCTCCGGCAGGCGGAACGTCTTCTTGTAGCGGGTGTTGAACCGGTGGGCGAGGTCGCGGGTCAGCTCGAGGTGCTGGCGCTGGTCCTCCCCCACGGGCACGTACGCCGGTCGGTACAGCAGGATGTCGGCCGCCTGCAGGATCGGGTAGGTGAAGAGGCCGACGCTCGCCGCCCCCTCACCGCCCTTGGCCGACTTGTCCTTGAACTGCGTCATGCGCCGCGCCTCGCCGAATGCCGTGATGCTGTTGAGCACCCAGGCCAGCTGCGCGTGGGCGGGCACGTGCGACTGCACGAAGAGCGACGAGCGGGCGGGGTCGACGCCCATCGCGAGCAGCTGGGCGGCGGAGCGGTAGGTGCGCTCGCGCAGCAGCCGCGGGTCGTGCTCGACGGTGATCGCGTGGAGGTCGACCACCATGTAGAACGGCTCGTGGTCCTCCTGCAGGCTCACCCACTGCCGCAGCGCGCCGAGGTAGTTCCCGAAGTGGAACGAGTCGGCCGTCGGCTGGATCCCCGAGAGGACCCGCGGCAGCGACCCGCCCGGGGACGAGGCTTCCTGGGTCTGCGCAGACATGCGCACGATTCAACCACCCGGCCGCGGGCGCCCCGCACCGGGCTCGGGCGGGACCCGACGAGGGCCCGACGGGGCCCGCGGGGCCCGGTCGGGCCTAGACGGCGGTCGTCGCCCGGCGGCGGGCGACCAGGGACCAGCAGAAGATGAGGAGCCCACCGGCGGCCAGACCGGCACCCACGAGGCTCGGGGCGCGGTAGCCGTGGCCGGCGTCGATGACGAGGCCGCCGAGGAACGCGCCGAGGCCGTTGGCGATGTTGAGCGCCGAGTGGTTGAGCGCAGCGCCGAGCATCTGCGCGTCCCCGGCCGACTGCATGAGGCGCACCTGGAGGTTGATCGCCAGCACGGAGCCGAGCAGGCCCACGACGAAGACGATCGCCACCATCGCGACCACGCTGCCGGCGAGCGGCACCACGAGGGCGAGCACGACGACGGAGACGACGAACGCCCCGACGACGGAGCGCTCCACGTTCCAGTCGGCCAGCACGCCGGCGAGCCACGACCCCAGCACCGAGCCCACGCCGAACGCCAGCAGGAAGGCCGGCACGGCGCTCTTCGCCAGCCCGGTCTCGTCGGTGATGAGCGGCGCGACGTAGCTGTACATCGCGAAGATGCCGCCGAAGCCCACCATGCCGGTGGCGACGGCGTACAGCACCGCGGGGCGGCGCAGCGCGGACAGCTCCCGGCGCACCGTGGCGGTGCGGTCGCCCGGGGTGTGGGGCACGGCGAGGAGCACGAGGACGGCGGTGATGATCGTCAGGGCGAGCACGAACCAGTAGGCGCTGCGCCACCCGACCTCCTGGCCGAGCCACGTGCTGGCCGGCACGCCCGCCACGGTGCCGACGGACAGGCCCACCATGACGCCGCTGATCGCGCGCCCCTGCTGGTCGGGCCGCACGAGGGAGGCGGCGATGAGCGAGGCGACCCCGAAGTACGCCCCGTGCGGGAGGCCGGCGACGAAGCGGGCGAGCAGCACCGGGAGGTAGCCGCTGGCCAGCGCGGTGAACGCGCTGCCGAGACCGAGCGCCAGCACGAGGCCGACGGCCAGCTCGCGCCGCGGCAGGCGGGCGCCGAGCGCGACGATGAGGGGGGCGCCCACGACGACGCCGAGCGCGTACGACGTGATGATGTGCCCCGTGGTGGGGATCGACTCGTCGATGCCCCGCGCGATGTCGGGCAGCAGGCCCATCGTCACGAACTCGGTCGTGCCGATCGCGAAGCCGCCCATGGCCAGCGCCACGATGGCGAGCGCGAGGCGTCCGCCGGACAGCGGGGCGTCCGCCGCCGGGGCGGCCGTTGCGGGGCCGGCGTCCACGACGGTGCCGTCCGCGGCACCCTCGCGGTCGTGGGGCAGGTCGCGGTCGGACGGCGGCGGGGTGGAGGTCGAGGTCGTCATCGGCACTCATGCTGCAACTCGCGGGGCCGCGACGGCGATTCCTCGTCGCCGCGGTGACCTGCGCCACCGACGCAGCGCGCCGGACCGCGCGCCGGACCGCGCGCCGGACCGCGCGCCGGACCTCGCGCCGGACCTCGCGCCCGGCCTCGCGAGGCCCCCCGTCCGGGGCTCATCCGGCGAGGTGGCCCCACCGGGCGGACAGGTCCGCCCAGGGCCCGTCCGCGACCACCGCGCCGTCGACGAGCACGACCACGCGGTGCGCCTGCACGAGCGCCGCCCGCTTCGAGGTGGCGCCGAGCACCGTGGTGCCCCGCTCGCGCAGCCCCCGCCACAGCTCGACCTCCGTGCGGGCGTCGAGCGCGCTCGACACGTCGTCGGCGACGAGCAGCTCCGGCTCGCAGGCCAGAGCCCGGGCGAGCGCCAGGCGCTGCACCTGTCCCCCGGACAGCCGTACGCCGCGGTGCCCGACCAGCGCGTCGGGTCCGCCGGCCGCCTCGACGTCGGGGCCCAGGCGCGCCGTCGTCACCGCCGGGCCGACCGCCCGGTCGTGGTCGAGCCGCACGTTGTCGTCGAAGGTGCCCGACAGCACCCGGGGCACCTGGGCGACGTGGGCGACCTGCGCGGGGCGCAGGAAGTGCTCCGGGTCGCCCACGGGCCGGCCGTTCCAGCGCAGGGTGCCGGTGTGGTCGACGAGGCCCGCCACGGCGCCCAGGAGGCTCGACTTCCCGGACCCGACCTGCCCGAGCAGCAGCACGAGCTCGCCGGCCCGCACGGTGAGGTCGACGTCCACGACGCCGCGCGTGCCGTCGTCGTGGACGGCCGCGAACCCGCGCAGCTCGAGGGTGCGCAGCGGCTCCCGGACCACGGGCGGCGGCGCGGGCGCCGTGCCGCGCACCAGGTCGACGCCCGGCGGGAGGCGCACGAGGTCCGTCCCGCCGGCGAACCGGCTCGTGGCGCGCTGCCACGCCCGGGTGCCGGGCGCCTCGGTGATCACCCAGCCCGCGACGAGGCCGAAGTAGTCGAAGCCGGTGACGGCCGCCGAGACGAGCAGCGCCGTCGCCAGGTCCCACCCGCCGGCCAGGTGGATGCCCCAGGCGGCCACGACCCCGCCCTGCACCACGACGAGGGGCACCCCGTCGAGCGCGGCCTGCACCCGGTGCTCGCGCACGGCCGCGTCCACCCGGCCACCGTCGACGGCCCGAAGGTGGCGCTGCACGGCCGGGGTGGCGGCGGCCAGCTTGACGGTGCGCGCCGCGTCGAGGGCCGAGACGAGGGAGCGCCCGAACCCGGCGCGGGCGGTGGCCGCGGCAGCCGCCGAGCGGCCGGCCAGCGGGCGGCCCAAGGAGGACGCCAGCGACGAGGCCACCATGACGGCCAGCAGCACGGCACCGGCCAGCAGGCTCCCGCCGAGCACCGTGGTCACGACGACGATGACGAGGGCGTTGACCAGGTCGACCCAGCGGTCGGCGTACCGCGCGTACCGGTCGGCGTCGAGGGCCCGGCCCGCCACCTCGCCGGGCGGCGTGCGCGGCAGCCGCTCCTGCGCGGTCTGCCCGAGGAGCACCGTCGTGCGCACCCGCAGCAGCACCTCGATCCACCAGCGCGGGTAGCGGCGCACGGCGTCGGTCAGCAGCAGCGGACCGGCGAGCAGGCTCACCGCCAGCAGCGCGAGGAGCGGCCACGGGATCCCCCCGCCGTCCCCGGCGACGTCCTGCACGACCCGCCCCCACAGGAAGGCGCTGACGGCGCCGAACGCGCCCGTCAGCGCGGACAGCAGGAAGAGGACCGCTGCGAACAGTCCCCAGGCCGGGCGCACGGTGATCGCCGACAGGATGCCCCGCGCCAGGCTCGGCCCGTCGCCGGGCTCGGGGCGGCCGAGGGGCTCGCCCTGCCGCCGTACCCCGCCCACCGGGGCCGCGCCTCCCGCCGGGGCCGTCGGCCTCGCCGGGGTCCCCGGGGTCCCCGGGTTCGCCGCGGCGGGTCCGACCTCGGGCTCCACCTCCTGGGCCGCCTCGAGCAGGTCGCGGAAGGGGCCGGGCTGCCGCGCGAGGGTGCGCCGCTCCCCCTGCTGCACGACCCGGCCGTGGTCGAGCACGGCCACGAGGTCGGCCCGGGCGATCGTGGAGAGCCGGTGGGCGACGAGCAGCCCGGTGCGGCCCGCGAGCAACCGGTCCGCGGCCCGCACGACGGTCTCCTCGGTCACCGGGTCCATGCGGGCCGTCGCCTCGTCGAGCACGACGACGTGCACGTCGCGCACGAGCAGGCGCGCGAAGGCGACGAGCTGCTCCTCGCCCGCCGACAGGCTGGTGCCGCCGGGCCCGAGGGGCGTGTCGAGGCCGGCCGGCAGGCCGGCGACCCAGCCGCCGAGGCCGAGCTCGTCGACCGCCTCCTCCAGCCGCCGGCGCGGCACGTCGGCGAAGAGGGCGATGTTCTCGGCCAGGGTGCCCGCGAGGATCTCGGTGCGCTGGGTGACGACCCCGACCCGGCGGCGCAGGTCCTCCAGGTCGAGGTCGCGCACGTCCGCGCCGCCGAGCAGCACGCTGCCGCGCGGCGGCTCGTGCGCCCGCGAGACCAGCGCCGCGAGCGTGGACTTGCCCGAGCCGGAGCGACCGACCAACGCGCACGTGCGGCCCGACGCCACGTGCAGCGAGACGTCCGCGAGCGCGAACGTGCCCTCCTCGTAGGCGAACGTCAGGCCGCGCAGCTCGAGGTCCGCGTCGGCGGGCACCGGCGCCCCGCCCTCGGGCTCGCGCTCCGCGCCCAGCAGCTGGCGCAGCCGCACGAGCGCGCCGAGGCCGGCCTGCAGGTCGGGGATGTGCCGGGCCATCTGGTCGACCTGGCCGACGAACGTGGTCGTCACGAGGAAGAGGGTGACGACGCGCCCGACCGACAGGGAGTCGTCGACGACGAGCGCCACGCCGGTGATCGCCGTACCGGCCAGCAGGGCGTGCAGCAGCACCCCCGTGCGCAGGGCGATCGCGGCCTGGCTGGCGACCACCGCGGCCATCTTGGCGTGCACCCGCGCCGCCAGCTCGCTCGTGCGGCGCAGCACGTGGGCCTGGCCCAGCGAGGTGCGCAGGTCGTCGCGTGCGGCGACGCCCTCCTCGAAGGCGGCGGCGTGGTCGGTCCAGGCCACCTCCTCCTCGACCTTGCGACGCGTCAGGTCGGCCAGCAGCGGGCGGACCGAGAGCACCGCGATCGTGCCGACGACCGGGAACAGGAACCACGCCGGCCACCAGGTCAGGCCCGCCACGACCCACATCGGCACGGCGGCGAAGACCGTGCGCAGCGCCTCCCACACCTGGCGGCGCACGAGCGTGCCGACGTCGTGGGTGTCGTCGTCCACCCGGTCGAGGACCTCGCCGACCGCCTGCTCCGACAGCGTCGCGAGCGGTTGGTGGAGCGCGGCGTCGAGGAGGTCGTCGCGCAGGCGCCCCTCGGCGCGGTCGACGACACCGGCCCACAGCACGCGGCCCACCGAGTCGAGCGCCGCGCCGCCCACGAGGCAGGCGGCCAGCACGGTCACCAGGGTGCCGCTCGGGCCCGCCGCGAGGCGACCGGCGACGACCGTGCCCAGGGTCTCCCCCACCGCGCCGAGGAACGACAGCACGAGCGCGACCGCGGTCGCGGGGGCCCGCAGGCGGCGCGCGTCGACCGTGCGGGCGAGCGGCGGCCGGGCCTCGCCCCCGGCACCGCCGCGGGCGCCGCCCGGGGTGTCCGTGGGACCGGCGGTCCGGCCCGGGGACGGGTCGGTCGCGGGGTGGGTGGAGGGGGTGATGGTGTCGGCGCCGCTCATGTCGGGATCGACCGTAGGGCGCCGCACCGACGCTCCGCCTCCCCTTTTCCCCGCCGCCGGCTCAGCAGACGGTGGTGATCTCCCCGACCGCGGTGTCGAGCCGGGCCTCGGCCTCGGCGACCGCCTGCTCGTCGACGGCACCCTCGGCGCCCGCGCGGGCCTGGGTCACGAGGGCGTCGAGCGCGGTGCGCGCGTCCTCCACGTGGCCGCGCAGCTCCCCCGACAGACCCCGCTCCGCGGTGGCGAGACCGTCGCGCAGGGCGGTCAGCTCGCGCTCCGCGCGGGCGGGGTCGACGCCGATCCGGTCGGTGGCCTCGTGCGCCTGGCGGGTCACGCCGTCCACGGCGTCCTGCGCCAGGCTGCACCCGGCGTCGGAGGCGGCGTCGCGCACGGCCGTCTCGACCTCGGAGCACCCGGCGAGGGCGACGACGGACAGGACGAGGCCGGACAGCACCGCCGCGGACCGCGGCCCCGGTCGCGCCGGGGCGGAGGGGACGGCCCGGGACCAGGGGGTACGACGCGCGCTCACCGCGCCATCATCCCCGACGGCTCCAGCCCGGGGCGCCCCCGGAACGCCGGCCCGCGGGCAGGGCCGGAGACGCGCACCGGGTGCGGCCCGCAACTGCGGACCGCACCCGGTGGAGTGCGTCGTACCCGTGTCCCCGCGCGCGGGGGTCGGCTCAGAGCGTCGCGACGGCGTCGTGGAGCTTCGCGACGGCGGCGTTGAGCGTGGCGCTGGGGCGCATGACGGCCTCGGCCTTGGCCGGGTCGGGGCGGAAGTAGCCCCCGATGTCGGCCGGGCTGCCCTGCACCGCGGCGAGCTCGCCGACGATCTTCTCCTCGTCGCTGCGCAGCGAGGTCGCGAGCGCCGAGAACGCGGAGGCCAGCTCGGCGTCCTCGGTCTGCGCCGCCAGCTCCTCGGCCCAGTAGAGCGCCAGGTAGAAGTGCGAGCCGCGGTTGTCGATGCCACCGACGCGACGCGTGGGCGACTTGTCCTCGTTGAGGAACGTGCCCGTGGCCCGGTCGAGGGTGTCGGCCAGCACCTGGGCGCGGGCGTTGCCGGTCGAGGTCGCCAGGTGCTCGAAGGAGGCGGCCAGGGCGAAGAACTCTCCGAGGCTGTCCCAGCGCAGGTAGTTCTCCTTGACGAGCTGCTGCACGTGCTTCGGGGCGGAGCCGCCGGCGCCGGTCTCGAAGAGGCCACCGCCGTTCATCAGCGGCACGACGGACAGCATCTTGGCCGAGGTGCCGAGCTCGAGGATCGGGAACAGGTCCGTGTTGTAGTCGCGCAGCACGTTGCCGGTCACCGAGATGGTGTCCTCGCCGCGGCGGATCCGCTCGAGCGAGTACGCCGTCGCCTCCGCCGGCGCCATGATCTCGATCGTCAGGCCCTCGGTGTCGTGCTCGGACAGGTACTTCTTCACGAGCTCGATGAGGTTGGCGTCGTGGGCGCGGGTCTCGTCGAGCCAGAAGACGGCCGGGACGCCGGTGGCGCGGGCGCGGGTCACGGCCAGCTTCACCCAGTCGCGGATGGGCGCGTCCTTCGTCTGGCAGGCGCGCCAGATGTCGCCCGGCTGCACGTCGTGGCTCAGCAGCACCTCGCCCGCACCGTTGCGCACCTCGACGGTGCCCGCGGCGGGGATCTCGAAGGTCTTGTCGTGGGAGCCGTACTCCTCCGCCGCCTTGGCCATGAGGCCGACGTTGGGCACCGAGCCCATGGTCGCGGGGTCGAACGCGCCGTTGGCCCGGCAGTCGTCGATCACCGTCTGGTAGACGCCCGCGTAGGAGGAGTCGGGGATGACCGCGAGGGTGTCGGCCTCCTCGCCGTCCGGGCCCCACATGTGGCCCGACGTGCGGATCATCGCCGGCATGGAGGCGTCGATGATGACGTCGCTCGGCACGTGCAGGTTGGTGATGCCCTTGTCGGAGTCCACCATCGCCAGCGCCGGGCCGTCGGCCAGGCCCTGCTGCACGGCGGCCTTGATGGCGTCGCCCTCGGGCAGGGTCTCGACCGCGCTCAGCAGGCCGCCGAGGCCGTCGTTCGGGGAGATGCCCGCGGCCTTCAGCTGCTCGCCGTACTGCTCGAAGAGCGTCGGGAAGAACGCCTGCACGACGTGGCCGAAGATGATCGGGTCGGAGACCTTCATCATCGTGGCCTTGAGGTGGGCGGAGAACAGGACGCCCTCGGCCTTGGCGCGCGCGACCTGCTCCGTCAGGAAGCGACGCAGCGCGGCGACGTCCATGTAGGTGGCGTCGACGACCTCGCCCGCGAGCACCGGCACCGCGTCCTTGAAGACGGTCTCGGCGCCGTCGGTGCCGACGTGCACGATCTGCAGGGTGTCCTCGGCGGGGATCACCACCGACTTCTCGTTGGAGCGGAAGTCGTCCTTGCCCATCGTCGCCACGTTGGTCTTGGAGTCGGCGCTCCACGCACCCATGCGGTGCGGGTGGGCCTTGGCGTAGCCCTTGACCGACGCGGGCGCGCGGCGGTCGGAGTTGCCCTCGCGCAGCACGGGGTTCACGGCGGAGCCCTTGACCTTGTCGTACTTGGCGCGGATCTCCCGCTCCTCGTCCGTGGTCGGGTTCTCCGGGTACGCCGGGAGGTCGTAGCCCTGCTCCTGCAGCTCCTTCACCGCGGCCTTCAGCTGCGGGATGGAGGCGGAGATGTTGGGCAGCTTGATGATGTTGGCCTCGGGCTTCGTGGCCAGCTCGCCGAGCTCGGCGAGCGCGTCGTCGAGACGCTGCTCCTCGGTCAGGCGCTCGGGGAACTGGGCGATGATGCGGCCCGCCAGCGAGATGTCACGCGTCTCCACGTCCACTCCCGCGGTCGCGGCGTAGGCCTCGACAATCGGCAGGAAGGAGTACGTCGCGAGCAGCGGCGCCTCGTCGGTGTGGGTGTAGATGATCTTGGCCATGGGCGTGGTCGACTCCTGAGCTCTCGAGGCGGTCGGAAGAATCTCTCGACGTCAAGATACCTGACGCGCGTACGGCACCTGACGCCCGGTGACAGCGTCGCAGGTCGCCCCCGAGGTGTCACGGCCCGAGGAGGGTCCAGGTCGAGCCCGGCTCCTCGAAGCGGGCCAGCCCGACGCCCCGGGCCAGCAGCTCCTCGCCCCGGCGGGCGGCGCGGGGCCGCCCCTCGTCCCGCGCCGGGCCGTCGGTCGTGACCTCCAGCAGCAGCACCTCGAGCTCCTGGCCCGCGACGGGAGCGAGCTCCCCCACCTCCTGCACGCGCACCCGCTCCCCGGCCAGGCGCGGCACGGACAGGCGCACGTAGCCGTCCCCCACGCGCGGCACGCCGGTGACGACGAGACCCGCCTCGGCGCCGTCGCGGCCGGCCTCCCAGCGCGAGCCGTCGGCGAGGGTGCCGCCGACGAGCCAGACGTTGCGGCGACGGTCCTGCGCGAACCACGCCGTGCGCTCCGGCGGCAGCGCGCGCGTGCCCCACGTCGCGGCGACCGCCTCGGTGCGCACGCCGGTCGCCGGGACGCCGCCGACCTGCTCCGGGGCGCCGGCGACGGTGCGCCGCAGCCGGCGGCCGGTCGCGTCGGCGTACACCCGCGCGGTGCCGCCCACGAGGGGCCACCAGGGGTTGTCGACGTCGGTGACGAAGTCGACCGGGTCGGGCGTCGGGGTGGGCACGGTCAGCTCGTCGACCCCCGACGGCGGGGCCGTCGCCGGGCCGGTCCCGCAGGCGGCCAGGAGCAGGGCCGCGGGCGTCGCGACCGCGCCGGCCAGGACGCCCCGCCGCGACACGGGAGGGGTCATGGGGGCCAGCATGCCAGCGCGCCCCGGCACGTGACGCAGGTCTCGCCGTCCGCCCACGACGCTGCTAGCGTCGCGACCGGGCGCGCCCGCGCCGCCCGGCCGTCCCGTCCGCCTCGCACCCCAGGAGTCCATGTGAGCACGTCCCCCCTCAAGGTCGCCGTCACCGGGGCCGCCGGCCAGATCGGCTACAGCCTGCTGTTCCGGCTCGCCAGCGGGGCGTTGACGGGCGAGCGGCCGATCGAGCTGCGGCTGCTGGAGATCACGCCCGCGCTCGGGGCGCTCGAGGGCGTCGTCATGGAGCTCGACGACTGCGCCTTCCCGGGACTGGCCGGCGTCGAGATCGGCGACGACCCCCGGAAGGTCTTCGACGGCGTCGACCTCGCGCTGCTGGTCGGCGCGCGGCCCCGCACCAAGGGGATGGAGCGCGGCGACCTGCTCTCGGCCAACGGCGCGATCTTCACCGAGCAGGGCAAGGCCCTCAACGAGGTCGCCGCCGACGGCGTGCGCATCGGCGTGACCGGCAACCCGGCGAACACGAACGCGCTCATCGCGCAGCGCAACGCCCCCGACATCCCCGCCGAGCGCTTCACCGCGCTGACGCGCCTCGACCACAACCGCGCGCTGGCCCAGCTGGCCAAGCGCACCGGGTCGCCCGTCTCGGAGATCCGCCGCATGACGATCTGGGGCAACCACTCCGCGACGCAGTACCCCGACCTCTTCCACGCCGAGGTCGGCGGTCGCAACGCCGCCGAGGTCGTCGACGACCAGGCCTGGATCGCCGACACCTTCATCCCGACCGTCGCGAAGCGCGGCGCGGCCATCATCGAGGCGCGCGGGTCCTCCTCGGCGGCCTCGGCCGCCTCGGCCACCATCGACGCGGCCCGCGACTGGCTGTTCGGCTCGGCCGCCGACGACTGGGTGTCGATGGCGGTCGTCTCCGACGGCTCGTACGGCGTGCCCGAGGGCCTGGTGTCGTCGTTCCCCGTCACCACGCGCGACGGGGACTGGGAGATCGTCCAGGGCCTGGAGATCGACGACTTCTCCCGCGCCCGCATCGACGCCTCGGTCGCCGAGCTCGAGGAGGAGCGCCAGGCGGTCACCGAGCTCGGCCTGGTCTGAGGCTCCCGGGAGCAACTGCCGGGAGCAGCCGGGCGCTCAGGCGCCCGGCTGCTCCGGGATGTCCTCGGCCAGCAGGAGCAGCGCCGCACCGACGGCCAGCAGCAGGCTGGCGTCCGTGAAGCGGTTGCGGACGCCGAGCATCCCCGCCTGGCCGGCCGGCAGAACGAGCCGGGCCGTGCCGCCGCCCAGCAGGGCGGCGGCGATCCAGCGGACGCCGGTGCGCCACTCCCCCGCGACGACCACCCACAGCCCGATGCCGCACAGCAGCATCACGACGAGGTAGGCGTACCCCCCGAGGTGCGCCGGCAGGAACCGGCGGCGGGCGCGGTCCGGCGTACCGTCGTCGGCGCGGGAGCCCGGCAGGACCACGACGCTCAGACCCGGCTCTCGGCCAGCGACACCACGTTCGCCAGCAGCATGGCGCGTGTCATCGGACCCACGCCGCCCGGGTTGGGCGAGACCCAGCCCGCCACCTCCCACACGTCGTCGGCCACGTCGCCGGCGATCTTGCCGTCGACGCGCGAGACGCCCACGTCGAGCACGGCGGCGCCGGGCTTGACCATGTCGGCCGTGATGATGCCGGGCACGCCGGCCGCCGCGACCACGACGTCGGCCTGGCGCACGTGCGCCGCCAGGTCGCGCGTGCCGGTGTGGCACAGCGTGACCGTCGCGTTCTCGCTGCGGCGGGTGAGCAGCAGGCCGAGCGGGCGCCCCACGGTGACGCCGCGGCCCACGACCACGACCTCGGCGCCGGCGATCTCCACGCCGTGGCGGCGCAGCAGCTCGACGATGCCGTACGGCGTGCACGGCAGCGGCGCGTCCTCACCCAGCACGAGCCAGCCGAGGTTGGTCGGGTGCAGGCCGTCGGCGTCCTTCGCCGGGTCCACGAGCCCCAGCACGCGGTTCTCGTCGATGCCCCGCGGCAGCGGCAGCTGCACGATGTAGCCGGTGCAGGCGGGGTCCTCGTTGAGGCCGCGCACGGCCTCCTCGATCTCGGCCTGCGTCGCCGTGGCCGGCAGGTCGACCCGGATCGAGGCAATACCGACCTCGGCGCAGTCCTTGTGCTTGCCGTTCACGTACCAGCGGCTGCCGGGGTCGTCGCCCACGAGCACGGTGCCCAGCCCGGGCACGACGCCCTTCTCCGCCAGGGCGGCGACCCGGGTCGCCACCTCGCCCTTGATCGCCTTCGCGGTGGCGCTGCCGTCGAGCTTCTGCGCGGTCATGTCGTCCTCCTCGTCTCGTCGGCTGCTCAGTGGGCGAAGTGGCGGGTGCCGGTGAGGTACATCGTCACGCCCGCGGCCTTCGCGGCCTCGATCGTGAGCTCGTCGCGCACCGAGCCGCCGGGCTGCACGATCGCCGCCACCCCCGCGTCGATGAGGATCTGGGGGCCGTCCTCGAAGGGGAAGAACGCGTCGGAGGCCGCCACCGAGCCGCGGGCCCGGTCGCCGGCCCGCTCGACGGCGAGGCGGCACGAGTCGACGCGGTTGACCTGGCCCATGCCGACGCCCACCGAGGCGCCGTCCTTGGCGAGCAGGATGGCGTTGGACTTCACGCCGCGCACCGCGCGCCACGCGAAGGCGAGGTCGGCGAGCAGCTCCGGGGAGGCGGCCTCGCCCGTCGCGAGCGTCCAGGTCGACGGGTCGTCGCCCTCGGCCTGCAGGCGGTCGGCCTGCTGCACGAGCTGGCCGCCGGAGACGGGACGCACCTCGAGCGGGGGACGCTCCGCGTCGGCGGCGCAGCGCAGGACGCGGATGTTCTTCTTGCGGGTCAGCACCTCGAGGGCGCCGGGCTCGAAGTCGGGGGCGACGACGACCTCGGTGAACACCTCGGCGACCTGCTCGGCCATCGCCACGGAGACCGGGCGGTTCGCGGCGATGACGCCGCCGAACGCGGAGACGGGGTCGCAGGCGTGGGCCCGGGCGTGGGCCTCGGCGACGTCGGCGCCGACCGCGATGCCGCACGGGTTGGCGTGCTTGATGATCGCCACGGCCGGCTCGTCGAAGTCGGCCGCCGCCCGGCGGGCGGCGTCGGTGTCGACGTAGTTGTTGTAGGACATCTCCTTGCCGTGCAGCTGCTCGGCCTCGGCCAGGCCGCCGGTGCCGTCGACGTAGAGCGCTGCCGACTGGTGCGGGTTCTCGCCGTAGCGCAGCACCGCCGAGCGGGTGAGCGCGGAGCCGGTGAACGCGGGCCAGCCCGCTGCGTCGGTGTCGGTCGCGGCGGTGTAGGCACCCGCGAACCACTCGGCCACGGCCACGTCGTACGCCGCGGTGTGGGCGAACGCCTGCGCGGCGAGCTGCTTGCGCTGGGCCAGCGTGAAGCCGCCCGCGGCGACGGCGGCGAGCGCCTCGTCGTACGCCGCGGGGGACGTCAGCACGGCGACCGACGGGTGGTTCTTCGCGGCGGCGCGCACCATCGACGGCCCGCCGATGTCGATCTGCTCGACGCACTCGTCGGGCGAGGCGCCCGAGGCGACGGTCTGGCGGAACGGGTAGAGGTTGACGACCACGAGCTCGAAGGGCTCCACCCCGAGGTCGGCCAGCTGCGCGACGTGGGAGTCGAGACGGCGGTCGGCGAGGATGCCGGCGTGCACCCGCGGGTGCAGCGTCTTCACGCGGCCGTCGAGGCACTCCGGGAAGCCCGTGAGGTCCTCGACCTTGGTGACGGGCAGGCCGAGGCCGGCGATGAGGGCGGCGGAGCCGCCGGTGGAGACGAGCTCGACGCCCGCCTCGGCGAGGCCGCGGACGAGGGTCTCGAGCCCCGTCTTGTCGAAGACGGAGACGAGCGCGCGGCGCACGGGGACCTGGTCGGGACTGCTCACGGTGGAACTCCTCGTGGGGGACGAAGGCGGACATCCGGTGCGCACCCAGGCGGTCGATGCGCACGCTGCTGCACTCCCTGGTGGTCGACCACCTGCGCCAGTCGTGTGGGCCCCAGGCTAGTCGACGGCGGGGGCGGGCGCCGCTCCGGGCGTCGCACCGAACCGGGCGGTGCGGCCCTCGACGTGCACCCCCTCGCGGGCGAGGCGCCCGACCGTCCCGACGAGCATGGCCCGCTCGGCGACCTTGATGCGCTCGTGCAGCGACTCCTCGTCGTCGGTCTCGAGGACGGGCACCGCGCTCTGCGCGAGGATCACGCCGGTGTCGACGCCCGCGTCGACCACGAAGAGGGTCGCGCCGGTGATCTTGACGCCGTACGCCAGCGCGTCGGCGGGCCCGTGCATCCCCGGGAAGCTGGGGCTCAGCGCAGGGTGGGTGTTGACGACGCGGCCGCCGAAGCGGTCGAGGAACGCGGGCCCCACGAGCTTCATGAAGCCCGCCAGGACCACCCAGTCGGGGTCGTGGGCGGCCACGGCGTCGGTCAGCGCCGCGTCCCAGGCGCCCCGGTCGGGGTGGTCGCGCAGCCGCTCCACGAAGGTCGGCACGCCGGCCCGCTCGGCCCGGCGCAGGCCCTCCACGCCGTCGCGGTCCGCGCCGACGGCGACGACCCGCGCGCCGTACGCCGGGTCGGCCGCGGCGTCGAGCAGCGCCTGCAGGTTGGTCCCGGAGCCGGAGACGAGGACGACGAGGCGAGCGGGCTGGTCGGGCTGGTCGGGCACGGCCGGGAGTCTAGGGGCCGCGGGGGGCTCAGCCCGCCGGGAGGCCGCGGCGCTGCAGCAGCGTCATGAGCAGCCCGCCCACCAGTCCGCCGGTCGCGAGCGCGACGACGGCGTGGACGGTGACGTCGCCCGCGAACGGGCCGACCTCCGCCATCCGGCCCGGCCCCACGGCCCCGCCCGCCAGGCGGGCCACGACGCCGAGGGCGAGGCCGGCGAGCACGCCGGCCGCTCCACCGCGCAGCACGCCCACCTCCAGGCGGGTGGTGGGCCGGACCCGCTGGACGAGGGCGACCACGACGGCCGCCAGCACGAAGGGGGCGACGAGCAGCACGGTGGCCAGCCACCCGGGGGCGGGCTCGGCCGGGGTGGCCGCGACGAGCGGGAACACCGGGACGGGGCCGAGGGCGACCGCGGACGGGGCCACGACGGTGCCCGTGCCCAGCGCGAAGCCCGGACCGAGACCGTAGGCGCCGGCCATGACCACGACGTTGGGCACGAGCAGCAGGGCGAGGCCGACGACGAGCAGCGCCGTACCGGGTCCGGTCTGCAGGCGCGACAGGGTGGACGCGGCGTCGGAGAGGCCGAGGGCGAGGGCCGTGGCCGCCAGGAGGCCCGCGACGACGGCCCACGCGAGCACCAGGGCAACGGCGGCGGCCAGGCCGTCGCGCAGGTCGGCGGGCACGAGGTCCGCCCACACCGCGGCGCGCCCGGACCCGACGGCGATCCCCGCGCCGCCGACGCCGACCGCGAGCAGGAGCGACCACAGGAGCACGCCGGCGAGGGAGACGCCGTCGCCCGGCCCGGAGGCGAGGACGGCGGTGAGCAGGGCGGGCACGACGTACGACGCGGCGAACAGCCCGACCGCCGTCGGCACCACGAGGTCCCGCTCCCCCGCGGCGATGGCGCGGGCGTCCGGGCCGTGGGCGGCGAGCGTCTCGCCCGTGCGCAGCCCGAGCCGCCAGCAGACCACGGCACAGAGCAGCGTGATGCCGAGCGGCACCACCGTCACCGGCGTCCCCTGCACGTCGACGCCGGAGCCGTGACCCGTGAGCCAGCCCAGCGCGCCCACGCGCAGCGCACCGGAGGGCCGGCCGTGCGCCCCGGCGTCGGAGACGAACCAGCCGACCACGCCCACCGCGAGGGCCACCACGAGCGTCGACAGCGCCGCCACGGCGCCGCCGGCCGACGCGACGAGCACGAGGCCGCGCGGCGCCGGCGCGGCGGGGGGTCGGGACCGGAGGCCGGTGAGCACGGAAGTCATCGGGCCCATCCTCGTGGCGGGCGGGCCGGCGACCGGGGAGCCCTCGCCCGACACGCCGCACCGGGGCCCGTGCCCGGCCCGTGCCCGGCCCGCGCCCGACCCGCGCCCGGATCGGGTGCCGGACCGGGGCGGGCGCGGCGTCGGCTACCGTGGTCGCCGCCATGGCCGACTCCGATGCGTTCGACGCGTTCTACAAGGACGCCCGCGACCGGTTGCTGGCCCAGACCTACCTCCTCACCGGCGACCTGCCGGCGGCTCGCAGCGCCGTGCGCGAGGCGTTCGTCGCGGCGTGGCACCACTGGCCGAAGGTCGCGTCCTCCGGCGACCCGGAGTCGGAGGTGCGGCCCCGCGCCTGGACCCTCGCCCAGCGCCGCGCCACCACGCGCCCCTGGCACCGCGAGAAGGGCCTCGCGCCCGAGGTGACCGCGACGCTCGAGGCGCTCGCCGCGCTCGACGGCGCCCCGCGGCGCCTGCTGGTGCTCTCCGAGCTGGCCGGGCTCGCGCTGGGCGACGCCGCCCGCGAGGCCGGTGTGACGCTGGAGGAGGGGGCGCGCCACGTCGCCGTCGGCCGGGCGGAGTACGCCGAGGCGCTCGGGCTCACCACGCCCGAGGAGGTCACCGCGACCCTCGGCGTCGCCGCCGACGCGGCGACGGCGGACGCGCGCTGGTCCCGCCCGTCCATCCTCCGGCGGGCCGGGTCACGCCGCCGCCGCACGCACGCCGTCGTCGGCGTCGCGCTCGCGGTCGTCGCGGTCGGCGCGTCGGGCCTCGTCGTGCACGACGACGCCGGCACCCCGACCTCGCTGGCGCGGTCGGTGGACCGCGACGCCCGGACGCCCGGCGACCCCCCGCAGCTGACGCCGCCGGAGCTGGCGGACACCCTCACCGTCGACACGCTCCTGCCCACCTCGGACGTCGAGGCGCTCGGCCCCGACCTGACGTGGACCACGACGACCACCGACAACACGCCGGGCGACGGGCTCCGGCTGCCGTGCCAGGAGGCGCGGTACGCCGACGCCGACGGGCTCGTGGGCTTCGTGCGGACGTTCTCGGCGACGACGGCGGAGGGCCGTTCGCTCAAGGCCTACCAGGCCAGCGAGCTGTCCCGGACCCCCGAGGCCGCCGGCGGCGCCTACGGCACGTGGGCCACGTGGCTCGCGGGCTGCTCCACCCCGCGCACGCAGCTCGTCGCGACGTACGACGTGGAGGGCGTGGGGGACGAGGCCGTGGCCTTCGTGCTGCGCCGCAGCGGCGAGGACGCCGGCATCGTCACGGCCGGCGTGGCCCGCACCGGGGACATCACCACCGTCACGGTCGCCGAGGCCGTCGGCGCGGAGGAGGACGCGGGCCCGACCGTGGCCAACCTGCTGGCCACCGGCGTCAACCGGGTCTGCGGGGCCGAGGGCGGCGGGGAGTGCGCGAGCGACCCCGCCCTGGCACCGCGCCTGCCGCTGCCCGTCGGCGACGACCCGTACCTGCTCGACGTGGTCGACCTCCCGCCCGTGCCCGGCGTCGAGCTGCCGTGGTCGGGCACCCGTCCGGCCGCACCCGCCACGGGCACCGAGTCGGCGACCGTCTGCGACCGCGCGAACTTCCTGGGCGAGGGCATCGCCGCACCCGTCACCCGCACGTTCCTCATCACCGACGCCGGTCTGCCCGACACGTTCGGCCTCAGCCAGTCGACCGGCACCTTCGCGGACGCCCAGGTGGCCCAGGGCTTCGTCGGCGCGATCGAGGGCCGCGTCGCGGACTGCCAGGAGCAGGACCTCGTGACCGGCGCCGAGCTCATCGGCGACGCGACGTACGACGACGGGCGCCTCCTCGTGTGGAGCATCGACGTGCGCGTGAGCGAGGACGCCACGGTGCGGATGCTCATGGGCGTCGCCCGTGCGGGCGCGCTCGTCACCCAGGTGAACCTCGTCCCCGCCGGCGAGGCGACGCTGGACGACGCCGAGTTCGTCGCCCTCGTCGACCGCGCCCGCCAGCGCCTCGCGCAGGTCGTCGCCAGCGCCGCCGCCGCTCCCGCCCCGGCCGAGGCGACCACGCCCGCCGAGCCGACGGCCCCGGCCGCACCCGCCAGCCCCGCGCCCACCCAGGGCTGAGCGCGGCCGAGGGGTGGCGGGTTCCCCGGTGCACCGGGGAACCCGCCACTTCCCGTGCGGAGTTTCACACCGGAAGTGGCGGGTTTCGGCTTCAACCGTCTGCGCCCGCCCGCCTCCGGACGCGAGCAGGGCCCGCCCCCTCGCGGGGACGGGCCCTGTCGGGCGTGCGGTGACGGCTCAGAGCGCGTCGAGGATCTCCCGCATCAGGCGAGCGGTCTCGGACGGCGTCTTGCCGACCTTGACGCCGACGGCCTCGAGGGCCTCCTTCTTCGCCTGCGCGGTGCCCGAGGAGCCCGAGACGATGGCGCCGGCGTGGCCCATCGTCTTGCCCTCCGGGGCGGTGAAGCCCGCGACGTAGCCGACGACCGGCTTCGTCACGTTGTCCTTGATGTACGCCGCGGCCCGCTCCTCGGCGTCGCCACCGATCTCGCCGATCATGACGATGGCCTTGGTCTCGGGGTCCGCCTCGAACGCCGCGAGGGCGTCGATGTGGGTGGTCCCGACGATCGGGTCGCCGCCGATGCCGATGGCGGTCGAGAAGCCGTAGTCGCGCAGCTCGAACATCATCTGGTAGGTCAGCGTGCCCGACTTCGACACGAGGCCGACGGGGCCCTTGCCCGCGATCGTCGCCGGCGTGATGCCCGCGAGCGCCTCGCCCGGCGTGATGATGCCGGGGCAGTTGGGACCGATCATCCGGGTGGACTTGCCGTCGAGGTACGCCCACACCTCGGCCGTGTCCTGCACGGGCACGCCCTCGGTGATGACCACGAGCAGGCCGATGCCCGCGTCGATGGCCTCGATGGCCGCGTCCTTGGTGAACGCCGGCGGCACGAACGCGACGGACACGTCGGCGCCCGTCTCCTTCATCGCCTCGGCGACCGAGCCGAACACGGGGAGCTCGACGGCGTTGCCGTCCTTGTCCGTGTGGCTGACGGTCGTGCCCGCCTTGCGGGCGTTGACGCCGCCCACGACGTTCGTGCCGGACTTGAGCATGAGGGCGGTGTGCTTGGTGCCCTCACCGCCCGTGATGCCCTGGACGATGACCTTGGAGTCCTTGTTGAGGTAGATCGACATGTTCTCTCTCCGTCCCGTCTCAGGCGTTCGCCAGCTCGGCGGCCTTGTCGGCCGCACCGTCCATCGTCGGCACGACCGTCACCAGCGGGTGGTCGCGCTCCGCGAGGATGCGACGGCCCTCCTCGACGTTGTTGCCGTCGAGGCGGACGACGAGCGGCTTGGTGGCCTCGTCGCCCAGGATGTCCAGGGCGCCGACGATGCCGTTGGCCACGGCGTCGCACGACGTGATGCCGCCGAAGACGTTGACGAACACGCTCTTGACCTGGGGGTCGTTGAGGATCACGTCGAGGCCGTCGGCCATGACCTGCGCCGAGGCGCCGCCGCCGATGTCGAGGAAGTTGGCGGGCTTCACGCCGCCGTGCGCCTCACCGGCGTACGCGACGACGTCGAGGGTGCTCATCACGAGACCCGCACCGTTGCCGATGATGCCGACCTCGCCGTCGAGCTTGACGTAGTTGAGGCCCTTCTCCTTGGCCTTCGCCTCGAGGGGGTCGGCCGCGGCCTTGTCCTCGAACTCGGCGTGGTCGGAGTGGCGGAACTCGGCGTTCTCGTCGAGCGACACCTTGCCGTCGAGCGCCTCGAGCACGTCGCCCTCGAGCCGGGCGAGAGGGTTCACCTCGACGAGGGTGGCGTCCTCCTCCACGAAGACCTTCCACAGCGCCAGGACCATCTGCACGGCCTGGTCGGTGAGGGCCTCGGGGAACTGGGCCTCCGCCACGATCGCGCGCGCCTTGGCCTCGTCCACGCCCGTGCCCGGGTCGATCGGGATCTGCCGCACGGCCTCGGGGTTGGTCTTCGCGACCTCCTCGATCTCGACACCACCCTCGACGGACGCGATGCAGAGGTACTGCCGGTTGGCCCGGTCGAGCAGGAAGGAGAAGTAGTACTCCTCCTGGATGCTCGCGGCCGGGGCGATGAGGACCCGGTTGACCGTGAGGCCCTTGATCTCCATGCCGAGGATGTTGGACGCGTGCTCGTGCGCCTCGTCGGGCGTCTTGGCGAGCTTCACGCCACCCGCCTTGCCACGGCCGCCGGCCTTCACCTGCGCCTTGACGACGACGACGCCGAGCTGCTCCGCCGCCGCCCGGGCCTCGTCGGGCGTGTTCGCCACGATGCCCTCGGTCACGGCCACGCCGTGCTTCGCGAAGAGCTGCTTCGCCTGGTACTCCATCAGGTCCACGATCCGACCAGTCCTTTATGTGTGAGGTGAGAGTCCGGATTCCTCGCGGCACGATAGACCTGCACCGTCCGGCGCCGCACAGGGGTCTCGCACCGGCGGGTACGACGTGACGCCCGCCACACGCGCCGGGTCGGCGCGGACCCGGCGCCCGCACGATCCACAACTCGACCGCACCCGGGATTCCGGTGGGCGCCGTCCGTCCGTTACAGTCGGGCGCTGACCTTCCGAGCACGTCGAGCAGGCCCCCGCCTGCCGAACCGAACGAGGAACACGAGGTAGATGGGCAACCACCGAGCCGAACGCCGCGGCCCCCGCCGCGCAGGCTCGTCGACCGCCGACGCCCCTCGCACGGCCGGAGGCAAGCGCGCCGCCCGTCCCGCACCGCGCCGCAGCCCCGTCCCGGAGCTCGAGGCCACCGAGGCGCACCCGGTCGACGAGTCCC
The DNA here is from genome assembly GCF_048654585.1 of Nocardioides sp. CPCC 205120. Taxonomy (NCBI): domain Bacteria; kingdom Bacillati; phylum Actinomycetota; class Actinomycetes; order Propionibacteriales; family Nocardioidaceae; genus Nocardioides; species Nocardioides sp. CPCC 205120. The sequence continues at coordinate 2,104,413 of NZ_JBMCYY010000001.1, read as the reverse complement.
CCGAGATCGTCCGCTCCCCCGAGACCGCCGCGCCCGTCCTGGCCGCACTGGCCGACGACGCCGCCCGCGAGGCACTGGTACCCACCACCCCCGCGCCCCAGACGGTCCTCCCGTCCGTGGCCGCCGCGGGCCGCCGTCTGCGCTCCGAGGTCTCGTTCGAGGACACGACGCTCACGCTCCCCGCCGTCGCGGCCGAGGCGTCCCCGGCGACGACGTACGACGTCCGCGGGTTCGCCGCGCAGGCGCGCGCCGACCGCAGGGCCGGCACGAGCGCCACGGCGGGTCGCCGCAAGGCCGTTCGCACGCGGGAGGCCGCCGCCCCGTCGGGCCTGCGCCTGCCGATCCGCCCCTCGGCCCCCGTGCTCGCGGGCGTGGCCGTGCTGGCGATCTCCGCCGGCGGTGCCGTCACCGCCGGAGGCACCGGCCCCCTCGCCGAGGTCGACCCCACGTCGTACCGGCTCGCGGCCAGCAACGCGATGTCCGGCACCACGGTGGAGTCCAGCAGCGACCTGCTGACCGAGCGCACCCGCGCCGTCAGCCGCGACTCCGAGCGCGACGCCCTCGAGGACGCCGCGGACGACGCGACGATCGCCGAGACCGAGGCCCAGGCCGAGCGCCGCTCCACCCAGCTGCAGGCGCTGGCCACCTCCGCGGAACAGGAGGCGCAGCGCGTCGCCGAGAACGCCTGGGTGCTGCCGGTCGACAACTACCGCCTGACCAACCGCTTCGGCCAGGCCGAGGCCTACTACGCGTCCGGCTACCACACCGGTCTCGACTTCGCCGCCCCGTCCGGCACGCCGATCCGCGCGGTCGCCGGCGGCCGCGTCTCGGAGACCGGCTACGCGGGCAGCTACGGCAACAAGACCGTCATCACGCTCGAGGACGGCACGGAGATGTGGTACGCCCACCAGTCCTCGATCAGCGTCTCCTCGGGCGCCGAGGTCGCGGCGGGCGACGTGATCGGGTACGTCGGCTCGACCGGCAACAGCTCCGGCCCCCACCTGCACCTCGAGGTGCGCCCCGGCGCCGGCGACCCGGTGGACCCGTTCGCCGCGCTGGTGCAGAACGGCGTCACCCCCTGACGCCCGCGGACCATCCCGGCGGCTCCTGAGCCGTCGCCCCGAGCGGCCCCGACGCACTGCGCGTCGGGGCCGCTCGTGCTTCTCAGAGCTTCTCGACCGGGGCGTAGCGCAGCAGCAGCCGCTTGACGCCCTGGGAGCCGAAGTCGATGGAGGCCACGGCCTTCTCGGCCGCCCCCTCCACCGTCACCACCGAGCCCATGCCGAAGGCGTCGTGCACGACGCGGTCGCCCGGCGCCAGGGAGGGCACCGGCCGGTTCTTCTTCGCCTTGGCCGCGGCGTCGGCGCGGGCGGCGGCCGCGGAGAAGTTGCGCCGACCGGCAGCCGTGGGCAGGCCCAGCGGCGTCGTCGAGCCACTGCCGGGGCGGGCGCCGGCCGCAGCGTTGCCCGAGCCGAGGTCGGAGCGCGTCCAGGACGTCATGGCCGCGGCGGTGCGCCGCCACTCCACGAGGTCGACGGGCAGCTCGTCGAGGAAGCGCGAGGCGGGGTTGTGCGACGGGGCGCCCCACGCCGAGCGCACCACCGCGCGCGAGATGTAGAGGCGCTGCTCCGCGCGGGTCAGCCCGACGTACGCCAGCCGGCGCTCCTCCTCCAGCTCCTTGCGGTCCCCCAGCGTGCGCATGTGCGGGAAGACGCCGTCCTCCATGCCGGTGAGGAACACGACGGGGAACTCGAGCCCCTTGGCGGTGTGCAGCGTCATGAGGGTGACGACGCCACCGCCCGCGCCGTCGTCGTCGGGGATCTGGTCGGCGTCGGCGACCAGCGCGACCCGCTCGAGGAAGTCGGTGAGGCCCGGCGTCACCGCGCCCGCCTCGACGTCGTCAGGGTCCGCCGAGGGCCCCGCCTGGGGGTCGTCGGCGAACTCGCGCGCCACGGCCACCAGCTCGGCCAGGTTCTCCAGGCGCGTCTGGTCCTGCGGGTCGTCGGACTCCTCCAGCTCCGCGAGGTAGCCGCTGCGGTCGAGCGCCGCCTCGAGGATGACGTCGGGACGCTCGTCGGCCGCGACCATCTGCTGCAGCTGCTCCACGACGTCGACGAACGCCCGGATGGAGTTGAGCGAGCGGGTCGCGATGCCGTCGGCGCGGTGGGCGACGCGCAGCGCCTCCCAGTACGTCGAGCCGTCGCGCGCCGCGAGCGCGGCGACGCAGGCCTGCGCCCGGTCGCCGATCCCCCGCTTCGGCGTGTTGACCACGCGGCGCAGCGAGACCTCGTCGGCCGGGTTGGCCAGCATGCGCAGGTAGGCCAGCGCGTCGCGCACCTCGCGCCGCTCGTAGAACCGGACGCCGCCGACGACCTTGTAGGGCATCCCCACCCGCACGAAGATCTCCTCGAAGACCCGCGACTGCGCGTTGGTGCGGTAGAAGACGGCGACGTCGGCGGGGCGCACCCCGTGCTCGTCGGTCAGGGTGTCGATCTCGTCGGCGACGAAGCGGGCCTCGTCGTGCTCGTCGTCCGCGACGTAGCCCACGATCGGCTCGCCGTCGCCCGCGTCCGTCCACAGCCGCTTGGGCTTGCGGCCCTCGTTGTTGCCGATGACGGCGTTCGCGGCGGTGAGGATGGTCTGCGTCGAGCGGTAGTTCTGCTCGAGCATCACCGTGGTCGCGTCGGGGAAGTCCTGCTCGAAGTCGAGGATGTTGCGGATGTTCGCGCCCCGGAACGCGTAGATCGACTGGTCGGCGTCACCGACCACCATGAGCTCGCTCGGCCCGACGCGCTCCCCCGCCGAGCCGCCGACGTCGCCCGGCACCGGCGTGGTCGAGTCGCGCGCCGCCTCCGGGTCGTCGGCGCACAGCTGGTGGATGAGGGCGTACTGCGCGTGGTTGGTGTCCTGGTACTCGTCCACGAGCACGTGGCGGAACCGGCGGCGGTAGACCTCCCGCACCTCCGGGTACGCCGAGAACAGGTGCACCGTGGTCATGATGAGGTCGTCGAAGTCGAGCGCGTTCGCGTCCCGCAGGCGCCGCTGGTACTGCGTGTACGCCGCCGCGTAGGCCTCCTCCAGCCCGTTGCTCGCGTCGGCCGCGGCCTGCTCGGGGTCCTTCAGCTCGTTCTTGGCGTTCGAGACCCAGGCGAGCACGGCCCGCGGCTGGTAGCGCTTCGGGTCGAGCTCGAGGTCGCTGAGGACGAGCCCCATGAGGCGCTGGGAGTCGGCGGAGTCGTAGATCGAGAAGCTCGACGAGTACCCCAGCCGGTCGATCTCCTTGCGCAGGATGCGCACGCAGGCGGAGTGGAAGGTCGAGACCCACATGACGCGGGCGCGGCGCCCGACGAGCGCCTCGACCCGCGCCTTCATCTCTGCCGCGGCCTTGTTGGTGAAGGTGATGGCGAGGATCGAGCCGGGGTGCGCGCCCCGCTCGGAGACCAGCCAGGCGATGCGCCGCGTGAGCACGCGGGTCTTGCCCGACCCGGCGCCCGCGACCACGAGCAGCGGCTTGCCGGCGTGGACCACGGCCTGGCGCTGGGGGTCGTTGAGGCCCTCGAGGAGCGCTGCGGCGCGGTCGGCGCCGGCGTCGGCCGCGCCGTCGCCGGCGGGTGCGGCGCCACGCCCGGCGGCCCTCGACGGGGGTTCGCGGCGGGCCTGGAGGTGCTCGAGACCGGGCAGGACGGAGGTGTCGACCGGGGGGACGGAGGGTGAGGACATCGTGGCGTCAAGGGTACGCACCGCCACCCCCCGTCGCGGCCGGGGCACCCGCCCCGGCGGCTCAGTCGAAGGTGTGCACCGGTGACCAGAAGAGCGCGACGACGACCTGGACGACCGAGAGCACGAGCAGGCCGGCGAACAGCCCGTCGGGGATGCGCGGCTTGCGGGTGTTGGCCATCACGAGCACGAGCAGCACGAGGCCGATCCCGAACTTCACCGCGATCTTGCCGTGGTCGACCGCGGCGTCGCCGGCCTCCAGCACGCCGACGAGGAGCAGGCCGGCGACGAACGCCGTGCCGACCCCGTCCCGCACGGGCGGGGTGATGCGCTTCTCGGGGTCCCGCACCTGGGCGAGCAGCCCGCCGATGAGGGCCGCGAAGCCGAGCACGTGCAGCAGCAGGAGGACGAGGCGCAGGATCTCCACGGCCCGCAGCCTAGTGCCCGGCCGGACGGCGGGGCGCAGCCGTCAGCGCTTGCGACGCGGCTGGGGCCGGACCACCAGGACGGGGCACGGGGCGTACTGCTGGACCCGCTGGGCGGTGCTGCCGAGCAGCACCCGGTCCGACAGCCCCCGCCCGCCGCTGGCGACGACGACGAGACCGGCGTCGACCTCCTCGGCGTACCGGATGATCTCCGCCCCCGGCGACCCGCTGCGGATGCGGCGCGAGACCTCGGGCCCCCAGTCCGCGAACACGGCGGCGACCGCCTCGGTCGCGGCCCGCGCGGCGTCGCGGAACGAGGCGACCTCGCGTGTCGCCGACTCCCGCGGCCCCGGGTCGAGCTCGTTGACGAAGGACACCGCCGCCAACGGCCGCACGACCGCGAGGACGGTGATGGCGGAGAGGGCGCCGGGATCGGCGAAGGAGCGCAGGTGCCGGGCCGCGGCGAGCGACTGCCGGGACCCGTCGGTGGCGACGACGACGTGCATCACGCACCCCCGTCCCGGCCGCCGCGGGCCCCGAGCACCCGTTCGCACAGGTAGAGCACCACGCCGAGGGCGAGCAGGCCGGCGCACCACACGAGCGAGGTCCAGTCGTCCACCACGACGTACAGGAGCAGCGCCGTGTTGCCCACGAGGCCGAGCACGAGCAGGGGCGTCGGGGCCCGGAACGTCCCCGGCCCCTCGTCGTGCCCGCGCAGCCGGAAGGCCGAGACGATCACGAGGCCGTAGATGAAGAGGGTGAGCACCACGGTGACGTTGGCGAGCGTCGTGACGAGCCCGTCGCTGCCGCCCCACCCGGCGCGGTCGACCGCCGTGCCGACGCAGAGCAGGCCCACGACCACCGTGGCCGCGAAGAGGAGGGCCACCCACGGGCTGCGCCGGGTCGCGTGCACCCGCGCGAAGACCCCGGGGACGACGTCCTCGCGGGCCATGCCGAACAGGATGCGCGACTGGGTGACCACCGCGACGAGGGTGGTGTTGGTGATGGCGACCATCGCGATGACCGAGAACACCGTTACCATCGTGCCGTTCGGGACGGGCACGACGTCCGCCTGGACGACCTGCAGCAGCGCCGGGTCGCCGTCGGTGTCGACGAGCCGGTCGAAGGGCACGACCAGGGCCGCGCTGACGGCCACGAGCACGTAGACGATCCCGGCGCCGACCATGCCGCCGACCAGCGCGCGCGGGAAGGTGCGCCGCGGGTCGACCGTCTCCTCGGCGACGTTCGCCGCGTTCTCGAACCCGGTCATCGCGAAGAAGGCCAGCGCGATGCCGGCGACGAGCGCCCAGACGGGGTTGCCCTCGGCCTCGAAGCTGGTGAGCACCCCGGCGTCGGCCTCGCCGCTCACGACGTGGGCGATGCCGATCGCCACGATGATGACGAGGCCCGACACCTCGACCACCGTCATCACGAGGTTGGCGGTGACGGACTCGGTGATGCCGATGAAGTTGACGAGCGCCAGCAGGCACACGAAGACGATCGAGACCAGCAGGGCGGGCGGGGCGTCCCAGATCGCGGCGAAGTACGTCGAGAAGCCCGTGGCCAGCGACCCCGCGGCCGCGAAGGTCGCCGAGAGCATGCTGATCGTGATGAGGAACGTGAACGCCGGCGACCGGAACGCCTTCCCGACGTACAGCGCCGCGCCCGCCGCCTGGGGGTACTTCGTGACGAGCTCGGCGTAGGCCAGCCCGGTCAGGGTCGCCACGGTGACGCCGGCCATGAACGCGAGCCAGAAGGCCCCGCCGACCGCGGCGGCCACCGCGCCGATGAGCACGTAGATCCCGGAGCCGAGCACGTCGCCCAGCACGTAGAAGAACAGCAGCCGGCCGGTGATCGCGCGGTGCAGGTCGTCGGGGCCGTCGTCCGCCCCCTCTCCCGGCGCCCGGGCCGGTGCCGCCGTGGCCTCGCCGACGTCGGGGTCGAGGGCCGGTCGTCCGGGATCGCTCATGTCGTACCTCCCGTGGGGAGCGCCTTGGGGTGCCCGATCCCAGCCGTTACCCCGCGCCGGCCGTCCCCAACCCCCTCGGCACCCCCGTCCTCACAGCAGCCGGCGGTCGGACGCCCACCTCGCGAGCTCGTGGCGCGAGGACAGCTGCAGCTTGCGGAGCACGCTCGACATGTGGGTCTCGACGGTCTTCACCGAGATGAAGAGCTCGCGGGCGACCTCCTTGTAGGCGTAGCCGCGGGCGATGAGCCGCATGACCTCGCGCTCGCGCTCCGAGAGCAGGTCGAGGTCAGCGTCGACGTCGGCCACCGGGATCGCGCCGGCGAAGGCGTCGAGCACGAAGCCCGCCAGGCGCGGGGAGAAGACGGCGTCCCCGTCGGCGACCCGGCCGATCGCGTCGACGAGCTCGCCCGCGCTGATCGTCTTCGTCACGTAGCCCCGGGCGCCGCCGCGGATCGTCCCGATGACGTCGTCGGCGGCGTCGCTGACGCTGAGCGCGAGGTAGCGCGTGGCGGGAGCGGAGGCGACGCTGCGCCGTACCACCTCGACCCCGCCGCCACCGGGCAGGTGGACGTCGAGCAGCACCACGTCCGGTCGCGTGCGGGCGACGACGGCGACCGCCTCGTCGACGTCGGCGGCCTCGCCGACCACCTCGACGCGCCCGGCGCCCGCGGTCGCGAGCTCGCTGCGCACCCCGGCGCGGAACATGTGGTGGTCGTCGACCACCACCACCCGCACCGGCTGCGTCCGGGGTTCGTCGCTCATCCCTCGTCCTCCCTCGTCTGGCCCGCCGCCTGCACCGGCAGGTGCAGGCGCACCTCCGTGCCCTCCCCGGGCGCCGAGCGCACGCGCGCCCAGCCCCCGTGCCGGGCCATCCTCTCGACGATGCTGCCGCGCACGCCGTGCCGGCCCGCCGGCAGGGCCTCGGGGTCGAACCCGGCGCCCCGGTCACGGACGAACACGTCCACCGTGCCGCCGATGACCTCGAGGTACACGTCGACCCGTCCCGTGCCCGCGTGCTTCGCCGCGTTGACCACGGCCTCGCGGGTGGCCGCGACGACCGGGGCGAGCCGCTCGTCGTACGGCGCGTCCCCCACCGTGACGACCTCGACCTCCACGCCGTGGTCGTCCTCGACGGCCGCCGCGGCCGCGCGCACCGCGCCCGCCAGGCTGCTGGCCTCGGTCCGCTCCTCGGCGAAGAGCCAGCCGCGCAGGTCGCGCTCCTGGCTGCGGGCCAGCCGCGCGACGGCGGTCGGGTCGTGGGCGTTCTTCTGGATGAGGGCGAGCGTCTGCAGCACCGAGTCGTGCAGGTGGGCGGCGACGTCGGCGCGCTCCTGGCTGCGCACGCGCTCGGCGCGCTCCTCCCCCAGGTCGCTCACCAGCCGCACGACCCACGGGCCGACGACCACCGCGAGCCCGCCGATGCCGAGCAGCACCGCCAGCACCACCTCGCGCGCGGCACCCAGACCGCCGTCGCGCAGCACGAGCACGAGCAGGCCGCCGGCCAGCAGGAGGCCGCCCGCGGCGAGCCGGGCGTAGGCCGCCCAGCCGCCGGAGCCGAGCACCATGCCGACCGGGTCCAGGGACTCGGTGCGCTCCAGCCACCGCTCCCGCTGCGCCTCGTCGGCCTGGCGCCACAGCAGCGCGACGCCACCCGCGACGAGCGCCAGCGCCCACACGAGCGTGCCGCGCCCGACGGCCGCCTCGACCACCAGGACACAGCCGACCGCGACGCAGCCGACCACGGTGGCCTGGCCGACGTTGACCACGTGCCGGGCACGGCGGGGGCGGCGCCCGTCGCGGGTCGCGCCCGCCAGCCCGGGGGCCCCGGGACCGGGCGAGGTCGCGGCCGGCAGCAGCATCCAGTACGCGCCGTACAGCACGACACCGAGACCGCCGAGGAGCGTCGTCACCGCGAAGACGGCCCGCAGCGCCAGCACCGGCACCGCGAGGTGGGTCGCCAGCCCGGCCGCGACGCCGCCGACGACACCTGTCTCGAGGTCGCGGCGCGCGCGGCGCACCGACGTGGCGTCGGCGGCGGGCGCGGGGCCGGCAGCGGCTCCGGCAGCAGGACCGGCAGCAGGACCGGCAGCAGGACCAGCGGCGGCTCCGGCAGCGGGGCCTGCGGCGGCGGGGAAGGGGTCGGGCATGGCGGAACCATCGTCACACGGGCGCGCACCGCCGCACATCGGGACGATCCCCGAGCGACCCCCGACCCGCCGGAGGAGACGCCGGGTCCGTCCCCGGGGCAGGATCAGGGGCGTCCCCGATGGTCGGGAGGCCCGCGGCGCACGAGGCTGGATGCATGACGACGACACACGACGAGGCACCCGCCTCCCCCGGTGGGCCGCACCCCGGCGACACCCACGACCACGGTCCGCGCGTGACGGGCGCCCAGGTCCGGGACCTGCGCCGGCTGCGGCGCTCCCGCGACGACCGCTACGTGGCCGGCGTCGCGGGCGGGCTCGCCCGCCACCTCGACCTCGACCCCCTCGTGCTGCGCGTCGCGCTCGCCGTGCTCGTGCTGTTCGGGGGCAGCGGCCTGCTGCTCTACGGCGCGGTCTGGCTGCTCGTGCCCTCCGACGACACCGAGGACGCCGTCGTCCCCCTCGACGACCGCAGCCGCACGGTCGCGCTCGCGATCGCCGGGGCGCTGGCGGCGCTCGCCCTGCTGGGCGACCTCGTGGAGGGCTGGGTGCCCTGGCCGCTGCTCCTCGTGCTGCTCGTCGTCGCGCTCGTGGTGGGCGGCCACCAGCGCCGCTCCACCCCCCGCGCGACCCCCGGCCCGGCCGCGGCCGGCGGGCCCGCGACGACCACCCCGGCCTACCCCGGCGCCACGGCGTACACCGGCGCCACGGGCCACCCTGGCGGCCCGGCGTACCCCTCCGGCCCCCGGTACGTCGCGCCGCCCCGTCCGCGCAACCCCCTGCGCCGCGGCCCGCTCCTCTTCTGGTTCACCGGCGCGCTCGTCGTCTTCGGGGTCGGGCTCCTGGCGCTGGTCGACGTCGCCGGCCTCCACGTCGTGCCGTCGGCCTACCCGGCCCTCGCGCTCGCCGTCGTCGGCACCATGCTCGTCGTGGGGGCGTTCTACGGACGGGCCGGCGGTCTCATCCTGGTCGGGCTGCTGCTGGCCGGCGCGACGGCCGCGACCGCGGCCGCCGAGGAGGCCGGCTCGGCCGAGCGCCGTGTCGCGCCGACCAGCGCCGCGGGCGTGCAGGACCGCTACCGCCAGGGCGCGGGCGAGCTGCTCGTCGACCTCTCCGGCGTGCGCGACGTCGAGCAGCTGGCCGGGCGCACCGTCCGCATCGAGGCGGGCGCGGCCCGCGTGGAGGTCGTCCTGCCGCCCGGCCTGGACGCAGAGGTCTTCGTCGACGTCGGGCTCGGCGGCGCCGAGGTGCTGGGCCGCGTGCACGAGGGGCCGGGCGTGCAGCTGCGCGAGGCCCACGACGCGCCCGGCACGACGCCCGGGGTGCGCTCGCACGAGGCGCTCGGGCTCGACATCAGCCTCGGGCTCGGCGACGTCGTGGTGGTGACCCCGTGAGCGCCCCGCACCCGCCCGTCCCCGAGCCCGAGCACACCCACCCCCTGACGACGAGCACGACGGAGGCGACCGTGGCCACCCACCCCGACCCCACCCGGCACCTCGGGGCCACTGCGGCCGCCGAGCCCGCCGAGACCGTCACCTGGTGGGGTGCCGGCCGGCACCCCGTGAACGTCGGTCACCTCGTCATGGGGGTCGCGTTCCTGGGTCTCACCCTGGTGTGGGCGCTGCTGGTCTCCGGGGCCGTCGAGGCCGTCGACGCCCGGTGGCTCCTGCCGCTGCCCTGGCTCGCGGCCGGCGGCGCCGGCATGGCCGCCACGGTGCTGGCGGCCCGCCGGCGCCGCTGACTCAGCGCCGCCGGCGCGGCTGGTCGGCCACCCAGGCGTCGCGGGCCCGGACCGCGACGTCGGGGTGGTCGGCGAACAGCACGTCGACGCCCGCGTCGAGGAACGCCCGCGACTCGGCCGCGAGGTCGCCGTGGGCGTTCGGGTCGGTGCCGATCCGGAAGTTCGTCGCCATGAACTGGTTCTCCGCCCGCAGGGTCCACACGACGACCCCGAGCCGCGCGCGGTGGGCGTCCCGGACGAGGGTGCTCGGCGCGCCGGTGGCGCCCGTCGCCGGGTCGCGCGGCAGCACGCGGTCCTTGTGGGGCGCGACGTGCTCGGCGTACCGCGCGATCTCCCGGAGGCCGCGCGGGGTGACGAGGTCGTCGTACGTGCGGGGGTCGCCGGCCGCGACGAGGTCGTACGGCGCGCCCGCGGCGTCCACGAGCTGGGCCAGGGGCACGTCGGTGAGCCGGTCGAGCTCGCGCAGGTTGGTCGTCTCGAACGACTGGACGACGACGTCGTCGTGACGGCTGTCGAGGCCGTGCTCGTCGAGCGTCGCCACGAGCGGCTCCTCGAGGCTCAGGCCGATGGAGTCGAAGTACGTCGGGTGCTTGGTCTCCGGCGCCACCGTGATGTCGCGGCCCACCTCGCGCGACTCCGCCGCGACGAAGGTCAGGACCTCGTCGAGCGTCGGCACCTCGTAGAGGCCGTCGTACGCCGTGTTGCCCGGCCGCACCTGGGGCAGCCGCTCGACGGCGCGCAGGGTCTTGAGCTCGGCGAGGGTGAAGTCCTCGGTGAACCAGCCCGTGACGGGGCGGCCGTCGATGGTCTTGGTGGTGCGGCGGTCGGCGAACTCGGGGTGGTCCGCGACGTCGGTGGTGCCGCTGATCTCGTTCTCGTGGCGGGCGACCAGCACGCCGTCGCGGGTGCTGACCAGGTCGGGCTCGATGGCGTCCGCGCCCTGGGCGATCGCGAGCTCGTAGGCGGCCAGCGTGTGCTCCGGGCGGTAGCCGGAGGCGCCGCGGTGCCCGAACACCTCGGGCTGGTCGTGGCGGCCGTTCCCGTGGCCGTGACCGTTGCCGTTGCCGTTCCCGTGGCCGTGGCCGTGGCCGTTGCCGCGGTCCGCGGCGTGCTCGGGGGTGGCGGCGCCGACGGGCGCGGTGGGGGCGATCAGGGCGAGGGCGGCCGTCGCGACGACGACCGGCGTGGCGGTGCGCAGGGTCCGAGAGAGGTTCCGAGAGGTCATGCGGCCCACCCGAACCCAGCCGGGCGACGCCGCCCGGACACCGTGGTGGCGCCCGCGTGACCCCGCGACGACCCGTGGGTGAACCGGGCCGCCCCGGCTCCCCGGCCGCCGGTCAGCCGCCGGTCAGTCGCGGGTCAGCCGCGGGTCAGCCGCGGGTCAGCGGCGCGTCCGTGAGCGAGCCCGCGAGGTCCACGAGCTCGTCCTGGTCGAGGCTGCCGTAGACGACGGCGACCGACGGCGCGTCGGCCTCGGCCCCGGTCGGCAGCACCCGCACGAGGGCGGTGTCGGAGCCCTCGGTCCACACGTCCCACTCCCCCGCGACCGCGGCGGTCGACGACGGCACGTCGACGTTCCCGGCCGCCTCGCGCTCCTCGCCGAGCACGGTGTCGAGCACCGTGTCCTCGTCGACGAGCGTCACCTTGACCCCGGCGAAGCGCTCGCCGTCGACGAGCATCCCGAGGGTCCACTCGGGCTGCTCGCCGAACGGCAGCCGGGCGGAGGTGGCCTGCCAGCCGTCCGGCAGCTCGGCCGGGTACAGGACGGGGAACCCGGACTCCTGGCCGGCGCGCACCGCGGAGAGGTAGTCGACCTCCTCGACCGGCGCCACGGACGCCGGGTCGGCCCGGAAGAAGTCCCGGAAGACGACGAACGCCACGACCGCCAGCACCAGCACGATCATCGACCCGACGAGCCCCCCGAAGCTGCGGTTGTACCGGCCGGGCTTGCCCACGGGGGCGGGTCGGGAGGCGCTCACGGGCCCCATCCTCCCACCCGCGGCACGACGTTCCGCAGCCGCCGCCCGCGCACCCCGGCCCAGGACCGGACCACCTCCGCAGGTGCGGACCCCAGAGCCGGATCGACCCGCGATCCGGGATCCTATGCCCCCGTCTCACCGCAGGTGCGGCATAGTGGGCCCTCGTGGACACCTACCGCGTGGCCGAGGCGGCCGCCCTCCTCGGCGTGAGCGACGACACCGTGCGCCGGTGGATCGACGCCGGGCGCCTGCCCGCGCGGCGTGAGGGCGGCCGGACGGTGGTCGACGGCCCGGAGCTCGCGGCGTACGCCGCCCGCGAGGCCGAGCAGCAGCCGGACGACGCGCGGGCCGGCGCGGTGAGCGCGCGCAACCGGATGCCCGGCATCGTGACGCGGGTCGTCGCCGACACGGTGATGGCCCAGGTCGAGATGGTCTGCGGGCCCTACCGCGTCGTCTCGCTGATGAGCGCCGAGGCCGCCCGCGAGCTGGGGCTCGAGCCCGGCGCCCGCGCCGTCGCCTCCGTGAAGTCCACCAACGTCGTCGTCGAGCGTCCCTGACGCGCCCGGCCCACCGATCGGAGCACCCGTGCCCCTCGTCCCCACCCGCCGCCCGCTCGGCACCGGCCTCGCCGCGCTCGCCGTCCTCCCCCTCGCCGCGTGCGGAGCCGACGCGGGTACGGCGGGCGACGGGTCGGCGCGCACCCTCACCGTCCTCGCGGCCGCCTCCCTGACGGGCACCTTCACCGAGCTGGCCGAGCGGTTCGAGGCCGAGCACGAGGGGGTGCGCGTCGACCTGGTGCTGGACTCCTCGGGCACCCTGGCCGACCAGGCCGCGCAGGGCGCCCCCGGCGACGTGCTGGCCACGGCCGACACCGCCTCGATGGAGCGCGCCGGCGACGCCCGCGCGGACGACCCGGTCGTCTTCGCGACCAACGAGCTGGTGCTCGTCACCCCCGCCGGCAACGCGGCCGGCGTGGAGGGCCTCGCGTCGCTGGACGACGACGACGTGACCTACGTCGTCTGCGTCGAGACCGCGCCCTGCGGTGCGCTCGCCGAGCAGGCGCTGACCGACGCGGGCGTCACCCGGGAGCCGGCGAGCCTCGAGCGCGACGTCAAGGCGACGCTGGCGCGGGTGAGCGAGGACGAGGCCGACGCCGGGCTCGTCTACCGCACCGACGCCCTGGCGGCGGGGGCCGACGTCGCGACGCTCGACCTCCCGACGTCGCTGGTCACGGACTACCCCGTCACCACCCTCGCGCAGGGCGCCGAGCCGGGTCTCGCGGCGGAGTTCGTCGACCTGCTGCTGTCCGAGGCCGGCGCCGACGTCCTCGCGGCCGCCGGCTTCGGGACCCCGTGAGCGACCGCGCGACCCTCGGGCGTCCCCCGGCGCTGCTGTGGGTGCCCGCCGCCGTGGCGGTGGTGTTCCTCGCCGTGCCGCTCCTCGCCCTCGTGCTCGCGACCCCGTGGTCGTCGCTGCTCGCCGACCTCCGCTCCCCCGACGTGCTCGCCGCCCTGCGACTGAGCGCGCTCACCTCGCTCGCCACCGTCCTCGCCTGCCTGGTCGTCGGCACGCCGCTGGCCTGGGTGCTCGCGCGGGTCGACTTCCCCGGCCGCGGTCTCGTGCGGGCGCTCGTCACCGTGCCGCTCGTGCTCCCGCCCGTCGTCGCCGGTGTCGCCCTCATCGCCGCCCTGGGGCGCAGCGGGCTCGTGGGCGGCCCGCTCGACGCGGCCACCGGGCTCACCCTCCCCTTCACCACCGCGGCGGTGGTGGTGGCGCACACCTTCGTGTCGCTGCCCTTCTACGTCATCAGCGTCGAGGGAGCCCTGCGCTCGGCCGGGGAGGACTTCGACGAGGTGGCCGCCGGTCTCGGGGCGACCCGCTGGTACACCTTCCGCCGCGTCACCCTGCCCCTCGCCCTGCCCGGCGTGGTGGCCGGCTCCGTGCTGGCCTGGGCGCGCTCGCTCGGCGAGTTCGGCGCCACCGTCACCTTCGCCGGCAACTACCCGGGCACCACCCAGACGATGCCGTCGCGCATCTACTCCGTCTACCTCGCCGACCCGGAGGCGGCCCGCACGCTGGCGATGATCCTGCTGCTCGCCTCCGTCGGCGTGCTCGCGCTGCTGCGCAACCGGTGGCTCACCACCGGCACGGCCCCGCGGGTGGGCCCGGGGGTGGCGGCGTGAGCGGGCTCGTCGCGGACCTCGAGGTGCCCGGGCGGCTGCGGGCCGCCGTACGCGCGGAGCCCGGCGACGTGCTCGTCGTCGTCGGGCCCAACGGCTCCGGCAAGACCACCCTCCTGCGCTGCCTCGCCGGTCTGCTCCCCGGCACCGGCGCGGGCACCGGCACCGGCACCGGCACCGGGAGCAGCGGCCCCGCGGTGGAGGTCGCGGTGGGCGGGCGGTCCTGGACCTCGCCGCTGGTGCTGCCCCGCGACCGGCGGGTCGGGTACGTCGTGCAGGGCCAGGCCCTCTTCCCCCACCTCGACGCCCGGGAGAACGTGGCCTTCGGGCTGCGGGCCCGGGGCGCGGACCGTCGGGCGGCCCGCGCCCGCGCCGACGCGGAGCTCGAGCGGCTGGGCGTCGGCCACCTCGCGGGGCGCCGTCCCGGCGAGCTGTCCGGGGGGCAGGCCCAGCGGGTCGCGATCGCGCGGGCCCTGGCGACCGATCCCGAGCTGCTCCTGCTCGACGAGCCGTTCGCGGGTCTCGACGTCGGCGTCGCCGCCGCGCTGCGGGTGGAGCTCGCGCGGCACCTCGCGGCGTACGACGGCACGGCTGTCCTCGTCACCCACGACGCCGTCGACGCGCTCGCCCTGGGCACGCGGATGCTGGTGCTCGAGGACGGCCGCGTCGCGCAGGAGGGCACGCCCGCCGAGGTGGCGGCCCGCCCGCGCACCGACCACGTGGCCCGGCTCGTCGGCCTCAACCTGGTGCCCGCCGGGCCCGCGGGGCTCGCGCAGCTCGCGGCGTTCCGGCCCAGCGCCGTCACCCTGTCGCCCGACGCCCCCGCCGCGCCGGCCGGCTCGGCGCGGCTGCGCTGGCACGGCCGGGTCGAGCAGCTCGTGCCGTACGGCGACGGCGTGCGCGTCTCGGTGCGCACCTCCGGGGACGCGCCGGTGGCCCTGCTGGCCGACGTCACGGCCGCAGCGGTGGCCGAGCTGGGGCTGCACCCGGGGGTCGAGGTGTGGGCGAGCGCGAAGGAGACGGCCGTGACCCGCTACCCGGCCGGTGCCGCCGACGACGCCGGGCCGACGCTACGATCCGGCCATGGCGACTGATCCTTCGACGATGTCCGACCTGCCCGAAGACCTGCGGGTAGAGCCGGAGGCGCCCGATCGCAACCTCGCGCTCGAGCTCGTGCGGGTCACCGAGGCGGCCGCCATGGCGGCGGGCCGCTGGGTCGGCAAGGGCGACAAGAACGGCGCCGACGGCGTCGCGGTCAACGCCATGCGCGTCATGATCTCGAGCGTCGGCATGAACGGCACCGTCGTCATCGGCGAGGGCGAGAAGGACGACGCCCCGATGCTCTACAACGGCGAGCGCGTCGGCAACGGCACCGGCCCGGAGTGCGACGTGGCCGTCGACCCGATCGACGGCACCACGCTGACCGCCAAGGGCATGGCCAACGCCGTCGCCGTGCTGGCCGTCGCCCCCCGCGGCTCGATGTACGACCCCTCCGCCGTGTTCTACATGGAGAAGCTGGTGACGGGGCCCGAGGCGGCCGACGTCGTCGACATCCGCCTGCCCATCGCCGAGAACATCGCCCGCGTCGCCAAGGCGAAGCGCTCGGGCGCCGAGGACGTGACGGTCGTCCTCCTCGACCGCCCGCGCCACGAGCAGATGGCCCGGGAGATCCGCGACGCCGGGGCCCGCATCAAGTTCATCACCGACGGCGACGTGGCCGGCGCCATCGCCGCGGCCCGCCCGGGCTCCGGCGTCGACCTCCTGCTCGGCGTGGGCGGCACCCCCGAGGGCATCATCACGGCCTGCGCGATGAAGTGCCTGGGCGGCGTCATCCAGGGCCGGCTGTGGCCCACCGACGACGAGGAGCGCCAGCGCGCCCTCGACGCCGGTCACGACCTCGACCCCGACCACGTGCTCACCACCGACGACCTCGTGACCGGCGACGACTGCTTCTTCGTGGCCACGGGCATCACCGACGGCGAGCTTATGCGCGGCGTGCGCTACTCCGGCGGCGGGGCCACCACCGACTCGCTCGTCATGCGCTCCCGCAGCGGCACCATCCGCCAGGTCGTCTCCGAGCACCGCCTCAGCAAGCTGCGCGCCTACTCGGCCATCGACTTCGAGCGCTGAGCCGACCGGTTCCGGCCGGCGGGCCCGGGCCCCTCGGGTCCGGGTCCGGCCGGGGCTGACGGGGGCGGCTGTCATCATGGCGGGCATGGCCCCGAACGACCCCTCCCTCCCGTCCGAGCCGGCCCACGACCCCGACGCCGGGGCCGAGGAGCACCTCGACGCCGGTCTGGCGCCCGAGCCGGAGGACGTCGAGCGGGGGGCCGACCTCCCGCCGGAGCTGGCCGCCGTGCCCCGCTCCCCGGAGTCGTTCGCGCCCGTGCGCGACGACCTCGAGCTCTGCTACCAGACGTACGGCGACGCCGAGGACCCCCCGGTGCTGCTCGTCATGGGCCTCGGCGGCCACATGACGTGGTGGCCCGACGAGCTGTGCCGGATGATCGCGGCCGAGGGCTACTTCGTCGTCCGCTACGACAACCGCGACGTCGGTCGGTCGACCCGGGTGGCGGAGCGGGTGGGCAAGTCCGCGATCGTGCGGGCGTTCCTCGGCCTGCCGGTCCACGTGCCCTACACGATGGCCGACCTCGCCGAGGACGCCGTGCTGCTGCTCGACCACCTCGGGATCGACCGGGCCCACGTGGCGGGCGTGTCGATGGGCGGCATGATCGCCCAGACCCTCACCGTCGACCACCCCGAGCGCGTGCTGTCGCTGACCTCGATCATGTCGACGACCGGCAACCGCCGCGTCGGCTGGCAGCACCCGCGCCTGCTGCCCGTGCTCGTCGCGCCGCGCCGCCCCGACCTGGAGTCGTACGTCGCGAGCACCGCCATGATGGCCCGTCTCATCGGGTCGCCGGCGTACACCGACACCGACGACGCGGTGCGCTCGCGCGCCGTGGAGACCCACGGGCGGGGCGTCAGCAGCTCCGGCATCCTGCGCCAGATGGGCGCGATCCTCACCCAGCCCGACCGCACGGCGAAGCTGCGCGAGGTGCGGGTGCCCGTCACGGTCATGCACGGCAAGCAGGACCGGATGGTGCACCCCTCGGGCGGACGGGCGACGGCCGCGGCCGTGCCCGGCGCGCGGCTGGTGCTCGTCGCCGGGATGGGGCACGACCTCCCCCGCGGCCTCTTCCCCTCGTTCGCGGACGTCATCACCAGCACGGCCCGTCGCGCGACCCGCGCCGACGCCTGAGGACCACCTGAGGCCAACCTGAGGCCCGCCTGGGCGAGCGGGCCGCGCGCCGTACCCATCTGGGAGCCGCTCAAACCCCCTCGACACCCCCCGACCCCCTTTCTGACCTGGGGTTACGCTCACGAGACGTTCCGTGGCACGAGGGGCGGCCGGGGTGCTGGACAACGCCGCCGCGAGGGTCTAGACCTGTGTGCCACACAACTCAATGGAGAGGGAGTGGCACATGGGTGGCCCCCATCCCCGTCTCGGACGGAGGGTCGGCGCGGCGGCGACGCTCGTGCTGGCGGCGAGCACGCTCACCGCCTGCGGCAGCTCCGGCAAGCCGACGCTGAACTGGTACATCAACCCCGACGGCCAGGCGACGTTGACGTCGCTGGCCGAGCGGTGCAGCACGGACGACTACGACATCGAGATCCAGCTGCTGCCCACGGGCGCGACGGACCAGCGCACGCAGCTCGCGCGCCGGCTCGCCGCGTCGGACAGCTCGACGGACCTGATGAGCCTCGACCCGGTCTTCGTGCCGGAGTTCGCCAGCGCCGGTTGGCTGCTCGAGCTGCCCGAGGACGTGGCGTCGAACGTCGTGGACGAGGACGTGCTCGCGGGCCCGGCGGAGACCGTCACCTGGGAGGACGGCGTCTACGCCGCTCCGCAGTGGGCGAACACGCAGGTGCTCTGGTACCGCCAGTCGCTCGCCGAGGCCGCCGGCATCGCCGAGGACCTCGAGGCGGGCACCGCGACCTGGGAGCAGGTCATCACCGCGGCGTCCGAGAACGGCGCGACCGTGGGCGTGCAGGCCGACCGCTACGAGGCCTACATGGTGTGGATCAACGCGCTGGTGCAGGGCGCCGGCGGCGAGATCGTCAGCAACACCGAGGAGGGCGTCGACGCCGAGGTCGAGATCGACTCCGAGGCGGGCCGGGCGGCCGCGACGGTCGTCCAGCAGCTCGCGGACTCCGAGGCGGCGCAGTCCGACCTCTCCGTCTCCCGCGAGGGCACCTCGCTCGGCGCGATGTTCGCCGAGGGCAGCCCGGGCGAGTTCATGACGAACTGGACGTTCGTCTACAAGAACTACGAGCCGAGCGAGACCAACACGGTCGTCACCGAGGAGCAGTTCGAGGACCTGGCCTGGGCGCGCTACCCGCGCACCGTCGAGGGCGAGGAGTCCAAGCCCCCGGTCGGCGGCATCAACATCGGCGTCGGGGCCTTCACCGAGCACCAGGACTACGCCCTCGAGGCCGCCCAGTGCGTCACCGACCCGGAGGCCCAGCTGGCGCTGGCCGTGACCGACGGCCTCATGCCGGCCCGGGCGTCGGTGTACGACGAGCAGGAGCTCGTCGACGCCTACGACCCGACGCTGCTGGAGCTGTTCCGCACCAGCGTCGAGGAGGGCGGCCCCCGCCCGAAGAGCGCGTTCTACAACCAGATCTCGGGCGCGATCCAGGCGCGGTGGCACTCCCCGTTCGACGTCGACCCGGAGACCACGCCGCGCGAGTCGGCGGAGTACCTCCGCGACGTGCTCCGAGGGGAGGCACTGCTGTGACCCACACCGTGACCGCACCCGCCCCGGCGGAGCAGCGGAAGAAGGCCAGCGACCGGGCCGTGGCCGAGAACAAGCTCGGCATGAAGCTCGTCGCCCCCGCGCTCGTCGTCATGCTCCTCGTGACGGCGTTCCCCATGCTGCAGGCGCTGTGGCTCTCGCTGTCGAACTACGCGCTGACGGCGCCGGACGACCGCTCCTTCGTCGGCCTGCAGAACTACGTGACGGCCCTGACCGACCCGCTGTTCTGGCGCACGATGCTGGTGACGGTCGGGATCATGGTCGTGACCGTGCTCTTCGAGCTGGTCATCGGGTTCGTCTTCGCCCTGGTGATGCACCGGGTGATCTTCGCGCGCGGCATCATCCGCACGTCGATCCTCATCCCCTACGGCATCATCACGGTGGTCTCGGGCTTCGCCTGGCAGTTCGCCTTCAGCGGCACCAACGGGTTCGTGAACCTGTGGCTGCCGTTCATCGAGGACAACTTCAACTGGTTCGGCGAGCAGTTCCCGGCGCTCTTCGCGATCTGCGTCTCGGAGATCTGGAAGACCACGCCGTTCATGTCGCTGCTGCTCCTCGCCGGCCTCGCCCAGGTGTCCGAGGACATGATCGAGGCCGCCAAGGTCGACGGCGCCACGTGGTGGCAGCGCCTGTTCCGGGTGATCCTGCCGAACATGCGGGCCGCGATCATGGTCGCGATCCTGTTCCGCGCCCTCGACGCGTTCCGCATCTTCGACAACATCTTCGTGATGACGGCGGGCGCGGTGAACACCGAGTCGGTCTCGTTCCTCACCTACCGCCAGGTGATCGAGCAGTTCCAGATCGGCATGGGGTCGGCGCTCTCGGTGCTGCTGTTCCTCTCGGTGCTCGTCATCGCCTTCGGAATCGTCAAGCTCTTCCGCGTCGACCTCGCCGCGGCACGGCAGGAGGGATGAGCGATGGGTAACGGTTCCGCGCTCCGCAAGGCCGGCATCGCCGTCGGCGCACTGCTGATCCTCGCCTGGTGCCTGCTGCCGGTCGCCTGGATCATCTCGCTCTCCTTCAAGTCGCAGGAGGCGATCACCAACGGCAGCCCCGGGTTCTTCCCCGCCGACGGCGGCTTCGCCGGCTGGGACAACTACGTGGCGGCCTGGGAGAACGACCAGTTCCGCCGGGCCATCTTCAACTCGGTCGGCATCTCGCTCATCGCGACGGTGCTGTCGGTCATCGTGGCGACGCTCGCGGCGTACGCGATCGCGCGGCTGGAGTTCAAGGGCAAGAAGCTCGTGCTCACCACCGCGCTGGCGATCGCCATGTTCCCGGTGGTCTCGCTCGTCGGCCCGTTGTTCGACCTGTGGCGGGCGATCGGGCTCTACGACACGTGGCCCGGCCTGATCATCCCCTACATGTCCTTCACGCTGCCGCTGGCGATCTGGACCCTGTCCGCCTTCTTCCGGGAGATCCCGTGGGAGATGGAGCAGGCCGCCCAGGTCGACGGCGCCACGTCGTGGCAGGCCTTCCGCAAGGTGATCGTGCCGTTGGCGGCGCCCGGCGTTTTCACCGCCGCGATCCTCACGTTCTTCTTCGCCTGGAACGACTTCGTCTTCGGGATCTCGCTGACCTCCACCGAGGCCGCGCGACCGATCCCCGCGTCGCTGTCGTTCTTCGTCGGGGCAGATCCGTTCAACCGGCCGGCGTCCCTGCTGGCCGCGGGAGCCGTCATCGCGACGATCCCGATCATCGTCATCGTGCTGGTCTTCCAGCGCAAGATCGTCGCCGGGCTCACGTCCGGCGCAGTGAAGGGATGATTCCGTGGCCGGCATCCAGATGAAGAACATCGTCAAGAAGTACGGCGACGGCTTCCCCGCGGTGAACGACGTCTCCATCGACATCGCGGACGGCGAGTTCGTGATCCTCGTGGGGCCGTCGGGATGCGGGAAGTCGACGCTCCTGCGGATGATCGTGGGCCTGGAGGACATCACCTCCGGGGACATGGTCATCGGCGAGAAGCGGGTCAACGACCTGGCTCCCCGCGACCGCAACCTCGCGATGGTCTTCCAGAACTACGCGCTCTACCCCCACCTCACCGTCTACGAGAACATCGCGTTCCCGCTGCGGCTGGCCGGCGCCTCCGACGCCGAGGTGGACGCCAAGGTCCGCGAGGCCTCGACGACGCTGGAGCTCGACGAGCACCTCGAGCGCAAGCCCGGCAACCTGTCGGGCGGCCAGCGCCAGCGCGTGGCCATGGGCCGCGCCATCGTGCGCGACGCCGACGCGTTCCTCTTCGACGAGCCGCTGTCGAACCTCGACGCCAAGCTCCGCGGCCAGATGCGCACCGAGATCGCGCGGCTGCAGAAGAAGCTGGGCATCACCACCGTCTACGTCACCCACGACCAGACGGAGGCCATGACGCTCGGCGACCGCGTGGCGGTCCTCAAGCGGGGCGTGCTCCAGCAGCTCGCGTCGCCGCGGGAGCTCTACGAGAACCCCGGCAACCTCTTCGTCGCCGGCTTCATCGGCTCCCCGCCGATGAACTTCCTGCCGGCCGAGGTGGACGGCACGAAGGTGCAGCTGCCGTTCGGCACCGTCGAGATCCCGGCCGACCGGGCCGAGAAGGTCGCCGGCCGGGGCCTGCTCATCGCGGGCATCCGGCCCGGGGCGTTCGAGGACGCCTCGCTCGTCGACGAGGCCAAGGCGCCCATGGGCTCGACGTTCCGCGCCAAGGTCGAGGTCGTCGAGTGGCTCGGCAATGAGACCTACGCCTACCTGCCGTTCGAGGCGCCGCCGGAGGTCCAGAAGCAGCTCGAGCAGCTGGAGAGGGACCTCGACGGCGACCAGCTGCGCACGCAGCTCGTCATCAGCCTCGACGGCGCGAGCCGCGTCCGCGAGGGCGACGAGGCGGAGATCTGGGTCGACACCTCGCAGATGCACCTGTTCGACCCCGCGACGGGCGAGAACCTGACGGTGGACCGCTCCCGCGCCGGGCGCATCCCGGAGCTGGACGGCCCCGCCGCCTGACCCCACCGCACCACCGCGACCCGGGCCCCGCCCCGGACGCACGACGGCCCCCGGTCCACCAGGACCGGGGGCCGTCGGCATCACCGCCGCGTCGTCACTCCAGGAGCTTGCGCTTGCGCTTGCGCTCCCCCGGCATCGGCTTGCGGGTGACGCTGACACCGCCCATCAGCGCCACGCCGCGGACCCGCACGACGGGCGAGCCCTCGTCGTACTGCGCCTCGACGCGGTCGCGGCCCTGCTCGAAACCGCCCATGATGCCGATGCCGTCGATCACGACGCGGGTCCAGGCGTTCACGGTGATGTCGACGCCGCCCATGAGCGCGTTGGCGGTGATCACCACCTCCCGCGTCGCGAAGCGCGCCTCGCGCAGGTCGAGCTCGACGCCGCCCATCAGCGCGAAGGCGTTGTGGGTCGGCCCGACCTCCCACACGCCCTTGCGCGTCACCCCGCTCATCACCGCGACGCTCGCCGCGTAGTGGTCGGCGGGCACGGGCGGGCCGGCGTACGACTTCGTGAACGACACGGGCGACGGCGCCGCCACCCCCGGTACGGCGAGCCCGCCCACCGTCGGCGCGTCCCCGGGGAGGTCGGCGAGCAGCGGCACCAGGTCGGCGTAGATCTTGGCGCCGTAGGCGGCCTCCAGCCGCTCGTCGAGCTCGTCGGGCTCGAGGCGGCCCTCCCCCGCCGCGTCGCGGAGCAGGTCGGCCACCTTGTGCCGGTCGGCGTCGGAGATGCGCAGCTGGGACGGATCGCTCACCCGCCCAGCCTAGGTGTCCCGAGCCCCCGCGGGGACCCGACCAAGGTCGGGTTCCGCGCCTCAGCGGGGATCGACGTAGACCGTCCCGCCCAGGTCCACGAACTCGCGGGACTTCTCCTGCATCCCCGCGAACCGCTCGCGGACGTCGTGGCTGATCCGCATCGAGCAGAACCGCGGGCCGCACATGGAGCAGAAGTGCGCGGTCTTCGCCGCCTCGGCCGGGAGCGTCTCGTCGTGCAGCGCCTGCGCGGTGACCGGGTCGAGGGAGAGGGCGAACTGGTCGTGCCAGCGGAACTCGAAGCGGGCCCGCGACAGGGCGTCGTCCCACTCCCGCGCCCGCGGGTGGCCCTTCGCGACGTCGGCGGCGTGCGCGCAGAGCTTGTAGGTCACCACGCCCGTCTTGACGTCGTCGCGGTCGGGCAGGCCCAGGTGCTCCTTCGGGGTGACGTAGCAGAGCATGGCGGTGCCGTGCATCGCGATGCTCGCCGCGCCGATGGCGGACGTGATGTGGTCGTAGCCCGGCGCCACGTCGGTCGCCAGCGGGCCGAGCGTGTAGAAGGGCGCCCCGTGGCACCACTCCTGCTGCAGGCGCACGTTCTCCTCGACGAGGTCGAGCGGCACGTGCCCCGGGCCCTCGACCATGACCTGCACGTCGTGCTCCCAGGCGCGCACCGTCAGGTCCGCGAGGGTGCGCAGCTCGGCGAGCTGGGCCGCGTCGTTGGCGTCGGCGACGGAGCCCGGCCGCAGGCCGTCGCCCAGGCTGAAGCTCACGTCGTACGCGGCCAGCAGCTCGCACAGCTCGTCGAAGTGGGTGTGGAGGAAGTTCTGCTCGTGGTGGGCCAGGCACCAGCCCGCCATGATCGAGCCGCCCCGCGACACGATGCCGGTCACCCGGTCGGCGGTGAGCGGCACGTGCTCGAGCAGCACGCCGGCGTGCACGGTCATGTAGTCGACGCCCTGCTCGCACTGCTCGACGACGGTGTCGCGGTAGACCTCCCAGCTCAGGGCGGCGGCGTCGCCCCCGACCTTCTCCAGCGCCTGGTAGAGCGGCACCGTGCCGATGGGCACGGGCGAGTTCCGCACCACCCACTCGCGCGTGGTGTGGATGTCGTCGCCCGTCGAGAGGTCCATGACGGTGTCGGCGCCCCAGGTGACGGCCCAGGTCAGCTTCTCCACCTCCTCGGCGACCGACGACGTGACGGCCGAGTTGCCGATGTTGGCGTTCACCTTCACGAGGAAGCGGCGCCCGATGACCATCGGCTCCAGCTCGGGGTGGTTGACGTTGGCCGGGACGATGGCGCGGCCGGCCGCGACCTCGCTGCGCACCAGCTCCGGATCGCAGCCCTCGCGGGCGGCCGCGTAGGCCATCTCCGTCGTCACCACGCCCTGCCGCGCCAGGTGGAGCTGCGTAGGACGCCGCCCGGGCAGGGCCCGGCGCGGCGCCCGCCGCTCGCCACGCCACTGCGTGCGCACCTCGCCGCGGCGCACGGCGGCGGGACCGTCGTCGCGCAGCCGCGTGGCCCGGCCCTCGTACGGCGCGGTGTCGCCGCGTGCGTCGAGCCACGGGGTCCGCAGGGGGGGCAGGCCGACCTCGGGGTCGGACCCGGGGCCCGCGGTGGTGTAGCGGTCGAAGGTGCTGCCGTCGGTGAGCGCCACCCGGGTCACGGGCACGCGCAGCGGCGTGCCGTCCGGCCCGGGCGGGCCCTCGAGCAGCACCCGTGCGTGGGCCGGGTGCACCGGGCCGGCGCCGTCCGGCGCGGTCGGCGCGGGGGCGGGCTCCGGGGTCGGCCCCGGGGCGGGGGTCGGAGCCGGGGTCGGGGTGACGGTCGGGTCGGTGGTGGTCACGAGGTCTCCTGGGGTCGGTGGGGCGGGTGGGGGTCGAGGGTGTGGGCGACGGGCCCGCGGCCGCGGCCGAGGTCCCAGTCCGCCGAGCGCGCGAGCTGGCGGGCGACGTAGCGGGCGGCCGCACCGACGGCCGGCTCGAGGTCGGCGCCACCGGCCAGCCCGGCGGCCAGGGCGGCGGAGAAGGTGCAGCCGGACCCGTGGTCGTTCTCGGTGCGGACGCGGGGGTGCACGAGCGGCACCGGGCTCCGACCGGGCCGGGCGAGCCAGTCGGTGCAGGTCGCCCGGGGGACGGCCCCCGGAGCGGGCCCGCCCGTGAGGACGACGGCGCAGCCCGTCGCGGCCAGGGCCGCGGCGAGGCGGGGCGCGGGCGTGGTGTCGTCGGGAGGGAGGCCCAGGAGGGCGCGGGCCTCATCGGCGTTGGGCGTCACCACGGTGGCCCGGGGCAGCAGGACGTCGGCGTAGGCCGCGGCGACCGACGCGTCGCCGAGGACGGCGCCCGAGGTCGCCACGAGCACCGGGTCGACCACGAGCGGCCGGTCGGGGCGGGCCGCGAGCCGCTCCGCGACGAGCCGGACCACCGCGGGCGAGCCGAGCACCCCGGTCTTGACGGCACCGACGGGCAGGTCGCCGAGCACCGCGTCCACCTGGGCGGCCACCACCTCGGGCGGCGGGGCGTGCACCGCGTGCACCTCGGTGGTGTCCTGGGCCGTCACCGCCGTGACGACGCAGGCGCCGTGGACGCCGTGGGCCGCGAACGTCGTCAGGTCGGCGGCCACGCCCGCGGCGCCCCCGGAGTCGGTGCCCGCGACGGTGAGCACGACGGGCGGTGTGGGCGACCGGGTGCTCGACAGTGTGGTCATCGGTCCTCCCCGCGGCTCGCGGCGGCGGTGGCCGCGCCGACCGCCGCGAGGAGGGCGGCGACCTCGGCCGCGGGCTCGGGGGCGCGCATGACCGCGCCCATCACCGCGACGCCGTGGGCACCGGCGTGCACCGCGTCCGCGGCCGTGCGGGCGTCGATCCCGCCCAGCGCGAGCACCCGGGTCGCCGAGCCGGCGCAGCGGCGGCGGGCCTCGCCGTACGCCGCGGGGGGCAGGGACGGCCCGTGGCCCGGCTTGCTCGCGGTGGCCGCGAACGGGGACAGCGTCACGTACGCCGCGCCCTGCGCCGCCGCGCGCGCGACCTCCTCGACGTCGTGGCAGGAGCGGGCGTGGATCCCGGCCCCCGGCGCGCGGTCGCCGGCTCGGTGGTCGGGCTGGTGGGCGGCGAGGTGCACCCCGTGCGCGCCGGGCAGGAGCGCGTGCGCGGTCAGCACCGTCAGGTCCGGGACCTCCCGCAGCCGGGCGACGAGCGCGCGGCGTGCGTCCACCGCGAGGTCCAGCTCGCGCACGACGACGGTGCGCAGCCCCGCCGCCGCGCACTCGCGCACGGTGCGGACCAGCCCCCGCCCCAGCGACAGCTGGGAGCGGTCGGTGAGCAGCACGACATCGGTCCGCACGCCGTCGGTCGTCACGCCGTCACCCGACCCGTCGACGGGCTCGACGCCCGGGCCACCGGCCGGCGCGGGATCCGGCCGGCGCCGCGCGCGGCCCACCCGGCCTCCACCGCGAGCCGCAGCGCCCGGGCCATCGCCACGGGGTCCTCGGCCCGGGTCACCGCGCTCGCCGCCAGGACGGCGTCGCACCCCAGCTCCAGCGCCGTGCAGGCGTCGCTCGCCGTGCCGACCCCGGCGTCCAGCACCACGGGGACCGCCCCGTCCACGGTGGCGACGAGGGCCTCGACCGCGTGCGGGTCGAGCACGCCGAGCCCGGAGCCGATCGGCGACCCGAGCGGCATGACGGCCGCGCAGCCGGCGTCGAGCAGCCGGCGCGCGATCCCCGCGTCCGCGGTCGTGTAGGGCAGCACGACGAAGCCGCGGGCGACGAGCCGCTCGGCGGCGTCGACGAGCTCGACGACGTCCGGCAGCAGCGTCCGGTCGTCGGTGACGACCTCCAGCTTCACCCAGTCGGTGCCGAGCGCCTCGCGGGCCAGCTCGGCGGTGAGCACCGCCTCGTGGGCGCTGCGGCAGCCCGCCGTGTTCGGCAGCAGCCGCACGCCGCGTCGTCGCAGCGTCGCGAGCAGGCCACCCGCTGCGCTCGTCGAGGTCCGCCGCACGCTCACCGTGACGAGGCCCGGCGCGGCGGCGTCGAGCACCGGGTCGAGCAGGGCGGGACGCGGCAGCCCGCCCGTGCCGAGCAGCAGCCGCGAGCCCAGCTGCTCGCCGGCCACGACCAGACCGTCGTGCCGCCCGTCCACCTGCCCGCTCACCTGCCCGCTCACCCGCCCTGCACCGCCGTCACGATCTCGACGACGTCGCCGTCGTCCAGGGGCGTGGAGGCGTGCTCGGCGCGCCGCACGACGGCGCCGTTGACGGCGACGGCGTGCCCGGCGGGGTCCCCGACGCGCGCGGCCACGAGCTCGGCGACGGTGCGGGCGGGGGTGGGGACGGGTTCACCGTTGACGGTGAGGTGCGGCATGGCGTTCCTCCTGGGTCTCGGTACGGCGGGGTTCGGTACGGCGGGGGTCGGTGCGGCGGGGGTCGAGCAGCGGCTCGACGTGCCCGGTGGCGAGGTGCTCGGCGACGAGCCGTGCGGTGAGCGGGGCGAGCAGCACGCCGTGGCGGAAGTGGCCGGCGGCGAGCACCACGGGGACGGCCCCGCCCGACCCGCCCGACCCGCCCGGCGCCGGTCCGACGAGCGGCAGGTGGTCGGCCGTCGTCGGCCGGTCCCGGGCGGTCGCCTCGACGAGCTCCGCCCGGTCGAGACCCGGCAGCAGCACGCGGGCGGCCTCGAGCAGCCGGGCCACGCCGCCGGCCGTGACGACGGGGGGCCCGTCGTGCTCCTCGCTCGTGGCGCCGACGACCACCTCGACGCCGGGGGCCGGCGCACCGGGCTCGGGCGGGCGGGGCTCGGGCGGGCGGGGCTCGGGCGGGCGGGGCACGACGTACACCGGCTCCCCCGCCACCCACCCGCGGACCACGTGGCGCGGCGGGTCGTCGGTGTGCAGGCGCAGCACCTCGCCGCGGACGCCGCGGACGAGGTCGCCGTGCGGGGCGGGCAGCCGGGCGCCGGTCGCGACCACCTCGACGTCGTGCGCCCACCCCGTCGCGGCGGGCTCCACCCGCACGCGCGAGCGCAGCGCGGCGACCACGCGTCGCGGGTCCACGGCCCGGTCCTCGGGGAGCAGGGCACCGCCGGCGACCCGCCCGAGGGAGGGCTCCGCACGGCGCAGGGCCGGCCGGGCCAGCAGCGTCGCTGCCCCGCCCAGCGAGCGCAGGAGGCCGACCTGGCGCTCGACGTCCTGCAGGTCGCCCCGGTCGTGGCCGACGAGCAGCGTGCCGGCCCGGTGGAGCGGGACGCCGAGACGGGCCGCGTACGCCGGCCACAGCGCGGCGCTGCGCAGCGTGAGGGCGAGCAGCCCCTCCTCGCCCCACCACACCTCGCTGCCGGGCGCCAGCATCCCGGCGGCCGCGTGCGAGGCACCGGACCCGGGTGCGGGATCGACCACCAGCACCGCGTGGCCGCCGCGCTGCAGCTCCTCGGCGACGGCGAGACCGACGATGCCGGCCCCCCGCACGAGCACGCGCGCCATCAGCGCGCGGCCAGGAGGTCCTCCGCCGCGGCCAGGGGGTCGGGTTGTCGCCAGATCGCGCCGATGACGGCCACGCCGTGGGCACCGGCGGCCCAGGCCTCCGCGGCGAGGGCGGGCGTCATGCCGCCGATGGCGACGAGCGGCAGGGGGCCCACGGCGGCGGCGAGCCCGTCGACGCCGCGGGGGGCCGGCAGTCCCGCCTTCGACGTCGACGCCGCCACGGGACCGAAGCCCGCGTAGTCGGCACCGGCGGCCGCCGCGGCCTCGACCGCCGGGCGGTCGCGGCAGGTGGCGCCGACGAGGAACCCCGGGAGGGCGAGCGCGTCCACGACGCGCCGGGCGGCGGGCACGGGGAGGTCGTCCGCGCCGAGGTGCACCCCGTCGGCGGACGTGGCGAGCGCGACGTCGAGTCGGTCGTTCACCACGACCCGGGCGCCGTGGGGCCGCACGGCCTCGACGACCCGGTGGGTCAGGTCGACGAGCGCGGCCGTGGTCGCGGCCTTCGCCCGCACCTGGAAGCCGTCCACCCCCCGCGCGGCGAGCGCCGGCAGCAGCGCGAGGTCGTCGTCGAGGTCGACGAGGCAGAACAGGCGCGGCACACCGGTGGCCGCGCCGCTGGTGACAGCAGGCACGAGAACGCTCCTCACTTCCTGCGCCGGCATGACCCGGATCAGGTTCGACGGTCGGGGCGGTCTCAGCCCCATCTCAGCCCACTGCCGTGGACTCCCGTGGTGGATGCCGCACACCGTACTCGTCCTCGCGACGGGCGCAACCCCGGCCCGCAGCCCCCGTCGAGGACCGGGAGGGGGACCAGGAGGGGGACCAGGAAGGGGACCCTGTGCGGCCCCCGGGTGTGACGCGGGTCTACGGTGCGTGTCCGTGAGCGCACCGCTGGGCGAGGACTTCCGCTACTCCGACCTGCTGCCCCTGGGGGCCGACACCACGCCGTACCGGCTGGTGACGACCGAGGGCGTGTCGAGCTTCGAGGCCGGCGGGCGCACGTTCCTCGAGGTGGAGCCCGAGGCGATCCGACGGCTCACCGCCGAGGCCATGCACGACATCGCGCACTACCTGCGCCCCGCCCACCTCGCGCAGCTGCGCCGGATCATCGACGACCCCGAGGCCAGCGGCAACGACCGGTTCGTGGCGCTCGACCTGCTGAAGAACGTCAACATCTCCGCGGGCGGCGTGCTCCCCATGTGCCAGGACACCGGCACGGCGATCGTCATGGGGAAGAAGTCCGAGGGCGTCCTCACCGGCGCCGACGACGGCGAGGCGATCAGCGCGGGCGTGTACGACGCGTACACCCGGCTGAACCTGCGCTACTCCCAGCTCGCCCCGCTCACGACGTACGACGAGAAGAACACCGGCACGAACCTCCCGGCGCAGGTCGAGATCTACTCGACCCCGCAGACGTCGGGGAAGCCGGAGTACAAGTTCCTCTTCATGGCGAAGGGCGGCGGCAGCGCCAACAAGTCGTTCCTGTTCCAGGAGACGAAGGCGATCCTCAACCCGAAGCGCCTGCTGCAGTTCCTCGACGAGAAGATCCGCAGCCTCGGCACGGCGGCGTGCCCGCCGTACCACCTCGCGGTCGTCATCGGCGGCACGAGCGCGGAGTTCGCGCTGAAGACGGCGAAGTACGCGAGCGCGCACTACCTCGACGCGCTGCCGACCGAGGGCTCGATGGCGGCGCACGGCTTCCGCGACCTCGAGCTGGAGCAGCAGGTCTTCGAGCTGACCCAGGGCTTCGGGATCGGCGCGCAGTTCGGCGGCAAGTACTTCTGCCACGACGTCCGCGTGGTGCGCCTGCCCCGGCACGGGGCGTCGTGCCCCGTCGCGATCGCGGTCTCCTGCTCCGCCGACCGCCAGGCGCTGGGCAAGATCACCCCCGACGGCGTCTTCCTCGAACAGCTCGAGACCGACCCCGCGCGCTACCTGCCGGACACCACCGCGGAGCAGCTCATCCAGGGCGGGGAGGTCGTGCGCATCGACCTCAACCAGCCGATGAGCGACATCCTCGCGGAGCTGCGCAAGCACCCGGTGAAGACGCGGCTGTCGCTGACCGGCCCGCTCGTCGTGGCCCGCGACATCGCGCACGCCAAGATCCAGGAGCGGCTCGACGCGGGCGAGGAGATGCCGGCGTACCTGCGGGACCACCCCGTGTACTACGCGGGCCCGGCCAAGACGCCCGAGGGCATGGCGTCGGGCTCGTTCGGCCCCACCACGGCGGGCCGCATGGACTCCTACGTCCGCTCGTTCCAGGCCGCCGGCGGCTCGATGGTGATGCTCGCCAAGGGCAACCGCAGCAAGCAGGTCACCGAGGCGTGCGCCGAGTTCGGCGGCTTCTACCTCGGCTCGATCGGCGGTCCCGCCGCGCGGCTGGCGCAGGACTGCATCAAGAGCCAGGAGGTGCTGGAGTACCCCGAGCTCGGCATGGAGGCCGTGTGGAAGATCGAGGTGGAGGACTTCCCCGCCTTCATCGTGGTCGACGCCGAGGGCAACGACTTCTTCACCGACCCGTCGGGGGCCGTGACCGTGCCGCTGAGCGGGATCAGGGTCCGCTCGGCCCAGTGAGGTCGGCGGGCGGGGTGAGGTCGGCGGGCGGGGTGAGCCCGGCCAGCGCCGCGAGGTAGCGCCCGGTCACGTGCCGCTGGACGGCCCCGGTGACGGGGCCGCCGAGGCGCGCCCACCACGTGGCGGGCCGGGAGAACGCCCGCACGACGAGCACCACGGTGTCGTCGGCGCGGTGCTCCAGCACGAACGCCTCCTCCCCCTCCTCGGGGTGGCCGGGGAGCGTGCCGTAGGAGTAGCCGACGCGCCGGGGCGTCGCCACGGCGGCCACGACGAGCACGGGCGCCCGCACGCCGACCGGCCCCCGGCCCAGGAGCAGCTCGGCGACGCTGCCCTCCGCGGTGGCCGGGCCGTCGGCCAGCACGGCCACGCCCGCCCGGCGCTGCACCTCCCAGGCACCGAGCGCCGTCGCGGCACGGGCGAACGCGGCGGCGCCGCGGCCGACCACCTGCTCGCGCTCGACGCCGGCGTAACCCGCCGGGGCGGCTCCCCCGGCCAGCGTCAGCCCGCGCAGCAGGGCGTCGTACGTCGGACCCTGCGCCCGCAGCGCGGACGCCCGGTCGGCGGGCAGCGGGAGCAGGGGCCGTGGCGGTCTCATGCCTGCGACGGTACGCCGCACCCGCTCGCGGGGGCCGCGCCCGCCACTAGGCTCCGGCCGTGGACCAGCCCGCCTCCCCGCATCCCGGCCCGCACCCCGGCCTGCACCCCGCCCCGGAGACCGACCCCGCTCCCGGCGACGTCGCCCGCGCCCGCTCCGAGCGGGGCGAGGTCGCGCTGCGCCGCCGCGAGGACGGCGCGCTCGAGCTGCGGGTGAACGGCGTCTTCGTCATGGACACCCTCGAGACCACCAGCGAGCGGCTGCTGGCCGAAGCCGCGCTGGCGGCCTGCGAGCGGCCCGAACGGGTGCTCGTCGGCGGTCTCGGGCTCGGCTTCACCGCTCGCGCCGTCCTCGCCGACGACCGGGTGCGCCGCCTCGACGTCGTCGAGATCGAGCCCGCCGTCGTCGCCTGGATGCGCGACGGCACGGTGCCGCACGGGCCGGCGTACCTCGCCGACGAGCGGCTGCGCGTCGTGGAGGCCGACGTGGCCGTCGCGCTCGCCGACGCGGCGGACGGCGCCTACGACCTCGTGCTCCTGGACGTCGACAACGGCCCGGACAACCTCGTCCACGCGCCCAACGCGGCGCTCTACACGCCCCCGCTGCTGGCCGGCGTACGACGCGTGCTCGCCCCCGGCGGCACCGTGGCCGTCTGGTCCGCGACGCACTCCCCCGCCCTGGAGCGCGCCCTGGCCGACGTGCTGGGCGCGTCGACGACCCACGAGGTCGCCGTGCCGGGCCACGGTCGCGTCGGCTCCTACTGGCTGCACTCCGCGCGCCGCTGACGGGCGGGCCGAGGGGCGGACTGACGGGCGGACTGACGGGCGGGCCGGCGGGACCGGGGCGAGGGTAGCCTCGCGGGCATGGCTGAGAACCAGGAAGAGTTCCGCGTCGAGCACGACTCGATGGGCGAGGTGAAGGTCCCGCGCGAGGCCCTGTGGCGCGCGCAGACGCAGCGGGCGATCGAGAACTTCCCGATCTCCGGCACGACGCTCGAGCGCCGCCACATCCAGGCGATGGCGCTGGTGAAGGCCGCCGCGGCCCGCGTCAACACCGACCTCGGCGTCGTCACCGCCGAGCAGGGCGACGCCATCGCCGCCGCCTGCGCGACGATCGCCGCGGGCGACGTCGACGCCCACTTCCCCCTCGACGTGTTCCAGACGGGCTCGGGCACGAGCTCGAACATGAACACCAACGAGGTCATCGCCTCCCTCGCCCGCGACGCCGGCACCGACGTGCACCCCAACGACCACGTCAACGCCAGCCAGTCGAGCAACGACACGTTCCCCACCTCGATCCACGTGGCCGCGACCCTGGCCGTCGGCGAGGACCTCGTGCCCGCCCTCGGCGTGCTCGCGACCTCGCTCGAGAGCAAGGCCGAGGAGTTCGCCGGCCTCGTGAAGTCCGGGCGCACCCACCTCATGGACGCCACCCCGGTCATGCTCGGCCAGGAGCTCGGCGGGTACGCCGCGACGATCCGCTACGGCGTCGAGCGGCTCGAGTCGGTGCTGCCCCGCGTGCGCGAGCTGCCCCTGGGCGGCACCGCGGTCGGCACCGGCATCAACACCCCGCAGGGCTTCGCGGCCGCCGCCATCTCCGCGCTGGGCGAGGCCACCGGCCAGCCGTTCACAGAGGCCCGCAACCACTTCGAGGCCCAGGGCACCCGCGACTCCCTCGTCGAGCTCTCCGGCGTGCTGCGCACCATCGCCGTCGGCCTCACCAAGATCTGCAACGACCTGCGCTGGATGAGCTCGGGCCCGACGACCGGCCTCGCCGAGATCCACCTGCCCGACCTGCAGCCGGGCTCGTCGATCATGCCGGGCAAGGTGAACCCCGTCCTGCCCGAGGCCACCCTCATGGTCTGCGCGCAGGTCATCGGCAACGACGCCGCGATGACGGTGGCCGGCCTGTCGGGCAACTTCGAGCTCAACGTGATGCTGCCGGTCATGGCGCGCAACGTGCTGGAGTCCGTGCGACTGCTCTCGACCTCGTCGGTGCTGCTCGCCGAGCGCTGCATCGACGGCATCACCGCCGACGCCGAGCGCATGCGCCGCTACGCCGCCTCGTCACCGTCCGTGGTCACCCCGCTCAACAAGCACGTGGGCTACGAGGCCGCGGCCAAGATCGCGAAGAAGGCCCTCGCCGACGGCGCCACCATCCGCGAGACGGTCATCGCGATGGGCTACGTCGAGCGCGGCGAGCTCACCGAGGAGCAGCTCGACGCCGCCCTCGACCTGGAGTCGATGACGCACCCCTGAGCCGCTGCGGCGTGCCCCGCGGGGCCGCGGACGCGACGAGGGCCGGTACGGCGGGACTCCCCGCCGTACCGGCCCTCGTGCGTGCGTCGTGTGCCCGGGTCGTGCGGGCTCAGTACCAGTTGACGGCCTGGCTGTGCGCCCAGGCCGAGCAGGGGGTGCCGTAGCGGTCCTCGATGTAGCCCAGCCCCCAGCGGATCTGGGTCGCCGGGTTGGTCTCCCAGTCGTCGCCGGCCGAGGCCATCTTCGAGCCGGGCAGCGACTGCGGGATGCCGTAGGCCGACGAGGTCGGGTTGTCGGCCGTGACGTCCCAGCCGGACTCCTTGGTCCACAGCGAGTCGAGGCACTCCCACTGGTCGGCGCCGAAGCCGGCCTCGGTGAGGAGCATGCGCCCGACCTCGCGGGGGTCCAGGTCGGAGGCGTCCTCCGCCTGCGTGACCGCGGGCCCGGCGGCGCCCGAGAGGGCCACCGCCTTCGCCGGGTCGACGGCGGCGCGGGTGTCGGAGCGGGAGGTCACGGAGCCGGCGGCACGTTCGGCCAGCAGCTCGTCGGCCACGATGCCGGCGTCGTCCGCGGCCGCGCTCGGGGTCGTGGCGGCCTCGGCGCCCTCGGCCAGCGAGGCGGAGGCCAGGTGGCCGTCCGCGGCGGACACACCGCCGGCGGTCAGCACCCCGCCGCCCACGACCACGCCGGTCGCGGCGGCGGCGACGGAGGTGAGGACGACGGTGGAGCGCAGGGCCTTCGAGGGGTCCAGCGGGAGGACGGCGCGACCGGGGGCGCGGTGCTTCGCCTGCCGGTGCCGGGGCTCGTACTTCTGCTTCGTCAACTGATCGGTGCTCACGTGAGGGGCCGGGGACCGCGGGACAGCCTGCCCGAGGTGCTCGGACGAGGCAAACCCGCGGTCCACCGGCCGCGACGCGCGACCCCTGGTGGGCGAGCTAGAGGGCGACGTTCTCCAGCATCTCGGTGACCAGGGCGGCGATGGGCGAGCGCTCCGAGCGCGTCAGGGTGACGTGCGCGAAGAGGGGGTGGCCCTTGAGCTTGTCGACCACCGCGACGACGCCGTCGTGCCGGCCCACCCGCAGGTTGTCGCGCTGGGCGACGTCGTGGGTGAGCACCACCTTCGAGTTGGCGCCGATGCGCGAGAGCACCGTCAGCAGCACGTTGCGCTCCAGCGACTGCGCCTCGTCCACGATGACGAACGCATCGTGGAGCGAGCGGCCGCGGATGTGGGTGAGGGGCAGCACCTCGAGCATGCCGCGGTCCAGCACCTCGTCGATGACGTCGCGCGACGTCAGGGCACCGAGGGTGTCGAAGACCGCCTGGGCCCACGGCGACATCTTCTCGCTCTCGCTGCCGGGCAGGTAGCCGAGCTCCTGGCCCCCGACCGCGAACAACGGCCGGAAGACGACCACCTTCTTGTGCTGGCGCCGCTCGAGCACGGTCTCGAGGCCCGCGCACAGCGCGAGGGCCGACTTGCCCGTGCCCGCCCGGCCGCCGAGCGAGACGATGCCGACCTCGGGGTCGAGCAGCATCTCGAGGGCGATGCGCTGCTCGGCCGAGCGACCGTGGATGCCGAAGGCGTCCCGGTCCCCGCGCACGAGGTGGGCCCGCTTGTCGGCGCCGACGCGGGCGAGCGCCGTACCCCGGTCCGACAGCAGCACGAGGCCCTGGTGGCACACGAGGTCGCGGGCCTGGTCCAGGTCCGTCGTGCCGTGGTCGTAGAGGTCGTCGAGCACGTCGGCCGGGACCTCGAGCTCGGCCATGCCGGTGTAGCCGACCTCCGAGTCGCTCACGGCCTCGCCGCGGTACTCCTCCGCGTCGAGACCCACGGCCGAGGCCTTGATGCGCAGCGGCAGGTCCTTCGAGACCAGCGTGACGACGCGTCCCTCGTCGGCCAGGTTCCGCGCCACGGCGAGGATGCGGGTGTCGTTGTCGCCGAGCCGGAAGCCCGACGGCAGGGCTCCCGGGTCGGTGTGGTTGAGCTCCACGCGCAACGTGCCGCCCAGGTCACCGACGGGCACCGGCTGGTCCAGCCGGCCGTTGGTGACCCGCAGCTCGTCGAGCGTGCGGAGCGCGGTGCGCGCGAAGTACCCCAGCTCGGGGTGGTGCCGCTTGCCCTCCAGCTCGGTGATCACCACCACCGGGAGGACCACCTCGTGCTCGTCGAACCGGCGCAGTGCGCCGGGGTCGGCCAGCAGCACGCTGGTGTCGAGCACGTAGGTGCGGACGGACGTCTCGCGCGTCGGGTTCGAGGCCACGGTCTACCCCTCAACGAACCGGTGCGCGCACTCGTCGCCCCGGCCCTAGCTCCAGCAGGCGGACTCAGGGATCACCCGAAGACGGGAGTGCCCGCCTCCTCCCACGCAGCGGCTGTGCCGCGCGGTGCAGTCGTGGTCGTCCACGATCGGGCCTCCTGGGTACGGCGGGCTTCCCCACCCGCCGATGAGCAGGAAATTACTCCCGGGCCCGGGCCGCCCGTGGCGACACGCGCGGATGCGAGGTGAACGGTGCGTTACCGGTGCGAACACCCGTCACACCAGCCCCACCGGCACCGCGCGCGCCGGGGTTCAGCGCCCGTGACGCCGCTCGCGCTCGCCGTACGCCCGGATGGCCCGCAGGAAGTCGACCCGGCGGAAGTCGGGCCAGAAGGCCTCGCAGAAGTAGAACTCGCTCCCCGCGCTCTGCCACAGCAGGAAGCCGCCGAGCCGCTGCTCCCCCGACGTGCGGATGACGAGGTCCGGGTCGGGCTGGCCCTTGGTGTAGAGGTGGTCGCCGATCATCGCGACGTCGACCTGGGCGGCCAGCTCCTCCAGCGTCGTGCCGCGGCGGGCGTGCTCGAGCAGCAGCGACCGCACGGCGTCCGCGATCTCGTGCCGCCCGCCGTACCCGACCGCGACGTTGACGAGGATGCCGTCCACCTCCGCCGTGGCCGCCGCCGCCGCCCGCAGCCGCTCGGAGGTCTCCGGCGGCAGCAGGTCCAGCGCCCCGACCGGGTGCAGGCGCCAGCGGCGCTGGTCGGCGAGGCTGTCGACGGCGTCCGCGATGATCTCCAGCAGCGGCTCGAGCTCGTCGGCGGAGCGGTTGAGGTTGTCGGTCGAGAGCAGCCACAGCGTGACGACCTCCACGCCGATCTCCTCGCACCAGCCGAGGAGGGGCTCGATGTTCGCCGCCCCCGCCCGGTGGCCGTGCGCGGTGTCGGCGCCGACGGCCCGCGCCCAGCGCCGGTTGCCGTCGAGCATCACGCCGACGTGGGCCGGCACGCGGGAGGCCGGGAGGCGCCGCACCATCCGCGCCTCGTACGCCGGGTAGAGCGCACGACGCACGACGGACTTCCAGCTCCTGGCCACCCGACGATGCTAGTGGCGCGCGGTCCGGGCACCGCCAGGACTCCCCGTGGCCCGCGCCGCGGCCCGGGCGCGAGGTGGGGCCTCGCCGCGCCGGGAGGTCGCCGGCACGACGGCTACATTGGGCCCATGAACGCTCCCTCCCAGCGCATCGCCGAGCTCCGTGGCGCCGCCGGTGAGCGTCTCGACGCCGCCGGCAAGCAGGTCCGCGAGGTGCTCGACGACGTCAAGCCGCACCTGCGCGGGTGGCTGCACCTCGGCACCGCCCCCGTGGCCCTCGCGGCCGGCATCGTGCTCGTCGCGCTCTCCCCCGACGCCACGACGCGCATCGGATCGGCGATCTTCACCCTGAGCGCCCTGCTGCTGTTCACGGTCTCGGCGGTCTACCACCGCGGCACCTGGTCGCCGCGCACGTGGTCGTTCCTCAGGCGCTTCGACCACGCCAACATCTTCCTGCTCATCGCGGGCTCCTACACGCCCTTCACGCTGCTGCTGCTCGAGGGCGCGCAGCGCACCGCGCTGCTCGTGGTGGTGTGGTCGGGCGCCCTGGCGGGCGTCGCCCTCAAGGTGCTCTGGCGGGGCGCCCCGCGGTGGCTGAACGCCCCCATCTACCTGGCGCTGGGCTGGGCGGCGGTGTTCTTCATCCCCGGCTTCCACGACGGCGCGATCGCCCGGTACGGCACCACCGTGGGCGTCGCCGTCTTCACCATGATCTGCGTGGGCGGCGGCCTCTACACCCTCGGCGGCATCGTCTACGGCCTGAAGCGGCCCAACCCCTCGCCGCGCTGGTTCGGCTTCCACGAGGTCTTCCACACGTTCACGATCCTGGCGTTCTCCGCCCACTACGTCGGGGTCTCGCTCGCGACGTACTCCCTGCGCTGACGCCCGGCAGGCCCGGGTTCGTCCCCGCCCGGGCCGTCGGGGTGGTTGGATCAGTCGTGCCCACTTCCCCCGACCGTGTGGACGTCGCCCGGGCGATCGGGGCGACGTGGGCCGCCGAGCTGGACCCGCGGGTCCGCCGCTGGTCGCTCCTGCTGTCCGCCGGCGAGGTCGAGCTGGCCCGCGCGGAGCGCGACGCCTACGACGGCGGCGGCACCCTCACGCCCTTCCTCGCGCTGCAGGTCGTGGAGCGCGGCCTCGCCACGGTCGACGTCCTCCTGGCCCTCGCCCGGGGCGCCCGCTCCGACCTCGACGGCGTGCGCGCGGCGCTCGACGTGCTCGGCGGTGCCGACGCGGTCAACGAGCGCCTGCGCCGGGGCGGGAACCTCACGCGGGCCCACGCCGACGGGTCGAGCCGTGTCGTGCCGGCCGAGCACGCCGAGGCCGTCGCGGCGCTGACGGGCAACCCGGCGTACGCCGACGCCCGCACCGTGCTGCTCGGTCACCGCTCCGCGGGCCTGGCCGCGGCCCTGGTCCCCGAGGGCGCCGCCGAGGTCGGTCCGACGCTGTGGCACGCGCGCGCCACGTCCGGCGGCGTGCGTCACGACGGAGGGCTGCTCGTGCTCCCCGACGGCACCGAGCTGGCGGTGCACTGCTTCACCGAGCTGGGTGCGGACGGTCCCGACGACGGTCCCGACGAGGGGCTGGACGACGGGCCCGACGACGTCCTCGACGCCGTGGCGCGGGCGTTCGCCACGACCCTGCGGCTGCTGGGCCACCGCGGGCTGACCGACCCGGGCCGGCCGGCCTGACACCCCCGGGCCTGACACCCGCGGGCCTGACACCCCGGGCCGGCCGCTCAGAGGTGCCGGTGCACGAACTCCAGCACGTCGGCGAGCACCTCGTCGCGGTTGGTCTCGTTGAGGATCTCGTGGCGCGCCCCGGGGTACTCGCGCGACTCCGAGCCGCCGGGCGCCGCGATCGCGGCGAACCCGGCCCGGGACAGGGCGACCGGCACGAGGGCGTCCTCGGCGCCGTGCAGGTGCAGCAGCGGGGTCGAGGTCACGGGACCGGCGGCCGTGATGGTGCCGAGGAACGCGACGAGCGCCGCGACCGTCGTGCGCTTGAACGGGCCGTGCCACACCAGCGGGTCGGCGACGTACGCCTCCCCCACCGCCGGGTCGCGCGACAGCGTCGCCGGGTCGATGGGCACGTCCGGGATCTCGGGCAGGTCGAGCAGCGCCTCGGCCGCCTCCCACCGCCCCAGCACGGGCCCGCTGAGCACGACGCAGGCCAGGCCGTCGCCGTGGCGCTGGGCGTAGCGGGCCGCGATCATGCCGCCCATCGAGTGGCCGAGCAGCACCACCGGCAGGCCGGGGTGGTCGGCCCGGGCGGCCTGCTCGAGCAGGTGGACGTCGTCCACGACGGCCTCGAAGTCGGGCACCAGGACGCGCTCGCCGGCGCTGCGGCCGTGACCGCGGTGGTCGACGCCGTACGCCACCGCGCCGTCCGCGACGAGGCGCTCCGCGACCCACGTGTAGCGGCCGACGT
Organism: Nocardioides sp. CPCC 205120; assembly: GCF_048654585.1. Taxonomy (NCBI): domain Bacteria; kingdom Bacillati; phylum Actinomycetota; class Actinomycetes; order Propionibacteriales; family Nocardioidaceae; genus Nocardioides; species Nocardioides sp. CPCC 205120. Next base: position 2,065,032 of record NZ_JBMCYY010000001.1, on the reverse strand, counting down.
GCTCGCCGTACCCGTGGCACAGCAGCACGACGTACGACGGGTCGGGGCCGCTCCAGCGACGGCCGGCGAGGGTGCCGGCGTGGCCTGCCAGCTCGAGGGCGTCGTCGCCGTCGGGCGCGGGCGGGGTGACGTGGGTCATGGTGCCGAGCCTGCCACGCGCGTGGGCGTCGGGTCCTGCGATCCTGGGGCGGTGGGGCACGCACGGACGGTGATCGCGGACCTGCTGCGCGTGCACCCGGCCGCCGGCACACGGGTGGTCGCCCTGCGGGCGGGCGCGACGATCCTCGTGCCCCTGCTGGTGCTGGCCGGCACCGACCGCCTGACCTGGGGCCTCTACGCCGTCTTCGGCGCGTTCGCCGCCGTGTACGGCGGGAGCACCGCCGCGCGGGGTCGCTGGCGGGTGCAGGCCCACGCGGGCTCCCTCCTCGTCGCGGCGGCCACCACCGGCGCCGCCGTGGCGCTCTCCGAGCACCGCGCGTGGCTCGCCGTGCCCGTCGCCGCGGCCTGGGCGGCGCTCGCGGCCGACGCGTCGGACCGCCGGCGCTGGGTGCCGCCCGGCCCCCTCTTCGTCGTCTTCGCCGTCGGCGCCTGCTCCGCCCGGCCCACCGAGCCCCACGAGGTCCCCGTCGCCCTGGGCATCGCCGGGGGCACGGCGGCCCTCGCGCTGGCCCTCGGCGTCCTCGACGAGCGCCGGCCCCGCCCCGCCCCACCGGCCCCGGCCGCCCGCCACACGCCCCCGGCGGCCGACCGTCGCCGCCTCCACGTCGCCCGGGTCGCCGTCGCGGTCGGGGTCGCCGGCGTGCTGGCCACCGCGAGCGGCATCGGCCACCCCTACTGGGCCATGGTGGCGGCCGTCGTCCCCCTCGCCGTGCCCCGCCTGCGGGCCCAGGTCGTGCGGGCGCTGCAACGCGCGCTGGGCACGACCGTCGGCATCGGTCTCGCCGCGGTGCTGCTGTCGGTGCCGCTCTCGCCGCTGGCGGCCGTGCTCGTGGCCGCCGCGCTGCAGGGCGTGGCCGAGCTGCTCGTGGTGCGCAACTACGGCGCCGCGCTGGTGTTCATCACGCCGCTGGCCCTGCTGATGGGCCACCTCGCCCACCCGGAGCCCGTCGGCGACCTCGTGGTCGACCGGCTTGCCGAGACCCTGCTGGGCATCGCGGTCGGGCTGCTCGTGGCCTGGGTGACGCGTCAGCGACCTGCGCCCGCAGTGCCCGCACCGCCCGCACCGCCCGGTCCGTCCCTGGCAGGGTGAGCCCATGACGTCGACGCGCACCCCGGAGCCCGTCCCGCACCCGGACGGGCCGAGCCTGCAGGACCGCTACCTCCCCGACCTCCCCTGCTTCGGCTGCGGACCCGCCAACCCCCGGGGCCTCCGGCTGCGCAGCTTCGCCCCGGACGCGGGCGGCCCGGTCGTCGCCGCCTTCACCCCGTGGCCGGAGCACGACAACGGCCTGGGCTTCCTCAACGGCGGGATCATCGCCACCGTCCTCGACTGCCACTCGGCCGCGGCCGTCGTCCACGCCGCGCACGAGAACGGCTGGCCCGCCGAGCCCGGGGTGCCGCTGCCCTACGTGACCGCGGGCCTCGACGTGCGCTACCGCCGTCCGGCGCCCCTGGCGGCCACCCTCGGCCTGGTGGCCGAGGTGCGCGACGCGTCGTACGACGAGATCACCGCCCACGTGCGCCTCGAGCACGACGGGAAGGTGCGCGCCGAGGCCGAGGCGACCTGGAAGCGGTGGCGGCCCCGACCGGCCTGACGCCCCCGGGTCCCGGCGCTCAGCCCGCGCGCAGCAGGTCGTGCAGCGCCCGGGCGACGCCGCCCATCACGGCCTCGGCGCCCGGCTGGACGGCCGCCGCCACCCGGGACTCGGTGAGCGCGACGACCGCCAGGCGGGCGCCGTCGTCGTGCTCGACCACCCCCATCTCGTGGCGCTGGTTGAGGACCGTGCCCGTCTTCGACGACCAGCGCTCGGCGTCGCTGCTGAAGTCGGGGGCGAGCCGCTGGCGCATCACGCTGTGGCCCATGAGCATCCGGACCCGCGCGGCCACCTCGGGGCGCACGCGGGTGGGTCGCCAGACCTCCTGCAGCAGGTCGGCGAGGGACCCGGCGGCGGCGGAGCTCGCGAGGCCGACGTCGAGCTGCTCGACCGGGTGGCCGCCGCCGGGGGTGCCGAGCGCGGCGGCGAGCCGGTACGCCAGGTGGGCGTCCTCCGGTGCGAGCCGCTCCACGGCCGTTCCGACGAGCGGGGCGAGCGTGTGGCGCACCGCGATGCCGCCGATCCCGAGGTCGTCGAGGTGCTCCGCGACCGCGGCGGGGGGCACGAGGGCGAAGAGGGCGTCGGCGGCCGCCGAGTCGCTGATGGCGAGGGCCAGGTAGAGGAGGTCGTCGACCGCCACCGTGGCCGGGTGGCGGAAGCGGCCGAGACCCGGGGCGCCCGCGCGGTCCGCCGGACCGTTCGTCCCCGGCGCCACCTCGACCCGGTGCGCGGGGTCGATCTCGCCGCGGGCCACCCGGTCGAGCACCGCGAGGGCGAGCGGCACCTTCACCAGCGAGGCGGCCGCGTAGCGACGGGCCGGGTCGATCGCGACCTGTTCCCCCGTGGCGAGGTCGCGCACGACGAAGGACCCGACGAGCCCGGCCGCGTCGAGGCGGTCGCGCAGCTCCCGCAGCAGCCGCGTGCTCACGACGGTGCCTCCTCGCCGGCCCCGAGGACCTCGGCGAGCGCCGGGCCGACGGCGGCCAGGACGCGGGCCGCCTCGTCCCGCGACGTCGCGACGAGGGCGTGGGTGCGCTGCAGCGGGCGGCCCGCCGCCACGTCGCCGAGCGGGCGCCAGTGGAGCTCCGCGGCCCGGGCCTCGGCGGGCGTGCAGAGCAGCAGGTCCCCGGCCAGCACTGCGGCCAGCGCCGCCGTGACCGACCCGGCGACCGCGACCTGGCCGGGCCGCAGGGCGAGCCGGTCGCGCAGCCGGAGCAGGGGGTCGCGCACGTGGGGCACGTCGTCCTCGGGCAGGAGCCAGAGCCGCCGCGGCTCCTCGGGCGCCCCGTCCGAGGCCGCCACCCCGTCCCGCGCGCGCCGGACCCGCAACGACGCGAGGTGCACGACGGCGCCCCCGCCGACCCGCGCCGTACCCACGCCGAGCGGGACCCGCCAGGTCGCGTCGTCGGGCGCGGCGGGCACGACGGCGGCCTGGACGACCCGCTCGTCGACGAGCTCGGCGCGGCGGCGCGGGTCGGCCGTCACCAGGTCGACCACCAGACCCGCCCGGGCTCCGGCGGCGACGACCTCGGCGAGCACCCGGTCGACCACGGCCGGGCCGGCGGGCACGGCGATGCCGACCGGCCCGCGGCCGGCGCGGGCGGCCGCGGCGTCGAGCTCCTCGGCCGCCACCACCACCCGGCGCGCCGCCGGCAGCAGGTGCCGGCCCGCGTCGGTCAGCCGGGCCCGCCGGGCCGACCGGTCGAGCAGCACGACGTCGAGCCGCTGCTCCAGCGCGGCGACGCGCCGGCTCGCCACCGACTGGGGGACGCCGGTCGCGGCCGCGGCCTCCGTCACGCTCCCGCGCTCGCCGACGGCGAGGAGGAGGCGGCAGGCGGCGACGAGGTCCACCCGCCGAGGATGGCACATCGATGCCATAACGGCATGGGACCGGTCGTCGCGGTCTTGGACCGCATGGGTGCAGGTCGGCCAGGCTGCGACGCGTCCCGTCCTCGCTCGGAAGGTCCCACCCGTGACCACACCGCTCCGCCGCCGCACCGCCCTCGCCGCCCGCGTCGTCGGCCTCGCGCTCGCGTTCCCCGTCGCCCTCGCGGGCTGCACCGACGGCGACCCCTCCGCGGCCCCCGACCGCGGCGCGAGCAGCGCCACCAGCACCGCCGCCGTTCCCGTCGACGCCTCCGCGGCCCTGACCGCACTGGAGGAGCAGTACGACGCGCGCCTCGGCGTGCTGGCCGTCGAGGTCGGCACCGGCCGCACGGTCGCGCACCGCGCCGACGAGCGGTTCGCGTTCGCCTCGACCATCAAGGCCCTCCAGGTGGGCGCCCTGCTCGAGACGGCCACCGACGCCGACCTGGAGCGGCGGGTCACCTGGACCGACGCCGACCTCGTGACGTACTCGCCCGTCACCGAGCAGCACGTGGACGACGGGCTCACCGTCCTCGAGCTCGCGGACGCCGCCGTGCGGTTCAGCGACAACACGGCCGCGAACCTGCTGTTCGCCGAGCTCGGGGGCCCCGCCGGGCTGGCCGAGCGGCTGCGCGGGGTGGGCGACACCACCACGAACCCCGTGCGGGTCGAGCCGGAGCTCAACACCGCCGTGCCCGGCGACGACCGCGACACCACCACGCCGCGGGCGATGGCCGCGACGCTGCAGGCCTACGCCCTGGGCGACGTGCTGACGCCCGAGCGCCGGGAGCTGCTCGTCGACCTCCTGCGCCGCAACACCACGGGCGACGCCCTCGTCCGGGCCGGCGCGCCCGACGGGTGGACCGTCGGGGACAAGACGGGATCGGCGTCGTGGGGCACGCGCAACGACGTGGCCGTCGCCTGGCCGCCCGCCGGGTCCGACGGCGCGTCGCCCGTCGTGCTCGTCGTCATGACCAGCGGGAGCGCGCAGGACGCGCCGACGCACGACGCGCTCGTCGCCGACGCCACCCGCGCCGCGTTCGCCGCCCTGGACGACTGACCCGCCTCAGGGGGCGCGCCGCACCTCGAGGACGCGGAAGCCCTTGGCGCTGGCCAGCCGGTCGGTGGGCCAGCCCTGCTCGTCGAGCCAGCGGGCGAGCGAGTCCGCCCCCAGGTTCTTGCCCACGACCAGCACGGCGCGCCCGCCCGGCGCCAGGCGCGGCAGCCAGGTCAGCAGCAGCTCGTGCAGCGCCGCCTTGCCGATGCGGATGGGCGGGTTCGACCAGATCTCGTCGAACTCCCCGTCCGGCACCCCGTCGGGCAGGACGGCGCGGTAGCGCTCCGCCACGCCGAGCGCGCTGGCGTTCTCGCGGGCGAGCAGCAGGGCCCGCTCGTTGACGTCGACCCCGACGACCTCCGCCGCGGGGACGGTCGCGGCGACGGCGAGGCCGATCACGCCGTACCCGCAGCCCAGGTCGAGCACCCGCCGCACCCCGGCGGGCGGGTCGGTCTCGCGGAAGAGCACCGCGGTGCCCACGTCGAGGCGGCCCCGCGCGAACACGCCCGACCCGGTGACGAGGGACAGCCGCCGGTCCCACACCTCGACCTCGACGGGCTCGCGCGTGAAGGGCACCGAGGGATCGGCGGTGAAGTAGTGCTCGCCCGGGTCGGAGGCCTCGGGGGTCTCGGGGGTCTCGGGGACGTCAGCCACGGGTGCGCACCTTCCGGGTCTGCTCGGCGCGCAGCGCGAGCTCGGCGTCGTCGGGGTACCCGACCTCCTCCAGCACCAGGCCGTGCGGGTGCACCACCTGCACCGCCGGGTCGCGCCGGCCGCCCACGAGCACCTCGTGGGCCCAGGTGGCCGGGCGCCGTCCCTCCCCCACCGTGAGCAGGCAGCCGACGAGGGCGCGCACCATGTTGTGGCAGAACGCGTCGGCCACGACGGTGCCGACGAGCACGCCGTCGTCGCGACGGGTCCAGGAGAGCTCGAGCAGCGTGCGGATCGTCGTGGCGCCGGGACGCTTCTTGCAGAAGGCGGCGAAGTCCTGCTCGCCGACGAGGGTCGCGGCGGCCGCGTTCATCGCGGTCTCGTCCACGGGCTGGCCCCACGACAGCACGTGCCGGCGCGTCAACGGGTCGACGACCCCGGCGCGGTCGGCGACGCGGTATGCGTAGCGGCGCCACAGCGCCGAGAACCGGGCGTCGAACCCTTCGGGCGCCACGCGGGTGCGGTGCACGCGCACGTCGGGCGGCAGCACCCCGTTGAGCCGGCGGGCCAGGGCCGGGACCGGGTCGTCGACCCCGCGGCCGGCGCTGCGGGCGACGAGGTCGTCGTCGAGGTCGACGTGGACCACCTGGCCGCGCGCGTGCACGCCGGCGTCGGTGCGCCCGGCGACGACGACGGCCGGCCGCTCAGGGGCCCGGACGACGGTCTCCAGCGCCGCCTCCAGCTCGCCCTGCACGGTGCGCAGCGCCGGCTGGGTGGCCCAGCCGTGGAAGTCGGTGCCGTCGTAGGCGAGGTCGATCCGCAGGCGCACCGGGTGATCCTACGAGTCGGCGGGACCCTCCACCTCCGCGAGGTACGGCGGGTCCGCCCCGGGCCGCGAGACGGTCACGGCGGCCGCGCGGGCGGCGTACGCCAGGGCGTGGCGCAGGTCGCCCTCCCCGAGGCCGGCGAGCCGGTCGCGGTGCTGCGCGCCGACGACGCCGAGGTCCCACAGCGCGCTGATGAACGCGGCGGCCAGGGTGTCCCCCGCGCCGATGGTGTCGACGACGCCGAGGTCGCGCACGGCGGGCACGGTGACCTCGCCGCCCGGGTGGTGGCAGGTGGCTCCCTCGGCGCCGCGGGTCACGACGACGAGCGCGGGACCCAGGGCGCGGAGCCGTGCGACGGCGGCGGCCTCGTCGAGGTCCGGCCACAGGGCGGCGAGGTCCTCGTCGGAGGCCTTGACGACGTCGGCCTCCGCCACGACCGCCTCGACCTGCGTGACGACCTCCGCGCCGGTGCCGGTGATGGCCGGGCGGGCGTTGACGTCGTAGCTGACGAGGGCCCGCAGCCGCTCGCGGCGCACGAGGTCCAGCACGTCGTTCGCCCCCGGCGCCAGCACCGCGCCGATCGAGCACACGTGGAGCCAGCCGGGGTCGGCGTCGGGCACGTGCACCGCACCGAGGCGCCACTCGAGGTCGAACTCGTACGACGCCGCGCCGTCCGCCCCGATGGTCGCGACGGCGCTCGAGGTGTGGTCGATGACCTCGGGGTCGGCGGCGAGCCGCACCCCGTCGCGACCGAGGTGGGCGGCGAGGATCCCGCCGAGCCGGTCATCGGCCAGCGCGGTCGCGAACCACGTCGGACGGCCGAGGCGCACCAACGCGACGGCCACGTTGGCGGCGCTGCCGCCCGCCCGCTCCTCGACGGTCCCGTCGGGGCGGCGCACGACGTCGACCAGGGACTCCCCCGCCACGAGCGCCACGGGACCGGGCTCGGGCGTGGCCTCGGGCGCGGGCTCGGACGGGTTCGGGGGTGCGGGCTGCGTCGCGTCGACCGGCTGCTGCATGGGTCCACCCCACCACACGGGCCCCCTAGAGTGGCGCCGTGCCCGCCCTCGCGCTCGACCCGCCCGACCCGTCGTCCGCCACGCCTCCCTTCGAGCAGCTGCGCGCCCAGCTCGCGAGCCGGGTGGCCGCCGGCGAGCTGCCGCCCGGCGAGCGGCTGCCCACGGTGCGGGCGCTCGCCGCCGAGCTGGGGCTGGCGGCGGGGACCGTCGCGCGCGTCTACCGCGAGCTCGAGGCCGACGGGGTCGTCGTCACGCGCGGCCGCTCCGGGACGTTCGTGGCGTCCACGGCGGCGGCGGGCGACGCGGACCCCGCCGCCGCGGAGTACGCCGCGGCCGCCCGCCGTGCCGGCCTGTCGCTGGCCGAGGCGACCCGGGCCGTGGAGCGGGCCTGGGACCCGGGTTCCTCGCGCTGAGGCGCCGGACCTACTGCCGGCCCTCGATGATGTGCTCGCCCGCCGACTCCTCCTGGGCCGCGGCCACGTCGGGGGCCTCGGTGGTCGGCGCGACGTCGTCCGCGCCGGGCGTCGGGCCTGCGCCGCCGTCGGGCTCCTCCTCCGCGCCGGAGACGTGCTGGCCGGCCTCCGCCTCGCGGGCGTCGCCCTCCAGGGTGGGCTCCTCGTCCGGGTTGTCGGTCCTCAGCTGCTCTGCGGGTGACTTGTCGGTGCTCATGACCCCCCAACGTAGAGCAGCCCGCCACCCCGGTGGGGTGACGGGCTGCTCGACGAGCAGGTGCGCTCAGGCCTTGGCGTCGTCCGACGACTCGTCGGCGGCCTCGGTCGGCTCCGCGGTCTCCTCGGTGGTGGTCTCCTCGGCGGGAGCCTCCTCGGTGACCTCGGCGCCCTCTACGTCGGCCTCGGCGACCGGGGTCTCCTCGACCTCCTCCGCGGGGGCGGCCGGGGCGGCGGTGGCCGCACCGGTGGTGGCCGGGCCGGTGGTCGCCTTCGCGACGTACGCCTCGGTCACGAGCTCGATGACCGCCATGGCGGCGTTGTCGCCCTTGCGGGGGTTGAGCTTCGTGATGCGGGTGTAGCCGCCCGGACGCTCCGCGAAGGTCGGCGCGATCTCCGTGAAGAGGGCGTGCACGACGCCCTTGTCGCGGATGGACTTGAGCACCTCGCGGCGCTGGTGCAGCGGGTTCTCACCGTTGTGGGCCTTGACGGCCTTGGTGATGAGCTTCTCCGCCACGGGGCGCAGCGTGCGCGCACGCGACTCGGTGGTGACGATCCGGCCGTGCTCGAAGAGCTGGGTGGCCAGGTTCGACAGGATCAGCCGCTGGTGGGACGGGCTGCCGCCGAGGCGGGGACCCTTCTTCGGGGTGGGCATGGTTCTTCTCTCTTCTCCCCGGCCGTACGAGGTACCGGGGTAGACGGTGCTGCGGCGGCGGTCGCCGCCGCAGCAGGGTCGGACCTAGCGGCCCGGGTGGGACAGGGGCCGGTCGTGGATCAGTACTGCTCGTCCTCGACGAACGCGTCGTCGTCGTCGTCGCCGTACGCCGCGAGGGCGGTCGCCGGGTCGAAGCCGGGCGCGCTGTCCTTGAGGGACAGGCCCATCTCGACCAGCTTCGCCTTGACCTCGTCGATCGACTTGGCGCCGAAGTTGCGGATGTCGAGCAGGTCCTGCTCCGAGCGCCCGATGAGCTCACCCACGGTGTGGATGCCCTCGCGCTTGAGGCAGTTGTACGAGCGCACCGTCAGCTGCAGGTCCTCGACCGGGAGGGCGAGGTCCGCCGCGAGCTGCTCGTCGACCGGCGAGGGGCCGATGTCGATGCCCTCGGCCTCGACGTTGAGCTCGCGGGCGAGGCCGAAGAGCTCGACGAGCGTCTTGCCGGCCGACGCGATGGCGTCGCGGGGACGGATCGACGGCTTGGTCTCGACGTCGATGATCAGCTTGTCGAAGTCGGTGCGCTGCTCGACCCGGGTGGCCTCGACCTTGTAGGTCACCTTGAGGACCGGGCTGTAGATCGAGTCGACCGGGATGCGGCCGATCTCGTTGTCGGCGCCCTTGTTCTGCACGGCGGAGACGTAGCCGCGGCCGCGCTCGACGACGAGCTCCATCTCGAGCTTGCCCTTGTCGGACAGCGTCGCGATCTTCAGGTCGGGGTTGTGCACCTCGACGCCGGCCGGCGGCGCGATGTCGGCGGCGGTGACGTCACCGGCACCCGACTTGCGCAGGTACATGGTGACGGGCTCGTCGTGCTCGGAGGAGACCACCAGGCCCTTGAGGTTCAGGATGACCTCGGTGACGTCCTCCTTCACCCCCTCGACGGTGGAGAACTCGTGGAGCACGTTGTCGAGCTTGATGCTGGTGACCGACGCCCCCGGGATGGAGGACAGCAGCGTGCGGCGCAGCGAGTTGCCGAGCGTGTAGCCGAAGCCCGGCTCCAGCGGCTCGATGACGAATCGAGCGCGGAAGTCGCCGACCGTCTCCTCGGTGAGAGTCGGGCGCTGAGCGATGAGCACTGGTTGATTCCTTTCCGGACCCACCCACTATTTGACGGGACCGAACGACGTGGAGCGAGGGACGAACGGGACGACACAGCGGTGCGGGGCGGCGACTCGGTCGCTGCCCCGCACCGACCGGGTCACTTCTTCGAGTAGAACTCGACGATCAGCTGCTCCTGCACGGGCACGTCGATCTGCGCGCGGACCGGGCGCTGGTGCACCAGGATCCGCATGCGGCTCGGGACGGCCTCGAGCCACGCCGGGACGACGCGCTCGCCGTGCGTCTCGCGCGCGACGATGAACGGCGTCATCTCGAGCGACTTCTCGCGCACGTCGATGACGTCGTACTGCGACACCTGGTACGACGGGATGTTGACCTTCTTGCCGTTCACCAGGAAGTGGCCGTGGCTCACGAGCTGGCGGGCGTGGCGGCGCGTGCGGGCGAAGCCGGCGCGGTACACCACGTTGTCGAGGCGGCACTCCAGCAGCTCGAGCAGGTTGTCACCCGTCTTGCCGGTGCGGCGCGAGGCCTCGACGTAGTAGTTGTAGAACTGCCGCTCGAGCACGCCGTAGCTGATGCGCGCCTTCTGCTTCTCCTGCAGCTGGGCGCGGTACTCGCTCTCCTTGACGCGAGCACGGCCGTGCATGCCGGGCGGGTAGGGGCGGCGCTCGAACGCGGCGTCGCCACCGACGAGGTCGACACCAAGACGGCGCGACTTCTTGGTCATGGGGCCGGTGTAACGGGCCATGTCTCAGTCTCTCCTAGGTCTCTGGTGTCGGGTCAGACGCGGCGGCGCTTGGGCGGCCGGCATCCGTTGTGGGGCTGCGGCGTGACGTCCTGGATGGTGCCGACCTCGAGGCCGATCGCACCCAGGGACCGGATCGCCGTCTCGCGGCCCGAGCCCGGGCCCTTGACGAAGACGTCGATCTTCTTCATGCCGTGCTCCATCGCCCGACGACCAGCGGCCTCGGCGGCCATCTGCGCCGCGTACGGCGTGGACTTGCGCGAGCCCTTGAAGCCGACGGTGCCGGCCGAGGCCCACGAGATCACCGCACCGGTGGGGTCGGTGATGGTGACGTGCGTGTTGTTGAACGTGCTCTTGATGTGAGCCTCGCCAGCGGCGACGTTCTTCTTCTCCTTGCGGCGCACCTTCTTGGCGCCAGCCGCAGCGCGTCCCTTGGGGGGCATGCGTTATCTCCTGAAAGGTCTGGTGAGCTCGTGATGGGAGGGCTGCGATCCCGGGGGGATCAGCGAGCCTTCTTCTTGCCGGCAACGGTGCGCTTGGGGCCCTTGCGGGTGCGCGCGTTGGTCTTCGTGCGCTGACCGCGGACCGGGAGGCCCATGCGGTGGCGCCGACCCTGGTAGCTGCCGATCTCGATCTTGCGGCGGATGTCGGCCTGGACCTCGCGTCGGAGGTCACCCTCGAACTTGTAGTTGGCCTCGATCTCGTCGCGGAGCTTCACCAGCTCCTCGTCCCCCAGGGTGTGCACGCGGGCGTTCGGGTCGACACCCGTGGCCGCGAGGATCTGCTGGGAGCTGGTACGGCCGATGCCGTAGATGTAGGTGAGTGCGATCTCGACGCGCTTGTCGCGCGGGAGGTCGACACCAACGAGGCGTGCCATGCGTGGTGTTTCCCTTCGATGTGCACAGAGGTGTCGGTCGTGTCGCGCCCCGGTCGGTCGGCCCGATCTGTCGGGCCACCGGGCTCCGGCCTCTGCTCCGGAGGTGCATCCCCCGCGCCAGGCGCGGGTTGAGCGAACACGGTGGTGGGTGGTGCTGGTGCTGCTGGCGGGCACGGGGCCCGTTCGTCAGCCCTGACGCTGCTTGTGACGCGGGTTCTCGCAGATCACCATGACCCGCGAGTGCCGGCGGATCACCTTGCACTTGTCACAGATGGGCTTGACGCTCGGCTTGACCTTCACGAGGAGGTCCTTTCAACGTGTCTCGGCTGATGTCACTTGTAGCGGTAGACGATGCGGCCGCGCGTCAGGTCGTACGGCGAGAGCTCCACCACCACGCGGTCCTCGGGGAGGATCCGGATGTAGTGCTGCCGCATCTTGCCGCTGATGTGCGCGAGGACCTTGTGCCCGTTGCTCAGCTCCACGCGGAACATCGCGTTGGGGAGAGCCTCGATGACGGAGCCCTCGATCTCGATGACGCCTTCCTTCTTGGCCATGTCCTCACAATCCGTCGTGCCGGCGTACCGGCCGTGGTCGTCTCGTCTACCGTTGGTGCACCGTCCGACCCCGTGGGGGCGATCGGTCGGCCGGCCCGGGAACCGCCTGCCGGCCCGGATCGCGCCGGGTGGCAGTGGACCTCGTGCAGCCGCTCGGTGGACCTCATCCCGGAGAACCGGACAGCCGCGAGGCACCACGAAGCAGACCCACGTTGGGCCGACGCAGCAGTCTAGGTGAGCGGCCCAACGATTCCTAATCCGTTCACCGCGCCCGCGGCGGGGCCCCTCAGCCGTCGGCCGCGAGCAGGCGCAGCGTCTCCTCGCGCGCGGGCGAGGAGCCCGCCGCGACGCCCGTGGTCTCGCCCGGCACCGGGTGCACCATCACCTCGTCGACACCGTGCTGCGCCGCGAGGGCCGCCACCTGGGCGCGCGCCTGCGCGGGGTCGCCCACCACCCACCGCTCGAGCATCGCGTCCACGAGCTGCTGGTGGCTGGGCGGCAGCTCGACCGCGAGGGCCTCCTCCACCGTTGGCTGGGGACGCAGTGGCTGACCGGTGCGCAGCGCCAGCATGGAGAGCTGCTGGGGGCGGGCGCGGCGCCGCGCCTCCTCCTCGGTGGGCGCGACCACCGCGTTCACGGTCAGGAAGGTGCGCGGCGCCGCCAGCTCCGCCGAGGGCTCGAACGTCGAGCGGTACAGGTGCAGCGCACGCTCGGTGCCCTCGCCGCTGAAGTGGTGCGCGAAGACGTAGGGCATGCCCCGCTGGGCGGCGAGCCGGGCGGAGTAGTCGGAGGAGCCGAGCAGCCAGGCGGTGGGGACCGAGCGGGCCACGGGCGTGGCCCGCAGCGCGTGGGTGCGACCGGACAGCTGCAGCCCCACCCCCTCCGGCGACAGCATCGCCACCACGTTGCCCACGTGCTCCGCGAAGCGGGCCACGGCCTCGTCGTCCGTGCCGGCCGGGCCGCCGTGGCGCAGCGCCCAGCTCGTGACCGGGTCGGACCCGGGGGCCCGGCCGATGCCGAGGTCGATGCGGCCGGGGTAGGCCGCCTCCAGCAGGGCGAACTGCTCGGCCACGACCAGCGGCGCGTGGTTGGGGAGCATGACGCCCCCCGAGCCGACCCGCAGGCGCTGCGTCGCCCCGGCGATCATCGCGATCAGCACCGGGGGGTTCGTGGCGGCCACCGCCGGCATGTTGTGGTGCTCCGCGACCCAGTAGCGCTCGTAGCCCGTCGCGTCCGCCACCCGGGCCAGCGAGAGCGACGCCGCGACGGCGTCCCCGGTCGTCTGGTCGGAGCGGACGGGCACGAGGTCGAGCACGGACAGGCGCGGGGCGGGGTGGTCGCTCATCGCCGGTCCCAACCGGGGGCGCCACGGCGCTATTCCCGCTCGTACCCGAGAGGGGAGGCGTGGCCCTCGGGGCGTCGCGTATCGTCGCCCCGTGACCGAAACATCGTTCTCCGCCACCACCGAGCCGGGCACGCTCGTGCTGTCGGGCGACATCGACGCCGCCGACCACCGCGCGCTCAACGACCTGATCGAGCAGGCGAGCGCCACGTTCACCGAGAACCTGACGATCGACCTGCGTGCCGTGACGTTCCTTCCGAGCATCATCGTCGGCGTGCTCGCCCGCGCCACGGTGATGGCGAAGAAGAACGGCGCCCGCGTCACGCTGGTCGCCGTCGAGGGCACCGTGCCGCAGCGGGTGCTGACCGTGTGCAAGATCCCCTACGAGCAGGTCACCGCCTGACCGGCGCCCTCCCATGGCACTACCGACCCCCCTCCCCGACGCCGCGCCGTCCTGGCACGTGCTCGACCTCCCGCACGCACCGGAGGCGGCACGCCGGACCTGCGCGGCCCTGCGGGACGACCTCGGGGCCCTCGGTGTGCCGACCAGCGTGCTGAACGACGCGATCATCGTCGCCGGCGAGCTCGTCACGAACGCGGTCGAGCACGGCCGGGCGCGCGACGCCGGGACGATAGAGGTCGCCTGGCTCCTCGCCGCCGACAGCCTGCAGCTGCGGGTCGTCGACGCCGGTGAGGGCCCGGACATCCCGGGCGGCACCGTCTCCGCGGACGGCCTGCGGGGACGCGGGCTCGCCATGGTCGCGGCGATCTGCGCCGAGCTCGCCCTCGACCGCAGCGGCTGCACCACCTTCACGGCCCGGATCCCCCTGTGACGGCGAGCAGCGAGGCCCCTCCCGGCCTCCTGAACGTCGGCACGATCCTGGGCGGCGTCGACCGCGCCGGACTCGCCGAGCGCCGCGCCGCCTTCCTCGAGCGCCTCCACGACGTCACGGCGAGCGTGCACCACCCCGGCCGGGCGATCGAGCTGGTCGCGGACACGTTCGTGCACCACGTCACCGAGTTCGCCCAGGTCACGCTCCACACCCACCAGGGGTGGATCGCCGCCGGCCAGGTCGAGGGCCACGCCCCGGTCGACCACGACGGGTACGCCATCGGCCGCAACCAGGCCGCCGTGCTGCGGGGGCTCCTCGCCCGGCGCTCCCCCGAGCACTGGGTGCTGCCGCCGGACACGCCCGACCGCGCCGAGGTGCTCGCCCGCCTGCTGGGCCGCACGCCGCTCGTCGGCCAGCTCGAGCAGCTCGGCGCCGTCGGGCTGCTCAACGTGCCGCTCCTGGCCCGCGGCCGCGCGATCGGGCTCCTCACGCTCGCGCGCCGGGGACCCTTCGACTTCGACGCCGACGACGTGGCGTTCCTCGAGGGCGTCGCCCACCGGGTCGCGGCGACCCTGGACGTGTGCGTCGTCGTCGCGGACAACCGGCACGTCGCGGCGACGCTGCGCACCTCGCTGCTCCCGCCGCCCATCCCGGCGACCTCGGGGCTCGACCTCGCGTCGTACAGCCGCGTGGCGCAGGAGGAGGTCACCGTCGGCGGTGACTTCATCGACGTGCACGGGCCCGACGACGACACGACGCTGCTGCTCGGCGACGCCGTCGGCAAGGGCGTGGTGGCGGCGATCGCGGCCAAGCGCATCCGTTCCGCGGTGCGCACCGCGGCGCTGGTCGACCGCTCGCCCGACCGCGTGCTGGCCCTCACGAACCAGGTGCTGGTCGCCGAGGCCGAGTCGGCCATCGAGAGCTTCGCCACCGCCGTGTGCGGGCGCCTGCGGCGACGTCCGGACGGAGCGGTGGACCTCGACCTCACCAACGCCGGCCACCCGCCGCCGATCGTGCTGCGGCGCGACGGACGGCTGGAGTACGTCGAGTCGAACGGCCCCGCGCTGGGCGTCTTCGAGGAGGCCACCTACGCCTCCGCGCGCCTCGTGCTCCAGCCCGGCGACACGCTCATCTGCTACACCGACGGCATCACCGAGGCGCGCGGCGCGGACGAGATGTTCGGCGAGGACGGCATCGCCGCGGCCCTGGCCGGCCTGGGCGGCGCGCCGAGCAGCGCGATCGTGGAGCGGCTCGCGGTGAGCGTGTCGGAGTTCGTCGCCGGCGACACCCACGACCGCGACGACGTGGCCGTCGTGGCCGTGCAGCCGCGGGTGCGGTGACGACCACGTGGGCGACGGCGGCGACAGCAGCGACGTGACGACCACCGACGCGGGTCCGGGCACCGGACCCGGGGCGGGCCTGGGCGACGGGGCCACCGAGCGCTACTGGGCCGCCGTCGACACCGGCGACGCCCCGGCCGCCCGCGACGTCGCGCTCGCGGCCCTCGACGCCGGGGCCACCCTCCCCCAGGTCCTCGACGGGCTCGTGGGCGAGGCCCAGCGCCGCGTCGGCCGGCTGTGGGAGCGGGCGGAGTGGACCGTCGCGCGCGAGCACGGGGCCACCGCGGTCGGCGAGTTCGTCGTGCGCAGCCTGCGCGAGCGCACCCGCCACGGGGCCCACACCCGCGGCGGCCGCCCCCTGCTGGTGCTCTGCGCCGAGCGGGAGTGGCACGCCCTGCCCGCCCTCATGCTCAGCGCGCGGCTCGAGCACGAGGGTCACCCGGTCCACTACCTCGGCGCCGACGTGTCGACGGCCGTCCTGCAGGGCGCGCTGATGGAGACCGGCCCCCGGGCCGTGCTCGTCAGCGCCTCGCTCTCCTCGTCCCTGGTCTACGTGCGCCGCCACGTCGAGGCCGCCCGCGCCGTCCGGGTGCCCGTGGTGGTGGGCGGCTCGGCCTTCGACCCTGCCGGCGCGCGCGCCCGACGCCTCGGCGCGAGCGCCTGGGTGGGGCCCGGCGACGACACGGGCGCGGTGGTCGCCGCACTGCCCACCTCCGTCCCGCCCGCCGAGGACCTGCCCGGCCCCGGGGCCCGCGAGGCCGACACCCTCATGGCGTCGCACGCCGCGGTCGCGGGGGACGTGGTCGCCCGGATGCGCGCCGACCGCACCGCCAACCGTAACGCCCTCGAGGCCATCGTTGACCAGGTGCCCCACGTCGTCGGCTCGCTCGCCGCCGCCCTGCTGCTCGACGACCCCCGGATCGTGGACGAGTCCGGCGTCTGGCTGCGCGAGGTCGCCTCGGCCCGCGGGTGCGACGGCGACACCGTGAGCGCCGTCTGGTCCTCCCTCGAGCGGCAGGTCGCCGACTTCCCCTGCGCCCGCGCGCTGCTCGCCCGGCGCGCCTGACCCCACCTGCCCCGCCCGTCGAGGTCGTCAGGTACGGCGGAAGCTCCGCACGCTCGCCGCGGCCCGCACCCGGCGGTGCCACGGCACGCCCTCCCGCAGCTCCCGGCGTACCGCCATGACCTGCTCCCAGTAGTCCGCGGCCACGCCGTCCGCGGGCGGGGTCGGGCCGAACACGTGGCCGTCGGCCGTGCGCGCCAGCGCCGGGGCCGCGGGCAGCGGCAGCGACCGCGCCTGCTCGCGCCGCGTGACGCCCGCGGCGACCGGCACCCCCGCGCCGAGGTCGCGGGCGGCGTCGACGAGCTCGCGCCACGCCCCCACGAGGCGGGCCGACGCCCGCGGGGCGCCCCGGCGGCGCCGCCGGCGCCAGGCCTTCGCCCCCAGCACGAGCGCGAACCACAGCGCCACGAGGAGCAGCGGCCCACCGACGATCCCCAGCACCCACACCACCCAGGCGGGCAGCTCGAACCCGGCCTCCTCGGGCTCGCCGGCGCGGGCGTCGAGCTCGGCGTCGGTCTGGTCGGTGAGGCTGGAGGGCGGCGGGACGGGCGCCGGGGGCGGCACGACGGTGCCGGACATCTCCTGCTCGTTGAGCGGCGGTCGCTCGGCGGGCCGGTCGTAGTCCATGAAGGTCTCGGTGGGCAGGGTGCGCCACGAGCCGTCGGCGACCTGCAGCTCCACCCACGCCTCGACGTGCTCGCCCCGCACCACCCCGTCGGCCGGGACGACCGCCCCGACGACGACCCGCGCGGGCACGCCGATGGCGTTGGCGACCAGCGCCATCGTGGCGGCGTACTGCTCGTCGTTGCCCGCCATCACCACGTCGTCGACGAAGCCCTCGCCGAGCCGGCCGCGGTAGTGCCCCGCCGTGTAGATCTTCTCGGCCTCGAGCACGCCGTCGGTGTACTTGCCCACGGTGCGCAGGTGGCGCGCGGCCGCGAGCACGCGGGCCATCGGCTCGGCCTCGCCCGCGGTCCACTGCACGGCCTGGGTGGCGAGGAACGAGGCGGCCGACGCGAGCGCCGGGTCCGGCGTGCCCGGCAGGTCGTCCGCGTCGACCTCGTCGGGCGGCAGGACGGCCTCGAGCACGTAGGCGTCGCCCGGCGCCAGGCCGCTCGGCACGACGCCGGTGGAGGTCGCCAGGTTGTAGCGGAACGAGGCGGCGGCCGCGTCGCCGCGCGGGCCGGTGAACCGCAGCTCGGTGAGGGCCCCGACGGTGGGGAGCCACACGCCGTCGTACCCCTCCCCCAGCTCGACGCGGACGTCGACCTCCTCGCCCTCGACCGGGTTGTCGATGGAGGTCGAGACGCGCTGGAACGACGCGCGGGTGACGCCGACGCCGCTCGCGCCGGCCGCCCGGTCCGCCGCGCCCCACACGACGCCGTCGTAGGAGTCGAGCGCGGCGAAGCGCACGCGGGTGCCCTCGGGCGCGCCCTCGAGGGTCATCAGCACCTGCTCGTAGCGGTTGGCGGCGTCGGGCTCGGGCATCTCGACGTACCGGCGGAAGGAGGCGAGCGGCGAGGGGTACTGCCCCACCTCGAAGGGCGGGGAGACGTGCTCGCGCAGCACGAAGCGGTCGTCGTCGCCGACGGCCCAGGACCCGACGGGCACGGCGAGCGCGCCGGCGAGGGCGACGAGGGCGGCGCCGGTGAGACCGCGGCGCAGCCGGCCGGACGCGGGGCCCGTGCCGCCGGTGACGGTGGGCACGACGGGGGCGGTCGCCGCCGCACGGGCCGCCCGCAGGCGGGCGCGCAGGCCCGCGACGCCGAGGGACAGCGCCGCGAACGCGCCGCCCTGGAGCAGCACGGACGCCGGGGTGGCGACGCCCAGCAGCAGCACCGCGCCGAGCACGAGGAACGGCCCGGCGAGGACGAGCACCGCCTGCAGCGCCACCGGGGGGCGGCGCAGGCCCGCGGCGAGCACGGCGGCCAGGGCCCCGGCCGTGCCGAGGACGAACGGGAGGACCAGCAGCGGACCGTCGCCGTCGACGGGCGGCAGGGTGGTGAGGGCGTCGCGCCACCCCCCGACGACGGCGTCCCCCAGCTGCTCGAGCGTGCCGGGCAGCGGCAGGTACGCCGTGCCCCCCGCGGAGCGCAGGCAGAGCGGGCCCCCCAGCAGGACGACCCCGGCCGCGGCGAGGAGCACCGGCAGGGCGGGGGGCCAGCGGTGGCGGCGCGCCAGGAGCGCGGAGCCCGCGCCGAGGAGCGCGCCGACCGCGCCCACGAGCAGGAACTGGGCGCCCGTGAAGGTGCGGGCGAGGCCGGAGAGGGCGACGACCACCAGCAGGACGAGCAGGGCGGCCTCGCCGAGGTCGCCGCGGGTGAGCCGGGGCCGCCGCCGGGTGCGCCGCGAGCCCGGGGTCGGCGCTGGAGGCGGGGTCGGCGCGCTCACGACGCCCCCCAGCGCAGCAGGGCGGCGAGGTCGTCGCGGCGGGCCAGCGTCAGCACCGGCACGTCGCCGGCCTCACGCACGTGGGCACGCGCGGCGGGGTCGACGAGCAGGCCGAGGCGGCGCACCTGCGGACCGTACGTCGCGGCCGCGCGGGTCAGGGTCGCGAACGACGTGCCGGTGCCGCCGAGGAGGAACAGCAGGCTGGTGTCGGGGGCGACCCGCGCCGCCTCCTGGGCGCCCGCGAGCAGACCGCGGCCCTCGGTGGTGGCGCGGCAGACGGCGTCGAGCACCCGGTTGCCGTCGGTGCCGGTCACGACCTGGCTGCCGCACACGAAGGTGGCGGCGAAGTCGTCGAGCGTGGCGCGGGCGACGATCGAGGCGGCGACGCTCATCGCGGTCTCCAGCTCCTCCTCGTCGCCCCACGCCGCCGGGTCGTCGTCGACCACCACGGTGGCGTGGGAGCGGCGGGTGTCCTGGTACTGCCGCACGAGGAGCTGGCCCACCTTGGCCGAGGAGCGCCAGTGGACGTGGCGCAGGTCGTCGCCCGGCGCGTACTCCCGCAGGGCGTGGAACGCGAGGTCGCTCGACGTCACGGCGTCGGTGGTGACGCCCTCGAGGTCGCGCAGCAGCCCCGCGCCGAGGGACTCCAACGGCACCATCACCGGACGCACCAGCACCTCCTCCACGCCCGTCCACACCGCGTCGCGGGAGAACACGCCGACGGGGTCGCCCCGGCGGGTGGAGGCGGGGCCGACCGCGACCACGCCGCGCCGCTCGGTGCGCAGCAGCAGGTCCTCGAGGTGCGCGGCCCCCGGACGCAGCGCGGGCAGGGCGTAGCGGTGCGTCGACGCCCCCACCGGCAGCTCGAGGGCGACGGGCAGCAGCCGCCGGGACCCGGTGTTGGTGACCACGACGCCGACCGCGACGCTGGCCCCGGCCACCACGCGGCGCGGCTCCGCCGTGACGTCCACCCGCACCCGCGTGCGACCCAGCACGAACGGGGCGGCCAGCACGAGCAGCAGGAGGCAGGCCGCCGCGACCACCCCGGCCTCCCGCCAGCCGGCGACGACCGCGACGACCCCCGCGAGCACGCCCAGGCACGCGACCGCCCACCCCAGGGGGTCGACGACCGCGACGGCGGGACGCAGGGACCGCAGGACGCGCACGGGCCTCAGGCCACCCGGTCGGTCGGCGGCGCGACCGCGTCGAGCAGGCGGCCGATGACCGTGTCGACGGTGACGCCGCCGAACTGCGCCTCCGCGTCGAGCAGCAGGCGGTGGCACAGCACGGGCTGCGCGAGCTCCTTCACGTCGTCGGGCACGACGTGGTCCCGGCCGTCGGCGGCCGCCCACGTCTTCGCCACGCGGATGAACGCCAGGCAGCCGCGGGCCGAGAGCCCGAGGCGGACGTGCGGGAGGCGCCGCGACTCCTCGGCGAGGTCCGCGACGTACCCGACCACGGCGGGGTCGACGTACACCTGGTCGGCGAGCCCGCTCATCTGCGAGACGACCTCCGCGGTGATCACCGGCGTCACCAGCGAGGCGCGGTCGCGGGTGCCGGCCTCGACGAGGAGCGCGACGGTGGAGGCGTGGTCGGGGTAGCCGACCGAGGTCTTCATGAGGAAGCGGTCGAGCTGCGCCTCGGGCAGCCGGTAGGTGCCGGCCTGCTCGATCGGGTTCTGGGTGGCCACGACCATGAACGGGCGCCCCACGGGACGGGGCTCGCCGTCGACGGTGACCCGGCCCTCCTCCATGACCTCCAGCAGCGCCGCCTGGGTCTTGGGCGACGCCCGGTTGATCTCGTCGGCGAGGACGATCGTGTGGAAGATCGGGCCGGGGTGGAACTCGAACGTGCCGCGGTTCTGGTCGTAGACGGTCACGCCCGTGACGTCGGAGGGCAGGAGGTCGGGCGTGAACTGGATGCGGGCGTGGCTGCCCTGCACCGTGTTGGCCAGCGCCCGCGCCAGCATCGTCTTGCCCGTCCCGGGGTTGTCCTCCAGCAGCAGGTGCCCCTCCGACAGCATGCAGGTGAGCGCGAGCCGGATGACGTGCCGCTTGCCGAGCACCGCCTTCTCCACGTTGTCGGTCAGCCGGTCGAAGGTCTGGCGGAACCACTCGGCCTGTTCGCGCGAGAGGGTCATGGGGCTCCTCGGTCAGGTGGGGCGGGCGTCGGGCTGGTTCTGGCTGGTCGGGCTGGTTCTGGCTGGCCGGGCGGGTAGGGCTGGTTCGGCGGGACGGTCGCTAGTTCGGTGGCCAGTAGTACTCGGCCGAGGCGCTCTGCCCGTTGGCGCCGCGGCAGTTCGCGGTGATGCGGCCGTTGGGGAAGCCGTAGTACGCCGTGAGCTGCGTGCGGCCGTTGCCTGCCGCCCGGTAGGTGTTGTTGGTCGCCGAGAGCGTGCAGGTGACCTGCGCGTCCTCGAAGTTCGTGGTGGTGAGCGCGACGCGCCCGCACGACGCGTGGATGCAGGCCGTGCCGTCGGACGTCTGGCGGCGGCACGGGTTGGCCGTGCCGTCGAGGCACCGGTCGCCGCGGCTGATGCTGAGCGTCGGGTTCGGGCGCGGCGGCGTGCGGGTCTCGGCGGAGGCGCTCACGGGTCCGCGGCTCGGCGAGCCGTCGCGCAGGGTGACCGTGATGCGGTGCGTGGCGTCGTACCCCGCGTCGATCGTGCGGGTGGTGCCCTGCCAGCCGTCCACGCCGGACGCGGTGAACTGCTGCGTCTCGTCGCGCCCGGGCGCGGTGAGCCGGACCTCGACCTCGGCGGGGTCGCCGTTGGTGTCGACGCGCAGGTTCCAGCGCACCTGGTTGCCCTCGCGCACCGGGTCGATCGCCACGATGTGCTCGCGGCGCAGCGGGCCGTAGGTCTGCACGGACTGCTGGTTCGACGTCGTGCACGCGCCGGCCTCGTTGCACAGCTCGAGGGACGCGCTCGTCGCGCCGTCGTTCGACAGGCCCGTGATGGTGGTGTCGAGCCGGCCGCGGACGTCCCCCTCGAACCGCGTGACCCCGCCGGCGACGACGCGCACCCGCGAGGTGGCGCCCCGCGAGCCGGGAACGTCGGCCTGGACGCGGGCCGAGCCGTCGGCGCCCGTCGGCGTGATGCTCCAGGCGCCCCACTCGGCGGGGCGGCCCACGGCGGTCCAGGACGCGGCGGCCCCCGTGGTCGAGACGGCGTCGTCGACCCCGCCGTTGTTGGTCGCGACCACGTCGTAGGAGTAGGTGCGGCCGTCGTAGGTGAGGCCGCTGTCGTCGCAGGTCGTGGCCGTTTGGTTCGTGCACTGCGCCAGCGGGCTCCCGTTGCGGCGCACCGTGTAGAGCAGCGGGCTCGGCCCGTTGGGGGCGACCGGGTCCCACCGCAGCGTCACGGCGCCCGCGTCGCCGGGGGTGCGCTGGTCGGTGACCGTGGGCGCGCCGGGTGCGCCCGGGGCGCCGATCGACTGGAAGGCCGCGCTGCGCACGGCCGGGCCCTCGCGGTAGGCGTTCTCCGCCGAGACCGTGAACTGGTAGGCCCGGGAGTTGTCGAGCCCGGTGACGACGACGCCGGGCGTCGTCGTCTGCGTCTGGCCGCCGGGCCACTGCACGTAGTAGCGCTCGATGGCCGAGGTCTGCGTGGTCGGCTCGCTCCACTGCAGCGTCACCGTGCCGTCGCCGCGCGCCACCATGCGCACCTCGCCGACCGCGCCGGGCGGGGCGTCCGGCGTCGCGGTGGCCGAGGTGGGGCTCCACTCCGACCAGCCGACGGCGTTCTGGGCGCGGACGCGGAAGGAGTAGGGCTCGCCGTTGGTGAGGCCCGTGATGTCGCACCGGGTGGCGGGGCAGGTCTGCGTGCCGCCGGCGTGGGCGACCTCGTAGGTCTGCACCGGCGCGCCGTTCGGCTCGGGCGCCGTCCACTGCAGCCCCACCTCCTGGCTGCGCACGCCGGGCACCGGCACGGGAGCGCTCGGTGTGTCGGGGCGGTCGAGGACCTCCACGGAGATGGTGCCGGTGGCCTGCCGCTCCGGACCACCGTCGGGCACGTCGCTCATGGTGACGGTGAACTCGGCCCGGCCGTCGACGCGGTCGGCCGTCGTGATGCGCACCGACGTGTCGCCCTGGGTCTCGGCGCCGACGCCGTCGGGTCCGGCCGCGCGCTCCACCCCCAGGATCGTGGGCCGCGCGTCCTCGACGCCCGCGCTGAGGTAGGGCGCCAGGTCCACGACGCGCTCCTCGCCGGCCCGCAGGTCGGTGACCGAGACGGGAGCCAGGGTGGGCGGCGGCGCCTCCACCACGCGCAGGGTGAGCACGCCCGGCTCGCTCGAGCCGGACGTCAGCGCGAGGCGGGCCTCGTCGCCGGGGCGGGCGTTCGCGGCCGCGGCGACGGTGATGACGGGGCCGCTGGGCTCGATGACGGCGAGGCCGTCGACGGAGGTCTCCCAGTCGGCGTCGAAGGACAGGCCCTCGTCCGGGTCCGCGGTCCACACGTGGCAGCGGGCGGCGACGTCGAGGTCGACCTCCTCGCCCTGCACCACCTCGACGGGGGCCGCGGGGCAGCTGAGGATCGGGATGCTCTCGCCGACCTGCACGGGGATCGACACCACGGCGCGGACGCCCTCGGGGTCGTCGACCCCGGTGCCCGTCGTGACCTCGGCGACCACCGCGGCCGGACCGGTGTACCCCTCGACCGCGCTCACCTCGAACGTGCCGGTGTCCGTCACCCGGGCGCTCACCTGGGCGGCCGGGGAGGCCCAGACGCGGTCCGACAGCGTGAACGACACGTCCCCGCCGGCCGGGTCGGCCACCAGGTCGGCCAGCTCGGCGGTGGTGGTGCCGCCCGGGTCGACCTCGACCAGCGCGTCGTCGAGCACGTACGGCGCGCCCTCCGTGGCCGCGGGGACGAAGAGCGACGCCAGCGCGGCGGCGCCCGTGCCGTCCTCGACGCGGAACCCGACCACGACGGGGTGCTCGGCCCGCACGACCTCGACCACGCGCCCGTCCGTCGAGGCCTCGATGCCGGAGGGCGCGAAGACGTCGGTGACGCTCAGCTCGGCGTCGTCGCCGTCGGGGTCGAAGGCGTCGGCCAGCACGTCCACCTCGACGCTCGGGCCGCTGTCGGCCTCGCCGTACGCGTCCGGGACGACGGGCGGGTTGTCGTACGGCGTGAGCGCCCGCACCCGCACCGTGGCGCGGGAGGAGGCGAGCCCGTTCGACACCTCGTAGACCACCTCGACGACGTCGCCGGCGCGCTCGGGCGCGGGCACGCGCAGCGGTCCCGCCTCGGCACCGAGCTCGGCGCCCGGGGGCGGGTCGACGAGCGTCACGTCGACCCGGTCGCCCGGGGCGAGGAGGTCGTTGGCCAGCACGTCCACGCGCAGGTCGCGGCCCGGCTCGACCGTGACGACGTCGTCGACGGCGAGCGGGGGCTGCGTCTCCCCCGGCGACACCACGGCCACCCGGACGCTGCCGGTGGCCTCCTCGCCGTACGGGTCGGTCACGGTGTAGGTGAACTCGTCGGTGCCGGCGCTGCGGGGGTAGGCCTGGTACTCGATCGTGTCCGCGCCGAACCCGAGCACGCGCCCCAGTCCGGGGGCGGCGCCGATGCCGGTCACCGTGACGGGGTCGCCGTCGGGGTCCACGCCGCCCGCGGGCACGCGCAGCAGGAGCCGCTCGCCGGCCACCGTGCGGCCCTCGAGGACGGGCGGGGCGGGCGGGCGGTTGGCGGCCTCGACGGGCAGGACGGTCACCTCGAGCCGGCCCGGCGCCCGCTCGCCGGCCGCGTTGGTCGCGACGTACGTGACCTGGGTGCTGAGCGTGTCGGCCAGCCCGGCCGGGGCGGCGTAGCGCACCTGGGCGCCGGAGACGAAGGCGCGGCCCGGGTCCTCGGCCGTGCCGTCCGCGGAGACGACCGCCAGCTCGCCGCGCGGGAGGCCCTCGGCCTCGGGGGCCAGGGCGAGCGCGTCGCCGGCGGGACTGAAGTCGTTCTCGAGCACGGGCACCGTGGCCACGGCGCCGGAGCGCACCACCAGCCGGTCGGTCTGCGTCACGGGGGCCGTGTCGTCGGGGGCGGGGCGCTGGGAGACGACGACCTCGCCCGTCACCGACGCGGCGCCGTTGCTCACCGTGTACTCCACGACCTGGGGGTTCGGGCTGAGCGTCGCCCCGCGAGCGCCGATGCGCAGCCAGCGGCCCTCCACCACGGCGACGTCGAGCTGGTCCGCGGTGCGGGCCCGTGCCGCCTGCACGACGAGCAGGCCGCCGCGCGGGTCGACGTCGTTGGCGAGCACGTCGACGGTCGACGAGGCCTGCCCGTGCAGGGTCACCTGGTCGGGCACGGCGACCGGCGGGGCCGGCGGGTCCTGCGGCGCCTCCACGTCGACCCTCACCTGGCCGCGGGCCGGCTCCGCGTTGCCGTACGCCGCGTCGTAGTCGAGGAAGTAGGTGCGCGCGCGATCGGCCCGGAAGGAGAGCACGCCGCCGACGAGGTCCGTCTCGACCCGCGCGTCGCCGCTCGCCGTCACCGGCCCGGCCAGGGCGAGCTCGGCGTCCGGCGTGCCGGGGTCGGAGCCGGGGAGGTCGTTGCCGAGGGGACGGATCGTGATGACCTCGCCCACCTCGCCGGCGACCACGTCGGGCTCCGCCGTCGCGGGCAGCGCCTCGCGCTCGGACCGGTCCTGCACCCGGAACGTCAGCTCGTCGGTGACGGCGCCGCCGAGGCCGTCGGCGACGGTGTAGGAGACGGTCTGCAGCCCCGTGCTCTGGCCCGCCTCGAAGCGCACCCGGCCCGACCCGGTGGGCCGCGCGAGCGCCGTGCCCGTGGGGTCGGCGTCGACGACGGTCTCGGTGAGCGTGAGCGGGTCGGAGTCGAGGCTGTCGCGCCAGTCGGGCAGCACGGGCACGTCGAGCACGCCGCCGGCCGGCACCACCCATTCCCGCGGGGTGTAGCCGGCGCGCGGGTGGGGCTGGTTGTTCTCCCCCGCCCGGCGGGTCTGCACGGTCACCGTGGCGTGCGCGGCCGGGACGTCGGCGCGGCCGTCGTCGATGTGGTACTCGAACGTCGTGGTGGGGCCGGCGTCCTCGGGCAGGCGCACCTGGACGGTCTGGCCGTCCGGGCTGATCGTCAGGTCGACGGCGTTGCCGGCCGGCGCGTCGACCGAGCGGATGGCGAGCAGCCGCCCGTCGGGAGCGGTGTCGTTGTCGAGCGGGTGGAGCACCGCGGTCTGGCCGGGGCGGGCGCCGAAGACGTCGGGGTTGGCCACCGGCGGGCGCCGGTCGCCCTCGGCCTCGTTCTCGTCCTCCTCCGCGTCGTCGGTGTCGGTCACGCGCTGGCGGAAGGCGTCCCAGTTGTCGAGCCGGGCGGGCTGGTCGGAGTCCACGTCCCACACCGCGCCGCTGCTGCGGTCGTTGAGGACGATGTGGCCGCGGTTCGTGCGGAACACGAGGTCGCTGGCAGCCGTCGCGAGGGGCACGACGTCGCCGCCCGCTCCCCCGTCGCACCGCGTGGCGACCGAGGCGTCGGGGCCGGACCACGCGCCGTACCGGCACGCGCCGAGCCGCACGGGCTCCGTCGGCGCCCCGGAGGCGCCCTCGACGAGCAGCGTGGTCGAGCCCTCGGGGCCCAGCGGCACCTCGCGCAGGTCGCCGCCGGTGGCGAGGAGCACCCCGGTGGCGTCGGGGCCGGGCTGCTGCAGCACGGCGTCGCCGGAGAGGTCGTCGAGCCCGACCTCGAGCGTGCGGTCGTCGGTCGGGACGAGCAGGCGCCCGCCCGCCGGGTCGAGGACCACGGGGCGCTCGCCGACGACCGTGAGCGACGCGTCGTCGCCCACGTCCTCGCCGAGCTCGACCGTGCTCGCCTCGCCCCCGGACCGGACGGGCACCTCGGTCAGCGTGTCGCCGGACGGCGCCAGCACCCACGCGGTGCCGGTCGTGGACACGGCGAGGCGGGTGCCGCCCTCGACCACGTGGTGGGGGTCCAGCTGGCGGTCGAGGCCGGCGACCGGCGCGTGGGCCCCGCCGTCGACCCGCTGCGCCCACAGCCCACCGGTCGCGGGGTCGAGGACGGCCGCGGTGCCGCCCGCCAGGCGCACCTGGGCGCCGGGCGAGAACGCAGCCTGCTCGCCGTCGGGGTGCTGCACCGAGGCCGGGTCGATCGGGGAGAGCACGCCCGCGCTGGTGTCGACGCCGATGACGGCCGCGCCGTCCTGCACCACGTCGAGCTGGGCGCCGACCTGGCCGAACAGGGCGCCGTCGAGCTGGCCGATGGGCTTGTTGATGCGGCCGTAGGCCGAGTCGGCGTCGTTGGTCACCCACACGCCGCCGTCGTCGAGGTCGGCCTCGTGGGTGGTGAACCCGTCGGCGGTGGCGGCGTAGACCACGAAGGCGACGAGCGCGACGACCAGCGCCAGGGTGCTCGCCAGCGTCGCGCGACGGCGTCCGCCCCGCGCGACCGTTCCCGCCCTCCTGGTGCCCACGTCCCCCACGCCCCGACTCGTGCCGCGTACCGGCGGTGCAGCCTAGATCACCCCGGTGACCACTGCGAAGGGTGCACGTCACCCTCCCGGCCCCGGCCGCGGGCGGCGCGTCATGATGTCCCGGGCAGCCGAGCACGTGGGGGGTGGACCGGTGACGGACGAGGTCGCGTACGACGCGGGCGACCGCGTGCTCCTCGGCGACGGCTCGCGCTGGCTGCTGGTGGACCTGCCGTTCCCGCCGTCCGCCGACGACGCGGACCTCGTGCGGGCCCTGTGGGACCACGCCGGGGCGGGCGACGCCGTCGAGCGCTGGCTGCGCCTGCTGGAGCGGCCCGGCCGGCCGCTGCCCGACCACGTCGCCCTCGACACCGGCGGCGCGACCCCGCGCACGGCCACCCACGGCGCGGGGCGCGCCGAGCGGCGCGACGGCCGGTGGGAGCTGCGGCTCGGCCCCGCCCCCGCCCCCGACAGCGACGGGGACGGGGACGTCCCGTCCGGCGGCTTCCTCCGCGCGGGCGTCACCGGCGCCCGCCGGGCGTGGGTACGGCGCACCTCACCCGCCGCTCCCCCGCCCCCGACCGGGTCGACCGGCGACCTCATCGCGGCCATCCCCGCCGAGATCCTCGCCGCCACCGGACCCGCCGTGCCCCCGGGCGCCGGCTTCCGCGCGGTGGACACCTCGGAGCCCGCCGTCGACCCCGGGATGCGCGGCGCGACCGCGCTGCGCCGGTCCCCCCGCACGCCGGCGGCCCCGGCGGCCCCGGTGACCCCGGTGGGCCCGGTGGCCCCGGAGCCCGGCGACCCCGGTGACCACGACCCCGGTGACCACGACCCCGGTGACCACGACGGCGCGACGGTGCACCGCGGCGCCCACTTCCACCACACCACCGCCGAGACGGTGCTGGGCGTGCGCTGCGTCGCGGGCCACGCGACGCCGCCGACGTCGACGACCTGCCGCTGGTGCGGGGCCCCCGTGCCCGACACGGAGCCGCAGCGCCTGCCCCGGCCCGCGCTCGGCGTCCTGCGCCTGCCCACCGGGGAGCTCGTGCCGCTCGACCGCGGGGTGCTCCTCGGTCGTCGGCCGGTCGCCCCGCCGGGTGGGGACTGGCCGCACCTGGTCCACCTGCCGGGCGACTCGACGTACCTGTCCCGCACCCACCTGCAGGTGCAGCTGGACGGGTGGCACGTGCTGGTACGCGACCTGTCGTCGCGGGGCGGCACCACCCGCTACGTCCCGGGCCGGCCCGGGGAGCGGCTGCGTCCGGGCGAGGACTACCTCCTCGAGCCCGGGCACGTGCTCGACCTGGCGGACGTCTACGAGGTGCACTACGAGGTGCCGGCCGGGTTCCCCGGCGGGCCGCAGGGAGAGGCGCGATGAGCGGACCCACCATCCCCGGCTACACGTTCGTGCAGCACCTGGGCAGCGGCGGCTTCGCGCACGTCTTCCTCTACGAGCAGGAGTGGCCGCGCCAGCGGGTCGCGATCAAGGTGGTGCGGCCCGACGTGCCGCTCACCGAGCGGGAGAAGCGGCTCTTCACCGCGGAGGCCGACGCCATGGCGCGGCTGGCCGACCACCCGTACATCGTCTCGGTGATCACCGCCGGCATCACGAGCCCGGCGGACGGCTCGCGGCCCTACCTCGTCATGCGCTACTGCCCGCCGCCCGACCTGGGCCTGCGGGTGCGGACCCGGCCGTTGTCGGTGCCCGACGCGGTCGCGACCGGCATCAAGCTGGCGAGCGCCGTCGAGACGGCCCACCGGGCGGGCATCCTGCACCGCGACATCAAGCCGTCGAACGTGCTCGTCACGACGTACTCCGAGCCTGCGCTCTCTGACTTCGGCATCGCGGGACGGGTCGCCGACGTGCACACCGACGCCGAGGTGCGCATCTCCTACCCGTGGACCGCGCCCGAGCTGCTCGAGGGCACCTCGAACGGGTCGGTGGCCTCCGACGTCTACTCCCTCGGGGCAACGATCTGGAACCTGCTCGTGGGCCGCTCGCCGTTCTCGATCCCCCAGGGCGACAACTCCACGCCGGCGCTCAGCGCCCGCATCCTGCACTCGCCGCCCCCGTCCACCGGTCGCACCGACGTGCCGGCCGCGCTCGACCGGCTCCTGCAGCAGGCGATGGCCAAGCACCCGGCGCACCGGCCCGCCTCGGCGCTCGAGCTGGCGCGCTCGTTGCAGCAGGTGGAGAGCGCCGCCGGCTACGCGCGCACGGCGATCGCCGTCGAGACCCGGCCCGACGAGGACGGGGCCTCGGGTGGCCCCGGTGGCCCGGGCGGGGCGGGCGGGCACGACGTGCTCGACCCCGACGTCACCTCGGTCAAGCCGCTGACGGTGGTGTCGGCCTCGGGGCCGCGGTCGCTGTCGACCGACCGCGCCCGCACGGGCGGTACGACGGGGGGCACGCCGGCGGTCGGCGCCGGGGACGACGGGGACGACGAGTCGATGGGCCGCGGCGTGGTCGTCGCGTCCGTGCTCGGCGTCGCGGCGCTGCTGCTCGCCGCCGGCGGCCTCGTGTGGTGGCAGTCCGGCGGCGGGGAGGACGAGCCGGTCGCCACGCCCACCTCGACGGCCGCCGCGACGACCCCGGGCGACCTGGCCCCCGACGCCCCCGTCGACCCGCCCGAGCTGGTCGCCGCCCCCGAGACGGGCGGCGTCCGCTTCACCTGGACCGCGCCCGGGGTGCGCCCGAGCGACACGTGGGAGTACCGGGTGCCGGCGACCGGCGAGGGCGCCCGCACCTCCGACACGTCCGTGGTGGTGCCGGTGGCGGCGGAGGGACGCACCTGCCTCCAGGTGCGCCAGATCCGCGGGGGCTACACGTCGCCGTGGGCCGACCGCTGCGCCGACTGAGCGCAGCGGCCGGCCCCGGGTGGAGCAGCCCCGGAGGGGTCAGCGCCCGTAGGCGGCGACCCGGATGCGGTACAGGCCGTGCTCCTGGGCCTGGGCGTGCGCCCGCTCCCACGAGACGGACGGGATGCGCACCGTGCGCGCGTCCCGGTCGGCCAGGAAGCGCGCGTCGGCCTGGGCCAGCACGAGGGCGCGCTCGTCGAGGTAGTCGTCGTAGGCGACCAGGTTGGCCTCCGCGACCCGCTCGGCCGAGGTCAGGGCGTAGCCGTCGGCGCAGGCCTGCGCCTCCGCCATCGAGGCGCGGGTGCAGCTGCGCGTGGCGACGGCGCCCGACGACGCCGTGCGGGCCCACATCCGCTCGCGCACCGCGGCGCGGTTCGCGGTCACGTAGACGTTGCCGATCCCCGTCGCGGTCCACTGGCGACCGCGCGCCCAGGCCGTGACGCGCTTGGTGATGGAGGTGCGCAGCACGGTCGCCGAGGCCGTGGCCCGCGCGTCACCCGCGACGGGGCGCGAGAGCGTCGCGTCGCGCGTGGCCGTCGCGGTGAAGAGCTCCGGCTCCGGCTCCGGCTCCGGCTCCGGGTCCGGCTCCGTGTCGGGACGCCCGATGGAGAAGACGTCGATGACCTTCGGCGCGACGTCGGGCGTGCGCACGTCGAAGGAGTAGGTCGTGATCTCGCCCGAGCCGGTGTTGAACTTCGTGAAGACGGCGAGGTTGTTGTCCTGCACGAACGGCAGCGGCGTGCCCGCCTCGTTCGTGTACGGCGCGACGTTCGGCACGATCGGCTCGAGGCCGCCGGGGTTGTCCTGCGCCCAGTAGTTCTCCGCGTTCCACGGTGCGGGCGGGACGGGACGGCTGCGCCCGCTCAGCGGGTGGTAGGCGCCGTACGAGTTGCCCGTGTTGGACGTCTCCAGGAAGTTCGTCGTGCCGTTGTCCGCCACGAAGCGGTTCCACAGGTGGCTGTGGCCGTTGTGCACCAGGTCCACGCCGGCGTCCTCGAGGAGCGGCTGGAGGTCGTAGAGCAGCTCGTTCTCGGTCGCCGGGTACTCGTAGCGCACGCCGACGAGGTTGCCGGCGTCGTCGCGCTCCTCGATGCGCTCGGGGTCCGCGAACTGCGGCATCACGTTGTCACCGAGGCCCTGCGGGCCCTCGTGGAGCATCACGACGCGGTAGCGGGCGTCGGTGAACTCCTCGCTCGCCAGCTCGTCCTGCAGCCAGTCGTACTGCTCGCTCGAGGCGTCGATGGCCTCGAAGATGTGCTCGCCGTAGCCCTGGGCCAGCGGCGCGTCGAGCGTGCTCTGCGCCTCCTGGTAGCGGCTGGACGCCGTGCGGGCCGCCGGGTCCGGGGTCGCGGTCGTGCCCCGCCAGATGCGCGTGGAGTAGAGCGAGACCAGGCGGACGTCGCCGACCGTGGTCGCGTAGTAGGTCTCCCCGCCCGGGGAGGTGTCGGGCAGCGAGAAGATCTCCTCGTAGGTGGTCGTCGAGAACGAGTTGTCGACGATCCACTGCTCGCGCACGGCCGGGTCGCCCGACGGGTTCACGTCGGCGGCGACCGCCTCGTACGCCGTCTCCGCGACGGAGCGCGGCACGGGGGCGTTGAAGGAGGCGCCGAGCGCGGTGGCGCCGGCGCGGCGGCCCTGGACCTCGTGGTTGCCGACCGCCGGGTAGAGCGGCGCGTTCTGCACGATCTCGCCGCCGGCGTACTCCACGCCGCCCGTCGAGGTGCGCCCGCCGTTGCCCTGCAGCACCGGGAAGAAGCCCGAGCCGCGGGTGTCGTCGAACCACTCCGAGGCGCGGTCGGGGATGTTGACGAGGTCGCCCGCGAGGAAGACGGCGTCGATGTCGCCGATGGTGGCGGCGGCCTGGTGCAGGTTGGCCGGGGTGTTCACCATCGCCTGGTGGTCGCTGGTGAGCAGGATGTCCAGGTCGTCGCCCGCCTGGGCGGCCGGCTGGAGGGTGAACGTGCCGGAACCGGCGGTCGCCGAGCCGTCGAGGCTCACGACGCGGTAGGGCACCTCGGTGCCCGGCTGGAGGCCGGTGACGGCGCCCTCGTGGCGCCACACGTCGCGGTCGACGATGCCCTCGGACTGGGCCGGCTTCACCGGGATGTTGGACTGGTAGTCCTCGGCGACCTGCGACAGCTTCGACGTCTCGGCGGCCACGAGGGTGACGCCCGGGAACGTCGTGCCGGAGGCGGCGGCGGCGAGGTCGGCCGCACCGAGCCCCGCGACGCCCTCACCGACGAGGACGGCGTGGCGCGAGCCGGCGAACTCGGTGAACCAGACGACCGAGACGCCGTCGGCGGTCGGCGCCTGCAGGAACGGGTCGGTCAGCAGGGCACGGTCGCCGACGGGGTCGGAGGAGGCGGCGGCCGCTGCGGCGGACGGGGCCGCGGTGGCGGTCGCGGTCGTCGGCGCGATCACGGCCAACGCTCCGGTCGCCGCCAGGCAGCAGGCCGCGGCGGCGAGACCTCGCCGCGCTCGTGAATGGGTCATCAGGTACCTCTCGGTGTCGTCGGTCAGGCACGGGCGACGCACGCCGGAGCGGCTCGCAGCGGCACTGCTGCGTTGGTGGGGAGGTTCGGGGCCTCGCCCGGGCCGACGTCGACGCGCGGTCGTGACGCTGTCGGCGCCCGGCGACGACCAGGTGAACTCCCGGTCACCGGGCAGGGCCCGGAGGAGGAAGCGTCGCGCCGGTGAGGGGTGGCTGACCTGCACGCGAGGAAGCGGACGGTGCCCCCGGCGGGACTCGAACCCGCACCACGCCGTTTTTAAGACGGCTTCCTCTGCCGGTTGGGACACGGGGGCCCGACCGGGCCGGCACCACGCCGGCCCGGGGTTGCTACAGGTAGGTCTTGCGCTGGTAGATCGCGTGCGCGCCGGCGACCCGGTCGAGGAAGAGCAGCCCGTCGCAGTGGTCGATCTCGTGCTGCAGCGCGCGGGCCTCGAACGCGTTGGCCGTGACCTCGACCTCCGCCCCGGTGCCGGGCAGCCGGCCGCGCACCACGATGCGGGTCGGGCGCTTCACGTCGCCGGTGAGGTCGGGGACGGACATGCAGCCCTCGCGCGCCTTCTCGTTGCGGCTGGAGGAGACGACGACGGCGTTGCAGAGCACGAACGTGCCGTGGTGGTCGCGCGTCTTGGGGTGCTCGGAGACGTCGACGCAGAACACCTTGGAGCCGACGCCGACCTGCGGGGCGGCGAGGCCCACGCACCCGGGGCTGACCCGCATGGTCGCGACCAGGTCGGCGGCGAGCTGCACGGTCTCGGGTGCGGTCGGGTCGACCTCGTCCCCCACCGTGGACAGCACGGCGGCGGGGGCGCGGACGACGTCGAGCACGCGACCCTCCACCGCCAGGTCGGTCTCGGTCCAGGCGGTGACCTGCTCGTCGCTCACAGCTCGTCGGTCTCCGCGGCGCGCAGCGTGACGCCCACGCCGAGCGCGTCGGCGGCGGAGTCGAGCGCGGCCCGGAGGGCGTCGACGTCGACGGTCGTGGGCAGGTCGACCTCCGCGAGCAGCACGTAGAGGTCGCCGGACAGGCGGGTGGTGAGGTCGGTGACGTTGCCGCCGACCTCGGCGACCACGCCGACGACGGTGGAGACGATGCCGGGACGGTCACCGCCGTGGACGGTCAGCACGTACGGCGCACCCGCCGCCGCGCCCGCGTGCTCGTCCGGGACCTCGCGCACGGTCACCGTGAGGGTGCCGTCGGCGCTCAGCTCCTCCAGCGCGCCCGCGATGCGGCCCTCGGTGGCGCCTCCGGCGCACACGAGGGTCATCGCGAAGTGACCGCGCAGGAGCGTCATCGAGGTGTCCTCGATGTTCAGCCCGAGGTCGGCGAGGAGCGCCGTGGTCTGGGCGATGATGCCGGGGCGGTCGTGGCCGAGGACGGTGATGGCGTGCTGCGTCACCGGGGCATCCTCTCAGCCGGCGCGCCCGGGCGCACCTCGGCCCGGGTCAGGCGAGCGACGCGGCGATGCCGTCGAGGATGTCGGCGACCGACAGGGTGATCGCGTCCACGCCGGCGCGGGCCAGCACGCGGTCGAGGATGACGGCGCCCGCGCCGATGACGTCGGCGCGGCCCGGGTGCATCACGGGGAGCGCCCGACGCTCCTCGACGGAGAGGGCGAGCAGGCGCGCCACCTCGTCGCCGACCGCGCCCCGGGGCAAGACGGCCTGGTCGAGCCGGGCGGGGTCGAAGGCGGGCAGGCCCAGCGCCCCGGCACCGACGGTCAGGGCGGTGCCCGCGACGCACACCACCTGGGCCGCGCGCGCCGGGTCCACCGGGCTCGCGTCGAGGGCGGCCTCGACGTCGGCGACGCAGGCGGCCACCTCGTCGGGCGTGGGCGGGTCGGAGTGCAGGTGCCGCTCGGTGAGGCGCACCGAGCCGACGTCCATGGAGTGGGCCTCGCGCGCCACCAGGGCACCACCGGGGCCGCCCTCGGGGTCGCGGTCACCGAGCACGAGCTCGGTCGAGCCGCCGCCGATGTCGACGACCAGGACGGGCAGGGCGGGCTCGTGGCGCAGGTTGCGCACGGCGCCGGCGAACGACAGCTGCGCCTCCTCCGCGCCCGAGAGCACCTCCGGCTCGACGCCGAGCCGCTCGAGCACCCCGGCGCGGAACACGTCGGCGTTGGCGGCGTCGCGGGTGGCCGAGGTGGCGCAGAACCGCACGCGCTCGACGTCGTGCTCGCGCAGCAGGACGGCGTACTCGTCGAGGGCCGCGAACGCCCGCTCCAGCGCGGCGTCGGCGAGGCGGCCGGTGCGGTCGACGTCCTGGCCGAGCCGCACCATGCGGGAGGTGCGCAGGACGGCGCGGGTCGGCGTACCCACGAACAGCTTGATCGTGTTCGTGCCGCAGTCCACGGCGGCGATCACGACGTCGCTCCCCCGTCGGCCGGCCCGTCTGCGGTGACGCACGGACCGCTCTCCCACCAGGCCCCGAGGGCGTCGAGCACCTCGTCGCCGAGCGGGTTCACGCCCCGGCCCTGCGCGAGGGACTGCCCGGCGAGCACGTGGAGGCACTTGACGCGGTCGGGCATGCCGCCCGCGGAGATGCCGGCGATCTCGGGCACGCCGCCGACGCGGGGCTCGAGCTCGGCGCGCGCCGCGAGGTAGCGCTCGTGCGCGGCCGCGTAGGCCGCCGCGAGCTCCGGGTCCTCGCCGAGGCGGGCCTGCATCTCCTTCATCGTGCCGCCGCCCTCCAGCGTCCCGATGCGGGACGCGGCGCGGGGGCAGGTCAGGTAGTACGTCGTGGGGAACGGCGTGCCGTTCGGGAGCCGCGGCAGGGTCGTGACGACGTCGGGGTTGCCGCACGGGCAGCGGTGGCCGACCTCGGCGATGCCACGGGGCTCGCGGCCGAGCTGGGCGGCGATCGCGGCGCGGTCGGGCTCGGCGATCGTCTCGGCGGGCTCGGCGGGGGGCTGGGCGCCGGGCGCGTCGCTCACTCGGTCTCCTCGGGGGTGGTGGGTGCCGGGATCGACGCGGCGGGTCCGGGGTCGGCCGCGGCGGCGCCCTCGGGGTCGCCGGCCGCCTCCACGGAGTCCCAGGCGGTGTCCCACCAGGCCGTGGTGACCTCGTCGTCCGGACGGTCGACGGGCTCCGACAGGGTGCTGGTGGCGTCGAGCGGGGTGCCGTCGGGCTGCACGACGACGTACGACGTCTCCCCCGGCATCACGTAGTCGAGCCGCTCGCGGGCCTGGTTCTCGACGTACGCCGGGTCCTCCCAGCGCCGCTTCTCGCGCTCGAGGGCGTGGATGTCGGCCTGGGTCGCGTCGATCTGGGCGCGCAGGTCCTCGAGGTGCTCGCGCTGGGTCAGGTAGGCCCGCAGCGACGAGGCGTAGGAGACGGTCAGCACGGCGAGCACCAGCACGAGGATGGCGGCGCGGCCGGTGAACCGCGGTCGGCGCGGCGCCGGTCCGCGGCCGGTGGCGGGACGGCGGGCCGCCGGCACCCGCGCGGCCGGGCGCGCGCGGCCCGGGCCGCTGCCCGGACCGGTGCGCGGCCTGCGGGCCCCGGGGCCGGACGACCGTGCCCGGCGGCGTTCGTCGACCACGGTCGTCCTCCCCTGCTGCTCGTGCTTCGCGGTGCTGGTGCGGTGCTGGCGGTGCGGTGCTGGTGCAGTGCTGCTGGTGCGGGTCAGCCCTGGAAGCGCGGGAACGCGCCGGCACCGGCGTAGCGCGCGGCGTCGCCGAGCTCGTCCTCGATGCGCAGGAGCTGGTTGTACTTCGCGACCCGCTCGGAGCGCGCGGGGGCGCCCGTCTTGATCTGGCCGCAGTTCGTCGCGACGGCGAGGTCGGCGATCGTGACGTCCTCGGTCTCGCCCGAGCGGTGGCTCATCATGCAGCGGTAGCCGTTGCGGTGCGCCAGCTCGACGGAGTCCAGCGTCTCGGTGAGCGAGCCGATCTGGTTGACCTTCACGAGCAGCGCGTTGGCCTGGCCGCCGCTGATGCCGCGCTGGAGGCGCTCGACGTTGGTGACGAACAGGTCGTCGCCGACGAGCTGCGTGCGGGCCCCGAGGGTGTCGGTGATGGCCTTCCAGCCCGCC
Organism: Nocardioides sp. CPCC 205120; assembly: GCF_048654585.1. Taxonomy (NCBI): domain Bacteria; kingdom Bacillati; phylum Actinomycetota; class Actinomycetes; order Propionibacteriales; family Nocardioidaceae; genus Nocardioides; species Nocardioides sp. CPCC 205120. Next base: position 2,028,426 of record NZ_JBMCYY010000001.1, on the reverse strand, counting down.
CAGTCGTCCTCGTCGAGCGGGTCCTCGATCGAGACGATCGGGTACGCCGCGACGAGCTCGGCGTAGTAGGCCGTCATCTCCTCGGCCGACTTCGAGGCGCCCTCGAACGTGTAGACCCCGTCGGTGCAGAACTCGCTGGCGGCCACGTCGAGCGCGAGCACGATGTCGCGGCCCAGCTCGTAGCCGGCGGCCTGGACGGCCTCGGCGATGAGGTCGAGCGCGGCGCGGTTCGACGCCAGGTCGGGGGCGAAGCCGCCCTCGTCGCCCACGCCGGTGGCGAGGCCGCGCTTCTTCAGCACCGACTTCAGCGCGTGGTAGACCTCGGCGCCGCTGCGCACGGCGTCGGCGAACGTCGGGGCGCCGATCGGCGCGACCATGAACTCCTGGACGTCGACGTTGGTGTCGGCGTGGGCGCCGCCGTTGAGGATGTTCATCATCGGCACGGGCAGCACGTGGGCGTTGGGGCCACCGACGTACTTGTAGAGCGGGAGGCCCGCCGACTCGGCCGCGGCCTGCGCGGTCGCCAGCGAGGCGCCGAGGATCGCGTTGGCGCCCAGCTCCGCCTTGTTGGGGGTGCCGTCCAGCTCGAGCATGGAGGCGTCGACGAGGCGCTGGTCGTCGGCGTCGAGGCCGACCAGCACGGGCGCGATGCGCTCGCGCACGCCCTCCACCGCCTGCTGCACGCCCTTGCCGAGGTAACGCTCGCCCCCGTCGCGCAGCTCCACGGCCTCGAAGGCGCCCGTGGAGGCACCGCTCGGGACGGCGGCGCGTCCGAGGACGCCGTCCTCCAGGAGGACCTCGACCTCGACGGTGGGGTTGCCGCGCGAGTCGAGGATCTCGCGGGCTCCGACGGCGACGATGCTTGCCATGTTGCTCCTGGGTCGGGGTACGCCGCACCGCGGCGCACGACGTGGGGTGGTCGTGCCCGGCCGGTGGGCACGGGCGCCACCGACCGCCGGTCAGCCTAACGGGGCCGGGCCCCCGTGACCCACGGGCTCGCCGGGGCGGCGGGGGCGCGTCGGTACAGTCGACGAGGTGATCGAGGCACCCGTACCCCGCGCCGACGGCGCCGCCCTGGCCGAGCTGGTGCCGGTCATGCGCCGGCTCCGCGCCGAGTGCCCCTGGAAGTCCGCGCAGACCCACCGCACCCTGGCCCGGCACCTGCTCGAGGAGACCCACGAGGTGCTCGAGGCGCTCGACACCGGCGACACCGCGCTGCTGCGCGAAGAGCTGGGCGACCTGCTGCTGCAGGTCTACTTCCACGCCGCCATCGCCGAGGAGCGGGGCGACTTCGACGTCGACGACGTCGCGGCCGACCTCCACGCGAAGCTGGTGCGCCGCAACCCGCACGTGCTGGGCGGCGACGACGCGCGCGGCGCCGCCGGGGGCGCCGGCGACGCGGTCCCCGATGCCGCCACGGTCAACGAGACCTGGGAGGCGGTGAAGGCGACGGAGAAGCGCCGCACCTCCCCCGTCGACGGGCTCCCCGCGACGCTGCCCGCCCTGCTGTGGGCCGACAAGGTGCTGGACCGCGCGGCGCGCGCCGGCACCCCCGTCGAGGTGCCCGGTCCCGCCGCAGACCCCGCCGCCGACCCCGCCGACCCCGCCGGTCCCACTGACCTCGGCGACCGCCTCCTGGCGCTCGTCGCGGAGGCCCGGGCGACCGGCACCGATCCCGAGCAGGCCCTGCGCGACGCCGTACGACGGAGGCTGTGACCATGCGCCGAACCCGACCCGGACTGCGCCGCAGCGAGCGGCACGTGCGGCTGGAGCGACCGCTGGCGGAGGTGTGGTCGGTGCTCGCCGCGCGCCCCGACGGCGACGCCCCCCGCTGGTACGCCGACGCCGCGCCGCTCGTGCTGCGCGCCCGCATCGACGACCTCGCCCGGGCCGTGCTCGGCGACCCGCCCCGGCCCGAGGTGCGCCGCGGGGAGGACGCGCCCGGCCCGCCGGGGCTGCTCTCCACCGGGGACACCGCGGGGTTCTGGGACGTGCTCGCCGCCGACCACGTGGCGCACCGCCTGCGCCTGCAGGCCCGGGTGCACGCGCCCGGCCAGGTGCGGCTGACGACGTGGCTGACGCCGCGCGAGACGGGCTGCCGCCTGCACCTGCGGATCACGTTCCGCCCCAGCGGCCTCATCGGTGCCGCCTACCTGCTGACCGACCTGCCCGCCCGCGAGCTCGTCACCGAGGGCGTGGCCCGGCGCATCGTCGCCGACGTCGGCCGCTAGCCCCCGCAGCGCTGCCCGGCCGGCAGCGCCGCCACCTGCTCCGGGGTCACGGGGGCGTCGGAGGCGAACGTGGTCGCCCGGGCCTCCTCGCCCTGCGCCACGCTGATCCCGTCGCCGTCGATCGACAGCACGCCCTCGTCGTACTGCCCCACCCGGGGGTTGACGCGCACGTCCGCGCCCTCGACGGCCTGGGCCGCCGCGCCCGCCACCGCGGGGTCGGAGAGCGCGTTGCCGAGCGTCAGCAGGCGCACGGTCTCGCGGGCCACCTCCGGCTGCGCACCGGCGTCCTCCAGCTCGTCGACGAGGTCCTCGGCCTGCGGCGGCGGGGCGAGCAGGTCCTCGCCGGCCTCCTCGCGCAGGGCGGCGCCGTACACCCACAGCTGCGCGAAGCCCGCGCGCACGACCGCCCGCGGCTGCGCCCCCACCCCGACGTCGCCGATGTAGCCGCAGTAGGCGCTCGTCACGGCGTCGAGGCGGTCGACCTCGAGCCGGTCCCCGCCGACGGCGACGGCCACCCGGGGGTCGGCGTCGCAGCCGGAGGCGAGGAGCGCGGTCACGGTCAGCGAGGCGAGCGCGACGCCCACCCGGGCGGCACGACGTGGCGTGGTGATCACCGTCACACCGTAGCGGTCACGACTCCCGCGGGTCGATCACCGCGTCGATGACCTGCGCGCACCACTCCAGCAGCGCGAGCCCCGTGATCGGCTTGCCGGCCACCACGGCGGTCTGCGGGCGGGGCACGAGGATCGTGTCCGTCGACTGCTTGACCAGCGACTTCGGGTAGAGCCGCTGCAGCCGCACGGTGCGCGACTCCGGCAGCGAGACGGGGGCGAAGCGGACGTTCTTGCCCGCCATGGTGACCTCGCGGATGCCGGCCTGCCGGGCGCGGGCCCGGAAGCGCGCGACGTACAGCAGGCTCTCGACCTCGACGGGGGGCTCGCCGTACCGGTCGACCAGCTCGTCGCGCAGCACGTCGACGTCCTCGTTGGAGCGCACCTCCGAGAGCCGCTTGTACATCTCCAGGCGCAGCCGCTCGCTCGGCACGTAGTCGTGCGGCAGGTGGGCCTCGACGGGCAGCTCGACGCGCACCTCCTCGAGCTGGTCGTCGACGGTGCCCTTGAAGTCGGCGACGGCCTCGCCGACGAGGCGGACGTAGAGGTCGAAGCCGACGTCGGCGATGTGGCCGGACTGCTCCCCGCCGAGCAGGTTGCCGGCGCCGCGGATCTCGAGGTCCTTCATGGCGATCGCCATGCCGCCGCCGAGGTCCGAGTGCTGCGCCAGCGTCGCGAGCCGCTCGTGCGCGGTCTCGGTCAACGGCTTCTCGCCGGGGTAGAGGAAGTAGGCGTAGGCGCGCTCGCGGGAGCGGCCGACGCGACCGCGCAGCTGGTGGAGCTGGCTGAGGCCGAGGGTGTCGGCGCGCTCGATGATCATCGTGTTGGCGTTCGAGACGTCGAGGCCCGACTCGACCAGCGTGGTGCAGACGAGCACGTCGAAGCGCTTCTCCCAGAAGTCGAGCATCACCTGCTCGAGCTGCTTCTCGTTCATCTGCCCGTGCGCGGTCGCGACGCGGGCCTCCGGCACGAGCTCGGTGAGCCGCTGGGCCGCCTTCTCGATCGACTGCACCCGGTTGTGGATGTAGAAGACCTGGCCGTCGCGCAGCAGCTCGCGACGGATCGCGGCGACGACCTGCCGGTCCTCGTAGGCGCCGACGTAGGTGAGCACCGGGTGGCGCTCCTCCGGCGGCGTGGTGATCGTCGACATCTCGCGGATGCCGGTGACCGCCATCTCCAGGGTGCGCGGGATCGGCGTGGCGGACATGGCGAGCACGTCCACGCTCGTGCGCAGCCGCTTCATCTGCTCCTTGTGCTCGACGCCGAAGCGCTGCTCCTCGTCGACGATGATGAGGCCGAGGTCCTTGAAGCGGATGTCGGGGTTGAGCAGCCGGTGCGTGCCGATGACGACGTCGATCTCGCCCTTCGCGAGGCCCTCGAGGACCTCGGTGGCCTCCTTGTCGGACTGGAACCGGCTGAGCGCCTTGAGCACGACCGGGAAGCCGCTCATCCTCTCGGCGAACGTCGAGTAGTGCTGGGTGACGAGCAGCGTCGTCGGCACCAGCACCGCGACCTGCTTGCCGTCCTGCACGGCCTTGAACGCGGCGCGCACCGCGATCTCGGTCTTGCCGTAGCCGACGTCGCCGCAGACCAGGCGGTCCATCGGCATGGTGCGCTCCATGTCGCCCTTGACCTCGTCGACCGTCGTCAGCTGGTCGGGGGTCTCCGCGAACGGGAACGCGTCCTCCAGCTCGCGCTGCCACGGCGTGTCGGGGCCGAACGCGTGGCCCTGCGTGGCCTGGCGCGCGGCGTACAGCTTGATGAGCTCGGCCGCGATCTCCTTGACCGCCTTGCGGGCGCGGGCCTTGCGCTTCGTCCAGTCGCCGCCGCCGAGGCGGTCGAGGCTGGGCTGCTCGCCGCCCACGTAGCGGGTGACCTGGTCGAGCGTGTCAGCCGGGACGTAGAGGCGGTCCGGCGGCGCGCCGCGCTTGGACGCGCCGTACTCGAGCACGAGGTACTCGCGCACCGCGCCGCCCACCTCGCGCTGCTTCATCTCGATGAAGCGGCCCACGCCGTGCTGCTCGTGCACGACGTAGTCGCCGGCCTTCAGCTCCAGCGGGTCGATCTGGCGCTTGCGGCGCGCGGGCATCTTGCGCATGTCGCGCGTCGAGGCCTTCTGCCCCGACACGTCCTCGCCGGTGAGCAGGACGACGCGGTTGGCCTCGTCGACGAAGCCCTGGGCCAGCGAGCCGCAGGTGACGGTGACGACGTCGGCGGGCGGCAGGTCCTCGAGCTGCTCGACCATGCGGGCGGGCACGTCGCGGTCGGCGAGGGCCTCCACGGTGCGCTGCGCAGGGCCGTGGCCGGGGTGCACGACGACGACGCGGTAGCCCGAGCGGTGCCACGACGACACATCGGCCAGGGCCCGCTCCACGTCGCCGCGGTAGGCCTCCGCCGGGCGCGGTGACAGGACGCGGACGGGTACGCCGGCCGTGGCCGCGTCGCGTCCGCTCGCGTCCCGGGGGCCGTCCGGGTCGTCGTCGTCGCCGATGCCGAACGGGCTGACGCCCCACCAGGCCTGGCCGCGGCCGAGCGCGTGCTCGCGGACGTCGGCGTACGCGTGGTACGACGCGGCGCCCAGGTCGATCGGGGCCTCTCCCCCGCTGGCCGCCGCGGCCCAGGAGGCGCCCAGGAACTCCTCGCTGGTGGCGACGAGGTCCGCCGCGCGGCGGCGGGCGCGCTCGGGGTCGAGCATCAGCACGTGGGTGTCGGCGGGGAGCACGTCGACGAGCAGCTCCATGTCGTCGACGAGCACCGGCGCCAGGGACTCCATGCCCTCGACCGCGATGCCCTCCGAGATCTTCTCCGTCAGCTCGCGCAGCTGGGGGTGGGCCTGCCCGAGCTCGGCCGCGCGACGGCGTACCTCGGGGGTGAGCAGGAGCTCGCGGCACGGCGGCGCCCACAGGCGCTCGACCGTGTCGACGGTGCGCTGGTCGGCGACGGAGAAGGTGCGGATCTCCTCGACCTCGTCGCCCCAGAACTCGACGCGCACCGGGTGCTCGTCGGTGGGCGGGAAGACGTCGACGATGCCGCCGCGCACGGCGTACTCCCCGCGCTTCTCGACGAGGTCCACGCGGGCGTACGCCGCGCCCTCCAGCCCGGCGACCACGTCGTCGAGCCGCGCCTCCTGGCCCGGCACCAGCTCGACCGGCACGAGGTCGCCCAGGCCCTTGACCTGCGGCTGCAGGAGGCTGCGGACGGGGGCGACGACCACGGACACGGGGCCGTTGGTGGCGTCGGTGCCCGGGTGGGCGAGGCGGCGCAGCACGGCGAGACGGCGCCCGACCGTGTCGCTGCGCGGGCTGAGGCGCTCGTGCGGCAGCGTCTCCCAGCTCGGGAAGTAGGCCACCCGGCTCGGGTCGACGAGGTCGCCCAGCGCGGAGACCAGCTCCTCGGCGTCCCGCGTCGTCGGGGTCACCGCGAGCACCACCCGGCCCGTGTCGACGAGGCCCTTGACCACGAACGGCCGCACCGCCGCCGGTCCGGTCAGGTCGAGGACGCGCTCCGACCCGTCGCGCGCGCCCGCGAGCGCGCTGTCGAGGGTCGGGTCGGCCAGGACGGCGTCGGCGAGGCCGGAGAGGTGCACGAGATTGCTCCTGGGGAGGGCGTGGATCGGCTCGGCGCGCACCACCACGACCCCTCCGCGGCGCGACCCGGGGAGCCGGGCCGTGACGGAGGGGTGGGAGAAGGCGCCCCGCCAGCCTACTGGCGCCGCCCCGGTACCCCGCCCGCGCTGTCCTGGTGCGGGTGGGTGCGCGGCGTTCCGGTGGTCGAGGTGGGCGCGCCGCTCCGGTGGTTGAGGTGGCCGCGCTCCTCCGGTGGTTGAGGTGGCCGCGTTCGTCCGGTGGTTGGGGTATGAGCGCGCGGCATCGGTGGTTGGTTGGGCACGCGGCATCGGTGGTTGAGGTGGCCGCGCCGCTCCGGTGGTTGAGGTGGCCGCCCCGCTCCGGTGGTTGGGGTATGAGCGCGCGGCATCGGTGGTTGGTTGGGCACGCGGCATCGGTGGTTGAGGTGGCCGCGCTCTTCCGGTGGTTGAGGTGGCCGCGCCAGCGGCCCTCGAAACCACGGTCCTCAGCCTGGACAGACCCGATCGAAGATCCCTTGAGTTTTCTTTCCCCAGCCCCCGACTTCGGACCCAGAACTGTCGGTGGTCGCCCCTAGCGTTGTCGTCATGAACCAGCCGAGCACCGCAGTCGTCGAGGCCCCTCCGGCCCTCGACACGACGGCGCTGCTCGCGACCGCCCGCGCGGCCGCAGCCGCCCAACAGGCGGCCGAGGTCACGACCTTCGTCGCCGTCGCGGACTGGGCCGACGCCCACACCGAAGGTGTGGTGGGTGACCCGATCGGGCCTCTCGGGCTGTGGCACGAGGACCCCGACGCGGTCCCCGGCGGGGACCGGTTCCTCGAGCTCGGCGGACCGGGCGCACCCCTCGTGTCGGAGTTCTGCCTGTACGAGATCTCCACAGCGCTGGGGCGCTCCGTCGCGTCCGGTCGCCCGCTCGTCGGTGACGCCATCGAGCTGCGCCACCGACTTCCCCGCCTCTGGGAGCGCGTGCTGGCCGGCGCGGACCCGGCGACGCAGAAGCGGGCGCTCCCGGTGTGGCGGGCCCGCAAGATCGCCGCGCTCACCCGCACCCTGACGGCTGAGGGCGCGGACTTCGTGGACCGCAACCTCGCCCCGGTCGCCCACCGGGCCACGATGCCGACGGTCGAGCGGCTGGTCGCCGAGGCGGTCGCGCGGTTCGACCCGGAGAAAGCCGAGCTCGACCGGGCCGACGCCGACGCGGGCCGCTACTTCACTGTCGAGACCGACCCGGTCGACGCGGCGTCACCCTGGACCGGCGTGGTGCCCGTGCACGGGACTCTCGACGTCGCGGACGCTCTCGACCTCCAGAACGCGGTCCAGCGGGTGGCTGCCGACCTCGCCGCGGCGGGTTGCGACGCAGACCTCGACGTCCGCCGCTCCATGGCCGTCGGTGAGCTCGCGCGACGACAGACCACGCTCGACCTCTACGGCGCCGAGGCTGACGTCGAGGAGGCGGCGAGTTCGAGCCGGACGCCCGCCCGTCAGGTGGTGCTCTACGTCCACCTCAGCGACGCCGCGATCGCCGCCCACCGCAGCGGCGACGGGCCCGGGATCGACCCGGCCACCGGCGCCACCGGCATCGACCTCGCCCGCCTCGAGAACACCCGCAGCCTGATCACCACCGACCAGGTCCGCGACTGGTGCCGCGCACGCGACACCAAGGTGATCCTGAAGCCCGTCATCGACCTGACCGAGCACGTCGCGGTCGACGCCTACGAGATCCCCGACCGGATCGCCGAACGCGTCCGCCTCGACCGCCCCACCTGCGCCTTCCCCTACTGCGGACGACCAGCACGCGGGCTCGACCTCGACCACATCGAGCCCTACCGGTCGAACGCGTCACCGGGCGCGGGCCAGACCTCGACCGACAACCTCGCCCCGCTCTGCCGCGGCCACCACCGGGTCAAGACCCACCCCTCACCGACCGGGGCCAGCCCGCCAGGTTCGGACCCGACGGACCGGCGATGGCGCTACCACCGCGACCCGCTCGGCACGTACGTCTGGACCAGCCCGCACGGGCTCCGGTGCGCCGTCGACTCCACCGGCACCACGCCGCTCAGCTAGCCGACCCAGCTAGCCCTCGTCACGCCGACCCCGCCACAGCACCACCGTGTCGGGGCCAGCGGCATGCCCGGGCGTGGTTTCGAGGGCCGCTGGCGCGGCCACCTCAACCACCAGCGACGGGCCCGCCCACCTCAACCACCAGCGACGGGCCCGCCCACCTCAACCACCAGCGACGGGCCCGCCCACCTCAACCACCAGCGACGGGCCCGCCCACCTCAACCACCAGCGACGGGCCCGCCCACCTCAACCACCAGCGACGGGCCCGCCCACCTCAACCACCAGCGACGGGCCCGGCCACCTCGACCACCGGCGTACCCGCGCGGCCACCCCGACGACCCGGCGTACTCCGCGGACATGCCGGAACGGCATCGTGTCGCGGTGTCAGCGGTAGTCACCCACTACCGCTCCTACCGCGACCGGCGACCCGGCGAACGGCTCAACGGCCCTCGGCGGAGCGCGCCGCGTACCCGGACGCCGCGGCGTGCACGGCGTCCACGTAGGACTGGTCGTGGTTGTAGGAGAACACCGCGTCCGACCAGCCCTGTCCCGTCGCGAGGTCGTTGTCGTCGTGGCAGAGGTAGCGGGCGGCGGCGTACGCGGCGTCGTCGAGGTCGTTGGGGTCCGCCTCGCCGTCCCCGTCGCCGTCGGCGCCCCACCGCGCCCAGGTGGAGCCGATGAACTGCATCGGGCCCACGGCGTGGTCCCACACGGTGTCGCCGTGCCACCGCACCAGCGCGGGGTGCGACGGGATGGCGGCGAAGCTGCCGGTGCCGTCCAGCGCCGGGCCCAGCACGGGCGGGCTCGAGCGGCCGTCGAGGCCGAGGATGCTGCCGGAGATCGTTCCGTGGCGGGACTCGACGTACCCGATCCCCGCCAGCGTCGCCCACCCGATCGCGCACTCCGGGTCCTCGGCGCGCACCCGCAGCTCGGCGACGGCGTACGCGTTGGCCGCGACCGGAGGCAACCCCGTGCGGGCGGCCACGTCGGCCGTCCACGCGGGGTCCACGACCGGGACGACCGGCCGGCCCGGCGGCAGCAGCGGCTGCTCCGCCGCGGGCGGCGGGGCGACCTCCCCGAGGGCCGACGTACCGGGCTCGACCGCCGGCTCCGGCGTCGGCTCCCGCGCCGCCCACCACGCCGCGCCGAGGAGGGCGACGGCGACGACGACCAGCAGGCCGGGTACGGCGTGCCTCCCGCGCCGCGGGGCCGCTGCGGGGCGGCGCGCGGCGGCCTTCTTGGTCGGCGTCCTCTTCACTGGGGCCTTCTTGGCGGGGGCCTTCTTGGCCGGCGTCCTCTTCGCTGGGGCCTTCTTGGCGGGCGCCCTCTTGGCGGGCCGGGCGGCCGGCTTGCGCGGCTGGCTCACGCCCCGGCGAGGGCGGTGAGCACGCGGTCGGCCAGCTCGGGCCGGCACACGACGAGGTCGGGCAGGTAGACGTCGGCCTGGTTGTAGCGCAGGGCCGAGCCGTCGATCCGGCTGGTGTGGAGCCCGGCGGCGCGCGCGACGGCGACGGGCGCGGCGGAGTCCCACTCGTACTGGCCGCCGGCGTGCACGTAGGCGTCCGCGACGCCCCGCACGACCGCCATCACCTTGGCCCCGGCCGACCCCATCGGCAGCAGGTCGGCGTCGAGCGCCGCGGCGACCACGTCGGTCACCGCCGGCGGACGGCTGCGCGAGACGACGAGCCGGGGTCGCCGGCCACCCGCCGCGGGCGGGGACATCCGGGGCGCGGCCGTCGAGAAGGTCTCCTCGAGCGCCGGCTGCGCGACGGCGCCGACGGTGAGGTCGCCGCCGCCCGCGGGGTCGGCCGGGTCCCGCTCCCACAGGGCGACGTGGACGGCCCAGTCCTCGCGGGGCGGCTCGCCGTACTCCCGCGTGCCGTCGAGCGGGTCGACGATCCACACGCGCTCCGACTCGAGCCGCACGAGGTCGTCGCGGCCCTCCTCCGACAGCACGGCGTCGCCGGGACGCGCCCCGGCCAGCAGGCCGACGATGAGCTCGTGGGCCACCCGGTCGCCGGTGTCCTTCAGCTGCGACGGCTCCCAGCTCTCCGCGACGCCCCGCACCCGCAGGTCGAGCAGCTGCTCACCGGCGACGGTGGCGAGGTGGGCGGCGAGCGCGTGGTCGTCGTACGACGACAGGTCGGTCCCGGGCACGGGCCCCAGCCTAGGTCGTGCGGGGGCGTCCCAGCCCGTCGGCGGCGAGCACGTCGAGGATGGCGTCGGCCGCCTCGCCCGACCCCCGCTCACCGCCGCCCGCGAGCACGGCGCGGCGCACCGCCATGTCGAGCAGGTAGAGCCGCGCGGTGAGCGGCCCGGTCCGCACCCGGCCCGCCGACCGCGGCTCCGCCGAGCGCGCCAGCAGGTCGACCGCCGCCCGGCCCGCGGAGGCGCCGCCGACGCTCGTGGCGCGGGCGAACTGCCAGTTGTGCCGGTCGAGCGCGAGCGGGGCGCTGCCCTCGCCGTACTCCCAGTCCCAGACCACGAGCCGGCGCCCGCCGTCCGCCCAACCGAGGTTCCACGACGACCAGTCGCCGTGCCGCAGCCCGTGGGGCAGCACGGTGCGCCCGTGGAGGCGGCGCACGGCGTCCAGCACCGCCGCGCACCGCGTGCCCCGCTCGGCCACGGCGGCGTCGGTGGACGCGACGAGGTCCGCCGCTTCGACCCCGAGGCGCGCCAGCCAGGGGGACTCGGCGAGCGCCGGCGCGGAACCGCGGGCGGCGCCGACCAGCGCGTCGAGCCGCTCCCACGTGCTCGCCGGGTCCGCGGCGTCCGCGGGGGCGACGTCGTGCGGCAGCGGCGTCGTGCCCAGCACGGCGACCCCGTCCTCGTCGTGCCACAGCACGGGCCGGGGCACGAGGAGTGCCGCGTCGCCGACGAGGTCGGCCGCCCGGGCGGCTGCCAGGGCCCCGGTGCGCTCGCGGCGCAGCGCGGCACGCCGCTCGCGCCCCGCACCGACCTTGAGGAAGAGCAGCGGGTGACCGGTGGCGTCGGTGACCAGCACCGTCGGCCGGGCCGTGCCGTCGCGGTCGAGCACGGCGAGGCTCAGGTGCAGCTCGTGCTCGGGCCGCCCGAGCGACCCCGCGGCCAGCGCCCGCAGCCGCAGCGCGTCCCGCTGCGGCACGACCCGCACCACCGCGTCCGCGCGGGCCCGGGGGCCGGCGAGGAAGGCCGCGGCCACGAGCGAGCGGGCGGCCCGGCGGCGCGGGGCGCGCAGGCGGTTGCCGTACATCAGGACGGCGTGCCGCGCCCGGCGCGGCAGGCCGCGATCCACGACGTACCGCACCCGCCCGCCGTACCGGACGAGCTCGTAGGCCTCGCCCGCCGGGGAGCCTGACCGGGCCGGGGCCAGCGCCGCGCCCGCTCCGCCGCGGAGCGGCCAGACGACGGCCGCGGTGCGGGCCCAGGCCGGGTCACCCCCCGGCGTCACGAGATCGGCGCGTTCCACGACCCGCTCCTCAGCGCCCGGGCAGACGGACCAGGTTGGCCTGGCTCCGACCCTGCACCGTGGTGAAGCCGCCACCCATGACGACCTGGCGACCGTCCGTGGCCAGCGTGCGGGAGAGCAGGAGCGTGTCGGGCTGCGTGCTCACGCCGCTCGTCATCACCTGGAACCCGCTCTTGACCCGCCCGGTCGACCGGTCGAGCACGTGCATCGCGACGTAGCGCCGCGGGTTGGTCTCGCCGAACCCTCCGGCCGCGCTGCAGTCGTGCGCGTGGGAGGCCACGTAGATCTCGTTGCCCAGCGGAAGCACGTCGAAGGTGTCGCCGTAGCAGCGCGAGTACCACCGCACCGCGCCCGTCGCCGTCGCGATCGCCTGCACGCCCTCCTTGCGGTTCGTCGAGCCGGACCGGTCGTCGCGACCGGCGAGGTAGAGCGTGTCCCCCACGACGTGCAGGGCGGTCGCCCAGTTGTACGGCGCGAGGAGGTAGTCGGAGCGGAAGCCGCCCACCGTCGCCCCGGTGCGGCCGTCGACGGCGCCGACACCCTGCGCGACGCGGCCGTTGACCCGCTGGAACGGGCCCCCGACGAAGACGCGTGCGCCGTCCGCCGAGACCGCCAGGGCCGTCGTGCGCAGCGCCTCGCCCGCGACCGGGGCGCTGATCACCGGACGCCACGGCGTGACCTCGCGGGTCGTGAGGTCGAACGCCGCCAGGCGGTCCCGGCTGGTCCAGCTCGCGACGCTGAAGGCGCCACCGACGTAGAGGGTGCGGCCGTCGGGCGAGATGGCCAGCGAGCGCACGGTGCCGTTGACGCCGTTCCAGCCGACCTGGCCGAGGAAGCGGCCCGTGGCGGTGTCGAACATGGCGAGGTGCTCGGCGGTCTGGCCGTCCACGGAGTTGAAGTCACCGCCGACGTACAGGGTCCTCTTGTCGGGCGACAGCACCATCGCGTGCACGGTGCCGGGCGAGCCGTCCCACTCGTTCGTCAGGCGCGGCGCGAACGACGGGACCAGCGCACCCGTCGCCGCGTCGAAGGCCACGAGCCGGCCCTGGCCGGACTCGCTCGTGCCGGCCGCCGCGCCGGAGGGCCGGGTGGAGGTGAACGCCCCCCCGGCGTAGATCCGGCCCGCGGCCATCTCGACCGCCCAGACGGGGCCGTTGGTCTGCGACATCGGCACGGGCACGTCGCTCACCACGGTCGCCGCGGAGGCGCCGGGGGCCGCGACGACCTGCCCGAGGAGGAGCGCGAGGACGGCAGCCACGACGGTGCCGGCCGCGCCGGCCCGTCCCTGCCACCTCCCGCGGGGTCTCGTTCCGGCGCCGGCGCCGGTGCTGGTCTGTGCCACGGTCTCGTCTCCTGTCGCGCCGGCGGAGCCGGCGGTGGTGGGGGTGGTGGGGGTGGTGGGGGTGGTGGGCGTGGTGGGGTGGTGCTCGTGCGGTGTCCGGGGCCGTCCGAGCGGCCTCACCACCACACCTCCGTGCCGAGGAGCCGTGCGAGCTCCTTCGTGTGCGGCTCGTAGTGGGCCCGCAGCTCCTCGGCCGGACCGGCCGGCAGGGCGTCGCCCGGAGCGCGGTTGCGGCGGGTCGAGGCGGGCGGGCGACGGTCGAGACCGACGTGGTCCTGCACCCGACCGAGGGCGGCGGCGGGGTCGGCGTACATGTCCTCGCTGCGCAGCACCAGCACCCGGTCGGGGCCGTAGGCCTCCAGCCACGCGGCGACCTGGTCGGCGTACTCGCCGCGGGCGCGGTAGGAGTACCAGTCGAGCGCCCGCGGGTGGTAGGTCGGGTCCGCGGCCAGCCGCTCCCGCTCCCCCGCCAGCCGACCGGGCTCCGCGGCGAGCGCCTCGGCGAACCCGAGGGACTCCACCCCGGCCTTCACCCGCTCGCGGTAGTGGGAGTAGGCCCGCTCGACGGGGTCGCGCAGCAGCACGACGATGCACGCGTCCGGCAGCACCTGGTGCGCCCGCGTGGCCACGCGGGGGTCGAACAGGTACGCCGGGTCGGCCTCGACGGCGAGCGCCGCGCCGTGCCGCAGCGCATGACGGCGCCGGGTCGCGGTGGTCGGGAAGTGCCCGCGGTACCAGGCCTCGGACCGGTCCGCGTGCCGCGTGAACCAGTGCGGGCTCTTCACGTGCTGGGCCGCGGGCAGCAGCGGCAGCACCTGCGGGTGCGACAGCAGGGCCGACCACAGGAACGTGGTGCCGCTGCGCTTCGCCCCCACGACCAGGACGTCGGGACCGGGGCGCCAGGCGGCGGTGGCCGTCCCGCCGAGGCGTACGGCGGTGCCCACCGCCTGCTTCGCGGGCTGCGGCACCAGCGACTTGGCCCGCCGCAGGGCTGTGGAGTCGTCGAGGCTGCTCACGGGTTCCTCCATCGGGACGGGCGGTCGGTCGGACGGGTGGCGGGCAGCCGCAGCGGCGGCAGGTCGAGCGGGCGGCGCGCGAGCTGCAGGAGCGCGGCGTACGCGACGGTGCCGAGCAGCGCGTGCGCGGCGAGCCACGACCACGTGGGCTCGGCGAGCAGGCGCAGGAGCAGACCGGGCAGGCCGTAGGCCAGGAGCGCGCAGGCCCCCGCGACGAGCACGGGCCGCCACGGCAGGCGGATCCCCGTGCGACGACCGCCGCGCACCAGGCCGAGCCCGGAGTCGAGGGCCAGGCACCCGGCCCACGCGATCGCGGCGCCGACCAGCCCGATCCGGGGCACGAGCACGAGGTTGAGGCCGATGTTGAGCGTCAGCGCCACCGCGGTGTGGGCGGCGGTCAGCGCGCTGCGTCCCGCCATGAGCAGGGCTGCGGTGACGTTGCCCATCGCGACGTAGGCGAGCATGCCGAGCGCGACGACGGTCAGCGCCGGCGCGGCCTCCGCGAACTCGGGGCCGACGACGCCGAGCACCAGCGGCGCGTGGACCGCGAGGCCGAGGAAGATCGGCCAGGAGACGAGGACGAGCCAGACGGTGGTGACGGCGTAGACGTCGCGGAACGCGGCCCGGTCGCCGCGCGCCCAGGCGCCGGCCATCGCGGGGGCGCTCTGCAGCCGCAGGGCCTCCATCGCCATGGTGCCGGTGGTGACGAAGCGGCTCGCCGCGGCCCACGCGCCGGCGGCGGCCGGGCCGAGCAGGATGCCGACGACGATCACGTCCGCCCACACGATCGCGAGCTCGAGGCAGGACGCGACGCCGCGCGGGAGGTTGAACGCCCACAGCGCGCGAGCCTCGCCCCGCACGTCGGGCGGCCCCTCCGGCAGCACGGGACCCGCCGGCGCGGCGGGAGCGGCGGCGGCGCGGGCGCGGCGCACGCCCCGCAGGAGGAGCGCGGCGGCGGCGACGTCCATGAGCACCAGCGGCCCGGCGTAGCTGACCAGCAGCCACTCCGCCGGGGCGTCGACCCACCACAGCAGCCCGACGGCGAGCAGGCGGGAGGTCGGGAGCAGCACCTGGTAGAGCCACACGAAGGGCAGGACCGAGCCGAGCGAGCGGGTGCCGTTGAGCGCCGCCTGTCCGGCTGCGGAGACGACGAGGGTGCCGACGAGCACCCAGCAGAAGGCGGTGACCGTCGGGCGGTCGGCCACCGGGAAGGTCGCGGCGATGTCGTCGACGAGCACGGCGAGGGTGGCGGCGACCACGAGGCTCCACAGGAGCACCGGGGTCAGGGTGAGGCGCACCGCCCGCCAGGCGCGCTCGTGGTCGCCGACGGCGCGGTGGCCCGACAGCGCCCGGACGAGGCCGGTGTCGCTGCCGGCGAGCGCGACCCCGTTGAGGATCATCAGCACCGCGACGGCCTGGAAGTAGAGCCCCGCCAGGTGGGCGCCGAACAACCGCCCCAGCACGATCGTCAGCGCGAACCCGCCGAGGGCGGCCGCGACCGACCCCACGAGGGAGACGGCGCCGCTGCGCGCCATCTCCCTGCGTTCGGCCGGCCGCGGCGTCAGGGGCCGCGGCTCGTCAGATACCGCGACCACGGGCGTGCAGCGCGGACTGGATGCGGGTGGCGCTGACGATGCGGCTGAGCACGAGGGCGGTCAGCACGACCCGGGGCTCCCGGCGGTTGTCGGTCCAGGCGCGCCGCATCCAGGTGCGGGCCTCGCGCCGCTCGCCGGCGGCGGCGTGGGCGAACGCGATCTGGCCGGAGATGCGGGCCCGGCCGCTCGGCGACGCGGCGAACTCGGGGAACGCCGCGAGCAGCGCCGACAGGGCCCCGGCGACCATCTGCCACCGGCTGAAGAAGTACGACCCGCCGTTCCAGTGGATGTCGGCGACGACGTCGTCGACGAGCCCGATGGTGCCGGCGCGCGCGAGGCGCAGCAGCAGCTCGTAGTCCTCGGCGTAGCCGCCCGGCAGCTCCTCGTCCCAGCCGCCCACCACGGCCACCGCGCGGCGCCGGTAGAGCAGCGCGGACGGGTGCAGCTCCATGACGCGGTCGTCGAGCAGGTCCTGCAGGTGCACGCGGTGGCGGGGGGCGCGCCGTACGACGTGCACGTCACCGCGCACGATCCGCACGCTTCCGCCCACGGCGAGGAGGTCGGGCTCGGCGAGCAGCTCGCGGACCTGGGCGTCCAGGCGGCCCGGCAGCCACGCGTCGTCGTCGTCGCAGGTGGCGAGCAGCTCGTGCTCGGCGAGCGCGAGCCCGCTGTTGCGGGCGCCGGCCACGCCGGGGCGCCGCGTGTTGCGCACCACGCGCAGCGACTGGTGGGGGCGCAGGGGCTGCGGGAGGCCCAGCGAGGCCGGGTCGCGGTCGTCGTCGAGCACGACGACGAGGTCGACGGGCCCCTCGTAGGTCTGCTCCCACACCGACATGACCGCCCGTTGCAGGGTCTCGGTGCGGCCGTGGGTCGCGATCGTGACGGAGACGGCGGGGTGGCGCTCCGCCCGTCCCGCGCCGTGCACGCCTGCCTCACTCATCGCCCTCGACCTCCACCCGTCCGAGCACGGTGACGTCGACGGCGGCGAGGTGCAGGCGGGCCACGTCGAGCGCGTCGGCGGCCCAGCGGCTCGTGCCGACGACCACCACGACGCCGTCGCAGGCCTCGAAGTCGATCCGCCAGTTCGGCAGGGTGACGTCGAGCAGGTCGATCTCGAGGCGCCCGTCGGCGCCGACCGCCCGCACGCCGCGGCGCACGAGGTCGGCCGCGCTCGGGTCGAGGTCGGGGGTGACGTAGACGCCGAGGCGCAGCTCGGCGCCCGGGTCCTCCTGCTCGCGCCGCAGCAGCCAGCCGGTGACACCGAGGCCGATGGGCGCCAGCGCGCCGTCGGGGGCGTCGCGGCGCACGGCGGCGAGCACGTTCAGGTCGTCGGCGAGCACGGGAACGTCTCGCCCGCCGGTGCGGATCGCGCCGCGCTGCGACGTGGACCCCCCACCGGGGACCTGGTCGCGGGCGCCCGAGCGACGACGCCGCACCGCACCCGCGAGACCGCCACCGGGGGCTGCGCCCGAGCCGGCGAGCGCGAGCTGGCGTGGCGCGTTCGGCGACCGCAGGTGCCACAGGTACGCCGACACGAGGCCGAGCAGGAGCCCCCCGAGGAGGCCGGCCAGGACGTGGGCGGCGGGGGCGAGCGAGGTCTGCCGGGCGGTGCCCGCGGCGGCCCCGGCGACCTTGCCCGGGTCGACCACGGTCTCCTCGAGCGTGATCCGCTCCTCGACGAGCTCTGCGGCGCGCGGGTCCTCGGCGTCGTAGGCCGCGATGAGGTCGGCCAGCAGGGCGTCGTGGCTCTCCCAGCGCTGCACCGCCTCCTCCTGCGCCCGCTCGAGGTAGACCTCGGCGGCGGTGTCGGCGCGCTCCTCCGCCTCCTCGGCGTCGTCGTCGGTCCAGGTGAAGAGGAGGTAGTTGCTGTTCGTCTCCGCCACCACGCCCAGGCGGCGCGCGACGTCGTCGGCGGTCGTGCCGTCACCGATCTCCTCGGCGATCGCCTCGCGCACCGGCGGGGTGCGGGTCAGGGCGACCTGGTCCTCGGCCCACAGGGTGTCGGGGCGGAAGTCGCCGACCGGCACGAGGCCGCTGCCGACCCGCACCGTGGCCGTCGCCGCGTACGTCGGCTGCGAGAGCCCCGCGACGAGGAGCCCGGCGAGGAGCCCGAGCGCCATGCCGACGAGCAGGTGCAGGCGGTGGGCGCGGACCGCGGCGGCGAGCGTGGGGAGCCGGCGCAGCTCGCGCCGCTCACCCGCCGTCTCGTCGGGTCCGGTGGTCTCGTCGGACCCCGGGAAGGCGTCCGGGGTCGTGGTCTTCTCGTCATGCATGGTGAGCGGTCACCTTCCTGGGGTGGAGGACCGCGGGCGCGGCGCTGGTGGCGCCGGCCGCGGGAGAGGTGGGGTGGAGGCGGCGCACCCCGGTGAGGGCGAGCGCCAGGAGGGTCACGGCGAGCGGCACGGGCAGCACCTCGTAGAAGGCGATCTGCACCAGCAGCGCGGGACCCGTCGCGTGGAGCCAGACGTCCGCCGAGCGGCCGTCGCGGGGGCGGGCGTGCCACCAGACCGCGGCCACGGCCACGACGAAGACCACGGCTCCCGCGATGCCCTGCGAGACGAGGATCGTCCACAGCTGACCGTGGGTGCCGATCGAGACGTCGTTGCTGTCGGCGAGACCGGCGGAGGACTGCGGTGCGCCCCAGCCGAAGAGGGGCGAGCGCAGCGCCAGGTCCCACGACGCCTGGTAGAGCGTCTCGCGCGTGCTGGTGTTGGCGTACTCCAGCCGGGCGGTCAGCACGCGCCGCACCGGCTCGACGAACCAGATCGTCGCCGCCAGGCCGGCCACGGTGCCGCCGACGGCCCCGAGCGCCCGGAGGTCGCCGGTGGCGGCACGGCGGACGACGACGTACCCCGTGGCGACGGCGATCGTCACCCAGCAGCCGCGGTTGAGCGAGACCAGCACCGGCGGCACGGCGGCCACCAGCAGCCCGGCGAGCAGCACGCGGTCGCGGCGCCGGGAGGCGGCGCAGAACGCGTGCACCACCACGGGGAAGCCGATCCCGACCGCGGCACCCCAGTCGTTGGTGTAGGCGAAGAGCGGGCTCGGCCGCGGCGAGCCGTAGAGCCCGTCGTACTCCGAGAACTCCGGGTGGGTCAGCGACGTCACGAAGGGGTCGTCGAGCCCGACCGCGCGGGTGAGCGCCTGGAAGGGGCTGGTGAACTGCAGGTTGTCGACGAGGATGCCCGGGTACGCCAGCAGCACCGCCGCCGCCCACAGCGCGACCAGCCACGTGAGCACGCGGCGCCCCGGCAGGCCCCGGTCGAGCGCGTTCCACACGACGACCGCCATCGCGACGACGCTCGCGTAGAGCGCGAGCCGGAACCCGTACGCCGCGACGTAGCGCACGGTGCTCAGCATCAGCGCCGAGACGAGCACCCAGCCGAGGAAGAGCAGCAGCACGCCGTACCCCGGCGGGAGGGTGACCACGCGGCGGTTGACCGCCAGCCACAGCACGACCGGTACGGCGGCGACCACCCACGCGGGCACCTGCACGCCGAGTGCCCACCACAGCGGGTAGGCCAGGAGCAGGAGCGCGACCGGCCGCACCGCCGAGGTCAGCTCGGCAGGGGTGGAGGTCGAGGTCGTGGCCGTGGGGCGCGGGTCGCTCACGCGGCCACCTCGCGGACGCGGCGGGCGGGCACCCCGGCGTACACCCCGCCGCCGGCGAGCCGGCCGGTGACGACGGCCCCGGCGGCGACGACGCAGCCGTCCTCGACGACCGCCCCCGGGAGCAGGGTGGCGCGGGCGCCGAGCCACACGTTGTCGCCGACGCGGGTCGTCAGGTACTCCGCGTCGCGGGAGGTGCGCCCGGCCCCGTCGCGCCCGTGGGTGGCGGTCAGCACCATCACCTGGGGGGCGAGGTGGCAGTCGGCGCCGATCTCGATCCGGCCCCGGGCCACGTCGAGGTAGCAGTCGTGGTTGACGAAGGTGCGCTCCCCCACGCTCAGGGCACGGCCGGTGATGGTGACGCCGCTGAAGACGTTGCGGGTGCGCACGTCGAGCCCGGCGGCGCGGTAGACCAGCCACCGCAGCGGCCGCGGAACGAGCGCCGAGCCGGCCACGACGCCCAGGACGAGGTGGCGCCAGGCGATGCCCGCGTCGAGGCGTACGGCGGCACCCGCCCGCCGCAGGCCGCTCACCGGTGCACCCGCGACAGCAGGGCGCGGCGCACCGAGCGGACCCGGCGCTCCCGGTGGCGGACGAGCTCGTCCACGTGGTGGCCGAAGCGGGCGGCAGCCTGCCCGGCGGCGTCGTCCCCCTCCTCGTCCACGCGCGGGCCGGTGCCGGCCAGCGCGTCCAGGACGGCCGCGCTGACGTCGGCCCGTCCGGTCGCCAGCCGCACCATCCCGGCGTCCCCGGCGACCTCGGCGAAGCGCTGCTGGTGGCCGTCGACGTGCTCGCCGAGCGCGGGGTCGCGGGGCACGCAGACGGGCACGTGACCCGCGCGGCGCGCGTCCATGATCGTGCCGGGGCCGCCGTGGCACACGACGACGTCGGCGCCGCGCACGAGGCGCACCAGGTGGTCGTGGCCCACGAAGGCGTGGCCCTCGGCCACGCGGGGCTCGGCGCTATGGCCGTGCTGGACGACCACGTGCGCCCGGCCCTCCAGCGCCCCGGCCAGCGCGTCCATCCAGTCGACGAGCCGGTCGAACGGGTGGTGGTCGGTGCCCAGCAGCGCCACCACGAGGGGGCGGCCCGGGTCCACGGCGGTCACAGGAGCGGTCCCACGAGGGCGGCGTCCGGGTAGACGTCGAGCTGGGTGTCCCACTGCACGACCCGGCGCGTGGTGAAGGGGCCGCACAGGCGACCCGTCATCGTCGGCGAGTCGACCCGGTCGTAGACCTCGAGGAACACGGTGGGGATGCGGAGCACCCAGGCGAGCACGAAGAACGGCACCGCCACGCCGGCGCCGGCGCTCACCACGACGTCGGGCCGCTCGCGCCGCAGCACGCGCCAGGCGAGCACCAGGTTGCGCAGCAGGTTCGCGACGTTGCGGGTCGTCGGCGAGTAGGAGGTGACGACGCGCTCGTCGGCGAGCCGGTCGCGCACGTCGGGGGTGTCGGGGCAGACCCAGGTGCGCTGCCGCTGCTCCCACCAGGGGCGCAGCGCGAGGAGCTGCGCGAGGTGGCCGCCCTGGGTGCTCACGAGCAGCGCGCGCTGCCCCGGCACGGCGGCGATGTCGGTCATCAGTAGGCTCCTTTCGCCCGCAGGACTGCGGACACGGTGCGGACGCAGATGACGAGGTCACCCGCGATCGAGAGGTCGTCGGCGTAGGCCAGGTCGAGGTCCACGCCGTCGCTCCAGGGGAGGTCGGAGCGGCCGCTGACCTGCCACAGCCCGGTCAGCCCGGGCTTCACGGCGAGGCGGCGGCGGGCGGTGTCGTCGTACGCCGCGACCTCCGCCGGCAGCGCGGGGCGCGGGCCGACGAGGGACATGTCGCCACGCACCACGTTCCACAGCTGCGGCAGCTCGTCCAGCGAGGAGCGGCGCAGGAGGCGACCGACCCGGGTGACGCGCGGGTCGGCCCGGATCTTGAAGAGCACGGCGTCGGACTCGTTGAGGTCGGTGAACGCGTGGCGCAGGCGCTCGGCGTCGGTGCCCATCGTGCGCAGCTTGTGCATGACGAAGGGCCGGCCGTCGCGGCCGACCCGCACCTGGTGGAAGAGGGCGGGGCCCCGGCTGTCGAGCCGCACGGCGAGGGCCAGGACCGCCAGGAGCGGGGAGACGAGGACGAGGGCCACCGCGCCGACCGCCCGGTCGACGACGGCCTTGGTGATGCGGTGCGCCGCACCGTGGCGCGGCGGCGCGACCGTGAGCACCGTGCGTCCGGCCGGGCCCCCGAGACGGCCCAGGCCGAGGCGCCGGGTGGCGACGGCGGGAGCGGTGAACCCCAGCGGCACGCCCGTCGCCTGCAGCTGCCAGGTCACGGCCCGCACGGCCCGTGGGGCGAGGCCCGTGCCGGGCGCCAGGAGCACGAGGTCCGCGCGGGTCTCGACGACCGTGCGCGCCAGCGCCGGGGCGGCGCCGGTGTCGAGGTCGACGCCCACCGTGGCCACCGGGGCGACGGGGCCGCCGGCCTCGGGCGTGGCCCGGCGAGCCGACGGGACGAGGAGCACCACGCGGGGCTGCCCGCGCCACGCCGCGACCGCGGCCCGGAGGACGGCGACGAGGAGCGCGGTGATCGCGACCGGGAGCACGAGCACCGGGACCGGCGCCGCGAGCAGACCGGCAGCGACGGCGAGCGCGAGCAGGCCGGAGGCGACCAGCACGGTTCGGGTCAGGCCCCCCAGGTCCGTCCGCGTGACAGCGGCGTGGGTCGGGCGGGAGCCTGCGAGCACCACCCGCGCCGCCCACCAGGAACCGGCCACGAGACCCACCGTGGTGGGCGCCAGCACGCCGGCGACCGCTCCCCCGGCCGGGACGACGAGCGGCAGGGCGACCTCGCCGAGCGCCAGGACCAGCCGGGAGCGGCGGACCCGGCGGACCCGGCCGACCCTCGACCGCGTGCCGACGGCGACCGCGGTCGGCTCGGCGTCCCCCTCCGGGCCGGGGGCACCCGCGGCGCGGCGAGCGCCCGCGGCGACGGACCGCACCGTGGCGTGACCACGCCCACCGCCCGACACCTCGCGAACCACGCCCGACACCCACGTCTCCTTGACCTCGACCCCACTTCCGGGGTGGACTAGACCGTCCCGAGAACACTGTTCGCTTTTGTGAACGGCGTTGTCAAGTGCGAACACGGTTCTTTACCGCCGACCGGGGGCCGACCGTGCGTCGTTGCCCCACGGGTACCGGTCGGACCAGTAGGGTCAGCCGGGAGATGGGTGCGATGACGGAGACACCGGACAGGGGCGCACAGCCCGAGACGTCCGCGTCCACGGGACCGGAGCGGGCCCCGTCGCGCCGCGACCGCGCCCGGCTGGCCACGACGGACGAGATCAAGGCCGCGGCGCGGGAGCTCCTCGCCCCCGCGCGGGACGGCAGCGACCTCTCCCTGCGGGCCGTCGCGCGCGAGGTCGGACTGACCCCGTCCGCGATCTACCGCTACTTCGAGTCGCGCCACGACCTCATGGAGTCCCTGGCCCTCGACGCGTTCGACTCGATCGCCGCCGCCCTGGACGAGGCGGCCAGCGCCCCGGGGCGCCCGCCGCTCCAGCGGGCCGTGGCGATGGCGCACGCCTACCGCGACTGGTGCCTGCGCAACCCGGCGGAGTTCGCCTTGATCTTCCGCCACGGGAACTCCGGCGAGGGCGGGTCACCGACCTGGCACGAGCACCTGCTCGGCTTCTACCGCGTGCCGCTCGAGATCATGCTGGAGGACGTCGCCGCCGGCCACGTGGCGCTGGACGCGATGGCGTCCCCGCTGCCGGCCGTGCAGCCGGAGATCCTCGAGGTGGCCCAGTCCCTGGGACCCGACGGCGTGTGCCCGGAGGCCGTCGTGCGGCTCACCCAGGTGTGGGCGGCGATCCACGGGTTCGTCTGCCTCGAGCTGTTCGGCCACGCCGGGCTCATCATGGGCGACGTCTCGGAGGCCTTCGAGCACCACGTGCGCACGGTGCTGGGCACGCACTACCGCTGAGCGGCGGCGCGCCCGTCAGATCGGCGGCCGCGGCGCCCGGGGGAAGCCGAGCGCCACCTGCACCGCTGCGGAGACCGCGGCCTGGGCCTGGCGCAGGTCGGGGGTCGCCACGTCGCCCACCATGCAGAGCATCCAGCGGCGGGCGTCGAGGTCGTAGCCGCCCGCGGCGACCCGCGTGACCCCGCCGCCCCACACCTCCATGGCCCGGGCGGCGGCCGTCCCGTCGCCCGCCCAGGCGACGAGCGAGCCGCCCTCGAGCACGGCCGCTGTGCGGTCGTCGGTGACCTGGATGGACGGCGCAGCCAGGACGGCGCCGAGCCGCTCGCCCTCGGTGCCGTCACGGCGTACGGAGCTCGCCGCGCGCCACAGCTCCGTGGTCCCGGCCCGGCCGATCCACCAGCCGGCGACGTCGAGGCGCTGCGCGAAGCGGCACGCGACCGCCGTGAGCCGGTCGACCACCGGGGCGTCGACCAGGTCGTCGAGGTCGTGGAGGGTGCGCTCGAGCGCGTCGGCCACGTCGCCGGGCTCCAGCTCGTCCGGCAGCTGTCCCACCGTGCCCCGCACGAGCTGCTCGAGGGCGTCGACCACCCGGCGGGCGAGACGTCGCTCCTCGGCGTCGAACGAGCCCGTCGACCGGACGAGGTGGAGGACGATGCCGGTGCCGTCCGGGCACTCGCGCCGGACGGCGATCACCCCGTCGTCCGTCCCGACGTGCGCCGGGCCCGCCGACGCCCCCGACGACGATCCGCCGCCGGCGGCGGCGAGCTCGCCCGCCTCCTCACGAGCGACGGTCACGGCGTCCAGCGAGATGGCCGCGCTGATGGTGTGCTCCACCAGCTCCCGCCACCGTTCGACCTCGTCCAGTGCAGTGCTCTTCACGACTACCCCATGCCCTCCGGATACAGCTTCCCCCGCGCCGTCACGCACTCTGGACGCCCGAGCACCGGGGCTGTGACCGCACCTTTGCGAAACCAACGATGCAGGGCTGGCGCAAGTCACTCGGAAGTGACGCGCGTCGCATTTCCCACACGTCCGGGCGCCCGTGGGGGCCGGACGGTCAGGAGTTGAAGCGCTGCTGCGTGCGTTCGAGGCCCTCGGTGACGAGGCACTCGATGGCGTCGGCGGCGTCGCCCACCTGGAGGGGCAGCTCCTTGCGCTCGGTGCGCGAGTAGTCGGACAGCACGAAGTCCGCGACGTCCTGGCGTCCCGGCGGGCGTCCGATCCCGGCGCGCACGCGGTGGAAGTCCCCGGTGCCCAGCGAGGAGCGCATCGAGCGCAGGCCGTTGTGGCCGTTGTCCCCGCCGCCCTTCTTCACCCGCAGCGTCCCGAAGGCGATGTCGAGCTCGTCGTGGACGGCGACGATGCGCTCCGGCGGCACCTTGTAGAAGGTGGCGAGCGCCTTGACCGGGCCCCCCACCTCGTTCATGTAGCTGCGCGGGCGCGCCAGCACCAGGCGGGGCCCGGGGGTGCCCGGGGCGCCGACGCGGCCCTCGACCACGTCGGCCCGCCCGGTCTTGTGGGCGCGGAAGGAGCTGCCCCACCGCGCCGCGAGCTCCTCGACCACGAGGTAGCCGATGTTGTGCCGGTTGCCGGCGTACGAAGGGCCGGGGTTCCCCAGCCCGACGGCGAGCCACACGCCTCCGGGCGCGCTCTCGGTCTCGGACATGGGGAACCCCGGCCCTCTCTGCTCAGGGGCCCGGCTCGCGCCGGGCCCGGACTCACTCGGAGTCGGTGGCCTCGCCCTGCTCGGCCGCGGCGGCGTCGCCCTCGGCGTCCTCGGGCTCGTCCTTCTCGATGCCCGCGTCGGCCTCGGCCTCGGCCAGCTCGGCCTCGACCTGCTCGGCCGTGGCGGCCGCGGTGACGTTGACGATGAGGGTCTCCGCGTCGGTGACCAGGGTCGCGCCGGCGGGCAGCACGACGTCGGAGGCGGCGAACTGCGTGCCGGCCGCGGCGCCCTCGACCGAGACCTCGAGGCCCTCGGGGATGTCGGTGGCGGCGACCTCGATCTCGAGGGTGGTGTTCTCGGTGACGACGAGCGTCTCGGGAGCGGCGTCGCCCACGACGTGGACGGGCACGTCCACCGTGACCTTCTCGCCCTTGACGACCGCGACGAAGTCGACGTGCTCGATGACGCGGCGGATGGGGTCGACCTGCACGTGCTTGGTCAGCGCGACCTGCACGTCGCCCTCGACGTCGAGCTCCAGCAGCGCGTTGGCGCCGCCGTGCTTGAGCGCGAGCATCGTGTCGTGGCCGGGCAGCGTCAGGTGCAGCGGCTCCATGCCGTGGCCGTACACGACGGCGGGGATCTTGTCGGCGCGGCGGATGCGGCGGGCCGCGCCCTTGCCGAACTCGGTGCGACGCTCGGCGGTGATCTTCTCGTTGGACATCTGGGACTCCTCGTGGTGCTGGTACGGCGGCACGGGAGGCCGCTCGTCAGGTCGGGCGCCGCGGCGCGACAGCGCGGCGGACACGGGAGTCCGACCGGCCCTGTCGATCACGGAGCCCGGGGGCTCCCTCGCCGAGGCAACCGCAGCACCTTAGCCGCCGTCGGACGGGCCGGCCAAATCCGACGTCCGGCGGCCGGGCCCGCTCAGGTGCTGGGGCCGACGACGGCGACCGTCGCCGGCTCGGGGGTGAAGCCGCCCAGCTCGGCGGTCACCTCGCAGGGCCCGGTCGTGGGGAAGTAGCCGCGGACGTCGCCGTCGGCGCTCACCGTGATCGCGTCGCAGGTCGTGCCGAAGCGCATGCCGTCGCCCGCGATCTCCCGCACCACGCCGCTCGGCAGCCGGGCCCCGCTGTCGTGCACCGGGTCGGCCTCTGCCTCGCCCCCGGCCCAGGTCGCGAAGACCAGCGTGGTGGCGGTGGCGTCGAGGTCGATGCGCGGTGGTGCCACCTCCATCCGCAGGCTGCGCACGCGCTGGGCGGGGAACGCGGTCGTGCGGTTGGCGGGGTCCCCCACCGCGGTGGTCAGCAGGTCGGCGGCCTCGGACTCCCAGGCCTGCAGCGCGTCGTCGTCGACCCCCAGGGCGACGTCCACGACCGCGGAGGCCGGCAGGGTCGTCGTACCGGCCGGGAGCGGACCCACCGCCCAGCCGCACGCCTGCTCCACGGACGTCGTGTAGGGGTCCACGGGGGCGGCGGGCACGTCCCAGACCACGTCGGTCGGGCAGTCGGCCGGGTCGTCCGGCGGACCGGGGAGGAACACGAGGACGGTCGGCTCGGCCTGCGCCGGCTTGGTGAGGGTGAGCTCGACCGTCACCTCGCCCGCCCCGGGGTCGTACGTCGCGGCGCGGCCCACGACGAGCCCGCTGGGCGAGGCCACCGAACCCAGCTCGACGTCCTGCTCCGGCGCCGCGGCGCGCGTGGCGGCGTCGGGGCCGGCACCGTCCGCCGCGTCGTCGCGCCCGGCCCACCACGAGCCCGCCAGCACCGCGGCGAGGAGCACGACCACCGCCGCGGCGGCCGCGGGCACCACGGCGCGGCGACGCGGCGCTGCCGGGGGCGCGGGTGCGGGGTCCGGCGCGCGCTCCCCCACCACCCCGGAGGGCACGAAGGGCACGTCGACCGTGTGGCCGGGCGGGGCGCTCGCCGCGGCGGCAGCAGCAGCGACGTCGGCCCTGTGGTGCGGCTGCGCCGGGTGGGAGCGCACGACGGTCCGCTCCGCGGTCCGCCACGTCTCCGGGTCCGGCTGGCGCGGGAGCGGCTCGCCCTCGAGGGCCTCGTCCGGCAGCCCGCGCAGCGCGCGGGCGGTGGCCCCGGCCGGGAGGCGGGTGGCGGGGTCCTTGGCCAGCATCACCGCCAGCACGCTCCACAGCAGCGGGTGCACCGGCAGCGGCGGGGGCTCGACGGTCACGTGACGGTTGCCGATCGTGTGGACCGTGCCCTTCCCGGCGAAGGGCGTGCGCCCGCCGAGCAGCTCGTAGAGGAGGATGCCGGTCGCGTAGACGTCGGAGGCCGTGCTGAAGCGGCCGTGCTGGAAGAGCTCGGGCGGCATGTAGCCGGGGGTGCCGACGAGGCCCGTCGCCTGCACCGTCGATTCCTCCGCGAGGCGCGCGATGCCGAAGTCGGACAGGCGGACGCCCGATCCGTCCCCCGGCGCGCCGCCGTCGAGCAGCACGTTGTCGGGCTTGACGTCGCGGTGCAGGAACCCCGCGGCGTGCGCCGCGGCGAGGGCGTCGAGGACCGCGCAGGTGATCGCCACCGCCGCCCGGGGCGCGAGGGTCCCGGCGGTGCGCAGGTGGCTGCGCAGGTCGCCCCCGGCGACGAGGTCCATGACGATGGCGAGCTGCGAGCCCTCCACGACGAGGTCGCGCACCCGGACGATGCCGGGGTGGCGCAGGTTCATCAGGATGGCGCGCTCCTGGATGAACCGGCCGACGATGTCGGTGTCGTGGGCGTAGGTCTCGTGCAGCAGCTTCGCGGCCACGGCCTCGCCGGTGGTGCGGTCGACGGCGCTCCACACCTCGCCCATGGCCCCGCCGCCGAGCCGCTCCACCAGCTCGTACCGGCTGCCGAGGGCCCGCGGCGCCGCGCGCGGCTCCTGGTCCTCCCCCACGGCTCAGCCGTCCCGGGGCACGGCGAACCACGCCAGGCGGACCACCGGCTCGGCGGGCGCCGGCCGAACCCCGGGGTCCTGGGTGGTGCCGACGAGCACGTGGACCTCGTCGTCGGGGAGGGCCTCGGCGTCGTCGAACACGAGCGACGGGCCGGCCAGGCCCGACGCGCCGTCGAGCGCGAGGCCGTCCAGAGCGGCCGCCACGTCACCGGCGGCCGTGCTGCCGGCCTCCTCGGCGGCCCGCACCAGGGCGACGACCGCGTCGTGGCTGGCCAGGTCGGCGTCGCCCGCCCGGGCGGCGAACGGGCCGGTCCCGAGCAGGTCCTGCTGGCCGGGGTCGTCGGCGGCCTGGCGCAGTGCGGCGAAGTACGCCGCCGCGCGGTCCCCCGCCTCGTCCGCGGCGAGCGTCGTGGTGTCGGCGGCGTCCGGTCCCACCGTGCGGAGGTCGCCGTTGGCCGCGCCGCCGGCGCCCGTCAGGGCCGTCGTGAAGGCGGGGCGCAGGGCCTGCGGCGTCAGCACCACCGGCAGGTCGTCGACGGCCTGGACGCCGGCGACGACCTCGCCCTGGGCGGCGGCCGGCGCGGCGACGACCACCGCGTCGGCCCCGGCGGCCACGGCCTCCTCGACGGCGTCGACGGCCGCGCCGGTCCCGGCGGGCCCGAGCGCCACCGTGCGCGCCCCGGCCACCGTCGGCGTGCGGGCGCCCGCGCCGACCACCACGACGGGGCTGGTGCTGCCCGCCGACCGCAGCGCGGCGTCCACCCCCGCGTCGACGGCGCCCGCGGACGGGGCGGTCGACCAGGCACCGGCGGGCAGGCCCGCCACGTCCTCGACGTACGGCAGCAGCACGGGCACGTCGAGCTCCGCGGCGTCGGCGAGCGCCGGGGCGAGGTGCGCGCCGGACGTCGCGGCGACGACACCCACCACCCCCGCCTCCGCGAGGTCCGCCACGGCGCGGCGGGCGGCGTCGGCGTCGCCGCGGTCGTCCGCGACGACGAGCTCGACGTCGGCCCCGCCGGCACCGAGCCGCCGCTCGGCGACGACCGCGCCGTGGGCGGGTGAGGCGAGGTCCGAGCCCTCGCCCGATGCTCCGCCCGTGCTGACGAGCACCCCGACCCGCACGGGGCCGTCGAGGCCCGCGACCTCGAGCGCGACCGGGGCCGGCGCCCTCCCGGGGGCGGCGTCGTCCCGGTCCTGCTCGTCGGCGCCGTCGTCGGTGCACGCGGTCAGCCCGAGGGCGCAGACCAGGGCGAGTCCCGTCAGGCCGGGCCCGAGTCGGCGCGGGCGCGTCACTCGCCACCGCCGAGGTGCAGGGAGTAGACCGTGAGGACGCTGGCGTCCGCACCGGCGTCGGCGTCGCCGCGGCTCAGCTCCTCCTGCATCCGGGCGGCGACCTCGGACTGCGCCCGTTGCCGGTTCGCGTCCCGCAGGTCGAGCCGTCGCAGCGCCGCGAAGGCGCTGGTCGTGCCGCCCGCCTCGACGAGGTTGCCGTTCTCCCGGTCGGCCTGCCGCGCGTTCGACGCCAGGGCGCCGAGGATGCCGCTGCCCCGGCCCTCCCGGGTGCCCAGTGCCGTGACGGTGGCGCGCAGCCGCTCGGAGAGGGCGGCGCTGGTGCCGGTCAGGGCGACCTGGTTCACGCCGATCTGGTCGGTCAGGGCGCCCCGCGCCCGGGCGAGGTCGCCGGTGAGGGTCGACGCGCTGCCCACGAGGGCGTCGGACGCGAGGGCGTCGACGCCCGCCACGCGGTCCTCGCCCTGCTGGTAGGCCCGGTCGCCGGCCGTCTCCAGCTCGGTCTCGAACCCGCCGAGGAACGCCCCCAGGTCGGCCGTCGCGGTCTGCTGGGCCCCGGCGGCCGCGGTCATGCCGGCGCCGAGGTCGCGGCCGGCGGCGTCGAGGTAGTCGGCGCGCGCGGCACGGAAGGCCGCACCCACGCGGTCGCCCAGGTCGGCGTTGTGGGCGGCGAGGCCGCCCCACGCGGCGGCGAGGGCGTCCAGGGCGGTCGGCCCGCCCGGTCCCGGCGCGGGGCAGGCCTGTGCGGTCGGACCGACCTCGCCGAGCTCGCGGGCCCGCGCCACGGTGGCGCAGATGGCGTCGCCCAGCGCGGCGATCTGGTCGGGCAGCGTCGTCGCCTCCTCGAGGGCGCGGACGACGTCGGTCGCCGTGTCGAGGAGGGCGCCGACGGACGTGTTGAGACCGGCGAGGGCGGTGGGCAGCGTGCCGCCCGCGCCGACGAGCGCGGCCACCTGCTCCCACGCGTCGGCCACGCCCGCCAGCTGGGCGAGCACGTCGGGCCCGCCGCCCGTGGCCCCGCAGGCGGGCAGCGTCCCGAGCACGTCCTGCAGGAACGTGACCAGGTCGGGGCTGTCGTCGGCCTCGGGGGCGCGGCAGGCCGTGCGCACGAGCTCGTCGAGCGCGGCGACGAGCCCCCCGTCGAGGAGGTCCGCCTGGGCCGTCGCGATGGCCCCGACCTCGTCGAGGCCGCGGGCCAGGTCGCCGGAGGACTGCAGGAGCACCTGGAGGGCGCTCAGGTCGTCGACCAGCAGCCGGGAGGCGGCGAGCACGTCGTCGAGGGCGGCCGCCGTCGTGGCCGCGTCCGCCGTCGACAGCGCCGCCAGCGCGGCGCCCACCTCGGCCGTGGCGGTGCGCAGCCCGGCGATGCCGGCGACCACCCGTCCCGTCTCGTCCGCCGGGTCCACCTCGGCCGCCAGCGCGTCGCCCGCCGCCACCAGGGCGCCGGCGCCCCGCGCGACCTCGCCGCGGGCGATGCCGAGGACGCAGACCAGCGAGCGGGAGGTGCCGCAGGCCGCGGCGGCGTCCGGGGCGGTCGCGAGCGCCTCGACCTCGGCGGCCGTGCCGACCGAGCGCTCGAGCGAGGCCGCGACGGCGTCCCGGCACGCGCCGGTCGAGCCTGCGAAGGCCTCGAACTGCGACTCGACGCTGCGGAACAGGCTGAGCAGGTCGGTGCCGCTCGGCGGCGCGGTGGCCACGGCGCAGCCCGCCCCCGGGACGGGCGCGGGGTCGGCCGCAGGTGCCACGGTGCCCGCGGTGCCCAGCAGGTCGCGGATGCGGACCAGCGCGGCGGCGAGGCCCTCCTCGCCCTGGTCCGCGGCGCGGGCGATGGTGCGGTCCAGCGTCCCGGTCCCGGCCGGGTTCGACAGCGCCTCCAGGTCCTCCACCACGCCGGCGATGCGGGCGGGCACCTCCTCCTGCCCCGCCCCCAGCTCGGCGAGCGCCTGGCGGCCGAAGCCGGCCGAGGTGGCCTGCAGGTTGGCGCGGATGGCGTCGAGCGAGGCGCCCGCGTCGCCGAGCACCGCGTTGACGGCCTCGATCGTCGCGATCGTCTCGTCCTGCACGCGCCGGTTGCTGCCCGGCTCGTCCGCGAACGCCGAGCGCACGAGGCCGTCGAGCGAGGTGTCGGTGACGAGACCGGGCTGCACGCTGAGGTCGACCACCGGCGGGTCGAAGTCGGTGACGTCGAGGACGAGGCGGAAGGTCGCGGTGGCGGCCAGACGGGGCGGGGCGAGCAGCGCGGCCCACTGCACCACGGGCGTGCCGTCCGTCGTGCGCCCCAGCACGCCGTTGGTGGCGGCCGGGTCGTCGGCGAGGGTCGAGGTGACCACCCGGGTGGCGCCCGGCAGCTCGGTGCCCGCGACGACCGTCAGCGGGCTGCCCACCAGCGCGTGCTCCTCGAACGCCTCGCCGCCGCTGTCGTAGCGGACCGGCACGGGCTGCACCGTCGTGTTCTGCACCGTCACGTCGACGGTGACGCGTCCGTCGTACCCGGCGAGGTCGGCGAGGTCGGTGCCGGCCCCGTCGTCGCTGCGCCACGAGGTCAGCACGCGCACCGGCAGCCGCGCGTCCGCCGGGTCGAGCGACTCCTCCTCGGTGGAGAGCTCGCCGTCCGCGTCGCGCACGGTCGTCGTGGTCACGCCCGTGGTGGCACCGTCACCGTCGAGCCGCACGTCCACGACGCGCAGGACGCTCTCGGGCGCCGCGACCGCCACCTGGGGCGCGGACACGAGGCCCGCGGTGAGCACCGCGAGCACGCCGAGCAGCGCCGTACGACGGGGGGCGCTGCGGGCGGTGGGACGGGGGCCGCGGCGGGCGGTACGACGGGGCGACGGGAGCATGGGCGTTCCTCGAGGAGCATCGGCCCCGGCAGCTGCCCGGGGCCGTCGGCAAGGTGACCGGTCGAGGCAGCGTAGGCCGCCGCGACGACCCGGCGTCGGGTTTTGCGCCGATGCGTCGTTCAGGCGTGGCCGTCGAACATCGACGTGACCGAGCCGTCCTCGAACACGGCACGGATCGCCCGCGCCAGCAGGGGCGCGATCGACAGCATGGTGAGCTTGTCGAAGTGCTTGTCGGCGGCCAGCGGCAGCGTGTTCGTGAGGATGACCTCGGTGGCCGGGCTGTTCTTGAGCCGGTCCACGGCGGGGTCGGAGAGGATGCCGTGCGTCGCGGCGATGATGACGCCCTTGGCCCCCTGCTCCATGAGCGCCTCGGCGGCCTTCACGATGGTGCCGCCGGTGTCGATCATGTCGTCGACGAGCACGCACATGCGGCCCTCGACCTCACCCACGACGCGGTTCGCGACCGTCTCGTTGGGGCGGTCGGTGCGCCGCGACTTGTGGATGAACGCGAGCGGCACGCCCCCGAGGCGGGCCGACCAGCGCTCGGCGACCTTGATGCGCCCGGCGTCGGGCGAGACGACCGCGAGGTCGGACTCGGCGCCGTACTTGCCGCGGACGTAGTCGGCGAGGATCGGCAGGGCCATCAGGTGGTCCACCGGGCCGTCGAAGTAGCCCTGGATCTGATCGGCGTGCAGGTCGACCGAGATGAGGCGGTCCGCGCCGGCCGTCTTGAACAGGTCCGCGACGAGGCGGGCGGAGATGGGCTCGCGGCCGCGGTGCTTCTTGTCCTGGCGGCTGTAGCCGTAGAACGGCATGACCACGGTGATGCGCTTGGCCGAGGCGCGCTTGAGCGCGTCGACCATGATGAGGTGCTCCATGATCCACTCGTTGATCGGCGCCGTGTGGCTCTGGATCACGAAGGCGTCGCAGCCGCGCACCGACTCCTCGTAGCGCACGTACTTCTCGGAGTTGGCGAAGTCGTACATCGACGAGGGCACGAGACCGGTCCCGACGAGCTCGGCGACCTCCTCGGCGAGCTCGGGGTGAGCCCGCCCGCTGAACACCATGAGGTTCTTCTCGGTTGTCAGCTTCATTCCGCTCACGCCGGATGCGCTCCTGTCGGGCTCGGGGGAGGCCGGGGTCGGTCGGCCCCGCCGATTCTCGCCTACCGGCGAGGTGGCGCCAACTCAGGGGTGGGAGCGGTCCCCCGCGCCCGCCTCCTCGGCCGCCCGGGCCTGGGCCGTGCCGGGGCGCCGACGCGCCGCCCAGCCCTCGAGGTTGCGCTGCGGGCCGGCCGAGACGGCCAGCGCGCCGGGCGGGACGTCCTCGCGCACCACCGTGCCGGCGCCGGTGCCGGCGCCGTCGCCGACCGTGACGGGCGCGACGAAGGTGTTGTTGGATCCGGTGCGGGCGTGGCGCCCGATCGTCGTGCGGTGCTTCGCGACGCCGTCGTAGTTGGCGAAGATCGTGCCCGCGCCGACGTTGCTGCCCTCGCCGACCTCGGCGTCCCCGACGTACGACAGGTGGGGCACCTTGGCGCCGTCGGCCAGCACCGCGTTCTTCGTCTCCACGAACGTGCCGACCTTCGAGCCGGTGCCGGTGCGCGTGCCCGGGCGGAGGTAGGCGTAGGGGCCGACCTGCGCGCCGTCACCGATCACGGCGAGCTGGCCGTGGGTGCGCACGACGCGGGCGCCCGCGCCGACCTCGCAGTCCTCCAGCGTGGTGTCGGGCCCGATCACGGCGTCCTCGGCCACCACGGTGGCCCCCAGCAGCTGGGTGCCCGGCAGGATCGTCACGTCGCGGGCGAGCACCACGTCGTCCTCGATCCAGGTGGTGTCGGGGTCCATGATCGTGACCCCCACCTCGGTCATCCAGTGCTCGAGGATGCGGCGGTTCATCTCCTTGCCCAGGCGCGCGAGCTGGGAGCGGTCGTTGGCGCCCTCGGTCTGCCGCACGTCCTCCAGGCAGTAGGCGCCGACCGTCAGGCCGGCCTCGCGGGCCAGGCCGACGGCGTCGGTCAGGTAGTACTCGCCCTTGGCGTTGTCGTTGCCGATCCGGGTCAGGGCCTCGGTGAGGAAGGCGCCGTCGAAGGCGAGGATCCCGGAGTTGATCTCGCGGATCTCGCGCTGGTCGGCGTCGGCGTCCTTCTGCTCGACGATGGCGAGGACGTCGCCGTCCTCGTCGCGTACGATCCGGCCGTAGCCGAACGGGTCGGCCACCTCGCCCGAGAGGATGCTGACCGCACGCTCGGCGGCCTCGTGGTCGGCGAGGAAGGCGGCGAGGCTGTCGCCGCGCAGCAGCGGGGTGTCGGCGGTGAGCACGACCACGGTGCCGTCGACCTGGCCGCCCAGGGCCTCCACGGCGACGCGGACCGCGTGGCCCGTGCCCTCCTGGCTCTCCTGCACCGCCAGCACCGACCCCGGCGCGAGCTCGAGGACGTGGGCCCCGACCTGCTCGCGCTGGTGGCCCACCACGGTGACGACCCGGTCGGGCGACACCGACTGCGCCGCCGCCAGCACGTGGCCCACCATGCTGCGCCCGCCCACGCGGTGGAGGACCTTCATGGTCTTCGACTTCATGCGCGTGCCGCCGCCGGCGGCCAGGACGATGACGGTGATCGCGCTCATGCGGCCACACCCTAGTCGGGCCTCGGGGCGCGTGGCGCCCGCGGGGAGAGAGGCTCCCCGGGTAGGAGTCGAACCTACGTCGCTTGTCCTGATTCAAAGTCAGGCGGGCCCTGCCGGCAGACCAACCGGGGAATGCGCGCGCGTCGCGGGGACGTCGCGGACAGTGCCCCACCCTATGCGAACCCGCGGCGCGCCCGCCCGGTGCGCGTGGCGGCACCTGGATAGGGTCGCCCCGTGGACCTGCCCGTGATGCCGCCCGTGCGCCCGATGCTGGCCAAGTCGGTCGCGCAGGTGCCGGACCCGGCCGCCTGGGCCGGCGGCGGCGGGCTGTCCTTCGAGCCGAAGTGGGACGGCTTCCGCTGCCTCGTCTTCCGCGACGGCGACGAGGTCGAGCTGACGTCGCGCAACACGAAGCCGCTGACGCGGTACTTCCCCGAGGTGGTCGAAGCCGTCCTCGAGCAGCTGCCCGAGCGCTGCGTGCTCGACGGGGAGCTGTTCGTCGCGGCCGCCGGGGACGACGGGGTGCCGCGCCTGCAGTTCGAGGTCCTCCAGGAGCGCATCCACCCCGCCGCCTCACGGGTGCGCATGCTCGCCGAGACCGTCCCCGCCGGGTTCGTGGCCTTCGACCTGCTCGCGCTGGGCGACACCTCCTACGTCGACCGGCCGTTCGCCGAGCGCCGCGCCGCGCTCGCCGAGGCCCTCGCGCACCTCGCGGGCCGGGTGCACGACGACGGGCTGACCGGCTGCCACCTGGTGCGCACCACGACCGACGCCGCCGAGGCCGCCGTCTGGTTCGAGCAGTTCGAGGGCGCCGGGCTGGACGGGGTGGTCGCGAAGCCGCTCGACGCGCCGTACACGGAGAACGGCCGCACCATGCTGAAGATCAAGCACGCGCGCACCGCCGACGTGGTGGTCGCGGGCTACCGGGAGCACAAGACGTCCACCCCGGAGCGCCCGCTGCTCGGCTCGCTGCTGCTCGGCCTGCACGACGCGGACGGCACGCTGCAGCACGTCGGCGTCTCCGCGTCCTTCACCGCCGCCCGCCGCGCGGAGCTGATCGAGGAGCTCGCGCCCCTGGTGTGCCCGATCGAGGAGCACCCGTGGGGCGCGTGGGAGGAGTGGGCCGTCGCGAACCCCGACCGCGTGCCCGGCACGCAGTCGCGCTGGAGCGCGGGCAAGGACCTGTCCTTCACCCCGCTGCGCCCCGAGCGGGTGCTCGAGGTCGGCTACGACCACATGGAGGGGCGGCGCTTCCGCCACACCGCGCAGTTCAAGCGGTGGCGTCCCGACCGCGACCCGACCTCGTGCGGCTACGACCAGCTCGACGAGCCCGTCGGCTACGACCTCACCACCGTCCTGACCCCGTCCGACACCGGATCCACCGAGGAGACGCCATGACCTACCACGTCGTCCTGCTCGTCGAGCAGCCCCTGACGGAGCTCGACGCCCGCCAGATCACGTCGCTCCACCTCGAGCTGGGCGACGAGGTGGTGTACGACGTGCTCCTCCCCGTCGACGACGCCGCCGAGCGGGTCGCGACCGCGGTGGGCACCCTGGGCTCGGGCGACGTCGTGGGCTCCCCCAGCTACGCGCTGGCGAGCATCGACCTCGACGAGCTGCACGACCAGAGCGAGGTCGAGGCGCACGAGGGCCTGGCACGCACGCTGGCGCTCCTGCGCGCCGACGGCGCCACCGCGCAGGGCGCGGTCGTCGAGGACCACCCGATCGACGCGCTGCGCGCCACCGTGGCCGCCGTCGACGCGGCCGAGGTCATCGTGCTGACCAGCCCCCACGTGGTCGCGGAGTTCTTCGGCGTCGACTGGACCTCGCGGGCGCGGCGCCACCTCGACGTACCCGTGCTGCACCTGCTGGAGCAGGAGACGTTCGCCGAGCAGGCCGACGGCCACGGCGAGGGCATCACCGGCGTCTGACCCACGGCGGGCGGTCTCACGACGGACGACCTCGCGACGGGCGACCGGGCGGGTCACTCCACCCGGTTGCCGGCCGCGTCCCAGTGGTCGGCGACCTTCTTGCTCGGCTGCACGCGCGGCGGCTCGCCGGGCATCTTGGGGTGGTCGGGCGGGTAGGGCAGCTCGACGGAGCCCTGCTCGGCGAACATCGCGAGGAACGGCTCGATGGAGTGGGCCTCGTCGTCCATCCCCTCCCACGGGTCGCCGTCGGCGAGCCGCTCGGGCACGGTGAGCAGGTTGAGCGTGCGCGGGTCCTCCAGCGCGGCGAGGTCGTCCCAGGTCAGCGGGGTCGACACGGGTGCACCCGGGCGGGCCCGCAGGGAGTAGGCCGACGCGATCGTGCGGTCGCGGCAGTTCTGGTTGTAGTCCACGAAGATCCGCTCGCCCCGCTCCTCCTTCCACCACGCCGTCGTCACCTGGTCGTCGCGGCGCTCCAGCTCGCGGGCGAACCCGATCGCCGCGTGGCGCACGTCGGTGAACTCCCAGCGCGGCTCGATGCGCACGTAGACGTGGACGCCCCGGTTGCCCGACGTCTTGCACCACCCCGTCACGCCGTGCTCGGCGAGCAGCTCGCGGGCGACGCCGGCGACGCGCGCGGCGTCGCGGAACGTCGTACCGGGCTGCGGGTCGAGGTCGATGCGCAGCTCGTCGGGGCGGTCCACGTCGGCGCGGCGCACGGGCCACGGGTGGAAGGTGATGGTGCCCATCTGCGCGGCCCACACCGCGACGGCCGGCTCGGTCACGCAGATCTCGCGGGCCGTGCGGCCCGAGGGGAAGGTGATCTCGACCGACTCCAGGTACGGCGGAGCCCCCGTCGGCACGCGCTTCTGGTAGAACGCGTCGGCCTTCTCGCCGGGCCGGCCCGTGCTGAGCTCGATGCCGGGGAGGACGCCGCGGGGCCAGCGCTCCAGCGCGGTGGGGCGCTCGCGCAGGGCCCGGACGAGGCCGTCGGACACGTCCGCGACGTACTGCGCCACCTGCAGCTTCGTGATCTCGGGGGTGCGCTCGGTCGCGGGGTAGATGACGCGGTCGGGGCTCGAGACCCGCACCGCGCGGTCGCCCGCGATGACCTCGGCCGCCGCCGCCTTGCTCGCCATGGCCCCAACGTAGTGGCAGCATGCGCTCGTGCCGACCTGGTCGATCGTGCTGCTCGTCGTCGTCCAGGTGGCGACCGTCGCCCTCGCGACGACGTTCGGCGTCCTGTGGCTCACCGCCCGGCGCCGCGCGGCCGTCCTGGCCGCCGACCTCGCCGCCCTCCGCGCCGCCGAGGGGCGCCCCGGGTCGCGGCGGCGCCTGCCCCGCCCCCGCGAGGCCGTGCGGGCCGTGTGGGAGACCGTCGAGCTGGTCCGCGACCGCGGGGTCGGCGGGGCCCTGCGCTCCTCCATCGAGGAGCTGGCGGGCTGGGCGCAGGTCGAGCGGCCCGACCTGGTGCGGCTCGCGACGGGCGACGGGCGGGTGACCATCCTCTTCTCCGACATCGAGGGGTCGACCAGCCTCAACGACCGGCTCGGCGACCGCGCCTGGGTGCGGCTGCTCGCCCGCCACGACCGCGTCGTGCGGCGCGCCGTCGAGGACCACCACGGCCAGGTCGTGAAGACGCAGGGCGACGGGTTCATGGTGGCGTTCGGCCCGGCCGACGACGCGGTCGCGGCCGCGCTGGCGGTGCAGGCCCGGCTCGCCGGGTGGCGCCGCGAGCCCCGGGTGCGCGTGCGGATGGGCATCCACCGCGGCTCGGTGCTCCACCGCGGCAACGACCTGTTCGGGCTGCACGTCGCGTACGCCGCGCGGGTCGCGGCCCTCGCCGCGGGCGGCGAGGTGCTGGTCAGCACGGCGGTCGCGGACGCGGTGACCGACCGCTCCCTGCTCGACCTCGACGCGGCCCGCGAGGTGGAGCTGCGGGGCATCGAGGGCGTCCACGTCGTGCACCGCCTGCGCACGCCGGCGCCCGTGCCCGGTGGCGAGGACCCGGACGAGCCGGAGGCGCTCGATGCGGCCGACGAGGCGGCCGACGAGGCGGCCGACGAGGAGGCCGGCGCGGGTCAGCCGGGCGGGCCGGCGCCGAGGTAGCGCTCGGCGAGCACGAGCAGCACGACGTCCGGGCGCTCCTCGGTGACGAGCGCGCCGACGTCGGGCACGGGCCCGGTGCCCGCGATGCCGTGGGAGTGCTGCAGCGTGCGGGGGCTGGTGCGCACGATCGCGGGCGAGACCAGCGTCAGCATCGAGTCGCGCAGCAGGAGGACCTCCGCGGTGCCGAGCGCGCCGGGCGTGCGGGTCTCCGCGGGCATGGCCCCGAGCGCCACGATCCCGCCCGCGCTCGCCGGCAGGGCCCCGTCGGGCCCGGTGACCTCCGACGGCGGCTGCTCCCCCGCGAACACCGGCACCGTCCGCACCGGGGGCGCGTCGGGCACGCCCTCGGCGGCGAGCTCGTTGACCGAGGGCACCGTCTCGACGTCGACGAGCTCCGGCAGCTCGAGGCCCTCGACGCCCGCTGCCGCCAGGTCGGCGACGACGGCCGCCCACGCCAGCCACCCGCCGTACGGGGTCCAGTGGCTGTCGAGCGGGTCGTAGGTCGGGTACGGCGCGTCGCGCAGCACCGTGCGCACGTCGACGAGCGGCAGGTCGGGGTGGAGGCGGCGCAGCACCTGGGCCGACGTCTCCCCCGACAGCTCGCGCGCCCAGGCGGGCAGCTGGTCGCGGTGCACGTCCCACTTCGCGGGGGCGATCACGGCGCGGAACTCCGCGCCGCCCGCCTCGGCCTGCGCCTGCAGGTCGGTGAGGTAGGTCGCCCACTCCTGCGCGCCGGCCGCGTCGAGGCGCACCCGGCCGACGGCCTGGGACAGGTTGAGGTTGTGGTCGTCGCCGAAGAAGTGGAAGCCGTCCTCCCCCACGACGTACGACGTGCCCGCCGCGGCGACCGCCTCGGTGAACGCCGCCTCCGAGGCCGCCCGGCGCTCGGGGCCCCACGGGTCGTCGGCGGCGAGCGCGTCGGCCGCCTCGGGGGACGCGTCGGCGGGGGCGTCGGTCGTGCCCGAGGTGCGGGCCGGGGCGGCGGCGGACCGGTCGGGCGCCTCGTCGGGTGCCGGGTCGCCCGCGGAGCAGCCGGCGGCGACGAGCAGCAGCGCGAGTGCTGCGACGGTGCGGCGGGGCTGGCTCACGGCGTGTCCTCCCTCGGCGAACGAGCTGGGTCGATCGTAGGCGGGTCGGTACCGTTGGGCCCATGGCCTACGACGTGGAGAAGACCGACGAGCAGTGGCGGTCCGAGCTGTCCCCCGCCGAGTACGCGGTGCTCCGCCAGGCCGGCACGGAGCGCGCGTTCACGGGTGAGTACACCGACATCGAGACGACCGGCATCTACCGCTGCAAGGCGTGCTCGGCGAAGCTGTTCGAGTCCGACACCAAGTTCCACTCGGGCTGCGGATGGCCGTCGTTCTACCAGCCGATCAGCGACACGATCGAGTACATCGAGGACAACTCCCACGGCATGAAGCGGGTGGAGGTGCGCTGCGCGTCGTGCGGCTCGCACCTGGGGCACGTGTTCCCCGACGGGTACGGGACGCCGACCGGCGACCGCTACTGCATCAACTCGATCTCGCTGACGCTCGAGCCGCGCCCGGAGGCGTGAGCCGGGAGCCGTCCGCGACCCCGTAGGGTTCCGCGGGTGGATCACCGCACCAACAACCTCGACGGGCTGCGCCTCGTCGGCGCCCTCATGGTGCTCGTCGGGCACGGGTTCGTGCTCGTCGGGCGCGGCGAGGAGACGCCGAAGTTCGGCGGGTTCTCCCTCGAGACGCTCGGCGTCGTCATCTTCTTCTCGATCTCGGGCTACCTGATCGCGGCGAGCTGGGCGTCGAAGCGGGACCTCGTCGCCTACTTCGCGGCCCGCTGCCTGCGGATCTTCCCGGCGCTCGCCGTGCTGGTGGTGGTGACCGCGCTGGTGCTGGGTCCCCTCGCCTCGTCGGTGGGCGCCCGCTCGTACTTCTCGGACCCGCTGACCTGGGACTACTTCCGCAACATCGCGCTCTACCACCAGAACGTGCTGCCCGGCGTGACCGACGACCTGCCCTACCCGGCGTCGATCAACGGGTCGCTGTGGACGCTGCCGATGGAGTTCGTCTGCTACCTGCTGGTGCCGCTGCTGGTGCTGCGCGACCACCGCTTCCGCCTGGGCGCGCTGCTCGTGGTGGTGCTCGGGCTGTGCTGGGTGGCCTACCAGCCGAACGGCACGTTCGACCGCGTGTGGGGCTTCGCGCCCGAGCAGTTCGCCCGGTTCGCCGTGCTGTTCATGGCGGGCTCGCTGATCCGGCTCGCGGTCGAGCGGTGGGGCCGCGGCGTCCTGCGGGCCGACGTCGCCGTGGCGCTCCTCGCGCTGCACGTGCTGGTGCAGCAGGTGCAGCCCGACCAGCTCCACTGGTACGCCTGGCTGACGCTGCCCTACGTCGTGCTCGTCGTCGGGATGGGCAGCACGCCGTACTTCCGCCGCGCCGCCCGCTTCGGCGACCTGTCCTACGGCATGTACCTGTGGGCGTTCCCCGTGCAGCAGCTGTTCGTGCTGTGGTTCGGCACCACCCGGCTGGCCGTGAACTTCACCGTCGTCGCGCTCGTGACCGCCGCGCTCGCCTACGTGTCGTGGCACGTGGTCGAGAAGCCGAGCCTGGCGGTGAAGGACAAGATCCTCGCCCGCCGGGCCCAGCGCTCGATCAGCCGTCAGGACACGGTCGGCATC
The DNA here is from genome assembly GCF_048654585.1 of Nocardioides sp. CPCC 205120. Taxonomy (NCBI): domain Bacteria; kingdom Bacillati; phylum Actinomycetota; class Actinomycetes; order Propionibacteriales; family Nocardioidaceae; genus Nocardioides; species Nocardioides sp. CPCC 205120. The sequence goes on along the minus strand of NZ_JBMCYY010000001.1, from coordinate 1,986,949 downwards.
CCCTGACCCCGCCAGGCCGCGAACCCGCCGACCACGTCGGTGGCGTCGCGCAGGCCCAGGCGCTGCAGGGACTCGGCGGCCAGCGACGAGGTCGTGCCGTGCGCGTCGAGCACCACGACCGCCAGGTCGTAGTCCGCCTCCGGCAGGCGCTGCGGGCTGCGCGGGTCGAGCAGCCACTCCAGGTCGACGCGCTCGACGACGACCGGTCGCAGGCGCGGGTCGACCTCGCCCTGCTCGCGGCGGGCGCGCTCGGGACGGATGTCGACGATGAGCGCCCGGCGCCACAGCACCGACTGGTACGCCGCACGCGGGCTCAGGCGGAGCAGCCGGGCCCGGGCCTCGGCGAGCATGTCGTCGACGCCGTCGAACCAGACCTCCTCGAAGCGGGGGGCGGTCGTGGCGGGCGCGACGGCGCGGGGCGCGACGGTACGGGCGGTCGCGTACCAGGTCTCGATGGCCGGGGCGCTCACAGCTGCACCCCCGCCTGCTCGACGCCGACGACGGACAGGCGGCCGCCGCGCTCCTCGTAGCGGGTCATCGCGGTCAGCTTCGGCGCGTACGCGTGCACCGACAGCGCCGTCGTACCCGTCTCGTTGCGCACCGTGTGCACGTGGCCCCCGGCGTACGCGCGGGCCTCCCCGCGGCCCACCTGCCAGGCCGACGGCGTGCCGAGCTCCCACGTGTGCTCGGTCAGCCGGCCCCGCAGCGTGGCGTAGGCGCCCCGCGAGCCGGCGTGGTCGTGCCACCCCGTGGAGAAGCCGGGCGGCCACGTCAGCAACCAGACCTGCAGGTCGGGCGTCGCGTGCAGCTCGAGCGACTGCCGGTCGGGGCGGGTGAGGTCGACCAGCTCGTGCAGGTCGGGGTCGGCGGCGATCTCGCGGAGCGTCTGGAGGAGGGGCAGCACTGCGAGCCCCTTCGGGGTGTCGCGGGCCGGTCCGTCGGTACGGCGGGTGTTCTGCAGCGTCATGGTGGCGTCCTGGGATGTCGCCCGGGTGTCCGGGCCTCGGTCGTGCCGGGTGCTCAGCCGCGCGGTGGCGCGGCGACGGCCCGCGGTGCGGGCGTGGTGATCGGTCTCAGAGCGAGGAGCGACGACAGCGACACAGCGCGCTGGCGGTCAGGCGGAGGTCGACGTGCAGGCGCCAGACGGCGTCGTGCGTCGCGACCGCGAGACCGTGGGAGGACATGGAACATTCGTAGCAGAGGCCGGGGGCGCGGGTCGCCCGGGTGGTCACATGGTGGACGGTACGACGCGCGGGCGGGTGGTCGACGTGGGCCGCGCTCTCCCGGTGGTTGAGGTGGCCGCGCCAGCGGCCCTCGAAACCACGACCGGCCTCCGTTGGTCGAGGTGGCCGCGCTCTTCCGGTGGTCGAGGTGGCCGCGCCAGCGGCCCTCGAAACCACGATCTTGGTCCCGGCGGACGGACCGATCCGGGCGCCCCCGAAATCCCTCAGATCTTCTTTCCCCAGGCGCCGTTCCTGGACCCGAGAAGTGTCGGTGCCCACCCCTAGCGTTGTCCGTATGAACCACCCGAGCACCGCAGTCATCGAGGCCCCTCCGGCCCTCGACCCGACCGCGCTGCTCACCACCGCCCGCGAGGCCGCTGCGGCACAGATGGCCGCCGAGGTCGCCACGCTCGTCGCCGTCGCGGACTGGGCCGACGCCCACACCGACGGCACCGTCGGTGACCCCATCGGGCCTCTCGGGCTGTGGCACGAGGACCCCGATGCCGTTCCCGGCGGGGACCGGTTTCTCGAGCTCGGCGGACCCGGCGCACCACTGGTGTCGGAGTTCTGCCTGTACGAGATCTCCGCCGCCCTCGGCCGCTCCGTCTCCTCCTGCCGTCCCCTCGTGGGTGACGCGATCGAGCTGCGCCACCGCCTCCCCCGCCTCTACTCCCGCGTCCTGGCCGGCGCCGACCCCACGACGCAGAACCGGGCACTGCCCGTCTGGCGGGCCCGCAAGATCGCCGCCCTCACCCGCACCCTCACCGCCGACGCCGCGGACTTCGTCGACCGCAACCTCGCCCCGGTCGCCCACCGGACGACGATGCCGACCGTCGAACGACTCACCGCCGAGGCCATCGCGCGGTTCGACCCCGAGAACGCCGAGCTCGACCGCGCCGACGCAGACGCCGGCCGCTACTTCACCATCGAGACCACCCCCGTCGACGCAGCAGCACCCTGGACCGGCGTGGTGCCCGTGCACGGGACCCTCGACTTGGTGGATGCTCTCGACCTCCAGAACGCGGTCCAGCGCGTCGCCGCCGACCTCGCTGCAGCCGGGTGCGACGCCGACCTCGACGTCCGCCGCTCCATGGCCGTCGGTGAGCTCGCGCGACGACAGACCGCGCTCGACCTCTACGGCCCCGAGGCTGACAGCGAGGCAGTCGACTCCACCCGGACACCCGCGCGGCAGGTCGTCCTCTACGTCCACCTCAACGAAGCCGCGATCGCCGCACACCGCAGTGGCGACGGGCCCGGGATCGACGCCGCCACCGGCGGCACCGGCATCGACCTGGCCCGCCTCGAGAACACCCGCGCCCTCGTCACCGCCGACCAGGTCCGCGACTGGTGCAGGACGCCCGACACCAAGATCATCGTCAAGCCCGTCATCGACCTCGCCGAGCACGTCGCCGTCGACGCCTACGAGATCCCCGACCGCATCGCCGAACGCGTCCGCCTCGACCGACCCACCTGCGCCTTCCCCTACTGCGGGAAACCAGCACACGGACTCGACCTCGACCACATCGAGCCCTACCGGTCGAACACAGCACCGGGCGCAGGTCAGACCGCCACCGACAACCTCGCCCCGCTCTGCCGAGGCCACCACCGCGTCAAGACCCACCCCTCACCGACCGGCTCCGGCCCACCGAGCACACGTGGTGACGATCCACCGGGCGTCGATCCACCGGACCGGCGATGGCGCTACCACCGCGACCCGCTCGGCACCTACCTGTGGATCAGTCCGCACGGACTGGAGTACGCCGTCGACACCACCGGCACCACACCGCTCAGCTAGCCAATCCGGCCAGCCCTCATCACGCCGACCCCGCCGCAGCACCGCCGCATCGGGGCCACCGGCACGCCCCGGCGCAGTGCCAGCGATAGGCGTCCCCTGCCGCTCCTACCGCGGCCGGCCCGCTGCTACCGAACGTCCCGCAGCTCGGCCCTGACGTGGACCAGGCCCGGCCAACGCTGGTCGGCCCAGTGCTGGAGGCGCCCGTCGTCGTACAGCACCTCGAGCGTGATGCGGTCCGTGCCCCAGCTGACGCTGGACGCGCCGGGGACGCCCTGGGCGAGGATCTCGTCGGCCGCCACCCCGATCTCGCCGCTGTCGTACCGGCCGTCGGCGTCGATGCACAGGTAGCCGCGCCACACCGTGCGGATCTCCGCGACCGCGGCCTCGACCGCCGCGTCCCGCTCGATCGCGGTGAGGTGGCCGAGTGCCAGACCGACGTCGAGCCCCCACGGGTTGCTCCACTGGCCGTAGGTCGCTCCCTGCGCGGCGAGGTCGTCGCCGTACCCCAGGGGATCCTCGTGCGTGACGACGAGCCAGGCGTACCGGTCGAGTCCCTCGACGACCGTGGAGTAGGGAGCGCCGTACATGTTGGTCTCCGGGTCGAGCAGCGTCGTGAAGTCCTCGTCGACCATGGGTCCGGTGGGCGGGCGAAGGTCGCCCGAGCAGTCGGGGAACGGGGCCTCGTCGTACGCCGGCTGGTCGGCGGGCTCCGCGTCGTCGACAGCCAGCGTGGTGCCGTCCCACGTCCCGCTCAGGCGCACGAAGCCGGAGTCGACGAGGGCAGGGTCGAGCCCGGTCACGGCGTACGACAGCCCGGCGCACCCCCGCGGGACCTCGATGGACGGCTGCGGCCCGTAGCAGACGAGCACCTGGTCACCGTCGCCCACGGGCAGCGTCACGACCTCCACCGGTCCGGGAGCACCGAAGGCCTCCGCCGGCCCCGACCACGACGCCCACGCGGCGGGGGTCGCGCTCCCGGCGCCGCCACCCTCGTCGGGTCCTCCGCGCTGCACGGCCACCGCCGCCGCAGTCGTCACCCCCACGAGGGCGAGGACCGCGCCTGCGGCGAGAATCGGCGTACGACGGGCAGCACGGTCGCGGGCAGGCTCAGGGCTCATGCCCCTCGGACGCCCCGAGGGGCTCGACCGGTTCCCGTCCTCAGGGCAGGCGGTCGACGAGCTCGCGCACGGGTGTCAGGGCGCCGGTGTAGAACGGCGTCTCCTCGCGCACGTGGCGGCGGGCGCCGGAGGCGCGCAGCTCGCGCATCAGGTCGACGATGCGCCCGAGGTCGTCGGCCTCGAAGGCCAGCATCCACTCGTAGTCGCCGAGCGCGAACGAGCTGACGGTGTTGGCGCGCACGTCCGGGTAGGGCCGCGCCATCTTGCCGTGCTCCACGAGCAGCGCGCGGCGCTCCTCGTCGGGCAGGAGGTACCACTCGTAGGACCGCACGAACGGGTAGACGCACACGTGCGCCTTCACGGTCTCGTCGGCGAGGAACGCGGGCACGTGGCTGCGGTTGAACTCGGCCGGGCGGTGCAGCGCCATCTGCGACCACACGGGCGCCAGGCGTCGCCCGAACGCGGTGCTGCGGAAGCGGTTGTACGCCGCCTGCAGCGCCACCGAGTCCTCCGAGTGCCACCACACCATGAGGTCGGCGTCGGCGCGGAGGCCGGAGACGTCGTACACGCCGCGGACGACCACGCCCTCCTTCGCGAGCGCGGCGAAGAGGCGCTCGACCTCCTTCGCCTCCTTGCCGCGCTTGGCGTCGGAGCCCAGCAGGTGCTCGAGGCGGAACACCGACCACATCGTGTAGCGGACCGTGTCGTTGATCTCGCGCAGCTTCGCCGCGTTGGTCTTCAGGTGCTCCTGCGGGTCGTTCCCGCCCGTGCCCGTCGTGCCCGTCGTGCCCGTCGTCTCCGTCTCGGCGCTCATGGGCCCCATTCTGCTCCGCCGCCCCTCGCCGCCGACCGGGGGTCGGCCTGCGGCGCCCGCGCCCCCGCTGCCGGCACCTCGGGCGGCACCGCCGGCAGGTCCAGCGCCGCCACGGCGGCGTGCGCGGAGGCCACCACGGCGGGGATGCCGACGCCGTCGTACGTCGCGCCCGCCACGGCCAGGCCCGGCACGGCCGCGACGGCGGCGCGCACCCGCCGTACCCGGTCGACGTGGCCCAGCCCGTACTGCGGCAGGCCGTCCGGCCACCGCTGCACGTGGTGGGCGACGGGCGCGGCGCCCACCCCGAGCGCGGCCTGGAGCTCGGCCAGCGAGTCGGCCACGAGGTCGGCGTCGGGGCGGGCGGCCTCGTCGTCGCCGGCCCGGCCCACCGACGTGCGCAGGAACCGCAGGTCCTCCCCCTCCGGCCCGGCGCCGCGTCCGGCGTCGGCGACCCAGCCCCACTTGTCGGAGGAGAACGTCGAGGCCTTGATGCGCCGCTGCTCCACGGGCGGCACGAGGAACCCGGACGCCTCCAGGGGCGGCAGGTCGGCGGCCCGGAACGCGAAGGTGAGCACCGCGACGGACGCCGTCGCGACGGCGTCGAGGTCGGTGGCCGCCCGCGGCGCGACGTCGCGCAGGAGCAGCGCGGCCACGGGGGCCGGCACCGCGAGCACGACCGCGTCGGCCTCCAGGTCCTCCTCGTCGAGCAGCACGGTCGGGGCCGAGCCGGACGCCCCCTCCGGCTCGGTACGGCGGAGCCCCCGCACGGGGGTCCCCTCCCGGATCACTCCCCCGGCGTCGCGCACCGCCGCGGCGAGCGCGAGCGGCAGGCGCCCCATCCCGCCGGTGATGCCGGCGAAGACCGGCGCGTCGTACGTCGTGGGCAGTCCGGCGGCCTGCTCGAGCAGCGAGCCGCGCCCGGCGAGCGCGACCAGCTGGGGCACGGCGGCCCGGGCGGAGATGCGCCGCGCATCACCGGCGTACACCCCGCCCAGGAGGGGCTCGACGAGCCGGTCGGTGACCTCGGGCCCCAGGCGCCGGTCCACGAGGTCGCCGACGGTGATGTCCTCCCCCGTCTCCACCGCCTCGGCGGGCAGGTCGACCTCCGCGCGCACGCGCGCCAGGCCCTCCGCGGACAGCACTCCCGAGGCCTCGAGGCCCGGCAGGTCCAGCGGCACGCCCATGAGGCTGCGCGGGAGCGGACGCAGCGCGCCCCGGGTCCAGATCCGGGACGACACGAGCGCCGGGTGCGTCACCGGCAGGTCCAGCTCGCGCGCCAGCGCGACGCCCTCGGGGCGGCGGTTGAGCATCGCCTCGGCCCCGACGTCCACGGCGACGCCCGCGACCCGGCTGGTGCGCAGCTTGCCGCCCACCACGTCGTCGGCCTCGAGCACCGTCACCGCGTGCCCGGCCCGCACGAGCGACCACGCCACCACGAGACCGGCGACCCCGGCTCCCACCACCACGACCCGCGCCATGCGACCACCCTGCCACGAGGTGGAACCGTTCACGGGGCGGCGGCGTCCGACCGGCATGAACCGACTCCCGTTCCTGCGGGCCGCCACGCTGGCCCTCGTCACGACCCTCGCCCTCGCCGGCTGCGGCGCCGGCAACGAGAGCTCGTCGGAGGGCTCCGGCATCCCCCAGGAGGTCTCCGCCCCCGGGGCGCCCGCCCCGGAGGGCCCGCCCGAGGACCTGGCCGCCGAGCTCGACGCCCCGGCCGCCGCCGAGGGCGCCGACACCGCCCCCGACTCCGCGTCCGACTCCGCGTCCGACTCCGCGCCCGGCGCGGCACCCGCCGCCGCGGCCCAGCCGCCCGCGATCATCGCGACGGGAACGGTGGAGCTGCTCGCCGAGGACGTGGGTGAGACGCGCCGGGCCGTCCAACGCCTCGCCGACGAGGTCGGCGGCCGCCTGTCCAGCGAGGAGACCACCGCCGACGACGAGGGCACGGCCGTCGCCAGCCGCCTCGTGCTCCGGGTCCCGAGCGCCACCTTCGACGCGACCATGACGGCGGTCGAGGACCTCGCCCCCACCTCCTCCAGCAGCCGGGGGCTGGAGGACGTGACGACCCAGGTCGTCGACACCGAGGCCCGCGTGCGGGCCCAGCGCGAGAGCCTGGCCCGCGTCGAGGCACTGCTCGCCGAGGCCGACGACCTCGGTGAGGTCGTCAGCATCGAGGGCGAGCTGACCCGCCGCCAGGCCGACCTCGACAGCCTGGCCTCGCAGCTCGCCTACCTGCAGGACGCCACGAGCTGGTCGACCATCACCGTCCAGGTGCGGCGCCCGGCCTCCGACGACTCCGACGACGCCGGCGACACCGACGAGGCGACCGGTGGCTTCGTCGGCGGCCTGCGCGACGGCTGGGCCGCGTTGGCCGACTTCGGTGGTGGCGTCGCGACGGTGGCGGGCGTCCTGCTGCCGTGGGCGGTGCTCGCCGTGGTCGTCGGTACGCCGCTGCTGCTGCTCCTGCGCCGCCTCGCCCGCCGCTCCCGGGGCGGGGTCGCGGCGGCCTGACGCCCGGTCAGCCCCGGGGCGTCTGCTCCCGCAGCGCCTGCTCGACGGCGGCGGCGACGGCGGAGGGGTCGTCGTACCCCGGGACCACCACGACGGTGGCACCCGAGCGGCCGTCGCGCTCGCCGCGGTCGGCGAACAGGTCGAGGACCTGCGCGATGGCCGCGTCGAAGTCGGCGTGGGCGTCCTCGCTCTGGCCCCGCAGCCAGCGGCGCAGGACGACGTTGTGGGCGGTGACGACGCTGCCGGCCATGAGCTCGGCCCGCAGCTCGTCGTGCATCCAGGTGCGGATGTACTCGCGGAACACCCGCTGGTACTGCTGCATCCCGGCGATCTCGCGCTCGCGCAGGCTCGGCACGCTGCGCGTCAGCTCGTAGCGGCGCCGGGCCAGCTCGCCCTCGGCGAGGTAGTGGCGCAGCACGAGGCGGGTGGCCTCGGAGACGGCCAGCAGGCTGTGGCGCGACGAGGCGGCGTCGAGGCGGGCCCGCACCTGCTCGAGCAGCTCGTCGTGGTGCGGGAAGATCACGTCCTCCTTCGAGCGGAACGCCCGGAAGAAGGTGGTGCGCCCGACGCCGGCGCGCTCGGCGATCGCGTCGACCGTGGTGCCGTCGTAGCCCTGCTCGTCGAAGAGCGCGAAGGCCGCCTGCTGGAGTCGCTCGCGGACGGTCGTGGGCGCGGACGGACGCCCCGCAGGGGTGGACATGGTGCCCCATCCTAGGCATCGCGTCCCGCGGAGGCGGACCTGCGGCCCGTCACCCGTGGGTGTCCGGGGCGCGGCAGGCGCGCGTGCGCGGGTGGTGGGACGGCGCACGGCCGGGGCCCCGTGGTGCGGGGTCCCCGGCCGTGGCCGTGGTGCGGTCGATCTCAGGCGGCCTGGACGAGGTCCTCACGACGCCGGCGAGCGACCATCATCGTGGCCCCGCCGACCAGCAGCAGGCCGAGGCCACCGCCGGCCAGCAGCAGGGCCGGGCCACCGGTGTTGGGCAGGAACCCGCCACCACCGGCACCCGCGCCGGCCTGCTGGACCTTGTCGTGCTCGGTGCTGCAACCGGGGTTGCCGTCCGCGGCCTCGACGCACACGCCCTCGCCGTTCGGGCTGGTGACGACGTTGAGCAGGGTGTCGTCCCCGGCGTCCTGGACCGTGACCGAGTAGGTGATCTCGGCACGCTGGCCCACCCCCAGGTCACCGGTCCAGATCAGCTCGTCGCCCTCGACCTCCACGGCGCCCAGGCTGGCCTCGGCGTCGCCGTTGTAGCGCGCGTCGTCCAGCACACCGGACATGTCGTCGACCAGGCGCGCACCCGGGACCGCGCCGTTCCCCTGCTGGACCACGGTCACGGTGTAGGTGACGGTGTCACCGACCTCGACCCGCGAACCCGGAGCCGGCTCGGAGGTCTTGGCGTACTCGAAGACACCCACCGGGTGCTCGGTGCCGCACTCCACCGTGGCGCCCTCGACCACCGCGCAACCGTCGGAAGTGACGGTGTTGACCAGCTCGAAGCCGCCCTCCTCGCGCAGACCGGCGACGTCCTTGATCGTGACCGAGTACGTCACGGTGACCTCACCGTCGACGGGGATCGTCCCGTCCCACACGATGAACCCGTCCTCGACCCGCACGTCACCGGCCGTGGCCGCGACGTCGTCGTTGTAGACGGCGTCGTCGAGCACGTCGGCCAGGTCGTCGCTGAACGACGCGACGGCCGGGGCGCTGCCCTGCTGCGTGAGCGTCACCGAGTAGGTCACGACCTCACCGGGGTGCACCGGGGTGCCGGGCGCCGGGTCGGCGGACTTGACGGTCGTGTAGTTCGCGACCTCGAAGCCGGCCGGGTCGGAGTTGATCGTCGGCGGCACCTGCGAGTCCGCCGGGGTGTCGGCGGTGGCGCTGGCGGTGTTGACCAGCGACCCGCTGACCGACTCCTCGAGGGTGATCTCGTACTCGTGCGACTCCGAGTCGCCGGGCGCGAGCTCGTCGACGCTGAACGCACCCAGGTCGGGCTGCTTGTCGTCGGTGACCTCGATGCCCGTGAGCGTGCCCTGGCCGGTGTTGGTGACCACGATGCGGTAGCGCACCGTGTCGCCGTACTTGAACACCGGGTAGTCCACGACGTCGTTGGCGTCGCGCCACTCGCCGTCACGGTCCTGGACGTACTTCTTCAGGCTGGCCGAGTAGTAGTTCGCCACCGACATCGGCGCCGAGGTCCGCATCACCAGCTCGGTGTGGCCCGCGCGGCCCTGCGCCCGGTTCACGAACACGTCCTCACCGTCGGCACCGTCGGTCGCGATCCGCACCTTGAACGCCTGGGTCTGCGAGGGGTCCAGGCGCGGCCCGATCACGCGCACCGCCGTGGCGTCCGGGGTGAACACCGGGGTCCAGCCCACGTCGTTGCCCACCGGGTTGCCCGCCGCACCGTTCGACTCGTGCGCCGGGTCGTCCGACAGCGTCGCCGGGTCGGCGGTGGTGTAGAAGACGTTCGCCTCCGGCGACGGCTCGACCGCCACCAGCGAGTAGTCGCCCTCGTAGTCCGTGCCACGGGCGTCGCCGCGGTACGGGAGGATGTCGATGGTGTCCGTGAACGCCTGCGGCAGCGGGTCGAACGAGCGCACCGTCACGGTCCACGCACCCTCGCCGTCACCCTCACCGGTCAGGTTCGGGATGAACGGCGTGTCCGCCGTCTTGCTGATCTCCGTCGACCCGCTCGAGGACGTCGTGACCTGCGCCGAGGCCGGCCGCGAGGTCTCCCCACGCAGGCTCGAGGTCACCGTGTTCGTCAACGTCTGGCCCGGCGTCACCGAGTCACCCGCCACCGACTGGTACGTCAGGGTGTTGGCCACGTTGGTCGGCACGCCGTCCAACGTCCAGGTCAGCACCTGCCGCCCCTGCGCGTTCGTGGTCACCACCGGAGCCGGCGTCGCCGAACCCGCCACGTACGTCATCCCCGCCGGCAGCGTGTCGACGATGGTGTAGTCGTCCACCGTCGGCGGCATGCTCCCGGGCCCGTTGGCCGAGTACGTCAGGGTGTAGGTCGCCGGGACGCCGGGGCGCACGATGGCCCGGTCGGCGCGCTTCGCGATCGCCGGCACGGCGTAGATGACCCGGAGGATGTCCCGGGCGCCGTTCGTGCCGTTGTACCGGGTGCCCGGCGTGGCCGTCACGGTGCCGCTCGCGGGGTGCACGCCGCGGCCGAGGTCGGTCCAGACGCCGTCGCGGTAGAGCGAGCCCCAGGTCCAGATGTCCTGCCCGATCGGGGCGTCGGCCTGGATCGTGTAGTGCGTCCGCAGCTGGATGATGCGGTAGTCGAGCTGCGCGGCGGTCGCCGTGACGCGCACGGCCTTGACGGCGGTGAGGTCGGTCGGCTCCGTCCTGGTCCACCCCGCGGTCGCGCCGCACCCGGTGAACTGGTCGGGGTTGTAGCCGCCGCTGCCGGGGGTCACGGTCGGGTCGTTGCCGACGTACCACTCGTAGTAGGCACCGGCCGGGAGGGGCTCGATGGCCCAGGTGCCGCCAGGCCGGTAGAAGTAGGCGATCGTGTTGCTGTAGTCGACGTAGGCGGCGTCGACCACGGTGCACGTCGAGATGATGGTGCCGGCAGGCACCCCCTCGGTCGCGCGACCGTCCGTCGTGCCCGCGGCGACCGTGGCGCCGGGAGGCTGCCGGAAGCTGTCGTCCCACGACGTGCCGCCCGTGGTGCGCTGCCAGGCGTGGGACCACGTGCCGGGAGGGGTGACCGTCTTGGTGCTCGTGTTGTTGGACGGGTCGTCCGTGGCCGTCTGACCCGTGACCGAGGTGTAGGTCGGCGCCGACGAGGTCAGGTTCGCCGACGTGCCCTGCGTGAGACCCCGCACCTGCAGCCAGATGGCACCGCTGGCGACCGCGACGCGGTCGACGGGCATCGGGTTGCCGGCCGAGTCCTGGGTCGGCACCTGCGTCTGGGAGTAGTCGATGCCCGTGAGGGTCAGGCGGAAGTTGTTGTAGCCCGGCAGCTGGGTGAGCGTGCACTCACCGACGAACGGCGCGTGCTGGGGGTGACCCACCGCGGTGGGCACCGTGGAGTAGGGGTGCCCGGCCGCAGGGGAGGTGACGTACGGCGTGCATGCCTGGTCGAACGGCGGGTTGTCGTTCTGGCGGCTCAGCTCGAGCGGGGAGCCGTCGCCCATCGGGATACTGAGGTCGTAGGTCACCGTGTCGGGGCCCTGGTCGCTGCCCCGGTCCTGGAACAGCGTCCACTCGAGGTCGAAGCCCAGGGCGTCGCCCGGCATGTACTGGCGGTGGCCGGAGGGGGTGCCCCACAGCATGTCCATGCCGAACGAGTTGCGGATGTCGATCGGGTCCAGCGGCGCGTCCTGGCCGTTGATGGTGCCGACCGCGGACAGCTGGTCGCCCGTCGCGCCGTCGACCACGACCGGGGTCTGCACGACCACGGCCGTGCCCTGCTTCACGGTGCCCAGGTTGCAGGTCAGCGTGCGGCCGTCGTCCGAGACGCTCGACACCGGGTCCAGGCCCTCGCCCGTCGTCAGGCACACGTCGGCCAGACCGCGGAACTGACCGTGCTGGAGCGTCACGCTCAGCAGCACGTTGTCCACCGGCTCGTTCGACGGCGCCGGGGCGTCGTCGTTGACGTTGACCCGGAAGATCCCGGTCACGACGTCGCCCTTGGCGACGGTGCCCGGGGTGCCGGTCTCCCAGTCACCGGTGATCTCGTAGACCGGCGCGGCGCTGGCGGGCGAGGCCGCGCCGACACCCACGCCGATCACCGCCAGCACCAGGGCGAGCAGCGCCGGCATGAGCCGGCGCAGGGGGGGTACCGATCGCCCGACGGGGGGCGAGCCGATGCTGCGTTCCACGAATGTCTCCTCTACGCGTGTCCGAGGCACGGTTGACGACACACCTTCCCGAGCCTTCCGCGCGCACTTTCCCAGTGCCGTCACCCCGGCGGGGGCCCCGCAGCAGGGATTGGTCCACGGTTGGTCCGCACCGCCACGCCGCTGGTCCGCGAGTGGTCCACGGCTGGTCCACGCGGTCCCGCGCGGACCCGACGCAGGAGCGCGCCCGTGCCTCGTGGGCCCGCGTCGGGCGGTGGTCCGTCAGTCCTCGAGGAGCCCGAGCCGCTCCGCGCGCAGCAGGGCGGAGGCCCGGTCGTGGACGCCGAGCTTGGCGTACACCGAGACCATCTGCTTGCGCACGGTGTTGACGGAGACGCTCAACGCCCGGGCGACGCCCGCGGCGGTCTCGTGCCGGCCCATCTGCCGCAGCACCGCGGTCTCGCGGGGCGACAGCTCCACGACCGCCACCTGCTCGGGGTAGACCCGCCGCATCGCGGCGATCGCGCTCGCCGTCTCCTCGTCGAGCACGGTGCCCGTCAGCTCGAGCAGCAGCTGCAGCTGCTCCGGGGTCGGGGTCAGGTAGGGCTCGCGGTTGCGCGTGCCGCGGCACAGGGTGTGGGCCTGGCTGAACGCCGAGACCGCTTCCTCGCTGCGGCCCAGCGCCAGTGCGGTCACCGCGGTGAGCACGAGGAACTCGCAGCGCTCGCGCAGCGTCGTCCGCGGGGCCCACGCTGCCGCACAGGCCATCCGGTGCGCCTGCTCGACGTCCCCGGCGACGAGCTCGATCCGCGCCGCGGGGGCCCGCAGCCACGGCGCCGCGTCCGACTTGTCGCGCAAGACCTGCCGCGCCTGGTTCACCTCCCCGACGGCGAGCAGCAGCGCGGCCCTGCACCGGTCGACGACCGGACGTCCCAGGCCCCGGGGATCCGACAGCTCCGCGTGGTGCAGGCCCGCGACGTGCTCGATCCGGGCCAGGGTGGCGAACGGGTCGCCGAAGAGCAGCGCCTGCCGGGTCAGCACCACGAGGTGCGCCGGCCACAGCTCGCTCGCGCCCGCCGCCCACCCGCACGCCGCCAGCTGCTCCTCCGTCCGCGCCTCGTCGAGCGCGTCGAGCGCGAGCACGGCGCCGGCCAGCCGGGCGGGGACGACCGCCAGGCTCTGCGCCCACCACCCGGACACGTCGACCGCCTCGTGGCGCGACAGCCAGCGGCGGGCGTCGTCGTGCGCGCCGCCCAGGGCGTGCACCAGCGCCAGGAGGGCGGCCGACTGGGCGCCGGTCAGGCCGGTGGGGCTGGTCTCGTAGCCCTTGGTCAGCCGCGCGACCGCCTCGGCGACCTCCCCCGCCAGCAGGTGGGTGAGCCCGCACTGCACGTGGAACCACGCGGACTGGATGGAGCGGACCCCCCACCGGTTGCGCTGGCGGGCACGGGAGAGCTCCTGCTCCACCCTGCCGACCATGGCGAGCGCCTCCTGGAGACGGCCCTCGCCGCGGAGCGCGACCATCGCGGCGATCATCCGCTCCACGGCGTCCTGCGTGCCCCCGGCCTGGCCGGGATCGGCGAGGTGGTCGAGGCCCACCTGCATGTAGTGGCGCATGATGAACCGGGCGCGGTGCGCGGGGTCGGTCGCCGGTGTCTCCGCCACCGCGTCGGCCAGCGACGCCGGCAGGTGCAGGGCCGGGTGCTCCGACCGCGCCCGCTCGGGCAGACCGGCGAACGTCGTGCTGAACTCCTCCGCGCTCAGCTCCAGCAGCTGCCAGGACTCCTCCAGCCAGACCTGCGCGAGCAGCGCCCAGTCCTCACCCCTGCGCGCGTGCCGCAGCAGCTCCGGCAGGCGGCGCCGGTCGCCCGTCCCGCGCAGGGCGCGGGCCACCGCCTGGTGGTCGCGGCGCGCTGCCTCGGGGGCGTCCTGCTCGTGGGCCTCGAGCAGGACGCGCCGCAGGATCCCCGGGAACCGCCAGCGGCTCCCGGATTCCGGGTCGTGCTCGCGCCAGAGCACCCCGTGGCTCTCCAGGACGGGGATGACCGTGGCACTGCAGGCGTCCGTCCGCCCGGGGTCGGCTGCAGCCCCGTGGCCCACGAGCGCGGCCGCGAGGCCCGGGTCGACCTGCTCCGGCACGGCGAGCCGGCCGGCCAGCGCCAGCTTCGCGCGGTCGCCGATCCGCGGCAGCACGGAGTGCCGCAGGTGGTCGACGGCGACGTGGATGTCCGGCTCGTCGGACCACGACGGCGTGGCGTCGAGCACCTGGCGCAGCGGCAGCAACCACCCGCCGGCGAGCTCGTGCAGCCGGACGTCCCACCCCGGCCGCAGCTCGTGGCCCCACGCCTGTGCCCACACCTCCACCCGGTCGACGGGGACGCTGAGCTCCGCGCCCGTGATGACCTGGGTGTCGACGCCTCGGCGCTGTGCCGCCGCGGTGAACCTCTCCTGCCAGTCCGAGCACACGACGAGGTGCAGGTCGTGGCTGCGGGCGACGGCGTCGACGAGGAGGTCGGCGACCGCGGGGTCGGTGAGGTGGTGGGCGTCGTCGACGGCGACCAGGACCTGCCGGTCCTGCGACGCGGCCACGCCCAGGTCGTCGCGCCCGGAGCCGGCGTCGGAGCCGGGGTCGGCTCCGGGTCGTGCGTCGGCACCGGCACCGGCACGCGCCAGCGCCGCGTTGACGGCCTGCGCGAGCGCGGCCGGGGAGTCCAGCGCGGCGTCGGCACGCAGCCAGGCCACGACGGCCCCCTGCTGCCGCAGCCGGGTCAGCCAGTGGGCGGCGAGCGTCGTCTTCCCGAACCCGGGCGGGGCCCGGAGGACGGTGAGCGGCGCGGTGCGGTCGAGGCGGCGCAGCAGGCGGTCGCGCGAGACCAGTCGCACCGGCAACCGTGGGAGGGCGGTCTCGGTGCTGCTCGGGAGGGGGTCGGCCGACGACGGATGGTGACGGAGGCGGACCTCCTCACCCCCCTGCGACAGCGTGTACCCGTACACGTCGTTCACGCGGGGACGTCTTCCTTTCCGTCCACCTGGAGGGCTGGACGTCGTGTCGGCACGCCGGGACTTCGCGCTGGAACCGGCGTGCGGCTCCGCGGGGCCGGGCGGTCGTCGCGCCTTCCCCGATCGGGCGCAGCCTAAGGTAAAGAACACGCGGCCCGTCAACGGGTCGCTCCCCGGGTGACGGCGCTCCGACGGCGCGGCACTCCGGCCCGTCGTACCAGCACGCGGTTCCGCGCTACGGTACTCGGTACCGAACGAGGGAGGACACCGTGGACAACGGGGGAAGCATCGAGCGCGTCGGCGTCGTCGGCTGCGGCCTGATGGGTGCCGGCATCGCCGAGGTGGCGGCGCGGTCCGGGTACGACGTCGTGGTCGTCGAGTCGAGCACCGAGCGCGCCGACGCGGGCCGGGGGCGCCTCGAGGCGTCGCTGCGCCGCGCCGAGACCAAGGGCAAGATCGAGTCGGCCGACGCCGTCCTCGCCCGCATCCGCGTCGTCACCGAGATCGAGGAGCTCGCCGACCGCGACCTCGTCGTCGAGGCGATCGTCGAGGACGAGGCCGCCAAGACCGCGCTGTTCCGCGAGCTCGACCGGGTGGTCACCTCCCCCGACGCGATCCTCGCCTCCAACACCTCGTCGATCCCGATCATGAAGCTGGCGGTCGTCACGAGCCGGCCCAGCCACGTGCTCGGCATCCACTTCTTCAACCCCGTGCCGGTGCTCAAGCTCGTCGAGCTGGTGCCGAGCCTCATGACCGACGCGGAGACCACCGCCCGGGCGCGCACCTTCGCCGAGTCCATGGGCAAGGAGCCGATCGACTGCCAGGACCGCGCCGGCTTCGTCGTCAACGCGCTCCTCATCCCGTTCATCCTCTCGGCCATCCGGATGTTCGAGTCCGGCTTCGCCACGGCGGAGGACATCGACCGCGGCCTCGTGCTCGGCGCCGCCCACCCGCAGGGCCCGCTCGCGCTCGCCGACCTCATCGGCCTCGACACCACCAAGGCCGTCGCCGAGTCGCTCTACGAGGAGTTCAAGGAGCAGCTCTACGCCCCGCCGCCGCTGCTCGCCCGCATGGTCGAGGCCGGCCTGCTCGGCCGCAAGACCGGCCGCGGCTTCTACACCTACTCCTGACCGGCACCTCCCCCGCACCACCCCGCACCCCCCGCACCCCCCCAGACAGGAAGCACCCATGGGCACGTCCACCGACTTC
Source organism: Nocardioides sp. CPCC 205120 (assembly GCF_048654585.1). Classification (NCBI taxonomy): domain Bacteria; kingdom Bacillati; phylum Actinomycetota; class Actinomycetes; order Propionibacteriales; family Nocardioidaceae; genus Nocardioides; species Nocardioides sp. CPCC 205120. The sequence continues at coordinate 1,970,476 of NZ_JBMCYY010000001.1, read as the reverse complement.
GACCTGTTCCGCACCAGCGACGACCACGAGGAGCTGCGCGCCGCGGTCCGCGACGTCGTCGAGGCGAAGATCGCGCCCCACGCCGCGACCGTCGACGCCGAGGCCCGCTACCCCCAGGAGGCGCACGACGCCCTCGTCGCCTCCGACTTCCACGCCCCCCACGTGCCCGAGGAGTACGACGGGGTCGGCGCGGACGCGCTCGCCACGTGCATCGTCATCGAGGAGGTCGCCCGCGCCTGCGTCTCGTCCTCGCTCATCCCGGCGGTCAACAAGCTGGGCTCGCTCCCGGTGCAGCTCGGCGGCTCCGAGGAGCTGAAGCGGAAGTACCTGACGCCGCTGGCACGGGGCGAGGGCGGCTTCTCCTACGGCCTGTCCGAGCGCGACGCCGGCTCCGACACGGCCTCGATGCGCACCCGCGCGGTGCGCGACGGCGACGACTGGGTGCTGGACGGCCAGAAGTCGTGGATCACCAACGCCGGCGTCTCGGAGTTCTACACCGTGCTCGCGGTGACCGACCCCGACGCCCCGCGCGGCAAGGGCATCAGCGCCTTCGTCGTCGAGAGGTCCGACCCGGGCTTCACCTTCGGCGCCAAGGAGAACAAGCTCGGGATCAAGGGCTCCCCCACCCGCGAGCTCCTCCTCGACCGGGTCCGCATCCCCGGCGACCGCATCATCGGCGAGCCCGGCACGGGCCTCCAGCTCGCGCTGCGCACCCTCGACCACACGCGCGTCACCATCGGCGCGCAGGCGGTCGGCGTCGCGCAGGGCGCGCTCGACTTCGCGCTCGGCTACGTGAAGGAGCGCCAGCAGTTCGGCAAGCGGATCGCCGACTTCCAGGGCATCCAGTTCATGCTCGCCGACATGGGCATGCAGGTCGAGGCCGCCCGCCAGATGGTGTACGTCGCCGCCGCCAAGTCGGAGCGCCAGGACGCGGACCTGCCGTTCTTCGGCGCCGCCGCGAAGTGCTTCGCCTCCGACGTCGCGATGAAGGTGACCACCGACGCGGTGCAGCTGCTGGGCGGCTACGGCTACACGACCGACTTCCCGGTCGAGCGGATGATGCGCGACGCGAAGATCACCCAGATCTACGAGGGCACCAACCAGGTGCAGCGCATCGTCATGGCGCGCCAGCTCCTCCAGGGCTGATCGCCCTGGGCCGGGTGGCCGGGCATGATGGCCGGGTGAGCGAGATCACCTCTGCCGCCCGGACCGCCCGCACCCAGACCGTCGACGGCGTGCTGCGTCGCAGCGCCCGCCGTACCCCCGACCGGCCCGCGCTCGTCGTCGGCGCCGACGCTCCCGTCACCTGGACCTACGCCGAGCTCGACCGCGCCGTCACCCGCGCCGCCCGGGCCCTACGGGCGCGGGGACTTGGCCGCGGCGACCGCGTGGCGGCGTACGGTCGCAACTCCGACGCCTACCTCATCGCCTACCTCGCCTGCGCCCGCGCGGGCCTGGTGCACGTGCCGGTGAACTTCGCGCTGACCGGCGACGAGCTGCGCTACCTCGTCGAGCAGTCGGGCGCCTCCGCCGTGCTGGTGGACCCCGCCCTGCGGGCGCAGTACGACGCGGCGGGCCTCGCCGTCGCCGACGTGCTGCCCCTGCGCGACGCGGAGGGGTCGCTGCTCGACCTCGCCCGCGCCGGCACCGACGAGGCCCGGGACGACGGGGACGTGCTGCCCGCCGGGGAGCCGCCGGTCGACGCGGACGACCTCGTGCAGCTGCTCTACACCTCCGGCACGACCTCGCGGCCCAAGGGCGCGATGATGACGCACGGGGCGCTGCTGGCCGAGTACACCTCCGCCATCACCGCGCTCGACCTCGCGGCGCACGACGCGCCGCTGCACCCGATGCCGCTCTACCACTCGGCGCAGATGCACGTCTTCCTGCTGCCCTACCTGGCCGTCGGGGCGACGAACCACCTCATCGAGGCCCCCGACGTGCCGACCATGCTGCGCCTCGTCGAGGAGCGCCGGCTCGGCGCGCTCTTCCTCGCCCCGACCGTGTGGGTGCCGCTCGCGGGCCACCCCGACCTCGGCACCCGCGACCTGTCGTCGCTGCGCAAGGCGTTCTACGGCGCCTCGATCATGCCGGTGCCGGTGCTGCAGCGCCTCCAGGAGAAGCTGCCCGGCCTGGGCTTCGCCAACTGCTTCGGCCAGTCGGAGATCGGGCCGCTCGCAACCGTGCTGCGTCCCGAGGAGCACGCGGAGCGGCCGGACTCCTGCGGGCGGGCGGTGCTCAACGTCGAGCTGCGCGTCGTCGACGAGCACGGGGTGGAGGTGGCGCCCGGCGAGCCGGGCGAGGTCGTCTACCGCTCCCCGCAGCTGTGCACCGGCTACTGGGACGACCCGGCCGCGACCGCCGAGGCGTTCCGCGACGGCTGGTTCCACTCGGGCGACCTCGTGCGCGTGGACGCCGAGGGCTACCTGACCGTGGTGGACCGCATCAAGGACGTCATCAACACCGGCGGGGTGCTCGTCGCCTCCCGCGAGGTCGAGGACGCGCTCTACACCCACCCGGACGTCGCGGAGGTGGCGGTCGTCGGGACGCCCGACGAGCGGTGGATCGAGGCGGTGACCGCGCACGTGGTGCTGCGGGACGGGGCGGAGGCCGACGAGGCCGCGCTCGTCGCGCACGCCCGCGAGCGGCTCGCCGGGTTCAAGGTGCCGAAGCGGGTGCTGCTCGTCGACGCGCTGCCGCGCAACGCCTCGGGGAAGCTGCTCAAGCGGGTGCTGCGGGACGGCTGACCCGGCCCGCGCGCCTCACTCCGCCGGACGGGCCTCGTCGCGGGCGGCGCGCTCGGCGTCCAGCTCGGCGTCCAGCGCCTCGTCGTCCTGGTTCCGGCGGACCTTGCGGACGTGGCGGCTCATGCTGACGAGCAGCAGCACCACGGCCACGATGAGGCCGGCGAGGACGGCGGCCCCGGTCCACCCCGCCTTGACGTCCTCCGGCTCCGGCGTCTCAGCCGCCTGCACGACGGGCGCGAGGAGGTCGGGGACGAGCTGGACGAGGAGGACGAGGTCGGTCAGGAGCGGAGCCACCTGTCCATGATGCCCCAGGGGCCCGCACGGCAGACTGCGCGGGTGGACCTCGACGCGCTGCTGCCCGGGCTGCCCGGGCTGCCCGGGCTGCCCGGGCTGCCCGGGCTGCCCGGGCTGCCCGGCGTGCGCGGGACGGTCGTGGTCACCCGCACCCCCGCCGGCACCCCCGCCGACACCCCCGCCGACACGCCGGTGCGGCCGCACGAGCGCGACCGCGCCGCCGCCCACGCGCTGGCCCGCCGCCTCGTCGGAGAGGTCACGGGCCGGCCGGCTCCTCCCCTGGCCCACCGGTGCCCGACGTGCGGGTCGAGCGGCCACGGGCGCCCGTCGGTGCCCGGGGCGCCGGACGTGCACGTGAGCCTGGCCCACGCCGGCGGCTGGGTGGCCGCGGTGGTCGCCGACGTCCCGTGCGGCGTCGACGTCGAGCCGCTGCGCCCCCTCGAGGCGCCCCCGGTCGCGCTGACCCCCGGCGAGAGCGCCGCCCTGGCGGCCACGGCCCCCGCCGACCGCCCGGCCGTCTTCCTCACCTGGTGGACCCGCAAGGAGGCCGCCGCGAAGGCGGGCCTGCTGCACATCGACGACTTCGACCGGTACGACGCCCGCACCCCGGGCGCGCACGTCGCCGACGTGCCGGTGCCGGCCCGGTCGCCTGCCGGGTCGCCCGGGGCGGTCGCCGCGGTGGCCGTCAGGCCGTGAGGGAGCCGTCCCGCAGGCCCGCGAAGAGGTCGTCCTCGGGCAGCGTCGTGGGGACGTGCGAGGTGACGAGCTCGTAGTCCTCGGTCGGCCAGACCTCCTGGGCCAGGTCGAGCGGCACGGCGAACCACGCTCCGTCGGGATCGATCTGCGTGGCGTGGGCCAGCAGCGCCTGGTCACGCACCCCGAAGTACTCCCCGCACGGCACCCGCGTCGTGATGCGCGCGTCCCAGTCGGGCTCGGGCTTCCAGTCGGCGAGCCGCTCGGCGTACGGCGACTCCATCCCCCGCGCGACCATCGCGTCGTGCAGCGCCTGGGTGCGGGGGCGGTTGAACGTGTGGTGGTAGTAGAGCTTCGCCGGCTGCCACGGCTCCCCCGCGTCGGGGAAGCGCTCCGGGTCGCCCGCCGCCTCGAACGCGGCGACGGACACCTCGTGGCAGCGGACGTGGTCGGGGTGCGGGTAGCCGCCCCGCTCGTCGTACGTCGTGACGACGTGCGGGCGCACGCTGCGCAGGATGCGCACGAGGCGCTCGACCGCCTCGTCGAGCGGCGCGAGCCCGAAGCAGCCCTCCGGCAGCGGCGGCTTCGGGTCGCCCTCGGGCCACCCCGAGTCGACGAAGCCCAGCCAGTGCTGGGTGATGCCGAGGATCTCGCGGGCGGCGTCCATCTCGGCGCGCCGGATCTCCGACATGTTCTCCCAGACGTCGGGGCGGTCCATGCGCGGGTTGAGCACGGAGCCGCGCTCGCCGCCGGTGCACGTCACGACGTGCACCTCGGCGCCCTCCGCGACGTACCGGGCCGTCGAGGCGGCCCCCTTGCTCGACTCGTCGTCGGGGTGGGCGTGCACGTGGAGGAGGCGCAGGCCGGAGCTGTCGGGCATGCGGAGAATCCTAGGCGGGCCCCCGATGTCACCATGGGGGGGTGACCGCCCCGCCCCGCACCGCCGCCCCCGACCTCGCGAGCCGCTACGGCCGGCCCCGGCCGTGGGCCTCCCGCGTCCTGGTCGCGGTGTGCGTCGTCGGCGGCCTCGTCGGGGGCAGCTGGCTCGTCTACCTCGCGTGGTTCCACGGCACGCCGTCCGTCTCCTCGCAGCTGGTGAGCTGGGAGGTCGTCGACGACGACACCGTGCGGGTGACCTTCGACGTCGACCTCGACGGCGACGAGGTCGCCACCTGCCGGGCGCGGGCCCTGTCGGCCGACCACAACGCGGTCGGCGACCTCGTCGTGCGCGTGCCCACCGACGCCGGCGACGCGGACGGCGGCGTCGTCGAGGAGGAGTTCCGCACGCTGCGCCGCGCCACCTCCGTCGAGCTCGTCGGGTGCACCACCGACTCCCAGCAGCGCCCCTCCTGACGATCCGGCCCGTTCACGGGACTGGCACTTCCTCGCCTCCTGGCTACACTGGAAGTTCTGATCTGCCCCGCCGCGGACGACGACGTGTCGACCGGACCCGGCGGGGCTTCGCACACCGAGCATCGGCCGGGATGGCGTTCACGCCGCCCCGGCCGTGCTGCTAGGAGAGGTAATGACGCAGTCCAGCGACACCGATGTCATCTGGCTGACCGCCGAGGCCCACGCGAAGCTGGTGGCGGAGCTGGAGCACCTGAAGGGCCCCGGGCGCCAGGAGATCGTCGAGCGCATCTCCGCCGCCCGTGACGAGGGCGACCTGAAGGAGAACGGTGGCTACCACGCCGCCCGCGAGGAGCAGGGCAAGCTCGAGGGGCGCATCCGCCAGCTCGAGGACATGCTCGGCAAGGCCGAGGTCGGCGAGACGCCGGCCGACGACGGCATCGTGGAGCCCGGCATGAAGGTCACCTACAAGTTCGTCGGCGACGACGACGACGAGGCCGAGGAGTTCCTCCTGGGCGCGCGGGAGATCGAGCCCGACGGGCTCAAGGTCTACTCGCCGCAGTCGCCGCTCGGCTCGGCCATCATCGGCGCCAAGCGCGGCGACACGGTCAGCTACGAGGCCCCGAACGGCAAGAAGCTGAGCGTCGAGATCCTCGACGCCGTGCCCTTCCAGGGCTGAGCCCGACCGGACCCGGCTGGGCTCAGCTCAGCCCACCACGACCCGACGGCCCTGCTCGCGCAACCTGGCGAGCAGGGCCTCGGCGTGCGTGGGCCCGCGCGTCTCGACCTGGATGCGCACCTGCACCTCGTCCACGTGCAGCGTCGGCGAGATGCGCTCGTGCGCCACGTCCAGCACGTTGGCGCCCGCGTCCGCGAGCTCGCCCAGCAGCTGCGCGAGCCCGCCCGGGCTGTCGACGACGGTGACGCGCAGGAACAGGTAGCGCCCGGCGGCCGCCATGCCGTGCCGGATCATCCGCCCGGTCAGCAGCGGGTCGATGTTGCCGCCCGACAGCACCGCCACCGCCGGCGTCGGGAACGCCCCGGGGTGCTCCAGCAGCGCCGCCACGGCGACCGCGCCGGCGGGCTCGACCACCAGCTTGGCCCGCTCCATGAGCCCGACGAGCGCCCGGGAGATCCCCTCCTCGGAGACCGTCAGCACCTCGTCGACCTGGGTGCGCACCACCGCGAACGGCACCTGGCCGGGGCAGCCGACCGCGATGCCGTCGGCCATCGTCGCCATCTCCGCCACCGCCGTGGGGGCGCCCGCGCTCAGCGACCCCGGGAACGCCGCGGCCGTCTCGGCCTGGACCCCCACGACGCGCACGTCGGGGCGTTGCGCCTTCACTGCGACCGCGATGCCCGCCAGCAGACCACCGCCGCCGGTGGGCACGAGGATGCTCGCCGCCTCCGGGAGCTGCTCCAGCACCTCGAGGCCGCACGTGCCCTGGCCCGCCACGATGTCCGGGTGGTCGAAGGGGTGGATGAGCACCGCGCCCGTGCGCTCCGCGTGCTCCTGGGCCGCGACGAGCGCGTCGTCGACGTAGCGGCCCGCGAAGACCACCTCCGCGCCGTACCCCCGGGTGGCCTTCTCCTTGGGGATCGGGGCCCCCTCGGGCATGTAGACCCGGGCCCGGATGCCGAGCAGCTGGGCGGCCAGCGCGACGCCCTGCGCGTGGTTGCCGGCCGAGGCCGCCACGACCCCCGCCGCGCGCTCCTCGGCGCTGAGCCGGGCCATGCGCAGGTAGGCGCCGCGGATCTTGAACGACCCCGTGCGCTGCAGGTTCTCCGCCTTGAGCCACACCGGCCCGCCGGCGGTCTCCGCCAGCCAGCGCGACGCCTCCAGCGGCGTGCGCGTGACCACGGTGGACAGCACGTCGTGGGCGCGGCGCACGTCCTCCAGGGTGACCCCCGGGACGGCGTTCACCCCGGCCGCCCCGCCTGCCCCGGACGCGCAGGCCGGCCCGGCTCGTCGTCGGGGTGCCCGCCGACGGCCTCGAAGTCGCCGACGGTGCCGGGATCCTCGCCGAGGTCGTCGCCCATGTCGAGCTCGTCCTCCGGGGGCGGCGCGGCCGTCTCGTCGGCCAGGTGGAGCACGACGGCGTTGACCGCGGCGGCGAGCGGCACGGCGATGAGCGCGCCCGCGATGCCCGCGACCAGCACGCCGACGCCGATGGCGACGATGACGCCGAGCGGGTGCACCGACACGAACCGGCCCATGAGGAACGGCTGCAGGATGTGGCCCTCGATCTGCTGCACGAGGATCACGCCGCCGAGCATGAGCAGCGCGGTCAGCGGCCCCTGGGCGACGAGCGCCACGAGGACGGCCACGGAGCCGGCGATGGTGGCACCGATCATCGGCACGAAGGCGCCGATGAAGACGAGCACGCCGATCGCGGCCACGAGCGGCACGTCGAGCACGGCCGCGACGATCATGATCCCGATCGCGTCCGCGAGCGCCACGATGACGGTGGCGCGCATGAACTGCGTCAGCGACACCCAGGCCACCCGGCCCGAGCCGTCGATCTGCTCGCGGGCCGCCTTGGGGGCGAGACGGACGCACCACGACCAGATGCGGGCGCCGTCGGCGAGGAAGAAGAACGACGCGAAGAGCACGATGAAGAAGCCGGCGAAGATGTGGGTCAGCGTCGTGCCGACCTCGGTCACCTGGCGCACCAGCTGCTGGTCCTGCCCGGCCTCGGTGATGTAGCCCTGCGCCTCCTGGATGTAGCCGTCGATCTGGGAGTCGCTCGCGTTCAGCGGGCCGTCCTTCAGCCAGGTGCGGACCTCGTCGAGGCCGACGACCACCTGGTCCGCCAGGTCGGACATGCCGTCGACGACCTGCTGGCTGACGAAGGTGAGCAGCATCGCGACGAAGCCGATGCCGCCGATCACGACGACCGCGGCCGACAGGGCGGGCGGCACCCGCAGCCGCCGCCCGAGGCGCACGACGGGGTTGCCGAGCGCCGTGATGAGCAGCGCGATGAGCAGCGGGAGGGTGACCACGCGGACGTGCCAGAACGCCCACACGAGGATCGCGCCGGCGGCGACGATGACGAGGAAGCGCCACGCCCACGCGGCGGCGAGGTCGAGGCCCCACGGCACCTGCGCGCGGGCCAGGTTGGACTGCCCGCCCTGGATCGGGAGGGGCTCGGCGCCCACCGGGCGGCGCTCGGCGCGGGCGATGGCCCACTGGGTCACGACCTGCTGGACGAGGCGGTCCCGCTCCCGCTCCTCGCGCTCCTCGGCCGTCTCGCCCTCGGCGTCGCGTCCGCGGCGCGCCACGAGCGTCGCGAGGCGCCTGCGGAGCTCCCCCGTCTCGACGGGGTCGTCCCCCGGGCCCGAGCCCTCGGGCCCCTTCCTGTCCGCGTCCACGGGCGCCACGTTACCGAGCGGCACCCCCGGTCGGGGCGGTGACCAGCGCGCGCGCCGCGGCGGGGTGCCCGGCGGCCAGCAGCCCGGCGGCGGCGAGCACGTACGCCGTGTCCACCACGACCCGCGGCGCCCGCGGCACGCGCCAGCCGGCGGGGTCCGCCGTACCCGCCCCGGTGGCCGCCGCGAGCAGGTCGGCGGCGGCGTCCGCGGGGGCGTGGCGCAGCACCCCGCCGGAGCCGACCAGCAGGTCGACGTCCCGCAGGTCGGTGCCCCCGCGCTCGACGGCCCGGGCCCGCCCGGCGTGGCGGCGCACCGCCGCGACGACCGCGGCCCGGGCGAGGGCCAGGTCCTCCGCCCGCTCCGCGGCCGTGGTCGCGACGAGCCCCGGGTCGGCGGTACGGCGGGCTGCCGCGGCCACGAGCGCGGGGTCGTCCAGCCCGGCCGCCTCGACGACGCCGGCGGCGGACCAGCGCACGCCGAGGTCGGCCTCGACGGTGCGGGTGGCGCGGGTGGCGGCGACGACGTCGCGCCCGGCGGCCTCGGGGTCGGGCTCGACGACCGAGTAGACGTCGGTGGTCGCGCCACCGACGTCGACCACCACGACGTCGCCGTGCACGGCGGCCAGCACCTCGACGCCGGAGAGCACCACGTCGGGGGTCGCCCCGCGCAGCAGCTCGCCCAGCCCCGGGCGCCGCGACAGCGCCTTGCCCCCGATGACGTGGGCGAGGAACAGCTCCCGCACCGCGGCGCGGGCGCCGTCGGGGGCCAGCTCGCCGATGCGGGGCACGACGTTGGCGGCGGTGCGCAGCGGCACGCCGGCCGCCGCCAGCACCTCGGCCGCGGTGGGCTGGGCCGCGACGTCCCCGGCGACGACGACCGGCCCGCGCCAGCCGCCCGCGACGAGGGCCCGGGCGCCGGCGAGCAGCGGCTCGGGGTTGCCGCCGTCGGTGCCGCCGACGAGCAGCACGACGTCGGGCCGAGAGGCCAGCACCGGCGCCAGGTCCGGGGCGTCGGCCAGGGCGTGCACCGCGACGACGCGCCCGCCGCTGGACAGCGCGACGCGGCGCCCGGCCTCGGCCGTCACGAGCGCCTCGTTGCCGACGACCGCGATCCGCAGCCCTCCCCCGGCCGAGGAGCAGGCGTGCTGCTCCAATCGCCCCTCGGCCAGCGCGAGCCGGGCCTCCGGGCGGGCGTCGAGCAGGGCGGCGAGGCAGGCGTCGTACCCGTCGAGGAGGTCGGCGTCGGGGCTCGCGGGCCCGGGCAGCGTGGTCGGGTGGGCGGCGGTGGCCAGCACCCGTCCGGTGCCCTCGCCGTCGAGCCCGACGAGCAGCGCCTTGGTCCAGGTCGAGCCCAGGTCGGCGCAGACCGCGAGCCTCACCGGAGCCTCACCGGGTGGCGCGGGCCAGGGCCTCGTCGAGGTCGGCGACCAGGTCGGCACCGGTCTCGATGCCGACGCTGAGGCGCACGAGATCGCCCGGCACCTCGAGGTCGGTGCCCGCGACCGAGGCGTGCGTCATGCGGCCCGGGTGCTCGATGAGCGACTCGACGCCACCGAGGGACTCGCCGAGGGTGAAGAGCTCGGTGGCCGCGCAGACGTCGAGGGCGGCCTGCTCGCCGGCCTTGAGCCGGAACGACACGATCCCGCCGAAGCGCTTCATCTGCCGTGCGGCGACCGCGTGGCCCGGGTGGGACTCCAGGCCGGGGTAGATGACCCGCTCGACCGCCGGGTGGGCGGCGAGGTGGGCGGCGACCAGCTCGGCGTTGTCGCAGTGCCGCTCCATGCGCAGCGCCAGGGTGCGCAGGCCGCGCAGCACCAGCCAGGAGTCGAACGGCCCCGCGACCCCGCCGATGGAGTTCTGGAAGAAGGCGAGCTGCTCGGCGACCTCGAGGTCGCGCACGACGAGCGCGCCGCCGACGACGTCGGAGTGGCCGCCGGCGTACTTGGTCGTCGAGTGCACCACGACGTCGGCGCCCAGCGTCAGCGGCTGCTGCAGGTAGGACGAGGCGAAGGTGTTGTCGACGACGAGCAGCGCGCCCGCGTCGTGCGCGACGCCCGCGAGGGCCTCGATGTCGCCGATGGTGAGCAGCGGGTTGGTCGGCGTCTCGACCCAGACGAGCTTCGTGGTGCCGGGGCGGATCGCGGCCCGCACCGCGTCGACGTCCGCCACGGGCGCCGGGGTGTGCTCGAGGCCCCACGGCCGCGCGACCTTGTCGACGAGGCGGTAGGTGCCGCCGTACGCGTCGTCGGGGATGACGACGTGGTCGCCGGGGCGGGTGAGCGCCCGGATGAGGGTGTCCTCCGCGGCCAGGCCGGAGGCGAAGGCGAAGCCGCGCTCGCCCTCCTCCAGCGCCGCGATGTTGGCCTCGAGGGCGGTGCGCGTCGGGTTGCCCGAGCGGCTGTACTCGTAGCCGCCCCGCATGCCGCCGACGCCGTCCTGCTTGTAGGTCGACGTCGCGTAGATCGGCGGGATGACCGCGCCCGTCGTCGGGTCGGGCTCGTAGCCCGCGTGGATCGCGCGCGTCTCGAAGCCGTGCTTGCCGTGCTGGCCGTGCCCCTGGGGGGTCTGCTCGCTGCTCACCCCGGCGAGCCTACGCGCCGGGAAGGGTTGGCGCCCCCGAGGTGTTGGGCACGGTGGACGACGCCGTCGAGACCGTTGGAGGACACCGTGTTCGGATCCCGCAGCAAGAGCAGCCTGCCCACCGCCGAGGAGGCGTTGAAGGGGCGGAGCGAGCCCTGGTTCACCCTGGGCGAGCACGTCGTGCTGGGCACCCCGGTCGTCACCGACGACGTCCCCGACGGCCTCGAGGTCGCGATCTTCGGCCTCGGCTGCTTCTGGGGCGCCGAGGAGGTCTACTGGGGCAAGGACGGTGTCTTCTCGACGTCGGTCGGGTACGCCGGCGGCCACACGCCGCACCCGTCGTACGAGGAGGTCTGCTCGGGCCGCACGGGCCACACCGAGGCCGTGCGGATCGTGTTCGACCCCGCGCGGATCTCCTTCGCCGACCTGGTGAAGACGTTCTTCGAGGTGCACGACCCCACGCAGGGCATGCGCCAGGGCAACGACGTCGGCACGCAGTACCGCTCGGCGATCTACTTCACCACGCCCGAGCAGGAGCGCACCGCGCGCGAGCTGACCGACGTGTACGCCGCAGAGCTGCGCCGCCAGCGGCTCGGCGACGTGACCACCGAGATCGCGCCGGCGGCGGAGTACTACTACGCCGAGCCCGCGCACCAGCAGTACCTGGCGAAGAACCCGTTCGGCTACCGCTGCCACGCCAACACCGGCGTGCGCTTCCCCGCCACGGCCTGACCGGTCGTGGGGGACGATGGGTGACGTGACCCAGACGCCCGACGACCGCGACCGGGACGACCGCACCGGCCCCGCCGACCGTGACGGACGGCGGGGCCTCCCGCGCCGCACGGCCGCCCGCACGGCGCGGCTCGCGGCGCTGCCGCTGGGGTACGCCGGCCGCAGCGCCGTGGGCCTCGGAAAGCGCATTGGCGGACGCCCCGCCGAGCTCGTGACCGCCGAGATCCAGCAGCGCACGGCCGAGCAGGTGTTCCGCACGCTGGGCCAGCTCAAGGGCGGCGCCATGAAGTTCGGCCAGATGCTGTCCGTGCTCGAGGCGGCCCTGCCCGAGGACTCGATGGCGGCCTACCGCACCGAGCTCACCCGGCTGCAGGACGCGGCCCCGCCGATGCCCACCCACGAGGTGCGCGAGGTGCTCGACGCAGAGCTCGGCGGCGCGGGGATCGCGTGGCGACGCCACCTCGTGTGGTTCGACGGCGGCCCGACCGCCGCGGCGTCCATCGGCCAGGTGCACCGCGGCCGCTGGCGCGACGACCCCGACGACCCCGCCACGGAGCGCGAGGTCGCCGTCAAGGTGCAGTACCCCGGCGCCCGCGAGGCCATCGCCTCCGACCTGCGCCAGATCTCCCGCCTGGCCCGCACCCTCGCCCCGCTCCTGCCGGGCATCGACGTGCGCGCGCTCGTCACCGAGCTGCAGGACCGCATGGCCGAGGAGCTCGACTACCGGCTCGAGGCGGAGGCGCAGGCGGCGTTCGCGGCGGCGTACCGGGACGACGACGAGTACGTCGTGCCCGACGTGGTCGCCCACACCGAGAAGGTGCTCGTCACCGAGTGGCTCGACAGCCCCGGGTCCATCGCCGGCACGATCGCCGACGGCACCCCCGAGGAGCGGGACCACTACGGCCAGCTCTTCGCCCGCTTCCTCTTCGACGGCCCGCGTCGCACCGGCCTGCTCCACGCCGACCCGCACCCGGGCAACTTCCGCGTGCTGCCGACCGCCGACGGCGCCCCGGGTCGCCTGGGCGTCCTCGACTTCGGCGCGGTCGCGCGGCTGCCCGAGGGCGGCATGCCCGAGGCGATGGGCCGGCTGCTGCGCGTGGCCGGGCGCTCCGACCGCGACGGCCTCGAGGCGGGCCTGCGCGCCGAGGGGTTCATCCGCGACAAGGTCCGCGTCGACCCCGACCTGCTGCTGACGTTCCTCGCCCCGTTCGTGGAGCCGACGATGGTCGACGACTACCGCTTCACGCGGGAGTGGCTGCGCACCCAGTACGAGCGGCTGAGCGACCCGCGCGACCCGGTCGCGGCCGTGGGGCTGCGCCTCAACCTGCCCCCGTCGTACCTGCTCATCCACCGCACGTGGCTCGCCGCCGTCGGCGTGCTGTGCCAGCTGGAGGCGCGGGCCCCGTTCCGCCGGATCCTGGAGGAGTCGCTGCCGGGGTTCGCGGAGCCCGACGCCCAGGGGTGAGCCTGGTGGGCCGCAGGGCGTGACCTGGGCGGCGGCGGTGTGCCAGAGTTCCGCGCATGGGCACCTGGGGGCTGGGCCCCTTCGAGAACGACGGCGCGGCGGACCTCCTCGGGGAGATCGAGGACGGGACGTTCTCGTTCGACGCCATCGAGTGGGCCTTCGACGGTGACTACCTCGACGCCGACGGCGGCGAGTTCGCCGTGGCCCTCGTCGAGCTGGCGCTCGTCGCGCTCGAGGCCCACGACCCCCCGGAGGAGGTCGCCGACCTCGACCTCGCCGCCTTCGCCGCCCTCCTGACCCCCGAGCGGCTCGCGTGGCTCGTGCGGCAGGGCGAGCGGACGCTCGCCGGCACGGAGGACTCCGAGCTGCACGAGCTGTGGGCCGAGTCCGGCGAGGAGCAGCTCGAGGCGTGGCGCGCAGCGACCCGCACCAGCCTGTCGGAGCTGCGCGAGCTCACCTGAGACCGGCGCTCACCTGGGCCCGGGGGGGAGACGCGGGAGCAGTCGAAGGTGAACCCGGTGTGCGTGACCTCGTCGTACGGCGGCGTTCCCTCCCTCGAGGTGAGACCTCTGGCCCGGTCCCGGTCGTGGCCGCGCCGTCGTTGCTTCCACATGCACGACGAGGCGTCCGGGCAAGGCATGATACGGAGCTATGGCGAGCGCTGAGAAGTTCAATCGAGACTTGGCCGACATGGCGCGCGGCATGCAGGGCGAGCGTTCGACGAATGGCGCCATGGCCGTGGCCGTCGAGGCCGCCCGCGACGTCATCACCGGCTGCGAGATTGCTGCGGTCTCGATCGTCACCCGAACCGGCATCGAGACGCCCGTGCTCACCCACCCCCACGCGCGCGACATCGACGAGTGGCAGTACGAGCTGAGCGAGGGCCCCTGTCTCGAGGCCCTGCAGAACCACGAGGTCGTCAACAGCAACGACCTCGCCACCGACGCCCGGTGGCCACGCTGGGGCCCACGCGTCGCTGCCGACCTCGGGATGCGCAGCATGCTGAGCCACCGGCTGTTCTCGAGCACCGACACTCTCGGGGCACTCAACCTGTACGGCACCGCGCCGTCGGCGTTCACCACCCAGGACATCCACAACGTCACCGCCCTGGCAGCTCACATCGGTGTCGCGCTCGCCTCGGCCCAGGAGAACGCGCACCTCGTCGTGGCCCTCGACACCCGCACGATCATCGGTCAGGCAAGCGGGATGTTGGTCGAGAGGTTCGACCTCTCTCCCGAGCAGGCTTTCGCCGTCCTCGCGCGGATCTCCCAGACCCAGAACATGAAGCTCAACGCGGTTGCGGAGCACCTCGTACGCACCCGCAAGCTCCCCACCCCACCCGACGCCTAGTACCGGCGCCGGACGATCCGCGACGGCGCGAGGCCGGCTGGCGCGCCACGGTCACCCAGCACCTCGCGACGGCACCCGAGGCAGGGATCGACCGCGCGCGACCAGCAGGCGTGGATGCTCGAGAAGGGCGAGGCGGCAAGCGCATGGCACGCGCCGCGCCCCGACGGGTCGCCTCGGCTCGTCGAGCCGCGAGCTGGGCGGCGCGCTCCTCTCGTCGACGACGCTGCACGTCCCGGCACTGACCCGCTCGGCCCACCACTCCACGGACTCCTCGACGGAGGCCCGCTCGCGCGTGGAACGACTGCCGACCCTCACCTGAGGCCGGAGCTCACCTGGGACCGGGCGCCCCCGCCAGGCCGAGCCGGTCGGCGAGGAACTCCCACTCCAGCGCCGCCTTCGTGGCCGCCTGCGCGTTGGTGGAGGCCCCGCCGTGGCCCCCCTCGACGTTCTCCCAGTAGGTGACGTCCGCGCCCACCTCCTCCAGCCGGGCCGCCGTCTTGCGGGCGTGCCCGGGGTGGACCCGGTCGTCGCGGGTCGAGGTGGTGAGCAGCACCGCGGGGTACGCCGCGCCCTCCGCCACCCGGTGGTAGGCGGAGATCTCCTCGACGAACGGACGGTCCGCCGGGTCGTCGGGGTCGCCGTACTCGGCCATCCAGGAGGCGCCGGCCAGCAGGTGGTGGTAGCGCAGCATGTCGAGGAGCGGCACGGTGCACACGACCGCCGCGAACAGCTCGGGGTAGCGGACCAGCATGTTGCCGACCAGCAGCCCGCCGTTGGAGCCGCCCATGATGCCGAGCCGGTCGCGGGTGGTGAGGCCGGTGGCGACGAGCTCGCGCGCGACGGCCGCGAAGTCCTCGAAGGCGCGGTGGCGGTTCTCGCGCAGGGCCGCCTGGTGCCACGCCGGGCCGTACTCCCCACCGCCGCGGATGTTCGCCACGACGTACGCGCCGCCGCGGGCCAGCCACGCCCGCCCGACGCCGCCGGAGTAGCCGGGGGTCAGCGACACCTCGAAGCCGCCGTAGCCGTAGAGCACCGTCGGCACGGGCGCGTCGCCGGCCAGCGCCGCGTGCGGGGCGACGACGAAGTAGGGCACGCGGGTGCCGTCGTCGGAGGTGGCGAACCGCTGGGTGACGGTGTGGGTGGAGGCGTCGAAGCGCTCCGGGCCCGCCTTGAGCGGGGTCGGCTCCCCCGGCGCACCGCTGGCGCCGAGGTCGACGAGCCCGAGGGTGGGCGGCGTCAGGTAGCCGCTGACGTCGAGCCACGCGAGGTCGCCGTCGGGACCGTCGTCGGTGGCGTCCACCGCCCGCACGCCGACGGACGCGTACGGCGGGAGCCCCGCCAGGTCGTGACGCTCCCACGCGCCGGGCGTGGCCGGCGGCGTCAGCACCTCGACGCGGTGCACCACGTCCTCGAGCTCGACGAGCACGAGGCGGTGGCGCGTGCGGGTCCACCCCGCCAGGGATCGGGCGGCGGTCGGGGTGAAGAGGGCGACGACGTCGCGCCCGCCCGCCAGCCACGCGTCGAGGTCCGCGGCGAGCAGGGACCCCGCGGGGTACGTCGGCCCGCCCGCCACCGGCGCCCACTCCTCGCGCAGGTGCACCAGCAGGTGCTCGCGCCACACGGCGGGCTCGGCGGAGTCGGGGACGTCGATGCGCACCAGGGCGTCGTCGTCGCCCAGCAGGTAGGTCTCGGAGGTGTAGAAGCCCATCATCCGGTGGACGTAGGCCCGCTCGTGGCCCGGCGTCGCGTCGTACCCGACGCCCACCGCCATGTCGTCGACGGCGCTCTCGTGCACGACGGGCGCCACGGCGAGCGGGGTGCCCCGCCGCCAGCGGCGGGCGGTGCGGGGGTAGCCGGAGGTCGTCAGCGAGTCGGGGCCCGTGTCGGTGGCGACGAGGAGGGTGTCGGCGTCGACCCAGGCGACTCCGCCCTTGCCCTCGGGGCGGACGAACCCGCCGTCCTCGGGCGCGACGAAGGTGCGCGTGTCGAGGTCGAGCTCGCGGGTGGTGTCGGCGTCGGAGCCGCCCCGCGACAGGGTCACGAGGGCGCGGCGGAAGGCCAGCGGGCCGGTGCGCAGCACCTGCGCGCCGTGCCACACCCACTTCTCGCCCTCGGCCTCCCCCAGCGCGTCGAGGTCGAGCAGCACGTCCCACTCCGGGGCGTCGCTGCGGTAGGAGGCGAGCGTGGTGCGGCGCCACAGGCCGCGCTCGTGGGCGGCGTCGCGCCAGACGTTGTAGTACCACTCCCCCGCCTTGCCGACGAGGGGGATCCGGTCGTCGGCGTCGAGCACCCCCAGCACCGCATCACGGGTGGCGGTGAAGCCGGGCAGCGCGCCCAGCGTGGCCTCCGCGCGGGCGTTGCGCTCGGCCACCCAGGCCAGCGCGTCGTCGCCGGTGACCTCCTCGAGCCAGAGGAACGGGTCGTGGGCCGCGGGCGGCGTCGAGGTGCTCACGGCTCCCCACCCTACGGAGCCGCCGGTCCTCGCGGCGCTGCTGCGCGACGCCTCCGACACCGTCGCCGACGTGGCCGGGGCGGCGGCAGCCCGACCGCAACCACTCCCCCCGCCGGCACCGCGCAACGACGCGACGTACCACCGACGAGTGGATGCGCCCTGGCGCCGACCCCCACGACCGGGCCTGCGCCTCAGCCGGTGGCGGTCTCCTGCCACGCGTAGTCCATCTGCCGCGCGGTGGCCTCGGCCAGCTCGCGCCCGGCGGCGACCTCGACGAGGTGGAGCGCGAGGTCGATGCCGGCGGAGATGCCGGCGGAGGTGAGGACGTCCCCGTCGCGCACCCAGCGCCGGTCCTCGACCACGTCCAGGGCGGGGTGGCGGCGGCGCAGCTCGGGCACGTCCTCCCAGTGCGTCGTGACGGTCTGGTCGGCGATCACACCGGCCTCGGCGAGCACGAACGCGCCCGTGCAGACCGACGCCACGAGCGGGGTCGCGGCAGCGCGCTCCCGCACCCAGGCGACGACCTCGGCGTCCGCCTCGACGGCGTCGGTGACGCCGCCGGGCACGAGCAGGAGGTCGAGGGCCGGGACGTCGGCGAGCGCGAGGTCGACGCCGAGCCGCAGGCCGGCCCGCGCCCGCACGGGGCGCGACGCGTCGGCCGCGACGAGCAGCACCTCGAAGGGCGGGGCGTCGGGCGGCGCGTCACCGCGTCGTACGGCGACCCGCGCCGCGGTCGTGAACACCTCGAACGGCCCGCACGCGTCGAGCACCTCGACGCCGTCGAACACCAGGATCCCGATCAGCACGCCGCCGATCGTCGCGGACGCCGCGCGGCGCCGCGAGGCAGCGGACGGCCAGCCTCCGTCGACTTCCGGCCAGCGCGGGCACGGCCGGCGCGGTCAGCCCGCCCAGGACCCCCGGCCGCCCCAGCCACCGAGGTCGCCGAGGCCGTCGTCGTACCCCCCGCCCCCGCCCCCGCCGTACGGCGAGCGGCCCGAGCGGTCCCCGAGGTAGGAGCCGACGACGGCGGCGCCGAGGTCGTCGAGCTCCGGCGCGACGACGCGACCGCCGGCGCGGCGGGCCAGGGAGTCGAGGAAGCGCGCCAGCCCCGGGTCCTCGCCCAGCCGGAAGAACGTCGTCTGCGTGCCGAGCCGCACCACGTTGTCGAGCTCCGCCACCGTGCGCGCCAGCGTCAGCGGGTGGGGCGGGTAGTCGAAGAACACGTCGCCGCCACGTTCGAGGTGCGCGGTCGGCTCGCCGTCGGTGACCACCAGCAGCACCGGCTGCATGCCCGGGTGGCGCCGGAAGTGGCGCTGGGCGAGCAGGAGCCCGTGGTGGAGGTTCGTGCCCTTCTGCCACATCGCGTCGAGGCCGGTGAGCTGCTCGATCTGCAGGGTCTCCGCGTGCCGGCCGAAGCCGACGAGCTCCAGCCGGTCGCCCCGGAAGCGGGTCGAGATCAGCTGGTGCAGCGCGAGGGCCGTGCGCTTCATCGGCACCCAGCGGCCGTCCATCGCCATCGAGAACGAGGTGTCGACGAGCAGGGCGACCGCCGCCTGGGTGCGCTGCTCCGACTCGGTCACCTCGACGTCGCCGATCTCGAGGCGCACCCCGCGCGCACCGTCGGGGCGCGGGCCGGCGGCGACCTCCCGACGTACGGCGTTGAGCACCGTGCGCGGCAGGTCCCACGGCTCGGTGTCGCCGAACGCCCACTCGCGGGTGCCGCCCGTCGCGTCGGCCGAGCCGCCGCCCGAGCGCATCTCGCGGGCGCCCTGGCGGCCCGAGAGCCGCTGGGAGACGTCGCGCAGCAGCGCCTTGCCGAGCTGGCGCATCGCCTTCGGCGAGAGCCGCAGCTGCCCGTCGGAGCCGCGCTGGAGGTAGCCCGAGGAGCGCAGCGCCCGCTCGAGCTCGGCCAGCGTGCGGGCGTCCACGGCCGCGTCGTCGCCCACCTGGCGGGCGAGGGCGTCGAGGTCGACGTCGTCGAGCCGGGCGCCGGGGTGGGACTGCGCCAGCTGCTCGGCCAGCGCGTCGAGCTCGGCGAGGTCCTGCAGCGCGCCGGTCCCGTCGCCGAGCCCGAGCCCCTCGGAGCCGCCGAAGTCCTCGGACCCGCCCCAGTCCTCGCCCGGGCGCAGGTCCTGGAGGTTGGCGTCGAGACGGGAGAGCTGGTCGAGCAGCGCCGGCGACCCGAAGGCCTGCGCGGAGAGCTCCATGAGCTCGGCGCGCTGCTCCGGCGTCATCGAGTTGAGCATCCGCTGCGCCGCCGCGGCCCGCTGGGCCATCGCGTCGACCAGCTCCTCGACGCTCTGCGGGTCCTCCGGGAAGTACTCCCCGTGCTCGTCCATGAAGTCGCGGAAGTCCTGCTCGGTGTCCTCGCCGCGGGCGTGCTTCTCCAGCAGCGCGTTGAGGTCGGTGAGCATCGCCGCGATCGCGGCGCGGTCGGCGTCGCTGGCGCCCTCGAGCGCCTGCTTCATGCCGGCGAAGCGCTGGTCGAGCAGCTCGCGGCCCAGCAGGTCCTTGATCTGCTCGTAGGTCTCGCGGGCCTCGCCCGAGGCCCAGTCGTACGACGCGAGCTCGCTCACCGCGGCCGCCGTCGAGGGCGGCAGGTTCTCCAGCTGCATCTCGCGCAGCGTGCGGTCGGCGTCGTCCATGGTGACGTCGCGGGCCAGCTGCCCGCGCTCGGCGAGCACGGCCCGCTCGAGCAGCTCGGTGACCTCGCGCAGGGTGCCGTCGAGGTCGTGGCGGGCCAGCAGCTCGCGCCGCTTCTCCGCCACGCGGCGCATCAGGTCGTCGAGACCCTGCTGGTCGCGGGTGCCGCGGCGCAGGAGCTCGCGCATCGCACGCTCCGGCGAGTAGCCCGCCATCACGTCCTCGCCGATGGCGTCGAGCGCCTCGGCGAGGTCGACGGGCGGCGCCAGCGGGTCCCCGCCGGCGTAGCGCTGGTAGCGCGAGCCCCGCGTCGCCACGGGCTACTCCACCCCGTACGTCGTGCGGCCGGTGTCCTGCTCCTTGCCGACCTTGCGGGCCAGGAACAGACCCTCCAGCGCCAGCTCGATCGCGCTCGCGCGCTGCCCCGGCGTGGTCGCGCCCAGCCGCTCGGCGATCGCGTCGTACAGGTCCGACTCGCCCGCGCCGCTCGGCGGCAGCGGGGGCAGCCCGTCGAGCAGCTCGGTGGCGGTGACCTGCTCGCCCGTGGTGATGGAGGCGCCCGCCTCGAGGGCGTCGACGAGCGGGGCGAGGTCCAGGCCGCGCAGGTGCCGGCGCACGGCCTCGGCGGTCGCGGTGCGCAGCAGGTGGTCGAGCACCGCCCGCTCGCGCCCCTCCTCGCCGGACTCGAACTCGACCTTGCCGCCGAGCACGTCGACGGCGGTCTCGAGGTCGACGACGCGGGCCACGGCCTCGTCCTCGCCGCGGCGCGTGGCGCGGTGCAGGGCGGCCGCGGCGATGGTCTCGGCGCCGGCGATGGCGAAGCGGGCGGAGACGCCCGAGCGCTGGTCCACCGACGACGAGCCGCGCAGCGCCCGAGTGAAGCGGGCGAGGATCTCCAGCAGGTGGGCCGGCACGTCGGCGACGAGGTCGGCCTCCTGGCGGATCACCGCGACCTCGTCGTCGAGCTCGGTCGGGTAGTGCGTGCGGATCTCGGCGCCGAAGCGGTCCTTCAGCGGCGTGATGATGCGGCCGCGGTTCGTGTAGTCCTCCGGGTTCGCGGACGCCACGACGAGCACGTCGAGGTCGAGGCGCACGACGTAGCCGCGCACCTGCACGTCCCGCTCCTCCATCACGTTGAGCATCGCGACCTGGATGCGCTCCGCGAGGTCGGGCAGCTCGTTGATGGCCACGATGCCGCGGTGGCTGCGCGGCACCAGGCCGAAGTGGATGGTCTCGGGGTCGCCCAGCAGGCGGCCCTCGGCGACCTTCATCGGGTCGACGTCGCCGATGAGGTCCGCGACCGAGGTGTCGGGCGTCGCCAGCTTCTCGGCGTACCGCTCGCTGCGGTGGCGCCACGCGACCGGCAGCGCGTCCCCGAGCTCGGCGGCGAGGCGGCGCGACGCGGGCGTGACCGGCTCGAGGGGGTCCTCCCCCAGCTCGGAGCCGGCGATGACGGGCTGCCACTCGTCGAGCAGGCCCACGAGCGTGCGCAGGAGGCGGGTCTTGCCCTGGCCGCGCTCACCCAGCAGCACCACGTCGTGGCCGGCGATGAGGGCGCGCTCCAGCTGCGGCAGCACGGTGTCCTGCAGGCCGTGCAGGCCGGGCCACGGGTCCTCGCCGGAGGCGAGGCGGGCCAGGAGGTTGTCCCGGATCTCGGCCTTGACCGTGCGCGGCGCGTAGCCGGTGGCGCGGAGCTCGCCGAGGGTCGCCGCGGTGGGCGGCGGGGTGGTCGGAGGGGTCACGCCCCCACGCTAGACCCGGGCGCAAGCACCGGGGCGGCGGGCTGGGAGGACGCGACGGGGGTGGTACGACGGCGCTCGCCGGGGGTGCGCAGGTCGGGGATCGCGCACGCCGCGAGGGCGGCCAGGACCATGCCGCCGGCCAGCAGCGCGAAGCCGATGACGTAGCCGTCGACCGACGGCAAGCCGCCGGCGCCGACGTGCGCGGTCACGATGCCGGCCATGACGGCGGAGCCGATCGAGCCGCCGATCGTGCGGATGTTGGCGTTCATGCCGGAGGCGACGCCGGTCTGGGAGGCGGGCACGGAGGCGATGACGACGCCCGCGATGGACGCGAACACCAGCCCGCTGCCGAGGCCCTGGACCGTCATGGCGGCCACGATCTGCCACACCTCGTCGTGCCAGGTCGCGATCGAGGCGAACGCGACGGCGGAGAGCAGGGTGCCGGTGACGATGACGACGCGGGCGCCGACGCGGCGCACGAGGTACGCCGTCACGAAGCCCACCAGGAAGCTCATCACCGCCGAGGGCAGCAGGATGCGGCCCGACTCCGTGATGCTGGCGCCGAACCCGTAGCCAGCGCCGTCGGGGGTCTGCAGGAACTGCGGGAGGAAGCCGAAGCTGGAGAACATGCCGAACCCGACGAAGGCACCCACGAGGTTCGTCGTCCACACGCCGCGCCGGCGCATCATCACCATGTCGACCATGGGCACCGCGACGCGGCTCTCGACGACCACCCACGTCACGACGAGCACGGCCGCGGCGACGAGCAGGCCGACGACGAGCGGCGAGCCCCAGCCCCACTCGTTGCCCCGGCTGACCGCCAGCAGGAGCGGCACCAGCCACCCCGCGAGCAGCACGGCGGGACCGAGCGGCAGCCGGGTGCGCTCCTGCACCGGCGACTCGGGCACGAGCAGGGCGGTGGCCAGCGCGGCGATCGCGGTGGCGATCCCCGGCAGCCAGAAGAGCCAGTGGTAGCCGAGTGCGTCGACGATCGGGCCGGCGATCACGATGCCGACGCCGAAGCCGACGGAGGCGAGCGAGGCGATCACGCTGAGCGCCGTGGCGCGGCTGCGCCCAGGGAACTCGTCGCGGATGATGCCGAACGACAGCGGCAGCACACCGCCGCCCGCGCCCTGCAGCACCCGGGCGAGGATCAGCACGTGGATGTCGGTCGCGAGCGCGGCCAGCACCGATCCGGCGGTGAGCGCGCCCATGGTGACGACGAGCATCTTCTGCTTGCCGACCACGTCACCGATGCGACCCAGCAGCGGGGTGAAGATCGACGCCGACAGCAGGTACGCCGTCAGCACCCAGGTCGCGGTGGACGTGTCCGTGTCCATCTCCACGGCGATGAGGCCGAGCACCGGCACGACCATCGACTGCAGCAGCGTGAAGGCCGACACCGCGACGGCCAGCACCGCGAAGGTCACCGCCCAGTGGCCACGGACCTGCCGTCCGCGGACCTGCTGCTCGTGGGCCGGTCGCCCGGTCACCTCCACGTCGTCTGCCACGCCCCACCCTCTCGTCGTCCGGCCACCCGTCACACAGGACGGTTGCAGATCGCAACCATTAGCCGGGGCAACCTTATTCCCGGCCCCCCGACGGGACCAGTCGCGACGGGTGAGCGGCGCCACCCCGCCGGGCCTCCACCGCCCAGCCTCCACCGGGGGCGGCTAGCGTCGGCGCGTGGACCTCGCCCGCCCCTGCCCCTGCGGCCTCCCCGCGACCTACGACGCCTGCTGCGGCCGGCTGCTGCGCGGCGCCGCCGCCGCGCTGACGGCCGAGGAGCTGATGCGCTCGCGCTACACCGCCCACGCGGTCGGCGGCCGCGAGGGCGCGGACCACCTGTTCCGCAGCTGGCACCCGCGCACCCGGCCCGACGACGTGACGCCGGACCCGGCGACGACGTGGACCCGGCTCGAGGTGCTCGAGGTCGTGGCCGGCGGCGCGGACGACACCGACGGCGTCGTCGCCTTCGCGGCCCACCACACCGGACCGGACGGCCCCGGGGTGCTGAGCGAGCGCAGCACGTTCACCCGGCGGGCGGGGCGCTGGGTCTACGTCGACGGCGAGGTCGACCGACCCGGGGCCCGCTCCACGGGCCCGTCCACCCACGACTCCCCCACCGCGACCGGCCGCACGGCGCCGGCGCTCAGCTCGCCGACGATTCGCTCGAGGGCTGCGGCCCCGTCGTCCGGCACACCCACGCGGAGCACGACGCCCGCGCCGTAGGCCACGTCGAGCACCGCGACCCCGCGCGAGCGCAGGTCGCTCTCCAGCCGGCCGGCGGCGCCGTGGTCGACGGCCAGCTCCAGCTCGACCAGCCGCGAGCGGCGGCGCAGCCCGGCCGCGTCGACGCCGGCGCGGGCCGCGTCGCCGTACGCCCGCACCAGGCCCCCGGCCCCGAGCAGCACCCCGCCGAACCAGCGGGTGACCACGAGGGTGACGTCGCCGACCTCCCGACCGCGCAGCACGTCGAGCATCGGCGCCCCCGCCGTGCCCGCCGGCTCGCCGTCGTCGGAGGCGCGCTGCACGGACCCACCGGCCCCCCACGGGCCGAGGGCCAGCGCGGAGCAGTGGTGGCGGGCGTCGGGATGGCGGCGGCGCAGGCCGTCGACGACGGCCCGTGCCTCGTCCTCGGTCGTCGTGCGCCGCACGGTGGCGAGGAAGCGGGACCGACGCACCTCGATGACGGCCGCGCCGTCGCCCGCGGGCACGAGGTACGACGTCGTCACGTCTCGGGGTCCGCGGTGTCGGGATCGGCCTTCTCGAAGCTGACCGTCACGGTCTCGAAGCCCTTGTGGCGCTGCGCGCGGGCGTACGCCGTGTAGGCCCGCTCGTCGGCCTCGGTCAGGTCCACCTCGTCGGTGAACGGGGTGAGCAACGCGCGCGGGTAGAGCTTGCGCGCCAGCACGACGTTCACCTCGATGGCGAGCACCACGACGATCGAGGCGACGTAGATGAGGCCCATGAGGCCGAGCACGAGGCCGAAGGTCTGGTTCATCGACGAGGTGCGGCCCAGGACGTGCGTGACGTAGGCGGCCCCGGCGTACTGCAGCAGGTGCCAGGTCGCGGCGGCGAGCATCCCGCCCGGCAGCGCCGCCCACAGGCTGTGGCTGCGGGCCGCCGAGAGCCGGAACAGCACGCTCAGCACGAGGCCGGTCGCGAGGATCGTGGCGAGGCTGATGAGCACGCGGCCGAGCCGGCCGATGGCGCCGAGCAGCTCGGTGTTGTTGCCGATCACCGACACCGACGTCACGGCGAGCACCGACAGGCCGCCCACGAGGAGCAGCAGCAGGCTCTTGAACCGCAGGAGGAACGGGTTGGGTCGGCTGTTGCGCGGCACCGCCCAGGCGATGTGCATCGCGTTCTGCAGCGCCAGGCCCAGGCCCATCGAGCCGTACAGGGCAGCGATGGAGCCGACGACGATCGCGGTCACCGAGCCCTGCACGCCCTCGGGCCGGCCGAGCTGGTCCCCGATGATCGGGAAGTTGCTGAGGGCGGAGTTCAGCACGTCCTCGCGCAGGTCGGGCTGGCCCTGCAGCACGAACCCGAGGATCGAGGTGGCGAGCAGCAGGAGCGGGAAGATCCCGAGGAACGCGTAGAACGAGATGATCGCGGCGAGGTAGGCGCCCTGGTCGTCGCCGTACTTGTAGAGGACGGCGAGGGGCACCGACAACGGCGGGAAGCGCCGCTGGAAGCGGTCGATGTCCCCGGCGATGGCCACCGGGTGAATCTAGCGGGCCACCCCGCTCAGCCCCAGAGACCGGCCAGCTCGCCACCGATGCGCACCGCGAAGCCGCCCACGACCAGCACGAAGAAGACGCGCACGAAGCCCGACCCGCGGCTCACCGCGGTGCGCGCGCCGAGGTAGCTGCCGACGATGTTGGCCACCCCGACGACGAGGCCGGTGCCCCACAGCACCGCCCCCTGGGGCACGAAGACGGCGAGGGCCGCGACGTTCGTCGCCCAGTTGGCCAGGCGGGCGTTGGCCGAGGCCGTGAGGAAGTCGTAGCCGAGCAGGCCCACCAGCGCCAGCACGAAGAACGACCCCGTGCCGGGGCCCAGGGCGCCGTCGTAGAACCCCACGACGAGACCGGTGAGCGCGGCCGCGACGACGTGGGCACGCCGGTCCAGGCGCAGCTCGGTGACCGTGCCGAGGTCGGGGCGCAGCAGCACGTAGGCACCGACGCCGACGAGCACCACGAGGATGATCGGCTCGAAGGCCGCGCGCGGGATGAGCGACGCCACGCCGGCGCCGCCCAGGGAGCCCACGAAGGCCGTGAGCATGAGGGGTCCGAAGGTGCCGAGCTCCGGGCGCACCCGCCGGAAGTACGTCGTGGCGCTCACCGTCACGCCCAGCGCCGAGGCCAGCTTGTTGGTCGCCAGCACCTCCACCGGCGACGCCGTCGGCAGCGCCAGCAGCAGGCTGGGCAGCTGCACGAGCCCGCCGCCGCCCACGACCGCGTCGACGTACCCGGCGACGAGACCGGCGAGCAGCAGGAGGAGCAGGACCTCGGTGTCGATCCCCGCGATCACGAGCCGGCCGTGCGGCTGCGGGCGACCGTCGGACCGAACCCGTGGTCGAGCGCCCAGAGCACCGCCTGGCTGCGCCGGTTCACGCCCGCCTTGCGGTAGGCGTGGCGCAGGTAGGTCTTCACGGAGTTGATGCTGAGGTGCAGCGCCGCGGCGATCTCGGTGTTGCTGCGCCCGGCGGCGAGCAGGGCGAGCACCTCGGACTCCCGCTCCGTCAGCCCGTGCTCCATCCCGGGCCAGCCGCGAGGCCGGAGGGGACGCGACGCCGCACCGGCGGGCACGACGCCCGGCACCGCGCCGGCGCGCACCCGCTCGAGCAGGTCGACCAGCTCCTCGGCGCCCACCGACTTTGGCACGCACGCGACCGCGCCCCAGGTCAGCGCCTCCGCCCGCACCTCGTCGCGGTCGTCCCAGGTGTAGGCGACCACGGGCGTGCCGGGCTCGGCGACGTCCTCCAGACGCACCCCGGCCCACGGCTGCGCGAACGTGTCGAACAGGACGACGTCGGCGTCCGCGCCCACGCGCTCGCCCGCGGCGGCCTCCACCACGCGCACCTGCGCGTCGTAGGGCTCCAGCAGGCGGAGCAGGCCCGCCACGACGACCTCGTAGTCGTTGACGACGGCGAGGCGCAGCGGTCCGGGGGCACCCTTCATCCGCGCGCCAGGTGGGCGAGCAGGTCCTGCCGGGTCACGACGCCCACCGGCTTGCCGTCCTCGTGCACGAGCAGCGCGTCCGCCGAGCCCAGCGCCTCCACGGCGTCGGCGGCGGACGCCGAGGCGCCGATGGTGGGCAGCGCGGGCGACATGTGGTCCTCGACCTGGTCGGTGAGGCGCGCCGAGCCGGTGAAGAGCGCGTCGAGCAGGTCCCGCTCGGAGACGGAGCCCGCGACCTCGGCGGCGACCACCGGGGGCTCGGCGCGGACCACGGGCATCTGGGACACGCCGTACTCCTGGAGGATGTGGACGGCCTCGGCGATCGTCTCCGCCGGGTGGGTGTGCACGAGGTCGGGCAGCGAGCCGCTCTTGCCGCGCAGGACCTGGCCGACCGTGCGGTCCGAGGCCGCGGCGAGGAAGCCGTACTGCCCGAGCCACTCGTCGTTGAACACCTTGGTCAGGTACCCGCGACCGGAGTCCGGCAGCAGCACGACGATGACGGCGTCGTCGCCCTCCGGCGTGCCCTCGAGCTCGTGGGCCAGCTGCACGGCGGCGAAGGCGGCCATGCCGGACGAGCCGCCGACGAGCATCGCCTCCTCGCGGGCGAGGCGGCGGGTGAAGGCGAAGGAGTCGGCGTCGGAGACCTCGATGATGCGGTCC
Source organism: Nocardioides sp. CPCC 205120 (assembly GCF_048654585.1). Classification (NCBI taxonomy): domain Bacteria; kingdom Bacillati; phylum Actinomycetota; class Actinomycetes; order Propionibacteriales; family Nocardioidaceae; genus Nocardioides; species Nocardioides sp. CPCC 205120. The sequence goes on along the minus strand of NZ_JBMCYY010000001.1, from coordinate 1,943,208 downwards.
GCGATGCCGCGGTCGTAGGTGTCGGGCCAGAAGTCCTCGCCGACGCCCTCGACCAGGTACGGCCGGCCGGTGCCGCCGGAGTAGACCGAGCCCGCCGGGTCGGCACCGATCACCTGGATCGCCGGGTTCTGCTCCTTGAGGTAGCGCCCGGTGCCCGAGATGGTGCCGCCGGTGCCGACGCCCGTCACGAAGTGGGTGATGCGGCCCTCGGTCTGCGCCCAGATCTCGGGGCCCGTGGTCTCGTAGTGCGAGCGCGGGTTGTGGACGTTCGCGTACTGGTTCGGCTTCCACGCGCCCGGCTCGGCGGCCAGTCGGTCGGAGACGTTGTAGTAGGAGTCCGGGTGCTCGGGCGCCACGGCGGTCGGGCAGACGACGACCTCGGCGCCGTACGCGCGGAGCACGTTGCGCTTGTCCTCGCTCACCTTGTCGGGGCACACGAACACGCAGCGGTAGCCGCGCTGCTGGGCGACCATCGCGAGACCGACGCCGGTGTTGCCCGAGGTCGGCTCGACGATGGTGCCGCCGGGCTGGAGCTCGCCCGAGGCCTCGGCCGCGTCGATCATGCGCGTCGCGATGCGGTCCTTCACCGAGCCGCCGGGGTTGAGGTACTCGACCTTGGCGAGCACCAGCGGACCGGACCCGGGGGTCGCGGCGGGCCGGTCGAGGACGCGGGAGAGCTGCACCAGGGGCGTGTCGCCGATGAGCTCGAGCAAGGAGGTGACGAACTGCATGGGGGCAATCTAGCCCCCGCCGCGCCGCAGCGGTCCCCGTAGAGTGGCGGGGTGGGAAGAGCAGCAGCAGCCAGGAAGCTCGCGGCCGCCGCTGCCTACGGCGGAGGAGGGCTCTCCGTCGTCGGTGCGGGGCTCTACGGGCTCCTCCGCTTCGAGGCGACCGTGGCGAGGAAGACGATCGGCGACCCGCGGGAGGACCCGCCCCCGGACTCCACCGGCTGGTACGGCCGCGGGCGCCCCGGCCCCGCCTACAAGGTCGTCCTGCTCGGTGACTCGCTCGCCGCGGGCTACGGCGTCGAGAGCGTCGAGCAGACCCCCGGCGCGCTGCTGGCGTCGGGCCTGGCCGTGCACGCCGACCGCCGGGTCTACCTGCGCACGCTGGCCGTCGTCGGCGCCAAGTCGAGCGACCTCCCGCCGCAGGTGGACCGCGCCCTGCCCGTCGAGCCGGACGTGGCCGTCATCGTCGTGGGCGGCAACGACGTCACCCACACCGTGAAGCCGTCGGAGTCGGTGCAGCACCTCGCCGAGGCGGTACGGCGCTTCCGCGCGGCCGGCTGCGAGGTGGTCGTCGGCACGTGCCCGGACCTGGGCACCGTCAAGCCCGTCCCCCCGCCGCTGAAGCAGATCGCGCGGTCGTGGTCGCGCCGCCTCGCGGCCGGCCAGACGATCGCCGTCGTCGAGGAGGACGGCCGCACGGTGTCGCTCGGCTCCGTGCTGGGCCCGGAGTTCGAGGCGGCGCCCGCGCTGCTGTTCGGGCCCGACCAGTTCCACCCCTCGGCCCACGGCTACGAGCAGATGGCGGCCTCCCTGCTGCCCTCGATGCTCGCGGCCCTCGGAGAGACGCCCGAGGACGAGCGGCTGCCGGAGGCCTTCCGCGGCGAGCGGGTGCTGCCCATCGCGCAGGCGGCCATCGAGGCCGTGCGCACGCCCGGCACCGAGCTCGGCGGCACCGAGGTCGCGGGCAACCGCCGCGGCGTCCGCGGCCGCTGGGTCGAGCTGCGCCACCGCCGCCGCCGGCCGGGCACCGACACCGTCGGCCCCGAGTCGGCGGAGGACCACGCACCGACCGTCCCGGCGCACCTCACCGCCGTCGACGGCGGTGCAGCCGGCGGGGCGGACGGGGACGGCGCCGTGGGGACGAGCGCCACCGGGTCCTGACGACGCCGCGCCCGCGAGTCGTCACGAACGCCGAACGGCGCCGGCCCCCCGAGGGGGACCGGCGCCGTTCGCGTCGAGCGGGTGCTGCCGGGTGCCGCGTCAGTCCTGGCTGAAGATCGCCAGCAGGCGCAGCAGGTTCGTGTAGATCCAGACGAGGCTGACCGTCATCGCGAAGGCGGCTCGCCACGACTCGCGCTCGTCGAGGCCGGCGGCGATGCCCTTCTCCACGAAGTCGAAGTCGAGGATCAGCATGAAGACACCGAGCACGAGACCGACGATCGCGGTCAGCGTGCCGAGGCCGCCGAAGCCGAACAGGCCGATCTGGGCGCCGAACATGCCGAGCGCCAGCTCCATCAGGCCGAGACCGACCATGCCGAACATGGCGGCCACGACGAAGATGCGGAACTTGTCGCTGACACGGATGTTGAGCACCTTGTAGGCCGCCAGCGTGCCGGCGAACGCCGCGAAGGTGCCGATGACGGCGCCCATGACGACACCGCCGCCGAACGCGCCGTTGAACATCTTGCTCAGCGCGCCGAGCGCGACGCCCTCGGCCACGGCGAACGCCATGACGAGCGCGGGGCTCACGAGCCGCTTGAACGAGTTGACGAGCGAGAGGCCGAACGCCGCGAGGGCGCCGAGGCCGGCCAGGGCACCGAGCGCGCCGATGGCGTCCGTGTTGGTGGTCGTGATGTCGGGCGTGAGGATCCACGTCGCCATCGCCACGAGGATCACGGTGCCCACCGAGAACGCCGTCTTCTGCACGACGGTGTCGATCGTCATCCGGCCCGAGGTCGGCGCGGGCGCGGTGGCCCGGGACATGTCCCACGACGCCGGGTCACCGTAGCCGTAGGGCTGTCCCTGGGGCTGGCCGTAGCCGACACCGCCGGCGTAGGTCTGGGTGCCGTTGGCGCGCGACCCGTTGAACTCGGCCGATCGCCTGAACACCGGGTTGTTGCTCTGCATGGGACTCACTCCTCCTGAGGTGCGGGCCCGTCATGCTACGGGCTCGTACTCCTCCAACGCTCGCCGATGCCGATACGTTCCCGCAGCGCACGCGGGTCTCGGCGACGCCGCGGCGCCGCGGACGGGCCTCACTCCGGCGCGCGGGCGCTGCGCCGCACCGTGAGGTAGCCCAGCACCACGAACGCCAGGGTCAGCAGTACGAGCACGAACAGGTTGAGCACCCACTGGTCCACGTCGGGGGTGTAGAGCACGTCGCGCTCCTCCCCCTCCAGCAGCACGCCGTCGGCGCCCTCCTTGGACCGGTTGAGGTCCACGGTCGCGGCAGCCGCGGCGTACCCCCACCGGGCCGGGGCGAGCCAGGCCAGCTGCTCCAGCACGGCCCGCCCGGCGACCGAGATGATCGCGCCGGAGAAGACCAGCTGCGTCATGACGACGCCGATGAGGGCGGGCATGCCCTGCTCCGAGCTCGTCAGCAGCGCGCTGATCGCGAGGCACAGCACGGCCACGGCCGTGCACACGAGCCCCACCGCGATCGCCACCTCGAACCAGCCGAGGCCGACCACTCCCCCGTCGTCCGGACCGGGCAGGCCGACCGTGCCGACGAAGGTGACCACCACCCCCTGCAGGAAGCACAGCACGCCGAAGACGGCGACCTTGCTCGTCAGGTAGACGCCGGGCGAGAGCCCCACGGCGTACTCCCGCCGGAACACCGCCCGCTCGTTGACCAGCGCCCACACCGTCATGACCGCGCCGATGAGGGCCGCGGCCACGATGAAGACCGTCAGGCGCTGCACCACCTCCCCCGGGCGCAGCAGGCCGTTGTCGTCAGCGGTGCGGGCCAGCGCGAACCCGTCACCGCCCTGCGCCAGCCGACTGAGGCCGCCGATGGCGGGCGGGGTGAGCAGCAGCAGGGCGAGCAGCATCCGGTCGGACGCGATCACCGACAGGGTGCGGCGCACGAGCGTCGCGAACTGCCGGGCGAAGGACTGGCGCGGCGGCGAGGGCAGCGCGGCGTTCGCCACGACCGGCAGGGCACCGGTCGCGGCCCGGGCGCCGGGCGGCGGCGGGATGCGGCGCCACAGGTCGGGCTCGTCGAGCAGGTCGAAGACCTCGGGGTAGTCGTTGCAGCCGAAGTGCGCGAGCACGCGGTCGGGCGGCCCGGAGTAGGCGATGCGTCCGCCGGGGGCCATCACGACGACCTTGTCGCACACGTCGAGCGCCAGCACCGAGTGGGTGACGACGACGACCACGCGGCCCTCGTCGGCCAGCCCGCGCAGCAGGTGCATGACGTCGCGGTCCAGACCCGGGTCGAGGCCGGAGGTCGGCTCGTCGAGGAAGAGCAGCGGCGGGGCGGTGAGCAGCTCGGTCGCGATCGAGACCCGTTTCTTCTGCCCGCCGGAGAGCTGGGTGCCGATGCGGTTGTCGACCTGGCGGCCGAGCTGCATCTGCCCGACCACCTGCTCGACGCGCTGGGCCCGCTCGGCGGAGCCGGTGTCGGGCGGCAGGCGCAGGCGCGCGGCGTACGACAGGCCCTGGCGCACCGTGAGCTGCGGGTGCTGGATGTCCTGCTGCGGCACGAGGCCGATCTGGTGGCGCAGCTGGTCGTAGTGGGCGTACAGGTCGTGGCCCTGCCAGATGACGTTGCCGTACGTCGCGGGCCGGGTGCCGGTCAGGGCGCCGAGCATCGTGGACTTGCCGGAGCCCGACGGGCCGATGACCGCCGTCAGCGACGCCGGGCCGAGCTCGAGCGAGACGCCGTCGAGCAGGCGCCGCCCGCCCTTGACCACGGTGGTCAGGCCCTCGACGACGAGCGTGAGGTCCGAGCGGGTGTTGCGGGCCAGCAGCTGCCCGCCGGTCCAGGTGAAGGTCTGGTTGCCGACGATGACCTCGTCGCCGGGCGAGAGCCCGACCGCGCCCTGCAGCCGGGAGCCGTTGACGTAGGTGCCGTTGAAGCTGCCGAGGTCGCGCAGCACGGCGGCCTGGCCGAGCTCGATCGCCGCGTGGCGCCGCGAGACCAGCGGGTCGTCGAGCACGACGTCGCACCCCTGGGCGCGGCCGATCGTGAACGTGCGCCCGGCGACCACCGGCCCGCGCAGCAGCGGCTGGCCGTGCGCGAACTGGCCGGGGGGCGCCGTGCGGGCCGCGGCACCGCCGTGCCCCGGGACGCCCTCGCCTCCCGGGAACGCCGCTGGCGCGCCGGCGGCCATCGTGCGGTCCTCGGCCGGCGGGGGCGCCGGGTGGCGCGGCGGCGGCTGGTGCAGCGGCGGCGGCTGCTGGGGCGGCGGCTGGTGGGGCGGCGGGGCCTGGTGGAGCGGGGGCGGCTGGGGCGCCCGCCCGGGGGCGGCGTACGGCGGGGGCCCGGCCGGACCGCGCTGCGGCGCCGGGGCGCCGGCGGCCTGCACGCGCAGCGGCACGCCGCGGGTGCCGCCGACGAGCACGTCGAGCGGGCGACCGGGCGGGACCGCCAGCTCGCCGACGCGCCGGCCGTCGACGAGGGTGCCGTTGGTGCTGCCCAGGTCCACGACCCACCACGAGCCGCGCTCGAAGCGCAGCTCGGCGTGGCGCCGCGAGACGTCGCCGTGCGCGAGCACGAGGGTGCAGGTCTGGTCGCGGCCGATCGTCACGGTCGTCCCGGGAGCGAAGTCGCGGGACTCACCGCCGACGCCGACGCGGAGGGAGGGACCCGGAGGTCCTGGAGGCGCCACGTGATCGGTCTCCGTCGTCAGGGGAGGGGGTCGGACGACACCGTAGACCACCCCGGCGTCGCCTCGCGCTCCCATCCGTCGAACGCGGCGACGATCTCCGCCGCAGCCCGGCCGCCGGCGGCGGTGGTCACCCGCAGGCCCGGCGCGGACCACTCCTGCGCGTGCAGCTCGCCGTGCGCCGGGCGAACGGCGTGGTCGGCGGCGGCGAGCATGCCGGCGTCCAGCCACGAGTCCCCGGCGGCGGCGACGGCGCGGGCGCCGGTGCGCCGGGCGACCTCGGCGACCGCGGCCTCCTTGGTGAGCCCGGGCGGGATCACGTACGCCTTGCGGCCCTGCACCGACAGCACCCAGCCGAGCGCGGTCGTGGCCTCGGCCAGCTCGTCGTACCACTCCGCGGGGGTCAGCGCCGGCTCGACCACGGCGTAGCAGAACTGTTCCTCCGCGTCGCGCACCTTGCGCACCCACGGGCGCTCCCAGACGGGCCGCAGCGCGCGGGTGGCGTCGAGGTACGACGCGCCCCCCGCCGTGCGTCGGCGCACCTCGGCCGCCCACTCGGGGCAGGGCGTCCCGCCGTCGAGGATGACCGCGCCGTTCGTCGTGACGGCGTGGGTGGAGCGCACGCCGCGCAGCACGATGCGCCCGAACTGCTCGCGGGTGCGCGTCGTCACCGGCACGAACGGGGTGCGCGCGGAGAGCGCGGCGAGCGCCTCGAGGGCCGCGGGGTCCATGAAGCTGGTCGGCCGCCCGTCGTACACCTCGACGCAGACGGGCTCCGCCACGGCCTCGCCCAGCTGCATGGCGGCGGCCGAGTAGACGAGCGTGCGGTCGAGGTCGGAGGCCACCAGCAGGCCGACGCCGCTCACGAGCCGTCCTGCTCGGTCGGGCGGATGATGCCGACGCAGCTGTAGGGCAGGTCGTCCACCTCCACGACGGGCACGCCGCGCTCGGCGGCGAGCAGGCGCACGTGGCGCAGGTCGGCGTCGCGGCCGGGCCGCACCACCACCCGCCAGGGCACCCGGCGCAGCAGCACGCGGGTGGTCTCCCCCACGCCGGGCTTGACCAGGTTGACGCTCGGCAGGCCGTGCTCGGCCTGCAGCTTCTCCGCCGCGGCCCAGCCGGACCACGTGGGCGTGCGGTCGCTCGCGAGGAGGCGCTCGGCCTCCCGCCGCGCGTCGTCCTCGACCGCGTCGAACGCCGCGGTGACGGCGTCGAGGTAGTCGCCCGAGACGTCCTCGTCGGCGAGCTCGGCGTAGAACTTCGCGCCGTGGAAGTCGTGCGGCCCGATCAGGTCGGTGTTGAGCACGGTGCGGGAGACGAGCCCCGACACCGTGCTGTTGAGGCAGGCCGACGGGATGAGGAAGTCGTCGCGGGTGCCGAAGAGCTCCACGCACTCCCCCGGGTCGGCGAGCACGGCGAGGTCGGCGGGCACGCCCCGCTCGCCCAGGCGCAGCCGGTCGTTGGCGCTCGCCACGGCCGCCGCGAGCTCGCGCGCGATCGCGCCCTTGCCCGTCCAGCCGTCCACGATGAGGAGCCGGCGCGGGTCGTAGCGGTCCACCAGCCAGCGCAGCGCCGTGAGGTCGATCCCCCGGTCACGCACGATGCTGACGGCGTGGTGGGGCCAGTCCCAGCCCTGCCGCGCGGCCCAGCGCCGCAGCAGGATCCCGATGGGCGTGCCGGCCCGGGCCAGCGACACGACGACGAGGTCGTCGCGCCCGCGCGTGGTGCGGGCCAGGTCGCCGACCGTCACCACCGCGGCGGCGACCCGGTCGGCGACGGCGCCGACCTGCTCGGCGTAGAGCGCCCGGTAGGCCGCGTCGGGGCGGTACTCCGTCGGCAGCGACTCGGCGTAGTGGGCCTCGCCGGACTGGATGGCCCGCTCGCGCTCCTCGCGGCCGCCCTCCAGCGTGACGTGGGACAGGTCCGTGAGGAGCCAGCCGACCTCGTCCGCGGCGTACGAGCCGAAGTCCGGTCCCCGCAGCGGCCCCGGCCCGGCGGCGTCGACGGGCAGCACGACCGGCAGCACCGCCGGCGCGTGGGGCGACAGCGCGGCCAGCAGCCCGTCCGGGCCGCGCAGCGCCGCGGTGGCCGACGGGCGGTCGAGCACCACGACGATCGCGCGCCACGGGCGGGACGCGACGTTGTAGGCGAAGCGGTCGGCCTCGCCGTACCCGTCGGCGTCCCGGTCGTGGGCGACGAAGCGCACGCCCGAGCGCACCGCGTAGCCGGCCACGTCGCGCACCTGGACGGGGCTGCGGGTCGTGGTCGAGAAGCGGGTCGGCACGCCCGCGCGCCGCAGCGCGTCCGCCACCTCGAGCGGGGCGTACATGAGCTCCTCGGTGCCCAGCACCAGCACCTCGCCGGTGCCGTCCGGGTCCTGCGGCAGGCGCGCCGCCACCGCGGCCGCGACGGCCTCGGCGGCCGCACGCAGCGGCGCCTCGTCCTCCGGCGCGAAGCCGTGGCGGCCGGACTCGCGCACCCCCACGGGCCAGGCGTCCCCGGGGTCCGGGACCTCGACCGGGGCCGGGCGAGGTGCGGACGCCCCCTCCGACGGCAGCGGTACGGCGGACGCCCCCGGCGCCGTCGCCCCGGCGGGCACGCGGACCTCGCCCGCGGCGAGCGCGACGACCTCGATCCGCGCGCCGAGCTCGGCGGCGGCGGCGGCGAGCGCCGCGCGGTCCTCCGCCCGGCGGACGTCGACGAGGGCGGCGATGACGTAGACCTCGCGGGGCGCCACCGCGTGCAGGGCGCGGATCGTGCCCAGCGCGGTGCGCCCGGTGGACAGCTCGTCGTCAACCAGCACGGCGGGGCCGGGCGCGGCGAGCAGCGCCGCGTCGTCGGGCACCACGAGGTGCTCGGTGGCGTGGGAGTGGGCCTCGTCGAACCCGAGGGCGGGCACGGCACCGGGCACCCGGCGCCGGGTGGAGTGCACGGACGGCACGCGCAGGGCGCAGGCCACGAGGTGGCCCAGCGCGGTCGCGGTCTCGGCGTACCCCAGGACGAGGCCGTCACCGCCGGCCACCGTGGCACAGGCGTCGGCCGCCGCGGCGTCGAGCGCCGCGGTGGCCTCCTCCTCCGCGCCGCCGCGCAGCACCTCGACGAGCCCGGCTCGCACGGGCGCGAGCGCGTCGTCGGCGCCGGCCCCCAGTCGGCCCAGGTGGGCCGCGACCTCGAGGCCCAGCAGCAGGCCCGCGGCGCGGACCACGCGGGGGTCGGTCGGCACGTGCTTGGCCAGCACGGTCGAGACCAGCAGGTGCGGGCGGCGCGGGTTCACCCGCAGCGCGAGGCCGAACAGGTCGGTCAGCGCCGGCCCGGCGCCGTCCACGCGGTCGGCGGCCACCACCTCGACCCCGAGCCGCTCCGCCGTCCAGGCGCCCGTCCAGGTGCTCACAGGCGCACCCCGGCCTCGAGCAGGTCCACGAAGGTGACGTCCTCGGCGGCCACGCCGAACGCGCGCGCCCGCAGCAGCACCGACTCCGCCCACGCCGTGTGCGGGGTCGCCTCGTTCATCTTGTTGCCGTAGCGCGACGCCGAGACGCCGCCGCCGCGGCGGGCCTCCACGACGTCGAGGGCGTCGGTGTGGTCCTCGTGCGTCACCACGCTGAGCGCGTGCACCGCCGCCACGTGGGAGGGGTGGATGACGGTCTTGCCGAACAGGCCGTTCGCGTGGTCCAGCGCGACCTCACGGATGAGGCCGTCGAGGCCCTTGCTGATGAGCCGGCGCCGCAGCACGCGCTCCGCCGGGGCCGTGAACGGCGTCTCCCGCAGCTGGGGCTTGAACAGGCGCTCGCCGTTGTCGAAGTGCTCCCACACGGGGCCGGTCACGACGAAGCCCGTGCCGTCGCGACGGCCCATCACGTTGACGATGTCGCCGATGACCGAGGCCATCGGGGCGACGTCGTACACGGTGATGTCGGCCGGGCGGCGCAGTGCGAGCATCGAGGAGAGGTCGGTTGCCCCGATGCGCACGGCGAGCACGTCGGCCCGGTGCGCGTGCAGCAGGTCCCGGGCACCGACGAGGGCCTCGGTGCGGGTCTCGATCGCGAACACCTCGGGCGACTCGATGACGGGCATGACCCACAGCCTCCTGCCCGTGCGCTGCGACGCCTCGGCGACGGCGTCGAGGAACGGGGCCGAGGCGGCGGTGAACTTGGGGACCACGAACCCGTCGAGCCCGTCGGCCTGGTCCCCCAGGCCCTCCACGAGGCGGTGCACCTGGTCGGGGTTCCGCACCCGCACGAACACCAGCGGGCGCGGGGCACCCGACTCGAAGAGCCGGCCCAGCTGGTGCGCGAGGTTCTTCTCGGCGAACTCGACGTCGCCGTCGGCGATCGCGTCCTCGAGGCAGAGCACGGAGCACATCACCCCGTGGGCGGCCGCGCGCGGCAGGTCCCGCTCGATCGTCGGCCGCGTCGCCGGCGTGTAGAGCGTGGCTCCGAGCGCCACGGCGAGCAGCTCCCGCTCCGCGTCCCGCCCGAAGTGCTCCGGGGGGATGCTGAAGAGGTCGGCCCTCAGCTCCTCACCGAGATGCCCGAAGTGCTGCACAGCCCCCTCCTCACCGCTGCCGACCCCCGGGCAGCGAAACGGAGGGCAGGATACGGGTGATCGGGAAACGCGACGGGTCGCCCGGGTGGACGGCCGACGGGGCGTTGCGGCTACCGCCGGGTACGGCCCGCCTGGTCGGCCCGGAAGTCGGCGACGAGGCCGTCGACGCCCGCGTGGATCCGCTCCACCCGCGTCAGCAGCTGCCAGTAGTCGGGGTGGGCACCCTCGAGCAGGCCCTCGACGGCGATGAGCTCGTGGGCGAGGGCGTCGAGGCGCCCGCCCCACGGCTGGGGCGCGCCGCGCCGCAGCAGCAGCCGGGCGTCGCGCAGGGCGAAGCGGGCGCGCTCGAGGAGGGCCTGCGGGTCGCGCTTCACCTCCCGCAGCCGCTCGAGCCGCAGCCGTGGGGCGTCCACCAGCTCGGAGGCGCGTCGCACGTCCCCCTCGACACGCCCCAGCGCGGCCAACGCCCCGGCGTGGTCTCCGGCGGCGTGCAGGCGCCGCAGCGGTTCCAGGCCCTCGCGCGCCGAGGCGAGGCGGGTGCGCAGCTCCTCCTCGGCGCGCGCCAGGTCGTCCCAGCTGGCGTAGGAGAACTCCCGCCGCAGGCCCGACATGTGCTCCCCCATGCGCTCGGAGCGGGTCGTGACGGCGTCGATGCGCGTGGCCAGCGACGGGATCCGCTGGGCCAGGGTGCGCAGGCGGGCGGGCAGCTCGGTGGCCAGGGAGCGGGCCTCCTCGGCGAGCCGCTCCACGACCGCGGCCGGCTCCTCCGCGTCGTCGGGCCCCAGCCGGTCGGCGATCTCGGCCAGCTTGCGGGCCGCGACGCGCGCGCGGGCGAGCGCCTCGTCCGCCTCCGGAAGGCTGAACCCCTCCTCGGCCATGGCGCGCCAGGCCGCCTCGGCGCGGGTGACGGACTCCTGGGCCGCGGCCAGGCGGCGCGCCAGGCGCTCGCGGACCGCACCCACCCGGCCGAGCTCCGCGCCGTACTGGTCGAGATAGCGGTCGACGGCCTCGGCGACCTCGCGCAGGGCCGGCACCCCCCGCTCGAACGCCGTGATGGCCGCACCCACGCGGTAGGGGTCGAGCTCCTCGACGGGGTCGTGCGCGTCGAGCACGCCCAGGTAGGCGAGCACCGCCTCGCTGGCCCGCTCGTCGAGCTGGCGCCACCCGGGCACCACGCCCGTGGAGCGCGCGCGGTCGGGCAGCAGCGCGGCGTACTGCGCGACCGTGCCGCCCACGTCGCGCTGCAGCTGGTCGACGCGGAAGAACTGCTCCTGCAGCTGGGCGCGGGCCTCGAGGGCCCGCTCGAGCAGGTCCGCTCCCCCGCGCCGGCGACGACGGTCGGGCCAGGGGGAGCTCATGCGGCCATCGTAGGAGCGGGCGCCACTCAGCTGGCGTCGACGCCGAAGTCGTGCACGATGCCGAGCAGCCCGGAGGCGTAGCCCTGGCCGATGGCACGGAACTTCCAGTCGCCCTCGCGGCGGTAGAGCTCGCCGAAGATCATGGCCGTCTCCGTGCTCGCGTCCTCCGTCAGGTCGAACCGCGCGACCTCGATCTCCCGCACCGCGTCGACGACGCGGATGAAGGCGCCGCTGACCTGGCCGAAGCTCTGACCGCGCAGGTCCGCGTCGTGGATGGAGACCGGGAAGACGACGCGCACCGCGCGCTCGGGCACCGTCGGCAGGTCGACCTCGATGGTCTCGTCGTCCCCGTCGCCCTCGCCGGTGGTGTTGTCACCGCTGTGGTGGACCGAGCCGTCGGGCGAGGTCAGGTTGTTGTAGAAGACGAAGTGCTGGTCGCTGAGGACCTTGCCGTCCTCGCCGACGAGCAGCGCCGAGGCGTCCAGGTCGAAGTCGACGCCGGTCGTGACGCGCACGTCCCAGCCCAGCCCGATCCGCAGCTTGGTCAGGGGCGCGCCCGCCGCCTTCGCCAACGAGACGTTGCCACCCTTGCGGAGCGTCACTCCCATGCTGCGCCTGCCTCCTCCTCCACCCGCCGGTCGGGTGCCCCCACGAGCCTAGAGGGGCCCCGACCGTGACGGCGGGTCAGACGTGGACCTCGTGCTTCTCCTCGGGGTGCAGCCTGTTCTCGCGGATGCTCCAGGCGAGGGCCGAGATGATGATGACGACACCGATCAGGCCGGTGACGACCTCGGGGATCGAGACGCCCATCGTGACGAACAGCAGCACCGCCAGCGCGCCGATGGCCCAGTGCGCGCCGTGCTCGAGGTAGACGTACTCCGCGAGCGTGCCCTTGCGCACGAGGTAGACGGTGATCGACCGGACGTAGAGCGCGCCCACGCCGAGGCCGATCGCGATGACGATCGGGTCGGTCGTGATGGCGAACGCGCCGATGACGCCGTCGAAGGAGAAGCTCGCGTCGAGCACCTCGAGGTAGAGGAACATGAAGAACGCGGCCTTGCCCGTGGCGAGCGCGACCTCGGCGCCGGACACCTGGGCGGGCGCGAGCGCCCCGTCGTCGTCCTCGTCCTCGTCGTCCATGAGGCCCGACGACGACTCGAAGGCGTCGCCCAGGCCCTTGACCACCAGGTAGGTCAGGAGGCCGAGGATGCCGGCGAGCAGCACGCTGCCGAACTCCTCGGCGGTGAACTCCTCGGGCTGGGTACGGCGGAAGACCTCACCGACGATGACCAGCAGCGCCAGCGCGATCGCCACCGAGATGCCGCTGACCGCGCCGAGGCGCTGGAACGGGCGCTCGATCGGGCCCAGCCAGTGGTGCTCCTTCTCGTCGTCGGTGAAGAAGTCGAGGAAGATCATCATGAGGAACATGCCGCCGAAGGCCGCGATGATCGGGTGGGCCTCCTCGAGGATGTAGGCGTAGGAGCCCTCCCCGTGACCGCCGGCCATCGCGAGGTCCCAGGCGTCGACGGGGTTGAGGCCCGCGGAGGCCCACACCACGAGGAACGGGAACACCAGGCGCATGCCGAAGACGGCGATGAGGATGCCGACGGTGAGGAACATGGTCTGCCAGAACTTCGACATCTTGTTCAGCACCTTGGCGTTGACCACGGCGTTGTCGAAGGAGAGCGAGACCTCGAGGACGATGAGGATCGCCGCGACCGAGAGCGCGCTGAACGCGGCCGAGGTGCCGTCACGGGAGCCGTAGAGGAAGGCGCCGACGAGGCCGGCGACGGTGATCGCGAAGGACCACCCGAAGGTCTTGAGGATCACGGCGAGGTGCCTTTGCGCGGGAGGGGCCGACAGGGAGCCCGGCGCGACGCTGCCCCGAGCGGCGACAACCTACCTGCCGCCGTACGGGATCCCTGCATCCGCCAACCTCTTCGCCCCGCCGTCGAGGGCGGTCAGCACCCACACCCCGGTCGCGGTCACCGTCGTCGTGTGCTCGAAGTGGGCGGCGGCGCTCCCGTCCCGCGTCACGACGGTCCAGTCGTCGTCGAGCGTGTCGTTGACCGGAGAGCCGAGCGTGACCATCGGCTCGATGGCCAGGGCCATGCCCTCGACGATCCGGGGGCCGCGGCCCGGGCGCCCCACGTTCGGCACGTCCGGCGGCTGGTGCATCGCCGAGCCGATCCCGTGGCCCGTGTAGTCCTCGACCACGCCGTACGAGCCGCACGAGCGGACGTACGACTCCACGGCGTGGGACACGTCGCCGACCCGGCCGTCGAGACGCAGCGCGGCGATCCCGCGCCACAGGGCGTCCTCGGTGACCCGGACGAGCTCGGCCACCTCGGGGGCGACCTCGCCGAGCACCACGGTCACCGCGGCGTCGCCGTGCCAGCCGTCCACGATGGCGCCGCAGTCGATGGAGACGACGTCGCCCTCGCGCAGCACGCGCGGTCCGGGGATGCCGTGGACGACCTCGTCGCCCACCGACACGCAGATCGACGCCGGGAACCCCTGGTAGCCCAGGAACGACGGCACCGCCCCGGCGGAGCGGATGCTCTCCTCCGCCAGGGCGTCGAGCTCGGCCGTCGTCATCCCCGGGGCGGCCCGGACGGACAGCAGCTCCAGCGTGCGACCGACGACGAGGCCGGCCTGGCGCATCGCGTCGAGCTGCGCCGGCGTCTTCAGCTCGACGCCGCGCCGCAGGAGACCCATGGCAGGTGCGGCGGTGTCAGGCGCGAGCGCCGTCGAGCGCGGTCGCGATGCGCTCGGCCACCTCGGTGACCTCGCCCATTCCGTCGACGCGCACGAGGAGGCCGCGCTCGGCGTACACCTCGATGAGGGGGGCCGTCTGCTCGTTGTAGACGTCCTGACGGTGACGGATGACCTCCTCGGTGTCGTCCGTGCGGCCGTCGGTCTGCGCGCGCAGCACGAGGCGCTTCACCAGCTCGTCGTCGTCGACCGTCAGCACGAGCACCGCGTCGAGGGCCGTGCCGCTCGCCTCGAGCATGCCGTCGAGCTCGGCGACCTGCGCCAGCGTCCGCGGGTACCCGTCGAGCAGGAACCCGCCGGCGGCGTCGTCCTCGGCCAGGCGGTCGCGCACCATGTTGTTCGTGACCGAGTCGGGCACGTAGTCGCCGGCGTCCATGTAGCGCTTCGCCTCGAGCCCCAGCGGGGTGCCCTCGGAGACGTTGGCGCGGAAGATGTCGCCGGTCGAGATGGCAGGGATGCCGTAGCGCGCCGCGACGCCCTTGGCCTGCGTGCCCTTGCCGGCCCCGGGGGGGCCCATGATGATGAGACGCATCAGCGGAGGAATCCTTCGTAGTTGCGCTGCTGGAGCTGGCTCTCCACCTGCTTCACCGTGTCGAGGGCGACGCCGACCATGATGAGGATCGACGTGCCGCCGAACGGGAAGTTCTGGTTGGCCCCGATCACCGCGAACGCGATCAGCGGGATCAGCGAGATGAGGCCCAGGTAGAGCGCGCCCGGCAGCGTGATGCGGGACAGGACGTAGGACAGGTAGTCCTCGGTCGGCTTGCCCGCCCGGATCCCGGGGATGAAGCCGCCGTACTTCTTCATGTTGTCCGCGACTTCCTTCGGGTTGAAGGTGATCGAGACGTAGAAGTACGTGAAGAAGATGATGAGCGCGAAGTAGACCGCCATGTAGAGCGGGTGGTCGCCGCGCACGAAGTGCTCGTTGATCCACCGCACCCACCCGGAGTCGGACGTCGCGTTGAACTGCGCCGCCATCGCCGGCAGGTAGAGCAGCGAGCTGGCGAAGATGACGGGGATGATGCCGGCCTGGTTGACCTTGAGCGGGATGTACGTCGAGCTGCCGCCGAACATGCGGCGCCCCACCATCCGCCGCGCGTACTGCACGGGGATGCGGCGCTGCGCCTGCTCGATGAAGATGACGGCCGCCACGATCGCGAGACCGATCGCCATGACGATCGCGAAGGTGCCCCAGCCCTGCGACTCCCGCACGGCCCACAGGGAGCCGGGGAACGTCGCGACGACCTGGCAGAAGATGAGGATCGACATGCCGTTGCCGATGCCGCGGTCGGTGATGAGCTCACCGAGCCACATGATGACGGCGGTGCCGGCGGTCATGGTGACGACCATGACGAGGAAGGTGAGGCGGCTGTCCTCGGCGTGCAGCAGCGGCTGCTCACAGCCCTGGAGCAGCTGGCGGCTCCGGGCGAGCGCCACGATGCCGGTGGCCTGCAGGACGGCGAGCGCCAGGGTCAGGTAGCGCGTGTACTGCGTGATCTTCGCCTGGCCGGACTGGCCCTCCTTCTTGAGGGCCTCCAGCCGCGGGATCACGACCACCAGCAGCTGCAGGATGATGCTCGCCGTGATGTACGGCATGATCCCCAGCGCGAAGATCGTCAGCTGGAGCAGCGCCCCGCCCGAGAAGAGGTTGATGAGGGTGTAGAGCCCCTGGTCCTCGATCTGGTTGAGGCAGCTCTGCACGTTGTCCACGTGCACGCCCGGCGACGGGACCTGCGAACCGAGTCGGAAGAGCACGACGACCAACAGGACGAACAGCAGCTTGCGACGCAGGTCCGGTGTCCGGAATGCGTTGGCGAAGGCGCCCAGCACGAGATCCTCTTTCTTCCTGGTGGCACACGGCCTCGGACCCGTCCCCCGAGGGCCGCGGCAGAGCCTAACAGCCGTCTCGACGGTGGTCGGGTGGGGATGCGACGAGGGCGCCGCCCGGCCGTCAGGCCCGACGACGCCCTGCGTCGATCAGTGGTACGACGTCACGCACCGACGACGGTCACGGAACCGCCGGCAGCCTCGATCTTCTGCTTCGCCGACGCCGAGAAGGCGTCCGCGGAGACCTGGACCGCGACCGTGATGTCGCCCGTGCCCAGCACCTTGACGGGCTGGTTCTTGCGCACCGCACCGCGGGCCACGAGGGTCTCCTTGGAGACCTCGCCGCCCTCGGGGAAGAGCTCGCTCACGCGGTCCAGGTTCACGACCTGGAACTCGACCTTGAACGGGTTCTTGAAGCCCTTGAGCTTCGGCAGCCGCATGTGGATCGGCATCTGGCCACCCTCGAAGGCCGAGGGGACCTGGTAACGAGCCTTCGTACCCTTGGTACCGCGGCCCGAGGTCTTGCCCTTCGAGCCCTCACCGCGACCCACGCGGGTCTTGGCGGTCTTGGCACCGGGGGCAGGACGCAGGTGGTGGATCTTCAGCGTCATCAGTCGACCTCCTCGACCGTCACCAGGTGACGGACCGTGTGGACCATGCCGCGGATCTCCGGGCGGTCCTCCTTGACGACGACGTCGCCGATGCGCTTGAGACCCAGCGTGCGCAGCGTGTCGCGCTGGTTCTGCTTGCGACCGATGCCCGACTTCTTCTGCTCGACCTTGAGACGCATCAGTCGTTCACCCCCGTGGCGGCGGGCACCTCGGCCCGCGCCTTGAGGAGGGCGGCCGGGGCGACGTCCTCGACCCGCAGACCACGTCGCGCGGCCACCGCCTCGGGCTCCTCCAGCATGCGGAGGGCCTCGACCGTGGCGTGCACGATGTTGATCTGGTTGGACGAGCCGAGCGACTTGCTCAGCACGTCGTGGATGCCCGCGCACTCGAGCACGGCGCGCACCGGACCACCGGCGATGACACCGGTACCGGGGGCGGCCGGACGCAGGAAGACGACGCCGGCCGCCTTCTCGCCCTGCACGGGGTGCGGGATCGTGCCCTGGATGCGGGGCACGCGGAAGAACGCCTTCTTCGCCTCCTCGACGCCCTTGGCGATCGCCGCGGGCACCTCCTTGGCCTTGCCGTAGCCGACGCCGACCATGCCGTCACCGTCACCGACGATCACCAGGGCGGTGAAGCTGAAGCGACGACCACCCTTCACGACCTTGGCGACACGGTTGATCGCGACGACGCGCTCGATGTAGGCGGTCTTGTCGGCGCCGCCACCACGGCGATCGTCGCGTCCTCCGCGACGGTCACCGCCCTGGCGCTCGCCGCCGGCGCGTCCGCGCTGGGGTCCGCTCATGAGACTTTCCTCTTCTCTCTCTGGTTCGTCTTCGCGATCAGAAGGTCAGCCCACCCTCGCGGGCACCGTCCGCGAGGGCCGCGACGCGACCGTGGTAGCGGTTGCCGGCGCGGTCGAACACGACCGCGTCGACACCGTTGGACTTCGCGCGCTCGGCGACGAGCTCGCCGACCCGCTTCGCCTTCGCCGTCTTGTCGCCGTCGAGGGAGCGGAGGTCCGCCTCCATCGTCGACGCAGACACGAGGGTCTTGCCGATCACGTCGTCGACCACCTGCACGGAGATGTGCTTGGCGCTGCGCGTCACCACGAGGCGCGGGCGCTCCGCCGTACCGGCGATGCGCTTGCGACCACGGACCTGACGACGCAGGCGGGACTTGACCCGCGCCGCGGTGTGCTTGTTGTTGGCAAGGGAGATGGCCATCGTCACTTACCTGCCTTTCCGACCTTGCGGCGGACCTGCTCGCCCGCGTAGCGGACACCCTTGCCCTTGTAGGGCTCGGGCTTGCGGAGCTTGCGGATCTTCGCCGCGGTCTCACCGACGAGCTGCTTGTCGATGCCCTGGACACCGAGCCTGGTGGGACCGTCGACGGTGAACGTGATCCCGGCGGGGGCGTCCACGGTGATCGAGTGGCTGTACCCGAGCTGGAACTCCAGCTGGGTCGGGCCCTTCGACAGCACGCGGTAGCCGACGCCGACGATCTCGAGCTTCTTCTCGTAGCCGTCGGTCACGCCGGTCACCATGTTGGCGACCAGGGTGCGGGTCAGGCCGTGCAGCGAGCGGCTCTCGCGCTCGTCGTTCGGTCGCCGGACCTCGAGGACACCCTCGTTCTTCTCGATCGTGATCGGCGCCGGCACCGTGTGGGTCAGGGTGCCCTTGGGACCCTTCACCGTCACGAGGCTGTTGTCGATCGCGACGTCCACACCGGACGGGACCGTGATGGGGAGCTTGCCAATGCGCGACATGCTTCTTCTCTCCTCTCTCGGTCTCTCGTCACCAGACGTAGGCGAGGACTTCCCCACCCACGCCCTTCTGGTTGGCCTGGCGGTCGGTCAGCAGTCCCTGGCTCGTCGAGATGATCGCGACGCCCAGGCCACCGAGGACCTTGGGGAGGCTCGTGGACTTCGCGTACACCCGGAGGCCGGGCTTGCTGATGCGGCGCACACCGGCGATGGAACGCTCGCGGTTGCGGCCGTACTTCAGCGTGATCGTCAGGGTCTTGCCCACAGCCGCCTCGCCCGTCTTGGGGTCGACGTTGTCCGTCACCTCGAACGAGGTCACGTAGCCCTCCTGACGGAGGATCTCCGCGACGCCCGCCTTGAGCTTGCTGTACGGCATCTCGACGGAGTCGTGGTACGCCTGGTTGGCGTTGCGCAGACGCGTGAGCATGTCTGCGATCGGGTCAGTCATCGTCATGGCCACAAGGCCTTTCTCCACCGTGGTTTCGCACCGCGCACGCGGTGCGACCTACAGCGACTCGTGCTTGATCTGGGAATGGCAGGTCAGGTGAAGCAGGTCACCAGCTGGACTTCGTCACGCCGGGCAGCTCGCCCCGGTGCGACATCTCGCGCAGGCAGATCCGGCACAGACCGAACTTGCGGTAGACCGCGCGGGGCCGGCCGCAGCGCTGGCAGCGGGTGTAGCCGCGGACCGCGAACTTCGGCTTGCGGGCAGCCTTGACCTTCAGCGACGTCTTCGCCATGTCAGTTCTCCTTGAACGGGAAGCCGAGCTGCTTCAGCAGCGCGCGGCCGTGCTCGTCGGTCGTGGCGGTGGTCACCACGGTGATGTCCATGCCGCGCGAGCGGTCGACCTTGTCCTGGTCGATCTCGTGGAACATGACCTGCTCCGTGAGACCGAACGTGTAGTTGCCACGGCCGTCGAACTGCTTGGGCGAGAGCCCGCGGAAGTCGCGGATGCGGGGCAGGGCCAGCGAGAGCAGGCGGTCCAGGAACTCCCACATGCGGTCGCCGCGCAGCGTGACGTGCGCGCCGATCGGCATGCCCTCGCGCAGCTTGAACTGCGCGATGGACTTGCGGGCCTTCGTGACCTGCGGCTTCTGGCCCGTGATCGCGGTGAGGTCGCGGATGGCGCCCTCGATCAGCTTCGAGTCGCGAGCGGCCTCGCCGACACCCATGTTGACCACGATCTTGGTCAGGCCGGGCACCTGCATGACGTTCGCGATGTCGAACTCGCTCTTGAGCGCGGGGAGGATCTCCTCCCGGTAGCGCGTCTTGAGGCGCGGGGTCGCCGGAGCGGCGACGGTGGTCTCGGTCATCTCAGATCTCCTCGCCGGTGGTGCGCGAGACGCGCACGCCGCGCTCGACGGAGTACTCCGAGCCGTCGGCCCGGCGCTTGGTCCCCTCGACGCGCTTGAAGCCGACGCGGGTCACGCCGTCGCCCTCGACCAGCATCACGTTGGACACGTGGATCGGGGCCTCGGTCGTGATGATGCCGCCCGTGGCGTCGCCGCCCTGCGGCGCCGCCTTGGTGTGCTTCTTCACGCGGTTGACACCCTCGACGATCACCCGCTGCTCCTCGCGGAGCACGCCGATGACCTTGCCCTGGGCGCCCTTGTCCTTGCCGGCGATCACCTTGACGGTGTCACCCTTCTTGATCTTGAGCTTCGCCATGGTCAGAGCACCTCCGGCGCGAGCGAGATGATCTTCATGAACTTCTTCTCGCGCAGCTCACGGCCGACGGGCCCGAAGATACGGGTGCCACGGGGCTCCCCGTCGTTCTTCAGGATCACCGCGGCGTTCTCGTCGAAGCGGATGTACGAGCCGTCGGGCCGGCGGCGCTCCTTGACGGTGCGCACGACGACGGCCTTGACGACGTCACCCTTCTTCACGTTGCCACCGGGGATCGCGTCCTTGACGGTGGCGACGATGACGTCGCCGATACCGGCGTAGCGGCGACCCGAGCCACCGAGAACGCGGATGCAGAGGATCTCCTTCGCACCCGTGTTGTCGGCGACCTTCAGTCGCGACTCCTGCTGGATCATCTTCTCTCCTGGTCGTCGGACCGGTTCTCCCGCCCGCGGTGGGGCGGGAGCCTGGCCGAACTAATGGGTTGAACTCGCCGTGGGGCGAGAGGTCACTTCGCCTTCTCGAGGATCTCGACGACGCGCCAGCGCTTCGTGGCCGACAGCGGTCGCGTCTCCATGATCAGGACGCGGTCGCCGGTGCCGCACGCGTTGGGCTCGTCGTGCGCCTTGAGCTTGCTCGTGCGGCGCAGCACCTTGCCGTACAGCGCGTGCTTCACGCGGTCCTCGACGGCGACGACGACGGTCTTGTCCATCTTGTCGCTGACGACGATGCCCTCGCGAACCTTGCGAGCGCCGCGCTGGGCGGTCTCCTGGGTCTCGGTGCTCATGCGGCGCCGTCCTTCGTCATGTCGTCGGAGCCCGGCGTGCTGCGGATGCCGAGCTCACGCTCGCGCAGCACCGTGTAGATGCGGGCGATGTCCTTCTTCACCGTGCGGAGACGGCTGTTGTTCTCGAGCTGGCCGGTGGCCGCCTGGAAGCGGAGGTTGAACAGCTCCTCCTTCGCCTCGCGCAGCTTCTCCGCGAGGTCGACGCCGTCGACCTCGTCGAGCTCGTACGCCTTGCTGACCTTCTGGGACATCAGAATTCACCTGCCTCGCGGGAGACGAAGCGGCACTTCATGGGGAGCTTGTGGATCGCGCGGCGCATGGCCTCGCGAGCAACGTCCTCGGAAACACCGGAGAGTTCGAACATGACACGGCCGGCCTTGACGTTGGCGACCCACCACTCGGGCGAGCCCTTGCCGGAACCCATGCGGGTCTCGGCCGGCTTCTTCGTGAGCGGACGGTCCGGGTAGATGTTGATCCAGACCTTTCCGCCACGCTTGATGTAGCGGGTCATCGCGATACGCGCCGACTCGATCTGACGGTTGGTCACGTAGTGCGACTCGACCGCCTGGATACCGAAGTCGCCGAAGTTGAGCGACGTACCACCCTTGGCGGCACCGGTCCGCTTGGGGTGGTGCTGCTTGCGGTGCTTGACGCGACGGGGCATCAGCATGGGGATCAGCCCTCCGTGGCTGCCGGAGCGGCAGCGGTCTCGGCGGCGGCAGAGGCCGGGGCCTCGGTCGCCGTACCCTCGGCGGACGCGCCCTCGCGACCCGAACGGGTCGGACGGTCGGCACGCGAGCCACGGCTCGGGCGCTCCCCGCCACGCGTCGGGCGGCCACCACGACCGGGCGCGCCGGCCCGGGCGGCAGCCTGGGCCTCGCGCTCGGCGCGGGTGCCCGCGACCTCGCCCTTGTAGATCCAGACCTTCACGCCGATGCGGCCGAAGGTCGTGCGGGCCTCGTAGAAGCCGTAGTCGATGTCGGCACGCAGCGTGTGCAGCGGGACGCGGCCCTCGCGGTAGAACTCGGTGCGCGACATCTCGGCGCCGTTGAGGCGGCCGGAGCACTGGATCCGGATGCCCTTGGCACCGGAGCGCATCGAGGTCTGGATGGCCTTCTTCATCGCGCGACGGAACTGAACGCGGCCGCTGAGCTGCTCGGCGACGCCCTGGGCGACCAGCTGCGCGTCGACCTCGGGGTTCTTGACCTCGAGGATGTTCAGCTGCACCTGCTTGCCCGTGAGCTTCTCGAGCTCGCCACGGATGCGGTCGGCCTCGGCGCCGCGGCGACCGATGACGATGCCCGGGCGCGCGGTGTGGATGTCGACGCGGACGCGGTCACGCGTGCGCTCGATCTCCACCTTCGAGATGCCGGCCCGCTCCATGCCCTTGCTGAGCAGCTTGCGGATCGCGACGTCCTCGCCGACGTACGACTTGTAGAGCTTGTCGGCGTACCAACGGCTCTTGTGGTCGGTCGAGATGCCGAGGCGGAAGCCGTTCGGGTTGATCTTCTGACCCATCAGGCAGACCGTCCCTTCTTCTTCGTGCCGGCGGCGACCGCGTCAGCGGGCTGGACGGCGATCGTGATGTGGCTCGTGCGCTTGTTGATCCGCGTGGCGCGGCCCTGGGCGCGGGGACGCCACCGCTTCATCGTGGGGCCCTCGTCGACCATCGCGACCGAGACGACCAGGTCGGCGGCCTTGAGGCCCTCGACGGTCTCGGCGTTCGCGACGGCGGAGTTGAGGACCTTCGCGACGGTCTCGGCGGCGGCCTGCGGGGCGAAGGCCAGGATGGCCTGCGACTCCACGACCGACCGGCCGCGGACCAGGTCCACGATCCGGCGCGCCTTGAGCGGCGTGATGCGGACGTAGCGGGCGCTGGCGAAGGCACCCGGGGCGTCGCCGAGCAGCGACGCGCGGCGGGCGCTGGTGCGCTGACGCTCGGTGGTGCTCATCGGCGACGTCCCTTCCGGTCTTCCTTCACGTGCCCGCGGTAGGTGCGGGTCGGGGCGAACTCGCCCAGCTTGTGGCCGACCATCGAGTCGGTCACGAACACGGGGACGTGCTTGCGCCCGTCGTGCACGGCGATCGTGTGACCGATCATGTCCGGCACGATCATGGAGCGGCGCGACCACGTCTTGATGACGTTGTGGGTGCCCTTCTCGTTCTCCGCGTCCACCTTCTTGGCGAGGTGGTCGTCGATGAAGGGGCCCTTCTTCAGGCTGCGAGGCATCTCGTTACTTCCCTATCAGCGCTTCTTGCCGGACTTGCGACGACGGATGATCTGGGCGTCGCTGGCCTTGCGCTTGCGCGTGCGGCCCTCGGGCTTGCCCCACGGCGAGACCGGGTGGCGACCACCGGAGGTCTTGCCCTCACCACCACCGTGCGGGTGGTCGACCGGGTTCATGACGACACCACGGACGGTCGGGCGCTTGCCCTTCCAGCGCATGCGGCCGGCCTTGCCCCAGTTGATGTTCGACTGCTCGGCGTTGCCGACCTCGCCGACCGTGGCGCGGCAGCGCACGTCGACGAAGCGCATCTCGCCCGAGGGCAGGCGCAGCGTGGCGCGCGAGCCCTCCTTGGCGACCAGCTGGGCGCTGTTGCCGGCGGAGCGGGCGATCTTCGCGCCGCCACCGGGCCGCAGCTCGATGCAGTGGATCGTCGTGCCGACCGGGATGTTGCGCAGCGGCAGGTTGTTGCCGGTCTTGATGTCGGAGCCGGGGCCCGACTCGACCGGCGTGCCCTGCAGCAGGCCCTTGGGCGCCACGATGTAGCGCTTCTCGCCGTCGGCGTAGTGCAGCAGCGCGATGCGCGCCGTGCGGTTGGGGTCGTACTCGATGTGCGCGACCTTGGCCGGCACGCCGTCCTTGTCGTAGCGACGGAAGTCGATGACGCGGTAGGCGCGCTTGTGACCGCCACCCTGGTGCCGGGTGGTGATCCGGCCCTGGTTGTTGCGGCCGCCCTTCTTGGGCAGCGGTCGCGTCAGCGACTTCTCGGGCGTGGTGCGCGTGATCTCGACGAAGTCGGCGACCGACGAGCCGCGACGTCCGGGCGTGGTCGGCTTGTACTTGCGGATTGCCATGAGTCAGGAGTCCTTGTCTCGGGAAGCCCGGTCAGCCGACCGGACCTCCGAAGATGTCGATGGAGTCGCCCTCGGCGAGGCTGACGATCGCGCGCTTGGTGTCCTTGCGCTTGCCCATGCCGAAGCGGGTGCGACGCGTCTTGCCCGGTCGGTTGAGCGTGTTGACCGAGGTGACCTTGACACCGAACACCTTCTGGACCGCGATCTTGATCTCGGTCTTGTTGGCGTCGGGGTGCACGAGGAACGTGTACTTGTTCGCGTCGAGCAGGCCGTAGCTCTTCTCGGAGACCACGGGCGCGAGCAGGATGTCCCGCGGGTCCTTGTTCAGGGCGCTCACTTCGCGTCCTCCTTCTGACCGGCGATCCGCGCGACGAACGCGTCGTACGCCGTGGTCGTGAAGACGACCTCGTCGGAGACGAGCACGTCGTAGGTGTTCAGCTGGTCCTGGGCGACGATGTGCACCGCCGGCAGGTTGCGCAGCGAGAGCCACGTGGGCGTGTCGTCCCGCTCCACCACGACCAGGAACCGCGCGCGGTCCGAGATCGAGGCCAGGGCGGCCTTCGCGGCCTTGGTCGAGGGCACACCGGTCTCGAGGAAGGCCTCGACGACGTGCACGCGACCGTTGGCGGCCCGGTCAGAGAGGGCACCGCGCAGGGCGGCGGCCTTCATCTTCTTGGGCGTGCGCTGCTCGTAGCTGCGCGGCTGCGGGCCGTGCACCGTGCCACCGCCGACGAACTGCGGGGCGCGGGTCGAGCCCTGGCGCGCGCGGCCGGTGCCCTTCTGCTTGTAGGGCTTGCGGCCACCGCCGCGGACCTCGCCGCGGGTCTTGGTGGCGTGCGTGCCCTGGCGGGCCGCGGCCTGCTGCGCCACCACGACCTGGTGGATCAGCGGGACGTTCACCTCGACGCCGAAGACCTCGGCGGGGAGGTCCACGGCGACCTTCTTGACGTCGCTCACTTGCCAGCCTCCTGCTTCTTGGCGGCCGAGCGGAGGACGACGAGCCCACCCTTGGGGCCGGGAACGGCACCCTTGAGCAGCACGAGGCCCTTCTCGGCGTCGACGGCGTGCACCGTCACGTTCTGCGTGGTGACGGTGTCGCCACCCATGCGACCGGACATCCGCGTGCCCTTGAAGACACGGCCGGGCGTGGCGCAGGCGCCGATCGAGCCCGGCTTGCGGTGGTTGCGGTGCGCACCGTGCGAGGCGCCGACGCCGGAGAAGCCGTGGCGCTTCATCGTGCCCGCGAAGCCCTTGCCCTTGCTGGTGCCGGTGACGTCGATCTCCTCGCCCGCGGCGAAGACCTCGGCGGCGTCCAGCTCCTGGCCGACGGAGTACGTCGACGCGTCGGCGGTGCGGATCTCGACCACGTGACGGCGCGGCGTGACGCCGGCCTTCGCGAAGTGGCCCGCCTGCGGCTTCGTGACCTTGCGGCCCTCGATCTCGCCGAAGCCGACCTGGATGGCGTTGTAGCCGTCCACGTCGGGGGTGCGGATCGCGGCGACGACGTTGGTCGAGGCGGCGACGACGGTCAGGGGGACGATGCGGTTGTTCTCGTCCCAGGTCTGGGTCATGCCGAGCTTGGTGCCCAGCAGGCCCTTGACGTTGTGTTCGATGGTCATGGCTCTGTTGTCTCCGTCCTGCCCGAACTCAGAGCTTGATCTCGATGTCGACGCCCGCGGGGAGGTCGAGCCGCATGAGCGAGTCCACCGTCTTCGGGGTCGGGTCGATGATGTCGATGAGGCGCTTGTGGGTGCGCATCTCGAAGTGCTCGCGGCTGTCCTTGTACTTGTGGGGCGAGCGGATGACGCAGTAGACGTTCTTCTCCGTCGGCAGCGGCACAGGGCCGGCGACCTTCGCGCCCGTACGGGTGACCGTGTCAACGATCTTGCGCGCCGAGGTGTCGATGACCTCGTGGTCGTAGGCCTTGAGCCTGATGCGGATCTTCTGTCCCGCCATAGGTCTCTCTCGTCCTTACTCGTTCGTGCCCGGTGGAGCACCGCGTGCTGTCGTCTCACGACGCTGTCCCGGGTGGGACCTCGCCGCCGTGTCTCCACCACCTGACATCTCCGACCCACGCGGTCGGGCGTGTCGCGGGCTCCTCGCACAGCAGTGCGCGGGGCGCGACAGGACCGGGGTCCTGCGATGTCGTTGGCGGCGCCCGACCGGTTCGTCGGGCTGATCGGGTCTCCAGGTGCGGCGTGGACCACGCGGAGCACCGAACGCAGGCCGGGCCAGAGCCCGACGGGAGACGCGATTCAGTGTTCAAGGTGGAGCCACGCCCCGGCGACCCGCCGGAGCAACCGGGCTATCTTGGCAGACGGACGGGCAGGCGTCCAAATCGGGTCCGGCACGCCGCCGGTGGTGGCCGCCCGGTGCGCCACCTCCGCCCCCGGTAGCATGCCGCACGACCGCGGGGGCGGCCGGTCGGCGGCTCCCCCACCGACCGACGGGGGCCCACATGAGCGGCACTACTCCCCCGCCCGGTGCCGCGCGCGCCCCCGACGCGCCCCGCTCGCCGTACGCCGCCGCCCTCGCCCGCATGGACCTCGCGCCCGGTCCGGTCCCGGCCGGCTCGCGCCCGGCGGCGGCCCGTGTCCCCCTCACCACGCAGCCGGGCGGCGTCCCGCTGCGCCCGATGAGCACCGGGGACGTGCTCGACACCGCCCTCCGCGTCCTGCGCACGGCGCCCGGCGCCACGCTGGGCGCCGCCGTCGTGGTGGCCGCCGTCGCCCTGGTCGTCCCGGTGGTCGTCGTCGCGGCCCTCACCTCCCTGCTGGGCGCGGCCCTGGGCGACGGGCTCGGCGACGGCTCGGCGGACTCCGTGGCCCGTCTGCTCGGCTCCGGCACCGTGCTCGTCGTCGGGCAGGTGGTCTCGCTCGTCGGCTCGGCCTACCTGGCCGGCATCCTCGCCCACGTCGTGCACGCGGCCGCGGTGGGCGAGCTCATCAGCCTGGACGAGGCCTGGCGACGGTTGCGGGGACGTCGCTGGGCGCTGCTGGGGCTGACGCTGCTCATCGCCGCCGGCTACGCGCTCCTGGTGGGCGGCTACCTCGTGTCGGTCGTGCTGCTGGCCGGGACCGGGTCGGTGGGCCTCACCGTCCTCTACTGCCTGCTGACCGGACCGCTCGTGGTGCTCCTGCTGCTGTGGACCGGCGTCCGCCTCACCGGTCTCGCCCTCGTCGTCGTCGCCCTCGAGCGGGCCGGGGTGGGCCGGGCGCTGGGGCGCGCCCTCGCCCTGACCCGCCGCTCGTTCTGGCGCGTCCTGGGCACCTGGCTGCTCGCGGGGCTGGTCTCCTTCGTGGCCACGCTGCTGCTCTCCGCCCCCTTCTCCATCGGTGCCGAGGTGGCGCCGTCCGCGGCCGGCGAGGCGGGCGAGTGGATCGCGGTGGGCCTCACCGCGCTGGGCTCCGTGGCCGTGGGGGCGCTCGTGACGCCGTACCTGGCCGCGGTCGTGGCGGTGCAGTACCTCGACCTGCGCATCCGCGGCGAGGGGTACGACGTCACGCTGTGGACGCAGGCCGACGACCGCCGCGAGGGGGGCCGGCGATGAGGCTCTCCCACGACCCGCCGCTCGACCCGACACCCGGCGAGGCCCGCGACGCGCTGCGTCGCGAGCTGCTGCGCCCGGAGTACAACGACAGCGACCTCCTGCAGCGGATCGTCGACCGCCTCCGGCGCTGGCTCGACGACGGGGTGAGCACCACCGCCGAGGCCCCGCCGCTGCAGACGTTCGCCACCCTGCTCGTCGCCGTGCTGCTCGTGCTCGCCCTCGTCTGGCTGCTCACGCGCCTGCGGGGGTCCGCGCGGGTCCGGCGCGGCGGCGCGGTGCTCGGCGAGCGGGGGGTGAGCGCGGCCGAGCTCCGCGCCCGCGCCGAGGCCGCCCTGGCCGCCGGGCGGCACGAGGAGGCCGTGGTCGACGCCTACAGGGCGCTGGCGGTGCGCGCCGTCGAGCGCGGCCGGATCGCGGACGTGCCCGGAGCCACCGCGGACGAGGTCGCCCGGGCCCTCGTCGAGGCCTCCCCCGACCGCGCCGCCGGGGTCCCCGCGGCCGCGCGGCTCTTCGACGACGTCCTGTACGGCGACCGCCCCGCCACCGCGGACCAGGCCCGCTCCGTGCTCGCGCTCGACGACGCCGTGGCAGGGGCCCGGTGAGCGCCCCCGTCAGTGCTCCCGCGGGGGTCCTGCCGGGGCCCGGCACGCCTCCCGACGGCGACGGCGGCTCCAGCGGCTCCGGGCCGGGACGGCGCCGGTCGCTCCGCACGATCCTGGTCGTCGCGCTCGCGCTCG
This sequence comes from Nocardioides sp. CPCC 205120, assembly GCF_048654585.1. Classification (NCBI taxonomy): domain Bacteria; kingdom Bacillati; phylum Actinomycetota; class Actinomycetes; order Propionibacteriales; family Nocardioidaceae; genus Nocardioides; species Nocardioides sp. CPCC 205120. The sequence goes on along the minus strand of NZ_JBMCYY010000001.1, from coordinate 1,914,993 downwards.
TCGCGCTCGTCGTCACGGCCATCGCGCTCGGGCGGGGGCAGCCGGAGCACTCGGGCCGCCTCGACCCCGACGACGCGACGCCCACCGGCGGGCGGGCCCTCGCCCGCGTGCTGGCCGACCAGGGCGTGGACGTGGTCGTCGCCCGCGACGCCGACGCGCTCGCGGACGCGGACGTCGACGACGGCACGACCGTCCTCGTCAGCGACCCGGCCGTCCTGGGCGAGCGCGCCGCCCGTGACCTGGTCGACGCAGCCGCGCCCGGCCGGCTCGTGGTCGCCGACCCGGGGCCGGGCGCCGTGGACCTGCTCGGGCTGGACGTCGACCCGCGGTGGGCCGGCGCGGTCGAGGACCTCGCGGCCGACTGCGACCCCGCGGCGACCGACGACCTCGACGCGGACCTCGACGGCCTGGAGGTCTCGGTGGACTCCGCGCTGGCCCTCGAGGGCGCCGACGGCTGCTTCCCCACCTCCGACGGCCCGTTGCTGGCCGTCGAGGAGGGCGTCGTGCTCCTCGGCGCCGACGACCTGCTGACCAACGACCAGGTGCTGCGCGCCGACAACGCGGCAGTCGCCCTGCGCCTGCTGGGTGCCGCGGACCGCCTCGTCTGGTACGTGCCCGACCCCGCCGACCTCGTGGGGGACGAGGGCGTCGGGCTCGGCGCCGCGCTCCCCCGCTGGGTGGTGCCGGCGGCCTGGCTGCTCGTCGCGGTCGTCGTCGCCCTGGCCTGGTGGCGGGGCCGGCGCTTCGGCGCCCTCGCCGTCGAGCCCCTGCCCGTCACCGTCCGCGCCATCGAGACCACCGAGGGACGCGGGCGGCTCTACCGGAAGGCCCGCGACCGGCAGCACGCCGCGCACGCGCTCCGCTCCGCGACGCGCGAGCGGCTGGCCGTCCAGCTGGGGGCGTCGCGCCGTACCGACCCGCACGCGCTCGTCGTCGAGGTCGCCGCCCGCAGCGGGCGCGACGTGGGCGCCGTCGGCGCGCTGCTGCACCCCGCGGCCCCCGTGCCCGACGACGACGCCGGCCTCGTCGCCTTCGCCAACCTGCTCACCGACCTGGAGAAAGAGGTACGCCGCGCATGAGCGAGACGCCCCCACCCCCGCCCCTCTCGCTGGGCAAGGAGGGCCACCGGGCCGCCGGTGCACCCGGGCCCGGCGCCCACGCCGGCGCCGACGCACGGGCCCGTGAGCGGCTCGCCGCGGTGCGCCGCGAGGTGGCCAAGACGGTCGTCGGCCAGGACGCCGCGGTCTCGGGGCTGCTCGTGGCGCTGCTGTGCGGCGGGCACGTGCTGATGGAGGGCGTGCCGGGCGTCGCGAAGACGCTGCTCGTGCGCTCGCTCGCCGGGGCGCTCTCGGTCGACACCCGCCGCGTGCAGTTCACCCCCGACCTGATGCCGGGCGACATCACGGGCTCGATGGTCGTCGAGGGCGGCGGCGGGGAGCTCGTCTTCCGGGAGGGCCCGGTGTTCACCCACCTGCTCCTCGCCGACGAGGTCAACCGCACGCCCCCGAAGACGCAGTCGGCGCTGCTGGAGGCGATGGAGGAGGGCCAGGTGTCGGTCGACGGCACCACCCGGCAGCTGCCGCGGCCCTTCCTGGTGGCGGCGACGCAGAACCCCGTGGAGTACGAGGGCACCTACCCGCTGCCCGAGGCGCAGCTCGACCGGTTCCTGCTCAAGGTCGTGCTCCCGGTGCCGGAGCGGGCCGCGGAGCTCGAGGTGCTGCGGCGCCACGCGGCGGGCTTCGACCCGCGCGACGTCGCCTCCGCCGGCATCACCGCGGTCGCCGGCGCGGACGACGTGCTCGCCGGGCAGGCCGCCGTGCGCCGCGTCCAGGTCGCCGAGGAGGTGCTGGGCTACGTCGTCGACATCGCCCGCGCGACCCGCGAGTCGCCGTCGCTGGAGCTGGGCGTGAGCCCCCGCGGCGCCACGGCGCTGCTGCGCACGTCCCGGGCGTGGGCGTGGCTGCAGGGCCGCGACTACGTGACACCGGACGACGTCAAGGCGCTGGCGCACGCGACGCTGGCCCACCGCCTCACCCTGCGGCCGGAGGCCGAGCTCGAGGGCATCCAGGTCGGGCAGGTGCTCGCCAGCGCGCTGGCGAGCGTCCCCGTCCCCCGCTGAGGCCGGCGTGGCGATCAGCGGGCGCGTCCCCCTCCTGGTGCTCTTCGGCGTCGTCCCGGTGGTGCTGCGCCCCGGGATCGGCACCGTGTGGCTCTGGCTCGCCGTCGTGGCGCTCGTCGTGGCGGCCGACTGGCTGCTCGCGCCGGCCCCCGGCACGGTGGAGGTCGCGCGGGTCGAGGACGGCGGCAGCATCCGCCTCGGCACCGCCACCCGCACCACGGTCGTCGTGCGCGGCACGAGCGGCCGCACGGTGCGCGGGCGGCTGCGCGACGCCTGGCAGCCCTCGGCCGGCGCGACCGGCAACCGCCACCGCTTCGTCCTCACCGGGCGCGACTCGGTGCGGCTGACCACCGCGCTGCACCCGGTGCGCCGCGGCGACCTGCGCTCGCTCGGCACCACCCTGCGCCTGGCGGGGCCCCTGGGCACGGCGTACCGCCAGCGCACGCTGGACGTGCCCGGCAGCGTGCGGGCGCTGCCGCCCTTCTCCTCGCGCAAGCACCTGCCCAGCCGCCTCGAGCGGCTGCGGGAGCTCGACGGCCGCTCGGCGCTGCGCGTGCGCGGCCAGGGCACGGAGTTCGACTCGCTGCGCGAGTACGTGCGCGGCGACGACGTGCGCTCCATCGACTGGCGCGCCAGCGCGCGCAGCCGCAACGTGGTCGTGCGCACCTGGCAGCCCGAGCGCGACCGCCGCGTCGTGCTCGTGCTCGACACCTCCCGCACGTCGGCCGGCCGGGTCGCCGACGTGCCGCGGCTCGACTCCGCGATGGACGCCGCCCTCCTGCTGGCCGCGCTCGCCGGCCGCGCCGGCGACCGCGTCGACTTCCTCGCGGGTGACCGGGTGGTACGGCGGCGCGTGCGGGCCACGGGCGGGGGCAGCGTCGTGCACGCCCTGTCGGAGGCCATGGCCGGCCTGGGCTCCGTCATCGCCGAGGCCGACTGGCGCGGCCTGGCCGGGGCCGTGCAGGACATGGGGCGCCGGCGCGCGCTCGTCGTGCTGCTGACGCCGCTGGAGCCCGCGGCGGTCGAGGAGGGCCTGCTGCCCGTCCTGCCGGCGCTCACCCGCCACCACCGCGTCGTCGTCGCCTCGGTGCGGGACCCGGCGCTCGACGCGCTCGCGGGCACCCGCGACGACGCCGGCGCCGTCTACACCGCGGCGGCCGCCGAGCAGGCGATGGCCCGGCGTCGCGCCACCGCCGACCTGCTGGCGGCGCTCGGGGTGCACGTGGTCGACACGGACGCCGAGCGGCTCGCCCCGGCGCTGGCCGACCACTACCTGTCGCTCAAGGCGCGCGGCCTGCTCTGAGGACGGGTCAGGCCGCGGTCGCCACCCGGGCGCCGCCGACCTCCTCGGCGACGTCCCCGTCGTACCCCTGCTCGACGGCCCGGCGCCCCAGCACGAAGACGTAGGCCAGGAACACGAGCTCGGCGAGCACGCCGATCGCGACGCGGGCCGCGGTGGGCAGCGGCGACGGGGTGACGACCGCCTCGATGATGCCGGAGACCAGCAGCACCACGACGAGACCCAGCGCGACCGTCGCGGCCGTGCGGCCCTCCCGGGCCATCGAGCGGCCGCGGGTGAGGTCCCCCGGCTCGACCCACGACCAGAAGAGCCGCAGCCCCACCCCGCCGGCGACGAACACGGCCGTCAGCTCGAGCAGGCCGTGCGGGAGGATCAGGCCCCAGAAGTGGCCGCCGTGGTCGGCGCGGGTCATGATCGCGCAGGCCATCGCCACGTTGACGACGTTGCCCAGCAGCAGGAACACCACGGGCACGCCCAGCACGCCCAGGGCCAGGCACAGGGCCGCGACCCACGCGTTGTTGATCCACACGCGGGCGCCGAAGCTCGCCGCCGCGTGCTCGCTGTAGTAGTTCTCGAAGTCCTCGTCGACGTACTGCTCGATCTCCGCCGGCGAGAGCAGGCTCTGCTCCACCACGGGGTTCTCCAGCAGCCACAGCACGGAGACGGCGAGGACGACGACGTTCACCGCGATCGTGGCCAGCCACCACCAGCGCAGCCGGTAGAGCGCCGCCGGGAACCGGTGGGTGAGGAACTCGGCGACCGCGCGCCACGTCGTGGTGCGCGCCCCGCCCGCCCGGATCCGCGTGCGGGCCAGCAGGGCGGAGAGGAAGCCGACGACCTCGGCGTCGGGGGCCACCGCGCGCACCACCGACAGCTGCGTGCCGACCCGGTCGTAGAGCTCCATGAGCTCGTCGACCTCGGCACCGGTGAGGCGGCGCGCCCGCGACAGCTCGTCGAGGCGCTGCCACTCCCCCGCGTGCGTCACGGCGTAGGCGTCGAGGTCCACGCGCCCACCTTAGAGCGCCCTATGCTGGGCCGCGATGAGCACACGAGCGGCGGTCCGTCCCTGGCCGCGCGGCGCCCGGGTCGGCGACCCCGGTGACCACGCCGCGGTCGGCAGCGACGACGTCGTCACCGCGGAGGCCGTCGCCATCGAGGTGCCGGCAGCCAGCCTGGGGGTGCGGGTCGCGTCGGGCCTGATCGACGGGCTGTGCGTCCTCGGCACGTTCATCACCCTGACCATCCTGTTCTCGGTCGCCACCATCGGCACCGACGAGGCGCTCTTCGAGGCCGCCAGCATCCTGGCGCTCGTGCTGTCCCTCGTCGGGGCCCCGACGCTGTTCGAGACGCTGACGCGCGGGCGCAGCGTCGGCAAGCTCGCGCTCGGCCTGCGCACCGTGCGCGACGACGGCGGCCCGATCGCGTTCCCGCAGGCCTTCACCCGGGCGCTCATCGGTGTCGTCGAGACCTACCTGCTCCTCGGCGCCCCGGCGTTCCTCGTGGCCCTGCTGAGCCCGCGGAGCAAGCGTCTCGGCGACCACGCCGCGGGCACGTACGTCGCGCGCGAGCGCGTCCAGCTCGTGCTGCCCGTCCCACCCCCGATGCCGTGGCCGCTGCAGGAGTGGGCCCGCACCGCGGACGTCGCCGCGCCGCCGCCGCACCTCGTGCTCGCCGCCCGGCAGTTCCTCGCCCGGGCCCACACGCTGGAGCCGCGCGCCCGCGAGGTGCTGGCGCTGCAGCTGGCCGACCGGCTCACGGCGTACGTCGCGCCGCTGCCCCCCGTGACCGCGCCGCCCGAGGCGTTCCTGTGCGCCGTGCTCGCCACGCGCCGCGAGCGGGACCTCGAGCGGCTCGGCCGGGAGGCCCGTCTGCGCTCCCGCCTGCTGCAGCGCCGCCGCGGCTGACCCGTCGCCGCGCGCGGCGGCCCGACGGCCCGCCGCTCAGGCCCGGCGGCGGTAGGCGAGGTCGGTGATCGCGCGCTCGGCGGCCAGGCCCTTGCGCTCGAACTTCGTCACCGGCCGGTCGGCCCAGCGCTCCACCGCACCGCCCTCGAGGAGCGGCTCGGCGTCGAGCACCGCCTGCATCTGCTCGGCGTACTCCGCCCAGTCCGTCGCGAGGCGCCACGTGCCACCGGGCCGCAGCCGGGAGGCCACCAGGGAGGCGTGGGGCGCGGTGACGAGGCGTCGCTTGTGGTGCCGCTTCTTCGGCCACGGGTCCGGGAAGAACGTCCACACCTCGGCGAGGGACTCCTCGCCCAGCAGCGTCCCGAGGAACCACACGGCGTCGATGCTGCAGAACCGCACGTTGGTGGCCCCGGCCTCCGCCACGAGGCCCAGGCCGTGGGCCACGCCGGGACGCCAGACCTCCAGCGCCAGCACGTCGTACGACGGACGCTGCGCCGCGAGCGCGGCGGTGGCCTCGCCGATCCCCGAGCCGATCTCGACGACGAGCCCGTCGCGCTCCCCCGCGCCCCGGCCGAACCAGGCGTCGAGGTCGAAGCCGTCGGCGTCGACGGCCTCGTCGGGGATCACCCACGCCTCGTGGTGGGCGTCCCACAACTCCTGCTGGCTCGGGGTGAAGCGGCTGCCCCGCCGGGAGTAGGTGAGCACCTCACGCAGCCGGCGCCCCTCCTCGGTGACCTTGTGGTGGGGGCGTGCGGCGGCGACGGCGTGCTGGTCGGACATGGGGGCGATCATCTCCCGGCCACAGCGCCGGGACGAAATGGCACGAGGCCCCGCTCCCTGGGGAGCGGGGCCTCGCGGTGCTGCTGTGCTGCGGTGCCGTCAGGAGACGGCGGTGATCACTTGGTGATCTTGGTGACGCGACCGGCGCCGACCGTGCGGCCACCCTCGCGGATGGCGAAGCGCAGGCCCTCGTCCATCGCGATGGGCTGGATCAGCTCGACGGCCATCTCGGTGTTGTCACCGGGCATGACCATCTCGGTGCCCTCGGGCAGCGTCACGACGCCCGTCACGTCCGTCGTGCGGAAGTAGAACTGCGGGCGGTAGTTGTTGAAGAACGGCGTGTGGCGGCCGCCCTCCTCCTTGCTCAGGATGTAGACCGACGCCTCGAAGTTCGTGTGCGGGGTGGTCGTGCCCGGCTTGATGACGACCATGCCGCGCTCGACGTCCTCGCGCTTCGTGCCACGGAGGAGCAGACCGACGTTCTCGCCCGCCTGGCCCTCGTCGAGCAGCTTGCGGAACATCTCGACGCCCGTGACGGTCGACTTCTGCGACTTCTCGCGGATGCCGACGATCTCGACCTCCTCGTTGACCTTCACGATGCCCCGCTCGATGCGGCCCGTGATGACGGTGCCACGACCGGTGATCGTGAAGACGTCCTCGACCGGCATGAGGAACGGCTTGTCCGTGTCACGCTCGGGGGTCGGGATGGCCTCGTCGACGGCGTTCATGAGCTCGACGATCGACGCGCCCCACTTGGCGTCGCCCTGCAGCGCCGGGAAGGCCGCCACGCGGACCACGGGGATGTCGTCGCCCGGGAACTCGTACTCGCTGAGGAGCTCGCGCACCTCCATCTCGACGAGCTCGATGAGCTCCTCGTCGTCGACCATGTCGCACTTGTTGAGCGCCACGACCAGGGCCGGCACGCCGACCTGGCGGGCGAGCAGCACGTGCTCACGCGTCTGGGGCATCGGGCCGTCGGTCGCCGCGACCACCAGGATGGCGCCGTCCATCTGCGCCGCACCGGTGATCATGTTCTTGATGTAGTCGGCGTGACCGGGGCAGTCGACGTGGGCGTAGTGACGGCTCTCGGTCTGGTACTCGACGTGCGCGATCGAGATCGTGATGCCGCGCTGACGCTCCTCGGGAGCCTTGTCGATCTCGTCGAACGCGGAAGCCGCGTTCAGGTCCGGGTGCTTGTCGTGCAGGACCTTCGTGATCGCAGCCGTCAGCGTCGTCTTGCCGTGGTCGATGTGACCGATGGTGCCGATGTTGACGTGCGGCTTGGTCCGCTCGAACTTCGCCTTAGCCACTGGGGGCTCCTCCTGGTGTGGTTGTTACTTGACTCGTGGTGGTGGTGCGGTGTGCCGAGGATCCTGCAGGGAGCGGTTACTCGCCGCGGACCTTCTTGATGATCTCGTCGGCGACGTTCTGGGGAACCTCGGCGTACGAGTCGAACTCCATCGAGTACGACGCCTGACCGGAGGTCTTGGACCGCAGGTCGCCAACGTACCCGAACATCTCGGACAGCGGGACGAGGGCCGTGACGACCATGTCGCCGTGCCGCTCCTCCTGCGTCTGGATCTGGCCACGACGCGAGTTGATGTCGCCGATGACCGTGCCCAGGAACGTGTCGGGCGTGGTCACCTCCACGGCGAACATCGGCTCGAGCAGGACCGGCTTGGCCATGCGCGCCGCCTCCTTGAAGGCGGCGATGCCGGCGATCTTGAACGCGAGCTCCGAGGAGTCGACGTCGTGGTAGGCGCCGTCCTCCAGCGTGACCTTCACGTCCACCATCGGGTAGCCGGCGAGGACGCCGAACTGCATGGCCTCCTGCGCACCCTGGTCCACCGACGGGATGTACTCGCGGGGGACGCGACCACCGGAGACGGCGTTCACGAACTCGTAGCCGGCGCCGTGGCCCGTCTCCGGGTCGATGCTCGGCTCGAGGGAGATGACGACCTTCGCGAACTGGCCCGAACCACCGGTCTGCTTCTTGTGGGTGTAGCTGTGGTTCGCGACCTTGCGGCGCAGCGTCTCGCGGTAGGCCACCTGCGGCTTGCCGACGGTCGCCTCGACGCGGAACTCGCGCTTCATGCGGTCGACCAGCACGTCGAGGTGGAGCTCGCCCATGCCGGCGATGATCGTCTGGCCCGTCTCCTCGTCCGTCTTGACGGTGAAGGTGGGGTCCTCCTCCGACAGGCGCTGGATCGCGACGCCGAGCTTCTCCTGGTCGCTCTTCGTCTTCGGCTCGATGGCGACCTCGATCACCGGGGCCGGGAACGTCATCGACTCGAGGACGACCTGGTTGGCGGGGTCGCTGAGCGTCTCGCCGGTGGTCGTGTCCTTGAGACCCATGACGGCCACGATCTGGCCGGCGCCGACCGACGCGATCTCCTCACGCTTGTTGGCGTGCATCTGGTAGACCTTGCCGATCCGCTCCTTGCGGCCCTTGACCGAGTTGATCACGGTCGCGCCGGCCTCGAGCTTGCCCGAGTAGACGCGGACGAAGGTCAGCTTGCCGAGGTGCGGGTCGGACGCGATCTTGAACGCCAGGCCGGAGAACGGCTCGTCGTCGGCGGGCTTGCGCGCGATGACGGTGTCCTCGTCGCCGGGCTTGTGGCCCTCGATCGCCTCGACGTCCAGCGGGGACGGCAGGTACTTGATGACCGCGTCGAGCAGGGGCTGCACGCCCTTGTTCTTGAACGCGGTGCCGGTGAGGACCGGGTTGAGCTTGTCGGCGAGCGTGGCGCGACGGATGGCGGCCTCGACCTCCTCCACGGAGAAGACGTCGCCCTCCTCGAGGTAGCGCTCCATGAGGTCGTCGTCGGTCTCGGCGAGCGTCTCGATCATCTTCTCGCGGTACTCCGCGGCCTGCTCGGCGAGCTCGGCCGGGATCTCCTCGACCGTGTAGTCCTCACCCATCGTGGTCTCGCCACGCCAGGTCAGGGCACGCATGCCGACGAGGTCCACGACACCGATGAAGTCCTGCTCGGCGCCGATGGGCAGCTGCAGCACGAGCGGCGTGGAGTTGAGGCGCTCGACGATCATGTCGACGCAGCGGAAGAAGTCCGCACCGGTGCGGTCGAGCTTGTTGACGAAGCACATGCGGGGCACGGCGTACTTGTTCGCCTGGCGCCACACCGTCATGGACTGCGGCTCGACGCCGGCCACGCCGTCGAACACGGCGACCGCGCCGTCGAGGACGCGCAGCGAGCGCTCGACCTCGACGGTGAAGTCCACGTGGCCCGGGGTGTCGATGATGTTGATCTGGTGGTTCTTCCACCAGCAGGTCGTCGCGGCGGACGTGATGGTGATGCCGCGCTCCTGCTCCTGCTCCATCCAGTCCATCGTGGCAGCGCCCTCGTGGACCTCACCGATCTTGTAGGTGATGCCGGTGTAGAACAGGATCCGCTCGGTGGTGGTGGTCTTGCCGGCGTCGATGTGCGCCATGATGCCGATGTTGCGGACCTTCGTGAGGTCCGTGGTGATGTCGACAGCCACTTGGGTCTGGTTCCTTAGAAAGTTCGGACTGGGTGGGTGGGCGCCGGGCGCCCGCCGTCAGGCGGGGCGCCCGGCGCGTGGGTTCACCAGCGGTAGTGCGCGAAGGCCTTGTTCGACTCGGCCATCTTGTGCGTGTCCTCGCGCTTCTTCACAGCGGCGCCGAGGCCGTTGCTCGCGTCGAGGATCTCGTTCATCAGCCGCTCGGCCATCGTCTTCTCGCGACGGTCCTTCGCGTAGCCGACGAGCCAGCGCAGGGCCAGCGTCGTGCTGCGGTTCGGCTTGACCTCGATCGGCACCTGGTAGGTCGCACCGCCGACGCGGCGGGACTTGACCTCGATGGCCGGCTTCACGTTGTCGAGCGCGCGCTTCAGCGTGACGACCGGGTCGGTGCCGGTCTTCTCACGGGCGCCCTCGAGCGCCGTGTACACGATGCGCTGCGCGACCTGCTTCTTGCCGTCCTGCAGCACCTTGCTCACCAGCTGCGACACCAGCGGCGACCCGTAGACGGGGTCGACGTCGACGGGACGCTTCGGGGCGGGACCCTTGCGCGGCATCAGCCCTTCTCCTTCTTCGCGCCGTAGCGGCTACGCGCCTGCTTGCGGTTCTTCACGGCCTGCGTGTCGAGCGCGCCGCGGATGATCTTGTAGCGGACACCCGGGAGGTCCTTCACACGGCCACCACGCACGAGCACGATCGAGTGCTCCTGGAGGTTGTGACCCTCACCGGGGATGTAGGCGGTCACCTCGACCTGCGAGCTCAGACGCACACGCGCAACCTTGCGCAGCGCGGAGTTCGGCTTCTTCGGGGTGGTGGTGTAGACGCGCGTGCAGACGCCGCGGCGCTGGGGCGATCCCTTCAGGGCAGGCGTCTTGGTCTTCGACACCTTGTCCTGGCGGCCCTTGCGGACCAGCTGGTTGATGGTGGGCACCTGGTGGTTCCCTCTCTTGTAGCTCTCAGTACCCGGCACTCTGCCGGGCACGGTGTGTTGCGGGTGGTGCTGCTCGATCTGGTGGTTGCCTCACGCCTGGCGACCGCCCGCTCCCACGGGGACGCTGCCCCCGCGGTCGGGCGTGTCGATCTGGTTTCCGGCACGCTCGATGGTCTGGCTGTGCCAGACACGAGGACCGAGGCTACCGGGTCGCCTCAGGGCGGTCAAAACAGGCCGGACGTGCCCCAGGACGGCCAGCGAGACGAGGATCCCGACCAGGGTGATCGCACCCCCCAGCACGAGGGTCCAGCGTGCGCCGTACTCCTCCCCCACCCAGCCGATGAGGGGTGCGCCGACGGGCGTGCCGCCCATGAAGATCATGAGGTAGAGCGCCATCACGCGCCCGCGCAGCGCGGGGTCGGTGGCGATCTGCATGCGGGTGTTGGCCGCCGTGATCATCGTCAGCGCGGTCACGCCGAGCACCGGGGCGAAGACCACGAACGACCAGTACGTCGGGAGCAGGCCCGCGACGACGACCGCCACGCTGAAGACCAGCCCGGCACCCACCACCAGCCGCAGGCGCACCTCGGCGCGACCGGCCGCGAGCAGCGCGCCCGTCAGCGAGCCGACCGCGACGGCCGAGCCGACGAGGCCGTAGGCGGCGGACTCGCGCCCGAACACCTCCGTGACCATCAGTGCCGAGGTGATGGAGAAGTTGAGCCCGAAGGTCCCGGCGAAGAACACCACCGCGAGGACGAGCATGAGGTCGCGGCGCCCGCGCACGTAGCGCAGCCCCTCCCGCAGCGCACCCTTGCGCCGCCCGGTCACCGAGGCGCTGTGCAGCGCCGCGCCGTCGAGCCGGCCAAGGACCGCGATCACCGGCAGGTAGGAGACGGCGTTGATGAGGATCACCCAGCCCGTGCCCACCACGCCGCCGCCGAGCGCCGCGATCATGACGCCGGCCAGCGCCGGGCCCACGAGCCGCGCCGCGTTGAACGACGCCGAGTTGAGGCCCACCGCGTTGGTGAGGTCGTCCTCGTCGACGATCTCGCTCACGAACGACTGCCGCGCCGGTGCGTCGAACGCCGTGCCCACGCCGAAGAGGAACGTCAGCGTGTAGACGTGCCACACCTCGACCGTCCCGGTGACCGCGAGCACGCCGAGCGCCGCGGACGGCGCCGCCATCATCAGCTGCGTCACCTGGAGCAGGCGGCGCTTGGGCACGCGGTCGGCGACCACCCCGGCGTACGGAGACAGCAGCAGCATCGGCAGGAACTGCAGGGCCGTGGTGATGCCGAGGGCGGTGGCGCCGTTCGCGGCGATCGCCAGCACCAGCCAGTCCTGGGCGATGCGCTGCATCCAGGTGCCGGTGTTGGAGACGATGCCGCCGGCGGCGTAGAGGCGGTAGTTCGGGTTCCGCAACGAGCGGAAGGTGGGGCTCACTCGGTGGGCGCTCCTGTCGTCGGTGGTCGGGGCGGGTGGGTGGTCGGGGGAAGGGGGGCGCTCAGCCCTGCACGGCGAGCCGGTCGAGGATCGGCACGGCGGCGCGCAGCGTCGCGCGCTCCGCCGGCGTCAGGGCCCGCAGCTCGCGCGCGAGCCACTCGTCGCGCCGGCGCCGGTCGGCGAGCACCAGCTCGCGGCCCGCGTCGGTGAGCGACACCAGCACCAGGCGCCCGTCGCGCTCGTCGGAGCGCCGGGCCACGTAGCCGCGCTCCTCGAGCTTGCGCACGGCCCGCGTCATCGACGGCGGCTGGACCTTCTCGAAGGCGGCCAGCTCGCCGACGCTCGCCTCGCCGTGGCGGTGCAGCGCGCCGAGCACGCCCATGACCCCGATGCCGAGGTCGTTGGCCGGGTCCCGCTCGTTGGCGAGACGACGGCGCAGCCGCATGACCGCGACGCGGAGCTCGGCGGCGAGGCCGGCGTCCGTGCGGGCGACGCGTTCGGTGGTGGGTGGCATGGCACCGAGCGTAACTCGTTACCCCGGGTAACTATTCCGCCGGTCGCGGACCCGGCGGTCGCAGGCCCGGCGGCGAGGGCGTCGTCTAGGGTGACCGCGTGGAGCTCCGTGACGACCAGCCGAGGCAGCACGAGATCGGTCGGCGCACCTACGTCGTCGCCGACGTCGAGCCGCTCGACGTCGACGGCGTGCGCACCGTCGAGATCGGCTGCGTGCTGTGGGCCGTCGCGTTCGTCGGCCTGCTGCCCTTCTACTCGCGGCTCACCGCGGAGGGCGTGGGCTGGGTGCTGTGGACCTGCCTGACCGGTCTCGGCCTGGGCCTGCTCGGCCTGGAGTACTGCCGCCGCCGGCGGCGGGCGCGCACCCTGGCTGCGGAGGCGGCCGACGCTTCCGGGGCTGCCGGACCTCTCGGCCCCGGTGACCCGGTGGAGCCCGAGGCGGGTCCCGCGGCCTGAGCCGCCCGGACCCCCAGGAGCCTCAGAAGCGCTCGAGGTCCTCGAGGGTGATCGTGTCCACCACGGGGTCGGGCAGCGGGGCGGGCAGGTGCTTCTTCGCGATCTGCACCTCGGAGTGGGCACCGCAGCCGTGGTCGAGCGAGACCACACGGCCGTCGTCGTTGGCGTTCGCGTTGGCGCACACGCCGAACATCTCCGAGAGCGGCCCGGCGAGGCGGACGAGGAAGCCGCACGTCGTGCACGCCGCGGGCGCCGACTTGGCGAGCGGGGTCGACGGGCCGCCGTCGCCGTCGTACCAGCGCTGGGCCGCGAGGTCGCGGCCCTCGGGCGAGAGCGTGCGCACGCGACCGAGGCCGAGCTCGCGGGCGACGCGGCGCACCTGGGTGCGGGTGTCGTCGTCGATCGGGTCGTCGCCGAAGGAGTACGTCGGCACGAGGCGCGGGTCGTCCTCGTCGACGGGGAGCAGGTCGCCGGGACCGAGGTCGCCGGGGCGGACACGCTCGCGCCACGGCACCCACGGCGGCGCGACGATCGCCTCGTCGCCCGGGGTCAGCACGACCTCGTCGACGGTGGCGGTGCGCTGGCGGGAGGCGCGGGCGACGGTGACCGACCAGTGCCAGCCGCGGTAGCCGGGGCGCAGGCAGGCGAAGGCGTGGGTGGCGACGCGCTCACCCTCCGCGTGGCAGCCGAGGTGGTCCCCGACGTCGGCGGCGTCGACCTGCTCCAGCAGGGCCGAGCGGGCGACGTCGACGGCGCGGGCCAGCGTGGAGTCGACGCCCGCGGGCGCGGCGGCGGCAACCGTCGTCGTAGTGGGAGTCACGGGCCCGATCATGACGCATCCGGCCCCGTCGTGTCGCGCCGGGGGCTCGGGTGGCGCCTCGGGACACGGGGCGGGTGGCAGGATGGGCCGACGACCCGGACGCAGGGAGAAGCACGCCGATGAGCACGCCGTACGGCGACGAGCGGGACGGGCGCTACCCGCCCGGCGCCCGCGACACCCACCCGTCCGCCCCGCGCACGCCCGGCGGTCCTGGCCGTGGCGCCCCCGGGGATCCCGATCAGCCGGGGCAGCCGGGGCAGCCGGGGCGCGAGGGCCCCTCGGCCGCCGAGGTCGCCGCCCGCACCGCGCGCGCCACCGGGCACGGCGTGGCCCGGGCCGCCCGCGCGACGGGCCGGCTGGGCCGCTTCACCGTGACGCAGGCCCGCCGCGCCTCCCACGCCGAGGGCGCCGGCGCCAGCGGGCTGTCGCGCCTCATCGAGCTCCACGCCTTCAACGCCGCCGGCGACGCCGCGGTCGCGATCTCGCTGGCCGGCACGCTGTTCTTCCAGGTGCCAACCGGGGAGGCGCGCGGGCAGGTCGCGCTGTTCCTCGGCCTTACGATGCTGCCGTTCGCGATCGTGGCGCCGCTCATCGGACCGTTCCTCGACCGGTTCAGCCACGGCCGGCGGTGGGCGATCGGCGGCACCATGGCGATCCGCGCCTTCCTCTGCTGGGTGCTGGCCGGCGCGGTCGTCACCGGCTCGACCTGGCTGTTCCCGGCCGCGCTCGGCGTGCTCGTGGCGTCGAAGGCCTACGGCATCACCCGCAACGCCTCCGTCCCGCGCCTCGTGCCCCCCGACCTGACGCTGGTGAAGTCGAACGCCCGCGTCTCGCTCGCGGGCGTGGTGGGCGCCGGTGTGTCCGCGCCGCTGGCCGGACTGGCCTCGCTGGCCGGGCCGGAGTGGTCGCTGCGCTACGCGTTCGCGGTCTTCACGGTGGCGACCATCCTGGCGATCCTGCTCCCCCGCCGCGTCGACTCCACCCAGGGCGAGACGCACCTCGCGCTGGTGCCCGGGCCGTCGGCGCCCAGCATGGCGAAGGACCCGGGCAACCGGCGCAAGGCCAACCTGCGGATGCCGGCGTCGGTCTCGTTCGCGCTGCGGGCCAACTGCGGTCCGCGGTGGCTCTCGGGGTTCCTCACGATGTACATGGCGTTCCTGCTCACCACGAACCCGTTCGACGGGTGGAGCACCGAGGTGCTGTTCGCGCTCATCATCGGCGCGGCGGGCCTCGGCAACACCCTGGGCATCGCGCTGGCGTCGCTGCTGCGCAACGTGAACCCCGCGCTCACGGTCGTGCTGGCGCTGGCCGCGGCGGCCACCATGGCGACGCTCGCCGCCCTCTTCTACGGCGTCCTCACCCTGTCGCTGCTCGGCCTCACCGCGGGCCTCGCCCAGTCGCTCTCGAAGCTCTCGCTCGACTCGACGATCCAGACCGACGTGCACGAGCGGGTGCGCACCAGCGCGCTCGGCCGCTCCGACACCCTGCTGCAGCTGGCGTGGGTCGTCGGCGGCTTCGTCGGCATCGCCGTGCCGCTCGAGCCCGGGCGCCTCGGGCTGTCCGTGGCTGCCGCGGCGCTCCTCGCCTGGGCCGTCTACGTGCTGGGCGGCCGGTTCCAGGCCCGTCGCCTCGCCCGCCGCGAGCCGGCCGGCACCGAGACGGCCGCACCCGAGCCCACGGCGGGGGGTGCGCCGTACCCGCCCCGGGAGGGGAACCGGTACGACGACCACCTCGACGAGGACGGGCTGCCGCCCACCCAGCCGTGGGGCGTGCGCGACCCGGCGGAGCGGGCGCCGGACGGCGTCCCCGACGGGGTGCCGCAGGAGACGCCGTACGAGACCCCCTACGAGACCCGGCCGTACGACGCGCGCACCGGCGAGGCGGGGCGCACCACGATCGTCTACCCGCCCGAGCGGGGCGAGGCGGGCGGACCCGGCGTCAGCCGTTGAGCTCGAGCTCGTCCGCCAGCGCGCGCAGCAGCTTGGCGGTCGGCTTCGCGGTGCGGGGGTCGGGGTGACGGCCGTGGCGGTACCCCTCCCCCACCTTGTCGAGGAGCTGGATGACGTCCTCGACGATCGGGGCCATCTCGTCGGGCTTCTTGCGGGCGGCGCGCGACTGGTTGCGCACCACCGAGCTGGGGGCGTCGAGCAGCCGCACCTGCAGCGCCTGGTCGCCACGGCGGCCCTGGGCGATGCCGAACTCCACGCGCGTGCCGGCCTTGAGGGTGGTGGTGCCCGCCGGCAGGGCGTCGGCCCGCACGTGCACGTCCTGGCCGGTGTCCGTGGACAGGAAGCCGAAGCCCTTGGCCGCGTCGTACCACTTCACCTTGCCAGTCGGCACTGCTCCGACCCCTCTCTCGATCCGGCCCGGACGGTCCCGGGACGCACGCAGGCCGGGCATCCGCCCGGCCTCCGACCAGACTAGCGCCCGGGATCCAGGGAGGTCGCGCGGGTTTCAGGCGCCCCGGGCGGCGACGTGCTCGTCGAGCCAGGCGGGGAACGCGAGGAGGTCCGGCAGCACCACGTGGGTGCCCGCGGCGCGCAGTTCCTCGGCGGTGCACCCGCCGGTCGGCACCGACACGCTCGTGGTGCCCGCGGCCAGGGCGCCCTCGACGTCGTGGACGTGGTCGCCGACGTACGCCGCCGCACCCGCCGCCCGCAGCGGGTCGGCCTTCAGCACGCCCCAGACCCACCCGACGACCTCGTCGACGTCGAGCCCGAGGTGGTCGACGTGGCGGCGCGCGTTGGGCTCGTACTTGCCGGTGACGAGCAGCGTCCGACCGCCGTGCCGGCGCACCGCGGCCAGCGCCTCGTGGGCGCCCGGCAGCGTGGGCACGCTCGTGACGGCCAGGTCGGGGTAGAGCGCCCGGAAGCGGTCGCAGGCTTCCGGCACCCGCGCGGCCTCGAGGTGGGGGGCGAGCAGCACGTCCAGCGGCGGGCCGAGCCGCTCGGTCATCTCGGCGATCGGCAGGTCGACGCCGAGCTCCTCCCCGAGGGCCCCGAGCGTGGCCGCGAACCCGGGGACCGTGTCGATGAGGGTCATGTCGAGGTCGAACCCGACGACGAGCGGGGCGGCGGGGCGGGTCACGGCGACCAGGGTAGGGGCGCGGGCGGACGGCTGCGTCGGCAGCAGCGCGGGGCGCCCCGCGGGAGGTAACGTTCACCGGTCCGCGATCCGCCTGTCCCTCGGGAGCGCCCCATGTCGACGACGACGTCCACCCCTCCGTCCCCACCCGCTCCACGCTCCCGCCGCTCGCCGGTCTCGATCGCCGTGTGGGTGCTCGTGGCCCTCGTCGGCGCGGGCTGCTGGACGGTCCTGGCGCTCAGCCGCGGCGAGTCCGTCTCCGCGCTGTGGATCCTCTTCGCGGCGCTGGCGTCGTACGCCATCGCCTACCGCTTCTACGCCCGCTTCATCGGGCGGAAGGTGCTGCGCCTCGACGACCGGCGCGCCACCCCCGCCGAGCGGCTGGAGAACGGCACCGACTTCGAGGTGACCGACCGCCGCGTGCTCTTCGGCCACCACTTCGCCGCCATCGCCGGCGCCGGCCCGCTGGTGGGCCCGGTGCTCGCGGCGCAGATGGGCTACCTGCCCGGCACCGTGTGGATCATCGTCGGCGTCATCCTCGCCGGCGCGGTGCAGGACATGGTCGTCCTCTTCCTCTCCATGCGGCGCGACGGCAAGAGCCTCGGCCAGATGGTGCGCGAGGAGATCGGCGTCATCGGCGGCATCGCGGCGCTCATCGCCGTCTTCGCCATCATGATCATCATCCTGGCGGTGCTGTCGCTGGTCGTCGTGAACGCGCTGGCCGAGTCGCCGTGGGGCGTCTTCTCCATCGGCCTGACCATCCCGATCGCGCTGTTCATGGGCTTCTACCTGCGCTACCTGCGCCCCGGCCGCGTGCTCGAGACGACCGCCATCGGCGTCGTCCTGCTGCTGCTGGCGATCATCGGCGGCGGGTACGTCGAGAGCTGGGGCCTCGGTGAGGCGCTGACGCTCGACAAGGAGACGCTGACGCTGCTGCTCGTCGCCTACGGCTTCGTCGCGTCGATCCTGCCGGTCTGGATGCTGCTGACCCCGCGCGACTACCTCTCGACCTTCATGAAGGTCGGCGTCATCGTGCTCCTCGCGATCGGCCTCGTGCTCGCCCGGCCCGTGCTGGAGAACGAGAAGGTCACCGAGTTCGCCTCGAGCGGCGAGGGCCCCGTCTTCGCGGGCCAGCTCTTCCCGTTCCTGTTCATCACCATCGCCTGCGGCGCCCTGTCCGGCTTCCACGCGCTCATCTCGTCGGGCACCACGCCCAAGATGGTCGCCAAGGAGCGCCAGGTCATGATGATCGGCTACGGCGGCATGCTGATGGAGTCGTTCGTCGCCATCTCCGCGCTCATCGCCGCCTCGGTCATCGACCCGGGCCTCTACTACGCGATGAACGCCCCCGTCGGTGCGACCGGCGGCACGGTCGAGAGCGCCAGCGAGTTCGTCGCCACCCTCGGGTTCTCGATCTCCCCCGACGCGCTGGCCGCGGCCGCGGCGAGCGTCGAGGAGGAGCTCATCTCCCGCACCGGTGGCGCCCCGACGCTGGCCTTCGGCATCTCGCTGATCTTCGACGAGGCGTTCGGTGGCGGGATGGCGGCCTTCTGGTACCACTTCGCGATCATGTTCGAGGCGCTGTTCATCCTCACCGCCGTCGACGCCGGCACCCGCGTGGGCCGCTTCATGCTGCAGGACACGGTCGGCAACGTGTGGCCCAAGTTCGCCGACACGTCGTGGAAGCCGGCGGCCTGGACCGCCTCGGCGGTGGTCGTCGCCTGCTGGGGCTACATGCTCTACGTCGGCGTGACCGACCCGCTCGGCGGCATCAACCAGCTCTTCCCGCTGTTCGGCATCGCCAACCAGCTGCTGGCCGCGATCGCCCTGACCCTCTGCGTGACGCTCTTCCTCAAGCACGGCTGGCTGCGTTACGTCTGGGTGCCGGCCGTCCCGCTGGCCTGGGACCTCGTCGTGACGATGACGGCGTCGTACCAGAAGGTCTTCTCGTCGAACCCGAAGATCGGCTACTTCGCGCAGGCCGACACCTACCGCGAGGCCCGCGACGCGGGCGAGGTGCTGGCGCCGGCCGCCGACGCCGCCCAGATGGACACCGTCATCCGCAACTCCACCACCAACGGCGTGCTGCAGGCGGCGTTCGCCGTGCTCGTGCTCGTCATCGTCGCCAACGCCGTGGTCATCTGGGTGCGCGCCGTGCGCGCCGGCTCGCTGCCGACCACCGAGGTGCCGGCCGTGCCGTCCACCATCGTGGCCCCGGCGGACTTCGTGGCCACGAAGGAGGAGAAGGCCGAGCTGGCCGCCTGGGAGGCCGAGCGGCGCGAGAAGGCGGGGGCGGAGGCATGAGCGCGCTCGCCGAGCGCACCCGCCGGGCCTGGTCGGGCGTCCGTTGGTACCTGCGCGAGGTCAGCGGCGAGGGCCGCTGGGACGCGTACGTCGCGCGCTGCGCCGCCGACGGCGTCGAGCCGGTGTCGCGCCGCGAGTTCGAGCGGCACCGCGACCACCTGCGCGAGCACGCCGCTGCGGGCCGCTGCTGCTGACGCGCGACCGCCGCTGATCCGCCGACGGGCGGGCTCGTCGTCGGACGGGCCCGCCCGTTCGTCATCACTCCCCCGAGCGGCACCGCACGGTGACGGGCACGTCGTACGACGTGTGGTGACGGTCGGGCGCCGCGCGTCAGGCCGGGGCGGGGCGGCGCAGCAGGTAGCAGTCCATGACCCAGCCCGCCTCCGCCTTGGCGGCGTCGCGGGCGGCGAGCACGTCGCCCAGCACGTCGCCGACGCGACCGGCGACGAGGCGCTCGCCCGCGGCGGCGAGGTTGGCGCCCCACCAGATCGTCCAGTCCTCCAGACCGGCCAGGTCGAGGCCGGCGTTGAGCATGACGAGGACGTTGTCGGCCCCGGCGTCCACGGCCTCGCGCAGGCGCCGCCCGGTGGTGACGGTGATGGGCTGGCCGACCTCGTGGAGCACGATCCGGTGCGCCGCCGCGAGCAGCTGCAGGCTCGAGATGCCCGGCACCACCCGCACCTGCGCGGCCACGCGACCGCCCGCGAGCACGGCGTCGACGATGCGCAGCGTGGAGTCGTAGAACGCGGGGTCGCCCCACACGAGGAAGGCCGCGTCACCGGGCCGCTCGAGCAGCACCTGCTCGTACGCCGCGGCGCGGGCGGCGTGCCAGTCCGCCACGGCCCCGCGGTACGCCGCCGCGTCACCCGCCACGCGCGCCGAGCGGTCGCGCTCGGGGTCGGGCACCTCGACCAGCGCCAGCCCGGGGGCGACGGCGGCGAGGAGGTCGCGCCGTACCGCGACGAGGGGGTCGTCCCCGCCGTCGCCGCGTGCCTTGCGGGGCGCCACGGCGTACGCCGCCCCCCGCAGCGCCGCGACCGCCTGGCCCGTGAGGTGCGCCGGGTCGCCGCACCCCAGGCCGACGACGTGGAGCGTGCGGGTCACCGGTCCTCGATCTCGCCCTCGACCTCGAGGTAGACGCGCTGCATCTGCGCCACGACGTCGGGGTCGGGCTCGGCCCACATGCCGCGCTCGGCCGCCTCGGAGAGCCGCTCGACCATGCCGCGCAGCGCCCACGGGTTCGACTGGCGCAGGAACGCCTGGACGTCGGCGTCGAGCACGTAGGCGCGGGCGAGCGCGTCGTACATGTGGTCGCCCACCACACCGGCGGTGGCGTCGAAGCCGAAGAGGTAGTCGACCGTGGCCGCGAGCTCGAACGCGCCCTTGTAGCCGTGGCGCTGCATCGCCGAGATCCAGCGCGGGTTGACCACGCGGGCCCGGAAGACGCGGGCGGTCTCCTCGCCCAGCGTGCGGGTGCGCACGGCGTCGGGCGAGGTCGAGTCGCCGACGTACGCGCGGGGCGCGGTGCCGGTGAGCGCGCGGACGGTCGCGACCATGCCGCCGTGGTACTCGAAGTAGTCGGCCGAGTCCGCGATGTCGTGCTCGCGGGTGTCGATGTTCTTCGCCGCCACCGCGATGCGCTTGTAGTTGGCCTGCATGTCCTCGGTCGCCGGGACGCCCGCCAGGTCGCGGCCGTAGGCGAAGCCGCCCCAGGCCGTGTAGACCTCCGCCAGGTCGGCGTCGGTGCGCCAGCTGCCCGACTCCACCGCCTGCAGGACGCCCGCGCCGTACGCGCCGGGGGCGGAGCCGAAGATGCGGGTCGTGGCGCGGCGCTCGTCGCCGTGCGCCTCCAGGTCGGCCCGGGCGTGGGCCCGCACGAAGTTGAGCTCGTCGGGCTCGTCGAGATCGGCCACGAGGCGGATCGCGTCGTCGAGCATGTCCACCACGTGGGGGAACGCGTCGCGGAAGAAGCCCGAGATGCGCAGCGTCACGTCGATGCGCGGGCGGCCGAGCTCGTCGAGCGGCACCGGCACGAGGCCGTTCACGCGCCGCGACGCCTCGTCCCAGGTGGGGCGCACGCCGACGAGGGCCAGCACCTCGGCGACGTCGTCGCCCGACGTGCGCATCGCCGAGGTGCCCCAGGCCGAGAGACCGACGGAACGGGGCCAGTCACCGGTGTCCTCGCGGTGGCGGGCGAGCAGCGACTCGGCCATCGCGACGCCCGTGTCGTAGGCCAGGCGGGACGGCACGGCGCGCGGGTCGACCGTGTAGAAGTTGCGGCCGGTCGGCAGCACGTTGACGAGCCCGCGCAGCGGCGAGCCCGAGGGACCGGCCGGCACGAAGCCGCCGTCGAGGGCGTGCAGCACGGCGGTCACCTCGTCGGTCGTGCGGGCCAGGCGCGGCACGACCTGGGTGGCGGCGAACGCGAGCACCTCACCGACCGCCGGGTCGGCGTCGCCCTCGAGCCGGTCCACGACGCCGGGGACCGCGGAGGGCTCCCAGGAGGCCGCCTCCATCGCCTCGACGAGGGCGCGGGCGCGGCGCTCCACGGCGTCGACCTCGGCCGTGCTCGGCTCCTTGCCCGCGCCGGTCGGCAGGCCCAGGGCGCTGCGCAGGCCCGGGACCGCGCCCGCCTGGCCGCCCCAGACCTGGGTGGCGCGCAGGATGGCGAGCACGAGGTTGACCCGCGCCTCGCCCTCCGGGGCGCCGCCGAGCACGTGCAGGCCGTCGCGGATCTGCGCGTCCTTGACCTCGCAGAGCCAGCCGTCGACGTGGAGCAGGAAGTCGTCGAAGTCGTCGTCCTCGGGACGGGTCTCCAGCCCGAGGTCGCGGTGCATCTGGGCCGACTGCATGAGGGTCCAGATCTCGCCGCGGATCGCCGGCAGCTTGGCCGGGTCCATCGCCGCGATGTTGCCGTACTCGTCGAGCAGCTGCTCGAGGCGGGCGATGTCGCCGTACGTCTCCGCGCGGGCCATCGGCGGCACCAGGTGGTCGACGATCGTGGCGTGGGCGCGGCGCTTGGCCTGCGCCCCCTCCCCCGGGTCGTTGACGAGGAACGGGTAGACGAGCGGCAGGTTGCCGAGGACGGCGTCGGTCGCGCAGTCCGCCGACAGCGCCGCGTTCTTGCCGGGCAGCCACTCCATCGAGCCGTGCTTGCCCAGGTGCACCACCGCGTGGGCGCCGAAGCCGCCCGCCTCCGGCGACGCCTCGATCCAGCGGTAGGCCGCCAGGTAGTGGTGGCTCGGCGCCATGTCGGGGTCGTGGTAGATCGCGACCGGGTTCTCCCCGAAGCCGCGCGGCGGCTGGATCATCACGACGACGTTGCCGGCCCGCAGGGTGGCCAGCACGATCGCGCCGTCGCCCCCGTCCGAGGACTCCGCGACGAACAGCGTGCCGGGCGCCTCGCCCCACGCCTCGACCATCTCGGCCTTCAACGCCGGCGACACCTCGGCGGTCCACGCGGCGTACTGCTCCGGGGTGATGCGCACGTGGGCGTCGGTGAGGTCGGCGTTCGTCAGCCACTCCTCGTCCTGCCCGCCCGCGGCGATGAGGGCGTGGATGAGCGCGTCGCCGGCGGCGGTCTCGTCCTCCAGGTCGAGCAGGCGGGTGACCTCGCCGTCGGCCGGGCCGAGGTCGTAGCCCTCGTCGCGCAGCGCCCGCAGCAGGCGGATCGCGGAGACCGGGGTGTCGAGGCCGACCGCGTTGCCGATGCGGGCATGCTTCGTCGGGTACGCCGACAGCATGAGCACGAGGCGCTTGCGAGCCGCAGGTGTGCGGCCCAGCGCGGCGTGCGCGGCGGCGATGCCGGCGACGCGGGCGCAGCGCTCGGGGTCGGCGACGTAGCGCGGCAGCCCGTCCTCGTCGACCTCCTTGAACGAGAACGGCGCCGTGATGATGCGCCCGTCGAACTCGGGGATGGCGATCTGTGTCGCGGAGTCGAGCGGCGAGACGCCGTCGTCGGAGGCCTCCCACTCCTCGCGGCTGCTGGTGAGCGCGAGCGCCTGCAGGACGGGCACGTCGAGGGCGGCGATCCGCTCGACGTCCCACGTCTCGTCGGCCCCGCCCGCGGCCACGTCGGCGGGCGTCGAGCCACCGGCGGCCAGCACGGTGACCACGAGCGCGTCGAGGGAGCCCAGCGCGTCGTACAGGTCGTCGGGGGCCGAGCGCAGCGAGGAGGAGTAGACCGGCAGGCCCACGGCGGTGCCCGTGGCGTCGACGGCGTCGGCCAGCGCGTGGGCGAACGCGGTGTTCCCCGAGGCGTGGTGCGCGCGGTAGTAGAGGATGCCGATCCGCGCCCGGTCGCCCGCCTCGGCGAGGGCGGCGGCCTCCTGCGGGCGCTCCGCCCAGCCCCACGCCGGCAGCGAGGCCGGGGGCTCGAAGCCCTCGCCGGTCAGCAGGACCGTGTCGGAGAGGAAGGCGTGCAGCTGGCGGAGGTTCTCCGGCCCGCCCTCGGCGAGGTAGCGGTGCGCCTCCGCGGCCACGCCCACCGGCACCGTCGAGAGCTCCATGAGCTCCGCGCTCGGGGTCTGCTCGCCGCCGAGCACCACGGTGGGGACGCCGGTGCCGACGATGCGGCGGAACCCGGAGCAGAGGTCCTGCGGCGAGCCGAGGATGCGGGCCACGACGAGGTCGGCCTCCGCGAGCGCGTCGGCCATCTCCTGGTGCGCCGAGCGGGAGGGGTTCGCGACCGTGAACTCGACGCCGCTGGCGCGGGCGGAGAGCAGGTCGGTGTCGGACGTCGAGACGAGCGCGATGCGGGTCACGGGGTTCCTCCTCGGGGTTTTCGCCCCGTCGGGTCAGGACCGCCGGCGGTCAGTGTCTGGCTGGCCCGCGCCGCCGTTCGGCGTCGTGGGGGTCACAGTGGCGGAACCGCCCCGGAGTCGCGCCGGGTTCCTGGGTCCGTCGGCGGAAGGTCGTCGGCAGCCTAGGGCACGGGCCACTAGGGTTCGGCACGTGGTGACCCTCGCGGACCTCCAGGTCAGGACCCTCGGCGAGCCGACGGTCGAGTCCCCCCTCGCCTCCTACGTCGAGGGCCGGACCACGAACCAGTACTACGTCGCCGAGGGCGACCGGATCCTCATGGACGACACCCTCGCGCTCATCGACGCCCGCCGCGTCCCGCGCGAGGAGCTGCCGACCTTCGAGGCCGGCGGCCCCCGCGCCCGCATCTTCTTCGAGCCGTCGCGCACCCGCGCCGCCGTCATCACCTGCGGCGGGCTGTGCCCCGGCCTCAACAACGTGATCCGCGCGCTCGTGCGCTCGCTGGACGACCACTACGGCGTCACCGACGTCGTCGGGTTCCGCAACGGGTACGCCGGTCTCGACCCCGCGAGCGGGCTGGAGCCGGTGGCGCTCACCCGCGACTACGTCGCCGACATCCACGAGCGCGGCGGCACTGTGCTGGGCTCCTCGCGCGGCGCCCGCGATCCCGGCGTCATGGTCGACACCCTCGCGGCGCACGACATCGACATCCTCTTCGTCGTCGGCGGCGACGGCTCGATGCGCGGCGCCCACGCCCTGCACGAGGAGTGCGCGCGCCGCGGCCTGCCGATCGCGATCGTCGGCGTGCCCAAGACGATCGACAACGACATCCCGCACATCGGGCAGAGCTTCGGCTTCCAGACCGCCTTCGCCCGGGCCGCGCAGTCGATCACCGCGGCGAAGGTCGAGGCGCAGGCCGCGGTCAACGGCGTCAGCATCGTGCAGACGATGGGCCGCCACGCCGGCTTCATCGCCTGCTACTCGGCGCTGGCCGCCCAGACCGCGAACTTCGTGCTCATCCCCGAGGTGCCCTTCACCCTCGAGGGGGACAACGGCCTGCTCGCCCACGTGCGCCACCGCGTCGCCGACCGCGGGTACGCCGTGATCGTGGTCGCCGAGGGCGTCGGTCCGCACCTGCTGCCCGGTGGCGAGGCGGCGGCGGACGCGACCGACGCGTCGGGCAACCAGGTGCTGGGCGACCCGGGCCGCTACCTGCGCGAGCGCATCCGCGACGACTTCGCCGAGCACGGCGAGGAGGCGACGCTGCGCTACTTCAACCCCGGCTACTTCATCCGGTCGGTGCCCGCCGACCCGGCCGACGCCGTCTACTGCGCGCGCCTCGCGCAGAGCGCCGTGCACGCCGCGATGTCGGGCCGCACCGACGTGGTGGTCGGGCGGCGCAAGCACCGCTTCGTCAACGTGCCGATCCCGGCCGTGACGAAGCGGGCCCACAGCGTCTCCCCCGACGGCGACCTGTGGCTCAGCGTGCTCGAGTCGACGGCCCAGCCGCGCCAGATGCTCTGAGGTGCTCCCCGGCGCCGACGGCGTACCCTCCCCGCCCGTGACCCCCCACGCCTTCAGCGACCCCGAGCGCGCCGCCGTCTACCGCGTGATCGGCGAGCGCCGCGACGTGCGCCGGTTCGTGCCGGGCGCGACCGTGCCCGACGACGTGCTGGCGCGGCTGCTCGCGGCCGCCCACGCCGGGCCGAGCGTCGGGCTCATGCAGCCGTGGCGGTTCGTGCGGATCACGCGACCGGAGCTGCGCGAGGGCATCCACGCCCTCGTCGAGACCGAGCGGCACGCGACCGCCGCCGCGCTCGACGAGCGCGCCGCCGAGTTCCTGCGCCTCAAGGTCGAGGGCGTCCGCGAGTGCGCCGAGCTGCTGGTCGTCGCCCTGCGCGAGGGCCGGGAGCAGCACGTCTTCGGCCGGCGCACCATGCCGCGGATGGACCTGGCGTCGGTGGCCTGCGCGATCCAGAACCTGTGGCTCGCCGCACGGGCCGAGGGGCTCGGCATGGGGTGGGTGTCGCTGTTCGACCCCGCGGCCCTCGCGGAGCTGCTCGGCATGCCCGACGGCGCCGAGCCCGTGGCGGTGCTCTGCCTGGGCCCGACGCCCCGCTTCGACGAGCGGCCGACGCTCGAGCTCGACGGCTGGACGACCGCCCGGCCGCTCGCGGACTTCGTCACCTCCGACGGTTGGTAGTCTCGCCGCGCCAGTCGACCCCGCGAGGGGCAGGGAACCCGGTGCGACTCCGGGGCTGACGCGCAGCGGTGTGGGTGACGGGCGGGACCTCCTCGTGAGGAGCCACTGGGGGCGATCCCCCTGGGAAGGCGTCCCGGCCGGCGGACCCCGAGCCCGAAGACCTGCTGGCACCCGGTGGCGCCCGCCACCGGTGTCGAGGACGGGCTCCGCGTGACGAGCCCCGGCACGGACGAGGTTCCCCATGGTCGTCACCCGCACGCGCACCGACCTGTGCCCCGGCGTCGCCCGCCCCTGGCCCGCCGACGACGGCGGCCTCGTGCGGCTGCGGCTCGTCGGCGGCGCTACCGACGCGGGCACGCTGCGGGCCGTCGGCCGGGTCGCCGCCGCCCACGGCGACGGCGACGTGCACCTGACCCGACGGGCCAACCTCCAGCTGCGGGGCCTCGCGCTCGCCGACGGGCAGCTCCTCCCCGCGGCCGACGCCGCCATCGAGGCCACCGGCCTGCTCCCCTCGCGCAGCCACGAGCTCGTGCGCAACGTGCTCGTCTCCCCGCTCACGGGCGTCGAGGGCGGGCGGGCCGACCTGCGCCCCGTCGCCCGGGCGCTCGACGAGGCCCTGCGCGCCGACCCGGCCCTGGCCGGGCTGTCGGCCCGCTTCCTGTTCGTGCTCGACGACGGCCGCGGCGACGTGCTCGGCCGCCCCACCGACGTCGGTCTCGTCGCGCTCGACGCGACCACCGCCCAGGTGCGCTGGGGCGCCGCAGGCTGGGGACCGGTCGTGCCGCTCGAGGGCGCCGTGCCCGCCCTGCTGGGCGTCGCCCACGAGTTCCTCGTCGCCCGCGGCGAGGGCCCGGAGGCCCCGTGGCACGTCGACGAGCTCGAGGCGCCCCTCCCCCTGCCCGCGGGCGAGCCGGACCCGCGGGTGCCCGCGGCGGCCGAGCCCCCGCCGTACGGGCCGGTGGGCGGGAGCCACGACCACGTCGCGGTGCCCGACGGGGTGCTCACCCCCGCCGTGGCGGCCCGGCTGCTCGACGGCCTGCCGGACGACGCGCCCGTCGTCGTCACCCCGTGGCGCTCCCTGCTGCTGCCCGTCGTCGTCGCGCCCGCGGCCGCCGCGGAGCTGCGGCGCCCGACCCGGCGCTACGCCTACGAGGGCTCGGGGGCGGCGATCTACGTCGACTCCTTCGCCACGATCCGCCGCGAGGTGCGGGCCGCCGGGGGCTTCGACCACCTGCCCCGCGGCACCGACGGGGAGCCCGACCCGGACGTCGAGCGCGTCGTCGTGCGCATGGTGCACGGCACCGGGCAGACCGACCTCGCCCCCTCCGTCGTCGTGCACCCCGAGCTCGTGCGCGCGGCGCGGTCGGCGCTCGCCGCGGGCGCACCGATCATCACCGACGCCCACATGGTGGCCACCGGCGTGACCCGGGCCCGCCTCCCCGCCGCCAACGAGGTGCTGTGCGCGCTGCGCGACCCCCGCGTCGGCGGGCTCGCGGCGGCCTGGGGCACCACCCGGTCCGCGGCCGCGCTGTCGCTGCTGGCCGACCGGCTGCCCGGCTCGGTGGTCGCGATCGGCAACGCCCCCACCGCGCTGTTCCACCTGCTCGAGCTGCTCGCCGACGGGTGCCCGCCGCCCGCCGCGGTCGTCGGCTGCCCGGTCGGCTTCATCGGCGCCGCTGAGTCGAAGGAGGCGCTCGCCGCCTGGGCCGGCGCGCACGACCTGCCGTTCCTCACCGTCCACGGGCGCCGCGGCGGCTCAGCCATGACCGCCTCGGCCCTCAACGCGATCGCCCAGGAGGCGGAGTGAGCACCCCCGGCACCACCACCGGCACCACCACCGGCAGCCCGCTCGACGTACCCCCGGGCCGCTTCCACGGCGTCGGCGTCGGGCCCGGCGACCCCGAGCTGGTGACGCTGAAGGCGGCGCGGCTCATCGCGGCCGCCGACGTCGTCGCGTTCCACGCCGGGCGGGGCAAGCAGTCCAACGCGCGCCGCATCGCCGCCGACCTCATCCCGGCCGGCGCGATCGAGGAGGAGCTCGTCTACCCCGTCACCACGGGAGCGACCGACCACCCGGGCGGGTACGCCGGCGCGATGGCCGACTTCTACCTCGAGTCCGCCGCGCGGCTGGCCGCCCACCTCGAGGCGGGCCGCGACGTCGTGCTGCTCGCCGAGGGCGACCCGATGTTCTACGGGTCGTACATGTACATGCACGACGCCCTGTCCGAGCGCTTCTCGACCGAGGTCGTGCCCGGCGTGCCGGCCTTCGCCGCGGCCACCGCGACCGTCGCCGCGCCGCTCGTGCGCCAGACCGACGTGCTGACGATCCTGCCCGGCACGCTGCCCGAGACCGAGCTCGCCCGGCGCCTCGCCGACACCGACGGCGCGATCATCATGAAG
Organism: Nocardioides sp. CPCC 205120; assembly: GCF_048654585.1. Classification (NCBI taxonomy): domain Bacteria; kingdom Bacillati; phylum Actinomycetota; class Actinomycetes; order Propionibacteriales; family Nocardioidaceae; genus Nocardioides; species Nocardioides sp. CPCC 205120. The sequence continues at coordinate 1,886,477 of NZ_JBMCYY010000001.1, read as the reverse complement.
CTCGGCCGACGCTTCCCCGCGGTACGGCGCGCGCTCGCCGCCGCGGGCCGGCTCGAGCACGCCGTCTACGTCGAGCGGGCCTCCATGGCCTCCGAGCGGCACCTGCGCGTCGTCGACGTCGACCCCGACACGGTGCCGTACTTCTCACTCATCGTCGTCGCGGGCGACTCGCTGCACAGCGTGGGGCGGCGGACCGGGACCGCCGGGGCCGCTGCTCCGAGCACGGGCGCGCTCCCGGGGGCGGTCGGCGCCGACGGCGCCGCGTCGTCGGCGCCCGCCGAGCTGGCCGTCGTCGGGCTCGGCCCCGGGCCGGACCGCTGGCTGACGCCCGAGGCCTCCGCGGTGCTCGCGGAGGTGGACCACGTGGTCGGGTACGCGCCGTACGTGCGGCGGGTGCCGCACCGCGAGGGCCTGACGCGCCACGCCAGCGGCAACGCCGTCGAGGTCGACCGGGCCCGGCTGGCACTCGACCTCGCGCTGCGCGGCGAGCGGGTCGCGGTGGTCTCCGGCGGCGACGCCGGGGTGTTCGGCATGGCGACCGCCGTGCACGAGGCGCAGGTGGCGGCGGCCGCGGAGGACCCGGCGTACGCCTCCGTGCCCGTCCACGTCGTGCCGGGCGTCTCCGCCGTGCAGGCCGTGGCCGCCCGGGCGGGCGCGCCCATCGGGGGCGACTTCGCGGTGATGAGCCTGTCGGACCGCCTCAAGCCGTGGGCCGTGGTCGAGCAGCGCCTGCGCGCCGCGGCGCAGGCCGACCTCGTGCTGGCGCTCTACAACCCGCGCTCGGCCAGTCGCCCCGACCAGCTCGGCGACGCGTTGAAGGCGCTCCGCGAGGTGCGCGACGACGCGACCGTCGTGGTCGTGGGGCGCGACGTCGGGCGGGCGGAGGAGGAGCTGCGCGTCACGACGCTCGGCGAGCTCGACCCCGAGACCGTCGACATGAAGTGCCTGCTGATCATCGGCGCGACCCGGACCCGCGTGGACCACGGCCGCGTCTGGACCCCCCGCAGCGTGGACTGAGCCCGCTCCCCGGTTCGTGGTGGGAGCGCCGCGGAAAGCCTGGCGCTGCTACCACGAACGCGGAGCCGGTCAGATCCAGCCGCGGTCGCGGGCCACGCGCGCCGCCTCGACCCGCGTCGCCGTACCGGTCTTGCCGATCGCGGAGGACAGGTAGTTGCGCACCGTGCCCGGCGACAGGTGCACCCGCTCGGCGATGCGGGCGACCGGCACGCCGTCGAGCGCGACCCGCAGCACCTCGACCTCCCGTTCCGTCAGCGGGTTGGAGCCCCCCGCGAGCGACTCGCCCGCCAGCAGCGGGTCCACGACCCGGAGCCCGGCGTGGACCCTGCGCACCGCCTCGGCCAGCTCGGAGGCGGGCGTGTCCTTGACGACGAACCCGGACGCCCCGGCCTCGAGGGCCCGGCGCAGGTAGCCGGGACGCCCGAAGGTGGTCACCACCAGCGACCGCACCCCGGGGGCGCGACCGCGCAGGGCGGCGGCCGCCGCGATCCCGTCGGGGACGGCGGCGTCACCCGGCATCTCGATGTCGAGCAGGCAGACGTCGACGCCCGCGGCCACCGCGGCCTCGACCACGTCGTCGGCCCGCCCCACCTCGGCGACGACCTCGAGGTCGGGCTCCAGCGACAGCAGGGCGGCGAGCGCGCCCCGCACCAGGGCCTGGTCGTCGGCCAGCAGCAGTCGGATGGTCATGCCCACACCACCTCCACCCGCGTCCCGCCGCCGGGCGCCTCGTCGATGCCCAGGGTGCCGCCGGCCGCGCGGACGCGCTCGGCGATCCCGCGCAGGCCGTTGCCCGGCGGGTGCGGACCGCCGCGGCCGTCGTCGGTCACGACGAGGCCGTCCTCCGCCAGCGTGACCGTGCAGCGCCGTGCGCCGCTGTGGCGCACGACGTTCGTGATCGCCTCCCGCAGCGCCCAGGCGACGACGATCCGGCGACGCGGGTCCACCACCGACGGGTCCTCGGGCACCTCGGCCTCGATCCCGGCCGCGGCGAGGGCGGCGCGGGCAGCCGCGAGCTCGTCGCCCAGCCGGGCGATCCGCAGACCCGCGACCGTCGCCCGCACCTCGCTGAGCGCCTCGCGGCTCAACGAGCGGATCTCCGCGAGCTCCGTGCGGGCGCGGGCCGGGTCGAGGTCGACCAGGCGCTCGGCGAGCTCGGCCTTCGCCACGACCACGGTGAGGCTGTGCCCCAGCACGTCGTGCACGTCGCGGGCCACCCGCTCCCGCTCGGCGACGAGCGCCAGCTCCTCGGCCACCCCCTGCGACGCCTCCCGGTGCTCCTCCAGGACGCGCACGGCGGTCAGCGTCACCACGGTCGCCAGCAGGATCGGCACGAAGAACAGGCCGCCGTCGAACCGGGGTACGACGGCGGTCAGCGCCGCCGTCGCCCCCGTCAGGAGGACGGCCGTCCCCAGCGCCAGCCGCAGCGGCACCAGGAGCAGGGCGTAGGCCGACGTGTAGATGCTCAGGCCCATGGCCGTCGTGCCCTGCAGCGCCACCCCGGCGGCACTGAGGCCGACCAGCGCGCCCAGGCCGGCGACGGGCCACCACGCCGGCAGGCGGCGCGCCGCCGCCGGGCGGTCCGACAGCAGGAAGCCGTGGAGGTAGACGGCGACGAAGACGACCAGCACCGCCGCGCCGACCAGCCGCTCCAGGGGCGGACGCGGGGTGTGCACCAGGTCCAGCACCGGGAAGACCATGAAGACCAGCCAGACCGCCGGCATCAGCCAGGCCCAGCGGGCCCACGGCTCCGCGGCCGGGGCGTCGACCGGGCCCCGAGGGTCGACCGCGCCGGTCCCGGTCACCGGTGTCCCGGTCACTGGCGTCCCGGTCACTGGCGGCCCCGCCCGCGGCGTACCAGCAGCGTCGCGACGACGCCCAGCACCAGCGCCCACGCGCCGAGGTTGACCAGCGGCACCCACAGCGCCTCGGTGCCCAGGTCGCGACCGTCGTTCGAGATGAGTCGGCCCTCCGTGACGGGGTAGCGCGCGAGCGACACGTACCCGTAGAGCGGGGTGAACTTCGCGATCTCCAGCATCACACCGCTCAGGGGCACGAACAGGTTGCCGAGGAACGCGAGGATCACGACCATACCGCTGGCCGCGGACACCGCCGCGTCCGTGCGGAACGCGAGGGCGGCGCACAGCCCGAACAGGGCGAAGACGGTCGATCCGGCGGCCACCGCGAGCAGGCTCAGGGCCCACGCGCCGACGGGACCCTCGGCGCCGCCGAGCCACCCGACCAGGGCGATGAGCGCGACGGGGAGCGTGCCCACGAGCACGGCGAGCGTGGCCTTGACCGCCACGAAGGAGCCGTCCGGGAGCGGGGTCAGGGCGAGCTGCCGGCCCCACCCCTGCATCCGCTCGACCGCCGCCATCCCGCCCACGCCGACGGTGGCGGTGACCGCGCCGTACGCGGCCATGGAGACCAGCATGTAGAGCGCGACGTTGCCGTTGCCCACCGACGCCTGCGCGTAGTCCTGGGCGGAGCCGAAGACGACGAAGAGGAACGTCGGGAGCACCGCGACGAAGAACAGGTTCGCGCGGTCGCGGGCGAAGCGGCGCAGCTCGAGCCCGAGGTACGTGGTGTTCACCGGACCCCCTCCTCACCGGTCGGCGCCGCCGCGGACGTGCCTGACGTGAGGGCGACGAAGGCCTCGTCGAGCGAGCCCGTCGCGATCTCCAGGTCGTGGCCGCCGAGGTCGACGAGCAGGGTCCGGGCCACGGCGTCCGCATCGGTCGCCAGCACGCTCACCCGGTCGCCCTGCAGCCGGACGTCGGCCGCGCCCGGGTGCGCGTGCAGCGCACGCAGCGCCGCGTCGCGCCCGGTCTCCGGCAGGGCCGCCCGCACCGTGCGCCCGACGGCGCGCGAGCGGATGTCGGCCGTCGAGCCGTCCGCGATCACCCGGCCGTCGGCCACCACGACGATGCGGTCGGCGAAGGCGTCGGCCTCCTCGAGGTAGTGGGTGGCGAAGACGACGGTGCGCCCCTGCGCGGCCTCGTCGTGCATCGTGCGCCAGAAGTCGCGTCGCGCGGTGACGTCCATCCCCGCCGTCGGCTCGTCCAGCACGAGCAGCTCGGGGTCGGGCAGCAGGGCCAGCGCGAACTTCAGGCGCTGCTGCTCCCCGCCGGAGCACTTCGCGACGAGCCGGTCCGCCAGCTCCACGAGGCCGGTCCGTTCCAGCACGTCGTCCACCCCCGCCGTGGACGGGTACGTCGAGGCGACGAGCCGCTCGGTCTCGCGCACCGTCAGGTCGCGCAGCAGTCCCCCGGTCTGCAGCACGGCCGCCAGCCGCCCCTCGCGGACGGCCTGCCGCGGGTGGCGCCCGAGGACGCGCACGGTGCCGGTCGTCGGCTCGGCCAGCCCGAGGACCATGTCGAGGGTCGTCGTCTTGCCGGCGCCGTTGGGGCCGAGGAAGGCGACGATCTCGCCCGGCGTGATCGTGAGGTCGATGCCGCGGACGGCCCGGACCTCCCCCGCCGGGGTGCGGAAGGTCTTGGTGACGCCGTCGAGCGCGACGGCGGCCGGGGGTGCGCCCGGTGAGGGCTCGTCGGCCCGCACGCGGCGGGCGGTGCTGGTCGTGGTCATGCCTCCACCCTCGCCGCGACCGCGGGTACGGCGCCGTACCCGCCTGTCACGTGCTGGGCATGACATCCGTCATCGCAGCCGGGCGGGAACGACGGAGCCCGCCGTACCGACCCCTCACGGGCCGGTACGGCGGGCTCCGCCGCGCCGGGAGGCTCAGGCCACGTCGATCTCGGTGACGACGTCGACGTTGCCCTGGGTGGCGTGGGTGTAGGGGCAGATCTGGTGGCCGGTCTCGACCGCCTTCTCCGCGTCGGCCTGCGAGACGCCGCCGCCGAACTCGACGAACAGCTTGACCGCGAGGCCGAAGCCCTTGTCCTCGCGCGGGCCGATGCCGACCTCGGCGGTGACCGAGACGTCCTCGAGCTTCACGCCGTGCTCCTTCGCGCCGGCCTTCAGCGCGCCGAGGAAGCAGGCGGCGTAGCCCGTGGCGAAGAGCTGCTCGGGGTTGGTGCCGCCGCCGGCGCCACCCATCTCCTTGGGGACGACGAGCTCGACGTCGATCTGGCCGTCGGAGGTGCTGGCGTGGCCGTTGCGGCCGTCGCCGGTCGCGGTGGCGGAGGCGGTGTACGCGATGGAGGTGGGCATCGTTTCTCCTTCTCGAACCTCCGGCGTGGTGACCGGAAGCCATGTAGAGTGACTAGTACGTCTACATCAGGGTGACACGTGGTCGCCCGCCACGCAAGGACCTCCCATGAACCGCACCGACACCGCCAGGACCGACACGGCCGCGACCGCCACCGCCACCGCGCCCACGCTGCGCGGCCCCGCCGTGCGCGCCCGCATCCTCGAGGTGGCCACCCACCGCTTCTACGCGGACGGCATCCGCGCCGTGAGCGCCGACCGGCTCATCGCCGACGCGGGGATCTCGAAGGTGACCTTCTACCGGCACTTCGCGTCGAAGGACGAGCTGGTCGTGGCCTACCTCGAGCGCGTCGCCGCCGCGGAGGAGCAGGCCCTGCTGCGGGTCCGCGCCGCCCGGGGCGACGAGCCCGCCGCGGTGCTCCGCTGGTACGCCGACCACGTCGCCGAGGTCAGCTGCGCCGAGGGCTTCCGGGGCTGCGCGTTCCTCAACGCCGCCGCCGAGATCGCCCAGGAGGACCACCCGGCTCGCGCGGTCGTGGCAGCGCACCGCGCGTTCCTGCTGGGCCAGGCCCACGAGCTGCTCGCCCAGATGGGACTCTCCGAGGACGCCGCGGCCCGCGCCGCCCACGCCCTGCTCATGCTGCGCGACGGCGCGATGGTCGCGAGCAGCCTCGACGGCGACCCCCCCACCACCGCCGCCGCGCTCGTCGCCGCCGGCGAGGCGGTCGTGCGGAGCGCTCGGGCCTGAACCCCGCCCCTAGGAACCCGGCCCGGTCCGCTTCGCCGACCGGTCGCGAGCGGCGTCGTACAGGTAGGACTCCCCCGCCCCCTCGAGCCGCGCGCCCGCGAGCGCCCGGCCGACGAGGATGACGGCGGCCTGCCGCAGCCCCGCCGCCTCGACGGCGTCGGCGACGGTCGCGAGCGTGCCGGTCAGCACCTGCTCGCCGGGCTGCGAGGCGCGGTAGACGACCGCCACCGGGCAGTCCTCGCCGTACGACGCGGCCAGCGCGGCGGCGAGCTCGCGGGTGCGGGTGATGGCCAGGTGGAGCACGAGCGTGGCGCCGGTGGCGGCGAACGCCTCCAGCGACTCCCCCTCCGGCATGGCGGTCGAGCGGGCCTGGGTGCGGGTCAGCACCACCGACTGCGCGACGAGCGGCACCGTCAGCTCGCGGCCCACGCGGGCGGCCGCGGCGGCGTACGCCGGCACCCCGGGCGTCACGTCCCAGGCCACGCCGGCCGCGTCGAGGCGCCGGGTCTGCTCGAAGAGCGCCGAGTAGAGCGACGGGTCGCCCGAGGTCAGCCGCACCACGTCGCCCCCGGCCCGGTCGGCCGCGACGAGCTCGGCGGTGATGGCGTCGAGGTCGAGGTCCTGGGTGTCGACGAGCCGCGCGCCGGAACGGGCGTGGTCGAGCACGGCCGCGTCGAGGTAGGTGCCCGGGTAGAGCACCACGTCGGCCTCACCGAGCATCCGCGCGGCGCGCAGGGTCAGCAGGTCGGCGGCGCCCGGGCCGGCACCGACGAAGTGGACGGTCACGCGGGCTCCTCGGGGTGATCGGCGGGGTGATCGGCGGGGTGGTCGGCGGGGTGGTCGGCGGGGTGGTCGGCGGGCGCGGTCCACGCCCACTGGGTGACGGCACGGGCGGGGGTGAAGCCGCGGAAGGAGCCGATGGGGGTGGCGGTCTCGACCACGTGGCGGGTCAGCTCGCCGCCGCGCTCGCCGTGCCAGCGCGCCAGCAGCGCCTCGGTCTCGACGGTGACGCCGTGGACCACGAGGCGCCCGCCGGGCCGCAGCGCGGCGACGCAGGTCTCGAGCACGCCGGCCCGGGTGGCGCCGCCGCCGACGAAGACGGCGTCCGGGGCGGGCAGGCCGGCCAGGGCGTCGGGCGCCGCGCCGTGCACCACGCGCAGGTCGGGTACACCGAGGCGGCCCGCGTTGCGCCGTACCCGCGCGGCCCGCTGGGCGTCCGCCTCGACGGCGACCGTCCGGCAGGCGGGGTGGGCGCGCATCCACTCGACGCCGACCGAGCCGGCCCCCGCGCCGACGTCCCACAGCAGCGCACCCGGGTACGGCGCGAGCCGGGCCAGCGCCGCGGCCCGCAGGTCGCGCTTCGTCAGCTGCCCGTCGTGCTCGAACGCCTCGTCGGGCAGGCCCGGCGCCCAGGTGACGGGGGCGTCGAGCGGGACGAGGCCGGGGGCCTCGACCGCCACGACGGTGAGGTCACCGAACGCCGGCGGGTCGGCCGCCCACTCCTCCGCGGTGCCCGCGACCCGCGACTCCTCGGGGGCGCCGAGGTCGCCGAGGACGACCAGGCGTGCGGCTCCCCACCCGCTCATCGCGAGCAGGGCGGCGAGGTCGCCCGGGGTCGTGGCGTCGGCCGACAGCACGAGCACCCGGCGCCCCGGCGCCAGCTCGCGCAGCACTCGGCGCACGTCGCGCCCGACCGCGCTGACCACGACGCCGGCCTCCGCCGACCAGCCGAGCCGGGCGCGGGCCAGCGCGACCGAGGAGACGGCCGGCTCGGCGTGCACCGCGTCGGGGCCGAGCAGGTCGACGAGCGTCGTGCCGATGCCCGAGACGAAGGGGTCGCCCGAGGCCAGCGCGACGACGGTGCGGCCGGCGTACCGCTCCAGCAGGGCGGGCAGGCCCGCCCGCAGCGGGGAGGGCCAGGGCGCGCGCACCTGGCCGGGCACGTCCGGCACGAGGGCGAGGTGGCGCTCGCCGCCCAGCAGGACCTCCGCGGAGGTCACGACGGAGCGCAGGCGCTCCGGCACCCCGGGCCAGCCGTCGGCGCCGATCCCGACGACGGAGATGACGGGGCGGGAGCGGCTCACGGTCCCGAAGGCTACGCCCGGCTCCTCGCGCGGTCCGACGCCGTGGTGCACCACGGCGCGGTGCCCCGGTGGACGCGGGCGCAGGTCCTGCTCCCGCGAGGTCCTCACGCCCCGGGCCCCGGCTCCCGGGGTGACTCGATGATCGCCGCCAGCAGGGACCCTGCCCGCAGGAGCGCGAGCGCGCGCTGCGCGATGGTCGCGAGCCGTGCGTCGAGCGCGGTGATCGTGGCGCTCACCTCCTCGAGGTCGCGGACCGCCGTGATCGCCTCCCGCACGTCGGGGATGCGGTAGCCACCTGCGCGGAGGGCGGCGGTGATGCGCGCCTCGCGGATGGCGGCGAGCGGGTAGCGCCTCGCCGTGCCGGCACGGGTGGCGACCCGCTCCGGGGCCACCAGACCGACCCCCTCCCAGTAGCGGAGGGTCGACGCCCTGACACCGAGGGCCCGGGACAGCTCCGTGATGGTCATCGAGTCGCCCTCGACGGGCGCAGCATCCGTGGCCACCTCGGAACGGATGGACTCCAGGGCACGGCGGGCCGCGAGCGCCTGCTCGCGCTCCCCGTCGAGCCGGGCGTGGAGCCCGCAGGCCAACGCTGCCCCCTGGCCGGCCGGCAGGGTGCGGAGGTCCCGCATCACCCGGCGGGCCTCGACGGGCCCCACGGCCCCTGCGAGAGCGCGGTAGGCACGCAGCGCGTCGACGTGCGCGGCGGAGAACCGCCGGTACCCGTTGGACGCCCTCGGCGCCGCGGGGATCACCCCCTGCGCCTCCAGGTCGCGCACCTGCTGCACGGAGTACCCCGCCGCTGCCGCGACGGCGGCGGTGCTCGTCCCTGGCCGCCCGTCGGCCGCTCGGTCCACCACAACCCTCCACTAGCACTTCAAGTTCACGCTCGAACCATGAGTATGGACGACATCCTCCAGACGGTCCGCGCGTTCGACGGCGTCCTCGAGCTCGCCCCCACCGAGGGCAGCGCCTTCCCGGAGATCGCGTGGGGCGACCACTTCTTCTACTTCGCCCCCGACGGGCAGGTGCCCCAGCGCGAGCAGCCGTACGCCACCATCGTGACGAAGGACTACCCCGGCGACACCGCCTCCGACCTCGACCGTCCCGACCGCTGGCGGCTGAACATCCACGTCGGGGCGGAGGCCTTCGTCGAGCTCACGGGCGAGCATCCCCGGGCCGAGGTGGTGGCGCCGTGGGACCACACGCTCCGCGACACCGTGCTCCCCCACCCCGTGTACCGGGCGCAGGCCTGGGTGGCGATCGTCGAACCCGGCGCGCGCACCCGGGAGCTGGCGGTCCGGCTCCTCCGCCGGGCACACGTGGATGCCGAGCGCCGGGCGGAGCGTCGGCGCCGCGACGCGCCTCCCGAACGGCCGGCGTCCCGGTGACGCTCAGAGGCGGTCGACGTCCGCGGCGTCCCGCGCGAGCAGCGCCGGGGCGACGTGGTGGCGCAGCATCGGCGCGACCGGCACGTCGTCGGGCAGCGCGGCCAGGTCGAGCCAGCGCAGCTCCTCGATCTCGCCGTCGACGACGGGGGCGGTGGCGGCGGTCGCGGTGAACACCGTCGAGGTCAGGACCGCGCCGGGCTCGTTGGCCGCGGCGGAGACGAACTCGCCGAGCAGGGCCAGGTCGGCCACCTCGACGCCCACCTCCTCGCGGGCCTCGCGGGCGGCGGCCTGCGCCGGTGTCTCCCCGGCCTCGAGCTTCCCGCCGGGCAGCATGAACGCCTGCGTGCCGCGCTTGCGCACGCTCAGCAGACGGCCCTCCGCGTCGCGCAGGCAGACGGCGGCGACGACGATGTGGAGCGGCTCCTCGGGCACGACCGGCAGGCTAGCGGGGGGCCCGCGGCGCCGCGCGGTCGGCTCAGGACGCGTTGTCCTCGCGCATCGGCGGGCACTCGCCGTCGACGACGTCGCGCAGCTCGTAGTGCCAGATCTCGTTGCCGAAGACCTGGCACAGCCCGAAGTCCGCGCCGTGCTCGGTCATCCAGTAGGCAGCGTCCGTCGGACCGACGTCGACCGCGTCGCCGGTGACGTGCGCCGAGGCGTCGGGCCCCGCGACCCACCGGCTCGCCTCGGCGGGGCTCCCGTACCGCTCGACCGCCCGGTCGAGGAGACGCTGCTGGTAGTCGCGGCTGCGCCACCCGCTCGTCACCCGCACCTCGATCCCGTCGGTGGCCGCCGCCGTCGCGGCGGCGCGCAGCGCGGTGCGCAGCTCCGGATCCAGCCGGGTGAGCGCGGGGATGTCGGCGTCGACGGGGACGGACCCCTGGAACTCCCCGTCCGCGCCCCCGTCGCCGCCGGGGTCGCTGCCCACGAACGTGCGGGGGGCCTGCGTGAGCCGGTCGATGACGGGTGCCGTCATGTCGCGGTCCACGGCCTGGCCGACCGCGACCGCGCCGCCCCCGGCGACCAGGACGAGCAGTGCGGCTCCGGTGCGGGCTCGTCGCCCTCTCGTGTCGATCATGGGAGGAGCCCACCGGCCCGGCCGTTGCCACGCCGTCTCGATTCCCGCATACGCGGGCGATACGTCCGGCGCCCTAGCATCGCGGGGTGCGGGTGCTGGTGGTGGAGGACGAGGTGTACCTCGCGGAGGCGATCCGCGACGGGCTGCGGCTCTCCGCGATCCCGGCCGACCTCGCCCACGACGGGGCGCGGGCGCTGGAGCTCGCGGCCCACACGGCGTACGACGTGGTGGTGCTGGACCGCGACCTGCCCGTCGTCCACGGCGACGAGGTCGCGCGGCGGCTGGCCGCGGCGGACCCCGCCCCGCGCATCCTCATGCTGACCGCGGCCGAGCAGCTCGCCGACAAGGTCGCCGGCTTCGAGCTGGGCGCCGACGACTACCTCACGAAGCCCTTCGAGCTGCCCGAGCTCGTCGCCCGGCTGCGCGCGCTGGCCCGCCGGACGGACCGCGCGGCGCCCCCGGTGCTCGACGTGGCCGGGGTGCGGCTCGACCCGTTCCGGCGGGAGGTGTTCCGCGACGGACGGTACGTCGCGCTCACCCGCAAGCAGTTCGCCGTGCTCCACGAGCTGATGGCGGCCGACGGCGGCGTGGTGAGCGCCGAGGACCTGCTGGAGCGGGCCTGGGACGAGAACGCCGACCCGTTCACCAACGCCGTCCGCATCACCATCTCCACGCTGCGCAAGCGGCTCGGCCCGCCGGCCCTGATCCACACCGTGACCGGCGTCGGCTACCGGTTCGGGGCCCCGTGACCGGGCCCGTGCGGCGGCGCGGGCTCAGCCTGCGGTGGAAGCTGACGCTCAGCTACGCCGGGTTCGTCACCGTCGCCGGCATCGCCCTCCTCACAGTGCTGCTCCTCGTGCTGCGCTACGTCCCGGACACCAACGTCGTCGTGGCGCGGGACGGGTCGTTCGCCCCGGGGCGGGGCGACCTGCTGGAGGTCGCCGTGCCGCTGCTCGGCTTCGGGCTCGCGTTCCTCGTTCTCGTCGGGCTGGCCGGGGGCTGGCTCATCGCCGGACGGGTGCTGGGCCCGCTGGCGACCATCAGCGCCGCGGCCGCCCGCGCCAGCGACGGGGCGCTCGACCACCGCGTCGCGCTGCCGGGCCCGCGCGACGAGCTGCGCGACCTGGCCGACGCCTTCGACGCCATGCTCGACCGGCTGCAGCGGTCCTTCGAGGAGCAGCAGCGGTTCACCGCCAACGCCTCCCACGAGCTGCGCACGCCGTTGGCGGTCAGCCGGACGATGCTCCAGGTCGCCCGGGCCGACCCGTCGTCGGTGGACCTCGACCAGCTGCTGGGCCGGCTCGAGGAGATGAACACGCGGTCGGCCACGACGGTCGACGCGCTGCTCCAGCTCGCCCGGCTCGACCGGGACGGCCTCGACCGGCGCCCGTTCGACCTGGCCGACGTCGTCCGCGACGTGCTGGCGGACCCCTCCCTGCCGGTCGGCACCCACGTCGTGCGCCCGGACCTGTCCCCGGCCCCCGTCCTGGGGAGCCGCGCCCTCGTCGAGCGCCTGGTGGGCAACCTGGTGCGCAACGCGGTGGAGCACCAGCCGCGGCCGGGCGGGGAGGTCCGGGTCGTGACCGGCACCGACGCGCGGCGCGGTGCCCGGCTCACCGTCGAGAGCACCGGTGACGTGCTCGACCCGGCCCTCGTGGGCCGGCTCACGGAGCCGTTCGTCCGGGGCGGCGGCCGCACCCGCGCCGCGCACTCCCCGACGGGCAGCGGTCTCGGGCTGAGCATCGTGGCCTCCGTCGCCCGCGCACACGACGCGCGGCTCACCCTGGCCCCGCGCCCGGGCGGCGGGCTGGTCGTCGACGTGGGGTTCCCGCCGTACGACGCCGCGGGCGCCACCGCCGATGCCCCGGCCCCCGGGACCTCACGCTGACGCGCAGCCGCGCACGACCTCCCGCACGGTGCGGACGAGCGTGTCGAGACCGGGCTGCTCGACCGGGAAGTGGCCGCACCCCTCGAGCAGCACCGTCCGCGTGGGCACCCGCGCGATGCGGGCGAGGAAGCGCTCGCTCAGCGCCGGCGGCGTCCACGTGTCGGCGGCCGGGTGCGCCAGGGTCACCGGGCAGGCGTCGAACGTCTCCGGGGGCGTCCCCGTGGCGCGGAACCAGCTGGCGAGGAAACCCAGCGGCACCCGCGTGCCCCCGCCGAGGAGGTCGGTCGCGCACAGGCGCGACAGAGCCGGGTCGAGGCTCATCGCCTCGAGGTCGGCCACCCACGTGACGGGCACGCGCACCCGGCCCAGCGGGCTGCGGCCGGTCGCCCCCGCCAGCAGCGCCGGTGCGTGCCGGCCCAGCGGGCCCCAGCGCGACGCGGCCGCCCGCGCCGCCGGGTCGGCGGGGTCGAGCAGGCAGGTGGCCACCACGTGGTCGACGAGGCCCGTCCGCGCCGCCGCCTCGTAGGCGAGCATCCCGCCCATGCTGGCGCCCAGGAGCACCAGCGGGCGGGCGTCGCGCTCCTTCTCGTGGCGCACGAGGTCGCACAGGAGGGCGACCCAGTCGTCGTACCGCACCCCCGCGGGGTCGGGCTCCACGGTGCGTCCGTAGAGGGGCAGGTCGCAGAACAGCACCTCGGCGCCGTCGCCGGCGAGCGCCGCGTGCGGCCACAGCGCGCCGACGTGGCCGCCCGCGCCGTGGACGCCCAGCAGGCGCACCGGGGCCTCGGGCCGGGGGCGCCGGGCGACGTGCACCTGCCGCCCGCGCCAGGACCACCAGGTCGTGGTGGGTGGTTCGACGACCGTGCCGGCCGGGAGGAAGGCGGCGTAGGGGTTGCTCACGCGGGCAGCCTGCCAGTCGCGGGGCCCGTCGGGCGAGGACCGCGACCGCACCGCGACCGCACCCCGGCCGGCCCCGGCCGCGCCCTGACGGCGTCGGGGTCGGCGGACGGGTCTAGGGTGACGGCGGACGTGAGGTGCCCCGTCGGCGCACCCGGGAGACAACCGGGCGCGTGGGGAGAATCTGGGAAGCCGGTGAGAGTCCGGCACAGGGCCCGCTGCGGTGACCGCCGCCCCGCTCGACGAGAGCGGGGACGACGGGAGTCCGAAGACCGGCCTCGCGTCGCCCATGACCGATGGCAGAGCGAGCGGGAGCCCCACATGCCACAGCACTACCCCTTCACGGCCGTCGTCGGATCCGACGACATGACCCTGGCCCTGCTGCTGACGACCGTCAGCCCCGAGATCGGCGGCGTGCTCGTGCGCGGCGAGAAGGGGACGGCGAAGTCCACCGCCGTGCGGGCGCTGGCCGCCGTGCTGCCCCCCATCGACGTCGTCGCCGGCGACCGGTTCTCCACCGACCCCGCCGACACCGCGCCGCTGTCGCCCGACGGCCCCTTCGCGGCGGACGCCGGCGTCGAGACCCGCCCCGTGCGCCTCGTCGAGCTGCCCGTCGGCGCCACCGAGGACCGCCTGCTCGGCTCGCTGCACCTCGAGCGGGCGCTGTCGGCGGGCGTCGCCGAGTACGAGCCCGGGCTGCTGGCCCGCGCGCACCGCGGCATCCTCTACGTCGACGAGGTCAACCTCCTCCACGACCACCTCGTCGACCTGCTCCTCGACGCCGCCGCCATGGGCCGCGCGACGGTCGAGCGCGACGGCGTCTCCGTCGTGCACGCCGCCCGGTTCGTGCTCGTCGGCACCATGAACCCCGAGGAGGGCGAGCTGCGCCCGCAGCTCCTCGACCGCTTCGGGCTCACCGTCGAGGTCGCCGCGCCCCGCGACCCGTCGCTGCGCACCGAGGTCGTGCGCCGCCGCCTCGCCTTCGACGCCGCCCCCGAGGCCTTCGCCGAGCGGTACGCCGACGACGAGGCCGCGCTGCGCGCCCGCATCGCCACCGCCCAGGAGCTCGTCGCCTCCGTCGTGCTCGGCGACGGGGCGCTGCGCAAGATCGCCGAGGTCTGCGCCGCCTTCGACGTCGACGGCCTGCGCGCCGACATCGTCACCGCGCGCACCGCGATCGCCCACGCCGCCTGGCACGGCCGCCGGTACGTGCTGCGCGAGGACATCCGGGCCGCCGCCCTGCTCGCGCTCCCCCACCGCCGGCGCCGCAACCCCTTCGACGCGCCCGGCATCGACGAGGACCTGCTCGACCAGGTGCTCGGCGACGACGAGCCGGACCCGGAGCCCGACGAGCCCCGGCCCGACCCCCAGCAGCCCGACCCCCAGCAGCCCGACCCCCCGCAGCCCGGCGGGGGCGACGACGGTGGCGACGGTGCGGCGGACGGTGCGGGTGACGGCCCGCAGCCCGGCGACGACGGCGCGACCGACGGCGCCCACGAGCCGCCCGCCGCCCAGGAGCCCACCACGCCCGACTCGCCCGACACCTCCGACGACCAGCCCGGCGACCAGCCCGGCGACGGCAGCGGCACCCCCGCCGCCCCGGCGGGTACGACGGTCGCCGCGGGCACGCCGTACCGTCCCCGCGTGCTGCGGGTCGCCGGTACTGGTGAGGGCGAGGCCGGGCGACGCTCCCGCGCGATCACCTCGACGGGGCGCCGCATCGGCAACGCCCCCGGCACCGCGGGCGGGCTCGACCTCGTCGGCACCGTCCGCGCGGCCGCGCCCCACCAGCACGCCCGCGGGCGCACCGACGGCCGCCTCCTGCTGCGCGGCGCCGACCTGCGCGGCGCGGTGCGGGAGGGCCGGGAGTCCAACCTCGTGCTGTTCTGCGTCGACGCGTCGGGCTCGATGGCGGCGCGCAAGCGGATGCAGCAGGTGAAGACGGCGATCCTGTCGCTGCTGCTCGACGCCTACCAGCGCCGCGACAAGGTCGGGCTGGTGACGTTCCGGGGCCTCGAGGCCGAGGTCGCACTGCCGCCCACCGGGTCGATCGACGTGGCCGCGCGCCGCCTCGACGCGCTCCCGGCCGGGGGGCGCACCCCGCTCGCCGAGGGCCTCCTCGCCGCCGCCGACGTCGTGCGCCGCGAGCGCCTGCGCGACCCGCGCCGCCGCCCCCTGCTGGTGCTCGTCACCGACGGCCGGGCCACCGCCGGCACCGATCCCGTGGAGCGCTCGCAGCAGGTCGCCGCGTGGCTGGCCGAGCAGGGCGTCGAGACCGTGGTCGTCGACTGCGAGAGCGGGCCGTTCCGCCTCGGCCTGGCCCGGAAGCTGGCTGAGCACCTCCAGGCGACGTACCTGCCCGTGGCCGAGGTGAGCGCCGAGGTGCTCGCCGGCGCCGCCCGGGCCGCGACCGCCGACCGCGCCCACCCCGACCGCTCCGGGACGCGGGGGGTGGCCTGATGCCGCAGGGCAAGCCGGTCGTCGTGCCCGACGACGGCCTCACGACGGCGCAGCGGCGCAACCTGCCGCTGCTCATGGTCAACACCGGCGACGGCAAGGGGAAGTCGACGGCCGCGTTCGGCCTCGCCATCCGTGCCTGGAACCAGGGCTGGGACATCGGGGTCTTCCAGTTCGTGAAGTCCGCCAAGTGGCGCATCGGCGAGCAGACCGTGCTCGAGCGCCTCGGCGAGCTGCACCAGCAGACCGGCGAGGGCGGCCCCGTCGAGTGGCACAAGATGGGCGCCGGCTGGTCGTGGTCGCGCAAGGCCGGCGAGGCCGAGGACCACGCCCGCGACGCCGCCGAGGGCTGGGCCGAGGTGAAGCGCCGCATCGCGGAGGAACGTCACGACCTCTACGTGCTCGACGAGTTCACCTACCCGATGGAGTGGGGCTGGGTCGACGTCGAGGACGTCGTCGAGACCCTGGCGAACCGCCCCGGCCGGCAGTACGTCGTGGTGACCGGCCGCCGCGCACACCCCCGGCTCGTGGAGGTCGCCGACCTCGTCACCGAGATGACGAAGGTCAAGCACCAGATGGACCGCGGCCAGAAGGGCCAGCGGGGGATCGAGTGGTGAGCACGCACCTCCCCCGGCTCGTCGTCGCCGCCCCCGCCTCGGGCCACGGCAAGACCACGATCGCGACCGGGCTCATGGCCGCGCTCGCCCGCCGCGGGCTCGAGGTGTCGGGCCACAAGGTGGGCCCGGACTACATCGACCCCGGCTACCACGCGCTGGCCACGGGCCGCCCCGGCCGCAACCTCGACCCGCACCTCGTGGGCGAGGAGCGGATCGTGCCGCTGCTGCTGCACGGCGCCCGCACGCCCCGGCCGGCCGACGTGGCCGTCGTCGAGGGCGTCATGGGTCTCTTCGACGGCCAGATCGGCGGCGACGGGTTCTCCTCGACCGCCCACGTCGCGACGCTGACCGCCAGCCCGGTCGTGCTCGTCGTCGACATCTCCTCGGCCTCCCGCACGATCGGCGCCGTGGTCGCCGGCCTCGCCGCCCACGACCCCCGGGTACGGGTGGCCGGCGTCGTGCTCAACAAGGCGGGCTCGCCGCGGCACGCCGACGAGGTACGGCGCGCGGTCGCCGCCACCGGCATCCCCGTGCTCGGCGTGCTGGGCCGCGACGACGCCATCGTCGCGCCGTCGCGCCACCTCGGTCTCGTGCCCACCGCCGAGCGGGCCGACGCCGCCGCGTCGCTGGAGCGGCTCGCCGCGCAGGTCGCGGAGCGCATCGACCTCGACGCGGTGCTGGAGATCGCGCGCGGCGCCGCGCCCCTCGCCGTACCCGCGTGGGAGCCGGCCGCCGCCGTGGAGCCCGTCGCGGCCGCCGCCCGACCGAAGGTCGCGGTGGCCGGGGGCCGGGCGTTCACGTTCACCTACGCCGAGACCACCGAACTGCTCGAGGCCGCCGGCTGCGAGGTCGTCGTGCTCGACCCGACCCGCGACACCGGGCTGCCGCCGGGCACCCAGGGTCTGTACCTGGGCGGCGGCTTCCCCGAGGTGCACGCGGCGGCGCTGAGCCGCAACGCGGCGCTGCGCGACGACCTCCGGGCCGCCGTGGCCGCCGGGGTGCCGACGGTCGCGGAGTGCGCGGGGCTGCTCTACCTGTGCGGCACCCTCGACCACGCGCCGATGGTCGGTGCGCTGCCGGCCACGGCGGCCATGGCCCCCCGGCTCACGTTGGCCTACCGCTCGGCGACGTCGGAGGCCGCGACCCTGCTCGGGCGGCCCGGCGAGACGGTGACGGGCCACGAGTTCCACCGCACCCGCGTCACCCCCGCGGCCGGCGCCACCCCCGGCTGGGTGCTCGAGCCGACCGCCTCCCACCCGCGGACCGAGGACGGCTACGCGTCGGCGACGCTGCACGCCTCCTACCTCCACGTGCACTGGGCGGGCCACCCGCACCTCGCGCAGCGCTTCGCCGCGGCGGCCGCCGCGACCGCGCCGTACTCCCCCGTCGCGCCCGTCGCCGCCGTCACGACGGCCGGCGCCACCGCACCGGCCCCGCCCCACGACGCCCCGCCCGCCGACCCGCTGCGCCACCACGGCGACACCGAGACGAGCACGGCCGACGGCACACCGCTGGCCGACTTCGCCGTCAACACGTACGACGGGCCCCGCCCGCCGTGGCTGACCGCGGCGCTGCTCGGCTCGCTCGACGACGTGGGCGCCTACCCCGACGCGGGACGCGTGCGGGTGGCGGAGGAGGCCCTGGCGCGCCGGCACGGCCGGCCCGCCGACGAGGTGCTCGCGACCGCGGGCGCCGCCGAGGCGTTCACGCTGCTGGCCCGGGCGCGCGCGTGGCGGCACCCGGTGGTGGTGCACCCGCAGTTCACCGAGCCCGACGTCGCGCTCGCGGCGGCCGGCACCCCGGCGCGCCACGTGCTGCTGCGCGCCGAGGACGGCTTCGCGCTCGACCCCTCCCGCGTGCCCGACGAGGCCGACCTCGTCGTCGTCGGCAACCCGACGAACCCGACCGGGCGCGTGCACCCCGCCGTCGACCTGCGGGCACTCACCCGGCCCGGGCGCCTCGTCGTCGTCGACGAGGCGTTCATGGACGCGGTCGCCCAGCCGCGCCACGCCCTCGCGGACGCAGAGGTGCCGGGCCTCGTCGTGCTGCGCAGCCTGACGAAGCTGTGGGGCATCCCCGGGGTGCGGGCCGGCTACGTGCTCGGCGAGCCGGCGGTGCTGGAGCAGCTGCGGGCCGTGCAGACGCCCTGGTCGGTGTCGTCGACGGCGCTCGCCGCCATGCGCGCCTGCGCCTCCGACGAGGCCGCGGTCGAGGCCGCCGAGCGGGTCCGTCGCCTCGCCGCCTGGCGCGGCGTGCTGGTGGCGGGCCTCGACGAGCTCGGCGTGCCCCACGTGCCCGGCCACGCGCCCTTCGTGCTCGCCCGGCCCGGCGCCGGCGTCCGCGAGGAGCTGCGCCGCCACGGCCACGCCGTGCGCCGCGCCGACACCTTCCCCGGGCTCGACGCCTCCTGGGTGCGGATCGCGGTGCGCAGCCCTGAGCGCACCCGCTCGCTGCTGACCGCCCTGGCGTCGGTGACCTCCGGCGTCGGGGCCCGGGCGCGGTGAGGCGCGCCGCCGGCCTGCTGCTGGGGTTCGCCGTCGACCGCGCGCTCGGCGACCCGCGCCGCGGGCACCCCGTGGCGGGCTTCGGCCGGGTCGCGGGCCGGCTCGAGACGCTCGGGTGGGCCGACAGCCGGGGCCGCGGGGCGGCGTACACGCTCGTGCTCGTGGGCTCGGTGACCGGGCTCGGCGCCCTCGCCGAGCGCCACACCCGCGGCGGCGCGCTCCGCGAGGTCGCGCTCGTCGCGCTCGCCACCTGGGCGGTGCTGGGCGGTCGCTCGCTGGACCGCGAGGCGGCGGCCGTCCAGGGGCTCCTCGACGCGGGCGACCTGCCGGGCGCCCGCCGGCGCCTCACCCACCTGGTGGGACGCCGCACCGAGGACCTGACCGCCGACGAGGTGGCGCGGGCCGTGGTCGAGTCGGTCGCGGAGAACACCTCCGACGCCGTCGTCGCGCCGCTCGTGTGGGGCGCGCTGGCCGGGGTGCCGGGGCTCGTCGGCTACCGCGCCGCCAACACCCTCGACGCGATGGTGGGCCACCGCTCGCCGCGCCACGAGCGCTTCGGCTGGGCCTCGGCCCGCCTCGACGACGGGCTCAACCTGCCGGGCGCGCGCCTCGCGGCGCTGCTCGCGGCGGCCGCCGCGCCGCTCGTGGCCGGCGCCCCCGCCGACGCCCTGCGCGCCTGGCGCCGCGACGCGGGCGCCCACCCCTCCCCCAACGCCGGACCCGTCGAGGCCGCGTTCGCGGGCGCGCTCGGGGTGCGGCTGGGCGGACGGACCGTGTACGGCGCACCCGGCGCCGAGCGGGTCGAGGACCGGCCCGTGCTCGGCGACGGCCGACCCGTCGCGGTCGGCGACATCGCCCGCGCGCGGCGGCTGGCGGCGTACGTCGGCGCGGGGGCCGTGCTCGTGGCCGCCGGCGCGGCGCTCAGCGCGCGCCGCTGACCGCGCGCACCCAGGACGCCGCCGCGGCGACGTCGTGGGCGACCTCCGGGGCGTCGGCGCCGGGGGCCCGGACGGCGCTCGGACGGCGCACCACCACGACCGGGAGCCCCAGCTCGCGGGCCACGTCGAGCTTGGCGCGGGTGAGGTCGCCGCCCGAGTCCTTGGTGACGAGCACGTCCGCGCGGTGCTCCGCGACGAGGGCGCGCTCGCCCGCGACGGTGTAGGGCCCACGGTCGAGCAGCACCCGCCAGCCGTCGGGCAGCGGCACCTCCGGCGGGTCGACGACCCGGGCGAGCACGGCGGCGTCGGTGAGCGGCCCGGTGCAGTCGTCGAGGCCCTGGCGACCGACGGTGAGGAACGGGCGCGCGCCGAGCCCGGCGGCCGCGCGGGCGGCGCCGGCGACGTCGTCGACCCAGGTCCAGGTGTCCGCGCCGGGCTCGCCCGACCAGCCGGGGCGCTCGAGCCGCAGCAGCGGCGTGCCCGTGCGGGCACAGGCGGCCCGGGCGTTGCCGGAGATGCCGACGGCGAAGGGGTGGGTGGCGTCGACGACGGCCCGGGCGCCGTGCTCGACGAGCCACGCGGCGAGGCCGTCCACGCCGCCGAAGCCGCCCACGCGCGTCTCGCCGACCGGCAGTCGCGGCCGGGCGACGCGCCCGGCGAGCGACGACACCACCTCCTCGCCCGCCTCGACGAGCACGCGGGCCAGGTCGCGGGCCTCGGCCGTGCCGCCGAGCAGGAGGATCACCGCTCGCTCCCCGGGGGCAGGGGGCGCAGGTCGCGCGGGGCGCCGGAGGCCACGAGGTCGAGCAGGGCGTCGACGTCGAGGTGCTCCTCGACGAGGTCGCCGAGGAGGTCGAAGCGCGCCTCGCGGGCGGCGGCGAAGGAGACGTCCGCGGCCGGGTACGCCGCACCCACCGCCCCCGCGGCCCGGGCGAGGAAGGCCCGGCGGAAGGCGTCGGACTCCAGCGAGCCGTGCCACATCGTGCCGTGGACCGCCCCCTGGGCGGCGCCGTCGAGGAACTCCTCGCCGCCGTGGCGGGTGACGCGGCCGTGGTGGATCTCGTAGCCGCCCACGGGGGCGCCCAGCGCCGTGCCCGTCGGCAGCCGCAGCACCTTCTCGGCGGCGAACGTCGTCGTGACGTCGAGCAGCCCCAGCCCGTCGGCGGACGCCCCGGGGCTCCCCTCGACGCCGTCGGGGTCCTCCACCCGGCGCCCCAGCATCTGGAAGCCGCCGCAGATGCCGAGCACCGGGCGCCCGGCCGCGGCGTGGTCGAGAACGGCGCGGTCGAGCCCGCGGGCGCGCAGCCAGGCGAGGTCCTCCAGCGTCGCGCGGGTGCCGGGCAGCACGACGAGGTCCGCGTCGGCCAGGGCCGCGGGCGAGGACGCGAAGACCACGTCGACGCCCGGCTCGAGGCCGAGGGCGTCGACGTCGGTGAAGTTGCTGATGCGCGGCAGCCGCACGACCGCGACCCGCAGCGCGCCGCCCGCCGGGGCCCGGCGGCCCGCGAGGTCGAGGGCGTCCTCGGAGTCGAGCCACACGTCGGGGCTCCACGGCAGCGCGCCGTAGACCCGGCGCCCCGTCAGCCGCTCGAGCTCCCGCAGGCCCGGGGCGAGCAGGGCGGCATCGCCGCGGAACTTGTTGACGACGAACCCGGCGACCAGCGCCTGGTCGGCCGCCTCGAGCAGCGCGACGGTGCCGTGGAAGGCGGCGAAGACGCCGCCGCGGTCGATGTCGCCGACGACCACGACCGGCATCCGGGCGTGGCGGGCCAGGCCCATGTTCACGTAGTCGCCCGAGCGGAGGTTGATCTCCGCCGGGCTGCCCGCGCCCTCGGCGACCACGACGTCGTACCGCTCCGCGAGGTCGTCGTACGCCGCGTGCGCGGCCGCCGCGAGGTGCCGCCGGCCCGTCTCCCAGTCGGCGGAGGACACCGATCCGCCGGGCCGGCCCATGACGACGACGTGGCTGCGCCGGTCGCCGCCGGGCTTGAGCAGCACGGGGTTCATGGCGGCCTCGGGCTCGGCGCGGGCGGCGAGCGCCTGCGTCCACTGCGCCCGGCCGATCTCGGCGGTGCCCGCCGCGGGGTCACCGGGCCGCAGGGCGCAGACCATCGAGTTGTTCGACATGTTCTGCGCCTTGAACGGCGCGACGCGCAGGCCCCGGCGCGCGAACGCGCGGCAGAGCCCCGTCGTCACGGCGGACTTGCCGGCGTCGGACGTCGTCCCGGCGACCAGCAGCGACCCGTGCACGCGGGGAGGCTACCGGGGCCGGTGGGCGTCCGCGTCGCCGGTGGCCACGGGCAGGTCGTGGTTGCTCCACTGCGACCACGACCCCGGGAACAGGGCGGCCTCGACGCCCGCGAGCGCGAGGGCGGCGATCTCGTGGGCGGCGGTGACCCCGGAGCCGCAGTAGACGGCGACGGGTGCTCCGTCGGTCGCGCCGAGCGCGGCGAAGCGGGCCCGCAGGACCTCGGGCGGCAGGAAGCGGCCCTCTGCGTCGAGGTTCTCGGTCGTCGGCGCGCTGCGGGCACCGGGCACGTGGCCCGCCCGCGGGTCGACGGGCTCGACCTCGCCGCGGAAGCGCTCGACGGCGCGGGCGTCGAGCAGGACGCCCGCGTCGGGGAAGGCGGCGACCTCGCCGAGCTCCAGCGTGGGCAGGGCGCCGGGGCGCAGCTCGACGTCGCCGGGCTCGGGCACCACGTCGTCGGTGTGCAGCTCGCCGCCGGCGGCGCACCACGCGGCGAGGCCCCCGTCCAGCAGGCGCACGTCGGTGATCCCGGCCCACCGCAGGAGCCACCAGGCCCGGGCCGCGGCGAGGTTGCCGGACGCGTCGTACGCCACGACGGGCGTGCCGGCCCGCACGCCCCAGCGCCGCGCGGCCCCCTGGAGCGCCCCGACGTCCGGCAGCGGGTGGCGGCCGTCGGTGGGGTCGCCGTGGCCGGCGAGCTCGGCGTCGAGGTCGACGAAGACCGCGCCGGGGAGGTGGCCGGCGAGGTAGGCGTCGCGTCCGGGCGGTCCGCCGAGCGCCCACCGCACGTCGAGGAGCACGACGGGCGCACCCGCGGCGAGAAGGTCGGCCAGCTCGGCCGGTCGCACCAGGACGTCCACCACGCTCACCCCTCCCGCGCCACCCGCATCTCGCGGTCGCCGAAGCGCACCACGTCACCGTCGACCAGGGTCGCCGCCCGCCCCGGGGACAGCTCGCGGGCGACGCCGCCGCGGTTGATGAACGAGCCGTTCGTCGAGCCCCGGTCCATCACGACCAGGGCGCCGTCGGCCGACAGGTGGAACTGCGCGTGCGTCTTCGACACCGACATGTCGTTGGAGGACAGGGGCACCAGGTGCGCGACCTCCTCGCCGCCGCGCGGCTCGGGGCGCCGCCCCACCAGCCCCAGGCCGGTGACGACGAACGACTCGCCCGAGTCGAAGGTGACCCGCCACCTCGTCGAGCGGTTCGGGGGCGTCTGCACCGCGTGCCGCGAGGTCGGGGGCGCCGCCGGGCGCTGCGGGGCGGGGGCCGGGGGCACGGCGGGCGTCGCCACCGTGGGCGGCGTCGGGCCCGCCGGGGGCGTTGCCGACGGGTCGCGGCGACGGCGCCCGGGCTGCTGGGGCTGCTGGGGCTGCTGGAGCTGCTGGGGCTGCTGCGGCGGCTGGTACGCCGGCTGCTGCGGCGCCCGGGCCGCCGGCGCCACCGGCGGCGGGGTCCACGACGGCGCCGGCTGGGGCGCCGGCTGGTGCTGGGGTGCCGGCTGGCTCGGGGGAGGCTGGTACGACGGCTGACGCACCGGCTGCGCGTGCGGGGGCTGCGCCTGGGGCTGGGGCTGCGCCTGGGGCTGCGGCTGGGGCTGCGGCGTCGGCGCGGGCCACGCGCCGGGAGCGGGCTCGGGCTCCTGCCGGCCGACGGGGCGCGGAGCGGGCGCGGACTGGCGCGGCGGGGTCGGGTCGGCCGGAGCGGGCCGCAGGCGCATCGCGGTCAGGTTGACCACGTGCCGCGGGGCCTCGTCCTCGGGCGGGGCCTCGTCGGCGGCACGCCGGCGCACGTCCAGCACGACCGAGTTGGCGATGAGGTCGTGGAAGCCGCGGCGCTGGCGTCCCTGGTCGGTCACGGCCGTCCACGCCAGCGTCACGAGGCCGAACCCGAGCGGCACGGTCGCCGCGAAGACGATGAGCGAGCGGAGCACCGCCGGGCCGACGCCGATCGGCGTACCCGTGCCGTGGTGCACGACCCGCAGCCCGAGCAGCGCCTTGCCCGGGGTCACCCCGCGGGTGCCGGTCAGCACCGCGAAGAGCAGCCCCACGAGGAGCACCCCGGCGACCGCGACGCCCCACCCGAGCGCCGCCCGGTCCTCCTCGACGAGGTAGCGCCACGCCGCGTAGCCGATGCCCGCCATGAGGCCCCAGCCCACGAGGCGGTCGACGACGAGGGCGAGGAATCGGCGGTCGACCTCGGCGGCCGGCGCGGACGCGTCGGCAGCGGACAGGGACATCGGGGCACCTTCGGGATCACGGGACGGGCGGGTGGACGGGCGGGCGGGCGAGACGGGGCCGGGCGGGCCCCGTCCGCTCAGGGGTTGGCGACCTGGATGGTGACGCCGTCGCCGAGGTCGATCACGGCGCCCGGGATGAGCTGCACCGCGATGCCGGGCTGGAGCTCCTCCGGCGGCAGGCCGGGCTGCATCAGCACCGTGCCGTTGGTGGAGCCCATGTCGGTCACGACGGCCGAGCCGTGGTCGACGCCGGAGCCGGGGCGCACCTCGAGGTGGGTCGAGGAGATCTCCTGCTGCGGGCTCGGCACCGTCACCAGGCGGGGCTGCTCGGTCGAGCTGAACCGGCGGGCCTCGGGGGCGCGGCCCACGAGGATCGCGCGGTCGACGTCGACGGTGTCGCCGCTGGAGATCACCAGCTTCGCCACGGGACGCGAGGTGACGCTCGGTGCGGGGGGCTGGCCGGGGATGCCGTGCGAGGGACGGGAGAACTGGGCGGGGTCCCAGCCCCCGGCCTGCGTCATCCCGTCGTGGTCGACGTCGCTGTCGCCCGCGGGCCCGGCCGGACCGGCCCACGCGGGGGCGGCGAAGCCCTCCGACGGCGCGGGCGGGGGCGGCGGCGGCGCGTAGCCGCCGCCCGGGGCCCAGGCGGGCGGCGGGGGCGGCGGGACGTCCTCGGCCAGCGGCATGGCCTCCGTGGCCGGCTCGGCGGCGCGGTCGTCGTCCGCGAACGAGCCCTGGTCCTGGCCGAACGGGGGTGGCGGCGGGGGCGGGGCCTGCTCCGGGCTCGGGGCCGGCTCCGCGAAGTCGCCCAGCGGCGGCGGGGGCGGCGGCGCCGACGGGTAGGCATCGCCCAGCGGGTCGTCACCGGCCGGCACGCCGGTGTCGTGCGCGTCGTCGAAGCCGCCCGCGGGGAACGGCGAGGCCGGGGGCACGGGGGCGCGGGGCGGCAGCGGCGGCATGGGGGGCATCGTGGCCTCGTCGGCCGCGGGCGCCTCGTCGGGTGCGGGCGCCGGGGCGGGGCGGGCCTTCACGAGGTCCAGCGGGGCGGCGGGCGCCTGGTCGGCGGCCCCGTCCTGGCCCTCGGCCTCCTCCTCGCCGTCGCCCTCGACCTCCGCCGCGAGCTCGGCGAGCTCCTCGTCGGGCACGTCGCCCGGCAGGTCGTCGGGACGCTCCTCGACGGCGGCGGCCACGGGCTCCGACGCGGGCTCCGGCTCGGAGTCCGACGCCGGCTCCGGCTCGGGGTCCGACGCGGGCCCCGACGGCAGCTCGGGCTCCGGCACGGTGTCGACCCCGAGCGGGTCGGCCGCGGCGGGGACCTCGACGGGCGAGATGACCGGCGCGGGCGCGGGCGCAGCCGCAGCCGGCGGGGCCGCCGCCGCACCGCCGTCGGCGAGCGCCTCCGCCGGCACCGGGCGCGGCGCCGTACGGGCGGGGGTGTCGACGCGCGCGACGCGGACGAGCCCGGAGGCGATGGGGAGGTCGGCGGCGTCGTCGGCGAGGTCGGTGTCGTCGGCGCCCTCGAGCACGACGGCGTGGCTGGTGACGTCGGTGAGGGTCCGCTCGACCCACGTCGAGGCGGCCAGGCCGGAGACCTCGACCTCGTCGTCGGGCAGCGTGAAGGTGACGCTCGCGCCACCGCGGACGACGACGCGGACGGTGGTGCCCTCGTGGCCGAGCAGCACGAAGCCGGGGAGGTCGCGCAGGCCGGAGGTGATGAGGGCGTCGAGCACCTCGTCGAAGCCGGCGCCGTCGTCGACGAGCGCCCACAGCGCGGCGACGCGGCGCTTCTCGCTCGGCGGGAGGAGCACCGAGGCGCCGGTGCCGAAGACGGCGAACCAGGACCCCGGCCGGTAGGACCGGGCGACGGCACCCGTCGTGCTCTCGTGCTCTGTCATGGCAGTGCTCCCAGCTTCTCCTCGAGACTCTGCTGCTGCTGGGCCGAGTCGTAGACCTGCCCGGACCGCGCCAATCCCACCACATCGACGACCACGGCCGTGGCGTTGTCCTGGCCGCCGGCCTCCACCGCGGCCGCGACGACCCGTTCGGCGGCGTCCCGGGGGTCGGGGGTGTCGCGCAGGATCCCGGCGATGGCCTCCCCATCGATCATGCCGCTGACCCCGTCGCTGCACAGCACGATCCGCTCGGCCGAGGCCAGCGGCAGCAGGAAGAAGTCGGGCTGGTCGAACCCGGGCCCGCCCAGCGCGCGCGTGATGACGTTGCGGCGGGGGTGGGTCGCCATCTCGGCGGCGCTGATGTGCCCGGCGTCGAACATCTCCTGCACGACCGAGTGGTCGATGCTCACCTGGTCGAGGTCGCCGTCGGTGAGCTTGTAGATGCGGGAGTCGCCGAGGTTGGCCAGCAGCCACTTCGGCACCCCCTCGTCCTCCACGACGAGCGCGACGACGGCGGTGGTGCCCGAGTACCAGTCGGGCTGGCCGGCCGAGCGCATCTCCTCGGCCCGCTCGAGCAGGCGGCCGTGGCAGGAGCGCAGGGACGCGATGACGAGCTCGGCGCCGCGCTGCGCGTCGCACGTGGCGTCGGTGAGGAGCGAGAACTCCTCCACCACCATCCGGCTCGCGACGTCGCCGTCGTCGTGGCCGCCCATGCCGTCGGCGACGACGAAGACGGGGGGCTGGGCCAGGAACGCGTCCTGGTTGGTGGCCCGCACCTGACCGACGTCGGTCGCGGACCCGTAGTGCAGCTCGACCTCGTTCACCGAGCCGTTCCCCCCGCTCCTCGGACAGCCGTCGGCGCTACCAGTAGCGTGAGAGGGATGTCCGCAGCAGCCACGCCTCCCCCGGCGTACCGGAGCCTCGCCGACCAGCTGCGCAGCTGGTCGGACGAGCAGCTCACCCGTCTGCTCCACGCACGACCCGACCTCGCCACTCCCGCTCCCCACGACTCGGGCCAGCTCGCGTCGCGAGCGGCCACCCGTGCATCCGTCCTCCGCGCCCTCGACCGGTTGGACCGGTGGGAGCTGCTGGTCCTGCATTCCCAGGTGCTCGTCGGGCAAACCCCCGCGTGGACGGCCGCCGACGTGCTGGGCGTGAACCTACCCAGGGACCGCGAACGGGTGGGCACCACGCTGGCGCGGCTCGTCGACCAGGCGCTGCTGTGGCAGTCCCCCGACGGCCTCCGGCCGCTCTCCACCGTCCCCGACGCGCTGGGCGTCGGCCCGGTCGAGACGCGCGTGCCGCTCGAGCCCCTCACCGCCGACGCGCTCGCCCCCGACGCGGTGCGGGCGGGGCTCGCGGCGCTGTCGGAGCCGGCGCGGGCGCTGCTCGACCACGTGCACGCGCACGGCGGGCGGGGCACGACCAAGGAGGACCTGCGCGACGTCACGACGCCGAGCACCCCGGTCACCGAGCTCGTCGCCGCCGGCCTGCTGCGCCCCCGCGGCACCGGCGAGGTGCGGGTGCCGGGCGAGGTGGGGGTCGTGCTCGGCACGGGCATCGCGGTCGACGACCTCACCGCCCCGCCGCTCGCGACCTCGGCGCGCGACGCCGCCGTCGTGGATCGCGCCGGGGCCGGCGCCGCCTTCGAGCTGGTACGGCGCACCGAGCTGCTGCTGGACACGTGGGGCACGCGCCCACCCGGGCTGCTGCGCGCGGGCGGGCTCGCGGTGCGGGACCTGCGGGCGACGGCCGCGGCGCTGCACGTCGGGGAGCCCGAGGCCGCGCTCCTCGTCGAGGTCGCCCACGCGGCGGGGCTGCTCGCCGAGGGCGTCGACGGCGACGGGGACCCGGTGTGGGTGCCGACCGACGCGTACGACGCGTGGGTCACCCGCGACGTGGCCGCCCGCTGGCTGGTGCTGGTGCAGGCGTGGTTGGACTCGCCGCGGCTGGTCGGCCTCGTGGGGCGCCGCGACGAGCGCACGCGGAAGGCCACCAACGCCCTCGAGCCCGACCTGACGCACCCGGTCGCCGCGGAGACCCGCCGTACCACCCTCGAGGTGCTGCTCGACGCGCTGCCCGCCGGGGAGGTCCTCGCGTCCGGCACGGGCCCGGCCTCGGTGGTCGCGCACGTGCGCTGGCTGCGGCCGCGACGCCCGCCGGTGCGCGACGAGGTCGTC
Source organism: Nocardioides sp. CPCC 205120 (assembly GCF_048654585.1). NCBI lineage: Bacteria > Bacillati > Actinomycetota > Actinomycetes > Propionibacteriales > Nocardioidaceae > Nocardioides > Nocardioides sp. CPCC 205120. The sequence goes on along the minus strand of NZ_JBMCYY010000001.1, from coordinate 1,858,129 downwards.
GTGTGGTCGCTCGACGAGGCGGCCGTGCTCGGCCTCGTCGCGCTCGGGGGCCTCACCACCGCGGCGCGGGCCGTGCTGACCGGTGACGGCGACCGGGCCGTCGCCGCCCTCGACGCGCTGCTGCCCGACCCCGTCGACCGGGTCCTGCTCCAGGCCGACCTGACGGCCGTGGCGCCGGGGCCGCTGGAGGCGGAGCTGGCGCGGCGGCTGCAGCTGGTGGCCGACCTGGAGTCGGCGGGCGGCGCGGCGGTCTACCGGTTCTCGGCCTCGTCCGTGCGGCGGGCCTTCGACGTGGGCTGGAGCGCCTCGGACGTGCACACGTTCGTGGCCGAGGTGTCGGCCACGCCCGTGCCCCAGCCCCTCACCTACCTCGTCGACGACGTGGCCCGCACCTTCGGCACCCTGCGGGTGGGGCACGCCGAGTCGTTCGTGCGCACCGACGACGAGACGGCCCTGACCTCCTTGCTCCACGACCCGCGGGCCGCCTCGCTCGGGCTGCGGCGGATCGCGCCGACGGTGGTGGTGAGCGCCGTACCGATCGACGTGCTGCTCCCCCGCCTGCGCGAGCTGGGCACGGCCCCCGTGGTGGAGGCCCCGGACGGCACCGTGCGGGTCGCGCGGCCCGACGTGCTGCGCGCCCGGGTGCCCCGCACCCGACGGGTGGCGGGCGCCAGCGCGGCGCGCGAGGCCGCGCACGCCTCGGCCGTGGTCACCGCCGTGCGGGCCGGCGACCGCGCGGTGGCCTCCCGGCCCGCCACGGAGCCGCGGGCCCCCGGCACACCGGCGCCCCGCCCCACGACCACCACGCCGGCCGCGGCGCTGAGCATGCTGCGCGAGGCGATCGAGCTGGGGTCGACGGTGCGGATCGCGTACGTCGACAACCACGGCACCTTCCTCGAGCGCGTCGTCGACCCGCGGCGCGTCGAGGGCGGGCAGCTCACGGCGTACGACCACCGCAGCGACGACGAGCGCGTCTTCGCCGTGCACCGCATCACCGCGGTGCACGCCGTCTAGGCCCCGTGCAGGCGGCTCGTACGCTGGAGCGGTGAACGGCCCCCTCATCGTCCAGTCGGACAAGACGCTCCTGCTCGAGATCGACCACGAGCAGGCGGCGGAGTGCCGCAAGGCGATCGCCCCGTTCGCCGAGCTGGAGCGCAGCCCCGAGCACGTGCACACCTACCGGCTGACCCCGCTGGGGCTGTGGAACGCGCGCGCCGCGGGCCACGACGCCGAGCAGGTCGTCGACACCCTGCTGTCCTACAGCCGCTACCCCGTGCCGCACGCGCTGCTGGTCGACGTCGCCGAGACGATGGCCCGCTACGGCCGGCTGCGCCTGGAGAAGCACCCGGTGCACGGGCTCGTGCTGTCGACGACCGACCGGCCGGTGCTCGAGGAGGTGCTGCGCGCCAAGCGGGTGCAGGGCATGCTCGGCGAGCGCGTCGACCCCGACACCGTGGCCGTGCACCCCTCCGAGCGCGGCAACCTCAAGCAGGCGCTGCTGAAGATCGGCTGGCCCGCGGAGGACTATGCGGGGTACGTCGACGGAGAGGCCCACGCGATCTCGCTCAACGAGGACGAGTGGACGCTGCGGCCCTACCAGCGCGAGGCCGCCGACTCGTTCTGGCACGGCGGCTCGGGCGTCGTGGTGCTGCCCTGCGGCGCCGGCAAGACGCTCGTCGGCGCGGCGTCGATGGCGCACGCGCAGGCGACGACGCTCATCCTCGTCACCAACACCGTCAGCGCGCGGCAGTGGAAGGACGAGCTGGTCAAGCGCACGTCGCTGACGGAGGAGGAGATCGGGGAGTACTCCGGCGCGACCAAGGAGATCCGGCCCGTCACCATCGCGACGTACCAGGTGCTCACCACCAAGAGGAAGGGCGTCTACCCCCACCTCGAGCTGCTGGACGCCCGCGACTGGGGCCTCATCGTGTACGACGAGGTGCACCTCCTGCCCGCCCCCATCTTCCGGATGACGGCGAACCTGCAGGCGCGCCGGCGCATCGGCCTGACCGCGACCCTCGTGCGGGAGGACGGCCGCGAGGGCGACGTGTTCAGCCTCATCGGCCCGAAGCGGTACGACGCGCCCTGGAAGGACATCGAGAGCCAGGGCTGGATCGCGCCCGCCGACTGCATCGAGGTGCGGGTGACGCTGCCCGACGACGAGCGGCTGGTCTACGCGACCGCGGAGCCCGAGGAGCGCTACCGGCTCGCCGCCTGCACGAGCCGCAAGACGCAGGTCGTGCGCTCCCTGGTGGAGAAGCACGCCGCGCAGCCGCTGCTGGTGATCGGGCAGTACATCGAGCAGCTCGACGAGCTCGCCGCTGCCCTCGACGCGCCCGTCATCAAGGGCGAGACGACGGTCAAGGAGCGGCAGCGGCTGTTCGAGGCGTTCCGCACCGGGGAGATCCGGCGGCTCGTCGTGTCGAAGGTCGCAAACTTCTCCATCGACCTGCCGAGCGCCGAGGTCGCCATCCAGGTGTCGGGCTCGTTCGGGTCCCGCCAGGAGGAGGCCCAGCGCCTCGGCCGGCTGCTGCGCCCCGGCGACCCGGGCCCCGACGGCGAGCGCAAGGTCGCGCGGTTCTACACCGTCGTCTCCCGCGACACCGTCGACGCCGACTTCGCGCAGAACCGCCAGCGCTTCCTCGCCGAGCAGGGGTACGCGTACCGCATCCTCGACGCGGAGGACGTGATGGGACGCAACCCGAGCTGACGCCCGGGCGAGCGGGCGTCAGCCCTCGCGCCACTTCTCCTGCCGCCAGCGGTGATCGCGGACGAGCTGTCGGACGACGACCACGATCACGGTGACGCCCACCGCCACCTGCAGGAGGCGGACCGTCACGATGACGGCGTCCGGGAGACCGCCCACACCCGTGATGAGGACGAGGGCGAAGGACAGCCCGAGGAGGACCCAGAGGCGCCGCCGTTGCTGCCCGCTGGGAGGGGGTGCCGTGGCCGCGGCTGCCCGCCGCAGGCGGTCCGCCTCCAGCGAGTCCGGGTGTTGGCGGGCCCGCCGCACCCGCACGAGGACGACGGCCGACAGCACTGCCACCGCCCCCATGCAGAGGGCCGCGACCACGAGCGCCACCCGCGTCCCGCCATCCGTCCTCACCGCTCCCACACCGGCCGCGACCGCCACGACGAGGAAGCCGACGCCGTAGGCGACGACACGCGGGGGTGCGAGCACGGGTGGCAGGGGTTGCTGCTCGGGCTGGGTCACCTGTGACTCCTGGGATCGGGGCTCGGTAGGCGAGCCTCCCGATGCTGCGCGAGGAGGCGGCGCAGCGCCGTGACCACGATCCCGACGAGGAGCGCGGCGCCGACGGCCGTCGCCACCACGGCCCACCACGCCGTGAGCATCCCCTCGGCCGAGGCGAGCCCCTCGATGCCCTGCAGGAGAAGGGCCGCCGCCACGCAGGCGCCCACCACCAGCAGCGCGCCGGGCGGCGGCTGGTCGGGCGGGACCGGCGTCGCACCTCGAGCCGCTGCGCGCTCGTGCCGCTTCTTCTGCGCGGCGGACCACACGGTGGACCCCACCGTGCCCACGGTGCCCAGCACGATGAGCCACTCGGACCAGTCGAGGCTCGACCCACCACCGTCGGAATCGTTCGCCAGGAGCGTGGCCGCCGCCACCGGCGTCACGACGAGCCATACCCCGTGCATCGTCCACGACCACGGCATCTCCCCGGCGTAGTAGCCGCGCTGCCGCCGGACCTCCTTCGTCCGACGGCGGGTTCTCGCCGCGGCCACCACCGCCGTGCCGAGCCCGCCGACCGCCACCAGCCCGAGGATCACGACCAACCCCCAGACGAGGGGGTTGCGCGCGTCCTCACCAGTGGGGAACGACGCCACCGCGGCGATCAGCGAGAAGCTGCCGACGATCGCCCCCACGAGGGTGGCGGTCGCTACGGGCACCCCGTGGTCGTTCCGCATGTCTCTTACCTCCGTACGACGCGTGCGACGCGTCCGGTCTGTTCGAGGGTCGGTACCCGTGCCGCCGGTGCCGACCGGCCCTGAACCTAGCGGCCCGGGGAGGACCGGGGCCGGTGTTCGGGGCGATCGGACGGGTCCGGGCTGGGGACCGGTCTGGACCGCCGGGGTCGGACCACCCGTTCCCCTCGTGTCGACGACCGACCGGCCGATGCTCCGGCCGACTCGTGACCAGCCGCGACCCGGGGGGCGCCCGTGCTGCAGACCTTGACCTGTCCCGTGTGCAGGAACGACGTGCCGCCGAACGCGGCGAGCTGCCGCTCGTGCCACCTGCCGATCCGGGACGTGACGTCGAACCAGTCGCTGGCGCGCCCCCGGTGGTCGCGTCTGGCGCGCGTCCGGACGCGTCTGTGGGGTCTGCTCGTGTACGGCGGCGTCCTCGCGTGGTGCCTGGTCCAGCTGCCGACCGCGGCGGTGTTCGTCGTACCCGCCGTGGCCGTCGGAGCGGTGCTGCACGTCGTGCGCGGGCGCCCCATCCTCGGGGCGACCGTCTTCCTCGTGATCCTCGTCGTGGCACCGTCGCTCTTCTGGCCGTCGATGCTCACGGACGTCATGAACTCGCTCGGGTCGCGCCTCTGAGGGCGAGCCTCGGCCTCGACCGACCCGAAGTCGTAAGGACGCGCCCCACCCGGCCGAAGTCGTCCGCGACGTCTCGACGTGTGGAGCGGCCATGACCAAGTTCGACCCGTACTCCCGCCGGGAGCTCCGACGCCGCAGAGCGGCCTGGCTGCGAGCGCGGCCCAAGATGCTCGCGCTGCAGGTGGCGGTGCTGGTGGGCCTGCTCGTCGTCGTGACCACCTGCATCTGGGTGCTGCCCCTGGGGGCTGGCGGGTGGTACCTCATCGGCGTCTTCCACGCGGTCCTGGTCTGCGCCTGGCTGCACGTCCTCCACGAGAGCCACCTCGCGTTCGACAGCGACGCGATCCGCCACGTCCGGGGAGCGACCGGCGAGGAGCTCACCCGCGACGAGCTCCTGTCCGCGAAGCGGAGGCGGTTGATCTGGGGGTGGGTGGACAGCATCGGACTCGCGGTCGGCGACCTCGACCACCTCGTGGTGACCCGCCGGGGCGGCATCGTCGCCATCGACTCGAAGTGGCGCAACGCGATCGTCGACCAGGACGTCGAGACGATGGCTCGTGCCGCGCGGCGCGCGCAGGTGCGCGCCGACGGTGTCCTGCGTACCGTCCTCACCCAGGAGAAGGGCGCTCACCGCGCGCGGGTGCGCCCCGTCGCGGTCACGCCCCTCGTCGTGGTGTGGGGCGCGGCGCAGGCGGACCTGCCACCGACTGCTGAGCGCGACGGCATCCAGTTCGTGGCGGGCCGTGAGCTGCGCTCGTGGTTGCGACGCCTGGACGGGGAGGTCGTCGACAAGCGCGCAGCAGCCGACCTCCTCGGCCGCATGCGCAGCTTCCGGGCACGGTCGTCCCAGCCCTCTCGGCGAGAGGTGACGGCCGGACGCGCGACGTCGAGGTGACGGGCCGGGTAGGAGCCACTCCGGTCCTACACCCGCCGCGTGAAGCGGAGCTTCCCGGTGCCGAGCCTCTCCGTGAGGTACGCCGCGTCGTGGGCCGCGCGGTGGTGGCGGTGGCAGAGCAGCCGGCCCTGGTCCACGGTCGTGTGACCGCCCCGCGACCACGGGGTCTCGTGGTGGGCCTCGCAGCGCTGCGGTGGCGCGTCGCAGCCGTCGGCGGTGCAGGCCCCGTCGCGCACGATTAGCGCGATCCGCTGCGCCCGGCTGTGGAGGCGTGCGCCGCGCCCGAGGTCCAGGACCTCGCTGGCGGCGCCGAGGACGGCGGGCACGAGGTCCGCGCCGCACGCGAGGCGGCGTGCCTCGCCGGGCGAGATCCGGTGACCGGTGTCGAGGCTGGCGGCGGCGAGACCGCCGGTCAGGGTGTCGAGCGGCATCGTCACCACGACGGTGGCCCCGGCGCCCGCGGCGTCCGGGAGGTCCGCGTCGCGCATCCTCTCGACCAGCTCGGCGAACGCCTCCCCGCGTCGGCGCCACGACGGCCTCCGGTCGTCGGCCTCGCTGGACGCCTGGTCGTCGCGCAGGTGGTCGCGCCGGGGCGAGGCGATCGCGTCGATGATCTTGGTCAGCATCGCCCCCTGGAGCTCGGGCAGCACGAAGCGACCGTGGACGCAGCCGTGGCCGTCCTCGCGCATCGTCAGCGAGACCCTCGCGGCGGCCTCGCGCTCCTCCTTCGCGAGCAGCTCCGCCTCGCGGGCCTCGCCGACGGCCGGGGCGACGACGTCGAGGATCCGCCGGCCGAGGACGCGCAGGTCCTTCGCGTCGTGCTGTGCAGCCAGATCGACCAACGCCCGCTCGGCGTGCTGCAGCAGGTCGGCGCTCACGTCGTCGGCGAGGTCGTCGAGCGCCCGCACGATCACCTCGGCCTGGTCGGGCGCCACCTCGCCGCTCGCAGAGGCGACGGCGAGGGCGTCGTACCGCTCGTCGGCGGCCACGGCCGACCGCACCCGGCGGTGGGCCTCCGCGCGCGTCACCCGCGTGGCGTTCGCGAGCCACACCGCGGTCGACGGCGCACCGTTCTCGTCCTCGACCCGCACGGCCGCCGCGTGGGCGAGGACCCGTGCCTGCAGGGCGGCCAGCCGGTTCGCCGCGCGCTCCAGCGCGACCAGCGTCGCCCCCGTCTCGCCCGGCGAGGAGCCGAGCAGGCCGATCTCGAACCCCTCGTCCACCGCGTCGTCGAGACGCGCGAGGACCCCGGCCCAGGGGTGCAGCGCGGTCTCGGTCATGGGTCCATGACACCAGCGAGCACCGACAGTTCCGGGCCGGCCGGGCGGTCGTCCACAGGTCGGTTCCGGCGAGCGTCGGCCGCGTGGTCGCGGCTCGGCACCGCGTGGTTTCGAGGCTCGCTGGCGCGAGCACCTCAACCACCGACTAGCGCCGGCACCTCAACCACCGACTAGCGCCAGCACCTCAACCACAGAAGCAGCGCCGGCACCTCAACCACCGGAGCGGCGCGAGCGCCACACCACGGCGCGGGCGGGGTCGCCGCCGGGGCTCGGCTCGACCCGGTCGACCGTGAACCCCTCACGCTCGTAGAACGCACCCGCCCGCGCGTTGCCCGCGAAGTGCTCGACGAGCACCCGCTCCGCGTCGGCGGGCAGGTCCGACAGGAGGGCGTCGAGGAGGCGCGGGCCCAGACCGGTGCCGCGGTGCTCGGGCGCGACGTACAGCTTCCACACGACGTGGTCGGTGCCCCACCGGCCGCGCTGGGCGACCCCGACGACCTGCCCGTCCTCCTCGGCGACCACGACCAGCCCGTCGGCGACGGCCGTAGCGATGGCGTCCTCGCCCCACCAGTCGCGCACCTGCGCGGCGGCCGCCTCTGCACCGATGAGCGGGGCGTAGTGCGGTGGCACGTGCGTCGCCCCGAAGGCGCAGACCGCCGGGACGTCCGCCGCCACCGCCCGCCGTACCGCGGGCTCCCGGGGGCCCTCCGCGTCCTGTCGCACACCCATGGCCCCACCTTGCACCACGGCGCCGACGCCCCGGCGTGGTTTCGAGGCTCGCTGGCGCGAGCACCTCAACCCCCGAGGCACCTTGCACCACGGTGCCGACGCCTGTCCCCTGCCACACTGGCCCGGTGAGCGACGCACCCACCCACCTGCAGATCGGCGAGGTCGCGGCGCGGACGGGGCTGAGCCTGCGGACGATCCGCTACTACGACGAGATGGGCCTCGTGGCACCGTCGGCGCGGACGGCGGGCGGGTTCCGGCTCTACACCGAGCCCGACCTGGCCCGGCTGGGGCTCATCATGCAGATGAAGCCGCTGGGGTTCACGCTCGACCAGATGCGCGACCTGCTCGGCATCGTCGACGCCCTCGCCGCCGAATCCGCGCCCGACGCCGACCCCGACGAGCGCCGGCGCCTCCTGACCAGCCTCGCGGCCTACCACGCCGACGCGGAGGAGCGGGTGACGAAGGTACGCCGCGAGCTCGCCACCGCCGAGGCCTTCGCCGCCGACCTCGCCACCACCCTCGAACGCGCCGACACCTGACCCGGGATCGGCCCCTCGGCCCGCGGGCTGCCGTGGTCGACACCACACCCCCCGCGCTTTGCAACCCTCACGCAACGTGAGGTTTGCTGCGGCGGTGACCTCCGCCGTACCCGTGCAGCCCGCGCCCGACCACCGCGTGCGCACCGCGCTCCGCTCCCCTGCCGTGCTGCGCCGCGAGGTGGTGGCCGGCCTCGTGGTCGCCCTCGCCCTCATCCCCGAGGCGATCTCGTTCTCGATCATTGCCGGGGTCGACCCGCGCCTGGGCCTGTTCGCGTCGTTCACGATGGCCGTCAGCATCGCGTTCCTCGGGGGACGCCCCGCGATGATCTCCGCCGCCACGGGCGCGGTCGCGCTGGTCGTGGCGCCGGTGGTGCGCGACCACGGGGTGGACTACCTCATCGCCACCGTCATCCTCGGCGGCCTCATCCAGGTCGCGCTCGCGCTCGTCGGCGTCGCCCGGCTCATGCGGTTCGTGCCGCGCTCGGTGATGGTCGGGTTCGTGAACGCCCTGGCGATCCTCATCTTCACGGCGCAGCTGCCCTACCTGCGCGACGTGCCGTGGCTGGTCTACCCCCTCGTCGCGGCGGGCATCGCGATGATGGTGCTGCTCCCCCGCGTCACCGACGTCGTGCCGGCCCCGCTGGTGGCCATCGTCGTGCTGACCGCGCTCACCCTCGCCGCCGGCTGGGTGCTGCCCGACGTCGCCGACCAGGGCGAGCTGCCCGACACCCTGCCGACGTTCCTCGTGCCCGACGTGCCGTTCACGCTGGAGACCCTGGAGATCATCGCCCCCTACGCGCTGGCGATGGCGCTCGTCGGCCTGCTCGAGTCGCTGCTGACCGCCAAGCTCGTCGACGACATCACCGACACGCACTCCGACAAGACCCGCGAGTCGTGGGGCCAGGGCGCCGCCAACGTCATCACGGGGTTCACCGGCGGCATGGGCGGCTGCGCGATGATCGGCCAGACGATGATCAACGTGAAGGCCTCGGGCGCCCGCACGCGCATCTCGACCTTCTGCGCCGGCCTCTTCCTGCTCGTGCTCGTCGTGGGCCTGGGCGACGTCGTCGGCCGGATCCCCATGGCCGCCCTCGTCGCGGTCATGATCATGGTCGCGGTCGGCACCTTCGACTGGCACAGCGTCGCCCCGTCGACCCTGCGGCGCATGCCCCGCAGCGAGACCACGGTCATGCTCAGCACCGTCGTGGTCGTCGTGGCCACCCACAACCTCGCGATCGGCGTCGCCGTGGGCGTGCTCGTCGCGATGGTGCTCTTCGCCCGCCGCGTGGCGCACCTGGCACGCGTCGACCGCACGGTCGAGACCGACGCCGACGGCGAGCTCGCCCGCTACACCGTCACCGGCGAGCTGTTCTTCGCCTCCAGCAACGACCTCTACAGCCAGTTCGACTACGCCGGCGACCCCGAGCGCGTGCTCGTCGACCTGTCCGCCTCCCACGTGTGGGACGCCTCGACCGTCGCGGCGCTGGACGCGGTCGTCACCAAGTACGCCGGCAAGGGCAAGCACGTCGAGGTGGTCGGGCTGAACGAGGCGAGCGCCGGCATGCACGAGCGGCTCAGCGGCCACCTCGGCGCGCACTGACGGAACCGCGGCGGCGACCGGCGCGTCGTACGGGTAGCCACGCCCCCACGGGAGGAACCGCCATGCCCGCCACCGACTCGACCGACCCCACCGGGCACGACGGACGCGCCCGGGGCCGCCTCGTCGTCCCCGCCGTGGTGGCAGCCGTCCTCCTCGTCGCCGGCGGCGCCGTCGCGGGCGCCCTCGCCCTGCGCGGGGAGACGACCGGCGCCTCCGACCCGGGTACGGCGGGAGGCCGGGCGTCCGCCGCGGCTGACGACCGTCCGCTCCTCGAGCAGCTGTACGCCGCCGTCGCCGTGGACCCGGGCCTCGCCTTCGTCACGTTCGAGGCGGACCCGACGACGCGCACCGTCACGGCCTGGATGGCCACTGGCGAGACGGACCGCGCGACGGTGCGGACGGCGACGGCACCGGTCCTCGACCGGTTCGACCACGAGCTGACGATCGCCGACGACGGCGCCCCGCAGGACGCGGTCGTCGACGAGGCCGACCTGGTGCTCTCCGACGTGGCGACGCAGGTGCAGCAGCGCCTCGTGGCCGGCGGGTCCGGCTTCTCCTGGATCAAGCTGCACGAGGGGCTGGGCTGGGTCACCGCGTGGCGGACCACCCCTGACCCGCAGGTCGACGCCGAGCTCGTCGCGCTCGGCGCCGAGCACGGCGTCACGGTGCAGCTGCTCACCGCCCGCTACACCGAGGAGCACCTGCAGTCCGTCATGACCGGGGGCATCGGGTGGGGCAACGCCGGGAACGGGTTCGAGGTCGTCTCGATGCGCGCCCTCCCCGACGGCATCGTCGTGGAGGTCGCCGGCGACGAGACGGAGGCGGCGGCGGCGCGGGAGGCCTACGCCGACGTGCCCGAGGTGGCCCACGTCGTGGGCGGGGCCAGCCCCGTCGAGCCCCTCCCCGCCACCGCCGAGGTCGAGCTGGGCGCCACGGGCTGACCGGGTACGCCGCGCCCCACGGCACGGCGTACCCGGTCCGGGCTCAGCCCTGCAGGCTCTCCGCGGCGGCGAGCAGCACGCAGGTCGCGACGCCCTCCATCGCAGCGGTGACCTCGGCGACCGGCGGCAGCGTGGGCGCGAGGCGGATGTTGCGGTCGCGCGGGTCCTCGCCGTACGGGAACGACGAGCCGGCCGGGGTCAGCGCGATGCCGGCCTCCTTCGCGAGCTCGACCACGCGCCGCGCCGTGCCGTCGAGCACGTCGAGGCTGACGAAGTAGCCGCCCGCGGGGTCGGTCCACTCCGCGATGCCGTGCTCGGTGAGGCGCTCGCCGAGGATGCGCTGCACCTCCGCGAACTTCGGGGCGATGAGGTCGCGGTGCTTGCGCATGTGGGCGCGCACGCCCTCGGCGTCGCCGAAGAACTCGACGTGGCGCAGCTGGTTCACCTTGTCGGGGCCGATGGAGTAGAAGCCGAGCCCCTCGAGGTAGGCCGCGACCGTCGCCTCGGACCCGGCGAGGAACGCGACACCGGCGCCCGCGAACGTGATCTTCGAGGTGGAGGCGAACATGACGACGCGGTGCGGGTTCCCGGCCTCGGCGGCCAGCGCCAGGATGTCGGGGGTGGCCGTCTCCACGTCGGTGAGGTGATGCACCGCGTACGCGTTGTCCCACAGGATCGTGAAGTCGGGCGCCGCCGTCGGCATCGAGGCCAGCGTGCGCGCCACGTCCTCCGAGCACACCGAGCCCGTCGGGTTCGCGTAGGTCGGCACGAGCCACATGCCCTTGATGGTCGGGTCGTCGGCGACCATCGCCGCGACGACCTCGGTGTCGGGGCCCTCGTCGTTCAGCGGCACCGGCACGAGCTCGATGCCGAGGCGGTCCGCGAGCGCGAAGTGGCGGTCGTAGCCCGGCACGGGGCACAGGAACCGCACGACGTCCTCGACGCCCCACGGCTCCGGGCTGTCCGGACGGCCGTAGAGCAGCGACTGCACGAGGGTGTCGTGCATGAGCGTCAGGCTCGAGTTGCCGGCGGCGACGACGTTGGCCGGCGAGGTGCCGAGCAGCTCGGCGAAGATCGCGCGCAGCTCGGGCAGGCCCGCGAGCCCGCCGTAGTTGCGCACGTCCGTGCCGTCGGCGGCGACGTGGCCCGACGGCAGCGACAGCAGGGCCTCGGAGAGGTCCAGCTGCTCCGGCGACGGCTTGCCCCGCGTCAGGTCCAGCTGGAGACCCTTCGCCTTCAGCTCCGCGTACGCCGCGCGCTGGGCGTCGGCGAAGGCGGCGAGGTCGGCAGGGGCGAGGTCGGGCAGCGCCATCAGGGGCTCACTCTCATCGGTCGCGGTGCAGGCCGGGCACGATCATCGCAGGCCCGGGACCCCGGTGCCCGCCGGTGGGTCCCGACGTCCGCCGTCCGGACACCCGGGCAGCGGTGTCCCCGAGGCCTCAGGCGCCCGGCGACCCGCGGTGCACGACGCGGGCGGTGGCGCCGGCCTCCTCCAGCACGCGGCGCGCGGCCTCGGCGCTGCCGGCCGAGATGCCGGTCGACAGCACGACGGGCGGGCGGTCGGTGGCCTGCTTGGCCGGCACCAGCTTCCAGCCGGTGATCTGGCGGACGGCCTTGACGACCGCCACCGGCCGCGGGCCGGTCGCGAGGAGCTCGACGGCGTGCTCGCCCGGTTGCGACAGGCTCTCGAGGGGCCAGGGCCGCGTGAACCGCTGCCAGCGCGCCCGCAGCGACCCCGCCGGCTCGTGGCGCCCACCCGTCCCGTTCGTCTCCCCGCGCATGCCTCCCATGGTGCCGGGCACCGGCTCGCCACGCATGCGCGCAGGCACGTCGACTCGGCCACACGCACACCGATTTGGCGTCGTGCAAGGCGTTTCGCGGCACCTACGGTGCGGTGCGCGGCGGCCGGGTGGTCGCCGTACCCGCGCCGACCGGGGGCGGGACGACACCGGAGAGGGACGACGGCAGGACGACGATGGAGCAGATCACCCCGACGCTCATGAGCTGGGCGTCGATCCTCGAGGAGGACACCCGCGCGCAGGCGGTCACGACGGCGACCATGCCGTTCATCCACCCGCACGTGGCCCTGATGCCCGACGCGCACCTCGGCCTCGGCGCCACCGTGGGGTCGGTCATCCCGACCCTCGGCGCCGTCATGCCCGCGGCCGTCGGCGTCGACATCGGCTGCGGCATGATCGCGGTCCGCGCGGCGTGGACGACCGACCGGCTGCCCGCCGACCGGCGCGCGCTGCGCGAGGCGATCGAGCGCGCGGTGCCGCTCTCGGCCGGCGCCGCGAACCGCGACGTCAGCCGCGACCACACCCGCGCCCGCCTCGACGACCTGGCGGCCCGGGCGGAGGCGGCCGGGTTCGACCCCGCCCGCTACGCCGGCCGGTGGGAACTGCAGCTCGGCACGCTCGGCTCGGGCAACCACTTCATCGAGGTGACCGCCGACGAGCGGCACCGGGTGTGGCTGTTCCTGCACTCCGGCTCCCGGGGCGTGGGCAACAAGATCGCCCAGCGGCACATCGCGGTCGCGCGCCGGCAGTGCGAGCAGGCCGGCGTGGACCTGCCGCACCGCGACCTCGCCTACCTGACCGAGGGCACCCGCGAGTTCGACCGCTACATCACCGAGATGCAGTGGGCGCAGCACTACGCGCTGCTCAACCGCGAGGAGATGATGGACCGCGTCGTCGCGGAGTTCTCCGCGTGGGTCGGGGAGCCGGAGCCGGTCGAGCGCCTCGAGTCCATCAACTGCCACCACAACTACACCGAGCCGGAGGAGCACTTCGGCCGGCAGGTGTGGCTCTCGCGCAAGGGCGCCATCAACGCGGAGGAAGGGCGCCCGGGTCTCATCCCCGGGTCGATGGGCACGGCGTCGTACGTCGTGGTGGGCCGCGGCAACGCCGACGCGCTCCACTCGGCGCCCCACGGCGCGGGCCGGGAGTACTCGCGGACGCGCGCCCGCAAGACGTTCACCCGCGAGCAGCTGCGCGAGGCCATGGCGGGCATCGAGTACCGCGACACCGACGCGTTCCTCGACGAGATCCCGGCGGCCTACAAGCCCATCGACCGGGTGATGGAGGACGCCGCCGACCTCGTGCGAGTGCGCCACGTGCTGCGCCAGCTCGTCAACGTCAAGGGCGACTGAGCGGTACGGCGGGCGGGCGCCCGCCGCCGCGGGGCGGGTGCGGGGCGGGGCGCTGGTCCGGGCACCGGCCGCGGGGCACGATGGAGGGATGCGCGTCCCCCTGATCGGTCCCGTGGTCGGCCCCGTGCTGTCCCCCGTGCTCACGCCGGTGGTGGGCCCGGTGGTCGCGGACGCCCGGCAGCGCCTCGGCGAGGCCATCTTCACCCGGGTCGCAGGGCCGGACGGTGCACGTGCGCGCACCCGGATCCACGGCCGGCCCGGCCCGCGGCGCTTCTCGGTCGACGACCCCATCGCCCGGGTGCACGGCGACGCGTCGATGTTCGTCGGCGGGATGCGGGCGCTCATGCTCCAGACGCTGCACCCCTCGGCGATGGCCGGCGTGGCGCAGCACTCGTCCTACCGCGAGGACATGTGGGGGCGGCTCAACCGCACCGCCACGTTCCTCGCCACCACCACCTTCGCGACCGACGCGGACGCCGACGCGGCGATCGGCGCGATCCGCCGCATCCACGAGCGCATCACGGGCACCACGCGCGACGGGGTGCCCTACGCCGCCTCCGACCCCCACCTGCTGCGCTGGGTGCACGTGGCCGAGATCGACAGCTTCCTCGCCGCCCACCGCAGGTACGGCGCCCAGCCGCTCTCGCCGGAGGACACCGACACCTACGTCGCGCAGGCCGCCCACGTCGCCGAGGCGCTCGGCGCCACCGACGTGCCCCGCAGCCGCGCCGAGCTCGACGAGGTGCTGGCCGCCTACCGCCCCGAGCTGCGCTCCACCCCCGAGGCGCGCGAGGCCGTGCGCTACCTGCTGCTCAAGCCGCCGCTTCCGCTGCCGGCCCGCGCGCCGTACGGCGTGCTCGCCGCCGCCGCGGTCGGCCTCATGCCGGCCTGGACGCGGCTGCCGCTGCGCCTGCCCTACCTGCCGCTGACCGAGCGCACCGTCGTGCCCGTGCTGGGGCGCCTCTCGACCTCGACGGTCCGCTGGGCGATGACCTCGGACCGGGACGCGGTCGACGAGCTGCGCTCTTCCGCCACCACGGGGGCCACCGACGCGCCAGGATGAGCACGTGCACCCGCCGCCGTACCAGCCGAAGCAGCCGTCCCAGCAGCCCCACCAGCCGCAGCCCCAGCAGCCGCCCCCGCCGACGCCGTACGCCCAGCAGCCCCCGCAGCGGGGCTACGCTCCGCAGCCCCACCCGCAGCACGACCCGCAGCAGGCGTACCCGCCGGCTTGGCTGGACCTGCACGTGGCGGGCAGCCGGTGGACGTCGGCGTTGAACGGACCACGGGCGACGGTCAACGGGGAACGCATCCCCGTCGACTTCGGCGCCAACCGCGTCCCGATCGCGCCCGGCAACGTGCAGGTCGACTGCTACCTGAACTGGATCTTCGAGCAGGGCAGGGCGTCGATCCGCTTCCAGTGCCGTCCCGGCGACGTCGTCCCGGTCTACTACGCGCCCACCTTCATCGCGTTCGCCAAGAGCCGGATCGCCCACGTGCCGCAGGAGCGGCCCGGGCTCGTCTGGTTCGTGCTGCTGATGGCTCTCCTGCTGCCGCTGACTGCCTTCAACCTGTGGAACCTCTTCCGCTGAGGCGGCCCGCCCGCGCCCGGCGATCTTCTCCGTCACTTGCGACCTTCTTGATGCCGGGCGCAGGAGGGCGACCCTAGGCTGGCGGCGGCGCGCGCCCGGCTGCGCCCTTCCCTCCCCGGAGTCTGCCTGATGCCTGCTGCCCTGCCCCCCGTGCGTCGCCACGCGCTCGCCGCCCTCGTCGCGCTGCTCGTGCTCGTCGCCGGCGCGGTCGTGGCGGTCGGCTCCACGTCCATCGGCTCGCGGGCCGAGGCCGCGACCGCGACGAACGCCCGCCTCGTCGGGGCGATCCGCCAGGCGAACGGGCAGCTGTGGGGCGGGGCCGTGAGGGTCACCCTCTTTGACCGCAACTGGAAGCAGCTGGGCTACACGACGGCGCGCTCGACGTACTCCATCCCCGTCGTCGCCGGCACCTACCGGATCCAGGTGACCGACACCCGCCCGACGTACGACACCAATCGGTTCGCGCCCGCCGACCTCTACGTCCCCGTCGTCCCGGGCCAGACCCGCCAGGCCGACGCGGTCATGCGCAAGGGCGTCAGCATCACCGGCACCGTCACCACCGGCGGCGGGGTCGGCTCCTACGCCCGCGTCGTCGCGGCCAACCAGTACGGCCAGTCGTTCGAGACCACGGCGAACAACCGGGGCCAGTTCGCGGTGGCGGGCATGCCGTCGGGCAACTACTCCGTCTTCACCTACGACGCGCGCCGCCAGTGGGCCGCCGGGAGCACCTACCTGCCCAGCCGCCGCGTCGGGCTCAACACGAACATCGCGATCAAGCTCGGCTACCGCGCCGGCTCGCTCGTCGTGAACGTCGTCGGCGGCGGCCAGGACCTGCGCGGCACCGGCTGGGTGACGGCGACCAACCGCAGCAGCGGCCAGTGGTACGTCGCGCGCGCCACCAACGGCACCGTCAACTTCGCCGGCGTCGCGCCCGGCGCCTACAACGTCACCGTCCCCGACATGGGCAACTACCTGGGCCGCACCGGCGCCCTGCCGGGCGGGCGCCACGTGCCCGCCGGCGGCGTGCTGTTCTCCGCCTTCGAGCTGGTGCAGCGCGGCGGCAGCGTCACCGGCTCGGTCACCGACGCCCGCGTCACCGACCGCGGCCTGCCCAGCGTGCTCGTGCGCCTCTTCGACAAGTACGGCGCGCCCGTCGGCAGCGCGTGGACCTCCCCGAGCGGCCGGTTCACCATCGCGGGCGCCCTGCGCAGCAACGGCGGCTACAAGCTCGTGCTCGAGCGCCCCGATGGCGGCTGGGTGAAGTTCGGGCCCGGCGGCAACGACCAGTGCCAGTACGCCGGCCTGACCACGACCGCGTTCACGATCCGCCAGGGCCAGGTCGCCAACGTCGGCCGCCTCGGCCTGCGTGCCGTCGGCCACCCGCAGAACACGCTGTGCGTCCCGGCGGAGACCACGCCGCCCACCGCGTCGCCGACCACCGCGCCGACCACCGCGCCCACCACCGCCCCGACGACGGCGCCCACCACCGGGACCACCACGGCTCCGACGAGCACGCCGACCACGACCGCCCCGGCCCCCACCAGCGAGCCGACGGCCACGGTCACCGTCACCGTGACGGCCACGCCGACGCCCTGAGGCCGCGGCG
Source organism: Nocardioides sp. CPCC 205120 (assembly GCF_048654585.1). Lineage (NCBI taxonomy): Bacteria > Bacillati > Actinomycetota > Actinomycetes > Propionibacteriales > Nocardioidaceae > Nocardioides > Nocardioides sp. CPCC 205120. The sequence continues at coordinate 1,841,230 of NZ_JBMCYY010000001.1, read as the reverse complement.
CCCCCGCCGCCCGGCGGCCCGGGGGCGCGGTGGTTGAGCGCGGCCGGAGAATGGACGGCATGTCCGACGTCGAGCTGCTCTCCGCCCGCGCCCTCGTGCTCTCCGACCTGGGAGCGCGTGGCTTCGCGGACGCGGAGGGCGTGTCGCTGCTGGAGCAGGCGCTCTCGGAGCGCCGCTGGTGGGTCGAGCAGTGGCCCGACGGCCTCGTCTTCGTCGCGGGCCTCGTGGCCACCGACGTGCAGGACGCCCTGCTCGACCGCGGGTCGCGGTGGCCGACCTGCACCACCTGCCCCTCGGTGGAGGAGCACGCGCTGCGCGTCGACCCCGAGATCGGCGGGCCCGACCCGCACTGGGTCTGCGAGACCACGGGCCAGGCGATCGCGCCGCTCGGCCGGCTCACCGCCGCCTGACGCGCCCGGGCGGCCTCAGCCGCCGGTGAGGTGCTCGCCCAGGAACGCGATCGTGCGTTCCATCGACACCTCGAACTGCGGGCCGAACGCGTGCCCCTCCCCCGGGTAGGTCAGCAGCGTGCTGTCCACCCCGGCGGCGGTGAACGCCGCCTGCGTCTCCTGCGACCACACGAGCGGGCAGGTGTCGTCCGCGGTCCCATGGTGGATGAGGACGGGCTCGCTGATGCGGTCGGCGTACGTGCGGGCCGACAGCCCTGCGTAGAACGCGGGGTTCTCCTCCGGGGTCCCGACGCCCGCGGTGAGCCGCTCCACCACGTCGGCCCGCTCGGGCACCGCCCAGCGCTCGTAGTTGTCGACGAAGTCCGAGCTCACCGGCGCGAAGACGACCGCCGCGTCGACGAGGCCCGGCTGGGTGACGAGCACGTTGTAGGCCACCGCCCCGCCCATCGAGCGACCGACCACCGCGGTCCGGTCGGCGTCCACGACCGTCTCCCGCTCCAGCGACCGCACGGCGTTCACGACGTCGCGGGTGTAGCCGAGCCGCGACTCCCGGTCGAGGTCGCCCGCGGGCGACGACGCCGCGTGGCCCCGGTAGTCGGTGTGGAGCACGACGTACCCCGCCCGGGCGAGCCGGTCCTGCTCGCGGCGCATGCCCTGGCCGGTGACGTAGGCCGACGGCTCGATGTACCCGTGCGCGAGCACCACGGCCGGGAACGGACCGGGACCCTCGGGCACCAGCAGCACGCCCGAGACCGTCGTGCCAGAGCTGTCGTAGGTGACCTCGAAGCGCTGGTACGGCCCCTCCGCCGCCGTCTCCCGCACCCGCTGCAGCGGGCCCCCGACCATCTCCTCACGCATCAATGTGGGCAGCGACAGCTCGTGGGGCGCGGCGGGGAGGGCGTCGGCCGTACCAGTCGCGGAGGGCGCCGACGAGGGCGCCGAGCCGGCCGCGAAGGAGGTCGTGGTGGACGGGCTCGGTGCCTCCGCCTCCTCGCGCGGCGCGCCGCTGCAGGCCGCGAGGGCGAGCACGAGCACGAGGGAGGCGGCCGGTACGGCGCGCCGGCACCGGCGGGCGGGCCGGTGCGGCGCGAGCGGCGTCATGTCTCCTCCTGCGCGGGCGGACCCGGCCAGCGTAGCCAGCGGCTGCGTCAGGCCGGCTGCGTCAGGGGCGGCTGTCGACGTCGGCGCCGCCGGCGAGGTCGCCGCACCACACGGCCGTGGCGCCGACCTGCGCCAGCAGCCGCCGCGCGCCCTGGTCGCCGCCGGCGACGGCGCCCGCGGCGTCGAGGTGGTCGCGGCCGAGCAGCACGGGGTGGCCGGGTCGGGGGTCGGCCGGGTCGCCGTACGCCGCGCGCGCCGCCGTCGCCGGGCCCCGCCACGCGGCGAGGACCCGCCGTACGACGTCGGGACCCACGTCGGGCAGGTCGACCAGGTGCACGAGCACGCCGGGGGCATCGGGCGGTACGGCGGCCAGTCCCGCCCGCAGCGAGGCGCCCATGCCGTCCGCCCAGTCGGACGCGACCACGACGTCCCCGGCCGGGTGCGGGGCCGGGCCGTCGTCGAGGAGGGCACGCGCCGCCTCGGCCTCGGCGCCGAGCACGACGAGGACCCGGGCGCAGCCGCCGGCGCGCAGCGTGGCGACGGAACGGGTCAGCCAGTCGTCGACGAGGGCCTTCGGCCGGCCCATCCGCCGGCCCGCGCCGGCCGCCAGCAGCAGGCCGACGACGGGCGGGGCCTCGACGGGCGGGGCCGGGGCGGGAGCGACGGGGTCGATGGCGACGGGTTCAGTCGTCGCTGAGCTGCACGTAGAGCGTGAAGCGGTCGGAGCGGTAGACGGAGCGCGACACCTCCACGACCTTGTCGCCCGCGACGGCGCGGCGCGCGACGCGGAGCACCGGCGTACCCAGCGGGATCTCGAGGGCCTGGGCCTCCTCGGCGGTCGGCACGTCGGCCGTCACCGAGTCCTCCGCCCAGCTCGGGCGCAGGCCGCGCATCGACAGCGCGTGGTAGAGGCTCGTGGGCATGCCGCTCTGCAGGAAGCCGGGGAGCAGCACCTCGTTGAGGTAGGCGTCCTCGACGCACATGGGCTGGCCGTCGGCCCGCCGCAGGCGCTTCCAGTGGATGACGGCGTCACCCTCGGTGAGGTCGAGGGCCCGGGCGACGCCGGGGCCCGCCTGCTCGCGCCGCGCCAGGATGGTCTGCGACTCGGGCAGGAGCCCGCGGCGCTGCATCTCGGAGGTGTAGCTGAGCAGGCGCCCCACCTGGTTGCGGGGCTTGGCCACGAACGTGCCCCGTCCGGGCATCCGCTCGAGGAGGCCCTCCGCGACGAGCGCGTCCATGGCCTGGCGCACCGTCATGCGTGCGACGCCGAAGCGCTGCACCAGCTCGCGTTCCGAGGGCGCCGGCGTACCCGGCGCGCACTCGCCCACGAGGTCCCGCACGTACTCCCGCACCTGCACGTGCTTGAGCGGCTCCCGCTCGACCACCACCGTGTTGTCCACGAGGGTCACCGTAAGGACCCCGGGGGGCCCGTGTCCGGGAATTCGGCCTCAATTTCCCTACCAGGTTTGCCGAGCGCGGACCAGGCGAGCCGGTCGTGGACCAGACCAGGGCCGCGTCACTCGGTTCCGACGGCGGTCAGCACGTCGAGGCGGGCGGCGCGGCGCGCCGGCAGCACGGCGGCGAGCACCCCCACGACGAGGGCGGCGAGGCCGAAGAGGGCGAGCTGGTCGACGGGGACGCTGACCACCTCGAGGCCCTCGTCGCGCAGGGCGCGCATGAGCACGACGCCCAGCACCACCCCGAGCACGAGCCCCAGCACGGCGCCGAGCAGCGCGATCACCACCGACTCGAGCGTGATCATCCAGCGCAGCTGGCCCCGCCCGAGCCCGACGGCGCGGAGCAGGCCAACCTCCCGGGTCCGCTCCACGACCGACAGCGCGAGGGTGTTGACGATGCCGAGCACCGCGATGACCAGCGCGAGGCCGAGGAGGGCGAGGACGACGAGCACCAGCTGGTCGATGGGCTCGCGCTGCTCCGCGGCGTAGTCCGCCTGGTCCTTCACCGTGACCAGCGGGTTGTCGGCGACGACGGCGTCGAGGCGCTCCTGCGCGCCGGCCAGCCCGCCGGGGGCGTCGTCGGCGACCTCGACGACGAGCGTGGAGTCGACGTCGCGGTAGCCGGCGTCGAGCAGCGTGCCGGTCGTGGTGGCCAGCGGGAACCCGACCACGGGGTCGGGCTCGACCACGGCGACCACCGGTAGCGTGAGCTCGCCGCCGACCGTGCCGAGGACGAGCTCGTCCCCGACGGCGATGCCCTCGTCCTCGGCCTCCTCGGTGTCGACGACGACCGTGCCGTCGCGCAGGTCGGCGAGGTCGCCCTCGACGACCTGCAGCTCGAGCCCGCGCCCCAGGTCGGCGGGGTCGAGACCGGCCAGCCCCTGGGGGCCGCCGTCGACCTCGACGATGCCGTAGCGCAGCGCCACCAGGCTCTCGACACCCTCCACCTCGCGCATCGCCGCGGCCACGGCGGGCGAGAACCCCTGCCCGACCTGGTTGCTGACGACGAAGTCGCCGGGGAACGAGTCGGCGATGGTCTTGTCGACGGACGCCTTCGCGGAGTCGCCGAGGATCGCCATCGTCGAGGCCAGCGCGAGCCCGATCATCAGCGCGGACGCCGTGGCCGTCGTACGACGGGGGTTGCGCAGGGCGTTGAGGCCGGCGAGGTCCCCGACGGTCCCGAAGGCCCGGCGGTAGACCGCGTGGGCCAGCAGCAGCACCGGGCGCCCGAGCAACGGGCTCGCGGCCGACACCCCGAGCAGCACGGCCAGCACCCCCGCCCCCAGCCACCAGAACGGACGGGGCACGTCGCCGACGAGCCGCAGCCCGAGCAGCACCGCCACCGCCCCACCCGCGACGAGCCCCAGGCCGAGCAGGCTGCGCCGGCGGATGGTCGTCTCCGGGAGGGCGACGTCGTCGCGCAGCGCCTGCACGGGCGCGATCCGGGTGGTACGACGGGCCGGGCCCCACGCGGCGGCCATCGTGACGAGCACGCCGACCGCGTACGCCGCGACCACCGTGCGCGGCTCGAGCACGAGCGGCTGGCCCTCGAGGTCGAGCCCGAAGCGGCCGAAGAGCGTGCGGATGCCGATCGCCAGCAGCACGCCGAGCCCCAGGCCGAGGGTCGAGCCGACGAGGCCGAGCACGAGCGCCTCGAGCTGCACCGACCGCACCACCTGGCCGCGGGAGGCGCCGAGGGCGCGCAGCAGCGCCAGCTCGCGGCTGCGCTGGGCGACGAGCATCGAGAACGTGTTGACGATGAGGAAGCCGCCGACGACGAGCGCGATGCCGGCGAAGATGAGCAGGAAGGTGGTGAGGAAGGAGATGGCCTCGAGCAGCACCGAGGCGCTCTCGTCGGCGGCCTGCTCCCCCGTCACCGCCTCGACGCCGTCGGGGAGCAGCGGCTCGACCGCGGCGCGCAGCTCGTCGGGGCTGGTGCCGTCGGCCGCGCTGACCCAGACGTCGGTGAAGGCGTCGGGCTCGCCGAGGAGGAGGTCCTGGGCGACCGCCATGTCGAGCACCGTCACGGTCGCACCGTTGAGCGAGGCCCGGTCGCCGAAGGCCACGAGGCCGACGAGCGTCGGCGCGAGCGTGGGGCGCTCCGACGCCGTCACCAGCGAGACGGTGTCCCCGAGCTCGTAGCCGGCCCGCTCGGCCGTCGCGGCGTCGAGCGCCACCTCGTCCTCGCCCTCGGGCGCCCGGCCGGCGGTGACGTTGAGGCCCTCCCCGCCGCCCGCGCTCGGGGCGTCGTCGAACCCCAGGCCCAGGCCGGGGGCGCCCTGGGCCCCGACCACCTTGCCGTCGACATCGACGACGTAGACGCCCGGCACCGTGACCTTGCCGTCCACCCGGGACGCGCCGCCGCCGTCCGCCAGCCCCGCGGCGAGCTCGTCGACGAGGGACGCCGGCACGGTGCGGCTCGTGCCGCCCGGGCCGCCCGGGCCCCCGAAGCCGGTGCCGGACTCCGGGCGCACGACGACGTCGCCCACGGTGGAGGTGAACAGCGACGTGAAGGAGCGCTCGAGGGTGTCGGAGAACATCAGCGAGCCGCAGGTGAAGGCGACCCCGAGCACGACGGCGAACGTGCTCATGAGCAGGCGCACCTTGCGCCCGAGCAGGCTGCGCCAGGCCGCGCGGAGCATCAGGCGCGGCCGCGCGGCGCGGGCGCCACGCCGGGGTCGGTGCGGGCCATGGCCGCGAGCACCTGATCGCGGTCCGGGTCGCGCAGCTCGTCGACCACGCGCCCGTCGGCGAGCAGCACCACCCGGTCGGTGAACGCCGCGGCCACGGCGTCGTGGGTGACCATGACGACCGTCTGGCCCACCTCGTCCGCGCTGCGCCGCAGCAGGCCGAGCACCTCGGCGCCGGAGCGGGAGTCGAGGTTGCCCGTCGGCTCGTCCGCGAAGACCACGTCGGGGCGGCTGACCAGCGCCCGGGCGATCGCCACCCGCTGCTGCTGGCCGCCCGACAGCTCGTTCGGCTTGTGCCGCAGCCGCGGCGCGAGCCCGACCGTGTCGACCACCGAGGCGAGCACGTCGGGGTCCGGCTTCCGCCCGGCGATCGCCAGCGGCAGCAGGATGTTCTCCTCCGCCGTCAGCGTCGGCACGAGGTTGAAGGACTGGAAGACGAACCCGACGCGGTCGCGCCGCATCCGGGTGAGCTCGCGGTCGCCCAGCCCCACGAGCTCGGTGTCGCCCAGCACCACGGAGCCCGAGTCCGGGGTGTCGAGCCCCGCGCAGCAGTGCATGAGGGTCGACTTCCCCGAGCCGCTCGGCCCCATCACGGCGGTGAACTCGCCGCGCCCGAGGTCGAGCGTGACGCCGTCGAGCGCGCGCACGCGCGACTCCCCCTCGCCGTACGTGCGCACGAGGTCGCGCACGCGCACCGCGGCGGGTCTCGACGGGGCGGCGTCGTCCTCGGACCTCATGGCCACCACTCTCCCGGGTGCCCGGTCGCCGCGCCAGGGTCGACCCTGGCCAGTCGCACACCTGTTCGACTAGGGTGGTGGGCATGGACTTCCAGGCCACCCTCTTCGCGGCGGCACCCGAGACCGAGGCCGGTCCGGGCGCCGGGGCCGACCTCGCCGCCCGGGTGCAGCGGCACGAGCTGAGCGCGGGCGCCTGGGTCGACGTGGCCCGCGACTGGCTGGCCGCCGACGCGGACGCGGTGTTCGACGCGCTCGTCACCCGCGTGCCGTGGCGGGCCGAGCGCCGGCAGATGTACGACCGGGTCGTCGACGTGCCCCGCCTGCTCCACACGTACGGCGCGGGCCAGCCCCTGCCCCACCCCGCGCTCGTGCGCGCGCGGGACGAGCTGAGCGCCCACTACGCCGACGAGCTCGGCGAGCCGTTCACGACGGCCGGCTGCTGCTACTACCGCGACGGCCACGACTCGGTGGCGTGGCACGGCGACACCATCGGCCGCGGCTCGACCCACGACACGATGGTCGCGATCGTCTCGGTCGGCGACCCGCGCCGGCTGGCGCTGCGGCCCCGCGGCGGCGGCGAGGCGCTGTCGTTCGTCATGGGCCACGGGGACCTCGTCGTCATGGGCGGCTCGTGCCAGCGCACGTGGGAGCACGCGGTGCCGAAGGTCGCCCACGCCGGTCCCCGCCTGTCGGTGCAGTTCCGCCCCGCCGGCGTCTTCTGAGCGTCGGGGAGGGGCGAAAACCGGAGGCGGGGCGCCGCGCGCCGACCCTAGGCTCGGCGCCCATGACCGATCTCGACGCCGGCACCTCCGTCCGCCTGGAGGAGGACGACGAGCGTGGTGGCACGTTCGAGGGCCACAGCGCATTCGCCCGCCACTCGCCGCACTACCTGGAGGAGGACACGCCGGACCGGCACGACCGCCGGCACGACGCCGTCGTCCGCACCGCACCCGCCCAGTTCGACCGCACGAACGCCGACGACGTCGACCGCGTCCAGCACGAGCTGATGCTCCAGCTCGCCGGCGCGGTCGACGACCACTGCCTGCGCACGGCGCTCGCCGCGGGCCCCGCCGCCGGGATCGACGTCGACGACGTGGGCCCCGACGACCTCGACACCTGGCTCGCGGAGGCCGCGTCCGCCATCAGCACCGACACCCGCAGCGCCTGCGACGTAGAGGCGGTGCTCGACGTCGAGCTGGGCGCCTTCCTCGAGCAGCAGCGCGGCGGGTGCGGCTCGCCGTACGTCGACCTGGGCTGGACCCGGTGCGACACCGCCCCGATGGCGCGGGGCGCGTCCGTCGACGAGGGGTTCCACGTCGTGCTCTCCACCCAGCACCTCCTCGGCCTGTCGAGCCGCGCCGCGCTCTACTACTCCTCGCACGTGCTCGGCGGGGAGGAGTACCTGAGCGCCCGGTGCGAGCTCGCCTACGCCCCGCGGCTGCGCTTCCACCCCGGCGCCGTGCGGGTGGCGCGCGTCCGCTTCGACGACGAGACCCACTGGCGCCGGCTCGTGGCCGAGCGCCGCGCCCGGGCAGTCCGCGCCGCCCGGCACCACGAGGCCCGGCGCGGCATGCTGGAGGGGTGAGCCCCTCCCCCGACGCGCCCGACCTCGACCGCCGCATCGCCGCGGCGGTCGACGACCTGCTCGACGCCCGCGCCGCCGGCGCGACGATCTGCCCCTCGGAGGCGGCCCGCCGGGTCGCCGGTGACGACGGCGACTGGCGTGCCCTGATGGACCCGGTGCGCGCTGTCGTCGGCAACCTGGTCGGCCGCGGCGAGGTCGAGGTCACCCAGGGCGGCGAGGTGGTCGACCTCGCCACCGCCCGCGGACCGATCCGGGTACGACGCACCCGCTGACGGCACGAGGCCCCCGCTCCCGGGTGAGAGCGAGGGCCTCGCGGGTGGTGCTGGTGGTGCGGAGGGACTCAGAAGTCCATGCCGCCCATGCCGCCGGTCGGGTCGCCGCCGGGGGCGCCCGCCTTCTCCGGCTTGTCGGCCACGACGGCCTCGGTGGTGAGGAACAGCGCGGCGATCGACGCGGCGTTCTGCAGCGCGGAACGCGTCACCTTGGCCGGGTCGATGATGCCCGCGGCGACGAGGTCGACGTACTCGCCCGTGGCCGCGTTGAGGCCGTGGCCCGGGGTCAGGTTGCGCACCTTCTCCGCCACGACGCCGCCCTCGAGGCCGGCGTTGATCGCGATCTGCTTGAGCGGGGCCTCGATGGCGAGACGCACGATGTTCGCGCCGGTCGCCTCGTCACCCTCGAGCTCGAGCTTGTCGAACGCCACGGCACCGGCCTGGACGAGAGCGACGCCACCACCGGCGACGATGCCCTCCTCGACGGCGGCCTTCGCGTTGCGAACGGCGTCCTCGATGCGGTGCTTGCGCTCCTTGAGCTCGACCTCGGTGGCCGCGCCGACCTTGATGACCGCAACGCCGCCGGCCAGCTTGGCCAGGCGCTCCTGCAGCTTCTCGCGGTCGTAGTCGGAGTCGCTGTTCTCGATCTCCGCGCGGATCTGGTTGACGCGACCGGCGATCTGGTCGGCGTCACCCGCACCCTCGACGATGGTCGTCTCGTCCTTCGTGACGACGACCTTGCGCGCCTGGCCGAGCAGCTCGATGCCGGCGGTCTCCAGGGAGAGCCCGACGGTCTCGCTGATGACCTGGCCGCCGGTGAGGATGGCAATGTCCTGCAGCATGGCCTTGCGGCGGTCGCCGAAGCCGGGGGCCTTGACGGCGACCGACTTGAACGTGCCGCGGATCTTGTTGACGACCAGCGTCGAGAGAGCCTCGCCGTCGACGTCCTCCGAGATGATGAGAAGCGGCTTGCCGGTCTGGATGACCTTCTCCAGGAGCGGCAGCAGGTCCTTCACGTTCGAGATCTTCGACTCGACGAGGAGCAGGTAGGCGTCCTCGAGGACGGCCTCCATGCGCTCCATGTCGGTGGCGAAGTAGGCCGAGATGTAGCCCTTGTCGAACCGCATGCCCTCGGTGAGCTCGAGGTCGATGCCGAAGGTGTTCGACTCCTCGACGGTGATGACGCCTTCCTTGCCGACCTTGTCCATCGCCTCGGCGATGATGTCGCCGACGGTCGGGTCAGCGGCGGAGATCGAGGCGGTGGAGGCAATCTGCTCCTTCGTCTCGACGTCCTTCGCCAGGTTCAGCAGCTGCTCGGAGACGGCGGCGACGGCGGCCTCGATGCCCCGCTTGAGGGCGATCGGGTTGGAGCCGGCGGCGACGTTGCGCAGACCCTCGCGGACCAGCGCCTGCGCGAGGACCGTGGCCGTCGTCGTACCGTCACCGGCGACGTCGTCGGTCTTCTTGGCGACCTCCTTGACCAGCTCGGCGCCGATGCGCTCGTAGGGGTCCTCGAGCTCGATCTCCTTGGCGATGCTCACACCGTCGTTGGTGATCGTGGGAGCACCCCACTTCTTCTCGAGCACGACGTTGCGGCCCTTGGGGCCGAGAGTGACCTTGACGGCGTCGGCGAGGGTGTTCATCCCACGCTCGAGACCGCGCCGGGCCTCCTCGTTGAAAGCGATGAGCTTCGACATGTTCTCCTGCGATTCCTTGTCTGCTGGAGAGTGCGGATGGCCCGGGTCGTCGCCCGCGACGGACGGCCAGACCGACCGGTGGACCCTTCCCACCGTCGCTGCTGACCTCGACTCCACCGAGCCAGGTTGTGGTGCACGTTCGGTGGCACTCTCGCTAGGAGAGTGCCAGTCCAATGTCTAGCACTCGACCCCCGAGAGTGCAAGGAGACGGGCGCTCAGCCGAGGCGCTGCGCGACGAGCTCGGCGAAGTGCTCGGCCATCTCGGGGGCGACGTCGAGGTAGAGGCCGGGCTCGATCAGCTCCAGCTCGCTCACCACCCACTCGCCCTCGTGGCGCAGCAGGTCGACGCGGGCGTAGTCGAGCCGCACGCCGTGCAGCTGCTGCGCGGCGGCGACGGCGCGCCGCGCCACCTCGCTCGGCCCGTCGGCGAGCGGCACGGCGTGGGAGGTCCCGCCGTACTGCTCGTGCACGCGCACCTCGCCCCCGGCGGGGAGCTTGTCGACCTGCAGGACGGGGCGGTCGTCGAGGACGAACACGGAGGTCTCCCCCTCGGTGCGCACGGACTCCACCAGCGGCTGCGCGACCCACGGCCCGGCGGTGAGCGCCTCGAGGCGCGGGTCCTCGGCGGAGTCCACGACGACGACGCCGACCCCGCCGGCGCCGGTGGCCGGCTTGACGACGACCGTCCCCCAGTCCGCGGTCGCCGCGGCCAGGGCGGGACGCAGGGTGGCGTCGTCGAGCGCACGGGTCGGCACGGTCGGCACGAGGTCGGCGAGGCCGACCAGGTAGGCCTTGTCCGCGTTCCACGCGAACGTCCCTGCCCCGTTGAGCAGGCGGGTCGCCGCGTCGGTACGGCGCGCCCACTCGAGGAAGGCGGGCAGGCGGCGGTGGTAGTCCCACGTCGAGCGCGCGGCGACGAGGTCGGCCGCGGCCCAGTCGACGGCCGGGTCGTCCCACACGGCCCAGCGGGCGTCGACGCCGCGCGCGTCGAGGGCGGCGAGGAGGAGGTCCCCGCCCGCCTCGCCGGCCGGCGCGAGCTGGAAGGTGGCGAGCAGTACGGCGGGGCGGTCGACGGTCACCGCGGCAGCCTAGGACGCGGCCGAGGAGCCCGCCGGTCCGGTCGCCTCCGCGTGGTCGCGGCTCCCGCCCACGACCTGGTCGTCGATCCCCCAGTCGTCGACGTCCCAGCCCTCGCGGGGGTCGGTCCCGGCGGTGGCGTCGTCGGTGGCCCCGTGGGTGGCGTCGTCGGTGGCGTCGTCGGTGGCGTCGACCTCCGCGCCCCCGTCGGCCGGGTCGCCGGACGCGCCGGCAGCCGCGGCAGCCTCGGGGGCCTCGTCCGCCGGGCGGTCGACCGGGGCGGTGACCGGCGCGTGGTGGCCGAACGGCACCTCGTCGAGGTGACCCAGGGCAGCGAGCACGGACGGGAGCACCGCCTTGGCCGTGCGCTTGTAGCCCGCCGCGCTCGGGTGGAACCGGTCGAGGCTGAACATCTCGTCGGGGTTGGTGATGAAGAACGGGCCGACCACGTCGGCCAGGGAGACCGCCCGGGCGCCGGCGGCGACTGCGGCCGCTCGCTGGGCGGCGGCGAGCTGGCGCGAGGCCCGCGAGCCGAGCGAGCGCAGCGGCTGGGGCACGGGGCGCAGGGCGCCGAGGTCGGGGCAGGTGCCGACGACGACGGGGATGCCCCGCTCGCCGAGCGCCTCGATGGCCTCGCGCAGGTGGCGCACCGAGTCCGCGACGGGCACGCGGTGGGTCACGTCGTTGCCGCCGACCACGAGCACGGCGACGTCGGCCCGGTAGCCGGGCGGCAGCTCGGCCAGCTGGTCGCCGAGCATGCTCGACTCGGCCCCGACCTGGGCGACGCTGCGCAGCCGCACCGGACGCTCCAGCTCGCTCGCGACGTGCTTGGCGACCCGGGCGCCGAACGTGTCACCGGGGGTCTCGGCACCGAGGCCGGCGGCGATGGAGTCGCCGAGGACGAGCAGCTCGACGGGGCGTCCGCCGTACCGCTTGCGGTAGGTCTTGTCCGCGTCCAGCGCCTGCTCCCCCAGCGGCTTGCCGATGAGGCGCCGAGCCGTGGCGGCCTGGCGGCGCAGGAGGGACCTCCCGCCGTACCCCACCGCGACCCCGACACCACCGGCAGCAGTCGCGACCGCGACCGCGGCGCGCACCTTCGACGAAGCAGACATGCGCTCGTTGATGCCCGACGCGCACGAGCGCGAGGTGAACTGCCCACCAACGCCGCGTGCCCGCACCCCGACAGTTCGGGCGGGCCGGCCGGCGGGTGGGCCGGCGGGCGGACGCACGACGGCCCCGCTCCCTCGCGGGGGCGGGGCCGTCGGAGCGGTTCGTCGTCGGGTGGCTCAGACCAGGCCGGTGGCGACGAACGCGGCGTAGTTCGGCGCGATGGTCGCGGCGGGGGCCACGACGCCCGCGACGGCGTCGAGCGTCTTGAGGCCGTGGCCGGTGTTGATGACCACCGTCTCCTTGGTGGTGTCGAGCTGGCCGGTCTCGACGAGCTTCTTCAGCACGCCGACGGTCGTGCCGCCCGCGGTCTCGGTGAAGATGCCCTCGGTGCGGGCCAGCAGCACGATGGCCTCGCGCACCTCGTCGTCGCTGACGTCCTCCACGAGGCCGCCGGTGCGGCGGCACACGTCGAGCACGTACGGCCCGTCGGCGGGGTTGCCGATGGCCAGCGACTTGGCGATGGTGTCGGGCTTGACCGGGCGGACGACCTTCTTGCCGTCCTTGAACGCCGCGGCGACGGGCGAGCAGCCCGTGGCCTGGGCGCCGAAGATCTTGTACGGCTTGTCCTCGACGAGCCCGAGCTGGATCAGCTCCTGGAACGCCTTGTCCACCTTCGTCAGCTGCGAGCCCGAGGCGACCGGGATGACGACCTGGTCGGGCAGGCGCCACCCGAGCTGCTCGGCGATCTCGTAGCCCAGCGTCTTCGAGCCCTCGGCGTAGAAGGGGCGCACGTTGACGTTCACGAACGCCCAGCCCTCCTCCTCGCCCGCGATCTCGGAGGCCAGCTTGTTGACGTCGTCGTAGTTGCCCTCGACGGCGACCAGCGAGTCGGTGAAGACGGCCGAGTTCACGACCTTCGGCGTCTCGAGGTTGCTGGGGATGAACACGACGGTGCGGATGCCGGCGCGGGCGCCCGCGGCGGCGACGGCGTTGGCCAGGTTGCCGGTCGAGGGGCAGGCGAAGACCCGGCTGCCGAGCTCGCGGGCGGCGCTGAGCGCGCACGCCACGACCCTGTCCTTGAAGGAGTTGGTCGGGTTGGTGGAGTCGTCCTTGACCCAGAGCTTCTCCAGGCCCAGCGTCGCGGCCAGGTTGCGCGCCTCGAGCAGTCGCGTGAAGCCGGGCTCGGTGTTGGGGCTGCTCGCGATGTCGGTCGGCACCGGCAGCAGCGCCTGGTAGCGCCAGATGTTGCGGGGGCCGGCCTCGATCTGCTCGCGCGTCACCGCGGGGAAGTCGTAGGCGACCTCGAGGGGGCCGAAGCACTCCGGACAGGCGTACGACGGGCCCAGCTCGACCTCGTGGCCGCACTCGCGGCAGGTGAGGGCGGTGGCGTTGCCGAACGCGCCCTCACGCAGGACGGGGGTGCCGCCGGCGCCGGGCGCGGGGCTGGTGGCGGGCGTGGTGCCCGCGGTGGTCTCGGTCTCGACGACGGACGCGCTCATGAGTCCTCCTTCTCATCTTCCCCGCGACGTCCCTCGCCGTGGGCCGGAATTAGCACCGTTTCCACGACTGCCGACGGGGCCGGCAGGGAGACGTGGCGGTTGCCGGGACTTCACTGGGCCGTTCCCTCAGTCCCTCTCGATGAGCTGGCGTCAGCGTAGGGAGCGACCCGAGCGGGGCGCGAATCGTCGTACCGCCATGTGGGACGCCTGTCCATCAACTGGGACGCGGCCGTCGACCGCCCCGCAACGGCGCGGCAGGGACGTCGGACGAGAACGTCCGGCGGGGGCGTCGGGCGGGGAGCGTCAGGCGCGGACGGACGCCGCGTCGGACGCGAGGCGGCGCAGCAGGTCGAGCACGCCCTCCGGGCCGGGTACGACGACGTCGGCCAGGTCGGCGAGCACGCTCTGCTCGTCCGACGCGGAGCAGACCAGCAGCGCGGGCATCCCCTGGCTGCGCAGGTCCGCGACGGCCTTGAACGCCTCGACGTCGCCGAGGTCGTCGCCGGCGAAGACGAAGCCGCCGGCGCGGGTCTCGCGCACCAGCGTGCGCACCGCCTCGCCCTTGTGCATGCCGGGCGAGCGGACCTCGATGACCGAGCGGCCCGGCTCGACGCCGAGCTCGTTGGCGGCCGCCAGCTCGGAGACGAGCGGCATCAGGCGCTCGAAGGCACCCTGGGGGTCGGCGAGGCGGCGCGTGTGGACCGCGATCGCCAGGCCCTTCTCCTCGACGTACGCGTCCACGGCGTCCGCGGTGCGCAGCACCTTCGGCAGGCCGGCGAGGAAGGTCGAGAGCCCGTGCGGCGGGCGGGGAGAGCGGACGCGACGGTCCTGGGTGTCCCAGCGCTCGTTGCCGTACTGCCCGAAGACGTAGAGGTCGCTGCCCGCGTCGTGCACGAGCTCGCCCACCTCGTCGAGGCCGCCGAGGGCCAGCACCTGGCGCGCGGGGCGGCCCGTCACCACGGCGAGGGCGCGCACGTGCACCGCGAGGTCGACGAGCACACCGGGGGCGTCGTCGTGGATGTGGGCCGTCGCGGGGTCGTCGACGATCGGCGAGAGGGTGCCGTCGAAGTCGAGCGCGACCACGGTCGAGGCCGCCACCTTCACCACCGCGGCGTAGTGCCGCTCGGCGCTCGGGGAGGAGAACTCCATGACGAACAGTGGACCACGGATCGGCACCCCCGCGGGCATCCGTCGCGACCGGTCCCGCGTCACATCCCGCGGGCGACCGGTCAGGCGCGGTCGGCCGTGAGGATGACCGTGAGCCGGTCGCCCCGCATGGGGTCGACGGCCGGCATGAGACGGGCGATCCCGAGGTCCTCCGCGAGCAGCTGCGCCTCGCGCTCGAGGCGGTCGGGGAAGTAGACGGTCGAGGCCGGGATCGTCCCGACCCAGTTGTCCGAGCCGACGACCTGCCAGCCCGCGGCGGCGGCCTCGTCACCGGTGCGCGAGGCGAGGCCCCGGATGCCCGAGTTGTTGAAGACCTCGACGACGACCTGCGCGCGGTCGACCGGCGGCGGCTCCGGCGCGGGGGGCGGGGCCGGGGCGCTCGTGGCGGTCTCGGTGGGGGTGGCCTCGGAGGTGGCGGCCGGCTGCGCGGCCGTCACGACCTCCTCGTCCCGGTCGTCCCCGCCGGTGAGGGCGAAGGCGAGGCCGGCCATGGCGACGGCGATGACGCTCAGCATGACGAGGGGGGCGGGGTAGGCCGCCCCGCGGTCGTCGCGACGGGTGCTCACGGCGCTCAGGCGTCGAAGCCGAGGCGGCGGGCGGAGCGCTGGCGCTGGCGTGCGGCGCGCAGACGACGCAGGCGGCGGACCAGCAGCGGGTCGGCCGCGAGCGCCTCCGGCTTGTCGATGAGGGCGTTGAGCACCTGGTAGTAGCGCGTCGAGCTCATCTGGAACTTGTCCCGGACCGCCTGCTCCTTGGCCCCGGCGTACTTCCACCAGTGGCGCTCGAACTCGAGGATCTCGAGGTCGCGCTCCGACAGGGCGTCGACGTCGGGGGTGCTCCGTGCGTCCGGGGAGACGGCGTTCGCGGCATCCATGAACAGCTCCTGGTGCAGGGGACGGGCGGCGGTGCGCCCCACCGGGGCGCGGGTCACGCGCGCGGTGACGCGCGACCTCGGCCATGGTAGGTGACGAACGACAACGGTGTCATTCACGCGCGCGGTGCGTCGTCGTGCGGCACGCCGGGTACGCCGGGTGGCCCGCGCCCCTCGTCCCACTAGGGTGATCGACGTGGCTCCCACCGGCACGGCAGACCTCGTCATCGTCGCCAACCGACTCCCCGTCGACCGCACGACCAACCCCGACGGCTCCGTCGGCTGGCGTCGCTCGCCGGGCGGCCTGGTCAGCGCGCTCGAGCCCGTCATGCGCGCCAACGACGGCGCGTGGATCGGCTGGCCCGGCGGCAGCGGGGACAGCGACCTCGAGCCGTTCGTCGAGGACGGCCTGCAGCTCGTCCCGGTCGGCCTGAGCGCCGAGGAGGTCGTCGAGTTCTACGAGGGCTTCTCCAACAGCACGCTGTGGCCGCTCTACCACGACGTCGTCGCCAAGCCCGAGTTCCACCGCGAGTGGTTCGACAGCTACGTGCGGGTCAACGAGCGCTTCGCCGCGCGGGCCGCGGAGATCGCGGCCGAGGGCGCCACGGTGTGGGTGCAGGACTACCAGCTGCAGCTCGTGCCGCAGATGCTGCGCGACCTGCGTCCCGACCTGCGGATCGGGTTCTACCTGCACATCCCGTTCCCCCCGACCGAGCTGTTCCAGCAGCTGCCGTGGCGCCGCCAGATCCTCGAGGGGCTCCTGGGCGCGGACCTCGTCGGCTTCCAGCTGCCCGGCGCGGCGCAGAACTTCATCCGCCTCGTGCGCCAGCGCGTGGGCCACAAGACGCACCGCGACATGGTCTACCTGCCCGACGGGCGGATGGTGAAGGCGGCCGCGTTCCCCATCAGCATCGACGCCGCGGGCTTCGAGGAGCTGGCCCGCTCCGAGGACGTCGACCGGCGCGCCCGCGCGATCCGGGAGGCGCTCGGCAACCCCGGCAAGATCTTCCTCGGCATCGACCGGCTCGACTACACCAAGGGCATCTACGCCCGGCTGCGCGCCTTCTCCGAGCTCGTCGCCGACGGCCACTTCGGCGTCGAGGACGCCGTGTTCGTGCAGGTGGCGACGCCGTCGCGCGAGCGGGTCGAGCAGTACCGGATCCTCCGCGACGACATCGACCGACTCGTGGGCCGCATCAACGGCGACCTCGGGCGCATCGGGCGCCCCGTCATCTCCTACCTCCACTCCTCCTACCCGCGCGAGGAGATGGCCGCGCTCTACCGGGCGGCCGACGTCATGGTGGTGACGCCGTACCGCGACGGGATGAACCTCGTGGCCAAGGAGTACGTCGCGTGCCGCTACGACAACGACGGGGCGCTCGTGCTCTCGGAGTTCGCGGGCGCGGCGGAGGAGCTGCGCCAGGCGTGGCTGGTGAACCCCTACGACATCAACGGCATGAAGCAGGCACTCCTGGCCGCGCACCAGGCGGACCCGAAGGACCGCAGCCGCCGCATGAAGGCGATGCGCAAGACGGTGACGGAGAAGGACGTGGCGTTCTGGGCCGCGCGCTTCCTCGAGGAGCTGTCGGCCACGCGCCCCGACCACGGCAAGACGGTCCGCCCCGCCCGCAAGTCCTGACGGGCGGGACGGCCCGCTCCCCCGCGCCGGCTCAGTAGCCGTACACGTCGCGCAGGCTGCGCCGGTCCGTCACGCCGTCGACCACGTCGACGTCGTCGACCGTGATGAGCGCCGGGTGGTCGACGCCCACGGCCTCGGCGACCTTGAGCAGGTCGCGGCGCAGCGAGACGAGGTAGTTGGTGACCCGCTCCGCCTTCGACGGCACGTCGAGGCCGCGCACGTAGCGCGGGTCCTGCGTCGCGATCCCCACGGGGCAGCGGTCGGTGTGGCACTTCTGCGCCTGGATGCAGCCGAGCGCGAGCATGGCCTCGCGACCCACGCTGATGACGTCGACGCCGAGCGCGAAGGCGACCACGGCGTTCTCCGGGATGCCGAGCTTCCCGGCCCCGAGGAACGTCACGCGGTCCCCCAGCCCGGCGGCGTCGAAGCGCTTGCGCACCTCGGCGAAGCCGATCCGGAAGGGGTAGGCCACCGCGTCGGAGAAGATGAGCGGCGCCGCGCCGGTGCCGCCCTCGCCGCCGTCGATGTTGACGAAGTCGACGCCCCGCTCGCCCCCCGCCATCTGCTCGACGAGCTCGTCCCAGAAGTCGAGGTTGCCCACCGCCGACTTGATGCCGACCGGCAGCCCGGTGGCGTCCGCGACGCGCTCGACGAAGTCGAGCATCGAGTCCACGCTGTCGAAGGCGGTGTGCCGACTCGGCGAGGCGCAGTCGACGCCGACGGGGATGCCCCGCACCTCGGCGATCTCCGGCGACACCTTCGCGCCCGGCAGCAGCCCGCCGAGGCCGGGCTTCGCGCCCTGGGACAGCTTGATCTCGATGGCCCGCACGGGCGCGGACGCCACCAGGTCCACGAGCCGGTCGAGGTCGAACCGACCCTGCTCGTCCCGGCAGCCGAAGTACGCCGTACCGATCTGGAAGACGAGGTCACCCCCGGCGCGGTGGTACGTCGAGAGCCCGCCCTCGCCGGTGTTCTGCCACGCCCCGGCGGCGGCGACGCCCTGGTTGAGCGCCGTGATCGCCGCGTGGGACAGCGAGCCGAAGCTCATCCCCGAGACGTTGACGATCGACGGCGGGACGAAGGCGTGACGGCGTCCCCGCGGCCCACCCAGCACCTTGAGGCCGGGCAGCGGCACGCCCTCCTCGCTGTGGGGGTGCGTGCCGGGTCCGCTGCCGGCGAAGGTGCGGTGCTTGACGACCGGGTAGCCGGCGGTGTTCTCGACGTCGTTGTCGGTGCCGAACCCGACGTAGGCGTTCTCGAGCTTCGAGCTCGCGTAGACCCAACGGCGCTGGTCGCGGCTGAACGGCCGCTCCTCGTCGTTGGACGACACGATGTACTGCCGCAGCTCGGGGCCGAAGCGCTCCACCAGGAAGCGGGCGTGGCCCACGACGGGGTAGTTGCGCAGGATCGCGTGCTTCTTCTGGGTCGCGTCGCGCACGGCGACGGCGCCGACGGCCGCGGCACCCAGACCGGCCAGGGATGTCCACCTCATCCAGCCACCTTGCCCCACCCCCGGTCACGCCGGCGGGAACCGCTCGCGGTCGAGCGCGCCGCCGCCGTGGCGTCACGGACCGCGCCGGGCGAGGTGACCGGTGGGTAACGAACCCTCCCCCGGGCCCGTGGACCGGAGGTACCTTGCCCCCCATGGACCTCCTCCCGAAGCCCGACCAGGTCATCTCGGCCACCGGCAACGTGGCGCACAAGGTGCTCTACGGCGGGCTCGCCGACCTGCGCAAGATGCCGCGGGTGCTCATCGACGACGGTCAGCTGCGCGAGGTCTACCACTACCGCCCGGACCCCTCGGTCCCCGAGACCGGCGACCCCGTCCTGCTGGTCACGCCGCTCGCGGCACCGGCGAGCTGCTTCGACCTGCGGCGGGGCTGCTCGCTGGTCGAGCACCTCGTGGCGCAGGGGCGTCCGACGTACCTCGTCGAGTACGGCCAGGTGTCGTTCCGCGACCGCAACCTCGGCATGGAGCACTGGATCTCCGAGGTGGTGCCGACCGCGATCCGGGAGGTCGCGCGGCACTCCGGCGGTCGCCCCGTGCACGTCGTCGGCTGGAGCCTCGGCGGGATCTTCGCGGCCCTGACGCTCGCCGGCGACGCCGACCTGCCGGTCGCCTCCCTCACCGTGGTGGGCTCGCCCTTCGACCTCAGCAAGGTGCCGCTCATCGCCCCGCTGCGCCCGCTGCTCAACCTCGACGTGCTGCCGCCGCAGCTGCGCGCGGTCACGCGGGTCTACCAGACCATGGGCGGCGCGCCCCGCCCGCTCGTGCGGTGGGCCTTCCAGCTCAGCGCCTTCCAGAAGCTGGTGACCAAGCCCCTCGCGCTCGCGGCCAACCTCGACGACGCCGACTTCCTGGCGCAGGTCGAGGCCGTCAACGCGTTCACGGCCGGGATGATCGCCTACCCCGGCCGGTCGTTCGGGCAGCTCTACCACCGCATGTACCGCGGCAACGCCCTGCTCAGCGGCACCTTCCCGCTCGACACCCCCGACGGCCCGCGCGAGATCCGGGTCGCCGACATCACCTGCCCCGTGCTGGTGTTCGCCGGCGCGACCGACGGCATCGCGCCGGTCAGCGCCGTCAAGCCGCTGACCGAGCTGCTGACCGGGGCCGAGGAGGTGCAGTTCGAGGTCGTGCCCGGCGGGCACCTCGGCATGCTCACCGGCCGCGCCGCCCGCGGGACCACCTGGCGCTCCATCGACGAGTGGGTCGACCGGTGGTCGACACCGCGCCCGGGCGCGGCCCCGCCGACCCCGCCCCGCGCCGACCGGATCGGTTCCAACCCCAGCCGCCGCTACGGATCGGCGGCGTCGCGTGCGTTCGGCTGAGCGCCCGGCCCCCTCCCCCGCCACCAGCGCGCTGCCCCGCTCGGTCCGCCTCGGGTACGGCAGCGGCTCGGTCGCCACCGGCGCGTTCGGCACGGTGCCGGGCCTCATGCTGCTGCCCTACCTGACCGACGAGCTGGGCGTCGCCGCCCTGTGGGCGGGCATCCTGGTCGTCGCCCCCAAGGCGTGGGACGTCGTCGTCAACCCGGTGGCCGGACGGATCACCGACCGCACGCGCGACCCCCGCGGGCCCCGCCGGCCGTGGCTGCTGCGCGCCGGGCTCCCCCTGGCCGCGCTCTTCGCGCTCGTCTTCGCCTCCCCCGGTCTCGAGACGCAGTGGCTCGAGGCGGCGTGGGTGCTGGTGGCGTTCCTGGGCTGCGCGACGGCGTACGCGTTCTTCCAGGTGCCCTACGTCGCCATGCCCGCGGAGATCACCGACTCCTACGACGAGCGCACCCGCCTGATGACGTGGCGCGTCGCGATCCTCGCCCTCACGATCCTCGTGGCGGGGGCCAGCGCGCCGGCGATCCGCGACGCCGTGGGCGGGCGCGACGGCTACCGCGCCATGGGCCTGACGATCGCCGTCATCATCGCGGTCGGCGTGGTCGGGGCGTACGTCGGCACGCGCCGCGCCCCCGTCCTCGCGCCCGCCGCGGGGGCCGGCAGCCTGCGCGACCAGCTGCGCGTCGTGTCCCGCGCCCGCGACTTCCGGCTGCTGCTCTCGACGTACGTCGTGCAGGCCCTCGCCGTCGGCACCATGCTCGCCGGCGTCGACTACCTCGCCCGCCACGTGCTCGACGACGCGTCGCTCTCCACGCCCCTGTTCGTCTGCTTCGTCGGCCCGGCCCTGGTGCTGACCCCGGTGTGGACGCGGTACGGCGAGCGGGTGGGCAAGCAGCGCGGGTTCGTCGTCGCCTCGCTCGTGCTGGCCGCGGGCGCCGCCGCGACCGCGAGCGCGCTCGTGGCACCGCTGGTCGTCGTCGCGCTCGCCGTCGCCGTGGTCGGCGTCGGGTACGCCGGCACCCAGGTCTTCCCGCTGGCGATGCTGCCGGACGCCGCGGCGGTCGACGCGCGCCGCACCGGCGAGAACCGGGCCGGCGTCTACACCGGCGTGTGGACCGCGGGCGAGACCGTCGGCCTGGCCCTGGGCCCCGGCGTCTTCGGCGTCGCGCTCGCGCTGGGGGGCTACGTGTCGAGCACCGGGGGCGCGTCGGCGCAGCCGGACTCCGCCGTCACCGCCATCGCGCTCGGGTTCTCCCTCGTGCCCGCCGCGCTCGTGCTGCTCAGCCTGCTGTGGCTGGGCCGCTACGCCCTCGACGCCTCGACCGTCGCGGACGCGACCGGGCACGCGACCGGGACCCCCGACCGGACGGAGCCGGCATGAGCGAGCACCAGCACCCCGTCCTCGCCCGCCTCGAGGAGCTGCAGCGCGGTGACCTGCCGACGCACGGCGGCCGGACGCTGGCCTACGTGTACGACGCCGGCCTGCCCGAGGTCGACCGCGTCGCGCGGGCCGCGGTCGCGGCGTACGCGGCGACCAACGGCCTCGACCCGACCGCGTTCCCCAGCGTGCTGGTGATGGAGAACGAGGTCGTCGGCGCCACCTGCGACCTGCTGGACGCGCCGGCGTCGGCCGTCGGCACCGTCACCTCGGGCGGCACCGAGTCGGTGCTGCTCGCCGTGCAGGCCGCCCGCGACGCCCGGCCCGACCTCGCCGCGGCCGGGCTGCGGCCCCGGATGGTCGTGCCGTCGACGATCCACGCCGCGTTCCACAAGGCGGCGCACTACTTCGGCGTCGAGACCGTGGTCGTGCCCGTCGGTCCCGACTTCCGCGCCGACGTCGCCGCCACGCGGGCGGCGGTCGCGGCCGACGCCGACCGCACGGTGCTGGTGGCGGTGAGCGCCCCGTCGTACGCCCACGGGGTCGTCGACCCCGTCGCGGAGGTGGCCGCGATCGCGGCGGAGCACGGCGTGCGCTGCCACGTCGACGCCTGCATCGGCGGGTGGGTGCTGCCGTACGCCGCGCGCCTGGGCCGCGCCGTGCCGCCCTGGACCTTCGCGGTGCCGGGCGTCACGAGCATCTCGGTGGACCTCCACAAGTACGCCTACGCCCCCAAGGGCACCTCGGTGCTGCTCCACCGCGACGCCGGCCTGCGCCGGCCGCAGTTCTTCGCGGAGGCGGACTGGCCGGGCTACACGATGCTCAACACCACGATGCAGTCGACGAAGTCGGGCGGCCCGCTCGCCGGGGCGTGGGCGGTGCTGCGCACCATCGGCGACGCCGGCTACCTCGAGCTGACCCGCACGGTGCTCGACGGCGTCGACCGGCTCGTCGCCGGCCTCGCCGACCTCCCCGGGCTCGACCTCGTCGCCGCGCCCGACTCGACCCTCGTCGCCGTGGCCGCCGACGGCTCCTGCGACGTCTTCACGGTCGCCGACGAGCTCGCGGTCGACGGCTGGCTGGCGCAGCCGCAGCTGTCGTACGCCGGGCAGCCGCCGACGCTCCACCTCTCCCTCAGCGCCGCCACCGACGTCGCGGGGCTGCTCGTCGCCCTGCGGCGCGCCGTCGAGGCCGCGCGGGCCGCGGGGCCGGTCGCGCTCGACGCGGACGTGGTCGGGTTCGTGCAGGCGCTCGACCCCGCGACGCTCGACGACGCCGCGCTCGACGGGCTGCTCGCCGCGGTCGGCATGGGGGCCGACGCGGACGGCGGGCTCGCGCTGCCGGAGCGGATGGGCGAGGTCAACGCGCTCCTCGACGTCGCCTCCCCCGCCCTGCGCGAGGCGCTGCTGTCGGCGTTCCTCGACCGGCTGTCCCGGCCCGTGCGCGGCGGCGGACCTGGCAGCGGACCCGGCAGCGGCCGCTGACGGGGCGTTCCGCGCGACCGGGCACGATGGCCCCGTGGGCAGCCTGGACGCACTGGTGGAGAAGGGCCTCGTCGCCCCCGACTGGGCCGAGGCCCTGCGCGGGGTCGACCCGGCGATCGACGAGCGCATCGCGGCGATGGGCGCGTTCCTGCGCGAGGAGCTCGCCGCCGGGCGGCCCTACCTGCCGGCGGGCGACGCCGTCTTCCGGGCCTTCCAGCGTCCCTTCGCCGACGTGCGCGTGCTGGTCGTCGGCCAGGACCCCTACCCCACCCCGGGGCACCCGATCGGGCTGTCGTTCGCGGTGGCCCCCGACGTGCGGCCGGTGCCGCGCAGCCTGGAGAACATCTACCGCGAGCTGCGCGACGACCTCGGTGTGCCGACGCCCGACCACGGCGACCTCACGGCGTGGGCCGACCAGGGCGTCATGCTGCTCAACCGCTGCCTCACGGTGCGCCCGGGCGCCTCGGCGTCGCACCGCGGGAAGGGCTGGGAGCACGTGACGGCGACCGCCATCACGGCGTGGGTACGGCGGGGTGGCCCCCGCGTCGCCGTGCTGTGGGGACGCGACGCCCAGGGGCTCGCGCCCCACCTCGGGGACGTGCCGTCCGTCGCCTCCCCCCACCCCTCCCCGCTCTCGGCGAGCCGGGGCTTCTTCGGCTCGAAGCCGTTCAGCAAGGTCGACGCGCTGCTGCGCGAGCAGGGCGGCGAGCCCGTCGACTGGCGCCTGCCGGCCTGAGGCTGCGGCGTCCGGGCCGTCGCGCTCAGCCCTCGAGGGTGGTGAGCCCCGAGGCGTCGAGGTTGGCCCGGATGGTGCCGGCGATCGCCGCGAGCTGGTCCACCTGCTCGGGCGCCAGGCCGTCGAAGACGAGCTGGCGCACCGCACGGACGTGGCCAGGCGCGGCGGCGACGAGCACGTCGTACCCCTCCGCGGTGAGCGAGCACTCGGTGACCCGACGGCTGACCGGGCTCGGCGTGCGGGCGAGCCAGCCGCGGGCCTCGAGCTTCTTCACGACGTGGGAGAGCCGCGAGAGCGAGGCGTTGACCTGCACGGCCAGCTCGCTCATCGGCAGGCGCCGCTCGGGCACGTCCGACAGCATCGCCAGCACCTGGTAGTCGAAGTGCGTCATCCCGGAGTCGCCCTGCACCTGCGAGTCGAGCGCGGGGCCCAGCCGCAGGAGCACGCCGACGAGCGCCAGCCACGCCTCCATCTCGGCGTCGTCGAGCCAGGGTCCGTCGGTCACGGGCGCACCCTACCCACCGCTGACACTTGAAGGTTCAAGCGAATCGGCCTAGGCTTCCCCCGACCCAGGAGGAGCCCCCATGACCACGACCGCCGACCGGATGCCCGCCCTCTACATCGGGCACGGCGCGCCCCCGCTGCTCGACGACCCGATGTGGTCGGGGCAGCTGGCGACCTGGGCGCAGGAGCTGCCGCGTCCCACCGCGATCCTCGTCGTGAGCGCGCACTGGGAGTCGGCGCCGGTCAGCCTGACCGCGTCGGGCGCTCCCCTGGTCTACGACTTCGGCGGCTTCCACCCGCGCTTCTACCGGATGACCTACGCGACGCCGGACGCCACGGCCCTCGCCGCCCGGGTGGCCGCGATGATGCCGCGCACCCAGCCCGTGCACCAGCACGCCTCCCGCGGCCTCGACCACGGGGCGTGGGTGCCGCTGAAGATCATGTACCCCGACGCTGACATCCCCGTCCTGCAGATGTCCCTGCCGACCGACGACCCCTACCGGCTGCTCGCCCTGGGCGAGCGCCTGCGCCCGCTGCGGGACGAGGGCGTGATGATCGTCGCCTCCGGGTTCCTCACCCACGGCCTGCCGTTCCTGCGCGACTTCAGCATCGACGCGCAGGCACCGGGCTGGTCGGTCGACTTCGACCTGTGGGCCGCCGACGCCCTGGCCCGGGGCGACGTGGACGAGCTCGCGGCGTACCGCTCGAAGGCGCCCGGCATGCCCTACGCCCACCCGACGGTGGAGCACTACACGCCGCTGTTCGTGGCCCTCGGCGCCGCCCTGCGGGCCGACGAGCCGTCCGACCAGCGCATCGACGGCTACTGGATGGGGCTCGCGAAGCGCTCGCTGCAGGTGGCCTGAGGCGCGCCGTGGGAGGATCGCGCCCGTGAAGATCCTGTCGATCCAGTCGTCGGTCGCCTACGGGCACGTGGGCAACTCGGCGGCCACCTTCCCGCTGCAGCGCCTCGGCCACGAGGTGTGGCCCGTGCTCACCGTGCACTTCTCCAACCACACGGGGTACGGCGCGTGGCGCGGCCCGCTGCTCGCCCCCGCGGACGTCGCGGACGTCATCCGGGGCATCGGCGAGCGCGAGGTGCCCGGGTCCGACGGGAAGCCGGTGAGCGTGCTGGCGACCGCGGACGCGGTGCTGTCCGGCTACCAGGGCGCCGAGGAGGTGGGCGCCGTCGTGCTCGACGCGGTCGCCCGGGTGAAGGAGCTCAACCCCCGCGCCGTCTACTGCTGCGACCCGGTGATGGGCGACGTGGGTCGCGGCATGTTCGTGCGGCCGGGCATCCCCGAGTTCATGCGCGACCACGTGGTCCCGCACGCCGACGTGCTGACCCCGAACCACTTCGAGCTCGACTTCCTCGCCGGCACGACGACGCGCACGGAGGCCGAGGTGCTCGACGCGGTCGACAGCGTGCGCGACCGCGGACCCCGCGACGTGCTGGTCACGAGCGTCATCACCGACGCCACGCCGGCCGGCTCGCTCGAGGTCGTCGCGGTCTCCGACGACGGTGCCTGGGCGGTGACGACCCCGCAGCTGCCGATCACGCCGAACGGGTGCGGCGACGTCACGTCGGCGCTCTACCTCGCGCACCTGCGCACCACCGGCTCGCCGCAGGTGGCGCTGGAGCGCACGACGTCGTCGGTGTTCAGCATCCTGGAGGCGACCATCGCGGCGGGCACGCGCGAGATCCAGCTCGTCGGCGCGCAGGCGTCGATCGCGAACCCGCCCGAGCGCTTCACCGCCCGCCAGCTGCGGTGACCGGGCGTCGGGAATGCCGCCGACGCGGATCTAGTTCATCTTTCAACTAGACCGACGAGGAGGCTCCCGATGCCTGCTGTGACCGTTCCCGACTGGACCGTCCTCCCCCGCACCGTCGCCGCCCTGCCCGGCGCGGAGGACCGCGCCGTGGTGAAGGTGACGACGGCCCCGCGGGGCTACGAGGGCGAGGGCTTCCCCGTGCGGCGCGCGTTCGCCGGCGTCGACGCCCGGATGCTCGACCCGTTCATCCACCTCGACCAGATGGGCGAGGTGGAGTACGCCCCCGGCGAGCCCAAGGGCACGCCCTGGCACCCCCACCGCGGGTTCGAGACGGTCACCTACATGATCGACGGGGTCATGGACCACCAGGACAGCCACGGTGGCGGCGGGTCCATCACCGACGGCGACACCCAGTGGATGACCGCCGGCTCCGGCCTCCTGCACCTCGAGGCGCCCCCGGAGTGGCTCGTCGCCCGCGGCGGGCTGTTCCACGGCCTGCAGCTGTGGGTGAACCTGCCGCGCGCCGACAAGTGGCTCCCGCCGCACTACCAGGACCTGCGGGCCAGCGAGGTCGGGCTGGGCACCTCCCCCGACGCCGGCGCGCTCATCCGGGTCATCGCCGGCGAGGTCGACGGCATCCGGGGCCCGGGCAGCACCCGCACGCCCATGGCGATGGTCCACGCGACCGTCACGCCCGGCGCCGAGCTCGTGCTGCCGTGGCGCACCGACTTCAACGCGCTGGTCTACGTGCTGAGCGGCGACGGCTACGTCTCGGGCTCGCGGCGTCCCCTGCGCAGCGGCCAGCTCGCCGTGCTCGGCCACGGCGAGACCGTGACCGTCGGCGCCGACCGGACCCAGGAGTCGCGGCACGACGCGCTCGAGGTCGTCGTGCTCGGCGGCGAGCCGATCCGCGAGCCCGTCGTTTGGATGGGCCCGTTCGTGATGAACACCCGCGCCGAGGTGGTCCAGGCGTTCGAGGACTTCGGCAAGGGCCGGCTCGGCACCATCCCCACCGTCCCCCACGCCGACGTGCACGGCGAGATCACCGACCCCGCCTGAGGCCCCGACCGGGCCGGGACGCGCGACCCCCTACGATGGCCGCGCGTCCCGGCCGCCCCGCGTCCGGCCGCGCCGGTGTAGCTCAGTCGGTAGAGCGCTTCTCTTGTAAAGAAGATGTCGCGGGTTCGAATCCTGTCACCGGCTCCACGCCCTACCCTCGCCCCCGTCGTGTCGGTGGTCGAGGTGGCCGCGCCCGGTCCGGTGGTTGAGGTGGCCGCGCCAGTCCGGTGGTCGAGGTGGCCGCGCCGGTCTGGTGGTCGAGGTGGCCGCGCCGGTCCGGTGGTTCAGGTGGCCGCGCCGGTCCGGTGGTCGAGGTGGCCGCGCCGGTCCGGTGGTTGAGGTGGCCGCGCTCGACGCGGTGGTTGAGGTGGCCGCGCTCGACGCGGTGGTTGAGGTGGCCGCGCCAGCGGCCCTCGAAACCACGTCTGGCACGCCGGCGGCCGGGCACCAGACGCCCGCTGACCTGCGCAAACTCGTTCTGTGGAGAACTGTCGACCGCGGCCGAGAATGTCGGTGGTCGCTGGTGTGATGGACTCATGACCGAGACGGCGCTGCACCCCATCACCGGGGTCGCCGCGCGCCTGCACGAGGACCTCGACGACGGCTTCGACCTCGGTCTCCTAGCCCTCGGCCCGACCGAGACCGGCGCCGCGCTCGTCGAGCTCGAACGAGCCGCGAACCGCCTCGCCGCACTCCAGTCGCGGCTGCTTGCCCACGCCACCGAGGTGCGGGTCGAGGACGAGACCGGCGCCCCGTCGACCGCGGTGTGGCTCGCGAACGCCACACACGTGACGCGCGCGGAGGCCCACCGCCGCGTCCGCGTCGCGATCGCCACCGACGAGCGGTACGACGCCCTCGCCGCCGCCTGTTCCTCCGGCGAGGTGTCACCCGGGCAGGCCGAGGTGGCCGCGCGCGCCCTGGACGATCTCGATGACGGGCCGACAGGGTCGGTCGACCCCGGGGTGCTCGCTGACGCGGAACGAGCCCTGGTCGGGTTTGCCGCCGACCACGACGCCAAGGACCTGCGGGTGCTGGGGCGACGGATCCTCGACATCGTCGCCCCCGCCGTGGGTGAGGCGCGTGAGGCGGGGCTGCTGGCGAAGGAGGAGCGCGAGGCGGCTGCGAAGGTCCGGCTGACGATGCGCGAGGACGGGCAGGGCTGTGTGCACGGCCGGTTCACGGTGCCGGAGATGCACGGCGCGATGTTCGCCAAGATGCTCGACGCCATCGCTTCGCCGCGTCGTAACCACCTCCGCGTTGACCCTGCTGCTGACGCTGCTGACTTCGCCGACGTCCGGCCGGTGTGGGAGAGGCGCGGCCTCGCGTTCGTCGAGCTCATCGAGCGGATGCGTGACGCCGACCTGCCCGACGCGGCCGGTGCGGGCGCGACGGTGGTGGTGACCATGCAGGTCGACACCCTGACCGGTGGACTCGCGGCCGCATCCCTCGACACCGGTCACCGCATCTCCCCGGGCGAGGCCCGGCGGCTGGCGTGCAGCGCGGACCTGGCCCCGGCTGTGCTGGGCACCAAGAGCGAGCTTCTGGACCTGGGGCGTTCCGCGCGGTTCCACAACAAGCCCCAGCGCATCGCACTGATCCTGCGCGACAAGGGCTGCACCGCCGAAGGATGTGACGCCCCGCCGCACCGCTGCGAGGCCCACCACGACGATCCGTGGTCACGCGGCGGCAAGACCTCGGTGGCCCGCGGACGGCTGCTCTGCTGGCGCCACCACCGCGTCGCGCACGACCCGACGTACCTCACCGAGAGGCTCGGCACCGGGAAGCTCAGGTTCACCCGCCGGAACTGATGAGCTGCACGCGCTCGCGCGCACTCGCGACCCCGGCCGTGGTTTCGAGGGCCGCTGGCGCGGCCACCTCGACCACCGAACCCGCGCGGCCACCTCGACCACCGAACCAGCGCGGCCACCTCGACCACCGGACCCGCGCGGCCACCTCGACCACCGGCTAAGCGCAGCCACCTCACCCACCGCGGGCGGAGCGCTCCGCCACCTGCTGCACGTACGCCGCGCGCTGGCGCAGCAGCCGACGCAGGTACGGCGCGAGCACCGCCCGTGCGACGACCGCGCCGACGGGCCCCAGCGGCGCGGTGAACGTCATGCGGTCGACCATCTCGGTCCGTCCGGCCCCACGCTCGTGGAACTCGTGCTCGTGGCGCATCGCCCGGAACGGGCCGCGCACCTGCTCGTCGACGAAGCGGTGCGGGCGGTCGAGAGCCGTGACACGGCTCGTCAGGGTCCACACCAGCCCGAGGTGGCGCGCGCGGAACGTGACCTCGTCGCCGAGCCCGAGCCGGCGGCTCCCGCTGCTGGTCGTCGCCCGTTCCTCGCTGCCGGCCAGCGACGCGGCGTGCACGTCGACGTCCAGCTCGAGGTCGAACACGACCGCGGCCGGGGCGTCGACGAGCGTCCTCACCTCGATGTCGGTCACGCCCCCGATCCTAGGAACGGGGGCGCGGCCGCCACCTCAGGCGCTCAGCGTCGGGTAGTCGGTGTAGCCCCGCGCGCCGCCGGCGTAGAACGTCGACGCGTCGGGCTCGTTCTCCGGGTGCTCGTGGCGCCAACGCTCCACGAGGTCGGGGTTGGCGATGGCGGCGCGGCCGACGGCGACGACGTCGGCGTGGGCGGCCTCGACGAGCTCGAGGGCCTCGGCGCGGGTGGTCACCGTCCCGAAGCCGCTGTTCGCCATGAGCGGGCCGTCGAAGCGGCGGCGCAGCTCCTGCACCAGGTCGCCCGCGGGCTCGCGGTGCAGCACCGACAGGTAGGCCAGGCCGAGCGGGCGCAACTGGTCGAGCAGCGCGCCGTACGTCGCGAGCACGTCCGCGCGGTCCGGCTCGAGGGCGTCCTGGATGCCGTGCTCGGGCGAGATCCGCAGCCCGACGCGCCCGGCCCCGACGGCCTCGGCGACGGCGGTGACCACCTCGACGACGAAGCGGGCGCGGTTCTCGGGCGAGCCGCCGTACTGGTCGTCGCGGACGTTCGCCGCCGGCGAGAGGAACTCGTGCAGCAGGTAGCCGTTGGCGCCGTGCACCTCGACCCCGTCGAGGCCGGCGGCCACGGCGCGGCGGGCGGCGGCCACGAAGTCGTCGCGGACCTCGTGGGCCTCGGCGACGGTGAGGGCGTGCGGCACCGGGTAGGGCTGCTTGCCCTTCTCGGTGTGCACCGAGCCCTGGATCGCGACGGCGCTGGGCGCCTCGACGCGACGGCCGCCGTTGACGTCGGGGTGGGTGACGCGCCCGCCGTGCATCACCTGCATGACGATCGTGCCGCCGCGCTCGTGCACCGCGTCGGCCACCCGCGCCCAGCCGGCCTGCTGCTCGTCGGTGACGATGCCGGGCTGGCCGACGAACGCCTGCGACTCGTGCCGGGGGTAGGTGCCCTCGGTGACGACGAGCCCGAGACCGGCGCGCTGCGCGTAGTGCTCGACGAGCAGCTCGTCGGGCACGCCGGAGGCGCCGGCACGCATGCGGGTCAGGGGCGCCATGGCCACGCGGTTGGCGAGCCGCAGCTCGCCGAGGGCGACGGGGGTGAAGAGGTCCACGGGGGGCTGGAACGGCGTACCGCCCCGGGCGCATTCCGGCGCCGGGTCGACTGCGGCACGCGTCACACGGCGACCCCGGCGGCCCCCGCCGCGACGCACCACCCGTCGCGGCGCACCTGGCGTAGGGTCGCCCGCGGAGGTTCTGCCATGGCACTGCGCATCGTCGCCAACCGGCCCGACCCGGCGCTGGTCGGCCTGCCGTGGTCCACCCCGCTCGAGGAGTGGACCGAGCACGTCGTCCCGCTCCCCCGCGGCCTGTCGCGCCACGTCGTGCGCATCGTGCAGCTGCCCGGGCGCGGCGGCCGCCCGCCCGCGACGTACGCGGTCAAGGAGACCCAGGAGCCCCTCGCGTTCCGCGAGCACCGCCTGCTGCGCGACCTGCGCCGCGCCGGCCTGCCCTCGGTGCGCCCCGAGGCCGTCGTCACCGGCCGCACGGGCGCCGACGGCCAGCCGCTGCCCGCGGCCCTGCTGACCCGCCACCTGCGCTTCTCGCTGCCCTACCGCAGCCTGTTCTCCCACGGCGCCAGCACCGACGACGTCCCCTCCCTCGTCGACGCCCTCGTCGTGCTGCTCGTGCGGCTGCACCTGCAGGACTTCTACTGGGGCGACGTCTCGCTCTCCAACGTGCTCTTCCGCCGCGACGCCGGCGGGTTCGCGGCGTACCTGGTGGACGCCGAGACCGGCGAGTGGCGCTCGCCGCTCTCCCCCCGCCTGCGGGAGTACGACGTGGAGGTGGGCTGCCAGAACGTCTTCGCCGAGCTCATGGACCTCCAGGCCGCCGGCTCGCTGGCCGCCGACTTCCAGCCGCGCAGCGTGGTGACGATGCTGCAGGAGCGCTACGACGCCCTGTGGAACGAGCTGACCGGCGAGGAGGAGTTCGGCACCGACGAGATGTGGCGCATCGAGCAGCGGGTCGAGCGGCTCAACGCCCTCGGGTTCGACGTGGAGGAGCTCGACATCGTCACCGACTACGACGGCGACCAGGTGCGGATCCAGCCGCGCGTCGTCGAGGCCGGCCACCACCGCCGCGAGCTGCAGGCCCTCACCGGGCTGGCCGTCGAGGACGCCCAGGCCCGCCGCCTGCTCAACGACATCGCGGCCTTCACCGCCCACTTCGGCCTCGGCGGCACCGACCGCAGCCTCGTGGCCCACAAGTGGCTCAACGACGTCTACGAGCCGCTCGTGGCGATGATCCCGCCGGACATCCGCGGCAAGCTCGAGCCGGCCGAGGTGTTCCACGAGGTGCTCGAGCACCGGTGGTACCTCTCCGAGCAGGCCGGCCACGAGGTCGACATCTTCGCCACGGCCCGCGACTACATCGACACGGTGCTCGCCCGGCGCCCCGAGGAGGCCGTCACCGCGACGGAAATCGAGTCGAGCGAGGCCGCCGGCGCCCCGTAGGTTGCCCGCATGAGCCTCGACGTGCGGCGCCTCGGTCCCGACGACCCCGAGGCGGTCACCGCCGCCTCCCGCGCCCTCGGCGCCGAGGCGTTCGGCTCGACGCCGCCGGGCGCCACCCCGCCGCCGATGCCCGCCCCCGGCAGCTGGCCCGACGGCGTCGGCATGTGGGCCACCTTCGACGCCGCCGACCCCGACCCCGCCGACGGCAGCCCGCGGATGGTGGCGCGGGTCCGCACCCACGACTACACGTCGTGGTGGGGCGGCGCCGCCGTGCCGACCTGCGGCTTCGCGGGCGTCGTCGTCGCCGCCGAGCACCGGGGCCGCGGGCACCTCACCGAGCTCCTCCGCCGCTCGCTGGGCGAGGCGGCGGCCGCCGGGGCCGCGGTCAGCACGCTCTTCCCGACGGCGCCGGGCATCTACCGCAAGTTCGGCTACGAGCTCGTCACCTCCTTCGACACCGTCGAGCTGCCCGCCGCGGACCTCGCCGGCGTGCGTCCCGCGCCCGCGGTCACCGTGCGCCGGGCCCGGCCGGCGGACCTGCCGGCCCTCACCGCGACGTACGACGCGTGGGCGTCCCTGCAGAACGGCCCCCTGACGCGGCGCGGCCCGCTCTTCGCGGACGAGACCCTGATCGACGAGGTCACCGGCGTGACCCTCGCCGAGACCGACGGCCCCGACGGGCCCCGTGTCGTGGGCTACGCCGCGTGGGAGCGCGGCACCGGCTACGGCCCCGACCGACTGCTGGAGGTCGAGGACCTCGTCGCCCTCACGCCCGACGCGGCGCGCGCCCTGTGGCGCGTCATCGGCTCGTTCTCGTCGGTCACGGGCCGGGTCCGGCTCCACACCTCCGACCCGGACACCGCGCGGCTCGTGCTGCCGTCGCTGGCGTGGCAGCGCGTCGAGAGCCACCCCTACATGCTGCGGCTGCTCGACGTGCCCGGCGCGCTCGTCCCCCGCACCTTCGCCGTCGACGGCGAGGCCACCTTCACGGTGGCGGGCGACCTGCTCGGCCTCGTCGACGGCACGTGGCGGCTGCGCGTGGTCGACGGCGTCGCGGAGGTCGAGCCGACGACGTCGACGACCGCGCCCGTGCTGAGCGTCGCCGGACTCTCGCTGCTGTACGCCGGCACCCAGGGCCCCGCGAACCTGCGGGTGGCCGGGCACCTCGAGGGCCCGGGGACGTACGACGCGCTGCTCGGCGCCTGGTTCGGCGGGCGCCAGGTGCACGTGCGCGACTACTTCTGAGCCACGCGCCGGCCGGGCTCAGCCCGTGGGGCCGCCGTCGTCCGCCGGCGCGCCCTCGTCCGCAGGCGCCCCGTCGTCGGTGGGGCCGGCGGTGTCCTCGGGGGCCGCGGGCTGCTCCGGCGCCGTGGTCGGGACGTCCGTCGGCTCGCCGTCGGCGCCGGTCGTGGTCGGCGCGTAGTCGAGCTCGACGTACTCCCCCACGTCGAAGCGGCCGTTGGTCTGCAGCACGACCCACTGCAGGCCGACGGGGCGGCCGTCGCGGTAGGTGATGAGGGTGGTCTCCGCGGGCCGGCGGGGCTTGCTGCCGACCGCGATCGCGTACGCCGCGCCCCCCGTCGTGCCGCTCGTGTAGGTGTAGCCCACCTCGCCGTTCTCGCCCTCGACCGCGCTCGGGCCGGAGCGGACGTGGATGTGGCCGCCGACGACCAGGTCGACGCACCCCTCCGCCAGCGCGTCACGGCCGAGCGCGGCGTCGTGCACGAGCAGGGTCGCGACGCGCTCGTCGGCGTCGCAGGCCGCCTCCGTGACGAGGTCGCGCACCTCGCCGAAGCTGAGGCCCGTCTCGTCGCGCCAGTTGCCCAGGCCGCTGGAGCGCGGGTCGTCGACCCCCAGCAGGGTCGCCCCGCCGGGGCCCTCGACGACCTCGCCGTCGACCGGGCGCTCCCACCCGGCGTCGGCCAGGTAGTCGCCGACGAAGTCGCCGTTGTCGTGGTTGCCGGTGATGGAGTAGCGCTCCAGGTCGCCGAACGCCGACTGCAGCGAGTCGAGGCTGAACGCCTCCCACGGCTGGCCCGTCGAGGTGTCGTCACCGGCGTCGAACACGGCCGTGGCGCCGCCGGCGTCGGCGATCGCGCGGGCCACCGGGTCCATGCCGATGTTGTCGTGGCGGTCGGTGACGAGCACGACGACCGTCTCGTCCTCCTGGGGCTGGCGCACCTCGAGGTCGGCGGCCGCCTCGGCCGCGGCGGAGTAGAACTCCAGCGAGCCCTCGTAGGTGGAGATCGCGCTCTCCACCAGCCGCCGGGTCTGGGCGGTCACGGCGTCCTGCCGGACCTCGACCGCCCGGGCCTCCTCCGGCAGCGGCACGGCCGCGCCGAGGAAGTCGCCGAGGCCCTGCCAGGTGCCGACCTCGTCCTGGGTCTGCGCGGTCGTCGTGGTCTCGGGGTCCCACGGCTGCACGAGGAGCACGACGCCCGTCGCGCCGGCGGCCACGACCGCGACGCCCCGCCAGCTCGCGGCGCCGCGCAGCAGCTGGCGCCGTCGTGCCGGCCCCAGCAGCAGCCACAGCGCGACCGGGACGGCGCCCAGCACGACGCCCCGCAACGCGGCCGAGAGCGCCATGTCGGTGACGAGGCCCGTGACCTTCTCCACCTGGCCCTCCGGCTGCGAGGCGATGAAGGCGTAGCGCTGCACCAGCTCGTCGGTCGAGCCCACCTCGGTCTTGCCGAGCTCGACGTCGACGCCGACCCGGCTGTCGACCGGCACCCGCACGTCCGGGAGCAGCGCACCCGGACGGATCACGGCGTACGGGTCGAACGTGGGGGACACGACGGCGTCGTGGCCCGCGATGACCGTCTCGCGGCTGCTCGCCAGGAACAGCAGCACGCCGACCACCACGGACACCACCGCCCAGGTGGCGACGGCCACCACGACGGCCGCGACCGCGCCCGGGCGCCGCCACCACCGCCGGGGGGACGCGGCCGAGCTCGGGGTCACGCCGTGGCCCGCGCCTGGCTCACCGCGTAGAGGGCGACCGAGGCCGCGACGCCGGCGTTGAGCGACTCGAGGTCGCCCGCCATGGGGATCGAGACCAGCTGGTCGCAGTGCTCCTTGACGAGCCGCGACAGCCCCGCGCCCTCGGAGCCGACGACGACCACCAGCGGACCGTCGCCCAGCTCGAGGTCGGGCAGCGAGACGTCGCCGTCGGCGGCCAGGCCGACGATCATCAGGCCCGCGTCGGCGTAGGCCTTCAGCTGGCGGTTCAGGTTCACGGTCTGCGCGACCGGGATGCGGGCGGCCGCCCCGGCCGAGGTCTTCCACGCCGAGGCGGTCATGCCCGCGGCCCGGCGCTCGGGGATCAGCACGCCGTGGGCGCCGAAGCCCGAGGCCGAGCGGATGACCGCGCCCAGGTTGCGGGGGTCGGTGACGGAGTCGAGCGCGACGATGAGCGGCGGCTCCCCCATCTCGTCGGCGCGGTCGAGCAGGTCGTCGGGGTGGGCGTACTCGTACGACGGGATCCGCGCCGCCATGCCCTGGTGGACCGCACCACCGGTGAGCCGGTCGAGCTCGGTGCGCGAGACCTCGGCGATGGCCATGCCCCGGTCGGCGGCGAGCCCGAACGCCTCGCGCAGCCGGCCGTCGCGCTCGGCGCCCTCGGCGACGTAGAGCGCCGTGGCGGGCACGCCCTCGCGCAGCGCCTCGACCACCGAGTTGCGCCCGGCGATCCACTCGGCGTCGCTGCTGCCGCGGCGCCGCTGGGCCGGACGACCCGGGGTCGAGGAGCGCTGCGCGGCGTTCTTCGTCTTGTGGGCCTTGTGGTAGGGCCGGTCCTCGGCCCGGGGGGTCGGGCCCTTGCCCTCGAGGCCGCGGCGCACGCGCCCGCCGGACCCCGCCGTGGGGTTGCCCTTGCCCGTCTTCTTGATCGCGCCCTTGCGCTGCGAGTTGCCCGCCATGTCAGCCCTCCCGGCCGTCGGTCGTGCTGTCGGTGGTTGCCGCGAGCGCCCACGTGGCGCCGTCCGGCCTGTCGGTGACCTCGATGCCGGCCGCGGCGATCCGGTCGCGGATCGCGTCCGCCGTGGCGAAGTCCTTGGCCGCACGGGCCGCGGCACGCTGCTCGAGCAGGGCGCCCACGAGCACGTCGAGCGCGCTCGTCAGCCCGGCGTCGGCCGCCGCGCTGGGCCACACGTCGTCGGCGGGGTCGAGGCCGAGCACCCCGAGCATCGCCCGCACGGCGACGGCGTGGCGCAGGGCCGCGTCGCGGTCACCGTCGGCCAGCGCCCGGTTGCCCTCGCGCACGACGTCGTGGAGCACGCCGACGGCTGTCGAGGTGCCGAGGTCGTCGTCCATCGCGGCCGTGAACGGCGCGGGCAGCACGGCCAGCAGGTCGTCGCCCGGGGCGGTCGAGCCGACCGCGGCGGCACGCTCGAGGAAGCCCTCGACGCGGGCGAACCCGGCCGCGGCCTCCGCGAGCGCCTCGAAGCTGAACTCCACGTGGGAGCGGTAGTGCGCGGCGACGAGGTAGTAGCGCAGCTCGATGCCGCGGAAGCGCTCGAGGATGGCCGGGATCGACAGGGTGTTGCCCAGCGACTTGCTCATCTTCTCGCCCGCGGTGGTGATCCAGGCGTTGTGCATCCAGTACGACGCGAACGGGTGCCCGGCCGCGCGCGACTGCGCCTGCTCGTTCTCGTGGTGGGGGAAGCGCAGGTCGAAGCCGCCGCCGTGGATGTCGAAGGCCTCGCCGAGGTACTTGCCGGCCATCGCCGAGCACTCGACGTGCCACCCCGGCCGCCCGCGGCCCCACGGCGAGGGCCACGACGCGGTGACCGGCTCGTCGGGCTTGTGGCCCTTCCACAGCGCGAAGTCGCGGGGGTCGCGCTTGCCGCGCGGG
Source organism: Nocardioides sp. CPCC 205120 (assembly GCF_048654585.1). Taxonomy (NCBI): domain Bacteria; kingdom Bacillati; phylum Actinomycetota; class Actinomycetes; order Propionibacteriales; family Nocardioidaceae; genus Nocardioides; species Nocardioides sp. CPCC 205120. The sequence continues at coordinate 1,804,344 of NZ_JBMCYY010000001.1, read as the reverse complement.
TCGGCGTCGGCCGCCGCCTCCATGTCGTCGACGCGCTGGCGGGTCAGCTCGCCGTACGCCGGCCAGGAGCGCACGTCGAAGTAGACGTCGCCGGAGCCGTCGTCGGCGGCGTAGGCGTGGCCGCGCCGGACCAGCAGCTCGATGAGCTCGAGCATCTCGGGCACGTGGCCCGTGGCCGCCGGCTCGTACGTCGGGGGCGCGACGTTGAGGGCGGCGTACGCGGCGCTCAGCTCGCGGTGCATCGCCTGGGCGTGGGCGTACCAGGGCCGCCCGGCGGCCCGCGCCTTGGCCAGGATCTTGTCGTCGACGTCGGTGACGTTGCGGATGAACGTGACCTCGAGCCCGCGGGCGGTGAGCCAGCGGCGCAGGACGTCGAAGTTCACCCCGGAGCGCACGTGGCCCACGTGGGGCTCGGACTGCACGGTCAGGCCGCACACGTAGACACCGACGCGACCCTCGACCAGGGGCACGAAGTCACGGACCTCGCGGGCAGCGGTGTCGTACAGCCTCAGCGTCACCCGCACGATTCTAGGTGCGGCGCGGGCCTGTGCCGACTCGGCGCCGCCTGCGACCCCACCAGTCCCGTGCGCACCAACGACCTCACGCGTATCGGCTGACAGGGCGGCGGGGCCGACGTACCCTCGACCGGTGGACCAGCCCACCTTCCCCCCGGCCTCTCCCGCACCGCTCCCGAGCACCTCGTCCGGCAGCGCCCTGCACCGTCGCACCCTGCTGCGCGTCCCCGCCGTCGCGGCCGGTGGCGTCGCCGCCGCGGGCGTGCTGGGGACCGCGTCGCCCGCCGAGGCCGCCGCCGGCGACCGGCTCGTCATGTACCGCAACTGGGAGGGTCCGCGCCTGCTGCGCCAGGGTGCGCTGGACCGGGTCGTCGTCGACTCCGCGGGCCGCCTCGCACTGGCCGCCAGCCCCCGCCTGACCACCACGCTCAACGGCCGCGCGTACGTCGGCGGTGCCTGGCACTCCCCGTGGATCACCGAGTCCTTCGGCTTCACCGAGCTGGTGCCGTCGTGGAAGGCCGAGACGCCCGGCGACAGCTTCGTGGTCATCGAGGTCCGGGGGCGCGACGCGTCGGGCCGCCTGTCGAGCTGGGACACCGTGGCGCGCTGGGCCACCGGTGACTCCAAGGTGCGGCGCACCTCGTTCAGCAGCCAGAGCGACGACCTCGCCACGATGGCCGTCGACACGTGGAAGGCGAACAGCACCGCCGGCCTGCGCGGCTTCCAGCTGCGCGTCGGCCTCTACCGCCTGCGCGGCGCGACGACGCCCAGCCCCACCGTCACCGCCATCGGCGCCATGACGTCGCGGCTGCCGTCGACCTGGCGTGCCTCGGCGCCGCTGGGCATCGTCCGCACCCTGCCCGTGCCGCAGTTCTCGCAGATGGTCCACAGCGGCCACTACCCGTCGTACGGCAACGGCGGCCAGGCATGGTGCTCACCGACCTCGGTGTCGATGGTGCTGCACTACTACCGCGCGCTGCCGACCTCGAGCGCGTACTCCTGGGTGCCCGCCGGCCACCCCGACCCGTGGATCGACCACGCGGCGCGGATGGTGTACGACGCGGAGTACCGCGGCTGCGGCAACTGGCCGTTCAACACCGCCTACGCCAACCAGCGCGTCGCCTCGGCCTTCGTCACCCGTCTGCGCAGCCTGCGCGAGGCCGAAGAGTTCATCGCCTACGGCATCCCGCTGGTCGCCTCGATCTCGTTCGGGCGCGGCGAGCTGGACGGCTCCCCCATCGGCGCGACGAACGGTCACCTGCTCGTCATCGCCGGCTTCACGCCCGAGGGCGACGTCGTGGTCAACGACCCGGCGGCGCCGCGCAACTCGAGCGTGCGCCGGGTCTACCAGCGGGCGCAGTTCGAGCGGGCGTGGCTGCCGCGCTCGGGCGGGCTCGTGTACGTCATCCGCGACGCGGCGACGCAGCTGCCGCCCCGGGGCACGCGCCGCAACTGGTGAGCCGGGCGGGCGTCCGTTCGCCCGCCCGCGTCACGCCTCGGGCGCCACGACCTCGACGGTGACCTCGTGGAGGCCGGTGGCGCCGGCCCCGTCGTCGACGACCGCCGACTCCTGCACCCCGCCGAGGCGGTCGCGCACCCGCACGCGCACCCGGTGGGTGCCCGCCTCCAGCTCGACCGCGGCGCGCCACTGCGCCCACGCGTCGTCGAGGCGTACGTCGCCCAGCACCGCCCGCTGCCAGTCACCGTCGTCGACCGCGACCTCCACGGCCTCGACGCCGGCGGGCGGGGCCCAGGCCGTGCCGGCCACGTCGACCACGCCGGGCGGCACCTCGGCGCCGTCGGCGGGCACCTCGATGCGCGACGACAGCCGCACGGGCGCCGTCAGCGGCCGGTCCGCGTCCCAGGTCGGCCCGACGACGTCGAGCCGCGTGACCTCCCAGTCGACGACCCACTTGCAGGCGGCCACCCCGCCGTACAGCCCGGGGACGAGGGTCCGCACGGGGAAGCCGTGGTCGAGCGGCAGCGGCTCGCCGTTCATGCCGAACGCGAGCAGCGCGGAACGACCGGGGTCGCCGAGCACCTGGGTCGTGGTGACGCAGCGCCAGCCGTCGGCGCCCGTCTGCACGACGGCGTCAGCGCCGGGCAGCACCCCCGCGCGCTCGAGCAGCGCGCTCGTGGGCACCCCGCTCCACCAGGCGTTGCCGACCCGGTTGCCGCCCACCTCGTTGGTGAGCCCGACGAGGGTCGTCCACTGCTCCCGGGTGGTCATCGCGATGAGCTCGGCGTAGCCGACGACGACCTCCCGCTCGACCTCGCCGTGGATGCGCAGCGTCCAGTCCTCTGCGGCGGTGGTGGGCACGACGATGGCGGAGTCGACGCGGTAGAAGTCGTCGTTGGGGGTCTGCCACGGCCTCACGCCGATCACCCCGACGTCGGCCCCCGCCGGGACCCGGGGCTCAGTGACCATGGTGAGGCGCAGCAGGCGGCGCCCCTCCTCGACGGCGCGTCGGCCCCGCCCGACCACTTCTCCCGTCACGGCCAGCACGACGCCGACGACGGCGACGGCGCCGGCCGCCGCGAGGAAGCCCCGCCGGCCGGTCAGCACGGCGAGGCGCCGCACCGCCGGACCGTCCGGGACGGCGGGGGCGGGATCGGTGCCGGCCCGGCCGGCGTCGCGGCGCAGCGCGATCGCCAGGCCGAGCAGGGTCGCGCCGTACCCCAGCACGCCCGCCGCCACCGGCAGCAGGTCGAGGAGCCCGGCGTCGGGCCGCACGAGGGTCAGCGCCGCCCCCACCGCACCGACACCCGCCGCGACGACGGCGGGGCGGCGCCAGCCGCGGGCGGCGGCGATGCCCGAGGAGAGGGCGAGGCCGGCCACGACGAGGGCGACGAGCAGGGTGAGGAGCGGGCCGGTCGCGATCGCGACGAGGTCGATGCCGTTGTGCACGACGTACTCCGACGGCAGCAGGCGCTGCACCGCCTCGCGCACCCCGAGCAGGGGGCCGGTGTGCAGGGTCAGGGCGCCGGCGGCGAGCTCGCTGACGCCGAACCCGAGGAGGGCCGCGACGAGGCCGGAACCGGCCCACGCGACGCGGGTGCGCTCCTCCACCGCCCGTCCCCCTCCTCGGCCCTGGTCGCCGACGCCTGCGCGCCCCGTGCGGCGCGTCCGGCATGATGCCCGACGTGACCGTATCCGGCGACGCCCCCGTCCACGGCCAGCCCCACCCCCTCCCCTTCCCGCTCCCCCGTGTGGGGGTCGGCACGGACGTGCACCGGTTCGCGACGGGGGTCCCGATGCACCTGGCGGGCCTGCACTTCCCCGACGAGACCCGGGGCCTCGAGGGCCACTCCGACGCCGACGTCGCCGCCCACGCGGCCTGCGACGCGCTGCTGTCGGCGGCCGGCCTGGGCGACCTGGGCTCGAACTACGGCACCGCGGACCCGGCGTGGGCCGGCGCCCCCGGCACCGCCCTGCTCGCCGAGACGGTACGGCGGGTGCGCGCCGCCGGCTTCGCGGTCGGCAACGTCGCGGTGCAGGTCATCGGCAACCGGCCCCGGATCGGCGCGCGCCGGGCCGAGGCCGAGGCGGTGCTGAGCGAGGTGGTCGGGGCGCCGGTGACCCTGTCGGCCACCACGACCGACGGGCTCGGGCTCACCGGGCGCGGGGAGGGCGTGGCCGCCGTGGCGACCGCGCTCGTCGTACCGGTCTGAGGCCCCGCCGGCCGCGCGGCTGGCTAGCCGCCGAACGACCCGAGCGACCCGTCGTCGCCGCCGAAGAGCGCCTCCGCCTGCTCGCCGGTCAGCGCGCCGAGCTCCTCGGCGAGCGCCTGCTCGATGACCCGCGCGAGCTCGTAGCGGAACGAGGCCAGCACGGCCTGGCTGACGACCGGCAGCAGCGTCTCGATGCTCCCGACCAGGGCGGGCCACTTCTCCTCGGGCATGCCCTCGCCGAGGAAGCGGCGCCACACGTCGTCGCGGAAGGCCTCGACGTACGCCCCCGCCATCCGGCCCAGCAGGTCCTGCGACTGGCCGAACAGGTCGAGCACCCGCTCCTTGCCCAGCCCCAGGCGCATCGCCTGCGCGCCGGCGCGCACGAGCGCGGGCCGCAGCAGGCGCACCGTGTCGGGGTCGACGCGCACCAGCAGGCCGCGCTCCTCCAGCCGGGCGACGAAGTCGTCGTCGTGCTCGATGCCGGCGAGCTCGGCGAGGGTCTCGACCGAGATCTCCTCCGGCTCGACCGTGCCCCCGACGGGCCGGGTGAGCAGCGTGAGGAGGTCGAGCGCGTGGGTCTCGGGCACGTGGGGGTTCTCGGCGAGCGCCTTCTCCACGGCGTTGAGGGTGTAGCCGCGGTCGAGGAGGTCGCGCACCAGCGCGAGGCGGGCGACGTGCTCCTCGCTGTAGTAGCCCTTGCGGCCCACGAGCCGCGGCGCGGCCATGAGGCCACGGGTCGCGTACGCGCGGACGTTCCGCACGGTCATCCCGACCCGTGCGGCGAGCTCGTCGATCGTCATCTCCCCGTGGCGCGCACTCATCGCGGCCATCATCGCAGGGAGGTCCCCAACCGCGGGGCACGACGCTCAGGCAGCCGCCTCCTGGCGGCGCCCGCCGACGAGCACGACGCCCTCCACGACCCGCACCTCGTACGCCGGCACCGAGACCGTCTCGTCCTCGCGGCAGCGCCCCGTGCGCAGGTCGAAGGAGCGGCGGTGCACCGGCGAGGCGACGAACGGCACCCCGTCGCGCGAGCCGACGATGCCGCGCGCCATCACCGACGCGTGCGCGAACGGGTCGTGGTTGCCCAGCGCGAACACCCGGTCGTCGGGGAGCCGGAACAGCGCGATGGCCTGGCCGTGCACCAGCGCGGTCGCGCCGCGCTCCACCTCGAGCTCGGCCACGCGGCAGACCGGTCGCCACTCCTGCGCCCCGCCCATCGGGCCCCCTCGCTCCGGCGGACCCGCTGCGCCCGGCGGGCGCCGCGAGGCCCGAGATCTCGCTGGTCGCTCGGAAACTAGGCTCTGCGTGTCAACGCCGCGTGTCGGTGTGTAACGCCCGTGGAAACAACCGTCCGGAGGGAGCGCCGTGAGCGCCGCCGTCGTCCTGCTCGCCGCCGGTTCCGGCACCCGTGTCGGCGCCGGGGTCAACAAGGTGCTGCTGCCGGTGGCCGGTGCGCCGGTGCTCGTGCACGCGCTGCGCACCGCCCTGGCCGTCGACGGGGTCGACCACCTCGTCGTGGTGGTGCGCCCCGGCGACGAGGCGGAGGTCGCCGACGCCGTGGGCCCGCTGCTCCTCGACCACGAGGGCCGCGAGGTGCGGGTGACGGTGGGCGGGGCGACGCGGCACGCCTCGGAGCGCGCGGCCCTGCGGGCGCTCGAGGCCGAGGTGGACGACGGACGGGTCGACGTGGTCGCCCTGCACGACGCGGCCCGCCCGCTCGCCGCCCCTGCCCTGTACGACGCCGTGCTGGCCGCCGCCCGCGAGCACGGCGGCGCGGTCCCGGCGTACCCGCTCACGGGCCTCGTGCGCCGCCACGGCGGCCCGGTGCCGGGCACGGGTCGCGGCACCCGCACCGTGGCGGTGCAGACGCCGCAGGCGTTCCGGGCCGGGGTGCTGCTCGCGGCGCACCGCTGGGCCGAGGAGACGGGGTTCACGGGCACGGACACCGCGTCGTGCGTCGCCGCCTGGGCCGCCCGGCCGGAGCACGGGGGGCCGGAGCACGGGGGGGCGGAGGTGGGGATCGTGGCGGTCCCGTCGGACGCCACCAACCTGAAGGTGACGTGGCCCGGCGACGTGCGCGTCGCCGAGCACCTCATCCGGCCGTGAGCGCCTCCAGCACGGCGACGTCGGCGACCGAGGACACGCGGCCCCCGCTGGCGGGCACCTCGACCAGCACCACGGGGTAGCGCGCCTGCAGCACGGTCGTCAGCGCCGCGAAGTCGGTCGACGGCAGCCGCTCCAGGTCGGCGACGACGGCGGCGGGCAGCACGACGGGCGAGGCGACGGCGGCGAGCCCGTCGCGGTCCACGGTGCCGCCCAGCACGCCCCCGCGCTCCAGCTTCACGGTGTCGGTGACCGGGCGCACGCCGACGACCACCACGTCCTCGGCGACGGCCCGGCGCACGCACTCGAGGATCACGCCGGCGTCGAGGAGCGGGCAGAGCGCGTCGTGCAGCACGAACGGAACCCCGGCCTCCTGCACGACCTCCCACGGGGTGCCGAGCGCGACGGCCTCGACCTCCGCGGCCCCCAGCGCCCAGGAGGCGCACGCGACGAGCGACTCCCCGTGGACGAGCGCGAACGGCAGCGCGCCGCGCCCCTCCTCCACGACGGCACCCCAGACGGGTCCCTCCACCTCGGGGTACGCCGGCTGCTCGCTGTCGTGGGTCACGGTCGTCAACCTAGCCCGCGACGTCCGCGCCGACGCCGCGCAGCACCGAGCGGTAGACCTCTGTCGTGCGCGCCGTCATCTCGTCGGCGGTGAAGCGCTCCGCGAAGCGGCGGCGGCCCTCCGCACCCTGCGCGGCGCGGCGGTCGGGGTCGCGCAGCAGCCCGGCGATCGCCTCGGCCAACGCCTCCGCGTCGCGGGGGCGCACGAGCTCGCCGGTGCGACCCGGCTCGACGATCTCGGCGGTGCCGACGACCGAGGTGCCGACGACGGGCAGCCCGGCGTCCATCGCCTCCATGACGGCCAGGGGCATCCCCTCGTGCAGCGAGGGCAGCGTGAAGACGTCCGCGGCGTCGAGCAGGTCACGGGCGTCGGAGCGGTGGCCGACGAGGTGGAGGGCGTGCGCCACGCCGAGCGCCTCCGCCTGCGCGCGCAGCGCCGCCTCCAGGTGCCCGGAGCCGACGACGACGACCGCAAGGTCGGGCCACTGCGCGAGGAGGTGCGGCAGGGCGTCGACGAGGTAGCGCTGCCCCTTCATCACCGTCAGGCGGCCCACCGCCATGACGACCGGCCGGCGCTCGTCGAGCCCGAGGGCCCGGCGGGCGGCGGCCCGTCCCGGCCCACGGCCCCGCGGCCGCACGCCGTTGGGCACGGTGGTGAGGAGCTCGGGCGGCACGCCGATCCGCAGGTAGGTCGCGCGCTGCGCCTCGGAGACCGTGACGAGGTGGTCGACGTCCGCGATCGCGGCGAAGAACGGGTCGCGCTTGCGCCGCTCCGACAGCATCCACGGCAGGTGGAGGGTCTGCACCACGGCCGGCACGCCGGCGGCCCGGGCCGCGCGGGCCCCGTCGAAGTTCTCCCGGCCGGTCCCGACGTGGGCGTGGAACACCTCGACGTGGCGGCGGCGCAGGTGCGTCGCGATCGCGGCGGCGAACCCGGGGTCCCGGGGGTGCGGCAGGGCGACGGGGGCCGCTCCGGCGGTGGCCGCCCGCTCCAGCAGCCGTCGGCCCGGACCGGTGGGCCACGCCATCAGGGTGACGTCGGCGCCGCGCTCGACGAGGCAGGCGGCGAGGTCGAGCATGTGCTGGCCCATCCCCGACGGGTCGGCCGAGGGCGTGTAGAGGCAGGTCGCGGGCGGGACGGACGACGCGGGCGGGCGGCGCGGGGCCCGCAGGACCCGGCGTCCCCGGCCGATGTCCGGGTGGGGGTCCCGTCGTACCTCCGGACGGGCCTGCGGACGGGCGCCGGGGTGGGTCCCGGGGAACGTGGGCGTGTCGTGCGTCATGCGACCTCCTTCCGTGCCGTTACCCGGCACGGCGGTCGTTCAGGCGGGACGCACCGGGCGCCGGGACGTCGAAGGCCCCCGGGGTCTCACCCCGGGGGCCTTCGACGGAAGTGGTGGTGCTCAGGAGGCCAGCACGTCGTCCAGGATGGACTCGGCCTTGTCCTCGTTCGTGCTCTCCGCCAGGGCGAGCTCGGACACGAGGATCTGGCGCGCCTTCGCCAGCATGCGCTTCTCGCCGGCCGACAGGCCGCGGTCGCGCTCGCGGCGCCACAGGTCGCGGACGACCTCGGCCACCTTGTTCACGTCGCCGCTGTGCAGCTTCTCCAGGTTGGCCTTGTAGCGGCGCGACCAGTTGGTCGGCTCCTCCACCTGCTCGGCGCGGAGGATGTCGAACACCCGGTCCAGGCCCGCCTTGTCCACGACGTCGCGCACTCCGACGAGATCGAGGTTGCACGCCGGCACCCTCACGACCAGGTCCTGCTGGGCCACGATCCGCAGCACCAGGTACTGCCGGTCCTCTCCCTTGATCTTCCGCATCTCGATGTCCTCGATGACTGCGGCCCCGTGATTGGGATAGACGACCGTTTCGCCGACGGTGAAAGTCATATGTCAGGTTCCCCTTCCTAGGGGGTCGAGTCTAACACGGCTCTCATCTCCCTCTCAGGCACGTTTGTGCAGGTCAGGGGCCCCGCGAGGGGTTGACAAGACACGAACTGCTGTGATGCGCACGCCGACGGCCGACCCGGATCTCGGCCCGGGACCTCCCCGGAGGGGGCCGTCGTGGCCGATACTCGCCCTCATGGCCGCCCCGACCACGAGCAGCGACACGTCGACGTCACCGACCCCGTCGGCCGCCGACGACGCCACTGCCCCCGCCCGTCCCCGCCGCCGCCCGCCCGTGCCCCAGGCGGTCCGCAACGTCCTGGCCCTGGTCGTCGCCGCCCACCCCCGCCAGCTCGTGCTGACCGCGGCCGCCGTGGCGCTGGCGGCCTTCGTGGCCGGGCGCCCGATGGAGGAGGTCGGCCTCGTCGCCCTGACGGTGGCGCTCGGCCAGGCAGTCCTCGGGTGGCACAACGACCTGGTGGACGCCGACACCGACCGCGAGGCCGGACGGGCCGGGAAGCCGGTGGCCGACGGGCGCCTGGACCCCGGGACCGTGTGGTTCGCCGTCGCCGCGGCGGTGCTGGCCCTCGTGCCCCTGTCCGTGGCCAACGGGCTGGTGGCGGCCGGCGCCTACGTCGGCGCCGTCGTGGTCGCCCTGCTCGGCAACCTGGTCCTGCGCGGCAGCCTGCTGTCGTGGCTGCCGTGGGCCGTCTCGTTCGCGCTCTACCCGGTCTTCCTGTCGTACGGCGGGTTCGGCGGGCGCTACGTGGGCGAGCCGCCCCACGTCGCGGTCGTCGTGCTCGCGGCCCTCCTCGGTGTCTGCGTGCACTTCCTGCGGGCGCTGCCCGGCCTGGTGCAGGACAACCGGGACGGTCGTCGCCACCTGCCCCTGCGGGTCGCCCTGCGGACGGGCGCCCCGCGGCTCCTGCTGCTCTCCGGCGCGGCCACCACGCTCGTCGTCGCCGGGCTCGTCGCCGCCGGGGCGACCGTCGGGCTCACCGCCTGAGGGGACCGCGTCCTCGGTCCCGGGCCGGACGCTAGGCTGTCGTCCGCCACGCCCCGGCGCGGCGCAGGTCCCGCCCACCGACCGTCGAAGGTAGTCACGATGCCGCGCACCCCCGCACGCACCTCCGTCGCCTCCCGCGCCCGCAGGCGCCGCACCGCCGGCGCCGTGCTGGCCGGCGCCCTGCTCGCGGCCCCCGTGCTGACCGGCTGCTCCAAGCTGACCGGCTTCGACGTGGAGACGGACCGGCCGTACGTGCCGGGTCACGGCGCGAACTACCGGGTCCCCTCGCTCGACGCGCTCGTGCAGGTCAACGGCATGGTCATCGTCTCTGCGGAGGACGGCCGGGGCACCCTGATCGCCAACTTCCTCAACACCTCGCGCGACACGCAGACGACGCCGCCGATCGAGGCCACCGACGGCATCGAGCTCGTCGGCTACGAGCCGTTCGAGCTGAGCGGCAACGAGACGGTGAACCTGGCCGACGAGACGATGGCGCCCATCACCGTGTCCGGCGACGAGGTCGACGCGGGCGCGTCCATCCCGTTCGAGGTCGGCGAGGGCGAGGACGCCCGCACCCTGTGGGTGCCGGTGGTCCCCGACGACGACGAGCTCACCACCGAGCCCCGCCGCGACGGCCACGAGGGTGGCGACGGCCACGAGGAGCCGCACGACGGCGCCGAGAACCCCTGGGCCGGTCTCGACCGGTCGGCCGACGGCGTCGCCGGCGAGGCCGAGACGGTCGCCCCCACGACCTCCGGCACGACCTCGGGCGAGCCGACCACGTCCGCCACCGACGGCTCGGAGGGCTGATCACCATGACGCACACCCTCGTGCTCCTGCGCCACGGCCAGAGCGAGTGGAACGCCAAGAACCTGTTCACCGGCTGGGTGGACGTCCCGCTCACCGAGCAGGGGCGCGCCGAGGCCGTCCGCGGCGGCGAGCTCATCCGCGAGGCCGGGCTGCTGCCCGACGTCGTGCACACGTCGCTGCAGCGCCGCGCGATCAACACCGCCGCGCTCGCGCTCGACGCCGCCGACCGCCACTGGATCCCCGTGAAGCGCTCGTGGCGCCTCAACGAGCGCCACTACGGCGCCCTCCAGGGCAAGGACAAGAAGCAGACGCTCGAGGAGTTCGGCGAGGAGCAGTTCATGCTCTGGCGCCGCTCCTTCGACGTGCCGCCGCCTCCGCTGGACGACGACGCCGAGTTCTCCCAGGCGGGCGACCCGCGCTACGCCGACCTCGGCGACGACCTGCCCCGCACCGAGTGCCTGAAGGACGTCATCGAGCGGTTCCTGCCCTACTGGGAGTCGGCCATCGTCCCGGACCTGCAGGCCGGTCGCACGGTGCTCGTCGCCGCGCACGGCAACAGCCTCCGCGCCCTCGTCAAGCACCTCGACCAGGTGGGCGACGACGAGATCGCCGGGCTCAACATCCCGACCGGCATGCCGCTGGTCTACCGCCTCGACGAGTCGATGACGCCGACGGTGCGTGGCGGGGAGTATCTCGACCCCGACGCCGCCGCCGCGGCCGCGGCGGCCGTCGCCAACCAGGGGCGCTGAGCCCCGCCGTACCCCCAGGTGCTGCGTCCACGACGCACGCACGGACGAGCGAAGGGCCCGGAGATGTGTCTCCGGGCCCTTCGTCGTTCTCGCGCCCGCCGCGACGCGGGAGGTCGGTGCGTCAGCGCGTGACCTGCTGCGCCGACGGGTTCTCGCCGGTCACGACGAAGACGACGCGGTTCGCGACGGAGACGGCGTGGTCGGCGATGCGCTCGTAGTAGCGCCCCAGCAGGGCGAGGTCGACCGCGGCCTCGACGCCGTGCGGCCAGTCGTCGCTGAGCATCGCGGTGAAGGTCGCGCGCCGCAGCTGGTCCATCTCGTCGTCGATGAGCCGCAGGTCGGCGGCGGACTCGGCGTCGCGATCGGCGATGATCGTCTCGACGCGCGCGGTCATGGTCTCGGCGACCTTCGCCATCCGCTCGAGCGTCGGGCGCACGGGCTCCGGCACGGCCAGCTCGGGCACGCGCAGGCGGGCGATCTTCGCGACGTGCACCGACAGGTCGCCCATCCGCTCCAGCTCGGTGACCATGCGCAGCGCGGCGACGACGACGCGCAGGTCGCCGGCCACCGGGGCCTCGAGGGAGAGCAGCGCGAACGCGTTCTCCTCGGTGCGCTCGCGGAGGTCGTCGACCTCCTTGTCGGCGGAGATGACGCGCTCGGCGATCTCGGCGTCGCCCGAGAGCAGCGCCTCCGTGGCGTCGGCGACCGCGTGGCGGATCAGGCCGGCCATCGTGGACAGGTCGTCGAAGAGGGAGTCGAGCTTCTCGTGGAAGATGACGCGCATGCCCCGACGGTACGACGCCCCCCATGGGGCCGCCGACCGCTGCGGCGAGCGACGCGTGAACGCGCGGTGAACATCCCCCCGCGGGGGTCCACGGCGGAGGGGGCACGGGTGGAGGATGCGTACGATCACGGCGTGGACCCGTCGACCCAGGCACTCGTGGCTGCCCTCCTGGGCGCCCTCGTGGCCGGGTCGGCCGTGATGGCCTGGCACATCAGCGACCGGCTGCAGCGCTCCGCGCCCCCCGCCGCCGAGCCCGCCCTCCCCGCCGGCGTCGCCGACGTCCTGTCCGTGCTCCGCAGCAGCGGCCTCGTCGTGGACGACCACGACGTGGTGCTCAAGGCCTCCGCCCCGACGTACGCCCTCGGCATCGTGCGCGGCCGCGAGGTCGTCGACCCGCGGCTGGCCGAGATGGTGCGCGAGGTGCGCCGCGACGGCCAGATCCGCGAGCAGGAGATCACGATGGCGCGTCCGGGCTACCCGACGCGCACGATCGTGGCCCGGGTGGCGCCGCTGGGCTCGCGCCTGGTGCTGGGCCTGGTCGAGGACCGCACCCGCGAGCACCGCGTGGAGGCGGTGCGCCGCGACTTCGTCGCCAACGTCAGCCACGAGCTCAAGACCCCGGTGGGCGCCATCCGCCTGCTCGCCGACGCGGCCGTGGAGGCGTCGGAGGACCCGGAGGCGGTCGAGCGCTTCGCCCTGCGGATGATCAAGGAGAGCGAGCGGCTCTCCGTGCTCGTGCAGCAGATCATCGAGCTGTCCCGCCTGCAGGGCGACGACCCGCTCGAGCACGCCGCGCCCGTCGACGTCGCCCAGGTCGTCGAGGCGGCCGTCGACACCAGCGCGATCGACGCCCAGAACCGCGACGTCACCGTCGTGTTCTCCGGTGAGGAGGACCTCGTCGTGCTGGGCAACCGCGACCAGATCGTCATCGCGGTCGGCAACCTCGTGGCCAACGCCGTGACCTACAGCCCGGCCGGCTCGACCGTGGCCGTGACGGCGAAGTCCACCGACGACAGCGTCGAGATCGCCGTGTCCGACCAGGGCATCGGCATCCCCGCCAGCGACATCGACCGCATCTTCGAGCGGTTCTACCGCGTCGACCCGGCCCGCCACCGCTCCACGGGCGGCACCGGCCTCGGTCTGTCCATCGTCAAGCACATCGCCGCCACCCACGGCGGCGACGTGCGCGTCTGGTCCGTCGAGGGCCAGGGTTCGACCTTCCGGCTCCGGCTGCCCCGCAGCCTGGACCACTCCCCCCACCGCGACGACCTCGTCGTGCCCGAGGACCCCCGGGACCTCGTGTCCAGCTCCGAGCTCCGCCCCACCCACCAGGAGGAACGCCCGTGACGCGGGTACTCGTCGTCGAGGACGAAGAGAGCTACAGCGACGCGCTCGCCTACATGCTCCGCAAGGAAGGCTTCGAGGTGGCGATCGCCGCCGACGGCAACACGGCTCTGACCGAGTTCGACCGCAACGGCGCCGACATCGTCCTGCTCGACCTCATGCTCCCCGGCATCCCCGGGACCGAGGTGTGCCGCCAGATCCGGCAGACCTCGAGCGTGCCGGTCATCATGGTCAGCGCGAAGGACGACGAGGTCGACAAGGTGGTCGGCCTCGAGCTGGGCGCCGACGACTACGTCACCAAGCCCTACTCCCCCCGCGAGCTGGTGGCCCGCATCCGCGCCGTCCTGCGGCGCGGTGCCGAGCCGGACCTCTCGCCCTCCACGCTGGAGGCCGGGCCGGTGCGGATGGACGTCGAGCGCCACGTCGTGACGGTCGACGGCAACGAGCAGCGGCTCCCGCTCAAGGAGTTCGAGCTGCTCGAGATGTTCCTGCGCAACCCGGGTCGCGTGCTGACCCGCGGGCAGCTCATCGACCGCGTCTGGGGCTCCGACTACGTCGGCGACACCAAGACCCTCGACGTGCACGTGAAGCGCTTGCGCGCCAAGCTCGAGCCCGACCCGAGCGAGCCGAAGTACCTCGTCACCGTCCGCGGCCTGGGCTACAAGCTCGACCTGTGAGAGTTGGCCGCGGATCGTCGCGGCCCGGCAGGAAACCCGGTGTCGGGCGTCGGCGCGGGTGCCCTAGCGTGCGGGGGTGAGCAGCACTCCCCCGCCCGCCGCGGCCCCCGCCCCGGCTCCCGCACCCGACGACGTCACCCCACGCCCCACCGAGCGGCCCTGGCTGCCCGTCGCGGCCGGCGCCGTGACGCTCGTGCTGTGGGCCTCGGCGTTCGTGGCGATCCGCCACCTCGGCGAGGAGGTCTCGCCGGGAGCGCTGTCGCTCGGCCGGCTCCTCGTGGCCAGCGTCGTGCTGGGGGCGCTGCTGCTGCTGCGTCGTCGTGCGTCGCTGCGCTGGCCGGTACGGCGGCACCTCCCCGTCCTGCTGCTGTGCGGCGTCGCCTGGTTCGGGGTCTACAACGTGGCGCTCAACGCCGCGGAGCGACGCATCGACGCCGGCACCGCCGCCCTCGTGGTGCAGGTCGGCCCGATCCTCGTCGCGCTGCTCGCGACCGTGTTCCTCGGCGAGGTGCTCCACCGCTGGCTCGTGGTCGGCATGGCCGTGGGCTTCGCGGGCGTCGTCGTCATCGCGCAGGCCTCCTCGGGCCACGGCACCGGTGACCTGGGCGGCGTCCTGCTCGCCCTCGTCGCCGCGCTGACCTACGCCGTCGGCGTGCTGAGCCAGAAGCCCGTGCTGGCGCACGCGGGCGCCCTCGAGGTGACGTTCCTGGCCTGCGCCGTCGGGGCGGCGGTGTGCCTGCCGTGGGCCGGCGACCTCGTCACGACGCTGGGCGACTCCTCCACCGACACCGTGGTGTGGATCGTCTACCTCGGCCTGTTCCCGACCGCGCTGGCGTTCAGCACCTGGGCCTACGCGCTCTCGCGCACCAACGCCTCGACGATGGCGCTGACGACGTTCCTCGTGCCGTTCCTGGCCGCGGGCATCGCGTGGGTCGCGCTCGACGAGGTGCCGCCGCCGCTCGCGTTCCTCGGCGGGGCCCTGTGCATCGCCGGCGTGCTGCTCACCCGGCGCCGCCCGCGGACGGCCGCTGCCGGGTCCTAGCCGCGCCGGGCGCCGTCGGGGTCGGGGCCCTGCTCGAGCCAGCCGCGGAACGCGTCGAGGTTGCGGGTCGACTCGCCGCGCTCGTTCCGCCACTCCCACTCGCGGCGGATCGACGAGGCGAAGCCCAGCTCGAGAATGGTGTTGAACGACTCGTCGGCGTAGGTGAGCACCGAGCCGAGCAGGCGGTCGAGCACCTCCTCACCGAGCGACTCCAGCGGCAGCCGGGCGTCGAGGTAGATGTCGCCGGTGCGGTCGACGGCGAAGGCGACGGCGTACATCCGCAGGTTGCGCTGCAGCAGCCAGCGGTAGACGCCCTCGTGGTTCTCGTCGGGGTTGCGGCACACGAAGGCGTGCACGCCCAGGGCGTGCCGGCCCACGTCGAGGCGCACCGGGATCGTCAGCTTGCGCTCGCCGGGCAGCGACAGGGAGAAGACGCCGGGCACCTGCTCCTCGTGCTCGATCCCGCCGGCCTCGAGGTAGGCGCGCACCAGCGCGCGGGCGCCCTCGTCGACGTCGGGCACGGGCTGCTGCTGGTCGATGCCGGTCTCGTCCATGTCGCTCACCGCCGGCTCACCGTCCTGCCGTCACGCGCATCGTGCGACGCGCGCGCTCGTACGCCGCGAGCGTGGCCTCCGCGGCCCGCTCCCACGCGAAGCCGCGGGCGTGCTCCAGCGCGCCCGCCGACAGCGCGAGGCGCCCGGCGTCGTCGCGCAGGAGGCGGCGCAGCACGGCGGCCCAGTCGCCCGGCTCGTGGGTGTCGACCAGCCAGCCGCTCTCGCCGTGGCGCACCGCGGTGGTCAGCCCGCCCACGCCGGCGGCGACCACCGGCGTACCCGTGGCCTGGGCCTCGAGCGCGACGAGCCCGAACGACTCGTTGTACGACGGGACGGCCACGAGGTCGGCGGCGGCGTACCACCACGCGAGCTCGGCCTGGCCGACGGGCGGGACGAACCGGACGACGTCGTCGAGCCCCAGCTCGCTGACGAGCTGGGCCAGGGCCTCCGGGCGGGCGAGCCCGGAGCCCGACGGGCCACCGACGATGGGGACGACGAGGCCCGGGCGCAGCGCCGGGTCGTCGGCGAGCAGGTGGGCGACGGCGCGCACCAGCACGTCGGGCGCCTTGAGCGGCTGGATGCGGCCGGCGAAGAGCACGACGCGGGCGTCGCGGGGCAGGCCGAGCGCCGCGCGGACGCTGGCGCGGTGCTGCGGGCGGAAGCGGGCGAGGTCGACCCCGGGGTGGATGACCTCGACGCGCTCGGGCGCCGCGCCGTACAGGCTCACCAGCTCGTCGGCCTCGCGGTCGGTGTTGGCCACCAGGAGGTCGGCCGCGTCGACGACCTGCTCCTCGCCGATCACGCGCACGGCCGGCTCGGGGCTGTCGCCGGCGGCGAGCGCCGCGTTCTTGACCTTGGCCATCGTGTGCATCGAGTGCACCAGCGGCACGCCCCAGCGGTCGCGGGCCAGGGCCCCGACCTGGCCGGAGAGCCAGTAGTGGGTGTGCACCGCGTCGAAGTGGCCGCGGGGCGCCTCGGCCTCCTGGCGCAGGACCTCGCGGGCGAAGGCGCACAGCTGGGCGGGCAGGTCGGCCTTGTCCATGCCCTCGTAGGGGCCGGCGACGAGGTGGCTGACGCGGACGTGGTCGGCGACCTCCACGACGGCGGGCTGGCGGGACGACGTCGCCCGCGTCATGACCTCGACGTCCACGCCGAGGGCGCCGATGCGGCGCGCGAGCTCGAGGACGTAGACGTTCATCCCGCCGGCGTCGCCGGTGCCGGGCTGGTCGAGCGGCGAGGTGTGGAGGCTGACCATCGCGACCCGCTTCACCCGGTACCTCCTCGCCTCGGCCCGTCCCCCACGTCGGGGGCCGGGCACCGCCGCCCATTGTCCACCCCGGCCCCAAGGTCGGTCAGACTGGGCGCATGTCCACGCCCAGCGCCCCCACCACCCGTCGTACCGCCGTCGTCACCGGAGCCAGCAGCGGCATCGGCGAGGCCACCGCGCGCACGCTGGCCGCCGCCGGCTTCCGCGTCGTCTGCGCCGCCCGGCGTGCCGAGCGCGTCGAGGCGCTCGCCGCCGAGATCGACGGCACCGCGGTGGCCTGCGACGTCACCGACGCCGCGCAGGTCGCCGCCCTGGCCGAGGCCGCCGGCGACGTGGTGCACGTGCTCGTCAACAACGCCGGCGGGGCATTCGGCTCCGACCCGGTCGAGAGCGCGGACCCGGGCCAGTGGCGCGCCATGTACGACGTCAACGTCGTCGGCCTCCTGCAGGTGACCCAGGCCCTGCTGCCCGCGCTGCGGGCCAGCGGCGACGCCGTCGTCGTCAACGTCGGGTCGACCGCGGGCCGCGTGGCCTACGAGGGCGGCGCCGGCTACACCGCCGCGAAGCACGGCACCAAGGTCGTCACCCAGACCCTGCGCCTCGAGCTGGTCGGCGAGCCCGTCCGCGTCACGGAGATCGCGCCGGGCATGGTGCACACGCCCGAGTTCTCCCTCGTGCGGTTCGGGGGCGACCAGGCGGCGGCCGACAAGGTGTACGCCGGCGTGCCCGACCCGCTCGTCGCCGAGGACGTCGCCGACGCCATCGGCTGGGTCGTCACGCGGCCGAGCCACGTCAACATCGACGAGCTCGTCATCCGGCCCCGGGCCCAGGCGGCGCAGCACAAGGTGCACCGCGTGGCGCCCGAGGCCTGAGCCCCGCCGCCGCGGGGCCGGTCGCTCAGCGGTCGGCCGCCTCCGCCACGTCGCGGAGGCGGTCGACGTAGCGGTCCCACCAGGCCTCGTCGGCGTCGGGCAGGTTGTCGTTGTCCTCGGCCAACCCGCGGGACCCGTCGATGCTCTCCCGGACCACGTCGGCGTGCCCGGCGTGGCGCGCGGTCTCCGCGATCATGTGGACGAGCACGTGGTGGAGGGTCGTGTCCCCCTCGTCGCCCCACCACGGCACCCGGCCCGGCGCGTCGAGCGGCAGCTCGGCGATGGTGGCGTCGGAGTGCGCCGCGATCCGGCGGTAGAGGGCGACCAGCTCGTCGGGCGACTCGTCGGGGCGCGCCCACATGTCGGAGTTCGGCTCCTCGTCGGCGCCGGTGGCGATGTCGAGCAGCCACTGCGGCGCCCAGCGGGGCGGGCGTCCGAAGACGAGGCCGAAGTAGCCCGCCTCGGTGAACGCGAGGTGCTTGACGAGGCCCAGCAGGTTGGTGCCCGACGGGGTCGCGGGCCAGCGCTGGTCGCGCTCGGAGAGTCCCTCGAGCTTCCAGAGCACGGCCTCGCGGTGCGAGCGCAGGTAGCGGTGCAGCACGTCCTTCGTGGGGTCCATGCCCCGCACGCTAGCGCCGGACGCGGACCGTCGTGGTCCGCTTCTCCGGGGTCGTCCCCGGCGCCGCCTCAGCGCACGTCGGCAGCGGCGGCGCGTCCCGCCGTACGACCCGAGAAGAGGCAGCCGCCGAGGAAGGTGCCCTCGAGGGCGTTGTAGCCGTGCATCCCGCCGCCGCCGAAGCCGGCGACCTCGCCCGCGGCGTACAGGCCCGGCAGTGGCGCCCCCGAGGCCGTGAGGCAGCGGGCCCGCAGGTCGGTCTCGAGCCCGCCGAGGGTCTTGCGCGTCAGCACGTGCAGGCGCACGGCGATGAGCGGGCCGGCGGCGGGGTCGAGCAGGCGGTGCGGGGTGGCGACGCGCACGAGCTTGTCGCCGAGGTAGCCCCGGGCGCCGCGCAGCGCCGTGATCTGGGCGTCCTTCGTGTACGGGTTCTCGATCTCCCGGTCGCGCTGCTCGACGAGGCGGCGCAGGGCCGTGACGTCGATGCGGGCGGTGCCGTTGCGCTCGTTCATGCCCGCCACGAGCGTGTCGAGGTCGTCGGCCACGACGAAGTCCTCGCCGTGCTCCTTGAACGCCTCGATCGGGCCGGGGGCGCCGGGGGTGACGCGCTTGAGCAGCAGGCGCAGGTCCTTGCCGGTGAGGTCGGGGTTCTGCTCGGAGCCCGAGAGCGCGAACTCCTTCTCGATGATCTTCTGCGTCAGCACGAACCACGAGTGGTCGTGGCCGGTGGTGCGCAGGTGGCGCAGGGTGCCGAGGGTGTCGAACCCGGGGTGGTACGGCGCGGGCAGCCGCCGGCCCTCCGCGTCGATCCACAGCGACGAGGGGCCCGGGAGGATGCGGATGCCGTGGTTGGCCCAGATCGGGTCCCAGTTGCGGATGCCCTCGACGTAGTGCCACATGCGGTCCGGGTTGATGACGCGGGCGCCGGTGGCCTCGGTGATGCCGAGCATCCGGCCGTCCACGTGGGCCGGGACCCCGGCGATCATCGACGCCGGCGGCTCCCCGAGGCGGGCGGGCCAGTTGCGCCGCACCAGGTCGTGGTCGCCGCCGATGCCGCCGCTGGTGACGACCACCGCCTGGGCGCGGATCTCGAAGTCGCCGGTCTCGTCGCGGTTCGAGGCGCCGCCGCGCTCCACGTCGTCCGGGGCGAGCGTGCGCCCGCGGACCCCGACGGCCGCGCCGCCCTCGACGACGACCTCGTCCACACGGTGCCGGAAGGCGAGCTTGAGCCGGCCCGTCGCCACGTGCTCCCGCACCCGGCGCTCGAACGGCGCGACCACACCCGGGCCGGTGCCCCACGTGATGTGGAAGCGCGGCACCGAGTTGCCGTGGCCCTCGGCGCGCCCGTCGCCCCGCTCGGCCCAGCCGACCACGGGGAAGATCCGGTGCCCCATCTGCCGCAGCCAGGAGCGCTTCTCCCCCGCGGCGAAGTCCACGTACGCCTCCGCCCAGGCGCGGGGCCAGCGGTCCTCCTCGCGGTCGAACTGCGCCGAGCCCATCCAGTCCTGCAGGGCCAGCTCGACGGAGTCACGGACCCGCATGCGCCGCTGCTCGGGGCTGCCGACGAGGAAGAGCCCGCCGAGGCTCCAGAACGCCTGACCGCCCAGCGACTGCTCGGGCTCCTGGTCCACCAGCACGACCCACCGGCCCGCGTCGGCGGCCTCGGCCGCGGCGACCAGTCCGGCCAGGCCGGCTCCGACGACGACGACGTCCGTGCGCACGGGTGGGCTCCCTCCCCCGGCCGGGCACCTCCCGGTCGGCCGCGCCCATGATGGCCCACCCGACGCCCCGGCGGGGCGGGAGCCGGTCTACGGGCCGGCCGGGCCGGTGCCCCCACCGGGCCCGGCGCTCAGCCGGGTGCCCAGCGCGTGGGCCTCGCG
Organism: Nocardioides sp. CPCC 205120; assembly: GCF_048654585.1. Classification (NCBI taxonomy): domain Bacteria; kingdom Bacillati; phylum Actinomycetota; class Actinomycetes; order Propionibacteriales; family Nocardioidaceae; genus Nocardioides; species Nocardioides sp. CPCC 205120. Next base: position 1,783,997 of record NZ_JBMCYY010000001.1, on the reverse strand, counting down.
CAGCAGCAGCGCGCCGAGCTCGCGCCGCCGCGCGGGGGCGAACCGGGCCTCGATCCCCGTGAGGGTCAGCGCCCAGGCGGGGCGGCCCGCGGCGTCGAAGACCGCGGCGGCGAGGCCCCAGCTGCCCTCGACGATGAGCCCGGGGTTGGTGGCGTAGCCGTCGGCGCGCGTCGTGGCGATGCGGGCGCGGAGGGCGTCGGCGGCGTGGGGCGCGCCGTACCGCGGGACGAGGTCGACGCGCGCCAGGTAGTCCTCGACCTCGCGGTCGGGCAGGTGCGCGAGCACCACGAGGCCCGCCGAGACGACGCCGAGCGGGAAGCGGGCGCCCTCGACGAGCACGTGCGAGCGGATCGGGAAGTCGCCGTCCTCGCGCAGCAGGCAGACGGTGTCGTCGCCGCGGCGGGCGGAGAAGAACGCGCTCTCGCCCGTGACCTCCGCGAGGCGCCGGACGGCCGGGTGGGCCACCTGGGCGACGTCGTAGCGGCGCGCGGCGGCCGCTCCCAGCACGAACAGCTCGGGCCCGAGGTGCCAGCGGCCCGTCCCGGCGGCCCGGTCGACGAACCCCTCCTCGAGCAGCGCGCTCAGCACCCGGTGCACCGTGGGGCGCGGCAGGCCGACCGCACGGGCGAGGTCCGCCGTGCGGGCGCCGGCGGCGTCGAGCTCGGCGAGCGCCCGCAGCACCGCCGCGGTGCGCCCGACCATGCCAGCGGGTTCGCTCACGGCAGGGATCGTACGACGCGTCCACTCAGTGGACGCGCACGGCGGGGAGCGGTCACCCGGCGAGCACTCCCCGGCGGTGCCTTGACCCCGTCCGGGCCCCGGCGGTGGACTCGCGGACGTGCCGCCCGGGCGGCACCGGACGGAAGCAGCAGGACGAGAGCAGCAGCACGAGGGCAGGAGGAGCCGGGTGGACAAGGTCGTCACCTCGGCCGCGGACGCGGTCGCGGACATCGGATCGGGGTCGAGCATCGCCGTGGGGGGCTTCGGCCTCTGCGGGATCCCGACCGTGCTGCTCGAGGCCCTGCTGGCCACGGGCGTGGACGGGCTCGAGGCGTTCTCCAACAACGCCGGCGTCGACGACGCGGGCCTGGGGCTGCTGCTCGGCGCGGGCCGGCTGCGGCGGATGGTCGCCTCCTACGTCGGGGAGAACAAGGAGTTCGCCCGCCAGTACCTCGCCGGCGAGCTCGAGGTCGAGCTCACCCCGCAGGGCACGCTGGCCGAGCGCATGCGCGCGGGCGGCTCCGGCATCCCGGCCTTCTTCACCGCCACGGGCGTCGGCACCCAGGTCGCCGAGGGCGGGCTGCCGTGGCGCTACGACGCGGCCGGCAACGTCGTGAAGGCCTCCCCCGCCAAGCAGACCCAGGTCTTCGAGACCCCCGAGGGCGAGAAGGAGTTCGTGCTCGAGGAGGCGATCGTCGCCGACTTCGCGCTCGTGCGCGCCGCCCGCGGCGACCGGCACGGCAACCTCGTCTTCCGCCGCTCGGCCCGCAACTTCAACCCGCTCGCCGCGATGTGCGGCCGGGTGACGATCGCCGAGGTCGAGGAGCTCGTCGAGCCCGGCGACCTCGACCCCGACCACGTGCACCTGCCGGGCGTCTTCGTGCACCGGGTGGTGCCGCTCACCCCCGAGCAGGCGGCCGACAAGCGGATCGAGAAGCGCACCGTGCGCGCGAGCGGCGAGGAGGCCTGACATGGGCTGGACCCACGACGAGATGGCGGCCCGCGCCGCCCGCGAGCTGCACGACGGCTCCTACGTCAACCTGGGCATCGGACTGCCGACCCGGGTGCCGAACTTCGTGCCCGACGACGTCGAGCTCGTGCTGCAGAGCGAGAACGGCATCCTCGGCGTCGGCGCCTACCCGACCGACGACGCGGTCGACCCCGACCTCATCAACGCCGGCAAGGAGACCGTCACGGTGCGCCGCGGTGCGTCGTACTTCGACTCCGCCACCAGCTTCGGGATGATCCGCGGCGGCAAGGTCGACGCCGCGATCCTCGGCGCCATGCAGGTCTCCGAGGGCGGCGACATCGCCAACTGGATGATCCCCGGGAAGATGGTCAAGGGCATGGGCGGCGCGATGGACCTCGTCCACGGCGCCGCCAAGGTGGTCGTGCTCATGGAGCACGTCGCGCGCGACGGCTCCTACAAGATCGTCCGCGAGTGCTCGCTGCCCTACACCGGCCGCGGCGTCGTGCAGCGGATCATCACCGACCTCGGCGTCATCGACGTCACCCCGGCGGGCCTGCGGCTCGTCGAGCTCGCCCCGGGCGTCGACGAGGCCGAGATCCGCACCAAGACCGAACCCGACCTCCTGACCTGAGCCAACCGCGTCGAGAGGCAGGGCCGTTCGAGGCGAGCGGCTGGCCCAGGACCGAGTCCGCGTCCTCGGGCGGTGCGCCCGAGGCACGTGGGCCCCGACGGCGTCAGCTGACCTCGGGTGAGTGGTGCACGAGCCGCCGAGGGGGCACGCCCGCGTGGGGCACCCCACCCTCCCCTCACCCGGTGGTCGTCGCGGCGGGCTGCCGGCCGTCGGCTCGCCCGCTCGTGCCGCCGTCCTCCACGGCGTCCCGTGCAGGGACCTGGTCCCGGCGCGGCACGATGACCGGCGGCTCACGGCGGACGAGCAGGCGGTCCACCCCGAGGTTCAGCACCAGGCCGACGGCTCCCCAGCAGCCGATGACCAGCAGGTCGGCGCCGAGGCCGGACCCGTCGAAGTAGACGAGCGAGCGCGCGATGTCGACCGCAGCAGGAAGCGGCAGCACGTCCTGCAGTGAGCGGAAGACGTCGGGGACCATGTAGACGGACAGCCCGCCCCCCGACGCGGGCACCCCGGCGAGGAGGAGGACGACCATCACCGGCACGATCGCGGCCAGCCCGAGCGTGCGCGTGAACACGGCGGTGACGAGGGAGGTCGCGAAGATGGTCACCGACCCGGCGCCGACGAGGGCGAGCGCATGGCCGTTCACGGCCCCGATGAGGACGTCGAAGAGGAACCACAGCCAGATCGCCATCCCGACGGCCCACCCGCCGAGGAACGGCAGCAGCTCGCGCAGCGTGCGCAGCTGCGGGGCGCCGCCGCGCATGACGGCCATGATGAGGAACCCGGCGAGCACCCAGGACATCCCGACGTACAGGCTGTTGCTGCCCATGGTGTCGTCGTCCGTGAGCGGAGCGATGTCGATCGCCTCGGGCGTGACCCCGACGCCGCTCGCCAGCCCCGTGACGATGCTCTCCACGACCGTCTTCTGGCTGGCCCCGGCACCGGCTGCGGAGTACACGGCCGACCCGGAGCCGTCCGCGCGCGGCAGCACGTAGCCGCCGACCAGCTCCTTCGTCTCGACCTGATCGACGAGCTCGTCGACGGAGTCGACGACCGTGAGGTCGGCGACGTCGCCCAGCCCGTCCTGCGCCCCACTGACGAACTGCTCAGCAGCCTGGGGCGAGTCGGCCACGACGCCGATCGGCATGCCGCGCACCTCCGGCTCGTGCATCGCCGTGCCCATGAGTCCCACGACCATGACGACGATCGACATCGGGAACAGGGCGGCCGCCGCGTAGCGGATCCTCTTGGTCCGCAGCGGCCCGCCCGCCAGGGCGGGAAGAGGGGTGTCGGCGTCGTCGTAGGCCGGCTCGCCGGGCAGCCCCACGCCGCCACGGCGCTCCTTCAGCAGGCAGAGGCCGAGCGCGCCGACCACCCATGCCGCGAGGACGGCGACGTGCGCGAGGGCCCCCGCACCGTCGAAGTAGAGGAACGCCCGCAGCGCCTCGCCCGCGGCGGGCAGCGGGAGGAGGCCGTGGAGGAGGCCGAAGAACCCGGGCATCGAGTCGACCGGCAGCGCGAGGTTCGACGACGGCATCCCGAACACCACCCACAGCAGCATCCCCGGCAGGACGGCGAGCGCTCCCATGACCTTGGTGAAGAGGAGCTGGGCCAGCCCGACGGCGGCGATCGCGAGCACACCGACTCCCAGGAACGTCGGGAGGTGCCCGTCCACCGCGCCGACCACCGGACCCAGGAGGGTCCAGATGATCGTGCTGAGGGCCACCGACCACCCGAGCAGCAGCGGCAGGAAACGCCGTACCGAGAGCAGGTGAGGGGCGCCGAGCAGCAGGATGCTGAGCGGCACGTACCCGGCGAGCATCATGCCCATCGCCGCGAACAGGACCAACGTCCCGGAGGCGTCACCCTCCGGCAGGGGCGCCAGGTCCTCGGTCGCCACCGCCCAGCCCTCGCCCGCCGCCACACCTGCGAGGGTCTGCTGCACCATCGCCGCTTCCTGCGCACCGCCCGCGGCCGCCGTCAGGACCTGCGCCTCCTGACCCGGCCCGTCCGGGGGCACGAGGACGCCGGCGACCTCCTGCGCCTCGACCAGGTCGAGCGCCTCGGCGCGCGACCCCACGGAGCTGGTGGCGACGACGTCGTCCGGCAGCGCCTCCAGCGCCTCGACCGCCGCATCGGCCGAGGCGCCGTCGCCGACGACCGCCACGGGTACGTCGGTGGGCGTGGGGTCGTGCATCGTCCCCATGTAGGTCGCGAACATCATCGTGACCATGAGGAACGGCATGACGATGAGGGCCACGTAGCGCCCCGTGCGCTCCTTCGTCGACTCCGGTGGGACCCGGCTCCATGATTCCGGCGGGGTCAGGTCGGACTTGCTGGGCACGTGGTTCTCCTGCTCGGGGGACGACGGGCGCACGGCCGGCGACGCTGCGCGCACCCCGGAGGACGGGGCGGTCCCCATGATTAAGGCACGTGCCTTAACATGCAAGATGTCGTGGTCACCGACCGCGTCACACCCGATCGACCGAGGAGCCCTGAGCCCCGTTGCCCCGCTCGTCCACCCCCGCCGCGCTGCTCGACGCCGCGGAGAAGCTGTTCGCGGAGAACGCGATCTCGGCCGTGTCCGACCGCCGCGTGGCCGAGGCGGCCGGGAACGCCAACAACTCGGCGGTGAAGTACCACTTCGGCGGACGGGACGGACTCCTCCGGGCCCTGATCGAGCGTCACGTGACCGCCCTCGAGGGCCCTCGCGAACGGCTCCACCTGACGTCGCGCACGCTGCTCGGGGACGTGCGCAGCCTGGTGATCCCGGTGACGACGTCGCTCGCCGCGCTCCCCCAACCCACCTACCGGGCGCGGTTCCTCGCACGGGCACTCGTCGAGCCCGGCCCCTCGGACCTCTACCGGGAGGTCGGCCCGCACGCGCCCGTCGCCACCCGGCTCCTCGAGTCGATCACCGCCCGGGTGCCCCACCTCGACCGGACCACGCTCACCGCGAGGGCGCGACAGATGACACGCGTGGTGTCGTTCACCTGCGCGGACGTCGAGGCCGAGTCCCACCGGGAGGGAACCACGCCCGACTGGCCGGCCGTGGGCACGCTCCTCGCCGACACCATCGCCGGCATGCTGAGCGCGCCGACCTCGCGCGCGGACTCCTACCCGTCGCCGGACGAGCAGGCGGAACCCGTCCCGTGAACCCCCGCGGCGGCCCGCTCCGGGCGTCCAGCGCAGCGGCGTCACGGGTACGGCCCGGGCCCGGGCTCGGGGGCCGGATCCAGGTGGCGGGGCTCAGGCCGCCCGGCGGCCGAACGCGAGGACGCCGCGGGCGGGGTCCACGTCGTACGGCTCGACGTCGGTGAGGACGAGCATGTCCTCGAAGGAGTCGAACTCCCCCACCTGCCGCCGCACCTCGACGATGCGCGCGGCCGCGGCCAGCGGCACGTGGGCGTGGGCGGCGAGCGTGCGCTCGTCGACCCGGTTGACGTCGACCAGCCCGCCGTCGGGGAACGTGCGCCCCGGCAGGTCGGGGCGGCCGATCTTGAGCTCGTGCGCCAGGGCCGGCTGCTCCGCCAGCAGGTGACGGGCGGCCTCACGAGCCGCGACGGTGTCGCGGTGCTCCGCCATCGCCTCGGCCTGCTGGTCGAGGAGCGAGTGCCGGCCGGGGGTGTGCGGGAACACCCACGAGCGGATGGTGACGGCGTGCGCGAGCCCGAGCCCCATGTTGATGGTCATCCCGAGGCCGAAGAGGAACTCCTGGCGCCGCCCGTGGTCGGGGTCGAAGGCGAGGACCAGCACCAGGCCCGCCACGTAGAGCGGCAGGCACAGCCCCAGCAGGACGCTCCGCTTCTTCACGGTCGCGTGCCCCATGACCGCGGCGGTGCCGAACCCGAGGCTCCACACGGGCGCCAGGGCCCACAGCCAGCTCAGGACGGTGGTGGTCCTCTTCTCGTCGCGCACGAGCCACGTCCTTCCCAGCCCGGACCGTCCCCATGCCTCTACCCGTCCCGGTCCTGTTCCCCGGGCCCCGCCGCGCGGCCGAGCCGCTCGGCCACCTCGCGCAGAGCCCGGCGGAACGCGGGCGCGTCCGGGCCGTCCAGCACCTCGAAGTCCGCGCCGCTCGCCCCGACGTACGCCGCGATCTCGCGCAGCGACGGCGCCCCCGTCACGAGGACGCACGTCCCGTCCCCGCGGTCGACGACCTGGGCCACCGACGGCCCGAACAGGCGCCCGACCACGTCGGCGCTCTCCCGCACGAGCAGCGACACCTGGTAGCGGTACGGCGCCACGGCGACCGCCGTGCTGGTGAGGGCCCGGAGCTCGGCGACCGGGACGTCGCGGGGGACGAAGGGCTCGCGCAGGGGCGTGGCGGCGACCACCCGGTCGAGGCGGTAGGTCCGCCAGGCGCCACGCTCGCAGGCCCATGCGACGAGGTACCACCGGCGGCCCGCCTGCACGACCCGGTGCGGCTCGACGCGGCGGTCGACCGCCTCGCCCTCGCGCGGCCGGTAGCGCACGCGCAGCCGGTGGGACGCGGCGATGGCGCCCGCGACCGCGACGACCACGTCCGCGGCCACCTCGTCCCCCCTCGCCGGGTCCAGGGGCACCAGGGCACGACCGACCTCGCTCACGTGGCGGCGGGTCGCCGGGGAGAGCGACTGCTCGACCTTCGCCAGCACGCGGGCGGCGGCGTCCTCGACACCTTTCACCGGCCCGTGCTGCGCCGCTCGCAGACCGACCGCGATCGCGACCGCCTCGTCCGGCGACAGGGTGAGGGGCGGGAGGTTCGCTCCCGGCCCGAGCCGGTAGCCCCCGCCGACACCCGGCCGGGACTCGATGCCGTAGCCCAGCTCCCGCAGGTCCTCCACGTCGCGGCGCAGCGTGCGCTCGCTGACCTCGAGGCGCTCCCGCAGGTCCGGGCCCGACCACTCCCGGCGGGACTGGAGGAGACCGAGCAGGGCGAGGCTGCGACCGGTCGTCCGCGTCATGCACCCACCCTGGCACTTCCGGTCACTTCGTGGCCGCGATCCGACGCAGGATCGCGGCATGACCACGCACCAGCACCTCGTCGACCCCTTCCACATCCACGTGCCCGACGCCGACCTCGACGACCTGCGCCGACGGTTGCGCACCACCCGCCTCCCGGCCCCGCTCCCGGGTGACGGCTGGGACAGCGGCGTACCGGTGAGCGTCCTGGAAACCCTCGTCGAGAGGTGGGCGGCCCACGACTGGCGGGCGACCGAGGAGCGCTGGAACCGGTGGCCCCAGGTGCGGACCCGCATCGACGGCCAGACGATCCACGCGGTGCACGTGCGCTCCGAGGTCCCGGGCGCCCTCCCCCTGCTCCTGGTGCACGGGTGGCCGGGGTCGTTCCTCGAGCTCGAGCAGGTCATCGGGCCCCTGACCGACCCCGAGGCGCACGGCGGGCGGGCCGAGGACGCGTTCCACGTCGTGGTGCCGTCGCTGCCGGGTTTCGGGTTCTCGACCCCGCTCGAGGAGGCCGGATGGCCCACCGACCGGATCGCGCGGGCCTTCGTGACGCTGATGGACCGCCTCGGCCACGGCCGGTTCGCCGTCCAGGGCGGTGACATCGGTGCGGTCGTCGCCCCCGAGGTCGGTCGGGTCGCCCCCGACCGGGTGGTCGGCGTCCACGTCAACGGGGCGCTCGGCCCGTTCGTGTCCGAGGTGGGCGACCAGGCTGCCGCCACGCTGAGCGCACTCGAGCAGGACCGTCTGGACCGGGTGCGCACCTTCCAGCGCGAGGAGCTCGGCTACATCGCCCTGCAGTCGACCCGGCCGAGCCTCGTGGGCGTGATGGCGGCCGACAGCCCCGTCGCCCAGCTGGCGTGGATCCTCGACAAGCTCCAGGCCTGGAGCCACCCCGCGCCGGCGCCCGCCGTCGACGTGCTGGGCGAGGAGTTCGTCCTCGCCAACGCGTCCCTCTACTGGCTCACGGCGAGCGCCGGCTCCGCCGCGTACGTCGGCTACGCGCAAGGCGGGGCCTGGGGTGCCGAGCAGCCCGTCTCGGGGGTGCCGACGGCCGCCCTCCAGCTGGCGCACGACGTCGGCCTCCGGTTCGCCGCCGAGCGGGAGAACCACGTGGTGCGGTGGACGGACGTCGAGGACCGCGGCGGCCACTTCGCGGCGCTCGAGGAGCCCGGGCTGCTGGTCGACGACGTCCGGGCGTTCCTGCGGCCCCTGCGTCCCTGATGCCGAGGTTTGCGGCGGCCGGAGCCTGCCCAGGATGGCGCCGCCCGGCCTGCGCCCCGCCTCGAGGAGGAATCGTCGTGACCTGGATGAGCAACCCCGAGCTGGCCCGGCTGCTCGGCGACGTCGGCCGGGAGCTGCGCCAGCACGCCCGGACCCGTCAGGAGACGTGGCGCTGGACGATGCTCGTCCGCGACGGCTCGGTGACGGGACCCGTGCTGCACACCCCGACCGGTCGCCGCGGCACCCGCTCGACGGGCGCGTTCGCCACCGCCGAGAAAGACCTGGTCTGGCGCGACGACCTCCCGCTCGGCACGCTCGAGCTGACGGCCCACCCCGACGGCACCGTGCGCGGGCTGCACTCCGGCGTCAACGACGGGAGCCACTTCGGGTCCCTGCACGTCGGCGTGGTGCGGCTGCCGGAGGCCCGCCCGTCCCACCGCCCTGTGCACCCGCCGCTGCGACCGCTCAGTCCCCGCGTCGCCGACAACGACCTCGACGCCCTCCGCGCCCTGCTCGAGCAGCGGGGCCACACCGCGGGGTACGGCGCCGAGGAGATCGAGGCCGCGGAGCAGAGCCGGGGCGTCCGCTTCCCCGACGAGCTCCGGCTGTTCTTCTCGCTCGTCCGCGAGGGCGAGGTGCTGGGCGCGGACGACGACGTGGAGCTCGACGACGACGAGGACGAGGACGAGGAGGTCTTCGCGCCGTACGCGGTCGTCCGCGAGGGGCTGCACGCCGGCACCGGGGAGCTCGGCAACGTCGTCGACCCCGCCCGCCGCTGGGACGAGCCCGGACGGCCGCTCCCCGTGCCGCCGCCGGCGCAGGACGACGACGCCGTCCAGCCCGCGCTCGCCGACCCGGGGTGGGTCGCGTTCGCGGACGACGGCGGGGGCAACCACTACGTCCTCGACCTCGTCCCCGGCCCCGCCGGAGCGGTCGGGCAGGTCCTGCAGTTCAACATGGAGAACACGGCCGCCCCCTACCTGGTCGCACGCTCCCTCACGGACTTCCTCCGCGGGGACTGGGTCGAGGACGACGGCGCCGAGCTGTGGGAGCCGGCGTACCCGCCCACCGGCAGCGCGGCGGCCCCGGAGGGGGCGGTCGAGGTCGAGATCGGCGCCGACGACGACCTGGCCGCCTGGCGCGGGGCGCCGGCGCTCGAGAGTGCCGTGCTCGTCGCGCCGCACCCCGACGACCACGCGGTCGTGGCGTCGTGGCCGCGGCTCCGCATGCTGACCGCGCCGGCCGCCTTCTGGGCCGAGTTGCTCGCCCGGGACGCCGTCCCCGCGACGCTGACGGTGGCGGCGGTCCGCGACAGCGACGACCTCGACCACGCGGCCCACCTCGACGTCGTGGACGGGCTGCGCACCCGGTCGGGCCTCGACCCCGTGGACCGGGACGCGTTCGAGGTCCCCGTCACCGGGGGCCTGTCCGACGACCCGGGGTCCCCGCGCTAGCCGGGCCTCAGCGCGTGGGCCACCCCGGACCCGCGGCCGGCGGCTGCGGCGGGTACGACGTCCCCGGCTGCTGCGGGGTCTGCTGCGGGCTCTGCTGCGGGCTCTGCTGCGGGCTCTGCTGGTACGGCGCCGCGAACTGCCCCGCGCCGGGCTGCGCGTGCCCGGCGCCCTGGGCCCGGCCCGCACCCGGGCGACGCCAGGGCTCCGGCCGGAAGACGCGCATGACGACGAGACCGAAGACCGTCACCATCAGCGGCTTCCACGTGAACAGGCCGTCGTCCTTCGCGCCGTCGTCCCAGAAGTACATGGCCAGCACGAACGTGCTGACCGCGGCGAGCAGGAAGGCGATGTTCGGGCCGAACGGCCGGGGCACGGCGACCCCGACCACGACCGCGAGAAGGGGGCCGAAGGCCATGACCTCGTCCATGCTGACCGTCCTGTCCGCCGGGCCGTCGGCCGGGCGCTCGAAGGGGCGTCGGGTGCGCGGGCGTCCGGTGACCCGCAGTGACCGGGACGTGGTCCCCCACCGGGCGGCGGCTGAAACCGGGCGCCTCGGCGACGAGCCGGCCGGAGGGTCGGCTGGTGGTGGTGCTGGTAGGAACGGGACGTGGCCACCCCGCGCATCACTCCCGCCACGCTCGGCGCGTGGCTGATCAAGACCGACCCCCGCGCCAACCCCGACCTGGTCGCGGCGGTGCGGGACGCCGTACCGCTCGTGGTGACGCGCCGCTGCGTGAGCGACAACTACCGCGGCCGGATGATGGCGCCGGGCGACCGAGTGCTCCTGTGGGTCTCCGGCGACGGGCGCCTGGTGACGCGCGGCATCTGGGGGCTCGGCCATGTGAGCGCCGCCCTGCGGCCCCGCGACGGCGACGGGCGTCCGGAGGTCGGGCTCGACCTCCCGCTCTCACCAGGCGGCGTGCCCGCCGAGGCGGTCCGGGCTGCGGGGGCGGGCGACCTCGAGGTGCTGCGGATGCCGGCCGGCTCCAACCCCTCGTGGGTCTCGCGCGACCAGCTGGCCGCGCTGGCCCCGCTGCTGCCGCCCTGGCCCGCCCGTTCGCCGGACACGACCGCCCCGGGCGCCTAGGCTGACCGACGTCGCGGCCCCGGGACGCCGCTGCCAGAACGCCGCTGCGGAACGCCCCTGCGCGTCGCCTGCTGAAGACCCCATCTGGGCCGCCACAAGTTGTGCGGTGGTTGTCCGCAAGCACGTGGGCAGCGCCCCGTTCCTGGTGTGGACTGGTCCCTTCCCACGCTCGGGGCGTGGAGACGGAGGGAACCTCGGGGTGCTCGGACCTGCACGTGACCTGACGCTGAGCGGGCGTCTTCGCGTTCTCGCGGTGTGGCAGCTGCCCACGCTGCTGCTCGCGGCGTACCTGGCCGTGGGCCTGGCGGTGAGCGCGCCGCACCTGCTGCGGCGCCCGGCCACCGTGGTCGCCCTGGGACTGGTGGCCGCCGCCTCGGTCGCCGCGGCCGTCCTGCCCTGGGAGCGGTGGGGACCCGCGTGGCGGACCACGGTGCCCGCCGCGGGACTCGTCGCCGCCGTGACGCTGCGGCTCGGTCTCGACGAGGTGCGCGCCGTCGAGCTGCTGGGCGTCCTGCCGCTGGCCTGGCTGGCCTTCGAGCTGACGGGGCCGGGACTGGTCGCCGCCGCCGCCGTCGCGCTCACCCCCTCGGGGGTCCTCGTCCTCGACGCCGGGAGCCGGCCGGAGTCGGGCCTCGGGTGGGTGCAGGAGTCGCTCCTCCCCCTGCTCATGGTCGGCGTGGTCCTCGTGTCCCGGAGCCTGGCGACGTCGCTGCGCCGCGACCAGCGCGACCTCGTCGCCTCGCGCGCCGCGCTCGGCCAGTCCCTCGACCTGGCCCGCCACCGGCTGCTCGTCACCGAGCGCATCACGGGCGTCATCGACGCGGGCGTCTGCTACCTCGACGACCGCGGCCGGCCCGCGCTGCTCAACCCCTACGGGCGGCACCTCGCGGCACTCGCGGGGTACGACGTGGGTCGCACCGTGCCCGCCGGTCCGGCGCCGGGCTCCCCCGACCGGGTGTTCTACGAGGACCGGGTGACGCCGGTGCCCGCCCGGGAGCAGATCGTCGCCCGCGCCCGCCGCGGCGAGGACGAGCCCGGCCGCCTCTACTGGGTCGGGCCGCCCGGCGACCAGCGGGCCATGATGGCCTCCTGCCACCAGCTGTGGGAGGGCCGCGACCCCACCGGCGCCGGTGGGCAGCACCGCGACCCCCTCTTCGACACCGGCGTCGACCTCGGCCCGGAGCCGCGCCCCGAGCGGGCGGACGGCCCGCCGGTGCACCTGGGCTCCGTCGTCACCGCCTGGGACGTCACCGAGCTGACCGAGGCCGTCGAGGTGCGCGACCGGTTCCTGTCCACCGTCTCCCACGAGCTGCGCACGCCCCTGACGTCGATCATCGGCCACAACGAACTGCTCGCCGAGGCGCTGGAGAGCGGGGACCACCGCCCCGACGACCCGCGGCTGGTGCGCTCCGTCGAGTCCGCCCGGCGCAACGCCGACGTGCTCGTGGGTCGCATCAACGACCTGCTCGAGGCGTCCCGCGAGGACCTCGCCGAGATCGGGGACGACCGCAGCCCGGCGGACCTCCGTGAGCTGGCCCGCCGCGCGCACGACCGGCACGCCGCGGCCGCGGCGGAGCGCGGGACGACGCTGCGCCTCGACGTACCACCCGCGCCGGTGCGCGTGCTCGCGCAGGACCGCCTCGCCCACGCCGTGGACCAGCTCGTGTCGAACGCCGTCAAGCACTCCCCCGACGGCGGCTCCGTCACCATCACGGTCCGCGGTGAGGACGGCCCCCACGGCGCGGACGCCGTCGTCGTCGTGCAGGACTCCGGCGTCGGCATGACCCCCGCGGAGGCACGCCAGGCCTTCACCCGCTTCTACCGCACCGAGCGGGCCCGCCGCAGCGCCACCCAGGGCCTCGGCATCGGCCTGCCCGTGGCGCAGCGCGTCGTCACCGCGCACGCCGGCACCATCGACCTCGACACCGCCCCCGGCGCCGGGACCACCGCCACCATCCGCCTGCCCCAGGAGCGCACGCCGTGACCGGCTCGCTCCACCCCCGGCGTCGGCTCCCGCGTCGGCTCCCGCCGCGGGCGCTCAGCCGCGGGCGTCGGCCTGCGCCAGGAAGGCCAGCACGCGGTCGGTGAGCAGGGCCGCGGCCTCCTCGTCGTACGACGGCAGCGTCGGGTCGGCGAACAGGTGCGCGTCCCCGGGGTAGAGGAAGAGCTCGCCGCCCTCGACCTGCGCGGTGAGCGCCCGGGCGACGTCGAGGTCGCCCTCGCCCGCGAAGTACGGGTCGTCGCTCATGCCGTGCACCTGCACCGGCACGTCGTCGGGCCAGCGGTCGCCGAACTCGCTGGGCGGCACGCACGCCTCCAGCAGCAGCGCGCCACGGGCGCTCGGACGACCCTGCGCGAGCATCTGGGCGGGCAGCACCCCGAGGGAGAACCCGGCGTACACCAGCTCCTGCGGCAGGTCACCGACCGCCGCCGCCCCGCGTTGCAGCATCGCGGGGAAGCCGATGTCGGCGACGTGGTTGACCCCGTCGACCACCGAGTCGAACGTGCGCCCGTCGAAGAGGTCGGGCGTGTGCACCTCGTGTCCGCCCCCGCGCAGGCGCTCGGCGAACCCGAGGACGCCGTCCGTCAGGCCCTGGGCGTGGTGGAACAGGACGACGGTGGCCATGGCTGCCTCCTCGACTCGGGTACGGCGGCCACCCTAGGCCCGCGCCCTATTTGAACGCGTTCAGTTCTGCGTTACGGTCACCCCATGAAGATCGTGATCCCCGGTGGGACCGGGCAGGTCGGAGGCATCCTGCGGCGCGCGCTGGCGGCGGAGGGCCACGACGTCGTCGTGCTGAGCCGCCGTCCCGAGGCGCTCGAGCCGGGCGTGCGGCACGCCGTGTGGGACGGGCGCACGGTCGGCCCGTGGGCCGCGGAGGTCGACGGGGCGGACGCCGTGGTCAACCTCGCCGGCCGTTCCGTCAACTGCCGCTACACCGACCGCAACCTGCGCCAGATGATGGACTCGCGCGTGGAGTCGACCCGCGCCGTCGGGCAGGCGATCGCGCAGGCCGGGCGCCCGCCCCGCGTGTGGCTGCAGATGAGCACCGCGACGATCTACGCCGACACCCGCGGCCCCGCCCACGACGAGGCGCACGGCGTGATCGGCGGCGAGGAGCCCCACGTGCCCCTGTACTGGGAGTACAGCGTGCGCATCGCACGGAGCTGGGAGGCGGCGCAGGCGGAGGCCGCGACGCCGGCCACGCGTCGGGTGGCACTGCGCACCGCCCTCGTGATGAGCCCGGACCGCGGCGGCATCCTCGACTACCTGCTGTGGATGGCGCGGCTCGGCGTCGGCGGGCCGGTGGCCGGCGGGGGCCAGTACGTGTCGTGGATCCACGCCGACGACCTCGTCCGCGCCGTGCTGCTGCTCCTCGAGCGCGACGACATCGAGGGACCGGTCAACGTCGCTGCGCCCGAGCCGCTCCCCCAAAGCGACCTCATGCGGGCCCTGCGCCGCGAGTGGGGGCACCGCCCCGGGCTGCCGGCGACGCGGTGGATGGCGACCCTCGGGGCGTTCGCGCTGCGCAGCGACACCGAGCTGCTCCTCAAGAGCCGGCGGGTGGTGCCCGGGCGCCTGCTGGAGGCCGGGTTCACCTTCGAGCACCCGACGTGGCCCGGCGCCGCGGCCGACCTCGTGCGGCAGGTGCGCTCGCGACGACACGACGAGCCGCCCCGGCCGGGGGCCGCACCACGCCGGGCGCGGCCGCTCAGGGAGCGATCGTGAGCGCGGCGATCCTCCCGTCCTGCAGCGTGAAGCGGTAGCCCAGGTCGACCGTCCCGCCGGGGAAGTCGCCCTCGAGGTGGGCCAGCACGCGCCACTCGTCGTCGCCGAGCCGCTCCTGCCCGACGTACGTCGTCGTGAACCGGTACTCGCTCGACGAGCGGGCGAGCCAGGTCCGGATCTCGTCGAGCCCCGTGTAGGTCGAGCCGTCGTCGACGACGACGGCCGACGGGCCGAACGTAGCGGCGGCCCGCTCGACGTCACGGGTCTCGCCGTCGTACCCGCTCAGGTACGCGTGGACGGCCTCCGGCAGGAGCTCCGGGCGGTAGGGGTCGTGGGTGGTGTCCATGGGTTCCTCCTCCGCGGGTCGACGCCCTCGCGCCACCCGATTTACTGTCCTTACGGACACAATAACCGGCGAGGTGGGTGGTCCATTCCCTCCTGCGGCTGCGCCTAGAGTCGTCTCCATGGCGGACGAACCGAGCACGGCGCGGGACCCTCGCGCCCGCCGTCCGGAGGACTTCCCCTACCGCTCGCGCCTGCTGGCCGGCCTCAGCGCGCTCATCCTGCTGTGGGAGTCCCCCACCCTGCAGAGCGAGATCCTGACCCGCAGCGGCGAGGCGATCGACCAGCCGTCGCACCAGGCGCTGCGCCACCTGCTCGCGTGGGGCCCGATGCGGCCCTCCGCCCTCGCCGAGGCGCTCGGGACCGGCGCCTCCAACGTCAGCAAGATCGTCGGGCGGCTCGAGCGGGCGGCGCTCGTGGAGCGGGCCACCGACCCCTCGGACACCCGGGCGACCCTCGTCAGCCTGACCGACGCGGGCACCGAGGCGGCACGCCACGTCTACGCGCTGGGCGACGACATGATCCGCGAGGTGCTCGCCTCGTGGTCGGAGGAGGACGTCGCCACCCTCACCGCCCTGACCGAGCGGTTCGTCGACGACGCGATCGAGGCCGCCGAGCACATGCGCCGCCGCGGGCTGCAGCGGCCCTAGCCCGGCCGCTCCCCCGCCGCGACCGCCGGGACCCCGGTCAGTCGACCCAGTCGTTCCCGGGCAGCTCGTCGAGCGCCGTGATGTCGAGCGTCGGCTCGATGCCCGACTCCGGGGCGAACCCGAAGTGCTCGACCGCGCGTCGTACCCACTCGGCGGCGTCGATGTTGAGCGGGCCCGAGACCCACAGCGCGTAGGGCAGGTTCACGAACCGCTCCTCGCGCACCGCGGCGAGGTCGCGCGAGGCCGGGTTGGAGCGGAGCACCTCGACCTTGTCCTCGAACGACTGCCCCGGGTAGTCGACGAAGAAGATGACGTCGGGGTCGGCGGCGGCCAGCGTCTCCCAGCCGACCTCGGTCCACGTGTCGTCGACGTCGGCCGTGGCGCTCGTGACGCCCGCGGCGTCGAAGATCGCCTGGGGCCCGCCGTACGAGCCCGAGGTGAAGATCGCGTCGGTGCCGGAGTCGAAGAGGAACGCCGTCGGGGCCTCCTCGGGCTGCGGCGCCTGCTCCAGCGCGGTACGGCGGGCCTCGATGTCGGCGACGACCCGCTCGGCGGTCGCGGCGTGGCCGGTGAGCTCGCCGATGTTGCGCAGGTCGGTCGTCAGCGCCGTCCAGGCGTCCATCGTGCCGCGGCCGCCGTCGCCCTGCTGGCAGGTCTCGCTCAGCAGGTACGTCGCGATGCCGTGCTCCTCGACCATCTCGGGCACGAGGTTGCGGGCCTCGCTGAACCCGTAGCCCCACCCGGCGAACATCAGCTGCGGGTCGACGGCCAGCACGTTCTCGAGCGTCGGGAACTGGTCGCCCACGACCCGGAGGTCGTCGACGCGGTCGTCGGGGTAGGCGAGCTCGAGCACGTCCTGGTCGCGCTCGACGCCGGTGACGGCGACGAGCTCGTCGCGCGCACCCGCGGCGAGGGCGATCGAGATGATCCCGCCGTCGTAGGCGTAGAGCTCGGTGACGGGCTCGGCGACGGTGAGGTCCTCCCCGCAGTTCTCCACGGTGATCCCGCCCCCCGCCGCCGGGGCGGCGCCGTCGGAGCCGCACCCGCCGAGCAGCGAGGCACCGAGGGCGAGGGAGACGACGCCGACGCGGCGGGCGGGGCTGCTGCTCACGGGTGGTCCTTCCGGGGGTGGATCAGGAGGTGGGACTGGTCGAGGTGGGGGTGGGCGACCTGCGTCGACCCGACCCCGAAGTGGGCCGCCACGTTCGGCGCGCTCAGCACGTCCTCGGGACGGCCGACGGCGACGAGCCCGGCGGGCCCGGAGCCGCGCTGCTCGGGTTCGGCCCAGCCGACGACGGCCAGGAGGTCGAAGAAGCGCAGCGCCAGGTCGAGGTCGTGGACGGTGGCGACGAGGGTCTCGGCGCGCTCGGCGAGCACCTCCAGCAGGCGCAGCTGCCAGGCGACGTCGAGGTGGTTGGTGGGCTCGTCGAGGAGCATCACCGGGCACTGCTGGGCCAGGCCGCGGGCCAGCACCGCACGACGCCGCTCGCCGCCGGAGAGCTGGTCGCAGGGGTCGTCGACCCGGTCCGCGAGCCCCACGGCGGCCAGGGAGGCGAGCACCACCTCGCGCTCCGCCGTACCCCCGCGGGACCACGGGCGGGCGCGCGGGACGCGGCCGAGCGCCACCATCTCGCCGACGAGCAGCTCGGCCGCGACCACCTCCTCCTGGGGCACGTAGGCCAGGCGGCGGGCGCGCTCCCGGATGGGGACGTCGTGGCTGTCCTCGAGCCGTCCGGCGGCGTCCGCGATCAGCACGTCCCCGGCGCCGGGGTGGAGCACCCCGGCCAGCACCCGCAGGAGGGTCGTCTTGCCGGCGCCGTTCACGCCGACGATGCCGAGCCGGCGTCCCCGCGGCACGTCGAGGTGCACGTCGCGCAGCACCTCCCGACCGCCGAGGCGGGCGGTGACGCCCCGCAGGCGCAGGGCCAGGTCGGGCCCGCCGCCGGCCCCGCCGTCGGGGCCGTGGTCCGGGCTCACCGGCCGCCCCCGAACTCGTAGCGGCCCCGGCCCATCAGCAGCAGGAAGAGCGGCGCGCCGACGACGCCGGTCACGACCCCCAGCGGGATCTCCTGCGGCCGCACCGCGAGGCGGGCCACCACGTCGACCCACAGGAGGAACAGGCCGCCGCCGAGCGCCGCCACGGGCAGCACCACCCGGTGCTGCGCCCCGACGACCAGCCGCGCCGCGTGGGGCACGATCAGGCCGACGAAGCCGATGCCCCCGCTGACGGCGACGAGCACGCCGACGAGCACCGCGAGGCCGACGAAGAGGGCCGTGCGGAGACCGGTGACGCTCACGCCCAGCGCCGAGGCGGTCTCGGGTCCCGCGGCCAGCGCATCCATCCACCGGTGGATCGCGACCATCGCCACGGCGGCCACGACGACGACGAGGGCGGGGATCCAGAGCTTCTCCCAGGTGGCGCCACCGACGCTCCCGAGCATCCAGAACATCACCGAGTTGGCGGCGCGCGGGTCGTCGCTGAGGAAGACGAGGAACGAGGCGATGGCCGACAGCCCGGAGGACAGCACGACCCCGGAGAGCACGAGGCGCAGCGGCGTCAGCCCGCCCTGTGCGGTCGCCACGAGCCAGACGAGCAGCGCCGCCACGAGGGCGCCCAGCAGGGCTCCGACAGAGATCGCGTAGATGCCGAGCGCGCCGAGCACGCCCATCGTGATGACCGCGGTGGCGCCGACCGACGCGCCCGAGCTGATCCCGAGCAGGTAGGGGTCGGCCAACGGGTTGCGCACCAGCGTCTGCATGCCCGCGCCGGCGACCGCCAGGCCCGCGCCCACGACGAACGCCAGGAGCGCCCGCGGCAGCCGGAGCTCCCACACGATGACGTCCCAGCGGCCCGGCTCGCGCCCGGTCAGGCGGTCGGTCACCGCGGACACGACCTCCCCCACGGGGATCGCCTCGGAGCCGAACGCCAGGGAGACGACGACGCTGGCGAGCGCGGCCGCAGCCAGGACGAGGGTGAGCGGCCAGAACGGCAGCCGGCGGCGGGGACGCGCGGTCCGGGTCCGCTTCCCGTGGCTCACGGGGTGCGGCCGCGGGCGGGCTCGGGGGCAGGGCCGGGGGCGCCCCTGCGGGCGGGGCGAGCAGGACGAGGTGACGGGTCCACCGCGGGAGGCCTCTCGGGTCCGGGGCCCTGTGCGCGAGGGCCCGCTGTCGAACACGTGAGCCGACAGGTCTTCGGACTCGGGATCGTCCGACGACACCGCCTTCCCAGGGCTCCCGCCCCAGTGGCACCTGGTGTCGCCGTCTCCCTCACCGCTGCGCGCCAGTCCCGGATTCCCACCGGTGTTCCCTGGCATCCCTCAGGATGCGATCGACTCGGTCCGGAACGTAGCACGGCGTCGCGGGGCGCGGGGCCCGCGGTCTCAGCGCCCGGCGGCGGCCCCGATGCGCTCGGCCTCGTCGGCGACCTGGTTCACGTAGGCGACGTCGGCGTTGTAGGCCGTCACCGCCGAGATCCACGCCGTCGGCTCGGTCAGCACCCCACCCGTGGCGCACAGGTACGTCGCGGCGGAGAGCGCGGCGTCGTCGATGCTGTCGGGGTCGGGCGTCCCGTCGCCGTCACCGTCCGCCGCGTGCTCGCGCCACGTGGCGGGGACGAACTGCATCGGCCCCACCGCCCGGTCCCAGGTGGTGTCCCCGTCGAGCTCGCCGCCGTCGGTGTCCGCGACCGCGGCCACGCCGTCGCCGTCGAGGGGCACGCCGAGGATCCGGGGCAGGGCCCGCCCGTCGGCACCCACGACCGCTCCCCCGATGCGCCCGTGGTCGGACTCCACGGCCCCGATCGCGGCCAGCGTGTTCCACCCCAGGCCGCACCCGGGCGCGCTCGAGGCGACGGCGAGGGAGGCGCCGGCGTACGCCGCGAGCGCCCGCTCCGGCACGCCCGTCGTCGCCGCGGTGCTCGCGACCCACGCCGCGTCGACGAGGTCGGTCACGGGACCGGCGGCCCCGTCGGTCCCGTCGACCGTGCCCGCGGCGTCGCCGTCCGGCTCGGCCGGTGCCGCGGGGAAGGTCCGGGGCGCGGTCGGGTCCACGGCGGGGGCCGACGTGGGCGGCGACGCAGGGCTGCGACCGTCGTCGCTGCGCGCGTCGACCACCCCCGCGGCGACGGCCCCGAGCCCCAGCACGGCGAGGGCGCAGGAGGTGGCGAGCAGCGCCGTACGCCCGCGGTCGGGGCGCTTCCCCGAGCCGACCCGGCTCATCGGAGGTCCCCCGCCGCGCCGACCGGAACGGGTACGACGGGAGCCGACGCCCGCGCCTGCCCGCGGGCGGTGCGCGCCGTGCGGAGCGCACCGCCGAGGGTCCACACCAGCAGGAACACGGCGGTCAGGACGAGCACCACGGTGCCGCCGGTCGGGAGGTCGAACGACCACGACAGGTAGAGGCCGACGACGGCGCAGGCGGCGCCGTTCGCGGGGGCCAGCAGCATCATCGCGCCGAGCCGGTCGGTGAGCAGGCGGGCCGTGGCCGCCGGGGTGATGAGGAGCGCGAGCACGAGGATGTTGCCGATCGTCTGGACGGAGATGACCACCGCGAGGGTGACGAGGACGTAGAGGAGCAGGTCGAACCAGAAGACCCGGAGCCCCAGCGCGCGGGCCGACTCGCGGTCGAGCGAGATGGTCACGAGCTCCTTGCCGAGCACGGTGACCAGCACCAGCACGGCGAGTCCGGTGAGACCGACGACCCACAGGTCGCGCGTCGGGATGCCCGCGATCGAGCCGAAGAGGAACTGCTGCAGGCTGCCGGCGTACCCCTGGGCCTGGGAGATGACCACGATGCCGAGCGCGAAGGCGGCGACGAAGAAGACGCCGATGACGGAGTCCTCCTTGAGCCGGCGGTTCTGCGCGAACACGGCGACGAGCACCGCCGTGAGGACGCCGGCGATCGTGCCGCCGAGCACCAGGTTGCCGCCCACGACGAACGCCACGGCCAGGCCGGGGAAGACCGCGTGGGCGACCGCGTCGCCGATGAAGGCCATGCCGCGCAGGACGACGTGGCAGCCGACGACCCCGCACACGACCGAGCTCATGACGAGCACCGCGAGGGCCTTGGGCAGGAACGACAGGTCGGGGTTGAGCAGGTCGGTGAGGAACTCGGCGGGCGACATCACGCCGCCTCGAGCACGCGCACGAGCACGCGGAGCAGCGCGGAGTCGGGACCGACGCCGAACGTGTCCATCCACGCCTGCGGGCTCGCCGCCAGCTCGGCCGGGGTGCCGGTGGCGACCACCCGGCGCTGCAGCAGGGCGATGCGGTCGCAGGTGTCGAGGGCGCCCAGCAGGTCGTGGGTCGTCATCAGCACCGCCCGGCCCTCGCGGGCCAGACCGGTGAACAGCTCGGACAGCAGCTCCTGGGTGGGCAGGTCGAGCCCCGTGAAGGGCTCGTCGAGCAGCAGCACGGCGGGCCGCTGCACGAGGGCGCGGGCGACGAGCACCCGCTGGCGCTGGCCCCCGGACAGCTGGCCGACGGGCCGCTCGGCGAGCTCGCGCATGCGGACGCGGTCCAGCGCCTCGGCGACCGCCTCCCAGTGCCGGCGCCGCGGCTGCCGACCGAGGCCGACCTGCCGGGTCAGGCCCGTCATGACGACACCGGCGACCGAGGCCGGGAAGTCCCACGCGAACTCGTGGCGCTGCGGCACGTAGCCGATCGGGGCGCGGCCCGGACGCGCCGGGCGGCCGTCGACCTCCACCCGTCCGGCCGAGGGGCGCACGAGGCCGAGCGTCGTGCGCAGGAGCGTCGTCTTGCCCGCGCCGTTGGGGCCGATGAGGCCCACCAGCTCGCCGCGGGCGACGGCGAGGTCGACGCCGTCGAGGACGCGCCGCCCACCCAGCTCGACGGCGACGCCGTCCAGCACCAGCGCGCTCACGCGCGGACCTCCTCGTCCTCGCGCGGTCCGCCCCGCAGCACGCGGTCGCGCTCGCGACGTCCCCGCACCAGCGCGACGACGACCCCCGCCACGAGGGCGAGGCCCACGGCGGCGATCGCCACGACGAGCACCACGGTGAGCGTGTCCCGGCCCCCGTCCGCCGCGGCGTCCTCGCCGGACGCGGCCGGCGCCGTGCCGTCCGCCGGCTGCGCCACCACGTCGCCGCCCGCTCCGGCGCCGGCCGCGCCGCGGTCGCCACCCTCCCAGGTCGCGGCGAGCGCGTCCTGCGGCGACGTGGCGGTGCCGACCGCGAAGCGCACCACCTGGGTGTCGCTGACCGTCGTGCCGTCGACCAGGTCGGCCTCGGCCGTCAGCTGCAGGAGGTAGACGCCCGGCTCGGTGAAGACCCAGTTGGCGTGGGTGTGGGTGTTGACGTCGACCCAGACGGGCTGCGGCTCGCTGACGCGCGAGTCCCACAGCACCTGCGGCTCGCCGAACGACCCGGACTGCAGGTAGACGGTGGCGGTCCCGGGTCCCTGCACCCCGGTGAGCGACAGCGTGACGCCCCGGTCGATGCTCTCCATGACCCCGGGGTCCTGGGTGTTCCACCCGACCCAGACCACGTCGGGGTCCTGCGTCTGCGGCATCACCCAGACGTCCGCGCCGGGCTCGGCGCCGAGGAAGGCGTACGCCGGGTCCTCCGGCACGCTCAGCCGGCCCTCGTCGAGGATGTGCAGGACCGTCTCGTCGGGGTGGCGCCACACGCTCTGCCCGCCGGCCTCGCCGCGGGCCACGTCGTCGTGGACGAGGAACGTCCACTCGCCGTCGACGAGCTTCGGGCCCATGTCGACGTGGCCGGAGGTGAGCACCCGCTCCCCCCGCACGACCGGCTGGTCCGCCTCGACGGTCTGGTCGAGGCCTCCGGGGTCGTCGGTGGGCTCGGCGGCCCCCGCGGGCGGTGACGCACCCGGCCCGGCGACGAGCAGCAGCGGCACCAGGGCCGTGAGGGCGGCGAGCGCCGCGCGGGCCGGTCGGCCGCGGCGGGACGGACGGGGGTGGGGCCGGCGGGGCCCGGTGGCGGTCATGCGTGGTGCTCCTCTGCTGCCGCCGGTGGCGGTGCTGGCGGGGACGGTGGTGGACAGGACGGGCGGATCGGGACGGGGGTGGGCGGTGCGGTGGCGGCGCGTCACGGGCCCAGGCACTCGCGCAGGGAGTCGGCGTTGAACCGCACCAGCTCGACGTACGACGTCACGCGGTCGTCGAAGGTGTCGCCGTAGATGGCGCACACCCGCACCCCGGTCTCGGCCGCGAGCTCGGAGAGCGTGCTCGATCGGGCGGCGAGGTTGGGCTCGAGGAACACCGCGGGGATCTCGAGCGTGCGCAGGGTCTGGGTGAGCTTGCGCCGGTCGGCCAGGGACGGCTCGACCGCCGGGTTCGGCGTCACGAAGCCGGCGACCTCGATGCCGTACGCCGCGGCCAGGTAGCCGAAGGCGTCGTGCGTGGTGACGAGGTAGCGCCGCGCGGGCGGGATCGCGTCGATCGCGGCCTGGACGTAGGCGTCGACCTCCTCGAGCTCCGCGAGGTAGGCCTCGGTGTTCGCCCGGTACTCCCGCGCGCCGGCCGGGTCTGCCTCGATGAGCGTGTCGCGGATCAGCTGGGCGTAGGCCATCGTGTTGCCCACGTCCTGCCACAGGTGGGGGTCGATCTCCCCGTGCACGTGCTTGCCCAGCACGGCCTGGGCGAGCTGGTAGACCCGGGTCCCGGGGCGGCCGAGGAAGTCGTGCCCGGCACCTTCGGGCACCTCGTCGAGCGCGCGGGGCGGCACGTCGACGACGACGCGGGACGCGTCGTACGTGGTCTGGGTGTGCTCGCCGCCGCCCGAGGGGTCGTGGACGACGACGACGGCGCCCTCGTCGAGGTCGGCGGTGACGTCGGCGTGGCCCTCGGAGAGCACCACGGGATCCGTGATGCCCGCCTCGGCGGCCGCCTCGTGCGGGTTCACCCCGACCGCGAAGGTCACGGTCGCCTCACCGACGTCGACGGGCCGGCTGGTGCTGTCGACCTGTAGCCGGGCCCGGAAGGTGAGCGTGTAGGTGCCCGGCTCGTCGAAGGCCCACGACAGGTGGGTGTGGGCGTCGACGGGCAGCGTCATCGTGTCGTCGCCGTACCCGTCCGCGGCGTCGAAGCCGTCGGAGGAGTCGAGGTAGACGTCGGTGTCGCCGAAGGTGCCCGTGAGGTAGGCGTGCACGTCGCCCGGCCCGGTGGCGTCGACGGCCGAGACGAGCACCTGCGAGGCCCGGGTCGCGCCCTGCTCCGCGGCGTCGCCCCGGGCCCGCATGCCGAGCCAGACCGTGTCCAGGTCGACGTGCTCGACGAGCGGGATCAGCTCGGCGGCGTACTTCACCGACTCCTCCGCCAGCGACACGTTGGGCGCCCCGGCCGGCAGGTTGGCGTCGAGGGTGCGGATGACGTTGTGCTCCTCCAGCAGCGCGTAGTTGCTGAACGCGACGTCCGCGTAGACCACGTTCCGGGCGTCGCGCAGCGTCGGCTCGTAGGAGTGCGGGTCCCCGCCGGCCCGCACGATCGAGGCCACGTCGACCCGGTCGCCGCCGACCCGGCCCACGAGGTCGGCGAGCAGCGGGGTGGTCGTGACGACCTGGAGCCGCCCGCTGTCGGCGGACAGCAGCGGGGACGCGGTGCACGCGGTCCCGGTCGTCAGCGCCACCGCGAGGCCGGCGGCGGCGAGCCCGCGGCGTACCCCGCTCACGGCGTCGGCACCGGACGCCGCTGCCACCACAGCAGGGCGGTCCCGCCCGAGCCGAGCAGCAGCAGGCCGCCGAGCACGCCGAGCAGCAGGGGCACGGCGTCGCCCCCGTCGTCCTCGCCGCGGGCGTCGGCCACGCGCACCGCGTCCTCCTCGCCCTCCAGCGCCACGAGCCCGCCGTCCGCGGGCACCGCGGCCGCCTGCGCGGCCGCCCGGGCGACGAGCGCCTCGTCACCCCCGGCGGCCAGGGCCGGACCGCACGCGGTGCCGGCCCCCGCGCCGGCACCGGTACGGACGACCGCGGCCGCCGGGTCGACGTCACCCACCGCGACCGTCAGGGTCTCGGTGTCGCTGGACCGCGTGCCGTCCGCCAGCGTCGCGGTCTGGGTCATCCGGAGCCGGTAGACCCCCGGCGCGGAGAAGGCCCAGTTCGCGTGGGCGTGGACGCCCAGCGGGATCGAGTACGACGACCCCGGCCCGGCGAGCACGACCTCGTCGACGCCGCCGAACGCGCCGGTGAGGAACACGCTGACCCGCCCGGGGCCGTCGACGGCGTCCAGGCGCCAGTCGACGGCGCCGCGCACGTTCCCGGTGTTGAGGGACTCCGTGTTCCACCCGAGCCAGACGAGGTCGGGGTTCTGCGTCTGCGGCACCTGCCACACCCGGGAGCCGGCGGCGCCCACCGCGCCGAAGCCGGCGGGGAGGGTGACGGCCGCGGACGGCTTCACCCACAGCACGACGCCCTCGGGCTCGCGGTAGACCTTGCGGCCCGACGTGTCGTCGCCGACCGACGACTGCAGCCGGCCGTCGACCACGCGCGACGCGTAGTCCACGTGGCCGGCGGACAGCACCGTGACCTGCGGGACGCACGGCCGGGCGGGGGTCGTGCGGGCCGGCGGGGTCGACCCGGCGGCCGCACCGCCCCCGTCCCCCGGCGGGGGCGGCGTGGTGCCACCGGGCTCGGTGTCGACCGTCTCCCCGCAGCGGGCCGGGTCGAGGCCGGTGACGTCGGCGGTGCCGACGGCGACGGCGAGCACGAACTGGTCGGCCGAGGTCGCGCCCGAGGCGAGCCGGGTGGCGCGCTCCATCGACAGGCAGTAGGTGCCCTGGGCGGTGAACGCCCACGAACCGTGGGCGTGCGTGTTCTTCGGGATCGTCACGGTGTCCGCGGCGTCGAGGCCGTCGCGGGAGCTCATGAGGACGTCGACCCCACCCAGGACCGTCGAGGACGGCCGGTAGAGCGCGAGGTGCCCCGGGCCCGAGAGGTCGGTGAGCCGCCAGCTGACGCCGCCCTGCGTGGCCGCCGCAGGGATCTCCTCGGTCGACCAGCCGGGCCAGAGCAGCCCTGCCTGCTGGGTGTGCGAGACCTGCCACACCGGGCTGCCGGGCGCACCCAGGAACGCGTACGTCGGACCCGCCGGCACCTGGGCCCGCGTGCGGGGCAGGAGCTGCAGCACCGTCTCGTCGGGCCGGCGCCACACCGGACGGGTGGCGGACGTGGTGGTGTCCTTCACGAGGGTGTCGAGACGCCCGTCGGTCAGCACCGACGCGACGTCGACGTGGCCGTCGTTGAGCACCGTGGCCCCGGCGCGGTTGACCGTGCCGTTGGGGACGTCCCACGTCCCGCCGGGGGTCGGTCCGGGGGTGGGTCCCGGGTCCGGGGTGGGGTCGGGGGTGGGGTCCGGCGTGGGGTCGGGGTCGGGGTCGGGGCCCGGGTCGGGGTCGGGGCCCGGGTCGGGGTCGGGGCCCGGGTCGACCCCGCCGGCGCAGTCCGCGGGGTCCACGGAGCGCACGTCGGTCTCGCCGACGGCGACGGCGAGGTGGAACGCGTCGACGGTCCGACCTCCCGACGCCCGCTGCGCGGAGCGCTCGAAGGCGAGGCAGTAGGTGCCCTGGGCGGTGAACGCCCAGGAGCCGTGGGCGTGGGTGTTCGGCGCGACGGTGAGGGTGTCGGCCGCCGAGATCCCGTCGCGGCTCGAGAGGAGCACGCGCGTGGCGCCGAGGCTCCCGGGGTCGGAGGCGTGGAGGACGAAGTCGCCCGGGCCGTCGACGCCCTCCAGCGACCACCGCACGCCGCCCGGGATGGCCGCCGGGTCGATGGCCTCGGTGGACCAGCCCGGCCAGAGCAGGCCCTCCTGCTGGGTCTCGGCGACCTGCCACACGGGGTCGCCGGGGGCGCCGAGGAAGTCGAAGCCCTGCGCGGGGATGGTCGCGCGGGAGGCGGGCAGCAGCTGCAGCACGGTCGTGGCGGGGTCGCGGTACACGGGTGCGCCGGCCGTGCCGTCCTTGATCCGCGTGGTCAGCTCGCCGGCCTCCAGCAGGGACGCGACGTCGACGTGGCCGTCGTTCAGCACGACGGCGCCGGCGGCGTTGACGGTGCCGTTGGGAACGTCCCACGGGGCCGCGGCGGCGGCCGCGGACGACGGGGACGGGTGCAGCGCGGCGACGAGGGGCACCGCGAGGGCGAGCACGGCGAGGGGCACGAGGCGGGACGGGCGGTGACGCACGGGGACTTCTCTCCAGGGTGGGGACGAGGCGGACGGCCCGCCCGTCGTCCCCGGGACGGGTGTCCCGGGGACGACGGGTGGAGCGCCGAGGCTGGGCCGCTCGGTGGGTCGCTCAGGGGCGACCGGTCGGGGTGGCCCAGATCCAGAAGTGGCGCTGGGTCGTGCGGTAGGTGTCGTCGTGCGGCACGAAGACGACGCCCACCTGGTAGCTGCCCTTGACCTGCGGCAGGACGGGGGTGGCCACCTGGCGGCGGGTGCCGTCGTACGCGTAGGCCGTGGCCGTGACCTGCCCGGTGCCCGCACGGCGGGTCGTGACGAACACGGTGCCGGTGACGGCCTCGCCGTCGTGGCCCTCGAAGAACACCGAGATGGGCTTGGCCGTGCCGAGGCGGCCGTACTGCCACGGGCCCGCGGGCGAGATGCTCGACCCCGTGCCCACCGACCCGGGCTGCGGGAGCGCGGGGACGTCGGGCTCGGCGGCAGGAGCCACGTCCAGTGTCACCGGGGCCGACGGGCCGTAGGCGACGGCGCCGTCGGGACGCACCACGCTCGCGGTCACCTGCGCGCCGTCGAGCTCGGTCGTCGCGGGGAACGCGTACGTCGCACCCGTCGCCCCCTCGACCGTGACGGGCTCGCCGCCACCGGCGGGCGTGAGCGTCCACCGGTAGGTGTCGAGCACGGTGGCCGGCGCGACGGACGCGGTCAGCTCGACCGTCTCGCCCGCCGTGACCTGCTCGGCGCCGCCCGCGACCGTGACGACCTGCCGCGGGGCGGCACCGTGGTCGTCGACGTGGATCGCGACCGGCTCGGTCGTGACGGTCTCGTCGGTGCCGGCGAACGTCAGCGTCGCCCGCACCTGCACGCCCTCGAGCGCCTGCTCGGCCACGAGGTCGTGCGAGAGGCCCTCGGCGCCGGGGAGCGTCGTCCACTCCTCGGTGCCCGGCCAGCGCCACTGCCAGGCGACGGTGTCGCCCTCGGCGAGACCGGGGTCGGCGACGAGGTCGAGGTTGATCGCCCCGCCCTGGTGGTAGTGCCCGCCGAGGCCCTGGAAGAAGAAGACCTGCTCGTCGGCGTCCGCCGTCGAGACGTTGATCGCGACGCTGGCCTGGCCGGCGTAGACGTCCTCGCCGTCGGCGCCCGCACCGGGGCGGACCGCGATGAGGTAGAGCAGACCGCCGTCGAGGTCGGCCGTCACGGGCATCTCGACGCTGAGCGCCTCGGGGCCCGTGCCGCGCTCGATCTCGGTGTTCACCCACGGGTCGGCGTCGAAGTTCGAGTACTGCCAGACGTAGGTCAGGCCCTCGGCGGCGGGGAAGACGGTGCCGGTGGCCCGCAGCGTGCTGCCGTCGCGGTAGACGCCCTGGACGCCCTCGATGAGGACCTCGCGGTTGCGGATGTCCACTGCGATCGGGGCCGACTGGGCAACGGCGACACCGTCGCGCACGGCCTGCACGGCCCACTCGCCGACGGTGTCGAAGGTCGGGACGGCCTCGAGCGCGCCGTCGGTGACGACCGCGCCCGGCACCTCGGACCACGTGTAGCCGTTGCTGCGGTGGACGAGGCGCAGGGTCTCGCCCGCACCCTCGCGAGCGGTGACCGCGACGCGGTGCGGCTCCCCGACGTACGTCGCGCCCGTCTGCTCGAGGCGCGCCTCGACGGGGGCGGAGGTCGGGGCGACCGTCACCCGCTGCCACGGGGTGCTCTGCACGACGGTGCGGCCCTCGACCAGCTCGACAGCGAGCTCGTACCCGTCCCAGCCCATGTCGGCGACGAGCTCGAGACGGCCGGCGGCGGCCTCGGTGCCGGTGCCGCTGACGACCATGCTGGAGGCGTCGCTGCCGGCCACGCGGGCCAGCCAGCGGTAGCTCTGCCCCTCGGCGAGGGTCGCGCCGACGACGCGCGCCGTGAGCGGGTCGCCGGCCGTGTAGCCGTCCCGGAGACCGTGGATGCCGAACTCCGCGCCGTCCGGCTCCTCGGTCACGACGACCGAGGTGGCCGCGGAGGTCGAGGCGGCGGCGAGGTTGGCGACCGACGGCACGAAGCGGGCGGTGATGGCGTGCGTGCCGACCGTCAGGGCGTCGGTGGTGAACCGCGCCGCGCCGTCGACGACCGCCTCGTGGCCCAGCACCCGCTCGCCGGCGAGGAGCTCGACGTACCCGGCGGCCTCGGCCGGCGCCACGGTGGCCGCCAGCTCGAGGGTGTCGCCGAGCACCAGGCGCTCGCTCGACGCGCTCAGCGTGGTCGTCGTGGCGACGGCCTCGGGGAGGTCTCCCACGACGAAGGTGTACGTCGCGGTGTCGCGCTGCGGCTGACCGCCGACCGTGACCGTCGCCTCGACGCCGACCTCGTAGGTGCCGGGGGCCGTGAACGCCCAGTTGGCGTGCATGTGGGTGCGCCCGATGGTGAAGGTGCGGAACGTGTCCTCGTCGGAGGACCACAGGCGGTTGGGCTGACCGAAGTTGCCGCTGGTGAAGAGCTCGAGGTCGCCCGGACCCTCGAGGCTCGTCAGCGTGAACGTGGTGCGGTTGCCCTCCACGCCCCCGACCGGGATCGACTCGGTGGAGAAGCCCGGCCACAGCTGGGACGGGCCGGGGTTGGACTCGGGCGCGATCCAGACCTGCGTGCCGGCCGGCGCGACGAACTCGTAGCCCGCGGGCACGGTCATCACGGAGTCGTCGTCGACGTGGAACCAGGTGGTGTCGGGGTCGAGGCGCGTGCCGTTGCCCTCGGGGACGTCGGCCTTCGACCCGAGTGCGAAGGCACCGGCGTCGAGGAACGTGGAGACGGCGTCGGTGTGGACGTCCTGCAGGACGCGGTGCTCCCGCGGGGCCGGGGCCGGCCCCTCGGCGGCACCCGCGGGTGCGGCGGGCAGGGCCAGCGCACCGAGACCGGTCGCCAGCGCGACGACCAGGCCGACCGCACGAGGCGGTGTTGACGTGGGGTTCACGGGTCTTCTCTCTTCTCGGGTCACGACGGCTCGCCGCGTCCGGGCATGCGGACCCAGGGACGAGGTCGACGAGCGACGCTCTTGCGAACGATTTTCATTATTGACTAGGCATTCGCTGAGCGCCACCTGTGACGGGAAGAAATCGCGCGGGGACGCGGTGGTCCGGCAACGGAGAGGGGTGCGCAGGCGCGGCACCTGCGTCAGACTGCTGGGCATGGGTCTGACGTGGGCGGTCGTGGCGGCGCTGGCCGCCCTCCCCCTGGCGCTCGCCGTGCTCACGGCGCGCGGCAGTCGGCGGCGGGGCGCGGGACGGGTGCGCGCCGCGCTCGCGGGCGCGCTGTTCCCCGTGACGTGGGTGGCGTGGTACCTCGTGGACGCGCCGCCGCGGTGGTGGCACGCGACGCACGGCTGACCGGTACGGCGCGCGCCGTACCGGTCGGGGTGGATCAGGTCCTGCGGGTCAGGCCCTGCGGGTCAGGCCCGGTGGGTCAGAGGACGACCAGCACCAGCACGAGCAGCGCGGTGAGTGCGAGGGAGAGCAGGATCGAGCCGAAGCAACCGAGGCGGTTGCTGAAGAACAGGAACACGGGGGCCTCCGGGGGTAGGCGTGGTCCGGGGCAGGTACCCGCCCTGGCGCTCGGTCAGCCGGCGACCTCGTCGTCGACGATGAGGTAGCCGCCGTCGCCGCGTTCCAGGTAGAGGCGGCGCACCTCGCTCTCCGAGGAGCCGTCGCTGGTGTAGGTGAGCGTCACGTCCACCGCGCCCTCCCCCGCCGGCTGGACGTCGTCCACGGTCACGGCGTCGATCGTCGACCAGAAGCCCTGGTAGTCGGCGAGGCTCCCGACCTCGTCCTGGAACCCGCTGCCGAGCATGGCCCAGGCCGTCCCGGTGTCGCCGGGCAGCGCGCCGTAGTAGGCCTCGACGAACTGCGCCCGTTCGGCGTCCTCGTCCGGGGCGGACGTGGTCGTGGTCGGCTCGGGGGCGGGAGGGGCCGACGCGGTCGGCTCGGGGCTCGACGGCTCCTCCTCGGTGGCCGTGCTCGCCGGGGCCTCGCTGGAGGAGGTGGCCGGCGCGGGGTCGTCGGCGCTCTCCCGGTCGTCGTCGCCGAGGCCCCACACGAGGAACGCGATGCCGCCCAGGACGGCGACCAGCGCCAGCGCGGCGACGAGCGGCCAGCGGTGCCGCCGGTCGTCGCCGGGGGCGCCGGGGCCGTCGGGGCCGACGGGCAGCGCGGCGGGTGCCGGCTCGGGCGGCACGGGCGGGGTCGCGGGCGGGACCACGGCCTCCGGGGCCGTGGACGTCGGCGCGACCGGGGCGGCGAACGCGCCCGTCCGCGGCGTACCCCCGCCGGCCCCGTGCCGCTGGTGGAGGCGGCGCAGCGCGTGGGCGGCGTCGTCCATCGACCACCGGGAGACCGGGTCGGGGTCCATCATCCGGGCGAGCGCGTCACCGAGGAGGCCCGCCCGCTGCGGCTGGGGCGGTCGCTGGGTGGCGATGGTGACGAGCAGGGCGATGGCGTTCGACTGCTCGGGGAACGGCGGTGCGCCCTCGACGGCCGCGTAGAGCGTCGCCCCGAGCGCCCACACGTCGGCGGCCGGGCTCGGGTCCTCGCCGCGGGCGAGCTCCGGGGAGAAGTACGCCGGGCTGCCGACGACGATGTCGGAGCGGGTCAGGTGGTCGTCGCCGGTGGTGCGGGCGATGCCGAAGTCGGAGATCTTCGCGACGTCGTCCTCGGTGACCAGGATGTTGCCGGGCTTGACGTCGCGGTGCACCGTGCCGCGGGCGTGGGCCGCCACCAGCCCGTCGGCCACCTGGGCCCCGATCCACGCGACGCGCTCGGGGGGCAGCGGGCCCTCCTGGGCGACGATCTGCGACAGGGTGCGCCCGGCGACGTACTCCATGACGAGCCAGATGTGGTCGCCGTCCTGGATGGCGTCGTACACCGAGACGACGTTGCGGTGGTTCAGCGCCGCGAGCGAGCGGGCCTCCCGCATCGCGCGGGCCAGGTCGGGGATCGACTCTCCCGGCAGCTTGCCGACCTGCTTCGCGGCCACCGCCCGTCCGAGGACCTCGTCGTGGCACAACCAGACGCTGCCCATGCCCCCGCGCCCGATCTCCCGCTCGACGCGGTAGCGGCCGGCGATGGTCTGCGGCGGCATGCGGCTCCTCCTCCGGCTCGGCTGCTCGTTCGGCTGGGTCGTGCTCCGCACCCGTTACCCACCGGGCTCGCCGGCCACGCTCCCACGGCGGGTGAACGCCCCGGTCGTGGGTACCGGTCCTCCATGAGACTGTTGCGAGGCGCTGCCATGATCGGGATCGGCAAGAAGCTGTACGACGAGGCCCGGAAGCCGCACAACCAGGCGAAGATCAAGAACGCCGTGGCGTCGGCGAAGAACCGGCGCGCCAAGCCCAAGCGCTGACACCCACGCTCGTCGTCGGCGGCTGATCGCCTCCGACGGCGGGCGTGCGTGCCATGAGCGAGGGCGGCCCCGTCCACCGGTCGACCCCCTGGGTCGCCGGAGGCCGCCGAGAGGATAAGTTAGGCAAACCTACCCTGATCTTCGGGTGGGCTTCCCTCACGACCTCCGAAGGAACTCTCGTGGTCCTCCCCCGCAAGGCTGCCCTGCTCTCGCTCGTCGCCGTCGCGCCGCTGGCCCTCGCCGGCTGCGCCTCGGGCGAGGCCGACGCTGGCCCCTCCACCAGCGCCGAGACCATCGAGGTCACGGACAACTTCGGCACCCAGACCGTGCCCTCCCCGCCGCAGTCGGTCGTCGCGACCGACAACCGCACGTTCGAGACCCTGGCCGATTGGGGCGTCGAGCTGAGCGCGGGTGCCGTCGCCCTGATGCCGAGCACGAACCCCTACACCGAGGACGAGTCGATCGTCGACATCGGCACCCACAACGAGCCCGACCTCGAGGCCGTCGTCGCTGCGGAGCCGGACCTCATCATCAACGGCCAGCGCTTCGCCACCTTCCGCGAGGACTTCCAGTCCCTCGCCCCGGACGCCGCCATCGTCGAGCTCGACCCCCGGGAGGGCGAGCCGCTCGACGAGGAGCTGAAGCGCCAGGTCACCGTGCTGGGCGAGATCTTCGACCGGCAGGAGGAGGCCGAGGCCCTCGTCGCGGACCTCGACGCGGCGATCGAGCGGGTGACCGCGGCGTACGACGCCGCCGACTCGGTCCTCGCCGTCACCGTGTCCGGCGGCGAGATCGGCTACCTCGCGCCCGGCGTGGGACGCACGCTGGGTCCGCTGTACGACATCCTCGGCCTGTCCCCCGCCGTCGAGGTCGACGACGCGAGCGACGACCACCAGGGCGACGACATCTCGGTCGAGGCCATCGCCGACTCGAACCCCGACTGGATCCTCGTGATGGACCGGGACGCGGCCGTCGCCGCGGGCGACTCGTCGTACGAGCCGGCTGCCGAGGTCCTCGAGTCGAGCGAGGCGCTCGCGGGCGTTCCCGCCGTCGAGCAGGACCAGATCGTCTACATGCCGGCGGACACCTACACCAACGAGGGCATCCAGACGTACACCGAGTTCCTCGAGACGTTCGCGGACGCCCTCGAGTCCGCTCGCTGACGTCCGCCCGGCCGGCCGGGTCCGCTCCCCGAGCGCAGCGACCCGGCCGGCCCCTCCAGACAGGTACCTCTCGATGGTGACGTCCACCGCCCCCCGCCTCGGGCGCTCCGGAGGCGGGCTCCTCGATGCCCGGCTCATCGCCGGGATCCTCGCTGTCGCGGCCCTGCTCGCGCTGTCGCTGTTCACCGGCGTCTACGACGTCCTCGGTGGCGAGCGCGGCGCCGAGATGTTCGCGATCACCCGCATCCCCCGCACGGTGGCCCTCGTGCTGGCGGGCGCCGCCATGGCCATGTCGGGGCTGGTCATGCAGCTGCTGACGCAGAACCGCTTCGTCGAGCCGAGCACCACGGGCACGACGGAGTGGGCCGGCCTGGGCCTGCTGGCCGTGCTGCTCCTCGTGCCGGACGCGAGCCTGACGGTCCGCATGCTCGGTGCCGTCGCCGCCGCCTTCGTCGGCACGATGGTCTTCTTCCTCTTCCTGCGCGGCGTCTCGCTGCGCTCCTCGCTCGTGGTGCCCATCATCGGGATCATGCTCGGCGCGGTCGTCAGCTCCGTCTCGACCTTCATCGCCCTGCAGACCGACATGCTCCAGAGCCTGGGCGTGTGGTTCGCGGGCAGCTTCACCTCGGTGCTCCGCGGCCAGTACGAGGTGCTGTGGGTGGTCGCCCTCGTGGTGGTGGCCGTCTTCCTCGTCGCGGACCGGCTCACCGTGGCGGGCCTCGGCCAGGAGGTCGCCACCAACGTCGGGGTGAACTACGACCGGATGATCCTGCTGGGCACCGCGCTGATCGCCATCGCCACCGGCGTGGTCACGGTGGTGGTCGGCAACCTGCCGTTCATCGGCCTGATCGTGCCGAATGTCGTCTCGATGGTGCGCGGCGACGACCTGCGCAGCAACCTCCCCTGGGTCTGCCTGCTGGGCATCGCCATCGTGACCGTCTGCGACCTCGTCGGGCGCACCATCATCGCGCCCTTCGAGGTGCCGGTGTCGCTGGTCCTCGGCGTCGTCGGCGCGGCGGTCTTCGTGCTCCTCCTCCTGCGGCAGCGTCGCCGTGGCTGACGCGCGTCGTACCAGCATCGCCCCGGCCGTGCCGGCCGCGCCGGCCGTGCCGGTTCCGCCGTCGTCCCGGCGCTCCTCGGGACCGCTCGACGCCCCTGGGGTACGGCGGCGCTACTGGCTGGTGGTCACGGCCCTGGCCGCGCTGGCCACCGTGTTCGCGGCCGGCCTGCTCGCCTGGGACAACCCCATGCCCTTCGGCAGCCGCGGCTTCTGGCTGATCGCGGAGCTGCGGGCCACCAACGTCGTGGTCATGCTGCTGGTCGCGTTCTGCCAGGCGCTCGCCACCGTCGGCTTCCAGACCGTCACGAACAACCGCATCATCACGCCGTCGATCATGGGGTTCGAGTCGCTCTACGTCGCCGTGCAGACCTCGGCCGTCTACTTCCTGGGAGCGGCGGGCCTCGTCGCCTTCCAGGGCACGCGGCAGTTCGTGCTGCAGGTGGCCCTCATGGTCGGCTTCTCGCTCGCCCTCTACGGCTGGCTGCTCTCGGGCCGCTACGGCAACCTCCACGTGATGCTGCTCGTCGGCATCGTCATCGGCGGCGGCCTCGGCTCCGTGTCCGCGTTCATGCAGCGCCTGCTGACGCCCAGCGACTTCGACGTCCTCGCCGCGCGCCTGTTCGGCTCGGTCGCCAACGCCGACCCCGACTACTTCCCGGTCGCGATCCCCCTGGCGCTGGTCGCCGGGGCGCTGCTGTGGGGGCGGGCCCGCCGGCTCGACGTGGTCGCGCTCGGGCGTGACGCCGCCACGAGCCTCGGCGTCGCCCACCGCGCCGAGACCATGCGGGTGCTGTTCCTCGTCTCGATCCTCATGGCCGTCTCGACCGCCATGGTCGGCCCCATGACCTTCTTCGGGTTCCTCGTCGCGACGCTGGCCTACCAGTTCGCGGGGACCCACGACCACCGCTACGTCTTCCCCGTCGCGGTGCTCTCGGGCTTCGTCGTGCTGGCCGGGGCGTACTTCACGATGCGCCACGTCTTCTACGCCGAGGGCGTCGTCTCCATCATCATCGAGCTCGTCGGCGGCTCGGTCTTCCTCCTCGTCATCCTGCGAAAGGGCCGTCTGTGATCACGCTCTCCGGCGTCCGCAAGAGCTACGCCCGCGACGCGGTCATCGGGCCCGTCGACCTGACGATCCCGACGGGCGGCATCACGGCGCTCGTCGGCCCGAACGGCGCCGGGAAGTCGACGCTGCTGACGATGGTGGGACGCCTGCTCGGCATCGACGAGGGCGTCATCGAGATCGCCGGGTACGACGTGGCGAGCACCCCCTCGCGCGACCTCGCGAAGGTCGTGTCGATCCTGCGGCAGGAGAACCACTTCGTCACCCGGCTGACCGTGCGCCAGCTCGTCGCCTTCGGCCGGTTCCCCTACTCGCGGGGCCGGCTCACCACCGAGGACGAGGCGGTCATCAGCCGCTCCATCGACTTCCTCGGGCTGGCGGAGCTGGAGGACCGCTTCCTCGACCAGCTCTCGGGTGGTCAGCGGCAGCGGGCGTACGTCGCGATGGTGCTGACCCAGGACACCGAGTTCGTGCTGCTCGACGAGCCCCTCAACAACCTCGACATGCGCCACTCGGTGCAGATGATGCAGCAGCTGCGGCGGGCGGCCGAGGAGCTGGGGCGCACGATCGTCATCGTGCTGCACGACATCAACTTCGCCGGGCACTACGCCGACCACATCTGTGCCGTGAAGGACGGCCGCGTGGTCGAGTTCGGGACGCCGGCGGAGATCATGACGGACGACGTCCTGACCCGGGTGTTCGACACCCCCGTGCAGGTCGTCGAGGGACCGAACGGTCCGCTGGCCGTCTACTACTGAGGTCGACCACCGGGTCGCCGCCCGGGTCGCCGCCCGGGTGGTCGGGTGGGCCGAGGTGGGCTCGGGTCACACGTTGAAGCGGAACTCCACCACGTCGCCGTCGGCCATGACGTAGTCCTTGCCCTCCATGCGGACCTTGCCGGACTCCTTGGCCTTCTGCATCGAGCCCGCGGCGACGAGGTCGTCGAAGGACACGATCTCGGCCTTGATGAAGCCGCGCTGGAAGTCGGTGTGGATGACACCGGCGGCCTCGGGGGCGGTGGAGCCCTTCTTGATCGTCCAGGCCCGCGTCTCCTTGGGGCCGGCGGTCAGGTAGGTCTGCAGGCCGAGCGTGTCGAAGCCGACGCGGGCGAGCACGTCGAGGCCGGGCTCGTCGACGCCGGTCTCGGCGAGCATCTCGCGGGCCTCGTCGTCGTCGCCGAGCTCGACGAGCTCGGCCTCGAACTTGGCGTCGAGGAAGATGGCCTCGCTGGGCGCGACCAGGTCGCGCATCTTCTGCTTGAGCTCCTCGTCGGCGAGCTCGTCGGCGTCGCAGTTGAAGACGTAGATGAAGGGCTTGGCGGTGAGCAGCGACAGCTCGCGCACGAGCTCGCGGTCGACCGAGGTGGCGATGATCGGCGTACCGGCCTCGAGGTGGCCGAGCGCCTCCTTGGCCGCGGCGAGGTTGGCGGCGAGCTCCTTCTTGCCCCGCGCCTCCTTCTCCAGCCGCGGGATCGCCTTCTCCACCGTCTGCAGGTCGGCCAGGATGAGCTCGGTCTGGATGGTCGAGATGTCGTTGGCGGGGTTGACCTCGCCGTCGACGTGGGTGACGTCCTCGTCGCGGAAGACGCGGGTCACCTGGCAGATCGCGGCCGACTCGCGGATGTGGGAGAGGAACTTGTTGCCCAGGCCCTCGCCCTCGCTCGCGCCGCGGACGATGCCGGCGATGTCGACGAACTCGACGGTCGCGGGCAGCACCTTGGCGGAGCCGAAGATCTCCGCGAGCACCGCGAGCCGCTCGTCGGGCACGCCCACGACGCCCACGTTGGGCTCGATCGTGGCGAACGGGTAGTTCGCCGCGAGCACGTCGTTCTTCGTCAACGCGTTGAAGAGCGTCGACTTGCCTGCGTTGGGGAGACCGACGATGCCGATGGTGAGAGCCACGGGGCGCGAGTGTACGGCGCGCCGCACCCGCCGCTCACATCTGCGGCCGTCCCGTCGGCACGACGTGGGAGGCTCGCACCGTGAGCACCCCGACGTCGCCGCCCCGGCAGGACCCGTCCGCGGACCCCACCCCCGTCGCCCTGCGTCTGCCCGCGCACCAGGTGTCGCCGCGCGCCCGCGGCTACTGGCGGGTGACCGCGGCGCTCGCCACCGCGCTGCCGGTGATCGGCCTCGCCATCGCGTGGGCCCTGTGGGGCGGGCGGCCGTGGTGGTTCACGCTGCTGCTCGTCGCCTCGGTCGTGCTCCTCGTCGTCCAGGTCGTCGTCATGCCGCCGCTGCGTTACCGCATCCACCGCTGGGAGGTCACCGGCGACGCCGTCCACACCCGCAGCGGGTGGCTGAGCATCGACGAGCGCGTCGCCCCGCTCTCCCGCGTGCAGACGGTCGACTCCTCCCAGGGCCCGATCCAGCGCATGTTCCGGCTCCGCTCGCTGACCGTCACCACCGCGTCGGCGGCCGGCCCGATCAGCATCGAGTGCCTCGACGAGCGGCTGGCCCGCGAGCTGGTCGCCGAGCTCACCGCCATCACCTCGGCCACCCGGGACGACGCGACGTGAGCGAGCAGCACCCCCCGTCGTACGGCCCGTCGCCCGACTCGCCGTACGGCCCGTCGGCCCCGCAGGAGCCGCAGCAGTGGGCGCAGCCGCCGGCGGACCCCGACGAGGAGGGGTGGATCCGCCTCGACAAGCGGATGCTGGTCATCGGCCCGGTGCGGGTGCTGGGGCAGTTCGCGTTCCCGCTGGTGCTCGGCTTCATCGGCGTCGGCACGCAGATGGGCCCGTGGGCGCTCCTCTTCGTGCCCGTCGCCGTCGTGGCGGCGTGCGTGCTGGGCGCGATCCCGTGGCTGACGACCTACTACCGGCAGACCGCCACCCAGTTCGAGGTGCGCCGCGGGCTGCTCAACCGCACGAACCAGACGGCCCCGCTCGACCGGGTGCGCAGCGTCGACCAGACCGCGTCGCTGCTGCACCGCGTGCTCGGCGTGACGAAGGTCGAGATCGGCACCGGCGTCGACGACAGCCGCATCACCCTCGACGTCGTGACCGCCCCGGAGGCGCACCGCCTCCAGGTCGCGCTGCTGCCCCGCACCGTGGGCGGCGCCGCGCCGACCCCGACCCCCGCGGCCGGTGAGGGGCGGGCGGCGCCGGACGCGTCGCCGTACCCGCCGGAGGCCGTGCCGGGCTCCCCCGTCGGTACGCCGGGTCCCGGTGCCGAGCAGGTGCTCGCGACGCTGCGCTGGTCGTGGCTGCGCTTCGCCCCGCTGAGCCTGGCGCGGCTCGCGATCGTGGCGGGCGCGTTCGGTGCCGGCTCGCAGTTCTTCGACGACCTGCCGATCTTCGACACGGAGCACGCGTCGGCGCTGTGGGACTGGCTGGGCCGCCAGTTCCTGCCGCTGCTGCTGCTCGTGGTCGCGGTGGTGCTGCTGGTGCTGTGGCTGGTGATCTCGCTGACGGGGTACGTCGTGCAGTGGGCCGGTTTCCGCCTCGTGCGCCAGCCCGGCGGGCGGCGCCCGGGCGACACGTCGCTGCACCTGCGCGCCGGCCTGCTCACCACGCGCTCCGTCACCGTCGAGGAGCGGCGCGTGCGCGGCGTCGTGCTCGTCGAGCCGGCCCTCATGCGCTTCGCCGACGGCGCCGAGCTGGCCACGCTGGCGACCGGGGTCGAGGACGGCACCACGAAGGTGCTCCCGTCGTGCCCGATCGACGTCGCCGTCGCCGTCGGCCACGACGTGCTGGGCCCCGACGCCGCGGCTGCCGCTCCCCTGACCGCTCCCCTGGTCTCCCACGGTCCGGCTGCCCGCCGGCGCGCCCACGTGCGCTGGCAGTGGTCGACCCTCCTCTTCGGTACGGCGACCCTCGTCGCCGCGCTCCTGGCCGACGAGGTGCCCGACTGGGCGCCCGTGCCGGTCGCGGTGTTCTTCGCGGTGCTCGGGGTCGCCGGGGCGGAGTCGTCGTACCGCAACCTGGGCCACGCCCTCACCACCCTCGACGGGCGGCCGCGGCACCTGGTGGCCGGCAGCGGGGCGTTCGCGCGCACCCGCACCGTGCTGGAGGCCGAGGGCGTGATCGGCTGGGTGGTGGAGCAGTCGTTCTTCCAGCGCCGTACCGGTCTGGCCGACCTGGTGGCGACCACGGCGGCCGGCGGGGAGTCGGTGCGCGTGCGCGACGTCGACCTCGGCACCGGGCTGCGGCTCGCGGACGCGACGACGCCGGGGCTGCTCGACCCGTTCGTCGCGGGTCGCGCCGACACCCCGCGCCGGGCCGCGCCGCTCGGGTCGTAGCCTCGAGCGGTGCGCATCGCGACCTGGAACGTCAACTCCCTCCGCTCCCGCATCGACCGCGTCGAGGCCTTCCTCGAGCGTCACGACGTCGACGTGCTGGCGCTGCAGGAGACGAAGGCGCGGGTCGACCAGCTGCCGCTGATGGGCTTGCAGGCGCGCGGCTACGAGGTGGCCGCGGCCGGCACGAGCCAGTGGAACGGCGTGGCGATCATCAGCCGCGTCGGCCTCGACGAGGTGGAGGTCGGCTTCCCCGGCATGCCCGGCTGGGGCGACCCCGTGGAGCCGGAGGCGCGCGCTATCGGCGCGGTGTGCGGCGGCGTGCGCGTGTGGTCGCTGTACGTGCCCAACGGGCGCAAGGTCGACGACCCGCACTACGTCTACAAGCTCGACTGGCTGGCCCGCCTGCGCGAGGCCGCCGGCGCCTGGGCGGACACCCCCACCGCGCTCGTCGGTGACTGGAACATCGCGCCCCGGGACGAGGACGTGTTCGACATGAAGCAGTTCGCGACGTCGACGCACGTGACGCCGCGCGAGCGCGCCGCCTTCCAGGCGTTCCTCGACGCCGGCTGGGTCGACGTCGTGCGTCCGCACGCGCCGGGCCCGGACGTGTACACGTACTGGGACTACTACCGGCAGCGGTACGAGCGGAACCGCGGCCTGCGCATCGACTTCGTCGTCGGGTCGCCCAGCTTCGCCGAGCGCGTGAGTGGAGCGTTCATCGACCGCGAGGAGCGCGCCGGCAAGGGCGCCTCCGACCACGCGCCCGTCGTGGTGGACGTGGACTGAGAAGCCACACAAGCGCCTGTGAGGCCCTAGGACTTTGGGTTAGCTCTAGGGCCTCCTTTCTATTGTTTGAAGCACCGAGAGCGATTCTTGGCGCACGGGGGGAGATTGACCGCATGCCGCGTGGCCTGGCAGTACCCCTACGAGGGGTGGGGTGCCTGGGTTCGTCACACGCTCCACTGCGAGACAGCCTCCCAATCCGATATGTTCAGTCACATGGCCCGAACCGGTGACCTCAAGAGAGCCATCATTGGCTACTCTGCTGTGCTGCTCGGGGTTAC
Organism: Nocardioides sp. CPCC 205120; assembly: GCF_048654585.1. Lineage (NCBI taxonomy): Bacteria > Bacillati > Actinomycetota > Actinomycetes > Propionibacteriales > Nocardioidaceae > Nocardioides > Nocardioides sp. CPCC 205120. The sequence goes on along the minus strand of NZ_JBMCYY010000001.1, from coordinate 1,743,135 downwards.
AGTCAACGCACTAATTGTGGCTGCTGACGCCACAAAACCAGCGACGGACAGAGTAGCGGCAGGCATCTTCCTGTTCGTTGTTGTCGCCGTGTACTTGTATTCCGTCTTAACGGCTCGCGGTCGTGCAGCGTTGATTAGTGACTCTGGCGTTCCGCAGAGCACTCGGGGGAAGACGTTCTACTACGCGATCGTCATTGCCATACTGGTTCTGATTGTTGGCTCAGTCATCAGGTTTGATTTGCCTTACTGGTCAAGCATCTTGTTGGTTTTTCCCATCGCGACCGTTGTGTACTTTGCTTTCTACCGGGTCATCATGCGTCTAGACGAGAGGTGGGTTGAGAGCGAGACTTCCTCCTCCACCCCGCCGTCTGACGAACGACGCTGGGGTCAGCAGTGAAGACACCGCACCCGCTTCGCAAGTTTGCCTTCGAACTCTCTTTCTTTGCAGTCTTCAGTGTCCTGTTCGTATGGGGTTTCTGGGTTGGAGTGTCTCGGACGCAGCAGGTCGCTGGTCAACTGCTGTCGCTGGTGGTCATCTGCTTTACCGGTTACCGAGCCTTTTCTCGACGTGGCCAGCAGGCAACGTTAGAGAACAACGAGCCCCTTGACTTGAGTCGCCCTGTTGACCAGTGGCTATTCTTCTTTCAGTTCATCTTCCTCATGGCGCTTGTGACTCTGCAGGGCAGTCTTGATTGGTCGTACTGGTCGAAAATGACTATCCTCCTTCCCTCATCCATCATTGCGTTTCGGTGTGCATTGATTGCGATACGACCTTGGGTGAGGAAACGAAGGGCTGAGCAGACTGAACAGAAGCCGTAGAGTGCGACGACAGCGAAGAACGTCGTGAACGGCGTGGCGATGAACCATCAACCACCTACAGCCAGCGTGTACGCCACCATGAGCAATGCCAGCACTGCGCCGATGACTGCACCGGTCTTGGTCATTCATCGTATGGGTCCTAAAGCAATGCAATGGTGTCGATGCCATAGATGGTGAGAATGAGCCTCAGTGCGTCTTTGCTTCCACCGTCAATCTTGGTGTGCCATGCCTCTTCCCCTACCGGCGGAGGAACGATGCGGTTCCACGACCTCGCGAGCGTCGCCGTACTGTTCGACCGCGTGGTCGACGGCCTCGTTGCTCTCCCGCAGCTCCTCGGACCCGCAACGGCGTGCGTCGATTCAGCCGGAGACCCGCCCGTCGGCTGAACCTGCGCACTCTCGTGCGACGAGGGCGCGGCGGCCGCTCCACGCCACGTCCCGGCCGCGACTCTGCGACGAATCCCTGTGCTCTACGGCCCAGGCATTGGCCGCAGAGCACATGTTTCCCCGCCTAGGCGGGGAAACCTCAGCGCTGCAACGCCCGGAACACCCCCGAAACATCGGTTTCCTAGCGTGCGCGGCGTGACTCTCCTCCCCGTGCCCGACCGGCCGCTCGACGCCGGGGTGGGGCCGATCCGCTCGGCGACCTACCTCCCCTCGACGCGCGAGAACCTCCTGTGGGGGCGTCTGCCCTGCGCGCGCGACCGGCCGGTGCTGACGGTCGACCCGGGCACGGAGGTCACGGTCGACACCCTCAGCCACGAGGGCGTGCTGGAGGACCAGGGCCGCGACCCGCGTGCCTTCTTCGCCCGCCACGGGGTCGGGGCCGACGGGGTGCTCGCCGACGCCGTCGACCTCGCCGCCTCCGACCACCCGCACGCGCCGGGCACCGACGGGCCGCACGTGGTCACCGGGCCCATCGCGGTGCGCGGCGCCCGCCCGGGCGACCTGCTCGCGATCACCGTCCTCGGGACCCTGCCCCGTGTGCCGTACGGCGTCGTGTCCAACCGGCACGGGCGCGGCACGCTGCCCGGCGAGTACCCCCGCGACGACCTCCCCGTCTTCTCCGCCTTCGCGGCGCTCACCGAGCACACCGGCGCCGACGGCGAGCGGGCGTCGTACGGGGAGCTGCCCCTGACCCAGGCCGGGTACGGCGACCCGCAGGCGCCGCGCGTCCGGTTCCCGCTCGCGCCCTTCCTCGGGATCATGGGCGTGGCCGTCGCGGACGACGCCCGGCCCCACTCGGTGCCGCCCGGCGCCCACGGCGGCAACCTCGACATCAACCTGCTGACCGTCGGGGCGACCCTCTACCTCCCGGTGCAGGTCGCCGGGGCGCTGGCCTACGTCGGCGACCCGCACTTCGCGCAGGGCGACGGCGAGGTCGCGCTCACCGCGATGGAGGCCAGCCTCCGCGCGACCGTGCGGCTCGACGTCGTGGCCCACGAGGAGGCGGTCGCCGCGTTCGGCGAGCTGGCGGGGCCCCTCGCCGAGACCCGCGACCACCTCGTGCCCACCGGCCTCGACCCCGACCTCGACGTCGCCACCCAGAACTGCGTGCGCGCCGCCATCGCCCTGCTCGGCGCGCGCTACGGCATGGAGCCGGCGATGGCCTACGCCTACCTCTCGGCCGCCACCGACTTCGACATCTCCCAGGTGGTCGACGTGGTCAAGGGCGTCCACGCCCGCATCCGCACCGCCGACTTCGCGCACCTCCCGCCGTACGACGGGCCGGCCGCGCGATGATGCCGCCCATGAGCGGTACGGCGAGCGCGCCCGACGACCTGCCCCCCGGCCTGGTCGAGGCCTTCTGGGCCTACGAGCGGGCGCTGATGGCCGACGACCTGGCGACGCTCGACGCCCTCTTCGCGCCCGGCCCCGACACGCTGCGCGCCGACGCCGCCGGCGTGCTGGTCGGCCACGACCAGATCAGCGCCTTCCGCGGCGGCCGGGGCGGTGCGCCGCGCCGTACCGTCGTCGACGTCCGCGTGCAGGTGGTGGACGACGCCAACGCGCTCGTCATGGCCACCACCGAACTGGCCCGCGGCGGCCGCGGCGTGCAGACCCAGCTGTGGCAGCGCCGCGCGCAGGGGTGGGTCGTCACCGCCGCCCACGTCGCGACCACCCCGCCCGCGCTCGACACACGCATCTGGCGCGTCGTCGGCGACCCGCTGGTGACGGGCCGCCACGAGGGCCCGCTCGCGGGCGAGACCGTGGCGGTGAAGGACGTCTACGCCATCGCCGGCCAGAAGGTGGGGGCGGGCAGCCCGGCGTACCTCGCCGCCGCCCCGCCCGCGCCCCGCACCGCACGGGTCGTCCAGCGCCTCCTCGACGCGGGTGCGGACGTCACCGGCATCGCGCGCACCGACGAGTTCGCCTGGAGCCTGTTCGGCACCAACGAGCACCACGGCACCCCGCCCAACCCGCACGCACCGCGCCGCATCCCCGGCGGCTCGTCGTCGGGGTCCGCGACGGCCGCGAGCCTCGGGCAGGTCAGCATCGGCCTCGGCACCGACACCGGCGGCTCCATCCGCGTGCCGTCCGCCTGGCAGGGGCTGTGGGGCATCCGCACCTCCCACGACGCCGTGCCCCGCGACGGGCTCCTCGCCCTGGCCCCGACCTTCGACACCGTCGGGTGGATGACCCGCGACGCCGGCCTCCTGGCCCGCGTCGGCGACGTGCTGCTGCCCCCCGCCCCGCCGCCGGCCGTCAGCGACCTGGTGCTCGCCACCGACCTGCTCGCCCTGGCCGCGCCCGACGTTCGCGCCTCCGTCGAGGCCGTGACGCGGTCGTGGGGCACCGTCTTCCGCGAGACCTTCGGAACCCGCGAGCTGGCCGAGTGGCGGCGCACGTTCGTGCTCGTGCAGTCCGCCGAGGCGTGGCGCCAGCACGCGGGCTGGGTCGCCTCGCGCCTGTCGACCCTGACCGCGCCCGTGCGCGCCCGCTTCGAGGCCGCCGCCCGCCTCGACCCCGCCGAGGTGGCCGCGGCCACCGACGCGCTCACCGGCATCCGGCTCGAGATCCGGCGCCGCATCGGCGACCGCGTCCTGCTGCTGCCCTCGGCGCCGACGGTCGCGCCGTACCCCGGCACCGCCGACCAGCAGCTGCGCGACACCCTGCTCGAGCTGACCTCCGTCGCCGGGATCGGGGGCCTGCCCGCCGTCAACGTGCCGCTGCGCACCGCCGAGGGCCTGCCCTGCGGCGTCTGCCTCGTGGCGGCGCCGGGCCGCGACCGCGACCTCCTCGCGCTCGCCGCCGACCTGGCCCGCGCCACCGCAGCGCCCTGAGGCCGCCGCCGAAACGTTCGTTACCACCACGAAACGCGCGCGCCGGTCCGTGAAACACGGCGTCCCTAGGTTGGTCGCCGACCGCGGGGAAGGGAGCCAGGGGCGTGCGGATCGAAGAGTTCAACGGCCTGCCGGCCGACGCGGCGCGGGACCTGCTGCGCCCGGCCGCCGACGTCGGCTGGTGGGTCGACGCGCTGGTCGCCGGGCGTCCGTACGACGACCGCGGCGCCCTGCTCGCCCGCGCCGAGCGGGAGGCCGCCCGGTGGAGCCCCGCCGACGTCGACGCCGCCCTGGCCCACCACCCCCGGATCGGCGAGCGGCCCGCCGGCGACGGCGCCGAGGCCGCCCACAGCCGGCGCGAGCAGGCCGCGATCGTCGAGACCGGACCGCGGGACCCCGGGCTCGAGGAGGCCATCGCGGCCGGCAACGCGGCGTACGAGACCCGCTTCGACCGCGTCTTCCTCATCCGGGCCGCCGGGCGCAGCCGCAAGGAGATCCTCGACGAGCTCGTGCGCCGCCTCGACCTCGACCCGGCCACCGAGGCGGCCGAGGTCACCGGCCAGCTGACCCAGATCGCGCTCCTCCGACTCGACGGGATCCTCTCGTGACCACCTGCTCCACCCACGTGCTCGACGCCGCCCGCGGCGTGCCGGCGGCCGGCCTGAAGGTGACGCTCGCGGACGCCGACGGCACCGCGCTGGCGCACGCCACCACCGACGCCGACGGACGCGTGCGCTGGGACGGGCCGCTGGAGCGGGCGGGCCTGGCCGCCGACCTCGACCCCGCGACGTACCGGCTGCAGTTCGCGACCGGCCCGTGGTTCACGGCCGCCGGGCGCGCCACCTTCTTCCCGCGCGTCGAGCTGACCGTGGGCCTCGCGGGACCGCACGCGCACGTGGCGCTGCTGCTGAGCCCGTACTCCTACACCACCTACAAGGGGAGCTGAGATGGCGATCGGCGACATCGTCCTGGGGGCCAACCAGTACGGCAAGGCGGAGTGCCGCCTCGTGCGCGTCGACCGCGACACCCCGGTCCACCGCATCACCGACCTCAACGTCACCGCCCAGCTGCGCGGCGACTTCGCCGCCTGCCACACCGACGGCGACAACAGCCAGGTCGTCGCGACCGACACGCAGAAGAACACGCTCTACGCCTTCGCCCGCGAGCACGGCGTGCGCACGCCCGAGCACTTCCTCATGACGTACGGCGCCCACTTCGTCGAGGGGTTCCCGTGGGTGAGCGGCGGCCGCTGGGAGGCCGAGACCTCCACCTGGGACCGCATCGCCGTCGACGGCGCCGCCCACGACCACTCGTTCGTGCGGCGCGGGCAGGAAACCCGCACGACGGTCGTGCAGAAGGACGGCGACGCCACCTGGATCGTCTCCGGCCTCAAGGACTGCGTCGTGCTGAAGTCGACCGGCTCCGAGTTCCACGGGTTCCCCCGCGACCGCTACACGACGCTCGCCGAGGTCGACGACCGCATCATGGCGACGTCGGTGACGGCGTGGTGGCGCTACGCCCCGCAGACCCAGGCCGAGCTCGAGGAGCTCGACTTCGACGCCCTGTACGACGGGATCCGCGCCGAGCTGCTCGCCGCGTTCGCCGACCTGCACTCCCTGGCGCTGCAGCAGACGCTGTTCGCGATGGGGCGCCGGGTGCTCGAGCGGTACGGCGTGGTGGCCGAGGTGCGCCTGTCGTGCCCGAACAAGCACCACTTCCTCGTCGACCTCGAGCCGTTCGGCCTCGACAACCCCGGCGAGGTGTTCTTCGCCGCCGACCGCCCCTACGGGCTCATCCAGGCGACCATCACCCGGGAGGGGCAGGCCGAGGTGCCGCAGGCGTGGGCCACCGTGCCCGCGTTCGCCTGATGCGGGTCGACGCCGTCCGCGCCCGGCGGGTGCTGGTCGGGGACGCGTTCGTGCCCGCCACCGTGGTCGTGCAGCGCGGACGGATCGCCGCGGTCGAGGCCTACGAGCACGAGGCCGAGGGCGTGGTCGTGCAGGCCGCCGACACGGCGTACGTCGTGCCCGGGGTCGTCGACACCCACGTGCACGTCAACGAGCCGGGGCGCACCGAGTGGGAGGGCTTCGCGTCCGCGACGCGGGCCGCCGCGCTGGGCGGGGCGACGACGCTGGTCGACATGCCGCTGAACTCGCTGCCGCCCACCACCACGGTGGAGCACCTGCGGGTCAAGCAGGCCGCCGCGCGGGACCAGCTGATGGTCGACGTCGGCTTCTGGGGCGGGGCGGTGCCCGGCAACGTGGGCGACCTCGAGCCGCTGTGGGACGCCGGCGTGCTCGGCTTCAAGTGCTTCCTCGCGCCCAGCGGGGTCGACGAGTTCCCGCCGCTCGACCCGGAGCAGTTCCGCGCGGCGCTGGCCGAGGTGGCCCGTTTCGACGGGCTGATGATCGTGCACGCCGAGGACGCGGGCGTGCTCGCGGCGGCGCCGCAGGAGGCGGGCGGGTCCTACCGCGCGTTCGTGCGCTCGCGGCCCCACGAGGCGGAGGTCGCGGCGATCCAGCAGGTCGTCGACGGTGCCCGCGAGACCGGCGCCCGGGTTCACGTGCTGCACCTGTCGAGCGCCCGCGCGCTCGACCTCATCGCCGACGCCCGCGCCGAGGGCCTGCGGCTGACCGTCGAGACGTGCCCGCACTACCTCGTCTTCGACGCCGACCGGGTGCCGCACGGGGCGCCGCAGTTCAAGTGCTGCCCCCCGATCCGCGACGCCGGCAACCGCGAGGAGCTGTGGGCGGCGCTGCGGGCGGGGATCATCGACTGCGTCGTCTCCGACCACTCCCCCGCCACCGCCGAGGAGAAGGGCCGCGGCGACGGCGACCTCCAGCAGGCGTGGGGCGGCGTCTCCGGCCTGCAGGTCGGGCTCGCGGTCATGGCCGCCGAGGCCCGCCGCCGGGGCATCGGGCTCGCCGACGTCAGCCGGTGGATGTCGCGCAACACCGCCGACCTCGTCGGCTTCGCCCACAAGGGCCGCATCGCGGTGGGCGCCGACGCCGACCTCGCCGTCTACGACACCGGGGTCGACTTCCGGGTCGAGGCCGCACGGCTCGCCCACCGCAACCCGATCTCGGCGTACGACGGCATCCGCTACGGCGGCCGCGTCGTCCGCACCGTCGTGCGCGGCAACGCCGTCGACGTCGACCGCCCCGACCACACCTGGGGGCGGATGCTGGAGCGCGGGCGCTAGAGCGCCGCCTCGAGCCCCGCGAGCACCTGCTGCTTGGTGGGCGCGCCCGCGGCGCGGGTGACCTCGCGGCCGGCGGCGTCGAGCACGAGCGTCGTCGGGGTGCGGCGCACGTCCAGGTCGCGCACCAGCTGGAGGTGGTGCTCCGCGTCGACCTCCACGTGGGCGACCCCGGGCACCAGCTCCGCCACCTCGCCGAGCACCCGCCGGGTGGCGCGGCACGGGGCGCAGAAGGCGGAGGAGAACTGCAGGAGCGTCGCGCGCTCGCCGGGCTCCCCCGGTACGCCGGCAGCCGCTGCCCGCGCCCACGCGCCGGGCTCGGCCGGGGCGGTCGGCTCCGACGCCGGGGTCTGGGTCACGGGGTCCTCCTCCAGCGGGTTCTGCTCCGGCGGCGTCTCCAGCGGGCCGGTGGCGGGCTCCGCCGTACCGGCCGGGGAGGCGGCACCCCGGAACCGGCCGTCGGTGCGCAGGCGCCACAGCCCGAGGCCGCCGGCGAGCACGACGGCGGCGAGCAGGATCCACAGACCGGTCACGAGCGGGGCAACGCCCGCGCGGCGGCGCCCATTCCGCCGCCCCGCTCCGTGGGGCCCGAAACAACCCGTTCGCGCGCCGAAACACCTCGGAAACGACCGTTTCATAGCGTCCACGTCATGCCCGCCGCCCCACCGGTCGCCCCGGTCCACCCGCCCGCGCGCCTGCTCATGGGCCCCGGCCCGATCAGCGCCGACCCCCGCGTGCTGCGGGCGATGGGCGCGCCGCTCGTGGGCCAGTACGACCCGTCGATGACGGGCTACATGAACGAGACGATGGCGCTCTACCGCCAGGTGTTCCGCACCGCCAACGAGCAGACGCTCCTCGTCGACGGCACCTCGCGGGCCGGCATCGAGGCGGCGCTGGTCAGCCTGCTCGAGCCCGGTGACCGGGTGCTGGTGCCGGTGTTCGGTCGCTTCGGCCACCTGCTGGTGGAGATCGCCGAGCGCTGCGGCGCCGAGGTGCACACCCTCAGCGCCGACTGGGGCACGGTGTTCGCCCCGGAGCAGGTCGAGGAGGCGGTGCGTGCGGTCCGTCCGAAGCTCGTCGCCGTCGTCCACGGCGACACCGCGACCACGATGGCCCAGCCCCTCGCCGACCTCGGCGAGATCTGCCGCCGCCACGACGCGCTGCTCTACGTCGACGCCACCGCCACCCTCGGCGGCAACGCCTTCGCCACCGACGACTGGGGCGTCGACGTCGCCTCGGCCGGGCTGCAGAAGTGCCTCGGTGGGCCGTCCGGCAGCGCCCCGATCACGCTGTCGCCACGCGCCGTCGCGGTCGTCGACGGACGTCGCCACGTCGAGGCCGGCATCCGCGAGGAGGCCGACGTGGCCCGGGAGGCGGGCACGCGCATCGCGTCGAACTACCTCGACCTCGCGCAGATCATGGACTACTGGGGCCCACGCCGCCTCAACCACCACACCGAGGCCACGACCATGCTCTACGGCGCCCGCGAGTGCGCCCGCCTCCTCGTCGAGGAGGGCGTCGACGCGGCCGTCGAGCGCCACCGCCTCCACGGCCGGGCGATGCTCGAGGGCGTCCGCGGCCTCGGCCTCGCCGTGTTCGGCGACGTCGCCCACAAGATGCACAACGTCGTCGCCGTCCACATCCCCGACGGCGTGCCCGGCGACGCGGCCCGCGCGGCGATGCTCACCGACTTCGGCATCGAGATCGGCACCTCGTTCGGCCCGCTCCACGGCAAGGTCTGGCGCATCGGCACGATGGGCTACAACGCCCGCCGCGACGCCGTGCTCACCACCCTCGCCGCGCTCGAGCAGGTGCTGCGCGGGTACGGCGTGCCGCTGACGGGTGGCGGCGGGGTCGGCGCGGCCCGCGAGGTGTACGCCGAGGCCGCCGCCCCCACCGGGACCACCGGGACCGCCGCGTGAGCGCCGGGACCCCCGGGGCCGCCACCGACCCCACGGCCGCCGACCCCACGACCGCCGCCGGCGTGCTCGCGCGCTGCGCCGAGCTCGACGCCTTCTCCGCCGCGCCCGAGCGCCTCGAGCGCCTCCACCTGACCCCCGAGCACGCCGCGGCCAACGCCCTGGTCCGCACCTGGATGGAGCAGGCGGGCCTGACGACCTGGCAGGACGCGGCCGGCAACCTCTGCGGTCGGCGCGAGGGCCGCGAGCCCGGTCTGCCGGCGCTGCTGCTCGGCTCCCACCTCGACACCGTGCCGGACGCCGGCAGCTTCGACGGCATGCTCGGCGTCGTGCTGGCGGTGGCCGTCGCCCAGCGCCTCGGCGACCGGGTCGGCGAGCTGCCGTTCGCCCTCGAGGTCGTCGCGTTCTCCGACGAGGAGGGCGCCCGCTTCGGGACGGCGCTGCTCGGCAGCCAGGCGCTCGCCGGCAGGTGGGACGACGCCTGGTGGGACCTCGCCGACCGCGACGGCACCACGCTGGCCCAGGCCTACCGCGCCTTCGGCCTCGACCCCGCGCGCAACCACGAGGCGGCGCGGGCGCCGGGCAGCCTCGTCGGCTACCTCGAGGCCCACATCGAGCAGGGCCCCTACCTCGAGGCCGCGGACGCCTCGCTCGGCGTCGTCACCACCATCGCGGGCGCCCGGCGCTTCGTGCTGACCGTCCACGGCGAGGCCCGCCACGCCGGGGGCACGCCGTACGAGCGGCGCCGGGACGCCCTCGTGGGCGCCAGCGAGGCCGTCACCGCCGTCGAGCGCCTGGCCCGCGAGCTGGGGGTCATCGCCACCGTCGGGCAGATCGAGGTGCAGCCGGGCGCCGTCAACGTCATCCCCGGCCGCGCCGACCTCAGCCTCGACCTGCGGGCGCCGCGCGACGCGGAGCGCGACCACGCGTGGGAGGTGCTGCACACGGCCATCACCGACGCCTGCACCGCCCGCGGCCTGCGCCTCGAGGTCACCGAGACCCACTCCGCGCCCGCCGCCCCGTGCGCCGGGTGGCTGCAGCAGGCCGTCGTCGACGGCATCCGCACCACCGGCGACACCGACCCGATGGCGCTGTGGAGCCGCGCCGGCCACGACGCCATGGCGGTCGCCGCCGTCGCCGACGTCGGCATGCTGTTCGTGCGCTGCCACGACGGCATCAGCCACCACCCGGGCGAGGACGTCCGCGAGGTCGACGTGGCCCGCGCCGTCGACGCGTTCGAGGCCGCCGTGCTCGCGGCGGCCACCGCGCACGAGGCGGGCGGCACCACCGCCGTGCCCGCCCCGGCGACGGGACCGGTGCGGTGACGACGGTGCGGATCGACGAGCGCATCGCCACCCACCGCGCGAGCCTGTCGCCCCAGGAGCGCCGCGCCGCCGACACCCTGCTGCAGCACCTCGACGACCTCGCGACCTACCGCGCCGCCGAGCTCGCCGACCTGGCCGGGGTCTCGAAGGCCACGATGAGCCGGCTGTTCCGCAGCCTGGGGTACGCCGACTTCGACGAGGTCCGCGACCACCTCCGGGCCCAGCGCGTCGCGGGCGAGCCCCGCCAGCTGAACGCCCCCGCGAGCCTCCCGGCGCACGCCCGCGCCGAGGCGGCGACGATCGCGACCGTCGTCGGCCAGCCCGGCGTCGTACCGGCCGTCGCCGCGCTCGCCTCGGCGCGCCGGGTGCACGTCGTCGGCTGGCGCGGCAGCCACGCGGTCGCGCTCCACCTGCGCCAGCAGCTCGCCCAGGCCCGCCCCGACGTGCGTCTCGCCCCGCTGCCCGGCCAGGTCATGGGCGAGGAGCTGGCCGACGTGGACGCCGGGGACGCCGTGCTCCTCGTCGGGTTCCGCCGCCGCCCCGTCGGGTTCAGCGCCTTCCTCGCCGACGCCGTCGCGACGGGCGCGGACATCGTGCTGCTCGCGGACCCGACGGCCGCCGACCACCGCCGCCACCTGGGACCGCGCGGCACGTGGCTGGGGTGCCCCATCGCCACCGAGCTCGCCTTCGACTCCTACGCGGCCGCGATGAGCATGGCCGCCGTGCTGGCCGACGGCGTGCTCGCCGCGCGCGGCGCCGCCGGGCGCGAGCGCGTCACCACGATCAGCAACGCCTACCTGCGCCTGAGGGAGATCGAGTGATGGACCTCGCCGAGCTGACCGGCGTGCGTGTCGCACGCACCGAGGACGACCTGGTGCTCCGCCCCGGGGAGGCGTGGCTCGGGGGCGGGTCGTGGCTCTACTCCACCCCGCAGCCCCACCTGACCGGCCTCGTCGACCTCACCGGCATGGGATGGGCGCCGACGGCCCTGCACGGCGACGGGTCGCTGCGGGTCGCGGGCACCTGCACCGTCGCCGACCTCGTCGCCGCCGCCGGGGCCTGGCCCGCCACCGACCCGGCCACCACGAGCGCCGCCGCGCTCGTGCGCCGCTGCGCCGACGCGTTCCTCATGTCCTCGAAGATCTGGCGCACCGCCACCGTCGGCGGCAACCTCTGCCTCGGCCTGCCCGCGGGCGCGATGATCTCGCTGACCACCGCGCTCGACGGCGTCGCCGAGCTGTGGTCGCCGACCCGGGGGGCGCGCGCCGTACCCGTCGTCGACCTCGTCACCGGCCCCGGCCGCACCGACCGCGCGGGCGACGAGCTGCTGCGGGCCGTCGACGTCCCCGCCGCGGCCCTCACCGCCCGGTACGCCTTCCGCCAGCTCGCCCTCACCCCCGTCGGCCGCTCGTCGTCGGTGGTCGTCGGCCGCCTCGACGCCGACGGCGCCTGCACTTTCGTCGTCACCGCCGCGACCACCCGCCCCCTGCGGCTGGCCTTCCCCGCCCTGCCCGGCGCGGCCGAGGTCGCCGACGCCCTGGCCGGGGTCACGACCTGGTACGCCGACCCGCACGGCCCTGCGGACTGGCGGGCCGGCGTCACGCCCGTGCTCGCCGCCGAGGTGCTGGCGGAGCTGGCCGGCGCGGCGGGCACCGCGGGCACCGGGGAGGTCGCCGCGTGATCGAGGTCAACGGCACCCCCGTCGACGCCTCCGGTGCGCACCCCGGCCAGTGCCTGCGCACGTTCCTGCGCGAGACCGGCCACCTCGACGTGAAGAAGGGCTGCGACGCCGGTGACTGCGGCGCGTGCACCGTGCTCGTCGACGGCGCCGCGACCCACTCCTGCGTGCTGCCGCTGCACCGGGCCGAGGGCCGCGCCGTCACCACGGCCGCCGGCCTCGGCACCCCCGACGACCTCCACCCCGTGCAGCGCGCCTTCGCCCGCGCCGCCGGCTTCCAGTGCGGCTTCTGCACGGCGGGGTACGTCGTGACCGCGGCCGCCCTCGCCGACGAGCGCGGCGTCGTGCCCGGCGCCGACGACCCCGCGCGCGCCGAGGAGCTGGCCCGCACGTTCAAGGGCAACCTGTGCCGCTGCACGGGCTACCGCTCCATCCGCGACGCCCTGGCCGGGCGGTGCAACGTCGAGGAGCCCGGCGGTGAGCCCGGGAACGAGCCCGGCGCGGGCTGCGGGGCGGGGGCCGCCCTGGGGCGCTCCGTCGGCGCGCCGGCCGCCCGGCGCGTCGTCACGGGCCGCGAGCCGTTCACCCTCGACCTGCCCGAGGCCGGCGTGCTGCACGTGGCCCTCGTGCAGAGCCCCCACGCCCACGCACGCGTCGTGTCGATCGACGCGCGGGCCGCGGAGGCCGTGCCGGGCGTGCGGCTCGTGCTGACCCACCGCGACGTGCCCGACGTGCTGTTCTCCACCGCGCGGCACCAGAGCCGGCTCGACGACCCCGACGACACCCGGGTGCTCGACGACGTCGTGCGATTCGTCGGGCAGCGCGTCGTCGCGGTCGTCGCCGACTCCCCCCGCACCGCGGCCGCCGCCGCCCGCCTCGTCGAGGTCACCTACGCTCCCCTCCCGGCCGTCCTCGACCCCGAGGAGGCCCGGGCGCCGGGCGCGCCCCTGGTCCACGGCGACAAGGGGCCGGAGAGCCGCATCGCCGACGCGGCCCGCAACACGGTCGCCCGCAGCCACGGGGAGGTGGGCGACGTGGCCGCCGGCCTCGCCGCCGCCACCCACCGGGTCAGCGGCACGTGGCGCACCTCGCGCGTCACGCACGCCGCGCTCGAGACCCACGGCGCCCGCGCCTGGGTCGAGCCCGACGGCACCCTGGTCGTGCGCACGAGCACCCAGGTGCCGTTCCTCGTGCGCGACGAGCTGGCCCGCATCCTCGACCGCGACCCCTCGACGGTGCGCGTCGTCGCGGCCCGCGTCGGCGGCGGCTTCGGCGGCAAGCAGGAGATGATCGTCGAGGACCTCGTCGCGGTCGCCGCCCTGCGGCTCGCCGAGCAGGGCGAGCCCGCGCCGGTGCAGCTCGAGCTCACCCGCGAGCAGCAGTTCACGATGGTGCCGCTGCGCCACCCCATGCGCGTCGAGGTCGAGCTGGGCGCGGACGCCGACGGGGTGCTCACCGCGCTGCGGGTCGACGTGCTGTCCGACACCGGCGCCTACGGCAACCACGGCCCGGGCGTCATGTTCCACGGCTGCCACGAGTCGGTCGCGCTCTACCGCTGCGCCAACAAGCGGGTCGACGCCGAGGCGGTCTACACCCACAACGTGCCCTCCGGAGCCTTCCGCGGCTACGGGCTGGGCCAGGTGGTGCTCGGCATCGAGTCGGCGCTCGACGAGCTGGCCCGCGAGGTGGGCATCAACCCGTTCGAGATCCGCCGCCGCAACGCCGTGGTGCCGGGCGACGACTTCGTCGTCAACGGACCGCCCGACGCCGACCTCGTCTTCGGCAGCTACGGGCTCGACCAGTGCCTCGACCTCGTCGAGTCCGCGCTGGCCGAGGCCCGGGCGGGTGCCGCCGTACCCGGGGAGGGGTGGCTCCTCGGCGAGGGCGTGGCCGCCGCGATGATCGCGACCATCCCCCCGCGCGGGCACCACAGCGAGGCCGCCGTGACCGTCGCACCCGACGGGTCGGTCACCGTCGACGTGGGCACCGCCGAGTTCGGCAACGGCACGGCCACCGTGCACACCCAGCTCGTCGCCGACGCGCTCGGCGTGCCGGTCGGGCGCGTGACGCTGCGCGCCTCGGACACGGCGACGTCGGGCTACGACACCGGGGCCTACGGCTCGACGGGCTCCGTCGTCGCCGGCGCCGCGGTCGCCCGGGCGGCCGCCGACCTGCGGGAGCGTCTCGACGCGGTCGGCGGCCCGGGGGTGCTCGAGTCGCCCGTGACCGCACGGGCGTCCCACACCGGGTCGCCGCGCTCGGTCGCGTTCAACGTGCACGGGTTCCGCGTCGCCGTCGACCCGCGCACGGGCGAGGTGCGGGTGCTCGACTCCGTCCAGGGCGTCGACGCCGCCGTCGTGCTCAACCCCGAGCAGCTGCGCGGCCAGGTCGAGGGCGGCGTCGCCCAGGCGATCGGCGGGGCCCTGCACGAGGAGGTGATGACGATCGACGGAGCCGTCACCACCGCCACCTTCCGCGACTACCGTGTGCCCCAGATGGCCGACGTGCCGCCGACCCGCGTGCTGTTCGCCGACACCGTCGACAGCCTCGGCCCGGCCGGCGCGAAGTCGATGAGCGAGGCGCCGTACAACCCCGTGGCCGCCGCCATGGCCAACGCCGTGCGCGACGCCCTCGGCGTCCGGCCCCACGAGGTGCCGATGAGCCGCGACCGGGTCTGGCGGCTCGCGCAGCGACGGCCCGCCGCGGCTCCCGCCGTACCCCCGAGCCCCACGACCGCCCCGACCCGCACCACCAGCCCGAGCGAGGACCCCCGATGACCACCACCCCCACCCCCGGAGCCACCCCGGTCCCCGCCGCACCGGCCCCCGGCGAGGCCGCCTCCGACGCCGCCTGGATCGCGCGCGCCGTCGCGCTGGCGGTGGAGAACGTCGCCGACGGCGGCGGGCCGTTCGGCGCGGTCGTCGTGCGCGGCGGCGAGGTCGTCGCGACCGGCCAGAACCGCGTGACGCCGACGCTGGACCCGACGGCGCACGCCGAGGTGCAGGCCATCCGCGCCGCGTGCCGGACGCTCGGCGACTTCTCCCTGGCCGGGTGCGAGCTGTTCAGCTCGTGCGAGCCCTGCCCGATGTGCGTGGCCGCGTCGCTGTGGGCGCGCGTCGACCGGGTCGTGTACGCCGCGGACCGCGACGACGCCGCGCGCGGGGGCTTCGACGACCGCGCGTTCTACGACCTGCTGGCCGCGCCCCGCGACACGTGGGCGACGCCGGTGGTGCAGGTGCGCCCGGACGACGCCCCCGCGCCGTTCGACGCGTGGCTCGCGAAGGTCGACCGCACCCGCTACTGAGGCCTCCCGCGCCGCTCGAGCCCGGCGGCCCGGCCACCTGAAACGAACGTAACAGCGGTGAAACGCCGCCAACGTCACGGCGTTACCCGCCCTTCCTAGCCTCCTCGCGTACTCGGGGCCCCGCACCGACAGGTGCCGCCAGCACCCCTGATCGAGGAGAGACCATGAAGCTGTCCCTGCGCCACCGACGGTTCGCCCGCTGCGCCGCCGCCGTCAGCGCCACCGCGCTCGTCCTGTCCGCCTGCGGAGGCGGCTCGGAGGAGGCCGACGCCGCCGACGGCGACTTCGGCGACGTCACCCTGCAGCTCTCGTGGGTCAAGAACGCCGAGTTCGCCGGCGAGTTCTTCGCCGACGCGGAGGGCTACTACGCCGACGCCGGCTTCGGCGCCGTCACCATGAACCCGGGCCCGGGCGCCATCGAGACCCTCGTGGCCTCGGGCGAGGCGGACTTCGGCCTCAGCAACGCCATCGCGACCGCCCAGCTGGTCGCGGAGGAGGACGCCCCGATCAAGATCGTCGGCACCAAGTTCCAGAAGAACCCGTTCACCATCCTGTCGATGGCCGACGGCGGGAACATCGCGACGCCGCAGGACCTCGTCGGCAAGCGCATCGGCGTGCAGGCCGGTGGCAACGAGACGCTCTTCGACGCGCTGCTCGAGGTCAACGGCATCGACCCGGCCGACGTCACCAAGGTCCCGGTCGAGTACGACCCCTCCCCGCTCGTGGACGGCGAGGTCGACGGCTTCCTCGCCTACCTGACGAATGAGTCGATCACCGTGCAGTTCGACGGCCACGAGGTCACCAACCTGCCCTTCGCCGACAACGGCCTCCCGTTCGTCGCCGAGTCGCTCATCGTCAACGAGCGCACCCTCGAGGAGAGCCCCGAGATGGTGAAGGCGTTCCTGGAGGCCGAGATCCGCGGCTGGCAGGACGCGCTCGCCGACCCCGACGAGGCCGCCCGCCTCGCCGTGGAGGAGTACGGCGCCGACCTCGACCTGTCGATGGACAAGGAGCTGGAGCAGGCCAACGTGCAGGCCGGCCTCATCCTCACCCCCGACGTCGAGAGCAACGGGCTCTTCACCATCAGCGACCAGCTGATCGAGGAGAACCTGGCCACCCTCGCTGCCGCCGACATCGAGATCGAGGCCGACGACCTGTTCGACCTGACGCTGCTCACCGAGCTGCTCGAGGAGAAGCCGGAGCTGGCCGAGCTGCCCGAGGGCGTCGAGGTCCCCACCTCCTGACCCCGCGCGTGCCGCCGCCCGGTCCCGGGCGGCGGCACGCCCGCGTCCGCACCACCCGTCCCCGCAGCACCTGAGGGAGCACCCCGTGACCACCACACCGACAGCCGCCGCGGTCGTCCCGCCGCAGGGCCCGACCGGCGCCTCGACCGGCACCTCGACCGGCACCGGGGTCAGGATCGAGAACCTGACCAAGACGTTCCGCATGGGCCGGCGCAGCGTGACCGCGCTCGACGACGCCACCCTGTCGACCGACAAGGGCAGCTTCCTGTCGCTGCTCGGCCCGTCGGGCTGCGGCAAGTCGACGATCCTGCGCATCCTGGCCGGGCTCGAGAAGCCCACCTCGGGCACCGCCCTGGTGGAGGGCCGCACGCCCCTGGAGCTGCGCCGCGACCACGAGCTGGGCATCGCGTTCCAGGACTCGGCACTGCTGCCCTGGCGCTCCGTGGTCGCGAACATCCGGCTGCCCTTCGAGGTGTCCGGGGAGAAGCCCGACGAGGCCCTCATCGCCGAGCTGGTCGAGCTCGTCGGCCTCACCGGCTTCGAGAAGGCCAAGCCCGCCCAGCTCTCCGGCGGCATGCGCCAGCGGGTGTCGATCGCCCGCTCGCTCGTCGTGAAGCCCTCGGTGCTGCTGCTCGACGAGCCCTTCGGCGCCCTCGACGACATGACTCGCCAGCGCCTCAACGTGGAGCTCCTGCGCATCTGGACCGAGAAGCCGGCGACGACCCTGATGGTCACCCACGGCATCTCCGAGGCGATCTTCCTCTCCGACCAGGTCGCGGTGATGAGCCCGCGCCCGGGCCGGGTGAAGGCCGTCATCGACGTGGACCTCCCCCGCCCCCGCCTGCCCGAGATGATGCGCACGCCCGAGTTCCACGCCCTCCACGACCAGGCCAGCGAGCTGCTCTTCGGCTCGCACGGCACCGACTGAGGGGCGCCCCGTGCTCCCCTCCGCACGCGCCCGCTCCCTGCTGGTCGGCGCCGCCGGCGTCGTCGTGGTCCTGCTGCTGTGGTGGCTGCTGGCCCTCACCCTGCTCGCCGACGCCCGCGTGCCCACCCCGGGCGGCGTCGTCGCCTCGGTGCTCGACGACGGCTGGGCCTACTACTGGCCCAACTTCTCGATGACCATCGAGGAGTCGCTCGTCGGCTTCGTCTACGGCAACGTCGCGGCGATCGCGCTGGCCTCGTTCGTGCTGCTGGTGCCGCAGCTGGAGAGCGTGATCATGCAGCTGGCCGTCATCAGCTACTGCATCCCCATCGTCGCCATCGCCCCGGTGCTCTACATCGTCATCGGCATCCCGGAGGACGGCGCCCCCTCCGGCACCGCGGTCGCCCTGGCCACGCTGTCGGTCTTCTTCACCACCGTGGTCGGCACGGTGCTGGGCCTGCGCTCCGCGGAGCGCACCAGCCTCGACGTCGTCAGCGTGTACGGCGGCGGCCGCTGGGCCCAGCTGCGCAAGGTGCAGCTGGTCTCCGCGCTGCCGTCGATCCTCAACGCCCTGCAGATCGCCGCGCCCGCCGCGTTCCTCGGCGCCATCCTCGGGGAGTACGCCGGCGGCCTGCGCCCCGGCGTCGCGCGCGTGCTCGTCACCGCGCAGCAGAACCTGGACGTCGAGCGGGCCTGGGCCACGGGGCTGCTGTGCGCGCTCGTCGCCGGCCTCGGCTACGCCCTCTTCGGCGTCGTCGGCCGCCTCGTCAGCCCGTGGTCGAAGGGGGCCCCCGCATGAGCACCACCGTCACCCCCACTGGCGCCACGCCCGCCACCGCGGCCGCCGAGCAGCGGCCCGTGCGCAGCCGCACCGGTCTCGCCGTGCTGCGCTCCGTCGGCCGCGCCCTGCTGACCATGGCGTTCGTGCTCGCCGTCGTCATCGGGCTCTGGGTGGCGGGGCTCGCCCTGTGGGACGTCGACGACTTCGTCGGCAAGGGCCCGGCCGACGTGTGGGCCTACCTCGTGACCGACCCCGACGCCGCCGAGAACCGCGACGGCATGCTCGGCCTCCTTCTGGTGACGCTGGAGGACGCGGCGACCGGCTTCGTCGTCGGGCTCGTCGCGGCGGTCGCGCTGGCCCTGCTCATCGTGCGCTTCCGCGCGGTCGAGAGCGCCGTCATGCCGGTGGCGATGGTGCTGCGCTCCGTGCCGCTGGTGGCGCTGGCGCCCATCATCATCCTGCTGGCCGGGCGCGGGTTCCTCACCGTCGCCTTCATCAGCGGGGTCGTCGTGCTCTTCCCCGCGCTCGTGACCATCGTGTTCGGCCTCCGCTCGGTCTCGCCCCAGCTGCGCGACGTCGTGACCGTGTACGGCGGCAGCGAGGGCACCGTCCTGCGCCGGGCCGCCCTGCCGTCGGCGCTGCCGTCGCTCTTCGCGGCGATCCGCATCTCGGTGCCCGGCGCCATCACCGGTGCGCTGCTCGCGGAGTGGCTGGCCACCGGCCAGGGCATGGGCTCGGCGATCGTTTCGGCCTCGCGCAACGGCCGGATCAACGAGACCTGGTCGTTGGTCGTGATCGTGACGGTGGCGTCGCTGGTGCTCTACCTCGTCGCCCAGCTCGTCGAGTCCGTCGTGCTCGCCCGCTACGGCGACGACGCGGGGCGCGGCCGATGAGCACCTTCGCCCACTCCACCCCGACGCCCGCCGACCCGGAGATCGACACGCTCGTGGCGGCGCTGCCGAAGGTCAGCCTCCACTGCCACCTCCTGGGCACCGTGGCGCCCGGCACCGTCGTCGACCTCGCCCGCAAGCACGGCGTCGACCTGGGCCGGCGGGCCGACGAGCTCTACGACCACGGCAGCTACGAGGACCTCGGCGAGTTCCTGCGCGTGCTCGACGTCGTCGGCTCGCTCGTGCGCGACGCCGACGACCTCCACCGCATCACCTACGAGTCGCTCACCCTCGGCGGCGCCGACCACGGCGTGCTGCACCGCGAGATCCAGCTGAGCCCGCCCGGCCACCCGGACGTGCCCTACGGCCGGCTCCTCGACGGCGTGCTCGCCGGCGCCCGCGACGCGCAGGCCGACACCGGCATCTCGTTCGGCCTGGTCGTCGGCATCAACCGCGAGCGCAGCGGGGCCGACGCCGTCGCGCTCGTCGAGCAGGTCGTCGCCGACCGGCGCGACGAGGTGCTGGGCATCGGCCTCGACTACGCCGAGGTCAACGGCCCGCCCGGACGGTTCGTCGAGGCCTACCGGCTCGCCGGGCGCCACGGCCTGCGTCGTACCGCCCACAGCGAGTCGGGCCCGCCCGCCCACGTCCTCACCCTGCTCGACGAGCTCGGCTGCTCCCGCGTCGACCACGGCTACCACGTCGTCGACGACCCGGAGATCACCGCGCGCTGCGTCGAGGAGCGGGTGCCCTTCAACTGCACGCCGGTCAGCTCCGACATCGGGCGCTACTCCGGCTCGGGCGACGGCACCCACCACCGCATCCGCGAGATGGTCGACGCCGGGCTGCTCGTCACGATCGACTCCGACGACCCGCCCATGTTCGGCACCGACCCGACGCACGACTTCCGGGTGCTCGCCCACGCCCTCGGGTACGGCGCGCCCCAGCTCGCCGCGTTCACGCGGAACGCCGTCGAGGCCTGCTGGCTCGACGACGGCGACAAGGCGGCCCTCGCCCGCCAGGTCGACGAGCTCTGCGCCCCGCTGCTCGCGGACGCGCCCGCCCCCGCCTGACCGCCCCGACCGTCCCCGCCCAGCCGACCGCTCCGCCGTACCCAGGAGGACCCATGACCAGCGAGACCACCACCGAGGCCGTACGCGGCGGCGCCCGCGTCGGCCCCGACGGCTTCCACGTGCCCACCGTCGACATCAGCGCCTACGTGGGTGAGGGCGACGCCGCCGCCCGCGCCGCGGCTGCGGCCGCGTTCGACGAGGCCGCGCGCACCGTCGGGTTCGTGCAGGTCGTCGGCCACGGCGTGCCGGACGACGTGCTCCGCGGCTTCGCCGACGCGCTCGACGGGTTCTTCGGGCTGCCCCTGGAGGCCAAGAAGGCCTACCGCACGCCGCCGGAGGTGAACCGCGGCTACAGCCCGCCGAAGACGGAGTCGCTGAGCCTGAGCCTCGGTGTCGCGCCGTCGAACCGCATGCACGACTTCTTCGAGGCCTTCAACGTGGGCCTCGCGGTCTCGGACTTCCCCGGTCTCGACCTGCCGCTGGCGGACTACCCGGAGAACGTGTGGCCCGACGAGGACCTCGGGGCGGCGGGCTTCCGGGCGGCCGTGTCGGCGTACTTCGACGAGGCCGGCCGGGTCGCGCGCACCCTGACGACGCTGTTCGCCGACGCGCTGGGCCTGGAGCCCGGCTACTTCGACGCGTTCACCGGCCACTCGGTCGACGTGCTGCGGATGAACAACTACGCGCTCGAGCCGGGGGCCGTCGAGCTCGACGGCGACCTCACCGGGATGGGGGCCCACACCGACTACGGCATCGTCACCGTGCTGTGGGCCGACCAGGTCGCCGGCCTGCAGGTGCTGGGCGCCGACGGGTCGTGGAACGACGTCATGCCCGCCGACGGGGCGCTGCTCATCAACCTCGGCGACCTCATGGCGCGCTGGACGAACGACCACTGGATGTCGACCGTGCACCGCGTGAAGCCGCCGATCGTCGATGGCACGATCCGGCGGCGGCGCAGCGCGGCGTACTTCCACGACGGCGACATCGACGCCGTGGTCGCCACGCTGCCGACCTGCCGCGACGCGGACGGCACGTCGGCGTACCCGCCGGTGACGGTGGCGGAGCACCTGCGCGCGAAGCTGGCCGGGTCCCGCGCCGGCGTGGCCAACGCGGCGGCGGCCCGCGAGGCCGCGCGCGTGCTGGCGGCCGGCGAGGCCTGAGGCCCGCCGGCGCTCAGCCGCGGACGCCCCGGCGGGCGGGGCGCCGGCGAACCGTCGGTGGGCCCCGCCATGCTGTCGGCCATGGACGTGCTCGACGTGGTGACGGCGCTGGCCCTGCTCGCGGTCGGCGTGGCGGCGGGGTGGTACGTCGGGGTGCTCTGGTCGCGGGGCCGCCCGGCCGAGCGTGCGGCGGCGGTCGACGCGCTGCGCCTCGCCGAGGGCATCGACCGGCTCGGCGACCAGCTCGCCGACCTCCACCACGACCGCGCGGTGTGGCAGGGCGAGCTGACCGCCCAGGTCGCCGCCATGCGCGACCAGACGGGTGAGCTGCGCCGCGAGACCCACGCGCTGGCGACGGCGCTGCGTCGCCCGACCGTGCGGGGGCGCTGGGGCGAGCTGCACCTGCGCCGCGCCGTCGAGCTGGCCGGCATGGTCGACCGCTGCGACTTCTCCGAGCAGGTGCGCCTGGCCGACGGCGCGCTGCGTCCCGACGTCGTGGTGCACCTCGCGGGCGGGCGCTCGCTGGTGGTCGACGCGAAGGTGCCCCTCGACGCGTTCCTCGACGCCGCCGAGCTCGACGGCGGCGACGCCGATCAGGCGGAGCGCCAGCGGGCCCACCTCGCCCGGCACGCCCGCCAGGTGCGCAGCCACGTCGACGCCCTCGGCGCGAAGCGCTACTGGGCGGCGCTGCCCGACTCCCCCGAGCTCGTCGTGCTGTTCGTGCCCGGCGACGCGTTCCTGGCCGCCGCGCTCGAGGCCGACCCGGGCCTGCTCGAGCACGCGGCCACCGCCCAGGTCGTGCTGGCGACGCCGACCACCCTCATCGCGCTGCTCCGCACGGTCGCCCACGGGTGGCGGCAGGAGGCGCTGGCCGAGCGGGCCGAGGAGATCCAGCGCACCGGGCGCGAGCTGCACCAGCGGCTGCGCACGTGGGCGGAGCACCTCGACGCGCTGGGTCGCTCGCTCGGCGCCGCGACGCGCCACTACAACAGCGCCGTCGGGTCCCTGGAGAGCCGGGTGCTGGTCTCGGCGCGCCGGCTCGCCGAGCTCGGGGTCACCGACGAGGAGCTGCCCGGCCCCCGCGCGGTGGGCGACCTCCCCCGTCGTACGACGGTCGCCGACCCCCACGACGGCCGCGAGCCGGAGGACCAGACCGGCGACGTGCTCGGCGAGGCGGGCCTGGACGCGGTCGTCGACCCGGTGCGCCGCCCGGACCCCGGCGCGTCGGCGCGCGGCGCCTGACGCCGCGACCTAGGGTCGGTGCCGTGAGCCTGCTCGCGGCCACCCGTCCGACGACGGGACACGTCCCCGGTCGCCGCGTCGTGCTGCTGGGGGTCGTCGGCGTGCTCGGCCTCCTGGGCCTCGACCTGCTGCTCGGCCCCACGGTCGGCCTCTTCTTCGACCTGTGCTTCATCGTGCTGTGCCTGGGGCTCGCCGTGCTGGTCGACCGCGCCGACGTCTTCGTCGTCGGCGTGCTGCCGCCCCTGCTGCTCGTCGGTGCGTTCAGCCTCGTGGCGGCGCTCGCGCCCGGCGCGCTGGCCCGTCCGGACGACGGCGCCGTGCAGGCGCTCGTCACCGGCGTGCTGCACCACGCGGTGGGCCTCGGCGTCGGCTACGCGCTGTGCCTGGCGACGCTCGCCGCCCGCATGACGGGCGACTGAGCGCCGCCGACGGGTTCCTCAGGGCACCCGGGGCACGTCGACGTCGAGCTCGGCCTCCCGCTCCGGGTCGGAGGGGCGCAGCAGGTTGAGCACCACGGCGATGAGGGCCGCCGGCACGATGCCCGACGTGAGGAGCACCTCGACCGACTCCGGCATCTTCGCCACCGAGCCGGGCACCGCGGCGAAGCCCTGGCCGACGCCGATCGAGACGGCGATGACGAGCATGTCGTGCCGGTCGAGCGCCTCCTCGGCGAGAAGCTTGATGCCGGCGCCCAGGAGCATGCCGAACATCGCGACCGCGGCCCCGCCGATGACCGCCGACGGCATCACGGCGATGACCGTGGCCATCTTGGGGAAGAGCCCCAGCACGATGAGGAAGCCCGCGCCGATGGACACGACGTGACGGCTCATCACCCCGGTGAAGGCCACCAGGCCGACGTTCTGCCCGAAGGACGTGTTGGGCAGCGCGCTGAAGAGGGCGGCGACACCGGTCGACACACCGTCCGCCATGACCCCGCCCGACAGCTCCTTGTCGGTCACCTGCCGCCCGGCGCCGCTCTTGGTGATCGCGGACAGGTCGCCGATCGTCTCCACACCGGTCGCGATGGCCATCGCGCCCATGGCCACGAAGGCCGCGGCCGGGAACTCCAGCCCGAACTCGAGCGGCATGGGCACCGCGAACCAGGCGGCGTCCCCCACCGCCTCGAAGCGCACCTTGTCGAGCGGGATGGCGATGAGGTAGCCGACCACCAGGCTGATGAGCACCGCCGAGGCGCCGACGACACCGCGGCCGAACCGGTAGCAGACGAGCATGATGAGCAGGACGGCCGTGGCCAGGCCGAGGTTCGTCCACGACCCGAAGTCGTCCGCGCCGTTGCCGCCGGCGAAGAGCGCCATGCCGGTCGGCAGCAGGCCGATCCCGATGACGAGCACCACGATGCCGCTGACCAGCGGCGGGAAGAGGAACTTGAGCCACTTCAGCGACAGACCGAGCCCGACCTGGACGACCGCCGCGAACAGCGCGCCGCCGAAGACGGCCGCGAGGCCGTACTGCTGGGCGAGCGGGATCGAGACCACGAGGAAGCCGAAGCTGGTGCCCTGCACGATGGGCAGCCGCGCGCCGATCGGCCCGATGCCGACGGTCTGCAGGAGGGTGGTCAGGCCGGCCACGAGGAGCGCGACCTGCACGAGGAACGCGGTCTCGCCGGTCGTCGCCCCGATGGCCGTGGCCAGCACGATCGGGATCGTGACGTTGCTGGCCATCATCACCAGCACGTGCTGCACCCCGAGGAGCACCGCCTCGCCGAGGGGCGGCATCTCGTCGATGTCGTAGCGCGCCTTGACGGCGTCGGTCGTGCCTGTCGGCGGCTGAGCGCCGGATGGACCGTCGTGCTCCATGGGAGCTCCCGTCGACGTGTGTGGGCTGGGTCACGTCATCCTTCGTGACCAGCGGGCCCGGGCGCCACGCCAACTACTGACACAAACCCCGTCGGGGGTTCGGTGGAACCTGCCGGAGCGGCCGGTCAGTCCTCGAAGCGTGAGGCGTCGCCGGCGCCGTGGCGCAGCACCTCGGGGGTGTCCTCGGACCAGTCGACGACCGTGGTGGGCACGGCGGGGGTCTCACCGGCCTCGATGACGATGTCGACCGCGTGGTCGAGGTCCTCCTTGACCTCCCAGCCGATCGTGCGCGGCTCGGTCTCGCCGGGAAGGATCAGGCTGCTCGTCAGCATCGGCTCGCCCAGCCCGGCCAGGAGGGCCGCCACGACGGGGTGCTCGGGGATGCGCACGCCGACCGTCTTCTTCTTCGGGTGCATGAGCTGCCGCGGCACCTCGCGGGTGGCGGGCAGGATGAACGTGTAGGGCCCCGGCAGCGCCGCCTTCACGGAGCGGAACGCGTGGTTGGAGACCTGCACGAAGTGCCCGAGCTGGGAGAAGTCGGAGCACATGAGCGTGAAGTGGTGCTTCTCGTCGAGGTCGCGGATCCGCAGGATCCGGTCCTTCCCGTCGCGGTTGCCGAGCTGGCAGCCCAACGCGTAGCCCGAGTCCGTCGGGTAGGCGATCAGCGCGTCGTCGCGCAACGCCTCGACGACCTGCGCCACGAGGCGCGGCTGCGGGTCGACGGGGTGGAGATCGAGGTAGCGGGCCACGGGCTCAGACCCGCCCGGCGGCCTTGAGGTCGCGGCGCAGCTCGGGCGGGAGCGCGAAGATCAGCGACTCCTCCGCGGTCTGCACGGCGCGCGCGTCGGGGTAGCCGCGCTCGGCGAGGAACGCCAGCACGCCCTCCACGAGGTCCTCCGGCACGGAGGCACCGGAGGTGACGCTGACCTTCTCCACGCCCTCGAGCCACGCCTCGTCGATCTCGCTCGCGTCGTCGACGCGGTACGACGCCTTCGCCCCCGCCTCGAGCGCGACCTCGACGAGCCGCACCGAGTTCGACGAGTTGCCGGAGCCCACGACGATGACGAGGTCGGCGCCCGCGCCGATCTCCTTCACCGCGACCTGGCGGTTCTGGGTGGCGTAGCAGATGTCGTCGCTCGGCGGGTCCTCCAGCTGCGGGAACTTCTCGCGCAGCCGGCGCACCGTCTCCATGGTCTCGTCGACGCTCAGCGTCGTCTGCGAGAGCCACGACAGCCGGGTGCCCTCGGGGAACTCGAGGTCGTCGACGTCGTCCGGGCTCTCCACCAGCGTGATGTGGTCGGGCGCCTCGCCCGCCGTGCCCTCGACCTCCTCGTGGCCCGCGTGGCCGATGAGGAGGATGCGGTAGCCCTCCCGCGCGAAGCGGATGGCCTCGTGGTGCACCTTCGTGACGAGCGGGCAGGTGGCGTCGATGGTCTTCAGGGAGCGCTCGGCGGCCTCCGCGTGCACCATCGGCGAGACGCCGTGGGCGGAGAAGACGACGGTGGCCCCCTCGGGGATCTCCTCGATCTCCTCGACGAAGACGGCGCCGCGCTCCTCGAGCGTGCGCACCACGTGCTTGTTGTGCACGATCTGCTTGCGCACGTAGACGGGGGCGCCGTAGAGGTCGAGCGCCTTCTCGACCGTGATGACGGCGCGGTCGACGCCGGCGCAGTAGCCGCGGGGCGCCGCGAGCAGCACGGCCCTCTCGGCGTCGTCGCGCGGCAGGAGTCGCGGCGTACCCAGGTCGGTGCTCATGGGTCCCGAGTCTAGGCGAGCGGGGCACACGGCCGAAGTCCTCGGTACGGCGGCGCGCGCCGGCGTCGGCGCGCTCCCCTAGGCTCACCGCCGTGGCCCTCGAGACCTCCCCCGAGCAGCCGGCACCGGTGCGGCAGATCGCCAACGCGGTCGCCGGCTGGATCGACCGGCTCGGGGCCGTGTGGGTCGAGGGCCAGGTCGCCCAGGTCAGTCGCCGCCCCGGGGTCAGCACCGTCTTCATGACGCTGCGCGACGGGGTGGCCGACCTGTCGGTGACGCTGACCTGCTCGCGCACCCTGTTCGACGGGCTGAACCCGCCGCTGGTGGAGGGCGCCAGCGTGGTGGTGCACGCGAAGCCGTCGTACTACCCGAACCGCGGCACCTTCTCGCTCTACGCCCGCGAGATCCGCATGGTCGGTCTCGGCGAGCTGCTCGCCCGGCTGGAGCGGCGCCGCCAGCTGCTCGCCGCCGAGGGCCTGTTCGCCTCGGAGCTCAAGCGCCCGCTCCCGTTCCTGCCCGGGGTCGTCGGCCTCGTCACGGCGCCCGGATCGGCTGCGGAGCGCGACGTGCTCGAGGTGGCCCGGCGGCGCTGGCCGGCGGTGCGGTTCCGCGTGGTGCACGCCGCCATGCAGGGCCAGCGGTGCGCGCCGGAGGTCATCGAGGCCGTCGAGCGGCTCGACCGGGACCCCGAGGTCGACGTGGTCGTCGTCGCCCGCGGCGGCGGCTCGGTGGAGGACCTGCTGCCGTTCTCCGACGAGGGCCTCGTGCGGGCCGTCCACGCGGTGCGCACACCGGTGGTCTCGGCCATCGGCCACGAGCCGGACTCGCCGCTGCTCGACCTCGTCGCCGACTGGCGCGCGGCCACCCCGACCGACGCGGCGAAGCGCATCGTGCCCGACGTGACGGAGGAGCGGCGCGGCGTCGCCCACGCCCGCGACCGCGCCCGCCGGGTGCTCGAGCACTTCCTCGCCCGGGAGCAGGCGGGGCTCGACGCCCTGCGCTCCCGGCCGGCCATGGCCGACCCGCGGCACCTGCTCGCCGTACGGGGGGACGAGGTCGCCGCCCTGCGCGACCGCGCCCGCCGCACCCTGCGCCACCGCCTCGACCGGGCCGCGGACGACGTCGAGCACCGGCGGGCCCGGGCGGAGTCGCTGTCGCCGCTGGCGACGCTGCGGCGGGGGTACGCCGTGCTCCAGACCGCCGACGGAACGGTCGTCACCGAGCTCGACCAGGTCAGCGTCGACGAGCCCGTGACCGTGCGGGTCGCCGACGGCCGCGTCCACGCCACCCCCACCCGGCTCGAGCGCCTCGAGTCCGACCTGACCCCCGACCGCGACACCGACCGCGAACCCGAGGAGACCGATGGCTGAGAAGAAGGCCGCCCCGCAGGAGGCCCTCTCCTACGAGCAGGCGCGCGACGAGCTGGTCGAGGTGGTACGCCGGCTCGAGAGCGGCGGCACGACGCTCGAGGAGTCGCTGGCCCTCTGGGAGCGCGCGGAGCTGCTGGCGCGCTCGTGCCAGACCTGGCTCGACGGGGCCCGCGAGCGGCTCGACGCCGCCGTCGGTGAGGACGACGGCGCCGAGCGCTAGTCGGGGAGCAGTACGACGAGCGGCTCAGCCGTTGCCGGGGTTCCAGCCGCCCTCGGAGTTGGCGTCGGTGACCAGGAACGGGTCGAAGGGCGGCCAGGCACCTCCCGGCAGTCCCTCGATGCCGAGACCGCTGGTGATGTCGGCCCACGAGCCGGCGTACGTCACGTTGAGCTCGATGAAGTAGTTCACGAAGTCCGTGACGATCGTGTTGATGTTGGTGACGATCTCGGTGATGAGGTTGATCGTCGGCGCGACCCAGGCGCCGGTCGCCTTGTCGAGGCTGGCGAAGCCCCCAGCGGCGTTGACGATGCCAGCCTGCAGGTTCACGAGGTTGCTGATCTGGTTGGCCCACTCCGTGAGCAGCCGCGCCGATCCCTCCTCGAGCAGCGACGCCGCCTCGCCGAGCACGGTGCCGACGGCCTTCGCCGCCTGGTCCTGCTGCTCGGCGATGGTGACGTAGGCGTTGAAGCCGCGGCCCTCCCAGTAGTTGCCGACCGCGGTGTTGGTCGACGCCACGGTGGTGCTCACCTCGCCGATCTCGATGACGGCGGTGCGGTAGTCGGCGGCCAGCCCGGCCATGCGCGGCGGGTCCCCGAGGATCTTCTGGGCAGCCGTCCGGATCTCCTCGACCGCGGAGTCCCAGCGCTCGCTGATCTGGTCGCAGGCGCCGTCGTAGATCTCCTGGATGGCCCGGCCGAGGAGCCAGCCGGCGATCCCGCCGGGGATGCCGCCGCCGGCGAAGCCGATCACGGTCCCGACCCACTCCGCGTTCTCGGTCAGCCACGTGGCGACGTCCTCGAACATCTGGCCGATCGCAGTGGCGACGTCCTCGATGCCCTGGTCGATCTCGGACAGGAACGTCTCCGGCGTCATGGTCATGACGGCACCCCGAAGTTGTCCGCGACGCTCGTGTCCGTGCCCGCGTAGTCGTTGGCGGTCTCGACGAGCCCGTCGGCGAGCAGCCCCGCAGCGGTCGCGCCCGTGTCGAGGGCGGTGACCATCGCCGCGTTGAAGTCCGCGTGCTTGCTGCTCGCGGTGTAGAGGGCGTCCGCGATGCCGAACAGGCCGACGAGGTCGAAGTCGGCGCTGACGTGGTCGCGGGCCGTCGTGAGCTTGCTGCCGATGTCGTCCCAGCGCGAGGCCGCGTCGACGAGCCGCTGGGCCTCGACGCTGAACCCTCCGCCCGGTGCTACCGGGTCCCCGTGTCCCATCACCACTCCCCTCTCGTGTAGGCGGAGGCGAAGGCCTCCTTCAGTGCGTAGCGCACGTCGTCGGCGGACGCCGACGACAACCAGGCGGCGTCGGCCTCCAGGCTGCTGTAGCCGGCCGGGAAGTGCGCGACGAGGCTCAGCTCTCGCTCGCGGGAGATCCCCCGGAGCGGGGCCGGGCGGCGGTCGCCGACACCTGGCCCGGCGAGGTCGGCGGGCGACAGGGCGGGCGGGGACGGCAGGGGCACCCGCGGGGCCGGCCGCACGCGGACCGCGCCCCGGCCCTCGACGAGGGCGAGCCCCGCCTCCTTCTCCTCGGGCGTGGCCGGGTCGTGGGCGGTGGCCTCGAGGGTCCGCCGCAGGGTGGCGACCTGGTAGGCCTCGTTGACCGCCGAGGCCAGGGCCGCGGGCTCCCGCAGCGCCTGGACGTCGTCGACCCGGACCTCGCTCACCCATCCGCTGGCGTCCAGCACGAGCGTCACCGCACCGTCGAGGCTGCTGCCCTCGACCGGCGCGTGCTCGGCGTACCCCTTCCGACCGTGCCGTCGCAGCTGGTCCAGCCGCGCGCGTACCGCCGCGTCCATCGATCCCCCTCGTCGATCGCGCGGGGTGGTCCCGCGCCGCGCGACCGGCCTACCCCCCAGGACCGGAGGGCCAAACCCGACAGGAGCCGTCAGGTGCGCGCGGCGACGACCGCGAGGGCGATCTCGGGGTGGTCGGTCGTCAGGCCGTCGACCCCGGCGTCGAGGAACGCGGCCGCCTCGGCGGCCAGGTCGCCGAACGCGGCCGGGTCGTCGCCGCGGCGCAGGTCGGTGGGCAGGAAGCGGTTCTCGGCGCGCAGCGTCCAGACCTGCACCGTCAGCCAGCGCCGGTGGGCGTCGCGGACGAGGGTGGTGGGCCGGCCCAGGCTGCCGTCGTCGCCGGGCGGCAGCACGAGCGCCTTCGAGACGCCGATGCCGTCGGCGTACTCCTCGACGCGGGCGAGGCCCTCGGGCGTCGAGAGGTCGCCGTACGTCGTGGCCTCGCCGTGCACCACGGCGTCGGGCGGCTGCCGGTCGGGGAGGTCGAGCAGCTGCACGACCTGCACCTTCGTGCGCGCCGCGAGGCGGCGCAGGACGCCGGTCTCGAACGACATGACGGTGACGCGGGCCCGGGGGTGGTCGAGGTCGTGGCGGCGCAGGTCGGCCAGCAGCGCGCCCTCCACGTCGAGCCCGCGCAGGCGGGCGTGCTCGACGTGCTTGAGCTCGAGCATGACGCCGACGACGCGCTGGCGGCGGACCGACTCGGCCTCCACCATGGCGAGCACCTCGGTGAGGGTGGGCACCCCCTCGCAGCCGTCGTGAGCGGCGGAGGAGACCCGCAGGTCCGGGAAGCGCTCGCGGGCGGTGAGCGTCTTGACCTCGGCGACCGTCAGGTCCTCCACGAACCAGCCGTCGCGCTCGACACCGTCGACGACCCGGCGGGTACGCCGGTGCGCGAGCTCGGGGCGGGTCGCCACGTCGGTCGTGACGGAGAGCTCGTTCTCGTGGCGGGCGACGAGCACGCCGTCCGCCGTGCACACGAGGTCGAGCTCGATGTCGTCGACGCCCGCGCGGATCGCGGTGCGGTAGGCGTCGAGGGTGTGCTCGGGGCGGTAGCCGGAGGCCCCGCGGTGCGCCGTCACGTTGGGGGTGACGACGAGGCTGGGGACGGCGCGCCGGGCGGGGCTCGGCAGGGCCGAGCGGCTGCGGGTGGGCGTCGTACGTCCGGGATCGAGCGTGATCTGGACCGTCACGCCACCGAGAGCACCAGCCGGGGACGACGGTGGCGCCACCGTCGGGTGACGGCGAGGTGACATCGGCGCGCACAGGCGCCGACGCTCACTCGGACGCGGGCTGCTCCGCGGTCTCCGGCAGGGTCTCCGGCGCGGTCTCCTCGGCAGCTGCCGCCTCGCTGGCGGCGACCGCGGCGCGGATGGCCTCGAGCGCGGCGTACCCGGCCGGGGTCAGCTCCCACAGCCCCGGGCCGCCGGAGGTGACGAGGCCGTCCTCGCCGAGGGCCCGGCGCTCCTTGGTCACGACCGTCCGCCAGCGGATCTCGCCGCTGGGGCCGACCGCGAGGTCGTCGCGCTGCAGGACCCCGGCCATCCGGACGGCCAGCTCGTCGAGCACCAGCTCGCGCTCCAGACGGCCCGCGTGGTCGCCCAGGATCGCGAGGACGTAGGGGCGGAACGCCGACTGCGGGGTGCGCCCCGGCGGGGTGCGGGGCGCGCGGCGCACGGGCGCGGCCGGCGCGGCCGGGGCTCCCGGGACGCGGGCGGTGGCCCGGCGCGTCGTAGCCGTGCCGGCCGGGGCGGTGGCGCGCGAGGTGCGCGTCGCCCGCGGGGCGGGGGGTGCTGCCACCGGCTCCGGTGGCGGCTTCGGCGCACCGTGGGGGCAGCTGATCAGGGACATGTCACAGTGCTCGCACCAGGCGTCCGCGCTCACCCGTCCACCATAGGACGACGGAGGCCCCCGCCTCCAAGCCGGACAGGGCTCAGCGGACCCGATCGGGCCCCGACGTGCGCGACGTCACGCGGCCCGGGCCGGGGACCGGGTCGGTCGGGAGACGCTGGGGACCGGTGCTGTGCAGCACCACGCCGGCCGCGACCGCCCACAGCAGGAGGAAGAGGCTCCCCCACAGGGCGCCGAGGGCGAGCGCGCCCGCGTACCCGACGTCGCCGCCGCCGCCGAGCAGGACGACAAGGAGACCCACCACCGCGAGCCACGTGCCGGCCATCGCGACCGGCAGCCGGACCGCCCCGGCGAGCGGGACGCCGGCCAGGAGGACGACGGCCTCCGCGACGGCCGGGAGGAACCACCCGAGCGACCCGTCGAGCGACCCGGCCACCACGAGGACCGTCCCGGTCCCGGCGACGACGGCGTACCTGCGCGCGTCCACGTGCACCTCCTCGGGCCCGACGGGCTCCTCGGCAGAGCCTAGACCGGCACGGCTGCTTGGATGCGGGGATGGACGAACGCGCGCGCGACGAAGAGCACCTGCGGAACCTCACCGCCACCGCGACGGTGCTGGGCGACCGTGAGCGCTTCTGGTCGCTGGTCGCCGCCGCCCCGACCGTCGACGAGGCCGTGGTCGCACTGCGGGCCTCGTACGGGTTCGACGAGACCCAGGCGGCCGTGGTGCTGGCGACGCAGGCCCGCCGGTTCGTCGCCAGCGAGGTGCGGAAGGTCCGCCAGGCCCTGGGCGAGCAGCCGGAGACTGCCCCGGACCCGACGGTCGAGCCTGCGTCGGACGAGCCCCACGAGGTGGCGTCGTCCCGCGTGCACGACGCGCGCGGCGACGTCCCGCCGGAGCCGCCCCACCTCTCTCCCGACCGCGTGGGCGACCTGGTCCGCTACGCGCGGGCCCAGGCCGCCTGGGTGAGGAACGAGCGGCGGAAGGCCCGGGCGCGGGACCTGGCGAGCCCGGGGCTCGACGAGGCGATCGCGACCTGGGACACCGTGGCGCTGGCGCTGGCGGAGACGTACGACCTGGTGGACCTGCTGCCGGGCGAGGAGGAGGACCGGGACGAGGGGCGTGGTTCCGAGGGCCGCTAGCGCGGCCACCTCAACCACCGAAACCAACCGAGCGGGTGCGGGACGCGGTTTCGAGGGCCGCTGGCGCGGCCACCTCGCCCACCGGCAGCCCACGGAGCGGTCGGCGCGACCAGCGGGGGGCCGACCGGCCCGCTCGTAGGCTCGAGGACATGACTGCGGCCGTCGTCGTCCTGGTCCTCGTCGCGGTCGCCGCTGTCGCGGTGGCCGCCACCCGGCGGGCGCGCGCCCGGCGGGAGCAGGAACGGGTGGCCGCGCTCGAGGCCGTCACCCGCGTCGCCGACGAGGACGTGACGCGCTTCGGCGAGGAGCTGCAGGACCTCCACCTCGAGACCCTCGCCACCGACCTCGACGTCGCGATGCGGCAGGACTACCAGCGGGCGCTGGACTCCTACGAGGCCGCCAAGGACCTGCTGCGCGACGTGCGCCGGCCCGACGACGTCAAGGCCGTGACCCGCTCGCTGGAGGACGGCCGCTACGCCATGGCCTGCGTGCTCGCCCGGCAGGCCGGGGACCCGCTCCCGCAGCGGCTCGCCCCCTGCTTCTTCAACGCCGCGCACGGCCCGTCGACCGAGGAGGTCGAGTGGGCGCCGCCCGGGGGCGTCGCGCGCGACGTACCCGTCTGCCGCGCCGACGCCGAGCGGCTCGCCGCGGGCGCCGAGCCCGACACCCGCATGGTGCGCGACGGCGCGAAGATGGTGCCCTGGTACGACGGCGGCGCTGCCTACCGCCCGTACGCCGACGGCTACTACGGCCTGGCCGCGATGAACGGCCTCTTCCCCGTCCTCGTGCTCAGCATGATGGCCAGCAACGCGTCCGCCTTCGACGCGTACGGCGGCGCCGACGGCACCGCGGGCGGGGGCTGGGACATGGGCGGCTCCGACGGCGGCGGGCACGACGGGGGCGGGTTCGACGGCGGCTTCGGTGGTGGCGGCGGGTTCGACGGTGGCGGCGGGTTCTGACCCGCGCGACGTGACGCACCGCACGGGGCGGTTGTCACGGTGACAGTCGTGCTGTCAGGGTGACCGGCATGACCCTTCGCATCGCGTCCATGCTCATGTACGACGGCAACCCGCGCACCGCCGCCGACCAGGTCAGCGCCTGGGAGAAGGCCGGTCTCGACTCGGTGTGGGTGGCCGAGGCGTACGGGTTCGACTCCCCCACGCTCATGGGCTACCTGGCCGCGAAGACCGAGACGGTCAAGATCGGCGCCGCGATCCTCAACATCTTCTCCCGCACCCCCGGCGCCCTGCTGCAGACGGCGGCGGGCCTCGACAACGTCAGCGGCGGCCGCGCGATCCTCGGCCTGGGCGCCTCCGGCCCGCAGGTCATCGAGGGCTTCCACGGCGTTCCCTACGAGAAGCCGCTGGCCCGCACCCGCGAGGTCGTCGAGATCGTCCGCCAGGGCCTGCGCCGCGAGCCGTTGCAGCACGAGGGGCTCATCAACCTGCCGCTGACCAAGGAGCAGGGCGCGGTCACCGGTCTCGGCAAGCCGCTGAAGCTGCTGACGAAGCCGGAGCGCTCCTCGATCCCGATCTGGATCGCCGCCCTCGGCCCGAAGAACGTCGAGCACACGGCCGAGTACGCCGACGGCTGGATCCCCCACCTCTTCCACCCGGAGAAGGCCGCCGGCGTGTGGGGCGACGCGCTCGCCGCCGGCCGGGCCAAGCGACCCGAGGAGCTCGGCACCCTGCAGGTCATGGCGGGCGGCATGCTCGCGATCGGTGAGGGCGAGGAGACCCGCGCGCTGCTCGACCTCGCGCGCCCGGTGTTCGCGCTCTACGTCGGCGGGATGGGCGCCAAGGGCAAGAACTTCTACAACGACGTCGCGAAGGCGTACGGCTACGAGCGGGAGGCCGAGGAGATCCAGGAGCTCTACCTGTCGGGCAAGAAGAAGGAGGCCGAGGCGCTCGTCCCGACCGAGTGGCTCGAGGCCGCCAACCTCGTCGGCCCCGCCTCCTACGTGAAGGAGCGCCTCGCCGCCTTCGAGGAGGCCGGCGTCACCGACATCAACGTCACCCCGGTCTCCGCCGACCCCGCCGCCACGATCGCGGAGCTGCGCGACCTCATCGGCTGACGCGGAACAGGTCGCCGTGGGCGGCGACCCGGTCGAGGACGACGTCGAAGGTCATCTGCTCCAGCGCGAGCGGGTCCCCGGCGCCGTCCTCGACCTCGTCCCACGTCAACGGGGCCGCCGCGAACGGGCGGTCGCGCCCCCGCAGCGAGTACGGCGCGACGGTCGTCTTCGAGCCGGCGTTCTGCGACCAGTCGAGGAACACCTTCCCGCCCCGGCGCTGCTTCGTCATCGTGGCGGTGACGAGCGATCCGTGGGAGCGCTGCAGGTCCTCCGCGGCCTCGCGGGCCAGCGCGGTCGAGGCGTCCGGGTCGGTCGGCGCCTCGGCGCACGGCAGGGCGTCGAGGTCGGCGTACAGGTGCAGTCCCTTGCTCCCGCTGAGCACGGGGGTCGTCGCCATCCCGCGCTCGGCGAGACGGTCGCGCACCATCAGCGCGACGACGCAGCACTCGTGGAGCCCGGCGGGGTCGCCGGGGTCGAGGTCGATGACGAGGCGGTCGGGGCGCCGCGAGCGGCCCGACCGGCCGACCCGCCACTGGTGCACGTGCAGCTCGAGCGCCGCCAGGTTGACCAGCCAGGTGAGCGTCGCGAGGTCGTCGACGACGGGGAAGTGGATCGTGCCGTCCTCCGGCTCGCCGCCGGTGCTGCGGGCGCGCCGCGAGCCGGTCGTCGACACCTCCGCGGTGCGCACCCACGGCGGGGTGCCGGAGGGCGCGTTCTTCTCGAAGAAGCTCTGGCCCCCGACGCCGTGCGGCCAGCGCACCCGCGTCACGGCCCGGTCGCGCAGCTGCGGCAGCAGCACCGGCGCGATGCGGGCGTAGTAGTCGAGCACCTCGCCCTTGGTGGTGCCCGTCGTCGGGTAGAGCACCTTCTGCAGGTTGGTCAGGCGCAGCACGCGGCCCTCGACCTCGACCCGTACCTCCGTGCCCGCCGCGGCCGGCACCCTCAGTGGCCGATCGCGATCAGCGGCACCTGCGGGGGCTCGAGGTGCAGCATCAGGGCCTCCATCACGTGCCGCGGCACGCTGACGCAGCCGGCGGTCGCGCCCGAGCCGTTCACGTGCAGGAAGATGCCGGAGCCGCGGTGGCGGACCTGCTCGCGGTAGTTGTAGTCGGTCACGACGCTCATCTCGTACTGCGCGCCGTAGTCCGTCAGCCGCTCCGAGGAGTCCGCGCCCTTCAGCCACCAGCGGAACCCGCCCTGGTCCTGGTGCCGGTAGCGGTTGTAGTGCCCCGACGCGTTGTCCTGCACCCAGAAGTCGCCCGGCATGATCCTGCGGTAGGGCATCCGCCACGGCGTCTGGTGGTTCCACTTCCCGAACGTCGAGATCAGCCCGTGGGTGCCGAGCGGCGTCGCGCCGCTGCCCTGCCGGCGGCTCGCGGGGGCGACGAGCCCGCCGTACCCGATCCGGCCGTCCGTGGTGAGGAACTGCACGTCCCAGCGGCCGCTGCGCAGCTGCCAGAACGCGACGCGGGCGCGGTAGCCGCTCGTGCGGTTCACCGTGACGACGGCGCGGGTGCCGGCGCGCAGGGCCACGTCGATGCCGTCGAGGCGCACGGTGCTGGCGGCCTGCGCCGCCGTCGGCCGCACGAGGCCGGTGACGGCGAGGGCGCCGATGGTGCCCAGGGCCGCGCGCCGCGTGGCCGTGTACGGCGTGGCGCCGCGGGTGGTGGGGGGTGTGCTCACAGGTCCTCCGCTCCGAGGTCGGTTCGGACCCCACGGTACGACGGCTGCCGCAGCCGCGCACCGGACTCCTCGGGTGCGCCGCCCAGGCCGAGCGCCTCGACGTCGACCACCACGACCGGGTCGACCCAGTGCGTGCCCGCGGCGTCGACGCGCGGGACCTCGTCGGCGAACGGGCTCGTGGGGCGCTCCAGCGGGGCCAGCAGGTCGCGCAGCACGGGACCCGCCTTGCCCGCGATGCCCGAGCCGACGCGCCCGCGGTAGAGCAGGCCGGAAGCGGTCGGCGTACCGACGAGGAGGGCGCCGAGCCGCGAGGTCGAGCCGGTCTCCGGGCGCCAGCCGCCCACCACGTAGGACTCGCGGCGCCGGTGGGGGAACTTCAACCAGTCGCGGCTGCGGGCGCCGGGCTGGTAGGTCGACCCGGCGCGCTTGCTGACGATGCCCTCGAGGCCCTGCTGGTCCGTCGCGGCCAGCAGCATGGCGCCGTCGTCGTACGTCGGGGGCACCTGCCAGCGGTCGTCGACCGCGACGAGCTCCTCGAGCCGCTCCCGGCGCTCGGCCAGCGGAAGGCGCAGCAACGAGCGGTCCCCGACCTCGAGGAGGTCGAAGGCGACGAGGGTGACGGGCTGGGTGGCCGCGAGGCGCGCGGCCCGGCGGGTGTCGCGCACGTGCATCCGGTCGGCGAGGGCGGCGAAGCTGGGGCGGCCGTCGGCGAAAGCGACCACCTCCGCGTCGATCACGGCGTCGCGACCGCCGACCGCGTCGACCAGGCCGGCGAGCTCGGGGTAGGCGGCGGTGACCGTGTTGCCGTTGCGGCTCTCGAGGCGCAACGCACCGTCGCGCACGTGGGCGAGGACGCGCATCCCGTCCCACTTGACCTCGTGCACCCACCCCCCGCCGGCGGGCACGGCGTCGCCCCGGGTCGCGAGCATCGGGCGCAGGTCGGTCCTCACGCGTTCATCCTGCCCTGGTCCGGGGTACCGGTGGAGGCGATACTGACCGGGTCGCCCGACGGTCTTCCCCGCCCCCGATGAGTCCGGGGCGCCGTCGGGGTCGGAGCTGGTGGCCCGGTGGCGACGGAGAGGAGTGGGCGATGCGCGCGATCTGGAAGGGTGCGGTCTCGTTCGGCCTGGTGAGCGTGCCGGTCAAGCTCTACGCCGCGACCGAGTCCCACGACGTCTCGTTCCGCCAGGTGCACGCCAAGGACGGCGGCCGCATCCGCTACCAGCGCGTCTGCTCGCTCGACGGCGAGGAGGTGCCCTACGCCGACATCGCGAAGGGCTACGAGACCGAGGACGGCGAGATGGTCGTGCTCGACGAGGACGACCTGGCGTCGCTGCCGTCGAGCTCCTCGCGCGAGATCGCCGTCGAGAAGTTCGTGCCGAGCGAGCAGATCGACCCGATGCTCTTCGAGAAGTCCTACTACCTCGAGCCCGAGAAGAGCGGCGCCAAGCCCTACGCCCTGCTGCGCGAGGCGCTGCTCGCCGCCGACCGCATGGCGGTCGTGACCGTCGCGATCCGCAACCGCACCACCATCGCCGTGCTCCGGGTGCGCGACGACGTGATCGTGCTGCAGACGATGATGTGGCCCGACGAGGTGCGCACCCCCGACTTCTCCGTCGAGGTCGGCGAGGTGAAGGACACCGAGGTCAAGATGGCGCGGATGCTCGTGGAGACCCTCGCGGGCGACTTCGACGCCGACGAGTTCACCGACGACTACGCCGAGGCGGTCGAGGCGGTCGTCAAGGCCAAGGTCGAGGGCGGCGAGGTGAAGCGCACCGAGACCACCACGAAGAGCTCGGGCGAGGTGGTCGACCTGCTCGCCGCGCTGCAGCGATCGGTGCAGGCCGCCAAGAAGGCCCGCGGCGAGGACGTGCCGGACGAGGCGGAGGACGACGCCGCCGACGACAGCTCGGACGACGCCGGCGAGGCCGAGGAGAAGCCCACCCGGAAGAGCGCCCCGCGCAAGACGGCCGCGAAGAAGACCACCGCCAAGGCGCCGGCGAAGAAGGCGGCCTCGAGGACCGCCGGCGGGGGCACGACGAAGAAGCCGGCCGCCAAGAAGTCGGCCACCAAGAAGACCGCCGCCAAGAAGACCGCCACGAAGAAGACCGCCGAGCGCAAGGCCAGCTGACCCCGCCCGTCCGTCACCACTCCCCCGCACCCGCCCGCGGCGCCGCGGGCACGGCGTACGACGTGTGGGTGCGGTCGGGCGGCCGGCTCAGCCGAGCGAGCCGTCGCGGGAGCGCACGCGCCCCGGGTCGTCCGCGCCGCGGGCGGCGACGGAGTCGGGGAAGGCGCGGTCGGCCAGCGAGAACACGAGGTCGGTGAGCCGCGGCGCGACGACGTTCGCGATCTCGGCGACGCGGGCGGGCAGCACGTCGACGGTGATCGGGCGCTCCTCCAAGGCCCGCACGATCTTCAGCGCGGCCTGCTCCGGCGTCAGCGCCGGGACCCGGGAGTAGGCCTCGGTGGGGGCGACCATGTCGGTGCGCACCAGCGGCAGGCGGACGTTCGTGAAGGTCACGTTGTCGCGGTAGGTCTCGCGGCCCGCGATGCGCCCGAACACGTCGAGGGCGGTCTTCGAGGCGATGTAGGCCGCGAACTTCGGGCTCTTCACCTGCACGCCCCACGTCACGACGTTGACCACGTGGCCGAAGCGCTGCGCCCGCATCGCCGGCAGCAGGCCCATCGTCAGCCGCAGCGGCCCGAAGTAGTTGACCGCCATCGTGCGCTCGAAGTCGTGGAGCCGGTCGTGGGTGAGGTCGAGCGAGCGGCGGATCGAGCGGCCCGCGTTGTTGACGAGGTGGTCGACGGGCCCGAACTCGGCGACCACCCGCCGTACCAGCGCGTCGACGGCGGGGCCGTCGGTGAGGTCCACGACGAAGGTGTACGCCGTGCCCCCCGCCGCCTCGATGGCGTCGCGGACCCGGTCGAGCTCCGCGGCGCGCCGCGCCACCAGCAGCACCGTCGCGCCGCGTGCGGCGACCGCCCGGGCCGTGGCCTCGCCGACGCCCGAGGAGGCGCCGGTGACGAGCACGGTGCGGCCCGCGAGGGGGCTGGTCGGGTCGCCGGTGAGGGTGCGCACGACCCGCCGCACGCGGGCCAGCGGGGTCGCCAGGAGGAGGGACATGGATCGAGCGTACGGCGGCACCCGCCGCCCGCGGGACCCCTCAGCGGGCGGCGTCGAGCCGCGCGCGCTGGTCGGGGTCGAGCTCGAGCGTCGCCGCGGCGAGCGCCTCGTCGAGCTGCTCGGCCGAGGAGACGCCGACGATCGGGCGCATCGCGGGTCGGCCGCCGAGCAGCCAGGCCAGCACCACCTGGCCGGGGCGCACCCCGAGCTCGCCGGCCACCTCGTGCAGCACGGTGAGGCGGCGCGTCGTGCCGGGGTGGTCGTAGGGCTCGGGGAACGGCCGGTCGGCGCGGTCGTAGCTGCCCTGCACGAGCGGGCTGTAGATCCACAGGTCCAGGCCCGGGTGCTCGGTGACGTAGTCGACGGTCTCGTCGGAGACGAAGCCGAAGCGGTGGTCCTTGCCGGGCACCTCGGTGTCGGGGCGCGGGCGCACGTAGGAGGTCGACAGCTGCAGCGCGGTGAACGGCTCCGTGCCCGCCGCCGCGGCGAGCGCGTTGGCCCGCTCGACGCGCCACGTGGGGTGGTTGGAGATGCCGATCCGGCGCACCTGGCCGTCGCCGACCAGCGAGCCGAAGGTCGCGACGACGTCCGCCAGCGGCACGCTGCGGTCCTCCAGGTGGGCCCAGTAGACGTCGATGACGTCGACGCCGAGGCGCTCGCGGCTCGCGACCACGGAGCGGCGGACCACGTCGGGGGCGAGACCGACGAGGCGGCTGAAGTCGCCTGGCACGACGGGCTCGGGGCCGACCTTGGTGGCGAGCACGACCTCGTCGCGGACCCCGGGGTTGCGGCGCAGCCACGTGCCCAGCAGCTCCTCGCTCTGGCCCCCGGCACCGGTGTCCGACGCCCAGAACGCGTAGCAGTCGGCGGTGTCGAGCGTGGTCCCGCCCGCCTCGACGAAGCGGTCGAGCAGCGCCAGGGAGGTGCGCTCGTCGGTCTTCGTCCCGAAGTACATGCACCCGAGCACGAGGTCGCTGACAGCCATGCGCCCGATCGTCGCAGACGGCCCCACCTGGCGCCCGCGCCGGCCGCGCCGACACCTCAGCACCAGTCGGCGGCCACCCGTCGTACGACGGTCAGGTTGCGGCTGGTGCCCCGGACGCCGAGCACGCGCTCGGCGCGGGCGTTGTCGAGGCGGGTCGCGACGTACCCCCCGGTCAGCGTCAGGTGCATCGCCCGGCCGCTGACCCGGACCCGGGCGTCGGGGCCCGACAACGCCTCGAACGCGGCAGCCGCCTCCGGCGCGGGGGTGTCGCGCAGGAGGGTGACGTACTGCCCCGCGGGCGGCTCGGCGCCACCGGTCGCCGCCTCGGCGGTGGCGGCCGCGAGCATCGCCTCGCCCTCCGCGGCGGCCGTGCGGACCTCCGCCGGCGTCAGCACGGCCACCTCGATCGGGAAGCCCCGCTCGGCGCTCAGCGCCTCCTCGAGCCGCTCGGTCAGGCGCTCGATGCTCCGCATCGGGGTGCGCAGCAGCACGTTGCCGGTGTGGATGTAGGTCGTGGGGTCGGCGAAGCCCGCGGCCTCCAGCGCCGCGCGCAGCTCGACCATCGGGTAGCGGCGGCGCGGGCCCAGGTTGATGGCCCGCAGGAACGCGACGTAGGTGGGCACGGCGTCATCGTCGCGCATCCGCGCCGCGCGCGGGCGCCACCGCGCGCGACCTCACTGCGCCGCGGGCGCCTCGGGGGTCGCGCAGTAGGAGACGGCCCCGTCGGCCGGGCCGTGGTAGGCGAAGTCGGCGCCACCGACGGCCAGCACGACGCGCCGGCCCGGGACGATGGCCTGGGTGTACGTGCCGCCCGCGCTCGGGCAGCCCAGCGCGCCGCTGCGCCACTCCACGGCGTCGTCGGAGACGACCGTGACGTCGGCCGGGTCGACGCCCTCGCGCTCGGCGAGGTCGGCCACCGCGGCCGTGACCACCGCGTCGTACGACGTGCCCCCCGCGTCGCCGGAGCCGCCGGAGCCGCTCGAGCCGCCCGAGCCGGCCGAGCCGTCGGAGCCGTCGGAGCCGTCGGGGGTCGCGCTCGAGTCGTCCCGCGCCGAGGGCGCCGCGTCGTCGCCTCCGTCGGCGCCGCACCCGGCGAGTGCGAGACCGGCGACGAGGGCGAGACCGGCGACGAGGGCGAGACCGGCCAGCGGCGTGCGCAGGCGCGTGCGGTCGTGGGCCATCCGAGATCAGCTCCTGGGTCGGTCGGGCTGCGGTCCACCCTAGGACGCGCGCCGGCCGCGACCGGTTCCCGAGCGGGTCGATCCACGCAGCATGGCGCCTCAGGACGTGCGCCGCACCGCCCAGTCGCGGATGCGGTCGATGCGGGCGCGCAGCTGCTCCGCGGTGGCGACGGCCGCCGGCGGGCCGCCGCAGTCGCGCCGCAGCGCCGCGTGGGTCACGCCGTGCGGCTGCCCCGTGCGGTGGTTCCACGCCGCCACCAGCCCGTTGAGCTCGCGGCGGAGCACCGCCAGCTGCTCGTGCGCGGTCAGCTCGTCGGGGGTGTCGGCCGGCCGGGTCGGCGCGGGGCCGGCGTCGGCGGCCGCCTTCTGCTTGCGGGCACGCTCGGACTGCCGCGACTGCAGCAGGTCGCGCACCTGGTCGGCGTCGAGGAGGCCCGGGATGCCGAGGAAGTCCATCTCCTCCTCCGA
Organism: Nocardioides sp. CPCC 205120; assembly: GCF_048654585.1. Lineage (NCBI taxonomy): Bacteria > Bacillati > Actinomycetota > Actinomycetes > Propionibacteriales > Nocardioidaceae > Nocardioides > Nocardioides sp. CPCC 205120. The sequence goes on along the minus strand of NZ_JBMCYY010000001.1, from coordinate 1,700,827 downwards.
GCCGACGCTCACCTCGCCCGCGTGGCCGAACTCGCCGCCGTCGTAGAGCACCCGGTCGAAGACCGCCTCGGACCCGAGCGCCTCGAAGGGCAGCTGGCCCTCCTCGGCCATCGCGGACTCGCTCGCGTTGGCCTGCGCGAGCAGGTCCTCCTCGGCGGCGAAGATGTCGTCCTCGTCCTTCACCGTGCGCCCCAGCACGTGGTCGCGCTGCACCTCGAGCTCGGAGGCGAACTCGAGCAGGCGCGGCACCGACGGCAGGAAGACCGATGCGGTCTCCCCCCGCTTGCGGGCGCGCACGAAGCGGCCGACGGCCTGGGCGAAGAACAGCGGGGTGGAGGTGGTCGTGGCGTAGACGCCGACCGCCAGGCGCGGCACGTCGACGCCCTCGGACACCATGCGGACCGCGACCATCCAGCGGCTCTCCGCGGCGGCGAACTCCGAGATCTTCTTCGACGACGCCTTCTCGTCGCTCAGCACGACGGTGGCCGCCTCGCCGGTGATCGCGCGCAGCAGCTTGGCGTAGGCCCGGGCCGAGGTCTGGTCGGTGGCGATGACGAGACCGCCCGCGTCGGGCACGTGCCGGCGTACCTCCGAGAGCCGCTTGTCGGCGGCCGCGAGGACCGACGGCATCCACGACCCGGCGGGGTCCAACGCGGTGCGCAGGGCGTGCGCCGTCATGTCCTTCGTCAGCGGCTCGCCGAGCCGGGCGGCGACCTCGTCGCCGGCCCGGGTGCGCCACTGCATCTCGCCGGAGTAGGCGAGGAACAGCACGGGCCGCACGACGTGGTCGGCGAGCGCGTGCTCGTAGCCGTAGGTGTAGTCGGCCACCGAGCGCGGGATCCCGTCCGGGCCCGGCGCGTAGGTGACGAACGGGATCGGGTTGATGTCGGAGCGGAACGGCGTGCCCGTCAGGGCGAGCCGGCGCTGCGCGGGCTGGAACGCCTCGCGGACGCCCTCGCCCCACGACAGCGCGTCACCGGCGTGGTGGATCTCGTCGAGGATCACGAGCGTGCGGAACCGCTCCGTGCGGATGCGCATCGCCAGCGGGTTCACCGCGACACCGGCGTAGGTGACGGCGATCCCGACGTACTCCTTCGAGGTGCGGCCCTGGCCCGCGGCGTACGCCGGGTCCACCGGGATGCCGACCTTCGCCGCCGCCGAGGCCCACTGCACCTTGAGGTGCTCCGTGGGCGCGACGATGGTGATGCGGTCGACGATGCGCCGGTCCAGCAGCTCCTTGGCGACCGAGAGCGCGAAGGTGGTCTTGCCGGCGCCGGGGGTCGCGACCGTCAGGAAGTCCTTCGGGGAGTCCTCGAGGTACTGCCGCATCGCGGCCGCCTGCCACGCACGCAGCGACGGGGCCGTGCCCCACGCCGCACGCCCCGGCCAGGCCGGCGACAGGTCGACGGTGGTGGGCTCCTGCGGGCTGCCGGGTGCTGCCCCGCTCACGCCTCGTCGCCCGAGCCGCCGCCCTTGCCCGAGCCGTCCTGCATGGACTCCCAGACCTCCTTGCACTCCGGGCAGACCGGGAACTTCTCCGGGGCGCGGCTGGGCACCCAGACCTTGCCGCACAGGGCGATCACGGGGGTGCCGAGCACCATCGCCTCGGTGAGCTTGTCCTTCGGCACGTAGTGGCTGAACCGCTCGTGGTCACCGTCGTCGACCGGGACCGTACGACGGTCCTCCACCACGCTGGTGCCACCGCTCGTGCCCGGGCCGGAGAATCCGATGCGAGTGCTCACGGGGTCGATCCTACGGTCCCCCGGGCGCTCCGACCGACTCGACGGAGCGGTCCGGGGGTCAGTTCAGGGTGGGGTCGACCGGCCGGTTCACGGCCCACGCGAGCTCGCCGGGCTGGCGCCGCAGCACGTCGCGGCGCAGGTCGTCGGGGTCGTCGGCGAAGGCGTCCGCGGGGACGCCGGGAACGACGTACCAGCTGCCCTCGGCGACCTCCGCGTCGAGCTGGCCCGGGCCCCAGCCGGCGTACCCGACGAAGATCCGGAGCGCGGCGAGCCCGCCCTCGAGCAGCTCGACGGGCGTGTCGAGGTCGACGACGCCCATGCCCATCCCGCCGATCACCTCGCGGTAGCCGACGGGCGGCGCCGCGGGGTCCGCCGGGCGGGCGAGACCGAGGGCGCCGTCGGGGCTCACGGGCCCGCCGCGGAAGACGACGTCCGGGTCGGAGACCACGTCGCGCCACTGGTCGAGCACGTCGGCGACCAGCACGGGCGAGGGATGGTTGAGCACGACACCGAGGGCGCCGTCCTCGTCGCTGTCGAGCAGCAGCACCACTGCCTCCGCGAAGTTCGGGTCCAGCAGCTCCGGCGAGGCGACCAGGAGCATCCCGGGACGGGGCTCGATCATGCGTCCATCATGCACGCGACCGCCGCACCCCGGGGGGTACGGCGGTCGCGGTCGTGCTGCGGGACCGGCCTCACGCGGCGAGCGCCGCCCGCAGCCGGTCGAGCAGGGTGGGGCGCGACGACGCGGCGTGGGCGCCGGGCCGGGGCGCGTCCGCCGGCTCGGCGGCGAGCGTCGCGCGGGCGCGGTCCTCGATCGCGGCGCCGACGGCGGCCGACGCGGCGTCGTCGAAGCTCGAGCGGCCCGCCATGGCGGCGAGCATGAGGCGCTCCTTCGTCACGGCGACGCCGAGCATGCGGTCGGCCTCCTCGCCGGCGCCCTCGCCCGTCGCCCGGTCGAGCACCATCCGCACGCCGGCCAGGTCGCGCGCCGTCGCCACCCAGGCGGCCACGACGGCGGCCTCGAGGTCGAGCGGCTGCGCGGAGAGCTCGCGGTCGATGCGCCCGGCCAGGCGGGTGTGCCAGCGCAGCTGCAGCGCGCCCAGCAGGTCGAGCTCGTCGCGGAAGGTCTCGGCGACGCCCGCGACGTCGGTGGGCAGCACGCCGTCGCGCCGGGCGGCCGCGGTCGCGGCCACGGTCGCGAGCACCTCGCCGCGGCGGTGGTACGAGTTCCACGTCATGGTCGTCTCCTTCGGTCCAGCATTCACATACCCGCGGTACGTACTCCGAGTATGCCCACCAGGTACCCACGACCGAAGGCCCCGCCACGGTGACGTCGCGCACGTGGCGACGCTCACCTCCGGCGGCCGTCCTGACCGGCCCGGCGGCGGACCCCGCCTATGCTGGGCCGCGCCATGAGCAAGCCCCCGTCGTCCAAGCGCCGCCTGCCCGGGCTCCCGTCCGTGCCCGGCACCAACCGCCGCGCGCAGTACTCGGCGACGACGAAGCGGGCCCTGGTCGACGTCGCCGAGCGCCTCTTCGCCGAGGAGGGGTACGCCGGAGCCTCCCTCGACGCGATCGTGGCGGGCGCCGAGGTGACCAAGGGCGCGCTCTACCACCACTTCCACGGCAAGCGGGCGCTGTTCGAAGCCGTCTTCGAGCGCGTCGAGAGCGAGGCCGTGAAGGCCATCCAGCGCTCGATGGACCAGGCGCGCGACCCCTGGGACAAGGCGCTGGCCGGGCTGCGCGCCTTCGTCGCGGTCGTGCAGCAGCCGGCGTACCGGCGCGTGGTCGTGCAGGAGGGGCCCGCCGTGCTCGGCTACGAGCGCATCCGGGAGCAGCAGGAGCGCACGAGCTTCGCCCTCGTGCACGACATGGTCGCCGACGTGCTCGCCGACCCGCGCGCCCCGCTCGACGAGCTCCTGCTGTCGTCCTTCAGCAGCGTGTTCTTCGGTGCGCTGTCGGCCGCCGGCGAGTTCGTCGCCGACAGCGACGACCCGGGCGCGGCCAGCCGCCGCGTGGAGGTCGTCGTCGGCTACATCCTCGGCGGGATGCAGCTCATGCGGGACGGGGGCGTCGCGCTCCCCACGACCGCGCAGCTCGACGAGCCCGAGGGACTCGAGGCGCTCGAGGCGGCCGAGGGGCCCGACGGCGCTCAGTCGTAGGTGATCGACCCGGTCTCGGCCGGGACCAGCTCGATCCACGTGTGCCCGGCCGGCACGGCCAGCGCGGCGCCGTCCATCGTCAGCAGGCGCAGCCCGGAGGCCTCCGTGTCCTTGGACCAGGTGGCCTCCACGGCGCGGCCCCCGTGGAAGAGCGTCGCCGTGCCGGTGCCCGCCAGCACCGTCTCGGGGACGGGGTTGCCCGCCGGGTCGAGGTAACCGGCGTCCACCACCTCCACCTCGAGGGCCACGACGGTGTCGGCGCGGAAGCCGTCGCCCTCACCGGCGTTGCCGTCGACGACGGCGTAGCCGTCCCCGTCGAGCTCCCAGCTCGTCGTGTGCGACGGCGAGAACCGGACGTTGACCTCCGTGGCCGGCGCGCCCGCGGCCCACACCGCGCCGTCGCCCCACTCGAGGTAGTCGTCGGGGCGCTCCCCGTCGGACGGGGCGCCCTCGACCTCGGTGAGGTCGGCGAAGAGGTTGTAGGGGATCCGGCGGGCGTCGCTGCGGGAGAACCCGGCGGGGGTGCCCTCCTCCTCCACGAAGCTCACCCCGGCGTCCCGGAGCCGCGTGATCGTGCGCTGCGCCGCGCCGCTGGTGACGACGGTCGTGTCGTCGGCGGGCACGATGCCGATGTCGCTGGCACGCATGGAACGGACCGGCCCGACCTCGTCCGGCAGCTCGGTGTGGAAGAACGCCGCGAGCCGCGTGGTGCCGCCCTCGACCAGCTCCTCGACCACCAGGTCGGCGCTGCCGAGGCCGCGCTGGGGCGCGGACGCCGCCGTGTTGTCGATCTTCACCACGAAGGCGGGCCCCGTCGTGTCGGACGGGTCCGCGGGCAGGCCCGTGTACGGCCAGGTCGGCGACGGCTCCGGGGCGACCGCGGGTGCGGCGTCGCCCTCCTGGCCGGCCGCGTCGCCGGTCCCGCCGGAGCAGGCCGCCGCCCCCAGGGCGAGCACGAGCGCCCCGACCCCGCCGATCGTCCGCCGGGCCCGTGCCCGCGCCGTACCTGCCACTGCCCTGCTCCTCGTCGTCCCGCTGCGACCGGCTGAGCCGCCGGCGCGCGCCAGTCTGCGACGCGGGGGCGCGCACCGGGTGGCGCCACGCGCACGGGTGACGCAGGACGCCCCACTGGTCGAGACCAGTGGGGCGTCCGGTGCCGTGCGGGAGCCGCGGTGTGCGGCGGGCTCAGAGGAGCGTGGCGCCGCCGTCGACGTAGATGGTCTGCCCCGTGATGTACGACGCCTCGTCGCTGGCCAGGAACGCGACCGCGGCCGCGATGTCCTCTGGCAAGCCGATGCGCTTCACCGGGTTGCGCTCGGCGACGCCGGCGCGGAAGTCCTCGACGCTCATCTTCATCCGGGCGGCGGTGGCGTCGGTCATCTCGGTGGCGATGAAGCCGGGGGCCACCGCGTTGACGTTGATGCCGAACGGGCCCAGCTCGATGCCGAGCGTGCGCACGAAGCCCTGGATGCCCATCTTCGCGGCCGAGTAGTTCGCCTGGCCGCGGTTGCCGAGCGCGGACGTGCTCGAGAGGCAGACGACCTTGCCGTAGCGCTGCTCGGTGAAGTGCTTCTGCGCCGCCTTGGTCATGAGGAACGCGCCCTTGAGGTGCACGCCCATGACGAGGTCCCAGTCGACCTCGGTCATCTTGAACAGCAGGTTGTCCCGCGTGACGCCCGCGTTGTTGACCAGCACGTGGAGGCCGCCCAGCTCGCTCACGACCCGCTCGACCGCCGCGTCCACCGAGGCCGCGTCGGACACGTCGGCACCGATGCCGACCGCCCGCGCGCCGTCGGCGAGCTCGAGCCGGCCGGCCGCGTCGGCGGCCGCCCCCTCGTCGAGGTCGAGGACCGCGACCGACGCGCCCTCGCTCGCGAACCTCTGGGCGGTGCCGAAGCCGATGCCCCGCGCCGCGCCCGTGATGACTGCCACCCGTCCGTCGAATCGACCCATGCGCGTCACCCTAGGGCATCGTCCGACGCCGCCAGGGCGTCGCGGAGGCGGCCCGCGACGACCGCGCGCTCGCCCGCGCCGTACTTGTGTCGGGGCCAGAAGAACCCCCGCAGCCCGTCGCCCTTCGTGCGGGGCACGACGTGCAGGTGCAGGTGCGGCACCGACTGGCTGACGACGTTGTTGACCGCCACGAACGACCCCTGCGCCCCGAGGCCGTCGACCACGGCCCGGCACAGCCGCTGCGCGGTCGCCAGGAACGGGTCGCGCAGGGCGGCGGGCAGCTCGTCGAGCGTGACGACGTGCACGCGCGGCACCAGCAGCACGTGGCCGTGGAACACCGGGCGCTGGTCGAGGAACGCGACCAGGTCGTCGTCGGCGTGCACGACGTCGGCGTCCGCCTCCCCCGCCACGATGGCGCAGAAGACGCACCCCGCGGGCGACGCGGCCCGTGCGGGTGGCACGGGCGCTCAGCCGTCGAAGTGGTGCAGGTCGCCGAGCCCGTAGGTCCAGCGGAAGCCGTGGTTGGCCAAGATCTGCACGACCCGGTGCGAGCGGCTGCGCCAGGCCACCGTCGGGTGCGAGCGGCTGATCCACCACGTGTTGGGCACGACGCCCTGGGCGGAGCGGTACGGGTTCTCCCAGGGGTTGATGTCGATGGAGCGGCCCGTGGCGTGCGGCGAGCGGCGGCCCGGGTTGCCCACGACGCCGCGGCAGTTGAACGCCGAGGTGTTGTCGGCGGCCATCGACTTGTAGTCGTCGGCGCCGCCGAGGCGGGAGCTGTAGCCGAAGCCGTCGGGGCGCACCATCGACCGGATGGGGATGCCGCCGTTGTGCAGGGCGCTCAGCATCTGCGCCGTGCGGGTCGCGATGGAGCGGTGCACCACGACCTCGCCGCGGTAGCGGTAGCCGTCGAAGCCGAGGTAGTTGACGCGCACCAGCCGCAGGTCGGCCCGGCCCACGGGGCAGCCGGGGCGCCACGAACGCCCCACCATGTCGGCCCAGATGTGGTTGGGGATCGTCAGCACCTCGGGCGCGGGCCCCGGAATGGTGGCGCGGGGGGCCGGGGGCACGTAGACGGTCGGGCGCGGGGCACCGGCGGGGAGCACGACGGGCGGGGCGTACGGCGCGACGTTCACCCACCGCTCCGGGCTGATGCCCTGGACGATCCACTCCTGCGGGCGGAAGACGACGCGGTACTTCGTGCCGCGGCGGGGCGAGACGACGATCTTGCCGCCGCCGTTCGACGCGAGCGGGGCGCGGGCCGCGACCACCTTGTAGCCCGAGCCGTCGTTGGCGTGCACCTCGACGGTGCCGGTGACCGGGTTGCGGGCCTCGTCGCGCACGGCGTACCAGAGCGTCAGCGGGTGCTCGTCGCGCACGCTCGTGGGGGCCGCCAGCTCGACGACCGCCCGGCGCTGCCGCAGCGTGATGCGGCCCTCGCCGATCGCGCCCGCGTGCTCGCCGTCGGCGTCGAAGAGGGCGCGCACGACGTTGTCGCGGGTGTACGGCGCCACCACGATCGTCGCCGTGGTCGTGCCGTCCGCGCCCGTGGTGAGGGTCGAGACGGGCGCGAACCTGCCGTAGGTGAAGCGCTCGACGCGCACGCGCGCCCCCGCCAGCGGCGCGCCGTCGGCGTCGGCGACCTGGATGGTGACGTCGACCTGGTCGCCCTTGAACCCCGCCGGGGCGCTCACGGTGACCCGGGCGGGCTCCGCGGCCGCGGGAGTCGCGGGCGCGTCCGGCTCGGCCGGCCCGGCGTCGGGCTGGGCGGGCTGGGTCGGCACCGCGGGTCCGGTGGGTCCGGTCGGCTCGGCGGGAGCAGTGGGCTCGGTGGGCTGGGTCGGCTCTGCGGGCGTGGTCGGCTCGCTCGCCCCGCCGCTCGGCGGGTCCGTCTCGGCGGTGACCGCGGGCGGCGCGGCAGCCGCGGTCGCGTCGGCGTACCCCACCCCCGGCGTCACGAGCAGCGCGGCCACGACGAGGCCGGTCACCGCGACGGTGCCCCGCCCGCGCAGCGGCCTGCGCCACCGGGGCCGGGACGGGACGGGGGACGCGGGGCCCGAGACGCTCATGGGAGCAGGGTAGGGAGGCGGGGCCCCGACCACAACGGCCCGGGGTCCTGGGGCCCTAGGCTCGCGCCGATGCCGACCCCCGCCTCCCCCACCGCTCCCGCCACCGCCGGATCGACCCGCCGGGGGCTCGCGCAGGTGTGCGCGGCCGGGGTGCTGTGGGGCACCGGGGGCCTCGCCGTCCACGAGCTGCACGAGCGCGAGGGCATGGCGTCAGGCACCGTCAGCGCGTGGCGGATGGGGCTGGCGGCGCTCGTGCTGCTCGTCGTGGTGCTCGTGCTGCGCCAGGGCCCGGCCGTCGTCGCGCTCGCCCGGCGCCACCCGGTGCGCACCGGGCTGCTGGGGGTGGCGACCGCGGCGTACCAGGGGCTCTACTTCGCCGCCGTGCTGACCGCCGGCATCGGGGTCGCGACCGTCGTGGCACTGGGCCTGGCCCCGCCGCTCGTCACGGTCGTCGAGTGCCTGCGGGAGCGCCGGGCCCCCCGCCCGGGGGAGCTCGTCGCGCTCGCCGCGGCCCTGGCCGGCCTCGCCCTGGTCACGTACGGCGGCAGCGACGCCGCGGCGGGCCCGTCACCGCTGCTGGGGGTCGGGCTCGCGGTGGCCGCCGCGGTGGGCTACGCCGCCACCACGCTCGTGGGGCGCACCGTCAGCCAGGAGGCCCCTCCCCTGGCGCTCACCACGCTGGCCACGACGGTCGGCGCCCTCCTGCTCCTGCCCTGGGCCGCCGTCGAGGCCGCCCACGGGCTGCCCGTCGTGACGGCCGACCCGGTCTCGCTGGCGTGGCTGGTGTGGCTGGGCGTTGCGACGATGGCGCTGGCCTACGGCCTGCTCTACGCCGGGCTGCGCACCACGAGCAGCGGCACGGCGACCGTCGCCACCCTCCTGGAGCCGGTGAGCGCGGCGCTGCTCGCGGCGCTGGTGGCCGGCGAGCGCCTCGGGCCCGTCGGCGTCGCCGGGGGCGTGCTCATCCTGCTGGCCGTGGCTGTGCGCGCCGTGACCGAGCCGCGCGCCGGGGCGGGGCCGGGGCGGGGCGCGGCGGGGGCCGGCGCTCAGCCCGCCGCGCGGCGGTAGAGCCGCTGCGGGCGGCCGGCTCCGCCGTACTGCAGCCGGGCGGTCGCCTCGCCCGTGTCGACGAAGTGCTCGAGGTAGCGGCGTGCGCTGACCCGGGAGATGCCGACCCGGTCGGCGACCTCGGCGGCGGAGAGCTCGGCGTCGGCGACCAGCTCGGCCGTCACCGCGGCCGCGGTCTCCGCCGAGAGCCCCTTGGGGAGCTGGCGGCGGCCGGCACCGACGGGGGCGAAGACCGCGTCGATGGCGTGCTGGGTCGTGCGGGCCTCGGGCTGCGGACCGGTCTCGCCACCGTCGGCCCCGATGGCGGCCAGCGCCTGGTGGCTGCGACGGAAGTGCTCGAGGCGCGCCACGAGGTCGTCGCGCTCGAACGGCTTCACCAGGTAGTGGGCCGCGCCCGCGGCGGCCGCGGCCCGCACCGTGTCGACCTCGCGGGCCGCCGTCACGATGATGACGCCCGTGTCGTCGCCGCGCCCGCGGAGGCGGCGGAGCACCTCGATGCCCGACAGGTCGGGGAGGTGGACGTCGAGGAGCACGAGGTCGGGGGCGAGCCGCTCGATCTCGGCGAGCGCCGCCGTACCGGTCGCGGCGACGCCGACGGGCACGAACCCGGGGACCTGCTCGACGAAGCGGGTGTGGATGGAGGCGACCATGAAGTCGTCGTCCACCACGAGCACCCGCAGCTCGCCGCCCGCCCCGCTCATGCCCGACCTCCCGGCAGCACCGCCGTGAACACGGCGCCGGGCGACCCCGCGCCGACCCGTACCTCGCCGCCCCGACGTTGGCAGACCTGGCGCACGAGCGCCAGTCCGATCCCGCGGCCCCCGACGACCGGCTCCTTCGAGGACCAACCGCGCTGGAACACCAGCTCGCGCTCGGCCGCGTCGACGCCGGGCCCGGAGTCGGCGACCTCGACCCAGGCGGCCGTGCCGTCGTGCCACAGGCGCACCCGGACGACGGGGTCCGATCCGGCGGCCTCCCCCACGACCTGCCCCGCGACCGCGTCGACCGCGTTGTCGACGAGGTTGCCGAGGACGGTGCCGACGTCGGCCGCGAGGTCGGCGTCGAGCCGCGGGAGCGTCTCGTCCCCCACGAGGTCGATGGCGAGGCCGCGCTCCGCGGCGACGGTGGACTTCGCGACGAGCAGCGCCGCCACCTGCGGGTCCTCGACGCGGGCGCGCACACGGTCGCTGATCTCCGCCTGGCGCCGCACGATGGTGCCGATCGCGGCCGCCGCCTCGTCGTGCTCGCCGAGCTGCAGCAGCCCGGAGATGGTGTGCAGCCGGTTGGCGAACTCGTGGGTCTGGGCGCGCAGCGTCTCGGTCACCGACTCGCGGGCGCGCACCTCGCTGCGCAGGGCCAGCAGCTCGGTGTGGTCGCGCAGCGTCACCACGACCCCGCCGGTCACCCCGCCGCCGCGCACGCGGGTGCGGTTGACCACCAGCACCCGACCGCCGACGACGAGCAGGGCGTCGCGGATCTCCTCGTCGTCGCCCGCGTCCCGCGTCCCGGACGCGTCCGGGGCCGCCAGCACCGAGACGACCTCGGGCGGCAGCGCGGCGTCGAGCAGCGCCGTACCGGGGCCGACGGACGGGTCGAGCTCCAGCAGCTCGCGGGCCGTGTCGTTGACGACGGTGACCCGGCCGTCGTCGGCGACGGCGACGAGCCCCTCGCGGATGGAGTGCAGCAGCGCCTCGCGCTGGTCGGCCAGCGCCCCGATCTCGGCGGGCTCGAGCCCGCGGGTGCGGCGCTTGATGAGCCGGGACAGGCCGAAGGAGCCGACCGCGCCCAGCGCGAACCCGAGGCCGAGGAAGACGCCCAGGTCCGGCGCCGACCGCTCGAGGCGCGCCTGCCAGCCCGGGTACCTCTCGGCGACCACCACGATGCCCACCTGCTCGCCGGTGTCGGCGAGCACGGGCACCATCGCCGCCAGGGACTGCCGGTCGCGCTCGCGCACGTCCCCCGTCCACACGCGGCCCTCGAGGACCGAGCCGTCGCCGAGGTCGACCTGCTCGCCCTCCCGCGTCGGGTCGGGACCGATGACCTGCAGGCCCCCGGCGTCGAGGAGGTAGACGGCGTCGGCCCCGAGCCGGTCGCGCACGTCACCCGCGTACGACGCCAGCGCCTCCTCGGGCGGGTACCTCTCCTGCAGGCCCGCCCGGACGGCGCCGGTGTTCGCCAGGTTCTCCGCCGCGGAGCGCAGCCGGCTGCCGCGGTCGTCACGGAACGCCGAGTCCGCCTGCTGCACCGTCACGAACCCGGCCACCGTCAGCACGACCAGCAGCACGCTCAGCTGGAGCAGCAGGAACTGCCCCGCGAGCGTCAGCCGCGACCGTGACCACAAGTTCCCGAACCTCCATTGCGACCCAAAGAGTGACGGGGGCCACACCGCCGGTGACGATCCCCACATGTGGAACCCATTCTCCTGCCGGACCGCGCGACGACGCGCTGCCGGGACCGTCTCGGCGGTGGTGCTGCTCGCAGCGCTCACCGGCTGCGGCGTCACGCGCGGTGACGCGTCGAACGACTTCACCGTCTACATCCCGAACAGCCCTGGTGGAGGGTACGACCAGACCGGTCGTGCCGCCGTCGCGGCCATGGAGCGCAACGACCTGACCGGCGGCGACTTCGAGATCAGCAACATCATCGGCGCCGGCGGCTCGGTCGCCATGTCGCGCCTCATGAACGCCGAGGGCGACCCGCGGCTGATGATGTACATGGGTCTCGGCGTCGTCGGCTCGCTCTACTCCAACGGCAACGACTTCCGCCCCCAGGACGCCACCCCGATCGCGAAGCTGATCGAGGACCAGGAGGGCGTGCTCGTCCCCCGCGACTCCCCGTACCGCACGCTGGAGGACTTCATCGCCGCGTGGCGCGCCGACCCGGGCTCGATCGTCGTCGGTGGCGGCTCGTCGGTGGGCGGCCCCGACCACCTCTTCCCGATGCTGCTGGCGCAGGCGGCGGGCATCGACCCGCGCGAGGTCCGCTACGTCGTGTACGACGGCGGCGGGCCCCTGACGTCCGCGCTGCTGGGCGACAAGATCCAGGTCGGCTTCTCGGGCCTCGGCGAGTTCGAGGGCCAGATCGCCTCCGGCGACCTGCGGGCGCTGGCCGTCTCCGGCGAGGAGCGCGTGGACAGCCCCACCCTCTCCGAGGTGCCGACGGTCACCGAGGGCGGCGTCGACCTCGTCTTCAACAACTGGCGCGGCGTGCTCGCCCCGCCCGGCATCACCGACGAGGAGCGCCAGCGCCTCATCGACCTCGTGGAGGAGATGCACGGCACCGACGAGTGGCAGCAGGCGATGGCCGACAACGGCTGGATCGACGCGCTGCAGACCGGTGACGAGTTCTCCGAGTTCCTCGAGTCGGAGGACGCCCGCGTCGCCGCCACCCTCGACGAGCTGGGCCTGGCGACGTGAGCGCCACCCGCGACGGCGAGCCGCGCCGTACCCCTCCCACCGACCCCTCAGCCAGCCCCCGACAGCCAGGTGGCCCCGTGACCCTCGACTGCCCCGCGCCCGAGCGCGACCTGACCGCCCACCCCCAGCCCGGGCCCGCCGGCCCGGACGCCGCCCCGCAGCGCGACCTCGCGCAGCTGGGCCTGGCCGCCGCGCTCGTCGTGGTGGGCCTCTACACCGTGTACGACGCCTCCACCCTCGTCGTCGGGTTCGCCGACCCGGTCGGGCCCAAGGCGTTCCCCTACGTCATCGGCGCGGTGCTGACCGGGCTCGGCGTGCTGCTGGCCGTCGCGGCCCTGCGCGGCGACGTGCCCGACCTCGACGACGGCGAGGACGTCGACCTCTCGCAGGGGTCGGACTGGATGACCGTCGTCAAGCTCGTCGCGGTGCTGGTGCTGACCATCGCCACCGTCGGCTGGCTCGGCTGGGCCGTCACCGGTGCGCTCCTGTTCGCCGGCGCGACCTGGGCGCTGGGCTCCCGCACGCCGGTGCGCGACCTGCTCATCGGCGTCGTGCTCTCGGTGGCCAGCTGGTACGCGTTCTACGTCGGCCTCGGCATCCCGCTGACGCCGGGCATCCTCGACGGAATCCTGTGAGAGGGGCCTGAACGATGGAAAGTCTCTCCCTGCTCGGCGAGGGCCTCGCGACGGCCCTCACCCCCGAGAACCTGATGTGGGCCGCCATCGGCGTCCTGCTCGGCACCTTCGTCGGCGTGCTGCCCGGCATCGGTCCCGCGATGGCGGTGGCGCTCCTGCTGCCCGTCACCTTCGGCCTCGAGCCGACCCAGGCGTTCATCATGTTCGCCGGCATCTACTACGGCGGCATGTACGGCGGTTCGACCACCTCGATCCTGCTCAACACACCCGGTGAGTCGGCCTCGGTGATGACGGCGCTCGAGGGCAACCGGATGGCGAAGAAGGGGCGGGCCGCCCAGGCGCTCGCGACCGCCGCCATCGGCTCCTTCATCGCCGGCACCATCGGCACGCTGCTCGTCGTCTTCTTCGCCCCGGCCCTGGCCGACTTCGCCGTCGAGATCGGCGCCCCGTCGTACCTCGCGATCATGCTCATGGCGATGGTGCTCGTCACCAGCGTGCTCGGGTCGTCGCGGCTGCGCGGGTTCATCGCGCTGTTCGTCGGCCTGACGATCGGGCTGGTCGGTCTCGACCTCAACACCGGCCAGCCGCGCCTGTCGTTCGACCAGCCGCTGCTCGCGGACCGCATCGACATCGTCGTGGTGGCGGTCGGCATCTTCGCCGTCGGCGAGGCCCTGTGGGTCGCGGCGCACCTGCGCCGCAAGCCCCTGTCGGTCATCCCCGTCGGTCGCCCGTGGATGGGCCGCGACGACTGGCGCCGCTCGTGGGGGCCGTGGCTGCGCGGCACCGCGCTCGGGTTCCCGTTCGGCGCCGTGCCGGCCGGTGGCGCCGAGACCCCGACGTTCCTGTCGTACGTGCTGGAGCGGCGCCTGGCCCGCAAGGGCCACGAGTTCGGCGACGGTGCCATCGAGGGCGTCGCCGGCCCGGAGGCCGCCAACAACGCCTCCGCGGCGGGCACCTTCGTGCCGCTGCTCGCGCTCGGCCTGCCCGTCACCGCGACGGCCACGATCATGCTGGCCGCGCTGCAGGGCTACGGCATCCAGCCGGGCCCCCAGCTGATGACCGAGCACGCCGACCTGGTGTGGACGCTGCTCGCCAGCCTGCTGATCGGCAACACGCTGCTGCTGGTGCTGAACCTGCCGCTGGCCCCGCTGTGGGCGAAGCTGCTGCGGATCCCGCGGCCCTACCTGTACGCGGGCATCCTGTTCTTCGCCTCGCTGGGCGCCTACACCGCGAACCAGCAGCCGTTCGACCTGTTCCTGCTGCTCGTCTTCGGCCTGCTGGGCCTCGCCATGCGGCGCTTCGGGCTGCCGGTGCTGCCGCTGATCCTCGGCGTGATCCTCGGCCCCCTGATGGAGACGAAGATGCGCGAGGCGCTCGCCATCTCCGACGGCGACGTGAGCGGTCTCGTCGACGAGCCGCTGGCCGTGGTCGTCTACTGCATCATCGTGCTGCTCGTCGTCGTGCCGCTCGTGCTGTCCCGGGTGCGCCCCGGCGCGGCTCCGACCGCCGAGGTCGCCGAGGACACGAACCCCGCCGATCCCCGTGACCCCCGTGACCCCCGTGACCCCCGTGAGAAGGAGACCGTCCGATGAGCGCCGAGACCGTCGTCATCGCCTACACCCCCGACGAGTTCGGGCGCGCGGCGCTCGAGCACGGCATCGTCGAGGCCCGCCGCCGCTCCGCGCGGATCGTCGCGGTCAACGCCACCCGCGGCGACGCGCTGGTGGACGAGCGGTACGCCGACGACGCGGCCATCGACGCCCTCGACAAGACGCTGGCGGAGTGCGGCATCGAGCACGTCATCCGCCGCCCCATGGCGCCCGACGTCTCCGAGGCCGTGCTCGAGGTCGCCGAGGCCGACGGCGGCACCGTGATCGTCGTGGGCCTGCGCAAGCGCTCGCCCGTCGGCAAGCTCGTGCTCGGCAGCGTCGCCCAGCGCGTGCTCCTCGGCGCCGGCGTGCCGGTGCTGGCCGTCAAGCCGTAGTCCCCGCCCGCCCAGCGCGACGCCACCGCGACCCCCTGCCCCGGTACGACGGGGTGGGGGGTCGTTCCGGTGGTCGAGGTGGCCTCCCCAGCGGCACATCCCGGTGGTTGAGGTGGCCGCCCCAGCGGCCCATCCCGGTGGTTGAGGTGGCCGCCCCAGCGGCCCTCGAAACCACCAGCGGACACGGGCGTGGTTTCGAGGCTCGCTAGCGCGAGCACCTCAACCACCGGTGAGCTGGCGCGAGCACCTCAACCACCGGTGAGCTGGCGCGAGCACCTCAACCACCGGTGAGCTGGCGCGAGCACCTCAACCACCGGTGAGCTGGCGCGAGCACCTCAACCACCGGTGAGCTGGCGCGAGCACCTCAACCACCGGTGAGCTGGCGCGAGCACCTCGACCACCGGTGAGCTGGCGCGAGCACCTCAACCACCGGCGAGCTGGCGCGAGCACCTCAACCACCGGCGAGCTGGCGCGAGCACCTCAACCACCGGCGAGCCGGGGCCCTCTCCGGTGGTTGAGGTGGGTGCGCCAGCACCTCGACCACCGGCGAGCCGGGGCCCTCTCCGGTGGTTGAGGTGGGTGCGCCAGCACCCCTCGAAACCACTCCCGAAGGACCCGACGGTCAGTCCTCCTCCGGCTCCGGCTCGGCGCCCAGCAGGTGCTCGAGGATCCCGAGCGCCTGGCCGTCGGTCATGGGCGGCTCGTCCGGCTGCTCGGGCTCGTCTGGCTCGTCGGTCTCGTCGGGCCGGACCGGGACGCCCAGCAGGCGCAGCGCCCGCTCCACGGTGCGGTCCCGCTCGAGCTCCTCGCGCAGGTCGACCTCCTCCGCCGCGGGCACGAGGCCGTGCAGGCGCCAGAGACCGGCGTCGTCGCCGGGGCGGTCGTCGTCCACGTGTGCTCCTCGGGAGGGAGGGGCGACCGTAGCCCGCGCCGCGCCCGCGGCCCGCAGCGGGTCAGCCGGCCCGGTGCGCGTCGTACCGCTGCTGGTGGAAGGCCCAGGGCGTCACGGCGGGCTCGGGCTGCTCGAGGTCGTCGAGGCCCGCGGCGATCTCGACGCCGGCCTCCCGGCACGCCTCCACGTAGTCCTCGTAGTCGACGCGGTAGCCGTCGTGGTCGGCGCTCAGCGCCTCGCTGATGGTGCGGCCCTCGAGCACCTGGAACTGGCCCTCGGTGTCGAGCCGCACCACCGCCGCCTCGGCCAGCGGGGTGTCGTCCGGCCCCCGCCAGTAGCCGTAGGCCGCCTCCTGCTCGCGCTGCGCCACCCAGGTGACGAGCGCCGCGGTGTCCCGGTTGGCGGCCACGTTGGCGGCGATGTCGGGGTTCGCGAGGTCGTCGGGCGTCAGGTAGGAGTCGTCGAGCACGGCCGGCTCCTCGCCGTCGGCGAGGAACGTGACGCCCTCCTCGCTCCACGGCGTGCCCTCGCCCCGCGCCTCCCGCTCCCGCCACACCTGTGCGTCCGCCGGCCACGTCGTCATCGGTCTTCCCCTCGTCGTCCCTCGGGTACGGCGGGCGCCGCCCACTGCGGTGTCTCCCCGCCGGACGCCCGGCAAACCCGGGCGGCCCCGCGCCCTGCGGAACTACCCTGTCGACCGTGGCGACGAGCGAGGAGGAGCGACGGCGCGACCTCGTGCTGCTGCGCCGGGTGCGCGACCGCATCGACCGCGAGCACGCCCAGCCGCTCGACGTCGAGTCGCTGGCGCGCGGCGTGCACTGGTCGGCCGGGCACCTGAGCCGCGAGTTCCGGCGGGCCTACGGCGAGTCGCCGTACAGCTACCTCATGACCCGGCGCATCGAGCGGGCGATGACGCTGCTGCGCCGGGGCGACCTGAGCGTGACCGAGGTGTGCTTCGCGGTGGGCTACGGCTCGCTCGGCACCTTCAGCACCCGGTTCACCGAGCTGGTCGGGATGCCGCCGAGCACCTACCGCGAGCGGGCGGCGGCGGGCGACGGCGCCGGCATCCCGCCCTGCGTCGCCCAGCAGGTGACCCGACCGGTCAGGAACGGAGAAGCACCCCGGGTCGACCCGCGCCTAGGTTGAGCGGCATGAGCCTGAGCATCCACCACGCGTTCCTCCCCCACACCGACGCCGAGGCCTCGCTGGCGTTCTACCGCGACGCGCTGGGCCTCGAGGTCCACAACGACGTCGGCCACGAGCAGATGCGCTGGATCACGGTGGGCCCGCCCGGTGGCACCGGCACGTCGATCGTGCTGCACCCGCCGGCCGTCGACCCGACCATCAGCGACGAGGAGCGCCGCGTGGTGCTCGACCTCATCGCGAAGGGCACGTTCACCGCGCTGACGCTGGCCAGCGACGACCTGGACGCCGACTTCGCGCGCATCGAGGCCACCGGCGCCGAGGTGGTGCAGGAGCCGACCGACCAGGACTACGGCGTGCGCGACTGCGCCTTCCGCGACCCCGCCGGCAACCTGGTGCGGATCAACCAGGCCTGAGGGACCTGGGCGAGCATGGGCGACGTGGGCACCGCGACGCAGGAGTGGCTGCTCGGCCAGGACCCGGCCCTGCGCTGGCAGGTCGAGCGAGACCTCCTCGACGCCCCCGAGGAGGTGTGGGCGGCGACCCGGGCGCGGGTCGCGACGGAGGGGTACGGCGCGCGCCTGCTGGCCGAGCAGGACCCGGACGGCCAGTGGGCGGGCGGCGCCTTCTTCCCCGCCGACTTCTCCGAGCACGCGGCGGACGAGGAGGGGCAGCCGTGGACGGCGACGACGTGGTCGCTCAACAGCCTGCGCGAGTGGGGCGTCGACGCCTCCGTCCTCCCCGGTACGGCGGAGCGCCTCGCCGCGGGCTGCCGGTGGGAGTACGACGACCTCCCCTACTGGGGAGGCGAGGTCGACGTCTGCATCAACTCGTGGACCCTGTCGAACGGGCTGTGGCTCGGGGCGGACGTCGACGGGATCGTCGACTGGTTCCTCACCCACCGCCTGCCCGACGGCGGCTGGAACTGCTCCTGGGTCGACGGCTCCCAGCGCTCCTCGTTCCACTCCACGCTCAACGCGGTGAAGGGGCTGCTCGACCACGCGGTGCGCACCGGGGACGCCGAGCGCACCCGGGAGGCCCGGCGCGCCGGCGAGGAGTACCTGCTGGTGCGCCGCCTCCACCGCCGCCTGTCCACCGGTGAGACGGTCGCACCGTGGGCGCTGCGTCCGACGTACCCGCCGCGGGCCTACTACGACGTCCTCAACGCGCTCGACCACTTCCGCGCCGCGGCGGCGCACGACGGCACCCCGCCGGACCCGCGCCTCGCCGAGGCCGTCGCGACCCTCCGCGACCAGCAGCAGCCCGACGGGCGCTGGCTGCAGGGCCCGCCGCACCGGGGCCGCACGTGGTTCGCGGTCGACGTGGACGAGGGCGAGCCGAGCCCGTGGCTGACATTTCAGGCGCTGCGCGTGCTGCGGTGGTGGGACGCGGAGGCGGGCTGAGCCGGAGCGCGCGCCGCTTCCCTGCCCACGACGGCCCCAGATCGTGTTGGATCGCCCCGTACCGCACGTCACCGCCGACGGGAGCACCGATGGACTTCGACGAGTACCGCCGCCACGACGCCACGGGCCTGGCCCGGCTGGTCGCCGAGAAGCAGGTCAGCGCCGCCGAGCTGCTGCAGGTCGCCCGCGAGCGCGCCGCCGAGGTGAACCCGCGGATCAACGCGATCGTGCGCGACGTGCCGTGCACGGCTGACGAGGAGCGGACGGGCCCGTTCGCCGGGGTGCCGTTCCTCATCAAGGACCTCGGGCAGGACTACGCCGGGCTGCCCACCTCGAACGGGTCGCGGTCGCTGCAGGCCGTGCCCGCCGTCGAGCACTCGACCGTCGTGCAACGCTGGCTCGACGCGGGCCTGGCAATCTTCGGCAAGACCAACCTCCCGGAGTTCGGCGCCAAGGCCATCAGCGAGCCCGACGCCTGGGGCCCGGCCCGCAACCCGTGGGACCTCACCCGCACGCCGGGCGGGTCCTCCGGCGGCTCGGCGGCGGCGGTCGCCGCGGGCATCGTTCCGGCGGCCGGCGCCAACGACGGCGGCGGCTCGACCCGCATCCCGGCCGCGTGCTGCGGCCTCGTCGGCCTCAAGCCCGGCCGCGGCCTCACCCCGCTCGGTCCCGGCGCCGGCGAGATGATGCACGGCGCCGCGGTGCAGGGCGTCGTCACCCGCTCCGTCCGCGACAGCGCCGCGCTGCTCGACGTCATGGCCGGCGGCGAGCCGTGGGGCCCGTACCAGCCGGGCATGCCGTCCGCGCCGTACTCCTCGGTGCTGGGCCAGGACCCGGGCCGCCTGCGCATCGGCGTGCGCGTCCCCTCCGCCATCACCCCCGACCCGCACCCCGAGGCGTACGCCGCGGTGGCCGGCGCCGTGCGCGCGCTCACCGACCTGGGCCACGAGGTGGAGGAGCTGGCGGAGGCGCCGTTCGACGACGCCGCCCTGGCGCGGGAGTTCCTGCTCGCATGGTTCGTCTACATCGCCTGGGAGGTGCGGGACGCGAAGCAGCGCAGCGGCGCCCCCGACACGGCCTTCGAGCGCGACACCCGGATCATGGCGGCGCTCGGCAACGCGACGACCGGCGTCGACTACCTCGACGCGGTGGAGCGGCGCCACCAGCACGCGCGCCGCCTCTCGACGTACTTCGAGTCCTACGACCTGCTGCTCACCCCGACGCTGGCGACGCCCCCGCCGAAGGTCGGGGAGTTCGAGCTGCCGGCGGCGCTGCGGGTGGCGGCGGACGCGCTGCTGCGCACGGGAACGGCGCGCCTGCTCACCCGCACGCCGATCGTCGACGACATGGTGCAGAAGAACCTCGGGTGGGTGCCCTACACCCAGCTCGCCAACGTGACGGGCCGCCCGGCGATCTCCCTGCCGCTGCACCAGACGGCGGACGGGCTGCCGCTCGGCGTGCAGCTGGTCGCGCCGCTCGGCGGGGAGGCGCTGCTGCTGCAGCTGGCCGCCCAGCTCGAGGAGTCGGTGCCCTGGGCCGACCGCGTCGCGCCCCTGTGAGGCGGCCGTCACCGGAGACGGCAGACTCGGGCCCATGACCGACTCGCTGACCTTCGCCGACTCGACCGTCATCGCCGCCTCCCCGGAGGCGGTCTACGCCCTCGTCTCCGACGTGACCCGTACGGGCGAGTGGTCGCCCGTGTGCGAGGCCTGCTGGTGGGACGAGGGTGAGGGACCCCGCGTCGGGGCGACCTTCACCGGCCGCAACGTCACGCCCGGCCGCACGTGGGAGACGCGCTGCGAGGTGACGGTGGCGGACGAGGGCCGCGCGTTCGGCTGGAGCGTCACGGGCGGCAACGTGCTGTGGACCTACACGATGCGGCCCGTCGACGGCGGCACCGAGCTGACGGAGTCGTGGGAGTTCACCCCCCAGGGGCAGGCGTTCCTGGCCGCCAAGTTCCCCGACGACGCCGAGGCGCAGATCGCCGCGCGCGAGCAGCTCGCGCGCACGGGCATCCCCGCCACGCTGGCGCGGATGAGGGAGATCCTCGAGCAGGGCTGAGCCCCTGTCGGCGCCGGTCGGTCGGTCAGTTGGAGCCGGTCGGGAGGATCGGCGGTGTGGACCATCACGACGTGACCATCGTCGGTGCCGGCAACGCCGGCATCTCGCTCGCCGCCCGGCTGCGGCGGGAGGGGGTCGCGGACGTGGCGATCGTCGAGCCGCGCACCACCCACCACTACCGCCCGCTGCTCAACTACGTGGGCGCCGGCCTCGCGCCGATGTCCGCCGTCGAGCGCGCCACCCGCGGCCTGGTGCCCGAGGGCTGCACGCTGGTCGAGGACCACGTCACCGCGGTCGACCCCGGCGCGGCGGGCGGACCGACCGTCACCACCGCGGGCGGTCGCACCCTGCGCTCCACGACCCTCGTGCTGTGTCCCGGCCTCGACGAGGACTGGGACGCCACCCCCGGCCTCGCGGCGGCGTACGACGCCGGCTGGGCCGCCTCGACGTTCGTCGGTGAGGCGGCGCCCCGCGTGTGGCCGGCGCTGCGCGACCTGACCGCGGGGCGGGTGCTCTTCACCGTGCCGCCCGAGCCCGCGCCGTGCGGCCCCACCGCGCTCAAGCCGCTGCTCATGGCGTGCGACCACTGGCGCCGCCGCAGGGTGCTGTCGCGGCTCGACGTCACCCTGGTGCTGCCCGACGCCTCGCCCGTCGCCGTACCCGAGCCGGACCGTCGGCTGGAGGTGACCCTGGAAGGGTACGGCGTGCGCGTGCTGCGCCACGCCCGCGTGGCCCGGCTCGGCGACCGGGCCGTCACCGTGACGACGCCGGGCGGCACCGAGGTCGTCGACGACCTCGCGTTCGCGCACGTGGTGCCGCACTACCGGGCGCCGCGCTGGATCGAGGACGCCGGGCTGGCCGGCACGACGGCCGCGGGCCTGGCTGCCGTCGACCCGCTCACCCTGCGGCACCCGGAGCACCGGAACGTGTGGGCGCTCGGCGACTGCGCCGACCTGCGCACCCGGCCCTCGGGCGGGGCGCTGCGCAAGCAGGTCGCCGTGCTCGCCGCCAACATCACCGCCGGCCCGGACGTCGCCGACGCGGACCTGGAGCAGTACGACGGGTACACCGTCATGCCCATCACCACCGACCGGCGGAGGCTGATGCTCGTCGAGATCGACCGGTCGGGGCGGCCCTCGCCCTCCGTGCCGTTCGTGGACCTCGCCCGGCCCCGCCGCGCCACCTGGCTCGCCGACCGCTACGGGCTGCCGCAGACGTACTTCCGGCGGATCCTGCGCGGGAAGGTCTGAGCCGGAGCGGGCGCTGGAACGACGAACGGCCGCCCCGAGTGGGGCGGCCGTTCGTCGTCAGAGGGCTGCTGGTGGAGCTGCGGGGAATCGAACCCCGGTCCTCGAGCGCTGATCCAGGTCTTCTCCGGGTGCAGTCCGTGTTGTCGCTTTTCTCGGCCTCGGCGCTCGCACGGACACGTCGCCGACAGGCTCAGTCAGGAAAAAGTCCCGGCCACCCCTCCTGACAGGAGATGGCCAGCAAGTCCTCTAGATGAGGCCTGGGTCCGGGACGAGGACGGGTGCCCGGTCAGACCCTTCGATCACTGCTCAGGCAGCGAGAGCGAAGTCGTTGCGATTGGTGTTGGCAACTGTGTTTTCCAGCGATCGTTTACGAGATGGCGCTGGCTTCTCGACCCGCTTCTCCTGGAACGAACGTCCCAAGTCGAAACCGATCAGCCCCTCTTGAGTTGTGATCCACGGACGGCGCACCACCGCCGACCCGCTCCGCAGAGCGTACCTCCCCCAACCAGCCCCGTGCGAGCGCTATTCCACCGCCCGAGGCCCGTCACCTGCACGTCACCCACGGAAGCCCCCGCGGCTCTATGCTCCGGCCGTGCCCACGTCCGCGCCGGTCGTCCTTCTCGTCTCCGAGCACCACCACGCCCTGCTGGCCGACCAGTTCGGCCGCTACGCACGTGAGTACGACGTGCGCACCGCCCGGTCGGCCGCCGAGGCCGCCGAGACCATCCGCTCCGCCCGCGCCGAGGGCCGCACCGTCGCGCTGCTCGTGCACGACGGCGCGCTGCCCGACGCCCACCCGCTCCTCGCGTTCGCCGAGTGGCGCGAGCTGGTGCCGACGGCCCGCCGGCTGGTCGCGTCGCCGTACGAGCGGTTCCTCGACGACAGCGAGAACCTGCGCCACGGCCTGGCCGCCGGCAAGTTCGACGCGCACCTGCTGATGCCCCGCGGCGTGCGTGACGAGGAGTTCCACGGCGCGGTCTGCGAGCTGCTGTCGGACTGGGGCTCGACGGCGGTCGCGCCCGAGGTCGACACGGTGCGCATCGTCGGCGACGCCGACGCCACCCTGGAGCGCGCGATCAGCGAGTACACCGGCCGGATGGGCATGCCGACCCTCGTGCACGCCCCCGACAGCCCCGTCGGCGTGGAGATGACCGCCGCGTTCACGGCCGCCGGCGGGGAGGTGACCTACCCCCTCGTCTCGCTCACGGGCCGGCCCCCCATCGCGCCGCGCGACGTGCGCACCGTCGCGGCCGCGTTCTACGGCCCGCCCCAGCCGGTCGGGTCCACCGACACCGTCGACCTCGCCATCGTGGGCGCGGGGCCGGTCGGGTCCACCGACACCGTCGACCTCGCCATCGTGGGCGCGGGGCCGGCCGGCCTGGCGGCCGCGGTGTACGGCGCGTCCGAGGGCCTCTCGACCGTGGTCGTCGAGGCCGACGCCATCGGCGGCCAGGCGGGCACCAGCTCGATGATCCGCAACTACCTCGGCTTCCCGCGCGGCGTCTCCGGGATGCGGCTCGCCCAGCGCGCCCGCCTCCAGGCGATGCGGTTCGGCGCCCGCTTCTCGACCGGCTGGGAGGTGACGGCGCTCGAGACCGGCGACGGCCGCCACCGGGTCGTCACCGACGGCGGCACCGTCGAGGCGCGGGCCGTCGTGATCGCGACCGGCGTCGCCTACCGCAGCCTCGGCGTGCCCGGCATCGAGGAGCTCGTCGGGCGCGGCGTGCACTACGGCTCGGCGACGTCGGTGGCCCGCGAGATGGAGGGCCACGACGTCGTGGTCGTCGGCGGCGGCAACTCCGCCGGCCAGGCCGCGCTGCACCTGGCCCGGTTCGCGCGGTCGGTGACGATCGTCGTACGCCGCCCCTCGCTCGCCGAGACGATGTCGCACTACCTCATCGACGAGATCCGCTGGAACCCCCGCGTCGACGTCGCGCCCTGCTCGCAGGTCGTCGACGGCGGCGGCAACGGGCGCCTGGAGTGGCTCGACGTGCACGACACCTCGACCGGCCACACCACCCGGCGCGAGGCGCACGGTCTCTTCCTGCTCATCGGCGCGGCGCCCCACTGCGGGTGGCTGCCGCCCGAGGTGGCCCGCGACGCCCACGGCTTCGTGCTCACCGGCCGCGCCGTGCCCGAGGAGAGCTGGGCCGCCGGGATGCCGCCGGCCGACCTCGCGACGTCCGTGCCCGGCGTCTTCGCCGCGGGTGACGTGCGCGCCGGGTCGATGAAGCGCGTCGCGTCCGCCACCGGCGAGGGCGCGTCCGTCATCTCGCTCGTGCACGCGCACCTGGCGCCCTGAGACGGGTCGCGGCGGGGCGTGGTTTCGAGGGCCGCTGGCGCGGCCACCTCAACCACCGGGAACCGGCGCGGCCACCTCAACCACCGAAGGCCGGGGCGGTTCAGTCGCCGAACAGCCGCGCGGCGTTGCGCCAGCACACCTTCGCGAGCCAGGCGTCGTCGAGCGCGGCGTGCCGCTCGCGCAGCGCCTCCAGCACCTCGAGCTGGTGCACGTAGGGGTAGGGGATGTTCGGGAAGTCCGACCCGAACAGGATCTTGTCCCCCAGCGCCGCGTAGCGGGGCAGGAGCGCGTCGGGCACGTCGCCGGGGTGGCGGCACGTGCCGGCGACCTCGCCGGCCACCCCGCCGGCCACCTCGCCGAAGCGGTCGGTGGTCTCGGCGAAGAAGTGGGTGAACGCCATCGTGGTGTCGAGGTGCACCCGCTCGTAGGTCTCCGCCATCGTCAGGAACTCGTCGTACTCGGGCGCACCCAGGTGGGCCATCACGAGCGCGAGACGGGGGTGGCGAGCGAGCACCTCGGCGACCGGGCCGGGGCCGGTGAACTCGGTCGGCACCGGGCCCGAGCCGGCGTGCAGCACCACGGGCGTGCCAGAGGCCTCCAGCACCTCCCAGACCGGCGCGAGGAGCGGGTCGCGCACGTCGAAGGCGCCGACCTGCACGTGCACCTTGAAGACCTGGACGCCGGCGGCGACCCGGGCGGCGACGTACTCCCCCGCCCCCGGCTCGGGGAAGAACGTCGCGCAGCGCAAGGCCTCGGGCACCCGCGCGGCGAAGCCGGCCGCCCATTCGTTGAGGAACTCCGCCATGCCCGGCTTGTGCGGGTACGGCAGGGCGGTGAAGCGGCGGACGCCGTACGCGCGGAGCCGCTCGACGTTCGCCTCGTCGCTGTCGAGGTAGCGGATCGGCCACTCGCGGCCGACGAGCGGGCCCGCGGACGCGAACACCGCGCGCACCTTCTCGGTGACGCGCGGCGGCAGGAAGTGCGTGTGGACGTCGAACAAGCCGGGGACGCCGAGGCGCTCGACCACCGCGTGCAGGTGGTCGCGGCGCTCGGTCGGATCGTCGAGCGCCGGCAGGTCGCCGTCCCGGCTCACACCTGGTCCATGCCCTTGAGCTGGCGCCCCAGCGCCTGCTGCTTCTCGCGGTTGGCCTGGCGCTCGGCCAGCGAGTTGCGCTTGTCGTAGGACTTCTTGCCCTTCGCCAGCGCGATCTCGACCTTCGCCCGCCCGTCGGAGAAGTAGAGCGACAGCGGCACGATCGTGTAGCCCTTGTTGGAGACCTTGGTCGCGATCTTGTCGATCTCGGCGCGGTGGAGCAGCAGCTTGCGCTTGCGGCGGGCGGCGTGGTTGGTCCACGAGCCCTGCGCGTACTCCGGGATGTGCACCGCGTGCAGCCACACCTCGTCGTGGTCGATGTCGACGAACCCGTCGACGAGGTTGGCCCGACCGGCGCGCAGCGCCTTCACCTCGGTGCCCTGCAGGACCATGCCGGCCTCGAAGGTGTCCTCGATGTGGTAGTCGTGGCGCGCCTTGCGGTTCTGCGCGACGATCTTGCGCCCCTGCTCCTTGGCCATCCGTCCATTCTCCCAGCAGCCCGCAACCGGTTTCACCGGGTGGTCGCGGGGGTGGCGGCCACGGCTCAGAAGTAGTTCATCGGGTTCGTCGGCGACCCGTTCTTGTAGACCGTGAAGTGCAGGTGGCAGCCGGTCGACCAGCCGGTCGAGCCGACGTACCCCACGAGCTGGCCGCGGCGCACGTTCTGGCCCACGCTCACGACGTAGCGCGTCGCGTGGTTGTAGATCGTCGAGACGCCGGCGCCCTTGAGGTAGCCGTTGTCGATGATGAGGCGGTTGCCCCACGCCGACTGGTAGTAGCGCTCGACGACCTCGCCGTCGGCGGCCGCGTACATCGGCGTGCCGCAGCCGGCACCGAAGTCCACGCCGTCGTGCAGCGAGTAGTAGCCGTAGATGGGGTGCACGCGCATGCCGTACGGCGAGGTGACGCGCCCGTTGACGGGGTAGCTGAGGCCGCTGCTGCTGCCCCCACCACCGCCGCCGCTGCTCGAGCCGCCGCCGCTGCTGGACCCGCCGCCACCGCCGCCACCCTGGTTGGCGCGCCGGCGGGCGGCCTCGGCCGCGGCAGCCTCCGCGGCCCGGCGGCGGGCCGCCTCGGCGCGCTGGCGCAGGACGTTGCTGATGCGCTGCGACTCCGACTCCAGCGAGGCCAGCTCGGCCCGGTCCGCGTCGCGCGCCGCCTGGGCGGCGGCCTCGACCTCGGCGTGGCTGGCGACGAGGGACTCGACCTGGGCCTCGGCCTCGGCGGCCTGGGCCTCGAGGGCGGCCATGCGCTCCAGGTTCGCGGCGGCCTCGGCGCGCTCGTCGGCGACGAGGTCGCGGGCCTCCTGGACCCGGACCTCCTGCACCTCGAGCATGACCTCGGCGGCCCGCAGGTCGTCGTACGCGCGGGCCTCGGTGCCCAGCACCGTGTCGCGCGCCGCCTGGGCCCGGGTGAGGTCGGAGAGGTCCTCGGCGCCGAGCATGGCGCCGAGCGCCTCGAGGTCGGTGTCGGGGGTCATCGACTGGTCGACGATCTGGCGGCCCACGCGGGCGCGCTGGCCGACGACGTCGTCACGGCCGCCCTGCAGCTCGGCCTCGGCGGCCGCCAGCTCGACCTCGGCGGCGTCGAGACGGGTCTGCATCTCGGCGTCGTAGGCCTGCGCCTGGCCCAGCTCGGCGCGGGCCGTCGAGAGCCGGGCCTGCGCGGAGGCCAGCTGGGCGGTCGACTCGCGCAGCTGCGCCGTCGCGGCCGCCAGCTGGGCGCTGGACTCGCTGAGGTCGGAGTTGGTCGCGTCGATCTGGCCCTGCACCTGTCCCTGGCGCTCGCGGAGCTCGTCGTCCTCGTCGTCGGCGTAGGCGAGGGGTGCGGTCGCGGCACCGGCCGCGACGGCGAGGGACACCGCGATCGCGGCGAGCCGTCGCCGCGACGGCAGGAGGAACTGGTGCATGGGGAAGCCTTCGTTAGTTCGGGGAAGTGAACCGCACGCGACGGTAGACCACGAAGGTCAGACCTTCAGGTATTTCCTCGTGAGCAGGAGTGTCGGCAGCACGGTCAGCAGCGGGCCGAGCAGCGCGATGAGCCCGAACGCCACCCACCACTCGCCGAGCCCGACCCACGGCATGAAGTCCAGCGTGGCCGCCGCCCGGTCGTTCACCACGAACCGCAGCAGCGCCGCCAGCGCGCCGCCGGCGAGCAGCACGCCCAGCAGCGCCGTGACCAGCGCCTCGAGCAGGAACGGCAGGGCGATGTAGAGCGTCGAGGCGCCCACCAGCCGCATGATGCCGATCTCCTTGCGGCGCGCGAACGCCGCCAGCCGGATCGTGTTGCTCACCAGCAGCAGGGCCCCGACGACCAGGATCACCGCCGTGGCGATCGAGGCCCACTGCGCGGCCCCGAGGACGTCGAAGACGGGTTCCAGCAGCTCGCGCTGGTCGGTCACGCGTCGTACGCCGTCGAGGGTCGCCACCGCGCTCTCCACCCCGGCCGACTGCTCGGGGTCCTTGAGCGTGATCCAGATGGAGGCGTTGAAGTCGTCGGCGGTGACCGCGGCGTCCTCGCCCTCGATGAGCCGGCTGTCGCCCTGGGCGCGGGCCAGCTCGAGGGTCTTGTCGTAGGCGTCCTGCTGCGTCTCCTCGCGGACACCGGCCGTCTCCGGGTTGTCCTCGATCGCGCGCAGGATGTCGGCCTTCTGCGCCTCGGTGACCTCGCCGTTGCAGTTGCCCGCGATGTCGGTGGCGTTGCAGAGGTAGACGGTGATCTCGACCTGGCTGCCGAACTGGCGGTCGGCGATGTCGGCCTGCTGCTTGAGCAGCACGCCGACGCCCACCAGCGTCAGGGACACGAAGAGGGTGAGGATGACGGCGAGGTGCATCGAGACGTTGCGACGCAGGCCCTGCCCGAGCTCGGTGAAGACGTAACGCAGCTGCATGTGGGGGGAATCCGCTCCTGGTTCGGGGTGAGGCCGGCGTCAGCTCTGGAAGCCGTAGACGCCCTGGGCCTGGTCGCGCACGAGGTGGCCGTTCTCGAGCTCGATCACGCGCTTGCGCATCTGGTCGACGATGCTGTTGTCGTGGGTCGACATCAGCACGGTGGTGCCGGTGCGGTTGATGCGGTCGAGCAGCTTCATGATGCCGACCGAGGTCGACGGGTCGAGGTTGCCGGTCGGCTCGTCGGCGATGAGGATCTTGGGCCGGTTGACGAACGCCCGGGCGATCGCGACCCGCTGCTGCTCACCGCCGGAGAGCTCGTCGGGCATCCGGTCGGCCTTGCCGTCGAGGCCCACCAGCTCGAGCGTCTGCGGCACCAGCTCGGTGATCTGGGCGCGCGGCTTGCCGATCACCTGCAGGGCGAAGGCCACGTTCTCCGCGACCGTCTTGTTCTGCAGCAGGCGGAAGTCCTGGAAGACCGTGCCGATCTGGCGGCGGTGCCGCGGGATCTTCCAGCTGGCGAGGCGGTTGATCTCGCGGCCGGCGACGTACACCCGCCCCTGCGTCGCACGCAGCTCGCGCAGCACCAGGTAGAGGAACGTCGACTTGCCGGACCCCGAGGAACCGACCAGGAAGACGAACTCGCCCTTCTCGATGTCGAGGGAGACGTCGTCGAGGGCCGGACGGCCCTGGCCGGGGTAGGTCATGGAGACCTTCTCGAAGCGGATCACCGGAGGGACGTTAGCCCAGGCTCCCCGGGCCCCCGGAGACCGTGGGGCGCGTGTTCTCCCCCACGCCGGGCCCACGCCGGGCCGCCGCCCGGTCCACGAGCTCGTCGCGGAAGGCGGCCGCGGCGGCGGTGAGCGGCGTACCGGCCCGCCACACCACCGACAGCCGCCACGGGGGCACGTCGTCGGCGAGCGGCCGCGTGACGCAGCCGTGCGTCGGCACGATCGAGGGCAGCACCGCGACCCCGGTGCCGGCCCGCACGAACGCCACGACCGACGGCAGGTCGCCCGCCTGCACCACGAGCCGGCGCTCCAGGCCCGCCCGGGCCAGGGCGGTCTCGAGCAGCACCCGGTTGGCGTAGCCGGGCAGCGTGTCCACCCACCGCTCGTCCGCGAGCTGCTCGAGGCGTACGACGGACCCGCTCGCCGCCGGGTGCCCCTCCGGCAGCACCGCCAGCAGCGGCAGCTCGTCGAGGAGGCGCCCCGCCAGGTCCGCCGGGCGGGGCAGCGCGGAGAAGGCCAGGTCGAGGCGCCCGCGCCGCACGTCCTCGTGGAGGCCCGTCGACCCCGCGGGCGACGCCGACAGGGTCAGCTCGACGTCGGGGTGGCGCTCCTGGAAGGCCGCGGCCGCGGCCGGCACCTCGAGGGCGTCGAGCGCGGGGAAGAGCCCGACCCGCACCCGGCCCCGCAGGCCCGCCGCGGGCTCACGCACCTCCGCACGCAGGCGGCCCAGCGTGGCGAGGGCCTCGCGCGCCGCCGGCACCGCCCGCTCCCCCGCCGCGGTCAACCGCATGCTCCGGGTGGTGCGCTCGAAGAGCACCGCGCCCAGGTCGCGCTCCAGGGAGCGCAGCGCGGCCGAGACGGTCGACTGCGCCGCGTGCACCCGCGCGGCGGCGCGCGTCACGCTCAGCTCCTCCGCGACCGCGACGAAGACCTCCAGGCTGCGCTCGTCCACCCGCCCACCCTGGCACTGTTCGTCCGACCTGCACAGTGCGATCGAAGAACTTCGTTGGACTCGATCAATGCAGAGGCGGACCCTGGAGGCATGGAGCACCCCACCACCCCCGCCCGGCACCCCGGGCACCGCCGCGGCGCCCTCGTCGTCGCCGTGGCCTTCGCGCTCTCGGCGGCGTTCGCGACGCTGCCCACCCCGCTCTACGCCGAGTACCGCCGCGCCGAGGGCTTCTCCTCGCTCACCGTCACCGTCGTCTTCGCGGCCTTCGCGGTCGGCGTGCTGCTCGCGCTCGGTCTCGCCGGCCACCTCAGCGACGTCCACGGCCGGCGCCGCCTCCTCCTGGCCGCCGGCGCCGCCCAGGTGCTCTCCGCCGCCGTGTTCGTCGCGACCACCGAGCTGCCCGGCGTGCTCCTGGCCCGCGTGCTCTGCGGCGTCGGGGTCGGCCTGCTCGTGCCGACGGCGACCGCCGCGCTCGCCGAGCTGCTCGTGCGTGGCCGGACCGCCGCCTCGACGGTCGTCGTCGCCAACCTCGGCGGGCTCGCGGCGGGCCCCCTCGTGGGCACCGCGCTCCTGGCGGTCACCGGCACCCCGCTGCGCGACCCGTTCCTCGTGCTCGGCGCCGCGCTCGTGGTGGCGACCGCCGCCCTCCTGCTCGTGCCGGAGACGCGGGCACCCGCGCAGCCGCGTCCGCCGTACCGGCCCCAGCGGCTGGCCGTGCCGCCCGACGCGCGCGCCACGTTCTGGTCGCTGGCGCTCGCCTCGTGCGCGGCGTTCGCGGTGCTCGGCAGCTACGCCGCGCTCGCCCCGCGGCTGATGGCCGACGTCTTCGCGGTCGACTCGGTGCTCCTGGCCAACCTGCCCGTCACCCTGCTCTTCGGCTGCGCCGCGCTCGGCCAGCTGGCGACCGCGTCGTGGTCGACGAGCCGGCGGCTCGCGGGCGCGGCGGTGTTCCTGGGCGGCGGGCTCGCCCTCGTGGCGACCACCGCGCTGGCCGCGAACCTGCCCGGCGCCCTCGTCGCCGCCGCCGTGGCGGGCACCGGGGTCGGCCTGGCCTTCCGCTCCGCGGTCGCGGGCGTCGTGGCCCTCGCCCCGCCCGAGCGGCGCAGCGGGGTGACGGCGTCGCTGCTGCTCGTGACGTACGCCGGCCTCACCGTGCCCGTCGTCGCCGTGGGGCTGCTCGCCGAGGTCGCGTCGGCCACGACCACCCTCGTCACGCTCGCCGCCGTCGTCGGCACCGTCGTGGTGCTCACGACCGGCGGGGGCGCACGGGTGCTGTCACGCGCCGAGCAGCCCCGCGACGCGGGCCACGGCGAGCGCGGCGGTGAGCTGCAGCAGGTCGCGGGGCCGACCGACGCGTAGCCCGCTCAGCTCCTCCACCCGGCGCACCCGCTGGGCCACCGTGTTGACGTGCACGTGGAGGCGCCGGGCCGCCTCGGCGCGGTCGAGGTCGCTGGCCACGAGCTCGTCGAGCGTGCGCAGCAGCCGGGTGCCGCGCGCCTCGTCGTAGGCGACGACCGCGCCGAGCACCGAGCGCACGAAGCCGCGCAGCAGCTCGGGGTCCTCGAGGCGCAGCAGCAGGTGGTCGAGCCCGGCCTGCTCGAGGTCGACGACACCCGGCCCGGCGTCCGCGCCGAGGTCGAGCGCCCCGCGCACGAGCCGGTACGTCGAGGGCGCCGCGGCGACCTCGGTGCCCGCGGCCACGACGACCCGGACCTCCCACCCCCGTCGCCGTGCCCGGTCCTCCAGCTCGGCGACCGCGCCGAGCACGGCCGACCGCTCCACCCCCGGCGGCTGCGGCACCAGCGCCACCAGGTCGCCGCGGTGGGCGGCGACCAGCGGTCGCGCGCCGCCCCGGGTCGCCTCCTCCAGCACCCCGCGGGCGAGGGCCGCCAGCGGGGCACGCACCCGCCCCTCCCAGGCCTCCCCCACCTCCCGCACGGCGAGCAGCACCTGCGGCGGCGCCGGGTCCCACCCGGTACGGCGCGCCCGCTCCGGCACGCGGGCCCGGGCCAG
This sequence comes from Nocardioides sp. CPCC 205120, assembly GCF_048654585.1. Taxonomy (NCBI): domain Bacteria; kingdom Bacillati; phylum Actinomycetota; class Actinomycetes; order Propionibacteriales; family Nocardioidaceae; genus Nocardioides; species Nocardioides sp. CPCC 205120. The sequence goes on along the minus strand of NZ_JBMCYY010000001.1, from coordinate 1,669,070 downwards.
GTCGCCGCCCGCCACCACGTCGGCCAGCAGCGAGCCGCGCAGCCGCTCCTCGACCTCGCCCGCGGTCCGCTCGCGCAGCAGCTCCAGCGCCGTCACGGTCGCGGCGTGCTCGACGGCGCGCAGGTCCAGGCCGCCCACGTCGCCCGGCGCGCGGGCCAGGCGGATGCGCGCCACCTCCTCGCCGTCGAGCAGCACCGGACGGACGAAGGCCGGGCTCGCCGCCCGGCCCGCCCCCTCGGCGCCCGGGACTCCCGCGGCCCCCTCGACCCCCTCGGCCCCCTCGACCCCGGACGCGGCGAGCACGGCACCGCCGACGTCCTCGACCACGACGCCGCACCCCACGAGCCGGGCCAGCGAGGTCGCGACGCCGACGACGCCCTCCCCGCGCAGCGAGGCGGCGGTCAGCTCGCCGTGGATGCGCTCGGCGCGCTCGAGCTCGCGGATGGTGCCCTGCTCGCGGGCGCGCACCTGGGCGGTGCCGAGAGCCACGGCCACCTGGGTGGCCAGCGTCGCGACGAGCCGCAGCTCGTCGGCGCCGAAGACGTGGGGGCTGCGGCGGTAGCAGTTGAGCGTGCCGACCGCCCGGCCCGCCTGCAGCAGCGGCACGGCGACGAGCGCGCGGTAGCCCTGCTCGTGGGCGACACCGCCCCAGGGGAACGCGGGCTCGGAGTCGACGTCGCCCAGCGCGACGACCTCGGCGGTGCGGAAGGCGACGCTCGTCGGGGCCTCCTCCGCGCCGCGCACGTGGAGCAGGATCGGGCGCTCGGCGTTGACCTGCTCGACGTACCCGGCCGAGAGGCCGTGGGAGCCGGCGATGACGAGCGAGGCGCCGTCGGGGGCGGGCAGGAAGACCGCGCAGAAGTCGTAGTCGAGCAGCGCGCACGCGGTCTGCGCGACCCGCCCCAGCAGCGCGGAGACCGGCTCGTCGTCGCTGACCGCCGCGGCGATGCCGGCGACCGCGTCGAGCCAGGTGCCGAGGTCGGGTGTCGTAGAGGACATGGGACGCACCGTACTTGTGTGGGCGCCGACATTGCCGGGCGCGCCGTCGGGGCGGGACGCTGAAGCCCTCGTGACGGCCGTCACAACGGCCCGACCGGCACACCCGACCACCCTCCTCGGAGGAGGACCCCTGTGAGAACCCCACCAGCAGCGCGCCGCTGCGGCGCCCTCGCCGTCGCGCTCGCGCTCCTCGCCGGCACCGGCTGCGCCGCCGGCCTCGGCGGCCCCGCCTCGTCCCGTGCTGCACGGGACGGCGTCATCCGCTTCACCTTCGCCCCCGACCCGATCTGGGACTACCTCAACGACGAGGGCATCGTCGACGAGTTCGAGGAGGAGACCGGCATCGAGATCGAGACCTCGGCCACCTGGGACGAGTTCGGCCTCTTCGCCGGCGGCCACGCCGACATCATCTCGTCGGCCTCGTTCGAGGTGCCCGGGCTCGAGGAGCAGACGGAGCGGGAGACGGTCATCATCGGCCGCTACAACTCCGAGCGCAGCCGCATCCTCGTGCGCGCCGACGACCCGGCCGAGTCGCTGGCCGACCTGCGCGGCAAGCGCATCGGCGTCTTCACCACCGTGTCCGGCACGCTGGTGTGGAACGCGCTCGTGCAGCGCATGCACGACCTCGAGCTGAGCAGCGACGGCGACTTCGAGCTCGTCGTCGCGGACATCCAGAACCTCTCGAGCCTGCTGGCCCGCGGCGAGATCGACGCGTGCATCTGCTACCCCGACCTCTCGGCCAACGAGCTGCGGGAGGGCAGCGTCCGCGCCCTGTACGACGGGGAGTCGTCCGCCGAGCTCTACGCCGAGCTCGCCTCCCCCGGGCACGACGGCCCGATGGGCAACGTGTTCGTCGGCCGGCGCGACTGGGTGGAGGACCACCCCGAGGAGGTCGAGGCGTTCCTCGACCTGTGGGAGCGCGGGCTCGCCGAGTGGCAGGCCCACCGCGACGAGATCATCGCCCGCTACCCCCAGCACTTCGCGGTCTCCGCGCCCGAGGACGTCGCCTTCATGCAGGAGTACGTGGCCGAGCACGACTGGGTGGTCGAGGACGTGCGCTTCGACGAGCAGTGGGCCGCCGCCGAGGCGGGCGTGTTCGACCTGCTCCGCGAGACCGGCCTGGCCGAGGCCGGCTCCCCCGACCCGGCGTTCCGACCCTCCGAGGAGGACCCGTCGTGACCACCTCCCTCACCCCCGCCCCGGCGCCCGCTCCGGCCCCCGCCGCGGTCCCGACCGCGCAGCGCGGCCGCGGCCCCCGACCGGCCGGCGCCCCCCGCTGGGTCATCTCGGCCGGCACGGGCGTGCTCGCCCTCGTGCTGTGGGCCGTCGTCGCCGCGGTGGTCGACGACCCGATCCTGCCGACCCCCTTCGAGGTGGGCGGCGCGATCGCCTCCGTCGTCGGCAGCGGCGCGGCGCTGGAGCACTTCACGGCCAGCATCACCAAGATCGTCGCCGGGTTCGGGCTCGCGCTCCTCGCGGGCGTGCCCATCGGGTTCCTCATGGGCCGTAGCCGGTTCCTGACGACCTACTTCTCGCTGCCGCTCTTCGTGCTCGGCAACGTCCCCGGCCTCACCTACGCGGTCTTCGGCCTCGTCGTCTTCGGCGTGGGCGCCACCGGCCCGATCGTGGTCTCGGCGCTCGTCGCCACGCCCTTCGTGGCGATCAACGTCGCCGAGGGCACGCGCTCGGTCGACGGGAAGCTGCTCGCGATGTGCCAGGCCTTCGACCGGGGCCCCTCGGACGTGGCGCGCCACCTCTACGTGCCGGCGCTGACGAGCTTCGTGTTCGCCGGCGTCCGCTACGGCTTCGCCATGGCCTGGAAGGTCGAGGCCCTCACCGAGGTCTTCGGCGCCAGCAACGGCGTCGGCTTCATGATCCGCCGCGCCTACCAGGAGTTCCAGGTGGCCGACATGCTCGCCTGGACCGCCCTCTTCATCGTCCTCATGGTGCTCGTGGAGCGCGCGCTCGCGTTCGGCGAGGACCGCCTCTTCGCCTGGCGGAAGGAGCTGCGATGACCACCGCGGCCACCACACCCACCCCCGCTGCCCCCGCTGCTCCCCCCGGCCCGACCGGTCCCGCCGGCCCCGCCGGACCCGCTGCCCCGGGCTCGTCCCGGCCGCGGCTCACCCGCGCCCACGCCACCGACGCCCTGGCGCTGCTCGCCGCGATCGGCACGGTCTGGCTCGGCTGGTGGGTGGCCACCGTCGCGGGCGACCGGGTGCCCGGCCCCGGCGCCACCGTCGACCGGCTGCGCAGCGAGGCCGCCCTCGGCGAGCTGTGGGGCAACCTCGCGATCAGCATGAACCGCTTCGTGCTGGGCCTGGCCGTCGCCCTCGTGGTCGGCGTCGCCCTCGGGGTGCTCATGGGCCTGTCCCGGTTCGCCGACGCGGCGCTGAGCGACCTCACGATGGCCGCGCTGGCCGCACCGGCCGTGATCTGGGCGCTGCTGACCACCATGTGGTTCGGCTTCGGCTGGCTCACCCCGGTCACCACCGTGTTCCTCTCGGCCCTGCCGTTCGTCGTGGTCAACATCGCGAAGGCGGTGCGGGCCGTGCCCGCCGACCTGCGGCTCATGGCCCGGGCCTTCGGGGTGCCGCGGCACGAGGTGCTGCGCCACGTGGTCGCCCCGGCGGTCGCGGGCTCGACGATCGCCGCCGTGCGCTTCGCGATCATGAGCGCCTGGAACGGCCTCCTGCTCGCCGAGTGGTTCGGCTCCACGTCGGGCGTCGGCTGGCGCTCCCGCTACTGGTACGACGCGAACCAGCTCGACGGGTTCCTCGCCTGGGTCGTCGTCTTCATCGTCTTCCTCGTCGTCGTGGACCAGCTGCTGCTGGGCCCGGTCGAGCGCTGGGCGACCCGCTGGCGCCGGGCCTGACCGGCCCGGCACCCCACCCGGCCCAGCCGGCACCCCACCGACCACTCCCGAAAGGCACCCCCATGGCATCCATCGAGATCCGCGACCTGGTGAAGACCTACACCGACGCCCGCGGCAACCAGACCCGTGTGCTCGACGGCATCGACCTGACGCTGTCCGGCGAGACCTTCACCTCCGTCGTCGGCCCCTCGGGCAGCGGCAAGACCACACTGCTCAACATCGTCTCGGGCATCGAGCCCCACACGTCCGGCACCGTCGACCTCACCTCGCAGGGCCGGGACGCGAAGGTCGGCTACGTCTTCCAGGACCCCCGCCTCCTGCCGTGGCGCACCGTCATGGCAAACCTGGGGTTCGTGCAGGACGGCCGCTCGGGCTGGCAGGAGCGCGCCCGCCACTACCTCGACCTCGTGGGGCTCCCCCACGTCGAGGGTCGCTTCCCCGCCCAGCTCTCCGGCGGCCAGCAGCAGCGCATCGGGATCGCCCGCGCCTTCTCCGTCGAGCCCGACGTCCTGCTCATGGACGAGCCGTTCAGCCACCTCGACGCCATGACGTCGCGGTCGCTGCGCGAGCACCTGGAGCGGATCTGGCTGGAGTCGCGGCGCACGGTCATGTTCGTCACCCACGACGTCACCGAGGCCGTGCAGCTCTCCGACCGCATCGTCGTGCTGGCCCCCGGCGGCCGGGTCCACGAGGTCATCGACGTCGACCTCCCCCGCCCCCGCCGCGCCTCCGACCCGGCCGTCGCGGTGCTCCAGGCCGAGGTGCTCGCCCGGTTCGAGGCCCTCGAGGCCGCCACCGGCGCCGCCGCCCCGGTGGCGGTGGCGCGATGAGCACCGCCACCGCCACCCCGCCCAGCGTCCCCACCGCCCCGGTCGTGCGCGCCGGCGTCGTCGACGTGCACGCCCACTGGCTGCCGCGCGACCTCTTCGACCTGCCGCCCGGCTCGCCGCTCCCCCCGCTCACCGACCGCGACGGCGAGCTGCACCTGGGCGACCTGCCGCTGACCATCCCCACGGCCGCGATGAGCGACCTCGACCAGGTCGCCGCCGACACCGACGCCGCCGGCCTCGGCTCCCGCGTGCTGTCGGCGCCGCCGTTCGCGTTCGGCGTGGTCGACGCCCCCGGCGCGGGTGACTACGCCGACGCCTTCAACGCCGCGCTCGTCGAGGCCTGCCGCGACGGGGGCGGGCGACTGCTCGGCCTCGGGCTCGTCGACCTCCACGACCCGGCCCGGGCGCAGCGGCAGCTGCGGGAGCTGCGCCGTACCGGTGTGGTGCGGGGCATCGCCGTTCCGCCCCTCGTCGGCGCCACCACGTTCGACGACGGCCCGCTCGCCGAGGTCGTCGCGCTCGCGGCGGCCGAGGACGCCGCGGTGCTGGTGCACCCCATGCAGCTGCCGCGGCCGGAGTGGGGGTCGTACTACCTGGCCAACCTCGTCGGCAACCCGACCGAGACGGCCACGGCGGTCGCCGCCTGCGTGCTGGGCGGCGTCGTCGAGCGCCACCCGGACCTGCGCATCTGCTTCGTGCACGGCGGCGGGTGCGCCCCGGGCCTGCTGGGCCGCTGGCGCCACGGCTGGGAGCAGCGCGCGGAGGTGCGTGGCAGCGCCCGCCCGCCGCACGACGGCTTCCGCGACCTGTGGTTCGACACCCTCACCCACGACCCCGCGGTGCTGCGCCTGCTCGCCGAGCAGGCCGACCGCTCCCGCCTGATGTGCGGCAGCGACCACCCCTTCGACATGGGCACGCCCCGACCGGTCGACGACCCGGTCGCGGTCGGCCTCGACGCCGCGCTGCTCGAGGCCAACGCGCGCCGCTTCCTCGGCCTCGACCCCACCGCTCCCCGGAAGGCGGACCACGATGACTGACACCACCCCCGGCGCCCACGACTGGAGCGGCCACACGGCCGCGGTCGTCGGCGGCTCCATCGGCGGCCTGACGACGGCGCTGCTGCTGCGCCGCCTCGGCTTCGACGTGCACGTCTTCGAGCGCACCCCCACCGACCTCGACGGTCGCGGCGGCGGGATCGTGCTGCAGCCCGACACCCTGCGCTGGTTCACCGAGTGCAGTGACCGGCACCCCGAGGAGGTGAGCACCTCCACGCGGCGGGTGCAGTACCTCGGCGCCGGCAACGAGGTGCTCCACGACGACCCGGTCACGTGGAGCTACACCTCGTGGGGCACCTTCTACCGGGCGCTGCTCGGCGACCTCGGCGAGGACGTCTACCACCTGGGCCGCTGCGCCACGGGCTTCTCCCAAGACGACGACGGCGTCGACATCCGCTTCGCCGACGGCACCACCGAGCGGGCCGACCTCGTCGTCTTCGCCGACGGCATCTCCTCGGCGGCGCGGCGGCGCATCTCCCCCGACACCGAGCTCCGCTACGCGGGGTACGTCGGGTGGCGCGGCACCGTGCCCGAGAGCCAGGTCAGCGCCGAGACCTTCGAGCTGGTGCACGACGCGATCACCTACAGCGTCGGACCGCTCACCCACATCACGCTCTACCCGATCCCCGGGCCCGACGGCGGGCGCGCGGTCGGCGAGCGGCTCCTCAACTACGTCTGGTACCGCAACGTCGCCGCCGGAGCGGACCTCGACGAGCTGATGACGGACCGCCGGGGGTTCGCGACGAAGGTGTCGCTGCACCCGGGGATGGTGCAGGACCGGTTCGTCGAGGAGATGCGGCGCACCGCCGCCGAGGTGCTCGCCCCCGCCACCGCCGAGGTCGTGCTGCGCACCGAGCAGCCCTACCTGCAGGCCGTCCACGACGCCGGGGTCGACCGGATGGCGCTGGGGCGCGTGGCGCTCCTCGGCGACGCCGCGAGCGCGGCCCGCCCCCACGCCGCCGCCGGCACCGCGAAGGCCGCCGCCAACGCCTGGGCCCTGCACGACGCCCTCGCGGAGGGCTCCGGCGACGTCGCCGAGGCGCTCGCGAAGTGGGAGCCCTCCCAGCTCGAGCTCGGCCAGCGCCTGCTGCGCCGGGTGCAGGAGATGGGCGACCGCTCCCAGGTCCACGGCACCTGGGTGCCGGGCGACCCCGACCTCCGCTTCGGGCTCTACGGCCCCGGGCGCTGACCCACCACCGAGAGGAACCCCGTGACCACCGAGAGCACCGAGACCACCCCCTTCCTGACCGACGCGCCGCTCGCCGGCACCGTCGTCGCCCGCGACTTCGATGGCTGGACGCCCGCGCTGCACGCCGAGTTCGAGGCCCACGCCCACGACGGCCACGTCGGCGGGCGGCTGCTGAGCGAGGACGCCCGCGTGCGGGTGTGGGAGATCCGCCTCGCGCCCGGCGAGCGCTGGCACGCGCACCGCCACGTGCTCGACTACTTCTGGACCGCCGTGAACGCGGGCACCTCGCGCCAGCACACGGCGGACGGCACGACACGGGAGGTGTCCTACGCCGCCGGGGAGACGCGCCACTTCACGTTCGGGCCCGGGGAGTTCCTGCTGCACGACATCGAGAACGCCGGCGACGCCGAGCTCGTCTTCACGACGGTGGAGCACCTCGACTCGGCGAACCCGCCCCTGCCGCTCTGACGCGGGCGGTGGCTAGGGTCGACCGGGTGAACCGCCCGGTGCCCTCCCGCCGCCGCCCCGCCGGCACGATCGCGGCCCTCGCCGCGCTCACCGCGCTCGCCCTCGGCACGGCCGCCTGCACGGGCGACGACGGCGGGGGCGGAGGCGAGGCGCCGACGGCCGCGCCCACGACCACGGCGCCTCCGACGCTCGCCGACCTCGACACCGCGACCCTGGAGGTCGACCGCTCGCCGTTCTGCGACGACGTCACGGAGGAGGCGGTCACCGCCGCGCTGGGCGCCGCGCCCACCGAGGCGGTGCCGTGGGACACCGGAGCGCCCACCGAGATCGCCCCCGGCCGCGAGGACCTCGTGCACGAGGTGGGGTGCCGCTGGTACGGCGCGGGCGGGGCCGCCGCGCCCACCAGCCCGGCCGCCTCGGCGTGGGTGTTCGTGCCGCCGGCGACCCCGGCGGCGGCCGCGGCGTACGTCGCGGAGACGGCGGCGACCGAGGGGTGCCGCGTGCTCGAGGGGCAGCCGGCGTACGGCGCGCCCTCCCTGGCCCAGGTGTGCGGCGCCGAGGGCGTCGCGGAAGTCTCGTTCCGCGGGCTGCTGGGCGACGCGTGGCTCACCTGCACGCTGCGGGTGCCGGTCTCCGCGACGTTCGACGAGGCGGCCACGGTGCAGCGCACCTCCGACTGGTGCGCCGCCGTCGCGGTGGCGGCCGGCCCCCAGGACTGAGCGCCGGCCGGGGTCGGCTGGGCGCCAGCCGGCTCAGCTCGCGTCGGCCTTCTCGGCGCCGCGGCGCCAGCGGATGCCCGCCTCGAGGAAGCCGTCGATCTCGCCGTCGAAGACCGGCGTGGGGTTGCCGACCTCGTAGCCGGTGCGCAGGTCCTTGACGATCTGGTACGGGTTCAGCACGTAGTTGCGCATCTGGTCGCCCCACGACGCCTGCACGTCGCCGCGCAGCCCGTCGAGCTCGGCCTTCTCCTCGGCCTTCTTCAGGGCGAGGAGCTTGGCCTTGAGCACGACCATGGCGCTCGCCTTGTTCTGCAGCTGCGACTTCTCGTTCTGGCAGCTGACGACCGTGCCGGTCGGGAGGTGGGTGAGGCGCACCGCGGAGTCGGTGGTGTTGACCGACTGGCCGCCGGGACCGCCGGAGCGGAAGACGTCGACGCGGATCTCCTCGTCGGGGATGTCGATCTCGTCGGTCTGCTCGAGCACCGGCACGACCTCGACGGCGGCGAAGGACGTCTGGCGGCGGCCCTGGTTGTCGAACGGGCTGATGCGCACCAGGCGGTGCGTGCCCGACTCCACCGAGAGGGTGCCGTAGGTGTAGGGCCCGTGGATGGCGAAGGTCGCGGACTTGAGGCCCGCCTCCTCCGCGTAGGAGGTCTCGAACACCTCGACGGGGTACTTGTGGTGCTCGGCCCAGCGGGAGTACATCCGCAGCAGCATCTCCGCGAAGTCCGCGGCGTCGACGCCGCCGGCGCCGGCGCGGATCGTCACGAGGGCCTCGCGGGCGTCGTACTCGCCGTTGAGGAGGGTGCGCACCTCGAGGGCCTCGACCGCCTTGTGCAGGCGGCCCAGCTCGGTCACGGCCTCCGCGAGGGAGTCGGCGTCACCCTCCTCCTGCGCGAGCTCGACCATGATCTCGAGGTCCTCGATGCGGCCGCGCAGGGTCTCGAAGCGCTCGAGCTCGCCCTGGAGGGCGGAGAGCCGGCCCGTCACGCGCTGCGCGTTGGCCTGGTCGTCCCACAGGTCGGGGGCCGCGACCTCCTCCTGGAGGGCAGCGACCTCCCGCTGCATGCTCTCGACGTCGAGCACCTGCTCGATGGTGCGCATCGTCGCGCCGAGCTGCTTGATCTCTTGGTCGAAGTCCGGTCCAGCCACGATGACCAAGCCTACGTCACCCGCGGCGGCGGACCCGCCGGGACGAGGGCGCCGCCGGCGCCGCTGCCAGCCCCGCCAGCCTCGCGCGCCGGTGCTCGAGCGCCCGGGCCTCGCGGTCGAACCGGTCGGCCAGCCCGTCGAGCGTCGCTCGCAGGTCGGGGCACATCTCGAGCGACGTCCCGTGCTCGCCGGTCCGGGCGCAGTCCAGGTACCGCCGCACCAGGGCAGCGTTCAGCCCCGCGTCGCGCATGGTGCGGATCTGCGCGACCACGACGACGTCATGGTCGTCGTAGGTCCGGTAGCCCGCCGCCGTGCGGCTCGGCACCAGCAGCCGGCACCACCGTCATCGACCTCGACGGCGTCGCGGCGCTCGAGGAGGGCGACGGCCAGGACGTCGTCTGCACCGGCTCGTCGACCACCTCACCGCGGGGTGGGCCGGTAGACCAGCTCCTGGGACCGCCCGTCGAACGTCCGGCTCTCGAGGAGCTCGAGGTCCACGTCCCCCAGGCCGGCGAAGATCGGGCTGGTCCCGGTGCGTCCCGAGATGACGGGGAAGATCGTCACCTGCACCCGATCGACCATCCCGGCCGCGAGCAGGGCCCAGTTCAGCGTCAGGCTGGCCTGCGAGCGCAGGGGCACGTCGGACTCCTGCTTGAGGCGGCCGACGACGTCGACGGCGTCGCCGCTCACGATGGTCGCGTCCGGCCAGCCCAGCGTCTCCTGCAGGGTGGAGGAGATCACCGTCGCCGGGGACCGCATCATCCGGACGTTCCACTCGTCGAGGGCGTGGGGGTCGACGCCGGACTGCAGGATCGCGGCGTTCTCCCGGAAGGTGGTGGCCCCGAACACCATGCGTTGGCCGGTGTCGAACAGGGAGGACCGGTGCTCGAGCAGCTCCGGGCCCTGCTTGCCCCAGTAGCCGCCCCAGGCGGCGCCCTCGGAGAAGGAGCCCCATCCGTCGAGGGTGCAGAAGACGTCCCAGGTGTAGTCAGCGGTCACGGCGGCTCCTTCGTCCTGCACGGTCGGGGGTCGAGCAGGTGGACCGCCCGTCCGGGCGACACTCATCGGTCGGGCGGGACTTCGACCAGCACGACGACACGGAACTGTGCCCGCCTGCGACCCGCGGGGTGGTTCCGGTCCGGACCCGGCCCCTCGACGGCCCCTCGGAGCAGGTGGCGGCGGCCGCCCGGCACCCCGGACGTCATGCCGAACGTGGCCCCCGACGCTCGCCTTGCATGACATCCCGCCTTCCAAATGGCGGAATGGCGACCTAACCAATCGCCACGGCGGGATGTGAGCGTCCTAGGGTGCCGGGACCGATCCACGCCTCTCGGGAGTCCCTGTGTCGCTGCCGCCCCTGCCATCCCGACCGCCGGGCTCGAACGGCGCCCCCGCCGACCCGGGGCACGGCGCGCCCCGCCCCGCGCGCCGGCGTACCCGCACCTGGGTGCTGGCTGCTGTCGCCGCTGTGGTGCTGGTGGTCGCTGCGGTGGCCGGTACGGCGGCGCTGCGGGGCGGCGGCGACGACACGGCCGCGCCGGAGCCGTCGGACGACGCCTCGACGGAGACCACGTCACCGACCGACGCGCCCTCGACGGGCGACACCGAGAGCACCGAGGAGGCGGCCGACGAGCTGCCGCCGCTCGACGGCACCCTGCCCGACGACCTCGCCCCCGTCTGCGACCGGGAGGCGACGCTCGCCGACGGCGTGCCGTGGTCGGGTGAGGCAGCGGACCTGCGGGTGCTGTGGCTGCTGGAGTGGCCGGAGCTCCCGGGCTACAACCGCTTCGACCTCCTCGGCGCGGAGGGCCTCCCCTGGAACGTCCAGACCGCGCCGGGCAGCTGGGGCGGGCCGAACGCGGTGCTCTGCACCCGTGTCGTCCCGGGCAGCGCGCAGGTGCGTCAGCGCTGCGAGAACACGGAGGCGCGCGGTGTCCTGCTCGCATGGGACGTCTACACGTGGGACCTGCAGTTCGAGCTCCTGGAGGCCACCACCGGCGAGGTCATCGCGACGGGCGACCCCTTCTCCGCCGACGAGACGCTGCCGATCGTGGGCTGCGCGTTCCCGCCCGTGAACGCGGTGCCGGGCGAGGTGCCGGCCACGGCGGGTCTGCTGCCCGACCCGTTGATCCCGCTCGCCGACGCGTTCGTCAGGGGCGCCTGACCCCGTCGGGTCGGCCGGCGCGGGCCCGCACCGCGTGCACGTGGGCGGTCTTCGGGTACGCCGCGGGGTCGCGCCGCGCGTCGGCCGGGAACTCGAAGAGGTCGATCATCAGCTGCTGCGGGTAGTCGAGCCGCTGCGCACTCGCCGCGACGACCTCGCCGTCGACGGTGAACTGCACCAGCTCGCCGCCCCAGCGCACGCCGTACTCGTGCGGCTGGGTCGCGTCGATCGGCAGGTCGACGTCGGTGACCTGGTCGACGAGGCGGGGGTCGTGGTGGGCCTTGACGCCGACGCGCACGGTCGAGCCGTCGGGGCCGATGCGGTCACCGAACAGCTCGGCGATGCAGAGCTCGCCGGAGTCGTCGGCGCCTGTGTCCTCGACGCCCACCAGCCAGATGCCGAGCATGCAGGTGGGGTCGGGGCTCGCGCTGGCGCGCACGACGACCTCCCCCGCGCCGGCCACCCACCCCTTCCAGGTCGGCGTCTCGGTGACGACGACGAGGCCGTCGGGGCGGTGGCGGTGGGTGCCGGCCGTGTCGCTGACCGGCCCGGACCACGTCGCGGTCTGCACGTTGCTGACCCGCATCTCGCCGTCGGCCGCACGCCAGGCAGGTTGGTCGGCGTCGATCCGCAGCCGCAGGCCCTGCTCGTCGAGGTCGTAGCGCGCCGCCGACTGCTCCGGCGTCGTCCAGTGCGGGAGGTAGTGGGGCACCCACAGCCCGGGGTCGAGCGCCGGGGCGGTGAACGTCTCGTCGATGCTCGCGCGGGTCACGGCAGGGAGTATCGCGTCAGAGCAACCCGTGCGCCCGGAACACGTCGGTGAGGATGGCGTGCACGACGGGCTCCTTGCGCGCGTTGTAGTCCATCACCACCCCGCCCACCGCGTTCGTCTCCTCGGCGGCGGCCCACTTCGCGGCGGCGTACCGCTCCCGGTCCGCCGGGTGCGCGCGCAGCCAGTCGCGCAGCAGCCGGTGCCGCACGACCTCGGGGCAGTGGGGGCCCCACACGTGCACGTTCGCGCGCGGGGTCTCGCCGCGGAACACGCGGTGCTCGTGCCAGCGGGGCTCGCGCAGCAGCAGGGTGAGGCCCGCCGCCTCGAGCGCGGGCACGTACGCCGCCTCGTCGCGGGGGTCGGGCACGGTCACGTCGACGTCGATCACCGGCTTCGCCGCCAGCCCCGGCACCGAGGTGGACCCGACGTGCTCGACGTCGAGGGCCAGGTGGCCGAGCGCGGCCCGGATCCGCTGCTCGAGGCCGGCGTACGCCGCGGGCCAGCGCGCGTCGTACTCCACGACGGCGATGTGCTCGACGACCTCCGGTACGACGCGCTCCACCTGCGCCGGGTCGTGGACGTAGTGGCGGACGACGTCGGCGGGGTCGGGCACGGGCCGACGCTAGCCGCCGGCGGGCGCGTCGGGCAGAGCCGAGCCGTCGCCGATGGCGGACGCGGGCACGACGCTGAGGGTGCCGTCGGTCTCCAGCACGACGGCGGCGACAGCGGACAGGTCGCCCTGCCCGCTGCTCCGCACCGCCTGCGAGACCTCCTGGCGCGCCACCCGGCTGCGCCGCAGCGCCGACTCGTCGACCTGCCCGTCCCGCAGCAGCACCGTGGGACGCGCCGTCGCGAGCGCGTGTCCCCCGGGCACCCAGGCGGCGATCGCGGCGACGACGAGCTGGAGGACGACCAGCACCGCCATCGCCGTCAGGCCCTCCGACCACGACACGGCGGTGTTCAGCAGGACGGTCGCGAGGATCGACCCGAGGGCCACGGTCACCACGAGGTCGTAGGCGTTCAGCTTCGCCAGCGTGCGCTTGCCCGACACGCGCAGGAGGAGGACGAGGCCGCCGTAGGCGGCGGCGCCGACGAGGACCACGCGGAGGACCTGGGACCAGGAGTCGAACCACATGAAGGACTGGTACCCGACCGCCGGCGGTCAACCGAGCTGCAGCGCCGCCGTGCCCGTCGCCGCGACGGTGGCCTCGCCCGGGCCGCGGGGGAGCTGGAGCGGCAGGTCGAGCGGCGCGTCGACCCGCACCTCGACGGTGCCGCCGTCGACGACCACGTCGAAGCCCAGCCCCGGCCAGCGGTCGTGCGCACCGATCTCCTGCAGGTACGACGCCACCGCCGCCTCGGCGGCCTCCTCCGTCTGTATCGCGCGGCGGTCGTCGCGGAACCCGCCCGTGTACGCCTCCCCGCCCAGCGCCCCCGCGTCCGCGCCCGCCAGCGCGGCACCGTCCGCGACCGTCGCGAGGCCCTGCCGCTGCAGGTACGCGGCCGACGCGTCCACCACCACGGCCAGCAGCATGAACAGCACCCCCGCGAACCCGACGATCATCAGCGTCGTCTGACCCTGCTGGTCGCGCCGGGCCCGCCGCGCGCTCACGACGCCTCCCGGAACTGGCCGTAGGGCACCGAGTGCGTCGCCTCCAGCGCGAACGTCGGCGCGCCGCCCCCGAGCACGTCGGGCAGGTAGGGCAGCTCGACGGCCGAGTCGACCACGACCGTGATGATGGCGCCCGGCAGCCGGCACGCGGCGGGGCCGGTACGGCGCGCCTCACCGTCGGGTGCGCTGCAGGTGACCTTCACCCCGACGGGCTCCTCGATGCCCTGGTCGGAGAACGCCAGTCGCGCGGCCGCGTCCGCCGCGGCCTGCCCGGAGGCGTGGTCGTCGGAGAGCGCGTAGGCGCGGGCGGCGGTGCGCGACGCCGACGTCACCGCGAACGCCCCGCGCTGCACGTCGAAGACCGCGAGCACGATGTAGACGACCGGGACGAGCAGGATGATGCCGAGCCACGTCAGCTCGATGACGGCGCTGCCGCGCTGGTCCCGCACCCGCCGGGACCGGGGCCCACCCGCCGTCACGGCGCCTCCTCGATCGCGTGCCCCTGGACCCGCAGCTCGATGCCGGGGCCGCCGAGCCCGAGCGCGGGGACGGTCGCCTCGACGGTCACCCGCACGCCGGGCCTGCCCTCGACGGGGCGTTCCTCGACCCGGATGCCCTGCGCGAAGCGCGACGCCACCGCGCGCTCGATTTCCTCGCGCGTGCGGCGCTCGCCGTCGGTCAGCGACCGGTCGTACGCCGCCGCGTGCCGCGCGCCTTCCGAGGCTGCCGACGTCAGGGTGTTGCGCACGTGCAGGACCAGGGCGACCTGGGCGATCCCGGCGAACAGGGGCAGCAGCACGACGAGCACGAGCACGAAGTCGACGACGGCCGATCCCCGCTGGTCGCGCCGCCGCGACCGGCGCGCGGTCCGCGGCCGGCGAGGGCGGTCAGCCCAGGCCACTGACCGAGCCGAGCGCCCGCGACAGCATTGCGTTGAGCTCGGGGCCGGCGAAGGTCCAGATCGCGTAGACCAGACCGGCGGTCATCACGGTGACCATGACCCAGCCGGGCACGTCCCCGCGTTGGGTACGGCGCGCCGCACCGCCGGTCAGCAGCAGCACGGCTGCGCGCACGCGGGCGAGCAGGCCGATGAATCCCGAGATGGACATGTCACTCCTTGGGTGGTCGGACGGGGGCAGGACGGGGAGTGCTCACGGCGCCACCAGCCGGAGCCCGATGACCCCGGGGTAAAAGGCGAAGAGCACCACGACGGGGAGCACCAGGAAGACGACCGGCACCATCATGAAGACCTCGCGGCGGGCCGCGGACTCGATGAGCTCGCGGCGTCCGGCGTCGCGCACGTCGGCGGCCTGGGCGTGCAGCACGTCGGAGAGCGGGGTGCCCCGCTCGACCGCGACGGCGATGCCGGAGGCGAAGCGAGCCACGAGCGGCAGCCCGGTCGTGGCGGCCATCCGGTCGAACGCGTCGGCGACCGGCTCGCCCGTGCGCACGGCGGCGAGCACCCCGGCGAGCTCGCGGGACAGCTCGCCGCCGCTGCGCCGTACGACGCGCTCCAGCGCCGCGACCGGGCCCTCGCCCGCGGCGACGGCGAGCGCGAGGAGCTCGGCGACGGTGGGGAACTCCTCGATGATGCGGCGCTCCCGGCGCCGCACCTGCGACGTCAGGTGCTGGTCGCGTGCCAGGACGCCGCCGACGAAGGCGAAGAGGCAGAACACGACGGCGCTGACCGCCGTACCGGGGTCGGCGAGGGTGCGGACGGCGCCCCAGACGGCAGCGGCCGCGAAGGCGGCGAGGCCCCAGGTGACCTGCTCGATGCGGAACTCGTGGACAGACCGGTCGATGCCCGCGCGGGTGAGGCGCCGGCGTACCGACGTGGCGCCGCCGAGCACCTTCTCCACCCCGTCGGCGGCGCTGCGCAGCAGCGGCCCGAAGACGCCCGAGGCCGCGGCCAACGGGCCGCCGGACCCGGCACCGGCGGCGGGAAGCGAGGCCCGCCCCGGCGCGGCTCCCGACAGGCGGGGGACGTCGCGCACGAACGGCGCGACCCGCAGCGCGAGCGACGGGCGCCGGACGGCCCGCACCCGCGCGGCGACCAGCAGCACGCCGCACGCCACCGTCGCGCCGAGCAGCGCCCCCCACAGCGCCGGGCTCACCGGAGGATCCGCCGCTCGGTCGGCAGCCGCCCGATGCGCATCATGAGGCGGTAGGCCACGACGCACACGGCCGCGCCGGCGACAAGGATCGCCGTACCCGTGGGGGTGGCGTAGCGGCGGATGACCTCGCCCTGGAACGACATCATCAGCAGCACCAGCCAGGGCGCGGCGACCGCGAGCCGCGCGCCGTTGACGGTCCACGCCTGACGCGACTGCATCTCCGAGCGCAGCCGGGCGTCGTCGCGCAGGTAGCCCGACAGGTTGCGCAGCAGGCGGCCCAGCTCCCCGCCGCCCACCTCGCGAGCGATGCGGAGCCCCTCGACGACGCGGTCGCCGACGGGGTCGGCCAGCCGCTCCTTGAGCCGGTCGAGGCAGTCGGAGAAGCGGCCGGTCACCTGGTAGTCGAGCGCGAACGCCGCGAAGGCGGGCCGGAGTGCCTCGGGCCCCCGCTCCCCCAGCCCGGCGACGGCGTCGGGCAGCGAGAGCCCGGCGCGCACCGCGGAGGCGAGGTTGTCGACGGCGTCGGGCCAGACGTCCGCGAACTCCGCCTGGCGCGTGCGGGCGCGGGCGCTGACGAGGGCGTACGGGAGGTACGCCGCCAGCACGCCGAAGACGAGCGCGATCGGGGGCGTGCGTGACACGGCCTGCAGGACCACGGCCGCCGCGGTGCCGCAGAGCGCGCACAGGGCGACGAAGCTGGCGGGCGACACGCTGGTGAGACCGGCGCGCCCGAGGAGGCGGGCGAGAGCGCCGGGGCCGCGCTCGGCGGAACGCGGCGTGCGGGGTACGAAGAACGCCGACCACACGAGGAGGAGCCCCAGCCCCACCCCCAGCCCGACGACCGCGCCCACCGCTCAGCCCGCCTGCAGGATGCCGTGGACGTCGATGCCGGTGCGCTCGAAGGCCTCGATGCGGGGCGGCATGCCGTGGGTACGACGCAGCTCACCCGACTGCCGCACGAAGAGCGGCTCGACCTCGATGACGTCGTTCTCGACGCGGCCCGGCACGCCGACGATCTCGTTCACCCGGCGCACCCCGCCGGCGTCGATGCCGAGGTGGACGACGATGTCGACCGAGGCCGCGACGGTCGGCACGACGAACTTGGCCGACACGTTCTCGCCCGCCAGCAGCGGCAGGGTGCACATCTTCACCAGCGCCTCGCGGGCACTGTTGGCGTGCAGCGTGCACATGCCCGGGAGGCCGGAGTTGAGCGCGAGGAGCAGGTCGAGGCACTCCTCCGAGCGCACCTCCCCCACGATCACCCGCGAGGGACGCATCCGCAGCGCTTCCTTCACCAGCGCGCGCAGCGGCACCTCCCCCGTGCCCTCGAGCCCGGCCTGGCGCGTCTGCATGGCGACCCAGTCGGGGTGGGGGAAGCGCAGCTCGAAGACCTCCTCGGCCGACACCACGCGGTCACCGCCCGGGATGGCCGCGGCCAGGCAGTTCAACATGGTCGTCTTCCCCGCCTGGGTGCCCCCCGCGACCAGCACGTTGAGCCCCGCCCGCACGGCGGCGGTGAGGAAAGCGGCGGCCTGCGGTGTCATCGACCGCAGCTCGACCAGGTCGTTCAACCCGGCCGCCTTGAGCACGAACTTGCGGATGTTCACCGCCGTGAACCCCCGCGTGATGCCCTCGAGCACCACGTGCAACCGGTGCCCGTCGGGCAGCATCGCGTCCACGAACGGGCTCGACACGTCCAGGCGCCGACCGCTCGTCTTCAGCATCCGCTCCACAAGGTCAGCGACCTGGGCCTGCGTCAGCATCAGGTTCGTCAGCTCGTGGCGCCCGTTGCGCGCCACGAACACCCGCGAGGGGTCGTTGATCCAGATCTCCTCCACCGACGGGTCGTCCAGCAGCGGCTGCAACGGACCGAAGCCCGCCACCCGCGCCACCACCTCCGCGACCACCGCGACCGGGTCCACCAGCTTCGCCACCGCACCGGTCATGGACAGGTCGTCGTGCTCCCGCGCCGCGTCCTCCGCGATCCGCCGCACCGCGGCCACGTCACGCTGCGGGTCCACCCCTTGCGCCCGCACCACCTCACGCACCCGCGCGTCCAGGGCGTCCACCACGGCCGCCGGGGCAGCAGCCACCGGCGCGCCGGTCGGCACCGCCCGGTGCCCGGGCGCACGAGAACGCGCGTCGGCGATCGACATGAAAGAGCCCTCATCCCGAGTAGAGGTCGTCCACGAATCCGCCACCTATTGCAATCCAGGCCCCCAGACGCTCGCAACCACTCATCCACAGGTTTTGCCCGCCGGAGTCAGGCATGCTCACCCCCGTGACAACTCGACGCGCGGTAGAGCCATGAGCGAGCGGCCAGGGGGACGCCGTACCTGGTTGCGGCGTGCCGCACCGTTCGCGGCCCTCGGTGCCGCCGCGGTGGTCTTCGTCGCCGCGCTCGCCCACCTGACGCTCGACCTCGGTCATCGCCCGTCGACGGACGGGGCACGCGTGGCGTGCCACGCGTACGTCCAGGGCCGGCTGGGCCACCTCGTGCAGTTCGACGCCTCACCCACGGTCACCGCGGAGGACGACTACGTCACGGTCAGCGGGACCTTCACCAACCGGGCCGCCGATCCGAGCCACGACGGCGAGTACTACTGCGCCGCCCACTGGACCGGGACCGACGGCGGCTGGTCGGTAGGCACCTCCGCGATCGCGAACGACCTGCCAACGGAGCCCACGGTCATCGCCCGCCACCGCCCCTCGCCCAGCGCCGAGGCGACCACGCGGTGACCGGCCCGCGCCGCAGGTGGGTGCGCCGCGCCGTACCCCTCGCCACCCTCGCGACGGGGGTCGGGGTGTTCGCGCTCGCGGCCGGCTACCTCTTCATCGACCGCGACGGGCCGCCCACCGACCACGGGGCCCGCCTCGCCTGCGAGGCGGCCCTGCAGGAGACGACCGAGGACGACCTGCGGTTCAACGTGCCGGAGAGCGTGCACAGGGACGGCGACGCGGCCACCGTGGACGGCTCGTTCGGGCTGCAGGGCCAACCCGACGACGTGGGCGACGGCAGCTACACGTGCACGGCGCGGTGGACCGGCGGCGAGACCGCGCCGTGGGAGGTCAGTCAGTTCTCGACCACCACGATGAACCGCTCGGGGTTCGACGACACCGCGCCCTGAGGCGCACGGGTCAGATCGTCATCACGAGGTCGGAGTACAGGCGGTAGGACCTGCTGGTCTCGCGCGCGCCGTCCGCGGTCACCTGGCTGAGGTGCAACTGCGACAGGACGGCCAGGCCTCCAGTCGGGTCCTCGGGGTCCACGCAGTCGAGGGGGACCGTGACGGCCACGAGGTCGTGGATGCGCGACCAGGCCACCGTGCCGTTGCGCTCGCACGGCGTGCCGTCGGGATAGAGCAGAGTCGGGTCGTCCCCCCCCGCTCGTCGTGCCGACCACGCGGAACCCCGTGCCGGCGCTGTCCACGTGCACGTAAACGCCGACGCCCTCGTAGCCGACGTAGAACCGCTGCTGCGCGAGCCGCAGCCGCCGCTGGTCACCGCGGCGCACCTGCTCGCGAGCGTGCACGAACACGTCCGCCACCGTGAACTCGAACTGCAGGTCGTCGCCGCGCGGCCTCGTCCGCACCCAGTTGACGTCCGCCGAGCCCAGCGGCACCAGCGGCGTGAACGCCGGGCCGTGAGCCATCCAGTCTCGCCCCACGTCCCCGTGGTCGTCCTGCACGAACCGCTCCCCCGGCGCCGCCTGCGCCTGCCCGCCGGCCGCGCCGACCAGCAGCGTCACCACCGCGGCCACGACCGCACCCGCTCGCGCACTCCACCCCATGACGTTCCCCCGTCGGTCGGCTCGATGTGCCGGGAACGTAGCAGCGCCGGTCGCCCCGCGGCGGCGAACGCGGAGACCCGGGCTACCCGCCGTACCTAGGATCCCGCCATGGGTCTCAGCTTCTCGCTCCTCGCCCTCTCGCGCGACGGCGTCCTCGACCTGTCGCGCCCCTCGGCGGGGGCCGAGGCGGACGCCGCCGCCGTGGTGCAGCGCCTGTTCCCCCGCACGCCCCACCAGCCGACGGAAAGCCGACCGCTGCTCGAGACCGCCTTCCCTCCCCGGGGGACGCCGGTGGTCGGGGTTTTCGACTCCGGGGTGCTCGTCGCGACCCGGGACGCTCACCTCTACGACCCCGGCATCCTCCACGCGCGATACCGCAAGCTCACGGAGTGGCCGGACGTGCGGCTGCTCACCGCTGCCTCGGTCAACGACATGTTCGCCTACGGCCGCTGGCGCTCGGGCGAGCTGACCCGGTGCCTCTCCGTCAACGCCGTGGCCGGCGTCGTGCGCGACCACGGGACGCCCGACCCCTTCGAGGCCGACGTGCCCGTCAGCGCCGACAACTGGCTCGACCTGTGCAACGCGGCCCTGCGGACGGTGCTCGGTCTGCAGGGTGACGCCGCGCCGGGGTTCGCCGGGGCGGTCCCGTGGGAGGACGTCACGATGCACGTGTTCGACCGAGCGCCGCGGTAGTCGCCACGGCCTCGGGCAGCGGCTGCGGAGACCCGCGCCACCCGCCGTACGGGGTGTGTGGACGCCCGCACGGGAGACTGGTCCGCGTGCACGACCTCGAGCCCCGCCGCGCGCTGACGCGCTTCCTCGCCCACCACCCCGCCCTCACCGTCGCGGCCAAGGCCGCCGTCGCGGCGGTGGTCGCCTGGCTCGTGGTGCAGCCGTGGGGCGACGTGGCCGACGACTACGCCTACTACGCGCCGCTCGGAGCCGTCGTCTCGGTGTCCACCACCGTGGCCCAGTCGGTGCGCGCCACCGTGCAGTCGGTGCTCGCCATCGCCCTCGGCGCCACGCTGGCCGCCGCAGCGATGCTCAGCGACCTCCCCGGCGTGCTCGGGCTGGCCCTCGTCGTCGGCGTCGGCAGCCTGCTCACCTCGTGGCCGCGGCTCGGCACGATGGCCAGCTGGGTGCCGATCTCGGCCCTCTTCGTGCTCATCATCGGGCGGGACGACCCGTGGCACTACGTGGTCGGCTACCTCGGCCTCACCACCGTCGGCGCGGCCATCGGCGTCATCGTCAACGCCGCGTTCCCCCAGCTGCCGCTCGTCTCCACCGCGGCGGCGCAGGACGCGCTGCGCACCGAGCTCGCCGGCCAGCTCGACGACCTCGCCGACGGGCTCAGCCAGGAGCCGCTGCCCCGCCCCGAGGAGTGGGCGAGCCGCCGGCGCGACCTCAGCCAGCAGACCCGCCGCATGCAGGACCTCGTCGCCCGCGCCACCGACGCCCAGCAGGCCAACTGGCGCGCCCCCCGCTGGCGCACCAGCGCCGAGCGCACCCTCGACCAGGGCCGCGCCCTCGACAACCTCGCCTTCCAGGTCGAGGGCGTCACCGAGCTGCTCGCCGAGAACGAGCACGCCGACAACGAGCACGTCGTGCTCGGCCCCGAGCTGCGCCCCGGCGCCGCCCGCGCCCTCACCGCGCTGGCCGCCGCCCTCCGCTCCGTCGACGACGCCCATGCCGACCCCGACGAGCACGCGACCGCCCGCTCGACCCTCGAGCAGCTGGCCACCGACATCCAGGTGATGCGCCGCGAGACCGAGGCGGAGTACTTCGCCGCAGGCAGCCTCGTCGTCGCCATGCGCCGCGCGCTCACGACGATCGCCCCGTCCGACCGGGACGCCCGACCGACCGCTTGACCTACCTCCCGCTCCGGCCGCCCGTCAGGTACGCCGGAGCCGGCTGAAGCGCCGCTTCGCCGACATCGCCATCACCACCGTGATCAGCAGGACGAGGAAGAAGAAGAACCAGTCCCCCGCGGTCACGCCCGCCTCACCGCCGACGCCCACCGCCGTCGCGCCCGCCAGCGCCGCGATCAGGGTCAGCACGAGGGCGAGCACGACGGTGGCCCACGCGCCGAGCACCCGCAGCGGGCGGGGCGCGACCGGCCGGTAACCCGCGTCGTCCCGCACCGCCTCGCGCCACGTGCGCCAGAACCCCGCGGCGGTGACGACCTCGGCGTCCGGATCCGGGGCGACCGTGCGGTCCAGGATCGCCAGGCCCCGCGGGGGCAGGCCGAGCAGGTCGACGAGCTCCACCAGCGGGTCGCCGCTGCGCGTCTCGGCACGCGTCAGCGCCCGGAGCGCGACCAGGTCGACGCGGTCGGCGTCCTCCCCCGCGACCTGGTAGGCGAGGAACGCCGCCACCTCGTCGGCCGTCTCGGTGTCCCTGGGCCCGACCCCGCGCCAGCCCGTCCCCCAGCCGGAACGCGCGGACGCGCGGTCGCCGTGCGCCACGTCGACCCCACAGGAGCCGTCGGCACCGCGCCACAGGGCGAGCACCGGCGTACGGCGCGGTCCTGCCGCCGCGACGACCTGCGTCAGCGCGGTGAAGAGCTCGTCGACCTCCGTGGTCGTCGTCGGCTCGAGCACCTGCCAGCCGAGCCCGACCGGCGTGATGCGCACCGGCCCGGTGATGTTCGCCGCGATCCGCGCGCCCATCCGCGCCCCGACCTCGTCACCGCTGCGGAGCACCACGACGCGCTCGATCGGCGCCGGCTCGAGCGCGGGCAGCTCGAGCAGCTCCTCGAGCGCCTCGACGAGCTCGTCCAGCCACCCCAGGCTGCGACCGAACGCGGCCACCACAGCCCCGGTGGGGTCGGTGCGCGGGTCCGGCGCCGGGGGCTGCGGGTAGCGACGCGCCCGCCGCGCCTCCCACCGGGCGATCTTCCGCTCCTCCCGCGGCGTCAACGGCACCGGCATCGGTCGCACCGGCGGCTCCGCGCGCACGCCGAAGAGCCCGACCAGCGCCTCCGCGACGGCGAGCACGTCGCCCGAGGTGCGCTCGCCGTCGGTGCGGTACGTCGCGCGACCCGCCGGGCCGGCGACAACCGCGACCAGACCGGCCTCGACGTCCTCGTCCTCCTCACCGCCCCCGTCACCGGCGTCACCGCTCCCGCCCCGCCACCGCGACCCCCACCGGCTGCCCCGGGACCGCACGTCGTCGGGGTCACGCTCCTCGAAGGAGTCCCAGAACCCGACGACGTCGGTGCGCGCCGCGAACAGCTCCAGCGCACCGTGGGCGCACCACGCCGGCGTCCAGCCCCCGGCGCCCGTCGGGCCGACGCCCCCCTCGACGCGCGCGCGGTCGAGCGTCTCCGCGACCTCCGCCTGACCTGCCCGGACCAGCAGCAGCACCGCCGTACCTCCTCCTGTGACGAACGGCCGATCCTCGCAGCCGGCGTCGCGCTGTGCTGTGCGATTCCGGCGAAATTCGCCCCATCCTCCCCACGAGCACCATTCGCCACATACATTGCGGTCTTGTGCCAGTCAACGACCACGAGCCCGTGTCGCCGACCGAACCGGCGCGCACCCGCTCCGCGGGCCGCGTCCGCCGTACCGCGACCCGTCGCGCCGCCGCCCTGCTGGCGGGCCTGGCGCTCGTCGTCGTCACCCTCGCGCTGGTCACCGGCGGCAACCCGCTGAGCCCCGAGCCCGAGGGCGGGGCCGAGCAGACGGCGGCCGCCGGCGGCACGCGCGTGGCCATCTACATGCCGTTCGACAACGGCGGCCGCACCGGCCTCGTCCGTCCCGCCGACCACACCCCGCGCCTGCTCGGCGGCTTCTCGTGGGACCTCCACAAGGGGCCGGGGGCCGCGGTGAAGCCGCAGATGAAGTCGTTCGACGGACCGGTGAGCCTCAAGGTCGCGCGCGTCGACTCCAACAACAACGGCGCCGGGCAGATGGTCACCCTCGACGTGCGCGTCGGCGGCACGGCGGTCGGCCAGATCCGCTACGGCCACCTCGCGAACCTGCAGGTCACCACGAGCACGCCCGCGTTCCCGCCCGGCACCACCATCGGGTTCCTGCCGACCGGCAAGCGCGACGACTCTCGCTGCGGCGACGGCACCGCCGACGGCTGGCCCTACTCCTCGTCGTGGCGCGTGTGCACGGAGAGCGGCATCCACACCCACACCGACTTCCAGAAGGGCTGCTGGGCGGCCTTCGACACCTACGCCGTGCTGCCCGCCGACACGCCGATCGCGATGATGTCGACGGCGCTGCCCACCGCGAGCAACGCCCGCTGCGACGCCGCCGAGCTCGCCCACGTCGCCACCGACCCGGTCGCCGAGGGCGACTTCGTCGCGTACGGCGGCCACACCTACCGCATCGCCGGCGGGGCCCCGCTCCACGTCTCCAACTGGGCGGCCTTCGGCGGCGCCCAGCCCACCGAGACCTACGACGCCGCCCAGTGGGGCACGCTGCGCCGCTACCCCGTCGACGACACCTGGATCCGCGGCCTGCCCTCGGGCCGCGTCTTCCGCATCGCGGGCGGCGCCCCCGTCCACGTGCCCGACATCGCCCCCGACGGGCCCGTCGTCGACGTCGACGACCGGGCGATCGACCGCGTCGGCACCGACCACGTCTACGACCACCTGCGCCCTGCGCCGCTCGACGGCACCTTCCTCGTCGCCGCCCGCAGCGGCCGCACCTACGTCGTGGCCGGCGGCGCCCCGCTCTTCGTCAGCTCGCTCGCCCCCTGGGGCGGCACCGGCGCCGTGAAGCGGGTCTTCGTCGGCGAGCGGGCGCTGGACGACGCGGGCGGCGCGGGCGGCTTCTCGTTCCTGCGCCGCACCCCCGTCGACGGCACCTTCCTCATCGGCCGCTCCACCGGCGGCGTCTTCCGCGTCGCGGGCGGCTCGCCGCAGTGGGTCGACTCGTGGGCCCCGTACGGCGGGGTGCAGCCCACCACCGCCGTCGACGACGCCGCGATCGACCGGGCCGGCACGGGCGGGGAGTGGGACCGCATGGCGGCGTACCCCGCCGACGGCACCGTCCTGCGCACCGTCACCGACGGGCGCCTCTACCGCGTCGCGGGCGGCGCCCCTCTGCACCTGCCCACCACCGCCGCGCTCGAGGACCCCGCCCAGGCGCCCGTCGACGTCGCCGCGACCGTGATCGACGACGCGGCGCGCGCCGACCGCAACCACGCGCACCTGCGCGCCACCCCCGCCGACGGCACCTTCGTCGTCGTGCCCACCGGCGGCGTCTCCGTCTTCGCCGGCGGCGCGGCGTTCCCCGTCGAGAGCTGGGCGCCGTACGGCGGCCCGCGGCCGGCCGTGCGCATCGACCGCGCCGCCCTCACCAACCGCGGCGTCGCTGCCCAGCCGTGGGGCGGCCACGTCGCCGCCGTGCCCGCCGACGGCACGTTCGTGCGGGTGCTCGACGGCACCGTCACCGGCCGCGTCGCCCGCGCTGCCGGCGGCGGGCTCATCCCGCTGTCCTCGTGCGACCTCGTCGGCTGCGCGCCGCTGACCGGCGTCACGGGGCTCGCCTACGACAGCTACACCGCCACGTACGCCCGCCCGGCCGACGGCGCCGTGCTCCGCTTCCTGCCCTCGGGCCAGACCGTCCAGGTCGACGGCGACGCCTGCCTGCCGGCCCGCCCCGGCGCCTCCGTCGTGGAGGTCAACGACCGCGACTACCGCTGCGTCTCGACCGTGCCGGACGCCCCCAGCGGGGTCGCTGCCGTGCGGGGCGACCGCTCCGCCACCGTCACGTGGACCGCGCCGGCCGGCGACGGCGGGGAGCCGCTGACGGGGTACGTCGTCGTCGCCACCCCCGCCGACGGCGGCGCCGAGGTGCGCGCCCGGGCCGCGGCCGACGCGACCAGCGTCGTCGTGCCGGGCCTCACCAACGGCACCACCTGGACCTTCCGCGTCGCCGCGAGCAACCGCATCGGGGACAGCGAGCCGTCGGAGGCGTCCGCCGGCGTCGTGCCGGCCGGCCCGCCCGCGCAGGTCGCCACGCCGTACTCCCGCGCCACCGGCGACGACGTCGTCGTCGCGTGGCTGCCGCCGGACGCGAACGGCGAGCCCGTGACCGGGTACGTCGTGCACCGCGACGGCCGTGCGTGGGCCGTGCCGGCGGAGCTGGACCGGATCACCTTCCGCGACCTGCCGCGGGGCACCTACTCGTTCACCGTCACCGCGACCAACGCCGTCGGCTCGTCGGTGCCCAGCGAGGTGCGCACGCAGGCCGTCACCGTCGCGCCGCCCAGCGCGGTCGGGATGCCCGCCGTGACCGCCAAGGGTCGCGACGTCACCGTGTCGTGGGCGATGCCGGCCACCAACGGCGGCGCGATCACGGGGTACGTCGTGCAGCGCGGCGACAAGTACTGGTCCGTGCCCGCCACCCAGCGCCACCTGACCTACCGCGGCCTGGCGCCGGGCACCTACGACTTCCGCGTCTACTCGACGAACGCCGCCGGCAACAGCCCCGCCAGCCCCGTGCGCCGGGTCGTCGTGGTGCCGTGAGCGGGGGCGCTCAGAGCGTGCCCTCCTCCACCATCCGCACGAGGTCGGCGATGGACTCCTCGACACGGGTGGGGCGGTAGGGGAAGTCCTCGACCTGCGCGCGCGTGGTCGAGCCGGTCATGACGAGCACGGTGCGCAGGCCCGCCTCGAGGCCGGCGACGATGTCGGTGTCCATGCGGTCGCCGATCATCACGGTCGTCTCCGAGTGCGCCTCGAGACGGTTGAGCGCGCTGCGCATCATCAGCGAGTTGGGCTTGCCGACGTAGTAGGGCCGCCGCCCCGTGGCCGCCGTGATGAGCGCGGCCACCGCACCCGTCGCGGGCAGCTTGCCCTGCTGGCTGGGCCCGCTCGGGTCGGGGTTGGTCGCGATGAAGCGCGACCCGCCCTCGATGAGCCGGATGGCCCGCGTGATGGCCTCGAACGAGTAGGTCCGCGTCTCCCCCAGCACCACGTAGTCGGGGTCGCGGTCGGTCTGCACGTAGCCCACGTCGTGCAGGGCCGTGGTCAGCCCCGCCTCCCCCACGACGTACGCCGTGCCCCCCGGCCGCTGGTCGAGCAGGAACTGCGCCGTCGCGAGCGCGGAGGTCCAGATCCGCTCCTCGGGGATGTCGATGCCGCTGCCGAGCAGCCGGGCGCGCAGGTCGCGCGGGGTGTAGATCGAGTTGTTGGTCAGCACGAGGAACTCGCGCCCCGAGGCCTGGAGGGCGGCGATGAAGTCCGACGCCCCGGGGATGGGCTCCTCCTCGTGGACGAGCACCCCGTCCATGTCGGTGAGCCAGGTCTGGATCGGAGCGCGCTCGGTCATGGCGCCATCATCGCGTGCCGGGGCCTCAGCGGCGACGCAGCGACCGTTCGATGACCTGGTTGGCGGCGCGCTGGAAGCCGACCACGACGCCCTCGAGGGTGATGCGGCGCAGGGCGGAGACGGTGCGCTCCATCCGTGCGGCCTCCTCCGGCGTGTGCTGCTCGGCGCGGAAGGGACGCACCACCTGGGTGCGCAGGATCTCGGTGAGCTCGTCGGCCAGCGACTCCATGTGCCGCTCGATGGTCTCGGTGGCCTCGATGATGCTGGTGATCGGGATGTCGAGCGACAGCATCTCCAGCCCGAGCGCGAAGCCGGCGAGCACGACGTAGCGGTCCGTGCCCGGCTCGACCTCGACGGCCCGCACCTGCACGAGGACGTCGACCTCCTCGTCCTCCAGCCGGCGGCCCGCGCGCTTCTCGAGCTGGCGGCGGGTGAGGCGCTCGGGGGGCTCGGTGGTCCAGGAGGTGAGCATCGCCCGCTGCAGCGCGAGCTCCTCGGTGGTCGCCTCGTCGGAGACCGAGGCGAGGTAGCGCTCGATGGCCTGCAGGGTGAAGCCGTGGTCCTGCAGCGCCCGCACCATCTCGAGCCGCGCGAGGTGGACGTCGCCGTAGTAGGCCACCCGCCCGCGGCGCTCGGGCGGGGGGATGAGGCCCAGGCTCGCGTAGTAGCGCGTCGTGCGCACCGTCGTGCCCGCCCGCGCCGACAGCTCGTCGATCGTCAGGGTGGCGCCGTCGGGGTCGCGGTGCTCCGGGCGCTCGGGGATGGCGGTCACGACTGTGACAGTAGGGCTGTCATCGAGGTCGGGGCAATCCGCCGCGCGGGGCGCCGCCCCGCCCCCTTGCTCGATGACAGTTTCGCTGTCACAGTGTCGATGTCACGTTCTGACGCCCCGCCACCGCGCCCAAGGAGCCCCTCCATGCCCCTCGCCTCCGCCGCCGACATCCTCGAGACCGAGCACGAGGACTTCCGCGCGATGCTCCGCGCCTTCCTCGAGAAGGAGGTCGTGCCGTTCCACGAGCAGTGGGAGGCCGACGGGATCGTCGACCGCGAGATCTGGCGCAAGGCGGGCGCGACCGGCCTGCTGTCCTTCGACGTGCCGGAGGAGTTCGGCGGCCTCGGGCTCGACGACTTCCGCTACAACATGGTCGTCGCCGAGGAGATCAGCCGGGTCGGCGCGAGCGGCCTGGGCTTCCCGCTCCACAACGACATCATCGTCCCCTACCTGCTCGCCCTCGGCACGCAGGAGCAGAAGGAGCGCTGGCTGCCCGGCTGCGTCTCCGGCGACATCGTCACCGCGATCGCCATGACCGAGCCCGGCGCCGGCTCGGACCTCCAGGGCATCCGCACGAGCGCGGTCGACAAGGGCGACCACTACGTGCTGAACGGCTCGAAGACCTTCATCTCCAACGGGATCATGGCCGACCTCGTCGTCGTGGTCGCGCGCACCGACCCCGACGCCGGCGCGCAGGGCATCAGCCTGCTCGTCGTCGAGAGCGGCGCCGAGGGCTTCACCCGCGGCCGCAACCTCGACAAGGTCGGCCTGAAGGCGCAGGACACCGCCGAGCTGTTCTTCGACAACGTCGTCGTGCCCAAGGAGAATCTGCTGGGCGAGGAGGGCTCCGGCTTCATCTCGCTGATGGTGAACCTGCCCCGCGAGCGCGTCTCGATCGCCGCCATCGCCGTCGCCGCCTGCGAGCACATCCTGGCGATCTGCCTCGACTACGTGAAGGAGCGCGAGGCGTTCGGCCGCCCCATCAGCAAGTTCCAGAACACCCGCTTCACGCTGGCGGAGATGGCGACCGAGGTGCACATCGCCCGCGTCTTCCTCAACGACACGGTGCTCAAGCTCAACCGCGGCGAGGTCGACACCCAGCTCGCGTCGATGGCGAAGTGGTGGACCACCGAGCTGCAGACGAAGCTCGCCGACATCGGCGTGCAGCTGCACGGCGGCTACGGCTACATGATGGAGTACCCCATCGCCAAGGCCTTCGTGGACAGCCGCATCCAGACGATCTACGGCGGCACGACCGAGATCCAGAAGGAGATCATCGGCCGCATGCTGGGACTCTAACCCTGCGAATCATGTGCATTGTTCGCGACCAGGTCTAGGCTGCGACGGTGACCTCTCCCGACGCTCCCACCCCCCAGCAGGTACGCCGCGCACTCGTGCGCGCGGAACGCGGGGCGAGCCTGGACGCGGCGGAGGCGACGGCGCTCCTGGCGGCGACCGGCGAGGAGCTGGACCGGCTCTGCGCCGTCGCCGCCCGGGTGCGCGACGCCGGGCTGGTCGAGGCGGGCCGGCCCGGCGTCGTCACCTACTCCCCCAAGGTCTTCATCCCCGTCACGCGGCTGTGCCGCGACCGCTGCCACTACTGCACCTTCGTGGAGACGCCGAGGCAGGCGGCGCGGGAGGGGCGCGCGCCGTACCTCTCCCCCGACGAGATCCTCGACATCGCCCGGAAGGGCGCGGAGCTCGGCTGCCTCGAGGCGCTCTTCACCCTCGGTGACCGTCCCGAGGACCGCTGGCCCGAGGCGCGGGAGTGGCTCGACGAGCAGGGCTACGACTCCACGCTCGCCTACGTGCGCGCCATGGCCGTGCACGTGCTGGAGGAGACCGGGCTCCTGCCCCACCTCAACCCCGGCGTCATGAGCTGGGAGGAGATGAACCGGCTCAAGCCCGTCTCCCCCTCGATGGGCATGATGCTGGAGACCACCTCGCGCCGGCTGTTCGAGACGCGCGGCGAGGCCCACCACGGCTCCCCCGACAAGGACCCGGCGGTGCGGCTGCGCACCCTCGAGGACGCCGGCCGCCTCGCGATCCCCTTCACCACCGGCCTGCTCGTCGGCATCGGCGAGACCCTCGCCGAGCGGGCCGACACGATCTTCGCCCTGCGGCAGGTCTCGCGCGCCTACGGCCACGTGCAGGAGGTGATCGTGCAGAACTTCCGCGCCAAGCCCGACACCGCGATGCGCCACACCGACGACCTCGGGCTCGACGAGTACCGCGCCGCCATCGCCGTCACCCGCGTGCTGCTCGGCCCCAAGGCCCGCGTGCAGGCGCCGCCCAACCTCGTCGACCTCGCCGAGTGCCGCGCCCTGCTCGCCGCCGGCGTCGACGACTGGGGCGGCGTCTCGCCCCTCACGCCCGACCACGTCAACCCCGAGCGGCCCTGGCCCTCCCTCGATCGGCTGCGCGGCGTCACCGAGGCCTGCGGGCTCACCCTCGAGCCGCGCCTCACCGTGCACCCCGAGTACGTCGTGGGCGCGCTGCGCCGCGAGGAGCCGTGGATCGACCCCCGCGTCGCCGGGCACGTCGCGGCCCTGGCCGACGCCGGCGGCGACGACCCCGCGCGGGCGGGGCTCGCCGTACCGGGGGTGCGGCCGGTCGGCCGCCCGTGGCAGGAGCCGGACCCCTCGCTGGAGGAGTCGGGCTTCGGGCGGGTGGACCTGCACACCGAGGTCGACTCGACGGGGCGCACCGAGGACCGGCGCAGCGACTTCGACACCGTGTACGGCGACTGGGCCGCGGTCCGGCGGGCCGCCGACGGCGCCGCGGTGCCCGCCCCCGCGCCGCTCGCCCCGGCGGTCAACCTGGCCGCCGGCCGCGAGGCCCTCGCCGCCGCCGTGCGCGACCCCGGCGGGCTCTCCGACGCCCACGCCCTGACGCTCATCACCGCCGAGGGCGCGCTGCTCGACGAGGTCTGCGCGCTCGCCGACGAGCTGCGGCGCGCAGTAGTCGGCGACGACGTCACCTACGTGGTGAACCGGAACATCAACTTCACCAACGTCTGCTACGTCGGCTGCCGCTTCTGCGCGTTCGCCCAGCGCCGCACCGACGCCGACGCCTACTCCCTCTCGCTCGACCAGGTCGCCGACCGCGCCCAGGAGGCGTGGGAGCTCGGCGCCACCGAGGTCTGCATGCAGGGCGGCATCGACCCGCAGCTGCCGGGCACGGCCTACTTCGACATCGCCGCCGCGGTGAAGGCGCGGGTGCCGGAGATGCACGTGCACGCCTTCAGCCCGATGGAGGTGCTCAACGGCTCGACCCGCACGGGGCTCGGCTTCGAGGACTTCCTCATCAAGGCCCGCGAGTCCGGTCTCGACTCGATCCCGGGCACGGCGGCGGAGATCCTCGACGACGAGGTCCGCTGGATCCTCACCAAGGGCAAGCTGCCCACCGCCACGTGGGTCGAGATCGTCTCCACCGCGCACCGCGTGGGCATCCCGACGACGAGCACGATGATGTACGGCCACGTCGACAACCCGCGCCACTGGGTGGGGCACCTGCGCGTGCTGTCGGGCATCCAGGACACGGCCCGCGAGAACGGGTACGGCGGGTTCACCGAGTTCGTCCCGCTGCCGTTCGTGCACTCCTCGGCGCCCATCTACCTCGCCGGCGTCGCCCGCCCCGGCCCGAGCCTGCGCGACAACCTCGCCGTGCACGCGATGGCCCGCATCCTGCTCCACGGGCGCGTCGACAACATCCAGACCAGCTGGGTGAAGCTCGGCGTCGAGGGCACCCGGCGGATGCTGCGGGCCGGGGCCAACGACCTCGGCGGCACGCTCATGGAGGAGACCATCTCCCGCATGGCCGGCTCCGAGCACGGCTCGGCCAAGACCGTCGCCGAGCTCGTGGAGATCGGCGCCGGCATCGACCGGCCCGTCGTGCAGCGGGGCACGACGTACTAGCCCAGCGGGCGCACCAGCAGGCGCTCGACGCCGAAGACGATCGAGGCGTCGAACGTCTCGAGCGCGTCGGTGCCCTCCACCAGCGTCATCCGCGGGAAGCGCTCGGCCAGCGCCGGGTAGGCCTTGCGCAGCTCCATGCGCGCCAGCTCGGCGCCCACGCAGCGGTGGATGCCGTGGCCGAACGCGAGGTGCGACTTCGCCGGGCGGCCCGGGTCGAAGCCCATCGGGCAGGCGCCGAAGGCGGGGTCGCGGTCGGCCGCGGGCAGGTGCACCATCACCACGTCGCCCTTGCGGACCTGCTGGCCCGCGACCACGACGTCGGTCGTCGCGAAGCGCGGGAACGCGACCTGCACGACGGAGAGGTAGCGCAGCAGCTCCTCCACGATCGCGTCGACGTCGCCGGTCGCGTCGACCAGCGACTGCCACGTGCCGCCGTTCTCCACCAGCACGGCCGTGCCGAGCGCGAGCATCCCGGCGGAGGTCTCCATGCCGCCGGTGAAGGCGCCGTCGGCGAGCCCGCCGAGGTCGTAGTCGCTGATCTCGTCGCCGAAGTCGCGGATGATCTGGCCGATGAGCCCCGGACCGGGGTCGGTGCGCTGGCGCGCCGTCTCCGCGAGGAGGAACTCGCGGGAGCCGGAGATGGCGCCGAACGCGCCGTACCCCCCGCCGGAGATGTCGAAGCGCGCCGAGCCGAGCTCGCGGAAGGTCTCGCGGCGCTCGTCGGGCAGGCCCAGCAGCTCGCAGATGACGAGGAACGGCACCGGGAAGCTGAACAGCGGCACGAGGTCGACGACCCCGTCCTCCGCGGCACGGGCCGCCTCCTCGATCTCGTCCAGCTGCCGCGCCACGATCTTCTCCACCAGCGGCTCGAGGCGCTGCAGCCGGCGGCGGGTGAACTCCGGGGTCAGGAACTTGCGCAGCCGCGTGTGGTCGGGCGGGTCGGTGAACCCCAGGCCCCCGATGTCCCCGTCCGCGGCGCCGGCCTTCCCGACGTACGGGCGGATGTCGGTCGAGTACGACGAGCGGTCCGTCAGCACCTCGTGCGCCGCGTCGAAGCCCGTCACCAGCCACACGTTCATGCCCAGGAACGTCGTCAGCCGCTGCACCGGCGCCTCGGCGCGCATCTCGTCCAGCCGCCCGGGCGGCTCGATGCCCTCGCGCGTCAGCGGCCAGCCCAGCGAGGCCGGCACCTTGTCGATCCGCGAGAGGTCGATCCGTCCCGCCGCCTGGCGGAGCAGCACGCCCCGCACTCCCCCGAGGACGCGGGAGCGCACCGCGCCCAGCGTCCGTGTCAATGTCGTCACGGGGTCAGTCTGACGGAAACGGGGCCGCCACCGCACGACGGCAGCGTGGAATCGCTGCGTCGCACCGGTGACGGCCCCGTCGGGCCGCTCGTGCCTGGTCCTGCCCGGCTAGCCGCGTCCGCTGGAGGAGCGGGCCCGCCGGGCGACCGAGTCGATCGCCACCGCGAGCAGCAGCACCGCGCCCGTGACCATGAAGCGCACCGAGGAGTCGACGCCCACGATGTTGAGGCCCGACTGGATGGCCTGCAGCACGATGATGCCGAGCAGTGCCGCGTACGCCGACCCGCGGCCGCCGAAGAGGCTGGTGCCGCCGATGACCGCGGCGGCGATGGCCGTCAGGTTCGTGTCCGTCGTGCCGGTCGCCTGGGAGACCGACGTCTGCAGCCCCGCCCCGAGGACGCCGCCGAGGGCGGCGAGCGTGGAGGTGAGGACGAAGACCGACACGTAGATGCGGGTGACCTTCACGCCGGAGCGGCGCGCCGCCTCCTCGTTGCCGCCCACCGCGAAGACGTGGCGGCCCCACCGGGTACGGCGCAGGGCCAGGTCCATGAGCACGACCAGGGCGACGAACAGCAGGAACAGGTAGCTCCAGCCGCGGTCGATGCCCAGGTAGTAGGTCAGCCCGGCCAGGCCCGCCGCGAGCAGCGCGGCCTTGACCGCGAGACCCACCGCCGACGGCGCGGAGAGCTCCGCGCGCTTGCGCTGGCGGATCGTCCACAGCCCGCCCAGCACGTACAGCGCCACGACGACCGCGACGAGCGCGTACGCCGCCGCCCCCGTCAGGTAGCTGAACCGGGTGAACTCGATGAGGCCCGAGTCGCTCGGCAGGTTGATCGTGCCCTCGCTGCCGAGCAGGTAGAGCAGCACGCCCTGGAAGCCAAGGAGGCCGCCGAGGGAGAACACGAAGCTGGGGATGCCGAGCTTGGTGAACAGCAGCGCGTAGACGAGGCCGACCAGGACGCCCACGCCGATGCCGGCGAGGATGCCGACGAGCACCGACTGGCTCTCGCGCACGACGAGCACCGACATGACGGCGGCGCCCATGCCCGACACGGAGCCGACGGAGAGGTCGATCTCGCCGAGCAGCAGGACGAGCACGATGCCCAGCGCGATGATCCCGACCGGTGCGGCGTAGGTCAGGATGTTGACGAGCGAGAACGACGACAGGAACCGCGGCTCGAGGCTGTAGAAGACCACGCAGATGATGGCCAGGCCGACGACGACCGGCAGGCTGCCGAGGTCGCCGCCGCGCAGGCGGCGCCAGATGCCGTCGACGGCCCCTGAGAGGCCCTTGCTGCGGACGAGCCGCTCGTCGGCGAGGTCGGCGGCGACCGTCATGACGTCCCTCCTGCGGGGTGCTGGGTGGCCGCGAGGTCGTCGCGGCCGCTGCGGGCCTCGTCGCTCGCACCGGTGATGGCGGCGACGAGCTGCTCGACCGAGACGTCGCGGGCGTCGAAGCTCGCGGCGTTGCGGCCGAGGCGGAGCACCTCGATGCGGTCGGCGACGGCGAGCACGTCGGACATGTTGTGGCTGACGAGGATCACGCCGAGGCCGGTCTCGCGCAGGCGCCGCACGAGGGCGAGCACCTCCGCGGTCTGGGCGACGCCGAGCGCGGCGGTCGGCTCGTCGAGCAGCACGATGCCGGGGTCGCCGACGAGGCTGCGCGCGATGGCGACCGTCTGGCGCTGACCGCCGGACAGCGAGGCGATGGGGATCCGGACCGACGGGATCTTGGCCGACAGGCGGCGCAGCAGCCGCCACGCCTCCTGCTCCATGCCGACCTCGTCGAGCACGATGCCGCCCTGGCGGCGCTCGCGACCGAGGAAGAGGTTGGCGACCACGTCGAGGTTGTCGCACAGCGCGAGGTCCTGGAAGACCGTCGCGATGCCGAGCCCCTGGGCGGCGCGGGGGCCGCTGATGCTCACGCGGCGCCCGTCGACCTCGATCTCGCCGCCGTCGGGCTGGTAGACGCCCGAGATGATCTTCACGAGGGTCGACTTGCCGGCGCCGTTGTCGCCGACGAGCGCGACGACCTCACCCGCGCCGACGCGGAAGTCGATGTCCGCCAGCGCCTGGACGGCGCCGAACCGCTTGCCGACCCCGCGCAGGGAGAGGGCGAGGCCCGAGCCGGCCGGGGTGTCCCGGCCGGCTCGGTCCGACGCGGCGGCGCCGCGTCCCTTGCTGGTGTCGATCGGGGTCACGAGGACAGCCCGGCTGCGGCGCAGGCGTCCGCGTAGTCCTCGGTGCAGATGTCCTCGACCGCGTAGAACTCGTCGGCCACGACGGTGTCGGCCACGTTCTCCTGGGTGACCACGATCGGGTCGAAGATGAAGGACGCGACGCCCTCGTAGTCCTCGGTCTCGCCCACGTCCTCGCCCCGGGCCAGGGCGACGGCGACCTCGGCGGCCTTCTCGGCCTCGATCTTGATGGGCTTGTAGATCGTCATGGCCTGCTCACCGGCGACGATGCGCTGGATCGCGGCGAGCTCGGCGTCCTGGCCCGTGATGGGGGGCAGGGCGGCGGGGTCGACGCCGGCGCCGGTCAGCGCGGCGATGACGCCGCCCGCCTGGCCGTCGTTGGCGGCGTACACGCCCGCGATCTCGCCGGCGTCGAAGCGCGCCAGCTGGTCCGACGTCCACTGCTGGGCGTTGGTCGGGCTCCAGTCGGGGTTGTCGTACTCCGCGAGGACCTCGAGGCCGCTGGCGTCGATGGCCTCGTGGGCGCCGGCCTTGAACTGCGCGGCGTTCGGGTCGCTCGGGGCGCCGTTGAGCATGAGGATGCTGCCGGTGCCGCCGGTGGCCTCGATGAGGGCCTCGCCCTGCATGCGGCCGACCGTCTCGTTGTCGAAGGACAGGTAGTAGTCGGCGCCCTCGATGAAGCGGTCGTAGGCGATGACCTCGGCGCCCGCGTCCTGCGCCGTGCGGACCATGCCGCCGGCGCCCGCGCCGTTGACCGGGTCGAGCACGATGACGTCGGCGTTCTGCGACAGGGCGGAGTCGACCTGCTGGGTCTGCTTCGCCTCGTCCTGGTCGGCGTTGAAGTAGATGACGTCGCAGTCGTCGCAGAGCTCGGCGACCTTGGCCTCGAAGAGCGGCTTGTCGAACGCCTCGTAGCGCGTGGTGCTCGACTCGGGCAGCAGGAGGGCGATGGTGGACCCGCCGCCACCGTCCCCGCCGCCGGACTGGGCGTCGTTGGCACCGCACGCGGCGAGGGCGCCGGCACCGACGACGAGTGCGGCCGTGGAGACGACGACCCGGTGGAATCTGGTGGACATGCTTCTCTCCTCGATGACCGGGCAGCACGGCGCTGCCGACGGGGGAACGTGTGGAGTGTTGTGCCTCACAGGGTTTGTCGTCAAGAGTTGAACGCAAATCGTTTCCGACGTGTGAACTGACGCGGTTTGTGGACACTGCTTGACGACTAGTGAGTAACCCGTCAGGGTGACGCCCGTGTCCACCGCCGACCTCCGCGGGCCCTCCCCGGGCTCCACGTCCACCCTGCGCACCGCGAACCAGCGCCGGGTGCTCGACGTGCTGCGCGCGGCGGCCACGCCGGGGGACGAGCCGGTGCTCACGCAGGCGGACCTGGCGCGCGCCACGGGGCTCGCCCCGGCCACGGTCTCCAACATCATCCGGGACCTCGGCGCCGTCGGCCTGGTGGCCACCGAGCCCGGCAGCGGACGGCGCGGCACCGTCGTGCGGCTCGCCGCGTCGGCCGGGCTCGTGGCCGGTGTGGACTTCGGCCACAGCCACGTCGCGGTCGCCCTCGGCGACCTGACCGGCCGGCTCGTGCGCGAGCGCCGCCAGCGCCTCTCCCCCACCCACCCGTACGGCGAGGGGCTCGCCCTCGCGACGTCGCTGCTGGACGAGCTGCTGGCCGAGGAGGGCACGGACCGCTCCATGCTGCGCAGCGTCACCACCGGGCTGCCCGCCCCCATCAACCAGCGCGTCGTCGCCTCGGCGGCGATCCTGCCGGGGTGGGTCGGGGTCGACGCCCTCGCGGTCTGCGAGGCGGCGTTCGGCGTGCCCGTCTGCGTCGAGAACGACGCCAACCTCGGTGCCCTCGCCGAGCACCGCCTCGGCGTCGGCCGCGGCCGCGACAGCTCGGTGTTCGTGAAGATCTCGTCGGGCATCGGCGCGGGCATCGTCATCGACAACCGGCTCTTCCACGGCAGCGGCGGCGCGGCCGGCGAGATCGGCCACCTCACCCTCGACGAGCGCGGTCCGGTGTGCCGCTGCGGCAGCCGCGGCTGCCTCGAGGCCTACGCGTCGGTGAGCTCGGTGCTGGCGATGATGGACGACCAGCTCCCCGGCGCGACCCTCGACGACGTCGTCGCCGCGGCCCACGCCGGCAACCTGTCGGCCCAGCGCTCGCTGGAGGACGCCGGGCGCCACCTCGGCTGGGGCCTGGCGAGCGTGGTGAACCTGCTCAACCCCGCGGTCATCGTCGTGGGCGGGGACATCGCCCGGGCCGGGGACCTGCTCCTGGAGTCGGTACGGCGCGAGCTGCGCCGCCACGTCCTCGACGCCGTCGCGACCACCCCGGTCGAGCTCAGCGAGCTCGAGGAGCGCGCCTCGCTCGTGGGTGCGGTGCTCCTGGCGGCCGAGAACACCGACCTGCTGCTGCCCCTGGAGTGACGCCGGGCGCCGCGTCGCGGGCCGCGGGCGGTCGGGGTTGCTACTTTCGACGGATGACGTCCCCCAGCAGTCCCACGGGCCCCGAGCCCGGCCGCCCGGTCCCCCCTCCGGGCCCCGCCCCGCAGACGACGCCGGGCTCCGGGCCCGTCGCCCCCACCCAGCCCGCCCAGCCCGCCCGGCCCGCCCAGCCCGGCCGGCCGGCGAAGGACCCGACGCGCGGCTCCAAGGCCGGGGGCCTGTGGGCCGCACTGGTCGCGTTCGGCGTGCTGCTGGTGCTGCTGGTCGTCTTCATCGCCCAGAACACCGACACGACGACGGTGCAGTTCCTGGGCTTCGAGGGCGAGACGCCGCTCGCGGTCGCGCTGCTGGTCGCGACGGCGGCGGGCATCCTGCTGACCGCCCTCGTGGGCTCGCTGCGCATCGCGCAGCTCAAGCACCGCGCGCGACTGGAGGCCAAGCGTCGCTGACGCGCCGGGTGGGGCGGGGCCGCCCTGGGGCGGCCCCGCTCACTCCCACTCGATGGTGCCCGGCGGCTTGCTCGTCACGTCGAGCACCACGCGGTTGACCTCGGCGACCTCGTTGGTGATGCGCGTCGAGATGCGCTCGAGCACGTCGTAGGGCAGCCGGCTCCAGTCGGCGGTCATCGCGTCCTCGCTGGAGACCGGGCGCAGCACGACGGGGTGGCCGTAGGTGCGGCCGTCGCCCTGGACCCCGACGGAGCGGACGTCGGCGAGCAGCACGACCGGGAACTGCCAGATCTCCGCGTCGAGACCGGCCGCCGTCGTCTCCTCCCGCACGATCGCGTCGGCGGCCCGCAGGATCGCGAGGCGCTCGGCGTCGACGGCCCCGATGATGCGGATGGCGAGGCCGGGCCCGGGGAACGGGTGCCGGGCCACGATCGCCTCGGGGATGCCCAGCTGGCGCCCCACCTCGCGCACCTCGTCCTTGAACAGGGTGCGCAGCGGCTCGATGAGCGAGAACTCGAGGTCCTCGGGCAGGCCGCCCACGTTGTGGTGGCTCTTGATGTTGGAGGCGCCCGCTCCCCCGCCCGACTCCACGACGTCGGGGTAGAGCGTGCCCTGCACCAGGAACTTCACGGGCGCGCCGGGGGTGGCCAGCACCTCCCGCTCGGCGGCCTCGAAGACGCGGATGAACTCGCGGCCGATGATCTTGCGCTTGGTCTCGGGGTCGGTGACGCCGGCGAGGTGGCCGAGGAACTGCTCGCGCGCGTCGACGACCTTCAGGTCGACGCCGGTCGCGGCGACGTAGTCCTGCTCGACCTGCTCGGCCTCGCCCTCGCGCAGCAGCCCGTGGTCGACGAACACCGCGGTCAGCTGGTCGCCGACCGCACGCTGCACCAGGGCGGTGGAGACGGCGGAGTCGACGCCGCCGGAGAGCGCCGAGATGACGCGGGCGTCGCCGACCTCGGCGCGGATCCGCTCGACCTGCTCCTCGACGATGTTGACCATCGTCCACGTCTGCCGGCAGCCGGCGATGTCGACGAGGAAGCGCTCCAGCACCTCCTGGCCGTGCTCGGAGTGCAGCACCTCGGGGTGCCACTGCACGCCCGCGAGGCGGCGCTCGGTGTCCTCGAACGCGGCGACCGGGGTGACGTCGGTCGAGGCCAGCACGGCGAAGCCGTCGGGGGCCGCGGTGACGGAGTCGCCGTGCGACATCCACACGCGGTGCTCCCCCGGCAGGTCGGCCAGCAGGGTGCCGGGCCGCCCGACGGTGACGGGGGTCCGCCCGTACTCGCGGGCGCCGGTCGGCGACACCGTGCCGCCGAGGCCCTGCGCCATGAGCTGGAAGCCGTAGCACATGCCGAACACCGGGGTGCCGGCCGTGAGGAGGGTGCCGTCGATGCCGGGGGCGTCGTCGGCGTACACCGACGACGGGCCGCCCGAGAGGATGATCGCGGCGGGCCGCTTCGCGAGCATCTCCTCGACGGGCATCGTGTGGGGCACGATCTCGGAGTAGACGCGCGCCTCCCGCACCCGGCGGGCGATGAGCTGGGCGTACTGGGCGCCGAAGTCGACGACCAGGACGAGGTCGTGGTCGGGGGTGCCGGTCATCGGGTGCCTTTCGCGGGGGTACGGCGGGAGCCCGCCGCCGCGGCGCGGGCGCACGCGAGTCTAGCGAGGCCCCACCGGTCCCCCTGCCAACGCATCAGGGCCCGGCCGGGGAGGGAGGGTGGCCGGGCCCTGATGGTCCTGCGGCTGCTGACCAGCGCTGGACTCGGGCCCGGGCTGGGAGGGAGCAAACGTGCCGGACCCATCCAGTGCAACGAGCCCCCGGACCCCCGGTTACGGCGCGTGACGACAAACTTGCGACCGCCGTCACACCCGGCTCCCGCGACCGGCCCGGGAGCCGGTGCCCGCCTCAGCTCACGCCGACGATGGGCAGCCGCAGGGCCGCCGGCGCGTGCGGCGGCACGGCGGGCTCGCGCGGCTCGACCGGGTCGACGCGCTCGTACGCCGCACCCAGCGGCGGCCGCGCGTCGGCCTCGCCCTTGTTGGGCCAGAAGGCCATCGCGCGCTCCGCCTGGGCGGTGATGGTCAGCGACGGGTTCACGCCGAGGTTGGCCGAGATCGCCGAGCCGTCGACCACGTGGAGGCCGGGGTGGCCGTACATCCGCTGGTAGGCGTCCACCACGCCGGACTCCGGGGAGTCGCCGATGGTGCAGCCGCCGATGAAGTGCGCCGTCAGCGGCCGGTTGAACGGCTCGCCGATGGTGCCGCCCGGCGTGCCGTCGACCTGCTTGGCCATCTTGCGCGTCGCCTCGTTGGCCACCGGGATCCACGTGGGGTTCGGCGCGCCGTGGCCCTGCTTCGACGACAGCCGCCAGCCGAACGGCGTACGCCGCGGGAAGGTCGTGATCGAGTTGTCGAGCGTCTGCATGACGAGCGCGATGACCGTGCGCTCCGACCAGTGCTTCATGTCGTAGAGGTCGAGCACGTGGCGG
This sequence comes from Nocardioides sp. CPCC 205120, assembly GCF_048654585.1. Lineage (NCBI taxonomy): Bacteria > Bacillati > Actinomycetota > Actinomycetes > Propionibacteriales > Nocardioidaceae > Nocardioides > Nocardioides sp. CPCC 205120. The sequence goes on along the minus strand of NZ_JBMCYY010000001.1, from coordinate 1,628,450 downwards.
CGCTGGAGCCACAGCTCCTTGAGCCACGTCTGCCAGCGCGGGCCGGGGCCGTCGCCGTCGGTGAGGACCGTCTGCAGCAGCGCCATCGCGTTCGAGCCCTTGCCGTAGCGCACCGGCTCGATGTGGGTGTGCTCGTCGGGGTGCCAGGACGAGGTGATGGCCACGCCCTTGCTGTAGTCCGTCGACAGGTCGGGCGCCAGGGCGCCGAGGATCGACTCCGAGTTGGTGCGGGTCAGCATGCCGAGGCGGTCGGAGACGTTCGGCAGGTCGCCCTTCACCTTGAGCCGGTGCAGGAGCTTCTGGGTGCCGAGCGCCGCGGCGGAGAAGACGACCTGCTCGGCGGTGAAGGAGCGCACGGCGCGGCGGCGCGACAGCTTCGCCTTCGTCCACCGCGCGTCGACCCGGTAGCCGCCGCCCGGAAGCGGCCGCACGCGCGTCACCGTCGTCAGCGGGTGCACGACGGCGCCCTTGCGCTCGGCGAGGTAGAGGTAGTTCTTGACCAGCGTGTTCTTCGCGTTGTGGCGGCACCCGGTCATGCACTCGCCGCAGTTGCGGCACGTCGTGCGGCTCGGGCCGGCGCCGCCGAAGTACGGGTCGTCGACCTCCACCCCGCCCTGCTCGGCGCCGCCGTGCTCGGGGCCGCCGAAGAACACGCCGACCGGCGTCGGGTGGTAGGTGTCGCCCGCGCCCATCTCCTCGGCGACCTTGAGCATGACGTCGTCGCTCGCCGTGCGCACCGGGTTCTCGACCACGCCGAGCATGCGCTTGGCCTGGTCGTAGTAGGGCGCCAGCTCGGAGCGCCAGTCGGTGATGTGGGACCACGCCGGGTCGCGGTAGAACGCGTCGAGCGGCTCGTAGAGGGTGTTCGCGTAGACGAGCGACCCGCCGCCGACCCCCGCCCCGGCGAGGATCATGCAGTCCTTGATGAGGTCGATCCGCTGGATGCCGTAGCACCCGGCCTCGGGCAGGAACAGGTACTTCTTCAGGTCGAACGACGTCTCCGGGAAGTCGTCGTCCTCGAAGCGGGCGCCGGCCTCGAGGACCGCCACCTTGTAGCCCTTCTCGGTCAGGCGCAGCGCGCTGACCGACCCGCCGAACCCCGACCCGACGATGAGGACGTCGTAGTCGAAGGTCATGCCCGGCCCGTCTTCCGCAGCACGCGCAGGCTCGTCGTCATCAGCCGCGCGTACGCCTCGTCGGACAGCCCCAGGACGGGCGCGATCGGCACGACGCGCTGGGTGGCGACCGACTGCGTCTCGGTGTAGCGCAGGATGCCCTCGGCGCCCTGGCGGCGGCCCATGCCGGACTCGCGCATGCCGCCCATCGGCGCCTGCAGCGAGGCGAAGGTGGCGGCGAAGGCCTCGTTGATGTTGATGGTGCCGCACTTGACCCGGCGGGCCAGGGCGCGGGCGCGGTCGCCGTCACGGCTGAAGATCGCGCCGTTGAGGCCGTACTCCCCGTCGTTCGCCCGGGCCACGGCCTCGGACTCGTCGTTGAACCGGTAGAGCGAGACGACCGGGCCGAAGGTCTCCTGGCCGAAGCACGACATCTCGGGCGTGACGTCGGCGAGGATCGTCGGCTCGTAGACGTAGGGGCCGAGGTCGGGCCGGGCGCGGCCACCGGTGAGCACCGTCGCACCGCGGGCCACCGCGTCCTCGACGTGGGCGACGACCGTGTCGAGCTGGCTCTGGTTGATGAGCGAGCCCATGTCGTTGCCCCAGTCGAGCGTGGCCCCCAGCGTCATGGCCTGGGTGCGGGCCACGAAGCGCTCGACGAACCGGTCGTAGACCTGGTCGGCCACGAACATCCGCTCGAGCGAGACGCACAGCTGGCCGGCGTTCGAGAACGCGGCGCGCACCGCGCCCTCGGCGGCCTTCTCCACGTCGGCGTCGCGCAGCACGATCATCGGGTTCTTGCCGCCGAGCTCGAGCGAGCAGCCGATGAGCCGCTCCGCCGCCTGGGCGGCCACGCGCTTGCCGGTCGCCGTCGAGCCCGTGAAGCAGACGTAGTCGGCCTGGTCGATGATCGCGGAGCCCACGACCGAGCCGGGGCCGGCGACGACCTGCCACAGGTCGGCGGGGAAGCCGGCCTCGTCCAGCAGCTTCGCGGCGAACAGCGCGCTCAGCGTGGTCTGCGAGTCGGGCTTCGCGACGACCGCGTTGCCGGCGGCGATGGCGGCGAGGCCGTCGCACAGCGCCATCGTGAACGGGTAGTTCCACGGCGAGATGACGCCGACGACGCCCTTGGGCACCCGGTTCACCTCGACGCGCGTGAGCAGCGGGAAGACGCCCGGAACGCGGCGGGTGCGCACGTGGTCGCTCAGCGTGCGGCCGTAGTAGCGCGCCGTCAGCGCGATGTGGAGGGGCTCGTCGAACGCGTGCTTGCGGGCCTTGCCCGACTCCCACACGATCAGGTCGAGGATCTCGTCCTGGCGGTCCAGCACGATGTCGTGCAGGCGCAGCAGCAGCTCCTGGCGGTGGGCCAGCGACGTGCGGGCCCACGACTCCTGCGCGCGGCGGGCGCGGGCGAAGGCCTCGCGCACGTCGGCGGGCGAGGACTGCGGGAGGTTCGCGAGCGGCGCGCCGGTCAGCGGGGTGCGCGTGACCACGGGGTCCGCACCGCCGGCGGTGAGCCGGGCGGTCAGGGACGCGACGTACTCCGGCTCGAGCGCGTAGGACGCGGTGGGGTCGTGCTCGGGGTCACCGGGGCCCGTGACGAGGGGTCCGCTCGCGGGGGTGGAGTTGCTCATGTACCGAGAGTATGTGAGCGCGGTCTCCCGTTCTACCTCGTGGTAACAATTGGCCGGAGTTGACAACCCCGGGCGATCTGTCAAGCCCCCGCGCCCGGGTCGAGCGTCCCGTCCGGCCGCGTCAGACCAGGTCGGGCACGCTCACCCGGGCCTCGTCCGCCTCCTGGTCCGTCAGCTTCTCCTGGCTGCGGCGCTCCGCGGTGACCCGGCGCAGGTAGTGGTCGACCTCCTCGTCGGTGCGCGCGGCGTCCCACCCGAGCTCGGCCGCCACGACCTCCGCCACCGCCCGGGCCGACGCGGTCCCCCGGTGCGGCGTCTCGATCGAGATCCGGGTACGCCGGGCCAGCACGTCGTCGAGGTGGCGCGCCCCCTCGTGGGTCACCGCGTGCACGACCTCCGCGAGGAGGTAGTCGTCGGCGCCCGGCACCGGCTCCCCCAGCTCGGGCCGCGCGGCCACCAGGTCGAGCACCTCGTCGACGAGCCCGCCGTACCGGCCCAGGAGGTGGTCGATGCGGGCGACGTGCAGCCCCGAGCGGCGGGCGAGCAGCACGCGCTGGTTGGAGCGCGCCTCGAAGCCCTCCGCCCCGAGCAGGGGCACGCGGTCGGTGATCGAGGCCCGCACGGCGCCGCCCGTCGCGCTCAGCGAGGGGGCGGCCGCGTCGACGGCGTCCCTGGCCATCACCCGGTACGTCGTGAGCTTGCCGCCCGCGATCATCACCAGGCCCGGCACGGGGGTGACGACCGTGTGCTCCCGCGAGATCCGCGAGGTGGGCTCGGACTCCCCGCGCAGCAGCGGGCGGAGGCCCGCGTACACCCCGACCACGTCGGAGTGGTCGAGCGGCTCGCGCAGCAGCGTGTTCACGTGCGCGAGGACGTAGTCGATGTCGGCGCGCGAGGCCGCCGGGTGGGCCTTGTCGAGGTCCCAGGCGGTGTCGGTGGTGCCGATGATCCAGTGCCGGCCCCAGGGGATGACGAAGAGGACGGACTTCTCGGTCTTCGTGATGAAGCCGGCCTCGGAGCGGATGCGGTCCCGGGGCACGACGAGGTGGATGCCCTTCGAGGCCTGCACGTGCATCGAGCCGCGCCCGCCGACCATCTCCTGGATCTCGTCGGTCCACACCCCGGCGGCGTTGACCACGACCCGGGCGCGGACCTCGAGCTCGCGGCCGCTCTCCAGGTCGACCGCGCGGACCCCGACGACCCGCTCGCCCTCGCGCAGGAAGCCGACGACCTTGGTGCGGGTGGCGACGTGGGCGCCGTGCCGGGCGGCGGTGCGGGCCAGCGTCGTGACGAGGCGGGCGTCGTCGACCTGCGCGTCGTGGTAGCGGATCGCGCCGGTCAGGTCCTCGGTGCGCAGGTCCGGCGCGATGCGCGCGACCTGGCGGCGGAACAGGTGGCGGTGGCGCGGCACGCCCATGTCGGAGGAGCCGAGGGCGGCCATCGCGTCGTACAGCACGAGGCCCGCGCCCACGTAGGGCCGCTCGTGGGTGTGGCGCAGCGGGTAGAGGAACGGCACGGGGCGCACGAGGTGCGGGGCGAGCCGGGTGAGCAGCAGGCCCCGCTCCTCCAGCGCCTCGCGGACCAGCCCGAAGTCGAACATCTCCAGGTAGCGCAGCCCGCCGTGCACCAGCTTGCTGGAGCGGCTCGAGGTGCCCGACGCCAGGTCGCGCTGCTCGACCAGCGCCGTCGTCAGGCCGCGGGTGACGGCGTCGAGGGCGGTGCCGGCGCCGACGACACCACCGCCGACCACCAGCACGTCGAGCTCGCCCGCGCCCCCGTCCGCCCCGTTCCCCGAGGCGGCCAGGGCGGCGAGGGCGGCGTCGCGTGCCGCAGGACCGAGCGTTCCAGGACGCGTCGCAGTCATGGCCTCCACTGTGACAGAGGCCCGCGGGTCACCGCACGCGGCGCTGCCCGAGGCCGCCCGGCCCGGTGTCGAGGGCCGAGCGGTGGTCGGCCAGCATCGTGTGCCGGGCCCGGGTCGCGGCCACGAGCGCGGGGTCGAGGTCGGCGACCGCGACCCCCTCCTCCGTGCCGAGCCGCGCGAGCGGCCGGCCCTCCGGGTCGTAGACGGCCGAGCCGCCGCTGAAGTCGGAGCCGCCGCAGCGGCCCGTCAGTCCGGACACCACGACGTACGAGCCGTTCTCCACCGCCCGCGCCGCGTGGTGCAGGTCGCGGCGGTGCTCCGCGCCGCGGAACCACGCCGCCGAGACGAGGTAGCCGAGCGCCCCGTCCTCCGCCGCCGCCCGCGCGTGCTCGGGGAAGCACGCGTCGTAGCAGACCGCCAGGCCCAGCTCGTGGCCCTCGACGCGCACCGAGGCGCCCGCGTCGCCCGTGGTGAAGACCTGCTTCTCGTCGGCGTCGAGGTGCTGCTTGTCGTACGCCGGCACGACCTCGCCGTCGGGTCGCGCCAGGAGGAGCGAGAGGGTGCGGGTCGCCCCGCGGTCGAGCGCGACGCCGACGAGGGCCGTCGTGCCGGTCGCCCGGCACGACTCGCGGACCGGGTCGAGCACGGGACCCGTGGCCTGCGCGGGCGTGGGCAGCGGACCGGCGAGGACGGGCCCGTCGTACCCCACGAGGAAGGCCTCGGGCAGCACGACGACCCGGGCGCCCGCGTCACCGGCGCGGCGGACCAGCCGCCCGGCCGTCGCGGCGTTGGCGACGAGGTCGCCCGGGACCGCCGCGGCCTGGGCCGCGGCGACCCGCAGCGGGGTCACAGGACGACGACCTCGACCCGCTGGAACTCCTTGAGCTCCGTGTAGCCCGTCGTGGCCATCGCGCGGCGCAGGGCGCCGACGAGGTTCATCGTGCCGTCCGCGACGCGGGAGGGGCCGAAGAGGACCTCCTCGAGCGTGCCGACCGTCGGGAACTCGACGCGCTGGCCGCGGGGCAGCAGCGGGTGCCACGCCTCGGCACCCCAGTGGAAGCCGCGCCCGGGGGCGTCGGAGGCGCGGGCGAAGGGCGAGCCGACCATCACGGCGTCGGCGCCGCAGGCGATGGCCTTGGCCAGGTCGCCCGACGTGCCGATGGAGCCGTCGGCGATGACGTGGACGTAGCGACCGCCCGACTCGTCGAGGTAGTCGCGGCGGGCCGCGGCCACGTCGGCCAGCGCGGACGCCATCGGCACCGCGAGGCCGAGCACGGAGCGCGTCGTGTGCGCCGCGCCGCCGCCGAAGCCCACCAGCACGCCGGCCGCGCCGGTGCGCATGAGGTGCAGCGCCGCCTGGTAGGTCGCGCAGCCGCCGACGATGACGGGCACGTCGAGCTCGTAGATGAACTCCTTGAGGTTGAGCGGCTCCGCCTGGCTGGAGACGTGCTCGGCGCTCACCGTCGTGCCGCGGATGACGAACATGTCGACGCCCGCGTCGACGACGGTCGAGGCGAACTCCTTGGTGCGCTGCGGCGAGAGCGACCCGGCCACGGTGACGCCGGCGTCGCGCATCTGGTTGAGCCGCGCGGTGATGAGGTCGGCCCGCACCGGCTCGGCGTAGATCTCCTGCAGGCGGGCGGTCGCCGCCGGGCCCTGGAGGCCGGCGACCTCCTCCAGCAGCGGCGTGGGGTCGTCGTACCGCGTCCACAGGCCCTCGAGGTCGAGCACGCCGAGGCCGCCCGCGCGGCCCAGCGCGATCGCGGTCTCAGGGCTCATCACGGAGTCCATCGGGGCGGCGACGACCGGGATCTCGAAGCGGTAGGCGTCGATCTGCCAGGCGACGCTGACCTCCTCCGGGTCGCGCGTGCGGCGGGACGGCACGATGGCGATGTCGTCGAAGGCGTAGGCCCGGCGAGCGCGCTTGGCGCGGCCGATCTCGATCTCGGTCACGGGCACAGGGTAGTTGCCGGTGCCCCCGCCCCCTCCCCCGCGTGCGCCCGAGGGTTGCGCGGTGCCCCCGCGGGGTACGTCGCGCCCCGGCCGACGAACGGCGCCGGCCGACGAGAGAGGTAGTGATGAAGCAGAACCTGCTGGCCCTGACGACGACGGTGGTCCTCGCCGCCGCCCTGAGCGCGTGCGGATCCGACTCCGACGACTCCTCCAGCTCCGCGGCCGAGTCCTCGGCGACCCCGACCGGGCCGCTCGCGGGCAGCGAGTTCGGTCTCGCCGACGGCAGCACCACGGAGGTCCCCCTCGATCCGAGCGTGGTCGCCAGCGGGCCCCAGGACTCCCTGACCACGCCGGCGTCGGTGATCGCCTCCGGCATCACCCCGGACGCCCAGGAGATCGAGTTCGTCGCCGAGCTGGAGATCATCGACGTCGTGCAGGGCGACATCGCCGACTTCGAGCTCGACGCGGAGAGCCTGGAGACCGTCGGGGACGCGGTGCCCTACTACGTCGCCTACGAGGGCCGCTACGTCAACGGCCCGGTCGCGCAGCAGCCCGACCTCGCCAACTTCGACATCGTCGACGCCTCCGGGCAGAGCCTCGACAGCGGCGTGCAGCTCGTCATGGGGTCCGTGACCGAGGACGTGTGCCAGGGCACGTTCAAGGCGGAGTCGTTCGGCGAGGGCGCGGAGATGCGCCACTGCGCGCTGCGCTTCCTCGAGCCGGGCGAGCCCGCCGCGGTCACCTGGACCTACGAGCCCGAGTCCGTCCCGGCGGGCGAGCCCGTGAGCTGGCCGCTGGGCTGACCCCGGCGACGGTGGGGACCGAGGCGCTCAGCGGGCGTTGTAGTTGGGCGCCTCGGCCACCATCTGGATGTCGTGCGGGTGGCTCTCCTTGAGCGAGGCCGACGTGATCCGCACGAAGCGGCCCTTCTCGCGCAGCTCCGGCACCGTGCGGGCGCCGATGTAGAACATCGACTGGCTGAGCCCGCCGATGAGCTGGTGCGCCACGGCCGCGAGCGGGCCGCGGTAGGCGACCTGGCCCTCGACGCCCTCGGGCACGATCTTGTCATCGCTGGAGACCTCGGCCTGGAAGTAGCGGTCCTTCGAGTAGGACTTCTTGCCGCGGCTGCTCATGGCGGCCAGCGAGCCCATCCCCCGGTACGCCTTGTACTGCTTGCCGTTGACGAACACGAGCTCGCCCGGCGACTCCTCGCAGCCGGCGAGCAGCGAGCCGATCATCACGCTCTCCGCACCCGCGACGATCGCCTTCGCGATGTCGCCGGACTGCTGCAGGCCGCCGTCGGCGATGACGGGGACACCGGCCGGGCCGCAGGCGAGCGAGGCCTCGTAGACCGCGGTGATCTGCGGGACGCCGGCACCGGTGACGACGCGGGTCGTGCAGATCGAGCCGGGGCCGAAGCCCACCTTGACGGCGTCGGCGCCCGCGTCGACGAACGCCTGGGCGCCCTCGCGGGTGGCGACGTTGCCGCCGATCACCTGCACGTGGCGGGTCGCGGGGTCGGCCTTCAGGCGCTGCACCATCTCGAGCAGCATCCGCACGTGGCCGTGCGCGGTGTCGGCGACGAGCACGTCGACACCGGCCTCGATCAAGGTGGTGGCGCGCTCCCAGGCGTCGCCGAAGTAGCCGATCGCCGCGCCGACGAGCAGGCGGCCGTCCGCGTCGTACGACGCGTCGGGGAACTGCTCGGACTTCACGAAGTCCTTGACCGTGATGAGGCCGGCGAGCCGGCCGGCGTCGTCGACCAGCGGGAGGCGCTCGCGCTTGTGCGCGCGCAGGAGCGCCGTGGCGTCGTCGCGGCTGATGCCCACCGGGCCGGTGATGAGCGGCATCGGCGTCATCACCTCGTCGACCTTGGTGGTCGCCCACTCCGCCACCGGCGTGAAGCGCAGGTCGCGGTTCGTGATGATGCCCAGCAGGCGGTGGTCGGCGTCGACGACCGGGAGGCCCGAGACGCGGTACTCACCGCAGATGCGGTCGAGCTCCTCCAGCGTCGCGTCCGGCCCGATGGTGACGGGGTTGGAGATGATGCCCGTCTGGGTGCGCTTGACCAGGTCGACCTGGTAGGCCTGGTCGGTCACCGAGAGGTTGCGGTGCAGGATGCCGATGCCGCCCTGGCGGGCCATCGCGATCGCCATCCGCGACTCGGTCACCGTGTCCATCGCCGCCGAGATCAGTGGCGCCTTGAGCGAGATCTCCCGCGTCAGGCGCGACGTCGTGTCGATGTCGGCCGGGGCGAGGTCGGAGTACCCCGGCAGCAGGAGCACGTCGTCGTACGTGAGACCGAGGGCGGCGAACTTGTCGGGGATCTCCACCCATGCATCGTACGCCGCGCGGCGCCACCGCCCGCGCCCCGGTCAGCGGGCGAGCGGCTTGAGCTGGTGCACCGGGATCCGCACCGTGAGCGTGTCCGCGGCCATCCGGATCCGGCCGCGCAGGCCGGCGGCCAGCACCATCGGCAGGACCGCCTGGTTGTCCGCGTGGGTCGCGACGACGATCTCCTCGACCCCCTCCGCCGCGGCCAGCCGGGCGACGTCGACGAGGAGCCGGGTGCCGATCCCGCGCCGCTGCCAGGCCGGGTCGACCTCCAGCTCCACCTCGCGCAGGCCGGAGACGTCGCGCGGCGGGCGGATCTCGGCGTACCCGACGACCACGCCCTCCACCTCCGCGCGCACGGCGAGCCCCACGACGCCGTACGTCGGGGTGGTCCCCCCGCCCAGCCGGCGCGAGCCCGAGCCCAGCACGGCGGGCGCCCGGCCCAGGACGTCGGAGACCAGGTCGGCCATCGCCGCCCCGCGGGCGAGCTCGGTCGGGGTGAACGGGGCGCGGCGGCGGATCTGCACGGCGACGTCGCCAACCGTCAGCTCCATGAGGTCGCCGGCCGGGGACGCCTCGCCGGGCACGTCGGCCTCGGCGTCGAACAGCCGCGCCACCACCTCCGGGAAGCGGGCCGGGCGGGCGATGACCGCCCGCGCCGCCTGCACGTAGCGCGTGGGCTGGTCGACGAGCGCCGCCTCCGTGCACGGGGTGCCGACCACGTCGGTGCCGCCTGCCGTCTCCAGCAGGCGTACGACGTGCGCCTGCGTCCACCCGTCGGGGGTGCGGACCACCAGCTCGTCCGTCACGCCCTCGGTGCCCGGGAAGACCTGGACGCCGAGGATGTTCACCCCCGCCGCCCCGCACTCCCGCGCGAGCGCGGCCAGCGCGCCCGGTCGGTCCGGCAGCGTCGCGCGCACCCTCCACAGCATGGGCCCGAGCGTGCCGCGCCCGTGTTGCGCGGCGGGCACCGCCACGTTGCGGCAGTGCAACGGCCCCCGCCCCCGGAGGGGACGAGGGCCGTGCGTGGAGCGGGTGGTGCCAGGTGGTGCCGGGGAGGGAGCCGGGGCTCAGTGCCCGTGACCGTGGCCGTGACCGGCCGCGGCGGGCTCCTCCTCCTCGGGCTTGTCGACGACGAGGGTCTCGGTCGTCAGCAGCATGCCGGCGATCGAGGTCGCGTTGACGAGCGCCGAGCGGGTGACCTTGACCGGGTCGAGGACGCCCTGGGCGACGAGGTCGCCGTACTCACCGGTGGCGGCGTTGTAGCCGTTGCCGACGCCGAGCTCGCGGACCTTCGAGACCACGACGTAGCCCTGCTCGCCGCCGTTCTCGGCGATCCAGCGCAGCGGCTCGTCGGCGGCCTTGCGCACGATGCGCACGCCGACGGCCTCGTCACCGGTGAGGCCGAGGTCGCCGTCGAGGGCGGAGACGGCGTGGATGATCGCCGAGCCACCGCCGGCGACGATGCCCTCCTCGATCGCGGCGCGCGTCGCGGAGACGGCGTCCTCGATGCGGTGCTTCTTCTCCTTCAGCTCCACCTCGGTGGCGGCGCCGACCTTGATGACGCAGACGCCGCCGGCCAGCTTGGCCAGGCGCTCCTGCAGCTTCTCGCGGTCCCAGTCGGAGTCGGTGCTGTCGATCTCCGCCTTGATCTGGTTGACGCGACCCTCCACGGCGGAGGACTCACCGGCGCCGTCGACGATCGTCGTGTTGTCCTTCGTCACGACGACGCGGCGGGCCTGGCCCAGCACCTCGAGGCCGACCTGGTCGAGCTTGAGCCCGACCTCGGGGGCAATGACCTGACCGCCGGTCAGCACCGCGATGTCCTGCATCATCGCCTTGCGGCGGTCGCCGAACGCGGGGCTCTTGACCGCGACGGCGTTGAACGTGCCGCGGATCTTGTTGACGACCAGGGTGGAGAGCGCCTCGCCCTCGACGTCCTCGGCGAGGATGAAGAGCGGCTTGCCGGCCTGGATGACCTTCTCGAGCAGGGGCAGCAGCTCGGAGACGGCCGAGATCTTCCCCTGGTGCAGCAGGATGTACGGGTCGTCGAGGACCGCCTCCATGCGCTCGGGGTCGGTCACGAAGTACTGGCTGATGTAGCCCTTGTCGAACTGCATGCCCTCGGTGAAGTCCAGCTCGGTGCCGAGCGTGTTGGACTCCTCGACGGTGATGACGCCGTCCTTGCCGACCTTGTCGAAGGCCTCGGCCAGCAGCTCGCCGATGTGGGCGTCGCGCGAGGAGATCGTGGCGACGGACGCCATGTCCTCCTTGGACTCCACCTCACGGGCCGAGGAGCGCAGGGCGTCCCCGACGGCCGCGGCCGCCAGGTCCATGCCGCGCTTGAGGCCCATCGGGTTCGTGCCGGCGGCCACCGCGCGCAGGCCCTCGTGCACCATCGCCTGGGCGAGGACGGTCGCGGTCGTCGTGCCGTCACCGGCGACGTCGTTGGTCTTGGTCGCGACCTCCTTGGTGAGCTGTGCACCGAGGTTCTCGAAGGGGTCGTCGAGCTCGATCTCACGGGCGACGGTCACGCCGTCGTTCGTGATGGTGGGGGCGCCCCACTTCTTGTCGAGGACGACGTAGCGGCCCTTGGGGCCGAGCGTCACCTTGACGGCGTTGGCGAGCGCGTCGACGCCGCGCTCGAGGGAGCGACGAGCGTTCTCGTCGAACTCCAGGATCTTGGGCATGGGCTCTCCTCAGGCTGGGGGGTGGAACAGGTCGAGCCGTGCGCCCCGGAGCGCGTCAGGCGCTCACGGGGCGCACGGCCCTAGGGAGTTCAGGAGACGACGGCGAGGACGTCGCGGCCCGAGAGGATGAGGTACTCCTGGCCGGCGTACTTGACCTCGGTGCCGCCGTACTTGCTGTAGATGACCTTGTCGCCGACCGCGATGTCGAGCGGGATGCGCTCGTCGCCGTCCTCGTTCCAGCGACCCGGGCCCACCGCGAGGACCTCGCCCTCCTGGGGCTTCTCCTTCGCGGTGTCGGGGATGACGAGACCGGACGCCGTGGTCTGCTCGGCGTCGAGCGGCTTGACGACGATGCGGTCCTCGAGGGGCTTGATGTTGACCGACACGATGTCGACCTCCACTTTCCGTGCGGATCCGAAAGATCGAGAGGCGGATGCCTCCCGTCAGGGCGTTGGTCGTCGCCGGTCCGGGCACGCCGTCGCGGGGGTCGCGCCGTTACGTCGACGATTGGCACACTCACGAGGAGAGTGCCAGCGCCGACGTTAGCACTCCACTCCGGCGAGTGCCAGGACCAGGGGGTGCTGCCGGGCCAGGCCCTCAGGCGAGGGGCACGTCGCCCGCCCAGGTGAGGGTGAAGGCGTCCGGCACGCCGGCCGGGTCGCCCTCGCGGACCTCCCGCAGCGCGCTCCGCGCGGCCACCTCCAGCCGCAGCGTGGTCGCGTCGGCGGGCACGGACGCGACGACGGTGCCCGCGGCCCGCAGGTCGTCCGCCGGGGGGACGTGCGCGACCGGCGCGGCCGGCTCCTCCCCCGCGACCGCCACCCGGATGTCGGGGCGGGCGTCGTACAGGCTCCACGACCGGTCGCCGATCGTCACCGAGCGCTCCCCGTCCTCCAGCTCGCCCGCGACGTACAGCTGCAGCGGCAGCACCGCCCACGTGCGTCCGGCGGGAGCCCACCCGAGCCCCGTGACGTACGGCTCCCGGGTCGCCGCGGCCACGACGAGGTCGCCGTCGAGCGGCTGGGCCGGCGTGCCCGCGAAGGGGAAGTCGAAGTCCGTGCCGGTGTCGCCCGGCAGCACCGCGACCGGGTCCTCCTGGTCGAGGGCCTGGTCGTAGTCGTCGTACGCCGCGAAGCGGCCCCGCTCCCCCGTCTCCAGGCGCCCCCCGTCGACGGTCACGACCTGCTCCTCGCCGTCGAACCCGACCGCCAGGGCGAGCCCCGCGTCCGCGTCGTCGCCCGCGGGCACGGCCACGTGGAACCAGGTGCCGTCGGGCTCGGTGGTGGGCCCGGCCGGAGCCGGCACCACGAGCGGGTGCCGCTCCCCGTCCACGAGCAGGGTCAGCGTCGGGACCGGTGCCGCGGCCGGCGTCACCGCCGGCGGGACGCCGCTGTAGGCGCCGAGCGCGTGCCGCTGCGTCCACGCGGTCCACTGCCAGCTGACCGGCAGCCACGCCCCGTCCTCGGGCGCGGGCACGCCGGGCTGGTCGGTGCCCGTCGCGTCCGGCAGCCGCTCGACGGTGCGCCCGACCCGCAGCACCGCCTCGCCGCCGGGCAGCCGCAGCGGGACCTCGTCGGCGGCCGCGGGCACCTCGTCCTCGGCGTAGGAGACCGGGTCGACGACCGCGCCGACGCGGGCGGGCGTCGGCCCCGCGTCGGTCATGCGCACGACGACGGCCACCGCGACCACCACCGCCACGAGGAGCGCCACCGCGAGGACTCGCCTGCGCCGCGGCCCGCTCACGCCCGGTCCTCCGCCGGCAGCTCCACCGCGGGACCGACGGGCAGCTCGACGTCGACCCGGAGGTCGGGCGGCGGGGCGACGTCGCCCGCGGGCCCCACGTCGTACGTCTGCCGCAGGCGCAGCGACACCTCCTCGGCGGTGCGCGGGGGCGGCCCGGGGGCGGGGAAGACGTACGTCGCGCCGGTGAGGTCGCGGTCGGCGAACTGGTCGTCGGTGTCCTGGTACGCCGGGCGCAGCGCGACCGCCGGTTCCCCGCCCAGCTCCACGTCGGAGGCGGTGACGGGCCCGACGACCCAGGCCCGCTCGTCGGAGCCGTCCACCGGGCCCGCGTCGGTCGCCACCATGTGGGTGCCGACGCCGACGAGCCACCAGGTCTCGCCGGGCTCCGCCCACCCGGTCTCCGCGGTCCACGGGGTCGAGCGCACCACCCCGAGGGTGCACAGCAGCGCGCCGTCCCCCAGCGTCGCCGGCGCCAGCACGTCGAGGTCGGGGCACGGGCGCGGACGCCAGGCGGTCGGGCCCTCGTCGTACAGCGCCGCCGCGTCACCCGCCTCGACCCGACCGCTCCACGGGTCGAGCACCTGGGTCACGCCGTCGACGGTGACCTCGATCCGGACCCCCGCCACGTCGAGGTCGCCGGGGACGCCCACGACCGCCGCGCCGCCCTCGACCAGCTCGGGGAAGCGACCCGCGGAGTCGCGCTCGAGGGTGTCGGCCTCCACCAGGGCGCGCTCCTCGCCCTCCACGCGCAGCGCGAGCTCGAGCGGCGGCACGGCGCCGGTGAGGGCCATCCGGTCCGGGCTGCGCAGCCGCCAGCTGACCCCGACGAACGAGCCGTCGCCCTCGGTGTCCTGGAGCGGCTCGTGGAGCACCGACGTCGTGCGCACCTCCAGCGTGCCCCCGGGGACGCGCACCTCGCTGCTGACGCCGTCGACCCACGCGGGCTCGACGGCCTGCACGCGACCGACGCCGTCGTCGGCGCCGCAGCCGGCCAGCAACCCCGCGGCGAGACCGACCGTCAGGCCCGCCGCACCCGCCCGGCGACGCACCGTCCGCACCCCGTCCCGCATCGCGCACCGGCCCTTCGGTCCTGCTCCCCCGCCCGCAGCGCCCTGCCGCGACCGGCGGGGGGTCTGCCCCGTCACCCGCCTCGTGAAACGGCGCCTGGGAGGATGGCTGGTCGTGGACCTCGCGACGTTCTCCTGGCTGCTGACGCCCGACGGCCGCACGCTGCTCGACGTGGCGGGGCGGGCCTGGGCCGACGCCGACGGCGACCCCGTGCGCGCGGCGGCCGCGGTGCGCCGTACCGAGCCCGACCCGGAGCGCTCGGCCGCCGCGCTGACGCAGGTGGGCCTGCGCGTGCGGGGGGTCGCGAAGTTCGGCGAGGACGCGCTGCGGATGTTCTTCACGCCCGACGGGCTCGAGCAGGCCACCCGGCGCCGGGTCGGCGACCACCGGGCCGCGCGGCTCGCGGCCGCGCAGGTGCCGTCGGTGGTCGACCTGGGCTGCGGCATCGGCGGCGACCTCACCGCCCTGGCCCGCGCCGGTCTCGTCGCGGCGGGCGTCGACCTCGACCCCGTGCGGGTCGCGGTCGCCGAGGCCAACCTCGCCGCCCTCGACCTCGAGGGGGCGACGACGGTCGCGGACGTCACGACCCTGCCGATCGACGGCTTCGGTGTCGCGCTCCTCGACCCGGCGCGGCGTGACGGGCGTGGCCGCGTGTTCGACGCCGAGGGCTGGACGCCGTCGTGGGCGTTCACGACCCGCCTGCTCACCACGCGCCCGAGCGTCGCCAAGCTCGCACCCGGCCTGCCCCACGACCTCGTGCCCGAGGGCGTCGAGGCGGAGTGGGTGAGCGACCGGGGCGACGTCAAGGAGGCCGTGCTGTGGTCGCCGCACCTGGCGCTGTCCCGGCGCCGCGCCACCGTGCTGGGCGACGGGGGCCTGGCGAGCATGACCGAGGAGGACGACCCGTACGACGGCGCCCCCCGCCCGGTGCGCGGCGTCGGGCGCTACCTCCACGAGCCCGACGGCGCGGTGATCCGGGCCGGGCTCGTGACGGCGGTGGCGGGTGCCGTCGGCGGCGGGCTGCTCGACGAGCGCATCGCCTACGTCACGACGGACGAGGCGGTGCGCACGCCGTTCGCCACGGCGTACGAGGTGCTCGAGGAGATCCCCTACCGCGAGAAGGCGCTGCGGGCCGCGCTGCGCGAGCGGGGGGTCGGCCGGCTCACCATCAAGAAGCGCGGCGTCGACGTCGTGCCCGAGCAGCTGCGCAAGCGGCTGGCCCTCAAGGGCGACGCCGAGGCGACCCTCGTCATGACGCGCGTCGCCGGGGAGGGCACCGCCCTGCTGGTGCGCCCGGTCTAGCCGGCCTAGCCGCTCTGGCGCGCGGCCGCCCGCTCGGCGAGCTGGCGGCGCACCTCGCGCTTGAGCACCTTGTGGGTCGGGCCGAGCGGCAGGTCGTCGACGAGCACGACGCGGCGGGGGTACTTGTGGCGTCCGAGCCGCTCGCGCGCCCAGTCGACGAGGGCGTCGGCGTCGACCGCCCCGGGCGCGGTGGGCACCACGACGGCGACGACCTCCTCGCCGACCTGGTCGTCGGGCACGCCGACGACGGCGACCTGGGCGACCCCCTCGTGACGGGCCAGCACCTCCTCGACCTCGCGCGGGTAGACGTTGAACCCGCTGCGGATCACCAGGTCCTTCGTGCGGTCGACGATGGAGACGAAGCCCTCCGCGTCCTTGACCCCGACGTCGCCGGTGCGGAACCAGCCGTCGACGACCGCGCCCGCGGTGGCGGCCGGGTCGTCGAGGTAGCCCGCGAACACGTTGTGGCCGCGGATGACGACCTCGCCGCGCTCCCCCGGCGGGAGCAGGACGATCCGCTCCGTCGTCTCGACGTCGGCGATCTCGACGTCGACGCCCCAGATGGCGTGGCCGACGCTGCCGGGGCGCGCGCCGAACGCACGCTGGTTGACGGTCGCCGACGGTGAGGTCTCCGAGAGGCCGTAGCCCTCGTAGATCTTCGTCCCGAAGGTCGCCTCGAACTGCTCGAGCACGGCCACCGGCAGCGACGCGCCGCCCGACACGCAGTCGCGCAGGCGGGGCAGCTCCGGGGCGTCCTTCGCGGCCGCGAGCAGCTGGATGAACATCGTCGGCACCCCGAAGAACAACGTCGCCTGCTGCTGCACCATCGTCGCGAGCGCCTCCGCCGGGTCGAAGCGCGGCTGCAGCAGCAGCGTCGCCCCCACCCGGAAGGTGGTGTTGAGCGACACCGACTGCCCGAACGTGTGGAACAGCGGCAGCGAGCCCATCACCACGTCGTCCGCGCGCATCGGGTTGGCGTCGAACGCGTTGACGGTGGCGTTGAGCACCAGGTTGAGGTGGGTGAGGACGGCGCCCTTCGGCCGCCCCGTCGTACCGCTCGTGTAGAAGACGACGGCCGTGTCGTCGGGCGCGCGGGTGGCGTAGGTCGGCAGCGCCCGCGCCCCGTCCGCGAACCCGGCGAGGGGGTACGCCGGCACGCCCGCCGCCGCGGCGGCCGGCTTGCCGATGCCGGCCAGCGCCTCGTGGTGCACGACGAGGCGGGCCCCCGAGTGCCGCACCAGGTAGGCGACCTCCTCCGCCTGCAGGAGGGTCGGCACCGGCACCACGACGGCGCCCGCGGCGAGGATGCCGTAGTAGGCGACCACGAACTCGGTCACGTTGGGCGCCAGGAGGGCCACCCTGTCCCCGGGAGCGACGCCGCGGGCGTAGAGCGCGCCGGCGAAGGTCCGGGCGTCGCGCCACAGCTCCTCGTACGTCGTGCGGCGCTCCCCCTCGACGACCGCGACGTGACGGGGCCGGCGACGGGCGGGCTCGGCGAGCACCGCGGCCAGGGACAGGGTGGTCATCGTTCTTCCTCTTCTCAGGACGGGTCGAGCGGGGTGGGTGGGGGTCCGGGGATCCGGCGGTCCGGGCGGGGCCCGGGGCCGCTCAACCCACCGGCTCCACGTCGGGGATGCCGCTCTCCGGCGGGGCGTCGCCCGCCGCGGACTCGTCCTCGGTGACCTCCGCGTCGCCGAGGTCGCTCGTGAGGACCGGCGTCAGCGGCTGGCCCACACCACCCTCGAGCTGCACGACGCGCATGCCGGACAGGCCCAGGTGGCTGTCGGCCGAGTAGCGGAACGGGGCGAGACCGGGGCCCTCGAAGTCACCGCCGGCCTCCTCGAGCGCCTCGACGACGCCCTCGCGGGTCAGGTCCTCGCCTGCGGCCTGCAGGGCCTGGACGAGGGTGTAGGCCTGCGACATGCCGTAGATGCGGTAGTTGGTGAGCGGCTCGCCCTCCTCGCCGTGCTCGTCCCACACCCGCTGCCACAGCTGCACCCACGGGTCCTCGGGGGCGTCGACGCCCGGGATGTACTCGGTCGTGATGACCCCGTCGAGCAGGCTGGCCCCGTCGGCGACGGCACCCTCGGAGAACGTCGCGAGCAGCGAGCCGACGAGCGACGGGTCGGAGCCGACGTTCGTGTACATCCACTGCGGGTCGAAGCCGAGGCGCAGCGCCACCAGCTGCGACAGCGCCGTGAACGACGGCACGCTGAAGCCGATGACGAGGTCCACGTCGGCGGCCTGCAGCTGCGCCAGCTGCGGCGCGATGTCGGTGTTGCTCGGCGTGTAGGAGACGACCTCGACGATCTGCTCGTCGATGAACTCCCGCACGCCCGCCTCGCCGTCGGCGCCCAGGTCGTCGTCCTGCAGCAGCAGGCCGACCCGCGCGTCCGGCATGTTCTCCGCGATCCACTGACCCATGACCTTGCCCTCGATCACGTAGTCGGGCTGCCAGCCGAAGGTCATCGGGTACTCCTCCGGCGTCTCGCCCCACTGCCGCGAGCCCGAGGAGACGAACAGGTCCGGCACCCCCTCGTCGTTGAGGAAGTCGATGGCCGCGCCGTGCGTGGGCGTGCCCAGCCCGCCGACCATGCCGAAGATCTCGTCGGACAGCACGAGCTCGTTCGTCACCTGCGTGGTGTTCGTCGGGTTGTAGGCGTCGTCCTTCGCCACGAACTCGATCTGCCGGCCGTTGACACCGCCGGCGGCGTTCACGAACTCGTAGAACGCCTGGTGGCCGCTCGGGATCTCGCTGTAGCCGGGCGCCGCGACGCCGGTCAGCGGGAAGTGGCCACCGACCTTGATCGTGTCGTCGGTGACGCCGACGCGCTCGGCCGGCGACCCGGCGTCGTCGCGGTCCTGGCCGGCACCGCAGGCCGTGGCGAGCGCGCAGGTCAGGACGGTCGCCGTCGCCGCCGCGGTGCGGCGGCGCCAACGGTCGGCGGTGGTGCGGGGAGTGGGGCTCGGGCTCATGCTCGTCCTGCCTTGTCGGTCGGGTGGGTCGGGTGGGTCGGGTCGTTCGGGCCGGTGCTGCTGGCCGGGTCGCTGCTGCTGGCCGGGTCGCTGCTGCTGGCCGGGTCGCTGCTGCTGGTCGGGTCGGTGGTGCGGCCGGGGTGGGCCGGGGCCGGTACGGCGGGGGCGGCGGCCGCGCGCCGGCGCAGCCACCAGCCCTGCAGGGTGCCGACCAGCCCGGCGGGGGCCAGGAGGATGACGAGGATCATCACGACGCCGTACACCAGCGGCGCGAGCTCGGCCGACTGCACGTCGTCGAGGCCGAGGTCGCTGCCGATGCCCGTCACCACCTGGGGCAGGAAGGTGAGGAGCGCCGCCCCGATGAGGGCGCCGGCCAGGCTGCCCAGGCCGCCGAGCACCACGGCGGTGAGCAGCGTGAGGGACAGCGTCAGGGTGAAGCCGCTGGGCGCGGTGAGGCGCACGACCATCGCCATGAGGGCGCCGGCCAGGCCGGCGGTCGCGGCGCTGACGACGAAGGCGACGACCCGGGCGCGGGTCAGGGAGATGCCTGCGAGCTCCGCGGCGACCTCGTGGTCGCGCACCGCCCGCCAGGTGCGCCCGACCCGGCTCTGCGACAGGTTGGCCAGCAGGACGAGCACGATGATGAGGACGAACCACGACAGGTAGGCGACGAACCGCCCGCGGGAGGGGTCGACGGCCGTGAGGAAGAACAGCAGGTCGGCGAACCACGCCGGCGGCTCCGGCACCCGCACCGACAGGCCCTGCTCCCCGCCCAGGGTGTCGCCGAAGTAGATGGCGAGGCCGGGTACGGCGACGGCGAGCGCCAGGGTGGCGCCGGCGAGGTACGGGCCGTGGAGCCGCGCCGCGGCCAGGCCGACGACGAGGCCGACGACGCTGGCCACCGCGGTGGCGGTGAGCAGCACGACGACGAGCGGCGCGGCCGGCTCCGGGTCACCGAGGAAGAGGGCCGCGGTGTAGGCGCCGATGGCCATGAACGCGCCGTGCCCGAGCGAGAGCTGGCCGTTGAGCCCGGTCAGCACGGTGAGGCCCGCGGCGGCGATGCCGAGGTAGGCCATCGCGGCGAGCTGGCCGGCGCGGAAGTCGTCGACGGCCGTCAGCACGGCGAGGGCAACGGCGCCGCCGACGAGGGCGACGAGCAGGTGGCGCAGCAACGGGGAGCCGAGGCCGCGTCGTGTGCGGGTCCGGGAGCCGGCACCGGGGCCGGTGCTGGTGGCTGGACTGGTGGCGGTGGTCGCGGGCACGGCTCAGACCCTCCGGTGGGCGGTCGTGGCGAACAGCCCCGAGGGCTTCACCAGGAGGACGGCGACGAGGATGAGGAGGGCGGCCATCGCCACCAGCTCCGAGCCCAGGTAGCCGCTGACGAAGCTCAGGCACAGGCCGAGCAGCACCCCGCCGGCGACGGCGCCGCCAGGGCTGTCGAGGCCGCCGAGGACCGCCGCGACGAAGCCGTAGACGACCACCGCGTCCATGTAGCCGGGGTGCACGAGGCCCCCACCGGCGATGAGGAGGCCGGCGAGCGAGCCCACCACGGCGGCGAGCGCCCACCCGAGCGTGAGCATCCGCCCGACCCGCACGCCGAGCAGGCGCGCCACCTCGGGGCTGTGCGCCGAGGCGCGCATCCGCAGGCCGATGTCGGTGAAGCGGAACAGCAGCACGAGCAGGCCCATGACGACCACGACGGCGACGATCGTGAAGATGCCGAAGCCGGTCAGCGCGATCGTCGTGCCGCCCACCTCGATGCCCCGCACGCCGAACGGTGCGGGGAAGGACCGGTAGCGCGAGCCGAAGACGAGGGCCGCGACGGAGTGCAGGACGATGAAGAGGCCGAGGGTGAGGATGACCGCGTTGAGGTCGCCCTTGCCCTCCACCGGTCGCACGAGCACGCGCTCCACCACCGCGCCGAGCACGAGGCCCGCCAGCAGTGCGGCCGCGAAGCCGAGCCAGAAGGAGTGGCCGGCCTCGATGATGACGAGCGCGATGTAAGTGGTGAGCATCGCCATCGGCGCCTGGGCGAAGTTCACCACCCGGGTGGAGCGCCAGATCATGACGAGCGCGAGCGCGAACGCGGCGTAGACCGCGCCGAGCACGAGACCCGTGAGGGTCGTGGTGAGCAGCTGTTGCACCGGGTGTCCCCTGTCGGTGGCGTGGTGGGGCGGGTGGGTCGGGGTGGGTCGGGGTGGGTCGGGTTCCGGCGTCAGAACCCGAGGTAGGCGTGCCGCAGCTGCTCGTCGTCGACGAGCGTGTCCGCGGCCTGCTGGACGACGAGGCGCCCCAGGTTGAGGACGATGCCGACGTCGGCGATCCCCAGCGCGCTGCGGGCGTTCTGCTCGACCAGGAGCACGCTCAGGCCGGTGCTGCTGACGAGGTCGCGCAGGAGGGCGAAGATCTGGGCCACGACGCGCGGGGCCAGGCCGAGCGACGGCTCGTCGAGCAGCAGGATGCGCGGCTCGGCGAGCAGGGCGCGCCCGATGACGAGCATCTGTCGCTCGCCGCCCGAGAGCGTGTCGGCCACCTGGTTGCGGCGCTGGCCGAGCACCGGGAAGAGCTCGGTGACGCGGTCGAGGTCGAAGCGGCGCTCGCCCCCGGTGGGCGCGCCGAGCGCACCGAGGCGGAGGTTCTCCTCCACCGTCAGCTCGGTGATGACGCCGCGGCCCTCGGGCACGTGGGCCAGGCCCGTGCGCGTCATCTCCTCGACCGGGGTGCGGAGCAGGTCGGTCGAGCCGAGCTGCGCCGTCCCCGACGTCGGACGCACGAGCCCGGACAGCGTGCGCAGCAGCGTCGTCTTGCCGGCCCCGTTGGCGCCGAGGACGGCGGTGATCTGCCCGTCGGCGGCGTCGAAGCTGACCCCGTCCAGGGCCTTGACCGCGCCGTACGACGCGCTGAGGTCACGCACCTGCAGCACGGCTCAGTCCTCCGCGCCGAGGTAGGCGGCCAGGACGGCCGGCTCGTCACGGACCTCCGCGGGCGTGCCGCGGGCGATGACGCGCCCGAAGTCCAGCACCACCACCTGGTCGCAGACGCTCATCACGAGGTCCATGTGGTGCTCGACCAGCATCACGGCCATGCGGTCCGACAGCGCGCGGATCCGGTCCCCGAGGGCGGCCATCTCCCCGTCCGACAGGCCGCTGGCGGGCTCGTCGAGGAGGAGCAGCTCGGGCTCGGCGACGAGCGCGCGGGCCAGGGCCACCTGCTTGCGCACGGCGTAGGGCAGGCTCGGCGGGTAGCGGTGGGCGTGGGCGGCGACGCCGAGCTCCTCGAGCACCACCATGGCCCGCTCGCGCAGCGCCCGCTCCTCGCGGCTGGAGCCCGGCAGCGCGAGCAGCCCGGACAGGAATCCCGCGCGGGCGTGGCGGTCGGCACCCACCACGACGTTGTCGAGGACCGTCATCCGGTCGAAGAGACCGAGGCCCTGCAGGGTGCGGCCGATGCCCATCCCGGCGAGGTCGTGGGGCCGCAGCCGGCGCAGGTCGCGCCCCTGCCAGGCGAGGGTGCCGCTGTCGGGGCGCACCAGCCCGCAGGCCACGTTGAACAGGGTGGTCTTGCCGGCGCCGTTGGGGCCGATCACCCCCAGCACCTGGCCCGGCTCGACCGCGAGCCCGACGCTGTCGAGCGCGGTGAGGCCGCCGAAGGTCACCGTCACGTCCCGCAGCGCGAAGAGCTCCGGGGCGCCGGGACCGCCGGGCGCGGCCGGGGCGGCGCTGGGGAGCGGGGTCGGGGTGGTCACTGCAGCTGGCTCCTGGGGTCGGGGCGACGTGGTGCAGATCACTGTCGCCGGGCCGGGAGCCGTGAGATATGGGCAGAGTGCACGAACCGGGCTGTGCGCGGCGCCCCGAGAAGGGGCGAGGACACCCGTGGCACTGTGCATCCATGAGAGCCTGTGACTCGTGTCACAGACTGCGACCACCCCTGCCCTCCCGCCCGTGCCCCGGTGGCAGGCCACGCACGACGAGGCGACCGCGCGGCGCATCGAGTGCGCCTGGGCGGCCCTGCTCCCCCGGGCCGACGCCATCGCCGACGCCATCTCGGCCACGATCTTCGCCCGCGACCCGGACTGGTACGCCAAGGCCGACGACCGGCTGCGGGCCGACGTCCGCCAGAACACGCGCGAGCACATCCGCTCGGGCCTCCAGGCCCTGGCCGGCCGCAAGACCTCCGGCACACGCACCACCGACGTGTGGCGCGAGACGGGCCGGCGCCGCGCGCGGCAGCGGGTGCAGCTCGAGCTGGTGCTGAACTCGTACACGCTGGGAGCCCGCCTGCTGTGGGAGGCGATGCTGGAGCTCGCCGGCTCCGGGCACCCCGACATCGACGACCAGGTGCTGGTGGTGGCGGGCCAGCAGCTGTGGCACAACCTCGACGTCCAGAACGCCGTGCTCATCGACGCCTACCGCCGCGAGAGCGCCCGGAGGGAGCGGCGCGACCTCCAGCGCCAGCAGGGCTACCTCGACGGCCTCGTGGACGGGCGCGGCGCGGACCACGGGTTCGCCACCGAGTCGGCCGCGGCTCTCGGCATCTCCGCGGACGAGCCGGTCGCGTGCGTCGTCGCCCCCTTCGACGGACCCCTCGACGAGCCGCTGACCACCCCCGACGACCGCCTGGAGCGCACGGGACGCACCTCCCACTGGCACGTGCGGGGCGGTCACCTCTTCGGGCTCGTGCCGATGGGCGGGCTGGGCACGGCCCAGCTCGCCGAGATCCTGCGGCCCGCGGCGACCGGACGCGTCGGGGTGGCGTCGAGCCCCGAGGGCATCGGCGGGTTCGCCACGGCGTACCAGCTCGCGGCCCGCGCCGCGCAGACCGTGCCGCGCGGGCGGACCGCGGTCGTGCTCGTCGACGACCGCCTGCCCGAGGTGCTGCTCGCCGGCAGCCCCGAGGTGACGGCGCTGCTCGTCGAGCGGTCGGTGGCCCCCCTGCTCGCGCAGTCGCCGCACCAGGCGCGGGTGCTGCTCGACACCCTGGCGGTGCTGCTCGACTGCAACGTGTCCCCCAGCCGGGCCGCGGAGCAGCTCTACTGCCACCGCAACACGGTGATCTACCGGCTCAAGCAGATCGAGCAGCTGACGGGCCGCGACCTGCACGACCCGCGCCAGCGGCTGCTGCTCACCCTCGGCCTGACCGCCATCGGCCACACCGGACCGGACCGGCCGGCCCCCGCGGCCGGCCGGTGACCGGTCGGGTCACTCCAGGCGCGTCCCCGGCGGGTCGAGGTCGGCCAGGCGGGCGACCACGGCCCGGTGGTGCTCCGGGCTGCCGAGGGCGAGCTGGTCGGACTTCGCGCGCTTGAGCAGCAGGTGGGCGGGGTGCTCCCAGGTCATCGCGATGCCGGCGTGCAGCTGCACCATCTCCTCCGCGACCCGCACGGCCGCGTCGGAGCAGGACGCCGCCGCGACGGCGGTGACCAGCGCCTGCTCGAGGTCGTCGTCGACGTCGACGAGCGTGCCGACAGCGAAGGCCGCCGCGGCACCCATCGACTCGACGTCGACGTACAGGTCGGCGAGCCGGTGCTTGAGGGCCTGGAAGCCGCCGACGACCCGGCCGAACTGACGGCGCTGCTGCAGGTAGGCGACCGTGTCGACCAGGCAGCGCCGGGCCGCGCCGACCTGCTCGGCGGCCAGCACCGCCGCGCCCGCCCGCAGCCCTGCCCGCACCGCGTCGGCGGCATCGGTGGCGACGACCGGCGCGGAGGCCAGGGCCGTGGCATCGACGGTGACGTCGGCGAGCTGGCGGGTCATGTCGAGGGACACGACGGGCTCGACGCCCACGCCGTCGCCCACCGGCACCGCCCGCAGCTCGAGCGCCGAGCCGCTCCGGGTCGGCACGAGCAGCACGTGGGCCTCCAGCGCCCCGGCGACGGAGCGCACCGTGGTCGCGCCGACGGGGACGCGCCCCTCGGGCGCGGTCGTCCACGGTACGACGAGGCTCGCCGTCACCTGCCCGCCCGCCAGGTCGGCGAGGAGCCGGTCGGCCTCGGGCGTGCCGGCGTGGGCGAGCACGGTCGTCGCCACGACCGCGCTGGTCACGAAGGGCACCGGCGCGACGGCGGCGGCGAGCTCCTCAGCGACCGCGGCCGCCTCCCGCAGGGAGGCACCGTGCCCGCCACGGGCCTCGTCGACGAGCAGGCCGGCGAGCCCGAGGTCGACGCCGAGGGCGCGCCACAGCGGGGCGACGAGGGCGCGGTCGCCGTCGTAGCAGGCCGTGACGGCCCCGACGGGGCACCGGTCGGCGAGCAGGTCGCGCACGGCTGCACGCAGGTCGGTGACGACCTCGGAGTCGAGCAGGTCCGGGACGGCGTGGGTGGTCATCGCGGGATCTCCTTCCACGGCACGTCCTTGTCGACACGGGGCTCGCCGGGCAGCCCGAGCACGCGCTCGGCGACGATGTTGCGCAGGATCTCCGAGGTGCCGCCCTCGATCGAGTTGCCCTTCGCGCGCAGGTAGCGGTAGCCGGCGTCGCGGCCGGTGAAGTCGACCCGGTCGGGACGCACCAGGGTCCAGTCGGAGTACCGCAGGCCCTCGTCGCCGAGGAACTCGACCTCGAGGCCGGAGAGCTGCTGGGCGAGGCGGGCGAAGACGAGCTTCATCGCCGCCCCCTCGGGGCCGAGCTGGCCGCGGGCCAGCCTCTGCTGCAGCCGCAGCCCCGCGGCGCGGGCGACCTCGGCGTCGACCCAGTGCCGCACGAGGCGGTCGTGCAGGCCGGGCGTGCGGGCCTCGGGGTGGGCGCGCCAGGTCTCGGCGACCCGGCCCACCATGCCGCTCTCGCGCGCGGCGGACCCGGCGCCGATCGCGACGCGCTCGTGGTCGAGGGTGGCCGTCGCGACGCGCCAGCCCTCCCCCACCTCGCCCAGCCGGTGGGCGTCGGGGATGCGGACACCGGTGAGGAAGACCTCGTTGAACTCGGCCTCGCCGGTGAGCTGGCGCAGCGGGCGGACCTCGACGCCGGGGTCGGTCATGTCGCACAGGAAGTAGGTGAGCCCGCGGTGCTTCGGCACGTCCGGGTCGGTGCGGGCCACGAGGATCGCGAAGCGGGCGGTGTGGGCACCCGAGGTCCAGACCTTCTGGCCGTCGACCACCCACGTGTCGCCGTCGAGCACCGCCCGGGTGCCGAGCGCCGCGAGGTCGGAGCCGGCGCCGGGTTCGGAGAACAGCTGGCACCACGTCTCCTCGCCGGTCCACAGCGGGCGCAGGAAGCGGTCCTGCTGCTCGGGGGTGCCGTAGGCGAGGATCGTGGGGGCGGCCATGCCGAGGCCGATGCCGTTGCGGTGGGGCGCGTTGTCGGGCGCCCCGACGGCGGCGAGCGCCTCCTCGACCACCGGCTGCAGGGCCCGGGGCAGCCCCAGCCCGCCTCGGCCCGGCGGGAAGTGCACCCACGCCAGCCCCGCGTCGTACCGGGCCCGGAGGAAGTCGAGCCGCTCCTCGGTCCGGGGGTCGTGCTCGGCCAGGAACGCCGCGACCCGCTCGCGGAGGTCGTCGACGGCGCTCACGACGCCTCCCCGGTGGCGCGGCGGTCGGCCTGGCGGCGCAGCTCGTGGCGGGCCAGGGCCTGCTTGTGCACCTCGTCGGGGCCGTCGGCGAAGCGCAGCGTGCGGATGCCGGCGTACTGCGCGGCGAGCGGGAAGTCCTGCGAGAGCCCGCCGGCGCCGTGCACCTGGATCGCCTTGTCGAGGATCCACTGCACCGTGGACGGGGTGGCGATCTTGATGGCCTGGATCTCGGTGTGGGCGCCGCGGTTGCCGACGGTGTCCATGAGCCAGGCCGCCTTGAGGACGAGCAGGCGCAGCTGCTCGAGGCGCACGCGGGACTCGGCGATCCAGTCGCGCACGACGCCCTGCTCCGACAGCGAGCGTCCGAACGCGACGCGGCCGTCGGCGCGGGCGCACATCAGCTCGATGGCGCGCTCCGCGACGCCGATGGAGCGCATGCAGTGGTGGATGCGGCCCGGGCCGAGGCGGGCCTGGGCGATCGCGAAGCCCTGCCCCTCCTCGCCCACGAGGTTCGTGCGGGGCACCCGCACGTCGTGGAAGACGATCTCGGCGTGCCCGCCGTGGTCGCGGTCGTCGTACCCGAAGACCTCCATGGGGCGGACGATCTCGACGCCGGGGGTGTCGCGGGGCACGAGGATCATCGACTGCTGGCGGTGGCGGTCCGCGTCGGGGTCGGTCTTGCCCATGACGATGAGCAGCTCGGCCTGCGGGTTCATCGCGCCGGTGATCCACCACTTGCGCCCGCTCACGACGTACTCGTCGCCGTCGCGGACGATGCGGGTCGCGATGTTCGTGGCGTCCGAGGAGGCCACGTCGGGCTCCGTCATCGCGAACGCGGACCGGATCTCGGCGTCGAGCAGCGGCCGCAGCCACCGCTCCTGCTGCTCGGGGCTGCCGAACATCGACAGCACCTCCATGTTGCCCGTGTCCGGCGCGGAGCAGTTGAGCGCCGCGGGGGCCAGGCGACCGGCGCGGCCGGTCAGCTCGGCGAGCGGGGCGTACTGCAGGTTCGTCACCCCGGGGCCGTGCTCGCCGGGCAGGAACAGGTTCCACAGCCCCCGGCTGCGCGCCTCGGCGCGCAGCTCGTCGAGGACGGGCACCGTGGACCAGGCCCACGGGTCCTCGAGCGCGTCGAGCTCGGCGGTGAACCGGGCGTCGGCGGGCTCGACGTGGGTGGTCAGGAGGTCGAGCAGCGAGGAGTGCAGCTCCTCGGTGCGGGCGTCGTGGCGGAAGTCCATCGTGGTGTCCTCGCTCGGGGCCGGGATCGGGTGGGTCAGCGGCGTGCGGGCAGGGCGGCGAGCCCCATCTGGAGCAGGGGGACGACGACCGCGCCGACGTCGGCGAAGCCCTCCCCCACGGTCTGGCCGCGCTGGTGGCGGTAGTGGATGCCCTCGAGGATCACGGCGAGCTTGAACGCGGCGAGCCCGAGGTGGACGTCGAGGGCGCGCAGGTCGGTGCCGAGGGCGGTGGCGTAGCGGTCGAGGATCGCGTCCTCGTCGAGGAACCCGGGCGCCCGCCCGGCGTCGGCGACGGCGCCCGGGGCGACCTCGGCGAGGCGGCCGTAGAGCACCATGAGGGCGACGTCGGTGAGGGTGTCGCCGAGCGTGGCCATCTCCCAGTCGATGACGGCCGCGACGGCGCCGGTGTCGTCGACCAGCGCGTTGTCGAGGCGGTAGTCGCCGTGGACGATGCCCGGGTGCGTGCCCGCGGCGGCCTCCTCGACGGCGCCCTCGAGGCGCCGCCGCAGCTCGTCGGCGGCCGGGAGCTCGCGCGAGCGGGAGCGCTCCAGCTGAGTGGACCACCGGCGTACCTGGCGCACGAGGAAGCCCTCGGGGCGACCGAAGTCGGCCAGCCCGACCTCCTCCGGCACCACGGCGTGGAGCGCGGCGAGGGTGTCGACGAGCTCCTCGCTGATCCGCCGGGTCCGCTCGGGGCCGAGCGGGGCGAGCTGGTCGGCGGTGCGGTACGGCGTGCCCGCGACGTCGGCCATCACGTAGAACGGGGCGCCGAGCACCGTGTCGTCGGTGCAGAGCGCGTACGTCGCGGGGACCGGCACCGCGGTCGGGGCCAGCGCGGTCATCACCCGGTGCTCGCGCGCCATGTCGTGGGCGGTGGCCAGCACGTGGCCCAGCGGCGGGCGTCGGACGATCCACGTGCGGGTGCCGTCGCCGACCCGGTAGGTCAGGTTCGACTTCCCGCCGGCGACGAGCGAGCCGCCCAGGTCGCCGGCGAGCCCGGTGGCGGGGTCGTCGGCCAGGGCCGTGCGCCACCAGGCGGTGAGCGCGACCGGGTCGAGGCCGGGGACGTCGGTGTCGGTCATCGGCGCGCCTCAGTCGACCAGGATGCTGACGACCTCGGCCACGCAGGCGGGCTTGGCGCCGCCCTCGATCTCGACCGTGACCCGCGTCGTGAGCTGGTGGCCGCCGCCGCCCGGCTCGAGGGAGACGATCTCGACCCCGGCGCGCACCCGGGAGCCGACCGGGACGGGCGCGGGGAACCGCACCTTGTTGCTGCCGTAGTTCACGCCCATCCGCAGCCCGGAGACGGTGTAGACCTGCTGGCCGAGCATCGGGACCAGGGAGAGCGTGAGGTAGCCGTGCGCGATCGTGCCGCCGAAGGGACCGGCGGCGGCGCGCTCGGGGTCGACGTGGATCCACTGGTGGTCGCCGGTGGCCTCGGCGAACGTGTCGACCTGCTGCTGGGTGACGGTGTGCCAGGCGGAGTGGCCGACGTGGGTGCCGACGAGCTCGCGCACGCCGGCGATGCCGTCGACGACGCGGGGCGCGGGGGCGGACTCGGGCTCAGGCACGGGGGCCTCCCGCGACGTAGAGGACCTGGCCGGAGACGAAGCCGGCGCCCTCGCTGGCGAAGAACGACACGGCGTGGGCGATGTCGTCGGGGCGGCCGGTGCGCGCGACGGGGATCTGGGAGGCGGCGGCCTGCTTGAACTCCTCGAAGTCCATGCCGACCCGGGCGGCGGTGGCCGCGGTCATGTCGGTCTCGATGAAGCCCGGGGCGATCGCGTTGGCGGTGACGCCGTAGCGGCCCAGCTCGATCGCGAGGGTCTTGGTGAGGCCCTGGATGCCGGCCTTCGCGGCGGAGTAGTTCGCCTGGCCACGGTTGCCGAGCGCGGAGGTGCTCGACAGGTTGACGATGCGGCCGAAGCCGGCCTCGCGCATCGGCGCGGCGACGGCGCGCGACAGGAGGAACGCGCCCCGCAGGTGCACGGCGACGACCGAGTCCCAGTCGTCGGCGGACATCTTGAGCAGCACGTTGTCGCGGATGATGCCCGCGTTGTTGACGAGCACCGTCGGGGCGCCGAGCGCCTCGGTGACGCGCCGCACGGCCTCGGCGACCCCCTCCTCGTCGGTGACGTCCACGCCCACGGCGAGCCCGCGGCCGCCGGCGGCCTCGATCTCGGAGACGACGGCGCCGCAGGCGGCCTCGTCGAGGTCGAGCACGGCGACGGCGTGGCCGTCGGTGGCGAGGCGGCGGGCGACGGCGGCACCGATGCCGCGGGCGGCGCCGGTGACGATCGCGACGCGCTGGGTGTCGTTCACGGGGTCCTCCAGGTTCGTGGGTGGGGTGGTGGTGGTGGGGGGTTCAGGTCGCGACGTGGGCGACGCGCCCGACGGTGGTGCCGTCACCGAGGCGCTGCACGCCGTCGGCGACGTCGGCCAGGGCGAGGCGCTCGGAGACGAGGGGGCGGACGGCCCCCGCGTCGGCGAGCCGCACGAGCTCGTCGTGGCAGGCGCGGACCGACGCCGGGTCGCGCTGGTCGTAGAGGCCCCAGTGCAGGCCGAGGATCGAGTAGTTCTTCACGAGTGCGTGGTTGAGCGCGGCGGACGGGATGTCGCCGCTGGCGAAGCCGACGACGACGATGCGGCCCTCGAAGGCGATGCACTTCGTCGAGCGGGCGTAGGTGTCGCCGCCGACGGGGTCGTAGACGACGTCGGCGCCCCGCCCCTGCGTCTCCTCGCGGACGACCGCGACGAAGTCGTCGGTACGGCGGTCGACGACCACGTCGGCGCCGAGCGAGCGCGCGACCTCGGCCTTCGCCGTACCGCCGACGACGCCGATGACGCGCGCGCCCGCGGCCTTGCCGAGCTGGATGGCGGCGGAGCCGACGCCCCCGGCGGCGGCGTGCACGAGCAGGGTCTCCCCCGGCTGCAGGTGGGCGCGGCGGTGCAGGCCGAACCACCCGGTCTGGTAGCCGATGTGCAGCGACGCCGCCTCCGCGTCGTCGAGGGCCTCGGGCGCGGGGAACGCCGCGGACTGCGGCAGCACCGCGAGCTCGGCGAACCCGCCGTGCGGCAGCCGCGGCCGGCCGACCACCCGGTCGCCGACGGCGTGCCCGGTGACGCCGTCGCCGAGGGCGACGACCTCGCCGCAGAGCTCGACGCCCGGGGTGAAGGGCAGGTCGGGGCGCACCTGGTACTGCCCCCGGCACATGAGCACGTCGGGGAAGTTGGCGGCGCTGGCGCGCACGCGGACGAGGAGCTCGCCCGCCGCGGGGACGGGGTCGGGCACCTCGCGCAGCTGCATCACGTCGGCCGGCTCACCGAGCCGGTCGACCTGCCAGGCCCTCACGCGCGGTGCCCGCCCGCCTCGAGCGCCTGCTGGAGCCGGTTCATCTGCCCCAGCCAGCGGTCGGTGTCGCGGGCGCGGCCCACGTAGTAGTCCGCGACCTGGGGGTGGGGCAGCACGAGGAAGCGGTCGTCGGCGAAGGAGGCCCACAGGGCCTCCGCCACGTCCTCCGGCGCCAGCGCCTCGTCGCGGGTCAGCAGCTCCTTGAGCGGGCCGGACTCCTCGAGCATGCGCGTGCGCACCCCCTGCGGGCAGATGGCCTGCACGACGACGCCGCGGTGGCGGTAGGTCGCCGAGAGCCACTCCGCGAAGGCGACCGCGCCGTGCTTCGTGACCGAGTACGACGGGCTCCCCAGCATCGTGAGCAGCCCCGCCGCCGAGGCGGTGACGACGAAGCGGCCCCGGCCGCGTTCGACCCAGCCGGGCACGAGGAGCCGGGCGGCGCGCACGTGGGCGAGCACGTTGACGTCCTGCGCCAGCGTCCACGCCGCGTCGTCGGCGTCGAGGCCGTGACCCGCCTCGACACCGGCGTTGCCGCACCACACGTCGATGGGGCCCAGCACTGCCTGGGCACCGGCGACGACCGCCTCGACGCCGGCCGCGGTGGCCAGGTCGCCCGCCACGGCGCCCGCGGCGCCGACCTCGGCGGCGACCCGCTCGGTCGCCGCCTCGTCGCGGTCGCTGACGACGACCCGCAGGCCGCCGGCGACGAGCCGGGCGGCCAGCGCGCGGCCGATGCCGCCCGCCGCGCCGGTCACGACGGCGGTGCTCCCGACGGGCGCGTTGAACGCCTCGCTGACCGGGGTGCCGTCGGCCATCGTCACGAGAGGCGCTCCAGCACCATCGCCATGCCCTGGCCGCCGCCGACGCACATCGACTCGACGCCGAACTGCTTGTCGTGGTGCTGCAGGGAGTTGATGAGCGTGCTGGTGATGCGCGCACCGGTCATGCCGAAGGGGTGGCCCAGCGCGATGGCGCCGCCGTTGACGTTGAGCTTGTCGACGTCGATGCCGATCTGCTGGGCGGAGCCGAGCGCCTGCACGGCGAACGCCTCGTTGATCTCGAACAGGTCGATGTCGCTCAGCTGCATCCCGGCGTGGCGCAGGGCGGCGGGGATGGCGTCGACGGGACCGAGGCCCATGATCTCGGGCGAGAGGCCGGTGACGGCGGTGGAGACGATGCGCGCCAGCGGCGTGAGGCCCAGCTCCTTGGCCTTCGTGTCGCTCATGACGACCAGCGCCGCGGCGCCGTCGTTGAGCGGGCACGCGTTGCCGGCCGTGACGGTGCCGTCGGGGCGGAACACGGGCTTGAGGCCGCTGACCGCCTCGTACGTCGT
The DNA here is from genome assembly GCF_048654585.1 of Nocardioides sp. CPCC 205120. Lineage (NCBI taxonomy): Bacteria > Bacillati > Actinomycetota > Actinomycetes > Propionibacteriales > Nocardioidaceae > Nocardioides > Nocardioides sp. CPCC 205120. The sequence continues at coordinate 1,596,347 of NZ_JBMCYY010000001.1, read as the reverse complement.
GCCCGCCCGCGGGCCGTCGTCGCTGGAGACCACGGTGCCGTCGGGCAGCGTGACCGGGGTGATGTCCTTCGCCCAGAAGCCGTCGGCGATGGCCTTCTCCGTGAGGTTCTGGCTGCGGACCGCGAACCGGTCCTGCTCCTCGCGGGTCATGCCGATGGCCTGCGCGACGTTCTCGGCGGTCTGGCCCATGGCGATGTAGAGGTCCGGCAGCTCGCCGGACTCGCGCGGGTCGGTCCAGGTCTCGGCGCCCTCCCCGGCGCGGCGGGCGGTGCGGGCGACCGCGTCGGCGAAGACGGGGTTCTGCGCGGCGTCGATGTCGGAGAACCCCGCGCCGAAGCGGCTCACGGTCTCGACCCCGGCGGAGAGGAAGACGTCGCCCTCGCCGGCCTTGATGGCGTGGAAGGCCATCCGGGTCGTCTGGAGGCTGGAGGAGCAGTAGCGGTTGACGGTGACGCCGGGCAGGTGGTCCATGCCGCCGAGCACCGCGACGGCGCGCGCGAGGTTGAACCCGGACTCGCCCGCGGGCTGGCCGACGCCCAGCGCGATGTCGACGATGTCGCGGCGGTCGAGCTCGGGCACCTTGGCCAGGGCGGCCTCGACCATCTGCAGGGCGAGGTCGTCCGGGCGCATGCCCTTGAGGGATCCCTTGCCCGCGCGGCCCATGGGCGAGCGGGCGGCGGAGACGATCACGGCTTCGGGCATGGGGGACCTCTTCTGCGTCGGGCCGCGCACACGTCGCGACCGGGGGTGACTAAGCGCTTGCTTAGTGCGAGCATGGGACAGGACGCGACCCGCGTCAACCCCTTCCGAGAGGATGTGCCGGTGGACGAGACCGAGACGGCCCCGAGCCCCAGCCGCGCCGACACCTCGCGGTCCCGGCTCGTCGAGGCGGCCGTGCGGGCCTTCGCCGAGAAGGGGTTCCACGGCACGACGACCCGCGACATCGCGACCGGCGCCGGGATGAGCCCGGCCGCCCTCTACGTGCACCACCGCTCCAAGGAGGAGCTGCTCTTCGTCATCTCCCGCGAGGGACACCTGGCGACCCTGGAGCTGCTCCGGCGGGCGCGCGCCGCCGACCCCGACCCGGTCGAGCAGCTGCGGCGGGCGGTGCGCGACTTCGCCGTCCACCACGCCCACGGGCACACGCGGGCCCGGATCGTGAACTACGAGCTGGCTGCGCTGAGCGAGCCGCACCTCGCGGAGATCAACGGGCTGCGGCGCGCGATCGACGCGGAGCTGCGCGGGATCGTCGTCGACGGGGTCGCTGCCGGGCGCTTCGCCTGCCCGGATCCCCGCATCGCGGCCGCCGCGGTGCTGTCGATGGGCATCGACCTGGCGCGGTGGTACCGCGAGGGCGGCGGGTGGAGCCCCGAGGACGTCGGGGAGCGGTACGCCGAGATCGCGCTGCGCATCGTCGGGGCGTGAGCCGCGGGCCGGGCGGCCTGGGCGGGCTCAGCCCGCGCGGCCGCGGCGCACGACGGTGCGGGCCAGGATGCCGAGGGTGGCCTTGAGGCTCTGCTCGGGGATGAGCGGGAAGATCGCCTTCCACTCCGGCCGCGCCGCGGACCAGTCGTAGAAGCTCGTCACCAGGGTGCGCTCCCGCCCGTCCGCGTCGGGCTCGGCCGGCTCGAGGCGGTAGCCGTAGACGTGCCCGATCGGGGGCCGGACCCGCCCGATGATGCTCCAGGAGACCTCGCGGTCGGGCACCAGCGACTCGATGACGACCGTGACGTCGTACTCGTGGAGGTCGGGGATGTCGCCGAGCGCGTCGCGGTCCATGTGGACCACGAAGCTGTCCCCCACCGCCCGGGGCCGCTCGCCGCTGGCGTCCATGAGCATCCCCGAGGCGTCGATGTCGACGTGGCCCTGCGGGTCGGTCAGCAGGTCGTAGACGGCGCGCGCCGGCGCCGCCACGACCCGCTGGACCTCGATGCGCTCGTTCGTGGACGTCCCCCCGGTGTCGCTCACGCGCCCGAGGGTACGACGGACCCCGGGCCGCGGGGGCGGTTCAGCCGAGTGCGGCCTTCTCGGCGGCGATGGTGGTGTCGTCGCCGTGGCCCGTGTGCACGACGGTGTCGTCGGGCAGCGCGAACAGCTTGGCGCGGATGGACGCCTCGATCGTCGGGCGGTCCGAGAACGACCGGCCGGTCGCGCCGGGGCCGCCGTTGAACAGGGTGTCGCCGGTGAAGACCGCACCGAGCTCCGGGGCGTAGAGGCACACCGCGCCGGGCGCGTGGCCCGGCGTGTGGAGCACCTGCAGCGTGGTGCCCCCGACCGCGATCTCCTGGCCGTCGCTCAGGTCGACGTCCCACAGCTCATCGGTGTGGGTCAGCTCCCAGACCGGGCGGTCGTCGGGGTGCAGCAGGATCGGCGCCGTGACCCGCTCGCGCAGCGCGGGCGCGACGCGGACGTGGTCGTCGTGGGCGTGGGTGCACACGATGGCCTTGACCTTCCGGTCGCCGACGACGGACAGGATGGCGTCGACGTCGTGCGGCGCGTCGATGACGACGCACTCGGCGTCGTCACCCACGACCCAGACGTTGTTGTCGACGTCGAACGTCTCGCCGTCGAGCGAGAACGTGCCGGCGACGACGCCGTGGTCGACCCGGGCGGCCATCAGAGCACCACGACCGAGCGCAGGACGTCGCCGTGGTGCATCCGCTCGAAGGCGGCCTCGACGCCGTCGATGGCGATCTCCTCGGTCACGAACGCATCCAGGTCCAGGCGACCCTGGCGGTAGAGGTCGACCAGCATCGGGAAGTCACGACTCGGCAGGCAGTCGCCGTACCAGCTCGACTTCAACGACCCACCGCGACCGAACACGTCGATCAGCGGGATCTCGGGGACCGTCATGTCGGGCGTCGGCACGCCCACCAGCACGACGGTGCCGGCCAGGTCGCGGGCGTAGAACGCCTGCTTCCACGTCTCGGGCCGACCGACCGCATCGATCACCACGTCCGCGCCGTCGGCGCCCTCGTGGCCCGCGGCCGCACCCGCGATCGCCTTGATCGCCTCCACCGCGTCGGTCTCCGAGGAGTTCACCGTGTGCGTCGCGCCCAGCCTCGTCGCGGCCTCCAGCTTCTTCGCGTCGATGTCGACCGCGATGATCGTGCCCGCGCCCGCCAGCGCCGCTCCCGCGATCGCCGCGACACCCACACCACCGCAACCGATGACCGCCACCACGTCACCGCGCGAGACCCCACCGGTGTTCATCGCCGCACCGATGCCCGCCATCACACCGCAGCCCAGCAGGCCCACGGCCGCGGGACGCGCGTCGGGGTCGACCTTCGTGCACTGACCCGCAGCCACCAGGGTCTTCTCGGCGAACGCACCGATCCCCAGCGCCGGCGAGAGCGCCGTGCCGTCTGCCAGTGTCATCTTCTGCGTCGCGTTGTGGGTGTTGAAGCAGTACTGCGGCTCACCCCGGTCGCACGCCCGGCAGTCGCCGCACACCGCACGCCAGTTCAGCACCACGAAGTCGCCCGGGGCGACGGTCGTGACGCCCTCGCCGACCGCCTCGACCACGCCGGCCGCCTCGTGGCCCAGCAGGAAGGGGAACTCGTCGTTGATGCCGCCCTCGCGGTAGTGCAGGTCGGTGTGGCACACCCCGCACGCCTGCACCTTCACCAGCGCCTCGCCCGGCCCCGGGTCCGGCACCAGGATCGTCTCCAGGCTCACCGGCTCACCCTTGGCCTTCGCCACGACCGCCTTGACCTCGTGCATCAGCGTCTCCCTCTTCCCGGGCAGGGCCCGTACGTCGTCTCGTCGGCCAACGTATCGTCCCGGCCCGACATCCCTGCCACCCCGTGCAACCGATCCGGGGACGACCGCGTCCTGGGGACGGAAGGATGGAGGCGATGGGATGGAACCGGCGACCGGGACCGCGGTGACGACGTCACGACGCGGCGCGCGCGACGAGGAGTTCGCGGCGTACATGGCCGTGCGGCAGGCGGGCCTGCTGCGCACGGCGTACCTGCTGTGCGGCGACCGCCACACGGCCGAGGACCTCGTGCAGACGAGCCTCGCGAAGCTGTACCTGGCGTGGGACCGGGTCGAGGCGCAGGCCTCGCTCGACGGTTACGTGCGCCGGATCCTCGTCAACGAGCACAACTCGCTGTGGCGGCGCGCCTGGAAGCGGCGCGAGGCCACCACCGACGCGATGCCCGAGACCGTGCACCGCACCGACGAGTACGACGACGGCACCGCCGCCCACCTGTGGGCGTTCGTGCAGACGCTGCCGCGGCGGCAGCGGGCCGTGATCGTCCTGCGCTACTACGAGGGGCTCAGCGAGGCCGAGATCGCCGCCATCCTCGGCGTCTCCCCCGGCACCGTGAAGTCGCAGGCCAGCCGCGCGCTGGCCGCGCTGCGGGAGCGGGCCCCCGCGACGCTCGCCACCCCCTCGTCCCCCAGCACCCGCGACGGCTCCCGGGAGGAGCAGCGATGAGCACGCCCCTCGACGACCAGCTCGACGACCGCCTTGGCGCCGCCCTCCGGGAGCGCGCCGACGACGTGGGCGGTACGACGCTCGCCCTCGCGGCCGTCCGCGGCCGCGCCCGCCGCATCCGCACCCGGCGCCTCGCCGCCACGGGCGCCGGGCTCGCCGCCGTCGTGCTCGCCGTCGCCGTGCCCGTAGGGCTCACCGGCGGCGGCGCCGACGACCGCTCCACACCGCCCGTGGCGTCGGGGACCGGTACGACCGCCACCGACGCCGTCGTGCGGGGCGCTACGGTCGAGCTGGACCTCCGCGACCTGTCCCGGGGCGCCGATCCCGCGGTCCCGTACTCGCTCGACGGTGACCTGCACCTGCCGAGCGGCCACGTCGCCGACGGCGGGAGCCCGGCCGGGGCCGACCCCTACGCGCAGGTGGTGCCGATCGACGACGGCTTCCTCGCCCGGTCCGGCACCGACCTCGGTGTCATCCACCTCGGTCCCGAGGGCGGCCTGCGGGAGCACGTGCACCGCGCCGAGTCCCTCGTCGACGACCCCGCGAGCGGCCGGGTCGCCCTGGTCGAGGCGGACAGCCTCGTGGTGGTCGGGGGTCACGGGGACCAGTTCTGGACGCGACGTCTCCTGGCCGACGCGTCGGCCCCGGGCCTCTACCTCTCCCAAGCGCGTCCCCTGGCCTTCGCCGACGACGACGTGCTCGTCGCCCTCGACGACGAGCCCGGCCCGCGCGTCGTGCGGGTCCCCCGTGACGGGGAGATCGAGGTCGTGGTCGACCAGCAGGGCACGGCGGCCGCACCTGACGGGTCCGCCCTCGTCGTCCCGACCCCCGAGGGCTGCACGGCGGTCCTCTCCCCCGACGACGGCCGCGAGCTGTGGCGGACCTGCGAGCAGCGCGTCAGCGGGTTCAGCCCGGACGGCCGGCTCGCCGTGGTGGCGCCGGCGGACGCGATGGGCGGGGACCCCGTCGACGGCGTCGTCGACGCCCGCACGGGTGAGCCGGTCGTGACGTTGCGGGCCGGGACGGACGCCCACCAGGTCGCGCTCTCGGGCAGCGCGTGGGAGTCGCCCACCTCGCTGCTGGTGACCGTGCGGCAGAGCGACACGGAGGCGTCGGCCGCGGAGTACGCCGTCGTCCGCGTGGACCTGACCACCGGCCGGGCGGAGCTGGCCGTCCCGGCCGTGTCGTACGACGAGCGGTTCGACGTCGACCAGCGGTTCGTCCTGTACTGACGCGGCCCCGGGCCGGCAACCCCCGGGAGCAGCGGCCGCGCTCAGACCAGGACGCTGGTGACGGGCTGGGAGGAGTCGGCGGGGAGGTCGAGCGCGGAGGGCGTGCGGCCGCGGGCCACCATCTCCGAGCCGAGCGCCGCGACCATGGCGCCGTTGTCGGTGCACAGGCCCGGGCGCGGGATGCGCACGCGGACGCCGACGCGCTCGGCGCGCTCCACGACCATCGCGCGCAGGCGGGTGTTGGCGGCGACGCCGCCGCCGACGAGGAGGTCCTCGACGCCCTCCGAGGTGGCGGCGTCGAGCGCCTTGCGCACCAGCACGTCGCAGACGGCCTCCTGGAAGCTCGCGGCGACGTCGGCGACGGGCACGGTCTCCCCCGCCCGCTCGCGGGCCTCGACCCAGCGGGCCACGGCGGTCTTGAGGCCGGAGAACGAGAAGTCGAAGCGGTGCCGCTCGAGGTCGCGCCGGGCCGTGAGCCCGCGCGGGAAGTCGATGGTCACCTCGCCCGAGCCGGCCGCCCGGTCGATGTGCGGCCCACCGGGGAACGGGAGGCCGAGCAGGCGGGCGACCTTGTCGAACGCCTCCCCGGCCGCGTCGTCGATCGTGGCGCCCATCGGGTCGACACCGAGCGTCAGGTCGGTGACCCGCAGCAGGCTGGAGTGACCTCCGGAGACCAGCATCGCGATGCAGGGCTCGGGGAGCGGCCCGTGCTCGAGCTGGTCGACGGCGACGTGCGCGGCGAGGTGGTTCACGCCGTACAGGGGCTTGCCGAGGCCGAGCGCGAGGGCCTTGGCGCTGGCGACGCCGACGAGCAGCGCACCGGCGAGCCCGGGCCCGCTCGTCACGGCCACGGCGTCGAGGTCGCGCAGCCGCACGCCGGCCGTCTCGCAGGCCCGCTCGATCGTCGGCACCATCGCCTCGAGGTGCGCCCGGCTCGCGACCTCGGGCACCACGCCGCCGAAGCGGGCGTGCTCGTCCACGCTCGTGGCGACCGCGTCGGCGAGCAGGGTCGTGCCCCGCACGATGCCGACGCCGGTCTCGTCGCACGAGGTCTCGATGCCGAGGACGAGGGGTTCGTTGCTCACCGGAGCCATTGTTCCAGAGGTCGCCGGGTTCCAGAGGTCGCCGGCGGTCGCGCCGTCAGCGGAGGTCGGCCTCGACCGCGTGCGGCACCGCGATCATCAGGTGGGCCTCGGCCGAGGAGACGACGTGGGTGCCCGCGTGGTCCACGACGAAGCCGAGCCCGTGCGGGGTCGACCAGACGTAGCGCCCCAGTCCCGTCTGGCGGGAGCGGTAGCCGGCGTGCGTCTTCCACCGGTGGTGGCGGCGACCGAGGGGGCCGCTGTTGTGGGTGCCTGTCTGCTCCCGGCCCGGTGGGCCGGTGTCGTCGTACGGCGTCGGGTGGTCGAGGTCGACCGCCCGGCTGGTCGAGGTCGCGTAGGGCCAGTAGTCGCCGCCGGTGACGAGGTGGACGCGCTCCCGGAGCGACTCCGGGTGCTCGTAGGCGGTGGTGCGGATCCGGTCCGCCAGGTCGATGACGGGCCGCACGGTGACCTCCGCCCCGGCGAGCAGCCCGTGCAGGGCGGCGAGCGTGCGGGGGCCCAGCTGCTCGACCCGCGTCACGCCCGTCTCGCCGAGCAGCACGGCCTCGTGCAGGTGGACGTACAGCGTGGCCCGGGGGCGCAGGGCGCTCCAGTCCGTCGTGCGCAGCGCGTCGAGGAGGTCGGCGGGGAACGCGGTGGCGCGGGACGGCTCGCGACTGCCGGCCTGTGCCTCGGCCTGTTCTCCGGCCTCCGCCTCCGCCGCGACCAGCAGCTGCAGCAGCTCGGCGGGGCGGGCGAGGTAGCCGAGCGCGACGGCCCGCAGCTCGTCCGCGCCCGCCTCCGGGTGCTGCGGCGCGAGGACCTCCGCGGTCCGCGTGACGGTGGCGTCGACCCACGCGGCGTCGCCGGCGTCGATGCGCGCGACCAGCGTCCGCAGCCCGAGCTCGTCGCTGCGGCCCAGCCCCACGTACCGCCGCCGACGCTCCTCCTCCGCACGGGCCTCGTGGAGGTCGGGGTCGGCCTCGACGACCTTCGCCTCGGCCACCGCGATGACCCGGCCGCCGGCCTCGGTGGCGATCATGCGCGCCACCGCGGCGTCGACCACCCCGACGCGGGCGAGCGGCAGGTGGCGGGAGATCCGGGCGACCCGGCGAGCGACGTACACCTCCGCCGATCCCGAACGGAGCACCGCCCAGGTCCGCGGCAGCCGGTGCTGCAGGTCGAGCACGTCGGCCAGAGCGTTCACGGTGGCCGTCACCCCGGTGCCGCGGGCCAGGGCGATCTCGCCCAGCGCGTGGTCCTGCACCGGCGGCGTGCCCTCGCCGCCCACCGGCACGAGCGGGTTGCCGCGGCGCGGCGACGCCTCCGAGTGCACCGCCGCCCACGCGGCCAGCACCTCGAGGTCCCGCACCTCCGCGAGCCGACGATCCCGCACCGCAGCGGACGCCGCGCTGAGCAGCTCCGCGGGAGACAGGTCGTCGAACATGTGTTCGATTCTACGCCTCCGAACCGATCCCGGCAACGACTTCTCCCCAGCGTCCGAGGGGTCCGTCGCGGGCGTCCGCGCCGCCTACAGCCCCCGCTGCAGCACCAGCGCGTCGGAGCCGTCGCGGTAGTACCGCGGCCGGCGGTGGATCTCGACGAACCCGGCGCCCGCGTAGAACGCCACCGCGCCCGCGTTGCCGGCAGCGACCTCCAGCAGCAGGCGCTCGGCGCCCCGTTCGCGGGCGGCGTCCACCAGGTGGTCGAGGAGGGCGGTGGCCACGCCGGTACGGCGCGCCTCGGGCGCCACCCCGATGCGGAGCAGGTCGGCGACGTCGCCCGCGACGCCGAGGACGGCGTACCCGACGACCGCTCCCCCGCCATCCGCCCGGTCGTCCGCCCCGCAGTCCGCCCCCGGCGACTCCTCGGCCACCAGCACGGCGCGGCCCGAGGCGGGGGGCTCCGCGGCCGACACCTCCCCTGCCACGAGCTCGGCGCTCCACGCGTCGACGCCGAACAGCGCGGCCTCGAGCGCGGCGAGGCGGGCGACGTCCGAGGGGCGCGCGGCGCGCAGGACGGGCCGCGCGTGCGGGCCCGGGCTCACCGGTCGGCGGCGGCCACGGCGTCGGGGCGCCGCAGGTAGAGCGGCTCGGGGTCGAGCAGCTCGACCCGCTCGCCCGCGACGGCGCGCGCCAGCCAGCCCGCGTCGGGCTCGGTGGGCCCGACGGGCCGGGCGAACGCGTCGGGGTAGAGGCGGGCGCCCGCCCCGACGACCGGCGCGTCGGACGCGACATCGGCGGGCCGGGCCACGACCGGGCCCTCGCGGCGGGTGCCGTCGGCGTCGTACGACGCGAGGTAGACCTCCTTGCGCCGGGCGTCCGTCGCCACGAGGAACGGCTCGGTCACCGCGCCGGTGGCCACGGCCTCCAGCGCGAGCACGTCGAGGGTGCACACGCCGTACGTCGGGAGCTCCAGCACGTGCGCGAGGGTGCGGGCGGTCACCAGCCCGACCCGCAGGCCGGTGAACGGGCCGGGGCCCACGCCGACGACGATCGCGGTGAGGTCGAACCGGTCGACACCGGCCTGGGCCAGGCAGGACTCGACGAGCGGCGCCAGCTGCTCCCCGTGCTTCATGGGTCGCTCGGCGACGCCGGCGGCGAGCACGGTGTCGGTGTCCGCGTCGTAGACCGCCGCGCAGACCCGGGGCGTGGCGGTGTCGAAGGCGAGCAGCACGCGGGCGAGCCTAGACGAGCACGCCGGACCAGCGCGGGCCGACGCCGCGCACCCGCACGACACGGGGGTCGGCGGTCCCGTCCGAGGCCTCGTCGAGCGGATCCGCGGCCTCGTCGCCCTCGGCGCGCTCGATGACCACCTCGAGGCGGTCGTCGGCGAGCTGCTCGGCCAGGCCGGCGCCCCACTCCACGACCGTGACGGCCTCCTCCAGCGAGGCGTCGAGGTCGAGGTCGTCGAGCTCGGCCGCTCCCCCGAGGCGGTAGGCGTCGACGTGCACGAGGTCCGGCCCACCGACGGTCGAGGGGTGCACCCGGGCGATGACGAAGGTCGGCGACGTGACGTCGCCGCGCACGCCGAGGCCGGCGCCGAGGCCCTGGGTGAACGTCGTCTTCCCGGCTCCCAGCCCCCCGGTCAGCACGAGCAGGTCGCCCGCCCGCAGCACCGCCGCCACGCGGCGGCCGAGCGCCCGCATGGCGTCGGCGTCGGGCACGTGGTGCACGCCGCTCACGACGCACCCCCCGCGGGGCGGACGAGCTCGACGTACGGCGCCCGCCGGCCCGTCTCGACGAAGCCGTGCGCCTCCCAGAACGCCACCGACCGCGGCAGCTCGGGGCGGGCGAGGACGGCGAGAGCCCGGTCGCCCGCGTGGGCGACGACCGCCTCGACCATCCGGGAGCCGACGCCGTGCGCCTGCCAGCCGGGCAGCACGCCGAAGCGGCGCACCCACAGCAGGCCGCGCGCCGGGTCGGGGTCGAGGACCAGGGCACCGACCGCCTCGCCCGCGCCGGCCTCGGCCAGCATCCCGCCCGCGGGCCGCAGGGCCGCGGCGAGCGAGGCGGGGGTCTCGGCGAGCGCGTCCGCCGGCGGGTCGAGCGCCGGGCGGGCCGCGAACGCGGCGCGCACCACGGCGTGGACCTGCTCGGCCGCCTCGGGGCCGACGAGCCGCACGGTGAGGGTGCCCGCGACGGGGGCGACGGGGGCGACGTCAGCCACGGACCGCCGCCTCCACCAGGTCGTCGAGCGCCTCGTTCACCCGCTCGTGCCGCTCGAGGATGACCATGTGGCCCGCGTCGTCGAGCTCCAGCAGCCGCGACCCGTCGATGTGGGCGTGCAGCTTCCGGCTGTGGCCGATGGAGGTGATCTTGTCGGCGGTGCCGCAGATGATCGTCGTGGGCACGGCCTCGAGCGCGGTGACGACCGCGAACTTGTCGAGGGTGCCGAACGCCGGGAAGAACTCGGCGAGCACGTCGAAGGAGGTGCGGCTGAGCATCCGGTCCACGAAGCGCACGTAGCCCTCGGGCACCTCGCTGCCGAACGCGTAGCGCTCGGTGGCCACCAGGGCGACGGCGCGCCCGGCGCGGCGGAAGCCGTCGACGACCCGGTGGCCCCGCGCCAGCGCCGCGACGGCGCGCACGGCGACCTGGCCGCCGATGGTGCGGGGCAGCACCGGCAGCGGCAGCAGCACGCGGCTCGGGTCGAGGCCGCCCGCGGTGGTGGAGACGAGACCGACGGCCACGACGCGGTCGCCGAAGATCTCCGGGTGCTCCTCGGCCAGCGCGATGATCGTCATGCCGCCCATCGAGTGGCCGACGAGCACGACGGGGCCCTCGGGCACCACGTGGTCGAGCACCGTCCGCAGGTCGCGACCGAGCTGCTCGATCGTGGCGTTCTCCCGGCTCGACCGGCCCGAGCGCCCGTGGGAGCGCTGGTCGTAGAAGACGGTGCGCAGCTGGCCCCGGTAGGCGGCGCGCTGGAAGTGCCAGCAGTCGAGGTCGAGCGCGTAGCCGTGCACGAAGACCATCGTCGGCAGCGCCGCGTCGGCCTCCTCGGGCGAGCCGGCGTGGCGGCCCCCGGCCCCCGGTCCGCCCGGCACGGCGTCCGGCTCGTCGACCTCGACGTGGAGCGCCACCCCGTCGTCGGCCACGACCGTCACCGCCGGCGAGCGCAGCGACCCCAGGGCCACCTCGTCGCCGGCGCCGCGCCGCCCGATGACCTTGCGCCGGTGCGCCACCCCGGCCGCGGCCGCGCCGGCCAGCGCGGCACCCGTCGCGCCGGCCGCGAGCGCCCACAGGGCCCGCCGCCCGGCCCGGCCGTCGTGCGCGCCGTCAACCACGGCGCACCTCCCCGCCCGTCACGCCATCCGTCACGCCACCCGTCCCGTCACCCGTCACGCCCGGGTCAACGGCCGGGGCGCCCCGGAGGTCACCGTCGACCTCGCTGTCGACGTGCACCCGGCGCGCGCGACCACGCATCCGGGTGACGACCTCGTAGTCGATCGTGCCGCAGGCCAGCGCCCACTCCCGGGCGGTCGGCTCGCCGCCGGTGCCCGGGCCGAGCAGCACGACGGGGGTGCCGGGCGGCAGCAGCTCGCCGTCGAGGTCGACGACGAACTGGTCCATGCAGACGCGGCCGCGCACGGGCCGTCGGCGTCCCGCGACGAGGACCTCCGCGGCCTGCTCCGTGCCCACGCCGGCCGCGGCGTGGCGGGGGATGCCGTCGCCGTAGCCGAGCGGCACGAGCCCGACCGTGGTCGCGCGGTCGGCGACCCACGTGTGGCCGTAGGACACCCCGTCGCCGGGGCGCAGCGGCTTGCTGAGCACGAGGGGCGCGCGCACCGTCATCGCCGGCACCAGCGCCGGCCGCCCACCGGGCACGTCGGCCTCGGGCACGTCGGGGGCGGGGTCGATGCCGTACGACGCGATGCCGCAGCGCACGAGGTCGAACCGGGCCCCGGGGCGCAGCAGCGCCCCCGCGGAGTTGGCCAGGTGGCGCACCTCGGGCCGCAGGCCGGCGGCGTGCGCCACCTCCAGGGCGGCGCGGAAGACCTCCTCCTGCGCGGCGTTCGCCGGGTGGCCGGGCTCCTCGGAGGCGGCGAAGTGCGACCAGATCCCCGTGACGCGCAGGTCCCCGGCCTCCTCCGCCGCGCGGGCGGAGGCGACGAGCGCCCGCCAGGCGCCGGGCAGGGCGCCGCCGCGGTGCAGACCGGTGTCGACCTTGAGCTGGAGCCGGGCCGCCCGGCCGGTGGCCCGCGCGGCGCGCACGACGTCGTCGACCTCGGCGGGCGAGTACGCCGTCACGTCCACGCCGGCGGCGACCACCGGGGCCAGGTCCTCGCCCGGCATCGTCAGCCAGCACAGCAGCGGGCCCGCGTCGCCGGCCGCGCGCAGCGCCAGCGCCTCGGTCGGGGTCGCGACCCCGAGCCAGTCGGTGCCGGCCTCGCGCGCGGCGCGCGCGACCTCGACCATCCCGTGGCCGTAGCCGTCGGCCTTGACCACGGTCATCATCGCGGCGGGCGCGACCCGCTCGCGGAGCACGCGGACGTTGTGCCGCACGGCCGCGAGGTCGACGACGACCTCCGGGCGGTCCGCGGCAGACATGGGGGCGATCATCGCAGGCCGACGAGCAGGTCGCGCACCACCTCGGGGATGGCGTCGGCCACCTGCCCGGCCGTGATGGGGCCGCCCTGGCTCGCGTACGTCGCGGCCGCGCCGTGCAGCCACGCGCCGGCCGAAGCGGCGTCGTACGGCGTGAGCCCGGCCGCGAGCAACGCGCCCACCAGGCCGCCCAGCACGTCGCCGGCCCCCGCGGTCGCGAGCCACGGCGTGCCGCTCGTGACGACGCGCGCCCGGCCGTCGGGGCGGGCGACGACGGAGCGGCGGCCCTTGAGCAGCACGACGGCGTCGTAGCGCTCGGCCGCCCGGCGGGCGTGGGTGAGCTGGTCGGCCTCGACCTCGGCGCGCTCGACGCCGAGCATCGAGGCCAGCTCGCCCGCGTGCGGCGTCAGCACCGCGGGCACGGGCAGGCCCTGGTCGGGGTCGACGTGGCGCAGGGCCTCCGCGTCCACGACGACGGGCACCTCGTCGGCGAGCGCGGCGCGCAGGGCGGCGCCGGCGCGCTCGTCGCCGCCCGAGCCGACCGTCCAGGCCTGCACGCGACCGACCCCGACGACCTCGGGGTGCACGTGCCGCACGCGGTCGAGCACGGCCGGGTCCCCGACGTACCGCACCATGCCGACGAGGCCCGTCGCCGCGCCCGCGACGGCCAGGAGCCCGGCGCCCGGGTAGCGCCCGGAGCCCGCCCGCACGCCGACGACGCCGCGCACGTACTTGTGGGCGTCCGGCGCCGGCCGGGGCAGCAGCGCCGCGACGTCCGCGGCCTGCAGCGCCTCGACCTCGGCGAGCGGCAGGTGCGGGCCGAGCCCGATGTCGACGAGGTGCACCGCGCCCGCCGCGGCCGCGGCCGGGTCGACGAGGTGGGCGACCTTGTGGGTGCCGAAGGTGACCGTCAGGTCGGCCCGCACGTGGGCGGCCTCGGGCAGCCGGCCCGTGTCGACCTCGACGCCGCTCGGCACGTCGACGGCCACGACCTTCACGCCCGAGCCCTCGGGTGCCAGCAGGGCCAGGGCGCGCCGTGCCTCCGGGCGCAGGCCGGGACGCCCGCCGATGCCCACGATGCCGTCCACGACCACCTCGGGGAGCCGGAGCGGGCCGGCCGCGGCGTCTCCGGCCTCCGGGAGCCCCCGCCGTACCCGGCCGCCGGCCGCACGCAGCGCCGCGAGCCCCTCGGCGTGCACCTCGTCGGCGAGCAGCACGGCCTCGACCGCGACCCCGCGCCGGGCCAGCAGGGCTCCGGCCAGCAGCGCGTCGCCGCCGTTGTCCCCACCGCCCACCAGGAGCGCGACCCGCCGCCCGTAGGCGGAGCCCAGCAGGCCGACGACCGCGTGCGCCAGCCCCGTCGCCGCCCGCTGCATCAACGTGCCGGCGGGGAGACCCGCCGCGAGCGCCGCCTCGGCGGCCCGGACCTGCTGCTGGGTGTGCGCCGACCTCATGGGTCCCACGCTATCGACCCGGCGCGCTCGACCCCGCGCGCTGGCGGGGCCTGGCACGGTGGGGGGATGACGCAGCACCCCTCCTCCCCGACCGCCGACGTCGCGGTCATCGGCGGCACCGGCTTCTACTCGTTCCTCGACGACCCGCGCGAGGTCGCCGTCACCACGCCGTACGGCGAGCCCTCCGCCCCCGTGTCGGTCGGCACCGTGGCCGGCCGCTCGGTGGCGTTCGTGCCGCGCCACGGCCCGCACCACGAGTACCCGCCGCACCGCATCAACCACCGCGCCAACCTGTGGGCGCTGCGGTCGCTGGGCGTGCGGCAGGTGCTCGCGCCCTGCGCCGTCGGCGGGCTGCGGCCCGAGGTGGCGCCCGGCGACGTCGTCGTGCCCGACCAGCTCGTGGACCGCACGTCGGGGCGGGTGCAGAGCTACGTCGAGACCGGCGCCGTCCACCTGCCCTTCGCCGACCCGTACTGCGCGGGCGTGCGGGCCAGCGTGCTCGCCGCCGGCGAGGCGACCGGCGGCGGCGCCGAGCGCGGCATCGTCGACGGCGGCACGATGGTCGTCGTCGAGGGTCCGCGCTTCTCGACGCGCGCGGAGTCGCGCTGGTTCGCCGGCCAGGGCTGGACGCTGGTCAACATGACCGGGCACCCCGAGGCGGCGCTGGCCCGGGAGATGCGGCAGTGCTACGCCGCCATCGCCCTCGTCACCGACATGGACGCGGGCGCCGAGGGCGGCGAGGGCGTCGGCCAGGCCGAGGTGTTCGAGCGCTTCAAGGCCAACCTCGACCGGCTGCGTGGACTGCTCACCGCGACCATCGAGCGGCTCCCCGACCCCGACGGCTGCAGCTGCTCGTCGTGGGCCGACGACGTCGAGCTCACCTACGACGTGCCCGGGCCCGCCTGATGCGCGTGCTGCTCACCGGCGCCGCCGGGTTCATCGGCGGGGCGATCGCGGACGCGCTGGGCAAGGCGGGCCACGAGGTCGTCGGCGTCGACCTCATGCTGCCGCAGGCCCACGGCGCCGTCGAGGCGCCGCCGGGCGTCCACGTGCACGACGTGCGCCGGGCCGAGGGCTGGCCCGCGCTGCTCGAGGGCGTCGACGCCGTGTGCCACCAGGCGGCGGTCGTCGGGGCCGGCGTGCGGGTCGCCGACCTCCCCGACTACGCCTCCCACAACGACCTGGGCACCGCCGTGCTGCTCGCCGCGATGCACGAGGCCGGGCTCGACCGGCTCGTGCTCGCCTCGTCGATGGTCGTCTACGGCGAGGGTCGCTACACGTGCCCCGAGCACGGCGACGTGAGCCCTCCCCCGCGTCCGGTGCGGGCGCTCGAGGCCGGCGACTTCGAGGTGCCGTGCCCGGTCTGCGGCGGGCCGCTCGACTGGGCGCTCGTCGACGAGTCGGCGCCGCTGGCCCCGCGGGGGGCGTACGCCGCGAGCAAGGCCGCGCAGGAGCACTACGCCGCCTCGTGGGTGCGCCAGGCCGACGCCGCGGCGGTGGCGCTGCGCTACCACAACGTCTACGGACCGCGGATGCCGCGGGACACGCCGTACTCGGGGGTGGCGGCGATGTTCCGCTCCTCGCTGGAGCGGGACGAGGCGCCCCGCGTCTACGAGGACGGCGCGCAGGTGCGCGACTTCGTGCACGTCGCCGACGTGGCGCGGGCCAACGTCGCCGCGCTGGAGGCGGTCGCGGCCGCCGACCCCGGCCACTGGGCGGCGTACAACGTCGCCTCGGGGCACCCCGTCACGATCCGCGAGGTCGCCGAGCTCGTCGCGACCGGCACGAGCAGCGGCCGGCAGCCGGAGGTCACCGGGCAGTTCCGCCCCGGCGACGTGCGCCACGTCGTCGCCTCGCCCGAGCGGGCCGCGGCCGAGCTGGGCTTCCGGGCCCAGGTCCTGCCGGCCGACGGCCTACGCGAGTTCGCGACGGCGCCGCTGCGCACCTGAGCCGCGCCGGGCGTCACCAGCTGGTGTAGAGCAGGTGCTCCAGGACGAGCGCCAGGAGCACCTGCAGGCCCAGCGCGGGGGCGCGCCAACGCGCCGGCAGCAGGGCGAGCGACAAGGTGAGCCAGGGGATGAACGGCAGCCAGATGCGCTCGACCTCCGCCTTGCTCATGCCCGAGGCGTCGGCGGCGAGCACACACGCGAAGCCGCCGCCCGCCAGCCACAGCAGGGCCCGCAGGTCCCCACCGGGCAGGGCCTCGGCGTCGGGGGCGGCGTCGGTCGCGGCGCCGGCCGACGTGGCCCCGCCCCGCCGGGCCCGCACCGCCGCGACCACGTGGGCGCCCCAGGCGCCCGCACCGGCACCGACGGCGAGCCCCGCGCTGAGCAGGAGCGCCGCGAGGTTGCCCCACACCCAGTACGACGCGGGCCGCAGCGTCGCGATGCCCGCCCAGTAGCGCTCCACCAGCACCGGGTAGGCCTCCCACCAGGCGAACCCGGCCGCGGCGAAGACGAGCACCACGACGAGCGCCGTGGCGGCCGCGACGGGCAGCGGGCGCCACGAGCGCGCCACGACGAGCACCGCCAGGGCGACGAGCCCGATGAGCGGCATGCCGTACGACATGAGCACGCCCAGCCCCAGGAGCACGCCGGCCAGCCCCGACCAGGCCAGCCACGGCCCGGTCCGGCTCGCCCGCGCCCCCGCGGCGAGGCACGCCATGCCCCAGGCGGTGGTGACCGCGATGACGGCGTCGCCCGAGGTGGCCAGGAAGACCGCCGACGGGGTGAGCACGAGGAACGGCGCGGCCCGGCGGGCCGCCGCCCCGGCCCCGAGCACCCGCAGGGTGACGAGCACGGCGGGGGCGAGCGTGGCGGCGAGGAGCACGACCACGATCGCCGCGGCGAGGTCGCCGCCCAGGCCGAGGCGCACGAGCAGCACGAAGAAGAGCGTCATCCCGGGCGGGTGGCCCGCCACGTGGGTGGGCCACTGGCCCTCGGACTCGTCCGGAATGCGGTCGATGAAGCCGCTGAGGAAGGCCCCGACGTCGTCGACCTCCCGCGCGGTCGGGAGGTACTCGTCGTCCGCGCCCAGCTTGCGCGTCAGCCCGCTCTCGCCGTCGGTCAGCGCGAGCGCGAGCAGCCACGCCAGCCCCGCGCCGTACGCGACGAGCAGGAGGCTGCGCCAGCCCAGCCGGTCCGCGAGGCGCCCGCCCCAGGCGACGCCGGCGACGGCCAGCAGCACGGCCGGGACGGTGCCGATCCCGACGCCGGCCCGCCAGAACCCGTGCAGCGGCGGGAGGTCCCCCGAGGCCTGCGCCTTCGCCGAGCGCGCCCACACCTGCCAGTCGAACGCGGGCGGCACGACGAGGGCGGCGAGGACCAGCAGGACCGCCACCGCCAGGCCCACCCCCGCCGCCGTCGCGAGGGTCCGGGACCGGGGCACCGCGGAGGTCGGGGTCGCTCGGGGGTCCGCCATGTCGGCCACCCTAGGCAGCCACCGGTCGGGCGCGGGCCCGCGGCGCACGGTCGTGTCGGCCGGTCGTCACCCATAGGCCACCTACTGTTGGCTGGTGTGACACCCCCCACCCCTTCCGGGGGCCTCCCCGCCGGCACCTGCGACCTCGTGCTGCCCTGCCGCGACGAGGCCGCCGCGCTGCGGCACCTGCTGCCGCGCATCCCGGCCGCCTTCTCGGTCGTCGTCGTGGACAACGGCTCGCGTGACGGCACGGCCGACGTCGCCCGGTCGCTGGGGGCCCGCGTGGTCGCCGAGCCGACCCCGGGGTACGGCGCCGCGTGCCACGCCGGCCTGCTCGCCGCCACCGCCGACCTCGTGGCGTTCATGGACGGTGACGGCTCGTTCGACCCCGCCGCCCTGCTGCCGCTGGTCGAGGACGTCCGGTCCGGCCGTGCCGACATGGCGGTCGGGCGCCGCCGCCCGGTCGGCCGCGGCATCTGGCCCTGGCACGCCCGGGCCGGGAACGCGCTCGTCGTGGCCTGGCTGCGGCGCCGCATCGGCATGCAGATGCACGACATCGGGGCCGTGCGGGTGGTCGGCCGCACCGCGCTGCTCGACCTCGGCGTCGAGGACCGTCGCTTCGGCTACCCCGTCGAGCTGGTCGACCGGGCGGTCCGCGCCGGGTGGCGCATCGCCGAGCACGACGTCGCCTACCACCCGCGGGCCGAGGGCACGCGCTCCAAGGTGTCGGGCTCGGTGCGCGGCACCGCCCGCACCGCCCGCGACTTCTGGCGGGTGCTGTCGTGAGCGGCCCGCCACCCGCCCACGTGCTCGTCGTCGCCAAGGCACCCGTGCCCGGGCTGGCCAAGACGCGCCTGGGGGCCGAGGTGGGCATGGTCGAGGCCGCCACGCTGGCGACCGCGGCCCTCCTCGACACCCTCGACGCCGCGCAGCGGTACGCCGGCCCGCACCGCTGCCACGTCGCCCTCGCTGGCGACCTGGACGAGGCGGTGGACGGCGGTGGGACCCTGCGCGCGGCGCTGACCGGGTGGACGGTGCGCCCGCAGGTCGAGGGCGACTTCGACGAGCGGCTGGCCGCGGCGCACGCCGAGGTGCCCGGCCCCGTGGTGCAGGTCGGCATGGACACCCCCCAGGTCACCCCGGACCTGCTGGCCGAGGTCGTGGCCGGCCTCGCGGACCACGACGCCGTGCTCGCCCCGGCCGCCGACGGCGGCTGGTGGGCGCTGGCCCTGCGGGACCCCCGCGACGCCGTCGCCCTGCGGGGCGTGCCCATGTCGACGGCCGGCACCGGCGCCGCCACCCGGGCGGCGCTCGAGGCCGCCGGGCTGAGCGTCGGGTCGGCGCCCGAGCTGGTCGACGTCGACGAGGTCGACGACGCCCGCGCGGTGGCCGCCGCGGCGCCGTCGACCCGCTTCGCCCGCGGCTGGCGCGCGGCGATCGGGGAACCGGACCCATCCGATCGGGTCGTCGCACCGAACCACTCCTCATGGACACGACGACCCGACCAGCAGCCGGCCGGAGGTGGGCGATGAAGGAGGTCTCCTTCTCCGAGCTGTTCGCACGCGCGCTCAACGGTGTCCCCTGCACCGTGGTGGGTCTCGTCGACGACCCCGACGCTGTGCCGGAGGACCTGCCGGTGGGCGACTGGCGCCGCCCGGCGCAGAAGTCCGACCTCGCCGTGCTCGACCTGTGCGAGGGCGTGACGATGGACGTCGGCTGCGGACCGGGCCGGATGGCTGCGGCGCTCGTCGAGCGCGGCCACGACGTGCTCGCCATCGACGTGGTCGCCGAGTCCGTCCGGCTGGCGCGCGAGCGCGGCGTCGTCGCCCTGCAGCACGACGTGTTCGAGGCCCTGCCCCACGAGGGGCGGTGGACCACGGTGCTGCTGGCCGACGGCAACGTCGGCATCGGCGGCGACCCCGAGGCCCTGCTGCGCCGGGTGCGCGAGCTCGTCGAGCCGCGCGGGCGCGTGGTCGTCGACCTGGCCGGACCGGGCGTCGGCATCGCCTCGCGCTGGGCGCGGCTGCAGTGCGGCGACACCGTCAGCCGGCCGTTCCGCTGGTCGGTCGTCGGGGTCGACGCGATCGACGAGCTCGCGCGCAGCGCCGGGTTCGAGGTCCTCACCCTCCACGTCGTCGACGACCGCTGGACCGCGGTGCTCGGCGACGCCGCTCCCGCCTCCGGGGTCGGCGAGACCTCATGAGGAGGCCGGCCGTGCCCACGGAGGCCGCGTTCACCTCGCGGCTGCGGAGCGCGGCCGTCGCGGCGCGGGTCGGAGCCTGGCTCGGCGTCTGCTTCACCATCTGCTTCCTCACGGGGCTCATCAGCCACTGGGCCCAGCTGCCCCGCCCCGCGGTGCCGTTCCCGACGTCGCCGGCCTCGGGCTACCGGGTCACCCAGGGCCTCCACGTCATCACGGGCACGGCCTGCGTGCCGCTGCTGCTCGTGAAGCTGTGGACCGTGCAGCCCGGCCTGCTCCACCCCGTGCCCGCCGGCACGCGCAAGCGGCTCCTCGACGTCGCCGAGCGGGCCTCGATCGGTGTGCTGGTGGCCGCCGCGATCTTCCAGCTGGCGACCGGGCTGGCCAACGCGGCCCGCTGGTACCCCTGGCAGGACTTCTCCTTCCGCACCACCCACTTCGCGATCGGCTGGGTCGCCATCGGCGCGCTCGTGCTGCACGTCGCCGTCAAGCTGCCCGTCATCCGCACCGCGCTCGGGGCCGACGTCGAGGACACCGCGCTCGACCGCCCCACCGCCACGCGGCCGGGCGTCCTGTCGCGCCGCGGGCTGCTGCGCACCACGTGGGCGGCCACCGGCGTCGCCGTCCTGGCCACCGCGGGCAGCGCCGTGCCGTGGCTGCGGGACGTCTCGGTGCTGGGCGTCCGCTCCGGCGACGGCCCGCAGGGCGTGCCGATCAACACCTCGGCGGAGCGCGCGGGCGTGCGCGCGACGGCGAGCGACCCGGCGTACCGGCTCGAGGTGGTGCACGGCGAGCGCACCGTGCTGCTGACGCGCGCGGACCTCGTGGCCCTCCCCCAGCGCACCGAGACCCTCCCCATCGCCTGCGTGGAGGGCTGGAGCGCGTCGGGCACGTGGGGCGGGGTCCGGCTGCGCGACGTGCTCGACCTCGTCGACGCCCCGCGCAGCCCCCACGTCGTCGTGACCTCGCTGCAGGAGTCGGGGCCCTACCGGCGCACCGAGCTGCCCGGCAACTTCGCCGACGACGACCGCACGCTGCTGGCCCTCGAGCTGTCCGGCGAGCCGCTGACGCTCGACCACGGCGCCCCGACGCGCCTCATCGCGCCGAACCGGCCCGGCGTGCTGCAGACCAAGTGGGTCACGCGGCTGGAGGTCCAGGCGTGACCGCGGCCCGCGGGGCCCTGGGGGCGCTCGGCGTCGGGCTCGCGGCGTACGGCGCCTTCCTGCTGCTCACCCGCCAGGAGACGGCGCAGGTCGTCGACGTGGCGGTGTGGTTCCTCGTCGGAGTGCTGCTGCACGACTTCGTGCTGGCCCCCGTGGCGCTCGCGCTGGGGTGGGCCCTGCCGCGCGTCGTGCCGGCCGGCGCACGCGCCCCGGTCGCCGCGGCGGGGATCGTGCTGGTGGGGGTGACCCTGGCGACCGTGCCGGTGCTCGGCCGGTTCGGGGCCCTGCCGGACAACCCGACGCTGCTCGATCGCCCCTACGTCGCGGGCTGGTGCGCGCTGGCCGGTGTCGTGGTCGCCGCCGCCGTCGCGGGCGGGCTGCTGGCCCGCCGGCGCCGCGCGAGCCCCCAGCCCTAGCGCTCGAGCACGACGAACGCCGTCGCGACCCCGGCGTCGTGGCTCAGCGAGACGTGCGAGTCGCGCACGCCCAGCGCGGTGGCGCGGGCCAGCACGGTGCCCCGCAGGGCGAGGTACGGCGCCGCGCCCGCCTCGCGCAGCACCTCGGCGTCGTGCCACGCGAGGTCGCCGGGGGCGCCCAGCGCCTTGGCCAGCGCCTCCTTGGCCGCGAAGCGGGCGGCCAGCGACTCCAGCGAGCGGCCCTCGACCTCGGCGGGGGTGAAGAGCCGGGTGCGCAGGCTCGGCGTGCGCTCCAGGGAGGCGCCGAACCGGCCGACGTCGCAGACGTCGACCCCCACGGCCACGATCGGCACCGCTGCCGCGCCTACTCGACCGTGACGGACTTGGCGAGGTTGCGGGGCTGGTCGACGTCGTGGCCCTTGACGGTCGCCAGCTCGCAGGCGAAGAGCTGCAGCGGCACGGTGGCCACGAGCGGCTGGAGCAGCGTCGGCACCTTGGGCAGCCGGAACAGCACGTCGGCGTACGGCTCGATGTCCGTGTCGCCCTCCTCGGCGAAGCAGATGGTGCGGGCGCCGCGCGCCCGGACCTCCTGGATGCCGCTGATCATCTTGTCGTGCAGCTGGTCCCGGCCGCGCGACGGCACGATGCAGAGCACGGGCAGGCCCTCGTCGACCAGCGCGATGGGGCCGTGCTTGAGCTCGCCGGCGGCGAAGCCCTCCGCGTGCAGGTAGGCCAGCTCCTTGAGCTTGAGGGCCCCCTCGAGCGCGACCGGGTAGCCGGCGTGGCGGCCGAGGAAGAGCACGGAGGTGGCGTCGACGTACTCCCCCGCGAGGTCGTAGACCTCCTGGGCGCGGTCGAGCACGTCCTGGATCTGCGCGGGGATCGCCTCGAGCTGGCGCACCACCTGGTTGATCTCGTCGCCGTACCGGGTGCCCTTGACCTGGGCCAGGTAGAGGGCGAGCAGGTAGCAGGCCACGAGCTGCGTGAGGAAGCCCTTGGTGGAGGCGACGCCGATCTCGGGGCCGGCGTGGGTGTAGATGACGGCGTCGGACTCGCGCGGGATCGTCGAGCCGTTGGTGTTGCAGATCGCGAGCACCTTCGAGCGCTGCACGCGCGCGTGGCGGATCGCCTGCAGGGTGTCGGCGGTCTCGCCGGACTGGCTGATCGCGACGACGAGCGTGGAGTAGTTGAGGATCGGGTCGCGGTAGCGGAACTCGCTGGCCAGCTCGACCTCGACCGGGATGCGGCACCAGTGCTCGATGGCGTACTTCGCGACCATGCCCGCGTAGAACGACGTGCCGCACGCGATGATGATGATCTTGTCGATGTCGCGCAGCTCGTCGTCGGACAGGCGCACCTCGTCGAGCTGCAGCGTGCCCTCCGCGTTCGTGCGGCCCAGGAGCGAGTCGGCCACGGCGCGCGGCTGCTCGAAGATCTCCTTGCGCATGAACCAGTCGTGGCCGTCCTTCTCGGCGGCCGAGAGATCCCAGTCGACGTGGTACTGCCGGCCCTGCGCCGGGACCCCGTCGAAGCCGGTGACCTCCACGCCCTCCCGGGTGATGGTGACGACCTGGTCCTGGTCGAGCTCGAGCGCCTCACGGGTGTGCTCGATGAAGGCGGCGACGTCGGAGCCGAGGAAGTTCTCGCCCTCGCCGAGGCCGACGACCAGCGGCGAGTTGCGGCGCGCGGCCACGACCCGGTCGGGGTCCAGCGCGTCGACCGCGACCAGCGTGAAGGCGCCCTCGAGGCGCGAGCACACGCGCTGCATCGCGACCGTCAGGTCCTCCCCCGACGCCAGCTGCAGCTCGAGGAGGTGCGCGGCGATCTCGGTGTCGGTCTCGGAGACCAGCGAGATGCCCTCGTCCTCGAGCCGCTTCCGCAGCGCGGCGAAGTTCTCGATGATGCCGTTGTGCACCACCGCGAGCCGGCCCTCGCTGCCGAGGTGGGGGTGGGCGTTGACGTCGGTGGGGGCGCCGTGGGTGGCCCACCGGGTGTGACCGATGCCGGTCGTGGACGTCGGCAGCGGCGTCTCGTCGATGGCCTTCTCGAGGTTGGCGAGCTTGCCCGCCCGCTTGTCGACGGCCAGCGTGCCCTCGTGGACCAGCGCGATGCCCGCGGAGTCGTAGCCCCGGTACTCCATCCGCCGCAGACCCTCGATCACCACGTCCTGGGCCGAACGCTGACCGACGTACCCGACGATTCCACACATAGCGACTGAGTCTACGGCGCCTCCGGGCTTTTCCCGGGACCCGCGACTCCGGGCCCAGGTGCCGCCGCGGCGGAACGGGGTGCTGCAACAATGCCCCCCATGTCTGCCGCCGGCGACGTGGTGCACCTCGATCACCACGGACGCGAGCCCGCCTCCCCGTACGTCGAGCTCGACCGGTCCGCGTGGGCCGGCCTGGCCGACGCCACGGAGAGCCCGCTGACGTACGCCGAGATCCGCCGGCTGCGCGGCCTCGGGACCCACCTCGACCTCGACGAGGTGCAGCAGATCTACCTGCCGCTCTCGCGGCTCCTCAGCCTGTACGTCGAGTCCAACGGCCAGCTCCACCGGCGCACGGAGGACTTCCTCGGGCGCCCGCAGCCCCGCCGTACCCCGTTCGTCATCGGGGTCGCCGGGTCCGTCGCGGTCGGCAAGTCCACGACCGCCCGCGTGCTGCAGGAGCTGCTCGCCCGCTGGCCCGAGCACCCCAACGTCGCGCTCGTGACGACCGACGGGTTCCTGCACCCCAACGCCGAGCTGGAGCGGCGCGGCCTGCTCGGGCGCAAGGGCTTCCCCGAGTCCTACGACCGGCGCGCGCTGCTGCGCTTCGTGGTCGACATCAAGTCGGGGCGCGACGAGGTCGAGGCGCCGATCTACTCGCACCTGTCGTACGACGTGCGCCGCGACGAGAAGGTCGTGGTGCAGCACCCCGACATCGTCATCGTCGAGGGCCTCAACGTGCTGCAGCCCGCCGCCGTGCGCGACGACGGCCGCACGAGCCTCGCCGTCAGCGACTTCTTCGACTTCTCCGTCTACGTCGACGCGGCGACCAGCGACATCCAGCGCTGGTACGTCGAGCGGTTCCTGCGCCTGCGCGAGACCGCGTTCCAGGACCCGGCGTCGTACTTCCGCAAGTACGCCGAGCTGTCCGAGGACGAGGCCGTCGCGGAAGCGACCCGGATCTGGGACGCCATCAACGGCCCCAACCTCGTGCAGAACGTGCTGCCGACGCGGTCCCGCGCCACGCTCGTGCTCCGCAAGGACCGCGACCACTCGGTGCGGTACGTGCGGCTGCGCAAGCTCTGACCGCGGGGCTCAGGACCCGCCGCCACCCGCCTTGCGCCGGTGCATCTGCGGCGCCGCACCGCCCGCGACCTCGGGGCCGTGGGCCTTGCCGTCGTTGCCCACCGAGTCGTCGGGGTGGTCGTGCGCCTGCTTGCGCGCCAACGCCTCCCGCATCTTGGCCTTGACGTCGTCCGGGGCCTTGTTCGATCCGCTCACGGGTGCCTCCTCGGCTAGCGCGTCGGTCGGGCGGCCGCCCGACCTCCCCACCCTGTCACCCGTCCGGGCGTGCGGTCGAGGGATTTCCGGGCGCTGCTGTCGACACCTGGGCAGGTGAGCGCTGCGGGACGCGGCTGCGGCATTGTCCCTCCGGTTGAAGGACACGGCCACCGAGACCCAGCCGACGCACGCCAGCGACGACGCGGACGGCGCTGTCGCGTCGGTGGGTGATCCCACGGACTCACCCGCCGACCGCGCCGCGCAGGCCCGGCACGACCGTGACCGTGCACAGCGCCCTCGGCTCCTCGGGCGTGTGAAGATCGCGCGCGTTGACCAGGTGGGGCCGCGTGCCGACAGGGACGTCGGCCATCCAGGTCGAGGGCAATCGCGCGGGCCCTGTCGCTCCCGCTCGTGACAGGGTCTCGGCTCGTTCGAGCGCCCGGCAGGTGCCGCTCCTGGGGCTAGGACAACTTGGGGTGTCGCCCCTTCAGCCTGCCCTCCGCTCTGGCGACGGCCATGCCCTCGCGGGTGCCGGCTGCGATCAGGTCTGCTTCGAACTCGGCCACCATCACGAGCACGTTGAACAGCAGCCGGCCGATCGGGTCGGTGGGGTCGTGGACCGATCCGCCGATCGCCAACTGCACGCCGGCAACGATCAGTTCGCCGACGATGTCGCGGGCGTCCGGGATCGAGCGTGCGAGGCGGTAGGGATTGGCGACCAGCGGGGTGTGGCCTTCTCGGCAGGGTGCGAGCGCGGCGGTGAGCCCTCGACTGACATGCCGCCGGGACATTCCGCATACGGCCCCGCCACCGGGATTAGTTGCGGACGGGTTCGACGGGACGGCGCGACCCGCGCAGTGACGCCGAGCGCGCGCCGGTCGGCGGTGTCCCGTTGGAGGATCCTCATCGAAACGGCGCCGGCCGTGTCAACTGCAGGCGGTTCAGCGCAGATCCGGACCCGTGATCGTTACTTCCCCCCCGTGCGCAGTCCCCAGACGGCGAGAGCAAAGAAAGAAGCGGTGCCTGCTGCCAAGACATGCTCAGCTCCACATGCAGCCACAACTGCTGCGACGGCTTAGAGGGCCTGGGTCGAACTTCTGCCTCACTCGGTTCATCTCGCTCACCATGTTGCTCCCGCTGCGTCGCCGCCTGTCATCGGCGCCCACTTGGCACGTGGGGGCTCGATGAGGAGCCCATCCCTTGTGAGCAGAGTGCCTAGCCCCCAGGCCTGACCTATGCAGTTCCTGCTGTCCGATCAGTCGGCGTCGTTCTGGGTGTGCGTGCGCCCTTCTCGCTTCTCGATCCCGGTGCCACGCTGAACACCCGGGAAAGTGAAGTAGTTGATGAAGCCAATGCCCACGCCAGCTATAACGGGAAACTCAAGATTGGTCGATCGACTTCTGTCCGGGAAGAGCAGAGAATTTCCAAAGTAAAAGAAAACTGCCGCACCGAGGCCGAGAAAGACTGCATACAAAAGTCGGCGTCCTCGTTGTTTCTTCGACGGAGTCAACGATGTTGTCCCTTTCGCTCGTTCCGAAGTGGCGGCTCGTTGGCAGGCCGGGTGTTGGGGTCGAGGACCTCGAGACGGGCGAACCCGTCGAGACGGCGCAACGTGGTCACCTGGAACCCTTCGTCCCCCAGGCTGGCGATCACCTGGTCGACGGCAGCGCTGAACGTGGCTGGGTCGACCTGTGCGGTGAACAGGTCGACGTCCTCGGTCGGGCGGTCGGTCACCCCGTGGGCGCGGATCGCGCCAGCACCGGCCAGCGCGAAACCCGACCCGGCCGAACCGGCCGAGCCTCGCAGCGCTGCTGCGGTCACCCGCTGCTGCGTCAGCTCAAACGCAGCGCGGCCACCGCTAGGCGCTGCGGCGTCGTCGGTGGGCGGCTTGCGGGTGCTCACGGGCCCTACCGGCTCGCGGCGTGGACCGGCTCGTGGGCGTCGGTGACCGCCTGATCGCCGGCGAGCTCGGGGAAGCGGGCTTGCCACAGCTCGCGCGCACGGCGCGGGATCATCAGCCGCTCCCAGTCCTTGACGAGCAGGTCGCGGTTCAGCAGGGCCGCCTGCTCCTCGTGGCCGCCCTCGGCGATCACAGCGACGTAGACCAGACGCCGTACCGCCGGGTCGTCGAGGTCACGCCGCGGCCCACCGGGAGCCCAGAGCACCGCGTGCGGCACCTCGACCGTCCCGCCGACCGGGCCGGTCAGGTCCTCGAGGCGCGCGGGCACCTCGTAGGGACGGTGGTCGCGAAAGAACGTGCGCTGCTCCACCACGGCCACCTCCTCGTCGTCTTCTGCGAGCGCCTCATGGTGCCCGGCTCCAGTATCGATGATAGGTGGCCTCCGACCGCACGATCGCGGAGCGCCGCCCGCGACGCAGCTCTTCCCGGTGAGGGGGCGATTCCGCGGAACCGCCCCCGCACCCGCGTTGCTGCAGTCCCCGGGCGGGAGCCGTGTCAGGCGAGGATGGCGTTGTGGTCGTGGTGGAGGGCCTCCATCCGGAACACCTCGGATCGCCGGTCGGGGTGTCAGTTGGCGACCGACCACCCGCCTCCGTGACTTTCGTTTAGCTCTCCGAGTAGGGCGCCCACGGACGTGTAGTGCACGGCGGTATAGCAGGTGTCGGGACCGTAGACGGTGTCGCACGGCTCGGTATCCCCCCCGTACGCGTGAATGAGCCCGGCAGCGCGCAAAGGGTTCGAGGCCGCCGATTGGTAGAGCATGGCGCCACCGCTGTCACCGTCAGCCACCATCGGGCGGCCGTTGTTCTCGGCTACGACGACCTCACACGTGTTGGCCTCACCCGGCTCGTCAGCAGGGCACCAGGGCGTGGTCGTGCTGCCCTGGATGTATCCGAGGTGCTCTCCGGAGTTTGCTCCGTTGGATGCGACCGCAACCCCAGGAGTGCTGCCGTAGTACGGACCGCCGATCGGATCGGCGTAGGCGCTGTCTAAACCGGGAGCGCCCCGGTATTGGTAGTTCGAGAACGACAACGTCGTGTTCATGACGGCCATGTCGAAAGCTCGGACCATCGTCGTACCTCCAGCTGCGAGACCGGGGTAAAGGCCGACCAGGTCGTAGCGGCGGACGGGGCCTGTTGCGCCGAAGTCAGGGGCCGGGTAGTTGATCATTTGGTCGAAACAGTGTGCTGCCGTCAGCATCCGCAGCGCGGTGCCCGACGCCGAGTCGCGGCGGACGACGAAGCCGGACGAGCAGATGGAGTAGCCCCCTCCCCCGTCGACCTCGGTCTGAAGCAGAGCGCCGCCCTTCACAGGCGATGCGTCATAGTTTCGATTGGCTGCCGGAGAGACGCCTCCGGGGACGACCCAAACCGGAACGCCAAGGCGTTCTGCTGCCGCCACGGCGTCGATCCCGGCGTCGGGGGCGTGGGTCAGCACGACCCCGGCGCCGTCGTTGCGCGGACCAAGCGAGGTAATGCCCATGTTCTCGGCGTCAGCGAACTCAGCGATGCGCCGATTAAGAGCGTTGCGGTCATGGGTGGCTGAGTGGACCTGGACCTGCACCTCGCCCAGTAGGCTCTGGAGGGTGCGGGTCACGGTTGCGGGGACGGCGCCGTCGACCCAGAACAGGTGGATGGCCATGTCGGACTGGTTCGTCACCACTCCGGCAAACCCGGCCGGGTACGCCTCCTGTCCGTCCAAGCCGACGGCCGCCAGCGCCGTTGTCAGCAGATCGGTGCGCCGCAGGATTTCTTCGATTCCCAACCGCTGCTGCTGCTCCGTGGTCATCATGACCTCGTCGTTGCCGAACGCGGTCGAGTAGTCGTCGGCTCGGTGGACGAGGCCTTCGCTCGCCGCAGCGGTCGACTGCTCAGTCGGCTCCGGGGGTGCACCAGTGGCGCTGGCGTCGAACTCAGACCGGCGCCGATGAAAACCGTGGCCGAGACAGCGGCAAGAGCGATGCGCACCTTCATGTAGACCTCTCCGAGCGTTCGAGTAGCGCTGTAAACGTCTGACCTTCGAACTGTGTCCTGGGACGCACAACACGTCGATGTGGACTAGACGTCCGGCGCTCGTACAACCAGGGGGGTTGTCACCCGCGTCAGCGTGTCGAGAGGGGGCACCGATGAACGAAGAAGAGTTCGTTGCGTTCGTCAGGGCTAGCGGCGGGCGACTTGAGACGGTCGCGCGCGCCCTTAACGGTGGCGACGCCGCCGCGGCCGAGGACCTCGTGCAGGGGGTGCTCGAGCGGTCCTGGTTTGCCTGGCAGAAGACGGTGCCTGACCACCCGTACGCGTACGCCCGATCCGCGCTCGTTAAGGCGCACATCTCCGAGCGGCGCCGTGCGCGGTGGCGTTTGGAGGCTGTCGGGCTGGGCACGGAAGGTGCCGGCGACCCAGGGCCGCCTGGAGGTGACGAAGAGTTAAGAACTACAGATCGTCTCGTGCTCGAAGAAGCCCTTCGCCTCCTTCCCACGCGTCAGCGCCAAGCCGTGGTCCTGCGCTTCTTGGAAGACCTGCCCGTCGCTGAGGTCGCGAGCTTGCTGCGGTGCAGCACGGGTGCGGTGAAGCGCAACACCCACGAGGGTCTCGATAAGTTGAGCGACGCCTTGCGTGAGCAGTGGGGCGCCCCATCCCCATTGCCCCGGTCCAGCATCCAGTCCGAGGGCCAGCCCGGTATCCGGTCCGGCCAACAGGCCGGTATGGGGCAAACCCGACCGGAACGAGCATCGAAGTGAGGCACCGTGAACACTGACCTGGGCGACGAGCAGATTCTGAAGCGGGCGCGTGCCGCCTACGACGAGCCCCGATCGTGGAACGGGCCAATCCCCTTGCCCGCCTCCGCCCGCACCGCGGCCACAAGGCGCCGCATCCGCGCGCGGTCGTTCCGGTTCCCGGCGCCCCTAGGGGTCGCCGCGGCCTGCGCCGCGGTCGTTGCCATTGCGTTCGCTGGACCCACCCTCTTCGGTGATCGCGGCCCAGCACCCAGCGGCGCGCCCTCGAATGACGTGCCGGGCTCCACGGCGGGCGAAGTCAGCGACGAGGAGGCGGAGGTGCTCGCAGAGGTGTACGCCGCCGTCGACGCGGCGGGAGCCTCTCCCACCGACGCAGCTGTCAGCGTGGACCTTGAGTCATCCCGAATGCAGGTGTGGCTTCTAGCGGACACGCCGGTCGACCTCGAACCGGTCGTCGCCGGCAGCGCTATGCACCGCGGCCTGACGCTGGAGACCGCCGAGATGACGTTGCCCCAACGCCTCGGCGAAGGCGATGGCGAAACAGCACGCGCCGTCGAGCGGATGGAAACCTTGTACCGGGGCGCAGGAGAGCGAGCTGGGTACGTCAGCCTGCGCGCCTTCGACGGCCCCTCAATCATTACCGTCTGGCGCAGCACGCCCGATGCGGAGACCGACGCCGCCGCCGTCGCCATTGCAGACCAGGCTGGGCTCACCCTCCAGGTCCTAACGAGCCGCTGGACCGAGGACGCCCTCGCTGACTTGGGCGGCGACCTCATTGCCCAGAATGACACCTGGGAGCAGTCCGGGTTCACCGTCAGCGGCATCGAGACTCGGCCGTCGGGCGCGATCGTCCAGGTCACCGGCGACCTGGCGGCGGCGACCGATCGACTGACGGATATAGACGGCGTCATCCGGGTCGAGGAGGGCGCTATCCGGAGCGGCCCGCTCTTCATACAAGACTGAGGCGAGCACGCACATCCGACTGGGCGGGTCACTCATCGGCATCCCGGTCCACCCGCCCACGGGGCGCCATGAGCGACTACGCGCCTCCTTCCGGCTGCACGAACGAGGGGGACCCGTTCGAGCTCAAGCGTCGGGTCACTAATGGACGTCCGTCGCGTGACGGCGGTCGGAGCGCGCGAGACCTCGCGCTCGGACCGGCGTCTCATCGACGCGGTCCACCTCGACGCGTACGTGCCGCCTGCGGGCTGACGCCGCTCGCTGGCCCTCGCGGATAGGAACGACAGCACGGGGGCGCCAATGTGGCGCCCCCGTTTGGTCGTCCAAAGGGGCGAAAGGTCACGGCGTGAGGGTGCGGCCGGCGTTGTTGCGCAGCCAGGTCGAGGGGTTGATGTTGTCGGCGTAGATGGAGCCGTTGGTGGGGTGGACCTCGAAGTGCAGGTGGCAGCCGGTGCTGTTGCCGAGGGAGCCGACGTAGCCGACGATCTGCCCGGACTGGACCTGGTCGCCGTCGGCGACGTTGGCGGCGGCCATGTGGGAGTACCAGGTGGCGAGGGCGTCGGGTCCGGTCTCGATCTTGATGAAGTTCGGCCCGGCCCATCCGCTCTGTGAGGCGTCGGTGCGCACGACGCCGGCGTGGGCGGCGCAGACCGGCTCACCGCAGGGCAGGGAGAAGTCGGTGCCGGTGTGGGCGCGAGCCCAGTTGCCGCCGGAGTTGCCCCAGTTCTGCCGGTCGATCGAGACCCCGTTGGCGACCGGGTAGGTCACCTCACCGGGTGCGACGTTGAGCCCGGAGCAGGGCTGGCCGGCCTCGAGGACCTCGACGCCGGCGTCGGTCATCGGGGTGGTGAGGTCGACCGCGTCGTCCCACAGCGGGGCGTAGTGGAAGGGGTCGGCGTTGCGTTGGGTCTTGTGCGCGGCGAGCGTGGGTTCCATGGTCCCCAGGCCTCGACGCGCAGCAGGCCTCGTAGAAGTTGATCGACGACATGCGGGGTCCATCCGCTCCTCGTAGCTGCCCCCAGGCGCCGTTCGCGCGCTGCTGGAACAGCCCGCGGGAGTCCGGGCCGGCGTTGTCGCCGTAGTCGATGACCTTCAGGCTCGACTCGCCCATCGCGGTCATCACCGCGATGGCCTGGGCACGCGCCGGCACAGAGATGTCCTCACCGGCGGCGATGATCGCCGCGGCGTTGGCGAGCTGCTCGGGGTCCCATCGTCCGATCCCGCCGGCGGGGACGTTGCTGAACTCACCGCCGTGTCGCTGGCGCCTGCCCCTCCTACCGCGCGTCCACCCGCACGCGCAGGCCGTCGAGCACGATGCCGAGGCCCACGGCGAAGTCGCCGCCGGCGCGGGGGGCGTCGTCGATGGCGCCGGCGCTCGCGGCCTGGAGGTGGGTCTGCTCGTCGACGACGTGGCCAAGCACGAAGTGCAGCAGCGTGCGCGCCCCGATCTCGGCGAGCCCGTCGGCCCCGCCGGAGCGCAGCGCGGCGACGAGGGCCTCGTACGGGGCCATGGCGCCGGTGCCGAACGCGTAGGCGGTGGCCACGACCTCTCCCCCGTCGCGGTAGGCGAGCACCGCGTCGCGCACCCAGCCGCACACGGCGGCCACCTGCTCGTCCCAGGGCGCGGTGAGGTCCGGCTCGAACCGCGCCCGCAGGAGGATCTCGTCGGCCACGGCGGCGAGCAGCGCCTGCTTGCTCGGGAAGTGGTGGTAGAGCGCGCTCGGCCGCACCCCCAGCTCGGCCCCCAGGCGCCGCATCGACAGGTCGCCGAGGCCGTGGCGGTCGAGCACGTCGACGGCCCGCGCGACGACGTCGGGGCGGTGGTTCCGCACGAGCGCCACGTCTCCTCCTCGCCGGGCCCGGCAGGTGGGCCCCCGTTGACCGACCGGGACTCCGACCCTAACCTGAACGCCGTTCACCTGACCACCGGTCAGGTCAGGATCACCAGGAGCACAACCATGAGCACCTCCACCGCGAGGACCCGGTCGCGCCGCTCGACCGGCACCGACATCGCCCTCGTCGCCGGCTTCGCCGCCCTCATCGCGATCTGCGCCATCCTGCCGGCCGTCAAGCTGGCCGGCCCGGTCCCGATCACGCTGCAGACCTTCGGCGTGCTGCTCGCCGGCGCCGTCCTGGGCGCGCGCCGCGGCTTCCTGGCCGTCCTGCTGTACGTCGCGGCCGGCGCCGTCGGGCTGCCGGTCTACTCCGGCGGCGCCTCCGGCCTCGGCGTCGTCGTGGGCCCCTCGGGCGGTTACCTCCTCGGGTTCGCCCTGGCGGCCGGCCTCTGCGGGTTCATCGTCGAGCGCCTGCCCCGCCGCGCCGTCGCCGCGCCCGGCTACTTCGCCGCCGGCCTGCTCAGCAGCGCCGTGTTCATCCACACGCTCGGCATGGCCGGGCTGGTCGTCAACGCCGACCTCACCTGGGCCGCGGCCTTCGACGTCGACAAGGTCTTCTGGATCGGCGACGTGCTGAAGAACATCGCGATGGCGGTCGTCGCGTTCTCCGTGCACCGGGCCTTCCCCGACCTCCTGCCGCGGCGCCGGGACCGCGCGTCCGCCGGGCGGGACGCGTCCACGCCCGCCGCCACCCCGGCGGGCTGACACCCCTTGTGGCGCATCCAGCTCGAGGACGTCGTCGTCCGGGCCGACACCGCCGACGGCGACGTGCTGGTGCTCGACCGCACGTCGCTCGACCTCACCGAGCAGCGCATCGCGCTGGTCGGGCCCAACGGCTCGGGCAAGTCCACCCTGGCGCGGCTCCTCAACGGCCTCGTCGAGCCGTCCACCGGCCGGGTCGTGGTCGACGGGGTCGACGTCGCCGAGGACGGCGCCGCGGTACGGCGGCGCGTGGGCTTCGTCTTCACCGACCCCGCCGCGCAGCTCGTCATGCCGACGGCGATCGAGGACGTGGCGCTGTCGCTGCGGCGCACCCACCGCGACAAGGCGCGGCGGCGGGCCGCGGCCCAGGCGGTGCTGGAGCGGTTCGGGCTCGGCGACCTCGCCGACCGCAGCGTGCACGCCCTGTCGGGCGGGCAGCGCCAGCTGCTGGCCCTGGCCGGCGTGCTGGCCACCGACCCCGCCGTCCTCGTGGCCGACGAGCCGACCACCCTGCTCGACCTTCGCAACGCGCGACGGGTCGGCGACCTGCTGCTCGGGCTGACCCAGCAGCTGGTGCTGGTGACGCACGACCTCGACCTGGCGGCGCGCTGCGAGCGGGCGCTGCTCGTCGACGGCGGCCGGGTCGTCGCGGACGGTCCGGCCGCCGAGGTCGTCGGCCACTACCGGGCCACGGCGTGACCAGCCTCCCGCTGGGCGCCTACCGCCCGGGGCGCACGTGGCTGCACCGGCTGCCGGCCGGCGCCAAGCTGCTCGCCCTGCTCGTCACCGCGGTGGTCGTCACCGTGGTCCGCGGGCCGGCGAGCGCCGTCGCCTTCGTGGCCCTGGCGGTGGCGCTCGTCGCCTGGTCGGGCGCGCCCCTGCGCCGCACCCTGCGCTCGCTGCGCGGCTTCGCGCTCGTCGCAGCGGCACTGACGGCGTACCAGGTGTGGACCCGCGGGTGGGCGCCCGCCGTCGAGACGGTCGGCGACCTGCTGGGGATGATCCTGCTGGCCGGCGTGCTGACGACGACGACCGCGGTCGACGACCTCATCGACGTCGTCACCCGGGTGCTCGGGCCGCTGCGCCCCCTCGGTGTGGACCCCGCGCGGGTCGGGCTGGCCTTCTCGCTGATGATCCGGGCCCTGCCGACGACCCTCGAGATCGCCCTGCAGACCCGGGACGCGGCGAGGGCCCGGGGACTCGAGCGGAGTCCCCGGGCCCTGCTGGTCCCGATGGTCGTGCGGGTCGTCGCCGGCGCCCGGGCGACGGGCGACGCGCTGCACGCGCGCGGCCTGGGCGACGACGAGTAGCCGTCCGCCCGCTGCCGGCTCAGGCCGCGACGGTCTCGCCCTCGTGGGCCACGAGCTCGGTCAGCACGGCGAGCGCGTCGCTCACGAGCTGCTCGTCGCCGCTGAGGTCCGGCGAGGTCGGCGTGGCGGACAGCCCCTTCTCGAGGGCGACGCCGCCGGCGATGCCGACGGACTTGCGGGCCTCGTCGTGGGCCCACACACCGCCGAAGCGGCCGAAGGAGGCGCCGACGACGGCGACGGGCTTGCCCTTGAGCGCGCCGGCCGCGTAGGGGCGCGAGCCCCAGTCGATGACGTTGGCGAGCACGGCCGGCATGCGGCCGTTGTACTCGGGGGTGACGAACAGGACGCGGTCGGCGGCGGCGATCGCCTCGCGCACGCGCTCGACGGCGGCGGGGGCGCCGGCGGCGTCGACGTCGTCGTCGTAGAACGGCAGGTCGCCCAGGCCCTCGACGATCTGGACCTCGACGCCCTCGGGGGCGCGGTCGCGGAGCAGCTCGGCCAGGCGGCGGTTGACGGAGCCGGCGCGGACGCTGCCGACGAGGGCGGCGACGCGGATCGGGGTGGCGGGGGCGGTGCTGGTCATGGGTTCTCCTCCGAGAAGGTCGGGGTGGTCGTCAGTCACGACACGAAACGGACCTCGGTCCGATTCCATTCCCGGACCATAGTCCGTTTCTGGCGTGATCGTCTACCCTCGTCCCCGTGACGCCGACCTCGTCCCCCGTCCCGCTGCCCATGGCGGATGCCCCGCGCGTGCGCGCCGACGCGGCCCGCAACCGCGACGCCGTGCTGTGCGCGGCCGCGCGGCTGGTGGGCGACCTGGGCGCCGACGCGGTGACGATGGACCGGGTCGCCGCCGAGGCGTGCGTGGGCA
The DNA here is from genome assembly GCF_048654585.1 of Nocardioides sp. CPCC 205120. Taxonomy (NCBI): domain Bacteria; kingdom Bacillati; phylum Actinomycetota; class Actinomycetes; order Propionibacteriales; family Nocardioidaceae; genus Nocardioides; species Nocardioides sp. CPCC 205120. The sequence continues at coordinate 1,560,967 of NZ_JBMCYY010000001.1, read as the reverse complement.
AGGGCACGATCTTCCGGCGCTTCGGCAGCCGGGCCGGCCTCATGGCGGCCGTCCTCGACGGGGCCGAGACCGACTTCCAGGAGCGCGTCATCAGCGGCCCGCCGCCGCTCGGCCCGGGGGCGGAGCCGCTGGAGCGCCTGCTGGCCTTCGGCCCCGAGCGGCTGCGGCAGAACCTGCTGCACGGCGCCCTGCTCGAGGCGGCCGCGGCTCCCCACGGCCGCTCGCTCGCGGCGTACTCGTTCGGGGTGCTGCACGTGCGCTACCTGCTGGCCGAGATCGGCGTCACGGGCGACCTGCCGCTCCTCGCGTCGGCGCTCCTGGCGCCGCTCGAGGTCCCGGTGCTGCGCGCGCAGGTCGAGGTGCAGGGCCTCCCCGTGGAGCGCCTGGCCGCCGCGTGGACCGACCTGGCCCGCCGCGTGGTCAGGCCGGGAGCGCCCCGAGGTGGGCCAGCGCCTGCTTGACGAGCAGCCCCCGGCCGCCCTCCATGTCGGCGAGCACCTCCGGCTCGAGCGCCTCGGCCGGCGTGAGCCACGTGAGCTCGAGGGCGTCCTGGCGCGGCTGGCAGTCACCCGTCACGGGCACGACGTACACCAGCGCGACCGCGTGCTGGCGCGGGTCGTGCAGCGGGGTGACGCCGGGCAGCGGCAGGTACTCCGCCACCGTGAACGGCACCGGGTTCGCCGGCAGCTGCGGGAAGGCGGCGGGGCCGAGGTCCTTCTCCAGGTTGCGCAGCAGCGCGCGGCGCACCGACTCCCCCAGCAGCACGCGGCCCGAGACGAGGCTGCGGGTCATGCGGCCGTCGACCGAGCCGCGCAGCAGCACGCCGAGGCGCTCGACCTGCCCGAGGTGGTCGACCCGCACCGGGACGGCCTCGACGTAGAGGATCGGCACGCGCCCGCGCGACTCCGCCAGCGCCTCCTGCGACAACCACCCCGGCGCCGCCTGCGCGTCGACGCCGAAGACGCCGGACGAGGGCTCGCGCTCGGGTTCGTGGGCACCGAAGAGGGTCATGCGCTCATCCTGCCAGTCGGCCCCGGACGCCCCGCGCAGCGGCCCGCCGGCCCGCTCACGCGCCGCGCCGGTGCAGCCCGAAGGTGACGCCGTCCAGCAGCGCGCCCCACGACGCCTCGACCACGTTGGCCCCCACCCCGACCGTGACCCACGACGACTCGCCGTCGCTGGTCTCGATGAGCACGCGGGTGATCGCGTCGGTGCCGTGGCCCTGATCGAGGATGCGGACCTTGTAGTCGATGAGCTGGAACTTCGCGACCTCCGGGTAGACCTGCCCGATGGCGGCGCGCAGCGCCTGGTCGAGCGCGTTGACCGGGCCGTTGCCCTCCCCCGTCACGACGATCCGGGTGCCGCCGGCGTGCAGCTTCACGGTGGCCTCCGACAGCGCCTCGCCCCCCGAGCGGCTCTCGGTGATGACGCGCCACGACTCGACGTCGACGTACGCCGGGCGGGTGCCCGTCACCTCCTCCACGAGCATCAGCTCGAAGGAGGCGTCGGCGGCCTCGAAGGTGTGCCCGCGGGCCTCCAGCACCTTCACCCGCTCGGTGATCCGCGTGACCAGCTCCTTGCCCTCCGGGCTGTCGACCGACAGGTCGTAGCCCAGCTCGCGGCCCTTGAGCTCGACGGTGGCGCGGCCCGCCATGTCGGAGACGAGCAGGCGCATGTCGTTGCCGACGCCCGCCGGGTCCATGTGCTGGTAGAGGTCGGGGTCGACCTTGATCGCGCTGGCGTGCAGGCCGGCCTTGTGCGCGAAGGCCGACGTGCCGACGTACGGCTGCCGCGACGCGGGCGGGAAGTTGGTGACCTCCGCGACGGCGTGGGCGATGCGGGTGGCCTCGGCGAGCGAGCCCGGCGGCAGCACCGGCCGGCCGAGCTTCAGCTCCAGCGCCGCGACCACGGCGACGAGGTCGGCGTTGCCGGTGCGCTCGCCGTACCCGTTGAGGCAGCCCTGCACGTGGGTCGCCCCCGCCTCGACGGCCGCCACCGAGTTGGCGACGGCACAGCCGGTGTCGTTGTGGGCGTGGATGCCGACCCGCCCGCCCGTCGTGGCGACGACGTCGGCGACCACCTCGCCGACCCAGCGGGGCAGCATGCCGCCGTTGGTGTCGCACAGGGCGACCAGCTCGGCGCCGGCCTCGTACGCCGCGCCCAGCACGTCGAGCGCGTAGGACCGGTTGGCGCGGAACCCGTCGAAGAAGTGCTCGGCGTCGACGAAGACCTCCAGGCCCTCCCCGCGCAGGTGGGAGACGGTGTCGCGCACCATCGCCAGGTTCTCGGCCAGCGTCGTGCGCAGCGCGAGCTCGACGTGGCGGTCGTGGGACTTCGCGACGAGGCACGCGGTGCGGGCGCCGGAGTCGCGCAGCGCGGCGACCAGCGGGTCGTCGGCGGCCGCCGTGCCCGGGCGCCGGGTGGAGCCGAACGCCGCCAGCCGCGCACGGGTCAGGTCCAGCTCGGTGCGGGCCCGGCGGAAGAACTCGGTGTCCTTCGGGTTCGCGCCCGGCCACCCGCCCTCGACGTACCCCACCCCCAGCTCGTCGAGCAGCCGCGCGATCGCGAGCTTGTCCGCGACGGAGAGGTTGAGCCCCTCCTGCTGCGCGCCGTCGCGCAGGGTCGTGTCGTAGACGTGGAAGGCGCCCTGGAGGTCGAGCGGGGAGGCGCTGGGGGCGGTGCTGGGGGCGGTGGTCATGGTGCGTCCTTCGGGGGTACGGCGGGAGTGCGGCGGACCGGGGCGCGCGACACGGACGACCGGGCTGAGGGCACAAAAAAACCTCTCGGGTCAGGAGAGGTCGGCGCGCCCGGTGGTCCGGGGCGCGCTAGGTAATGACGATCGTCGGCGTGGCCACCCCGGGAGTGTGGCACGGATCGCCGGACCCGGCGAGAGCCTCCCGCCAGGTGGTCGGGTCAGCGCCCCGGCAGCACGGCGTCGAGCAGGTCGGACCACACGGCCGACGGCGAGTCCGCCGCCCACCGGGCGCCCTCCTGCTGCACGAGGGTGCCGAGGCCCGCGACCAGCGCGCCCAGCAGCAGCGCGGTGACCACCCAGGCCAGCACGACGTCGGCGACCGGACGCGCGGCGGCGGCCACCGGCCCCCGCACCCGCGAGCCGCCCGGCCCCGTCCACACCCCCACGGCGAGCACGCCGCCGGCGACGGCCAGGCCGACCGGCTGCGACGTGCCCACCGCCCACGCGACGAGGCCCGCGCAGGCGGCCAGCAGGAGCGCCCACAGCAGCAGCAGCGACGAGCCGAGCAGCGAGACCAGGGCGTGCCACGGGAACGCGACGACCGCGCGCGGGCCGTCGCTCCACCGGGCTCCCCGGCGGGCACGCCGGTCGCGGCCCGCGCTGGCCGACAGCGAGCCCGCGCGCAGCAGCCACGTGCCGACGGCCACGCCGCCGAGCGTGGGCCAGGGCGCCAGGCCCGCGCACGCCGCGACGACGCAGCCCAGCAGCACCAGCAGGACGGCGGAGCGCAGGCGCGCCCCCGCCGAGCGGCGGGGCCGGACCTCGGGCTCGACCAGCTGCTGCGGGGGGTACGGCGGACGCTGCTGGCCGGGGTGCTGGCCGGGGTGCTGGCCGGGGTGCTGGCCGGGGTGCTGGCGCGGGCCGGGGTGCAGGCCCGGGTGCGGACGCATCGGCTGCGCGAACGGCGGCCGGGAGCCGGGCGGCGGGGGCGGCGGCTGCTGGTACGGCGCGCGCTCCGCCGGCATCAGGCTCGCCGGGTCGGCGCGGGCGGGGTCGAGCGGTTCGGCCGCGGTGAGCCCGACGGTCGCGGCGTGCGGGTCGACGGCACCCCCGGGCGGCTCGTCGGGCAGCACCTTCGTGCGGGCCTCGACGGGCGGGAGCGGGCGGCCTGCGGGCGCCGACGGCGGCGCCGTCGACCCGGGCGGGGCGCTGGTCACGGGCATCGTCGACGCGGGCGCGACCGCGGTCGGGGCGGCGGGACCCACGACGGCGGGCATGCGGGAGCGCGTGGCGGACTCGAGGGCCGCGGGGTCGATCCAGGCGCGCAGCTCGGCCAGCGAGGGGCGGCGCTCCGGGTCGGGCTCGAGCGCGCGCTCGAGGGCGGCGCGGATGCCGGTCGGGAGGCCCTCGAGGTCGTGCTCGCCGCGGCGCACCCGGTCCATGACCGCCATCGCCGGGCCCCGGCCGAACGGGGCCCGGCCGAGGCCGCCGAACGCGATGGTGGCGGCGAGGGAGTGCACGTCCGCGGCGGGCGTCGCGTCCTCCCCCACGAGGATCTCGGGCGCGAGGTAGCCGGGCGTGCCGAGCAGCCAGCCGGTGTGGGTCAGCCGCGGGTCGTCGGCGACGCGGGCGAGGCCGAAGTCGATGAGGATCGGGTTGCGCCCCTCCATCAGCACGTTGGACGGCTTCACGTCGCGGTGCAGCACGCCCACCCGGTGCACGGCGTCGAGGGCGGCGCACAGCTCGCTCGCGAAGTGCGCCAGGTCGGCGGCGGGGACCGGGCCCTCCTCGCGGACGTGGTCGTGCAGGCTCAGGCCCGGCACGTAGCGGGTCGCGACGTACGGGATCTCCGCCCACGGGTCGGCGTCGAGGATCTCGGCGACGCGGCTCGAGCGGATGCGGCTCAGGGAGTTGACCTCGCGGGCCAGGCGGGCGCGGGCCTCGTCGTCCCCGACGACGTGGGGGCGCAGCACCTTCAGCGCGACGCGCTCGCCGCCGGGCTTGCGGGCAAGGTGCACGACACCCATGCCGCCCTCCCCGATGCGGGCGAGCAGGCGGTAGTCCCCCACGCGGAGACCGGGCGGGGGACGGTGGTGCTCCGGGGCGGACGGCCCCGGCCGGGGGGCCGTCGACACGGCTGCGAGGCTACCCCGCCGAGCCGGGCCGACACCTCGTCGCGGCGCGCGCCGCACCCCGGTCGGTCCCCGAGACCGGACCCCGAACCGTCCCCGAGACCGGCCCCCGCTCGTCGAGCGCCGCCAGGGCGCGGCGGGGCGCGACGAGCCGGTAGGAGGCGTCCACGAGCTCGGCCACCTCGGCCCCGTCCACGTCGGCCGCGTCGAGGTCGAGGCCCCGCCAGCCGAAGGAGGCCCAGTAGCGGGGCAGGAAGAAGCGGGGGTCCTCGTCGAGGGCGGGCAGCTCGGCGGGGTCGACCTTCACCACGACGGCGGCCGGGCGGGGCTCGCGGGTGCCGTCGGGCAGCTTCGCCTCCGACCCGAAGAGGCAGAAGATCTTGCCCACCCGGAAGGTCGGGCGCCCGTGGGAGACCACCTCCTCGGCCTGCGGGTAGGCCAGGGCGAGCGCCCGCAGCCGCGCGAGCCAGGGGTCGTCGTCGTCGAACTGGATCGGGTGGGGCACGGCGTCACCCTCCCGAGGGGGCCCGGGGCCCGTCAACGGGTGTCATCTATCAATCACTGCTGATACGTTGTGGCCGTCCCGATCCCGACCCCCGGAGGCTCCCGTGGCCCTCACCCCTGCCGACCACCTCGGCGCCGTCAGCCGCGCCGTCGCCGACGGCGAGCGCGACGGCGTCCCCGTGCGCGTCCTCACCGTCGAGCGCACCTACGACGCCGACCCCGCCGAGGTCTGGGACTGCCTGACCTCCGCCGAGCGCCTCCCGCGGTGGTTCATGCCGGTCTCCGGCGACCTGCGCCTCGGCGGCCGCTACCAGCTCGAGGGCAACGCCGGCGGCGAGGTCCTGACCTGCGACGAGCCCCGCCACCTGGCCGTGACCTGGGAGTTCGGCGGGGGCATCGGCTGGGTGGACGTCGTCCTCACCCCGACCGCGGGCGGCACCGCGCTGCGCCTCGACCACAGCGCGCCGGTCGAGAAGGAGTTCTGGGACCGGTTCGGCCCGGGCGCCACCGGTGTCGGCTGGGAGCTCGGCCTCATGGGCCTCGCCCTGCACCTGCTCCCCGGCGCCCCCGAGCGGCCCCCCGAGGCCGACCCCGCCTGGGGCGCGTCGCCCGAGGGCCGCGCCATGATGGGCGGCTCCGCGACGGCGTGGGGCGAGGCCGCGGTCGCGTACGGCGAGGAGCCCGGCCAGGCGCGTGCCGCCGCCGCGCGGACCGCCGCGTTCTACACGGGCGAGGAGCCCGCCGGCGCCGACGGCACGGACGGCACGGACGGCACGGACGGCACCGGGGACTGAGTGCACGCCTTCGACGTCCTCGGCGATCCCGTCCGACGCCGCATCCTCGAGCTGCTCCGGGAGGGCGAGCTCGCCGCCGGCGACCTCGCCCGGGTGGTCGGCGACGAGTTCGGCATCGGCCAACCGGCGGTGTCGATGCAGCTGCGCGTGCTGCGCGACGCGGGGTTCGCCGAGGTGCGCCCGGAGGGCCGGCGGCGGCTGTACGCCCTGCGCCCCGACCGGCTGCGCGAGGTCGACGCCTGGCTCGAGCAGTTCCGCGGCACGTGGGAGCAGCGCCTCGACGCCCTGGGGACCGAGCTGCGGCGGGGGCGCCGCGACCGATGAGCCCGACGCGACCGATGAGTTCGGGGCACGGCGGGGGTCGACACCGCCGTACCCCTTCGTGGACCGACCGGAAGGACCCGTCGTGACCTCCTCCACCCCGCCGGCGATCGAGGCCCGTGGCCTCGTGAAGACGTTCGGCAGCAACCGTGCGGTCGACGGCGTCGACCTGAGCGTCGCGCCCGGCACCGTCTACGGCCTGCTCGGCCCGAACGGCGCCGGCAAGACGACGACCGTCAAGCTGCTGGCCACCCTGCTGCGCCCCGACGGTGGCGAGGCCCGCGTGTTCGGCCACGACGTCGCCGCCGAGCCCGACGCGGTGCGCGGGCTCATCAGCCTCACGGGGCAGTACGCCTCGGTCGACGAGGACCTGACGGGCACCGAGAACCTGGTGCTGCTGGGCCGGCTGCTCGGCCACCCGAAGGCCCGGGCCCGCTCGCGCGCCGCGGACCTGCTCGACGCCTTCGGCCTCGCGGAGGCCGCGGGCCGGCAGGCGAAGGGCTACTCCGGCGGGATGCGGCGCCGCCTCGACATCGCCGCCAGCCTGCTGTCGACGCCGCGGCTGCTGTTCCTCGACGAGCCCACCACCGGCCTCGACCCGCGCAGCCGCAACCAGGTGTGGGACATCGTGCGGGCCGTCGTCGCGCAGGGCACCACTGTCCTGCTCACCACGCAGTACCTCGACGAGGCCGACCAGCTCGCCTCCCGCATCGCCGTCATCGACCGGGGGCGCGTCGTCGCGGAGGGCACGAAGGGCGACCTCAAGGCGTCCGTCGGGCTGGGCTCCGTGCACGTCCGGCTGCGCGACGCCGACCGGCGCGAGGAGGCCGCCACGCTGCTGGCCCCGATCCTCGGCTCCGATCCGCACCGGGAGAACGACCCCGTCGCGCTGTCGGTGCGCATCGAGCCCGGTGACGCCACCGGGGCCGCCGGCGCGGCCACCGCGGTCGCCGCCGACCGGTCCGCCGCCGCGCTGCGGGCCCTGGCGGACGCCGGGATCGTCGTCGACACCTTCTCGCTCGGCCAGCCCAGCCTCGACGAGGTCTTCCTCGCGCTCACCGACCGCCCCGCCACCACCGCCACCACCGGCACCGACTCCGAGGAGAGCGCGGCATGAGCACCGTCGACGCGACGTCCCCCACCGCTCCCGCGGGCCCGCCGGCCGGCGACGCGCCCGCCACGGCCGACATCGCGCGCATCCTGCTCGCCGAGCCGCCGCCGTCGCGGCCGACCGCCTGGTCGGCGTCGGTGACCTTCGGGTGGCGCGCGGTGCTGAAGATCAAGCACGTGCCGGAGCAGCTCTTCGACGTGACGCTGTTCCCGATCATGATGACCCTGATGTTCACGTACCTCTTCGGGGGCGCCCTGGCGGGCTCCACGACGGCGTACCTGCAGTTCTTCCTGCCCGGCATCCTCGTCTCGAGCATCGCGATGATCACGATGTACACCGGCGTCTCGCTCAACACCGACATCGGGAAGGGCGTGTTCGACCGCTTCCGCACGCTGCCCATCTGGCGGCCGGCGCCGATGGTCGGCTACCTGCTGGGCGACCTGTTCCGCTACCTGATCGCGGCCGTCGTCATCGTGACGATGGGCCTCGTGCTCGGCTTCCGGCCCGCGGGCGGGCTCCCCGGGGTCGCGGCCGGCGTCGCCGTGCTGCTGGTCTTCTGCTTCGCGTTCTCGTGGGTGTGGACGATGTTCGGCCTGCTGCTGCGCTCGGAGAAGTCGGTGATGGGCGTCAGCATGATGGTGCTGATGCCGCTGACGTTCCTGTCGAGCACGTACGTCGACCCCTCGACCATGCCGGGCTGGCTCGAGGCGTTCGTCGAGGTCAACCCGATCACCCTGGTCGTCGACTGCGTCCGCTCGCTGTGCGCGGGCACGCCCGACGCCGGTGAGCTGCTCGCCGTCGCCGCGGTGAGCGCGGGGTTCGTCGCCGTGTTCGGCCCGGTCACGATGCGGCTCTACAACCGCAAGTGACCGGGCCGGGACGCGGTCGCCTCAGAGCACCCGGTGCATCCAGCCGAACGTGTCGTCGGCGCGGCCGTACTGGATGTCGACCAGGGCCTGGCGGATCGTGGTCGTGACGGGGCCACCTTCGTCGTCACCGGTCGGCGAGGGCACCTGGCCGCCCGCCCACTTCAGCGCGCCGACGGGGGTGACGACGGCGGCCGTGCCGCAGGCGAAGACCTCGACGATGTCGCCGCTGGTGACGCCGTCGCGCCACTCGTCGATGGTGAACTTCCGCTCGTCGACCTCGTGGCCCAGCTTGCCGGCGAGCTCGATGATCGAGGAGCGCGTGATGCCCTCGAGGATCGTGCCGGTCTCCGGCGTCGAGATGCGGCCGTCGGCGTGCACGAAGTACATGTTCATGCCGCCGAGCTCCTCGACGTAGCGCCCCTCCTGGGCGTCGAGGAAGACGACCTGGTCGCAGCCGTGGGCCGAGGCCTCCTGCTGGGCGACGAGCGAGCTGGCGTAGTTGCCGCCCGTCTTCGCCGCGCCCATGCCGCCGCGCCCGGCGCGCGTGTACTCCTCCGTCAGCCACAGGCTCACGGGGCGCACACCGCCCTTGAAGTAGGCGCCGGCGGGCGAGGCGATGACCATGTAGGTCACGTGCTGCGCCGGCCGGACCCCGAGGAACTTCTCCGAGGCGAACATGAAGGGGCGCAGGTAGAGGCTCTTCTCCCCCTCCCCGTCCGGCACCCAGCGGGCGTCGGTGCGCACGAGCTCGTCGACGGTCTCGACGAAGTCCGCCGGCGGGAGCACGGGCAGCGCCAGGCGGCGCGCCGAGCGCTCCATGCGCTCCGCGTTGGCCTCGGGCCGGAACGTCCACACCGAGCCGTCGGCGTGGCGGTAGGCCTTCATGCCCTCGAAGATCTCCTGCGCGTAGTGCAGGACCGCGGTCGCCGGGTCGAGCACGAGCGGCCCGTACGGCGTCACGCGCGCGTCGTGCCACCCCTCCTCCGGCGTCCACTCGACCGTCAGCATGTGGTCGGTGAAGTGGGTGCCGAAGCCCGGCGCGGCCAGGATCTCGGCGAGCCGCGCGTCGTCGACGGGGCTCGGGTTCGGGGTGGTGCTGATCTGCATGGAGGGCACGTTAGTCGACCTGTCGGGGTGGGGGCGGGCGGGTGGCGGGGTCGGGCGGCCGGCGTCGGCCCACCGTCCCGGGAAATACGACGACGCCGGGCACGTGGCGTGCCCGGCGTCGCGACGAGGTGGTCAGGGAGCGGGGCTCACCCGGCTACGCGGGCGGCGATGGCGTCGCCCACCTCGGGGGTACGGCGGGCCTCCCCGCCAGCGCGGCCGGCGAGGTCGGCGATGACCGCGTCCTCGATGGTCCGCGCGGCGTCCGCGTGCCCGAGGTGGTCGAGCAGCAGCGCCGCGGAGAGGATCGCGGCGGTCGGGTCGGCCTTCTGCTGGCCCGCGATGTCGGGCGCGGAGCCGTGCACGGGCTCGAACATGGACGGCGTGGTGCGGTCCGGGTTCACGTTGCCGGACGCGGCCAGGCCGATGCCGCCGGTGATGGCGGCGGCGAGGTCCGTGATGATGTCGCCGAAGAGGTTGTCGGTGACGATCACGTCGAAGCGCGACGGGTCGGTCGTCATGAAGATGGTGGCGGCGTCGATGTGCAGGTAGTCGACGGTGACCTCGGGGAACTCCGCGCCGACCTCCTTCACCAGGCGGCTCCACACGGCTCCGCCGTACGTGAGGACGTTCGTCTTGTGGATGAGCGTCAGCTCCTTGCGGGGCCGGCGCTGGGCGCGGGAGAAGGCGTCGCGGACGACGCGCTCCACGCCGAAGGCCGTGGTGATCGAGACCTCGGTGGCCAGCTCGGCCGGCGTGCCGACGCGCAGCGCACCGCCGTTGCCCGTGTAGGGGCCCTCGGTGCCCTCGCGCACGACGACGAAGTCGACGTCGCCCGGGTCGGCCAGCGGCGAGGTGACGCCGGGGAAGATCCGGGACGGGCGCAGGTTCACGTAGTGGTCGAGCTCGAAGCGCAGGCGCAGCAGGAGGCCGCGCTCGAGGATGCCGGGCGGCAGGTTCGGGTCGCCGGGCTTGCCGCCGACCGCACCGAGCAGGATCGCGTCGTGGGAGCGGACCTCCTCCAGCACCGAGTCCGGGAGCACCTCACCGGTCGCGAGGTAGCGCTCCGCACCCAGGTCGTAGCGGGTGGGCTCGAACTTCACACCCGCGGGGGCGGCGACCTCGAGCACCTTGAGCGCCTCGGCCGTCACCTCCTGCCCGATGCCGTCGCCGGGGATGACGGCGAGCCGCAGCGAGCCCGAGGTCGGGCTGGTCGTGGAGGAGTCGGTCATGACCGGCGAGCCTAGTTGTCGTCGGGGCGCTCGCCGCGGGTGTCTCGGGAGTCGAGCGCGACCTGGACGGCCTCGTGGCTGTGGGGGTTGCGGGGGTCGTGGCTGGCGGGTCCCCACTCGGGATACATGTCGTACATCGCTGGCTCCTGGGGTGTCGTGTGACGAGTCGTGACAGGGGGTGACGGGCTTGCGGCGTGCCGGTCGTGCCGGCGCGACGCCCCGTGACGGGACTGTCGACCCTGGGGATGACCAGGAGTGGACCAGGCGGGGCTGCGGATCACGCGGGAGTCACCTGCGGGCCGCCACGGGGCGTCGTACCCGCACCGGTCCGGCGCTCAGGGGTGGGAGCGAGGGGCGGATGCGGGGATCCGGTGGGGCCAGGCGACGTACCAACGCCGAACACCGCGGCGAGGTGGCCTCACCTTCAGTGGGCCTCGCCGCGGCACTCGATAAGTACGATCACGCTCCGCATGGTGAACGGGACGCTACTCCCGCTCCCCGCTCCGCGCAGCAGGTCCGGTGAACTGGCTCACGATCCGAGACACCCGTCCGCAGATGGCAGACTCGGGGGCGTGAGCGCGCCCCCCGACCTGCCCGAGATCGTCTCCCGCGCGTTCGACGTCTCCCGCCGCGCCGGCTACGTGTCCTTCTGCCGCAACGAGACCGGACGGCTGCTGGCGGCGCTGGCCGCCACCCGCGGGGGCGTGATGGCGGAGTTCGGCACCGGGTGCGGCGTCGGTACGGCGTGGCTGCGCAGCGGGCTGCGCGGCGACGCGCACATCCTGACCGCCGAGCTCGACGAGCGCCTGGCCGGCGCCGCGGCGGAGATCTTCGTCGACGACCCGCAGGTGGAGGTGCTCGCCGCCGACTGGTCGACGCTCGGGGACAAGGGCCCCTTCTCGCTGCTCTTCCTCGACTCCGGCGACCCGACCTCGGTCGCCGTCGACAAGATCGCCGACCTCGTCGAGCCGGGCGGCGTCGTCGTGCTCGACGACTTCGTGCCCTGCGAGCAGTGGCCGCCGATCACCTACGGCCGCGTCGACACCCTGCGGGAGCAGTGGCTGACCGACGAGCGCTTCACGGCGGTCGAGGTCATGGTCGCGCCCGACGCCTCCGCGGTCATCGCCACCCGGCGCTGACCCACCGGCGCCGAGCCACCGACGCCGAGCTACCCGGCGCCGGCGCCCGCCTCCACGGCCGGCGGGTCCACCGGCGCGCCCGGCAGCCGGACCGTCCACCGCGGCAGCATCGCCTGCGTCAGGGGCCCGATGGCCAGGGCGTAGACGACCGTGCCGACGCCCGCGGCACCTCCGAGGGCCAGGCCGGCGAGCACCACGGTGACCTCGATGCCGGTCCGCACCGCCCGCAGCGACCAGCCCGTGCGCCGCGACAGGCCCGTCATCAGCCCGTCGCGCGGGCCGCGGCCGAGCTGCGCCCCGATGTAGAGCGCGGACGCGAAGCCGCAGAGCACGACGCCGCCGACCATCAGCCCGGCGCGGACCGCCCACCCGAGCGCACCGTCCCCGGCAGCCGCGTCCACGTCGATGACGCCGACCAGGAGCCAGATGGTCGCGTCGGCGCTGAGGCCGATGATCACGGGGTTGGCCAGCGTCGCGACGCCGGGCACCTCCCGCAGCGGCCAGAACGCCATCAGCACCACGATGCTGGCGAGCATCAGCACCTGCCCGAGCGTGAGCGGCACGTGCGTGGCGATGCCCGTGTGGAGCACGTCCCACGGCGCCGTGCCGAGCGCCCCCGCCACGAGCATGCCGAGGGAGACGCCGTAGAACGTCAGGCCCACCGTCATCTGGGCGAGGCGACGGGGCAGCCGCCCGGCGCGCAGCTGCGCGACGGGGCCGAGGTCGACGAGCGTGGTCACCGTCCCAGGGTGCGCCCTCGCGGCCCCGGGCGGCACATCCACCGGCGGGCGGGTGGACCGCACCGGCGGGCTCACACGTCGTCGTACGTCGCGCTGTGGCGCACTCCCCCCGCCAGCACCGTCTGCCTGGCGCCCGCGGGCGCGGTCACCATCCCGGGGACGGCGGCGGCCGTGCGGGCCGTCGCCCGCAGGAACGTCACGGTGCGCTCGACGTCGTCGGTGCACTGCGCGAGGCGTGCGGACAGGTCCTCGACCGAGCTGACCACGCGCCGCACGGTCGCGCCCAGCTCGTGCGCCTCGGCGCGGACGCGGAAGGCGAGCCGCGAGAGGATCGGCCCGGTGCCGATGCCCGACACCAGCACGGCCGACCACTGCATGAGCCAGGCCACGACCCCCGCGATGGTCTCGCGCACCAGCTGGCGGACCCCGGCGACGAGGGACGAGGCGAGGCGCACGGCACCGGAGACGCCCGTCGCCGCGGCGGCGCACGCGTCCACCGCCAGGCTCCGGGTCGTCGCCCAGGCGAGGTAGGCGTCCGAGCTGGCGCCCTCCCAGGCGGCCGTGGTGACCGCGACCTCCGCCCGGTACTCGTCCGCCGTCTCCGCGAGACCGGCTGCGACCGCGGACCACGTCTCGGCGAACGAGAGCACCTCGTCGGGGTTGCCGGCGACGGCGTCGAGCAGCTCGTGGAGCGGGCGGAACTTCTCCATCACCCAGCCGATGCCCGCCGCCAGGAGGCTCTGGAACGGGTTCGTCAGCAGCTCGTCGACCTCCGCGACGCCGCACAGCGTCAGCAGGCCGCCCTCGAGCCAGTCGCCGCGGCCGAGCGCCTCGCCGGCCGAGGTGAGCGTGTCGGCCACGGCGCCGCCCGTGTGCCACGTGCTGCTGTCGCCCTCGGCGACCAGGTACGGCGACCCCTCGGCCCCCTCCCCGCTCACCGCAGCGCTCCCGCCCACGCGGGCGTGCCCGCGCTCGGCAGCAGCCCCCGCCCGTCGAGGCGCGCCACCCAGTCACCGACCGCGTCCGTCGCGAGCTCGCCCAGGAGCCCCGACGCCACGTCGACGACCGCCCCGGGCGCCCACCGCGCGACGGTGGTCACCGCATCCACCCGCTCCGCCACCGCGTCCGCGGCGGCGGAGGCGACCACGTCGGTGGCCACCAGCTCGTCGGCGCAGGTCCGCACGTCGGCCGCCGCGCCCTCGAGCGCCTCGCCGGCGGCGCGGCAGGCCCGCACGCCCGCGGCCTGGAACGGGGTGAGGGCAGCCCCGACGAACCCGCACAGCGCACCGAACGCGTCGCTCGGCGCCGAGACGCTCCGCGCCGCCGCCTCGGCGGAACGCGGCCGGGCGACGAGCGCGTCGACCCGACCCGCGTGCTGGCGCAGGTCGTCGACGTCCGCGCTCAGCCGGGCGCTCACCGGAGCACCCCGTCCGCAGCACCCGCGGCCGCCGCGAACCGCGGCGCGCGCCGAGCTCCGAACACCTGCTCGGCGTGCTCGCGCACGTGCGCCGTCGTGGCGGCGTCCGGGCCGAACGCCTCCGCCGCGATCGCGGTCAGCCGCTCGGGCAGCCGGCCCCGCGCGTCGGCGACGGCGGCGAGCACGGCGCGCCGTACCGGCTCCGCGCCCGCACGGGCCACGTGCTCCTCCACGACGACGTCCACCAGGCCGCCCCCGTGGTCGAGCTCCACCACCGCACCGCTGCGGTCACGCCCGCGCACCCGCAGGCCCTCGACGGCCGCGACGTACGACTCCGCCCGGCGCACCTGCTCGTCCGCGTCGGCCAGCACGGCGGCGATCGCCGCCCGGGCCTCCTCCGCCCCCGTGGGGACGCTCTCTCCCGCGCTCATGGTTCCCCCTTCGCCTCCCGGCTCCCGCCGGTGCCGGACCCCCGTCCGGCCACCACCAGGTTCACCGAGGAGAGGGGCCGGCGGAAGCGCGCGCGACGGCGCCTGTGGACAGCCACCGGGCCGTCCACAGGACGCGGTCGACGCGCTGGCGTCAGGCCGTGGGGAGGGGGATCATGCGCCGGGGACGGCGCACCCGTCGGGCCCGCAGGCCTCGGCGTCGCCGCCCACCTGCACGAGCGTGGGGTGCGACTCGGCCCACGCCTGGCGCAGCAGCTGGTCGAAGACCTCGGTGGGCTGGGCGCCCGAGACGCCGTACCTGGCGTCGACCACGAAGAAGGGCACCCCGGTCGCGCCGTACGCCCGCGCCTGGGCGACGTCGGCGGCGACCGCCTCGGCGTACGCGTCACCGGCGAGCACCTCGTCGACGCGCGCGGCGTCGAGCCCGGCACCCACGGCGGCGGTGCGCAGGACCTCGTGGTCGCCGACGTCCTCGGCCCGCAGGAAGTACGCCGCGAGCAGCGCCTCCTTGAGCTCGCGCTGCAGCGCCGGGCCGCCGGTCTCGAGCGCGAGGTGGAGGAGGCGGTGGGCGTCGACGGTGCGGGTGTGCACGTTCTCGAACAGCCGCATCTCGAGGCCCTCCTGGGCCGCGACCTCGACGAGCTGCTCCTGCATCTGGCGCATCTCGGCCTCGCCGCGCCCGTACTTGCGGGCCAGCACCGCGGTCGTCAGCTCGTGCCCGTGCTGCGGGGCGGAGGGGTCGAGCTCGAAGGAGCGGTAGACCACCTCGACCTCGTCGGCGTGCTCGAAGCCCGCCAGGGCCTTCTCCAGCCGGCGCTTGCCGACGAAGCACCAGGGACAGACGACGTCGGACCAGATCTCGATGCGCACGCCCCCACCAACCCCGGGAGCCCCCGGCCCATTCCCCCACCCGGTCCCCCACCCACCCCGGGGTCGGGCCGGGGTCGGGCCAGGACTTCCCCCGATGTCGCCGGGGCCGCCGCACCGCGAGGCTCGGGACCATGATCGAAGTGACCGGACTGACCAAGACGTACGGCGCCCACCGCGCCGTCGACGACGTGACCTTCACGGCCCGCCCCGGGCGGGTCACCGGCTTCCTGGGGCCCAACGGCGCCGGCAAGTCCACGACCATGCGGATGATGGTCGGCCTCACGCCGCCGTCGGCCGGGAGCGCCACCGTCTGCGGGGCGCGGTTCACGGACCTGCCCAACCCGCCCCGCGAGGTCGGCGTGCTCCTCGACGCCTCCGCCCAGCACGCGGGCCGCACCGGCCGGGAGATCCTGGCGATCGCCGCGCAGACCGCCGGGCTCCCCCGCACCCGGGTCGACGAGATGCTCGACCTCGTCTCCCTCACCCCCACCGAGGCGGAGCGCCGGGTGCGCAACTACTCGCTCGGCATGCGCCAGCGCCTCGGCATCGCGGTCGCCCTCGTCGGGGACCCCGACGTGCTGGTGCTCGACGAGCCCGCCAACGGCCTCGACCCGGCCGGCATCCGCTGGATGCGCGACCTGCTGCGCGGCTTCGCCCAGCGCGGCGGGACCGTGCTGCTCTCCTCCCACCTGCTCGGCGAGATCGAGGTCGTCGCCGACGACCTGGTCGTCATCGGCCGCGGTCGCATCGTCGCGCAGGGCACGAAGGCCGAGCTGCTGGCCTCCGCCGGCACGGTCGTCGTGCCCGCGGAGCCCACCGACGGCGCCGCCCTGGTGCGCGCCCTCGGCGCCGCCGGGATCACCGTGACCCGCACGCACGACGGCGCGCTCTCCGTCGAGGCCCAGCCCCGGGAGGTGGGCCGGGTGGCGCACGCCGCCGGCGTACCGCTCGCGGGCCTGCGTGCCGCCGACGGCGCCGGTCTCGAGGAGATGTTCCTCGAGCTGACCGCCGACACCCAGCGCGAGACCCCCGCCCCGCTGCGGACGGCAGGGGCAGCGGCATGAGCGCGCTCGTCACTCCGCCGGCGGGCACGGCGGGCACGGCCGGCCCGGCCGGCCCGGTCGCCCCGGGGAGCAGCCCCGTCGCCGGTACGGCGGTCCGCACCCCCCGCCCCGACCTGCGACGCCCGTCGTTCGCCCGGCTCGTCGGTGTGGAAGCCCGCAAGACGTTCGACACCCGGGCCGGCCTCTGGCTGTGCGTCAGCGTCCTCGTGCTGGCCGTCGTGGCCAGCGTCGCCGTGGTGCTGTTCGCCCCGGACGAGGCGCTCACCTACGAGACGTTCGCGAGCGCCATCGGCATGCCGATGGCCATCGTGCTGCCCGTGCTCGCGATCCTCTCGGTGACCAGCGAGTGGAGCCAGCGCAGCGGCCTGGGCACCTTCACCATGGTGCCGGCGCGGGGCCGGGTGATCGCCGCGAAGGCGGCCGTCGCCGCGGTCGTCGGCGTGGTCTCGATGCTCGTGGCGATGGTCGTCGGGGCGCTGGGCACCGTGGTCGGCTCGGCGCTCGCCGGCACCGACCCGGTGTGGGACTCCTCGGTGAGCACCCTGGTCGGCATCGTGATCGCCAACCTGCTCGGCATGGCGATCGGGTTCATGCTGGGCGTGCTGCTGCGCAGCTCGCCGGCGGCGATCGTGGGCTACTTCGTCTACTCGTTCGTCGTGCCCACGCTGTCGATGACGCTCGCCGCGTTCCAGGACTGGTGGGCCGACCTGCAGCCCTGGCTCGACTTCAACTTCGCGCAGAGCAGCCTCTTCGAGGGCTGGCCCGGGGGCGAGGAGTGGGCCCAGATCGGGGTCTCGTCGCTGCCGTGGCTGGTGCTGCCGCTCCTCGTCGGGCTCTGGATGCTGCGCCGCTCCGAGGTGAAGTGAGCCCGACCGGGCCGCGGCAGCCGACCGGCCCCTGACGGCGAACGCCTCCGCCCCCCGCGAGGGGGACGGAGGCGTTCGTCGTGGTGCGGCCGGGGCCGGGGGTCAGCGCGCGGCCGAGCCCTCGGTGTAGTCGGCGTCGGTCTGCTGCCACGAGAAGTGCGAGCGCAACTCCTTGCCGGTCGCCTCGATCGGGTGGCCGGCCTCCTTCGCGCGCAGCTCGGTGAACTCCACGCCGCCCTTGTCCTGGTCGTCGATGAAGCGCTTGGCGAAGGTGCCGTCCTGGATGTCGGCCAGCACCGCCTGCATCCGCTCCTTCACGCTCGCGTCGACGACGCGCGGGCCCGAGACGTAGTCGCCGTACTCGGCCGTGTCGGAGACGCTCCAGCGCTGCTTGGCGATGCCGCCCTCGAACATGAGGTCGACGATCAGCTTGAGCTCGTGGAGCACCTCGAAGTAGGCGATCTCGGGCTGGTAGCCCGCCTCGGTCAGCGTCTCGAAGCCGGCCTGCACGAGGTGGGACACGCCGCCGCAGAGCACGGCCTGCTCACCGAACAGGTCGGTCTCGGTCTCCTCGGTGAAGGTCGTCTTGATGACGCCCGCGCGGGTGCCGCCGATGGCCTTGGCGTAGGACTTCGCGAGGTCCCACGCGGTGCCGCTGGCGTCCTGCTCGACCGCGATGATGTCGGGGATGCCGCGGCCCGCGACGTACTCGCGGCGCACCGTGTGGCCCGGGGCCTTCGGGGCCACGAGGACCACGTCGACGCCGGCCGGCGGGGTGATGTAGCCGAAGCGGATGTTGAAGCCGTGGCCGAAGACGAGGGTGTCGCCCTCCGCGATGTGCGGCTCGATCGACTCCGTGTAGAGGTGGCGCTGCACCTGGTCGGGCGCGAGGACGACGATGACGTCGGCCTCCTCCACGGCCTCGGCCGGGGTGAGGACGCGCAGGCCCTCCTCCTCCGCCTTCGCCCGGCTCTTCGAGCCCTCGGGCAGGCCGACGCGGACGTCGACACCCGAGTCGCGCAGGTTCAGCGCGTGGGCGTGGCCCTGGCTGCCGTAACCGATGACCGCCACGTTCTTGCCCTGGATCAGGGACAGGTCGGCGTCGTCGTCGTAGTACATCTCAGCCACGTCGGGCTTCTCCTTCGTCGTTGTCTTCTAGAGGGGGTACGGCGGTGCTCAGCCCGCGACGGCGGGTGCCGTCGGTGCGGGTGCCGTCGGTGCGGGGGGCGCGGTGGGCACGGGGACCGGCACCGGTCGCACGGTGCGCTCCGTGATGGAGCGCGACCCGCGGCCGATGGCGACCATGCCCGACTGCACGAGCTCGCGGATGCCGAAGGGCTCGAGCACCCGCAGGAAGTCCGCGATCTTGCCGGCGTTGCCGGCGATCTGGATGGTCACGGCGTCGGGGGCGACGTCGATGACCTTGGCCCGGAAGAGCTGGACGGTGTCGAGCACCTGCCCGCGCGTCTCGGAGTCGGCGCGCACCTTGACCATGACGAGCTCGCGCGCGACCGAGGCGGTCGGGTCGAGCTCGACGATCTTGATGACCTCGACCAGCTTGTTGAGCTGCTTGACGACCTGCTCCATCGGCGAGGACTCCACGTCCACGACGATCGTCATGCGCGAGACGTCCGGGTGCTCGGTCGGGCCGACCGCGAGGCTGTCGATGTTGAAGCCGCGGCGGCTGAACAGGCCCGCGATGCGGGCCAGGACGCCGGGCTTGTCCTCGACCAGCACCGACAGGGTGTGCTTGGTGCTCGTGCTCATACCAGTTCGTCCTCGTCGAAGGTGGGCGCGAGGTCGCGCGCGTACTTGATCTCGTCGTTGCTCGTGCCGGCGGCAACCATCGGCCACACCATCGCGTCGCGGTGCACCCGGAAGTCCACCACGACGGGCACGTCGTCGATCGACATGGCCTTCTCGATGACCGAGTCGACGTCGCCGGGGGTCTCGCAGGACAGGCCGACGCAGCCGTACGCCTCCGCCAGCCGCACGAAGTCGGGGATGCGCTTGGAGTGCAGGTCGGTGTTGGAGTAGCGCTCGTTGTAGAAGAGCGTCTGCCACTGCCGCACCATGCCGAGCGACTCGTTGTTGATGAGCGCCACCTTGATCGGGATGCCCTCGATCGCGCAGGTCGCCAGCTCCTGGTTGGTCATCTGGAAGCAGCCGTCGCCGTCGATCGACCACACCGTGGTGTCGGGGCGCCCGACCTTGGCCCCCATGGCGGAGGGCACCGAGAAGCCCATCGTGCCGAGGCCGCCGGAGTTGATCCACGTGCGCGGGTTCTCGTACTTCACGAAGTGCGCGGCCCACATCTGGTGCTGGCCGACGCCCGAGCAGTAGATGGCCTCCGGACCGGCGATCGCGCTCAGCCGCTCGATCACGTGCTGCGGGGCGAGCGAGCCGTCGGCGGGCGCGTCGTACCCCAGCGGGTAGCGCTTCTTCACGCCGGCGAGGAACTCGACCCAGCCCTCGTAGTCGCCCGTGTGGCCGGCGTCGGCCTGGGAGACGAGCAGCGCCGTCAGCTCGCTGATGACCTCGCGGGCGTCGCCCACGATCGGCACGTCGGCGTGGCGGTTCTTGCCGATCTCGGCCGGGTCGATGTCGGCGTGCACCACGAGCGCGTTCGGGGCGAACGAGTCGAGGTTGCCGGTGACGCGGTCGTCGAAGCGGGCGCCCAGGCTGATGATGAGGTCGCTCTTCTGCAGGCCCGCGACGGCCGCGACCGTGCCGTGCATGCCGGGCATGCCCAGGTGCTGCGGGTGGCTGTCGGGGAACGCGCCCAGCGCCATCAGGGTCGTGACGACCGGCATGCCGGTGAACTCGGCCAGGCGCAGCAGCTCGCGCGACGCGCCGGAGCGGATGACGCCGCCGCCGACGTAGAGCACCGGGCGGCGGGCCTCGAGGATGAGCTTGACGGCCTCGCGGATCTGCTTGGTGTGCGGGCGCGTGACGGGGCGGTAGCCCGGCAGGTTGATGTCGGTGGGCCAGTCGAAGGTCGTGGCGGCCTGCAGCGCCGACTTCGCGATGTCCACCAGCACGGGACCGGGGCGACCCGTCGAGGCGATGTGGAACGCCTCGGCGATCTTCACCGGGATCTCGGCGGGGTCGGTGACGAGGAAGTTGTGCTTCGTCACCGGCATCGTGATGCCGCGGATGTCCGCCTCCTGGAAGGCGTCCGTGCCGATCATCGCCGCGCCGACCTGGCCGGTCACCGCCACCATCGGCACCGAGTCCATGTGGGCGTCGGCCAGCGGCGTGACGAGGTTCGTCGCGCCCGGGCCGGAGGTGGCCATGCAGACGCCCACCCTGCCGGTCGCGGCGGCGTACCCCTGCGCGGCGTGGCCGCCCGCCTGCTCGTGGCGCACGAGGATGTGGCGGATGCGGGTGGAGTCCATCAGCGGGTCGTACGCCGGGAGGATGGCGCCGCCCGGGATGCCGAAGATCGTGTCGACCCCGGCGTTCTCCAGGGACTTCACCAGGCTCTGTGCCCCGGTCACGGACGGGCCGGTCGCCTCGGGGTGCTCAGTCATCAGCCTCGAACTTCCTCGTCAGCCCCCGCGTCGTCGCGGGAGCACTGGTGTGCTGTCGTGCGGGTCCTGCTCGCCGGCCCGGACCGGTGACCGTCCAAGTCTCCGGCACCGGTGTCGGGCCAACAAAAAACCCCTCGGCCTGACGGCAACGAGGGGATGACGCGGGAACGTGGGGCTCGGGGCCTCAGCTCACGCGTCGCGTGCGTACGAGAAGGACAGTGCGCATGCGCCCTACGGTCGCCGCCGGGGACCGACGACGTCAACCCAGTCTGCCACGCGTTCCACATGCTGGTACGTCGGTCCCACATGTCGACACGCAGCGGGCTACCTCAGCGGTCCTGCCACGTGCACACGCAGGCCTTGTTGCCCTCCGCGTCGGCGAGGACCCAGAAGGCGCGGGCCGCGGCGTCGCTGACGAGGGTGCCGCCCGCGGCCAGGGCTGCCGCGACGCGCTGCTCGGCCACGTCGTGGGGCACCGTGATGTCGAGGTGGAACCGCATCCGGCCCTCCGCCTCCCCCGGCGCGGGCGGGTCGCACTCCTGGAACCACAGGGCCGGCAGGACGTTGACCTCGTCGCGCACCTCGTCGGGCGAGCCCGGCCGGTCGGCCAGTCCCAGCACCGCCCGCCAGAACGGCTTGACGCGGGAGAGGTCGGGGGTGTCGAGGGCGATCTCCAGCTGCTGCACCGTCGTCGGCTCCGGGCGCGCGCCGAGCTCGGCCGCCAGCTCGCTGACGCGGCGGGCCAGGGCGACGTCGCGCTCGGTGACCCCGTCGGCGTCGTGGCTGCTCGTGACCACCCGCAGCGCGCCGTGCCGCAGGTCGAGGTCGGGGTGGTGGTCCACCTCGGCGGCGTGGGCGCCGACGGCCGCGACCAGGGCCAGGCCCACCGCGTAGTCGTCGAAGGTGAAGCGGGCGTGCAGGCGGCCCAGCAGGAACCGCCAGTCGGCGAGGTCGGCGGCGAGAACCTGCTCGGGCGTGAGCGTCGTCGGGGTCATGGCCCCATCCCAGCACCGGGCGCCGACGCTGACGAGCCCCCGGCCACCGTCCGGTCACGGTTCGGAGAAATCCTCTCCGGGACGCTGGGCGCCGTCGGTGCTTCGGCATACAGTGCGCGGACGCCGGAGTTCTTCCGGCCGCGGGAATTTCGGGAACGCGGCCGCCGGCGACAATCGAAAGCGAGATCTCGGGTGTTCACTACTCCTCGACGGTGGGCCGGCCTGGCCGCACTCACCCTCGGCGCGACGATGCTCTCCGTCGCGCCCAGCTCCGCCGCTCCGGGCGACCCGGGCGCCGAGCCCCTGCCGATCCCCCAGACGACCCCGCCGTCCGTCGCCCGGGCTCCCATCGCCCCCGGTGTCGACCTCGACACCGAGGCCCGGCAGAGCGTCTTCGTCCAGGTCAGCGGTGCAGGTGCCGCCGACGCCGCCGCCCAGGGGTCGGCCTCGACGGCCAGGCGCCGGGCCACCGACCGCCGCGCCCAGGTGCAGGGCACCGCCGACCGCATCGTCGCGGCGGCCCGTGCGAAGGACTCGGGCGCCGCCGAGCTCTACACGGTGGCCAACGCGGTCCCGGGTGTCGCGATCAGCGCCAACACCGCCGCGATCCGTGCCCTCGCCACCCAGCCGGGCGTCGTCAAGGTCTCGCGCATCACCGAGCGGACCCTCGACAACTCGAGCGCCGCGGGCCTCGTGCGCGCCAACCAAGTCTGGTCCTACAACGGCAACACCGGCGACGGCGTGCGCATCGGCGTCATCGACACCGGTGTCGACTACACCCACGCCACCTTCGGCGGTCCCGGCACGGTCGAGGCCTTCGAGGCCGCGCAGGCGACCTCGACGGAGGACGGCTGGCTCCAGGCGCTGCCGGCCGCCGGCCGCGCCAAGGTCGTCGGCGGCTACGACTTCGTCGGCGACGACTACAACGCCGACGACACCGCCGAGTCGTACAACCCGGTGCCCTCCCCCGACCCGAACCCGCTCGACTGCCAGGGCCACGGCTCCCACGTGGCCGGCAGCGCGGCGGGCTACGGCGTGATGCCCGACG
This sequence comes from Nocardioides sp. CPCC 205120, assembly GCF_048654585.1. Lineage (NCBI taxonomy): Bacteria > Bacillati > Actinomycetota > Actinomycetes > Propionibacteriales > Nocardioidaceae > Nocardioides > Nocardioides sp. CPCC 205120. The sequence continues at coordinate 1,538,084 of NZ_JBMCYY010000001.1, read as the reverse complement.
GCTCGACGTTCGCGGGCGACTACGCCACGGTCGGCCCCAACACCCTGCGCGGTCTCAAGATCGGTCCGGGCATGGCGCCCCAGGCCGAGATCTTCGCCCTGCGCGTCTTCGGCTGCGAGGGCAGCACGGACCAGGTCATCGCGGCCCTCGACTGGTCGCTCGACCCCAACGGCGACGGTGACTTCTCCGACCGCCTCGACGTGGTCAACATGTCGCTGGGCTCCGCCTACGTGCCCTCCGACGACCCGCAGAACGAGGTCGTCGACGCCCTGACGCGCCACGGCGTGCTCACCGTCGCCTCCAACGGCAACGAGGGTGACATCACGGACGCCGGCGGCTCCCCCGGCAGCGCGACCAGCTCGCTCGCGGTCGCCAGCAGCGTGGACGCCATGCAGCGGCGCGACGCCATCCGCGTGACGGCGCCGAGCGAGGTCGCGGGCACCGCCGCCGGCCAGTTCTCGACCGCCTACCCCTTCGCCACCAGCGACCCCGTGGCCGGCACGGTCGCGACCGTGCCCGGCGCCAACGCCGACGGCTGCCAGCCGTTCAGCGCCACCGACGCCGCCCGCGTGGCCGGCAAGGTCGCGTGGCTCGAGTGGGACGACAACGACGCCACGCGTCGCTGCGGGTCCGGCGTCCGGTCAGCCAACGCCCGCGAGGCGGGCGCGATCGGGGCGATCTTCACCAGCGAGCTCGACGTCTTCGGCGCGGGCATCCTCGGCGACGCCCAGATCCCCGTCATCCAGCTGACGGGCAACGACACCGACCGGCTCCGCCCGGCCGCCGAGGCCGGCACGCTCGCGGTGCAGTTCGACGGCTCCCTGGCGCAGAGCGTGGCGACGTACGACGAGGCCATCGTCGACACGGTCTCCGGGTTCACCTCGCGCGGCGGCCACGGCACCTACAGCGGCGTGAAGCCCGACGTCGCCGCCCCCGGCGACACGATCAGCTCGGCGGCGGTCGGCAGCGGCAACGGCATCGCCACCATGTCGGGCACCTCGATGGCCGCCCCGGTCACCGCGGGCGTCGCGGCGCTCGTGCTGGCCCAGCACCCGTCGTACTCCCCGCTCGAGGTGAAGGCCGCCGTGATGAACACGGCGACCAACGACCTGTTCGAGGGTGCCAGCCGCTCGGGCGACCGCTACGGCCCGGCCCGGGTCGGCGCCGGTCGCATCGACGCGCGGTACGCGGCGGGCACCTCGACGCTGGCGTGGACCAACGGCAACGACAACCCGGTCTCGGCCACCTTCGGCATCGTCAACGCGCCGATCACCACCGAGAAGCTCACGCGCCAGAAGACGATCACCGTCCGCAACGACGCGAGCCGCGCGGTCACCTACCAGCTCGGCTACCAGGCGGCCACGACCCAGCCGGGCGTCGGCTACTCCCTGTCGGCCAGCAGCCTGACGGTGCCGGCCCGCTCGCAGCGCTCGGTGACGCTGACGATGACCGTCTACCCGCGCCGCCTGGCGCGCGTCATCGACCCGACCATGGCCACCGAGCAGCTGGGCGTGCCCCGCCAGTTCGTCACCGCCGCCTCGGGTCGCGTGACGATCAAGTCGGGCAACAACCCGGCGCTGCGGGTGCCGGTCCACGGTGTCGCCCGTCCGAACTCGACGACCACCTCCACCGTCACGAACGACCAGCTCGTGCTCGACGGCGCGGGCGTGGCCCAGGGCGGCAACGGCGTCAGCGGCCACCGCTCGATGGTGTCGGTCCTCGAGCTCGGCGCGCGCAGCGGCCAGATGCCGCTGTGCACGGGCACGCAGGTCGTCGGCTGCGTCGACCAGGGCTCCGACCGCGGCATGGACCTCCAGGCCGTGGGCGCCGGTGCCACCGACGACTACCTCTGGTTCGGCATCGACACCTGGGGTGACTGGGCGACGGTCGGGCGGGCCAACATCCCGTTCGTCGACTACGACATCGACGGTGACGGCTCGGCCGACGTGGAGACGTACCTGCAGTTCTTCACCGACACCGACGTCCTCTACTCCGTCACGGTCGACCTGCGGACGGGCGCCACGCTGGACCAGCGCCCGGTGAACTTCTACGAGGCCGACCGCGACACCAACGTGTTCGACACCGACGTGGCGCTGCTGCCGGTCTCGAAGGCCGCCCTCGGGCTGCCGACCGACGGCTCGAGCGCGCCGATCACCTACGTGGCCGGCGTGTTCGACGCCGCGACCGGCGGGCTCGCCGACACGACCCGCCCCGTGGCGTTCGACGCGGGCACCCCGGCGGTCGCCACCGCCGGTCCCGTGTTCGCCGACACCGACGGCGCGACGATCGACCTGCTCGGCGCGGGCGGCAAGGAGGCGCTCGTCCTGCACCTCCTCGGCGCCCCCGGCCAGCGCTCGGAGATCGTCCCGGTCCCGGCCTCGGCGGGCTGAGCCACCGCACGACGGCTCCACCGGCACCACCAGCACGACACCGACGGCCGTCGGTCCCCCCCGGGGGGGCCGGCGGCCGTCGCCGTGCGACCGCCCGCCAACTCGCTCGACCCCGGCGGCCCCGCGGCGTACCGTCCCGCCCGGCGCCGACCGGCCGTCCCACCCCCACACCACCGACGGAGACCTCGCATGCCCGACCCGACCACCCCGCACGCCGCAGCCGGGGCCCCCGGGGCCCCCGACGCGGCCGGGACCGACGCACCCGAGGTCAGCCCCTGGCCCGCGCTGTGGGCGATGGTCATCGGGTTCTTCATGATCCTCGTGGACACCACGATCGTCTCCGTCGCGACGCCGGCGATCATGACGGGGCTGGGCACGGACGTGAACAACGTGATCTGGGTGACGAGCGCCTACCTACTGGCGTACGCCGTGCCCCTGCTCGTCACGGGCCGGCTCGGCGACCGCCTGGGGCCCAAGCGCGTCTACCTCGTGGGGCTCACGGTCTTCACCCTCGCGTCGCTGTGGTGCGGCCTGACCTCCAGCGTCGAGGGCCTGATCCTCGCCCGGGTCCTCCAGGGCTTCGGCGCCTCGATGATGACGCCGCAGACGATGGCCGTCATCACCCGCACCTTCCCGGCGGCGAACCGCGGCGGCGCGATGGCGCTGTGGGGCGCGACCGCGGGCGTGGCGACCCTCGTCGGTCCGATCCTCGGCGGCGTGCTCGTCGACGGGCCGGGCTGGGAGTGGATCTTCTTCATCAACGTCCCCGTCGGTGTCGTCGCGTTCGCGCTCGCCTGGCGGCTCGTGCCGGACCTGCCGACCCACACCCACTCGTTCGACTGGGTGGGCGTCGCGCTCAGCGCGGTCGGCATGTTCCTGCTGGTCTTCGGCATCCAGGAGGGCGAGAAGTACGACTGGGGCACCATCACCGGCGTCCTGTCGGTGCCGTTGCTCATCGTCGCCGGCCTCGTCGTGCTCGTGGCGTTCGTGGCCTGGCAGGCGCGGATCCGCACCGAGCCCCTCGTGCCGCTCGGGCTGTTCCGCGACCGCAACTTCTCCCTCGCCAACGGCGGCATCACGCTCGTCTCCTTCGCCGTCACCGCGTTCGGCTTCCCCGTGACGCTGTGGGCGCAGGCCGTGCGCGGCTGGAGCCCCACCGAGACCGGGCTCCTGCTGGTGCCCATGGCGCTGGCCACGGGCTTCCTGGCCCCGGTGGTCGGGCGGCTCGTCGACCGGGCGCACCCGCGGAGCATCACGATCGTCGGCTTCCTCGCCTCCGCGCTGGCGCTGCTGTGGCTCAGCCGGCTCATGACGACCGACAGCCCGGTGTGGCAGGTGCTGCTGCCGCTGGCGCTCTTCGGCGTCGGCAGCGCGTTCCTGTGGGCGCCGCTCAGCGCGACGGCCACCCGCAACCTGCCGCTGTCGTCGGCCGGGGCGGGCTCGGGCGTCTACAACACGACGCGGCAGGTCGGGGCCGTCCTCGGCAGCGCCGCGGTCGCCGCGCTCATCCAGGCGCGGCTGGCGGCCAACCTGCCGGGCGCCTCGGGCTCGGTCGAGGAGGTGCGCACCGGGGGCGGGGCGATGCCCGCGGAGGTCGCCGACCGGTTCTCCGACGCGATGGCCCAGGCCGTGCTGCTGCCGGCCGGCGCCCTGTGCGTCGGCGTGCTCGTCGTGCTGTTCTTCGCCGCCCCCCGCCACGCGGGCCACGGGCAGCGCCGCTAGCCGGCCCCGGCCGCCAGCAGGGCGGAGCGGACGGCGAGCACGCCCGCGTGCGCCTCGGCGTACGACGTCGAGAGCGGCGACAGCCCCACCCGCAGGCCGTGGGGGTCGCGGTAGTCCGGCAGCACGTCCTCGCGCCACAGCCGGGCCACCACCTCGCGCATGGCGGGGTGGGTGAGCGTCACGTGGCCGCCGCGGGCGGCGGGGTCGCGGGGGCTGGCGAGCCGCACCCCGAGCGGGGCGAGGTGGGTGTCGGCGAGGTCGACGACGTACGACGTGAGGCCCGCCGCCTTGGCGCGGACCGCCGGGACGCCGGCCTCGTCGAGCAGCGCCACCGCGTCGCGCAGCGGCTGCATCGCGAGCACCGGCGGGGTGCCCGACAGGAAGCGCCGCATGCCGGGGGCCGGCTCGTGGCCCGGGCCCATCGCGAACGGGTCGGCGTGGCCCATCCAGCCGGTGATGGGCTGGCGCAGCTCGTCCTGCAGCCGGGCCGCGACGTACGCGAAGGCGGGCGCGCCGGGCCCGCCGCCGAGGTACTTGTAGGTGCACCCCACCGCCACGTCCACGTCGGCGGCGTCGAGCCCGACCTCGACGGCGCCGGCCGAGTGGCACAGGTCCGCGAGCACGAACGCGCCCGCGGCGTGGGCGGCGGCGGTGACGCCGGCGAGGTCGGCCAGGTGGCCCGACCGGTAGGCGACGTGGCTGAGCACGACCACGCCCGTGCGCGGGCCCAGCAGCGGCTCGAGCGCGGCGACCTCGACCCCGCCGTCGGTCGGCACCTCGAGCCAGCGCACCGTCAGGCCGCGCTCGGCGGCGACCCCCTCCACCACGTAGCGGTCGGTGGGGAAGTTGTCGGTGTCGACCACGACCTCGGTACGGCGCGGGTCCCGCGCCACCGCCGCGTCCACGAGGGCGCGCAGCAGCTTGTAGAGCAGCACCGTGGTCGCGTCGCCGACGACCGTCTGGCCCGGCGCCGCGCCCAGCGCGACCCGCCCGAGGTCGTCACCGAGCGTGAGCGGCAGGTCGAACCAGCCCTCGTCCCAGCCCCGGATGAGCCGCCCGCCCCACTCGGTCTCGACGAAGGACGCCATCCGCTCCACCGTCGTGCGCAGCGGACGGCCCAGCGAGTTGCCGTCGAGGTAGACCAGCGACGTGCCCGCCCCGACGAACCGCTCGCGGTACGCCGCCAGCGGGTCGGCGCGGTCCAGGTCGGCCGGGTCGAGCCCGGCCGGGTCGGGGTGCTCCGGGGCGGTCAGCGGACCCGCCTCAGAAGGTGACGGCGCCGTGCGCGGCCGACTGCACGGTGCGGGCGTACTTGCCGAGGACGCCGCGGGTGTACTTCGGGGGCAGCGGCTCCCAGCCCTCCTTGCGGCGCTCGAGCTCGTCGGCGTCGATGTCGACGTCGAGGCGGCGGTTGGCCACGTCGAGCGTGATCCGGTCCCCGTCGCGCACGAACGCGATGGGGCCGGCGTCGACCGCCTCGGGGGCGACGTGGCCGACGCACAGCCCCGTCGTACCGCCGGAGAAGCGGCCGTCGGTGAGGAGCAGCACGTCCTTGCCGAGGCCGGCGCCCTTGATGGCGCCGGTGATGGCGAGCATCTCGCGCATGCCCGGGCCGCCCTTGGGGCCCTCGTAGCGGATGACGACCACGTCGCGGGGCTTGAGCTCGCCGGCGGCGAGCGCGTCCATGGCCGCCCGCTCGCCGTCGAAGACCCGCGCGGTGCCCTCGAACACGGACTCGTCGAAGCCGGCCGACTTCACGACCGCGCCCTCGGGGGCGAGCGTGCCGTGGAGGATCGTCAGGCCGCCCGTGGCGTGGATGGGGCGGTCGAGCGTGCGGATCACGTCGTCGTCGACGGCCGGCGGGGCGATGTCGGCCAGGTTCTCCGCCATCGTGCGGCCGGTGACGGTCAGGCAGTCGCCGTGCATGAGGCCCGCGTCGAGCAGGGCCTTCATCACCATCGGGATGCCGCCCTTCTGGTCGACGTCGTACATCACGTACTTGCCGAACGGCTTGAGGTCGCCGAGGTGCGGCACCTTGTCGCCGATGCGGTTGAAGTCCTCGAGCGTCAGGTCGACCTCGGCCTCGCGGGCGATGGCCAGCAGGTGCAGCACGGCGTTGGTGGAGCCGCCGAGCGCCATGACGACGGTGATGGCGTTCTCGAACGCCTCCTTCGTCATGATCTGGCGCGCGGTGATGCCGCGGCGCAGCAGCTCGACGACGGCCTCGCCCGACTTGTGGGCGTAGCCGTCGCGGCGGCGGTCGACCGCCGGCGGGGCGGCGGAGCCGGGCAGCGACATGCCGAGGGCCTCGGCGACGGCGGCCATCGTGTTGGCGGTGTACATGCCACCGCAGGCGCCCTCACCGGGACAGATGGCGCGCTCGACCTTGTCGACCTCCTCGCGGGAGATCTTGCCGGCCAGGCAGGCGCCGACGGCCTCGAAGGCGTCGATGATCGTCACGTCGCGGCCGTCGACCTTGCCGGGCATGATCGAGCCAGCGTACAGGAAGACGCTCGAGAGGTCGAGGCGGGCCGCGGCCATGAGCATGCCGGGCAGCGACTTGTCGCAGCCCGCCAGCAGCACGGAGCCGTCGAGGCGCTCGGCCATCATCACGGTCTCGACCGAGTCGGCGATGACCTCGCGGGAGACCAGCGAGAAGTGCATGCCCTCGTGGCCCATCGAGATGCCGTCGGAGACGGAGATGGTGCCGAACTCCATCGGGAACCCGCCCGCGGCGTGCACACCGTTCTTCACGGCCTTCGCCAGGCGGTCGAGCGACAGGTTGCAGGGGGTGATCTCGTTCCACGAGGAGGCGACGCCGACCTGCGGCTTCTCCCAGTCGTCGTCACCCATGCCGACGGCGCGCAGCATGCCGCGCGCGGCGGCCCGCTCGAGGCCGTCCGTGACGTCGCGCGAGCGCGGCTTGATGTCGGGCTTGGTGTCGGGCTGGGTCTCGGACTGCGGGTCGGGGGCGCCACCGGTCATGGCCCCAGGGTAGACCCGCGACGCCCCCCGCCCACCGGCGCGCCGGGATGCGGGCGGTGACCGGTAACCCCCCGTTAACGACGTCCTCCTCACGGCCCGCACGGCGGGGCCCTAGCCTGTCCCGGTGACAACTGCGATCGACTGGTCCGAGCACCGTGCTGCCCTCTTCGACCTCGACGGCGTGATCACGCCGACGGCGGAGGTCCACATGCGCGCGTGGGAGGTCATGTTCAACGACTTCCTGGCCGGTTGGGACGGCCCGGGCGACACCTCGCCCTACACGGATCGCGACTACTTCGACCACGTCGACGGCAAGCCCCGGTACGACGGGGTGCGCGACTTCCTCGCCTCCCGCGGCATCGACCTGCCCGAGGGCAGCGAGAGCGACAGCCCGGAGGCCGAGACCGTCCACGGCCTGGGCGACCGCAAGAACGAGTCGTTCAACGAGGTGCTGGAGCGGGAGGGCGTGCGTCCCTACCCGGGCTCCGTCGCCCTGCTCGACCACCTGGCCACGCTCGACATCCGCCTCGCCGTGGTGTCGTCGTCCGCGAACGCCCCCGCCGTGCTGCGCACCGCGGGCCTGCTCGACCGCTTCGAGACCGTCGTGTCCGGCACCGTCGCCAAGGAGCTGGGCCTGCCGGGCAAGCCCGCGCCCGACACGTTCCTCCACGCGGCCGCCACGCTGGGCGCCGACGCCGCCAGCTCCGTCGTGCTCGAGGACGCCGTGTCCGGCGTGCGGGCCGGCGCGGCCGGCGCCTTCGCCGCCGTCGTCGGCGTGGACCGCGGCGCGGGCGCCGCCGTGCTGACCGAGGCCGGCGCGACCGTCGTCGTCACCGACCTGGCCGAGCTCGTGCCCGGTGTCCCCGGGGTCGACGCCTGATGGCCGCCATGCGCAAGGACGTCCCCGACGACCCGATGGACCGGGGTCGCTTCCCCGTCGACCCGTGGCGCCTCGTCGAGACCGACCACTTCCCCGGCGACCTCGGGCTGACCGAGACGCTCTTCACCGTCGCCAACGGCTACCTGGGCATGCGGGGCAACCCTGCCGAGGGCCGTGACGCCCACGCCCACGGCACCTTCATCAACGGCTTCCACGAGACGTGGCCCATCAAGCACGCCGAGGGCGCGTTCGGCTTCGCGCGCACGGGCCAGACGATCGTCAACGTGCCCGACGTGAAGGTGCTCAAGCTCTACGTCGACGACGAGCCGCTGAACCTGGGCACGGCGGACCTCGAGCAGTACGAGCGCTCGCTGGACTTCCGGGCCGGCGAGCTCACGCGGACCCTGGTGTGGCGCACCCCGTCGGGCAAGCGCGTGCGGGTGGTCTCGCGACGCATGGTCTCGATGCCCGAGCGGCACCTGTCGCTGCTGAGCCTCGAGGTGACGATGCTCGACGGCGACGCGCCCATCGTCATCTCCTCGCAGATCCTCAACCGCCAGGACGGCAAGGACGAGTACCACGTGCCGGGCGCCTCGCTCGGCGAGGGCCTCGATCCCCGCAAGTCGTCGGGGTTCGAGCACCGCGTGCTGCTGCCCCGCGCCCACTACGCCAACGAGCAGCGGATGCTCCTGGGCTACCAGTGCGCCCGGTCGAAGATGACGGTCGCCGTCGCCGCCGACCACCTCCTCACCTGCGAGGGCACCCACGAGGTGATCCGGAACGCCGAGGAGGACATGGCGAAGTACGTCGTGCGCGCCGACGCCGCCGAGGGCAGCACGATCCGGGTCGACAAGCTGGTCGCCTACCACTCGTCGAAGGGCGTGCCCGTCCGGGAGCTCTCCGACCGGTGCGACCGCACCCTGGACCGGGCGCGGCGCCTGGGCGTGGACCACTACCGCGACGAGCAGCGCGCCTGGTTCGACCGCTTCTGGGCCGGCGCCGACGTCGTCGTCGAGGGCCAGCCGGAGCTGCAGCAGGCCATCCGCTTCAACCTCTTCCAGCTCGCCCAGGCCAGCGCCCGCGCCGACCACCAGGGCGTGCCCGCCAAGGGCGTCAGCGGGTCGGGCTACGAGGGGCACTACTTCTGGGACACCGAGGTCTACGTCCTGCCGTTCCTCACCTACACCTCGCCCGACACGGCCCGCAACGCGCTGCACTTCCGCTGCCGCATGCTGCCCGCCGCGCGCGAGCGGGCCCGCGAGATGGCCCAGGCCGGCGCCCTCTTCCCGTGGCGCACCATCAACGGCGAGGAGGCGTCGGCGTACTACGCCGCCGGCACCGCCCAGGTGCACATCGACGCCGACATCTCCTACGCGCTCGCGAAGTACGTCGACGCGACCGGCGACACGGGCTTCCTCGTGCGCGACGGCATCGACATCCTCGTCGAGACCGCGCGGATGTGGGCCGACATCGGGTTCTGGCGCACCAACGGCGCCGACTCGTTCCACATCCACGGCGTGACGGGCCCGGACGAGTACACGACGGTCGTCAACAACAACCTCTTCACCAACGTCATGGCCCGCTACAACCTCGAGCGCGCCGTGCAGGCGGTGCGGGACCTCGCCCAGAGCGACCCCGCGGCGTACACGCAGGTCGTGCACCGCACGGGGCTGCGCGCCACGGAGGTCGACGAGTGGGCGCGGTGCGCGGCCGGGATGACGATCCCGTTCGACGAGACGCTCGGCATCCACCCGCAGGACGAGCACTTCCTGGACCGCGAGGTGTGGGACCTGTCCCGCACCCCGATGGAGCTGCGGCCGCTGCTGCTGCACTACCACCCGCTCGTCATCTACCGGTTCCAGGTGCTCAAGCAGGCCGACGTGGTGCTGGCGCTCTTCCTGCAGGGCGACCGCTTCACCGCGGAGGAGAAGAAGGCCGACTTCGAGTACTACGACCCCATCACCACGGGCGACTCGACGCTGTCGGCGGTCGTGCAGTCGGTGATGGCGGCCGAGGTCGGCTACCACGAGGTGGCGCTGCGCTACTTCCGCTCCGCCCTCTACGTCGACCTCGTCAACCTGCACGGCAACACCGTCGACGGCCTGCACGTCGCCTCGATGGGCGGCGTCTGGTCGGCGCTCGTGAGCGGCTTCGCCGGCATGCGCGACCACGGGCAGCGGCTGTCGTTCGACCCGCGCCTGCCGGTCGACTGGCCGTCGCTGTCGTTCCCGCTGCAGTGGCACGGCACGACCGTGCAGGTGACCGTCACGCAGGAGGACATCACCGTCGCGGTCGTCGTCGGCGACGGGGACGTGCCGTTCCGGGTGCGGGGCGAGGACCACGTCGCCCGCCCCGGCGCGCAGGTCACCGTGGCGCTGACGCACCAGGGCCCCCGCAAGGACGGCGTGCTGGGCGACCGGCCGCTCGTCGGCGGCCACCGCGCGGACGGCACCGTCATCACCGCCGGCGTGCCGACCCCGGTCGTCGGACCCGACGAGGAGTCCTGAGCACCCCGCCCCTGGGCCGTGCCGTCGGCCTCGTCCTCGTCGGCATCGCCTCGGTGCAGCTCGGGGCGGCGGTCGCGAAGGGCCTCTTCGGGGAGGTCAGCCCGACCACGATCGTGTGGCTGCGCCTGGTGACCAGCACGCTCGTGCTGCTCGCCTGGGCGCGACCGCAGGTGCGGGGCCGCTCGCGCAGCGACTGGCTCGTGGTGCTCGGGTTCGGGCTGAGCCTGGGCACGATGAACTGGGCGATCTACCAGTCGTTCGCCCGCATCCCGCTGGGAATCGCGGTGACGATCGAGTTCGTCGGGCCGCTGGCCCTCGCCCTCGTCGGCAGCCGGCGCCCGCGCGACCTCGTGTGGGTCGGCCTGGCCGCCGCCGGGGTCGTGCTGCTCGGCGCCGAGCCGGCCGACCTCGACCCGGTGGGCGTCGCCTTCGCCCTCGTCGCCGGCGTCGCGTGGGCGGCGTACATCCTGCTCAGCGCCCGCACCGGGGCGCAGTGGCCCGGTCTGCAGGGACTGGCGGTGGCGAGCCTGGTCGCGACGGTGCCGCTCACGCCGTACGTGCTGACGGCGCACGGCGGGCACCTGCTCGACACGCGGATCCTGCTCGTCGGGCTCGCCGTCGGGCTGCTGAGCTCGGTCGTGCCCTACTCGTGCGAGCTCGTGGCGCTGCGCACGCTGCCGCCCTCGGTGTTCGGGATCCTCATGAGCCTCGAGCCCGCCGCCGCCGCCGTGGCGGCCCTGGTGGTGCTCGGCGAGCTGCTCACCGCGCTGCAGGTCGCGGCGCTCGCCTGCGTCGTCGCCGCCGTCGCGGGCGCCACGGCGACCTCGCGCGGCGCGCCGCCGCACGCCGAGCCGGCCCCCGACTGAGGACCGGCCCGGCGGGCGGCGACCAGGCCACGACGGTCAGTAGCCGGTCAGTAGCCGGTCTCCTCCCGGATCGTGTCCGCCACGACCTGCTCGTCGCTCGGCAGCGCCCGGCGGGCCCGGAGGCCGGCCGCGGCCGCGAGCGGGGCGTCGGCGACCTGCTGCATGCCGCGCACCCGGTCCTCCACGACGTACGAGCGGCGGGTGAAGGCCTGCGCGTCGGGCGTGGTGACCACGGGGACGCAGCGGTGGTCGACCCGCATCGCGCCCGGCTCGATCGTGGTCGAGACGTAGCCGCGCAGGTTCGTCCAGAACCGGATGTTGGGGTTGTCCGGCATCCACGGGTGGGTGCCGGTGGGGTCGTCGTACCCGTCCCCGCCCGAGGTGATCGACGTCGTCACGAACTCCGAGCCGATCGGCGTCGTGGGCTCGTCGTAGTCGAGGTACAGGTCGCTGGCCCAGTGGGCGTGCACGTCGCCGGTGAGGACGACGGGGTTGCGCACCCGGGCGTCGACGAAGCCCTGGCTGATCCGCTGCCGCGACGCCGGGTAGCCGTCCCACGAGTCCATCGAGACGGTCGTGGCCGCCCCCGTCGCGTTGCGCCGCCCGCCGAAGAAGACCTGCTGGCCGAGCACGTCCCAGCGCGCGCCGGAGGCCCGCAGCCCGTCGAGCAGCCACCGCTCCTGCGCGAGGCCGGGCAGCGAGCGGGCGGGGTCGTCGTACCCGCCGCCGGGGGTCTTCCAGCCGTCGCCCTGCGCCTGGTCGGAGCGGTACTGGCGCGTGTCGAGCATGTGGAACGTCGCCAGGCGGCCCCACGAGACGCGGCGGAACAGCTGCATGCCCGGGCCGCGGGGCACCGACGTGCGCCGCAGCGGCATGTTCTCGTAGTAGGCGCGGTACGCCGCCGCGCGCCGCTCGGCGAACACCGCCTGCTCCGCCGGCCTCTCCGAGACCAGCGCCGCGTAGTTGTTGTCGACCTCGTGGTCGTCCCAGACCACCAGCCACGGGGCGGCGGCGTGGGCGGCCTGCAGGTCGGGGTCGGTGCGGTACTGCGCCAGGCGCTGGCGGTAGCCCGCCAGCGTGGTGGTCTCCGGGCCCGCGTGCGGGCGCAGGTGGGCGGGGTTGGCCGCGCCCTCGTACTGGTAGTCGCCCAGGTGGAGGATCAGGTCGGGCTGCTCCTCGGCGAGGTGGCGGTAGGCGGTGAACCAGCCCACCGGGAAGTTCGAGCACGACGCGAACGCCATGCGCAGCTGCCGCGGCAGCGCCCACGGCGCGGGGGCGGTGACGGCGCGGCCGACGCCGGAGACGTGGGCGGCGCCGCGCGAGCCGGTGCGGAAGCGGTACCAGTACTCCCGGCCCGGGACGAGGCCGCGCACCTCGACGTGCACGGCGTGGGCCGACTCCGGGCCGGCGCTGACCTGCCCGCGGCGCACGACGCGGCGGAACGAGGGGTCGGCCGCGACCTCCCACGCCACCTGGTAGCGGCGCGAGGGCATGCCGCCCGCGCCGTCGGCGGCGAGCGGCTCGGGCGCGAGGCGCGTCCACAGGACGAAGCCGTCGGGGGCGGGGTCGCCCGAGGCGACACCGAGGGTGAAGGGGTCGGCGCCCAGCGTGGGGGCGGCCGCCGTACGACGGGTGTCGGTCGCCGCCGCGGCGGGCGCGAGCAGCGCCGGGGCGACGGACGGGGCGAGGAGGGCGGGCGCCACGACGGCGCCGGCACCCAGAAGTGTTCTCCGAGATGAGTGCATGGCACCCGAGCCCACGCCGCCCGGGCGTCGCCCGAGGCACGACGGGGTGAACGCTGGATGAGACTCGCGCCACGGTGCGGCCACCGCGGCCGGGTCCCGTCGGGCATGATGCGGCGGTGCCTCCCACCCTCCCGGTCGACGGCCCTCCCCCGCCCGCCGACGACGCCCCCGCCGACGACAGCCCCGTCCGGCTCGCGTTCCACGACGTGACGAGCGCCGACGGCACCCGCCTGCGCGCCTGGACCAACGACCCCGACCACGTGCTGCCCGGACCGACCGTCCTGCTGTGCAACGGCCTCGGCACGAACCCCCACGCCTGGCCGGCCCTGCTCGACCCGGCCTGCCGCGTGCGCGTCGTCTCCTGGGCGCACCGGGGCGTCGGCGGCTCCGACCGTCCCGCGGACGGGTGCAGCATCGGCATCGACGCGTTCGTGGAGGACGCCCTCGCCGTCATGGACGACGCCGGGGTGGACTCGGCGCCGACCATCGGCTGGTCGATGGGCGTCAACACGCAGTTCGAGCTGGCGATCCGCCACCCCGAGCGGGTCGACGGGCTCTTCGCCGTCGCGGGCGTCCCGGGCGCAACCTTCTCGACGATGCTCGAGCTCACCCGCCTGCCCGCCCCCGTGCGCGAGCAGCTGACGGTGGGGGTGACCCGCGCCGGCCGCCTGGCCGGCCCCCTGCTCACCCGCGTCGCCCGGGCGCTGCCCATCGGCCCGACCACCATCCGGCTGCTGGGCGCCGTGGGCTTCATGGGCGACGTCGAGGACGAGGACGCCGCGGCCGTCGCGGTCCGCGAGTTCCTGACGACGCCGCTCGACTGGTACTTCCACATGGCGCTGCACACGGCCCGCCACCAGCGGGTGTCGCTGTCGCGCATCGAGGCGCCGGCGGTCTTCGTCGCCGGCTCGCACGACATCCTGGCGGGGCCGCGGGCCATGCGCTCGGCGGCCGCGCGGATGCCCGACGCGCGCTACGTCGAGCTGCCCGGGACCCACTTCGTCGGCATGGAGCACCCCGGCGAGGTCCACGACCTCCTCGTCGACTTCCTCGCCCGGCTCGGGGAGCGGCCGGGTCCGGCGCGGGCCGACGCCTGAGGGCCCGACCTACGCTGGGGGGCATGCGTCCCTCCAGCCGTGCGGCTGCGCTCGCCGTCGCCACCGCCCTGGTCACGCTCACCTCGTGCTCCGGCGAGCAGTCGGCGCAGGAGGCGGACTCCCCCGTCATCACCCCGTCCGACGGGTCGTCCGAGAGCTCGGCGCCGCCGAGCCCCAGCGGTCCCGCGACCGCAGCGGCGCCGCCCCCCGTGCCGGAGCCGACGGGTGACGTGACGACGGGCCTCGAGACGCCGTGGGACGTCGCGTTCCTGCCCGACGGCCGGGCGGTCGTGCCGGAGCGGGACACCGGGCGCGTGCTGCTGGTGGCCGCCGACGGCACCACGACCGACGCCGGCGAGTTCCCCGAGGCCGAGAGCGAGGACGAGGCCGGCCTGCTCGGCGTCGCGGTCTCGCCCGACTTCGCCCGGGACCGGTCGCTGTTCTTCTACCTGACGACCGACGCCGACAACCGCGTCGTACGACGCGTGCTCGGCCCCGATGACACGCTGGGCGCGCAGACGCCCGTGCTCACCGGGATCCCCAGCGCCAACCGCCACGACGGTGGCCGGGTGACCTTCGGCCCGGACGGGATGCTCTACGTCTCCACGGGCGACGCCGGCGAGGAGGGCCTCGCCCAGGACCCCGGCTCGCTGGCCGGGAAGATCCTCCGCGTGACCCCCGACGGCACCCCGGCGCCCGACAACCCGGACCCCGGCTCCCCCGTGCTGTCGCTGGGCCACCGCAACGTCCAGGGCCTCGCCTTCGACGACGACGGCCGGCTCTGGGCGACCGAGTTCGGCGCCGACGAGGCCGACGAGCTCAACCTCGTCGAGCCCGGCGGCAACTACGGCTGGCCCGAGGTCGAGGGCACCGGCGGCACCGACCGGGGATTCATCGACCCGCAGCTGACGTGGCCCACCGACGAGGCCTCCCCCTCCGGGCTCGCCCACACCGACGGCACGTTGTGGATGGCCGCGCTGCGGGGCCAGCGGCTGTGGCGGGTCAGCGTGGCCGACGGGCGCGCGAGCGACCCCACGGCGTACCTGACCGACGACTTCGGCCGGCTGCGGCAGGTGCGTCCCGCACCCGACGGCACGCTGTGGCTGCTCACCAACAACACCGACGGGCGCGTCACGCCCCGCGCGGGTGACGACCGCATCGTCCGTCTCGCCCTGCGCTGAGCAGGGCCGGGGAACGCAGCCGGCCCCGGCCGTCACGAGGACGACCGGGGCCGGACAGCGGTTGACCAGGCGGTCGATCAGGCGTCGGCGCCCTCGCGGCGACGCGCGAGCAGCACGCCCGCACCCGCCAGGAGCAGCGCCCCGCCCAGGAGCAGCAGCCCGCCCTGCGGACCACCGGTGTCGGGCAGCGCACCCGCAGCGCCGTCGCCGGCACCCTCCCCACCGGCACCGAGGTCGGCCGGGAAGGTGTTGACGACCGTGACGTCGGCCGCCGGCGACGCGACGACCACGCCGTCGTGGACCCCGTCGGAGTCCTCGAACGAGACCGTCGCCGTCTCCGGGGCGTCGACCTCGGTCACCGTGCACTCGGCACCGAGCGGCACGACCACCTCCCGCTCCTCCCCGTGGGCCAGGCGCAGCGTGGCGTCGGACGGGGCGAGGACCACCTCGCCGCGCGCGGTGGTGCACGCCACGGCGAAGGTGTAGGGACCCGCCGGGCCGCCGACGACCCGCTTCGCAACCGTGAGCGTGCCGGCCGCGAAGTCGTTCACGACCTCGACGTCCGCACCGTCCGGCCCGAGCACGGCGGCGTCGGCGGGACCGCCGGCGTCCACCGTCGAGGAGGTCGCGCCCCCGTCGTCGGTCTCGGCCACCCAGCACTCGGCACCGACGGGCAGGTCCTCGACCACCAGCGGCTCACCGGCCCGGACCGTGAACGGCTCCTGCGTCAGCAGCGGCGTCGCGACACCGTCCTGCGGCAGCACGCAGGTGACCTCCACGCCGAAGGCGTAGCCGTCGGCGTAGTGCGCGGCCTCACCCGTCACGACCTTGTCGACCCGCAGGTCGGCGAGGTCGAACGTGTTCGTCACCTCGAGGTCGAGCACCTGGAGGTCGTCGGGCGAGCCCGCGACCACCTCGACGCCCTCGGCGAACGAGCCGGCGCTCACCTCGTGGGCGCTCGCACCGCCCGTCTCGGTCTCCTCGGCCCAGCACCGCGTGCCCAGCGGCAGCAGCACCGGCGCGCCGGCCGCGTCCGCCAGCTCGACCCGCTCGCCGCCGCGCAGCCGCACCCGCTCCGAGTGCACGACCTGGTCGGCCTGGCCGATCGCGCAGGTGACCTCGACCTCGAAGTCCACCTCCGTCGCGTAGGCCTCCTCGGCGCCGGCGCCCGCGAGCACCTTGGCGACCGCGACGGTGCCCGCCGAGAACTCGTTGACGAACGTCGCCGTCACCGTGTTCTGCTCGGCGTTCTCGCTGATGACGACCGTCACCGGGTCCGGCGTCGTGTCCGCGCCGCCCGAGTCGGACTCGGTCACCGTGCAGGAGGCGCCCACCGGGAGGATCCCCGGCACCTCGCCCCGCAGCTCGGTGGCCGCACCGTCGCGCTCGAGCACGACGCTCACCGGGGTGATGGGGCGACCGTCGAACGTGCAGGCCACGTCGAAGACGAACGGGCCCTCGGGCAGCGAGGCGCCGGCACCGTCGAGGTGCTTGACGATGGCCAGACGACCCGCCTCGAAGGTGTTCGTCACGACGAGCTCCGGGGAGGCGGCGACGCCCGGGACGACGAGGACGCCGTCGGCCGGCGCCACCGTCGTGCTGGTCGCGCCCCCGTCGGAGCCCTCGACCGCGGTGCACGTCGAGCCGACCGGGGCCGGCACCGTCGTGCGGGAGGCCCCGACGAGCGTCACGGTGCGCGGGAAGCCCGTCGCCGTCACGCCGTCGAGCACGCACGTCACCTCGATCTCGTAGGTGCCGTCGGCGCCGAACCCGGCCGCGTCACCGGCGAGCTCCTTCACCACCGCGATCTCGCGCAGCGGGAAGCTGTTCGTCACGGTCACCGCCGTCGCGGGCGCCGGCGTGCTGCCGAGCTGCGGGACGATGTCGACGACGACCGGGTCGCCCTCCGGGTTGCTGCTGACGCCGCCCTGCGCGTCGGTCTCCCACACCTCGCAGCGCGCGCCGCCCGGGATGCCCGGCACCGAGGCCGACCCACCCGCGCGGACCGAGAGCGTGCCCTCGGCGACCGTCAGCAGCGAGCCGCCCACCGGGGTGGTGGTGCACTCGTAGGCGAAGCCGAAGGTGCGCTCGCCGACCGGCAGACCACCGGGGTTCTCGCCCAGCTCCTTGCGGACCTCGAGGGTGCCGTACGCGGTCGCCACGCCCACCTGGATGGGCTCGGTGGGCGGGAGCACGCGGCGCTGGCCGTTGGAGCGCAGCGTCGTCTCGGCGTGGCCGAACGAGTTCCAGGCGATCGTCGGGTCGGCGACCTGCGGGACGTCGATCGGGGTGGTCATCGAGAAGGCGATCATCACGCCCTCGCCCGGCTGCAGCGGGTCGTCCCAGTGCACGCGCATCTGCGCGGCCACGGCGTCGGGACCGAACGGGTCGGACCAGGTGCCCGCGGCGCAGTCACCCGTGCCCATCAGGAGGTCGTCGGTGCACACGCCCGCCTCGCTGTGCGCGTAGGTGGTCGCGAGCACGCCCTCGCCGACGAGGCGGGGGGCGGTGGCCAGCGTCGGCCGGTTCTCCCACTGGGTGCCGCGGTCGGTGCCCGAGAGCACGACGCCCTTGTCGCCCTCGACCGGGAACCGGTCGATGACGCGCATGTCGGTCGCCGCCTCGGTGCCGGCGTTGACCATCGTCATCAGGTAGTCGTAGCGGTCGCCCGGGTTCACCAGGGCCACGCACGGGTACGCCGTGTAGGTGCGGCCCTCGACGGTGCGCGACGGGCAGGACGCGGCGCCGAACGGCACCGGCTCGCCCGCGCGGTTGTCGTACCAGCCGAGCGCGTCGGTGCCCGCGACCCACTTGCGGGCCTGGAACGCCGCGCCGGCCTTGGTCGTGACGGCCGCCGTGTCGGTGCACCACGTGCCCGAGCCGAGCTCGCCCGAGGTGTCGGTGCCGGTGCCGGGCGCGCAGGCCAGGCCGGGCACGGGAGCGGACGCGCCCAGGGTGTTGGTGTGCACCTGCCCGGCGCTCACGCCGGGCGCCAGGGCGACCTGGATCTCCAGCGTGAAGCGGCTGCCCGGGCGCATGACCCAGTCACCGAAGGTCCACCGGAGACCGGAGACCCGGTCACCGTCGCGCGCGAGGGTGAAGGTGGGGGCCGGGACCGGCGCGGTGCCCGCGGGGACCGCGGTGTCGACCAGGCGGAACGGCTGGCCGCCGTCGCCGGCGAAGGACTCGTCGAACGCGAGGCCGGCCGGCATCAGGTCCTGGACCACGAGGCCCGGGAGGTCGCTGGTGCCGCTGTTGGTGACCGTGAGCCGGAACGGGGCCGGCTCGCCGGGCGCGATCGCGCTGTCCGGCGTCTTGTCGACGTCGAGCTGCGGGGAGCCCTCGGTGAACACCAGCGTGGCCTCGACGGGGTCGAGCGGGGCCAGGGTGCCGGGGGCCTGCAGCGCGGTCTCGTAGCCGGCGGTCGCCGTGTTGACGAGGGTGTCCGGGACCGGGGTGCCGGCGTCCGAGCGCAGGGTCTGGCGCGCCTGCACCTCGATGACGACGGCGCCGGTGCACGAGCCCGGGGTCGGCGTGCCCTCGCACGGCGTCAGCCGGGCCTCGCCGCTGGAGTGGCTGAACGTGGCCCGCAGGCCGACGACCTCGTCGGCCTCGATACCCGACGGCAGCGGGAACGGCCCGTTGCCACCGGTCGGCGTGCCCTCGACCCAGCCGTCGGCGGTGAGCGCGTCGATCCGCACGCGGTCGGCGCCCGCCGGGCGGGTCACGCTCTCCACGCGCACCACGTCGACGGCGTCGAAGAAGTCGGCGTCGGCGTCGGTCACCTGCAGGCGGCTGGCGCTGAGGTTGCCGGTGTTGGCCACCGTCAGGCGCAGGTCGGCGGTCTGGGCCGGCACGCCCGGGATGGGCGCGACGAGCGAGCTCGGCGCGATGCTCTTGTTGAGCGAGGCCGCGGCGTTCGCGGGAGCGGTCTCCAAGCCCGCGGAGCAGGCCGGGTCACCCTGCCAGGTCGCCGTGCCAGCGCGGAAGCAGTTGCGCAGGGCCACCCCGTCGGGCACGCCGTCGCGACGCTGCGTCACGAGCCGGACGTCCACCCGCTTCGTGGGCTGCAGCTCCCCGAGCACGCGCACCCGCACGCCCGTGGCACGGGCGAGGGTCGCGCCGTCGGCACCGGCCGCCGCGACCCAGGCGTCGTCCTGCGGGTCGAAGAGGTCGACCGCGGTGCCGAGCCCGGTCTGCGTGGTGCTCGCCGAGACCGAGGTCAGGCGCAGGACGGTGAACGGCGACTCGCCGGCCCGCGGGCGGCCGTCGGCGTCGAGCGGCGGGTCCGCCAGGACGGGCTGCACGAGCGGGACGTTGCCGTTGTTGGTCAGCCCGAAGGAGAACGGGATGGGCTGGCCCGGCGGGACCTGCGTCTGGCCGGCGCTCTTCACGCCGCTCCCCGACTCGCGGCGGGCCTCGACGGGCAGCGCCGCGCAGGCGGTGCCCGCAGCGGTGCCCGTGCCGTTGCGCGTGCCGGCCGCGGCCTCGTAGGAGGCGCAGTTGCTCACGCCCGGGGAGGTGCCGTTCGGCAGGTCCGCGGCGCTCACCTGGTCGTTGAGGCGACCGTGCAGGTCGAGGTAGGCCGTCGCGTCGATGGCGATGGACGGCTGGCCGTCGGTGCCCTCACCCGTGTAGACGACCTCGATGCCCGTCACGCGGGTCCCGGCACGCTCCACGTCGACCGCGCCGCCGGTGGTGCGGACCTCGTCGCTGACGTGGCCGTCGGCGTAGGTGACGACGAGCCGCGCGGAGGTGGCCCCGGTCGGGAAGCGCAGGCGGACGTCGGTGACGTCCAGCTTGTCGAGCTCGCTGGCCGGCGACGCCGCGGGCTCCGTGATGCGGATCTCGCGCAGCGGGAACGCCGACTTGTTCTGGACCCGGACGGTCGCCGAGACCGGCGAGCGCTCGCCGACGACGGCGTACTCCCCGTTCTGGCGCGCGAAGTCGCCGTCGGTGTCGGCGACGTAGGTCTTCGAGGCGGACAGGACGACGGTGTCGGGCAGGACGTCGTAGCCGGCGCACACGCGGGCGCCGGGCGTCAGGACGCCGGCGTCGTCGCGAGCGGCGGGCACGGCGCAGTTCTCGACCCGCAGGCGCTCCGTGGGGCGCAGCTGCGCGCCGGTGGAGCGGAGGGTGTCGCGCAGGACGACGTCGGCCTCGACGCGGCCACCGGTCGCGTCGTACGGCAGCGTGGCGCCCGCGGCGTCGGTGAAGACGACCGCGAAGCCCGTGACGTCGGCGGCGGCGACGCCGGCCGGCAGGGCCAGCGGGCCCGTCCCGGTCGTGGCGGGGCCGGCGACGAAGCCGCCCGAGGCGGCGGGGTCCTCCGGGTCGCAGGTGGAGCTCGTGCAGACGAGCAGGCGCGCGGTGTCGGCGCCGGCCGGGAAGGCGGTCACCTCCACCGTGCGCAGGTCGAAGTGCTCGAAGGTCCCCGCGGTGACGTCGGAGACGGTCAGCTCCCGCACGTCGGCCGAGCTCGAGGAGGCGTTGCGCACGCCCAGCACGATCGTCGACTCCTCACCGGTGCCGGCGACGGCCGAGCCGTCCTGCCAGCCCTTGGTGGCGACGGGACGCACCTCGCGGGGCACGGAGACGACGACCTCGGTCGAGGCGCCCACCTCCGGCGCGTTCGCGGCGACCGTGGTCGCCTCGTTGACGATCGTGGTGCCGTCGGCCAGCGACGTGCCGGCGGGCAGCCGCATGCCGATGTCGAAGGAGCGGGTCGCGCCGTCGTTGAGGCCGTGCGACCCGACGGGCTCCTGGAGCGGCTCGGTGAAGCGCACCGTGAGGCGACGCGTCGCCTCGTCGTAGGTGACCTCCCGCGCGTCCGTCGTCTGCGGCAGCGACGTGACGTCGAGGCCCTCGGGCAGCACGTCCGTCACGGTCTGGTCCACGCAGCCCGACGTCAGGCCCGAGCACCGGACCGTCAGCGTGTAGAGGAACTGCCCGCCGGGCGTGAGCGCCGCGCCGTCGAGGTTGTTCTCCTTGGAGATGCCCACCACGGCCTGCGCCGCGGCCGCCGCGGCCCGCGGCTGGGCCGGGGCCGGGTCCTGGGCCGGGTCCTCCGCCGGGTCCTCGGCCTCCCCCGCGGCCGGGTCCTGAGCCGGCTCCTGGGCCGGCTCCTGGTCGCCGCCGGGCTCGGACCCGGCCTCTCCGGTCGCGGTCGCGACCGGCTCGTCGTCCGCCTGCAGCCAGGCTGCCCCCGCGCTGCCCGTCGGTGCCACCAGCAGCACCATCGTCAGCAGCGCCAGCACGCTGCGCACTGTCATCTTCACTTCGATCCCCACTTCGGTCTCTCCGTGCCCCGCTGCAGCGGGGCACGCCTCAGGGAGGACGCGCGCGGGCCGTGGTCCTTACGCGGTTCGGCGCGACCAGTTCGAGACGCGGGTCACGTGCGGGCGGGGGTGGCCGACCGACGGGTCAGCCGGCCGGCGTGCGCACGACCTGCGCGCGGCGGGCGGCGCGCCGCAGGGTGGTCAGCACCGCCGGGCCGAGCAGCACGAGCGCGAGCGCCGTGGTGAGGGCCCGCCCGGTGTCCCAGCTCGTCGTCGAGGTGACCAGCGTGTAGACGCCGAACCGCTGCAGGTTCTCCAGCAGCGGGTCGCCGGGCACGAACGTCAGGCCCTGGCCGTCGACGCCGGGCACGCCGACGCCGAGCAGGTAGGGCCAGCCCTGGAGGTTGAGCAGCAGGCCGTAGGCGTAGGCGGCGAGCACGCCGTACACGACGAGGGCCGCGAGCTCCGCCCGACCGGTCAGCCGGCGCGGCAGGAGCCCGGCGCCGAGGCCGACCCAGCCGGCGACGAGCATCTGGTAGGGCAGCCACGGCCCCACGCCCGCGGTCAGCAGGGCCCCCGCGAACAGCGACAGCGTGCCGAGCACGAACCCGAACCCGGGCCCGAACACCCGCCCGGCCAGCACGAGCAGGAAGAACACGAGCTCGATGCCCGCCGTGCCGGCGCCGAGGCCGCGCATCACCGCGTTCACCGCCGTCAGCACCCCGAGCACCGCCAGCGCCCGGGAGTCGATGCCGCCCTCGCTGAGCTCGGCCAGCACCACGACGAGCACCACCGGCACGAGCACGAGGAAGACGAACGGCGGCTGCACCCGCGCGCCGGGATCGGCCTGCACGAGCAGCGGCCAGACGAGCATCATCAGCCCGGCCACCGACGCCACCGCCAGGACGAGCGCGGACCGGAGGCCGACGGGCACCGCCCCCACCCCGGTACGGCGGGGCCCGCCGCCGGCCTCCCCGCCCACCCGGCCGCCCACCCGGCCGCCCCCCCGGCCGCCCACCCGGCCGCTCACGGCGTCCCCCGCCCGGCGGCCGCGACGACCTCGTCGACGGTCAGCCACCGGGGCCCGGCGATCTTCGCGACCTGGGGGGCGAAGGACGGGGACTCCGCGAGGACGTCGCGGACGGGCCCGGCCGAGACGACCTCGCCCTCGGCGAGCACCACGACCCGGTCGGCGACGCGCGCGACGAACTCGACGTCGTGGGACGCGACGAGCACCGCGTGGCCCCGCCCGGCGAGGTCGCCCAGCACCGCGGCGAGCGCCTCCTTCGCCGGGTAGTCCAGGCCCCGGGTCGGCTCGTCGAGCAGCACCAGCGGCGGCTCCGCGACGAGCACGACGGCGAGCACGAGCGCGAGACGCTGGCCCTCGGAGAGGTCGCGCGGGTGCTGGGCCGGGTCGATGCCCGGCGCCAGGTCGGCGAGCAGGCGGGCGCTCGACCCCTCGGACCGCCCCGCCCCGGTGTCGGCCGCGGCGCACTCGTCGGCGACGGTCTCCAGGTAGAGCAGGTCGGCGGCGGTCTGCGGGACCAGGCCGACGCGGCGGACCCGCTCGCCCGGGGCCAGCCGGGCCGGGTCGACGGGGGCCTCGGCCCCCGTGCCGCCGACGGCGAGCGTGCCGGCGTACCGCGCCCGGCTGCCCTGCAGGGCCCACAGCAGCGTCGACTTCCCCGAGCCGTTGCGGCCCATCAGCGCGGTCACGGTGCCCACGGGCAGGGTGAGGTCCACCTCCCGCACCGCGACGTGGCGCCCGTGGGCGACGACGAGGCCGCGGGCCTCCAGGGCGGGCGCCGGCGCGGTGCCCCCCGAGGACCGGGCGGGCGGGGTGGCGGGCGGCTCGGGCAGCACCAGCGAGCGCGCGCGGCGGCGCGCCTCGCGCACGGTCAGCGGCAGCGGGTGCCAGTCGAGACGTCGGCCGAGCTCGACGATCGGGGGCGCGACGGGTGCGGTGCGCAGCACGTCCGCGGGCTCGCCGACCACCACTCCCCCGTCGCCGGTGAGCAGGCAGAGGGTGTCGGCGAAGGGCACGACGCGCTCGAGGCGGTGCTCGGCGAGCAGCACCGAGAGGCCCACGTCGTGCACCAGCCGGGTGAGGCTCGCGAGCACCTCCTCGGCCGCGGTCGGGTCGAGCGCCGAGGTCGGCTCGTCGAGCACGAGCAGGCGCGGGTGGACGGCGAGCACCGAGCCGATCGCCACCCGCTGCTGCTGACCGCCCGAGAGCGAGCGCAGGTCGCGGGCGCGCAGGTCGGCGATGCCCAGCAGGTCGAGCGTCTCCTCGACGCGGCGCCGCATGGTGGCGGGCGGCAGGCCGAGCTGCTCCATGCCGTAGGCCAGCTCCTCCTCCACCGTGTCGGTGACGAAGCCGGCGACGGGGTCCTGCCCGACGTACCCCACCAGGTGCGCGCGCTCGCGCGGGGGCAGGTGCATCACGCTCTCGCCGTCGACGAGCACGTCGCCGCGCAGCACGCCGCCGGTGAACCGCGGCACGAGGCCCGGCAGCACGCCCAGCAGCGTCGACTTGCCGACGCCCGTGCGCCCGGCGACCACCACGAGCTCGCCCTCGTCGACGCTGAGGTCGACGCCGTCGAGCACGGTGACGGGCTCCCCGTCCGGCCCCTCGTGCACCAGGTGCACGCCGCGCAGCTCGATCACGCGCCCACCTCCGCGCGGCGGACGCCCGCTCCCGCGGGGGTACGACGCGCGCCCGGCACGACCGGAGCCGGGGGCGCGGGGGCGACGAGCGCGCCGAGCCCGAGCAGCACGGAGGCGAGGGCGAGGGCGCTCAGCGCGGGGGCGGCCAGGAGGGAGGGGGTGAGCACGAGCGGCTCGGTGCGGGCCACGACGCGGATCCCGACGAGGACGGCGACCCCGGAGGCGAGCACGACGCTCTCGGGCCAGCGCCAGGGGGCGGCCCGGTACCGGGTGCGGGTGACGCGGCGCCCGGCCGCGACGGTGCCGGCGGCGCAGAGGACCACGCCGACGGCCAGCACGGGCAGCGCGAGCCACCGGGGTGCGGTGAGGTCGAGCACGCCGTAGACGCCGACGGCGACGGCGACGAGGCCGCCGAGCAGGAGGCCACCGGAGAGGAGCCGCTGGCGCGGGGTGGCGCCGCCCGCGCGGCCGTAGCCGCGCGCGTCCATCCCGGCGGCCAGGGCGAGCGAGCGGCTCAGCGCGTCCTCCAGCACCGGCACCAGCACACGGCGCACGCGGGCGTGGCGGCGGCCGCGGCCGACCGGTGCGGGGCGCAGCCGCTGCGCGGCGTGCACGCGCCGGGTGGACTCGACGAGCTGGGGCATCACGGTCGCCGCGACGACGAGCGCGGTGCCGACCTCGTAGAGCGCTGCGGGCAGCGTGGCGAGCAGCCGCTTGGGGTTCGCCAGGGCGTTGGCGGCGCCGACGCACACGACGATCGCGGCGAGGCGGGTGCCGTCGTACAGGCCGCCCAGCAGCGCCTCCTGGGTGACCGGGCCCAGCAGCTGGATGCCGGCGACCCGGTCGGGCAGCGGGATCTCCGGCAGGTCGAGCACGACGCGGGTGCCGTAGGCCCCGCCCACGAGCACGCGGAACAGCACGCGCACGACGACGATGACGACGGCCAGCAGGAGGTAGAGCCGGAAGACCCGCGCCCACGGGTGGTGCCCGCGCCGCACGGCGACCACGAGGCAGGCGACGGCGACGACCAGCCCGTGCAGCAACGGGTTCGCCGTCGACGAGGCCGCCGCGGCGAGCCCGAGCGCCCACCCCCACCACGCGAGCGGGTGCAGCTCGCGCGGGAGGCGTGCGGCGCCGGACCCGCCCCTCACAGCAACGGTTCCTGCGGTCCCCGTCGGCGGCGGAGCACGACGGCCGCGCCACCGGCGGCGGCCAGGAGCGCGAGCACCAGGACGGCGACCCACCAGGGCAGGCCGCCGGACCCGTCCACGGCGGGGTCGCTCGTGTCCGCGGTGGTGTCGGCGGTGGTGTCGGCGGTGGTGTCGGACGTGCTGCCGGTCGCGCCGTCCGCCCCGTCGGTGCCGGTGGTCTCCCCCGGCGTCGTGGCCGGGGTGGTCGCGGCCGGGGTGGTGGGCGCGGTCGTCGGGGCCGTGGTGGGGGCACCCGGCTGCTGCGGGGTCGCCGACGTGCCGGGGGCGGTGGGTACGGCGCCCGGTGCCGCCGGAGCGCCCCCTCCGGTCGAACCGCCCGAGCCGGACCCCGAGCCGCTGCCGCTGCCGCCGCCGGAGCCGCCACCCGACCCGCCGCCCGACCCGGAGGACGAGCCCCCGGAGCCGGACCCGCCCGGGTCGGCCGACCCGCTGCCCGCGGCCGTGCGCGGGGTGGCCGCGAGGCCGGGCCGGGACTGGCCACCGGTCTGCCAGACCCACGCGACGTACCCGCCGTCGGGGACCTGCAGCGAGCTCACGCCCTGGGTGGAGTACACCCACGAGCCGGAATCGCCGTCGGACCACCACAGGCTCCAGTAGTGCTCCCGGCTCCGGTCGGAGGCGCACGTCCGGGCCGCGGGGGCGCCGTTCACGTAGCAGACGAGACCGTCGTTGGCGGCCTCCTGGCGGACGCCCGCGGAGCGGAAGAGCGCGGAGGCGCGGCCGCCGCCGTCGACGCACGAGGCGGTGACGCCCCCGCCCTCGGGAAGCCGGGTGCCGTCGACGACGACGGTTACGCCGCCCGCCGACGAGCAGCCCGCGGCCGCGGCCGGTGCGCCGGGGACGCCGAGGCCGGCGAGCGAGCCGGCCGACGCGGACGCCGTCGCCACCGCGAGGGCGGTGGCGACGACGACGCGGCGGAGCAGGCTCACGGCACGACGACGAAGGAGGACGTCGCCGTGCGGTTCGCGAACTGGCCGGTGACGCCGAGGCCGAACGTGCCCGTCGTCAGCGAGCCGACGAACGAGAGCGTGGCGCGGCCCGCGGCGTCCGCGGTGCCGGCCCGGCGCGCCTGGCCCCGGTAGGTGACGGTGAACGGCTCGCCCGGCGCGAGGCCGGCGAGCTTGAGCTGCACCTCGCCGCCGCGGCGGACCGTGCGGGTGTTGGCGATCGCGAAGGTGGCGGCGTCCAGCGCCCAGACCTGGATGCGGCGCGACTCGTCGAGGGTGCCGACGTAGATGTTGCGCAGCGCGGTGCCGCGGGGCACGCGGATGGTGGCGCTGGTGCCCGTGGCGCGGACGGGGGCCTGGCCCCCGACGACGCACGCCGACTCGCCCGGCGCGAGACCGCCGACGGTCAGCCGGAGGGCCGAGCCGGCCTGCACGCGCCCGGCGGGCGAGCGGAGGCCGAGACCGGCCGTGGCGGCCGGCGCGCTGGCCAGGGCCGGCGCGGCCTGGGCGGTCGCGAGGCGGAACTGGTACTCCGAGCCCGTGGGCGTGATGCCCTCGGCGCGGCCCGCGGCGAGGGTGGCGTCGTCGTACCCGATCGCGCCGTTGTCGTCGCGCAGCGCCGAGACGCAGGTCGCGACCTCGGCAACCTGGTGCTCGCGCAGCCACTTCGCGGCGCGCTCCGGGGCGCCGCCGATGCCGAACGGGTTGCCCTCGAGGTTGCGCAGCGCCTGCAGGGCACGGCCGGCGAGGCCCGTGCTGTTCGCGTTGGCACCGATGTCCTCACCGTCGTCGAACGCGCCGTTCGCCAGCTGCGTCTCCAGCAGCCACGTGGCGGCACCGTCGACGGCGGCGTCGACGTCCTCGTCCGAGCCGTCGGTGGCCAGCAGCGCGAGCACCGAGAGGGCCGTGGCGTCGGTGCTGCCCACGTCCCCGGCACCGTCGCACGTCTGGTCGGGCTCGGCGGCGTCGGAGAAGTAGAGGCGGAAGGAGCCGTCGCCGCACTGCTGGTCCAGCAGGAACGACGTCGCCTCGTCGGCCAGCGGGCTGCCGGCGCCGACGAGCGCGTCGACGGCGTACGCCTGGCCGAACGTGTTGACGTAGTCGCCGCCGTACTCGTCGCTGGGGTCGAAGTCGTCGCTGACCCGGCCCGCGGTGGCGCCCTCGGTGGCGACGCGGCCCTCGAGCTGGGCGACGAGGTCGGTCTCGCCGTACGTCGTGGGGTCGACCCCCGCGTCGAGCAGGAAGCTCACGAGCTTGGCGGTCGAGCCGCCGCTGACGAACCCGTCGTACGCCGTGTACTCCGCCACGTGGGGCTCGAGGGCGGCGACGACCTGCGCGACGGTCTCGTCGTCGCCGGCGGCCTGGAGCGCGGAGGCGACGTCGACGGTCAGGCCGTGGTCGTCGAAGCTGAAGGTCTCGCCGGTGGAGTAGTCCTCGTAGCTGGACACGACGATGCCGTCGGTCAGCTGGTCGGCCAGCCAGGCGGCGGCCGCGGCCTGGGGCGCGGCGTCGAAGCGTGCGGTGGCCGCGGCGGCGGCCGCGGACGCGGCGGCGCTGGTGGCGGGAGCACCGGCCGGCACGGCGGTGGCCGCCGGCAGGGCGGTCGCGGTGACGCCGGCGGCGGTGACCGCGGCGAGCGCCAGGGCGCCGGCGCGACGGCCGGACGGGAGACGGAGTGACATGGGGAGTCCTTCCCGCTGCGACAGCGGCGACCCCGGGGCGTCACCGCTGCGTTCCTCGACAGCGTTGATCAGGACGCGTCGCGACGGGTGCTCCGGCTCGCCGCGCCCCTCGGGTGGAGGGGCGCGGCCCACGGTTGCGGGTCAGCGCCGGAGTTCGACCGGCTTCCCCCGAGTGCGGGCGTGGATCTGTGCCCGCCGGACGGCGAGCCCCGACACCATAACCGAGATCGGACGCACCTCCCCCGTCGCCGGCGCGGGGTCAGGACAGGCGCTCGAGCACCAGCTCGCGCACGCGCCCGGCGTCGGCCTGGCCCCGCATCTCCTTCATGACCGCGCCGATGAGCGCGCCGGCCGCGGCGACCTTGCCGTCGCGGATCTTCTGGGCCACGTCGGGGTTGGCCTCGATGGCCTTGTCCACCGCGGCGCCCAGCGCCCCGTCGTCGGAGACGATCGCCAGGCCGCGCGCGGCCACGATCTCCTCGGGGGTGCCCTCCCCGGCCACGAGGCCGTCGAAGACCTGGCGCGCGAGCTTGTCGTTGATCGTGCCGCCCTCGACGAGGGCCTGCACGGCCGCGACCTGCGCCGGGGTCACGCCCACGGCCGCGAGCTCGACGCCCGTGTCGTTGGCGCGGCGCGCCAGCTCGGCCACCCACCACTTGCGCGCGGCCTGGGGCGACGCGCCGGCGGCGATGGTCTCCTCCACCAGGCCGAACGCGCCCGCGCCGACCGTGTCGCGCATCTCGAGATCGGTGTAGCCCCACTCGGCCTGCAGCCGGGCGCGCTTGGCCGTCGGGTTCTCCGGCAGCGTGGCCCGCAGCTCCTCGACCCACTCCCGGCTGGGGGCGACGGGCACCAGGTCGGGCTCGGGGAAGTAGCGGTAGTCCTCCGCGTCCGACTTCTCGCGGCCCGACGTCGTGATGCCGGTGTCCTCGTGGAAGTGGCGCGTCTCCTGGACGACCTTGCCGCCCGCGTCGAGCACGCCCGCGTGGCGAGCGACCTCGAAGCGCACGGCGCGCTCCACCGAGCGGAACGAGTTGACGTTCTTCGTCTCGCTGCGGGTGCCGAGCACGCCGCTGCCCTTCGGCGCCAGCGAGAGGTTGACGTCGGCGCGCAGGTTGCCCTGGTCCATCCGGGCCTCGGAGACGCCGAGGGCGAGGATCAGGTCGCGCAGCTGCGCGACGTACGCGCGGGCCACCTCGGGCGCGCGGGCGCCGGCCCCGACGATCGGGCGGGTGACGATCTCGATGAGGGGGATGCCGGCGCGGTTGTAGTCGACGAGCGAGTGGTCCGCGCCGTGGATCCGGCCGGTCGCGCCACCGACGTGGGTGGACTTGCCGGTGTCCTCCTCCATGTGGGCGCGCTCGATCTCGACGCGGAACGTCGTGCCGTCGACCTCGACGTCCATGAAGCCGTCGAAGGCGATCGGCTCGTCGTACTGCGACGTCTGGAAGTTCTTCGGCATGTCCGGGTAGAAGTAGTTCTTCCGCGCGAAGCGGCACCACTCGGCGATCTCGCAGTTGAGCGCCAGCCCGATGCGGATCGCGGCCTCGACGGCCTTGCCGTTGACCGCCGGCATCGCGCCCGGCAGGCCCAGGCAGGTCGGGCAGACCTGCGTGTTGGGCTCCCCGCCGAACGTGGCCGGACAGCCGCAGAACATCTTCGTGGCGGTGTTCAGCTCGACGTGGACCTCGAGCCCCAGTGCGGGGTCGTAGCGCTCCAGCGCCTCGTCGAAGTCCACCAGCACCTCGGTGCTCGCACTCATCGGCCGACCTCCTCCAGCTCGGGCGCCTGCTCCAGCAGGGCGCCACCCCACTTCTCGCCCAGCAGCGCCTCGACCGCGGCGCCCACCCGGTAGACCCGGTCGTCGGCCAGCGCCGGCGCCAGCACCTGGAAGCCGACGGGCAGCCCGTCCTCGTCCGCCAGGCCGGCGGGCACCGAGATGCCCGGCACGCCGGCGAGGTTGGCCGGGATGGTCGCGAGGTCCCCGCGGTACATCGCCAGCGGGTCGTCGAGCTTCTCGCCCAGCGGGAACGCCGTGGTCGGCGCCGTCGGGCTGACGAGCACGTCGACCTGCTCGAAGGCCGCCGCGAAGTCGCGGCTGATGAGCGTGCGGATCTTCTGCGCCTGGCCGTAGTAGGCCTCGTAGTAGCCCGACGACAGCGCGTAGGTGCCCAGGATGATCCGGCGCTTCACCTCGTCGCCGAAGCCGGCGTCGCGAGTGGCCCGCATGACCTCCTCCGCGCTCGGCGCGGCGACGCCCGCGGGCAGCACCCGCAGGCCGTAGCGCATCGCGTCGAACTTCGCGAGGTTCGAGGAGCACTCGGCCGGGAGGATCAGGTAGTACGCCGCCATGGCGTGCACGAAGCTCGGGCAGGAGACCTCGACGACCTCGGCGCCCGCGGCGACCAGCGCCTCGACCGCCTCGTCGAAGCGGGCCATCACGCCCGGCTGCCAGCCCTCGCCGCCCAGCTCGCGCACGACGCCGACCTTGAGCCCGGCGACGTCGCCCGCCGCACCCTGCCGCGCCGCCGCGACGAGGCCGGGGACGGGCTGCGGGATGCTGGTGGAGTCGCGCGGGTCGTGGCCGCCGACGAGCTCGTGGAGCAGCGCCGAGTCGAGGACCGTGCGGGTCACCGGCCCGACCTGGTCGAGCGAGTTGGCCAGCGCCACGAGGCCGTAGCGGGAGACCCCGCCGTACGTCGGCTTCACGCCGACCGTGCCCGTGACGGCGCCCGGCTGGCGGATCGAGCCGCCCGTGTCGGTGCCGAGCGCGAGCGGCGCCTGGTAGGACGCGACCGCGGCCGCGGACCCGCCGCCCGAGCCACCGGGGATGCGCGTGAGGTCCCACGGGTTGCGCGTCGGGCCGTAGGCCGAGTGCTCCGTGGAGGAGCCCATCGCGAACTCGTCCATGTTGGTCTTGCCGAGGATCGGCAGGCCCGCCGCCTTGAGGCGCGTGACGACCGTCGCGTCGTACGGCGGCACCCACCCGTCGAGGATCTTCGAGCCGCACGTCGTGGGCAGGCCCGTCGTGGTCAAGATGTCCTTCACCGCGATCGGCACGCCGTCGAGCAGGTGCGCCGGCGTGCCGGCGGCCCGTCGCTCGTCGGAGGCGCGCGCCTGCTCCAGCGCGCCCTCGGGGTCGACGTGGAGGAAGGCGTGCACGCCCGCCTCGGCGGAGCCGTCGACGGCCGCGATGCGGTCGAGGTGGGCCTGGGTCAGCTCGACCGAGGTCGTCTCGCCCGCGGCCAGCGCGTCGGCCAGCTCCGCAGCGGTACGCCGGGTCAGGTCGCCGTTCGTGGTGCTCACTGCTCGTCCCCCAGGATGCGCGGCACGCTGAAGCGCTGCTGCTCGACGGCCGGCGCGCCGGCAAGGGCCTCGGCGGCGCTCAGGCCGGGCGTCACCACGTCCTCGCGGAACACGTTGGTCAGCGGCAGCGGGTGGGACGTCGGCGGGACGTCGTCGCCGGCCACGCCCTGGATCGAGGCCACCGATTCCAGGATCACCGACAGCTGCGGGGCCAGGTGGTCGAGCTCGGCGTCGGACAGGTCGATGCGGGCGAGGTCGGCGAGGTGCGCCACGTCCTCGCGCGTCAGCGCCGGGGGGGTGTCGGGCATGGACGCCATCCTAGGCAGCGCCGCCGACGCCGCGGCCTCAGGCCTCCGGCCCCGCCTCCGCCCCGCCCGCCCCGCCCGGCCCCGCCCGGCCCCGCCCGGCCGCGCCCGGCCGCGCCGTGCCGCGCGTGGCGACCCGCCGCGGGTTTGGCCCCACGGCCCGGGGCACATGATCGACGCCCATGAACCCCCGGACGTCAGGCCTGGCTCACCTCGCGATCGCCGCCACCCTCAGCGTCGCGCTCGCCGGGTGCGGCGAGGGGCCTGGTGGCGGCGGCACGACGGCTGAGGAGTCCACGACTACTGCCGACACCGTCGGCACCGCCGAGGACGCCTACGCCGCGTGGCGCACCTCGATCCTCGACGACGACCTCGACGCGTTCGAGCAGGCCTCCACCGACGCGGCCTGGTCCGACCTCGTCGAGGCTCCCGACAACGAGACGCACCACGCGGCGCTCGTCGACGCCGCCGGGACGGGCGACCTCGAGCTGCCCGAGGACCCCGAGGCGCAGGTCGGCCGCAAGGAGGTCCTGGGCTCCGGCGACACGGAGGGCGAGGAGCCGGCCGACACCGACTGGGACGAGTTCGCCGCCTCGATCGAGGAGGAGCTCGACGTCACCGTCGACGACATCGCCGTGTTCGTGGTGCCGTTCACCGAGGCGTACGACGGGGATGCCGCCGCTCTCTTCGTCCGGTCGACCGACGAGGGCTGGCTGTTCTTCGGGATGGAACCCGCCGAGCCCCGGTCCTAGACAGACAGCCCGACGGCCGGGACCACGAGGGACGTCACGACGGCCATCGACGCGCTCAGCACCCTGCGGGCGGACGGCCCCACGGCGGGTCGGGACGTCGCGGTCGTGGGCTTCGACGACGTCTCCCTCGCCGCCGAGGTGCCGCTTCCGCTCAGCTCGGTCCGTTCCCCCTGCACGAGATGGGCGTCAGGCGATGGCCCTGCTCCGTTCGGCCCGCGAGAGCTCGGTCGGCGCGGCGCGGTCCGCCTGGCTCCACCGACGCCGGGCCCCTCAGGCCTCCGGCCCCGCCTCCGCCTGCGCGGGCTCGTCGTCGCCGACCCCGGCGCGCCCGGCCTCCAGCAGCGCCTTGAACCCGTCCTCGTCGAGGATGCGCACGCCGAACTGCTCCGCCTTCTCGGCCTTCGTGCCGGCGTTCTCGCCGACGACGACGTAGTCGGTCTTCTTCGACACCGACCCCGCGGCCTTCCCGCCGCGCGACAGGATCGCCTCCTTGGCGGAGTCACGGCTGAAGTCCACGAGCGAGCCGGTGACGACGACGGTGAGGCCCTCCAGCGTGCGCGGCGTCGACTCGTCGCGCTCGTCGGCCGTGCGGACGCCCGCGACGGCCCACGTGTCCACGATGCGGCAGTGCCAGTCGACCGCGAACCACTCGACGACGGCCTCGGCGATGGTCGGGCCGACACCGGCCGCGGCCGCGAGCTCGGCCTCGGAGGCGGAGCGGATGGCCTCGAGCGAGCCCAGCTCGGTCGCCAGCGCGCGGGCCGCGGTGGGCCCGACGTGGCGGATCGAGAGGGCGACGAGCACGCGCCAGAGCGGCACGTCCTTGGCCTTGTCGAGGTTGTCGAGCAGGCGCCGCCCGTTGGCGTTGAGCACGCGCGGCCCGGCGCCCGCGTCGCGCTCGGCCTTCTTGGCGGCCCGGGTGAACAGCTCGGTGCGCAGCAGCTTGGCCTCGTCGAGGTCGAACACGTCGCCCTCGTTGGCGATGACGCCGGCCTGCAGCAGGGCAACCGCGGCCTCGTAGCCGAGGCCCTCGATGTCGAACGCGCCCCGGCCGGCCACGTGGAACACGCGCTCGCGCACCTGCGCGGGGCACTGCTCGTGGTTGGGGCAGCGCAGGTCCTTGTCGCCCTCCTTCTGCTGCGCCAGCGGCGTGCCGCAGGCCGGGCACTCGGTGGGCATCACCCAGGGCTCGAGACCCTCGGGGCGCAGGTCGAGCACCGGGCCGACGATCTCGGGGATCACGTCGCCCGCCTTGCGCAGGATGACGGTGTCGCCCGGGCGCACGTCCTTGCGCTGCACCTCGTGGGCGTTGTGCAGCGTCGCCAGCTCGACGGTCGACCCGGCGACGCGCGTGGGCTCCATCCGCCCGAACGGCGTGACGCGCCCGGTGCGGCCCGTGTTGACCATGATCTCGAGGAGCTTCGCGTTGACCTCCTCGGGCGGGTACTTGAACGCGATCGCCCAGCGCGGGGCCCGGCTGGTGGAGCCCAGGCGCCGCTGGAGCGCGACGTCGTCCACCTTCACGACGACGCCGTCGATCTCGTGCTCCACGGAGTGGCGGCGCTCGCCGTACCGCTCGACGTACGCCTGCACGCCCGTCAGGTCCGGCACGACCTCGGCCCGGTCGGACGTCGGGAGCCCCCACGCGCGCAGCGCCTCGTAGGCCTGCGACTGGGTGGTGGGCTCGAAGCCGCGGCGCGCGCCGATGCCGTGGCAGACCATGCCGAGCGCGCGGGTGGCGGTGACCCGGGGGTCCTTCTGGCGCAACGACCCGGCGGCGGCGTTGCGCGGGTTGGCGAAGACCTGCTTGCCGGCCTCCGTCATGGCGACGTTGAGCCGCTCGAAGGCCTCGACGGGCAGGAACACCTCGCCGCGCACCTCGAGCAGCGCCGGCACCGGGTGCTCGTCCGTGCCGGTGAGGCGGTGGGGCACGGAGTCGATGGTCTTCACGTTGGGCGTGACGTCCTCCCCCGTGCGGCCGTCGCCCCGGGTGAGCGCGCGCACGAGGCGGCCCTCCTCGTAGAGCAGGTTGATGGCGAGGCCGTCGACCTTCAGCTCGCACAGCAGGGCCGGGGCACCGACGCCGTCGCGGCCGAGCCGGGCGTACCAGGCCGCGAGCTCGTCGTGGGTGAACGCGTTGTCGAGGCTCATCATCGGCTCGAGGTGGTCGACGGCCGTGAACTCCGTCGACACCGCCCCGCCGACCCGCTGCGTCGGCGAGTCGGGCGTCCGCAGCTCGGGGTGGGCCTCCTCCAGCGCCTCCAGCTCGCGCATCCGCGCGTCGAAGTCGGCGTCCGAGAGCGTCGGGGAGTCGAGCACGTAGTAGCGCCAGCGGGCGTCGTCGACCTGCTCCGCCAGCTCGCGGTGGCGCTCGCGCGCCTCCTCCGGGGCCGGGCTCACCGCGGGCTCGGCACCGAGCCGCTCCTCGACCTCGCCGCCGACCCCGCCGTCGACCCCGGTGCTCGCATCGCTCATGGGGACATCTTGCCGGGCGGCGCCGACGGCCGCCGGAGCGAGCCGTGACGGGCGTCTCGGTGAACAGTGATGGAACGAGGTTGTTCCATCCGTCGCGGCGGGTGTACGTTCTCGACGGAACGAAACCGTTCCGTTCCATCCACCCGAAGGACCCGATGAACCTCCCCCGTCCGATGTGCCGCCCCCGCGTCGAGGGCGACCGCGAGCAGCAGATCCGTGACGCCACGGCCGCGGTGCTCGCGGAGGTGGGCTACGACCGCCTGACGATGGACGCGGTGGCGAGCCGGGCCAAGGCGTCGAAGGCGACCCTCTACCGCCGCTGGTCCACCAAGGCGCAGCTGGTCATCGACGCCCTCTGCAGCCTGAAGGCCGGGCCCGTCGCCCCGGTCGACACGGGCTCCCTGCGCGGTGACCTCGTCGCCGCGTTCGCGACCGAGGACGGCTTCGTCAACGACGAGGCCATCAGCGTGTTCGTCAGCGTCATCACCGCCCTCACGACCGACCCCGAGCTCGCGGAGGGCTTCCGCGAGCGCGTGATCGGCCCCAAGGCCGCCGTCACCCGCGAGATCTACGCCCGGGCCCAGCGCCGCGGCGAGATCCGCGCCGACCTCGACCTGGACCTGCTCGAGCCCGCCCTGCCGGGCATCGTCATCCACCGCACCGTGGTGCTGGGCGACCCGCCCACGCCCGCGGCCATCACCCGCATCATCGACGAGATCATCCTGCCGGCGGCGACGAGGCCGTCCGCAGCGACCCCGTCCTGACGCCCGGGCGTCACGCACGCCCGCTGCCCGACCGGCCCGCGCACCGCCGTACGCCGGTCACCTCTCTCCTGCCCGTCTGCGCCGCCCCACCCGAAGGAACCCCATGACCGACCTGTCCTCGGCCAGCCCTGCCCCCGCGCAGGGCGACGCCGCCCCGCCGGCCCCGGCCCGTCACCCGGGATGGGCCCTCGTGCTCATCTCGGTGGCGCAGCTGATGGTGGTGCTCGACGCCACGATCGCCAACATCGCCCTGCCCTACATCGGCGACGACCTCTCCATCGAATCGGCGAACCTGTCGTGGATCGTCACGGGCTACGCCCTGGCCTTCGGCGGCCTGCTCCTGCTCGGCGGGCGCCTCGGCGACCTGCTCGGGCGCCGGCGCGTCTTCATCATGGGCCTCGTGGTCTTCGCGGTCGCCTCGCTGCTCGGCGGCCTCGCCACGAACGAGGGCCTGCTGCTCGGCGCCCGTGGCCTGCAGGGCCTCGGCGCGGCGCTCGCCTCGCCCGCCGCCCTCGCGCTCATCACGACGGCGTTCCCGGCCGGCCCGGCGCGCAACCGGGCGTTCGCGGTGTACGCCGCGATGTCCGGCATCGGCGCCGCCTTCGGCCTGGTGCTCGGCGGCTGGCTGACCGGTCTCGACTCGATCGTCGGCCTCGACGTCCAGGGCTGGCGCCTGACGTTCCTCATCAACGTGCCGATCGGCATCGTCGCCGCGCTGCTCGCGCCCCGCTTCCTGCCCGAGTCGGCCCGCGGCGTGGGTCGTCTCGACGTGCCCGGCGCCATCACCGGCACCCTCGGCCTGCTCGGCGTGGTCTACGGCCTCACCCGGGCCGGCGAGGAGGCGCACGGCTGGGGCGACACCTGGACCATCGCCGCGCTCGCAGCCGGCGTCGCGCTCCTCGTCGCGTTCGTCGTCATCGAGGTCCGCGTGCCCGACCCGCTCATGCCGATCCGCATCTTCGCCAACCGCACCCGTGCGGCGAGCTTCGTGGCGATGATGATGGTGCCCGCGGCCATGTTCGCGATGTTCTTCTTCCTCAGCCTCTACGTGCAGAACATCGGCGGCTGGGAGCCCCTGCAGACCGGCTTCGCGTTCCTGCCGTTCTCGTTCGGCATCGTCGCCGGCGCCACCCTGTCGTCCAACCTGGTCAACCGCATCGACCCGCGCTACGTCGCCGGCGTCGGCACCATCCTGGCCGCGATCGCGCTGTTCGGCTTCTCGCGCCTGCCCTCCGACCTGGCCGCCGGCGACGTCGTCGGCGCCCTCGCCGCGGGCGATCCGGCCGTCGACATCAACTACTGGGGCACGGTCTTCCCGTTCCTCGTGCTGATGTCCTTCGGCATGGGCATGACGTTCGTGCCGCTGACGCTCACCGCGGTGCACCACGTGCGCTCCGAGGACTCGGGCATCGGCTCCGGCGTGCTCAACACCATGCAGCAGGTCGGTGGCGCGCTCGGTCTCGCGGCGCTGAGCACCGTGGCGAGCCACGTGGCGTCGAACCGCGCCGAGGTCCTCGGCCCGCAGGCCGGCCAGGCCGCCTCCGGCGCCGGGGTCCCGCCCGAGCAGGCCGGCGGCCTCGTCGAGGGCGCGACGTACCTCGGCTCCTTCGCCGACGGCGCCACCACCGCCTTCCTCGTGGGCGCGGGCGTCATCCTGCTCGGCTCGCTCGTCGTCTGGCTGTTCCTCGACGTCAAGCACACCGAGCTGGCGACCGACGGCCCGGAGGGCGTCCACGTCGGCTGAACCCCGCCGTACCCGAACGCCGACGGGGCCCGCGCCACCTTCCGTGACGCGGGCCCCGTCGGGCACTACGTGTTCCGCCGCGCGGGGGCCTGGAACGACCCGGCCGTCGAGGCCTGCGCGGCGCTGCTCAGCCGTGCTTCGCGCTGAGGGCCGACGAGATCGCGCCGACGAACGCGGGCAGGTCGCCCGGGTTCCGGCTCGTGATGAGGTCGCCGTCGACGACGACCTCCTCGTCCACCCAGTCGCCGCCGGCGTTGCGGACGTCGTCGGCGAGGCTGGGGTAGCTCGTGAGGCGGCGGCCCTCGACGAGGCCCGCCGAGACGAGCAGCCACGGACCGTGGCAGATGACCGCGGTCGGCTTGCCGGCCTCCAGGGCGGAGGTGACAAGCTGCTGCGCGGTCTCGTCGGTGCGGATCGTGTCGGCGTTGACCGTGCCGCCCGGCACGACCAGCGCGTCGATCGCGGCCACGTCGACGTCGCCGAACGCGCCGTCGACGGCGATCTTGCGGGTCTTCTCGGTGTCGCCCTCGACGGCCTGGATCTCGTGGCCGCTCTGCGAGTAGACGAGCACGGTGGCGCCCTGCGCGGAGAGCTCGTCGCGGGGCGTGACGAGCTCCGCCTCCT
The DNA here is from genome assembly GCF_048654585.1 of Nocardioides sp. CPCC 205120. NCBI lineage: Bacteria > Bacillati > Actinomycetota > Actinomycetes > Propionibacteriales > Nocardioidaceae > Nocardioides > Nocardioides sp. CPCC 205120. The sequence continues at coordinate 1,499,956 of NZ_JBMCYY010000001.1, read as the reverse complement.
CGAAGTGGTCGCTCGCGATGATCGCGACGGTGCGGCCCTGCAGGCCGGTGGCGTCGGTGCCGGACTCGGTCATGGTTGCCTCCTGCTGCGCATCGGGTCCCCGGGATCGCCGGGGCTGCTCCTGTCGACCGTAGGCACGCGCGGCAAGGGCGTCGCCGTACCGCCTCAGGCGCGGTCGTCGAGCCGCCGGGCGGCGTCGACCAGGGCGCGCAGCACGCGCGGCACGTCGGCGGCCGCCGCGCCCGCGAGGCCGCAGCCCGGGGCGAGGCCGAGCCGCTCGCCCGGCGCGAGCCCCACGACGTCGAGCCAGCGCTCGGCGCGCACGGCGAGGTCCTGGTAGCCGACGACCGGGCCGGTCGGGTCGGCGACGCCGAGCACGAGCGCGGCGCCCGCCTCGTGCGCGAGCGCCAGCTGCTCGAGGTCGTCCGCCACCAGCACGTCGAGGTCGACCACGAGACCCTCCGCGCCCGCGCCGTGCACGAGCGACCACGGCGTGCCGGCGGCGCAGGCGTGCACCCACGGCTCGGCGCCCGCCTCGCGCACCGCGCCGAGCACCCAGCCCAGCACGTCGGAGGCCTCCGGGCGGTCGACGGCGCGGTGGCGCCCCCAGCCCGAGGCGGTCGGCACCCGGGCGTCGAGCACGGCGGCGAGGGCGGGCTCGTCGACCTGCACGACGAGGCGGTCGCAGCCGGGCACGCGGCGGCGCACCTCGGCGACGTGCTCGCCGACGGCCTCCGCGACCGACTGGGCGAGGTCGCGCCGGGCGCCGTGGTCGGCCAGGACCTTGTCGCCGCGCGGCCGCTCGGTGGTGGTGGCCAGAGTCCACGGCCCCGTGACCTGCACCTTGAACGCGCCGGTGCGGTCCTGCACGCGCTCCTCGAGCGCGTCGAGGTCCTGGCCCAGCAGGCTGCGGGCGCGCCGCTGGTCGCGACCCGGGGCACCCGACGTACCGGTCAGCCGCCAGCCCGCCGGCTGCAGGTCGACGTCGAGGCCGGTCTGCAGGCCCAGCGTGCGCCCGGTCATCGCCGCGCCGACGCCGCGCCCCGGCACCTCGGGGAGGTAGGGCAGGTCGGGCAGCAGGTCGAGCACCATGCGCACGGCCTCGTCGAAGTCGTGCTGCGTCTCGCCGGGGTGGGACCCGACGCCGGTCGCGAGGCTCACGCGGGCACCGCCCGCCGGGTCGTCGCGATGGTGGCCGACCCGACCACGCGGGTGCCGTCGTAGACCACGACCGCCTGGCCGGGCGCGATGCCCTCGGCCGCGTCGAGCAGCTCCACGTCGAGACCCTCCCCCTCGTCGCTGCCGTCGGTCCGGTCGGGCTCGGTCACGGTCGCGACCGCTCGGTGCTCGGCACCGTGGGCGCGCAGCTGCACGGTGCACTCGAGCGGTACGCCGGCCCGCGGCGCCGCGCCGCACCAGCGGGGCCGCACGCCGCGCAGGCCGGTGACGCGCAGCCGCTCGCGGGGACCGACGCGGACCGTGCCGGAGACCGGCTCGATGTCGAGCACGAAGCGCGGACGGCCGTCGGGGGCCGGGCGCCCCAGGCGCAGGCCGCGACGCTGGCCGATCGTGTAGCCGTAGGTGCCCCCGTGGGTGCCCAGCACCTCGCCGGTGGCGTCGTCGACGATGTCGCCGCCGTGGTTGGGCGCCCGGTCGCCGAGCTTCTCCCCGAGCCAGCCGGCGGTGTCGCCGTCGGCGACGAAGCAGATGTCGTGGCTGTCGGGCTTGTCGGCGACGAGCAGCCCGCGGGCGGCCGCCTCCCGCCGTACGTCGGGCTTGGCGGAGCCCGCGAGCGGGAACAGCGAGTGCCGCAGCTGGGACTGGTCGAGCACGCCGAGCACGTAGGACTGGTCCTTCGCCGCGTCGGCCGCCCGGTGCAGCTCGACGAGGCCGTCGGCCCCGGCGCGCAGCTCGGCGTAGTGGCCGGTCGCGACCGCGTCGAAGCCCAGGGCGAGCGCGCGGTCGAGCACCGCGGCGAACTTGATCCGCTCGTTGCAGCGCAGGCACGGGTTGGGGGTGCGGCCGGCGGCGTACTCGTCCATGAAGTCGGTGACGACGTCGGCGTGGAACTCCTCGCTCATGTCCCACACGTAGAACGGGATGCCGAGCACGTCGGCCGCCCGCCGCGCGTCGTTGCTGTCCTCGATCGTGCAGCAGCCGCGGGCCCCCGAGCGGTACGACGCGGGGTTGCGCGAGAGCGCGAGGTGCACGCCCGTCACGTCGTGGCCGGCCTCGACGGCGCGGGCGGCGGCCACGGCCGAGTCGACGCCGCCGGACATGGCGGCCACGACCCGCAGCGGCGCCGTGCCGGTCACCGGCGCACCCGGCGCGCGGCGCCGGCCCGCTCGGCGACGGGGCCGATGGCGGCGAGCACGGCGGCGACGTCGGCCTCGGTGCTGGTGTGGCCCAGGGAGAAGCGCAGGGTGCTGCGGGCGGCGAGCTCGTCCTGGCCCGCGGCCAGCAGCACGTGGCTGGGCTGGGGCACGCCCGCCGAGCAGGCCGAGCCCGTGGAGACCTCGACGCCACGGGCGTCGAGCAGCATGAGCAGGGAGTCGCCCTCGCAGCCGGGGAACCCGATGCTCGCGATGCCCGGCAGGCGGGCCGCGACGGCGCCGTTGAGCACGGCACCCGGGACGAGCTCGCGGACGCCGGCCACCAGGCCGTCGCGCAGGTGGGCGAGGCGCGTGGCGGACTCGGGCTGCTCCTTGACCGCGATCTCGAAGGCGGCGGCGAGACCGGCGACCGAGGGGACGCCCACGGTGCCGCTGCGCAGGTCGCGCTCCTGGCCGCCGCCGTGGAGCAGGGCCGTGGGGACGACGCCACGGCGGGCGACGAGCACGCCGGCGCCGTGGGGGCCGCCGACCTTGTGGCCGGTGGCGGTCAGCAGGTCGACGTCGGCCGCGGTCACGTCGACGGGCACGGCGCCGACGGCCTGCACCGCGTCGGTGTGGAACGGCACGCCGGCCTCGTGGCACAGGCGTGCGACCTCCTCGACGGGCTGGAGCACGCCGGTCTCGTTGTTGGCCCACATCACCGAGACCAGGGCGACGGACTCGGGGGTGGCGAGCGCCTCGGCCAGCGCGGCGACCTCGACGCGGCCCGCGTGGTCGACGGGCAGCAGCTCGACCTCGGCGCCCGCGTGCTGGCCCAGCCAGAGCGCGGCGTGGAGCACGGCGTGGTGCTCGACCGCGGAGACGAGCACGCGGCGGCGACGGTCGTCGGCGGCGTGCCGCGTCCAGAACATGCCCTTGACCGCCAGGTTGTCGGACTCGGTGCCGCCGGAGGTGAAGAAGACCTCGCTCGGCCGGCAGCCCAGGCTCTCGGCGACGCTCTCGCGCGACTCCTCCAGCACCCGCCGCGCGGCCCGGCCGGCGCCGTGCAGCGACGCCGGGTTGCCCGGTGCGCCGAGGTGCGCCAGCAGGGCGTCGCGGGCCTCCGGCCGCAGCGGCGTGGTGGCCGCGTGGTCGAGGTAGGTGCGCGCGTCGCTCGCGGTGAGGTCGGGTTCGGGCATGGCGCCGACCAGGGTACGCCGCACCCCGCCGCTACGCCGTGTCGCCGACCGCGCGGGGACGCTCGAGGACGGCCCGCACGACCAGGCCCGCCACCAGCGCCCAGAAGGCGCCGCCGATCCCGGCGACGCTCACCCCGCCCGCGGCGACCAGGAAGGTGACGACCGCGCTCGTGCGGCTGGCGGGGTCGGCCATCGCGGTGGCGGCGGCCGCGCCGAACGCCCCGAGCAGGGCGAGACCCGCGACCGTCTCGACCAGGCCCGACGGGGCGGCGGCGGTCAGCGTGGTCAACGCGCCGGACACGAGCGCCAGCAGGAGGTAGGCCGCCCCCGCGCTCAGCGCCGCGACCCAGCGGCGGTCCCGGTCCGGACCCGCCTCCTCCCCCGCCGCGAGCGCGGCCGACAGCGCCGCCAGGTTGATCGCGTGGCCGCCGAACGGTGCGGCCGCGACGGTGCCGACGCCGGTCACGGCCATCGACGAGCGCCAGGGCACGCCGTACCCGAAGGAGCGGAGCACCGCCGCCCCCGGCACGTTCTGGGAGGCCATCGTCACGACGTACAGCGGGAGGGCGATGCCCACGACGGCGGCCGGGGTGAGCGTCGGCGTCGTCCAGGTGAGCACCGGCAGCAGCGGGCCGTCGACGCTCGTGCCGGAGCGCGTCAGCTCGACCGCGATCACGGCGAGGCACGCCACCAGCGCCGCCGGCACCGCCCAGCGGGACGCCCACCGGGTCACGACGAGCCAGGTCGCCACCACGGGCAGCGCGAGCGCGGGGCTGGCCCCGACCGTCTCGACGGGAGCGAGCACCAGCGGCAGCAACACCCCCGCGAGCATGGCCTGCGCGACCGAGGGCGGGATCCGCTCGACAAGGCGCCCGAGCCACGGCACGAGACCGGTGAGCACGACGAGCACGCCGACGAGGGCGAAGGCGCCGACCGCGGCCGGCCAGCCGCCGTCGACCTGCCCGGTGCTGACGAGCAGCGCGGCGCCCGGGGTCGACCAGGCGAGCGTGACGGGCACCCGGTGCCACAGGGCCAGCCCGACGATCCCCAGGCCGAAGGCCACCGTCAGCGCCAGCAGGCCCGAGGCCGCGTCCTCCGGCGACCCGCCGGCCGCCCGCAGGCCGGCCAGCACGACCGCGAACGACGACGTGAAGCCCACCAGGGCCGTCACCACGCCCGCGAGCACGGGGGCCACGAGCGAGCCGTCCTGGGGACCGGGCCCGGGGGTGGGAGTACGGCGCACGCGCGCACCCTACGGGCGCGGGCGGGCGGCCCCGCACGGTGGCGCCGCGGAGGGGTACCGGAGCCGCGGCCCGACGCAGGACCCGCGACGAGGAGGAACCGTGAACCGAACGACCCCGCCCATCCCCGCCCGACCCCGGCAGCGCCGCTCCCCCCGCACCCGCGCCCTCGGCCTGTCGGCCGCCGCGGTCCTCGCCCTCGGCGCCCTCGCCGCGTGCGGCGACGAGTCCGACGACGACAACGACGACGGCACCGGCGGCACCATCCCGTCCGACACCGGCTCCACCGAGCCCGCGCAGGTGGACGGGTCCTCGGGCTCCGAGGTCTCGGAAGGGTCGGAGGGCGGCGAGCTCGTCGTGTCCCTGCAGGACCTCGAGGGCACCGAGGTGGGCACGGTGACCCTGACCGAGGAGGAGGACGGCACGCGCGTGGAGGTGGAGGTCGAGGGCCTGACGCCCGGCTTCCACGGCTTCCACGTGCACACCGTCGGCCTGTGCGAGCCCGAGAGCGCCGCGCCCGACGACCCGGCCACCCTGGGCGCGTTCCTCTCCGCCGGCGGTCACCTCGGCGTCGGCGAGAGCGACCACGGCGACCACGAGGGCGACCTGTCGTCGCTGCAGGCCCGCGAGGACGGCACGGCGACGCTCACCACCACGACCGACCGCTTCACGGTGGAGGACCTGCAGGACGAGGACGGCAGCGCCTTCATGGTGCACGCGGGCGCGGACAACTTCGCCAACGTGCCGGAGCGCTACGCGCCGGAGGGCCCGGACCAGGACACCCGCGACACCGGTGACGCCGGCGACCGCATCGCCTGCGGGGCCGTCGAGGCGGGCTAGAGCAGCACGAGGTCGTCGCGGTGGACGACCTCCCGCTCGTACTCGGCGCCCAGCTCGGCGGCCAGGTCGCCCGACGAGCGGCCCGCGAGGCGCGGGATCTCCTCCGCGTCGAAGTTCACGAGGCCGCGGGCCACGGCGGCACCGTCGGGCCCGACGAGGTCGACGGGATCGCCGGCGTGGAACGCCCCGCTCGCGCCGGTGACCCCCGCGGCCAGCAGGGAGGCGCGGCGGCCGAGCACCGCGCGTACCGCCCCGGCGTCGAGGTGCAGCGACCCCTTGGCCTCGGTGGCGTGCCGCAGCCACAGCAGCCGGGTGGGACGGCGGCGGCCGGTGGCGTGGAACAGGGTGCCGACCTCCTCGCCGGTCAGGGCCGCGGCGGCGTTCGGGGCCGAGGTGAGGACGACGGGGATGCCGGCGCCGGTCGCGATGCGGGCCGCCTCGACCTTCGTGACCATGCCGCCGGTGCCGACGCCCGCCGACCCGGTCGAGCCGATCTCGATGCCGGCGAGGTCGCCGTCGGTGCGGACGTCCGTGACGAGCGAGGTGCCCGGCAGCGCCGGGTTGCCGTCGTACAGGCCGTCGACGTCGGAGAGCAGCACCAGCAGGTCGGCGTGCACGAGGTGGGCGACGAGCGCGGCGAGGCGGTCGTTGTCGCCGAAGCGGATCTCCTGGGTGGCGACCGTGTCGTTCTCGTTGACGATCGGCAGCACGCCGAGCTCGAGCAGCTTCGCGAACGTCTGGTGGGCGTTGCGGTAGTGCGAGCGGCGGGTGACGTCGTCGACGGTGAGGAGCACCTGGCCGGTGGTGATCCCGTGCGCGGCGAGCGCGGCGGTGTACTGCGCGACGAGCAGGCCCTGGCCGACCGACGCCGCGGCCTGCTGGGCCGCGAGGCCCTTCGGCCGGCGCTTGAGGCCGAGCGGCGCGAGGCCCGCGGCGATCGCGCCGGACGAGACGAGCACGACCTCGGTGCCGGCGCGGTGCACGGCGGCGACGGCGCCGACGAGGCGGTGGAGGCGCTCGGGGTCGATGCCGCCGGCCGCGGTCGTCAGCGACGACGAGCCGACCTTCACGACGACGCGTCGGGCGCCGGTGACCTCGGTGCGGGCTCCCCCGGTACGGCGGACCTCGCCCGCTGCCCGTCCGCTCACTGCTCGTCCCGCGTGGGGTCGTCCTCGCTCCAGCCCAGGTCCTCGGGCAGGTCGGCGGGGGCCTCGACCCGGTCGGGGTCGTCCTCGCCGCCGATCTCGTAGGAGGTCGGGCCGGCGACGCGGCGGGCGACGTCGGCACGCGCCTCGCCCTCGCCCCGCTCGGGGAAGGCCTCGTCGATGGCGCGGCGGCGCGAGGCCGCGGGGCGCTCCTCGGTGAAGCGCTGGTCCTCGCCGCGGCGACCGAGCATCTCGGCGCCCGCGTCGATGCCGGGGCGGAAGTCGAAGACGACGGCGTTGTCGGGGTGGCCGATGAGGACGGTGTCGCCCTCGACGGCGCCCATCTTGACGAGCCGCTCCTCGACGCCGAGGCGGTCGAGGCGGTCGGCGAGGAAGCCGACGGCCTCGTCGTTGCTGAAGTCGGTCTGGCGCACCCAGCGTTCCGGCTTGGTGCCGCGCACCCGCCAGCCCTCGCCGGTCTGCTTGACGGTGAACTCCTCGGCGCCGTCGGCGCCCGTGGGGCGGAGCACGATGCGGGTCGCCTCGACGACGGGCTTGGCGGCGCGGGCCTCCATGACGATCCGGGCCATCGCGAAGGTCAGCTCGCGCACGCCGGCGCCGGAGGCCGCGGAGACCTGGAAGACCTGCAGGCCGCGGGCGGCGAGGTCGTCGAGCACCATGTCGGCGATGTCGGCGCCGTCGGGCACGTCGACCTTGTTGAGGGCGACGAGGCGCGGGCGGTCCTCGAGCCCGCCGTACCGGGCCAGCTCGTTCTCGATGACGTCGAGGTCGTCGACGGGGTTGCGGCCCGGCTCGATGCTGGCGGTGTCGATGACGTGCACGAGCGCGGCGCAGCGCTCGACGTGGCGCAGGAAGTCGTGGCCGAGGCCGCGACCCTCGCTGGCGCCCTCGATGAGGCCCGGCACGTCGGCGACCGTGAAGACGGTGTCGCCGGCGGTGACGACGCCGAGGTTGGGCACGAGGGTGGTGAACGGGTAGTCGGCGATCTTCGGCCGGGCCCGCGACATGGCGGCGATGAGCGAGGACTTGCCCGCGCTGGGGAACCCGACGAGGCCGACGTCGGCGACGACCTTGAGCTCGAGGGTGATGGTGAGCTCGTCGCCGGGCTCGCCGAGGAGGGCGAAGCCGGGGGCCTTGCGCTTGGCGGAGGCCAGCGCGGCGTTGCCGAGGCCGCCGCGACCGCCCTCGGCGATGACCATCTCGGTGCCGGCGCCGACGAGGTCGGCGAGCGCCTCGCCGTCCTCGCCGCGCACCACGGTGCCGTCGGGCACGGGCAGGACGAGGTCGGCTCCGTGGGAGCCGTTGCGGTGCGCACCCGCGCCGTGGCCGCCGTGCTCGGCGCGGCGGCGGGGGCTGTGGTGGTAGTCGAGCAGCGTCGTCACCGACGGGTCGACCCGCAGGATCACCGAGCCGCCCGGGCCGCCGTTGCCGCCGTCGGGGCCACCGAGCGGCTTGAACTTCTCACGGTGCACGGAGGCGACGCCGTTGCCCCCGCGGCCGGCGCTGACGAGCAGCGTGACGCGGTCGACGAACGTGGGGACGGCCATGGGGTGCTCCTGGGGTGTGGCTGCGGGTGCTGCAGGACGGCTCCTGGGGGAGCCGGGGTGGAACGCGCGAAGGGCGCCCCGAGATCGGGACGCCCTTCACGTGGTGCTGGGGGTACGACGAGCGTCAGCTCACTCGCCCGGCAGGATGTTCACGACGCGGCGACCGCGGCGCGTGCCGAACTCGACCGCACCGGGGACCAGCGCGAACAGCGTGTCGTCGCCGCCACGGCCGACGCCGTTGCCCGGGTGGAAGTGCGTGCCGCGCTGGCGGACGATGATCTCGCCGGCGTTGACGGTCTGGCCGCCGTAGCGCTTGACGCCCAGACGCTGCGAGTTGGAGTCGCGACCGTTCTTGGTGGACGCGGCGCCCTTCTTGTGAGCCATGTGTCAGTCCTTAGGTGGGTGCGAGACCGGGGGCCTCAGAGCGAGATGTCGGTGACCTTGACCTGGGTGTACTTCTGGCGGTGACCCTGGCGCTTCTTGTAGCCGGTCTTGTTCTTGTACTTCTGGATCACGATCTTCGGACCCTTCGAGGCACCGAGGACCTCGGCCGTGACCGACGCCTTGTCGAGCTTGGTGGCGGTCACCTTGTCGCCGTCGACGACGAGGACCACGGGGAGGGTGAGGGACTCGCCCACCGCGACCGTGCTCTTGTCGATCTCGATGACGTCGCCCACGGCAACCTTCTGCTGCTTGGCGCCTGCGCGCACGATCGCGTACACCGCGGTCTCCTTCATCACTTTGCTGCTGCTCCGGGCCTGGTCACACCGCACAGCGCGACCTCCGGGATGCCGGACGTCGTACGCCAGGGGCGGCGCCACGCAGAGATGGTGCACTCCGAGCACACCGAGGACCAATACTAGGGATGAGGGCGGAGGTCCGCAAAACGAGCCGCACCGGCACGCCGCTGCCCGCCCCCGTGAGGACGAGGGTACGACGCGGCCCGGCGTAGGTGACGAAGCCCGGCACCAGGTGGGCGAGGCAGAGAGCGCGATGGTTTCGAGGGGTTGCCAGGGCAACCCACCTCAACCACCGGGGGGTGGCCGCGCTCGTGTCCGGTGGTTGAGGTGGCCGCGCTGGCCCGGTGGTTGAGGTGGCCGCGCTCGTGTCCGGTGGTTGAGGTGGCCGCGCCAGCGGCCCTCGAAACCACGGCGATGGCCGGGTGTGGTTTCGAGGGGTTGCCAGAGCAACCCACCTCAACCACCGAGGGGTGGGATAGCCGCGCTGGCCCGGTGGTTGAGGTGGCCGCGCCAGCGGCCCTCGAAACCACGGTTCGGGGTTGCGGATTCATCAGTTCCGCCGGGTGAACCTGACCTTCCCCGTGCCGAGCGTCTCGGTGAGGTACGTCGGGTCGTGCGCGACGCGGTGGTGGTGCCAGCACAACAACCGGCCCCGTTCGACGGAGGTCTCTCCGCCGCGTGACCAGGGGTCGTCGTGGTGGGCCTCGCAGCGCTGGGGCGGGGCGTCACATCCTTCGGCGGTGCAGCCCTGGTCGCGCAGAATCAGTGCGATGCGCTGGGGCTTGGTGTGGAACCGGGCGGAACGGCCGAGGTCGAGCACCTCGCTCTTGGTGCCCAGCACAGCCGGCACGAGGTCTGCGCAGCAGGCGAGGCGCCGGGCCTCACCCGGGGAGATGCGGTGACCGGTGTCCAGCGAAGCCGCGGCCAGGCCGCCGGTGAGGGTGTCGAGCTGCATCGTGACGACGACGGTCGCTCCTGCGCCGGCGGCGTCGGGGAGGTCGGCGTCGCGCATCCGCTCGATCAGCTCGACGAACGCCAGGCCGCGCCGCTCCCACGATGGCCGAGCGTCGGCAGGGTCGTCGTGGAGATGGCTACGGCGGGGCGAGGCAATGGCGTCGACCATCTTGGCGAACATCGCGCCGTGCATCTCCGGCACCGTGAACCGGCCGTGCACACAGCCCTGCCCGTCCTCGCGCATCGTCAGCCGGACCTTCGCGGCCGCCTCGCGCTCCTCCTTCGCCAGCAGCTCGGCCTCCCGGGCCTCACCGATCGCGGGCGCGACGATGTCGAGGATCCGACGCCCCAGCACCCGCAGGTCCTTCGCATCGTGGTCGGCGGCGAACCCGACCAGGGCTCGTTCCGCGTCGGCGAGCACCCCGGGGTCGACCGACTCCGTCGGCCCGTCATCGAGATCGTCGAGCGCACGGACGATCACCTCGGCCTGGCCGGGTGAGACCGCGCCGGAGGAGCAGGCAGCGGTGAGGGCGTCGTACCGCTCGTGGGTGGCGACCGCGACACGGACCCTCCGGTGGGCCTCCGCGCGCGTCACCTTCGCGTTCGCGAACCACACCGCGGTCGACGGGGCGCCGGTCGCGTCCTCGGCCCGAACCGACGCGGCGTGGGCGAGCAGCCGCGACTGCAGGGCGGCGAGGCGGTTCGCCGCCCGCTCCACCTCCACCAGCGCCGCACGAGTCTCGGCCGGGCCGAGCGTCAGGAGACCGAAGTCGTAACCCTCATCGAGGTCGTCGTGCAGGCGAGCCACTACCCCGGTGATGGGGTGCAGCGCCGTCTCGGTCATGGATCCATCACACCACCGGCCACCGACACTTTCGCCCGCGAACGGGGGTTCTCCACAGAACGAGTTTGCGCAGGTCAGGCGGGTTGGCGCGCCCGGACGCCGGGGTATCCGGACGTAGTTTCGAGGGCCGCTGACGCGGCCACCTCAACCACCGGATGGCACGGCCACCTCAACCACCGGAACGAGCGCGGCCACCTCAACCACCGGATGGCACGGCCACCTCAACCACCGGATCAAGCACGGGCACGGCCACCTCAACCACCGGATGGCACGGCCACCTCGACCACCGAAACGACCGCGGACCACCTCGACCACCGGAACAAGCGTGACCCGGCCCTCACGCCTCGAGGAACTCCGCCACGAGCTCGTGGTAGCCGGGCGGGCGGAGCAGGAACGAGTCGTGGCCCCAGGGCGAGGCGATCTCCACGTGGCGCACGCGCGCGCCGGCGGCGGAGAGGTGCTCGACGATCAGCTCGGAGTGCGCGGTGCCGAAGCGCCAGTCGGAGTCGAAGCTGAGTGCCAGCACGTCCGGGTCGCCGGACGCGACGGCGGGAGCGAAGCCGGGGTCGGCGAACGGGTCGAAGCGGTCGAGCAGTCGGGTGAGCACGAGGTAGGAGCCGGCGTCGAAGCGGCGCACGAACGACTCGCCCTGGTGCTGGAGGTAGCCCTCGATGCCGTCGCGGCCGTACTTCTCCTCCAGGCCCTGCGCCGACACGTAGGTGATGTGGGCCATCATCCGCGCGACCTTCAGCCCCCGCGCCGGGACGACGCCGTGCTCGGCGTACCGGCCCTCGTGGAAGTCGGGGTCGGAGGTGATGGCCTCGCGGGCCACGGCGGAGAACCCGATGTTCTCGGCGGTCAGGCGGGCGGTGGCCGCGACGAGGACGGCGCGGCGTACCCGCCCCGGCTCGTCGCCCAGCCACTGCAGCACCTGCATGCCACCCAGCGACCCACCGATCCCGGCGTGCACGGTGCCGATGCCGAGCCCGTCGAGGAGGCGACGGTGCACGGCGACGAGGTCCTGCACCGTCAGCTCGGGGAAGTCGGGTCCGTACGGGCGGCCCGTGGCGGGGTCGGGCGACGACGGCCCGGTGGTGCCCCGGCAGCCACCGAGCAGGTTGGGGCACACGACGAAGAACCGGTCGGTGTCGACCGCCCGGCCGGGCCCGATCAGGTCGTCCCACCACCCCCGCCGCGACGGGTCGCCGTGGTGGCCCGCCGCGTGGGCGTCCCCGGTGAGGGCGTGGGCGACGAGCACGACGTTGTCGCGGGCCGGGGACAGCTCGCCGTACGTCTCGTAGGCCACCTCGACGTGCTCGAGCACCCCTCCCCCGGCGAGCACCAGGGGGTCGTCGGGGGTCGCCACGACGGCGCTGCGCGTGGTCACGCGACCGACCCCGTCGCCCCGCACGAGCGTGCGGGGCGCGGGGTCGGTGGACAGGACGGGCTCGCTCACCGGGGCGCGGGGCTCACTTGGCCTGGGCGAGCGCCTGCTCGAGGTCGGCGATGAGGTCCTCGACGTTCTCGATGCCGATGGAGAGCCGCACGAGGTCCTCCGGCACGCCGGCCGCCTCGAGCTCCTCGGTGGTGAGCTGGCTGTGGGTGGTCGTGGCGTTGTGGATCGCCAGCGACTTGGCGTCGCCGATGTTCGCCAGGTGGCTGAACAGGTCGAGCGCCTCGACGAACCGACGACCGCCGTCGCGGCCCGAGCGCAGGCCGAAGCTGACGAGCCCGCCGTACCCCTTGCCCGTGAGGATCCGGTCGGCGACCTCCTTGTTGGGGTCGCCCTCGAGGCCGGGGTAGCTGACCCACGCGACGGCCTCGTGGTCGGCCAGCCACTGCGCCACCTTCAGCGCGTTCTCGCTGTGCCGCTCGAGGCGCAGGTGCAGCGTCTCGAGGCCCTGCAGGAACAGCCACGAGTTCAGCGGCGCGACCGCGGCACCCGTGTTGCGCAGCAGCACCGTGCGGGCCCGCACGATGTAGGCCAGGTTGCCGACCGCCTCGGTCCACACCACGCCGTGGTAGGCCCCGTCGGGCTGCGTCAGGCCGGGGAACCGCTCGGCGTGCGCCGCCCAGTCGAAGTTGCCGGAGTCCACGATGATGCCGCCGACCGACGTGCCGTGGCCGCCGATGTATTTCGTCGCCGAGTGCACCGACACGTCCGCGCCGTGGTCGAAGACCCGCGCGAGGTACGGCGTCGGCGTGGTGTTGTCGACGATCAGGGGCAGCCCGTGCGCGTGCGCCGCGTCGGCCCACGCCCGGATGTCGACCACGTTGAGGCGCGGGTTGCCGATCGTCTCCGCGAAGACCAGCTTCGTGCGCTCGTCGACGGCCGCGTCGAGCGCCTGCGGGTCGCCCGGGTCCACGAACCGCACCTCGATGCCGAACTGCGGCAGCGTGTGCGCGAAGAGGGCGTAGGTGCCGCCGTACAGCGTCGACAGCGCCACGATGTTGTCGCCCGCGTACGTCAGGTTGAGCACCGAGTAGGTGATCGCCGCCGAGCCCGAGGCCGTCGCCAGCGCGCCGACGCCGCCCTCGAGCTGCGTCATCCGGTCCTCGAACACCGACTGGGTCGGGTTCATGATCCGCGTGTAGATGTTGCCCGGCTCCGCGAGCGAGAACAGGTTGGCGGCGTGCTCGGTGTCGTCGAAGACGTAGGACGTCGTCTGGTAGATCGGCACCGCGCGGGCGTTGGTGGCCGGATCGGCCTCCTCCTGCCCGGCGTGCACGGCGAGGGTCTCGGGACGGTAGGACATGGGGCGCACCTCTCGGTCGACGGCTCGAGCAATGTCCAGCAAGTTACTGCGCATTAGCCGCGTCGCCCAGGGCTTCCCGAGGTGTGGACCTGCTTGACGCCGACGGCCCCCGGGGTCTCCCCCGGGGGCCGTCGGTCGGTGCTACGTGGTGCCCTGCAGGGCGTCAGTCGGTCGTCGGTACGCCGCGCTGCCGCGTCCGCGTCACGACGGTCACGCTCGGCGCCGGCGAGACGACCGGCGTGGCCGGCTCGGCCGCCGGGTCGACCGTCAGCACGACGGCCTCCTTGGTGGCGACGACCTTCGCCGTGCGGGCCGTGCGGCGCACCGAGCGCGTCACCGGACCGGTGGACGCCGGGGCGGGCTCGGAGGCCGGCTCGGGCTCGGGCGTGGGCTCGGACGTGGGCTCGGGCGTGGGCTCGACGACGACGTCGTCGGGCTCCGCCGACTCGGCGGCGGCCACGACCTCGACGGCGCTCTCCGCGTCGTCGCGCGCCGCGGTCTCGGCCACCTGGGCGACCTCGGTGGCGTCGGCTGCAGCGTCCTCGACCGGCACGTCGTCCACCGGCGCGTCCTCGGCCGCGGGCGTGGGCCGGGCCATCGCGGCGATCTCGGCCGGCGTCGGGACCTTGGCGGGCGTCGGGCGGGACTCCCCCTGCTCGCCACCCTTGCCGCGGCCCCGACCGCGGCGACCGCCGGAGCGACGGTCGTCGTCGCCCCCGCCGTTGCCGTTGCCGCCACCGTTGCTGCCGCCGCCGTTGCCACCGTTGCCCTTGTTGGGGTCGACGGGGCGGTCGTGGATGACGACGCCGCGGCCCTGGCAGTGGGTGCAGTTCTCGCTGAACGACTCGAGCAGGCCCGTGCCGATGCGCTTGCGCGTCATCTGCACGAGACCGAGCGAGGTGACCTCGGCGACCTGGTGGCGGGTGCGGTCGCGGCTCAGGCACTCCACCATCCGGCGGAGCACGAGGTCGCGGTTGCTCTCGAGCACCATGTCGATGAAGTCGACGACGATGATGCCGCCGATGTCGCGCAGCCGGAGCTGACGCACGATCTCCTCGGCCGCCTCCAGGTTGTTCTTGGTGACGGTCTCCTCGAGGTTGCCCCCGGAGCCGGTGAACTTGCCGGTGTTGACGTCGACGACCGTCATGGCCTCGGTGCGGTCGATGACCAGCGAGCCGCCGGAGGGCAGCCACACCTTGCGGTCCAGGCCCTTGGCGATCTGCTCGTCGACGCGGAACTTCTCGAAGACGTCCTTGCTGATGTTCGCCGAGCGGTCGGGCTCGTAGCGCTCGAGGCGGTCGGCGAGGTCGGGGGCGACGTCCGCGACGTACTGCGAGACCATGGCCCAGGCGTCGTCGCCCTCGATGACGAGGCGCGAGAAGTCCTCGGTGAAGAGGTCGCGGACCACCTTGAGCGTGAGGTCGGGCTCGCCGTACAGCAGCTGCGGCGCGCCGCCCTTGCTGGAGCGGGCCTCGATGTCCTCCCAGCGGGCCTTGAGGCGCTCGACGTCGGCCGTCAGCTCCTCCTCGCTGGCGCCCTCGGCGGCGGTGCGCACGATGACGCCCGCCGTGTCGGGGACGATCTCCTTGAGCAGCGTCTTGAGGCGCGTGCGCTCGGTGTCGGGCAGCTTGCGCGAGATGCCGCTCGTGGTGCCGTCGGGCACGTAGACGAGGAAGCGGCCGGCCAGGCTGACCTGGCTGGTCAGGCGGGCGCCCTTGTGGCCGATCGGGTCCTTGGTGACCTGCACCAGCACCGTCTGGCCCGACGACAGCACCGACTCGATCTTCCGCGGCTGCCCGTCCTTGTGGCCGAGCGCCGACCAGTTCACCTCGCCGGCGTAGAGCACCGCGTTGCGGCCCTTGCCGATGTCGATGAACGCCGCCTCCATGGAGGGCAGCACGTTCTGCACGCGGCCGACGTACACGTTGCCGATGATCGAGGTCTGCGACTCGCGGGCCACGTAGTGCTCGACGAGCACCTTGTCCTCGAGCACGGCGATCTGCGTCAGGTCGCCCTTCTGGCGCACCACCATGACGCGGTCGACGGCCTCGCGGCGCGCCAGGAACTCCGCCTCGCTGACGATGGGCGCGCGGCGGCGGCCGGCCTCGCGGCCGTCGCGTCGGCGCTGCTTCTTCGCCTCGAGGCGGGTCGAGCCGGAGATCGACGTGATCTCGTCCTCGACGGACCGCGCGGAGCGCACCTTCGTGACGGTGTTCTCCGGGTCGTCGTTGCCCCCGCCCGAGGAGTCGCCGGAGCGGCGACGACGGCGGCGGCGGCGCGACGAGCCGCTGCCCGAGCCGTCGCCGTTCTCGTCGTTGCCGGCGTCGTCGCCCTCGCCCTCGGAGCCGTCGGCGTCGTCCGTGTCGTCGGTCGGGGCGTCGGTGCGCTCCTCGGTGGCACGGCCGCCGCGGCCGCGGCCACCGCGCCCGCCACGACCGCCCTGACGCTGCCCGCCCTGGGCGGGCTGGTCGCCCTCGGCCTGGTCGGACTCGGACTCCGCCTCGCCCGTCGCGGTGTCGGTCTCGGTGTCGTCGCTCGGGCCGTCGCTCGGGCCGTCGCTCGCGCCGTCGCCCTGGCCGTCGGTCTGGTCGCCGTTGCCGCCCGACTTGCGCCGGCGGCGTCCACCGCGGCGGCGGCGACGGCGGGCGCCGCCCCCCTCGCCCTGGTCGTCGGAGCCGTCGTCGGAGCGGTCCTCGGACTCGTCGTCGGAGTCCGTGTCGGTGTCCGTGTCGGAGTCCTCGTCGGAGTCCCCGGCGGAGTCCTCGGCGCCGGTCTCGCCGGCGGCGGACCCGAGGGCCTCGACGACCCCCGCGATCTCGTTCGCCTCGCTGCTCTCGGTGGCCTCGGCCTCGGCGGCCGCCTCGGCGTCCTCGAGCTCCTCGTCCTCCACCTCCACGGGCGGCTCGACGGGCGCGGGCGCCTCGGCCTTCTTGCGGGTACGGCGACGCGGGGTCGCCGTGGCGTCCGGCACCTGGAAGAGCGGCACGCCCGCGGCGCCCGGCGTACCGGCACCCTCGGTCTCCTGGGTGCCCTCGGGAGCGGCCTCCGGGGCGACCTCGGGGGTGGTCTCGGCGGCGGACCCGGCCACGCCGTCCTCAGCGGGAGCGGCGGCACGGCTGCGCGAGGCGGCCTTCTTGGCGGTGGTCTTCTTCGCCGCGGTCTTGCGGGCGGCGGTCTTGCGGGCGGCGGCCTTCTTCGCCGGCGCGGCGTCGGCCGGTGCAGCCTCGGCCGACGCGTCGACGACGAGCACCTCGGTGCCGGGGGTCGCGACGGGGACGGCCACGGGGGCGTCGACGGCGACCTCGGCCGGGGCCTGCGCCGACGCGTCGCCGGTGGCCTCGACGGCCTGCTCGGCCGGGGCGGCGGCGCGCTTGCGCGGGGTGGACTTCTTCGCGGTGCTCTTCCGCGCGGCCTTCTTTGCCGGCGCGGGCGCCTCGGTGGCCTCGGTCGCCGGGGCGGCCTCGGGCGCGACCTCGGGAGTCAGCTCGGCCTCGGCGGCGGGCGTCGGGGCGGTGACGTCGGGGGCGGGGGCCTCGGGGGCCGCGGGGGCCGCGGCCGCCTTCTTGCGGGGCGCGCGCGTGGTCTTGCGGGCGGCGGCCTTCTTCGCGGGGGCCGCCGGGGCGTCGCCGTCAGCCGGCTCGGGCGGCGCGGCGGACGCGGCCTCGGTCGCCGCGACCTCCGGGGCGTCGGCGGGCGCAGCGGGCGCAGCCTTGGCACGGGAGGTGGTCTTGCGGGGGGCACGCTTCCGAGGGGGCGCCGCCTCGGGGGCGGGGGGCGCGTCCTGCGCCGTGCCGTCGGTGGTGCTGGTCTCGTCGTTGGTCGGGTCGACCTGGTTCTCGAGCACTGTGCTCCTGTCGACCCCGGACGCCGGGCGCCCGGGGTGGTCGGGTCGCTCGCGCAACGGTGGCCCGGTGCGCGGGCGCTAAGCCTGTCGTGGGCCGCGCCGCCAGGTGGCGGTGCCGCCAGCGCGGTGTCGCGGTGCTGCCGCGGTCGCGGGCTCGTGGGCCGCTGTCACCGGCTCCGTGCCTCACGTCGCGGCGGGCTGTCCGAACACCCACGCCTCGGCGAGTATCGCACACCACCGACGTCGTCAGGCCCTGCCCACGGCGAGCGGGTCGCCCACCTCCTGAGAGGTCTCGTCGAACGGGCCCTGGGCCAGGCGGGTCAGGCGCGGCGCCTCCCCGACCTCCAGCCCGGTCAGGTTGCGCAGCCCGGTCAGCACGTCGTCGGGGCGCACCGACGGCACGCCGTGGCGCAGCAGGAGGTCGAGCTCGGCGGTGTCGCCGGCCCCGGGGGCGGTCGTGGCTCCGGCGTCGGGGGCGGCCGGCTCGACGACCGCCAGCCGCACCACCGCGGACCGGCAGTCGAACTCGCGCAGCCCCTTCTTCATCATCCGCTCGACCAGCACCTCGTCGGCGGCGAGGAACGCCTCGACCGCGGCGCGGGCGACGGCGAGGGGCGCCGTCGTACCGACCCGCCAGTGGCTGGCCTGCAGCAGGTCGGCCAGCGACCCGCCGGGCGACTCGACGACCTCGAGCACGTCGAGGCCGACGGGCAGGGCCTCGACCAGCTCGGCGTGGACGGCGGCGGGGTCGAGGCGCTCGGCGAGGGCGATCTCGAGGTACTCCGCCTCGCTGGCCGACCCCGTCGGCGCGGCGTTGGCGTAGGAGATGCGCGGGTGCGGGTTGAAGCCCGACGAGTAGGCCATCGGGATCCGCGCCCGGAACACCGCCCGCTCGAAGGCCCGGCTGAAGTCGCGGTGGCTGGTGAACCGCAGGCGGCCCCGCTTGGCGTAGCGGATCCTCAGGCGCTGGACGGGCGGGGCTTGCTGCTCGGGCTGCTCACGCACGGAGCACAGGGTACGGACAGTCGGCCTCGTCGGCGCGCATGGCCGGTGAGGGGTAGACGGTGCCGACGCGCTGACCCGCCAGCCAGGTGGTCAGCCGGGCGGCCTCGACCCGCAGCGCGGCGGCCGCCTCCGGCGGCAGGGGTACGACGGGACGCACCGCCACGGCGCCGTCCGGGTCCTGCGTCCAGCAGCCCACGACGCGACCGTCCCACCAGGCCGTGGTGCCGGCGTTGCCGTTGCGGTCGAAGAGCACCGGCTGGTGCGCGCCGAGGTGGAAGTCGCGCTCGCGCCACCCCATGACGGTCGGGTCGAGGACCGGCAGGAGCGCCGCCCAGGGCGCCACCTCGGTCCGCTCCCCCGCCAGCACCGGGTCGTCCGCCGCGACCCAGCCGGTGGCCCCGCCCTCGAGAGCGACCGGCGCCGCGGCCACGTCGGCGAGCGCGCGTCGTACCGCGCCCTTGGTGGCGCCCAGCCACCAGACGAGGTCGGCCTCGGTGCCGGGGCCGAAGGTGCGCAGCCAGCGGTCGACGAGGACGGCGTACCCCGCGGCCTCGTCGGTCGGGGCCGGCACCTCGCCCAGCCAGCGGTCCATGAGCGTCCAGCGGGGGCGGGAGAGCCGCCAGTGCTGCGTGTTGACGCCCCGCACCAGGTGGGCGGAGAGGCCGAGGTTGGTGAGGACCCGCGACGCCAGCTGACCGGCGCCCGCCTCGAGCACCTCCGGGGTGGCGAGCTCGGGCACCAGCGGGCGGAGCTCGACGGCGGTGAGGCCCTCGGGGGCCTCGGCGAGGAGGTCGAGCACGCGGGCGCGGACCCGGTCGAGCCAGGCGTGCCCGTCCGCCGCGATCCCGAGGGCGACGACCTCCTTGGCGATGCGGTTGCGCTCGGCCGCCAGCACGCGGGCGCTGGCCGACCCCCACGCCGCCGGCAGCAGGTCGCGGGGGAACACGAAGAGCGTCCGGCGCATCGCCAGCTGCTTCACCAGCGCGCGGGTGGTCTCCAGCTCGTGGTCGACGTCGGCGTTCGTGAGCCCGTCGACCCGCGCGTGCAGCGACAGGTGGACGGTGGCGGGCTCGGTGGCGTGCAGCACCGTCATGGCCCGCACGGCGGCGACGGCGTCGGGCAGGCGGTGGGCGGGCGCGATCCCGTGGCGCCGACCGGTGCGGGCCCGGCGCTCGGCGTCGTCGACGAGGGGTACGGCGCTCACCCGCGCCGCCGGGAGCGCGCCGCGGCGAGCGCCAGCCGGGCGAGCAGCACGACCACGGCGACCGCCAGCACCACGACGGCCACGCCGCCCACGAGCCAGCCCCACTGCGGGCCGTCGGCCGGTGTCGCGGACCCCGCGGAACCGGTGGGCTCCTCGCTCCCGTCGGCCCCGTCCGTCGACCCGGGAGGGGGCTCGGGGGCCGGCTCCGGGCTCGGCGCCACCGCCTCGAGCACCTCGGGCGGCAGCGCGACCCGCAGCACCGGCTGCCCGACGCCCTCGCTGGTCAGCAGGACCGCCCCGGGGTCGGCGGGGTCCACCGCGACCGCCTCGCCCTGCGGCTGGTCCGGCAGCGCGAAGCGCCCCACCGAGACCAGCCCGGGCCACGTGTAGACGACGGCGTCGCCGTAGGTGCGGACGACGAGGTGGCGCCCGTCGGGCCAGAGGGCGGCGTCGGTGGCGATGCCCACCGCGGGGCCGAGGGGCTCCATCACGTTGGGCCCGTCGGGGTCCAGCGGGGTCGGCACGCGGTAGAACGACCCGCCGAGCACCCCCTTGCTGACGACGACGAGGTCGCCGGTGGCCGGGTCGACCAGCAGCGACTCCGCGTCGCGCGGGCCGTCGGCGTAGGTGAGCGTCCAGGTCTCGGGCTCGACCTCGCGGTCACCGGTGCCGACCGGCACGCGCAGCAGCTCGACCGAGTCGCGGACGGCCATGTTGTCGCCGATGTCGGCGACCCAGACCTCCCCGGTCGGCTCGCCGTCGTCGTACGCCGGCGCGAGGGCCTCGACGTCACGGGGCTCGTCGGCCCAGGAGGTGACGCCGACCGTGTCGCCGGTGGCGGGGTCGACGACGAAGACGCGGCCGGAGTCGCCCGAGTCGTTGACCGTGACGAGCAGCCCGTCGACGACGGCCAGGCCGCTGGACTCGTTGATCCGGGTGTCGGTGAAGCGGGTGACCTCGGTGCCCTCCTCCGCCACCGGGGCGGGCGCGGTCGCGGCGCCCACCGCGAACGGCAGCGCCAGCAGCCCGACGGCCGCCGTCCGCAGGAGCACCGCCCTCACCGCCGGCCGGAGGCCTCGAGCAGCTCGGCCAGGCGCGGCCGGATGCTCCAGGTGGCGACGAGCTCGTCGTACTCCTTGCGGGCGCCGCCGCCCTTGACCGGCGAGCCGGTGCGCACGGCGCGGAGCAGGGTGTTGCGCGGCGTGTGCTGGCTCTCGACGAACTGCACGACCTCGACGCGGTAGCCCGACAGCCGCAGCAGCGAGGCCCGCAGCCCGTCGGTGAGGGTGTCGGCGAACCGCTCGCGCAGGATGCCGTGGCGGGTGAGGGCCTGGTACGGCGCGGGGGTCGGCGCCTTGCGCAGCTGTGCGGCCACGTCGTGGTGGCAGCAGGGGGCGGCGAGCACGAGGGAGGCGTCCCACTCGACCGCGCGCGCCAGGGCCTCGTCCGTGGCGGTGTCGCAGGCGTGGAGCGCCAGCACCACCTCGGGCCGCTCGGGGGGCTGGGCGGCGGCGATGGTGCCGACGACGAACTCGACCTCGTCGGCGACGCCGAGCGTGGTGGCCACACCCGAGTTGTGCTCGCGCGACTGCTCCTTGACGTCCACGCCGACGAGGTGGACGGGCAGCCCGCGCACGTGGGTGAGGAAGCGGTGGGCGGCGAAGGTCAGGTAGGCGTTGCCGCAGCCCAGGTCGACGATACGCAGCGGCTCGTCCGTGGTGGGCCGGCGCAGGTGGCCCTTCTCCAGGGCGTCGGTGACGGCCGCGTCGAGCAGGCGGCAGAACTCCTCGACCTGGCGGTACTTCGCCTGGCGGCTCGGCTTCACCCGGCCCTGCGCGTCGGCGATGCCCAGCGCACGCAGCACCGGGTCGTCGGGCGCGAGGAGGCGGTCCTTGTCGCGGTCGTGCCCGCGCTCCGCCTCGACCTCGGCCTCCCGGTCGGTCGTGTGCACGACGGCCTCGAGGCGCTTGGTGACCCGCACCTGGTGCTGCTGGGTGGTGGTGTCGACGTGCCAGTTGGCGAACGGCTCGTCCAGCAGCGCGTCGACGGCCTCCCGGGCGGCGTCCGAGCCGGCCGGGTGGTTGCTCGTGTGGGCCTGCGTCGCGTCGTACGCCGTCACCTGCAGGTGGCGCCCGGCCTTGAGGTCGACGTACCGCAGCTCGACGCGGCGCCAGCGGGGCTCGGTGCCCTTCTGGCGGCCCGACGCCACGGCGCGCACCAGCACGTCGGGGTCGAGCACGTAGGAGCGCATGCGGGCGAGGACGCGGAGCAGTGGTTCGGTCACGGCGTCACACGATCGCGGCGACGACGACCACGACGAGCAGTGCCACCAGGGCCAGGGGGATGACGAGGCGGCGGTGGCGGGGGTTCACGGGGCGAGTCTAGGTCGGACCCCGGGTCGACCCCCGATCGCCGCCTCAGCGCCAGGCGCCGCGGGTGTACTGGTCGGGGTACGGCGCGTCCCGCCACGTCAGGCCGAGCTCGTGCGCGGCGCGCTGGGGCCAGGCGGGCTCGCGCAGGGCGGCCCGGGCCAGGAGCACGACGTCGGCGTGGCCCGCGGCGAGCACCTGCTCGGCCTGGTCGGGCTCCGTGATGAGGCCGACGGCGCCGACGGGCAGGCCGCCCGCGCGCACCGCGGCGGCCAGGGGCACCTGGTAGCCGGGGCCCACCTCGATCTGCTGGCGGGCGTCGAGGCCGCCGGAGGAGACGTCGACCAGGTCCACGCCGTGCTCGGCGAGGAGGCCGGCGAGGCGCGTCGACTCCTCGGTGGTCCAGCCGCCCTCCACCCAGTCGGTGGCGGAGATGCGCACGAGCAGCGGCTTGTGGTCGGGCCAGACCGCCCGCACGGCGGCGGCGGCCTCGACCACGATGCGGGTGCGGTTCTCGAACGAGCCGCCGTAGGCGTCCTCGCGGTGGTTCGACAGCGGGCTGAGGAACTGGTGGAGCAGGTAGCCGTGGGCCGCGTGCAGCTCCACGACGTCGAAGCCGGCCTCGTCGGCGCGACGGGCGCCGTCGGCGAACGCGCGGACGACCCCGGCGACCTCGTCGGTGGTGAGGGCCGCGGGCTCCGCGAAGCCCTCGAAGGCGTCGGCGCTCGGCGCCTGCGTGACCCAGCCGCCCTGGTCGAGCGGGACGGAGCCGCGGCCCTGGCCCGACCCGTCCTGCCCGCCGCGCCACGGCGCCCAGGTCGAGGCCTTGCGGCCCGCGTGGGCGAGCTGGATGCCGATCGGGGTCGAGCCGAACGGCGACCACGTGTGGGCGAAGTCGGTGATGCGGCGCCACGCGGCGACCTGCTCGTCGTTCCAGATGCCGGCGTCCTCGGGGCTGATCCGGCCCTCGGGCACGACCGCCGCCGCCTCGGTGAGGACGAGGCCGAAGCCGCCCGTGACGCGTGCACCGAGGTGCGCCAGGTGCCAGTCGTTCGGCACGCCGTCGGTCGCCGAGTACTGGCACATCGGCGCCAGCCACACCCGGTTCGGGAACGTCACGCCGCGCAGCGTCGTCGGCGTGAACAGCAGCGGGGTGGTGTCGGTGGGCTCGGTGGGCTCGGTGGGCTCGGTGGGCTCGGTCGCGTTCGCTCGTCCGGTCACGGTGGGTGCGAACGCCGCGCGCCCGGCGGGCATTCCGCCGGGCCCCTCAGACGCGGCTGGCCAGCAGCTCGGCGAGGTGCAGCGCGGGGACGTCGGCGAGGTCGTCGAGCTGGATCTTGCAGCTCATGCCGTCGGCGAGCACGACGGTGGCGGGGTCCTTCTCCCGCGCGGCGCGCACGGCGGGCAGCAGCTGGGTCTCGGCCACGGCGACCGACACCTCGTAGTGCCCCTGCTCGACGCCGAAGTTGCCCGCGAGCCCGCAGCAGCCGCCGACGCGCGTGACGGCGGCGCCCATCGCCTTGAGCAGCCGCTCGTCGGCGTCCCAGCCGGTGATCGACGCCTGGTGGCAGTGCGGCTGCGCGACGACCGTCGTCCCGGTCAGGTCGGGCAGCGTGACGCGCCCCTCCTCGACGAGCCGCGCCAGCAGCTCGCCGAAGGTCAGCACCCCGTGGGCCACCGCGGCGGCCTCGGGCGCGTCGCTCAGCTCCTCCAGGTCGGAGCGCAGCGTCGCGGTGCACGAGGGCTCGATGCCCACGACCGGCACGCCGGAGGCGACGTACGGCGCGAGCGTGGCGGCCGTGCGCCCCGCGATCCTGCGCGCGGTGTCGAGCTGGCCGGTCGTGACCCAGGTGAGGCCGCAGCAGGCGCGCTCGTCGATGACCCGCACCCGCAGGCCGGACGCCTCGAGGAAGCGCACCGCCGCGAGCCCGCTGGCGGGCAGGAAGTGGTTGGTGAACGAGTCGGCCCAGATCCACACGTCCGGCTGGTCGTCCGCGCCCAGCCGCGCGGCGTTGCCCTGCGAGCGGGCCGAGCGCCGCAGCGTGCGGGAGGCGAACGACGGCAGGCTGCGCCGCTGGTCGACGCCGGCCACCGACCGTGCCAGGTGCGCGACGGGGCCCGCCTTGAGCGAGGTGTTGGCCAGGCCCGCGACGGGTGCGGTCAGCCGGGCCCACATCGGCAGCCGGCCGAGCACGTAGTGGCTGCGCGGGCGGCGCTTCCCGGCGTACGTCTGGTGCAGGACCTCGGACTTGTAGGTCGCCATGTCGATGCCGGTCGGGCAGTCGTTGGCGCAGCCCTTGCACGCCAGGCACAGGTCGAGCGCCTCGTGGACCGCCGGGTCCTCGACCCCGTCGACGAAGCCGCCGGACAGGGCCTCCTGGAGCACGCGGGCGCGTCCGCGGGTGGAGTCCTTCTCCTCGCGGGTGGCCGCGTACGACGGGCACATCACCCCGGTCGAGGGGCCGGTGCCCCCGACGACGCACTTGCCGACGCCGGTGCAGCGGTGCACGGCGTCGCCCATCGACCCCTCGTCGTGGGTGAAGCGCAGGAGCGGCAGCGGCTCCCGGTGGCGCGGACGGGACAGGCGCAGGTCGGCGTCCAGCGGTGCGGGGTCGGTGATGTTGCCGGGGTTGAGCACGCCCAGCGGGTCGCAGATCGCCTTGACCCGGCCGAAGAGCGCGAGGGCCTCGGCGTCGTACATCGTCGCCAGCAGCTCCGAGCGGTGCCGGCCGTCGCCGTGCTCGCCCGACAGCGACCCGCCGTACTTCGCGAGGGCGCCGGCCGCGGCCTCCATGAAGCCGCGGAACACCGCCCGGCCCTCGTCGGGCGAGCCGGCGCCGCGCACCAGCGGGAAGTCGATGCGCACGTGCACGCAGCCGTCGCCGAAGTGGCCGTAGGGCACGCCGTCGAGGTCGAACTCGCGCAGGAGCGCGTCGAAGTCGCGGAGCCAGGCGCCGAGGTGCTGCGGCGGCACGGCGGCGTCCTCCCACCCCGAGTACGCCGGCCGGCTCAGCGAGCGGCTCGCCAGCCCGGCCCCGTCCTCCCGGATGCGCCAGAGCGCGGCCGACTCGGCGGGGTCGAGCACGACGCGGCTGTCGAGGGCGCCGGAGGCGGCGACCACCTCGGCGAGCACCGCCTGCGTCTGGGCGACGGTCTCGCCGGTGACCTCGGCGAACAGCCAGCCCGCGCCGCGCGGCAGGTCGGGCACCGACTTCCCGGCCGCGCGGACCAGGTCGACGATGCGCGCGTCGAGGCCCTCGCAGGCCACGAGCGGGTGGGCGAGCAGCGCGGGCACGGCGTCGGCGGCCTCGATCATCGAGGGGTAGCCGAGCACGGCCATGGTGCGGGCGGGCGCGTCGCGCACGAGGCGCACGGTGGCCTGGGTGACGACGCCGAGCGTGCCCTCGGAGCCGGTGAGGAAGCGGTCGACGCGGCGGCCGTTCTCCGGCAGCAGGTGCTCGAGCGAGTAGCCCGACACCTGGCGGGTGAAGCGGCCGAACTGGGTGCGGATGGGGCCGAGGTGGTCGGCCGCCAGCCGGTCGAGGGCGGCGACGGAGCCTCCGGCGTCGCGGTCCGCCGTACCGGCGTCGAGGCGCAGCTCCTCCCCCGTGCCCAGCACGACGGAGAGGCCCTCGACGTTGTCGACCATGCGGCCGTAGCCCAGCGCGCGGGAGCCGCACGCGTTGTTGCCGATCATCCCGCCGATGGTGCAGCGGGTGTGGGTCGAGGGGTCCGGCCCGAAGCGCCAGCCGAGCGGGGTCGCGGCGCGCTGCAGCACGGCGTGCACCGTGCCGGGCTCGACGACCGCCGTGCCGGCCTCGTCGTCCACCGACAGCACCTTGTTGAGGTGCTTGAGGGTGTCGACCACGAGGCCGGGGCCGACGGCGTTGCCGGCGATCGACGTGCCGGCGCCGCGCATCGTCACCGGGACGCGCAGCTCGCGGGCGACGTCGACGACCGCCGCCAGCTCGTCGGCGTGCCGGGGCCGCACCACGGCCTGGGGGACGACGCGGTAGAGGGAGGCGTCGGAGGAGAACGCCGCGCGCGTCACCGTCGAGACGTCGACGTCGTCCACGCCCCGGCGCGCCAGCGCCGCCACCACGTCGGCGGTCGCGGGGACCGCCCGATCCTCGACCCGCACGTCCACCGTCACTCCCCCATTGTGCGTGTCCGGGCAGGATCACAGGCATGGGGTCCCGGCCCTCGGGCACCGGGAGCGGAGCCCCGCCCGGGCTCCTCCCCGGCGGCCCCCGCCGAGCCCGGGCACCACCCACCCCTCCCAGGAGGCACCGTGATCGACCCCGCCAAGCGCACCGCCCGCACCCTCGCCAGCGTCGCCGGAGGCGCACTGGCCGGCGCGACCCGCACCATCGCCGCCGTGCGTCCCGCCGGGAAGCCGCTGCACCCCGCCGGCACCGTCGTCGAGGGGGTGCTCACGCGGCACGGCGCCGAGGACGGCGCGGAGACGGGCGTGGACCTGCTCGACCGGTCCGGCCAGACCGCCGTCACCGCCCGCATCTCCCGCGGCGTCGGCCTGCCCAAGCCGGTCCCGGACGTCTGGGGCCTGGCGCTGCGCCTGACCCAGGAGGGCGAGACCGGCGACCTGCTCTTCGCCAGCACCGGCTGGAACGGCCCGCTGCGCCACCTGCTCGTCCCGCGCTGGGAGGGCGGCGAGCGCCCGCTGACGACGCTGCTGCCCTACCGCACCCCGACCGGTCCGGTCGTCCTCGGCGCCTGGCCGGTGCCGCCGGCCGAGGAGGACGGCGGGTCCGCGTGGACGCTGTCGTGGGCGCGCGGCATGGGCGCCTGGCACGAGTTCGGCCGCCTCGAGCTCGAGCGGGCCGTCGACGACGACATGTCGGGCAGCGACGAGCGGGTGTCCTTCGACCCCGTGGAGAACCTGGTGCCCGGGCTCGAGCAGTACCCGGTCGTCGCCCGCCTGCGCCGCCCGTCGTACCGCATCGCCCGCGCCTCGCGCGGCCAGGACTGATCCCACCAGCCCCAGGTTTCCCCGCCTAGGCGGGGAAACCTGTGCTCTACGGCCAATGCCTGGGTCGTAAAGCACATGATTCCCCGCCTAGGCGGGGAATCACTACCGGCCGCCTGAGCCCCCCGCGCTCAGGCGGCCGGTGCGCCTCACCAGTGCTCGAGCGACGCGCCGATCACGCCCGCCAGGTCCTCCGGCGTGACGTCGCGGGGGGCGGTGGCGAGCAGGCGCTGCTGGGCCCAGGCGCCCTCGACGAGCCCGTCGACGTCGCCCGCGCCGAACCCGACCGCGCCGAGCCCGTTGGGGATGCCGATGTCGCGCATGAGGGTCGCGACGACCGCGGGCAGCAGGTCGGGGCCCTCGGTCGCGGCGACGGCGCCCTGCGGGTCCAGCAGCCGGGCGGCCTTGAGGTGGCGGGTCGGGCTGGCCTCGAAGGTGAACCGGAACGCCTCGGGCGCGGTCAGCGACACCGCCATCCCGTGCGGCACGATCGGCGCCTCGTCGCCGTCGAGCACCGCGTAGCCCTCGGGCCGGTAGTCGCGGACGCGGCCCGCCACCGGGTAGGCGCAGGCGTGCGGGATGTGGACGCCCGCGTTGCCGAACCCGAGCCCGGCGAAGGTCGCGGCCATCGCCATCTGCTCGCGCACCGTGCGCGCCTCGGCGGGGTCGTCGCCCGCCCGGGCCGCGTTGACGGCGCCGCGGAACGACCCGGCGAGCATCGACAGGGCCTTCTCGCTCCAGGCGTCCGAGATCGGGTTCGACCCGCAGTAGGGCACCCGCTGCTCGGCCTGCTTGGCCGGGTAGTCGGCGTACCAGCGGGCCGTGTAGCTCTCCAGCGCGTGGCAGAGGATGTCCATGCCCGCGCTCGCCGTGACCATCGCCGGCTGCGTGAGGGTGAGGTCGGGGTCGACGACGGCCATCGTGGGCCGCAGCCGCGCGTGGCTGATGCCCGTCTTCACCTCGAGCGCCAGCACGTCGAGCACGCAGATGGTCGTGGACTCCGCGCCCGTGCCGGTCGTGGTGGGCACCGCGACGAGCGGCAGCAGCGGGTGCTCCGGGGCCTGGCCGCGCCCCACCGGCGCGTTGACGTAGTCCATGAGGTCGCCCGGGTTCGTCACCAGCAGGTTGACCGCCTTGGCGGTGTCGATCGACGAGCCGCCACCGACGGCGACGACGGCGTCGAACGGGCCCTCCGAGCGGCCGAACTCCACCGCCTCGATCATCGAGGCGTCGGTCGGCTCGACCCGGGCGCGCGCGAACACGACCACCTCGGCGCCCGTGGCGGAGGTGATCTGCTCCGCGATCCGGGCGGGGTGCCCGGTGGCCTCGACCCCGGGGTCGGTGACGAGCAGGACCCGGCGCACGCCGTACGCGCGCAGGTCGTGCCCGATCTCGGCGGACGCGCCGGACCCGAACTTGAGGCTCGGGGCGGCGTAGGTGAAGACGGTCTCGCGGGAGCTCTCGGCCATGCGCCCAACGTAGCGGGCGTCACACCCCCGGGGCGCGCGAGCGTCGTGGGCGATCCGCCCTACAGCCCCAGTGCGTAGCGCACGGTGTCGCGCACGTCGACCGCGCCCCCCAGCACGTCCTCCACCGCGTGCCAGGCCGCGGCGTCGGTGGTGCCGCCCTCGTCGAGCACCCGCGGCTCGACGGAGTCGTCGACCGCGCGGGCGGCGTAGAGCAGGTGCACGCCGTGGAAGTCCTCGGTCGCCCCGTTCGGCGCCGTGCCGACGAAGTGGGTGTCGTGCACGCCGAGCACGTTGCCGACCTCGACCTCGACGCCGGTCTCCTCCCGCACCTCGCGGGCGACCGTCACCATCGGCGGCTCGCCGTGCTCGACCCCCCCGCCCGGCAGCGCCCACTGCCCCGGGTGGGGGCCGCGGACGGAGTTGCGGGTCAGCAGCACCTCGTCAGGCGCGAGGCCCGACGGGTCCTGCGGCCCGCCGCGCCGCACCACGGCGTACGCGCCCACCCGCTGGCGTCGCTGCGGCAGCAGGTCCGCCAGCGCCTCCGACACCATCGGCACCACGGGCACCTCGCCCGCCCGCACCGCGGCCAGGGGGACCCACGCCGCCTCGACCGTCGACCCGTCGACCTCGACGACCCGCGGCTCGGGCGAGTCCGGTGGCACGCGGCCCGCGTAGACGATCCGCAGCGCGTGCGCGTCGACGCGTCGGCCCTCGCGCCAGGCGCCCGGCAGGTGGGCGGAGTAGACCCGGGCGACGTCACCGACCTCGGCCCGCAGCCCCGTCTCCTCGTGCACCTCGCGGACCACCGCGTCCCGCGGGTCCTCGCCGTGGTCGAGGCCGCCGCCGGGCAGCGTCCACAGCTCGTCCTTCGTCACGCGCGGCGCCAGGCGGCTCAGCAGCACGTGCCCGTCCCGCACGATCACCGCGTAGGCGGCGACGCGCTGGCGACGGGGAAGGGAGCTCACCACCCCAACCTAACGGGGCGCCCGACGCGACCCGGAGCACCCCCACGAGCCCTCCCACGGCGGGCGGGGCGGGTGGAACGCCCCCGTTATGTTCGAAGGATGTCCGCTCCCCGGGACCCCTGGCTCGACAACGTCAAGATGCTGCTCGTCACCTCCGTGGTGGTCGGGCACGTCCTCGCCGTCCTGACGGTGCCGGACCCGTTCCGCGACCACCTCTACGACGCCCTCTACGTCGTGCACATGCCCGCCTTCCTGCTCGTCACGGGCTACCTCTCGCGCCGCGCCGGGTGGTCGCGCCGCCACCTCGGCGCCCTCCTGCGGACCATGGTGGTGCCGTACGTCGTGTTCTCGCTGCTGCTGTGGGGGCTGCGCCACGCCCACACCGGGGAGGGCACCGAGGAACGCCTCCTGCTCGAGCCGTTCTGGGCGATGTGGTTCCTCGCGGCCCTCGTCGTGTGGCGCCTGGCGACCCCGGTGCTGCGCGCCCACCCGCTCGTCGTCCCGGCCTCGGTGGTCGTCGCCCTGACCGCGCCCGCGTGGAGCCTCGACGTGCTCGCGCTGGAGCGCGTCCTGCAGTTCCTGCCGTTCTTCGTCGTCGGCCTCCACGCCCGCCGCGAGTGGCTGGAGCGCCTCCACCAGCCGTTGGCCCGGGTGCTCGGCGTGCTCGCGCTGCTCGGCGTGTGGGCGGCGACCGCCCACCTCGACCGGTGGGCCGGCACCGACTGGCTCTTCAACGACCACGCCTACGCCGAGCTCGGCGTCGACTTCTCCGCCGGCGTCGCCACCCGCGCGGCGCTCCTGGCGCTGTCGGCCGCCGGCGCCCTCGCCGTGCTGGCGCTGGTGCCGACCGGCGAGCGGTGGTTCACGGCCCTCGGCGCCCGGTCGATGACCGTCTACCTCGGCCACACCCTCGTGGTGCAGGCGGTGCAGTACGACGGGCTCCTCGCCGACCTCGACGCCGCTCCGGCGCTCCTCGCCGGCGTCGTCCTGGGCACGGCGGTCGCGGTCGGTCTCGCCACTCCCCCGGCGGTCCGCGCGCTGCGCTGGCTCGTCGACCCCGTCGCGGCGGTGCGCGAGCTGCGTGCCCGGCCGCAGGTGCTGCCCGCCGTACCCGCTAAGGGCGTCAGCCCGACCGGCCCCACGGGCCCCACACCGGCCGCACCGCGCTCCGCGGCAGGAGATCGAGCTCCCGAGCCTGCTCGGGCGTGAGCGCGTGCCCGCCCAGGTGCGCGGGGTACCAGGGCGCGTGCTCGCCCGGCCGCGGCCGGTGGTGGGGCCGGGTCTGCAGCTCCTCGAGGACCGCGGTGAGCCGGTGCCCGAGGTCGACCGTCGCCGCGGTGAGGTCCGCGCCGGGAGCGACCCGCACCGTGGAGTCGAGCCGGATGTCGACCCGGCGGCCGCGCCGGCTGAAGTCCGGCGGCGGCTCGGAGCCCCACGGCGTGCGGCCCACCGTCCAGATCCGCTGCGCGCCCCACAGCCCGCCCACGACGATCGGGGCGCCCGTCTCGCGGGCCAGCGCCGCGGCGCCGCGCATGAGCCCGCGCACCGTGTAGGAGTACGAGATCCCCGCCTCCGGGAACAGGCCCACCACCTCGCCGCCGCGCAGCAGGTCGCGGGCGCGCAGGTACGCCGCCGCCGGGGCGTCCCGGTCGACCGGCACGTGCCCCATCCGGTCCAGCGGCCACGCCGCCGGCGTGTGCCACATGATCTCGCGGCACAGGAACCGGGGGCGGCGGCCCCGCTCGTGCGCCGGCGCCCCGAGGAACAGGAAGTCCAGGTACGACGCGTGGTTCGCCACGAGGATCGCCGGGCCCTCGCGGGGCACCAGCTCGACGCCCTCGAGGTGCACGTCGAGACGCAGCGCGCGGAACGCGGCGCGGGCGGCGACGGTCGTCGCGCGGTAGGTCAGCTCGGCGGGCACGGTCGTGGTTCGGCGGGAGGGCCGGCGCGGATCGGTCGGGCCCGCGTCAGGCGAACGGGGCCCGGGCGTCCCGGGCCATCGACAGCCGGCCCGCCCCGCGCCACAGGCGCGCGGCGAGGTCCCGGTCCTCGTCGTCGACGAGGTTGCCCATCCAGCGCAGGGCCAGCGTCATGCCCAGGCGCGAGCGCATGCCGACCGGACCGAGGCGCGCGAGCAGCCCCGGCACGGTGACGAGCCCGGCGAGCCGGCGGGCCACGGAGAACGACTCCCCGTAGTGCGCGACCAGCTGCTCGCGCCACACGTCGGTCAGGTCCCGGTGCGTGCCCTGGGCCAGCAGGTCCGCGACCATGCGGCCCGTCTCGAGCCCGTAGTCGATGCCCTCGCCGTTGAGGGGGTTCACGCACGCCGCGGCGTCGCCGATGAGCGCCCAGTTGGGCCCGGACACGCCACTGACGGCGCCGCCCATCGGCAGCAGGGCCGAGGCCGGCATGCGCAGCTCGTCGCCCAGACCGAACGCCTCGCGCTGCTGGTCGGCGTACAGGCCCATGAGGGGGCGGATGGCCACGTCGGCCGGCCGCTTCGCCGTCGCCAGCGTGCCGGCGCCGAGGTTCACCTCGCCGTCGCCGAGCGGGAAGATCCAGCCGTAGCCCGACAGCACCTCGCCGTCGGCGCCGCGCAGCTCGAGGTGCGAGCTGATCCACGGGTCGTCGGCGTGGGTGGCCGACGAGACGTACGAGCGGCCCGCGACGCCGTAGACCGTGTCGCGGTGCCACTCCCGACCGAGCTGCTTGCCCAGGGGCGAGCGCACGCCGTCGGCGACGACGAGCCGCCGGCAGCGGATCTCGCCCCGCTGGGGGGTGCCGTCCTCGCCCGCCTGCTCCACCACGACGGCGGTGACGGCGCCGCGGTCGCCCGCGGCCCGCCGTACCCCCACCGCACGGGCACCGTCGACGGCCACCGCCCCCGCCGACACGGCGAGGGTGCGCAGCCGGTCGTCGAGCTCGGTGCGGGCGACCGCGGACCCCCAGTTGGGCAGCGAGCCGCCGGGCCAGGGCAGCAGCAGCGTCTGCCCGAAGCCGTGGGCCCGCAGGCCGAGGTTGACGGGGTGCGTGCGCAGCCAGTCCTCCAGGCCGAGGCGCACCAGCTCCCCCACCGCGCGCGGCGTCAGGCCGTCGCCGCAGGTCTTGTCGCGGGGGAAGGTGGCGGCGTCGAGGAGCACGACGTCGAGCCCGTGGCGCGCGGCCCACGTCGCGGCCGCCGAACCGGCGGGGCCCGCGCCGACGACGAGCACGTCGGTCTGCTCCGGGAGGGTCTGCGTCACCGGCCCATCCTCCCACGCAGCCCCCGGACGCGGACCGGCCCGCCCCCGCGTGCAGCGGGGACGGGCCGGTCGTGGTGACGCGTCGATCAGGCCTGGTAGGACCCGAAGTCGAAGTCGTCCAGAGCGACGGCCTGGCCGCCACCCGTGTTGCCGAACTCGTAGTCGTAGGAGTCGTAGCCCTGGACCGAGTACGCCGCCGCGCGGGCCTCCTCCGTGGGCTCCACCCGCACGTTGCGGTACCGCTCGAGACCGGTGCCCGCCGGGATCAGCTTTCCGATGATCACGTTCTCCTTCAGGCCGCGCAGGCTGTCGGAGCGACCGTTGATCGCCGCGTCCGTCAGCACCCGGGTGGTCTCCTGGAAGGAGGCCGCCGAGAGCCACGACTCGGTGGCGAGCGAGGCCTTCGTGATGCCCATCAGCACCGGACGACCCGAGGCCGGCTTGCCGCCCTCGGACACCACGCGCCGGTTCTCCGTCTCGAACCGCACGCGGTCCACGAGGTCGGAGGGCAGCAGGTTGGTGTCGCCCGACTCGATGACCGTCACGCGACGCAGCATCTGCCGCACGATGATCTCGATGTGCTTGTCGTGGATCGCCACGCCCTGGCTGCGGTACACGCGCTGGACCTCGTCCACCAGGTGCTTCTGCGCGGCACGCACGCCGAGGATGCGCAGGACGTCCTGCGGGTCCTCCGTGCCGAGCGTCAGCTTCTGGCCGACCTCCACGTGGTCGCCGTCGGCGACCAGGAGGCGCAGACGCTTCGAGACCGGGTACTCCTGCTCCTCGGAGCCGTCGTCCGGCGTGATGACCACGGTCCGCGCCTTGTCCGTGTCGTCGATACGCACGCGGCCGGCGGCCTCGGCGATCGGCGAACGACCCTTGGGCGAGCGCGCCTCGAACAGCTCGACCACGCGGGGCAGACCCTGCGTGATGTCGTCGGCCGAGGCCACACCACCCGTGTGGAAGGTACGCATCGTCAGCTGCGTGCCGGGCTCGCCGATCGACTGCGCGGCGATGATGCCGACCGCCTCACCGATGTCCACGAGCTTGCCGGTCGCCAGCGAGCGGCCGTAGCACTTCGCGCAGGTGCCGGTGGCCGCCTCGCAGGTGAGCACCGAGCGGACCCGGACCTCCTCGATGCCGGCCTCGACGAGCTGCGCGATCTTGACGTCACCGAGGTCACCGCCCGCCTCGACCAGGACCTCGCCGGTCTCGGGGTGGGTGATCTCCGTGGACGCCGACCGGGCGTACGCCGCGGTCTCGACGTTCTCGGCCTTGCGGACGACACCGTCCTCGCCGCGCTCGCCGATCTGCTTGGGCAGACCGCGCTCGGTGCCGCAGTCGTCCTCACGGATGATGACGTCCTGCGACACGTCGACGAGACGACGCGTCAGGTAGCCCGAGTCGGCCGTCCGCAGCGCGGTGTCGGCCAGACCCTTGCGGGCACCGTGGGTGGCGATGAAGTACTCCAGGACGGTCAGGCCCTCGCGGAAGTTGGACTTGATCGGCCGCGGGATGATCTCGCCCTTCGGGTTGGCCACGAGACCTCGCATGGCCGCCACCTGACGGATCTGGTTCATGTTTCCGGAGGCGCCCGAGTCGACCATCATGTAGATGGGGTTGGCCCGGTCGAAGTTGGCCTCCATGGCCGAACCGACCTTGTCCGCCGCCTGCGTCCAGATCTCGATGAGCTCCTGGCGACGCTCGTCGTCGGTGATCAGACCGCGCTCGTACTGCTTCTGGATCTTCTCCGCCAGCGCCTCGGAACCCTTGAGGATCTCGGCCTTCTCGGCGTCCGGGGTCGTGACGTCGTCGATCGAGACGGTCACGCCCGAGCGGGTCGCCCAGTGGAAGCCGGTGTCCTTCAGGGCGTCCAGGGACGCCG
The DNA here is from genome assembly GCF_048654585.1 of Nocardioides sp. CPCC 205120. Classification (NCBI taxonomy): domain Bacteria; kingdom Bacillati; phylum Actinomycetota; class Actinomycetes; order Propionibacteriales; family Nocardioidaceae; genus Nocardioides; species Nocardioides sp. CPCC 205120. The sequence continues at coordinate 1,465,387 of NZ_JBMCYY010000001.1, read as the reverse complement.
CGACCTCGACCTTGCTGTACCGCTCGGCCAGGTCGTTGACGATCGCGCCGAGCTGCTTCTTGCCCACCTCGTAGTTCACGAAGGGGTAGTCGCCCGGGAGCGTGTCGTTGAAGATCGAGCGGCCCAGGGTCGTCGTCAGCGCGACGGTCTGGCCCGGCTCGAAGCCCTCGATCTCCTCGCCCAGCGGCGGCACGATGTCGTCGAAACGGATCGTGACCTTGCTCTGCAGGGTGATCTCGCCGCGGTCGAACGCCATGATCGCCTCGGCCGGCGTGCGGAACGCACGACCCTCGCCGGGCTCGCCCTCGCGGTCGGTCGTCAGCCAGAAGAGGCCGATGATCATGTCCTGCGACGGCATCGTCACGGGACGGCCGTCCGACGGCTTGAGGATGTTGTTCGTCGACAGCATGAGGATGCGGGCCTCGGCCTGCGCCTCCGCGGACAGCGGCAGGTGCACGGCCATCTGGTCACCGTCGAAGTCGGCGTTGAACGCGCCGCACACGAGCGGGTGGATCTGGATGGCCTTGCCCTCGATCAGCTGCGGCTCGAACGCCTGGATGCCGAGACGGTGCAGCGTGGGTGCGCGGTTCAGCAGCACCGGGTGCTCGGTGATGACCTCCTCCAGCACGTCCCAGACCACGGCGTAGCGGGCGCCCGACGTGGCGCGCTCCACCATCCGCTTGGCCGACTTGATGTTCTGCGCGTGGGACAGGTCCACGAGGCGCTTCATCACGAACGGCTTGAAGAGCTCCAGCGCCATCTGCTTGGGCAGACCGCACTGGTGCAGCTTCAGCTGCGGGCCGGAGACGATGACCGAACGACCCGAGTAGTCGACGCGCTTGCCGAGCAGGTTCTGGCGGAAGCGACCCTGCTTGCCCTTGAGCATGTCGGAGATCGACTTCAGGGGCCGGTTGCCCGGGCCCGTCACCGGGCGACCGCGGCGGCCGTTGTCGAACAGCGAGTCGACGGCCTCCTGCAGCATCCGCTTCTCGTTGTTGACGATGATCTCCGGCGCGCCGAGGTCGAGCAGGCGCTTGAGCCGGTTGTTGCGGTTGATGACGCGGCGGTACAGGTCGTTCAGGTCGGACGTCGCGAAGCGACCACCGTCGAGCTGCACCATCGGGCGCAGCTCCGGCGGGATCACCGGGACGGCGTCGAGCACCATGCCGACGGGCTGGTTGCCCGTCTTGCGGAACGCGTCGACGACCTTGAGGCGCTTGAGGGCACGGACCTTCTTGGCGCCCTTGCCGTTGGCGATCGTGTCGCGCAGCGACTCGACCTCGGCCTCGATGTCGAAGTCCGCGAGGCGGCGCTGGATGGCAGCGGCGCCCATGAAGCCCTCGAAGTACTTGCCGAACCACGACTTCATCTCGCGGTAGAGCATCTCGTCGCCCATGAGGTCCTGGACCTTGAGGCTCTTGAAGGTGTCCCAGACCTCGTTGAGGCGGTCGATCTCGCGCTGCGCACGGTCGCGCAGCTGCTTCATCTCCCGCTCGGCGCCGTCGCGCACCTTGCGCTTGGCGTCGGCCTTGGCACCCTCGGCCTCGAGCGCCGCCAGGTCCTCCTCGAGCTTGCGCGCGCGGTCCTCGACCGAGGTGTCGCGGCGCTTCTCGAGCAGCTCGCGCTGCTGGGAGACCTTGCCCTCGAGCGAGGACAGGTCGCGGTGACGCGCCTCCTCGTCGACGGAGGTGATCATGTAGGCCGCGAAGTAGATGACCTTCTCGAGGTCCTTCGGGGCGAGGTCGAGCAGGTAGCCGAGCCGGCTGGGAACACCCTTGAAGTACCAGATGTGGGTCACCGGGGCGGCGAGCTCGATGTGGCCCATCCGCTCGCGGCGGACCTTCGAGCGGGTCACCTCGACGCCGCAGCGCTCGCAGATGATGCCCTTGAAGCGGACGCGCTTGTACTTGCCGCAGTAGCACTCCCAGTCCCGGGTGGGACCGAAGATCTTCTCGCAGAAGAGACCGTCACGCTCCGGCTTGAGCGTGCGGTAGTTGATGGTCTCGGGCTTCTTGACCTCACCGTGGCTCCAGGCACGGATGTCGTCCGGGCTGGCGAGCCCGATGCGGAGCTGGTCGAAGAAGTTCACGTCGAGCACGTTGGGTTGTCCTTCGTTAGTTCTGTGCGATCACGACTTGACCGAGGGGGCCGGGGCGCGCCGTGCGGCGCGCCCCGGCGGCACCTCAGACTTCCTCGACCGAGCTGGGCTCGCGCCGCGACAGGTCGATACCGAGCTCCTCGGCGGCGCGGAAGACGTCCTCCTCCGCGTCGCGGAGCTCGATCATCGAGCCGTCCTGGCTGAGCACCTCGACGTTGAGGCAGAGGGACTGCATCTCCTTGACGAGCACCTTGAACGACTCCGGGATGCCCGAGTCGGGGATGTTCTCGCCCTTGACGATCGCCTCGTACACCTTCACGCGGCCCGGCACGTCGTCGGACTTGATGGTGAGCAGCTCCTGGAGGGCGTAGGCCGCGCCGTACGCCTCCATGGCCCACACCTCCATCTCGCCGAAGCGCTGGCCACCGAACTGGGCCTTACCGCCCAGCGGCTGCTGCGTGATCATCGAGTACGGACCCGTGCTGCGCGCGTGGATCTTGTCGTCGACCAGGTGGTGGAGCTTGAGGATGTACATGTAGCCCACCGACACGGGCGCCGGGAACGGCTCACCGGAACGGCCGTCGAACAGGTTGGCCTTGCCGGTGGAGTCGATCATGCGGACGCCGTCGCGGTTCGGGATCGTCGCGCCCAGCAGGCCCGTGATCTCGTCCTCGCGCGCACCGTCGAAGACCGGCGTCGCGACCTTCGAGTTCGGGTTCGCCTGGTCGGCGCCGATGGAGATCAGGCGCTGCTTCCAGTCGGCGGAGTCCGGGTCGCCCGAGAGGTTCAGGTCCCAGCCCTGCTTGGCGAGCCAGCCCAGGTGCAGCTCGAGGATCTGGCCGATGTTCATGCGTCGCGGCACACCCAGCGGGTTGAGCACGACGTCGACCGGCGTGCCGTCCTCCATGAACGGCATGTCCTCGATCGGCAGGATCTTCGCGATGACGCCCTTGTTGCCGTGACGGCCGGCGAGCTTGTCACCCACGGAGATCTTGCGCTTCTGCGCCACGTAGACGCGCACCAGCTGGTTCACGCCCGGGGGCAGCTCGTCGCCCTCCTCGCGGTCGAAGACGCGGACGCCGATGACCGTGCCGGACTCGCCGTGCGGCACCTTCATCGAGGTGTCGCGCACCTCGCGCGCCTTCTCGCCGAAGATCGCGCGGAGCAGGCGCTCCTCGGGGGTCAGCTCGGTCTCGCCCTTGGGCGTCACCTTGCCGACGAGGATGTCACCGGTCGTGACCTCGGCGCCGATGCGGATGATGCCGCGCTCGTCGAGGTCGGCCAGCATCTCCTCGGACACGTTCGGGATGTCCCGCGTGATGTCCTCGGGGCCGAGCTTGGTGTCGCGCGCGTCGACCTCGTGCTCCTCGATGTGGATCGAGGTGAGCATGTCCTCCTGCACGAGGCGCTGGCTGAGGATGATCGCGTCCTCGTAGTTGTGGCCCTGCCACGGCATGAACGCCACGAGGAGGTTCGCACCCAGCGCCATCTCGGCGTCGTCGGTGCAGGGACCGTCCGCGATCGGCGTGCCGACCTCGACGCGGTCACCCTCGTTGACCAGCGGGCGCTGGTTGATGCAGGTGCCCTGGTTCGAGCGCTTGAACTTCGCGAGGCGGTACGTCGAGTACGTGCCGTCGTCGTTCATGGTCTCCACGGAGTCCGCGGAGACGTCCTTGACGACACCCGCGTTCTCCGCGACGACGACGTCACCGGCGTCGACCGCGGCACGCAGCTCCATGCCCGTGCCGACGAACGGCGAGTCGCTGCGGATGAGCGGCACGGCCTGGCGCTGCATGTTGGCGCCCATGAGCGCGCGGTTGGCGTCGTCGTGCTCGAGGAACGGGATGAGCGCCGTCGCGACCGACACCATCTGGCGCGGCGAGACGTCCATGTAGTCCACCTCGTCGGCGAGGATCGCGTCGACCTCACCGTTCTTCTGGCGGACCAGGACGCGCTCCTCGACGAAGCGCATGTCGTCGTCGAGCGGGGCGTTCGCCTGCGCGATGACGTAGCGGTCCTCGTCGTCGGCCGTCAGGTAGTCGATCTGGTCGGTGACCCGGCCCTCGACGACCTTGCGGTACGGCGTCTCCACGAACCCGAACGGGTTGATCCGACCGAAGGACGCGAGCGAGCCGATGAGGCCGATGTTCGGGCCTTCCGGGGTCTCGATCGGGCACATGCGGCCGTAGTGGCTGTGGTGGACGTCGCGGACCTCCATGCCCGCGCGGTCACGGGACAGACCACCGGGGCCGAGCGCGGAGAGTCGACGCTTGTGCGTCAGGCCCGCGATCGGGTTGGTCTGGTCCATGAACTGGCTGAGCTGCGAGGTGCCGAAGAACTCCTTCAGCGCCGCGACGACCGGCCGGATGTTGATGAGCGACTGCGGCGTGATGGCCTCGACGTCCTGCGTCGTCATGCGCTCGCGCACGACGCGCTCCATGCGGGCCAGACCGGTGCGGAGCTGGTTCTGGATCAGCTCGCCCACGGCGCGCATGCGGCGGTTGCCGAAGTGGTCGATGTCGTCGGCGGAGACCTTGACCGGCTTCTCGTCCGGACCGACGACGACCTGCCCGGTGGCGTCGGTGAAGTCGGGGGCCTCCTGCGGCACGCCGGCCTCGTGCAGCTGCACGAGGTAGCGGACCGTGGCGACGATGTCGTCGATGGTCAGCGTCTGCTGGTCGAAGGCCTGGCCGACGCCCAGCTTCTTGTTGATCTTGTAGCGGCCGACCTTCGCCAGGTCGTAGCGCTTCGGGTTGAAGTAGTAGTTGTTCAGCAGCGTCTGCGCGGCCTCGCGCGTCGGCGGCTCGCCCGGGCGCAGCTTGCGGTAGATGTCGAGGAGCGCGTCGTCCTGGTTGGTGGTGTTGTCCTTCTCCAGGGTCAGCATCATCGACTCGTACTGGCCGAACTCCTCGCGGATCTGCTCGTTCGTCCAGCCGAGCGCCTTGAGGAGGACCGTGACGTTCTGCTTGCGCTTGCGGTCGAGGCGGACGCCGACCATGTCGCGCTTGTCGATCTCGAACTCGAGCCAGGCACCGCGCGAGGGGATGACCTTGGACGTGTAGATGTCCTTGTCCGAGGTCTTGTCGGCGGTGCGCTCGAAGTACACGCCCGGGGAGCGGACGAGCTGCGAGACCACGACACGCTCGGTGCCGTTGATGATGAAGGTGCCCTTGCGGGTCATCATGGGGAAGTCGCCCATGAAGACCGTCTGGCCCTTGATCTCACCGGTCTCGTTGTTGGTGAACTCGGCCGAGACGTAGAGCGGCCGGGAGTAGGTGAAGTCCTTCTCCTTGCACTCGTCCTCGGTGTACTTCGGGTCGACGAACACCGGGTTCTCGAACGAGAGCGACATCGTCTCGGAGAAGTCCTCGATGGGGGAGATCTCCTCGAAGATCTCCTCGAGACCCGACTTGGGGGACACGTCCTCGCCGGCGTCGAGCCGGGCCTGGACCTGCTCCTCCCAGCCCTCGTCACCGATCAGCCACTGGAAGCTCTTGATCTGCAGGTCGAGCAGCTGGGGGACTTCCAGCGGCTCGCTGATCTTCGCGAAAGAGATGCGACGGGGGTTGTTACCAGCGTTGTTGCTCGCGGCCAAGACCATTCCTTCGGGGTAATCACGGAAGGTTGGCGCCGGCCGACCACTCGATCAGCCACCGGGCAGGCGATCGGCATATGAGGGCAGGCGCAAAGCGCAAACTTACCCTGTTCGTCAAGGGCGCGCAAGACACGGCGCAGCGAGGCGCCGCCGGCAGCCCGACGTCGCCGCCGATCATGTCCCCCGCGCCGCGGAGGCGTCAAGCGCACCCGCCGTACGACGGGCTCCCCGCCCCGAGGAGCGGCGCCGGCTCAGCGGGCGAAAGCCGCCGACTGGCTCTCGAACGAGCCCGGCGGCGCGGTCAGGCCGTGCTCGCGCAGCCACGACCCCGGCTCGCGCTGGCTGCGGCGCGGGATGCCGTTCGACGGCTCGAGCTGCAGCGGGATCGGCGGCAGCGGCGGCAGCTCCTGGCCGGCCTCGGCGGCGAGCTCCCCCGCGTCCTTCTCCTCCGACATGCCGATGGGCCCGACGCGCTGGGCGTTGAGGAACTGGCGCACGACCGGCTCCTCCGAGCTCAGCAGCATCTCGCGCGGCCCGAACATCGCCAGGTGCTTGTGGTAGAGCAGGCCGATGTTGTCCGGCACGGTCCGGGCGGTGTTGATGTCGTGGGTGACGATGAGGAAGGTCGCGTCGATCTGCGCGTTGAGGTCCACGATCAGCTGGTTGAGGAACGCGGTGCGCACCGGGTCGAGGCCCGAGTCGGGCTCGTCGAACAGCACGATCTCCGGGTCGAGCACGAGGGCGCGGGCGAGGCCGGCGCGCTTGCGCATCCCGCCGGAGATCTCGCCGGGGAGCTTGTCCTCCGCACCGACGAGGCCCACCAGGTCCATCTTCTCCATGACGATGTCGCGGATGTCGGACTCCGACTTGCGGGTGTGCTCGCGCAGGGGGAAGGCGACGTTGTCGTAGAGGTTCATGGAGCCGAACATCGCGCCGTCCTGGAACAGCACGCCGAAGAGCTTGCGGATCTCGTAGAGGTCCTTCTCCGAGCACGTGGCGATGTCGGTGCCCTCGATGACGATCGAGCCCGTGTCGGGCTTGAGCAGCCCGATGAGGGCCTTGAGGAAGACGGACTTGCCGGTTCCGGAGGGGCCGAGCATCACGCAGATCTCGCCGGCGGGGACGGTCAGGCTCACGTCGCGCCAGATGACCTGCTTGCCGAAGGACTTCGTCAGTCCGTCGACCTTGATCTCCACACCCATGCGTGACACTCCTCGGCGTTCGGGTCCTCGGCACGTTGGTCGCGGTCGCGACCGGTCCACCCGGATGGACAACTGCCGATGTCACCCGATGTTACGCGCATCACTCAGGACGGGTCGAGGCCGCCCGGGGACGCGACGAGGGCGGCCACCCCTGGGGGTGGCCGCCCTCGCGACAGGTGCCGGGACGAGGTCCCGGCGGGCCCGGGTCAACCGACCCGGGCAGGAGTCACTTGAGCGTGACCGTGGCGCCGGCGCCCTCGAGGGCCTCCTTGGCCTTCTCGGCCGTCTCCTTGTTGGCGCCCTCGAGGACGGCCTTGGGGGCCGACTCCACGAGCTCCTTGGCCTCCTTCAGGCCGAGGGAGGTCAGGGCGCGCACCTCCTTGATGACGTTGATCTTCTTGTCACCGGCGGACTCGAGGACGACGTCGAACTCGTCCTTCTCGGCCTCCGCCTCGGCGGCGGGGGCACCCGGGCCGGCGGCGGCCGCGACGGCGACCGGAGCGGCGGCGGTGACGCCGAACGTCTCCTCGAACTGCTTCACGAACTCGGAGAGCTCGATGAGGGTGAGCTCCTTGAAAGCCTCGAGGAGCTCGTCGGTGGTGAGCTTCGCCATGGTGGCGTTCCTTCCTTCTCAGGCCCGTGGTCGACGACCGACGGACCGGGTTATCTCAGGTGGTGGGTGCCTCGGCCTCAGGCCTCGGCGGGGGTGTCCTCGGTGGCGTCCGCCGTGGCGGGCTCCTCCGGGGACTCCTCGGCAGCGGCTGCGGCCGGCTCACCGGCACCACCTGCGAGGACTGTGGGGTCGTTCTCGGCCTTCTCCTGCAGGGCCGCGGCGAGCCGGGCGGTCTGCGAGGGGAGGGCGTTGAACGCGTAGAGCGCCTGGGACAGCGTCGCGGTCAGCGCGCCGGCAACCTTCGCCAGCAGCACCTCACGGGACTCGAGGTCGGCCAGCTTGGCGATCTCGGCAGCGTCGAGCTGCTTGCCGTCCAGGACGCCGCCCTTGATGACGAGGGCGGGGTTCGCCTTGGCAAAGTCACGCAGACCCTTGGCCGCCTCGACGACGTCGCCCTTGATGAAGGCGATCGCGGTCGGGCCGGTCAGCAGGTCGTCGAAGCCGTCGATGCCCACCTCGTTGGCGGCGATCTTGGCCAGCGTGTTCTTGACCACGGCGTAGTTGGCGTTCTCGCCGAGGGAGCGCCGCAGGGTCTGCAGCTCCTTCACGGTGAGACCGCGGTACTCGGTCAGCACAGCGCCGGCGGCATCGTTGAACGACTCAACGATCTCCGCGACGGCGGCAGTCTTCTCTGGCCGCGCCATGGGTCTCCTTCCGAACTACGGTCGTCGAGACCGTCGCCCGGCCCGCGGAACGACGAACGCCCCGAGCGCAGGCTCGGGGCGTGGGCAGCGGCGCTCGCGCGCCGGTTCTCACTCTCCGCACCTACGCTGGTCGTCCGCTGCTGCGGCACCTTCGGTCGCTCCGGGCCCGGGGGCACGACGCGACGACCGGCGGTCTCTGGTTGCGAGACGAGACTGTACGGCGCGGGGGGCGCCGTACCAAATCGGGACCGCGCACCGCCCCACCACCCGGGGGGAGGACGCAGGCCGGCGACGACGCAGGCCCGCCCCGGCGAACCGGGACGGGCCTGCGTGCGGGTACTGCTGCGGTGCCAGGTGAGCGCTGGGCGCTCAGATCTCCTCGTCGGTCGCGACCGACTTGATGCGGTTGGGGTCGACCTGGATGCCGGGGCCCATCGTCGTGGAGACGGTGACCTTCTTGATGTAGCGACCCTTGGAGGCCGACGGCTTGAGCCGCAGCACCTCCTCGAGGGCGGCGGCGTAGTTCTCCGCGAGCTGCGACTCGGAGAAGGAGGCCTTGCCGATGATGAAGTGGAGGTTCGCGTGGCGGTCGACGCGGAACTCGATCTTGCCGCCCTTGATCTCCGTGACGGCCTTCGCGACGTCGGGCGTCACCGTGCCGGTCTTCGGGTTCGGCATGAGGCCGCGGGGGCCGAGCACGCGACCGAGGCGACCGACCTTGCCCATCATGTCGGGCGTGGCGACGACGGCGTCGAAGTCCGTCCAGCCGCCGCTGACCTTCTCGATGAGCTCGTCGCCACCGACGAAGTCGGCGCCGGCCTCACGGGCGGCGTCGGCCTTGTCCGCGTTCGCGAACACGAGGACGCGGGCGGTCTTGCCGGTGCCGTGGGGCAGGTTGACGGTGCCGCGCACCATCTGGTCCGCCTTGCGGGGGTCGACGCCGAGACGCATGACGACGTCCAGGGTCTCGTCGAACTTCTTCTTGCTCACCGACTTCGCGAGGGTGATGGCCTGCAGCGGGCTGTGGAGCTCGTCCTTGTCGAACGCCTCGGCCGCTGCGCGGTAGGTCTTGCTGCGCTGCATGTCTGGGTCTCTTTCCTGCCAGGTGTGGTCGTCGAGCCAGCGCGGCTCTGCCACAGGTGCGATGGGGGGCTCGTGGCCGGCCGGGACCGGCCGACGGGCGAGGTCAGTCGGTGGTGATGCCCATGGAGCGGGCGGTTCCCTCGACGATCTTGATCGCGGCGTCGATGTCGTTCGCGTTCAGGTCGGGGAGCTTCGTCGTGGCGATCTCCCGGACCTGGTCCTTCGTCAGGTTCGCGACCTTGTCCTTGTGCGGGACGCTCGAGCCCTTCTTCAGGCCGGCGGCCTTCTTGATGAGCTCCGCGGCCGGAGGGGTCTTGGTGACGAAGGTGAACGAGCGGTCCTCGTAGATCGTGATCTCGACCGGGACCACGTTGCCGCGCATGGACTCCGTCTGGGCGTTGTACGCCTTGCAGAACTCCATGATGTTGACGCCGTGCGGACCGAGCGCGGTACCGACCGGCGGGGCGGGCGTCGCGGCGCCGGCCTGCAGCTGCACCTTGACGAGTGCAGCGATCTTCTTCTTCGGAGGCATGTCCTGGGTCCTCTTCCTGTTCTCGTGGTCTTGACGAGTCGGGCGCGTGCGCCGTCCTCTGCCACCTGGTGTCGCGGCTCCGACCGGAGCCAGCGGGTCCGACCTGCGGTCAGACCTTCTGGATCTGGTTGAAGCTCAGCTCGACCGGGGTCTCCCGGCCGAAGATCTCGACGAGGGCCTTGACCCTCTGCGACTCGGCGTTGATCTCCGTGATCGTCGCGTGGAGCGTGGCGAACGGGCCGTCCACCACCATCACCGAGTCCGACACGTCGAAGTCGGCGACCTCGACGGGGCGCTTGACCTGCGGGGCGCCGGCGGCGGCGGGGATGCCCGCGGCCTGCGCGTCGGCCGCGGCCTTCGCCTCGACCGCCGGGGCGAGCATGCTCTCGACCTCCGAGAGGCTCAGCGGCACCGGCTGGTTGCTGTGACCGACGAAGCCGGTCACGGACGGCGTGTGGCGCACGGCGGCCCACGACTCGTCCGTCAGGTCCATGCGGACGAGGACGTAGCCGGGGAGCACGGTGCGGCGGACCAGCTTGCGCTGGCCGTTCTTGATCTCCGCGACCTCCTCGGTGGGGACCACGATCTCGTGGATGTAGTCCTCCATGTTGAGGGAGATGATGCGGTTCTCGAGGTTCGCCTTCACCCGGTTCTCCATGCCGGAGTAGGTGTGCACGACGAACCAGTCGCCCGGCTTCGCCCACAGCTCGCGACGGAACTGCTCGAGGGGGTCCTCCTCCTCGGCGTCGGCGTCGGCGTCGGCGTCGTCGTCGTCGGCAACGGCGTCCTCGGCGGTCGGCTCGTCGGCCGCGTCCTCACCGAGGGCGTCACCGAGGTCGTCGGCAGCGTCGTCGTCGGCGTCGGGCGCCTCGACGTCGTCGGCCTCCTCGTCGAGGACGGGGGTCGCGTCCTCCGCCTCCGGCGTGGTCTCGACCGTCGTCTCCTCGTCACCGAGGGCGTCGTGCTGCTCCGACACGTTCTGCTCCGTCATCTGTCCTTCTACTGCTGGGGATGTCGCGGGCTGCGACGGGGGTCGGTGGACCCGGTCACTCGCTCGTCGTGAAGATCTCGAAGCTCAGCCTTCCGAAGCCGAGGTCGAGGAGCGAGACGAGGACCATCATGACGAGCACGAACACCATCACCACGATGAAGTAGGTGACGAGCTGCGGCTGCGTCGGCCAGACCACCTTGCGCAGCTCGGCGACGACCTGCTTGTAGTAGGTCAGCGGACCGGTCCGGGGCTTGCGCTCCTCCGGACCACGAGCGTCGTCGTCCCTCGAGCTGCGCACCGCGCTCTCGTCCGACACGCTGTCCACCCTTCGTCGCCTTCTGTGCGTCCGCGCTCCCGGGGACCGGGACCACGGTGTTCCTCGCAGGGCACGAGGGACTTGAACCCCCAACCTTCGGTTTTGGAGACCGATGCTCTGCCAGTTGAGCTAGTGCCCTACGGCGGTCCCCGAGCATCCGGCGCCCCCGGTCTCCCGGGCGCAGCGGATCCTGTGGCAGGACCACCAGCAGCCGAGTGTAGGGGTTCGGGTCGCACCGCGTCCAAATGCGTCGCGGGCGCGACCCCGGCGCCACCTCTCGGGCCACCCGCCGAGCCACGGGGGCCCCGCCTAGGGTGAGGCCCATGGACGCCCCGGCCCGCTCGATCACCACCCTGCCGAAGGCCCACCTGCACCTGCACTTCACGGGCTCCATGCGGCACGCGACGCTCCTGGAGCTGGCCGAGCGCGACGGGGTCGCCCTGCCCGACGCCCTGGTGCGCGACTGGCCGCCGCGGCTCTCGGCGGGCGACGAGAAGGGCTGGTTCCGCTTCCAGCGCCTCTACGACGTGGCCCGCTCGGTGCTGCGCACGCCCGACGACGTCCGCCGGCTCGTGCGGGAGGCCGCCGAGGACGACGTGCGCGACGGCGGGCGCTGGCTGGAGATCCAGGTCGACCCGAGCGGGTACGGCGCGCGCTTCGGCGGCATGACCGCGTTCACCGACCTCGTGCTCGACGCCGTGCGGGAGGCCTCGGCCGCGACCGGGCTCGGCATGGCCCTCGTGGTCGCGGCGAACCGCACGCGGCACCCGCTGGACGCCCGGGCGCTGGCCCGCCTGGCGGCGCAGTACGCCGGACGCGGCGTCGTCGGGTTCGGGCTGTCCAACGACGAGCGACGCGGCACGACGGCGGACTTCGCCCGCGCCTTCGCGATCGCCCGGCGCGCGGGCCTCGCGCTCGTGCCCCACGGCGGCGAGCTGCTCGGCCCCGCCTCGGTGACGGCGGTGCTCGACCACCTCGGCGCGGACCGCATCGGCCACGGCGTGCGGGCCGCCGACGACCCCCGGGTGCTGGACCGCGTGGTGGCTGCCGGGGTGGCCCTCGAGGTGTGCCCGACCTCGAACGTGTCCCTCGGGGTGTTCTCCGACCTCACCTCGGTGCCGCTGCCCGAGCTGCTCGCGGCCGGCGCCACGGTGGCGCTGGGCGCCGACGACCCGCTGCTGTTCGGCTCCCGGCTGGCCGGCCAGTACGCCACGATGCGCGCGGCGCACGACCTGGGCGACGACGTGCTGGCCGAGCTGGCCCGCATGTCGTTCCGGGCGGCCCGCATGCCCGAGGACCTCCGCGCCGCCTGCCTGGCCGACGTCGACGCCTGGCTGGCCGCCCCCGCCTAGAGGGCGCAGCCGACCGTCACGGGCTCGTTGACGAGGCGCACGCCGTACGCCCGCTCCACCCCGTCGCGCACGGTGCGGGCGAGCTCGAGCAGCTCGGCCGTCGTCGCGCCACCGCGGTTGGTCAGCGCCAGGGCGTGCTTCGTGGAGAGGCTCGCGCGGGCGTCGGGCCGCACGGCGTACCCCTTGCCGAACCCCGCGTGGTCGATGAGCCAGGCGGCGCTCGTCTTGACGCGCCCGTCGGGCTGCGGGAAGGCCGGCGCCTCCGCCGGGAGGGCGGCCGCCTGCTCGGCGTCGAGGATCGGGTTGGTGAAGAACGACCCCGCGCTCCAGGTGTCGGGGTCGGCGTCGTCCAGCACCATGCCCTTGCCCGAGCGCAGCGCGAGGACGGCGCGGCGGACGTCGGCCAGCGGCGCCCGCTCCCGCGGCTCGACCCCGAGGGTGCGCGCGAGCTCGGCGTAGCGCACGGGCCCGCCCAGGCGGCCCACGCGCAGCTGGAAGGTCACCTCGAGCACCAGGTAGCGGTCGGGCTCGGCCTTGAACCGGCTGTGGCGGTAGCCGAACCCGCAGTCGGCGGCGAGGAACGTGCGCTGGCGGTCCTCGGCGCGGTCCCAGGTGCGCACCGACGCGATCGTGTCGGCCACCTCCTGGCCGTAGGCCCCGACGTTCTGCACGGGCGTGGACCCGACGGCACCCGGGATGCCCGAGAGCGCCTCGAGGCCCACCCAGCCCGCGGTGACGGCGCGGGCGACGAACGGGTCCCACGGCTCCCCCGCCGCGACGGTGACGGTGACCCCGCTGCAGCTGGCCGCGTCGCCGCCCTCGGCGTCGTGGTCGGCCACGACGCCGCGCGTCGCGACCTTCACGACGGTGCCGTCGAAGCCCGCGTCGGCCACCACGAGGTTGGAGCCGCCGGCCACGAGCAGCACCGGCTCGCCCGCCGCGTCGGCCGCGCGCACGACGGCGACGAGCTCGTCGGTCGTCGTGGCCTCGACGAAGCGGCGCGCCGGGCCCCCGAGGCGCAGCGTCGTGTGGTCGGCCAGCAGCACCGGGGCCGGGCCGGGACCGGCCTCAGGCACGGACGACCGCCCGGGGGTTGCCGAGCACCTTCGTGCCCCCGCACGTGACCTCGAGGGCGAGGTGCGCCAGGCCGTCATCGACGGAGCGCACGGTGCCGGCGACGACCACCTCCACGCCCGCGTCGTCGTCGGGCACGACGACCGGGTTCGTGAACTTCGCGCCCAGCTCGACGACCTCGGCGCCGTCGGTCCACTCCGCGACGGCGCGGGCCGCGAGGGCCTGGGTGAACATGCCGTGGGCGATGACGCCCGGCAGGCCGACCGCGGTCGCCACCCGGTCGGACCAGTGGATCGGGTTGCGGTCGCCGCTCGCCCCGGCGTACCGGACGAGGTCGGCGCGGGTGACGGCGTACGTGCGGGGCTCGAGCACCTGCCCGGCCTCCAGCGCGGCGCTCACGCGGCACCGCCCCGGTGCACGAGCACGGCGCTGGTGGTGCACACCGCGACGCCGTCGGCGTCGGTGACGTCGCTGCGGATGCCGATGATGTCGTTGCCGCCGATCTGACGGAGGGACGCGACCGTCAGGCCCGTGCTCAGCTCGTCGCCGACCGCCAGCGGGCGCGCGTAGGCGAACTTCTGCTCCCCGTGGACGATGCGGGACAGGTCGACGCCCACCTCGTCGAGGAAGTCGCTCATGGCGGCGAACGCCAGCACGATCGGGAAGGTCGCGGGCACGGGGCCCCCGGGGGTGTACGGCGTGCCGCTCGCCGCGGCGAACTCCGCCACCCGCTCCTCGCTGACGCGGTACGGGCTGGTCGCGGGGAACGTGCGCCCCACCAGCGTGCTGTCCAGGCTCATGCGTCTCACGCTAGCGGTTACCACCCGGTCTCCTGCGAACGGCGAGACGGCCGCCCCCCGGTGCGGGGAGCGGCCGTCTCGACACGAGCGGGAGGGACCGTCAGCGGGTCTCGCGGTGACCCGTGTGCGTCCGGCAGCGCGGGCAGAACTTCTTCAGCTCCATGCGGTCGGGGTCGTTGCGACGGTTCTTCTTGGTGATGTAGTTGCGCTCCTTGCAGTCCACGCACGCAAGCGTGATCTTGGGGCGAACGTCGGAGCTCTTGGAGGCCACGGGAGAAGTCCTTCTGGTCGTTGCTGCGTCGTGTTGCTGCGTCAGGTCTTGTAGCGGGAGCGGGACTTGAACCCGCGACACCACGATTATGAGTCGTGTGCTCTAACCACCTGAGCTACCCCGCCATTCCGGGCGGAGGGCTCCCGGGTCCGGTCGCGTGACCGGACCCGGGAATCCAACCCAGAGCCCCTTTACGGAATCGAACCGTAGACCTTCTCCTTACCATGGAGACGCTCTGCCGACTGAGCTAAAGGGGCAAGCGACGAGGAAGCATACACACGCGGGTCGGGAACGAGAAATCGACTCCGCATGCCCTCGCGACAGCGTCATACGACGCCCTCACCAGGCACTTTCCTACCACGCGCACGTCCGTCCCGCGCAGTCGGCCACGGGGTCTCCGGGCCTCCTGCACGGGACGGACGCTCAGGTGCTCAGCGCGTCACCGCGAGACGCGGTAGCGCGCGTACTGCGCCGCGACCTCCCCCGGGCGGATGGCCCGGTCGAGGAACACGAGCTCGTCCATGCGGCAGTTGCACGGGTTCTGCTCGCGCGTGTTCTGCGGGTAGGAGCCGCCGATCTTGATGCCGCGCGGCAGCGTCGGGCTGGTGCCCGTGCCGTCCACCTGCCAGGGGTCGCCCGTGGTGGTGTACGACGCCC
This sequence comes from Nocardioides sp. CPCC 205120, assembly GCF_048654585.1. Classification (NCBI taxonomy): domain Bacteria; kingdom Bacillati; phylum Actinomycetota; class Actinomycetes; order Propionibacteriales; family Nocardioidaceae; genus Nocardioides; species Nocardioides sp. CPCC 205120. The sequence continues at coordinate 1,450,099 of NZ_JBMCYY010000001.1, read as the reverse complement.
GCAGCGGCAGCCCGTTGCGGTAGAGCCGCATCTCGCCCGTCGTGTAGTCGAACGTCGCCGCCAGGTGCACCCAGGTGTCCGCCGGCAGGATCGTGCGCCAGTCGGCGTGGGCCGCCAGCGTCTTCGAGGCGCCGTCGTCGAGGCGACGACCGAGGGCGACCAGCTTGAGCTGACCGTCCACGTTGATGAGCTCCAGCAGCGCCCGGACGCCGTGGCCGTCCGAGTTGCCGCTCAGCACCCCGGCGAGGCCGACCGCGTTGTAGCGGTCGTCCGGCGCGGGCGTGTTCGAGTTCAGCAGCGGGTACTGGTCGCCGCTCATCTTGAACCAGCCCATGACGGTGATCTGCTCGGCACCGGCGAACCGGTCGAGGCTCGCGACGCCGTTCGGGTCGTAGACGCCGGCCCGCCAGTCGTCGTTGCCCGCCTGGCCGGGGTTCACCTGCTGCGTCTGCAGCGACGAGATGCTGCCACCGAAGGCGGGGTCGAGCACCCGCTGGCGCTTGCCCCCGTTGACCAGGTTGAGCAGCGTGCCCGACGCGCCCGCGTCCTCCTCGCGGGTGCCGTCGACCGCGAGCGGGTGCTCGAAGTCGTAGCGCGCCACGACGTCGTCGGCGACCGACGGCGAGACCGGGTCGGTGCGCGGCGCGATCTTCGTGCCGACGACCTTCCAGACCTTGCCGTTCGCCTTCGCCAGCAGGTAGAGCTCACCGGCGGAGTCGGTGCCGAAGCGCAGGTCGACGCGGGTGTCGCCCGCGAGGTCGGTCATGCGCACGCGGCGGCCCGACGTGTCGAACAGCTGCATCTCGTTGAGGTCGGCCTCACGGTCGCGCTCCTGGCGCATCTGGTTGGCCTGGGCCCAGTAGACGCGCCCGTCGACGATGTCACCGAAGACGTACTTGCCGCGCAGGTGGGGCAGACGACCGCGGTAGACGTAGCCGCCCCCGATCGCGTGACCGGAGTCGGCCGCGCACGGCCAGCCGGCCGGCGGGTCGTGGTCGTAGGCGATGACCGGGTAGGTGTAGCCGTACTGCTCGTCGTCCTCCGGCAGCGGGTACAGGGCGCACTCGTCGTCCGGGTCGAACGTGAACCGGCCCTCGCGCTCGCTCCAGCCGAAGTTGTCGCCGGCGCGGACCTCGTAGACGGCCTCGATGGCCCGCTGGCCGATGTGGCCGAGGTACATCCGGTGCGGCCGGGCCGAGTCCCACGAGAAGCGGTGCGGGTCGCGCATGCCCAGGGCGTAGATCTCGCCGATCCAGCCCTCCTGGCCGACGAACGGGTTGTCGGCGGGCACGCCGTACTGGCCGTTGGGGCCGTTCGTGCCCGTCGGGTCGATCCGCAGGATCTTGCCGTACGGCGTCGCGGGGTCCTGGGGCACGTCGGTGCCCAGCGCGGCGCCGCCGTCGCCCACCGCGAGGTAGAGCAGGCCGTAGTCGGCGCTGCCCGGCTGCGCGGTCGGGTTGAAGTCGATCTGCTGGATCGCGTGGATCTGCGAGAAGAACCCCAGGCGCATGACCTCGCGCCGGGTGCCGCTGAAGGTGTCGGCCGACGGGTCCTCGGCGGTCCACTCCGTGACCACCGAGTGGGAGAACTCACGGCTCTGGCCCGGGTAGGTCAGCGGCTTGGTGCCGATGGCGCCGAACTGCTCGCTGTGGACCGTGTAGAAGACGCCGTTGGTCTCGAACTCCGGGTGGAAGGTCGCGAAGCCGAAGCCCGTGCCCATGCCGCGGCCGGAGAAGAAGTCCGGGAACTGGGCCCGCACGTCGAGGTAGACCTGCTCCTCGCCGTCCTCGAGGAAGTAGAGCGGTCCGTTGAGGTCGGGCACGAACTGGCGGCCGGACCCGTCGGGCACGTCGCCGATGTGGTTGATGCGGGCGTGGCGCTGGAGGCGGTAGTCGGTCGCCGGCGGCACCGTCTCGGTCCTGGGGAACTGGTGGTACTCCTCCAGCACGAGGCCCAGGGAGGCCTGCGCGGGGTCGTTCGGCACGGGGTCGGCGATCCGGTCGTCGGTCCCGGCCCCGGCGCTGGTGGCGGGGCCGATCAGCCCCACGACCAGCGCGGTGGCCGCGGCTGCGGCCCACCTTCGGGTGCTTCTCATCAGACGTGCTCCTCGTCTCCCCCGCGTTACCGTGGGGGTGGTTGATGAAACCGCTGCCGGTGGCCGCCGGCAGCCGCGCCGCCCTCGACCCCTCGGGCCGGGGGCGGCGTGCTCGGTGGGCGCCGCGCGGGGGTCCCCGGCGCGGCGCGGGCGCTCAGACCGCGACGGTCCCGAGCGCGACGAGACCGCGGACGCGGCCGTGGTTGTCGAACGACCCGAAGCCGATCCGGCCCCCCGTGAAGGTGCGGTCGGTGGCGGTCATCAGCGGCTCGCGCGCGCCGTCGAGGCGCACGGCGATGCGACCGGTGCGGACGTCGACGTCCAGGTGCACGCGGTGCCAGTCGGTGTCGTCGATCGCCGGGGGTGCACCCACGGTGCCGTCCCACTGGTCGTCGATGCGCAGGCGGTCGGCGTCCTCGACGCGGAACAGCCCGTTGTGGGGGTAGATCGTGTTGTCCTGCGACAGGTGCGCGTAGTGGAAGCGCGTCGGGGACGTGTAGTTCCACACGAGCACGACGTCGCGGTCGTTGCGGGTGACCGGCTCGTCGATGCGCACCTCCGCCGTCAGCCGGAACGACGACAGTGCGGGGCCGCGGGTCACCACGGCGTACTCGAAGGGGCGACGGGGGCCCGTCGGTGCCGTGCCGCGCTCGACGAGCACGACGTCGCGGCCGGTGAAGGCCCACTTGGCGGGGGTGAGGGGCGCCCAGTCGGACGCGCGGGCCCGGGGCCTGACGACGGCGGTGCGACGGTGCCCGCCGCCCGCGGCGGCGGGGCCCGCGAGCGGTCCCGCCACCGCCCCGGCCGCGAGGGCGACCGGGGCGAGGAGGGCGGTGCGACGGCGTACGACGGTGGACGCGCTGCGACCGTTCATGGTGTTCCTTCCCGAGAGGAACCCGCCGGACCCGACCGGCGGGGGTGGAGCAGTCAGGCCAGGTGGGGCTCCACGAGCTCCACGTAACGGCGCGCGAGGGTGGCCACGACCTCGTCACCGGGGGCGGCCCACAGGTCCGCGTTGAAGATCTCCACCTCGACGTCGCCGGCGTAGCCGGTGGCGGCCACCGCGGCGGTGAAGGAGGCGAAGTCCACGTGACCGTCGCCGACCATGCCCCGCGAGAGCAGGGCGTCGGGCGGCAGCGGCGTGATCCAGTCCGCGAGCTGGTACGACGCCACGCGGTCCCCCGCGCGCGCCACCTGCTCGAGCACGTCGGGCTCCCACCACAGGTGGAAGGTGTCGACGACGACGCCGACCGCGTCCACCGGGTGCTGCTCGGCGAGGTCGAGGGCCTGGGCGAGCGTCGAGACGACGCCGCGGTCGGCCGCGTAGATGGGGTGCATGGGCTCGATGCCGAGCCGCACCCCCCGCGCCTGCGCCTCCGGCACCAGGGCCGCGACCGCCTCGGCGGCCCGGCCCCGGGCGCCCGCGATGTCGCGGTCGCCCTCCGGCAGCCCGCCGGGCACCAGGACGAGCACCGGCGCGCCGAGCGCGGCGGTCTCGTCGAGGGCGCGGAGGTTCTCGTCGTGCGCCGCCCGAGCCGTGGCCGCGGGGCCCGTGAAGAAGCCCCCGCGGCAGATGGAGGAGACCCGCAGGCCGGCGTCGGAGATCATCCGCACCGCCTTGTCGAGCCCGACCTCGGCGACCGGCTCGCGCCACACGCCGATCGACGGCAGCCCGGCCGCGACGCAGCCCTCGACCGCCTCCGCCAGCGACCACGACGCCGTGGTGCGCTGGTTGAGCGAGAGCCGCGCCAGGCGCGGGTCCCCCGGCTCCGGCGTGGGCACGCGGGCGGGGGCGCCCTGCGGCTGGTCGACGGGCTGGTCGACGGGTGCGCTCATCCCTCGACCCCCAGCACCCCGGCGAGCTCGGTCCAGCGCGCCGCGGCGAGCTCCGGGTCGCGGAGCAGGCCGGCGGCGTCCGCCAGCTCGACGACGCGGCCCAGGTGCACCGCGTCGCGTCCCGCCTGGAGACCGGCGAGCATCGTGAAGCCCCGCTGGTGGCCGTTGAGCCACGCGAGGAACGCGATGCCGGTCTTGTAGTGGAACGTCGGGGCCTCGAACAGGTGGCGCGAGAGCGGCAGTGTCGGCGCCATCGCCGCGTCGTACGTCGCGAGGTCCCCCGCGTCGAGCGCGGTCAGCGCCGCCGACGCGGCCGGGGCCACGGCGGCGAACGCGCCGAGCAGCGCGTCCGAGTGGTGCGTGCCGTCACCGCGGATCAGCTCGGGGTAGTTGAAGTCGTCGCCCGTGTAGAGGCGCACGCCCTCGGGCAGCGCGGCCCGCAGGCCCCGCTCGTGCTCCGCGGAGAGCAGCGAGACCTTCACCCCGTCGATCTTGGCCGCGTGCTCGCGCACCACGGCCAGGAACGTGGCGGTGGCCTCGTCGACGTCGCCGCTGCCCCAGTAGCCGGCCAGGAGCGGGTCGAAGGCCTCCCCCAGCCAGTGCAGCACCACCGGCTCGGACACCTGCTCGAGGATCCGGCCGTAGACGTGGGCGTAGTCGGCGGCGTCGCGGGCGACCGCGGCCATCTGGCGCGAGGCCATCACGATGACCTGCGAGCCGCAGTCCTCGACGTGCGCGACCTGCTCGAGGTAGGCCTCGAGCACCTCGTCGGGCGTGGTCAGCACGCCCCGGTGGTCGGTGCCGGCGCCCGAGGCGATGCGGGCGCCGACGGAGCGCGCCTGCGCCGCGGACCGGCGTACCAGCTCCTGGGTGCCGGCCCAGTCCAGGCCCATGTTGCGCTGGGCGGTGTCCATCGCCTCGGCCACGCCGAAGCCGTAGCGGAACAGCTCGTGGCGGAAGGCCAGGGTCGCGTCCCAGTCGATGGCCGCGGGCGCGCCCGGGGTGTTGTCGCCGAAGGGGTCCGCGACCACGTGCGCGGCCGCGAACACCTCCCGGCTGGCGTAGCGGCCCGGGTGGTCGACCCAGGCCCCCGGGGCGCCCAGGCGCAGCGCGTGGAGCGAGCCGTCGCGGCGCGGCAGCCGCACGAGGGGACCGTCCGTCCTCTCCCCCGCGGAGAGCGCGCCGTCCGGCTCGGCGAGCGTCGTGGTGCTGGAGGTCACGACGTCCTCGTCTCCATCACCACGCGGCGACCCTCGCGCGAGGAGGTGAGGCCGGCGTCGACGAGCTCGAGGCCACGGACCGCCGACATGAAGTCGTACGGGTGCGGACGGCCCAGGTGCACGTCGACGAGGTACTCCTCCCACTGCGCGCGGAAGCCGTTGGAGAAGACCTGGTTGTCGGGCACCTCGTCCCACTGCGCGCGGAAGTCGATGTCGGTGGGCAGGTCGGGGTTCCACACCGGCTTCGGCGTGCGCTCCCGCGGCTGGATGCGGCAGCCGAAGAGACCGGCGACCGCCGAGCCGTGGGTGCCGTCGACGTGGAACTCGACGAGCTCCTTGCGCTCCACGCGGGTGGCCCACGACGAGTTCATCGACACGATGGTGTCGCCGATCTCGAAGATGCCGTACGCCGCGTCGTCGGCCGTCGCGTCGTAGCGGTTGCCCTGCTCGTCCCAGCGCTCCGGGACGTGCGTGACCGCCTTCGCCATGACGGCGTCGACGCGGCCGAAGAGGTGCTCGAAGACGTAGTTCCAGTGGCAGAACATGTCGAGGACCATGCCCCCGCCGTCCTGGGCCCGGTAGTTCCAGCTCGGACGCTGCGCCGGCTGCCAGTCGCCCTCGAAGACCCAGTAGCCGAACTCGCCGCGCACCGACAGCACGCGACCGAAGAAGCCGCCGTCGATCAGGCGCTTCAGCTTCACCAGGCCCGGCAGGTAGATCTTGTCGTGCACGACGCCGTTGATGGTGCCGGCCGCAGCGCCCGCCTCCGCGATCTCGAGGCCCTCCTCCACGCTCTCGGCCAGCGGCTTCTCGGTGTAGATGTGCTTGCCGGCGGCCAGCGCCTTGAGGATCGCCTTCTTGCGCTCGGAGGTGACCTGCGCGTCGAAGTAGACGGCCGCCGTGTCGTCGGCGATGGCCTCGTCGAGGTCGGTGGTCCAGTCGGCCACGTCGTGCTGGGCGGCCAGCGAACGCAGCTTCTCGGCGTTGCGGCCGACGAGGATCGGCTCCACCTGGATGCGGTCGCCGTCGGGCAGCTCGATGCCACCCTCGTCCCGGATCGCGAGGACGGAGCGCAGCAGGTGCTGGCGGTAGCCCATGCGGCCGGTGACGCCGTTCATGATGATGCGCTGGGTGTGGACGGTCATTCGTCTCTACTTCCTGCTGGGTTCGGGGAGGTCAGGCGCCGGCGGACACCGCGGGCCGGCCGCCGAGGTACAGCTCGGCGAGGCGCGGGTCGGCCAGGAGCTCCGGCGCGGGACCGGTGATGTGGACGCGGCCCAGGTCGAGGACGCAGCCGATGTCGGCGGTCTCGAGGGCCCGGCGGGCGTTCTGCTCCACCAGGAGCACCGCGATGCCCGCGTCGCGCATGCGCACGATCTGCTCGAACATCGCCGTGGTCCGCTTCGGGTCGAGACCCATGCTGGGCTCGTCCAGCAGGACGACCTTGGGGCTCACCATCAGCGAGCGGGCGAACTCGACCTGCTTCTGCTGGCCGCCCGAGAGCGACCCGGCGAGGTCGCCCCAGCGCTCGGCCACGATCGGGAAGAGCGTCTTCACGAAGTCGGTGCGCTCGGCGATGACCGCCTTGTCGCGCACCGTGTAGGCGCCGAGGCCGACGTTCTCCGCGACGGTCATCTCCTTGAAGACCGAGTGGCCCTGGAGGACGTGCGACAGGCCGGACTTGATCATGTCCTGGGCGCCGTTGCGGGTGACGTCCTTGCCGTCGACCAGGATCTTGCCGGAGCGCGGGGTGAGCATGCCGCTGGCGACCTTGAGCACCGTGGACTTGCCGGCGCCGTTGGGGCCGACGAGGCACACGATCGTGGCCGCCGGCACCCGCACGGTGAGCCCGCGCAGCACCAGGGCGGCCCGGCCGTAGCCGGCCTCGACGTCGACGAGCTCGAGCAGCGGCCGCTCGGCCGGGGTCCCGCCGGCCGGGGACCGGTCGGCAGGGGCGGCGTGGCGGGGGGCGTCAGACACCAAGGTAGGCCTCCAGGACTCGTGGGTCGTTCTGGACGACGGAGGGCGGGCCCTCCGCGATGGGGCGGCCACGGTCGAAGACGACGACGTGGTCGGACAGGCTCATCACCATGTCCATGTTGTGCTCGACGATGACGAACGTGCGGCCCTCGGCGTTGAGCTCGCGCACGAGCGTGCCGATGCGGCCGATGAGCGCCGGGTTCACGCCGCCGGCCGGCTCGTCGAGCATGATCGTGTCGGGGTCGACCATCAGCACGCCGGCCAGCTCGAGGAGCTTCTGCTGGCCGTAGGAGATGTCCCGGGCCTCGGAGGACTCGAGGTGGTCGATGCCGACCCGGCGCAGCAGCTCGCGCGCCTTCGCGATGTCGTCGCCGTTGCGGGCCCCGCCCATGCGGTGCAGCACCGACGGCGAGCGGACGCCGACGAGCATGTTCTCCAGCACCGTGAGGCGCGGGAAGATCCGGCACAGCTGGAAGCTGCGGCCGATGCCGGCCGCGGCGATGCGGTGCGGCGGCTTGCCCGTGATGTCGTTGCCGCCCAGCGTGACCTTCCCGCTGTCGGGCTTGATCATCCCGGTGACGCAGTTGAAGAACGTCGTCTTGCCGGAGCCGTTCGGCCCGATCAGGGCGTTGATCTTGCCGCGGTGGAACGTGACGTCGGCGCCGTCGACGGCACGGACGCCGCCGAAGCTCTTCGTCAGGCCGCGCGTCTCGAGCGACGGCTCGGTCGTGGCGGCGGCGGTGGCGCCGCCGACGGGGACGGTGCTGGTCATCGCTGCTCCTCTCGGGGCGGGACGGTCGCGAGGTCGCGCTCGGCGTCGGTGGCACCGGGGCCGGAGCCGGCCGGCGAGGCCGTGCCCTCCGGCGTACCGGTCCCGCCGTCGAGGCGGCGGTTGTGCTCGAGCAGCTCCTCGGCGGTCATCTCGCGGATGGACGTGCGCTTCTCGGGCCGGAACCGGTCGACCAGCGCGCCGACCGCCGGCAGGACGCCGTCGGGCATGAAGAGCACGACGAGGGCGAGCAGCAGGCCGAGGGCGACGAGGTGGAACTGCGAGTCGCCGTAGTGGACCTTGAAGAACTCCAGCGAGTAACCCACGATCACCGCGCCGAGCACGGGGCCCATGAGGCTGCGCAGGCCGCCCAGCAGGCTCATCAGCACCATGTAGGAGCCGATGAGGATCGAGAACTGGAAGATCGGGTCGAGGTAGCCGAACCACAGGGCGTACAGGCCGCCGGCGACCGCCGTGAAGAAGGCGGAGATCACGAAGACCGTGAGCTTGTAGCCACCGGTGGGCACACCGAGCGCCTGGGCCTTGTCCTCGTCCTCGCGGATGGCCTTGAGGCCCATGCCGAAGCGCGAGCGGTCGATGGCCCACCACAGCGCGAGGGCGACGACGATGAACGCGACGTGGATGTAGAAGAACCGCTCGTGCTGCTCGGGCCGCAGCACGTCCTCGCCGAAGGGCCGCGGGACCCGCAGGCCCTGGGCGCCGCCCGTCAGCGACGCCCACGACTGGGCGACGAGCAGCAGGATGAGCACCAGCGCGATCGAGACGATCACGAACGAGGCGCCGCGCACCCGCAGCGACGCGATGCCGATCGGCACCGCGAGCACGGCGACGAGCAGGCCGCCGACGATCAGCGCGACCCAGGGGTTCAGGTCGGCGCGGGTGATGAAGAGCGCCGTCGCGTAGCCGCCGAGGCCCGAGTACGCCGCGTGGCCGAGCGAGATGTAGCCGGTGAAGCCACCGACGAAGTTCCACGACACGGCGAGCGCCGCGTAGCTGGCGATGACGACGCCCACCGAGAGGATGAACGGGTCCGCGGCCATCTGCGGGAAGACGAGCACGAGGGCGCCGATGACGACCAGGAGCGCGATCTTGCCGCCGAGGAGCGTGGTGTCGAAGCGGGAGCGGCGCTCCTTGGCGCCGCCGGGGGCGGCGCCGGCCGGCGCGGCACCCGTGGTGGTGTCAGAAGCGCTGGGCAAGACGACCTCCGAAGAATCCCTGGGGACGGACGAGGAGCGTGGCGAAGAGCGCGATGTAGAAGACCGTCTGCGCCCACGTGGTCCCCATGGGGATCTGCAGCAGGCTCTGGCCCACGCCGAGCAGCAGGGCCGCGATCGCCGCGCCCGGGATGCTGCCCAGGCCGCCGACGACGATGATCGCCATCAGCGGGCCGATCCAGTGCCAGTGCAGCGAGGGGTAGATGGTCGAGTCCAGCGCGAGCGCCGTGCCGCCGATCGCGGCGGTGGCGAGGCCCAGGCCGAAGCCGAAGCCCGCGATGCGGTCGGTGTTGACGCCGAGCAGCCGGGCCGCCTCGGGGTGCTGGATCGTGGCGCGCAGGGCCTGGCCGAAGCGGGTGAGCTTCAGCAGGGCGAAGAGCGCGACGAGCGCGGCGGCCGCCAGGGCGAACGCGATGAGCTTGACCACCGCGATGTGGGCGCCGAAGACCTCGACGCTCGACCCGGAGTAGCCGAGGTTGATGCGGCGCTGCGTCCCCGTGAAGAAGAAGCCGAGCAGGCCCTCGATCGTCAGGGCGATCGCGAAGGTCAGCAGCACCGACATCATCGTCAGCGTCGCCGGGCGCAGGCGGGAGATGAGCCCCCGCTGCATGAGGTAGCCGATCACGAAGAACAGCGGAACGGTCACCACCAGCGACAGGAGCGGGTCGAGCCCGGTCTCGCGGTGGAAGAACCACGCGAGGTAGGCCGCGAGGATGAGGAACGCCGAGTGGGCGATCATCACGACCCGCATGACACCGAAGTAGAGGGTCAGGCCGGCGGCGAGCAGGGCGTAGAGACCGCCGAGCAGGACGCCGAGGATGAGGGTCTGGAAGAGCAGGGATCCGGACACCGTCGCCTCACCACGCCGGCTTCGGGAAGACGAACTCGGCCTCGGCGAGGTCGGTCGGCATCACGATGCGGATCTCCCCGTCGACGTACTGCTGGATGAGGTGCGCGCTCTCCGGGCGGCCCTGCGCGTCCCAGGTGAGCGGGCCGACGACCGTGTCGACCTCGTTGTCGCGCAGCCAGTCGATGAGGCTCTGCTGGCACTCCTGCGACGGGTCGGCGCAGTCGGCGCCCTCCACCGCGGCCGCGACGACCTCGCCCGTGGTCCAGGCGTTCGCCTCGTCCTCGCTCGGCGCGTGGCCGTGCTTCTCGGTGAAGAACTCGACGAACTCCTGGTTCTCGGGGAACGTCGCCTCGGGCGTGTAGCCGGTCGGGGAGACGATGCCGTCGACCCGCTCGCCGATCGCGGCCGGGAACTCCGGGTTCGTGGGCGCCGTGGAGAAGGCGGCCAGGTCCGGCTGGTAGCCCAGCTGCTGCAGCGACACGATGAGGTTGACCGCGTCCTGGTACTGCGTGCCGCCGACGACCATGTCGGCGTCGGAGTCGGCGATCTGCGCCGCGATGTTGGAGAAGTCGGTCGTGTTCGGCGGGTAGACCTCGTCGACCACGGTCTCGACGCCGGCCGCGGCCAGCTTGTCGCGCAGGCCGTAGGCGGTGCCCTGGGCGAACGGGTCGTCCATGGTCGCGTACGCCGCGGTCTTGGGCCGCTGGTCCTCCGGCATCGCCAGGATGTGCTCGGCGAGCAGGTTGTAGTGGTCGTCCGCGACCGCGGGGGCCGCGTAGAACAGGTTGTCGAAGCCCTGCTCGAAGACCTCGTCCGCGGCGCCGGCCGGCTCCACGAAGAGGAAGCCGTAGTCCTGCGCCACCTGCGCGGCGGGCACGACGAGACGGGTGGAGAAGGGGCCGAAGATCAGGTCGGCGCCCTCCTGGTTGATCAGCCGCTCGTAGTCGGACGCCACGCGGTCGGCGTTCGACTGGTCGTCCAGGATGACCAGTCGCACCTGCTTCCCGAGCAGGCCGCCGTTCTCGTTCGTGTAGTCCGCCCACGCCTCGTAGCCGCGCTGGACGCCCTTGCCGGGCTCGCTGAAGTCGCCGGTGAGCGGGAGGGAGATGCCGATGACGATCTCGTCGTCGCCACCCTCGCTGCCGGCGCCCCCGCCGAGCCCGCAGCCCGCGACGGCACTCGCGAGTGCGATGCAGGCCATGGCGGCGACGCCAGTGCGTCGCCGGGTCGGTCGCCTCGTCGGTCCAAGCCTCATGGTCGTGCTGCCCTTCGTCGATGAAAGCGCTTACGTAAGCGCTTACGGTAAGGTAGGCGAGCAGGCTGCTTGTGGCAAGGGTCACAATCGACCAATTCTCAGGAACGGTCCCGGAGGTGGACGCATGGCGGGCAAGGAGGGCGGGCCCCGGCTCATCGACGTCGCTCGGGCGGCGGGCGTCTCCATCGCCACGGCGTCCCGGGCGCTGGCCGGCACGCCCGGCGTCCGTCCCGCCGTCGCCGAGGCGGTGCGCCGCCACGCCGACGAGCTGGGCTACGTCGCCAACGTGCACGCCCGCACGCTGGCGGGCGGCCACAACCGCACCGTGGGCCTGGTCGTGCACGAGATCGGCGACCCCTACTTCTCCGAGATCGCGAGCGGTCTCCTCCGCCTCGCCGACACGGAGGGGCTCTCGCTGCAGGTCTGCCACACCGGGCGCGACCCCGAGGCGGAGCTGCGGCACGTCCGCACCCTGGCGGCCCACCGGGTCGCCGCGATCGTCGTCTCCGGCTCCGGCTTCGTCGACCCCGAGGTGGAGCTGCCCATCCGCCGCGAGCTCGAGCGGTACGCCGAGAAGGGCGGCCGCGTGGCCGTCATCGGCCGCCACCACCTCGGCTCCGACGCCGTCATCCCGCCCAACGACACCGGCGGCCGCGCCGTCGCCGACCACCTGCTCGGTCTGGGGCACCGCCGGCTCGCGATCGTGACCGGCTCCCCCGCGCTGACGACCATCGCCGACCGCATGGCCGGCGTCCACGCCGCGCTCGGCGACGCCGGCGTCGACCCGGCCTCCGTCCCCGTCATCGAGGCGGCGTTCACCCGGGACGGCGGCCGCGAGTGCGCCCGCCGCGTGCTCGCCGAGCACCCGGACACGACCGCGGTGCTGGCCCTCAACGACGACATGGCGATCGGCTGCCTGTCCGTGCTCCGCGAGGCGGGCGTCTCCGTGCCCGGCCGGATGTCGGTCACGGGCTTCGACGACGTCGCCGTGGCGATGGACCTGAGCCCCGCGCTCACGACGTACAAGCTGCCCATGGCCCAGATGGGGGAGGACGCGCTGATGCTCGCGCTCAAGGAACCGACCACCCGGCCCCGCCGGCACCCCGTCGCGGGCCGGCTCGTCGTGCGCGGCTCGACCGCCGCGGCCCCCGCCCCTGCCGTCGCCCCCAGCACGGCGAGCGGGACGTCCGCCCGGGGCCGCACACGTGCGTCCGCCGGCCGCGCCGCGGGCGCGGCGGTCGCCCGGTGAGCCCGGTGAGCGGCTCGGCGACCGGCGTGGGCGCCCCCCGCGTCGTGCTGGCCAGCGACAAGTTCAAGGGGTCGCTGACGGCGGCCGGGGTGGCCGACGCGCTCGAGACCGGGCTGCGGCGGCGCTGGGCCGAGCTCGCCGCCGCCGGCGAGGTGCCCGCGGGCGTCGAGCCCGAGGTGAGCCGGGTGCCCGTCGCCGACGGCGGCGACGGCACGCTCGACGCGGTGCTGAGCGCCGGGTTCCAGCGCGTGCCGGTGACGGTGACCGGCCCGCTCGGCGACCCCGTCGAGACCGCGTGGGCGCGGCGCGGCGACCACGCGGTCGTCGAGCTCGCGGACTGCTCGGGCCTGCTGCGGCTGCCCGGGGGACCCACGAGCGCGACCGCGCTGGCCGCGGCGACCACCGGCACGGGCGAGGCCGTCGCCGCCGCGCTGGCCGCCGGGTGCCGCGAGGTGCTCCTCGGCCTCGGCGGCAGCAGCTCGACCGACGGCGGGGCGGGGCTGCTGCTCGGTCTCGGCGCCGGGCTCGGGACGGCGCTCGGCACCGTGCTGCGCACGGGGCCCGACGCCCCGGCCGACCTGCTCGGCGCCGGCCTCGGGACCGAGGAGCTGCTCGGCGCGAGCGCCGCGGTGGACGGCGTGGCGCTGCGCGCGGCCACTCACGTCGACCTCGTGCCCGTCCGCGCCCTGCTCGACGGACGCCGGCTCGTGCTCGCGACCGACGTCGACAACCCGCTGCTCGGCCCCGACGGCGCGGCGGCGACCTACGGTCCGCAGAAGGGCGCGACCCCCGACGACGTCGACCGTCTCGAGCGCGAGCTGATCCGCTGGGCCCACGTGCTCGACGTGGCGGCCGGGGTGGGCGGTTCGGCCCTGGTCCCCGGCGCCGGTGCGGCGGGCGGCACGGGGTACGGCGCGATCGCCGGCGCGGGCGCGACCGTGGCCTCCGGCGTGGAGGCGGTGCTCGACCTCGTCGGGTTCGACGACGTCGTCGCCGGGGCCGACCTGGTCGTCACCGGCGAGGGCTCGCTCGACGAGCAGTCGCTGCACGGCAAGGCGCCCGTCGGCGTGCTCGCGGCGGCGACGCGGGCCGGCGTACCCACCCTCGCGGTCTGCGGTCGCACCACCCTGTCCCCCGACGCGCTCGCCGCGGCCGGCTTCACCGCGGTCCACGCCGTCACCGACCTGCAGCCCGACCCGGCCCGCGCGATGGGCGAGGCCGCGGCGTACGTCGAGGTGCTCGGCGCCCGGGTGGCGGACGCCCTGGCGGGCCGGCTCCTGGCCCGTGCGGCCGGGCGCCTGGCGGACGCCGCGGACGCGGTCGACCCCGCCACCCCCTGAGCGGGGCCCGCCCGGGCGCTCAGACCTCGTGCAGGTGGCGCCAGGGACGGGCGGCCTCGAGCTCGAGGGCCAGGCCGAGCAGCAGCGCCTCCCGGCCGCGGGCGGCGCTGAACATCATCCCCTGGGGCAGGCCCTCCGCGGAGGTGGCCAGCGGCAGGGAGATCGCGGGGTCCCCGGTCGCGTTCTGCAGCGGCGTGAACGCCACCCACTCCATGAGCCGCTCGATGACCGTCTCGAACGGCTGCGTCGGGTCGAGGTGGCCCACGAGCGGGGTCGGCCCCGTGACGGTCGGGGTGAGGACCACGTCGTGCTCGGCGAACAGCCGCGCCGTGATGCGGTGCGAGGCCGACAGGCGCGCGACCGCCCGCGGCAGCCGGTGGATGCGCCGGGCCGAGTAGCGGGCGAGCCCGAGCGTCAGGTTGTCGAGCCGGGAGGGGTCCCACCGCTGCCGCGTGAACCGGCCGGAGCGCACCAGGTAGGTCGACAGGAACCCCCAGTAGAGGAGGAAGTCGTCCTTGAACCAGGCCGGCACGGGCGGGGCGTCCAGCTCGGTGACGTGGTGACCCAGCTCCTCCAGCAGCCGGGCGACCTCGAGGGTCTGCTCCCGCACCTCGGGCGTGGCGGCGGTGCCGACGGAGGTCGTCACGACCGCGACCCGCAGCCGCGCCGGGCCGGGCCGGGTGACGTCCCCGACGGGGGGCAGGCGCAGGTTGCGGTAGACCTTCTCGGCCTCCCGCAGGTACGCCGCGGTGTCGCGCACGCTGCGGGTGACGACCCCGTCGGCGACGATGCGCACGGGCATGCCGCGGTGCACCTCGTCCTGGGCGAGCCGGTCGCGGGTCGGCTTGAGCCCGACGAGGCCGCAGACCGCGGCCGGGATGCGGATCGACCCGCCGCCGTCGTTCGCGTGGGCGATCGGCACGACGCCCGCCGCCACGAAGGCGGCCGAGCCGGCCGAGGACGCGCCCGCCGTGTGGTCGGTGCTCCACGGGTTGCGGACCGCACCGAGGCGGGGGTGCTCCGCAGCGGCCGAGAACCCGAACTCCGACAGCTGGGTCTTGCCGAGGGGCAGCAGGCCGGTCGCGCCGTACATGCGGAAGAAGTCGCCGTCCGCCGCCTTGGGCGGCGAGACGTAGGCGTCGCACCCGTCCTGGGTGGGCAGGCCGCGCACGTCCACGTTGTCCTTCACGAACGTCGGCACGCCGGAGAAGTAGCCCGCCCGCGGGGCGCGCGCCTCGGCCCGGGCCCGCTCGAAGGCCTCCTGCGCCAGCCCGTTCAGGGCGCCGTCCACCCGCTCGCAGCGATCGAGGGCCGCGTCGACCACCTCGGGGACGGAGACGTGGCCGGCGGCCAGCTGCTCGACGAGCCCGACGGCGTCCAGGGTGCCGAGGGCGTCGTCGCCGAAGGCGTGCACACGTGTCATGCGGCGTGAGGCTACTGGCGGGTCACCCGCGGCGGAATCCCCCTGCCTGCCCCCCGTGTGCTCGTCCGCCTCACAGCACCCGCAGCAGCAGCGGGAGCGCGACCGCGGTGGTGAAGGCGGTCAGCCCCATCGCCAGGCCGGCGAACGCGCCC
Organism: Nocardioides sp. CPCC 205120; assembly: GCF_048654585.1. Taxonomy (NCBI): domain Bacteria; kingdom Bacillati; phylum Actinomycetota; class Actinomycetes; order Propionibacteriales; family Nocardioidaceae; genus Nocardioides; species Nocardioides sp. CPCC 205120. The sequence continues at coordinate 1,434,695 of NZ_JBMCYY010000001.1, read as the reverse complement.
TCCTCCGGGTCGTCGGCCAGCGAGCGGGACGTGCCGATGCCGTGGGAGACGGTGCCCATCGCGACGCCCCGGGCGTGGGGGTGGCGCACCCGGGCCAGGGTGAGCAGCCACGGACCCAGGACGGCGGAGACGATGCCGACGGCGATGGTGAGCACGGCGGTGAGCGCCACGATCCCGCCCGCGTCGGCCGAGAGCACGATCGAGACCGGTGTCGTCGCGGCCTTGGGCGCCATCGTCGTGGCCAGCTCGTCGTCGCCGCCGAGCAGGCGCACCACGCCGTACCCCAGGACGATCGAGAGCACCACGCCGAGCGGGATGGCGACGAGCAGCGGCAGCAGGAGCCGCCGCAGGTGGTGGGCCTGGCGGTGCAGCGGGACCGCGAGGGCCACCGTCGCCGGGCCGAGCAGGAACGCGACCAGGTCGCCGCCGCGGGAGTAGTCGGCGTACGACGTGCCCGTCGCCAGCAGCACGGCGCCGACGAGCACGACCGCGACGAGCACCGGCTGCGTCGCCGGGTGGCGCCCGCAGCGGGCGTGCACCGCCCGGCCGACGCGGTAGCCGGCCAGGGTCAGCAGCACCCCGAGCAGCGGCGAGGTGCGCAGCCAGTCCGCGGTCTCCCCCGGCTGCCAGGCCAGGAGCGGGGTCACGAGCGGGGCCACGAGCGGGGTCACGGGGCGCCGCTCCCCCGGTCGTGCTGCCGGCGCGGGAGCAGCAGCGCCACCGCCCAGCCGACGACCACGAGCCCGACCGCCCACGAGACCAGCAGGCCGCCGACGAGCGGGAGCGCCTCGTCGCGCACCACGGCCAGCACCGCGACGATGCCGACCCCCGCGGGGATGAACAGCAGCTGCAGGTGGGCCAGCAGCCCGTCGGCCGCGTGCAGCACCGCGCTGGAGGGCCCCGGCCGGCGCACCTGCAGCACGACGAGCAGGCCCAGCATCCCGACGACCGCGCCCGGCACCGGCAGCCCCAGCGTGCGCACGACGACCTCGCCCGCGAGCCACGCGCCGACGAGCTGCAGCAGGCCGTCGAGGAACGCGACCGACGGGGGGCGCGACGGGGACGGCGACGGGGGCCGGGAGGAGGGCCGGGACATGGCGGGCATTGAAGCACCGCCGCCCGACCGCGCCGCCGGTGGCCGTGCGGGCGGCGCTACGGTGGCGGTGTGTCCTCGCAGCCGCCGGTGCCCCGCGCCCCCAGGAAGGCCAAGCACCTCATCGACTTCACCAACCCGCCGGCGCCCCGCGCCGCGCAGGAGGCGGAGGCGCGCCTGAGCCGCGTGCAGCAGTGGGTCATGTCCGTGCTCACGGTGACCACGACCTCCCACCTCGCGGGCGGCCTCGTCGTCGCGGCGGCGGCCATCGACGGCCATCTCGACGCCCGCGTCGGTCTTGTCGTCATCGCGGCCGCGGTCGGCGTCCTCGGCATGGTGGCGGGCCTGGCGATCCACCGGCGCTCGCCGTTCCACCCGCTCGTGCTGCTCGGCCTGCTGCCCGCGCTGATCGGCTGCTACTGGGTCTTCTGACCCCTCACCGGTCCCCGGCGACCCGCACGCCCCGGCGGTGGCACCCCAGCAGGTGGGTGTCGACCAGGCCGGTGGCCTCCATGAGCGCGTGCATCGTCGTCGGCCCCACGAACGTGAAGCCGCGCCGCTTCAGCGCCCGGCTCAGCGCCACCGAGCCCGGCGAGGTCGTCGGCACCTCGGCCGGCACCCGCGGCTCGGGCTGCTCCGCCGGCGCGTGCGACTCCAGCAGCGCCGCCAACGCGTCGGGCCCCTCCGCGCGCAGCGCGACCACCGCCGCCGCGTTGCGGACGGTCGCGTCGACCTTCGCCCGGTTGCGCACGATGCGGGCGTCGGCGAGCAGCGCCGCGCGCTCGGTCTCGCCGTACCCGGCCACGACGTCGGCGTCGAAGCCCGCGAACACCTCCCGGAAGGCGTCGCGCTTGGCGAGGATCGTGGCCCAGGACAGCCCGGACTGGAACGCCTCGAGGGTGAGCCGCTCGAAGTACGCCGTCTCGCGCGCCCGCCCCGTGCCGGTGACGGCGAGGCCCCACTCGGTGTCGTGGTAGTCGCGCATCGGTCCGGGGCCGCCGGCCCACGGGCAGCGCCGCACCCCGTCCTCGCCGAGGACCGTGCCGTCGGGCGGGACCACGCCGGCCTGGGTCACCGGCGCTCGCGCAGGCGCGCGTTGGGCAGCGGCGGGGCCGGGATGGGCGGCATGTGGTCGCCGGGGACGACGCCGAAGCGGCCGTCGGCCACGTCCTGGGAGTCGGTCACGACGGCCGGGCCGCCGGCGGTCACCTGGGCCTGCCACGCCTCCCGGTAGGCCACGACCTCCTCGTGGGTGCGGCCCACGAAGTTCCACCACATGACGATCGCCTCGCCGAACGGCGGGCCGCCGAGCACCAGCAGCCGGGCGCCCTCGGCGCCGGCGACGAGCCGCAGGTGCTCGCGGCCGGGCGCGACGTACGCGAGGTCGGCGGGCGCGGCGGCGAGGCCCTCGACCTCGACCGACCCGCGGTCGACGAGCACGCCGTGCTCGAACGCCGGGTCCACGTCGAGCGGCAGGGCCGTGCCGGGCTCGAGCACCAGCTCGGCGCCCAGCAGGGGCGTGAAGGTGGCCACCGGCGAGGTCGAGCCCAGCAGCGAGCCGAGGAAGACGCGGGCCTCGACGCCGGGCGCCGTGACCGGCGGGGGCGCGTGGTGCTGGAACGCGGGCGCGGTGTCGCGGTGGGCGTCGGGCAGCGCCACCCAGAGCTGGGCGCCGTGCAGCGTCGTCGTGCCCGGCGTCGAGACCTCGGAGTGGCTGATGCCGCGACCGGCGGTCATGAGGTTGACCTCGCCCGGGCGCACCATCGCGTGCGAGCCGACCGAGTCGCGGTGCTCGATCTCGCCGGTGAACAGCCACGAGACGGTCTGCAGCCCCGTGTGCGGGTGGGGCGCGACCGCCATGCCGCCCGACTCGGCCACGAGGTCGGGGCCGTAGTGGTCGAGGAAGCACCACGCGCCGATGAGGGAGCGCTGCCGCTGCGGGAGGGTGCGCCGCACCAGCATCGCGCGCGGACCGCCGAGCGGCACGTCGCGCGGCGTCAGCAGCTCCACGCCCTCCGGCGCCGCGCCGCCCGCGCGGCACTCCACCTCGTCGGGGCGGGTGTCCAGGTTGCTCATGGGCCCATCCTCGCGCACGCGGGCGCCCCGTGGGGAGGGCGACGAGCGGGAGGGCGGGCGGGACGGCGGCCGGGAGGGCGGGCGGCCCGCCACCGGTCCCGAGCCGCCACCTGGCGGCCACCGTGACCTCGCCGGTCGTTCACGCCGCCACGGCAGCGTCGTGCCGCGTGCGCATCGCTCAGCTCGCCAACTTCATCGGACCGGCCTCCGGCGGCATGAAGACGGCCGTCCAGGCCCTCGCCGAGGGGTACGTCGCGGCCGGCGCCCAGCGCCTCCTCGTCGTGCCCGGCCCCACCGACGCCCGCACCGAGACGCCCCTGGGCCCGGTGGTGCAGCTGCGGGCGCCCCGGGTGGGCTCGGCCTACCGGCTCATCGTCGAGCCCTGGCGGGTCACCGAGGTGCTGGAGGAGTTCGCGCCCACGACCATCGAGGTCAACGACAAGTCGACGCTGCTGCCGGTCACCCGGTGGGCCCGGCGCAACGGCGTCGGCTCGGTGCTCTTCTCCCACGAGCGCCTCGACCACATGCTCTCGATGCGCACCGGTCTCGACACGAGCGTCCGCGTGCCCATCGGCATCTACAACCGCGTCCTGGTGCGCCAGTTCGACACGGTCGTGGTCACCTCCGGCTTCGCCCGCGCCGAGTTCCGGCTGGCCGCCGCCGGCGCCGGGTGCCCGCTCGTGCGGGTGCCGCTCGGGGTCGACCTGACCACGTTCCGCCCGCGCACGACGCCACGCGCCGACGGCGGGCCGCTGCGGCTCGTGCACGTGGGCCGCCTCTCCCGGGAGAAGTCCCCGCACCTCGCGGTCGCGACCGCGGTCGAGCTGCACCGCCGCGGCGTGGACGTGCGGCTCGACGTGTACGGCGACGGCCCCCACGAGGACGAGCTGCGGGCCATCGCGGGCCGGGCGCCCGTCACCTTCCACGGCCACGTCGCCGACCGGGCGCGGCTCGCCGCGCACGTCGCGGAGGCCGACGTCGCGCTCTCGGTCTGCCCCGGCGAGACCTTCGGGCTGGCCGTGCTCGAGGCCCTGGCGTGCGGCACCCCCGTCGTCACCGCCTCCGCGGGCGGGGCCCGCGAGCTGGTCGACGCCGACTCGGGTGCCTGGGCGCCGCCGCGGCCCTCCGCGCTGGCGGAGGCCGTGCTCGCCGTCGCCGCCCGCCCCGAGGCCGAGCGCCGGGCCGGCGCGCGACGCCGGGCCGAGCAGTTCCCGTGGTCGGCGACCGTCGAGCGCATGCTCGAGGTGCACGGCCGGCTCGACCCCGTCGGCCAGCGCCGCCTCGTCGCCTGAGGGGTCCCGCCCCGTCGTAGCCTCGGTCGCGTGGACGACCTCTCCCCCGCCCTGGCCGGCATCGTCACCGCGCTCGTCGAGAACCTCACGCCCGAGGCGCTCGCGGCTCTCGCCGACGACCCCCTGGTCGGCGCCGTGGCCGTCGACGACCGGGCGCTGCCCGGGCTGCGCGGCTCGACGCTGCCCCTCACCCTCGTCGCCACCGGCGGTGCGGCCCAGGTCGACGGTCCGCTGCGGCTGGCCGCGCGGCTGGACCTCCGGGTGGCCGGGGTGCGCACGACCGTGCGGGACCCCGGGGACCCCGCGGGCGCCGTACGACGGGTGCTCACCGCCCTCGACCAGGCGCGGGCCGAGGGGCTCCTGGACGACGAGGTGCCGGTGACCCTCGTGCTGCCCGCCGGCATCGGCGACCACGGGGCGGGAGCGGCGCTCGACGAGGTCGCGGCCGCGGAGCTGCGCGCGGGCCTGGCCGCCGACGACCCCGCCGCGTGGGTCCGTCTCGTCGACGCGGCGCTGGACCGCGAGGTGCCGGTCGAGACGGTCGGCGCGGGCGCGCCCCCGCCGCTCGTGGTGCTCGCGGCGACGCGCGCCTGCCTCGACGGGGAGCCCGAGGCGGCCGAGCGGCTCCTGCGGGCGGCGGACGCCGGCGCGGCGGGTGCGGCGTACGACGTCGCGACGCTGGAGCGCACGCGGCGCTGGTGCCCGCGCGTGGACGCCCGCCGCTGAGCCCGCCACGAGCCCCGTCGGTCCCGCGGCTCAGGCGCGCGGCAGCTCGACGGTGAACTGCGAGCCGACGCCGAGCTCGGACGTGACCGCGACCCGGCCGCCCGCGCGCTCGGCGACGCTGCGCACGATGGCCAGGCCCAGCCCCGACCCGGGATGGACGGCCGCGTCGGGGTCCGCCGAGCGGAAGAACTCGGCGAACACGTGCGGCAGCTCGTGCTCGGCGATGCCGATGCCCGAGTCCTCCACCACCAGCCGGGCCACGTCGTCGGTGGTCACGACCCGCACCTCGACCCAGCCCCCGGCGGGGGTGTACTTCACCGCGTTCGACACCAGGTTGGAGACGAGCAGCGCGAGCTCCCCGGGGTCGGCCGGCACCCGCGCCGTCCCCCCGAGCCCGGCGCTCCCGAGCCCCACCCGCACACCCTTCGCCGCCGCGGTCACCCGCACGTCGTCGACCGCCGCCCGGACGACCGGCACGAGGTCGGTCGGCACCTGGGGCGCGACGAGCGGGCCCTCGGCCCGGGCCACCACGAGGAGGCCGTCGACGAGGGTGCGGATCGACCCGGCCGCACGGCCGATGTAGGCCGCGGCGTCGAGCTCGTCCTCGTCGCGCGGGGGGCCCATCAGCTCCAGGGCGGCCGTGATGGTCGCCAGCGGGGTGCGCAGCTCGTGCGCCAGCGTGGCGACCAGGCGGTTGCGGTAGCGGTCGACCTCGCGCAGCTCGGCCAGCGCCCGTCGCTCCGCCTCGCGGGCGCGGACGGTCACCACGGCGCGGCCCAGGTCGTGGCCGATGTCCAGCGCGGCCGAGCGCTCGGCCGCGGACCAGGCCGGGTCGTCGGCCGTCCGGAAGAGGCCGACCAGGCCGACGCAGGTGGCCCCGGCGCCCATCGGCACCAGCAGCACGTCCTCCAGCCCCCGCGCCGCGAGCCGGCCCACCCACGCGGCCAGCAGGTCGTCGTGGCCCGGCACCAGCGGCCCCGCGACCCCGGCGCGGACGTCGGCGGACCGCACGTTCCAGGTCTCCTGCCGGTCCCAGCAGTCCTCGAGGACGCCGCGCACCGCGTCGGCGAGCGGGTCGGGCATGCCGGGCAGCTCGTCCGGCAGAGCGTGGAAGGACCCGATGCCCTCGCTCGATCCGTAGATGCGCGTCTTGACGGCCCGCGCGCCGAGCCCGGCCAGGATGTCGGCCTCCGAGGCCGCCACGAACGCGGCGGGCGCGTCCGAGGCGACCGCCGCCCGCACGACGTCACGGGCCGCGCCGGCCAGGTGGGCGCGGGCGGTGACGGAGCGGGCCTCGGCCTCCACCTCGAGCGCCCGTCCGGCGAGGGCGGCGCACCGGTCCAGCAGGGGCGGCTCCGCGGGCGCGCCGTCGAGCCACAGCCAGCAGCGGGGGGCGCTGGTCTCGAGCACGTGCACGAGCCCGTCGCCCGGGCCCCTCCCGGGGGGCGGGGCCCCGGTGCGCACGGCGGCGAGGAGCGCCGCCTCCTCGGCCGGTCGGGCCAGACCGTCGCGACCCAGCACCCGGGCTCCGTGGCCGTCGAGCACGACGAGGACCGTCGCGCGGGCACCGGTCACGAGCCCGACGGCCGCCGCGGCCATCGCCCCGACCTGGTCGGTGACGTGGCGCCGCGTGGCCGCGAGGCCGGTCGCTGCCAGGTCGATGCCCACGCGCTCCCCTCCCGCCCGTGGGCCGCCGTCCGATCGTGTGCCCCGGCATCGTGGCACCCGCCGCGGGCCGCGGCCAGGGGTTCGACCGAACGGCCGGGACGACCGGGACCAACGTCCGGCCCGCCCCCGGACGAAGGGGGGTCAGCGCGGGGTGGGGATCCAGTCGGGGGCCACGATCCGCTCGACCCGGTCGCGGGCCCGCGAGGTGAGGAAGAGGACCCCGACGATGGCCGTGGCGATCATCGAGCCCATGACGATGGCGAGGTAGGCGCCGTGCAGGGAGGAGTCCAGCGGTGCGACGACGCCCCCGATGACGCTGACCGCCACCAGGCCAACGGCGCCGAGGCGGTGCAGGCGCAGCGCGGCGAGGAAGGGCACGACCCACAGGAAGTACCACAGGTGCACGACGGGGCTCAGCAGCACGAGGACGCCCATGACGGCCGCCGTCGCGGCGACGGCCCGGGCGCGGTCGCCGGTCGGCCAGCGCAGCGCGACCCACCCGGCGTACCCCACGGCGGCCACGTTGGCGGCGAGGCGGGTGAGCTCGAGGAAGGTCGCGGGGTCCGTGCCCAGCCCGGCGAGGCCGGCGAGGTCGTCGAGGACGCCCCCGACCACCGTGGGCAGGGAGAGCGGCGTGTTGACGCTGCCCGGCACGGTGAGGGCCTCGACCCAGCCGAGGCCGACGCCCCACACCAGCCCGAGCGACACGAGGGTGCCGAGCGAGACCACGCCGACGGCCGCGAGCCGACGAACCCGGCGGGCCAGCGACGCGGCGGCGGGCAGGGCGACGAGCGCCACCGCGATGCACACGAGGCCGCCGGGCACCTTGACGGCTGCGGCGAGACCCCCGAGCACGGCCCCCAGCACCCAGGACCGCTCGGCCGCGACGACGAGCGCCGCCGCCATGAGCCCCACCATGAGGAGGTCGTTGTGGAGGCCGCCCGCGCCGTTGGCCATCATCAGCGGCGAGGCGATGACGACCGCGGTCGCCAGGGCGGGGTTGACGCCCGTCCAGCGCGCCATGCGCGGCACGGCCCACGCCAGCATCGCCAGGCCCGCGAGCGCGGCGACCCGGTGCACCACGACGAGCATCCACGGGTTGCCGGTGACGCCCGCGGCGAGGTCGCCGATGGCGAGCGGCAGGGGCCCGTACGGCGTCACCGTGCCCATCCAGCGGGGGTCGACCGCCTCCACGACGGAGCCGGCCAGCACCGCCGGGCCGTGGGAGTACGGCGACGCGTCGACGTGGGTGAGCATCCCCTGGGCCGCGTAGGACCAGCCGTCGCGGCTGAAGAGCGGGGGCGCCAGCAGGAGCGGCGCGCACCACAGGAACGTGCACCAACGGACGTGGCCGAGCGCCTCGGTGCTCGCGTCGTGCACCACCGAGCGGCACAGCGAGAGCCAGGCGGCGCCGAGCAGGCCCAGCCCGGCCATCACGACGGCGAGGCCGACCATCCGGCCGGTCATCGTGCTGCGGAGGTCGGCGAGCAGGTCCAGCTCCATCACGGGCGAGGAGCCGGGGAGCGTGGAGATGACGAAGCCGCCCAGCAGGACGAGCACCGAGCCCACCACTCCCCGTGACACCACAGGCGGAACCTAGGCCGGGCGGGTCACGCCGGGCCGACCGCGCACCGACCCGGTGGCGACGCCCCGGTGAACGCGGGGCGACCCGTGGCGCGAACTGCTAGGACGTCCTACTATCGAGGTAGTAGGACGTCCGACTATCTCCCGAGGTGCACCCGTGGCCGACCCCGTTCCGACCCCCGCCCCCGCGCTCCACGTGCCCCGCAACCCGGTGCGCCTGGTGACGGCGAGCAGCCTCTTCGACGGCCACGACGCCTCGATCAACATCATGCGGCGCATCTTCCAGAGCCAGGGCTGCGAGGTGGTCCACCTCGGGCACAACCGCTCCGTCGCCGAGATCGTCGAGACGGCGATCGAGGAGGACGTGCAGGGCGTGGCGGTGTCGTCGTACCAGGGCGGGCACGTCGAGTACTTCGAGTACCTCGTGCAGCTGCTCGCCGAGCGCGGCGCGGGCCACGTGCAGGTCGTCGGCGGGGGCGGCGGTGTCATCGTGGCCGAGGAGATCGCCCGGCTGCGCCGCAGCGGCGTCACCATCTTCTCCCCCGAGGACGGCCAGCGCCTCGGCCTCGCCGGGATGATCAACACCGTGGTCGCCACCCTCGACCGCGACCTGTGGGAGGTCGGGGCCGCCGACGTCGACGCCGTGCTCTCCGGGGACCGCGGCGCCCTCGCGCGGGCCATCACCGGCGCCGAGACCGGTCGCCTCGGCGAGGCGGCGCTCACCCGGCTGCGGGAGGCGGCGGCGGGGCGCGCCGTACCCGTCCTGGGCATCACGGGCACCGGCGGCTCGGGCAAGTCGAGCCTCACCGACGAGCTGCTGCGGCGCCTGCGCGTGGACCAGCAGGACAAGCTGCGCGTCGCGGTGATCGCCGTCGACCCGACCCGGCGCAAGGGCGGCGGCGCGCTGCTCGGCGACCGCATCCGGATGAACAGCCTGGACCTCGCCGGCCCGGGCCTCGACCGCGACCGCGTCTTCTTCCGCAGCCTCGCGACCCGCGGCGCCCACGAGCTGCCCGACCACCTCGCCGACGTCATCGCGTGCGTGCGGGCGGCGGGCTTCGACCTCGTCGTGGTGGAGACCCCCGGCATCGGCCAGGGCGACGCCGCCGTCGTGCCGTTCGTCGACGCCTCGCTCTACGTCATGACGCCGGAGTTCGGCGCCGCCAGCCAGCTCGAGAAGATCGACATGCTCGACTTCGCCGACGCCGTGGCCATCAACAAGTTTGAGCGCCGGGGCGCGGAGGACGCGCTGCGCGACGTCGGGCGCCAGCTCGTGCGCAACCGCGAGGCCTTCGGCTCGCAGCCGGGCGACATGCCGGTCTTCGGCACCTCGGCGGCCACGTTCGACGACGACGGCGTCACCGCGCTCTACCAGCACCTGCGGGACCTGCTCGTCGGCCACGGCCTGCCCGCCGGCGAGGGGGTGCTCGCACCGGTCGCCACCAAGCGCTCCACCCGCATCCGCCAGGTGCTGCCCGCCGACCGCACCCGCTACCTCGCCGAGATCTCCGCGACGGTCCGCGACTACCACGCCCGCACCGACGAGCTGGTGGCCGCGGCGCGCCGTGTCGACCGCCTCGAGCAGGTGCGCGCGGAGCTCGCCGCGGCGGACCGCTCCACCGACGACGTCGCCGCCCTGCTCGACGACGCCCGCACCGAGCTGCCCCGCGAGGTCGCCGAGCAGGTCGAGGCGTGGCCGGCGGTCGTCGCGTCGTACTCGGGCGACGAGCAGGTCGTGCGCGTGCGGGACAAGGAGATCGTCACGCAGCTGACCCGCGAGTCGCTGTCGGGCAACAAGATCCCCCGCGTCGCGCTGCCGAGCACCGACGAGGTCGGCGAGCTCGTGCGCTTCTGGCGTCGCGAGAACCTGCCGGGTCGGTTCCCCTTCACCGCCGGTGTCTTCCCGTTCAAGCGCGACGGCGAGGACCCGGCGCGGATGTTCGCCGGCGAGGGCGACCCCGCGCGCACCAACCGCCGCTTCCGTCTGCTCAGCGAGGGCCAGCCCGCCACGCGGCTCTCGACCGCGTTCGACTCGGTCACGCTCTACGGCCGCGACCCCGACGAGCGCCCCGACATCTACGGCAAGGTCGGCACCTCCGGCGTCAGCGTCGCGACCCTCGACGACATGCGGGTGCTCTACGACGGCTTCGACCTCACCGACCCGACCACCAGCGTCTCGATGACGATCAACGGGCCCGCCCCGACGGTGCTGGCCTTCTTCCTCAACACGGTCATCGACCAGCAGGTCGACGCCTTCCGCGAGCGGGAGGGCCGTGAGCCGGGCGCCGACGAGCGGGCGCTGCTGGCGGCGCACGCCGTGTCCAGCGTGCGCGGCACCGTGCAGGCCGACATCCTCAAGGAGGACCAGGGGCAGAACACCTGCCTGTTCTCCACGGAGTTCAGCCTGCGGATGATGGGCGACATCCAGGAGTGGTTCATCGAGAACGAGGTGCGCAACTTCTACTCGGTCTCGATCTCCGGCTACCACATCGCCGAGGCCGGGGCGAACCCCATCAGCCAGCTCGCCTTCACCCTCGCGAACGGGTTCACGTACGTCGAGAGCTACCTCGCGCGCGGCATGGACGTCGACGCCTTCGCGCCCAACCTGTCGTTCTTCTTCTCCAACGGCATGGACCCCGAGTACTCGGTGATCGGCCGCGTCGCCCGCCGGATCTGGGCGGTGGCGATGAAGGAGCGGTACGGCGCGGGCGAGCGCAGCCAGAAGCTGAAGTACCACGTGCAGACCTCCGGCCGCTCCCTGCACGCGCAGGAGATGGACTTCAACGACATCCGCACGACGCTCCAGGCGCTCATCGCCATCTACGACAACGCCAACTCGCTGCACACGAACGCGTACGACGAGGCCGTCACGACGCCCAGCACGGAGTCGGTGCGCCGGGCGCTCGCGATCCAGCTCGTCATCAACCGCGAGTGGGGCCTGGCGATGAACGAGAACCCGTTGCAGGGCTCCTACATCATCGACCAGCTCACCGACCTCGTCGAAGAGGCGGTGCTCGCGGAGTTCGACCGCATCTCCGAGCGCGGCGGCGTGCTGGGGGCGATGGAGACCGGCTACCAGCGCGGGCGCATCCAGGACGAGTCGATGCTCTACGAGCACCGCAAGCACGACGGTTCCCTGCCCATCATCGGCGTCAACACCTTCCGCCGCCCCGACGCCGACGGCGGCACCCCGCAGACGGTCGAGCTCGCCCGGGCCACGGAGGAGGAGAAGCAGTCGCAGCTGCAGCGCCTGCGCGCCTTCAAGGAGGCCCACCGCGACGAGGCCGAGGACGCACTGGCCCGGCTCAAGGCCGCGGCGACCTCCGGGGAGAACGTCTTCGCGGTGCTCATGGACGCCGCCCGGGTCTGCACGCTGCAGCAGGTGACCGAGGCGTTCTTCGAGGTGGGAGGGGCCTACCGCCGGAACGTCTGAACGGCCGCGCACGCCTCGTGAGAGGGTCGTCCCCGACGTGGCCGGGCGCCGGGCCGGCCCGCGACGCGGAGGAGTGACGATGCGCCGAGGGCGGGTGGGCCTGCTGGTCGGGCTGACGGCGGGCGCCGTCGCGCTGGGCGGCTGCTCCGAGGCGCTGCCCGACTTCGACGCCGGCCAGGTGGGCGCCGCCGTGGCCGCCGAGCTCGAGCGCACCGGCGGCTCGGCCCCCGACGACATCTCCTGCGGCCCGCTGCCGGCCGCGGCCGAGGAGATGACGACCTGCACCTACGTGCTGGGCGACCGCACGCAGGAGGCCGAGGTCGTGGTCACCGACGTGGTCGACACGGACGTGGAGTTCACCGTCGAGCCGACCCGGACGTTCCTCACCGCCGAGCAGCTCACCCCGCTCGTCGCGCAGGAGATGACCGCCGAGGGCAGCCCCGGCGAGGTCACGTGCCTCGACGAGCTCGACCTCGACGAGGGCGCCCGCGTCTACTGCGCGCAGACCGACGGGGCGCTGGTGACGGACCTGGCGGTCACCGCGCAGAGCGGGCCCGCCGACCCCGTGACGCTCGAGATCGAGATCGACGACCGGGACGCGAGCGAGAGCGGGCAGTAGCGAGCTGGACGGGAGAGGGGCGGGTGCGCATGGACGACGACCTGGGCCAGCCGGTCACGCTGCCGGCGCGCGTCGAGCGGGTCGTCTCGCTCGTGCCCTCGCTCACCGAGGCCCTGGCCAGCGCGCGACGCGACGCCCTCGTCGGGGTCACCGACTGGTGCACCCACCCGGCGGACCTCGCCGACGATCCCCGCGTCACGCGGGTGCGGGGCACCAAGAACCCGGACGTGCGACGCGTCGTCGACCTCGCGCCCGACGTCGTCGTGGCGAACAAGGAGGAGAACCGGGAGCTCGACGTGCGCCGCCTCCGCGAGGCGGGCGTCCCGGTCTGGGTCACCGACGTCGTCGACGTGCCCGGGGCCGTCGGGTCGATGGAGCGGCTCCTCGACGCCCTGGGCTGGCCCCGCCCGCCGTGGCTGGAGCGCGCACGTGCCGACTGGTGCGGACCGGTGCCCGCCGTGCGGGGGCGGGTCGTCGTACCCGTCTGGCGCGACCCGTGGATGGTCGTCGGACCCGACACCTTCACGGCCGACCTGCTGCGCCGGCTCGGGCTCGAGGTGGCGGGCGGCGACCCCGCGTCGGGCCGCTACCCGCGCGCCGAGGTGGGCGAGCTGGACGCCGCGGGGGCGGACCTCGTGCTGCTGCCCGACGAGCCCTACGTCTTCACCGCCTCCGACGGCCCCGAGGCGTTCGCGCTGACGCCGACGCGTCTCGTCAGCGGGCGCCTGCTCACCTGGTACGGCCCCTCGCTCGGCGACGCCCGCGCGCACGTCGCCGAGGCGACCCGCGACCTCGAGTAGCGGGACTCCGTCCCCACGAAGCGGGACCGCGGCCTATCCTCTATCCATGAGCAGCGATTCCTCCCCGAAGATCGTCCTCGTCGACGGCGCACGCACCCCCGTCGGCAGCTTCGGCGGCGTCCTCAAGGACGTCCCCGGCCACGAGCTCGGCGCCACGGCGACGACGGCCGCCCTCGAGCGCGCGGGAGTGGCGGGCGACGACGTGCAGGAGGTCGTCATGGGCTGCATCGGCCAGGTCGGCCCCGACGCCTACAACGCCCGCCGCGTGGCCATCACCGCCGGCCTGCCGAAGAACGTGCCGGCGTACACCGTCAACCGGCTCTGCGGCTCGGGCCTGCAGGCCATCTGGTCGGCCGCGATGGAGATGCGCTGGAACGACCTCGACATCACCGTCGCCGGCGGCGACGAGTCGATGACCCGCATGCCGTTCTACGACTTCGGTGCGCGCAACGGCTACAAGCTGGGCAACCGGGAGCTGGTCGACGGCACGGTGATGATGCTGACCGACCCGTTCCACGGCATCCACATGGGCGTCACGGCCGAGAACGTCGCCGACAAGTACGGCGTCTCGCGCGCCGAGCAGGACGAGTTCGCGCTCGAGTCCCAGCGCCGCGCGGCGTCCCCCGAGGCCCGCGCGGCGTTCGCCGAGGAGATCGTCGCCGTCGAGGTGGGGGGCCGCAAGCCGTTCACCGTCGAGGTCGACCAGCACCCGAAGCCCGAGACCACCCTCGAGGTCCTGTCGAACCTGCGCCCCGCGTTCGCCAAGGGGGGCACGGTCACCGCCGGCAACGCCTCGGGCATCAACGACGGCGCCGCCGCCGTCGTGCTCGCCTCGGAGCACGCCGTCGCCGAGCGCGGCCTCACCGGCCTGGTCACCCTGGAGGCCGTCACCACCGGCGCCATGGAGCCCGAGCTCATGGGCTACGCCCCCGTGCTCGCCCTGCAGGCCCTCTTCGAGAAGACCGGCACGAAGCCGTCCGACATCGACGTCGTCGAGCTCAACGAGGCCTTCGCCTCCCAGGCCGTCGCCGTCATCCGCGACGCCGGCCTCGACCCCGCCAAGGTCAACCCGTACGGCGGCGCGATCGCCCTGGGCCACCCCGTCGGCGCCACCGGCGCGATCCTCTCCCTGCGCGTGGCCAAGGAGCTGCACCGCAGCGACAAGGAGCTCGGCGTCGTCACCATGTGCATCGGCGGCGGCCAGGCCCTCGCCGCGCTCTTCCGCCGGGTCTGAGCCTGCACCGCCCGTTCGTGGTGCCAGCGCCGGGGATACCGCGGCGCCGGCACCACGGACCGGGCATGCCCCGGCCGGGAGCGTGTCCCGGGTCACCTCGTGCCTTGACCCCCACGTGACGCGGGTCATACGGTGGAGTTCACCCGGATGTTAAATCGTTTTAACCGGAAGGACCCCCGTGCTCCCACGTCCGTCCCGCCGCGGCCCGAGCCGTGACGGCTCCCGCCCCGCCCGCTCCCGGGCACGAGGAGGCCGCGCGCTCGCCGTCGCCCTCGTCCTCGGCGCCGGCAGCGCCGCCGCGCTCAGCCCGCTCGCACCCGGCGCCGTCGCCGCGCCGGGTGCCACCGCCCCGGCGGCGGCCGTCGCGCCCGCCGCCTCGACCGCGCCGACGTCGCTGAGCGTCAACGGCATCGCGGCCCCCGTCGACCTCGACACGACGCCCACCTTCGGCTGGCACGTCACGACGGCCCGCCAGAGCGGCTACGAGCTCGTCGTCGCCTCCTCCGCCGGCGCCGCCGCACGCGGCGAGGGTGACGTGTGGTCGAGCGGGCGGGTGGCCTCGGCCGAGCAGACCGGCATCGCCTACGAGGGCCCCGCCCTCGACCCGTCGCAGCGCTACTGGTGGGCGGTCCGCACGGTCGACGGCGCCGGCGTCGTCTCCGACTGGTCCGACGCCGGCACGTTCGGCACCGGCCCGGGCACCGCCTGGTCGGCGTCCGTGCCCGTGTGGGCGCCGTCGCCCGTCGAGTCGTGGCGCGACTACACGGTCACCACCCGCGTGCGCATCGACCAGGTCGCCACCGGCATCACCTTCCGGGCGACGGACTCCGCGAACGGCCTCATGTGGCAGTTTCGCGCCGACAACCGGCTCGTGCCGCACACGCAGGTGCGCGGCACCTACACCGCCCTGCCCGCCGTCGCCCTCCCTGCCGGCACCCTCGCCGCCGGCCGTCCGGCTGACGTGACGATCCAGGTCGCGGGCCCGACGGTCCGCACGACGATCGACGGCGTGCTCGTCGACGAGCGCACCATCACCGTCTCCCCGCAGGACACCCGCGGCGGCATCGGCGTGCGCCACGGGCGCACCGAGTCCGCGACGTACGAGTCGCTGACCGTGACCGCGGCCGACGGCTCGACGCTGCTCGACACCACGTTCGCCGACGGCGACCGCACCTTCGCCTGCGGCACCGTCGCGGGCGGCAACCTCACGCTGCCGAACGGGGCCGTCTGCCTGCAGACCGGCCTCACCGCCGACTGGGCGCTGATCCGCGGCGCCGTCGACGTGCCCGCCAAGGAGGTCGCCTGGGCCACCCTGACCGCGACCGCCGGCGACGCGCGCCCGGCGAAGCAGTACGTGCACAAGCTCTACCTCAACGGCACCTTCGTCGGCCTCGGCCCGACGCAGCCGATGGGCGCCGAGGCCCGCTACGACGGCTACGACGTCACCGAGCTCGTCCGCAGCGGCGAGAACGTCGTCGGCGCGGTGGCCCACGCGACGACCGGCCAGCAGTTCCAGGCCGAGCTCGTCGTCGCCTTCACCGACGGCACCCGCACCGTCCTCGGCACCGACCCGGGCACCTGGCGGGCGCGCGCGGCCGGCGACGTGTGGCCGGCCGCCGGCAGTATCGGCACGAGCTACTTCGTCGCGCCCAAGGAGAACCTCGACCTGCGGGCCTACCCCGAGGGCTGGGACCGGCCCGGGTACGACGCGTCCGCCTGGCCGGCGGCCGCCGCCCGCCCGTCGCTCGGCGAGCTGCGGGCCGCCCCGATGGACAAGGTGGAGGAGCAGCTGAAGGACCCGGTGCGGGTCGTCGAGAAGGGCCCGGGCCACTACTTCGTGGACTTCGGCCGGTCCTGGATCGGCGGCGTGCGCCTCGACGTGGCCGCCGGCACCGCCGGGCAGAGCGTCGACATCCGCTTCGGCGAGGTCACCTCCGCGCCCGACACCGTGCGCCACCAGCTCAACACCGGCAACACCTACCAGGACGTCGTGACGCTGCGCGACGGCGAGCAGACCGTCGAGACCTGGGGCGCCCGCGTCTTCCGGTACGTCGAGATCATCGGCGCCCCCGAGGAGGTGACGGCCGAGAACCTGCAGGCCCTCGCGCTCGTCTACCCCTTCGACGCGGAGGCCTCGGAGTTCGCCGCGTCCGACGAGAACCTCGAGCAGGTCTACGCCCTGTCGAAGAACACGATCGAGGCGACCAACCTCAACTTCTACACGGACTCGTGGACGCGTGAGCGCACCAACTACGAGGCCGACGCGTACCTGCAGCTCATGTCGACCCTCTACCTGATGGACGACCTGTCGCTGGGCCGCTACTCGATGGACTACTTCCGCGACAACCGGACGTGGCCGACCGAGTGGCCGCTCTACGTGGTGCTCGCCGTGCACGACGCGTGGCGCCAGACGGGCGACCTCGCCCAGCCCGCGGCGTACTTCGACAACCTGGCCCAGAAGCTGCCGGACGAGTGGATCGACCCGGCCACCGGCCTGGTCGGCAAGGACTTCCGCGCCAACGGCTGCAACAGCCAGACCGACTGCGACATCGTCGACTGGCCGACGAGCGAGCGGGACGGCTACCAGTTCCGCAAGTTCAACACCGTCGTCAACGCCCTGTCCTACCGCGCCTACCGCGACATGGCCGCGATGGCCACGGCGCTGGGCCGCGACGCCGAGGCTGCGACGTACACCGCCACGGCCGACCGGCTCCGGGCCGCGATGAACGAGCGGATGTACGACGCGACGACCGGCCGCTACGACGACGGCCTCGACGCCGCCTACACCCCCACGGGCCACTACGCGCTCCACGCGAGCGCGTTCTCGCTGGCCTTCGGCGTGCCGACCGACGCCGAGCGCGGCCGCGTCGCGGCGGCGGTCGCCGAGCGGGGCGTCGCGTGCAGCGTCTACTGCGCGGGCTTCCTCGTGCCGGGCCTGTACGACGGCGGCCAGGGCCAGGCGGCCCTCGACGTGCTGACCTCGACCGGCACGCGCAGCTGGATGAACATGATCGCGCTGGGCGCCGGGGCCACGGCCGAGGCCTGGGACCCGTCGCTCAAGCCGAACCTCACCTACTCGCACCCGTGGGCCGCCTCGCCGGCCTTCAGCGTGCCGGCCGGCCTGTTCGGCATCGAGCCCCTGACGCCCGGCTACGCCACCTTCGCGGTGCGCCCGCAGCCCGGCGACCTCGAGTGGGGCACGATCGCGACGCCGACCGTGCGCGGCAGCGTGGGGGTCGGGTTCGACCGCGCCACCTCGGACGGCTCGCTACGCCTGGCCGTCTCGGTGCCGGGCAACACGAGCGCCGACGTCAGCCTGCCGACCGAGGCGACCGGGCCCGTGACGGTGTGGGTGGACGGCACGCCCCGCAGCGTGACGCCCGTCGACGGCGCGCTCACGGTGCCCGGCGTCGGCGCCGGCTGCCACGTGGTCGGCACGACGCCCGGCCGGCTCACCGGTCGCGAGGAGGACGAGCGGCTCACCGACGTGTGCACCGCCGAGCCCGTGCTCGCCAAGGCCCCGTCGACCCTGACGGTCGGCGGCGAGAACACCGGCGCGGCCACCGGCTCCTACGGCCAGTCGGCTCGAGTGCCGGTGACGATCACCACCGACGGCACCGGGACCGGCGTCGTCGAGGCCCTCTGGGGCAGCGGCGTCGTCGCCCGGGCCGAGGTCGTGGACGGCCGCGCGGTGCTCGACCTGCCGCGCACCTGGATGCCGGGCACCTACCGGGTCGGGCTGCGCTACTCCGGCGACGAGGCCAGCGGGCCCGCGTCGGGCGGCGTCGTCGTCACGGTCACCAAGGCCCGGGCGGTCGTGCTCGTCTCGGCGTGGCCGCAGCCGGTCCCGACCGGACGCACCGCCACGATGGGCATCCAGGTGGGCAACTCCAGCGGGGCTCCCTACAACGGCTGGGCCTACGTCGCGTACGGCAACGGTCCGGCCAACCGGGTCTGGGTCCGCAACGGGTTCGCCCGCTCGGTCCTGCCGGCCATGCCGACCGGGTGGCACCGCCTGCGGGTCTGGAACGACCCGGCGCACCCGACGGTGATGCCGACCGGCGCCGCGGTCTCGGTGGCCGTGCGCCGCTGAGCCCCGGCTCCGCCCGGCACCACGCGCGAGGCCCCCGCCACCGACCGGTGGCGGGGGCCTCGTCGTCCCCGGGGTCCCCCGGCGCCTCGTGGGGCCCGCGGGCAGGTGGGTCCGGGCCGTCAGGACAGGTCGGCCAGCGCGCTGTCGATCGCGCGGTGGAAGGTCGGGTAGGCCCAGATCATCTCGCGCAACGAGGCCACCGGCACCGCGGCGTGGATCGCCAGGGTGAGCACCGCCTGGATCTCGCCCGCGGCCGGCCCCACCACGGTGGCCCCCACGAGCACGCCCCGGTCGGCGTCCTCGACGACCTTGACGATCCCGGTCGCTCCGGGTCCGTGGGTGAAGCCGCGGGACGAGTCCTCCAGGCGGGTCGAGCCCACCCGCACGCGCAGCCCCGCGTCGCGCGCGGCGGCCTCGGTCAGGCCGGCGCCCGCGACCTCGGGGTCGGTGAACGTCGTGTGCGGCAGCGCGTCGTACCGCGCGGGAGCCCCCTCCTCCCCCAGCAGGTCGCGCAGGGCGATGGCCGACTGGTACATCGACACGTGGGTGTAGGCGCCCTCGCCCACGACGTCGCCGATGGCCCACAGCCACGGCAGCGGCCCGTCGTCGCCCACCACGTGGAGCCGGTCGTCGACCTCGAGGGCGCGGGCGGCGGCGTCGAGGCCGATGCTGTCGAGGCCCACGAGGTCGAGGTTGGGGGTGCGGCCGGCGGCGACGAGCAGCTGGTCGGCGCGCAGCTCCTGCCCGTCGTCGAGGGCGAGGGTGAACGCCCCGTCGGCGTGGTCCACGCCGGTCGCCGCGACACCGGTCAGCACGCGCACCCCGTCCGCCACCAGGGCGTCGGTGAGCACCGCGGCAGCCTCCGGCTCGTCGCGCGGCAGCAGCCGCTCGCCGTGCTGCACCACGGTGACCCGCACCCCGAACCGCGCGAACGTCTGGGCGAGCTCGCACCCGATCGGGCCGCCGCCCAGCACCGCGAGGGTGCCGGGCAGCCCGGTGGCGCGCACGGCGTCGCGGTTGGTCCAGTACGGCGTGCCCTCCAGCCCGGGCAGGGGCGGCGCCGCGGGGCGGGTGCCCGGGTTGAGCACGACCCCGCGACGCGCGACGTACGTCGTCTCCGTGCCGTCCGCGGCGGTGACGACGACGCGGCGCTCGCCGACGAGCCGGCCGGTGCCGCGGGCCAGGCGCCCGCCGGCGTCCTCGAGGCGCTGCACGGCGGCGGTGTCGTCCCACCCGGCGGTGGCCTCGGCCGAGACGCGCTCCGCGACGGGGCGCCACGACGGCACGACCTCGACGTCGCCGGCCAGCAGGCCGGCGCGGCGGGCCTCGGCGAGGGTGTCGGCGGCGCGCAGCATCATCTTCGACGGGATGCAGCCGTAGTAGGGGCACTCGCCGCCGACGAGGTGCTGCTCGACGGCGACCACCTCCAGGCCGGCCCGCGCGGCGCCGCCCGCCAGCGCCTCACCGCCCGGACCCGTCCCGATCACGACCAGGTCGACCTCGCGCTCGCTCATGGGCCCCAGCATCGCGCGCCGGTGGTCGCGGGCGCCACGACGCCGCGTCGTCACACCTGCTCGTATCGAGCCGGCCAGCAGCGCGCTCGTCCTGGCGGCGGTCCCCCGCAGTCTTCCGGCCGGCCGACCGGGACGTCCGGCGCGTGCGCGGACGGAATCCGATGACACCGGCGACATCTCCGTTCCGCGGGCCCGGCCACCGCGCGCAGCCCCCGAGGGACGTCACGCCCCGAGGTGCTCCCGCAGAGCGGCGAGGGCTTCGTCCAGCAGCTCTCCGAGGTCGGCGTCGTCGTGCGACAACCAGGCGTCGTACGCGGCCAGCGAGACCGCGAGCGCGGCGTGCCCGACGACGACGGCGCGGACGTCGCCGGGGTCCGTGCCGGTCCGGGCGGCCACGAACCGGGCGACGACACCGCGCCACTCGGCGTACATCAGCGCGCTGTGCGCCTGCAGCGCCGGCGTGCGCAGCAGCAGCCGCATGCGGCGCCGGTGCTGGGCCACCGCGTCCTCCGCGAGGGCGTTGAAGTCCAGGATCGCTTCGTGCAGCGCCATCCAGAGCGGCACGTCGGTCGGCGCGGCCTCGAGGCGACGCTCCAGCTCCTCGAGACCGTCGGCGAAGTTCCCCCAGGGGATGTCGTTCTTCGACGCGAAGTAGCGGAACAGGGTGCGTCGGCTGATCCCGGCGGCCTCCGCGATGTCGTCGACGGTCGTCTGCTCGAATCCCTGCTCCTCGAACAGCCGGAGCGCGGCGGCCTCGATCGAGCCGTGGGTGGTCGAGCGGGGCCGCCCGAACATCGAGCCGCCGGGGCGGTTCCTCATCCCTGTCCCACCTCTCCGTGGACCTCATTCTGACATCAGGTGCCGAAAGCCGTTCCATCTGACACCAAGTGCCGTTAATGTGGCGCACGGCACAGCGGGAGCGCCACTCCGACCAAGCTCCCCAACGATAGGAGAGCGTCATGTCCAATCCCGACGAGCGCGTCGAGACTGCCACCGACCTGACCGTGGACATGCTGGTCGAGGAGATCTCGATCGACGGCATGTGCGGCGTCTACTGAGCCGCACGGGTAGTCACGACATGAGCGACGCCCCGAACGCCTCGAACCCGACGCAGGATCCCGACGAGGCCGGCGGCCGCACAGGGCCGACGGTCGAGCTCGACCAGCCGTGGGTCGTCTCGCCCTCGGTGGCGCTGCGCCCCGAGCCGTTCGGGGCGCTCGCCTACCACTTCGGCAACCGGAGGCTCACCTTCCTCAAGCGACCCGACCTGGTGGCCGTCGTCCGCGCGCTGGACGCCCACCCCGACGTCGCGGCCACGCTGGCCGCGGTCGGCGTGCCGCCCGAGCAGTGGGCGGCCTACGCCGGCGCACTCACCGGGCTCGCCCGCACCGACATGATCCGCCCCCGCACGGGCGACGGCGAAGGAGCAGCAGCATGACCTTGGCACCCGAGAGGGCCCCGGACCCAGGCGTCGGGGCGCCCGCCACCACCATCGGTCGCCTGCTCCCGAGCTCGGGCGACCGCACGCCGCGGGGCGACCGGTTGGTCGACCAGTTCGAGCTGGGCCTGGACGCCCCCATCTGCCTGACGTGGGAGCTGACGTACGCCTGCAACCTCGAGTGCGCCCACTGCCTGTCGAGCTCCGGTCGCCGCGACCCGCGCGAGCTCTCCACCGAGCAGGCGAAGGCCGTCATCGACGAGCTCCAGCGCATGCAGGTCTTCTACATCAACATCGGTGGTGGCGAGCCCACCATCCGTCCGGACTTCTGGGAGCTGCTCGAGTACTCGATCGCGCACGACGTCGGGGTGAAGTTCTCCACGAACGGCGTGCGGCTGGACGCGGAGCGGGCCGCCTTCCTCGCCTCGCCCGCGATGAACGGCTACGTCGACGTCCAGATCTCGCTGGACGGCGCGACCGCCGAGGTGAACGACTACGTCCGCGGCCCCGGTTCCTTCGACACCGCGATCCGAGCCCTGGAGAACCTGCAGGAGGCCGGGTTCTCTGACGCCAAGATCTCGGTGGTCTGCACCCGGCAGAACATCGGTCAGCTCGACGAGTTCAAGGCCATCGCAGACCGCTACGACGCCACGCTGCGCCTGACCCGGCTGCGTCCGAGCGGGCGGGGCGCCGACGTGTGGGACGAGCTGCACCCGCTGCCGGCACAGCAGCGCGAGCTCTACGACTGGCTCGTCGCACGCGGCGAGAACGTCCTGACGGGCGACTCGTTCTTCCACCTCGCCGCGTTCGGCGCCGAGGACGGCAGCGGCGCACTGCCGGGCCTCAACCTCTGTGGCGCCGGTCGGGTGGTGTGCCTGATCGACCCGATCGGGGACGTGTACGCCTGCCCCTTCGCCATCCACGACGACTTCCACGCCGGCAACCTCCTGACAGACGGGGGCTTCCAGCAGGTGTGGCAGACCTCGCCGCTGTTCCGCGACCTGCGGTCCCCGCAGACGGGCGGAGCCTGCGCGAAGTGCGCGTTCTTCGACGCGTGCCGCGGCGGCTGCATGGCGGCCAAGTTCTTCACCGGTCTGCCCCTCGACGGCCCGGACCCCGAGTGCGTGCAGGGCTACGGGGAGTCGGCCCTCACCGCCATGAACGAAGCCGGCGGACGGGTGATCCCGGCCGCCAGCCAGGACCACTCGAAGAGGAACCCCACCCGCAACCAGCCGGTGATGCTGCAGCTGTCGCGTCGCCCCGACGACCTCGGCGCGGCGGTCCACCCCCGATCGCGTCCCGTCTCTGCCTGCGCCGAGAGCCCGCTGGCGGGCTTCGATCCGGCGACGGATGCCCTGGGAGCCGCGAGCGGCTGCGCGTCCGGCGCCTGCGGCTGCTGATCGGCGCCCCGCACCAACATCCGTCCCATCCGCCGTCCGTTCCCCACGGCGCTCCACCCGCAGGAGAGACCCATGGCCAAGCCCGAGTGGCTGCAGAACCCCTGGAAGCAGAACCCCTGGTTCGAGTCCGTCGCCGTCGCGCAGGAACGCGCCCGCAAGCGGCTGCCGCAGCCCGTCTACGGAGCGCTCGTCGCCGGCTCCGAGCGCGGCCAGTCCGCGAACGACAACCAGACCGCCTTCACCGAGATCGGTCTGCAGCCCGTCGTCGCCGGCCAGCAGGCGGAGCGCGAGCAGGCCACCACCCTATGGGGCCAGGAGATCTCGCAACCGGTCGTCATCTCGCCGACCGGCGTGCAGGCCGTGCACCCGGACGGTGAGGTCGCCGTGGCCCGCGCCGCGCACAGCCGCGGCACCCTGATGGGCCTGTCGAACTTCGCGTCGAAGTCCGTCGAGGAGGTCACCGCGACGGGGGCACGCACGTTCTTCCAGATGTACTGGACCGGCGAGCGCGACATCATGCTCCACCGGATGCAGCGCGCGCAGGACGCCGGCGCGCTCGGGCTGATCGCGACCACCGACTGGTCGTTCTCGATCGGCCGCGACTGGGGCTCGCCGGAGATCCCGGAGAAGGTGGACCTGAGGACGATGGTGCGCTTCGCACCGAAGGTCGCCGGCAAGCCGCGCTGGTTGTGGACCTTCGGCAGGACCGGCACGATCCCGGACCTCACCGCGCCCAACCTGGCACCCCCCGGCGGGATCGTGGGTCCGACGTTCTTCGGCGCCTACTACGAGTGGATGACCACGGCGCCGCCCTCGTGGGAGGACATCGCCTGGATGGGCGAGCAGTGGAAGCAGATCTCGGGCGGCAAGCCGTTCATCCTCAAGGGCGTCAGCCGCGTCGACGACGCCGTCCGGGCCGTCGACGCCGGCGTGGACTCGATCTCGGTGTCGAACCACGGCGGCAACAACCTCGACGGCACGCCCGCGACGATCCGGATGCTCAAGCCGATCGCGGACCGGGTCGGCGACCAGATCGAGGTCGTCATCGACGGCGGCGTCCGCCGCGGCTCGGACGTCGTGAAGGCGGTAGCCCTGGGCGCGCGCGCGGTGCTGATCGGCCGGGCGTACCTCTGGGGACTCGCCGCCAACGGCGAGGCGGGCGTCGGCAACGTGCTCGACATCCTCCGCACAGGCGTCGACTCCAACCTGCGCGGCATGGGGGTCTCGTCGATCCACGAGCTGCGGCCGGAGCACCTGGTCGTGCCCGAGGGCTTCCACCGCACGCTGGGCCAGGAACTGCAGGTGCCGCCGAGGGCGCCCGCGTCGTCCGGCGAGGGCGGGCACGTCGCGCCCGTAGGGGCCTGAGGCGCCGTTCCGGTGCTCCAGGTGCCTCCCGTGCTTCCGGTGCCCGGCCCTCCCCCGGAGGGTCCGCGGCCGGCCGACCGACGACCATCCAGCGAGAGGAGCACCGTGACCGCTCTGTCCGCCCACAGCTGGCCGGAGGTGCCGTCCGGGGCGCTCCTCCTCGTCCCGGTCGGCTCGCTGGAGCAGCACGGGCCCCACCTCCCCCTCGACACCGACGCCGTGATCGCGGTGGAGGTCACCGGACGCGTGGCCGCCCACCTGCTCGAGGACGGACCGGTCACCGTCGCCCCGCCGATCCTGCTGGGTGCCAGCGGCGAGCACCACGGGTTCGCCGGCACGCTGTCGATCGGCACCGACGCGCTGGCCGCCCTGCTCGTCGAGCTCGTCCGCTCCGCCGAGCTGTGGACGCCCCGGGTCGTGTTCGTCAACGCCCACGGCGGCAACGTCTTCGCCCTCGAGAGGGCCGTCGTGCAGCTGCGCGCGGAGGGTCACGGCACCTCCTGGGTCGCCTGCGCGACCGAGGAGCTCGACCTCCACGCGGGACGCGGCGAGACCTCCATCATGCTGCACCTGCGCCCGGGGATGGTGACGATGCGACACGCGGCGGCCGGCAACACCGCCCCCCTGGCCGAGCTGTTGCCGACCATGGTGACGGGTGGGGTGCGGGCCGTCTCGTCCAACGGCGTGCTGGGCGACCCGACAGGTGCGAGCGCCGAGGAGGGCCGGATGTTGACGGCGGAGATCACCCGCGACGTGCTGCGGCGCGTGCGGCACGGCGTACCGGACCACCGCGGCATGCTGACCGAACCCGCCGGTGCACGTGCCGACGCCCCGGCGTCCCGGCCGCGTGGGCGGGTCGGGGCGTGAGCGCCGCACCCGTCGAGGTCGACCCGTCGGCTACCCCGGTCGCGCTGGTGACGGGCGCGGCGGGCGGTCTGGGTACGGCGCTCCTCGCCGCCCTGCGCCGCGACGGGTTCGCGGTGGTCGGCGTGGACGTCGCCCCTGTCGTCGGTCCGTGCGCGGAGTCGCACGTGCTCGACGTCCGCGACGCTGCCGGTCTGCGTGCGCTGGCGGCCGACGTGGTGGAGCGCCGGGGCCGGCTGGACGCGGTCGTCGCCGCTGCCGCGGTGATGGGCGGCGGGACACCGCTGTGGGAGACCCCGGACACGGTGCTCGACGAGCTGTGGGACGTGGACGCGCGTGGCGTGTGGAACACCGCGGTCGCGTGCGTCCCGCACCTGCTCGTCTCGCCCGAGCCGCACCGGGCCCGCTTCGTCGCGGTCGCCTCCGCCGCGGGCGAGCGTGGCATGTTCGGCCTGGCGGCCTACACCGCCGCCAAGCATGCCGTCGTCGGCATCGTCCGCGGCCTCGCTGCCGACCTGGTGGGCACCGGCGCCGCGGCGGTGGCGGTCTCGCCGGGAGCGATGCGCACGCCGATGCTCACCGCGACCGCCGGTCTGTACGGCGTCGCGGAGGCTGAGCTCGCCGCCCACCAGGGACTGCGTCGCGCGCTCGAGCCGGCCGAGGTGGCCGAGGTCGTGGCGCTGTGCTGCTCGCCCGCGGGCGCGGCGTTGAACGGGTCGGTCGTCAACGCAGACGGCGGGTTCGGGCTCTGATGGCGTCCCGTCGCACGCGGCGTGCCGCACCGGGACGGGACGACCGGGTCCGGCCGACGCGCCCACGGCTCGGCACCCCTCTCGACGACGACGCCGTCGAGCTGCCCGTGGGTACGCGCGTCGAGCTCTCGCCCGGTGTGCGCCGCTACGGTGCGCTGCTCGTCGGCGGAGCGCCTGCCCGTGCCGTCCGCCTCGGTGCCGGCGGGGTCGCGCTGCTGGCCGACGGAGGGTTCGCCCTGGACGGGTCGACGGCGCGGGCGACGTTCGCCGAGCAGCTGGTCGACGCGGGCCTGGCGACGTACCTGCCCACCGGTGACCCGCTGCCCGACCGCGGCGGCCTGGTGGTCGTCGTGCCGGCGTTCGGGCGCGCCGAGGGCGTCGACCGGCTGCTACGGGCGCTCGGCGGACTCCACCCCGTCGTCCTGGTGGACGACCACTCCCCCGACCCGGTTGCACTGCGGGACGTGGCGGCCCTGCACGACGCGGAGCTGCTCCGGCTGCCAGCCAACCTGGGTCCTGCCGGGGCACGCAACGCCGGGCTCCTCCGGGCCCGAGAGCGGGGTGCCGCGTTCGTCCTGTTCGCGGACTCGGACGTGGTCGTCGCTCCCGCCGACGTCGAGCGGTTGCGAGGCGCCTTCGCCGACCCCCGGGTCGCGGCGGCGGCACCGCGGGTCGCCGCGCTGGTGGAGGACGGGTCGGTGCTTGCGCGCTACGAGGCCGCCGCCTCCTCGCTCGACCGGGGACCCGTCTCGGCGTGGGTGGCCCCCGGCGGGCCGGTCGCGTACGTCCCCTCAGCCGTCGTCCTCGCCCGGGTCGACGCCCTGGGCGACGGGTTCGACGCCACTCTGGAGGTGGGCGAGGACGTCGACCTCGTCTGGCGACTGCACCGGGGCGGGTGGCGGGTGCGGTACGACGCAGGCGCCCGGGCCTACCACGACCACCGCACGGCACCGGTGGCGTGGGCACGGCGCAAGTCGGACTACGGCGAGAGCACGGCTGCCCTGGCGCGCCGGCACGGCGACCTGGCCGCTCCGGCCGTGCTCGCGCCGTTGGGCGTCGCGCAGCTGGCGGCCGCGGTGTGGCAACGCCCGCTCGGCGGTGCCGTCGCGGCGGGGATTGCAGCTGTGGTCGGCCACCGGCTGGCGGGGCGGCTCGGTGGCGGCGGCGAGGCCCGCCGCGCGGCCGCCGCCCTGGTCGGGCGCGGCACGCGGATGAACTGCGAGCAGCTCACCTGGTCACTGCTGCGCCACCACTGGCCGCTCGCCGTCGCCGGTGCCCTCGCCTCGCGCCGGGTACGGCGCCTGGTCGTCGTCGCGGTGCTCGTCGACACCGCGACCGGGTGGGTGCGGCAACGTCCCGACCTCGACCCGGTCACCTATGCCGTACTGCGGCGTGCGGACGACCTGGCCTACGGGTACGGCTTGTGGCGCGGCGCCATCCGAGCTCGATCGGGGCGCGCACTGCTCCCGGCTTGGAGATGGGCGTAGGCGACGGTCGACGCCGGCAGCGCGCTGCTCAGGAGACGGCGAGGTGCACGGCGAGCGCGAGGCCGGCCAGGCCGACGGCCCAGCGCAGCGGCGTCTCGGGCAGGACGCGCACGGCGTGCGGGCCCAGGAGGCCCCCGACGAGCGCCCCGAGCCCGAGGCTGGCGGCGGCGGCCCAGTCGACCGGGGCGAGCACGACGTACACGACGGAGGCGACCGCGTTGGCGGCGCACAGCACGAGGTTCTTGACGGCGTTGGTGATCGCGTACGCCTCGGTGGTCTGCACCGACAGGACCGCGAGCAGGATGATGCCGGCGGCGGCGCCGAAGTACCCGCCGTACACCCCGACGAGGGCGATGAGCAGGCCGCCCGCCCACGCCCGCCGCACCGGCGGGCCGTCGCCCGCGGCGAGACGGCGCTCGCGGCGGCGCGCGACGGACGCGCGGATCCGGTCGCGGGCCAGCAGCAGCACCGCGCCCAGCGCCACCAGGCCCGGCACGACGACCTCGAAGGTGTCCTCGCCCCCGGCCAGCAGCAGGGCGGCCCCCACCGTGCCACCGAGCGCCGACCACGCGCACAGGCGCAGCACGCGCCCGCCCTGGCCCGCCAGCTCGCGGCGCGAGGCCAGCCCCGCGCCGGCACCGTTGGCCAGCAGCCCCACCGTGTTGCTGACGTTGGCGGCCAGCGGCGGCAGCCCGGCGGCGAGGAGCGCCGGGTAGGACACCAAGGACGCGAGGCCCGCGACCGAGCCGCAGAGGCCGGCCCCGACCCCGGCGAGGACGAGGAGGAGGACGTCGCTCACGCGGCCCCCGGCGCCCCGGCCGGCCCGGCCGGCCCGGCGGCGTCCGCCCGGTCGAGCAGCGCGCCGACGACGGTCAGCACCCCGGCCTCGGTGTGGGCGGGGGCACGGTGCCTCGCCCGGCGCAGCACCTCGGGGTGCGCGTTCGCCATCGCGAAGGAGCCCTCGGCCGCGTCGAGCATCTCGAGGTCGTTGAGGTAGTCGCCGAACGCGACCGTGTGCTCCGGCCCGATGCCGAGCTCGTCCTGCAGGCGCCGCACCGCGTCGCCCTTGGTGACCCCGGCGGGCATGACGTCCACCCAGTGCGCGCCCGAGACGACGACCTGGTGGGAGGCGCGGAACCCCGCGAGCGCCTCGCCCACCGGCTCGGCGGCCTCGGCGTCGTGGACGGCCACCTTCACGAAGGCGTCGTCGACGGCGTCGAGGTCGTCGACCACCTCGAGGGCCGCGTAGTAGCGACGCACCTCGGCGAGGAAGGCCTCGTCGGTGCGCTCGACGTACGCCGTCCGCTTGCCGCACACGACCGTGCCGGCGTCGCGCCCCTCGGCGACCACGCGTCGTACGGCGGCCACCACCCCCGTGACGGCCTCGCGCTCCAGCGTCGTGGAGCTCAGCTCGACGCCGTCGCGCACCACCATCGTGCCGTTCTCCGCGATGAAGACCATGCCGTCGAGCGCCGGGGCGAAGGTGCGCTCGAGGGTCGCGTACTGCCGGCCGCTCGCCGGGGCGAACGCGACCCCCGCCGCGCGCAGCCGCTCCAGGAGCGGCCACAGGCCGTCCGGCACCTCGCCGCGGCCGTCGAGCAGCGTGCCGTCCATGTCGACGACGACGAGGCGGAGGCCGGCGGGCAGGTCGGGAAGGTCGAGCGGCTGTGCGGTGGTCACCCGGCCAGGCTCGCACGCGGTACGGCGGGCCGCAGCGCCGGTGGGTGCGTCGCGCTGCTCACCCGGAGCGGGCCACCTCGAGCATGCGGTCGACGGCGACCACCTTGACGCGGGGGCGGTCGGCAGCCCGGCCGGCCGTGCGCTCGTGGGCGTCGAGGGCCTTCCAGCCCGCGAGGTCGACGTGACCGGGCAGCAGGTCGGCCAGGTCCGCGAGCCCGGGATCGGCGGCCGGGGCGGGCAGGAGCCCGTCGCGGAGGTCGTCGAGGAGCAGGCCGACGGTCTGCTGGGCGCAGGCCTTGTTGGTGCCCACCACGCCCGAGGGGCCGCGCTTGATCCAGCCCGTGACGTAGAGCCCCGGCTGCTCCCGGTCGTCGACGAGCACGCGGCCCTGCGCGTTGGGCACCACGCCGCGCAGCTCGTCGAACGGGAGGTCGGCCACGGGACGCCCGCGGTAGCCGACCGCCTTCAGCACGAGCCCGCACTCCAGGTCCTCGGTCTCCCCGGTGCCCTGCGCCGCGGTGCGGCCCGCGGTCTCCACGAGCTGGTTCCGCTCGAGGCGGACGCCGGTGACCCGGTCGTCGCCGAGCAGCGCCCGCGGGGAGGAGAGGAAGCGGAGGCGGACGACGCGCCCGCCGCCCGCCTCGTCGGCCCCGCCCGCTGCCGCGAGCTCGCCGAGCAGCTCGACCTTGGCCTGCAGGGACACGTCGTCGGTGCCCGCCCCGGCGACCTGGTCGGGGTCCACCGCCACCGTGAGGCCCGGGGCACCCCGCAGCCCGATGAGCTCTGGGGTCGTGAACGCCGCCTCGACCGGACCGCGGCGCCCGACCACCACGACCTCGCGGACCCGCGAGGACCGCAGGGCCTCGAGGGCGTGGTCGGCGACGTCGGTGCGGGCCAGGGCCTCGGGGTCCTGGGCCAGCACGCGGGCCACGTCGAGGGCGACGTTGCCGTTGCCCAGCACGACGACCCGCTCGCAGGAGAGGTCGAAGGAGAGGTGGGCGTAGTCGGGGTGACCGTTGTACCAGGCCACGAAGTCGGTGGCGGAGTGCACGCCGGGGAGGTCCTCCCCCTCCACGTCGAGGGGGCGCTCCTGCATGGCGCCGACGGCGTAGATCACCGCGTGGTAGCGCTCCGCGAGCTGGGCGTGGGTGACGTCGCGCCCCACCTCGACGTTCGAGAGCAGCCGGACGCCCTTCTTGCGGAGCACGGTCGCGAACACGTCGCCGACGGCCTTGGTGTCCTGGTGGTCGGGCGCGATCCCGTAGCGGACCAGGCCGAACGGCGTCGGAAGGCGCTCGATCACGTCCACCTGCACGTCCAGCCCGCGCTGGGCCAGCAGCTCCTCGGTCGCGTAGCAGGCGGCCGGCCCCGAGCCGACGACGGCGACGCGCAGCGGGTGGGTCACCGCGCTCCAGTCGCGGCGGGGCGGCACGGGCGCGGTGTCGGGGTAGTCGGCGTGCGCCGGGTCGGTGAACCAGCGCGCGTTGATCTCCTCGAACTGCGCGGCGTCACCCTCGAGGTCGTAGTCGGCCTGGATCGCGCGCACGGGGCAGGCGTCGACGCAGGCGCCGCAGTCGATGCACTCCGCCGGGTCGATGTAGAGCATCTCCGCCGTCCCGTAGTCGGGCTCGTCCGGCGTCGGGTGGATGCAGTTCACGGGGCAGACCGGCACGCACGAGGCGTCGTTGCAGCAGCTCCGCGTGATGACGTGGGTCATGGCGCTCCTCGTCGTGGTCCGGTCGTGTCCGTCCTGGCCCGTCACCGTCCGTCCCCGGCCCGGCGACGTTGCGCGCCGAGGGGTTCCGTCCTAACGTGACCTGGACCATAATAATCATGAACATCAACCCGCGCGAGTCACCGCGGCGGACGAGGAGGACGCATGAGCGACGAGCCGGGCGCGAGCACCGACCACCCCCACGTGTTCTCGCCGGTCACCGTCGGCACGATGCACCTGCGCAACCGTGTCATGCTCCCGCCGCACGCGTCGGCGATCGGCAACATCTACGGCACCGACACCGAGGCGGAGCGCAACATCGCCTACTTCGTCGAGCGCTGCCGCGACGACGGGCCGGCATGGGTCGCGAGCCTGTCGACGCACGTGCGCAACCACCTCGTCCCGGGCTTCGAGCCCACCGGCGTCGGCGCGGCCACGCTGGGCTTCTTCCGTCTCCCCTTCTTCGTCGAGCGCGTCCAGGCCTACAGCGACGCCCTCCACGCGCTCGACACCCGGGTGACGGTCCAGATGGTGCACCAGGGCGGCATGCCGCACGGTGCGTCCGCCGTGCCGAGCAACCCGGTCCTCAACCTCGTGCCCCACGTGATGGACACCGACGACATCGACGCGTTCGTCGCCGAGTACGCCTACTCGGCCCGCCTCGCGCAGGAGGGCCGGGCCGACGGGGTCGAGCTGCACCTCAACCACGACGACCTGCACGAGTGGTTCCTCTCCCCCCTCACCAACCGCCGCGAGGACGCGTACGGCGGGTCGCTCGAGAACCGCGCGCGCTTCGCGACCGAGTGCCTGCGGGCGATCCGCGACGCCGTCGGCTCGACGATGACGGTCGGCGTCCGGCTCAACATCCGCGAGGAGGTGCCGGGCGGCTACGACGTCGCCGGCGGCGTCGAGCTCGCGGCGTACCTCGAGTCCACCGGCCTCATCGACTACGTCCACGGCGTCGTCGGCAGCCCCTGGGGCAACCCCAGCTACATCCAGCCCACCTACAACGACCCCGCGGAGTTCGCGGCGCTCGCCGGCGAGCTGCGCCGTGCGGTCGCGCTGCCGGTCGTCCACACGGGCCGCATCAACCACCCGGACGTGGCCGAGCGGGTCCTCGCCGCCGGCCACGCCGACGTCGTCGGGATGGCCCGCGCCCACATCGCCGACGGGGACCTGCTCGCCAAGGCGCGCGCTGGCCGCGCCGACGAGATCCGCCCCTGCGTCGGCGGCAACGAGTGCATCTCGCGTCGCTACGTCGAGAACCTGCCGTTCGGGTGCGCGGTGAACCCGCGCACCAGCCACGAGGACGAGGCGCCGTGGCACAACCCGGCCCCCGGGCGCCGCCTGCTCGTCGTCGGCGGCGGGCCCGCCGGCATGGAGCTGGCCGCCCTCGCCGCCGAGGGCGGGATGGAGGTGGAGCTGCGCGAGGCCGAGCCCGAGCTGGGCGGCCAGCTGCGCTACGTGGTGCGCGCCCCCCGCCACGAGGGCTATGCGCGCTACCTCGACTGGCAGGTACGCCGCCTCTCCCGCCTCGGCGTGACCCTGCGCCTCGGCGAGCGGGTCACGGCCGACGACGTCCGCGCCGCGGGCGCCGACGTGGTCGCGGTCGCCACCGGCGCCGGCCCGCGCCGCCCCGACATCCGCGGCGCGGACGCCCCCCACGTGCTCGACGTCCGCGACGTGCTCGCCGGCACGGCCGCGCCCGGCCGCCGCGTGCTCGTCGTCGCGCAGGACGACCACGTGGCCCCGCTGTCGGTCGCCGACCACCTCGCCGGCGCCGGGCACGACGTCCACGTCGTGTACGCCACCCACCAACCGGCCCCGCTGCTGGGGCGTTACATCATCGGCGGCATCCTCGGTCGTCTCGACGCCCAGGACGTGCGCATGACCTTCATGGAGGAGGTCGTCGACATCGGCCGCCACGGCGTGACGACACGCAACGTCTACTCGTGGCGCGAGCGACCGCTCGACGCCGAGTTCGACTCCGTCGTGCTGGCCTGCGGCAGCGTCCCCGACCCCCGGCTGTACGACGAGCTCAAGGACGAGCTGCCGGAGGTGCACGTGCTCGGCGACGCCTACGCGCCCCGCCGCCTCGTCTTCGCGACCCGCCAGGCCTGGGCGCTGGCCCAGCAGCTCGTGACCAGCCCCGCGCGCCACGCCGTCCGCGCGTGACGCCGTACCCCCACCGGACCCCGAGAAGGAACCAGGAGAAACAGATGCTGCTCAAGGACAAGGTCGCGCTCGTCACCGCAGGGGCGTCCGGCATGGGACGCGCGGGCGCCGAGGCGTTCGCCCGCGAGGGCGCCCACGTGGTCGTGGTCGACCTGGACGAGCAGGCCGCGAAGGACACCGTCGCCGGCATCGAGGCCGCGGGCGGCAGCGCGGCGTACGCCGCCGTCGACGTGCGCGACCTCGGCGCCCTGAAGGAGATGGCGGACGGCGTCGCCCGGGAGCACGGTCGGCTGCACGTGCTGTACAACAACGTCGGCGTCCCCGGCGCCGCCGGTCTCGACCTCAGCGAGGAGGAGTGGGACCTCGGCCTCGAGATCAACGGCCGCGCCAGCTTCTTCCTGTCCGGCTACCTGATGGACGCGCTGAAGGCGGCCCACGGCGCCTCGGTCATCTTCACCAGCTCGACCTCGGGCCTGGTCGGCTCGCCGTTCAGCCCCATGTACTCGTTCACGAAGGGCGGCGTCATCGCGCTGGTGCGCTCGATGGCGCTCGCGCACGCCGCCGACGGGATCCGGGTCAACGCGATCGCCCCGGGCTCCGTGGAGACCCCCGGTCTGCCGGGGTTCTTCCGCATCGACGACCCGGAGGAGATCGAGCGCCGCAAGGCCGCCTTCTTCGCGACCATCCCGCTCGGCCGCGCGTCGCAGCCCGAGGAGATCGCCCAGGTGGCGCTGTTCCTCGCCAGCGACATGTCGAGCTACGTCACCGGCGTGACCATCCCGGTGGACGGTGGCCTCACGGCCAAGTGACGCGGTCCCGCCGCACCCCGGCCCCGCCGACGACCAGCTGTCCGTCGGTGGGGCCGGTCGCGTTCCGCCCGGGGCCCGGGTCGGCCGGGGCGGGGCCGGGGGCCCCGCGGGCTCAGACCACCTCGGACGGCGCCTGCCGCCAGGGGGCGAGCTCGGCGTCGGGGTCGGCGTACTCCTCGGGCAGGTCGTCGGTCATCGCGAGGACCGCGCCCATGCGGCCGTAGCCCACGAACGACGCGACGTGGAAGCAGAGCTCCATCAGCTCCCGGTCGGTGAAGTGCGTTCGCAGCCGCCCGAAGTGCTCCTCGCGGATCGAGAGGTGGTCGGTCGCGAAGCGGTCGGCGAAGTCGATCGCGAGGCGCTCCGCCTCGGTCAGCCCCGGCGCCTCCAGCGGCTTCTCCAGCGAGCAGACGAGGTCCTCGTCGACCCCGTCGTCGGCCCCGCTGCGGTAGCGGATGGCCATGCAGCTGCGGCACTGGTTGTGGAACGCCACCCGCAGCCGCAGCAGCTCGACGAGGCGGGCGGACAGCTCGGCACGGCCCCGCAGCGCGGTCGTCCAGTCCAGGTAGGCGCCGGCGAGGTGGGGGGCGCGGGCGTACACCTGCTGGCGCAGCGGGGCGTCGGCGCCGAACAGCGGCGCGTAGACGGCGGGATCGGCGGGCGGGATGCGGGACATCGGTTCCTCCGGCGGGGTCGGCGGGGTCGGTGGGGTCGGGTGGGGGGATCGGTCGGGGGACGGGGCGGGCCGCGCTCAGCCGCGCGGTCGGGGCGGCAGCAGCACCCACGCGAGGAGACCGGCCAGGGCAGCACCCGCGCAGGAGACGAGCGCCGCGGCGACGTAGCCGGCCTCGTCGGGGTGGAAGGCGCCCGGCGGGGTGTGGGCGGACAGCACCGCCGCCGCGGCGGCGGCCCCGACAGCACCGCCCAGCAGGCGGAGCACCTGGTTGATGCCGGTCGCGCTGGCCGTGCGGTACGCCGGCGTGCGGGCGACGATGATCGCGGGCATGACCGAGTAGGCCACGCCGATGCCGATGCCCATCAGCAGCATCATCAGCGCCACGTGCCACCACGCCTCGTGCAGGACCGCGAAGAGGCCGAACGACGAGGCGACGACGAAGGAGCCCACCGAGAGCACCGCCCGTGACCCGATCGCCGCCTCCGCGGCCCGGGCGAACGGTGGTGAGAAGAGGCTCGCGAGCGCCATCGGCAGCATCAGCAGACCGGTCACCAGCACCGTGTGGCCGAGGCCGAGGCCCGTCTCGGGCGGGCGCTGCACGACGAGGATGACGACCGTGACCCCGCCGAACACACCGATGCCCAGCAGGAAGGCCGCCACGTTCACGCCCAGCACGCCCCGTGCGCAGGTCAGGCGGAGGTCGACCAGGGGGGCCGCGACCCGCAGCTCGAGGACGACCCACGCGAGCAGCAGCAGCGCCCCGCCCGACCCCAGCCCGAGCACCTGCGGCGACGACCATCCCCAGAGGTCCCCGCGCGCGACCGCGAGGAGCGTCGCCGACAGCCCGGCGCCGAGCAGCAGCGCACCCGGGACGTCGATGCGCACCTCGCCGACGTCGTGGGTCGAGACGGGCACGCGCCGCCACACCCAGTAGGCGGCCGACCCGGCGACGACCATGGCGAGCCCGAACGCGGCGGGGTAGCCGCCCACCAGGACGCACAGCCCGATGGCGGGGTTGCCCAGGCCGACGCCCACCGCGACGCTGGTCGACAGCACGCCGAGGGTGCGCGCCAGCACGACGCCCTGCAGCTGCTCCCGCGCGATGCTGACGGTGAGGGGCACCATGGCGTAGCCGAACCCCTGGAACGACCGGGCGGCCAGGAGGCTGGGGAAGGTGGGCACGAGGGCGAGCGCGCTCCCGGCCGCGACGACGAGCAGCGCCCCGACCAGCAGCTGTCGGCGACGCCGGCCGTCGGCCAGGCGCGAGAGCACCGGCGTGCCCACGACCCCGACGACGAGCGTGACGATCAGCGTCCACTGGGCGTCCGGGATCGCGACGTCGCGCTCCTTGGAGACCTCGAAGACGATCGGGCTGCCGAGTCCCGCGACGATCGCGCCGGTCAGGGCGGCGAAGGACAGGCACACCACGAGCCCGGTGTCGCCGCCGCGCGCCGACCCCGGACGCGTGCGCGCGGTCGCCGGCGCGGTGCTCACGCCAGCTCGAGGAGCGTCGCGTTCGCCATGCCGCCGCCCTCGCACATGACCTGCAGGCCGTAACGCTGGTCCGCGCGGCGCATGCGGTGCACGAGCGTGGTGAGGAGGCGCGCCCCGGTGCCGCCGAGCGGGTGCCCCAGGGCGATGGCTCCGCCCTGGGGGTTGGTCAGCGCCGGGTCGGCGCCCGTCTCCGCGAGCCAGGCCAGCGGGACGCTGGCGAACGCCTCGTTGACCTCGAACGAGCCGATCGCGTCGAGCCCCACCCCGGAGCGCTCCAGCAGCAGGCGGGTGGCCGGGATCGGTCCCGTCAGCATGTGCACCGGGTCCGAGCCGACGACGACCGCCGTGTGCACGCGCGCGAGCGGAGTCAGCCCGTGCTGCGCGACGGCGCGCTCGGAGGCGACGAGGACGGCGGCCGCGCCGTCGGAGATCTGGCTGGCCAGCGCGGCGGTGAGGCGCCCGCCCTCGCGCAGCGCCGCCAGGCCGGCCAGCTTCTCCGGCGTCGCGTCCGCACGGGGGCCCTCGTCGACGGCGAGATCCAGCAGCGGGGCGACCTCCGCGTCGTACTCCCCCGCGGCCCAGGAGGCGAGCGCACGGCGGTGGCTCTCGACCGCGAAGGCCTCCATCGCCTCACGGGTGAGACCCCAGCGCTCGGCGATGAGCTCCGCGCCACGGAACTGGGAGATCTCCTGCGTCCCGTAGCGCGAGGCCCAGCCGGCGCCGCCGCGTGGGTGCGCCATGCCGGCCTCGACGCCGACGATGGTCGGGGAACCGATCGGCACCTGGCTCATCACCTCGACGCCCCCGGCGACCACCAGGTCCTGCATGCCGGAGCGCACGGCCTGGGCCGCGAAGTGCAGCGCCTGCTGCGAGGAGCCGCACTGCCGGTCGATCGTCGTGGCGGGCACCGCCTCCGGCCAGCCCGCCGACAGGACGGTGGTGCGTCCGACGTTGGACGCCTGCGGACCCACCTGTCCGACGCAGCCCCACAGGACGTCGTCGACGGCGCCGGGGTCCACGCCGCTGCGCTCGGCGAGCGCCCGGAGCACGTGGGCACCGAGGTCGGCGGGGTGGACCGCGGCGAGCGAGCCGCCGCGCCGGCCCACCGGGGTGCGGACGGCGGCGACGAGGAAGGCCTCGGGCATGGTCACTCCTGGGGTACGCCGGTGTCCCCGGCCGCGTTCAGAGCCCGAGGATCCGGGCGAGGTTGCCGCCGAGGATCGCGGCCTCCTCCTCGGGGGTGAGCCCGAGGTTCCGGATGGCCGCGATCTCGGCCGCCGGGTCCGCCATCGGCCAGTCGGAGCCGTAGACGACCCGATCGGCGCCGTGGCGACGGATGAGGGCGAGCACCTTCTCGGGCTCGAGCTCGGCCATCGTCGGCGGCCAGGACGTCTCGAGGGTGACGCTCGAGCCGACCACGTGCTGCTCCGCCTCGTCGAGGCGGTGGTAGCCGCCGTAGTGGCAGGCGATGAGCTGCAGGTCGGGCAGGGAGTCGGCCAGCGCGCGCAGCAGGTGCGGGGCGCCGCGCTCGTTGGCCTCGGGATCGGCCCCGGCACCCACGTGCGTGACGACCGGCATGCCCTCCTGCGCCAGCGCGGCCAGGATGTCGTGGACGCGCGGGTCGGCGAGCGACACCGTCTGGAACAGCGGGTGCAGCTTGACGCCGACGATCCCGTTGTCCTTGAGGGAGCGGATGTTCTGCTCGACGGGGAGGTCGGGGTGGACCGTGCCGAAGGGCACGAGCCGGTCGCGCGGGACGGTGCCGATGAACTCGTTCGTGCGCTCGACCACCGAGGCCTTGATGCCGACGCCGAGCGCCAGGCCCTTGTCGATCCCGGACTCGTCCATCGTGGCGAGCAGTCCCGCCAGCGTCCCGTCGAAGCGCAGCGGCATGCCGGCGGGGCGCTGCGACTGCATCGCCTTCGCGATGTGG
Source organism: Nocardioides sp. CPCC 205120 (assembly GCF_048654585.1). Taxonomy (NCBI): domain Bacteria; kingdom Bacillati; phylum Actinomycetota; class Actinomycetes; order Propionibacteriales; family Nocardioidaceae; genus Nocardioides; species Nocardioides sp. CPCC 205120. The sequence continues at coordinate 1,396,776 of NZ_JBMCYY010000001.1, read as the reverse complement.
TCCGGCCAGACGTGGAGGTGGCAGTCGATGATCACCGGGCACCGCCGGCGAAGTCCTTGACCAGCTTCTTGGCCAGCGAGTCGAGGATGACCTCGGTGGAGCCCTCGTAGACCCGCATCGGCCGCGCCTCGCGGTAGAAGCGCTCCATCTTGCCTCCGCGCAGCAGGCCGAAGCGCCCCATCACCTGCACGCAGCGGTCGACGACGCGACCGGCCGCCTCCGTGGCCCCGACCTTCGCCATCGACGAGAGGTGCAGGCCGGCGAGGGGGTCCTGTGCCGCTGCGGCGGCCGCGCGGTAGGTCAGCGAGCGCGCCATCTCGATCTCGATCCAGCAGGTGGCCAGCGAGGCCGGCACGCCTCCGAGCCGGGCCAGCGTCGTGCCGAACTGCTCGCGGGTGGTGGCGTGCGCCAGCGCCTCCTCGAGCGACGCCTGGGCGAGGCCGACCGACGCCCCCGCCACGGACACCCGGAAGGTGGCCAGGGTGGACAGCATCAGCTTGAAGCCGGCCCCCCGCTCGCCCAGCCGGTGGTCGAGCGGGACCCGCACGTCCTGAAGCACCACGTCCCCCAGCACGTGCGGTGCGACGATCTGGTGGGGCGAGGTGACCGTGACGCCCGGCGTCGCGGCGGGCACGAGGACGAGCGAGAAGTCGTCGCCCTCCCTCGCCAGGATGCCGAAGAAGTCGGCGTCGGGGGCGTTGGTGATGAACGACTTGTGCCCGTTCAGGACGAGCTCGTCGCCGTCCTGCTCCACGGTCGTGGTGATGGCCCGCAGGTCGGAGCCGACGTCCGGCTCGGTCAGGCCGATCGCCGCCACCGCGTCGAGCGTGGCGACGCGCGGCAGCCACTCCCGCCGTACCCGCTCGGAGCCGGCGACCGACACCGCGTAGGAGCCGATGCCCTGCATCGCGAACATGGAGTCGAGGTGGGCGCTGACGCCCGCGAGGGCCTCGCGCACCACCGTGACCGCGAGGGAGTCGACCCGCTCGAAGCGGCCGCCGTGCTCGGCCGCGACGACCACGCGCGTCAGGCCGGAGGCGGCCAGCCGCTCACGGACGTCCGGGTCGAAGCGGTCGGCCTCGTCGGCGCGGGCGGCGACGTCCTCGCAGGAGGCGGCGAGCTTCCGCGCCTCCTCCTGCAGGTCCACGTAGACGGCGGGGAGGGAGAAGAGCGCCCCCGCGTCGGCGGCAGGGGCTCCAGGCGCGTTCACTGACCGATCGCCTCCGGGGGTCGCTGGTTGAAGTTCCGGCCGAACAGCTCGGAGGCGATCCTCACACGCTGGATGGCCGGCGTGCCGCCCGCGATCGCCCAGCCGTGGGAGTCGCGGTGGAGGCGCTCGATGCCGTACTCCTCGGAGTAGCCGTTGCCGCCGTGCATCTGCATGGCGAGGTCGGAGACCTGCTTGCCCATCTCGTTGGCGAAGCACTTGGCGACCGAGACCTCGAACGGCACCGGGAGGCCCGTGCCGCCGTTGACGGCGGCCCGGTAGATGAGCAGCCGCGCCGCCTCCACCTGCGTCGCCATGCTGGCCACGGTCATCTGCACGTTCTGGAACTCCACCAGCGGACGCCCGAACTGACGGCGCTGCTCGACGTACGCGATCGTGCGGTCGAGCGAGGCCTGGCCGATGGCCAGCGACATCGTCGCGTTGCCGAGCCGCTCGATCGAGAAGACACCGAAGAGCTTGTGGAACCCCCCGGCATCGACGACCACGTTGGCCGCCGGGACGCGGACCTCGTCGAGGTAGATGTCGGCGCTGGGGATCCCGCGGAAGCCCATGAGCTTCTCGGGGGCCCCGAACGAGACGCCCGGGGTGTCCGCGGGCACGATGACGGCACCGATGCCCTTGGCGCCCGGGTCGTCGTTGAGCCGGCAGTAGACGAGGTAGTGGTCCGCGTGGCCGCCGTTGGAGATCCACCGCTTGTTGCCGGTGATGACGATCTCGTCGCCCTCGCGGCGTCCGCGGGTCTTCATGTCGGTGGCCGCGGAGCCCGCGTCGGGCTCGGAGATGCCGATCGCCATCGTGATCTCGCCCGTGGCGACGCGCGGCAGCACGTGCCGCTTCTGCTCCTCGGTGCCGAAGAACTCGATGACGCGGCACGGGCCGACGTTGGCCTCGAAGATCTGGAAGGCCGCGGGGCGGCACTGCTTGGCGAGCTCTTCCTGGACGATGAGCGCATCGAGCAGAGTGCCCCCGTGACCGCCGTACTCCTCCGGGATCGCGATCCCCAGGAACCCGAGGTCGGCGAGACGCCTCACCTCGGCCGCGGGCAGCGCCGTGCGTTCACGGTCCCACTGCTCCGCGAGCGGCGCGTACACCTCTCGCGCGACCTCGGCCGCCAGCTCTCGCAGCTGCAGCTGTTCCGGGGTCAACTGAAAACCCAGCACATGGGCCCCCTGGGACCTTGGGGTGTCCGTACACCGGCACCCGAGTGGATGATAACTATGATCACCATACTGATAGATTGCTCGTCGTCAACCCGATCGCTGCCATTCTTCGACCAGGAGCACTCGTGACCGACGCCCCTCCTCCCACGCCCCCCGCCCCCCACTTCGACCTGGCCGGTCGCGTCGCGCTGGTGACCGGCGGGAGCCGCGGCCTCGGACGCGCGATGGCGATCGGCCTCGCCCAGGCGGGAGCCGACGTGGTCGTCGCCAGCCGCAACGGTGACGCGTGCGTCGAGTTCGCGGCCGAGCTCGCCGAGACCACGGGGCGGCGCACGCTCGGCCTGGGCGCGCACGTGGGCCGTTGGGACGCGCTCGACGGCCTGGTCGACGAGGTGTACGCCGCGTTCGGCCGCGTCGACGTGCTCGTCAACAACGCCGGGATGAGTCCGGTCTACGACAAGGTCACCGATGTGTCGGAGGAGCTGTTCGACAAGGTCCTGGGCGTCAACCTCAAGGGTCCGTTCCGCCTGACCGCCCTCGTCGGCACGCGGATGGCCGAGGGCGAGGGCGGCTCGATCATCAACATCTCGAGCGCGGGGGCGGTCCACCCCAAGCCGCACATCCTCCCGTACGCCGCCGCGAAGGCAGGGCTCAACGCCCTCACCGTGGGCTTCGCGCACACCTTCGGGCCCTCGGTCCGCGTGAACGCGATCATGGCCGGCACCTTCCTGACCGACATCAGCAAGGCGTGGGACGCCGAGGCGTTCGCCCGGCGCGCCCAGGGCTTCGCCGCCCGTCGCGGCGGGGAGCCCGAGGAGATCGTCGGTGCCGCGCTCTACCTGGCGAGCGACCTCTCGTCGTACACGACCGGGTCGATCCTCACCGTCGACGGCGGACAGCCGTGAGCCGGTGACGGACGCGGTGCACGACCACGACGCCCCCGTCCCGGCGCACGACCCGCCCGCGGACGACCCCGCCGCGCGTGGGCGTGCAGCCCTGGCGGCGCTCGCCCCGGAGACGGTGCGCGCGCTGGCGGAGGTGGAGCGGGTGGTGGCCAGGACCGTCGACGCTGCCACGCTCGCGCTGGTGCGCCAGCGCGTCCACGACATGCTCGGACTGCCCGTCACGCCTCAGCACGAAGGGGCGCTTCCCATCGGGAAGAGCGAGGCGCTCGACGCGTGGGAGTCCTCCGACGCGTTCACCGAGCGCGAGCGGGCGCTCCTGGCCTTCGTCGACCAGTTCGTCTTCGCGGTCTCGGACATGGCCGACGCCGAGGTCGAGGCGCTGCTCGCCCACACGGGTCCGCTGCACCTGCACGAGCTGGCCAACGTCGTGTGGGCGGTCGACCTCACCGCCCGTGCGGACCACGTCGCAGCGGCGGTGCTCGCGTGAGCGGCGCCCCGCGGATCCCGCTCCCCAGCGACCCGCGCGTGCCGAAGTACGGCACCCCCGTCGACCACGCCGTCGCCGCCTTCGCGGGCACCGCCATGCGCCAGCGGGCGCTCGACCCGGTCCTCACCGAGCTCGTCCGCCTGCGCTGCGCCCGGGTCCACGACTGCCGGCTGTGCCGCTCGGTGCGCGACGTCGCCGCCGCGGACGAGCTGGACGAGGCGACCGCGGCGAAGGTCGACCACCACGCGGCGAGCGACCTGCCGCCCCGGGCCAAGGCCGCCCTGATGCTCGCCGACGCAGTCATCCTCGACCCGGCCTCGGCGGGCCCGGAGCTGCGGGCAGCGGTGCGACGCCATCTCAGCGAGGCCGAGATCGCCGAGGTGCTGCTCGACGTCGTCAAGTGGAGCCAGCAGAAGGCGTCGGTGGCCCTGCGCATCGAGGTGCCACCGCGCGAGGGCCTCAGCGAGCTGCGGTTCGACGAGGCCGGCGACGCCGCGGTCGGCGGCGCCCTCACGTAGCCCGGCTGCGCCCACGCCGTCGGGGCGTCGGCCCGGGTTCCCCGTGCCGACGCCCCGACGCCCTGCTCGTCCTCCGCGACTACGCCGGCATCTCGACGGTCCCGCCGAGCGCGCGGACGAGCTCGACGGGGTCGAAGTACTCCGCCAGTCGGGTGATCTCCCCGTCGCGGACGGATACCCGCGTGATGTACGTGTTCGCGTACGGCGCGCCGGTGGCCTTCATCGACGAGCTCGAGACGTACTCCGCGACGTACTCCCCCGGCTGGTCGAGGGCCCAGATGCGGTAGTCGGCGAAGTTCATCTCCGCCACCATCTGCGGCAGCGCCCGGTAGTAGGCGTCGATGCCCTCGCGACCCTCGATGGCGCGAGGCACGCCGTCGGGCGCGTACGGGAGGTCGACCCGACCGTCCTGGGCGAACAGGGGCGCGATCGCCTCGACGTCGAGCGCGCCGACCGCATCGAGGTACGCCACGATCAGCCGCTTGCCCTCGTCCTCGCTCATGCCTCGAACTCCCCCATCTCGGGCGGCGTGAGCGGCGAGATCACGCGCGAGCTGATCTTCCACCCCTCGCCGGTGCGCCGGTACGCGTCCTCGTTGAGCGCCGCGGCCTTGAACGGCGCACCACTGGCCAGGTGCCCCTCGGAGAAGACGTAGTTCGTGCCGACCGCCGTCCCGTCCCCCGTCACCTCCACCCGGTGGTTGGTGATGACGTGGAACTGGTCGCGCACCTGGGAGGCGTCCTTCTCGAAGAAGCCACGGATCTCGTCAGCACCCTCGTACCGGGCGAGCCCGACCGCGGTCGCGTCCCAGACGGCATCCTCGGTGAATGCGCTCAGCGCGAGCGCCGGGTCGAAGCGATCGAGGCCGAGGGCGTAGGTGTGCGTCGCGTGGACGATGGCGACCCAGTCGGCCGTCGCCGCCTCTCGGGGCTCAGTCGTCATACACGATCACCCCACGGATGTTCTTGCCGTCGCGCATGTCCTGCACGGCCTCGTTGATCTGCTCGAGCTTGTAGGTCTTGGTGATCAGCTCGTCGAGCTTGAACTCGCCGCGCTTGTAGAGGTCGGCGATCAGCGGGATGTCGCGCCGCGCGATGGTGGTGCCGTAGAGGCTGCCCTGCATCCGCTTGCCCGACATGGCGAAGGTGAAGAGGTCGAAGGGCACGTCGCGCTGCATCACGGGCGCGGCCGCGGTGACGACCAAGGTGCCCCCGCGCCGCGTCATCTCCTGCGCCGGGTTGAGGATCTCCCCGCGGAGCACGTCGACGGTGATGATGACGACGTCGGCCCCCTGACCGTTCGTCAGCTGGGCGACGACCTCGGCGGCCTCCTCGTAGTCGGCGCACGCGTGCGTGGCGCCGAACACCTTGGCCTGATCGCGCTTGTAGCCGTTGGGGTCGATCGTGACGATGTTCTTCGCCCGACGGTGGCGGGCCCCCTGCACGGCGTTCATGCCGACCCCGCCGGTGCCGACGACGACCACCGTGTCCTCCATGGTGATGTCGGCCGCGTACATGGCCGACCCCCAGCCGGTCGGCACGCCGCACCCGATGAGCGCCGCCTTGTCGAGCGGCAGGTCCTTCGGGACCTTCACGCACGAGTCGATGCTCACCACGACGTACGGCGAGAACGTGCCCAGGTAGGAGAACGGGCCGACGCCCTGGCCGCGAGCGTGCACGCGGTGGGTGCCGTCGGGCGCGTACCCGCCGAGCACGCCCGCGCCCATCTCGCACATGTTCGAGCGTCCCAGGGTGCACATGCGGCACTTGCCGCACGAGGGCAGGAACGACAGCACCACGTGGTCCCCCAGCTCGAAGCCACTGCCCTCGACGTCCGGGCCGACCTCCTGGATGACGCCGGCGCCCTCGTGACCGCCGATGATCGGACCCCAGTCGAGCGGGATGTCCCCCGTGTCGACGTGGTCGTCGCTGTGACAGATGCCGGATGCCGCGAGCTTGATGAGCACCTCGCGGCTCTTCGGCGGGTCGATCTCGATGTCCTCGACGCTCCAACCCGATCGCGTGCCGGGTTCCCAGATGAGCGCTCCGATGGTCTTCATGCCGATCCTCTCCAGACAGACGTGGGACGACCACGGCGGGAAATGACTCCCTGGTAATGATATGCAGGGTTTGTGTGGTCCAGGCCACAGTAAGAACTGGTGGCACTCGGTGTCAACGGGTACGACGGAGCTCCCGCCAACCCGTTCCTCCGCACCCGTTCCTCCCGCCCGCACGCGCCGAGGGCGGCGGCCCCACCGCGCCTTCGCACGGGGAGCCACCGCCCTCGGGGGTGTCGTGGGTCGCCGGTTCAGGCGTACTGGATCAGCTTCGTCTCCAGGTAGGGAGCGATGCCCTCGACGTTGCCCTCGCGACCGAGACCGGACTGCTTGAAGCCGCCGAAGGGCTGGGTGACGCACATCCCCCACGAGTTGACCGAGATCTGGCCCGTGCGCACCCGACGGGCGACGGAGCGCGCGAGCTCCTCGTCCCGGGCGTAGACCGCGCCCGAGAGGCCGTACGGCGAGTCGTTGGCGATCTCGACCGCCTCGTCGACGGAGTCGAACGGGATGACGACGACCACCGGCCCGAAGATCTCCTCCTGCGCGATCCGCATCCGGTTGTCGACGTCGGCGAAGATCGTCGGCTCGACGTACCAGCCCTTGTCGAGCCCCTGCGGGCGGCCGCCGCCGGTGACGAGGCGGGCGCCCTCCTCCTTGCCGATGCGGATGTACTCCTCGACGCGCTCGCGCTGACGCTCGGCCGCCAGCGGCCCGAGCACCGTGTCGTCCTCGGACGGGTCGCCGACCTTGATGCCCTCGAACATCGGCACCATCGCGTCGAGCAGCTCCTGCTGGCGCTCCCGTGGCACCAGGATGCGCGTGATGGCGGCGCAGACCTGGCCCGAGCTGATGATCCCCGCGAACCCGAGGCTCGGCAGGAAGTCCTCCACCGGGATGTCGTCGGCGACGATGCCGGCCGACTTGCCGCCCAGCTCGAGCGTCACCCGCGCGATGCGCTCGCCGCAGATGCTCATGATCCGCTTGCCCGCGGCGGTGCTGCCGGTGAAGGCGACCTTGTCGACGTCGGGATGGGACACGAGGTGCTCACCGGTCTCACGCCCCGCGGGCAGCACCGAGATGACGCCCTCGGGCAGCCCGGCCGCCTCGAGCGCCTCGGCCAGCATGAGCGTGCTCATCGGGCCCTCGGGGGCCGGCTTGAGCACCACCGTGCACCCGGCGGCCAGCGCGGGCGCGATCTTGAGCGAGGCGGTGGCGACCGGCCCGTTCCACGGGATGATCGTGGCGACCACACCCACGGGCTCGCGCACGACGACTCCATGGCCACCGTCCTCCCACGTGCGCTCCTCCTCGAAGAGGACGCGCTCGTGGAGGGTCGACGCGTCGTCCCACATCTTCTTGGCGTTGTCGTGGAACGCCCGACTGACCGCGAGCGGCGCACCGATCTCGGCACTGAACGACGCGACCATCTCGTCGTACCGCTTCTCGACCTCCTCACCCACGCGCACGAGCACCGCGGCGCGCTCGGCGGGGCTCATCCGGGGCCAGGGCCCCTGGTCGAACGCCTTGCGCGCCGCGGCGACTGCGCGGTCGACGTCGGCCGGTTGCGCCTCGGGCACCGACCCGAGACTCTCCTCGGTGCTCGGCGACGGGATGTCGATGCGGACATCGCTGCTGGGCTCGACCCAGGTGCCGCCGATGAACAGCTTGCTCTTCCAGACCTTCTCGCTCGTCTCGCTCATGGTCCCTGTCACTTCCTCGTGTGGTGGGGCGCTGCGGGTGTCTGCTGTCGGTACGTCGGGGGCCGGCCGCGGCTGTGGGACCGGGCTCAGCCCTGCCGGGCCACGCCGTCGGTCACGAGTCGCTCGACCTCGGTGGCGCCGAGGCCGAGCACGTCGCCGAGCACCTCGCCGGTGTGCTCGCCGATGCGGGGCACCCCGTCGTACACCGGCCCGTCGTAGGACGCGAGGTGCAGCACCGGGCCGGGGGTGAGCACGCGACCGAGGGCCGAGGAGCCGGTGAGCTCCACGAGCGTGCGGTCGAGGAAGTGCGGGTCCTCGACGATGTCGCTGGCGTCGTTGACCTGCGAGCAGACGACCTCGAACTTGTCGAGCACCTCGAGGATGTCGGCCCGCGGGCGGGCGCCGACCCAGGCCTTGACGATCTCCTGGAGCTCGTCGTTGTTGGCCATGCGCACCTCGTTGGTGGCGTAGCGCGGGTCGTCGATCAGCTCCGGCCGGTCCATGGCCGCGAACAGGCGCTTGGCGATGCCCTGGTTCGACGCAGCGATCGACAGCCACTTGCCGTCGGCCGCCTCGTAGACCCCCCGCGGCGACGCCGAGCCGGTGCCGTTGCCCACCCGGCCCTGGACGAAGCCGGTGCCGGTGTAGTTGATGATCATGTCGCCGATGATGAACATCAGCGGCTCGTAGAGCGCGATGTCGACGTGGTCGCCCTGACCGGTCCGCTCGCGGCGGTAGAGGGACATCGACGTGCCCATCGCGGCGGCGATGCCGGCGATGGAGTCCGCGAAGCCGAACGGCGGGGAGGTCGGCGGGGTCTCCGGCCAGCCGTTGATGTAGGCGAACCCGCTGCCCGTCTCCGCCACGGTGCCGAACCCCGGCTTCTCCCGGTAGGGCCCCGTCTGGCCGAACCCGCTGACGCTCGTCAGCACCAGGCCGGGGTTCTCCGCGGCGAGCACGTCGTACCCGATGCCCCACTCGGCCATCCGGCCCGGGCGGAACGACTCGATGACCACGTCGAAGCGCCCGGCGAGCCGGCGCACCAGGTCCCTGCCCTCGGTCGAGCGCATGTCGAGCGCTATCGAGCGCTTGCCCGCGTTGATGCGCGCGAAGCCCATCGACTGGCCGTCCTTCATGGGGGTCCACTGGCGGGCGTAGTCACCCGACGTCGGGTCCTCCACCTTCACGACCTCGGCGCCGAAGTCGCGGAGCATGCGCCCGCACGTCGGCGCGGCGTACATGGAGCCCAGCTCCAGCACCCGCACCCCGGCGAGCGGTCCCGGCGTGCCGCTCACGTCAGACCCTCCACTGGATGTGCTTGACCTCGAGGTACTCCTTCATGCCCCACTCACCGAGCTCGCGGCCGACACCCGAGCGGCCGTAGCCGCCGAAGGGGGCGTCGGGACGCATGGCGCCGCCGCCGTTGATCCAGACCGTGCCGGCCCGCACCTGCTCCGCGATGCGGCGGGCCTCGGTCGGGTCGTCGCACCACACGTTGGCCGCGAGACCGTACGCCGTGTCGTTGGCGAGGCGGATGGCCTCCTCGGTGTCCTTGAAGGGCACGATCACCGCGACCGGGCCGAAGATCTCCTCCTGCACGGCGCGGGCCGAGTGGGGCAGGCCGCCGAGGAGCACCGGGTTCACGAACCAGCCCTTCTCGGGCAGCGGCTTCGTGACCTCGAGCAGCTTCTTCCCGCCCTCCGCGACCGAGCCGTCGATGAAGCCCTGCACCCGGGCCTGGTGGTCGGGCCGGATCATCGGGCCGATGTTGGTCGCCCGGTCCCACGGGTCGCCGACGACCATCTGGTCGAAGGCGGCCGCGCCGGCCTCGAGGAACTCGTCGTACTGCTTCTCGTGCACGAGCAGCCGCGCCAGCGCGGCGCAGCCCTGACCACCGTTGCGGGCCCAGCGCAGGTGCATCTCGACGGCGATCTTCTTCACGTCGACGTCGTCGGTGACGATGCTGGGCGACTTCCCGCCCAGCTCCAGCGTCACGCCCGCCAGGTTCTCGGCCGCCTGCGCCATGATCTTCGACCCGACGCCGTCCGACCCCGTGAACGAGACGCGGTCGACGCCACGGTGCGAGGAGAGCTGCACGCCGACCTCGGTGCCACCGACGACGACGTTCATGACACCGGCGGGCAGGCCCGCCTCCTGGATGAGCTCGCCGAGGAACAGGGTCGTCAGCGGGGTGCGTGGGGAGGGGAAGAGCACCACGGTGCAGCCAGCCGCGAGGGCCGCGCCGAACTTGAAGATGGCGAGGTTGAGCGGGTAGTTGTAGCCGGTGATCGCGGCGACGACGCCCACCGGCTGGTGGACCACGTCGCTCTGCGTGGGATGGGGCTTGTCGTAGCCCCCCAGGTGCACCGTGCGGTCGACCTTCGCGGCCTCCGCGGCCCAGCGCAGGTGCTCGTCGACGGCCATCTTGACCTGGAGGTACTCGGCCAGGGCGACCGGCGTGCCCACCTCGTTGACGATGGAGGGCAGGAGGCGGTCGGCCGCCTTCTCGAGCACGTCGGCGAAGCGGTGGATGTGGCGGGAGCGCTCCTCGCCCGACAGCGCGGCCCACGCCGGGAAGGCGTCGCGTGCGGCGGCGACGGCCGCGTCGACCTGGTCGGCGCTGGCCCCGCCGACGGTGGCGATGACCTCCTCGGTCGCCGGGTTGAACACGTCCCAGCGCTCGCCGCGGGGCTCGACCATCTCCCCGCCGATGAGCAGGGTGCGGGTGTCCGGCACCCAGTCCTGGGCGAGGCCGGTCTGGTCTGCGGTGGTGGTCATCGGGTGGCTCCCTCGTTCGGCTCGGCCGGGCGCTTGGCCATGAGGCCCACCCGGGTCATCTCGACGACGACCTCGTCGCGCTGGTTGAGCCCGAGGTGCTCGAACCACACGATCCCGGAGTCGTCGCGGGTCTTGGACTCGCGCTTGTCGACGATGGTCGTCTCCGCGCGCAGGGTGTCCCCGTGGAAGACGGGGTGGGGGAACTTGATCTTGTCGTAGCCCAGGTTCCCCAGGGTCGTGCCCATCGTCAGCTCGGGCACGTGGAAGGCCCCGATGAGCGCGACGGTGAAGAGCGAGTTGAGGACCCGCTGGCCGTGGATGGTGGTCTTGCAGTACTCCTCGTCGAGGTGGAGCGGCGCCATGTTCATCGTCAGCGACGTGAACATGACGTTGTCCATCTCCGTGATCGTGCGGCGCAGGGCGTGCACGTAGTGCGCCCCGACCTCGAACTCCTCGAACCACAGTCCTCGCATGGTCATGCCTGCTCTCCTGCCTGCCGGAAACCGGCCGCGCGGTCGAGCCACTCGACCGCCTTGTCGTAGTGGGCCTTGTCGATGTGCAGGCCGCGGTAGCGCAACGCGCCGGTGCCCTCCGCGGCCGCCGCCTCGTAGGCCTCGACCATCCCCTCGTAGAAGGCGACGTCCTCGGCCGAGGGGGTGAAGACGTCGTTGACGGTCTCCACGTGCTTCGGGTGGATCGCGATCATGCCGCGGAAGCCGAGCCGGCGACCCCGCAGCGCGAACTCGCGCAGGCCGTCGAGGTTCTCGAGGTCCTCCCACAGCCCGGTGAGGGCGTGGATGCCGGCCTCGCGGCAGGCGAGCAGCACCCGGCTGCGCAGGTAGAGGGTCTCGAGACCCTCGGGCGTCCACTCGTAGCCGACGGCGCGGGCGATGTCCGCGTGCTCGGCGCTCGGTCCGATCATCGCGCCGATCCGCGGGGAGGCCAGCGCCACCTCGCGGCAGTTCTGGATCGCCTGCACGGTCTCGACCGGGACGATGTACTCCAGCCCCGTCACGCCGTTGCGCGCCTCGAAGTGGTCGAGCAGCGTGTCGTAGCGCAGCACGTCCGTGGCCTGCTCGATCTTGGGCGCGAACACCCCGTCCAGACCGGGTACGACGACCGCCTCCAGGTCGGCGCCCGTCAGCCGGGTCGCCAGCGGGTTGACGCGCACCAGGAGGCCGACGTCGGGGTGCGTCGCCCGGATCCGGCCGATGGTCTCCGCCACGGTGGCCCGTGCGGCGACCTTCTGCTCGGCGGGGACGGAGTCCTCGAGGTCGAGCACGACGCAGTCGGCGCCGGAGGCGACCGCCTTCTCCGCCCACGCCGGACGGTGCCCGGGGACGAACAGGATGGAGCGGTAGGGCTTCACGGCCGTCCCTCTCAGTAGCTGCGGGGCAGGCCGAGCACGTGCTCGGCGACGTAGTTGAGCACCATCTCCTGGCTGATCGGCGCGATCCGCATGAGGCGCGCCTCCCGGAAGTAGCGCTCGACGTGGTACTCCTTGCTGTAGCCCATGCCGCCGTGCACCTGCAGCGCGACGTCGGCGGCGTAGAAGCCCGCCTCCGCGCACAGCCACTTCGCGTAGTTGGCCTCGGCCCCGCACGGCAGCTTCTGGTCCACCATCCAGGTGGCCTTCTGCAGCACCGCGTCGGCGGCCTCGAGACGGATCTTGGCCTCGGCGAGCTGGAACGACAGACCCTGGTTCTGCCCGATCGGGCGGCCGAAGACGACCCGCTCCTTGGCGTAGCGGGTGCCGCGACGCAAGGCGGCCTCGCCGATGCCCAGCATCGCGTTGGCAGCGACGACGCGCTCTGCGTTGAGCCCGGTGAGGATCACCTTGAACCCCTTGCCGACCTCGCCCACCACGTCCTCGTCGGCCACGAAGAGCTCGTCGATGAACAGCTCGTTGCTGTCGACGGAGTTGCGCCCCATCTTGGGGATCTTGCGGATCGTGATCCGCGAGCGGTCCATCTCCGCGAAGAAGACGGTGAGACCGTCGGTCTTCTTCGCGCACTCCTCCTTGGGGGTGGTGCGCGCGAGCAGGATCATCCGCTCCGCCTGGTGGGCGTTGGAGATCCACACCTTCTTCCCCGAGATGGACCAGCCGCCCTCCACCTTCCGCGCGAAGGTAGAGATGGCCGTGGTGTCGGTGCCCGCGTCGGGCTCGGTGACCGCGAAGGAGATCTGCATCTCGCCCGTCGCCACCCGCGGCAGGTACTTCCGCTTCAGCTCCTCGCTGGCGTGGTGCACGATCGGCTCGAAGCCGAAGATGCCGATGTGGACGGCCGAGCAACCACCCATGCCGGCGCCCGACGCGGCGATCTCGCGCTCGACGATCGAGGCCTCCATCACCCCGAGCCCGCCCCCGCCGTACTCCTCGGGGATGGTGAGGCCGAGCCAGCCGCCGTCGACGACCGCGTTGTAGAAGTCCCACGGGAACTCGTGCTTGTCGTCCCGCTCCGCCCAGTACTCGTCGGGGAAGCGCTCGCAGAGCGTGCGCATCCCCTTGCGGATGTCCTCGTGGACGGGGTCGGTGGTGTAGTCCATGGAAGCGTCCCTCCCGCTCAGCCGGCGGTGCTGTCGTAGGTGTCGGGCGTGATGCCGTCCTGGCGGAGCGCCGCCTTGCGGACCTTCTCCGACGGGGTCTTGGGCAGCGTCTCCACCACGCGCACGTAGCGCGGGATGGCGAAGGCGGGGATGCGGCCCCGGCACCACTCGAGGACCTCGGCGGCCTCGACAGGCTCGGAGGCGACGACCACGGCGAGCACCTCGTCCTCGCCGGCCTCCTGGTCGGCAGGGACGCCGATGACGGCGCACTCGACCACCGCGGGGTGGCCCAGCACGGCCTGCTCGACCTCGTAGGAGCTGATGTTCTCGCCGCGGCGCCGGAGGGCGTCCTTGTAGCGGTCGATGAAGTAGAACCAGCCGTCCTCGTCCTTGCGCAGCGCGTCACCGGTGTGGAACCACAGGTTGCGCCACGCCTCGAGGGTCTTCTCGGGCATGTTGTAGTAGCCGTTGCTGCACGTCCACGGCTGCACCGGGCGCACGACCAGCTCGCCCACCTCCCCCACCGCGACCTCGCGGTCCGTCTCGGGGTCGACGAGGCGGATGTCGAACCACTCCTTGTTCTGCAGCCCCGCGGCACCTGCGGGCCGCTCCACGCCGTACGGCGACATGATCGGCGCGCAGGTCTCGGTGAGCCCGAACGCGTCGACGAACGCCTCGATGCCGTAGCGCTCCTTGAACGCGTCGGCGATCGTGGTGGCGGTCGGCGCCGCGTAGACGCAGCGCAGCCGGTTGTCGCGGTCGTCCCCGCGCGGCGGCTGCTTCCACGCGAAGTCCATCATCACGCCGACGAAGTTCGTCACCGTGACACCGGAGTCGCGCACGTGGTCGATCCAGCGGCTGGCGCTGAACTTCGACCGCACCACGGCGCGACCACCCGCCACGATGACCGGGTAGACGGCCATGAACGTCGCGTTGCCGTGGAAGAGCGGGGTCGTCGTCAGGTAGGCGTCCTCCGCCGTGAGGCGCGTCAGGCTGACGACGATCTGCGCGAAGAAGTAGAGCTGGCTGTGCGGCATCGCGACGCCCTTGGAGGGGCCCGTGGTGCCGGAGGTGTAGAAGATCGCGCCGAGGTCCTGGGCACGCGCCCGCGGCAGCACGGTCTTCTCCGCAGCCTCCAGCTCCTCCCACGCGGCGGCCTGCCACCCGTTCTCGCGCAGCAGGTCGAGCGCCTTGTCGCGGATGCCCGCACCGGTGTCGATCACCCAGAACTTCTCGATCCCGCGGGCGTGCTCGGCGACGCCGACCCAACGCTCGACCAGCTGGTCGTCGACCACGGCGAACCGGGCCTGGGCGACCTCGAGCTGGTGCCGGAGGAACTCGCCCTCGTAGTTGGTGTTGATCGGCACCTCGACGAGGGCACCGAGCGCGGTGCCCCACCAGGTGCGGACGAAGCGGGAGGAGTTCGCCGCCATGAGCACGACGCGGTCACCCTGCTGCGCCCCGGCGGCGTGGAAGCCGCTGGCCACCCGTTCGCAGGCGTCGACCGCCTCCGCGTAGGTCCAGGTCGCCCCTTCCTCGGGGACGTCCAGGCACACGGCGTCGGGGCGCTCGGCCGCGTGGTGGCGCAGGACGTGGTCGAGGGTCCAGGTCTCGGGGTCGGAGAAGGCCGGGACGAGACCCTCGTAGTACTGCATCGCCATCGCGCGCGTCGCCTCAGTCCTGGCCGGGGACGGCGAACGCCGCCTCGTCGATCGTGGTCCGGGCCTCGAGCGCGTGCATCGCCGGCACGATGTCCTTGCCCAGCCGGTTGATGGCCGCGATCGTCTCGTCGCCGTCCATCGTGGGCCACTGCGGGCGCAGGAGCAGCGGGTCGACCGGCAGCTTCTCGACGTAGTCGGTCAGCTGCGCCACGACGTCGTCGGGGGTGCCGATGACCGCGTGGCCGGAGACGGCCTTCGCGAACTCGTTCTCGAGGTCCTTGTCCTTCATGACGTCGAGGCCCTTGTTGGCGTACGTCAGGTAGCGCCCCTGGGCCACGCGGGCGAACTCCACGATCGCCTCCTCGCGGCTGTCCGCCACCAGGCAGTTGCGGCGGAGCGGCTGCGGGGCGAACTCCTTGCCGCGGGCGGCGAAGCCGTCGCGCACGATCGCGTGCCGCTCGGCGATCTCGTGCATCGGCGTCTCGGGCGGGCAGGCGTAGGCGTCGCCGTACTTCGCGCAGCGCTCGACACCGGGGATGGCGTGGGCGCCGATCCAGATCGGCGGGTGCGGGTCCTGCACAGGGAAGAGGTGCGGGTGGACGTCCTCGAGGTCGAAGTACTTCCCGTGGTGGGTCACCGACTCCTCGGTCCACAGCCGCTTCATCAGCTGCAGCGACTCGTCGAAGCGGCCGGCGCGCTGCTTGTAGGGGATGCCGAGGTAGTCGAACTCCTCCGGCCGGTAGCCCAGCCCCGCGCCGAACACGAGCCGACCCTCGGTGACGACGTCGAGCGTCGCGATCTCCTCGGCCAGCATCACCGGGTGGTACAGCGGCGCGATCATGATCTGCGTGACGAGCTTGACGTGGGGGTCCACCTCCGCGGCCAGGCGGGCCAGGAGCGGCACCGGCTGGAGCCAGCGCAGCTCGCCGTACAGGAAGTGCTGGCCGATCGCGATGTAGGTGAAGCCGTTCTCCTGCGCCGCCTCGACGATGCGGAGCACGTCCTTGAACTGCTGGGCGGGCGTCACCGACTTGGGCACGTCGCTGAGCAGCAGACCGACCTGGACCATGGGTGCTTCCTCTTTCTGGAGCGGTGGAGGGGATCAGGAAGGGGCGGTGGCGGGGAGCCCGCCGCCGGCCCAGCCGCCGTCGACCGGCAGCACGACGCCCGAGATGTAGCTCGCACGGGCGGAGACGAGGAACGCGACGGCCTCGCCGATCTCGGAGGGCTGCCCGACGCGGGCGAGCGGGACGCGCTCGAGGTAGCCCGCCGTCGAGGCGCGGCCGCTCGCCAGCATCGCCTGCTGCATCTCCGTCTCGATGGTCCCCGGGGCGACCGCGTTGACGCGGACCCCGTCGGCGCCCCACTCCTGGGCCAGCGAGCGGACGAGACCGTCGACCCCGGCCTTCGAGGCGCAGTACGACGCGCGGGCCGCGAAGCCCTGGGAGGCGCAGATGGAGCTCAGCATGACCATGCTGCCGCCGGCGACCAGGTGGGGGCGGGCGGCCTGCGCCCCGACGAAGACTCCGCGCAGGTTGACCCCGAGGACGCGGTCCCAGTCGGCGAGGTCGTAGCCGAGGGTGTCGCCCGGCGCCGTCACACCGGCGTTGAAGACCGCCGCCCCGAGCCCGCCACCCAGGTCGGCGGCGAGCCGGCAGGCCCGGTCGAGGACGTCGGCCTCGCACACGTCACCGACGACCGACCCGTGCCCCTCGCCGAGCTCGACCTGCAGCTCGTCGACCGACGCGGACAGATCGACACCGACGACGTTCCAGCCGCGGCTCGCGAGGACGCGGGCGATGCCCCGGCCCAGTCCACGGGCGGCGCCGGTGACCACGACGCCGGACCCGGAGGACGGCTGCTCGGGGACGTCGGGGGCGCTCCAAGCACTCGGCTCGACCAGCGTCGTCATTCGCGCACCTCCGCCATCCCCGGGGCCCGTGGCCCTCGCTCTCGACTTGTGACGACGCTAACATCGTGGACGCTTTCCTGACAATCATGCGCCTAGATCTGGTCAAACAATTCCCGCAGCTCGCCGCGGGCGCGCGTCAGTAGGGCAGGTCGAGCGCGATGTGCCGCCGAGCGAGGAGCCAGCGACCGTCCACACGCCGCAGCCGGTCGGAGTACCGCGCGGTGGAGACGACCGAAAGGGCGCCGTCGACGATGGTGACGAGCGTCAGGTAGGACCGTGCCTCCGCGGCCGTCCCGTCGCAGGCGTCCAACGCCAGCGTCGAGGCGACGTGGCGACGCTGGTCGTCCTGGCCAGCGAGCGCGCCGGTCATCATCGCGATGATGGCCTCGCGCCCGACGAACGGCCCCACGAGGTCGCCGCCCGCGATGGTGAGCGACAGCTCGCCGTCCTCGGCGAAGGTGGCGCCGACACCGGCCGCGTCGCGGTCGTCGTAGGCGTGCGCGTAGCGGTTCAGCAGGTCGTCGATCTCCGCGCGGTGCTCGTAGGCGACCGCCGCTCCCCCGGCCACCGGGTCAGCGCCCGGCATGGGTGAACGAACCGGTGGCGGCGGGCAGCTCCTGCGTGCGCTGCACCCGGATGCGCTTGTGGGCCAGGACGAGCTCGTCGCCCACCTCGCGGAACGAGTCCGCATAGGTGCCCGTCATCACGCGGGTGCGCTCCTCCTCGAAGTAGGTGGCCTGGAAGTAGGCGTGCGTCCGCACCTCGTCTCCGTCGCGCTCGGCGAGGACGTTGGTGATGACGTGGCGGCACAGCGGCACGGCCTGGGCGACGTGGGCGCGGTAGACGTCGAGGAACGCCTCGACGCCCTGCTCCGTCGGGTGGTCGCCGCGCGTGACCCGGACGTCGTCGGCGGCGAGGTCGCGGAGCGCCTCGAGGTCTCCCTCGTCGACGGCGCGCGCGTAGGCGTAGTAGGCGCGGGCGGCACGGGCGCCGAGCCCGGCACCGTCCCCCGTGGCTGCGGTGGATGTGGTCGTCATCTGGCTGTCTGTCCTCCGTCGACGGGAATGGTCACGCCGGTCACGAAGCCGGCGTCGTCACTGGCGAGGAACGCGACGACGCCGGCGATCTCCTCCGGCGTCGCGGCCCTCTGCAGGGGGATGAGGTCGATGAAGCCGCTCATCAGGTCGGCCGTGTCGGCGCCGGGGTCGCGCCCGAAGAACGTCGGGAGCATGGGGGTGTCGACCGGCCCGGGGCAGATGCAGTTGACCCGCACGCCCTCCGGGCCGCCGACGAGCGCGAGTGCCCGCGTGAAGGCGGTCAGCGCTCCCTTGGTCAGCGAGTACAGCGGACTGAAGGGCGACCCGACGAGCGCTGCCGTCGAGGCCGTCATCGTGATGGAGCCGCGTCCCCCGGACCGCCTGACGAGCTCGTAGCCGAGCGTGGCCACGTAGAACGCCGACTTCACGTTGACGTCGACCGCACGGTCGAAGTCGGCCTCGCTCACGTCGAGGCCTCCGGCGCCGGGCATGCCCACCTGGTTGTGGAGCACGTGCAGCTGGCCGTGCTCTGCCTCCACCCGGGCGTAGAAGTCACGCAGCGCGGCGACGTCGGTGGCGTCGAGCTCGACGGCCGTGCCGGCTCCGCCCTCCCGCTCGACCTCCGCGAGCACCGTGGTGGCCGCATCGGCGGAGAGGTCGACGACGTGGACGTGGGCTCCCTCGGCGGCGAGCCGCAGCGAGACGGCCCGGCCCATCCCGGACCCTCCGCCCATCACCGCCGCCACCCGCCCCTCGAGGCGCCGGGTGCCGGCGGCGCTCACTCCCCGCTCCGCCCGGGGACGGGCCGCCCGGTGTCGGCGCCCGCCGCCATGCCGCGACCGTTGCCGGGGATCTTGCGCTGGTCGTGGCTCGTGGGCCGACCCTCGGGCACGACCTCGAAGACGACGCGGTTCGGCGAGTCGAGCAGCGCCCGCCACGAGTGGGGGTCGGCCGGCTGCAGACGATGGGTGAACTCGTGGAGGAACCAGTCTTTCACCTCGGGGTCGCGGTGGACCTTCACGCGTCCCTTGATGGCGATCATCCGGCGACCCGGCAGTCCGCTGCCCGCACTCGAGACGATGACGCTCACGCGCTCGTCCCGCTCGGCGCCCTTGACGTGGGCCCGCCCCTCGACCGCGGTCAGCCACACGCTGCCCTTGTCGTAGATGAAGCTCATGATGACGCCGCGCGGCCAGCCGTCGGCGTCCGAGAAGATGAAGCTGCACTCCGTCTGCGCCGTGAGGAGCTCGAGCTGGTCCTCCTTCTCGAGGTGGGTGCCCTTGAGCTTCTCCAGGTTCTTGGTGCCGAGCTCGCTCATGCCGTGCATCTCCCCTCCGGCCACCGCAATGTGACCTAGACCATGATATTCGTATTCATGATTGCACGGCCCGGACCCCTTCTCGCAAGAGGTCGGCGGCAGTTAGGCTAAACATGATCAACAATCTGGAGGTGTCATGTCCGAGGCCGTCATCGTCGACGTCGTCCGCTCCCCGATGGGCAAGGGGAAGCCGGGCGGAGCGTTGTCCGGGATCCACGCCGTCGACCTGCTCGCCGGAGTGCTGCACGGCCTCGTCGAGCGCACCGGGATCGACCCCGGGATCGTCGAGGACGTCATGATCGGTTGCGTCGGCCAGGCCGGGGAGCAGTCGGGGACGCCCGGGCGCCAGGCCTGGCTGTCGGCCGGGTACCCCGTCCACGTCCCCTCGGTCACCATCGAGCGCAAGTGCGGTTCGGGTCAGCAGGCGGTGGAGTTCGCGGTGCAGGGCGTGCTGGCCGGCATGTACGACGTGGTCGTCGCCGGTGGCGTCGAGTCCATGAGCCGCGTGCCGATGGGCTCCGCGCGCATGGGCGCCGATCCCCACGGGCCGGGCGTCCGCGCCCGCTTCGACGACCTGGTCCCGCAGGGCGTCTCGGCCGAGCTGGTCGCCGACAAGTGGGGCCTGTCGCGGCACGCCCTCGACGAGTACGCCGCGCGCTCCCACCAGCTCGCGGCGACAGCCGCGGCCGCGGGCGGCTTCGACGACGAGATCGTGCCGCTGACCACGCCCGAGGGCGTCGTCGTGGGGACGGACGAGTCGATCCGTCCGGGCACCACGGTCGAGAAGCTGGCGGAGCTGCGCGCGGTCTTCGGCACCGACGCCAACCGGGAGCGTCTTCCCCACGTCGACTGGAAGGTGACGGCCGGGAACGCCTCGCAGATCACCGACGGGGCCGGTGCCGTGCTGGTGACCAGCGCGGCGAGGGCGGCCGAGCTGGGCCTGCGCCCCCGCGCCCGGATCGTCGCCTCGGCCGTCGTCGGGGACGACCCGACGCTCATGCTCACCGGCCCGATCCCCGCGACCACCAAGGTGCTCGCCAAGGCCGGCATGCGCATCGAGGACATCGACGCCGTCGAGGTGAACGAGGCCTTCGCCTCGGTGCCGCTCGCCTGGGCGGCGGAGTTCCCCGGGGTCGCCGACCGCCTGAACCCCCGCGGCGGCGCCATCGCCCTGGGCCACCCCCTCGGGGCCTCCGGCGTCCGCATCCTCGCCACCCTCGTCAACCACCTCGAGCAGACCGGCGGCCGCTACGGCCTGCAGACCATGTGCGAGGCCGGCGGCATGGCCAACGCCACGATCATCGAGGTGCTGCGCTGAGCCCCGGCTCGGCCCGGCACCCGCGTCCCCTGGAAAGGCACTCCCCATGGATCTGAAGAACGCCTCAGCGCTCGTCACCGGCGGCGCGTCCGGCCTCGGGCTCGCGACCGCCACCCAGCTGGTCGAGCGCGGCGTGGCGACCACGATCGTCGACCTGCCCTCGTCCGCCGGCGCAGAGGTCGCGGACCGGCTCGGGGAGCTCGCCACGTTCAGTCCCGCCGACGTGCGGGACGCCGACGCCGTCGACCGGGCACTGGACGTCGCCACGGGCCGCGCCCCCCTGCGCGCCCTGGTGCACTGCGCCGGCCGGGGCGGGACGGTGCGCCTCGTCGGCAAGGACGGCAGCCCCGGCGACTACGACCTCTACCGCGAGCTGGTGGACATCAACCTCGTCGGCACCTTCAACGTGCTGCGCCTGTCCGCCGCCCGCATGGCCGGGAACGAGCCCGTCGACGGCGAGCGCGGCGTCTGCGTCCTCACCGCCTCCGTGGCGGCCTGGGAGGGACAGATCGGCCAGATCCCCTACGCCTCGGCCAAGGCCGGCGTCGTGGGCATGACGCTCGTCGCCGCGCGCGACCTCTCCCGCTCGCTGGTGAGGGTCTGCTCGATCGCCCCCGGCATCTTCGACACCCCCATCCTGGCGCGGTTCTCGGACGAGATCCGGGCCGGGCTGGCGGGCCAGGTCCCCCACCCCGCCCGCCTCGGGCGGCCCGAGGAGTTCGCGTCGACCGCGCTGCACGTCATCGACAACTCGATGCTCAACGGCGAGACCATCCGTCTCGACGGCGCGATCCGGATGGCGCCGCGGTGACCGCGACCGGGACGCCCGCAACGACCGGCGCGGCGGGCACGGCTGGCACCGGCCCCGTCCGCACCGAGGTCGTCGACGGCGTCCTCGTCGTCACCATCGACCGGCCCGAGGCCCGCAACGCGATCGACACCGTGACGGCCGAGGCGATCGGGGCGGCGATGGACCGCCTCGACGACGACCCGGCCCTCACGGCGGGCATCGTCACGGGCGCCGGCGGCACCTTCTGCGCCGGGATGGACCTCAAGGCGTTCCTCGCCGGCGAGAAGCCCTCGATCCCCGGCCGCGGCTTCGCGGGCATCATCGAGCAGCCCTCGCACAAGCCGCTCATCGCCGCCGTCGAGGGCTACGCCCTGGCGGGCGGCTTCGAGATCGCCCTTGCCTGCGACATGATCGTCGCCGCCGACGACGCGCGGTTCGGTCTCCCGGAGGTGAAGCGGGGGCTGGTCGCCGCGGGCGGCGGGCTCATGCGCCTGCCCCAGCGGGTGCCGTACCACCTGGCGATGGAGTGGGCGCTGACCGGGGCCATGATCAGCGCGCAGCAGGCCCACGCCGTGGCGCTCGTCAACCGGCTGACCCCTCCCGGCGGGGCGCTCGACGCAGCGTTGGAGCTGGGCCGCGCGATCGCCGCGAACGGGCCGCTCGCCGTGCGGGCGACCAAGCAGGTGATCGTCTCCGCACCCGAGTGGAGCCGCGCCGAGATGTTCGAGCGCCAGCGCGACATCACGGTGCCCGTGCGCGAGTCGGCGGACGCCCGGGAGGGCGCCACCGCCTTCAAGGAGAAGCGCGCCCCTCGCTGGCAGGGCCGGTAGCGCTCCCGGCCCACGACGAAGCCCGGCCGGTCCCTGACCGGCCGGGCTTCGCGTCGTACCGGCCAGGTCACTCCGGGGCGGGGAACCGTGGCTTGCGCTTCTCCATGAACGCCGCAGCGCCCTCCCGCATGTCGGGTGCGGCGATGGCCTGGACCAGCATGCCGAGGCCGTTGGTGAACGAGTCGCGGGCCGCGTTCCACCAGACGTTCGAGCTGACCTTGGTGATCTCGAGGTAGCGCGGGCTCAGCTGGGCCAGCTCGGCGCACCATGCCTCCACCGTCTCCTCCAGCAGCTCGTCGTCGACGACCTCGTTGACCAGGCCGAGGTCGAGGGCCCGCTCGGCCGGGTAGCGGCGGCACAGCATCGAGAGCTCCTTGGCGCGCTTCTCTCCGATCTGGATGCCCATCACGTTCGTCGCGCCCGTGACGGGCGCGCTGCCCACCTTCGGGCCGGTCTGGCCGAACGTGGCCGACCGGGCGGCGATGGCCAGGTCGCAGGCCACGACCAGCTCGTTGCCGCCGCCCGCGGCGGCCCCGTTCACCGCGGCGATGACCGGGCGGGGGCACGTGCGGATCGCGTCGAACAGGCGCAGCGAGCCCTGGTAGAGGCCCCGCATCGAGGCGACGTCGGGGTTGCTGAGGTCGGTGAGCGCACCCCCGGCGCAGAAGGAGCCGCCGGACCCGGTGATCACCACCGAGTGGTACGGCGATGCTCCCTCGAGCGCCTCGGTGATCGCTGCGGCCATGGAGGCGTCGTACGCGTTGCGGCGCTCCGGACGGTTGAGCTGGATCCACAGCGCGGTGCCGCGCTCGGTGACGACGACGTCGGTCACGGGTGCTCTCCTTCATCGGTGGTGGTGTCGGTCGGGGTGGCCGGTCGGGGGTTCGTCCGGGACACGGGGCGCGGTGCGGGTCCCCGGTCCGCGGGGCGCACCGCGTAGCGTGCTACGTGAGCCTTATCCAGGCATATCGGTGTTAATGTTCAGCACCTTTTCAGAGCTCTCGGAGGAACGTCGATGGTGCCACGTGACGGAGCCAGCCAGCGCCCGCCCAAGGCGGCGATGCTGGTGGCCCAGCGCATCGTGCAGGACGCCTTGCGGGCGGGCCTCGGGCCCGGGGAGCTGCTCGAGCCCGAGCGCACGATGCTGGAGAAGTACCAGACCGGCCGCGGCACCCTCCGCGAGGCGCTGCGACTCCTGGAGTTCCAGGGCGTCATCTCGCTCAAGCCCGGTCCCCGCGGCGGACCCGTGCTGCAGAACCCCGACGCGGCCCACCTCGGCAGCACGCTCGTGCTGCTCATGCAGCTGCAGTCGGCGCCCTTCCGCAACATCGTGGAGGTGCGCTCGGCCGTCGAGCCGATGATCAGCCACATGGCGGCCACGCGCATGAGCGAGGACGAGCTCGGCGCCCTCAAGGGGACCGTCGACCAGATGCGCGAGGAGATCGACGACCAGTACTCGTTCCTCGACGCCAACAAGCGCTTCCACGACATCATCGCGTGGTCCTCGCGCAACGCCCTGTTCGGCTACGTCATCGAGTCGTTGCTGGGGATCATGGACGGAACCGTGATCGGGATCGACTACCCCGGGTACCGCCGCACGGCCATCCTCAAGGCGCACGAGGAGATCTACGCCGCGCTGGCCGCCCGCGACCCCGAGGCCTCCCAGGCGCGGATGCGCGAGCACATCGAGGCCTACGAGCGGTACGCCGAGCGCAAGTTCCCCCAGCTCATGAACGAGACCATCCCCTGGGACCAGCGCTACTTCGGCTGAGACCGCCGACGTCGCCCCCGAGCGGCGGCGCCACGCCGAGAGGTCCCCGTGCCCTGCGGCACGGGGACCTCTGCACGTACGGCGCACCTCGCGGCGCGCGCTCGTCACGGCCACGACGGACGTCAGTCGCCCGGTCCCGTCAACGCCGCCTCGCCCAGGAAGGCGCGCAGCACCGACGCGTTGTCCCGCGCCTCGGCGGCCGGCCCGGAGTAGACGACCTCACCGCGGGCGACGGCGACGACGTCGTCGGCCACGTCGAGACCCGCCTCGGCGTTCTGCTCGACCATGAGGATGCCGATGCCGGAGTCGGCCATGTCCCGCACCTTCGCCAGGATCGAGTCGACGATCGCGGGCGCCAGGCCCATGGACGGCTCGTCCAGGAGCATGACGGTGGGCTGGGACATGAGTGCCCGCCCGAAGGCGAGCATCTGCTGCTCGCCACCGCTGAGCAGCCCGGCCGCCGAACCGGCGCGCTCGGAGAGGATGGGGAACATCTCGTGCACCCGCTCCAGCATCTCCGCCGACTTGGTCCGGTCCGCGACGTACGCGCCCATGCGGAGGTTCTCGCCCACGCTGAGCGGGGAGAAGACGCGGCGACCCTCCGGCACGAGGGCCACCCCGCTGCGCACGATCTTGTGCGGGGCGAGCCCGGTGATGTCCTTGCCGTCGAGCACCACGCGGCCCGCGTGGGGCTTCTCGAGCCCCGCGATGGCCTTGAGGGTCGTGGTCTTCCCCGCCCCGTTGGCGCCGAGCACCAGCGTCACCTTGCCGGGACTGGTCGTCATGCCGATGCCGCGGACGGCCTCGACGTTGCCGTAGCTGACGTGCAGGTCGCTGACCTCAAGCATGGTCTCGCCACTTCCTTCCGAGGTAGGCCTCCTGCACCTGCGGGCTGCGCACGACCTCGCGCGGGTCGCCCTCGGCGATCAGCCGGCCGAAGTTCATCGCGTACACGTGGTCGCACGTGTCGATCATCATCTGCACGTCGTGCTCGACCAGGAGCTGGCAGAGCCCGTCGCTGCGCAGGGTGCGCATGAGGGCCGAGATCTCGGCCCGCTCCTGCTGGTTCATGCCGGCCGTCGGCTCGTCGAGCAGCAGCAGGCGCGGGCCCGTCGCGATCGCGCGGGCGATCTCGACGCGCCGCTGGGTCCCGTAGGAGAGCTCGGAGGGGTAGAAGTCCTCGAACCCCCCGAGCTCCGTGCGTTCGATTGCCTCGGCCACGGCCGGGGAGACCCGCTTGCCGATGAGGCGGGAGATCGGGCTGCCGGTCGTGTCGTCGCTGCGCGCGTCGGCCCCCAGCTGGATGTTCTCCCGCACGGTGAGGTCCGGCAGCAGCCGAACCGTCTGGAACGTGCGCGAGACCCGTTTGCGCGCGACGACGGAGGCCGGCGCGGTCTGGTACTCCTCGCCGTCGAAGAGGAGCCGGCCGCTGGTGAGCCGGGTCAGCCGCGTGATCGCACCGATCAAGGTGCTCTTGCCGGATCCGTTCGGGCCGATGATGCCGTGGATCATCCCGGGCAGGAGCTGCATCGTGATGCCGTCGACGGCCTTGACGCCACCGAAGTGCACCTTGACGTCGTCGACCTCGAGGACGGGACGCACCCCTCCCCGGGGCGCGCCCTGCGGGGTCACGTCGGTCGCGCTCATGCCTGGGTCTCCATCTCCGGCGCGAGCCGGTCCGTGCGGGCGCCGGCGCCGCTGCCGGCGGTCGGGGCGCCGGAGGAGGTGGCACCCGCGCCACCTGCGCCGGCGCGCGCCTCGCGGCGGCGACGCTGGACCCCGCGCTTCGTGTCCACGTAGATCCCGTAGAGGCCGCGCGGCAGCAGGACGGCGGCGAGGGCCACGATGACGCCGTAGATGAGCTCCTGCCACTGGCCGACGACCTGCAGCAGGTCGGGCAGCCAGGTGAAGATGAGGGCTCCGATGACGGCGCCCTTCCAGGAGAGCGATCCGCCCACGATGATCATCGTCAGCGCGAGCACCACCAGCGGGAACCCGATGTCGAGGGGGCTGACGGCGCTGCGCACCAGGATGTTCATGGCGCCGGCGGTGCCGCCGAGGACGCCGCTGACGAAGAAGGCCGTGAGCCGGTGGCGACGCACGTTGATGCCCATCGACGCCGCGAGCTCCGGGTCCTCCCGCACCGCGTCGACCCGCCGGCCGAGACGACCTCGCTCGGAGAGCGCGACGAGCACCAGGGCGATGCCGCTGATGGCGAACATCGCGCCCATCGTGAAGTCGGAGATCACGCCGTACCGGCCCGTGGAGCCGCCGGTCGCCGTGCCGCCGTTGATGGCGACGACGCTGATGATCAGGCAGAAGGCCACCGTCGCCATCGCGAGGTAGAGGCCGTTCAGCTTCTGGATCAGCAGGCCGAGCAGCAGGACGATCACGCCGCAGCCGAGGGCGGTGAGCAGGATCGTCGGCAGCGACCCCATCTGGTGGTCGAGCACGAGGATCGCGCCCGAGTAGCAACCGATGCCGTAGGCCCCGGCGCCGGCGAACGAGAAGACGCCCATCCGCAGCGGCACCTGCACGCTGAGCGCGAGCAGCAGACCGGTGAGGGTCGCCTGGACCAGGACCAGGTTGGAGAGGTAGAAGCCGCTCATGTGCGTCGGACCTCCTTGCGGCCGAAGACGCCGGCCGGCCGGACGAGCAGGACGAGGAAGATGAGGCCGAAGGACACGGCCTCCACCCAGGAGCCGCTGGTCTGCGTCAGCACCCAGACCTCGCACGCGGCGAGGAAGTAGGCGCCGAACGCGACACCGGCCATGCTGCCGACGCCGCCCAGGATGATGATGGCGAACGCCTTCACCAGCAGCGTGTCCCCGCTCTCCGGGGTGATCGCGCCGAGCGAGAAGGTGAACAGGACGCCGGCGAGGCCGGCCAGGCCGCCGGCGACCGCCATCGTCGCGAGCGCGAGCCGGCGGCGGTCCACGCCCATGAGGGCGGCGACCTCGGCGTCGACGCCGATCGCCCGCAGCGCGAGCCCGTGGCGGGAGCGGCGCAGCCACACGGAGAGCGCCGCCCACAGGGCCACGGCCACGACGATGGTCATGAGCGCGATGTTGGTGATCCGCAGGTCGCCCACCATCCAGGTGTCGACCGTGAAGGAGGACTCACGCAGGCCGAACGGGTTGCTCTTCGTGTGGTGCTGGGCGATCGCGAGCGGGATGATCGCGATGCCGATGCCTCCGATGAGGATCTGCATCTCCGCGTTCTTCTTCGTGCGGGCCCGTTTGATGATCTGCTCGAACGCGAGCACCTGGATCGCGACCGACATCGCGGCGCCCACGACGATCGCGATGGCCACGACCGCGACGAGGGGGAGCGTCGTCGACCCGAGCACCAGGTACGCGGTGAAGGTCGAGAACATGAAGATCGACCCGTGGGCGAAGTTCAAGATGTCGATCGTGCCCCACGTCAAGCTCATGCCCAGGGCGAAGAGCAGGTAGATCGAGCCGAGGCTGATCACGCTGAGTACGTCCTGCATGGCACCTCCCAATTCGTGTGTCGTGGCGTCGCACGGGGTCGCCGACGCCGGGGCGTGGGGGGCACGACACACCGTCGCGACCCCCACCCGGCAGAGGTGGGTGCGCCGGGGCGCACCCACCTCGTCGTCACTCGGTCGCCGGCGCCTCGCCCTCGTAGAGGAGCTCCTCACCGGCGGTGGTGTAGCGCACGACGACACCCGGGACCTGGAGGTCCTGGTCGACCCAGGTGAGGCCCTCGCCGAGCGCCCCGTCGAAGGGCTCCTCCGCGATCGTGTGCATGGCGTCCTTCACCGACTCGCGGTCGGCGGACTGCGCCTCCTTGAACGACTTCGCCAGGAACCACGCGGCGTCGTAGGCCTCCGCCGCGTAGTTCAGCGGCTCCTCACCGAACTCCGCGCGGTAGGCCTCGACGAACTCCTGGCTGGAGGGCGCTGCCATCTGGTAGTTGAAGTCGGCGGGCCAGACCATGCCCTCACCGGCCTCGCCGGCCGGGTCCAGGTTGCCCGCCGAGGCGCCGGAGTTGCCGAGCACCGGGCCGTCGTAGCCCGCCTGTCGCAGCTGCGTCATCGCGGTCGGGTTCGCGGCGCCCACCAGGAGCACGGCCACGAGGTCGGGCTCGCTGCCCAGCACCTGGGAGATAGGGGCCGAGAAGTCCTGGGTGGTGGCCTGCGTGCCGACCGACGCGGTGATCTCGATGCCCATGTCCTCGGCCAGGCCCGGCAGCGTGTTCGTGCCGATGTCCTGCAGCGTGGGGGTCGCCTCGGTGTAGATGATGCCGATCGACTCGGCACCGGTCTCCTCGATGTACTGCTCCATCAGCGGGTAGTACTCGCGCATGAGCGGGGTGGCTCGCCACGTGTAGTCGCCCGTCACGACGCCGTCACTACCGGCCTGCGTGTAGATGATGGGCATCTTGGCCTGCTCGGCGAGCGGCGACATGGCGACCGCCTCGTTGCTGGAAACCGAGCCGAACACCGCCGAGATGTCGCCGCCCGCGGTGACCTGCGTGAACTCCTGCGCGGCGGTCTGCGGCTCCGACTTCGTGTCGACGTACTCGATCTCGATGCTGCTCCCCTCGAGGAAGTCCTGCTCGTTGATCTGGTCGATGGCGAGCTGGTAGCCCTTGTTCGCCGACTCCCCCGCGAACGCGACGACCCCCGTCGTGGGGTTGATGGAGACGACCTTGATCGTCTCCGGAAGCTCGTCCGTGGCCGACGGGCCACCGCCGCCGCTCACGCTTCCGCACGCCGCAACCGAGAGCATCGACGTCGCCGCGACGACCGCGAAGGCCGCCCGACGCTGGGACCTGCCCATGAACCCGCTCATCCGAACTCCTCGTACGTTGAATATCATGCGCATGATTCGCATGTGATTCACACCATAGGACCCCGGTCACACCCTGTAAACCCATCCGGGGAACTGGTTCAGACCGCGAGCAACCGCTCGAAGGCCGCCGCACGGTCGTCCGCGAACCGCCGGGACACCGCAGCGTCCGGCGCGAGCAGGTCGAAACCGTGGACGGCGCCGGGGTAGACGTGCAGCTCGGTGGACACACCCGAGCGCAGGAGGCGCGCGGCGTAGTCGACGTCCTCGTCGACGAACGCGTCCAGCTCCCCGGTCGCCATCCAGGTCGGCGGGAGGCCGGCGAGGTCCTCGGCGCGGGAGGGGGCAGCGTAGGGCGACACCCCTGCGCCGCCCGGCTCCCCGCCCAGGTAGGCCGCCCAGGCGCGCTCGTTCAGACCTCGGTGCCACACGCGTGGATCGGTGACGGCGCGGCTCGACGGCGTGAGGTGACGGTCGTCGAGCATGGGATAGACGAGGAGCTGGGCATCGACGCGCACCTCGGCACGGTCGCGAGCCAGGAGCACGAGACCCGCGGCCAGGCCGCCACCCGAGCTGGCGCCCGCCACGACGAGAGGCCCGCCACCTTGGCCGGCGAGCCACACGAGGCCCGCCCAGCAGTCGTCGAGGGCTGCGGGGAAGGGGTGCTCCGGCGCGCGACGCCAGTCGACCGCGACCGCCGTGCACCCCGTGCGCACCACGACGTCGGCCAGCAGCCAGTCGTCCTGCGCCGCCTCGCCCAGCACGTGTCCGCCGCCGTGCACCCACAGGAGTCGTCCGCCGGCCGCACCACCCGACGGTCGGTGGATCCGCACGACGACGTCGTCACCCCCGGCCGGGCCACCGGGCCGCGGGAGCGTCCGCTCCTCGACGAGGACGCCCGGCGCCGCCACCGCCCGCGAGCGCGTCGCTTCCGCGAGCGCCCGTCGGCGCTCCCGGGCCGCCGGGATGTCGCCCAGGTCGTAGACGGGCGCACCGGACAGTGCGGCCGCCACCTGTGGATCCAGTCGCTCGGCGTACCGGAATCCACCTCCGGGTGCTGCCCCGCCCGGTGCCGCGACCTCGGTCCCGCTCTCCAGCCCTGCTTCCATGCCCGACCTCCCTGACGCGTCGCTGTGACGCAAACCATGCATATGATAGGTACGCATGGTGGGCCGGCGGCGGGCCACGACGGCGACGGGAGGCACCAGGTGCAGATCGGCGTGATCCTCGGTGACGTGCAGGGCAGCGTCTCCCCCCACGACCACCTCGACGGGCTGCTGCGGCAGGTCGAGGCCGCCCAGCGCAACGGGATCTCCCACATCACCATGGGCCAGCACTTCCTGTACGGCGACCTCCGCTGGCTCCAGCCGATCCCGACCCTGGCGCGTGTCGCCGCGGAGCTCGACGAGCACGTCACCCTCGCGACGACCGTGGTCCAGGTGCCGCTGTACCACCCGGTGATGCTCGCTGAGGACCTCGCGACGCTCGACATCCTCACCCGGGGACGTCTCGTCGTGGGTGCGGGTGCGGGCTACCGCGAGGACGAGTTCACCGCCCTGGGCGTGGACTTCCGGCAGCGCTTCGCGATGTTCGAGGAGTCGCTGGAGATCATGCGGAAGATGTGGACCCAGGACGTCGTGACCCACGAGGGCCGGTTCTGGTCCCTGACGGACGGGCGGACCCACATCCGGCCCTACCAGACGCCGCACCCGCCCATCTGGATCGGGGCGATGAAGGACCACGGGGTGCGGCGCTCGGCCAGGCTGGGCGACGGCTGGCCGATCACGCCGGAGACGAGGGGCCCGGAGATGGTGCGCCTGCTCTCCCTCTACGAGGACGAGCGCGAGCTCGTGGGGCGGCCGCAGGTCCGCCACCCGCTGCGGCGCGAGATCATCCCGGCCGCTACGACGGAGGCGGCGTACGAGCGGTTCGAGACCATGGCCAAGCAGCGGCTGCTCGCCTATGCGAACCGCCAGCTGGCCACGCGCAGCGCGGACGAGCTCTCGCGCGAGTTCCGGGAGGTCGCCCGCAAGGAGACCTTCATCGGCACCCCCGACGAGTGCGTCGAGCAGATCGCCGCCATGGCCGCCGTGGTGCCGATCGACCCGATCCTCGTGCGCGCCCAGTGGCCGGACATGAGCAGCGACGAGGTGGTGGCCTACCTCGACGACCTCGGCCGGGACATCGTGCCCGCGGTCGCGGACCTCACCTCCGTCGAGCGGGTGGTGCGGGACCCCGTCGAGGCCTGACCCGCTGCGGGGCGAGCGGGCCGCCGCGCCCCCCGGACGCGGTGCTCACGTGGTGCCCCCGCCGGGCCGGCCGGGCGGCGACCCCACGGCGCCGGACGCGAACAGCGCAGCGACGCGCCCGTCGTCGTACCCCAGACCGGCCAGCACCGCCGCACCGTGCTCGCCCGGCGCAGGGGCGGCGGGCGGCAGCGGGGTCGCGCTCCGGCTGAACCGCGGGGTCGGAACCGGCTGTGGCAGGTCGGTGCCCGGTACCGGGGCGTACGCCGCGCGGGCCGCGGCGTGCGGGTGGCGGGCGGCCTCGTCGAGGTCCAGCACCGGGGTCAGGCACGTCTCCCGGCCCGCGGCCGCCGCCGTCCACTCGTCCCGGGTGCGGCGCGCGAAGGCCGCGGTGAGGGCCGCGCGCAGCGCGGGCCAGCGAGCGCGGTCCTTGTGCGCGGCCACGAGCGCGGGATCGTCCACACCGAGCACCTCCAGCGCGGTGCGGAAGAACCGCTCCTCGATGGCGCCGAAGGCCATCCACCGACCGTCGGCACAGGTGTAGACGTCGTAGTACGGGCAGCCGGTGTCGAGCAGGTTGGTGCCACGTTCGGTCGACCACCGCCCCTGGGCGCGCAGGCCGTGCACCAGGCCGAGCAGGGTGGCCGTCGACTCCAGCACGTTGGCGTCCACGACCTGACCGCGGCCCGACGTGCGGGCCTCGAGGAGGGCGCAGACCACCCCGAAGGCCAGCGAGGCCGCCCCGCCCCCGAAGTCGCCGACGAGGTTCAGCGGGGGCACGGGGCGCTCCCCGGCGCGACCGATGCTGTGGAGGGCGCCCGTCATGCCGATGTAGTTGACGTCGTGGCCGACGACGTCGGCGAGCGGACCGTCCTGGCCCCAGGCCGAGAGCCGACCGTAGACGAGCCGCCGGTTCGCGGCCAGGCACACGTCGGGACCGAACCCGAGCCGCTCCGCGACCCCGGGCCGGTAGCTCTCGACGAGGACGTCGGCGCCGCGCACCAGGTCGAGCAGGACGGCGAGCCCCTCGGCCCGCTTGAGGTCGAGCGCGATCGAGCGCCGGCCCCGTTCGATCACCGGGTTCGGGGTGTAGTCGGCCCCCGGACCGCCGACACGGTCGACCCGGACCACGTCCGCGCCCATGTCGGCCAGCAGCATGACGCTGAAGGGGCCGGGGCCGATGCCGGCGAGCTCGACCACCCGCACGCCGGCGAGCGGCCCGCTCCCGGTGGCCTCCGCCGCGTCCTCACGCACCGGCGACCTCCTCCGCGTCGGTCTCCGCGCGGAGCCGCTCGCGCAG
The DNA here is from genome assembly GCF_048654585.1 of Nocardioides sp. CPCC 205120. Lineage (NCBI taxonomy): Bacteria > Bacillati > Actinomycetota > Actinomycetes > Propionibacteriales > Nocardioidaceae > Nocardioides > Nocardioides sp. CPCC 205120. The sequence goes on along the minus strand of NZ_JBMCYY010000001.1, from coordinate 1,364,394 downwards.
CACCGCCTTCGCCACCTTGTCGAGCGTGGAGCGCGGCAGCTCGTCCACCACCCTGATCTCACGTGGGCGCTTGAAGTCGGTGAGCAGCTCCCCGCAGCGGGCGTGGGCCCCCTCGAGGTCGAGGTGCTCCCCGGGACGGGCGGTCACGAAGGCGACCGGCACCTCCCCGAGCATCCGGTCGGGCCGGCCGACCACGGCGACCTCGTGCACACCGGGCACGGCGCGCAGCACGCGCTCGACCTCGGGAGCCCCGATGTTCTCCCCGCCGACCTTCAGCACGTCCTTGTCGCGCTCGACGAACCACCAGTCGCCGCGCTCGTCGAGCCGGACCCGGTCGCCCGTGCGGAACCAGCCGTCGGGGGTGAACGCGGCCGCGGTCGCCCGCGGGTCGCCGAGGTACTCGGCGAACAACGAGACGCCCCGCACGCCCCGTATCTCGAGCTCGCCCGCCCCGCCCGCGGCGACCTGTCGCCCGTCGGGATCGACGAGACGTACGCCGTAACCGGCGGCCGGGCGACCCATGGAGCCCGGGGGACCCGGGAGGTGGAGGTCGCTCACGAGCGGGTGCGACACCGTCTCGGTCATGCCGAACCAGCCGATCGCGCCCACGCCCCCGGTGGCCGGGCCCGGCTCCACGACAGCACTGCTCCCCCACCCCCGGAACCGGTGGTGATCGGGCACCTCGTGCGTCTGGAGGGCCCGCAGGCAGAAGGAGACCACCGACGACCACGTCGCGCCGTGGCGCACGGCGGTGGGCCAGAAGCGGCTCGCGGAGAACCGCGGCTGCAGCACCAGCTCGCCGCCGGAGGCGAGGGAGGACAAGAAGGAGTAGGAGAGCGCGTTGGTGTGGAACAGGGGCAGGTGCACGAGGTTCACGTCCCCCGGCCCCAGGCCCTGGTGGGCGGCGCCGACCTGTCCGGCCCACAGGCAGCTCGCCTGGGTCCACACGACGGCCTTCGGGCGGGCTGTCGTTCCGGAGGTGTACTGGATGCTCGCGGGGGCCGCGGCGTCGGCGCCGCGGGGGTACGCCGGGGCGTCGTCGCGGAGCAGCGCCTCGAACGTCTCGGCCCCCGGGCCGCAGCGCGCACCGTCGACCACGAGCCGGGCGGAGGGCGCGGCCGTCGCGACGTCCTCCGCTCGGTCGGGCGTCGTGAGCACCCCGACCGCCTCGCAGTGCCCGAGGGCGTAGGCCAGCTCGTCGGTGCTCAGCCGGGGGTTGAGGCAGACCGCGACCGCGCCGAGCGAGACGAGCGCGGTCCAGGCCACGAGGAACGTCGGGGCGTTCGGGAGCACCAGGGCGAAGTGGTCGCCGGGACGCACGCCGCGGGCGGCGAGCGAACGGGCCACCCGGTCGACGTCGGTCGCGAACTCGCGGCGCGTCCAGGTGCGGGGGTCGCCCTCGAACGGCGCCCACCGGAGGAAGACCCGGTCGGGCGTGCGGTGCGCCCAGGCGCTGACGAGCCAGCCGACGTCACGGCCCAGCGCGGCCGGGACCGGTGCGGCGCCGCTCACGGCGCCGGCCACTGCAGGTGCTTGACGGTGAAGAACTCGGCGAATCCGTCCTCCCCCATCTCGGAGCCGATGCCCGACTGCTTCGCACCGACCCAGGGCACGTCGGGCCGGGCACCGCCACCGCCGTTGACCGCGACGGTGCCCGTCTCGAGCCGGGCCGCCACGGCGAGGGCCTCCTCGTGCTCGCCCCAGACGAGCGCGTTGAGGCCGTAGCGGCTGTTGTTCGCGATCGCGACCGCCTCGTCGACGGTGTCGTAGGCGAGCAGGACGGCGACCGGGGCGAAGAGCTCCTCCTGGCAGATCTCGTCGTCCGCGTCGACCCCGGTCACGAGCGTGGGGAGCAGGAACCACCCGTCGAGGCCAGCGGGGCGCCCGCCACCGGTGAGGACGCGGGCGCCGCGTGCGACGGCCCGCTCGAGGTGGCCCTCGACCCGGTCGCGGTGCTCGGCGGAGATCAGGGGGCCGACCTCGGTCGCCACGTCGTGCGGGTCCCCCACCGGCACCTGCCCCTCGAGGAAGGCGACCGCCGCCGCGGTGAAGGCCTCGACGTCGTCGCGGTGCACGAGGATGCGCGTGGTGGCCCCGCAGCCCTGCCCGGCGTTCCGGCAGAAGCGCAGCATCGACGGCCCGACCGCGCGCGCGAGGTCGGCTCCGGGCAGCACCACCGTCGGCGACTTCCCGCCCAGCTCGAGCACGACCTTGGTGCTCGTCGCCGCCGCCGCCCGCATCACCTCGGCGCCCACCGCGTTCGAGCCGGTGAACGTCACCAGGTCGACGTCGGTGTGGGCGCTCAGGACCGCGCCGACCTCGCCGCCGCCCGTCACCAGGTTGAGCACGCCGGGCGGGACCCCGGCCTCCTCGGCGAGCCGCACCAGGGCGACGGTGCACAGCGTGCCGCGCGGGGAGGGCAGCAGCACCACGGAGCAGCCGGCGGCCAGTGCCGGCCCGACCTTCCAGGCCACCATGTTGATCGGGTAGTTGTACGGCGTGATCGCGGCGACGACCCCGATCGGCTCGCGCAGCAGGACGCTCTCGGCCCGCACGGGGTGCTCCAGGGGCGGCAGCTCCTCGCGGTAGCCCCCGCGCGGGCCCGCCTCGGCCCGGTCGGCGGCCCAGGCGAGGTTCACGGCGGGGGTCGCGGTCTGCAGGCTGCGGGCGAGCGTCACCGGCGACCCCACCTCTGCGACGACCAGCCGCGCCAGCTCCTCGCGGTGCTCCTCCACCAGGCCGGCGAGCCGGCGCAGCACGGCAGCCCGCTCGACGGGCGGCCGGGCGCGCCACGTGCCGGCGTCGAACGTGCGCCGAGCCGCGGCGACCGCCGCCTCCGTCTGCGTCGCGTCCGAGCCGGTCCAGCGGGCCAGCTCGGTGGCGGTGGCGGGGTCGGTGCTGGTGAAGGAGGCCCCCCGTCCCTCGTGCCAGGACCCGTCGACGTACGTCGTGCGGGTGACGTCGGGCAGCACCACGGCGGGCGGCGCGGCGTGAGCGGTCATGGGTCTCTCCTCGGGGTGCCGGTCGGCGGCTGTCGCCCGCCGCTCAGGCGGGATCGGGCAGGTCGATGTCGAGCACGAGGGACTGGAACGCCTTGCCGTGCGGGTCGGCCCGCAGCGTCATCGACACCCCCCCGCCGAGCGCGCGGTCGAGGACGAAGTTGAGGCCGTGGACGAGCGGCAGCTCGTAGCGGGTGACCTCGCCCCCGACGAGCGCACCGAAGTGCGCACGCACCCGCTCGGCCGTCAGGTGCTCGACGAGGAGCGGGTAGTGCGCGGCGTCGTAGACGAAGACGCACACGTTGCTGACGTCGCCCTTGTCCCCCGACCGACTGGCGGCGATCTCGCGGAGCTTCACGCGACCCCCACCTCCGTCGTGACGGGCACCAGCTCGCGGGGCACGTACGCCGGGGTGACACCGAGGGCGGGCACGACCGAGCTGGTGTTGCCCCCGCCCCCGGCGGGCCCGAAGTAGAGCAGCTCCGTCTCGTGCGCCGCCACGCGTGCGACGTCGTACGAGGTCGTGCGCACGGCGAGACGCAGGCGCACCTCTGTCGGGTAGCCGCCGGGCATCCGGTCACCGAACAGGGAGTCGACGCCCTGGAGGTCGACGCGCAGGGCGTCGATCTCACCGGCGTACGGCTCGAGCCGACGTCGGAGCACCTCCTCGGCGCGACGCGCACGCTCGACACAGCCGGGCCCGCCGTACGACATCTCACCCGTGGCCCGCCAGCCCTGGTCGACGCCGACCAGGACCTTCAGCGTGGCCGGCCGCTCGTGGCCGCGGGCACCGGTGACCCGCACCCGGTCGTCGCCGAGGTCGGTGACCTCGAGCCCCGTGAAGTCGGCGGTCACGTCCGGGGTCAGGTAGGCCGCCGGGTCGTGGATCTCGTAGTAGAGCTGGGTCTTCGTGGTCATGGCGTCGACCAGCCCGCCCGTGCCGGGCAGCTTCGTGACCACCACCGAACCGTCCTGGACCTCCCCGATCGGGAAGCCGAGGTCGTGGGGGTCGGGCACGACCCGGTACGGCGGGTCCTCGTAGTTGCCACCGGTGGAGTGCACGCCGCACTCCAGGAGGTGCCCGACCATCGTGGCGTGGCCGACGCGGTCCCAGTCGTCCAGGTCCCAGCCGAGCTCGTGGCAGACCGGCCCGACGAACAGCGAGGGGTCGGCCAGCCGACCACCGAGCACCACCTGTGCGTCCTCCCGCAGGCACCCGACGATGCCGTCGGCGCCGAGGTAGGCGTTCGCCGAGACGACCCGGTCGCCGAGAGCACGCACCGTCGTGCCCAGCTCGGGGAGCTCGGCGTCGATCTCGTGCACCAGGTCGCGCACGTCGTCGCCGTGGACGACGCCGATCCGCACCCCGGGCACGCCGACCTCGCGCAACGCCCGGGCGAAGTCGTCCCGGGCGGCGTCGGGGTTGGCCGCCCCGAAGTTGCCCACGACCTTCCCCCCGGCCGTGAGGTAGTCACGCAGCAGCGGGACCAACCGGCCGATGCGCCGGTCCTGGCCGGCTGACGGGTCCTCGCGCCTGCGCACCTGCGCCAGCGCCATGGTGCGTTCGGCGAGACAGTCGAAGCCGAGGTAGGACACCCGTCCGCTCGCCGCCATGGCGGCGACGGAGTCGAGGCGGTCGTCGGCGTAGGCCGACCCCGAGCCGAGGCGCAGGACCGCCGGGGCAGCCGGGCGCTCCACGCTCAATCGACCTCGATCGCCAGCTCCGGACAGCTGTCCGCCGCGAGCTGGGCGTCGTCCGCGCGGTCGTCGGGGACGAGCTCGTCCTTGACGTACGCGTTCCCGTCCTCCTCCCGCGCGAAGAAGAGGTCGGGAGCGCTGATGCGGCACAGGCCGTGGCCCTGGCAGCGGTCGTCGTCGACCTTCACGTGCATGGGGTTCCTCCTCGCAAGGGGTCGCCGGGAGCGGCGACCTGGTCCGTCCTGGGCGTGTCCGTCCTGGGTGTGACGCAGTTGACACGACGCCTATCGAGTATAACCATGATCACATTCGTGGGAACCCCTGATCGCAGACGCGATCCGAACACCCGAGAGTGAAGGACCAACGATGACCGAGACTGCCGACCGCAGCCCCGTGGTCGAGTTCGACCACAACTCCGACGCGCACTCGGACGACCCCGCCGGTTCCTACCGCCGGCTGCGCACGGAGCACCCGGTCGCGTGGACGGAGGCGCACGGCGGCTACTGGGTGCTGTCCGGCTACGACGCGGTCTTCGAGGCCGCGCGCGACGACTACACGTTCTCGTCGGCCCGGAACTCCTACGGCGGCGAGGGCCTGTCGGTGGTCATCCCGAAGACACCCGCGCCGTTCCACATCCCGATCGAGGTCGACCCGCCCGAGTTCAAGAAGTGGCGCAAGCTGATCAACCCGATCACGGCACCGGCGGCCGTGGAGCGCATGGAGCAGCTGGTCCAGCACTACGTGACGGCCTTCATCGACGACATCATCGAGGTCGGCGAGTGCGACATGACCTCCGTCATCGGCGTGCCCGCCATCGTGACGGTCGACTGGCTCGGCCTGCCCATCGAGCACTGGCGCACGTACGCCTCCGCCTTCCACGCCCTCCTCGTCGCGGTGCCCGGGACCGAGGAGTTCGACCGTGCGGTGACGCAGGACCTGCCCATGCTGGAGGAGATCACCCGCAAGGTGATCGCCGACCGCACGGCCGACCCGAAGGACGACATCATCAGCTACCTCGTGCAGCAGGAGGTCGACGGACGCCGCGTCACCTCCGACGAGGTCTTCGCGATGGTGGACCTGCTGCTCTCCGGCGGGGTCGGGACCACCGCGTCGCTCGTCAGCAACACGGTGGTCTGGCTCTACCAGCACCCGGACGTGCGCCAGGACCTCATCGACCACCCCGAGAAGCTGGAGCGTGCGCTCGAGGAGTTCCTCCGCTACTTCTCGCCCACCCAGGCGCTGGCGCGCACCGTGACCACCGACGTCGAGTTCCAGGGTGCGGACATGAAGGAGGGTGACCGCGTGCTCATCGCGTGGTCCTCGGCCAACCGCGACGCCCAGCAGTTCGACGACCCGGACGAGATCGACATCGAGCGCTGGCCGAACCGGCACACCGCGTTCGGCATCGGCGCGCACCGCTGCGCCGGGTCCAACCTCGGACGCGCGATGGCGAAGGAGCTGCTCTCGCAGTTCCTCACCCGGATGGGCGACTACGTCGTCGACCTCGACCAGCTCGAGCGCTACCCCCACCAGGGCACGAACACCGGGTGGCAGCGGATCCCCGCGACCTTCACCCCCGGCCCGCGCCTGCTGGGCACCGACGCCGCGCCCGGCCGGTGAGCGGGGAGCAGCCGTGAGCACGCCGGGACCCGCCCGGCCCCGCGAGCACCACGACGTCGTCGTCCTCGGCACCGGCGCGGCGGGCCTCACCGCCGCCCTCGCCGCGGCCCACACGGGCGCCACCGTCGGCCTCTTCGAGAAGGGCCCGAAGGTGGGCGGCACGACGGCGTTGTCCAGCGCGGTCGTGTGGCTGCCCGACAACCGGTACGCCCGCGCCGCCGGGGTGGCCGACTCCCGCGAGGACGCGCTGGCCTACCTGTCCTCGCTCTCCCACGGCCTGATCTCGCCCGCGCTCGCCGAGGCCTTCGTCGACACCGTCGGGGAGATGTGCGACTGGCTCGAGGGATCCACCCCGGTGCGCCTGCAGCTCGTGGCCGGGTTCCCCGACTACCACCCCGAGCACCCGGGCGGGAAGCCCGGCGGCGGCCGCTCGGTCGAGCCGGCGCTCTTCTCCTTCGACAGCGTGCCGGGCTGGGCCGGCCGCGTCGTGGGCACCCCTCGCCGCATGAACGTCTCCGACACCCCGACCGGCGGCGGCACCGGCGTCCTCGCCCCCGACGAGCTCGCCCGGCGCGAGGCCGCCGGACTCGAGGGGCTCGGTCGAGCGCTCGTCGGCGGTCTGCTGGCCGGATGCCTGGAGCACGGCGTGGAACCGGTCACCGACCAGCGGGCGACCCGGCTGCTCACCACCGACGGCCGCGTCACGGGCGTCGAGCTGACCTCCGCGGACGGCGAGGTGCGCACGGTCGGGGCGGGCGCCGTGGTGCTGGCCACCGGAGGCTTCGAGCAGGACGCCGAGCTCGTCCGCGCCTTCCTGCGCGGCCCGATGACCGCCCCCGCAGGGGTGCCCACCAACACCGGGGACGGACTGCGCATGGCCATGCGCCTCGGCGCGAGCCTGGGCATGATGCGCGAGGCGTGGTGGGTGCCCGTCGTACGTCTGCCGGGAGAACGCGCCGACGGCGGCGAGAACGTGTTCCTCGTGCTGCGCGAGCGCACCCTCCCCCGCTCGATCGTCGTCAACGACCAGGGCCGCCGCTTCACCAACGAGGCCGCGAACTACAACGCGCTGGGCGGCGCGTTCCACGCCTTCGACCCCACGCGGTTCCGCTACGCCAACCAGCCGGCGTACCTGGTCTTCGACGCCGGGTTCGCCGAGACCTACGGTTGCTTCGGAGGCGCCCCGGGGGCGCCGGTGCCCGACTTCGTCACCCGCGCCGACACCCTGGCGGAGCTGGCGGCGGCCATCGACGTGCCGCCGGACGCGCTGGAGGCGACCGTCGCGCGCTGGAACGCGATGGTGGCCGCCGGCCACGACGACGACTTCGGCCGGGGCGACAGCGCGTACGACGGGTGGTGCGGCGACCGCTCCCGCTACCCCGGACGCGCGGCGACGCTGGGCCCGCTCGAGCGCGGTCCCTTCCACGCCGTCGAGCTGCTGAGCTCGACGCTCGGCACCAAGGGCGGCCCTCGCACGGACGTCGACGGCGCCGTCCTCGACGTCGACGGTGTCCCCGTCCCCGGTCTGTACGCCGCCGGCAACGTCATGTCCGCCCCGACCGGGATGGTCTACGGCGGTGCCGGCGGAACCCTCGGGCCCGCGATGGTCTTCGGTTACCGCGCCGGCCGGGCGGCCGCACGCGTGCCGGTCACCTGAGCGCGGCCCCCGATCCCGAAGGAGCACCATGGAGAGCACGCTGGACCCCTCCGCGGCCACGGTCGTCGTCGTCGGAGCGGGGCTCGCCGCCCTGCGCACGTGCGAGCGGCTCCGCGCGGCCGGGCACCACGGACCGTTGGTGGTGCTCGGCGAGGAGGCGCACCCGCCGTACAACCGCCCGCCCCTGTCGAAGGAGGTGCTGCGCGGGACCGCCGACCTCGACCGCCTGCCGTTCCGCCAGCGCCCCGCCACGCAGGAGGGGGTCGACTGGCGGCTCGGCGAGCGCGTCGTCGCCGTCGACCTCGACGCCCGCACCGTGACCACGGACGGCGGGGACGTCGTCGGGTACGACGGTCTCGTGGTCGCCACCGGCGTGCGTGCCCGTGCCCTCGACCTGCCCGGCGACCCGCGCTGGCGCCACCGGATCCGCACCGTCGAGGACGCCCGCAGGCTCGCGCCCGAGCTGCGGCGGGGCACCCGCGTGGTCGTCGTCGGGGGCGGGTTCATCGGCTGCGAGGTGGCGGCCACCGCCACCACGCTGGGCTGCGACGTGACGATCGTCGAGCCGCTGGCAGCCCCCCTGCAGCGGCCGCTGGGCGGCCTCGTCGCCCGGGAGGTGCAGCGACGCCACGAGGCGCACGGTGTGCGCTTCGCCCTGGGCCGCACGGTCAGTGCGCTGGAGGACGCCGGGGAGCACCTCGAGGTGGTCCTGGACAACGGGGCCCGGGTCCCCACCGACGTGGTCGTCGAGGCCGTCGGCTCGCAGGCCAACGTGGAGGCGTTGGCCGGGACCGGTCTCGACCTCACCGACGGCGTGCTGTGCGACGCCGATCTCCACCCCCTTCGGGGCGGCGAGCCCGTGCCCCAGGTCGTCGTCGTCGGTGACGTCGCCCGGTTCCCGGTGGCGGGGTACGGCGACCGGTCCCTGCGGGTGGAGCACTGGACGATGCCGACGGACATGGCCGCCCACGCGGCCGCGAGCCTGCTCGCGGGCCTCGCCGGTACCCGCCCGACGGAGCGGCTCGCACCGCTGCCCACCTTCTGGAGCGAGCAGTACGGCGTACGCCTCCAGTCGTTCGGCGTCCCCCACCTCGGCCTGGACGACGTGCGGGTGCTGGAGGGCGACCTGACCGACGAGGCGGCGGTCGGCTACCACGACGCGGACGGCGTCCTGCTCGGCGTGGTGCTCCTCGGGATGGGAAAGCGGATGCTGGAGTTCCGCACCGCGGTGACGCAGGCCCGCGCGGCCCGCGCCCTCGAGCCGGCCGGGTGAGCGAGGCGCCGGTCCCCGTCCCGCCGTCCGCGGCACGGACGGGCGCGCCCCGGCCCTCGCACCTGCCCGTCGGTGTCGTGGTGGCGATGGTCGCCGTCATCGGGCTCAACCTGCGCGCCAGCATGGGCGCGCTGCCCCCGCTCGTCGACGCGATCGACCGCGACCTCGGTCTGTCGAGCACGGCCGCGGGCCTGCTCACCTCCGTCGCCGTCGCCTTCATGGGTCTCTCGGCCCCGCTCGGGCAGCGGCTGGGTGTGCGGATCGGCGCCGAGCTCGCCACCGGCGTCCTCATGCTGCTGCTCGCCGTCGCCGGGCTCGTGCGCGTGCTCCCGCTGAGCACCCCCCTGCTGTTCCTCAGCGCCGCGGTCGCGGGCGGGGCGATGGGGGGCTGCTCCGCACTCATGCCCTCCCTCATCGCCCACCACGTCCCGCGCATCCGCGGGCTGACGACGGGTGTCTACTCCACCGGCCTCGCCCTCGGCGTCGCCGTGGCGGCAGGAACGGCCGTGCCGCTGGAGCACCTGCTCGGCGGGTGGCGCCCCGCGCTGGCCTTCTGGGGCGCGGTGAGCGCGGCGACAGCCGCCGCCTGGCTGCTGCTGACCCCCGCGCTGCGCGGGCCCCGTCCCGACGCCGGCGCCCCCGCCGTCGTGGTCGACCACCGGATGCCGTGGCGGTCGTCGACCGCGTGGTGGGTCACGCTCTTCACGACCTCGCAGATGATCGTCGGCTTCAGCGGGCTCGCGTGGATCACGCCCCTCTACGTCAGCCACGGCCTGGGGGCCCAGGAGGCGGCGAACCTGTTCGTGCTCTTCCAGGTCGTGCAGGTCGTCACCATGCTGACCCTGCCGGCCCTGGCCGACCACACCCTCGACCGGCGCCCCCTGCTCGGGCTGGTGGTCGCCTCGACCGTCGTGGGCATCTCCCTGCTGCTCGTCGACCCCGTCGGACTCGCCGTGCCGACCATGGCGCTGTTCGGCATGGGGGTCGGCGGTGGCTCCGCCCTCGGGCTCGTGCTCATCACCGACGTCACCCACACCCAGGCCGACGCGGCGCGCCTGGGGGCCATGGTCGTGCTCGTGGCCTACCTCGCCGGTGCCCTCGGACCCCTCGTGCTGGGGGTGCTGCGCGACCTCACCGGCGGCTTCGCCGCGGGGTACGGCGTGATGCTCGCCCTGTCCGTGGTCGTGCTCGGCGCGGTCGCGGCGTACCGGCCCGGCCGCTCCGTGTGACCCCCGCTCCTCCGCGGCCGCGTCCCGACGCGGACGCACCGCGGCCCCGGGCCGTCGGGACGACGGCGCGGGGCCGGGCGGGCTGCTGGATGACGCTCAGAGGTAGTCGTGCAACCAGGCGCTGCCGGTCTCGGAGTAGAGCGCCTCGGGCCAGTCCGCGGGCCGCTGGTCGCCGTAGGCCCGCACGCTGTTGCGGTCGCCCAGCTCCGAGAGCTCGGCGACGGGCAGGTAGTACATGTAGCTCATCAGCCGCGAGGCGAACTGCCAGCGCCCGTCGTTGCGCACGTACTCGTCCTTGTAGCGCAGCGCCACCTGCATGGCGACGCCGTTGCGGCTCACCTCCGCGTGGCTCGCGAGCAGGCCCCGCGCCCGGTCGGGGTCGTCCCCGAAGCGCACGACGTGGCCGTGGGAGAAGTGGTTGGTCGGACCGAGCGCCGAGAACCGCCCGAGGTACGTCTCGACGATGTCCTCGATGCCGTCGGCGGCGAACACGCCGTCCTGCGAGCGCAGGGCGGCGTCGGGCGCGAAGATCTGGCGGATGCCCCGTTCGTCGCGCTCGTCCATCACGTAGCCGTAGAGGACGCCGAGCTCCTGGATCTCGGCACGGTCCTGCAGGCGCTGGAGCCGCTGCTCGGTGGTGGTGGTGGTCGGGTCGGTCACGGTGATACCTCCTGGGTCGGGACGGCCGCGGCGCGTCGCGCACCGCGGGTCGTGCGGGAGCGCTGCCAACGGGCCAGGCCCAGCGCGACCGAGACCACCACGGTGGTCAGCAGCGTCGTGAGCACGGCCATCGCCGCGAGGGGCGGGTAGGTGCCGGTGTTGTAGCGGTCGAGGATCACGAAGCCGGCGACCGGGTTGCCCGTGCCGGCCAGCAGGGCTGCGACGGTGACGTCGCCCGCCACCAGCACGAAGAGGAACGCCCAGCCGGAGGTCAGGCCGGGCAGCATCAGCGGCAGCTGCACCCGGGTGAAGGTGCGGCCCTCCGAAACACCGAAGACGGCCCCGGCCTCGCGCAGCTGCGGGCCCACCTGCAGGTACGCCGAGGTGGCGTTGACGACGGCGTGCGGGAAGAAGATGGCGGTGTACGCGATCACGAGGAGCAGGGTCGTGCCGCCGATGCGGAACGGCTCGCCGACGAACGCCGCGATGAAGGCGAGCGCGAGCACCAGGATCGGCACGGCGGCGGGGATGCGGGTGACCGCCTCCACGACGCCCGTCCACCGCGACGTCTCCCCGTGCGTCATGCGGGCCACGACGGCGGCCAGGGTCATGCCGATCGTGGCGCAGGCGACACCGACGAGCACGCTGTTGCGCAGCGCGGTGGTGACCAGGTCGTTCGACAGCAGCTCGGTGTAGTTGTCGAACGTGAGGTCGCCCCACGGGATCGATGCCGTCCAGAAGCGCTCGAGCGAGACGACCACCAGGGCGACGATCGGCAGGACGCTGGCGCCCAGGAGGTAGAGCAGCATCAGGGCGCGCGCGACGTGGCGGAAGGGACCGAGCCGGGTGGGCTGGGAGTTCAGGCCCTTCCCGCCCACGGTCGCGTGCCCCGTGGAGCGCACGAAGCGGCGCTGCAGGAGCCAGGCGATCGTCACCATCAGCAGGAGCAGCAGGCCGTGTCCGAGCGCCTTGGCCTCGTCGGCGGGGAACGAGCGCGTCATGGCCTCGACCACCTCGACCGACAGCACGTCGACGCCCGCCTGGGTACCGATGACGACCGGCGTGGAGAAGAGCGCGAAGCCGATGGCCATGACGATGAGGAGGGCGCCGCCGACGGAGGGCCCGAGGCTCGGCAGCGTGACCCGGCGGAAGGTCTCGAGCGGCCCGGCCCCCGAGATGCGCGCCGCCTCCTCCGCCACCGGGTCGAGGTTGCGGAACCCCGCCGCCAGGGTCAGGTAGGCGAACGGCACGAGGTCGAGCACGTAGACGAAGAACAGACCCTGCCAGGTGAAGATGTCGAGCGGGCCGTCGACGTCGGCCCCCAGGAGCCCGAAGAAGCCCTCGATGGCGCCGTTCAGCAGGCCCGCGCTCGGGGCGGCCAGGAACACCCAGCCGATCGCTCCCGCGACCGGGGGGATGAACATCGGGAGGATGGGGGTGACGTCGGCCAGGACCCCGATGCGGGCGTCGGTGCGCTCGTTGACCCAGGCCAGCAGCGCCGCCAGGAGCAGGGCCACCACACCCGCCGGTACGACGAGCATCACCGTCGTGCGCAGCGTCGCCAGCGCCGGTCCGCTGGTGGCCTCCGCCCAGACGTCGCCGGCCATCGACGGGTCGTCGCCGAGGCCGAACACGTCGCCGAGGATGGTGAGGACCGGGTAGAGGATGACGACGCAGACGAGCGCGCAGACCGCCCAGCCGAGCACCTTGAAGCCGTCGGGGCGCCGCCGGGGCCGGCCCGTGCCGGCGGGCGACGGGGACGGGGCCGGGCGCTCCAGGGTGGGAGCGGTCATCACGGCACCAGGTGCAGGTCGGTCGGGTCGATCGTGAGCGCGAGCTCGTGGCCGGGAGCCAGGAGCGCCGAGCCCTGGGGCCGGACCCGGAGGGTCACGTCACCCACGTCGACGAGGTACTGCGTCGCCGCACCCAGGTAGGCGCTGTCGCGCACCGTGCCGTGCACGGCGTTGCGACCGGTCTCCCCCGTGGGCCCCCCGGCGGCCAGCCGCCAGTCCTCGGCCCGGAGGACGACACCCACCTCGGCCCCCGTGCTCGGCGCCCCACCGGGCACGGCGACCACGAGGTCGCCGATCGTGGAGCGCACGCGCACCTGCCCTTCCCCGGCCGGGCCCAGCACGGTGGCCTCCACGACGTCGGCGGTGCCGACGAAGTCCGCGACGTACCGGGAGACCGGGGTCCGGTAGAGCTGGCGGGGGGCGCCCGCCTGCTCGATGCGCCCCTTCCTCAGCACCACCAGCGTGTCGGCGAGCTCCATCGCCTCCTCCTGGTCGTGCGTGACGTAGACGGCCGTGAAGCCCAGCTCGCGCTGGAGCGCGTGGATCTCCTGGCGCAGCTGCACGCGCACCTTTGCGTCGACGTTCGACAAGGGCTCGTCGAAGAGCACGACGTCGCTGCCGAAGGCGATCGCCCGCGCCAGCGCGACGCGCTGCTGCTGCCCGCCGCTGAGCGCGGAGATCGGCTGACCGCCGAGCTCGGCGATGTCCACGGTGGCGAGCGCCTTCGCCACCCGGTCGCGCACCTCCTGCTTGGAGAACGAGCCGCGCGCCCGTCGGGTCGTCATGGGGAACGCGACGTTCCGCTCCACGCTCATGTGGGGCCACAGGGCGTAGGACTGGAACACCATGCCGAGACGCCGGTCCTGCGGCGTGAGGGAGAGACGGCGCGCGGAGTCGTAGAAGGAGCGGCCGCCCACGGCGATCGATCCCGACCCGGGTTGCTCGAGCCCGGCGATGCAGCGCAGCAGCGTCGTCTTGCCGCACCCGCTGGGGCCGAGGAGGACGCAGAACGTGCCCGCCTCCACCTCGAGGTCGATGCCGTCGATCGCCGGGACCCGGGTGCCGTCGTTGCGGGTGTAGGTCTTCTGCAGGTCGCGGATCTCGATGCGCCCGCCCGGGGTGCCGTCGTCGGTGCGTCGGCGACCTCGCGCGGGGCGCGTGTCGGTGACCGTCATGGGTGTCTCCTCGTCCACGGGCGGGGGACCGGGCGGGTGCCGGTCAGAACCCCAGCAGCTCGTCGATGGTGTCCTGGTTCTCGGTCACGTCCGACTCGGCCACCTCGGTGTAGCCCGACGGCAGCTCCATGGCGCCGGGGACGCCCTCGAGCACGGAGGCGGCGATGCCGGCGGTCACCTTCTCCTGACCCTCCATGCTCAGCAGGTAGTCGAGGAACAGTCGCGCGGCGTTCGGGTGCTCGGCCTCCTCGACGACACCGGCGTACTGGTTGACGCCGCTGGTGTCCTCCGGGATGACCAGCGCCAGCGGAGCCCCCTCGTCGATGAGCGGCTGCACGACCGCCTTGAGGGAGGGGATCACGACGTCGGCCTCACCGGCGACGACCTGCTGCGTGCCCGGCACGAGGCTGTCGACGACGATCGGGTCGAGCTCGCCCAGGCCCGAGAGGTAGTCCTCGCCGAGGGTCTGCATGAGGAACAGGTACTCCGCCGAGTAGGCGACCACCGCGGTGTCGCCCATCATCAGCCGGCCGTCCAGGCGCTCGTCGAGCACGTCCTCCCAGCCCTCGGGCTGGACCGGGCTCGTCTCGGTGTTGTAGGCGATGCCCAGCGGCTGCACGTTGATGAGGGCGTAGGTGTCGTCGTAGAGGAACTCCTCGGGCCAGTCGGCCAGGGAGGCGACGGTGTCGTCGTCGACCTCGGCGAACCAGCCCTGGCTGACGGCTTCCTCCCAGAAACCCTGGCTCGCGATGTTCAGCACGTCGGCCTGCGGGTCGCCGGCCTGCGCCTCGCCCGCGAAGCGGCTGCCGAGCTGGCTCGAGACGCTGCGGATGAAGTTGACCTCGATGCCGTACTTCTCCTCGAAGCCGGTCGCGACGCTCTCGATGAGGGCCTCGGGCAGGTCGGAGTACCAGTCGAGCTGGCCCTCCTCCTTGGCGGCCTCGACCAGCGCGTCGGCGTCGCCGGAGACGACCTCGGCCTGCTCGTCGGAGCCGCCGCAACCGGCGAGCACCAGGCTCAGGGCGGACACGGCGGCGAGTGCGGGAACGCGGTTCATCGGAGGCTGACCTCGGCTTTCCTCGGGGGAGGCGCCCGGCACGACGTGGCGCGGAGCCCTGCGTGCCGTGACGCGAATCACTGGAAAGCAGCATAATGATACGCAGAGATTTGTCCAGGGTGGGCCCGCTCCGTGGACGCCGGCGCCGCCGGAGCGCCCCCGGGCCCCGCCCGCGCAGCCCTCAACCCGTGGCGAGCAGCGCGGCCAGCGACAGCGGGTCACGGCCGGTGAGGGCGCGCACGGCGTCGGTGGTGCGGGCGAGCTCGCCCGACGCGATCGCCGTGTACGTCGAGACCCAGGCGTCCTCCTGCCAGCGCGGGGCGTCCCAGGGGCGGCGGGAGGCGTAGGCCTCCTCGAGGGTCTCGTCGTGGAAGGTCACCGGGCGGCCCGTGGCGGCGGCGATCCGGGCGGCGACCTCGGTCAGGGTGAGCGCCTCGGGGCCGGTGAGCTCGTGGGTGCGGCCGACGTGGTCGTCGGGGGCGAGCAGCACCGCCACCGCGGCACGGGCGACGTCCGCACGGGCGACGGCGGCGACGCGGCCGTCCCCGGCGGGACCGCGCAGCACGTCGTCCTCCCCGACGAAGAGGGGGAACACGTCGAGGTAGAAGCTGTCGCGCAGGAACGTGGTGGCCAGGCCGCTGGCCCGCAGGTGCTCCTCGGTCGCGAAGTGGTCGCGCCCGAGCGTGAAGGTGCAGTCGGGCGCGGCGGCGGCGAACGAGGTGTAGACGACGTGCCGCACGCCGGCGGCCACGGCGGCGTCGACGAACCCGCGGTGCACGTCGACGCGGTCCTCGGTCTCCGAGGCCGACACCATGAACAGCGTCTCGACGCCCTCGAGCGCCGCGACCGCCCCGTCGGGGTCGGCGTAGTCGCAGCGGACCGCCGTGGCGCCGGGGAGCTCGGGCGCCCGCTCGGGGGACCGGGCGAGGAGGCACTGCTCGACGCCGCGCGCCGCCAGGTCCCGGGCGACCAGGCCACCCAGGGCACCGGTCACCCCCGTCACGGCGATCGGCGACGGGGTCACGACGTCCTCCGGGGATCGGCGGGCAGGGGTTCGACATGAAGGGGTTCGACAGGCAGGGGTCCGGCGGACCGAACGCTACCCCCGCTCGCCGCCCTCGGGGGCGAGGTGGCGCAGCTCGGCGCGGTAGGCGCCGTACGCCGCCCGCAGGGCCGGGGCCGGCCACCCGGGCGGCAGGAGCGCCGCCGGCAGCAGGGGGTCCGTCGCGACGTGGCGCACGAGCGCCGCGGCCGCCGCCAGCCGTTCCGCCGGCGCCCCGGCCCGCTCGAGGTCGGCGAGCGCGGCGCTGCCCCGCGCCGCCCACCCCTCGAGGTCCCACAGCCGCCGCGCGAGCACCTCGGGGTCACCCACCGGCCGCGCGACGAGCGCCTCGACCACCGAGGACGTGGCGTAGGACGCCGCCCGCCGCAGGTTCGCGGGGCGCATCCAGACGCCCTCGCGCAGCTCGGCGAGCCGATGCTCGGCCAGGTCCTGGCGCAGCGCCGCCCGCTCGTCGGCGGGGCGGCCCGCGACGACGACGACGGCGGTCTCCCAGGTCCCGTCCCAGGGGCGCTCGGCGTCGGTGACGGCCTCCTCCTGGCGACGCTGACGGGCGGCGAGCCGGTCGCCCAGCGCGTACGTCGCATCGGGGTCGCGCCGCAGGTCGCCCGCCGCGACGGCCCGCGTCAGGGCCACCCGCATCGTCGCGGGCGGCACGCCTACCGCACCGCCCATGCGGACGAGCGCGGCCGCCCCGAGCCGCTCGGGGTGCGCCCCCAGCGCCAGGCTCAGCGCCACGGAGCGGGCGCTCAGGGTCGGGGGCGGCGGCACCGGGCCATCATGCCCCGTTACGCCTCTGGACACAGTCGTCGCGCGAAGCGTAACGTCGGGCCATGGCCGCCACCCACGACGTCGTCAACCAGGTCCCGCCGCTGACCGGGCACGACACCGCCCACGACCCCGCCCTCCTCGAGGGGCTCGAGCGCGAGGGCGCGGGGTGGGCGCGCGACGAGGTGCACGCCCTCGGCCGCCTCGCCGGGTCGGCGGAGGCGCAGGAGTGGGGCCGGCTCGCCGAGCGGGTGCCGCCGCGCCTGCACACGCACGACCGCTACGGCCACCGGGTCGACGAGGTGGAGTACGTGCCGGCGTACCACCGCCTCATGGAGACCGCCGTCGGCCACGGGCTGCACGGCGCGCCGTGGGCCGACGACCGCCCGGGCGCCCACGTGGCGCGGGCGGCGAAGTTCCTGGTGTGGTCGGTCGACGCCGGCCACGGCTGCCCGATCTCGATGACGTACGCCGTGGTGCCCGCGCTGCGCGCGAACCCCGAGCTGGCCGCGCGCTTCGAGCCGCTGCTCACGAGCCGCGCGTACGACCCGGTGCTGCGCGAGCCCACCACGAAGCGCGGGCTCACCGCCGGCATGTCGATGACCGAGAAGCAGGGCGGCTCGGACGTGCGGGCCGGCACGACCCGGGCGCTGCCCCAGCCCGACGGCTCCTACCGGCTGGTGGGCCACAAGTGGTTCACCTCGGCGCCGATGTCGGACCTCTTCCTCACCCTCGCCCAGGCGCCCGGCGGCCTGTCCTGCTTCCTGCTCCCCCGCGTGCTGCCCGACGGCGAGCGGAACGCGCTGCGGTTCCAGCGCCTGAAGGACAAGCTCGGCAACCGCTCCAACGCGTCGTCGGAGATCGAGTACGACGGGGCCACCGGCTGGCTCGTCGGCGCGGAGGGCCGCGGGGTGCGCACCATCGTCGAGATGGTCAACATGACCCGCCTCGACTGCGTGCTCGGCTCGGCGGCGGGCATGCGCACCGCGCTCGTCGCCGCCGCCCACCACGCCCGCCACCGCCACGCCTTCGGCCGGGCGCTCGTCGACCAGCCGCTCATGCGCAACGTGCTGGCCGACCTCGCGATCGAGTCGGAGGCCGCCACCACCGCGGCCCTGCGGCTCGCGGGGGCCAACGACCGCGCCGTGCGGGGCGACGAGGGCGAGGCGGCGCTGCGCCGCATCGCGCTCGCCGTGACCAAGTACGCCGTGTGCAAGCGCGCCCCGATGGCGGCCGGCGAGGCGATGGAGTGCCTCGGCGGCAACGGGTACGTCGAGGACTTCGACCTCGCCCGCACCTACCGCGAGCTGCCGCTGCTCTCGATCTGGGAGGGCTCGGGCAACGTCGCCGCGCTCGACGCGCTGCGCGCCCTGGCCCGCGAGCCGCACACCCTGGACGCCTTCCTCGCCGAGGCCGAGCGGGCCACCGGTGCCGACCGCCGGTACGACGACGCCCTGGCCGCCCTGAAGAAGGAGCTGACGTCGTTCGACGACATCGAGCTGCGCGCCCGCCGCGTGGTGGAGCGGATGGCGTTCGTCTTCCAGGGCGCCCAGCTCGTGCGGCACGCCCCGCACGCGGTGGCCGACGCCTTCTGCGCGACGCGGCTCGCCGGCGACTGGGGAAGCGCGTTCGGCACCCTGCCGCCGGGCCTCGACCTCGACCCCGTGCTCGAGCGCACCGCCTCGGGGCTGTGAGCCGCCCGTCCGGGTGACATCTCCCCGCTTCCGACGACAGACGTCCCCGGGCGGCCCTAGCATCCCGGCATGCACACCCTCCCCCGGCGCCGGCAGTCGTTCCTCGGCGCCGCCCTCCTGGTGCTCGCGACCCTCGTCGCGTCCACGCTCCCCGCCACGACGACCGCGTCCGCGGCCGCCGCTGCCGCAGCCCCCGGGCGCGTCCTCCACGTGTCCCCGACCGGGCGCGACTCCAACAACGGCTCCGCGGGCGCGCCGTGGCAGCACCTCGACACGGCGATGGGCCGCCTGACGGCCGGGGACACCCTCCTCGTCGCCCCGGGCACGTACGGCGACGGCAACGGCGACGGCGTCATCCGCCCGCGCCTGCAGGCCGGCACGCCCGAGCAGCGCATCACCGTCAAGGCGACCGGCCCCGACGTCTTCCTGTCGGTGCCGCTGGGCATCGACAACGCGGCGTACTGGACGTTCGACGGGCTCAACGTCGGCGGCAACGGGGTGGTGGCCACCGGGAGCCGGCCGCAGTACCTCGTGAAGATGCTCGGCGGGACGGGCTGGGTGTTCCGCAACGCCGAGATCTGCTGCTACGGCACCTACGGCCTCGTGCGCATCCACGGCAAGCCGGTCGACTGGACCTTCAGCCACAACCTCGTCTACTCGAACCGCGGGCGGGGCCAGGGCAGCGACCAGGACCACATCATGTACATCGAGACCGACCGCGGAGCCGGTCCGGGCTACATCGAGCGCAACATCCTGGCGGGCGCCTCGAACGGCGCGAACATCAAGCTCGGCCGCGACCGGCAGGACAACCCGGACGGCGGCCCGACCGGGGTGACCATCCGGCGCAACACCCTGGTCGGCGCGTTCAACAACGTGCGCCTCGCCTTCGACACGACCGCGGCCCTCATCGAGGACAACATCACCCTCGGGGCCACGCTCAACTGGCCCAACGGGCCGGCCGCCGTGCAGCCCTACTGCCTCGACGGGCGCGGCAACGTCACGAGGAACGACCTCTGGTGGGGGCCGCCGACCGTCCGCCACACCGACCCCATCCGGGGCACCTACTGCACCTACCGCGGCCAGTGGGTCGACCAGGGCGGCCACGTCAAGCGCGACCCCCGCATCGGCGTCGCACCGTCCGGCACCTACAACCAGACGCGGCTGCGCTCGCTGCGCCCGGAGCAGTTCGTGCCCGGCGACGCGATCGCCCGCGGCTACGGCCGCTTCAGCCAGTTCGACCAGGTGCTCGCCGGGGACTGGGACGGCGACGGCGTCGACACCCCCGCCGGCGTGCTGGGCAACCGGGTGCACCTCACCGACCAGGCGACCGACGCCGGCACCTCGGGCGTCGCCCCGGGCGCGGGCGAGGCGGAGCGCATCCTCACCTTCGGCCGCGACGGGTGGCAGTTCGTCGCCGGCGACTGGAACGGCGACGGCATCGACGAGATCGGCGCCTACGACCCCGCCACGTCCACGCTGCACCAGCGCTTCACCGCGAACCGCACGGTGGCGGTGAGGTTCGGCAGCACCTCCCGTCGCTACCAGGCCTACGTCGGCGACTGGAACGGCGACCGCATCGACGACCTCGGGCTCCTCGACCTGACCGACAAGACGTTCCACCTGCGCAACAGCGCCACCCGCACCACGAGCTTCAAGTTCGGGTCGGGGCGCATCGCCTACCAGGCGGTCGCGGGCGACTGGAACGGTGACGGCCGCGACGAGCTGGGCCTGTGGCAGCCGAGCACCCGCACCTTCCACCTGCGGGCCTGCTCGGAGGTGAACTGCACCGGGGCGACCACCAGCTTCCCCGTCGGCAGCGCCTCGAGCGCGCCCTTCTACCAGCCGGTCGTGGGGCGCTGGGACCGCTCCTCGGGTCCGGGCCACACCGTGGGCGTGGTGCTCTGGAACACCTGGAGCCGGGCCCGGGGCAACGACACGACGAGCGGCTTCTGGCCGACCCGCAGCTACGACGGCTGACGCACCGCGCCGCACGTCCCGTCGTACGACGAGGGCCGCTCCCCGACCGGGGAGCGGCCCTCGCTGGTCGTACGGCGGTACGGCGGGGCGTGGGGCAGGCCTCAGAAGACGGGCTTGCCGCCCGTCACGCCGAGCACCGTCCCCGATACGTAGCTGGCGTCGGCCGGCGATGCCAGGAACACGAACGCGGGGGCGACCTCGGCCGGCTGGCCGGCGCGGCCCAGCGGGGTGTCCGACCCGAACTGCTCGATCTTCTCCACCGGCTGGGTCGCGGGCTGCAGCGGCGTCCAGATCGGGCCCGGCGCCACCGCGTTGACCCGGATGCCGTCCTCGCCCAGCTCGGCGGCCAGGTTCACCGTGAGGTTGTTGATCGCCGCCTTCGTGGAGGCGTAGTCGAGCAGGCTCGTCGACGGGTCGAACGCCTGGATGGAGGAGTTGTTGATGATGCTGCCGCCCCGCTCGCGCAGGTGCGGGACCGCGGCGCGCACCATCCAGAACAGCGCGTAGAGGTTGGTCTTCAGCGTGCGGTCCAGCAGCTCGTCGTCCAGGTTGAGGATGCCGGCGCCGCGGGCCATCTGGAAGCCGGCGTTGTTGACGAGCACGTCGAGCCGGCCGAGCTCGGACACCGTCCGCTCGACCACCGCGTCGCACGTCGCCGAGTCGCGCAGGTCGGCCTCGATGGCGAGGGCGCGCCGACCGGCGGCCTCGATCAGCTCGACGGTCTGCCGGGCGTCCTGCTCCTCGGCGGCCAGGTAGGTGAACGCCACGTCCGCGCCCTCCCGGGCGTACGCCAGCGCCACTGCGCGGCCGATGCCCGAGTCGCCGCCGGTGACGAGACCGACCAGGCCCTCGAGCCGGCCGTGCCCGACGTACGACTCCTCGCCGTGGTCGGGCCGGGGCTCCATCTCGTCGGTGAGGCCGGGGGGCTCCTGCTGCTGGGCGGGGTAACCGTCTGCCATGTCGTTGCTCCTCCCCGACGCCCGGGGGCGTCGGTCGTCTGCTCCGTCCGCGACCGGTACCCCGGCCGCTCCGACACCACCCGCGGGACCCGGCCGGGGCGGGCCCCCCGCCCGAGCGGGCGGCGGCATGACGCCGGGGAGCGCCGGGTACCTGGCTCCTCGTGGACGCCGTACTGATGATCGACATGCAGCAGGGGTACTTCAGCGACCCGGACCTCGAGGAGCAGCGGCCGGCCCTGGTCGACGCCTGCTCGCGCCTCGTGCGTGGCGCGCTCGACGCCGGGGCGCTGGTGGTGGAGGTCGTCACCGTGCACGAGCACGACCGGAGCACCTGGGCCCGCAACATGCTGGAGGACGACAAGCCGTTCCTGCTGCGCGGCTCCGAGGAGGCGGCCCGGCTGCCGGGCCTGCCCGAGGTGGGCCCCCCGAACGGGGTGGTGCTGGAGAAGACGCGGGACAGCGCCTTCCACCGCACCGACCTGGTGGACCTGCTCCACGAGCGCGGCATCGACCGGCTGCTGCTCTGCGGGATCTCGACGGAGTCCTGCATCGGGGCGACCGCCCTGGACGCCTACTCCCACGACTTCGAGACGGTGCTCGTCGCCGACGCGATCGCGTCGCCGTCGCAGGACAGCCACGTGCGGACGCTCGACCACCTCGGTCGCAGCTACCGCCAGCCCGGGGTGGGCGTCGCCGACGTGCTGCCGACGCTCACGGGGGCCTGAAGCGGGTCGGACCCGGCTCCGCACGGACTACGCGCCGGAGCGGTACCCACCTGCGGCGCGTCTAGCCCCACCGACTCACCAGGTGGGAACTTCTTGATCGATTCGCGTCGGGACTGGTCCAGACCGCCCGGATGGGTCTAGGTTCATCTGGTGGTGGTGCCACCAGCACCTCCACTCGTTCTTTCCAGCTCAAGCCGCGGGCTGGCCAGGCACTCGAGGCTCAGGACCCACGATGCCCAACGAAGAACTGTCCCCCACCGCCCCCGTCACGAGTGCCCGTCAGAGCGAGCGTGAGCAGCGGCGCGCGGCGACCGCAGCCAGCCTCGAGGCCGCCGGGCGCGCCACCGACCAGGCCGAGCGCGATGCTGCGCTCCGCGAGCTGGTCGTCGCCAACATGGGTGTCGCCCGTTCCCTGGCCGCCCGCCAGCGCAACCGCGGCATCCCGATCGAGGACCTCGAGCAGGTCGCGTACCTCGCCCTGGTCCGGGCCGCCGACGGCTTCGACGTCACGCAGGGCAAGGACTTCCTGACGTACGCCGTCCCCTGCATCCGCGGCGAGCTGCGTCGTCACTTCCGCGACCACGGCTGGATGGTCCGCCCGCCCCGTCAGGTGCAGGAGAACCAGTCGGCCGTCATCCGGGCCCGTGACCGCCTCACCGGCGACCACGGCGAGAACGTGCCCGCGGCGGTCATCGCCCGCGAGCTCGAGATCGAGGTCGACGTCGTCGAGCAGGCGCTCGCGGCCGAGGGCTGCTTCCGGCCGGTCTCCCTCGACGCCCCGCTGCCCACCGGTGTGGGCACGCGGCACGAGGAGACGGTGGTCGACCCGGCCGCCGAGCAGGAGCTCATCGAGGCCCGGGAGACGCTGCGCCCCGCGCTGCGCCAGCTGGGCGAGCGGGAGCGGCGCATCCTCATGCTGCGCTACTTCCACGACCGCACCCAGCAGGAGATCGCCGACGAGCTGGGCATCACCCAGACGCAGGTGTCCCGGCTCCTCGCCGGCATCCTGCGCCAGCTCCGCGAGGTCGTGGGTGCGCCTGCGGCCACCCAGCGCCGCGCCTCCTGAGCGACGCTCACCAGCACCGAGGACGAAGGGGCGGGACCGGATCACCGGTCCCGCCCCTTCGTCGTCTGCGTCAGGGCTGGAAGACGACCTTGATCATCCCGTCCTGCTTGTCGCGGAATGCCTTGTAGGCCTCCGGCGCCTCGCTCAGGGGCAGGTGGTGGGTGGCGAAGCCCTCCGTGCCCAGCGGGTCGTCGTCGGTGAGCAGCTCGAGGATGTCGTCGGACCAGCGGTGCACGTTCGCCTGGCCCATCCGCAGCTCGATCTGCTTGTCGAAGATCTGCATGAGCGGCAGCGGGTTGACGGCTCCGCCGTACACGCCCGAGATGGAGATCGTGCCGCCACGGCGCACCGTCTCGATGGCGGTGTTGATGACCACCAGCCGGTCGACGGCGGCCCGCTTCATCAGCGGCTCCGCGACGACGTCCGGCAGCAGCTTGACCGCCTTCTGCGCCAGCTCGGCGGCGGGCGAGCCGTGCGCCTCCATGCCGACGGCGTCGATGACGGCGTCGGGACCGCGACCGTCGGTCATCTCCCGCAGCGTCGCGGCCAGCTCGGCCGGCGGCTGCTCCTCGACCACCTCGGCGCCCCAGGCGGCGGCGCGCTGGCGCCGGTCCTCCTCGGGCTCGGAGACGATCACGCGGATGCCGCGGCGCGCGGCGATGCGGGCCGCCATCGCGCCGATCGGGCCGCCACCGATGATGAGGACGCTCTCGCCCTCGCCGACCCCGGCGTACTCGACGGCCTGCCACGCGGTGGGCAGCACGTCGCTGAGGAAGAGGAAGCGGTCGTCCGGCGGGCCGTGCGGCACCTTGATGGGCAGCGTGTCGCCGAACGGCACGCGCAGCAGCTCCGCCTGGCCACCGGGAACCTGGCCGTAGAGCTTGCTGTAGCCGAACAGGCTCGCGCCCGTCCCCTGGTCACGGTTCTGGGTGGTCTCGCACTGGCTGTGGAGGCCGCGGCTGCACATCCAGCACGTGCCGCAGCTGACGTTGAACGGTACGACGACCCGGTCGCCCGGCACGAGCGTCTCCACGCCGGGGCCCACCTGCTCGACGATGCCCATGGGCTCGTGGCCCACGACGTCACCCGGGGTCATGAACGGGCCGAGCGGCTCGTAGAGGTGCAGGTCCGACCCGCACAGCCCCGTCGAGGTGATCCGCACGATCACGTCGCCGGGATCCTGGATGGTCGGGTCGGGGACTTCCTGCACCCGCATGTCCTGCGAGCCCTGCCACGTCACTGCCTTCACGTTCACTCCTCGGGTGGTCGGTGGGCGGACCGATGCCGGTACCCAGCGCCCCCCGGCTGCACCCACCCGCCGGGGCCCGCGCCCGCGTATGCGGCCACGGGGGCAGGGGTACCGGAGGGGCCATGGACCTCGCCCTCGCACTGCTCCGCCGCGGGTACCACGCCCTGCCCGCCGAGCGCCGACGCAACGGCGGCGCCGACACCTTCGTCACCCGCATGCTGGGCGGGCGTGCCGTCGTCGTCCGCGGGCGTGCCGGGGCCGAGCTCTTCTACGACACCGACCGCGTGAGTCGCGTGGGCGCCGTGCCGCCGCCCGTGGCCGGCCTCATCTTCGGCCGCGGGGCGCTGCACGGCCTCGACGGCGCCGAGCACGCCGAGCGCAAGGCCCTGTTCCTCGACCTCCTCGACGGCGCCGCCGTGCAGGAGGTCACCGGCGAGGTCACCGCCCTGCTGCGTCCGCGCCTCGACGCCCTCGCGGCCCAGCCCGACGGGGGCGAGGTCGTGCTGTTCGACCTGCTCGTCGAGGCGTACGGCGACGCGGTGCTGCGCTGGGCCGGCGTACCGGGCTCCGCGGAGGAGCGCCGGGTGCTGGCCCGGCGGATGGCCGCCATCGTCGACGGGTTCGGCGGAGCGGGCACGGCGTACGTGCGGGGCTGGCGCGAGCGGCTGCGGCTGAACCGCTGGGCCGCGCGCCTCGTCCGCGAGACCCGCCGCACCGCCTCGGTCGACGCGACGTCGGTGGTCGCCCGGATCGCCGCGACCGACCTCGACGACAGGACCGCCGGCGTCGAGCTGCTCAACGTGCTCCGCCCGACCGTCGCCGTGGCGTGGCCCGCGACCTGGGCGGCGCTGACCCTGGCCGTCGACCGCTCCGCCCGGGCCGCCCTCGTCGGCGACGCCGGCGCCCGGGCCCGGGTGTGCGTCGCGCACGAGTCGCGTCGTGTGCACCCGTTCGTCCCCGCGCTCGCCGGCCGCATCCGCTCCGAGACCGAGCACGACGGCGTGCGGCTGCGCCCGGGCGACCACCTCGTGCTCGACGTGCCCGGCACCGACACCGACCCGGCGTGGTGGGACCGTCCCGAGGAGCTCGACCCCTCCCGGTTCGCCCACGCCGAGCCCGACCCCTACGCCTACGTCCCCCAGGGCGGCGGCCACCCCGACCAGGGCCATCGCTGCCCCGGTGAGCCCCTCACCGTGGCCCTCGTCGCCACGACCCTCGGTGAGCTCGCCCGTCACGACATCACGCCCGTCGACGACCAGCCGGGCCGGACCGACCGGACCCGGATGCCCCGCCGTCCCCACGGCGGGCTGCGACTGCGCGTGCGCACGACCGACCCGTCCGCCTGAACCCCACCGGAAGGCACCGTCACCCCATGGACCCGTCCACGCCCGTCAAGAAGGCCGCGCAGCTCGTGGAGGACGCCGCCGAGGCGCTCACCTCCTCCTCCGACACCGTCCCCGGGGTGCCCTCCAGCACGCCTGCCACGGTCGAGGAGCCGACCACGCCGCACCCGCCCGCCCCGCCGAAGCCCGACCAGCGCGCGCCCGAGCTGCGCACCGCGACGGGCGCCGAGGCGAAGGCCAAGCCCGGTGACCGCCACCAGCAGGGCACCTGGCTGACCACGTCCACCGGTGTCCGCGTGCACGACACCGACCACTCGCTCAAGGCGGGCCGGCGCGGCCCGACGCTGCTGCAGGACCACCACCTGCGCGAGAAGCTCATGCACTTCGACCACGAGCGCATCCCGGAGCGGGTCGTGCACGCGCGCGGCGCGGCGGCCCACGGCCGCTTCGAGGGCTACGGCACCGCGGCGTCGATCTGCCACGCCAGCGTCTTCGACGAGGGCCGCACCACGCCCGTCTTCGTGCGCTTCTCCACCGTGCTGGGCTCCCGCGGCTCGGCCGACACCGTGCGCGACACCCGCGGGTTCGCGACGAAGTTCTACACCGACGAGGGCGTCTGGGACCTGGTCGGCAACAACATCCCGGTGTTCTTCATCCAGGACGGCATCAAGTTCCCCGACGTCGTCCACGCGGCCAAGCCCCACCCGGACCGCGAGATCCCCCAGGCCCAGAGCGCGCACGACACCTTCTGGGACTTCGTCTCGCTCCACACCGAGGCGCAGCACCACACGCTCTGGAACATGTCGGACCGGGGCATCCCGCGCTCGTACCGGATGATGGAGGGCTTCGGCGTCCACACCTTCCGCTGCACGAACGCGGAGGGCGCGACCTCGCTGGTGAAGTTCCACTGGAAGCCCAAGCTGGGCGTCCACTCCCTGACGTGGGAGGAGGCGCAGATGCTCGGCGGCATCGACCCCGACTTCCACCGCCGCGACCTCGCCGACGCCATCGAGGCGGGTGCCCACCCCGAGTGGGAGCTGGGCGTGCAGGTCTTCCCGGACACCCCGGAGCAGATGTTCGAGGGCATCGACCTCCTCGACTCCACCAAGCTCGTGCCGGAGGAGCTCGCCCCGGTGCAGCCCATCGGGCGCCTCGTCCTCGACGCGAACCCGACGAACTTCTTCGCCGAGACCGAGCAGGTCGCCTTCCACACCGGCCACCTCGTGCCCGGCATCGACGCGACGGACGACCCGCTGCTGCAGGCGCGCAACTTCTCCTACCTCGACACGCAGCTCTCGCGGCTCGGCGGGCCGAACTTCAACCAGCTGCCGATCAACCGGACGCACGCGCCGGTCAACGACATGCTGCGCGACGGCTTCCACCAGCACGCCGTGCACGCGGGCGTGGCGCCATACCGCCCGAACTCGCTCGACGGCGGCTGCCCGTTCTCGGCTACCGCCGACCAGAGCGACCCGGCCACCCGGGCGTTCGTCGAGGCCGTCGCCACGGTGGCGGAGGGCGCGAAGGTGCGGGCCCAGCCCGCGTCGTACGACGACCACTTCAGCCAGGCGCGCCAGTTCTGGCTCAGCCTCACCCCGGTGGAGCGCGAGCACGTCGTGCGGGCCTACACCTTCGAGCTCGGCAAGTGCTACGAGGAGGCCGTCAAGGTGCGCCAGCTGCAGTCGCTGGCGCAGATCGACGCCGCGCTGTGCGCCGAGGTCGCCGCCGGCCTCGGGCTGCCGGTCCCGCAGGCCCCGGGCCCGCTGCCCGACGTCGACCCCAGCCCCGCGCTCTCGCAGATCGGCGGCACGTGGCCGCTGGAGGGCCGGATGGTCGGCATCGTCGTCGCCACGGACACCGATCCCGGTCTCGTGACGGCGGTGCAGGAGGCCGTGCGCGCCGAGGGCGCCCTGCCGCTCGTCGTGGGTCCCCACGGCGGGCAGGTCGCGGGCACCACGGCGCAGCGCACCTTCGCCACGACCCGCTCGGTCGAGTTCGACACGGTCGTCCTGCTGGACGCCCCCGCGCCGGCCGCCGACTCCCCGCACGACGAGAAGACGTCGGTGCCGGGCGCCCCTGCGGCGGTCGACCCACGGGTGCTGCTGCTCGTGCAGGAGGCCTACCGCCACGCCAAGGTGATCGCGGCGGTCGGCAACGGCACCGCGGTGCTCGACCTGGCGGGCGTCGCACCGGAGGGCGTCGGCGTCGTCGTCGGCACCGACCCGGCCGAGGTCTGCACCCGGATGTCCGCCGCCGCCCGCGCGCACCGCGTGTGGGAGCGCTTCGGCGTCGTGGGGGTGTGACGTGCTGAGGACCATCTGGGAGGACCGCTCCTCCGCCGAGTCGTCGATCCCGGCGACCGCGCTCGACACGGACACGACGTACGACGCGGTCGTCGTCGGCGGCGGCCTCACCGGCCTGACCACCGCCCTGCTCCTGGCGCGCGGCGGCCAGAAGGTGCTGGTGCTCGAGGCCCGCGAGCTGGGCGGCGGCACCACCGGCCGCAGCACCGCGAAGGTGAGCCTGCTGCAGGGCAGCCAGTTCTCGCGCATCGACCGTCGTCACGGCACCGCGACCCTGCGGTCCTACGCCGCGGCCAACCGCGAGGCGCAGGCGTGGGTCACGGCGTTCGCCGAGGACGCCGGGGTCCTGGTCGAGCACCGCGACGCCTTCACCTACGCCAACGGCGCCCTCGGCGCCCGGGTGCTGCGCCGCGAGCTGGCGGCCGCGCAGAAGGCGGACCTGTCGGTGCGCTGGACCGACGACACCGAGCTGCCGTTCGCGGTGCGGGGCGCCATCCGCCTCGACGACCAGGTGCAGGTCGACCCGGTCGCCCTCGTCGGCGCCCTGTCGCGGCAGTGCCGCGACCTTGGGGTCACGATCGTCGAGCACGCCCGCGTGCAGCGGGTCGGTGACGGCGACCCGGTGCGGGTGGCCGTGCGGGTGCCGGGCGACGACCCCTCGGCCGACCAGCAGGCCGTCGTGCAGGGCCGCCAGGTGGTGCTCGCCACCGGCATGCCGATCCTCGACCGGGGCGCGTTCTTCGCCCGGATGAGCCCGCAGCGCTCCTACAGCATCGCGGTGACCCTGCCGCAGGAGGCGCCGCACGGGATGTACCTCGCGGCCGACATGCCGTCGCGCTCGCTGCGCGACGCCACGCTGCCGGGTGGTCCGCCGACGCTCCTCGTGGGCGGCGAGGGCCACGTGACCGGGCGCAAGCGGCCGACGAGCCAGCGCCTCGACGCGCTGCGGATCTGGGCGATGGACCACTTCCCCGGCGCGCAGGAGACGCACGCGTGGTCGGCGCAGGACTACTCGCCGCACCACGGGCTGCCGTACGCCGGCCCCCTGCTGCCGGGCAACCGCCGCATCCTCGTGGCCGGCGGCTTCTCGAAGTGGGGCATGACGAACGGGGTCGCCGCCGCGCTGGCGATCACGGGCGACGTCCTCGGCAACGCCCCGGCCTGGGCGGGGGCGTACCGCCCGTGGGGCGCGCAGGAGCTGACCGGCCTGCCCGGGGCGGCGTGGATCAACACCGAGGTCGCGGTCGCGATGACCGCGGGCTGGCTCGTTCCGCGGGCGCCGTCGGTCGCGGCCGGCACCGGTGCCTCCGGCAGCAGCGAGGCGCGTCAGCGCTCCCGCCTGTGCGGGCTGGTGCCGGGCAAGGAGGGCTCCGCCGTCTGCACGCACCTGGGCGGGGTGCTCACCTGGAACGACGCCGAGCGCAGCTGGGACTGCCCGCTGCACGGCTCGCGCTTCGAGGAGCGCGGCGAGGTCATCGAGGGTCCGGCCGTCCGGCCCCTCGCGACCCGCGACTGACGGTCCGACCCGCACGCACACCCGTGCCCGGCACCCCTCGGGGTGCCGGGCACGGTGCGTCCGGCCGCCCGTCGTGCGCCTGCCACCTCCGGTTCGACGCGCGTCCGTTCCGAGGGCCCGCGAGCGGGTACCGGGCTGCGGGAGCACCCGTCCCGAGAGCACCTTTCCGCCTTCCCGAGGAGAAGTCATGCGATCTGAAGACGTCAGCGCCCAGCGCGTCAACACCCCGCGGCAGAAGGGCGACCGCTTCCTGCGGACCGTCGCCCTCGTCGTCGGTGGCACGTTCCTGCTCGTGGGGATCCTGGGGTTCGTCCCCGGCGTCACCACCGACTACGACCAGCTCGAGCTCGCCGGGCACGAGAGCGAGGCCAAGCTGCTCGGCCTCTTCCAGGTCTCGATCCTCCACAACATCGTCCACCTGCTGTTCGGCGTGCTCGGCATCGCGGCCGCCAAGCGCCCCCGGGCCGCGGTCACCTACCTGATCGGCGGCGGCCTGGTCTACCTGGTGCTGTGGATCTACGGCCTCAGCGTGGGCCACCACTCGGACGCCAACTTCGTGCCCCTCAACGACGCCGACAACTGGCTGCACCTCGGCCTGGGCGTCGCGATGATCGGCCTCGGCGTCTACGGCTACAAGCGCCTGCGCGGCGGCATCGGCGGCGACGTCCCGATGTGAGCCCGCGCCGGACGCCGTCGGTGACGACGGGCGTCAGGCCACGCCGCGTGAGCGCGGCAGCACCCGCGACCGCCGCGTCGCCCTCCCCGTGGTGGGATCGGGCGGCGCGGCGTTCGCGCACCCGGTGGGAGGAGCACGCGCATGTGGGGCTGGTTGCTGGTGGCGGTCGGCAGCGAGGTCGTGGCGACGCTGTCGCTGCGGCAGTCCGAGGGCTTCTCGCGGCCCGGCTGGTCGCTCGTGGTCGTGCTCGGCTACTGCTCCGCGTTCTACGCCCTGTCGCAGGCACTGGTGGCGGGCATGCCGCTGGGGCAGGCGTACGCCGTGTGGTGCGCGCTCGGGATCGCGACCATCGCCGTGCTCGGCATCGTGCTCTTCGGCGAGACGCTGACGGCGGTGCAGGCCGTCGGGCTGGCGCTCGTCGTCGCCGGCGTCGTGCTGGTCGAGCTGGGCGCCGCGCACCGGTGACCTGCCCGCAGGGGTGACCAGTCGGTGGACGGCGGGGACGCTCGTCCCCCACTAACCGTACTGTCTTAGTCGAGTATCTACGGATTGCACGACCGACCACAGGAGGTACCCGTGACCGTCACCGTCGACCGCCCGTCCACGACCCCGTCCACGACCCCGTCCACGAGCCCGTCACCCGGCCCCGCGGCGCTCCCGCTGCCGGCGCCCGCACTCCCGGACGGCGTCGCGGTCCACCAGGTCGGCGGGCGGCTGGGTGCCCGGATCGAGGGCGTGCGGCTCGGCGGGGACCTGTCCGACGAGGTGGTCGCGGCGGTGCGGGCCGCACTGCTCGAGCACCAGGTGGTCTTCCTGCGCGGTCAGCACCACCTCGACGACGAGGCGCACGCCGCCTTCGCGGAGCGCCTCGGGCCGCTCACCACCGCGCACCCGACGGTCAACACCGGCAGCGCCCGCGTGCTGCGGGTGACGGCGAACAAGGGCATGGCGGCCAACGCGTGGCACACCGACGTCACCTTCGTCGACCGCGTGCCGGCCATCAGCGTGCTGCGGGCGGTGACCCTCCCGCCGTACGGCGGCACGACGGCGTGGGCGAGCACCGTCGCCGCGTACGACGCGATGCCGGCGCCGCTGAAGGCCCTGGCCGGGGGGTTGTGGGCGGTGCACACGAACTCCTACGACTACGCCCAGCTCGACGAGGAGCACGACCAGCCGGACGCGCACTACACGCGCGACGACTTCACCTCGACGCTGTTCGAGACGCGCCACCCGGTGGTGCGCGTGCACCCGGAGACCGGGCGGCGCTCGCTCGTGCTCGGCAACTTCGTGAAGCGCTTCGAGGGGTTCAACGCCTCGGAGTCGCACCAACTGTTCCACCTGCTGCAGGGCCGGGTGACGAAGCTGGAGAACACGGTGCGGTGGACGTGGCAGCCCGGCGACGTGGCGCTCTGGGACAACCGGGCGACGCAGCACTACGCGGTGGCCGACTTCGACGAGCACCCGCGGGAGATGCGTCGCATCACCGTCGCGGGCGACGTGCCGGTCTCCGTCGACGGGCGCCGCTCGGAGGTGCTGGCCGGCGACGCGCGGGCGTACTCGCGGCTCGACGAGCTGGTCTCCTGAGGCACGACGGGGCGCGGGCGCGAGGCGGGGCGGCGCGAGGCGGAGCGGCGCGGCGCGGGAACAGATCAGGGACCTGCGGACTTCTTGAAGACACTTCAATCTTCAAGTGTTTGGATGTCCCCATGACTCAGCACCTGCACCCCCTCGACGCCGGGCTGCCCGCGGCCACGACCCGCACGAGCGTCCGCGTGCCGCTCTCCTTCGCCGACGGTTACGCCACGACCGCCGACGTCGTGACCTTCGACGGCCTCGTCGACGGCCGGGAGCACCTGCTGCTCGGCCTCGGCGACTGGCGGGCGGCGCTCGCCCGCTCCGCCGCGGGCGGGGAGGCGCCGCTGGTGCGCCCGCACAGCGAGTGCCTGACCGGCGACGTGCTGGGGTCGCAGCGCTGCGACTGCGGGCCCCAGCTGCGCGAGGCTGTGGAGCGGATCGCCGCGGTGGGCGGCGTCGTGCTCTACCTGCGGCAGGAGGGGCGGGGCATCGGGCTGTACGCCAAGCTCGACGCCTACGCGCTGCAGGACGCCGGGCTCGACACCTACGAGGCGAACCTGGCGCTGGGGCATGGGGAGGACGAGCGCGACTACCGCGCCGCCGCCCAGATGCTCCGCACCGTCGGCGCCGACCGCATCCGGCTGCTCAGCAACAACCCGGACAAGGCGGCGCAGCTCGCGTCGTACGGCGTCGCGGTGACCGAGCGCGTGCCCACCGGGGTGCACCTGTCGGCGAGCAACGCGCGCTACCTGCTGGCCAAGCGCGACCACACCGCCCACACGATCGACCTGCCCGCGACCGCCTGACCGGGCCCGCGGGGCGTGCGGCGGACCCGCGGCGGGCGTGCGAGCCTGGCCCGGTGGAGACCGTGCAGCTGGGGTGGGCGTTCGGGCTGCTCGTGGCGCTGCTCGCCGTGGCCGCCGCCGCGGCCACCCGGCTCGCGGGGCTGGGGTCGTGGCGGGCGCCGCTGACGGCCACCGCCCGCGCGGCCGCACAGCTCGCGCTCGTCAGCCTCGTCATCACCGCCGCGCTGCACAGCCTGCCCGCGACCGCCGCCTTCGTCGCGACGATGGTGGTGGTCGGCGCCCTGACCTCGGCCCAGCGCGTGGTGGGCGGGCACGGGCGCCACACGGCGTGGTTCGCGCTCCCCATCGCGGTCGGTGCCCTGCCCGTGCTGCTGGCGGTCGTGGCCGCGGGAGTCGTGCCGGCCGAGCCGGTGGCGGTGCTGCCCGTCGCCGGGATCCTCGTCGGCGGCGCGATGTCGGCGACCACCCTCGCCGCCCGTCGTACGGTCGAGGAGCTCACCGACCAGCGCGGCGCCTACGAGGCGGCGCTGTCCCTGGGCCTCCCCCGCCGCGCGGCCGTCGACGTCGTCGGGCGGCCCGCCGCCGCCCTCGCCCTCGTGCCCGGCCTCGACCAGACGCGGACGGTCGGGCTCGTGACGCTGCCCGGAGCGTTCGTCGGGGTGCTGCTCGCGGGCGCCTCACCCGTCCAGGCCGGCGCCGCGCAGCTGCTCGTGCTCGCCGGGCTGCTCGCGGCCCAGACGCTCGCCGCGGCCGCCGCCGTCGAGCTCGTGGCAGCGGGACGCATCCCCGTCGCGGGCGCGCCGCTGCGGGAGTAGGTCGTTCCGGTGGGTGGTGGCGGCGCCGGGCTGGTCGGTGGTCGAGGTGGGTGGCTGCGCTCGGTCCGGTGGTCGGGGTGGCCCGCGCTCGTTCCGGTGGTTGAGGTGGCCGCTCCGCCCCGGTGGTTGAGGTGGTGCGCTGGATCCGGTGGTCGAGGTGGCCGCTCCGCCCCGGTGGTTGAGGTGGCCGCTCCGCCCCGGTGGTTGAGGTGGCCGCTCCGCCCCGGTGGTTGAGGTGGCCGCTCCGCCCCGGTGGTTGAGGTGGCCGCTCCGCCCCGGTGGTTGAGGTGGCCGCTCCGCCCCGGTGGTTGAGGTGGCCGCGTCAGCGGCCCTCGAAACCACACCCGGCTGACCCGGCGGACGGGCGGGCTATCCGTCTGACCTGCGCAAACCTGTTCTGTGGAGAACCGTCGATCGCGGCCGGAAGTGTCGGTGGCCGGTGGTGTGATGGGTCCATGACCGAGACCGCGCTGCACCCCATCGCCGGGGTCGCCGCGCGTCTGCACGGGGACCTCGACGACGGTTTCGACCTCGGCTTTCTGACCCTCGGTGCGGCCGAGACCGGTGCGGCGCTCGTCGAGCTCGAACGGGCGGCGAACCGCCTCGCGGCGCTCCAGTCGAGGCTGCTGGCCCACGCCACCGAGGTGCGGGTCGAGGACGAGACCGGCGCCCCGTCGACCGCGGTGTGGCTCGCGAACGCCACACACGTGACGCGGGCCGAGGCCCACCGCCGCGTCCGAGTCGCGGTCGCCACCCACGAGCGGTACGACGCCCTCGTCGCCGCTTCCACATCCGGCTCCGTGTCGCCCGGCCAGGCCGACGTCATCGTGCGAGCGCTCGAGGACCTCGGAGACGACGTCGACGCCGGCGTCCGGGACGAGGCAGAGAAGGTGCTGGTCGGGTTCGCCGCCGACCACGACGCCAAGGACCTGCGCGTGCTGGGCCGCCGGATCCTCGACATCGTCGCCCCCGCCGTCGGCGAGGCCCGCGAGGCCGAACTGCTGGCGAAGGAAGAGCGCGAAGCCGCCGCGAAGGTCCGGCTGACGATGCGCGAGGACGGGCACGGCTGCGTCCACGGCCGGTTCACCGTGCCGGAGATGCACGGCGCGATGTTCACCAAGATGATCGACGCCATCGCCTCGCCGCGTCGTGACCACCTGCGCGACGACCCCCGCGACGACGCCGCCGACCCCCGACCGGCGTGGGAGAGGCGCGGCCAGGCGTTCGTCGAGCTCATCGAGCGCATGCGTGACGCCGACCTCCCCGACGCCGCCGGCGCGGGCACGACGGTGGTGGTGACCATGTCGGTCGACACCCTCACCGGCGGCCTGGCCGCGGCGTCGCTGGACACCGGTCACCGCATCTCCCCGGGCGAAGCCCGACGGCTGGCCTGCGGCGCTGACCTGGTCCCGGCGGTCTTGGGCACCAAGAGCGAGGTCCTCGACCTGGGTCGCGCCGCGCGGTTCCACAACAAGCCCCAGCGCATCGCACTGATCCTGCGCGACAGGGGCTGCACCGCCGAAGGCTGCGACGCCCCGCCCCAGCGCTGCGAGGCCCACCACGACGACCCCTGGTCACGCGGCGGAAGGACCTCCGTCGAACGGGGCCGGTTGTTGTGCTGGCACCACCACCGCGTCGCGCACGACCCGACGTACCTCACCGAGACGCTCGGCACGGGGAAGCTCAGGTTCACCCGGCGGAACTGATCAGACCTGCGCATCGGACCGTGGTTTCGAGGGCCGCTGGCGCGGCCACCTCAACCACCGGACCAGCACGGCCACCTCAACCACCGGGCACGTGCGCGGCCACCCCCGGTGGTTGAGGTGGGTTGCCCTGGCAACCCCTCGAAACCACGCCCGACGACCGCCGTGGTTTCGAGGGCCGCTGGCGCGGCCACCTCAACCACCGGGCACAGGCGCGGCCACCTCAACCACCGGACCAGCGCGGCCACCCCCGCGGTGGTTGAGGCGGGTTGCCCTGGCAACCCCTCGAAACCACGGCCGCTCCCACGCCCCCGCTCGCACGCCGGGCGGGTGACGGGCTCCTGGGTACCGTCGACGCATGACCGAACTCCGCGCCTTGCAGCTCACCTGCACGCTGAAGAAGTCCCCCTCGCCGTCGAGCTCCGAGGTGCTCGGCCGGCAGGTCCTCGATGCGCTCGGGCAGCACGGCGTGAGCGGCGAGGAGGTGCGGGTCGTCGACCACGACGTGGCGTTCGGCGTGAGCCCCGACGAGGGTGACGGGGACGGCTGGCCGACGATCCGCGCCAAGGTGCAGGCCGCGGACATCCTCGTCATCGCCACCCCGATCTGGATGGGCCAGCCCTCCTCGGTCTGCAAGATGGTGCTCGAGCGGCTCGACGCCGAGCTGTCGGAGACCGACGACGAGGGCCGGCCCGCGATGTTCGGGAAGGTCGCCCTGGTCGCCGTCGTCGGCAACGAGGACGGCGCCCACCACACCACCGCGCAGATCTTCCAGGGGCTCGACGACGTCGGGTTCACGATCCCCGCGCAGGGTGCGACGTACTGGGTGGGCGAGGCCATGCAGGGCACCGACTACCTCGAGCTCGTCGAGACGCCCGAGCCCGTCGCCGGCACCACCAGCACGGCGGCCGCCAACGCGGCCCACCTCGCACGCCTGCTGAAGGCGCAGCCCTACCCCGCACAGGGCTGACGGCCGACGAGCACCACACCGACGCCGCCGCCACGGCCCGCCCGGACCCACCGCCACGGCCCGCCCGGACCCCCCGCCACGGCCCGCCCGGACGCCCCGGCATGGCCCGTTCGGACCCCCGGCATGGTCCGTTCGGACCACGCCGCGCCGACCGTTCGAACCAGCCCGCCGCACCCCGGTCGTGGTGTACTCGAAACAGCCGCGCCGCGCGGCGCGCGGTCCGGGCCGCGACTGCTCTCCGAGGGGGTCCGGATGGCCGACGGTAGGACCGACGCAGGTGAACGCCGGCCGGGGCCCGACCGCACCACCTCCGCGCCGCATGCCCAGCCCGGCCCTGCCCAGCCCGGCCCTGCCCAGCCCGGCCATGCCCAGCCCGGCCCTGCCCAGCCCGGTCAGCCGCACCCGGTCCACCCCCACGACCCGCACGTGCTCGAGGTCGTGGTGCCCGGGGCGGCGGGCGGCACGACGGTCCGCCTCGCCCGCGAGCACCCCTTCACCCCGACCGAGCGGGGCCTCGCGGAACGCCTGGTGGACGGGGTCACCGACGTGACGCTCCAGCCGCAGGCGGCGGCACCGGCCCGGCAGCACGACGTACCCCCGTCGACCCCGGCCGCGGCCCGCGCGCACGACGTGTCGCTGCTCGCCGAGGCGCTCGAGCTGTGCCTCGATCGGCTCGACGACATGGTCGGCGCCTCGACGGAGGACCGGCTCACCGTCGTCGCCCACACGTGCGCGCTCGCCGGCGCCGTCGGCGGCTGGTGGGTCGGCCGGGTGGACGGCCCCGTGGTCTGCGTCATCGCCGAGGGCACCGGGACCCCCCTGCCGACGGGCGGCACGGCGAGCGGCGTCGCCGACGCGGCCGTGCGCCCGCCCCGCATGCTGCCGCTGGCGTCCCTGAGCCGGGTCTCCGGCCTGCTCGACGCCCTCGAGGGCGGCTCGTTCGCCGCCCCGCTGACGCCCTCCCCGTGGCTCGGCGGCACGGTCCCGCCGGCGGGGCCGGGCGGCGTACCGAGCGGCGAGGCGGTCGGCGCGGGCGGCTACGACGACGACGCCCGCCAGTGGCTGGTCGTGCTCCTCGACGGCGGCAGCGTCGAGGTCGCTCCGCTGCGCGTGCTCGTCACCGCGGTCACCCAGGCGGCCCTGGGCGTCCCCCTCCCCCGCCAGGCCTGACCCGGCCCGGGCGGCGGTCGCCCGCGTCCCCTCACGCGCGGCCCATCTCCTCCTCGAGGGCGAGCAGGGCGTTCTCCACGACCTCGGTCGGGGCGGGGTGGATCCAGTACTCGCTGCGCGCCAGCCCCGCCACCGGCAGCCCGTGGGTGATCGCGTGGACGAGCACCTGCACCAGCGACGCGGCCTGCGGGGCGACGACGTGCGCGCCCACGAGCAGCCCGGTCGACCGGTCCCCGAGCAGCTTGACGAAGCCGCCGGGCCCGGCCGGGTCGCGGTCGTCGGGGTCGGCCTGCAGGGCCCACCCGTACGCCGTGTCGGCGAGGTCGTGGCGGGCCACGGCCAGGTCCGCCACCTGCTCGCGGGCCTCCGCCTCGGTCAGCCCCACCGCGGCCACCTGCGGCTCGGTGAAGACGGCGAGGGGCACGTACCGGTGGTCCGAGACCACGAGGTCGTCGGGGTGGAGCAGGTTGTGCGCCACCACCCGGGCGTCCTGGTTGGCGACGTGCTTGAGCGGCTCGTGGCTGCTCGCGTCCCCGAGGGCCCACACGCCCTCGGCGGTGGTGCGCTGGTGCGCGTCGACGACGACGCGGCCCGTGTCGTCGACCTCCACCCCGGCGGCGTCGAGGTCGAGGAGGTCCGCGTTGGTCTCGCGCCCGGTGGCGACGAGCACGAGGTCGGTCTCGAACGTGCTCCCGTCGTCCAGCTCCATCCGCGCCCCGCCCCCGTCGAGCGGTACGGCGCGCTCCAGCCGCGTGCCGAGCCGCACCTCCCACCGGCGCCCGGCGGCGGCGGTGACGGCGCGGGCGACGTCCTCGTCCTGGCTCGCCAGGAGGGTGTCCTCGCTCTCGACCTGCGTGACCTCGACGCCGAGCGCGGCGAAGACCTGGGCGAGCTCGCACCCGACGTACCCCCCGCCGAGCACCGCCATCCGGGCGGGCAGCGCCTCGATGCGCAGGATGGTGTCGCTGGTGTGGTGGGGCACGTCGTGGAGGCCGGGCACGTCGGGCACCACCGGGCGGCTGCCGGTGGCCACGACCACCTGGTCGGCCGTGACCTCCGTCGTCGTGCCGTCCTCGAGGTCGACGACGAGCCGGCGGGGACCGGTGAAGCGCGCGGTGCCGGTGAGCACGTCGACGTGGTCCTGGCCGCGCCGGTGCTCCTCGCCGGAGCGGGCCACGGCGTCGACACGGCCGGCGACCCGGTCGCGCAGCGCGGGCCAGTCCACGCCGTCGTGGCGCGTCCGCAGGCCCAGCGCGGGGCCGCGCAGCGCGGCGCTCGCCACCTCGGCGGCGTGGACGAACATCTTCGACGGGATGCAGCCGCGGTTGACGCAGGTGCCGCCGTACGGGCCCCGCTCGACGATCGCGACCCGCAGGTGGGAGAACCGGTCGTCGACGATCGTGTTGCCCGAGCCGGCGCCGAGCACGACGACGTCGTAGTGGGTCCCCATGCGGTGTCTCCCTTCGCCGGGCCGCGGACGCGCGCCCGCTGTCATGCAACCAGAGGCCCGGGAACGCGGGCCGCGCGCGGGCAGGACCGTCGGTGGCGGTGGCTACCGTGGCCGTCATGGTCCTCCCCGCGGCGCAGCGCGTGCTGGCGGTCCGGCGCATCTACCACGAGCCGGACATCGAGCGCTGGCCGCGCGCGCGCCAGGTGCTGGAGCGGTTCCCCGACGCCGAGCGGGTCGAGGTGCCCAGCCACCAGTCGATCCCCGGGCTCTACGGCAACGCGGGGCAGGTGGAGGACTGGGTGCGCAACAAGCGTGAGGTGCTGGTGCTCGGCGAGAAGCGCAGCCTCGCGGCGCGGCCCAACGGGCGCTCGGCCGACTTCATCGCGCCGTCCACGTCGAACGGCTGCGCCATGGCCTGCAGCTACTGCTACGTGCCGCGCCGCAAGGGCTACGCCAATCCCGTGACGGTGTTCGTCAACATCGAGAAGGTGCTGGGCTACCTGGAGCGGCACGTCGGGCGCCAGGGCCCGAAGCCCGAGCCGAACCAGTGCGACCCCGTCGACTGGGTCTACGACCTGGGCGAGAACGGCGACTGCTCCGTCGACGCCCTGGTGAGCGACAACGTGCGCGACCTCGTCGACCTCTTCGCGCGCCTGCCGGGCGCCAAGGGCAGCTTCGCCACGAAGTTCGTCAACCGCGACCTGCTCGGGTGGGACCCGCGCGGCGGCACGCGGGTGCGTTTCTCCCTCATGCCCCGCGAGACCTCGCGGCGCCTCGACCTGCGCACCACGCCGATCGACGAGCGGATCGCCGCGATCGACGACTTCGTCGAGGCCGGCTACGAGGTGCACCTGAACTTCAGCCCCGTCGTGCTGCACGAGGGCTGGCAGGCCGAGTGGACCGAGCTGTTCCGCCAGCTCGACGACGTCCTCTCCCCCGCCACCAAGCAGCAGCTGGCCTGCGAGGTCATCATGCTCACCCACAACGCCGCGCTTCACGAGGTCAACCTCGGCTGGCACCCGCGGGGCGAGGAGCTGCTGTGGCGCCCCGACCTGCAGGAGGAGAAGCGCAGCCACAGCGGGCAGGTCAACGTGCGTTACCGCGCGGCCTGGAAGGCGCGCTGGGTGCAGCAGTTCACCGACCTCCTCGCGGCCGAGCTGCCGTCCTGCCGCGTGCGCTACGCCTTCTGAGGCCCGTGGCCGCTCGGGGCCCCCGACTACGGTCGCGAGGGGTCCGCACGAGCGGTCCCGCACCCCGCCGAGGAGGACCTGTGTTCCGGAGACGACGACACGTGCCCCGCACCCGCGGGTGGGTACGGCGGCCCGACGGCACCCGCCTCTCCCTGCAGGTCGAGGGGCGACGCGGCGCCCCGGCGCTCCTGCTGCTGCAGGGCCAGGCCAACTCCGACGCCTGGTGGGACCGCCTGCGCGGCGACTTCACCGACGCCTGGCTGACCGTGACCTTCGACTACCGCGGCACGGGCACCACCGAGCTGCCGCCGGGCGGCGAGGAGCGCGGCCCGGCCTGGTCGACGGCCGGGTTCGCCGAGGACGCGGCGGCCGTGCTCGCGGCCGTGGGCCGGGACGCGGCCGACGTCTACGGCACCTCGATGGGCGGTCGGGTCGCGCAGGAGCTGGCCCTCGCCCGGCCCGACCTCGTGCGCCGTGTCGTCGTGGCCTGCACGTCGACGGGCGGCGCTCCGGCGGTCCACCGGGA
This sequence comes from Nocardioides sp. CPCC 205120, assembly GCF_048654585.1. Classification (NCBI taxonomy): domain Bacteria; kingdom Bacillati; phylum Actinomycetota; class Actinomycetes; order Propionibacteriales; family Nocardioidaceae; genus Nocardioides; species Nocardioides sp. CPCC 205120. Next base: position 1,323,692 of record NZ_JBMCYY010000001.1, on the reverse strand, counting down.
CCGCGACGTGGGCATGCTGCTCGCCGGGCCCGACGACGAGGAGCGGCAGCGCGGGCTGGTCGACCTCTTCTACACACCGGCGTGGACGCGGGCCCACGGCGGGTACGACGGGGTGCCCCGCGACCTGCTGGGGGACCCGTCGATGACCGTCGAGGCGGCGCGGCGCCACCTCGAGACGAGCTCCGACCACGACGCGGCGGACCGCCTCGGCGGGCTGACGGCCCCCACCCTCGTGCTGCACGGCACCGACGACCTGATGGTGCCGGCCGCGAACGCCGACGTCGTCGCCGGCCTGCTGCCGGACGCCCGCACCCGGCTCGTCCAGGGCGGGCGCCACGGCTTCTTCGACGAGCACCGCGACCTCGTCGTCCCGTGGGTGCGGGAGTTCCTCACCGGGTGAGCCGGCGGGCCGGCCTCGGCCCGCTGGCCGGCCGCCCGGTCGGTCAGTCGGTCAGTCGGTCAGTCGGTCAGTCGGTCTCGGGGCGGGCGTGCAGCACCATGAGCGCGACGTCGTCGTCCCCGGCCGGCAGCTCGAGCATCGTGGCGAGCAGGTGGTCGCACAGCTCCTCCGCGTCCAGGTGCTGCTGCCCGCTGACGGCGGAGCGGAGGTGCTCGAAGCTGGCGTCGAGGGGCACGCCGCGGCGCTCGACGAGGCCGTCGGTGTAGAGCACGACCTTGGAGTCCGGCACGAGCTCGACCTCGACGTCGGTGCGCTCCGTGGTCGGCTGGACGCCGAGGATGATCTCCCCCGCCTCGTCGAGCAGCACCGCCGTGCCGTCCGGCTGCAGCAGCACCGGCGGCGGGTGGCCGGCCCGCGACCACCGCAGGATCCGGCGGCCGGCGGCCGCGTCGGCCTCGGTCTGCTCCACCCGCGCCACGATGGCGGTTGCGATCGTCGCCACCCCCAGGCTGGCGAAGGCCCGGTCCAGGCCCTCCAGCACCCGCGCCGGGCTGTCGCCCGTGGCGATCGCGATGCCGCGCGTCAGGTTGCGCGCCTGCGCCATCGTCGCGGCCGCGGCCAGGTCGTGCCCGGCGACGTCGCCGATGGCGAGCATGAGGGCGCCGTCGCTCTGCTGGAACGCGTCGTGCCAGTCCCCGCCGATCTGCGCGACGTCCGCCGCCGGCACGTAGCGCACGGCCACCTGCAGGTGGTCGGGCTGCATCGGGGGCGTGAGCAGCGCCTGCTGCAGGGCGATCGACATGTCGCGCTGCGCCGTGGCCACGCGGCGCTCCGACTCCAGCAGGTCGATGCGCGTCAGCGCCTGGTTGAGCGAGGCGGCGATGAGGCGCAGGAAGTAGCGGTAGTCGTGGTCGAACGGCAGCTGGTCGCTGACGGAGCAGACGAGGACGGGCGCGGGCAGGCCGGGCCGGGTCGACAGGTCGAGGCGCTGCCAGACGACCTTGCCCGCCTCGGTGTCCTCGACGTACAGGGTGAGGTCGTTGATCGTCACGCCCGGCGCGGCAGGCAGGGCCGGGGCGGTGGCGCCGGAGTGCGGGATCGGCGCGTCCTCCTCGAGACCGGGGATGCGGATGTCCACGGCGGGCAGGTCGCGCACCTGGTCGCGCAGCAGGTAGAGGGACAGCCGGCGCAGGTCGGCCTTCGTCTCGACCGTGGCGAGCACGTCGGAGAGCCGGCTCAGCAGCTCGAGGCGCCGCTGCGAGATGACGTGCCGGGTCGTCTCGGCCGCGATGTCGAGCACACCCTCGATGGTGTCGTCCTCCGCCACCACGGGCGAGTAGGAGAACGTGAAGTAGCACTCCTCGAGGAAGCCGTGCCGGTGCAGCGGCACGAGCGCGTCCTCCGTCCAGGTGGCCCCGCGCCCGTCCAGGGCGCCCCGCATCAGCGGCCCGATCTGGTCCCAGGCCTCCCAGAACACCTCGGCGGCGGGCGACCCCAGGGCCGAGGGGTGCTTCTCGCCGATCATCTCGATGTAGGCGTCGTTGTAGACCAGGACGAACTCCGGGCCCCACATGAGCACGGCGGGGAAGCGGGTGCGCAGGACGGTCCGCACCGCGCTGCGCAGTGCCGGGGACCACTGCTCCGGCGCACCCACGGCCGTGGCGGCCCAGTCGACGCCCGCGTACACCTCGCGCAGACCCGCGCTCGCGCCCTCCCACCGTTCCACCCGCTGAACCTACCCCGTTCGCGCGCCCGCGGTGGTCCCGGGCGCGCGGCACGGTAAGGTGCCGGAGCGGTGGAGCAGACGCCGCACCCTGCCCACCACCAGGCGGTCGACGACCCATGCCGTCCCTCCCCGCCCCGATCGCCGCGACGTCCGCCGGCCCGGGGCCCGACTTCGAGGGTGCGCTCGAGCACGTGCGCACCCTCATGGGCGCGCAGACGGCAACCCTGCTCCTCCTCGACGAGGCATCCGGCAAGCTCCGCACTGCCGCCTCCCTCGGCTTCGGCCGCCGGTGGCGCACGGCGTCGTACGTCTCCCTCGGCCAGGGCTTCGCGGGCCGCGTCGCCGCCACGCGCAGGCCCGTCGCCGTCGACCGCGCGGCGGGCGACCCGGTGGTGAACCCGGTGCTGAAGTACAGCGAGGTGACGAGCCTGCTCGGCGTCCCCGTGCTCTCGGGCGAAGAGCTCCTCGGGGTGCTGCACGTGGGCTTCCACGCCCGCCGGACGTTCAGCGCGCAGGACGTCGCCGACCTCGAGCTGGCCGCGGCCAGCATCTCCCGCACCGTGCTGTCGACCTCCGAGCACGACGCCCACCTCGCGTCGCTGGTGCTGCAGCGCAGCCTCCTGCCCACGCTGCGCGACGTCGACGGCCTCGAGCTGGCTGCCCGCTACCTGCCGGCGGACGGCGACTTCGGTGGCGACTGGTACGACGTGTTCTCCCTCCCCGACGGGCGGCTCGGCCTCGTCATGGGTGACGTCGTCGGGCACGGCCTGCAGGCCGCCGTCGTCATGAGCCGGCTCCGCAGCGCCCTGCGGGCCTACGCCCTCGACGAGGACGACCCGGCCGCCGTGCTGACGCGGCTCGACCGGATGCTGTGCCACTTCGAGCCCGGCATGACGGCGACCGTCGTGTACGCCGTCACCGAGCCGCCGTTCGACCACCTCGTCGTCAGCAGCGCGGGCCACCTCCCCCCGGTGGGCGCCTCCCCGGGCGCCGCGGCTGCGCCCGTCGACGTCGAGTCCGACACCCTCCTGGGCCTCGACCCCGCGACGCCCCGCACGACCACGGCGGTGGCGCTCGCTCCGGGCGGCGCGCTCGCGTTCTTCACCGACGGCCTCGTGGAGATACGCACGCCCGGCACCGAGGGCGACGACCCGTACTGGACCCAGCTCGCGCGGATCTGCCGGGGGTTCTCCGCCGACGAGCACCCCGAGGTGGCCTGCAGCCGCATCCTCGCCGAGGCCCTCGGCGACGAGGTCACCGAGGACGACGTCGCCCTCCTGGTCGTCCGCCGCCCCCACGTGCGCTGAGCGCGCCCCCGCGCAGCGCGCCCCACCGGTCGGGCCCGGCATCCGGGGAGGGTGGTCCCGATCACACCACCCGGACCCATCCGCCCGGCCCACGGCGACGAACACCACGGGTCCCCCGCAACCCCCGGGGGCCGCCGTGCCACGTCCAGGAGCCCCACCATCCTTCCCACCGACCTGCTGCAGGCGGGCCTCTCCACCCTCGACGCGTTGTCCCGCGCCCCCGTGGAGGAACGCCTGGAGGCCGTCCTCGACCTGCTCCACGCCCCCTGCTCCGACGCCCCGGCGACCGTGCGCGGCTGGTGGCTGGCCGACCATGCGGACGGCACGACCCGGGTACGGCGCTCCCGCGGCTCCGCGTGCCTGCCCGTCCCCTCCGTCGTGCGCGGGTGCGGCGCCCTCGCGGCGGCCGCCGAGGGCCGCGCCTCCGTGCTCGACCCGGCAGCCGTCGCCCGCCTCGTCGCCCGGCGCGCGCGCACCGGGGGCGTCGGCGGCGCCGGCGGCCTCCTCGTGGAGCACCCACGTCTCCTGGTGAGCGGCGGCTTCGACGTCGACGCCCGCAGCTGGGTGACGGCGGTGGCGGTGGGTGGGCCGCCGAGCGGTACGGCGGTGCTGGAGCTGCTGCACGCCGCGCTCGTGCAGGCCGCGCTCGGGTTCCCCCGCGCACCCGTGGGGTGAGGTGGGCCCGCTGCGGGGCGGGGGTCAGCGCTGGATGCAGGCGGTGACGACGGTGGAGTCGCCGCGGTCGACGGCCCAGTCGTCGCAGATGACGTCGACCATCATGAGGCCCCGCCCGCGGGTGGAGGCCTCCTCGTGCTCGGGCTCGACGAACGCCGGGCCGGTGCCGGCGTCGACGACGCGGAGCACGACGTGCCGGGAGGTGAAGCCCCAGGCCATGCGGATGGTGCCGAGCACGCCGGGGCGCCCGTGGTCGACCGCGTTGACGACGAGCTCGCCGGCGACGATCAGCACGTCGTCGACCACGTGCTCGGGCAGCCCGCGCTCGGCGAGCGCCGTGCGCAGGTTGCGGCGGGCCTCCCCGCCGGCCTCCGGGCCGTGCGGCAGGTCCACGTGGCTCCACCGGGCACGGAGCTGCCGGACGCACTCCGCCACGGCCGCGCGGGCAGAGCCCACCGACCGGACCTCGCTGGTCCCCGCACTCACGTCAGCACCCGGTAGGGGATCTTGCACACCTCCAGGACGCGGTGCGGCACGGTGCGCTCGACGACGCCCAGCACCAGGGACGTGCCGTTCCGTGTCGCCTCCGCGGCGGCCCGGGCGAGTGCCCCGACGATGCTGCTGGGGAGGAACGTGACGGCACTCAGGTCGACGAGGAGGTCGTGGCGGAAACCGTGGCTCGACTCGTCGAGCACCTCGATCAGCTGCTCCTGCTCGTGGGCCTCGACGTCGCCGACGAGGGCGACGCGGCCGTCCACGGCTTCGGCGACGAAGGGGGGTGCACCCATGGGCACACAGTACGCCCCCGGCCCCGTCGTCCGCGCGCGCACTCCCCAGGCCGCGTGACGGTCCGCGACCGGTCGGGGTCGTGGGACGGTCTCGGGACCCACGGCACGCCGGGCCATCGGTCATGATGTCCCCCGGCGTCGCCCCCATCCCCCGTCGAGGCGGCACCGAACGAGGACGGGACGTGCAGGAGGTAGGTCGATGAGGGGTGACGAGGCGCGCACGCTGGCCGCCCTCAGCCGCGAGCTGAACCGGGGTGCCCCGGACACCGGCGACACCGCCGTCCGCATCTGCGAGCTCGCCGCCGAGCACGTGCCCGGCTGCGACCACGCGAGCATCACCCTGCGTCGCGGACGCGGTCGTCTCCACACCGCCGCCGGCTCCTCCGACCTCGCCCACGAGCTCGACCAGGCGCAGTACGACGCGGACGAGGGCCCCTGCGCCGACGCCTCGCGCGACGGGACGTTGCAGCACGCCAACGACCTGCGCGCGGCGGCGGAGCGGTGGCCCAGGTGGGCACCCGCGGCGGCCGCGGCGGGCTGCGGATCCGTCCTGGCCGTGCCCCTGGTCGACCAGGAGGACGCGGTCATGGGGGCCATCAACTTCTACTCGCACCGCTCGGGCGTGTGGGACACGGAGGCGCGCGAGCTCGCGTACCTCTACGCCACGCACGCGGCGCTGGCGCTCAACGCCGTGCAGGTCACCAGCGGGCTGCGCACGGCGATGACGAACCGCCACCAGATCGGGGTGGCCCAGGGCATCCTCATGCAGCGCTACGGGCTGAGCCTCGACCAGGCGTTCAGCCTGCTCCAGCGGCGCTCGCAGGAGACGAACACCAAGCTGTCCGAGATCGCCGCGCGGATCGTCGAGGACCCCGAGGGCGAGGGCCCGGGCCCCGCCCTGGGGCAGCAGACCCGCCGTACCAGGGGAGCGTCGGTCCCGGGCCCGCGGCGCGCGGACGACGGTGACCGTGCCGGCCGCTGAGGCAGCCGCGTCCCGTCCACGTTCTGGGAGGGATGTCCGCCCCACGAGTCACAACCAGTCGGCGGGGTACCGGAGCCCGCGACCTGATGGACGACGCCCGAGAGAGGATGGATGACGTGACGAGCGACAGCCCGGTGCAGCTGGCGGCCTGGCGCTCCGTCGACCTCCCGCACGACGACGAGGCCGTCCGCGCGACGCGCGAGCTGCTGCGCGACGTCCTCGGCCCCGACGGCGCCGACCTCCCGCCGAGCACGGTGACGGACACGGTCATCGTCGCGGGCGAGCTCGTGCTCAACGCCGTCGACCACGGGATGCCCGGCACGACGGGCATGATCGAGTTCTCGTGGAGGCTCACCCGCCAGCACGTGGTGATCCGCGTCGTCGACGCGGGGGTGGGGCCCGAGATCGTCCGCGGCATCGGGAGCGACGACTCGCTGCGCGGCCGCGGCCTCGTGCTGGTCGACGCGCTCGCCGACAGCTGGAGCGCCGACCGCACGGGCCGCACGACGGTGACGGCCCGCATCCCGCGGGAGCGCGGCGCCCTCGGCGCCCCCCGCTGACCCCAACCGCCGCACTCGCGTCGCCGCACCCCACCGCGCCCCGCCGGACCGCGAGCCGGGCACGGCGCGCGGCCTCAGGCGCCGACGTACTCCGCGAGGTGCCGCCCGGTCAGCGTCGACCGCGCCGCCACGAGGTCGGCGGGCGTGCCCTCGAAGACGACGCGGCCGCCGTCGTGGCCGGCGCCCGGACCGAGGTCGATGATCCAGTCGGCGTGCGCCATCACCGCCTGGTGGTGCTCGATGACGATCACGCTGCGCCCGGCGTCGACGAGGCGGTCGAGCAGCCCCAGCAGCTGCTCCACGTCGGCGAGGTGCAGGCCCGTCGTCGGCTCGTCGAGGACGAAGGTGCCGCCCTCCTCCCCCATCCGTGTCGCCAGCTTGATGCGCTGGCGCTCGCCGCCCGACAGCGTGCTCAGCGGCTGCCCGAGCGTGAGGTAGCCCAGCCCCACGTCGGCGAGGTGGGTGAGGATGCGGTGGGCGGCCGGCAGGCGGGCGTCGCCCTCGCGGAAGAACGCCTCCGCCTCGGTCACCGGCAGGGCCAGCACGTCGGCGATGTTGCGGCCGCCCAGCTCGTGCTCCAGCACCTCGGCGGAGAAGCGCCGCCCCTCGCAGACCTCGCAGGGCGACGACACCGTGGCCATCGGGCCCAGGTCGGTGTAGATCACGCCCGCCCCGTTGCAGGCCGGGCACGCGCCCTCGGAGTTGGCGCTGAAGAGCGCCGGCTTCACCCCGTTCGCCTTCGCGAAGGCCTTGCGGATCGGCTCGAGCAGCCCCGTGTACGTCGCGGGGTTGCTGCGCCGCGACCCCTTGATGGCGCCCTGGTCGAGCACCACGACGCCGTCGCGTCCCGCCACCGAGCCGTGGACGAGCGAGCTCTTGCCGGACCCGGCGACGCCCGTGACGACGGTGAGCACGCCCAGCGGCACGTCCACGTCGACCGAGCGCAGGTTGTGGGCGCAGGCGCCACGGACCTCGAGCCGGCCCGTCGGGGTGCGGACCGACTCCTTGAGCCTGACGCGGTCGTCGAGGTGGCGGCCGGTCAGCGTGCCGCTGGCGCGCAGTCCCTCGACCGTGCCCTCGAACACGATGTGCCCGCCGCCCGAGCCCGCCGCGGGGCCGAGGTCGACGACGTGGTCGGCGATGGCGATGGTCTCCGGCTTGTGCTCGACCACGAGGACGGTGTTGCCCTTGTCCCGCAGCTGGAGCAGCAGCTCGTTCATGCTCTGGATGTCGTGCGGGTGCAGGCCGATCGTGGGCTCGTCGAAGACGTAGGTCACGTCGGTGAGCGACGAGCCGAGGTGGCGGATCATCTTGGTGCGCTGCGCCTCCCCGCCGGACAGCGTGCCGGCCGGGCGGTCGAGCGAGAGGTAGCCCAGGCCGATGGCCACGAACGAGTCGAGGGTGTCGCCGAGCGCCCCGAGCAGCGGCGCGACGGACGGCTCGTCGAGGCCGCGCACCCACGCCGCCAGGTCGCTGATCTGCATCGCGCACGCGTCGGCGATGCTCACGCCCCCGATGAGCGACGAGCGGGCCTCCTCGGTGAGCCGGGTGCCGGCGCACGCCGGGCACGTCGTGAAGGTGACGGCGCGGTCGACGAAGGCCCGCACGTGGGGCTGCATGGCCTCGCGGTCCTTCGACAGGAACGACTTGCGGATCTGCGGGACCAGCCCGAGGTAGGTCAGGTTGATGCCGTCGACCTTGATCTTGGTCGCCTCCTTGTGAAGGAGGTCGTCGAGCTCGCGGTCGGTGAACTCGGCGATCGGCTTGGTGGTGTCGAACCAGCCGCAGCCCCGCAGGATGCGGCCCTGCCAGCCGTCCATCGAGTAGCCCGGGATGGTCAGCGCGCCCTCGTCGAGGGACTTCGACGCGTCGTACAACGCCGACAGGTCGATGTCGTTGACCTGCCCGCGGCCCTCGCAGCCCGGGCACATCCCGCCGAGCACGCTGAAGCTGCGGCGCTCCTTCGTCTCGCGGCCGCCCTTGGTGGTCGTGATCGCGCCGGCGCCGCTGACGGAGGCGACGTTGAAGGAGAACGCCTGCGGCGGGCCGACGTGGGGGCGGCCCAGGCGGCTGAAGAGGATGCGGAGCATCGCGTTCGCGTCCGTGGCCGTGCCCACCGTGGAGCGCGGGTTCGCGCCCATCCGCTCCTGGTCCACGATGATCGCGGTCGTCAGGCCCTCGAGCACGTCGACGTCGGGCCGGGTCTGGCTGGGCATGAAGCCCTGCACGAACGAGCTGTAGGTCTCGTTGATCATCCGCTGCGACTCCGCGGCGATGGTCGCGAAGACCAGGGAGCTCTTGCCCGAGCCCGAGACGCCCGTGAAGACCGTGAGGCGCCGCTTGGGCAGCTCGACGTGCACGTCCCTCAGGTTGTTCTCCCGCGCGCCGACGACCCGGATCAGGTCGTGGGTGTCGGCCGGGTGGGGCGTGGCGGTGGGCGTGCTCGCGCTCATGTCTCTCCTCGGTGCGGCGGTCCGGGGAGCAGTATGTCGGCCCCCGCCGACACCGTCCGCGTGTCCGCCGCCCGGGGGTCAGGGCCGGGGGTCAGGGCCGGGGCGCGCCCTCGCCCGGGGCGCGGTGGTTCGTGGGGCACGCGTCGTTGGTGCACACCCGCTCGTCCACCGTCGGGTCCGCTCCCCCGACCACACCGTCCTCGGGGCCGACCGGCCCGTCGCCCGTCTCCCGGTCGGGCTCGTGCGGCCGCAGCCGCACCGCCGCGCCGCACTCGGCGCAGGGCTCCACGTCGCCGTACACGTCCCACCTCCCTCGAACGGGGTCGTCCCCGCCGCCCGATCCTAGATCGGTCGACGGGGACGACGGGGACGACGGGTCGTGCGGGTCGTGCGGGTCCCGGGCGCCTCAGGCGCCGGTGGTGCTGCTCGGCGGCGGCTCGTGCGCCGCGTGCGGGAACGGCGTGCGCGCCGGCCCCGCCAGCTCCTCGGCGTAGTTCGCCAGCAGCGCCAGGTTCCGCTCGTCGAGGTGGTCCCAGCGCTGCGGGACGCTCGAGCCGGGCGTCAGCGACGCCATGGCCGTGGCGGGCGTCAGGCGGGCGCTGACCCAGCACTCGTGGCTGGCGGCGCGCGCCACGACCTCGGCGATCGGGGTCACGATCATCGAGTTGCCGAAGTACGGCGAGCCCGCCGGGTCGAGGCCCGTGGCGTTGGTGCCGACGACGTACACGTGGTTGTCGTAGGCCCGGGCGCGGGTCGTCAGCTCCCACAGGTCGGCGCTGCGCAGCAGGGCCGAGGGGCGCGCGATGATCTCGGCGCCCTTGACCGCGTTGATGCGCGACAGCTCCGGGTAGTCGCCGTCGAAGCAGATGATGAGGCCGATGGTGCCGATCTCGGTCTCGACCACCGTGACGTGCTCGCCGGGGGTCACCCAGCCGCCGCGGTTGACGTCCTCGCTGCAGAAGGGGTGGGTCTTGTGGTAGGTCCCCAGCACCGTGCCGTCGGGGCCCGCGAGGTGGGCGGCGTTGTAGACGACGCCGCGCTGCTCGCCGGGCTCGTAGGCGCCCCACACGAGGTGGATGCCGAACCGCTGCGCGAGCTCCGTGTACGGCGCGGTGCCCGCCCCCGGGGCCGCCTGCAGCAGGTCCCACAGCTCGTCGGGGCCCATCGCGGGGCCGAAGCCGGTCGTGACCGTCTCGGGCAGGACGACGAGCTCGGCGCCCGTCGCCTCGACGGCCCGCTCCACCCAGTCGAGGGCGCGCTCGGTGTTGCCGGCGACCGTCTCGACGCTGAGCGGCCGGTGGTCCGGCGCCACCTGGACGGCGGCCACGGTCACGTCGCGCATCAGCGGGCCCTCCGTCCGAGCAGCGAGCCGACGACGACGCCGACGAGCACGAGGCCCGCGCCCGTCAGGGCACCCTTGAGGAACTGCTCCGAGGAGCCACCGCCCGCCGCGGACGCCGACGGGGCGGGGGCGCCGGGCCGGGAGAAGGTGCGCGGCGCCTCGGCCGAGCCGGCGGCGACGGGGGCGGCGCCGGCCGCCCCGCCCTCGCGGGTCTCCTCCGGCGACTGGTCGGTCGCGCTGATCGCTCCCACGGTCGGACCGGTGGCCGGGCCGTTCTGCAGGTGGTCGTCGACGGCCTTGAAGAACTCGGCGGCCAGGCGCTTGCCGACCGAGGCGAGCATGCGCTGGCTGACGCCGCCGATCATGCCGCCGACGACGGCGTCCGCGACGAAGCGGATGAGGGTGCCCTCGCCCTGGGTCTCCATGTCGACGTCGACCTCGACCTGGATGGTGCCCGGGCCGCCGGCGCCGGTCGCGACCATCTTGAGGTAGGCCGGCTCGCGCTTGTCCTTGAGGTGGACCTCGCCCTCGTAGGTGCCGCGGATGGCGGCGACGCCGGCGCTGATGGTCATCCGGTAGGAGTCCTCCGCCACCGCCTCCAGCCGCTGGCAGCCGGGGATGGTCGCGACCAGCACCTCGGGGTCGTTGAACGCCGCCCACAGGGCGTCGATGTCGCTGGTCAGGGTGGCCTCGCCGGTGACCTTCACGGTCGGTCCTCACTCTCTGTCGGTGCTGCGGGGAGGGACGCCGGGTCCACCCACCGGGTGCTCGCCGTGCCCGGCATGGTGTTGACCACCGGCTCGGGGTACGCCGCGGCGCGGCGCAGGTCGAACAGCTCCGAGGGCGAGATCGGCATCCGCACGATCGGGATGCCCTCCGCGTCCTCGATGGCGGCCGCGATCGCGGCGCTCGTCGGGATGACCCCCGCCTCGCCCGCGCCTTTGATGCCGAGCGGGTTGAGGGGGGACGGCGTCTCCAGGTGGTCGATCTCGATGCTGGTCGGCACCTCGGAGACGTAGGGCATGAGGAAGTCCATGAACGACGCGTTCGCGAGCTGCCCCGCGTCGTCGTACGCCATGACCTCGTAGAGCGCGCCGCCGACGCCCTGCGCGACGCCGCCGTGGATCTGGCCCTCGACGATGCGGGGGTTGACCATGCGGCCGCAGTCGTGGACGACGGCGTACTTCAGGATGTGGATCTCGGCCGTGTCCGGGTCGGTCTCCACGATCACGGCGTGCGCGCCGGCCGCGAAGGTCGACGCCGGCGGGGAGTAGTAGTCGGTCTCGTCGAGGCCCGGCTTGTCCCCCGGCGTGATCGGCGGCTGCGAGTAGTCGACCGGCCCGCCGCTGAACTGCGTCGCCGCCTTGCTCGCCTCGTCGAAGGCGTAGCGCAGCGGGTTCGACAGCACCGCGACGGTGCCGATGCCGACGGCCGTCGACGGGTCGCCCTTGACCTGCACCTGGCCCTCGACGATCTCGAGGTCGCCCGGGTCCGCCTCGAGCGCGTCCGCCGCCAGCTGCAGCGTGCGGTCGCGCACCTTGCGGGCCGCGAGCGCGATCGCGCTGCCGCTCATCACGGCGCCGCGGGAGGCGAACGTGCCCACCGAGTAGCCGAAGCGGCGGGTGTCGCCGGTGGTGACGATGACGTCCTCGAACGGGACGCCGAGCTCGGTCGCGACGATCTGGGCGAAGGCGGTCTGGTGGCCCTGGCCCTGCGAGGTGATGCCCGTGGCGACCTTGACCTTGCCCGACGTCAGCACCTGCACGTGCCCGCCCTCGTAGGGGCCGGGACCGGTGCCCTCGACGTAGAACCCGAGGCCGATGCCGACGCGCCGGCCCTCGGAGCGCGCCTGGGCGCGGAACTCCTCGAACTCGTCCCAGCCGACCAGCGCGCGCAGCTTGTCGGCCAGGCCCGGGTAGTTGCCGGAGTCGTACTTCAGCGGCCGGCCGTCCTGGAACATGAGGCCGAAGTCGACCGGGAACTCGTCGGGCTGGATGAAGTTCGCCTCGCGCACCGCGAGCCGGTCCTTGCCGAGGTACTGCGCGATGCGGTCCATCGTGCGCTCCATCGCGTACACGCCCTGCGGGCGGCCGGCGCCGCGGTACGGCGTCACCAGCACGGTGTTCGTGTAGAGGCTCGTGAACGTCACGCGGTAGGCACCCGGCTTGTACGGCCCGAGCAGCTGCGTGGAGGCGTTGATCGGCACGATGAGGCCGTAGGGGATGTAGGCGCCGTGGTCGTGGAGGATGTCGACCTCCATGCCCAGCACGCGGCCCTCGTCGTCGAACCCGACGTCCACGGTGAGCAGCTGGGCGCGCTCGTGGGCGCTGGAGACGAAGTGCTCGCGGCGGTCCTCGGTCCACTTCACGTCGCGCCCGAGCCGCATCGACGCCCAGGGGACCATGATCTCCTCGGGCCACGGGTGCACGATCTTCACGCCGAAGCCGCCGCCCACGTCGGGCGTGATGACGTCGACCTGGGTGAGGTCGAGGCCCAGCTTGGCCGAGACCGCGCCGCGCACGCCGGTCGACGTCTGCGTCGCCGTCCAGAGCGTCAGCTTCCCCTCGTGCCGGTCCCAGCGCGCGTGGACGCCCTTGCCCTCCATCGGCATGCAGGCGCTGCGCTCGATGTCCCACTCGAAGGTGAGCCGGTGCGGGGCCTGCGCCACGGCGGACGCGGCGTCGCCGTACGACTGGGTGGAGACGGCCGCGGCGTTGCCGGGCACGTCGTCGTACACGAGCTCCTCGGCGGCCGCCGCCTTGCGCAGGCCGACGACGGGCTTGAGCACCTCGTAGTCGACCTTGACCAGCGCGACGGCGTCCTCCGCGACGTAGCGGTCGCGGGCGACCACCATCGCCACGGCCTCGCCGACGTGGTTCACCGCGTCGCGCGCCAGGGCGTAGCCGGTGCGCGGGTGGGTGAGGTCGGGGTGCGGGATGAGCAGCGGCAGCGGCTCCGCGGCCGGGCCCGCGAGGTCGTCCCACGTGTAGACGGCGACGACGCCGTCCACCTCGTAGGCCTCGAACGGGTCGATGTCGCGGATCCGCGCCCGGGCGTGCGGGCTGCGGACGAAGGCGGCGTGGAGCGTCCGGTCGTCGCCGATGTCGTCGACGTACCGGCCCTTGCCGGTGACGAGCCGGGGGTCCTCGACCCGCTTGACGGGCTCGCCGAAGCCACGCGTGGTCACTGGGCACCGCCCTGCGTCGCGGCGGCGGGGGCGTCGGGCCGTGGGCCGCGGTCGGCGGCCGGGGCGTCGCCCGCCGCGCGCTCGCGGGTGAGCTCGGCGGCGCGCAGCACCGAGGCGACGATGTTCTGGTAGCCCGTGCAGCGGCACAGGTTGCCGCCGATGGCCTCGCGGGCCTCCTCGGGCGTCGGGTCGGGGTTCTCCGCCACGAACGCGCTGATCGTGGTGAGGAAGCCGGGGGTGCAGAAGCCGCACTGCAGGCCGTGGCAGTCCACGAACGCCTGCTGCGTGGGGCTGAGGGTGCCGTCGGGCTCGGTGAGGCCCTCGACGGTGGTCACCTCGTGCTCGTCGGCGGAGACGGCGAGCATCAGGCAGCTGCGGACGGGCTCGCCGTCCAGCAGCACCGTGCAGGCGCCGCAGACGCCGTGCTCGCAGCCGACGTGGGTGCCGGTGAGCTCGAGGTCGGTGCGCAGGGCGTCGCAGAGCGTGCGGCGCACGGGCACGTCGAAGCGGCGCGGCACCCCGTTGACCTTCACGCGGATCTCCGCGTGCTGCTCGCCGACCTGGCCCGTGCCGTGGCTGGTGCTCGTCATGCCCGTCCTCCTCGCGTCGTCGGTGCGGTGCCCGCGTGCTCCGGTGCCTGCCCGGCCGCCCGCTCGGCGGCCTCCCGGGCCAGGCGCTGCGTCAGCACCGCGGCCAGGTGGCGGCGGAAGTCCGCACTGGCGTGCAGGTCCCCCGCGGGGTCGATCAGCTCGCGCACCCGGTCACCGAGCGCCGGGTAGTCCACGTCGTCGTACGTCGTGCCCGCGACGGCCCCGGTCAGGTCGACGACCTCCGGCACGTCGCTCACCGAGACGAACGACAGGCGCAGGGAGGTGAACCGGTCGGCCTCGTCGAGCTCGGCGACGACGGCCAGGCCGCACATCGCGTAGTCGCCGTGGCGCCGGGTGATCTCGTCGAAGGCGGTGCCGGCGCGGCCGGGCACCGCCGGGAAGAAGGCGGAGACGGCGAGCTCGTCGTACCCCAGGACGGACTCCATGGGGCCGACGAAGAAGTCGGCGGCGTCGATGGTGCGCTCGCCGCGCACGGAGCGGGCCACGACCTGGCCGCCCAGGAGCGCGAGCACGACGGGCATCTCGGCCGAGGGGTCGGCGTGCGCGAGGCTGCCGACGGTGGTGCCGCGGTTGCGGATGGTGGGGTGCGCGACGTGGCGCAGGGCCTGGCCCACGAGGGGGACCCGGACCGCGGTCTCGGCGTCGCGCTCGAGGCGCGCGTGGCGCACCAGGGCGCCGACGCGGACGCCGTCGTCGGTGACCTCGAGGTCGCCCAGCTCGGGCGTCAGCTTGTTGATGTCGACCAGGTGCGCCGGCGCGGCCAGGCGCATGGCCATGACGGGCACCAGGCTCTGGCCGCCCGCGAGCACCTTGGCGTCCACGGAGTGCTCGGCGAGCGTCTCCAGGGCCTCGGCGACCGTGCGGGGGGCGTGGTAGGTGAACTTGGAGGTCTTCATGCTCTCCCTGTCCGTGAGGGGAGACCCGCCGTGCGGCGGGCCTCCCCGGAGGTGTGACGGTGGCGTTCCGGCCAGGTGCGGCCGGTCCGGTCAGTGCGCCGCGGGGCCTCCCGGGCCACGGTGGCCCGGCGAGCCCGGCGCGTCCGGCGAGCCCGGGCCGCCGACCCGCTCGACGGGCCCGGCCTCCCGGAGCCGCGCCGGGGCGGCCGCCCGCACCGCGTGGTAGGCCACGATCGTGACGATCGTGCCCAGCGCGATGCCGGTGACGGAGAAGTCGTCGCTGAACTTCAGCGAGACGTCGCCGATGCCGATGACGAGGCCGGCCGCGAGCGGGACCAGGTTGACGGGGTTGCCGAAGTCGACGCGGTTGTCGACCCAGATCTTGGCGCCGAGGAGCCCGATCATCCCGTACAGGACCACGGTGATGCCGCCGAGGACGCCGCTGGGGACGGCCGAGACGGCGGCACCGAACTTCGGCGAGAAGCCGAAGACGATCGCGACCAGCGCGGCCACGTAGTAGGCGGCGGTGGAGTAGACCCGGGTCGCCGCCATGACGCCGATGTTCTCGGCGTACGTCGTGGTCGGCGAGCCGCCCACGAAGCCGGCGAGCGCGGTGCCCACGCCGTCGCCGATGAAGGCGCGGCCCATGTAGGGGTTGAGGTTGCGGTTCGTCATCTCCTCGACGGCCTTCACGTGGCCGGCGTTCTCCGCCACGAGCGCGATGACGCCCGGGACGATGAGGAGGATGAAGGTCGCGCTGAAGCTCGGCAGGTGGGCGCCCGACAGGACGGTCCCGTCCGCCTGCGTGATGCTCTCCGGCAGGCCGATCCACGCGGCGTCGCCGACGGCGCCGAAGTTCACGCGGTCGGCCTCGGTGCCGTCGGCACCGGCCAGCGGGCCCGCGACGACGTCGAGGACCCAGGACAGCGCCGTGCCGAAGACGAGGCCGAGGAGCACCGCGATCCGCGACAGGAAGCCGCGCACGACGACGGAGACGACGATGACGAAGATCATCGTGGAGACCGCCACCCACTGGTCCGCGGGCCAGTAGAGGTCCGCCACGACGGGCGCCAGGTTGAAGCCGATGAGCATGACGACCGCGCCGGTCACGGCCGGCGGGAGCACGCGGTTGATCATCGAGCCGCCGACCAGGTGGACGCCGATGCCGATGACGACGAGGAGCAGGCCGGCGACGAGGATCGCCCCGGTCACGTCGGAGCTCTCACCGCCCTGCGCCCGGATGGCGCCGGCAGCCGCGACGAACGCGGCGCTGGTGCCCAGGTAGGACGGGATCTTGTCGTTGACGATCAGCAGGAACAGGATCGTCGCGATGCCCGACATGAGGACCGCGAGCTGCGGGTTCAGCCCCATGATGATCGGGAAGACGAACGTCGCCCCGAACATCGCGACGACGTGCTGCGCACCCAGCCCGATGGTCCGGGGCCAGGACAGCCGCTCGTCCGGTGCCACGACCGCCCCCGGTGGCGGGGTGGCACCCCCTTCGTACAGCTTCCACTTCAAGGCCATCTTGCTTGTCTCCTCTCGGGCTGGCACGCGAAGCGTGTCCAGGAGTGGCCCGCTCAGCCGTGTCGTTCGACGCGGGTTGTGGCCTCTGCCACACGCGCGGCGACGCCGAGCCTACGGAGAGCGACCGGGCACGTCGTCATCAGTGTCTGCCAGCGTCGACCCCCAGGCGTTGTGGACATCTGCGAACGGCGCGTGATGGTGGTCACCGGGAGGACCGGTGGTGTTCACCCGGGGTACCCCCGTCACGGGCCCTCGGGTGGGCCTGCTCGGCGCCCGGCTCGCGGCCCGTCGCCGTGCGCAGCTTGAGCGCCTGCAGGGCGACGGCGACGTTGAGGCGCAGGTGGGCGTCGGTGGTGAACGGCCCGATCATGCGTTCCAGCTTCGAGATGCGGTAGCGCAGGGTGTTGTAGTGGAAGAGCAGGTGGCGCGCGGTCTCGGCCACGTTGAGGTTGTGGTCGAGCAGCGCCTGCAGCGTCGTGCGCAGGTCCTCGTTCTCCGCGCCGTCGCCGGCGAGCTCGCCGAGGGTGTCGCGCACGAAGCCGGTGAGCTCGTCCGGGTCGGAGACCAGGCTCAGCAGCCGGTGCACCCCGAGGGAGTCGAAGTGCGCGAGCGCCCCCGGGCCCTGGAGCCAGCGCCCCACCCGCACGGCGCTGCGGGCCTGCTCGTAGGCCGCGGGCAGTCCGTCGACGTCGGTGAACACGCGGGACAGGCCCGTGCAGAACGTCCGCCGCCCACCGCCCCCGTCGCCGCTGACGCGGGTCACGAAGGGGCGCACGAACCCCTCGACCTCGCCGGCCCGGGAGGGGTCGAGACCCACGACGGCGACGACCTCGTCGCTGAGGCTCACCACGGCGGCCCCGGGGTCGTGGGTGCGCACCACGGAGCGCCACGCGGCCGAGAACCGGTCCTGCGGCGGCTGGAGCCCGTCGGCGGGGCGGTACGGCGGGGCCGGCTCGTCGTGCTGCGCGACGACGACCACCATGGGCCGGTCGAAGTCCCAGCCGAGCATCCCGGCGTGCGCGACCACCTCGTCGCGCGGGCCCGCCGTGCCGGCGAGCACGTCGCGCAGGAAGTCGCCCTCGTACTTGCTCTCGACCGCCGCCAGCTCGCGCTGCTTGGTGATGCTGAGCGCCACCACGGTCGCGGCCCGCTGCAGCGCGTGCTCGTCGCTGCGCGACAAGGGGTGGACGGTGGCGGTGGCGACCATGCGCCCGTGGTCGTGCCGACCGGCGACGACCGGCACGACGATCCGCTGCCGCCCGCCGCCGTCGCTGAAGCCGTAGGAGAGGTCCTCCACGCGCACCCGGCCCGTGGGGTCGCGCTCGAGGCCGTCGTCGAAGGCGTCCGGCGCGGTCGCGACGTCGACCTCGCTCGAGCGGTCGGTCTCGACGAGCACGCGGCCGTCGGCGGTGGTGACGAGGATGCGGGCACGCACCAGGCGCGACACGTGGTCGGCGACCTCGGCCAGACCCTCCCCCGCCACGATCCGCTGCAGCAGCTCGTGGTGGAGGCGCTCGGAGCGCGCGAGCAGCACGCTCTGGCGGTCGAGCACCTCCGACAGCACGACGGTGAGCACCTCGTCGAAGCCGAGGTCGGGCAGGGTCAGCACCGGGAAGGCGCGCCGGTCGGCCTCGGCCAGGACGGCGGCCGGCAGCGACTCGAGGTAGCGGCCCAGCTTCACCACGAGGCCGGCGGCGCCGCGCTCGTCGAGCGCGGCCACGAGGTCGACGAGGGCCTCGGGGTTCCCGCGCAACGGGTACCCCGTCGTCAGCAGCAGCTCGCGCTCGCGCACCCACGGAGCGATGTCGGGCACCTCCATGACGTTGAGCCGCTCGATGCGGCGCCCCAGCCCGGCGGCGCCCGCCACGCACGTCGTGCCCGCCAGCTCCGCCAGCTCGGTCATCTCCGCCACCGAGATGCCGTAGTCCCACGACTCCTCGACCGGACGGTCGAAGGGGGTTGGGAACATCTGCGAAGACTCGCTGTGATCCTTGGCACTTTCGTACATGGGGGGACCGTACCCGTCCCGGCTAGCGTCCGACGGGTGACCTCCGCCGCGACCGCCGACCTCGCCCTGGCGGGCCGGGTCGCGGGCCCGCCCCGCCCGCTCCGCGTGCTCGTCGCGGCCCGCGCGGCGGCGTACCTCGGTGAGGCGGACCGCCGCGGCGGGGCCGTGTGCGCGGTCGTCGACCACGGAGGTGTCGCCGTGCCGGACGCGCTGGTCCTGCCGCCCCACCGCTCGTGGACGGCGGTGCTCGCCTCCCACGTGCGCGGCGGCCGGCCGGTGCTGCTCGGCGGCGGTCTCCTCTCCTGCGGTCCGCACGAGGTGCGGGTGCGCGTGGCCGCGGACAGCCGCGTCGCCGTGCCCGACCACGCGACCGGGACGCCCCGCGCCCTCGCCGCCCGCGCCCTCGACCGCCTGGCCCTCCGGCCGCTCCCGACCGACCCCCACGCCGTCGCGGCCCACCGCTGGACCGGCGACCGCGCGACCCCCGAGGCCCTGTGCGTCGACGCGCCCGCGCTGCTCGGCCGCGGGCCGGGCCTCACCCC
This sequence comes from Nocardioides sp. CPCC 205120, assembly GCF_048654585.1. Taxonomy (NCBI): domain Bacteria; kingdom Bacillati; phylum Actinomycetota; class Actinomycetes; order Propionibacteriales; family Nocardioidaceae; genus Nocardioides; species Nocardioides sp. CPCC 205120. Next base: position 1,304,688 of record NZ_JBMCYY010000001.1, on the reverse strand, counting down.
GTCCGGCGACGACCTGTGCGCCGGCGCCCTGCTCGTGCACCGCCTGCTCGGCACGCGCGGCACCGACGAGGCGGTCGCGACCCTGCTGGAGCGCGCCGAGGGCCGCACGACCACGCCGTCGGTGCTGCTGCTGCGGGCCGCGGGCGAGGGGCGCGCCGCTGCCCCGGTACGCCGCGCGGTCGAGGCCCTGCTCGCCGACCACGTCGAGCTGGGCGAGCTCGAGGCCGCCCTCGACGGGCTGCTCGCCCTCGGGCACACCTCCGGCGCCGACCTGGCCGCGGGCCTGCGCGCCGGGCTGACCGCGGTCGCGGCGCCCCCCGCCGCCGGCCCCACCCACGAACGCACCACCCCCCTGCCGTCCACCGAGAGGAACTGCGCATGACCGCGACGACCGGCGTCCACCACGTCGAGACGAGACGAGGTCGCTACGTCGACTCCGTCTCGCTCATGCAGGTCTCCGCGACCGTCGCGGCGGTCGAGGGGGTCGACAAGGCCCAGGTGGCGATGGCCACCGAGCTCAACCTCGACGTGCTGACCGGCATGGGCTTCGAGATCCCCGAGGGCACCGGCCCCAACGACATGGTCGTGGCCATCGCCGCCCGCGACGAGGACGCGGTCGCCGCCGCCCTCGCGGCGGTCGAGCAGGCGGTCGCCGCGATCGGCACCAGCACCGGCGCCGGCGGGTTCGGCGGCGAGCCCGAGGCCCGCACCACCCGCTGGGCCGTGGAGCGCACGCAGGCGTCGCTGGCCGTCATCTCGGTGCCCGGCGAGCACGCGTTCGCCGAGGCCCTCGGCGCCCTCGAGGAGGGCGCCTCGGTGCTGCTGTTCAGCGACAACGTGCCGGTCGAGCAGGAGGTCCGCCTCAAGGACCTGGCCGCCGAGCGTGGCCTCCTCGTCATGGGTCCCGACTGCGGCACCGCCGTCGTCGGCGGTGTCGGCCTGGGCTTCGCCAACGTGCTGCGCCGCGGCCCCGTCGGCATCGCCGCCGCGTCCGGCACCGGCGCGCAGCAGTTCACCAGCCTGCTGCACACCGCGGGCGTCGGCGTCTCCCACTGCCTCGGCCTGGGCGGGCGCGACCTCTCCGAGGCCGTCGGCGGCCGCTCGGCCCGCGCGGCCCTGGCGGCGCTCGACGCCGACGAGGGCACCGAGGTGATCGTCGTCGTCTCGAAGCCCCCGCACCCGGACGTGGCCCGCGACCTGCGCGAGCACGCCGGCACCCTGTCCAAGCCCGTCCACTTCGTGCTGCTCGGCCCCGGCCAGCCCACGATCACCGCGGGCGTGGAGGGCGTGCTCACCGCGCTCGGCGCCGAGGTGCCGACCTGGCCCACGTGGGGCGTGCCCGCCGAGGCGCCCGCGGTCACCGGCCACCTGCGCGGCCTGTTCGCCGGCGGCACCCTGTGCGACGAGTCGATGCTCATCGCCGAGGAGACGCTCGGCGACATCCGCTCCAACATCCCGCTGCGGCCCGAGCTCGCCCTGCCGGGCGACCTGCGCCACGACGGGCACCTGATGATCGACTTCGGCGACGACACCCTGACCCAGGGCCGTCCCCACCCGATGATCGACCCGGGCCTGCGCCTGGCCCGGCTCGCCGACGAGGCGGCCGACCCGGCCGCCGGCGTCGTCCTGCTCGACGTCGTGCTCGGCCACGGAGCCCACGCCGACCCGGCGGCGGAGCTGGCGCCCGCGGTGGCCGCGGCCCGCCGTACCGCCGGCGAGGGCGGGCGCGAGCTCGCCGTCGTGGTGTCCCTGTGCGGCACCGACGCCGACCCGCAGGGCCTGGCCGCCCAGGCGGAGGCGCTCGCGTCCGCCGGTGCCGCCGTCTTCTCGTCCAACGCCGACGCGACCCGCTACGCGGTCGCCCTCGTGAGCGGAGCCACGCGATGACCACCCTCCCCCTGCTCGACGGCACGCCCTCGGTGGTCACCACCGGCGTCGCCCTCTTCTCCGACGCGCTGCGCACGCAGGGCGTCGACGTCACCGAGGTCTCCTGGGCCCCGCCGCCGGCGGGCACCTCGACCGCCCTGGCCCGCGTGCTCGCCGACGCGCGGCGCGAGGAGGCCAACCGCCTCGCCGCCGAGCGCATGCTCGCCGCGAGCGCGCACCTCGTCGACGTCCGTCCCGCGGGCGAGGCCCTCGGCCTGGCCCCCGGCCAGTTCCTCCACGCCGGCCCGCCCATCACCTGGGAGCGGGCGTCCGGCCCGATGCGCGGTGCCCTCATCGGCGCCGTGCTCTTCGAGGGCCTCGCGTCCACGCCCGACGAGGCCGAGCAGCTGCTCGCCTCGGGCTCGCTGTCGTGGGAGCCGTGCCACCACCGCGGCGCCGTCGGACCGATGGCCGGCGTCGTCAGCCCGTCCATGTGGGTCTTCGAGCTGACCGACCCCGCCGACGGCCGCACGTCGTGGTGCTCGCTCAACGAGGGCCTCGGCAAGGTGCTGCGCTACGGCGCGTACGGCGAGGACGTCATCACCCGCCTGCGCTGGATGAGCGAGGTGCTCGGCCCGGCGCTGCAGGCCGGCGTGCGCCGCGCCCGCGACCGCGGCGTCGAGCTCGACATGCTCGCGATCATCGCCCAGATGGTGCAGATGGGCGACGAGGGCCACAACCGCAACCGCGCCGGCACGCTGATGCTCATGCGCGACCTCCTGCCCGACGTCATCGAGAGCGGCGTCGAGCCGGCCCGCCTCGCCGAGGTCGTGCGGTTCGTGGGCGGCAACGACCACTTCTTCCTCAACCTCGTCATGCCCGCGTGCAAGCTCGTCACGAGCGCCGCCGCCGGCATCCCGGGCTCGAGCGTCGTGACCGTCATGGCCCGCAACGGCACGGACTTCGGCATCCAGACCGCCGGCACCGGCGACACCTGGTTCACCGGCCCGGCGCAGACGCCCGAGGGCATGTACCTCGGCGACTACGGCCCCGAGGACGCCAACCCCGACATCGGCGACTCGGCCATCACCGAGACCGCCGGCATCGGCGGCTTCGCCATGGCGGCGGCCCCGGCGATCGTGCGGTTCATCGGCGGCGAGGTCGGCGACGCGCTGACCGCGACGCGCCTGATGTACCAGGTCACGACCACCGAGAACCAGCGCTTCGGCGTGCCGATCCTCGACTTCCGCGGGACCCCCACCGGCATCGACGTCACCAAGGTCGTCGAGTCCGGCGTGCTCCCGCAGATCAACACGGGCATGGCGGGTCGCGTCGCCGGGACCGGCCAGGTCGGCGCCGGGCTCGTCACCCCGCCGATGGAGTGCTTCGAGGGCGCCATCGCCGCCCTCGCCGACGCCGCACCGCCGCTCGGGTGAGCCGGACCGGTCGGCTCGCGGTCGTCGCCGCCCTCCTGGCGGTGGCCGCGAGCACCCGGTCGCCCCTCACCTCCGTGCCGCCCCTCGTGGGCGACCTCGACCGCGCGCTCGGCCTGAGCAGCGTGGCCGTCGGGCTCCTGACGGCGCTCCCCGTGCTCTGCATGGGGGCCCTCGCCCCGGTGGCCACGCTGCTCGCGGTGCGTCTGGGGCTCGACCGGGCCATGACCGTCGGGGCCGTCGCGATCGCCGTCGGCACGGCGGTGCGGCCCTGGGGCGGTGTCCCGCTGCTGTACGGCGGCACGTTCGTCGCCGGCGCCGGCATCGCCGTCGTCGGCGCGCTCCTGCCCGGGGCGGTCAAGCGCCACTTCCCGCGGCGCCCGGGCGCGATGACCGGCGCCTACATGGCGGCGATGATGACCACCGCCACCCTGGCCGCGGCGCTCGCCGTACCGGTCTCCGGCGCCGCCGGGTGGCGCGTCTCCCTCGGCGTGTGGGCGCTGCCCGCGGCCGTCGGCGCCGTGTGGTGGGTGCTGCGCGTGCGGGGCACCGCGCGCCCGGCCGCCGCCGCGGTCGCCGAGGCCGGTCCGGTCGGGGCCGGTGCGGGCGGTCCGGTGGGTGCTCCGGTGGGCGGCAGCGCCCGGCTGCCGTGGCGCAGCCCGACCGCCTGGCTGGTGACGGCGTACCTGACGACCAGCTCGGTGATGTTCTACTCGCTGCTCGCGTGGGTGGCGCCCTCCTACGTCGACCGCGGCTGGAGCGACGGCGCCGCCGGCCTCCTCCTCGCCGGGTTCAGCGCGGCGCAGCTCGGGGCAGCGCTGCTGGTGCCGCTCGCCGTCGACCGGGTGCGCGACCGGCGGGGGCTCTACGCGGCCGCCGGCGTCGTCAACGTGCTCGGCCTCGTCGCGCTCGTCGTGGCGCCCGAGTGGTCGCCGTGGGCCGTCGTGCTGCTGCTCGGGTTCGGCAACGGCGCCGCCTTCACGCTCGGCCTCACCCAGCTCGTCGAGCACGCCGCGACGTCGCACGACTCGGCCCGGCTCGCGGGCATGGCGTTCCTCGTGTCGTACCTCGTCGCCGCCCTCGGCCCCACCGGCGTCGGCGCGTTGCACGACGCCGCCGGGTCGTGGACCCCGCCGTTCGTGCTGCTCGCCGTCGTCGCCGTGGCCCAGGCCGCGACCGCCGCCGGCCTCGGCCCCGCCCGCCGCGTCGGCGCCGAGGGCGTGGAGCGGGGCTGAGCCGCGGGCCCGGATCGCGGCGATCGTGCGCTGATCCGCCCCGTGGGCCGGTTCCCGAGCCCGTTCGCCGCGATCCGTGCACCCGCCCGGCGGGGACCGGGCGTGGTTTCAAGGGGTGCTGGCGCACCCACCTCAACCACCGAACGCGGTGCTAGCGCACCCACCTCAACCACCGAACGCGGCGCGGGCGCACCCACCTCAACCACCGAACGCGGCGCGGGCGCACCCACCTCAATTACCGACTGCACCGAGGACCCGCCTCGGCCACCGGCCCTCGAAACCACGGGGACGTAGGCGCTCCGGGGCGGGGTCAGCCGCCGGAGCCGGCGGGGCTGTCGGGGGGCGGGTCGGCGCGGAGCAGGCCGGAGTGGATGGGGCCGTCGAGGTCCGTCAGGGGGCGGCCGCCGCCGCCGCGGTGCAGGCTCACGATCTCGGCGGCGATGGACACCGCGGTCTCCTCGGGCGTGCGGGCGCCGAGGTCGAGGCCGATGGGCGAGCGCAGGCGCGCCAGCTCGTCGTCGCCGAGCCCCGCCTCGCGCAGCCGGCGAACCCGGTCGGCGTGGGTGCGCCGCGAGCCCATCGCGCCGACGTACGCCGCGGGGCCGCGCAGCGCGACCTCGAGCAGGGGCACGTCGAACTTCGGGTCGTGGGTGAGCACGCAGAGGACGGTGCGCTCGTCGACCTCGGTGCGCCCGAGGTAGCGGTGCGGCCAGTCGACGACGACCTCGTCGGCCTCGGGGAAGCGCTGCGGGGTCGCGAACAGGGGCCGGGCGTCGCACACGGTCACGTGGTAGCCGAGGACCTTGCCGACCCGCACGGTCGCGCGGGCGAAGTCGATGGCGCCGAACACGATCATCCGCGGCGTCGGCGCGAACACCTCGACGAGCACGGTCACGTCGTCCTCGAGCAGCTGGCCCTGCGGGCCGAGCGCCAGCGTGCGGGTCTCCCCCACCGCCAGCAGCGCCCGCGCCTCGGCGGCGACGACGGCGTCGAGACCGGGGTCGCCGAGCCCGCCGGCGGTCTCGTCGGCCCACACCGCGAGCCGCGCCCCGATGGGCGCCGGACCCGCGAGGACCGTCACGAGCGCGACCGCACGGTCGGCGTCGATGCTGTCCGCGACGGCCTCGAACACGGGGAACGACGCGGCGTCGACGGGGGTGACGAGCACGTCGAGGATGCCGCCGCAGACCAGCCCGACCGCGATGGCGTCGTCGTCGGAGACGCCGAAGCGCTCGAAGTGCGCCTCACCGGTGGCGATGGCCTCCTGGCCCAGCTCGTACACCGCGCCCTCGACGCAGCCGCCGGAGACGGAGCCGACGACGGTGCCGTCCGGGCCGACGGCCATCGTGGCGCCGGCCGGCCGGGGTGCGCTGCGCCAGGTGGCGGCGACGGTGCCGAGCGCGAACCGCTCCCCCGCCTCCCACCACCGCCGGGCGTCGGCGAGCACCTCACGCACGATGACCTCCTGGGGTCGGGACCAGGACGGGGGCGGGCGCACGCCCGCGCCCGCCGGACGCGATCTCGTCGACGAGCGCCTCGAGCGCCTCGACGCTGTGGCCGTCGACGAACGCGTCGACGTGGGGCAGGGCGGCGCGCAGGCCCGCCGTACGCGGCTCGTAACCCGGCCGGGCCCGGTTCGGGTTCACCCACACGACGCGGTGCGCCAGGCGGTGCAGGCGCTCCATCTGCTCCCCGAGCAGGCGCGCGTCGCCGCGCTCCCAGCCGTCGGAGAAGACGACGACGACGGCGCCGCGGGCGGTGCCGCGCTGCCCCCACCGGTCGAGGAACCACTGCAGCCCCTCGCCCAGCCGGGTCCCGCCGCTCCAGTCGACGACCCGGCGGGCGACCTCCTCGGTCGAGCTCTGCGGGTCGGGCGAGCGGAAGGCGCGGGTCAGGCAGGTCAGGCGCGTGCCGACCGAGAACACCTCGGCGCTCGGCTGCGACCGCACGAGCGCGTGGGCGAAGAGCAGGTAGGTCTCGGCGTACCGGCTCATCGAGCCCGACACGTCGAGCAGCAGCACGGTGCGGCGCGGACGCACCCGCGGGCGGCGGTGCGACCACCGCACGGGGTCGCCGCCCGTGCGCACCGCGTCGCGCACGACGCGCCGCAGGTCGACGCGGCCGTGGGCCGCGGACCGGGTACGACGCGAGCGGCGCAGCGCGGGCCGGTGCGCCAGCCGCGTGACGAGGTGGGCCACGAGCTCCTTCTCGTCGGGGTCCAGCGCGGCGACGTCGCGGCAGCGCAGCACCTCGACCTCGCTGGAGGTCGGCGGCGCCGTCGCGGCGGCGGGGTCACCGGCGTCGGCCTCGCCGGGCACCGGCACGTCGCGGTACGTCGGGACGGTCACCGTGCGCCGTACGTCGCCCGCCCACTCGGCGCGGGAGAACCAGAGGTCGAACACCTCGTCGTACACGCGGAGGTCGTCGGGGCGCTGGCACAGCGTGACGCGCCCGGCCCAGTAGGTGGCGTGGCGCTCGGGCGCGCCGAGGGCGGCGAGCGCGGTGACGGTGGCGGCCACCCCGCCTGCGGGCACGTCGACGCCCGCGCGGCGCAGCGCGGTCGCGAGGCCCGTGAGCTCGGCGACGAGGTCGGGCGGGGCCGGGGAGCCCTCGCTCACGCCGACTCCCCCAGCAGCTGGGCGAGGTGGGTCGCGACGCGCTGCTGGTCCTCGCGGTACTTCAGCACGGCGCCGAGCGTGCGGGCCGCCGTGGCGACGTCGACGCGGGTGGCGCCCAGGGCCTGCAGCGCGACCGCCCAGTCGATCGACTCCGAGACCCCGGGCGGCTTGAGCAGCTCGGTCTCCCGCAGGCGGGCCACGACGCGTGCGACGCCCTCGGCGAGCTCGGCGCTCGCGGCCGGCACCGAGCGCTTCACGATCTCGACCTCGCGGGCCAGGTCGGGGTGCTCCACCCAGTGGTAGTAGCAGCGGCGCTTGAGCGCGTCGTGCACCTCGCGGGTGCGGTTGCTGGTGACGACGACGACGGGCGGCACCTCGGCGCGGACCGTGCCGTACTCGGGGATGGTCACGGAGAAGTCGCTCAGCAGCTCGAGCAGGAACGCCTCGAACTCGTCGTCGGCGCGGTCGAGCTCGTCGACGAGCAGCACCGAGGGCCGCTCCAGCGAGCGCAGCAGCGGGCGGGCCAGCAGGAAACGGCGGCTCCACAGGTCGTGCTCGAGCGCGTCGTGGTCGGCTTCCCCGGCCGCCTCCAGCGCGCGGACGTGCAGCAGCTGGCGGGGGTGGTCCCAGTCGTAGAGCGCCGCGGCGGCGTCGATGCCCTCGTAGCACTGCAGGCGCACGAGGTCGCGGCCCAGCACCTGCGCGAGCGCGGTGGCCAGCGAGGTCTTGCCCACGCCCGGCTCGCCCTCGAGGAACAGCGGCCGCGACGTGCGCCACGCCAGCCAGGCGGCCGTCGCCGTGCCCGGGTCCGCGAGGTAGCCGACGTCGTCGAGCCGGTGCGTCAGCTGCTCCACGTCGTGCGGCCCGTCCGGCTGGTCCAGCACGTCCACGTGCCACCTCTCCCTCGAACTCGTGGCCCCCGCCCCGCCCGCACCGGGCGGCGCGTCCGTCCACCCTAGGTCGGGCTGTGACCGCGTTCACCGCCGACCGTTGCCAACGGGTCCCGCGCGGCCTTGGCGCCTTCTGCCAACGTCCCCGCCGCCCCTCCCGGACGCCGCCCCACGGCGCGCGCCCGGCGACCCCTTGCGACTATCTGCCCAAGATCGCGCTGAGATCCGGCGATGTTTGACGAAGCCCTGGTCACTCCGTTCGCGGTTCAATGCCGTGAACGCACCAACGAACCTGGAGGCTGCATGAGCGCCACGCGTCGCATCCGTATCGGCATCGACACCGGTGGGACCTTCACCGACGTCGTCGCCGTGGACGAGGAGACCGGCGAGCTCGTCACGACCAAGACCCCCTCGACGCCGTCGAACCCCGCTGACGGGTTCCTCAACGGCATCGACAAGGTGCTGGGCCTGCTCGGCCTGGACGGCGACGCGGTCACGGCCGTCAGCCACGGCACCACGGTCGCGACGAACAAGCTGCTCGAGGAGAAGGTCGAGAACCTCGGTTTCATCACCACCGAGGGCTACGGCCACCTGCTCGAGATCGCCCGCCAGTCCGTCCCGGACGGCTACGGCAACTCGTACTTCTGGGTGAAGCCCGACCGCATCGTCCCCGTGGACCTGGTCCGCACCATCGGCGGCCGCCTCGCGGTCGACGGCGCCGAGGTGCGCCCGCTGGTCGAGGAGGACGTCGTCGCGGCGGCGCGGTACTTCCGCGCCCGCGGCGTCACCACGATCGGCCTGTCGTTCCTCAACTCGTACGCGAACCCCGTGCACGAGGAGCAGGCGCTCGCGATCCTGCAGCGCGAGTACCCCGAGGCCGACTACTCGCTGTCCTCGCAGGTGCTGCGCGAGTACCGCGAGTACGAGCGGAGCGTCACCACGCTCGTCGACGCGGCCGTGAAGCCCAACATCCGGGCCTACGTCAACAACATCACCGAGCGGCTGAACTCCTTCACCGCGCAGGCCGGCTCAGGCGAGGCCGCCGGCGAGCACCGCGAGGTGCCGTTCTACGTGATGAAGTCCAACGGCGGCGTGCTGTCGGCCGAGGAGGTCGTGCGCCAGCCGATCACCACGGTGCTCTCCGGCCCGGCCGCGGGCGCCCTCGGCGCGGCGGTCATCGCGCAGCGCGCGGGCTTCGACAGCGTGCTCACCTGCGACGGCGGGGGTACGTCGACCGACGTCACCGTGGTCGTGGACGGCCACCCGGCCCTCACCACCGAGGGCACGGTCGGCCCGTACCCCAGCAAGATCCCGATGATCGACGTCGTCACCGTCGGCGCCGGCGGTGGCTCCATCGCGTGGATCAGCCCCGAGGGCACCCTCAAGGTCGGCCCGCAGTCGGCGGGCGCCGACCCGGGCCCCCTGTGCTACCGCAAGGGCGGCACGGAGCCGACCATCACCGACGCGCACGTGCTGCTCGGCCGGATCCCCCCGCACCTGCTGGGCGGCGAGATCCCGCTCGACGTGGACGCGGCCCGCGCCGGCATCACCGACGTGGCCGGCAAGCTCGGCCTCGGCGTCGAGGAGGCCGCGGACGGCATCCTCGAGATCTCGGCCTGGAACCAGGCCAACGCGCTGCGCCAGGTCACGGTGAAGCGCGGGCTCGACGCCCGCGACTTCCACATGGTCACGTTCGGCGGCTCCGGCTCGCTGCTCGCCTGCCGCCTCGTCGACATCCTGGGCCTCAAGGGCGTCATCGTGCCGCTCAACCCGGGCAACACCTCGGCGTACGGGCTGCTCACCGTCGACGTGCGCAACGACTACGTGCAGACGGCGATCAGCAAGCACGACGACCTCGACCGCCCGCGCGTCGACAAGCTGCTCGCGTCGCTGGCCGCCGAGGCCGACGAGGCCCTGGCCCGCGAGGGCTTCGAGCCCGCCGAGCGCCAGTTCGTGCGCAGCGCGGACCTGCGCTACGTCGGCCAGGCCTTCGAGGTCCGCGTGCCGGTGCCCGAGGGCCCCGTGGACGACGCGCTCGTCGAGGCCGTCGCGGACGCGTTCCACGCCGAGCACAACAAGCTCTACGGCTACGACTTCCGCGGCGACTCCTCGCAGCCGGTGGAGTGGGTCAACCTCCGCGTCTCCGGCATCGGTCCGATCCGCAAGCCCGAGCTGCGCGAGATCGCCGCCGGCAGCGGCGTCGAGGGCGCCGTCACCGGCACGCGCAAGGTCTACTTCGACGACTGGTACGACGCGCCCGTCGTCGCCCGCGCGAAGCTCGGCGCCGGCGACGTCGTCACCGGCCCGGCGATCGTCGAGGAGTTCAGCTCGACCGTCCCGCTGCACCCCGGCTTCAGCGCCGAGGTCGACCGCTTCGGCAACCTGCTCATCACCCGCAAGGAGTCCCTCTCGTGACCAGCGACGTCCTCCCCACCCCCGCGGCCGGCGGCTCCGAGACCGGCGCCCGCGTTCCCGGCGCCGAGACCGAGGCCCCGACCGTGGTGGGCGTGCGCGCCCCCGGCGGGGACGCGCCGTACCGCCTGACCGAGGGCGTCGACGTCGACCCGGTCGTCGTCGAGATCGTCGAGGGCTACCTGGCGTCGGTCGAGCAGGAGGTCGAGACCTCCATCGGCCGCACCAGCCGCTCGCCGATGATCCGCGACGCCCACGACTACCGCGCGGGCATCCACGACAAGCACGCCCGCAAGCTCACGGGCCGCTCGTACTCGGCGCTCGTGCAGCCGGTCATCCGCGACTACCCGGTCGAGACGATGAAGCCCGGCGACGTCTTCTTCCACAACGACGTCTACCTGTCCGAGGGCGGCATCGGGCACCTGCCCGACCTGTGCATCACCGCGCCGGTCTTCCACGACTCGGGCGACGGCCCCGAGGTGGTCGCGTTCGTGCAGGCCTTCGGCCACCACGACGACATCGGCGGCTCGGTGCCCGGCTCGATGCCGAGCACCGCGACCAGCGTGTTCGAGGAGGGCCTCATGGTCCCCCCGATCAAGCTGTGGGACGGCGGCGTGCCCAACGAGTCGGCGCTGAAGATCATGACGCGCAACTCGCGCATGCCCGACTCGCTGGCGGCCGACCTCGACGCCGAGTGCTCCGCCTGCCTGCTGGGCGCGCGCCGGCTCACCGAACTGTTCGCCCGCTACGGCCGCGACCAGGTCTTCGCCGCGTTCGACGCGATCCTCGACAAGACCACCGAGACGTTCCGCCGCGAGATCCTCTCCAAGATCCCCACCGGCACGTTCATCTGGGAGGACTACGCGGAGCAGGACGGCGTCGACGACCCCCAGCTGCACACGCAGCGCATCACGCTGACGAAGGAGGAGACGGGCGGCCCGGACGGCGGCCCCCGCCTCGTCATCGACTTCACCGGCACGGCGCCGCAGGCCAAGGGGCCGATCAACCACTGCGGCGACTACGCCGACGGCGCCTTCCTCAAGAAGTGGATCGCCCCGATCCTGCGCAACCTGGCCGACACCCCCGAGCGGATGGCGGAGCTCGACGTCAACGAGGGCATCGCCCCGCTGATCGAGATGCGCTTCCCGCCCAAGGGCACGCTGCTCACGCCCGAGTTCCCGGCGCCGACGAACGCCCGCACGTTCGTCATCCTGCGTCTGCTCGGCGTGCTGTCGGGCGTCGTGGCGAAGGCCGTGGACGGCCGCATGCCGGCCGACCAGGAGACCATCCGCTACACGGGTGTCTACGGCAACGACCTCGAGGGCAACCCCTACCTCATGCGCGAGGTGCTGGGCGGCGGCTCGGGCGGGCGCTACTACGCCGACGGCGAGGACACGATCCACGTCGTTCCCGACTCGCGGAACCTGCCGACCGAGTTCACCGAGTCGCGCTTCCCGTTCCGCGTGGAGAGCCTCGGCCTCGCGCTCGACTCGGGCGGCGCGGGCCAGTTCCGCGGCGGCCTGGGCTACGAGAAGCAGATCCGCATGCTCGCCGACGCCCACTTCATGTCGATCGCCGACCGCTCGATCCTCGCCTGCTGGGGTGTGAAAGGCGGCAAGGCCGGCAAGTCGTTCCAGGTCACCATCGACCCGGGCGGGCCGGACGAGCGCGAGGTGGACGCCCTGGTCGACGCCGTCGAGGTCAAGGCCGGCGAGGTCATCCGCATCCGCACGACGGGTGGCGGCGGCTGGGGCGACCCGCTCGACCGCGAGCCGGCGTCGGTGGCCCGTGACGTGTGGTGGCGCAAGGTGTCCGTCGAGGCGGCGCGCGCCGACTACGGCGTCGTGCTGACCGGCGAGCTCGACCCGGAGGCCGTCGAGGCCCCCGCGGTCGACGTGGAGGCGACGGCCGCGCTGCGGGAGCAGATGCGCTCCGAGCGCGACGCCGACGCGCCGTTCTTCGACCGGGGTCCGGGCTACGCCCTGCTCTCCGGTGGAGCCACCGCCTCGCCGTACGACTACCTCTGAGCCCCATGTCTGCCCCGCACCCTGCCCCGCACCGCTCCCTGCGCGTGGCGGTCACGGGCGCGTCCGGCAAGACCGGGACCGCCGTGGTGGCCGGCCTCCTCGAGGCCGGCCACCAGCCGGTGGCGCTCGTACGACGCACCGAGGCCGCCGACGCGTTCGCCGGCCAGGGCGTCGGGAGCCGGCTCGTCGACGTCGAGGGCGGGGCGGCCGACCTGGCCGCCGCCCTCGACGGCGTGGACGCCGTCTACCACGTGCCGCCGAACATGCACCCGGCCGAGGACGCCGTCACCGGCACCGTCGTCGACGCCGCCGTCCGGGCCGGCGTCGGTCGCTTCGTCTACCACTCGGTGCTGCAGCCGCACGTGCCCGAGATGCCCCACCACCTGCGCAAGGCGGCCTCCGAGCTGCTCGTGCGCCGCAGCCCGCTGGAGTGGACCGTCCTCCAGCCGGCCAGCTACGTCCAGAACGTGCTGCCGTTCGTCGCCACCGCGCGGGCCGAGGGCCGCTACCGCGTGCCGTACGACGTGACGCAGCCCTTCACCCCCGTCGACCTCGTCGACGTGGCCGCCGCGGCGCTCGCCGTCCTCGGCGACCCCTTGACCACCTACGGCACCTTCGAGCTCGCGGGCCCCGAGGTGCTGAGCAGCGCCGCGACGGCCGACGTCCTCACCGACGTCCTCGGCCGGCCCGTGGTCGCCGAGCACCTGCCGCTCGCGGAGTGGCGCGCCGGGGTCGACCCGACCGGCACGCGTCGCGACCTCGACGACCTGGCTGCGATGTTCGCCTGGTACGACGACCACGGCCTCGTCGGCAGCGCGCTCGCGCTGCGCACCCTGCTGGGCCGCGCGCCCACCACCCTGGCGGCGGCCCTGCGCCGCGACCTCGCCGCCCCGGCCGCCGACCCCGCCTGACGCCGTACCCCCACCGCCGCCCGCCGGGCGGCGACCCCGGACGGCCCGACCGGGTCGTCCACCACCGCTCCCGGAGGTGCTCGATGACCCTGCCCCTGGACGACGTGCTCGTCGTCGACCTGTCCCGCGCCCTGGCCGGGCCGCACGCCGCGATGATGCTGGGCGACCTCGGGGCCCGCGTCATCAAGGTGGAGTCCGAGACCGGAGACGACACCCGCGGCTGGGGGCCGCCGTTCGTCGGCCCGGAGGACGACACGGTCTCGACGTACTACCTCTCCTGCAACCGCAACAAGGAGTCGATCGTCCTCGACCTCAAGAGCGACGACGGCCGCGAGGTGCTCGCCCGCCTGCTCGAGCGCGCGGACGTGCTGGTGGAGAACTTCCGCCCCGGCGTGCTCGACCGTCTCGGCTTCGGCGAGGACCGCGTGCGGGAGCTCAACCCCCGCCTCGTGCAGCTCTCCATCAGCGGCTTCGGCCACGACGGACCCGAGGGCGGGCGCGCCGGCTACGACCAGATCGCGCAGGGCGAGGCCGGCCTCATGTCGCTGACCGGTCCCGACCGCGACAACCCGACGCGCGTCGGCGTGCCCATCGGCGACCTGCTCGCGGGCATGTACGGCGCGTACGGCGTCGTCGCCGCCCTCCACGAGCGCGACCGGACGGGCCGCGGCACCGTCGTGCGCACCTCCCTGCTCGCCGCGATCGTCGGCGTCCACGCGTTCCAGGGCACCCGCTACACCGTCGCCGGCGAGGTGCCCCGCGCCTCCGGCAACCACCACCCCTCGATCAGCCCCTACGGCCTGTTCCGCTGCGCCGAGGGCGACGTGCAGATCGCGGTCGGCAGCGAGGGCCTGTGGCGCAAGCTGGCCGCCGAGTTCGACCTGCCCGTCGACGACCCGCGCTTCGCGACCAACGCCGACCGGGTGGCCCACCGCGAGGAGGTCATCGCGATGGTCGACGCCGCCTTCGCCGACCTCGGGTACGACGTGCTCATGCCGCGCCTGGCCGCCGCCGGCATCCCGGCCGGCGAGGTCCGCACGCTCGACCGCGTCTACGAGTGGGACCAGACGCGTTCGCAGGGCCTCGTCGTCGAGGTCGACCACCCCGTGCTCGGCCCCGTCGAGCTGCCCGGCCCGCCGCTGCGGTGGTTCGACGCCGCCGGCGAGCGCCGCCGCGACACCCACCTCGCCCCGCCCGCGCTCGGCGAGCACTCCGACGCGATCCGCGCGTGGCTCGACGAGTCCTGACGTGCGGGCCTGACCTGCAGGTCTGACCTGCGGCTCCGACCGGCCCGACTGTCACGTCCTGCCGAAGGTGTGTGCCCAGCTCGGGCACCACTCGCCCTACACCCCCACCTCGTCCGCCGCCTAGGTTTGCCGCGACGGTCGAGATGCAGATCACACGGATGGGAGATCGACGTGCGTGCGCTCATCGCACTCGGCGGCAACGCCATGACCGGACCGGACGGCTCCGCCACGGTGGAGGCCCAGCGGGCCGCCATCGACGTGGCGGCCGACCGGATCGCCGAGCTGGTCGCCACCGGGACGGACGTCGTGGTCACCCACGGCAACGGCCCCCAGGTCGGCAACCTGCTCGTCAAGAACGAGCTGACGGCCCACGTGGTGCCGATGGTGCCGCTCGACTGGTGCGGCGCCCAGACCCAGGGGACGCTCGGCTACACGCTGACCTCGAGCCTCGACGCCGCCCTGGCGCGCCGCGGCATCGACCGGCGCTCCGCCGGCCTCGTCACCCGCACCGTCGTCGACGCCGCGGACCCCGACTTCCTCGCGCCGAGCAAGCCCGTCGGCCGCTTCCTGCCGGAGGAGGAGGCCCAGCGGTTCATCGCCCAGGGCCAGCTGTGGCAGGACCGCGGCGAGAAGGGCTGGCGCCGCGTCGTCCCCTCGCCCCAGCCCCGCGAGATCGTCGACGCGCCCGCGGTCGTCACCCTCGTCGAGGCCGGGTACGTCGTGGTCGCGGCCGGTGGCGGCGGCATCCCGGTCCTGCGGGCCGAGGACGGCTCGCTGTCCGGCGTCGAGGCCGTCATCGACAAGGACCTCGGGGCCGCGCTGCTCGGCGCGGTCGTGCACGCCGACGTGCTCGTCATCGCCACCGACGTCGACAACGCGATCATCGGCTACGGCACGCCCGAGGCCCGTCCACTCGGCCGCGTGAGCGTCAGCGAGATGCGCGCCATCGCCGCGGCCGGCCACTTCGCCGCCGGCAGCATGGGCCCGAAGGTCGAGGCCGCGCTGCGCTTCGCCGAGTCCGGCGGCAGCTCCGTCATCACCTCGCTCGACCGCATCCGCGACGCCGTCACCGCCATCGAGGCAGGCTCGCAGGACGCGCCGGTGGGCACCGTCGTGGTGCCCGACCCCGTGAGCGGCACCGACCCCGCGTCCGACCCGGCGCCCAGCGCCGTCGCCTGAACCACCGCAACCCCCCGGACCGCCCACGCGGCCCGTGGCCCACCGAAGGAGAGGTAAAGCCGTGCCCGACGCAATCGAGGTCCGCAAGGTCCCCATCAAGAACGTCTCGGACGCATCCGGACTCGCCGAGCTGATCGACGCCGGCATCATCGAGGCCGACCGCGTCATCGCCGTCATCGGCAAGACCGAGGGCAACGGCGGCGTCAACGACTACACCCGCATCATCGCCGACCGCGCGTTCCGCGAGGTGCTGATGGAGAAGGGCACCCGCCCGGTCGAGGAGGTGAAGCAGGTCCCGATCGTGTGGTCCGGCGGCACCGACGGCGTCATCTCCCCCCACGCCACGATCTTCGCGACCGTCCCCGACGAGTCGGTCGAGAAGACCGACGACCTGCGCCTGACGGTCGGCTTCGCGATGAGCGAGGAGCTCCTCCCCGAGGAGATCGGTCGCGTCGCGATGGTCGACAAGGTCGCCGCGGGCGTCCGCACCGCCATGGAGCGCGCCGGCATCACCGACCCGGCGGACGTGCACTACGTGCAGACCAAGACGCCGCTGCTCACCATCCACACCATCCGCGACGCCAAGAGCCGCGGGAAGTCGGTGTGGACCGAGCACACCCACGAGTCGATGGACCTCTCCAACGGCTGCACCGCGCTCGGCATCGCGGTGGCGCTCGGCGAGATCGAGCAGCCCACCGACGAGGACGTCATGCACAACCGCGACCTCTACTCCTCGGTCGCCTCGTGCTCCTCGGGCGTCGAGCTCGACCAGGCGCAGATCGTCGTCGTGGGCAACGCCCGCGGCGTCGGGGGTCGCTACCGCATCGGCCACTCGGTGATGAACGACGCCCTCGACACCGACGGCATCTGGGCCGCCATCAAGGACGCCGGTCTCGACCTGCCGGAGCGCCCGCACACGAGCGACCTCGGCGGCCGCCTCGTCAACGTGTTCCTCAAGTGCGAGGTGTCGCAGGACGGCCAGGTCCGCGGCCGCCGCAACGCGATGCTCGACGACTCCGACGTGCACTGGCACCGCCAGATCAAGAGCGCCGTCGGCGGCGTGACCGCGGCGGTCACCGGTGACCCGGCGGTCTTCGTCTCCGTCTCCGCGGCCCACCAGGGCCCCGACGGCGGCGGCCCGGTCGCGGCCATCGTCGACCTCGGCGAGGACCCGACGGGCTACCCGTCGGCCTGAGGCCACCCGGCGGCCCGCACGGGCCGCCCCGCACCACCGCCGGGCACCCCGGCGTCCCGGGCCTCCAGGCGCGGGGCGGAGCCACCGGCTCCGTCCCGCCCTGGGGGCCCTCGCCTTTCCCCGACCGCCCGAGGAGCCCCGATGACCCCCACCCCCGACCCCGCCGGCACGAGCGCCGCGCCCGCCACCCCCCGCCGCGTCGGGGCCCGCGAGCTCGTCGAGCTCGTGCTGGACCCCGGGTCCTTCGCGTCGTGGGACACCCCGGTCGCCGCCGACGGGTGGGACGCGTCGTACCGCGAGCAGCTGGCGGCCGCCGCCGAGCGCTCCGGTCTCGACGAGTCGGTCGTCACGGGCGCGGGCACCGTCGGCGGGCGCCGGGTGGCGGTCGTCGTCAACGACTTCCGGTTCCTCGCCGGGTCGATCGGGGCGGCCACCGCGGCGCGGATCGTGGCCGCCGCACGACGCGCGACCGCCGAGGGCCTGCCCCTGCTGGCGAGCACCGCGTCGGGCGGCACGCGCATGCAGGAGGGCACGCCCGCGTTCGTCGGGATGGTCGACATCACCCGCGCGGTGATGGACCACCGGGCGGCGGGGCTGCCGTACCTGGCGTACCTGCGCCACCCCACGACCGGCGGCGTGCTGGCCTCGTGGGGCTCGCTGGCCCACGTGACGCTCGGCGAGCCGGGCGCGCTCGTCGGGTTCCTCGGGCCGCGGGTCTACGAGGCGCTGCACGGCGAGCCGTTCCCGCCCGGCGTGCAGACCGCGGAGAACCTCGCGGCCCACGGCATCATCGACGCCGTCGCGACCCCCGAGCAGCTGCGCGAGCTCGTCGAGCTGGCGCTCTCGGTGCTGCGCGACGCCCCCGAGCCGCCGCGCCTGCCGCGGCGCGCGGCGCTGGACGGGCCGGACGCGCTCGCCGGGGTCGAGCCGCCGTACGACGTGTGGACGGCCGTGACGCGCACCCGCGAGCCCGGCCGCGCCGGCGTCCGCGACCTGCTGCGGCACGGCGCCCGGAGCACCGTGCGGCTGCGGGGCACCTCGGAGGGCGAGCAGGACGCGTCGGTGATCATCGCCCTCACCCGCCTCGACGGTCAGCCGTGCGTGCTGGTCGGGCAGGACCGCGCCCGGCAGACGGCCGCCACCCCGATGGGCCCCGCCGCGCTGCGCGAGGCCCGGCGGGCGATGCGGCTCGCCGAGGAGCTGCGGCTGCCGCTCGTGACGGTCATCGACACCCCCGGGGCCGAGCTGTCGGTGGCGGCCGAGCAGGGCTCGATCGCCGGCGAGATCGCGCGCTGCATCGCGACCATGACGACGATGACCGTGCCGACCGTGGCGCTGCTCATGGGGCAGGGCTGCGGCGGCGGCGCGCTGGCGCTGCTGCCGGCCGACGTCGTGGTCGCGGCCGGCGACGCGTGGCTGTCCCCGCTGCCGCCCGAGGGCGCGAGCGTCATCGTCCACGGCGTCGCCGACCACGCCGCGCAGATGGCGGAGCGCCAGCGCGTGCGGGCGCACGACCTGCTCGCCGACGGCACGGTGCAGCACCTCGTGCCCGAGGTCGTCGGCGAGTCGCCCGAGGAGCTGGCCGTGGCCCTCGCGGCCGAGTGCGCGCGGCAGCTGGAGCGGCTGCGAGCGGCCCGGGCCTGACGCAGGCCCAGCGCCCGGGCCGCACCGGCCGCTCGGGGCAGCTCAGACCTGGCGCCACTCCGGGCTGGCGTGGTCGTGGCCGTGGGCGGCCATGAGGCTCAGGCCGCCGTCGACGGTGAAGGTGCTGCCGGTGACGTAGGCCGAGCGCGGCGAGGCCAGGAACCCGATCAGCGAGGCGACCTCGTTGACGTGGCCGGGGCGCCCGAGCGGGTTCCCGGGCCGCTCCTGGTGATAGGCCTCCTCGGTGTCCTGGCCGGTCATCTCGGTGCTGATCTCGCCGGGCGCCACGGTGTTCACGGTGATGCCGTGCTCCCCCAGCTCGAGCGCCAGCACCTTGCTGAGGGCGCCGAGGCCGGCCTTCGCGGCGCAGTACGCCGCCGCCCCGAGCCGCGGGACGTACTCGTGCACGCTCGTGACGTTGATGATCCGCCCGCCCTGGCCGGCGTCGACGAGGTGGCGCGCGGCGCGCTGCGAGGTGAGGAACGGGCCGTCGAGGTCGGTCGCGATGACCTCGTGCCACTTCTCGGGCGTCAGGTCGAGCACCCGGCTGCTGTGCCCGGTGCCGGCGACGTTGACGAGCACGCCGAGGCCGCCGAGCTGCTCGACCAGCTGGTCGACGACCGCGCCGGCGTCGCTCGCGGCGGCGTCGAAGTCCGCGACGAACGCGCGCTGGCCCCGACGCTCGACCTCCGCCACCGTCTCCGCCACGCCCTCCGCGTCGTGGTGGCGCGTGATGCCGATGTCGAAGCCCTCGGTGGCGAGCAGCTGGGCGGTGGCCCGGCCGATGCCCGAGTCCGCTCCGGTCACGACGGCGAGACGGGGGTAGTGGTTCATGCGCGGTTCCTCCTGGGGCTCGGGTGTTCAGGTGCGAGGTGCTGCCCCTCCCGGGTACCCAGCGCGCGGGGGTCGTCTGCGGGTCGCCGGCGTACTCCCTGACCTTTCCGACGCCCCCGTCGGCGTGTCGCGTCGGGAACGTCAGGGAGTACGGCGGGAGGGTGCGGGTCGGCCCTACGAGCGCCAGCCGGCGCAGGGGCCGGAGGCGTCGAGGGAGTCCGAGATCGTGTCGGGGCCGACGACGGACCCGACGCCGACACTCGTCGAGGCGAGCGTGTCGAGCAGCGTCGCGCGCTCGCCGTCGTCCCACGACGACAGCTCGTCCCACGTCGGCAGCTCCGTCGGCGTCTCCGCCGGCACGGGCTCACCGAGGGCGGCCGTCAGACGGTCGGGGTCGGCCGCGAGACCCGCCTCGGCGGCGTCGGCCATGGCCTCGTACGTCGCCTGCCGGACCAGGTCGGCGCACGCGTCCGGGGACGGACCGTCCGCCTCGTCCGACGCCCCGCACGCCGTCGTCAGGAGCGCGCCGGCGAGCACGACGGCGGCCGCGACCGGACGAGGGAGGGACCTGCCCGCGAGCGTCATGGCCGCACCCTAGGAGACCCGGGCGCCGAGGTCGCCGGCGCTGGCGTGCCAGCGGCCGGCGGTGCGGTGCACCTCGATGGGGTGGGCGAACGCCTCGCTCACGGCCTCGCTCGTCAGCGCCTCGTCGATGGGGCCGGCGACGGTCAGGCGGCCGTCGCGCACGAGCGCGGCGTGGCTGGTGGAGCGCGGCAGCTCCTCGAGGTGGTGGGTGACGAGCACGGTGGCGGTCTCGGGGCGCTGGGTCACCACGTCGTCGATCGCGGTCAGCAACTGCTCGCGCGCGGCCAGGTCGAGGCCGGTCGTGGGCTCGTCGAGCAACAGGAGGCGGGGGCGCCCGACGAGGGCGCGCGCGATGAGCACGCGGCCCCGCTCCCCCTGCGACAGCGTCGGCCACCGCTCCTGGGTCTTCGCGCCCATGCCCACCTGGACGAGCAGCTCGTGGGTCAGGGCCAGCTCGTCGGCCGCGGGCTCCCAGCGGCGGGGGAGGTCCGCCGTACCCGTCAACCCGGTCAGCACCACCTGCTCCACCGTCAGCGGCGAGTGCAGCGTGTGCCGCGGGTTCACGTGGCCGATGAGGCGGCGCAGCGACTGCACGTCGATGCGGCCCAGCTGATGGCCCAGCACGCGCACGGTGCCCGACGTCGGGTGCTGGTTCGCGCCGCAGAGGCTGAGCACGGTGCTCTTGCCCGCCCCGTTCGGCCCCAGCACCGCCCAGTGCTCGCCGGCCAGCACCTCCAGGTCGATGCCGCGCAGGATCTCCTTGGCTCCCCGCCGCAGCGTCACGCCCTCCAGCTGCAGGACGGTCGGGCGGTCGGCGTCGGGCGCGGCGATGACGGGCTCCTCGGGTGGGTCGGTGCGGGTGTGCTCCCAGGATCCCGCGTACGTCGACGCACCCGGTCGGCGGGTCACCCATCGGACGCCGCGCCTCACCCCCCCGGCGCCGGCGGGGGCGCCGGGCCCGTCTTGAGGTGACCCCCGGCGCGTTGAGGTGAACCACGCCCAGACTTGCGTGAAACCCGTGTTGCAGCGCGCCTCCCGGCGCCTACCTTCGCGCGATGGAGTGCCGGGTGTTCTGGGGGTCGCACCGCTGCGTGCGGGGCCGCGGTCACGGCGGGCTGCACGAGTGCGACTGCTGCGAGCACGACTCGCTGCGGGCGCACGTCGCGTCCGAGGGGATCGTCCGCGACGCCGAGGGCGAGTTCCCCTGCGCCGCCTCGTGGCCCTACCTCGGGCCCGACACCGTCTTCACCGGCGCCGACGCGCCGGCCGAGCACGCCTGAGCACTCCCGGGCACGAGCAGGCGGCGCTCAGGCCACCGGCAGCCCGAGCAGGCGCATGGTCGGGGCGTAGCGCCGCACCAGCACCTCCACCACGTCCGGCCGCGCCGCGTAGAAGGCGCGGTGCGCCGCGGCCACCTCGGCGGCAGGGACCGCCCGGCCCCCGATGCGCCAGTCCGGCGCCGGCTCCCCCGGCAGGTCGAGCGCGGCGAGCACCGGCGCCTCGACCGGGGCGTGCACCCCGTCGAGCAGCGGGCGCGTGATGCCCGGCGGCCGCGGCTCCAGGCCGGCGGCCTCCCGCACGCGGGCGGCCACGGGTGCGAGCACGACGTTGCCCGGGTGGTTGACGGTCCGCATCGCGTCGCGCACGGGCCGGGCGAACAGGTCGGCGACCGCCACCGTGCCGTGCAGCCGCTGCCGGCGCTCGAGCTCGGTCACCGACGCGGCGGCCAGCTCCCGCAGCGCCGCGGGGTCGGGCACCACGTCGTACGACGGGGCCCCACCGGGCCCGGCCTCGAGGGCGGCGGCGAGGGTGCGGAGGTCGTGGTACGCCGCGCGCGGCGGGTCCGGGTCCGCCAGGCCCGGCGGGTGCGCGACGACGTGCCACGGGTGCAGGCCGTGGTAACGGATCGGGGGCACGAGCACGGTGCGCGCGCCCGGCGGCAGGTGCGCGGCGAGCTCCTCCGTGCCGAGCGGCAGGCCGCGGTAGCCGGCGCCCACCGGCTGGGTGACGAGGAGGTCGGTGCGCGCCAGCAGGGTCCGCAGGCGCGGCACGTCGTCGGCGCCCAGCTCGTGGATCGCGGGCAGCCGCACGGTGCGCACGTCGTCCGAGGCCAGCAGCAGCCGCAGCGACTCGGCCTGGCAGTTGCCGACGACGACCACGAGCGGGGCGTCGGGGGCGGGCGGCGCCGTGGGCGGCGCCGAGGGGTCGGCCGGGTCGGCGTCGCGCAGGCCGTGGAACGCGCCGAAGTGCTGCCGCTCGGCCTCGCTGCGGGTCACGCCGACACCCGTCCGGGGCCGTGGAGGTGTCCCCTACGCTCCACCGGGTGACGCGACCCGACGAGCCCCAGCAGGCCGACCAGCGCGGACGGTCGGGCGACGCGGCCCGGGTGGTCGTCGGCTCCGTGCCCGCCGACCACGCCTACGTGCACCACGTCGCGCCGCTCGACCGCGAGGGCCCCCTGCGCCTGCCGGACCCGCCGGGCCTCGACGCCGACGGCGTGCCGACCGGTCACTGGTGGCCGCCGCGCCTGCTCGAGGCGGACTTCGTCACCGCCACCGACCTCGACCTCCTCCACGTCCACTTCGGGTTCGAGGGTCGCAGCCCAGCGCAGCTCCAGGAGCTGGTCGCCGCGCTGCGCGCGCGGCGCCGCGCCCTCGTGCTCACCGTCCACGACCTGCGCAACCCCCACCTGTCCGATGCCGGCGCCCACGAGCAGCAGCTCGACGTGCTCGTCCCCGCCGCCGACACGCTCGTCACCCTCACCGACGGCGCTGCCGACGAGGTCGCCCGCCGCTGGGGCCGCCGGCCGACCGTCGTGCCGCACCCCCACGTCGTACCGCTCGACGCCATGGAGCGTTGGCAGGCCCGCCGCGCCCCGCGGGCGCCCGGGGCACCGCTGCGGGTCGGTGTCGACCTCAAGAGCCTGCGGGCCAACGTGGCGGCGCGCGACGTGCTGCCCGCCCTCGTCGAGGCCGTCGCCGCGCTGCCCGGGTCGACCCTGCAGGTCGCGGTGCACGCGGCGGCCCTGCGGCCCGACGCACCGCGCCACGACCCCGAGGTCGTGCGCCTGCTCGACGAGGCGGGGCGGCGCGACCACGTGGAGGTGCTGGTGCACGACTACCTCCCCGACGACGAGCTCTGGGCGCACCTCGCGGCGCTCGACGTCTCGGTGCTCCCCTACCGCTTCGGCACGCACTCCGGCTGGCTCGAGGCCTGCCGCGACCTCGGCACCGACGTCGTGGCGCCGCGCGGCGGCTTCTACCGCGACCAGGGACCCGTCGACCTCTTCGACCTCGACGACGACGGCATCGACGCCACCTCGCTCGCCACGGCCCTGCGCGCGGCCCACGAGCGCGGCAGCCGCCCGCCCGTCACCGTCGCGGAGCGGCGGGCGCAGCGCGCGGCCGTCGCCGACGCCCACGACGCGGTCTACGCGCGGGCGCTGGCCGCGGCGGCTCACCACCACTGACCCAGGTACGCGCGGAGCTCGCCGTCGGCGGGCACGGCGTCGAGCCCCGGCACGTCGAGGGCGGCGGTCGGCGCCAGCCCGGGGCGTCCCCACCGGGCGGCGCGCCGGTGCAGGCGCAGGTCGTGGACGGACGCGAGGCCGTCGCCCAGCACGCGGGTGCCGGCGTCGCCCGGGCCGGCGACCGCGGCGACCAGCTCCCGGTACGCCGCCGCGTCGCCCCGCAGCCCGCGGTGCAGCTCGAGGTGGACGCGGGCGCGGCCCAGCAGCGCGGCGCCGCCGGGGTCCCGGGACACGAGGCGCGGGTCGTCCCCGAGCGCCCGGTGCTGCGCGGGGTCGACGAGCACGCGGACCGTGGGGAGGGCGGCCAGGAGGCCGTCCACGGTGGCGAGCAGCGCCGTACCCGCGAGGTCACCGGGCACGCTCGCGACCACGTCGACGGGCCCGCGCAGCAGGCCGCGCCACGCGACCCCCGGCACGGCGACCCGGTCGGCCACCGCGACGGCCTCGGCCAGGCCGTCGTCGACGGCGCGGGGGGCCACGCCGGCGTCGGGGCCGTCGTGCCAGGCCACGGCGTGCGGCACGTGCGCGACGAGGCCGCCCGCGAGCCACGAGCGGTGGGCGAGCTCCCAGTCCTCGCCGCCGTAGCCGCCGAAGGTCTCGTCGAAGCCGCCGAGCAGCTCGAACCACCAGCGCGAGCAGGCGAGGACGGCGGAGATGACGAAGCGGAAGCTCGTCGCGTCGGCGGCCAGCAGGTCCTCGCTGCGGCGGTAGGCGTCGCGCAGCCAGGCCGGCTCGGCCAGCTCGCGGGCCTCGGCCGCTGCGGGCAGCGGCGCGTCGGTCGGCACCCCGGCCAGGTCCGCGTGGCGGCGGCGGCCCACGGCGAGCAGCTCGGGCAGCGCGGACGGCAGGCGGGTGAGCCGGGCGAGGAGCCCGGGCTCGGGGCTGGTGTCGGCGTCGAGGAAGACGAGCACGTCGCCGGTCGCCCGGGCCGCCCCGAGGTTGCGGGCGGCGGCGGCGCGGAAGCCGCGGTCCTCCTGCCGCACCAGCTCGACGCCGGGCGGCACGACGGGCGGGGTGGGCGAGCCGTCGTCGGCGACGACCACCTGGTGCGGGGCCAGCGTCTGCCGTCCGAGGGCCGCGAGCGTGCGGGCGAGCTCGGCCGGCTGCTCGTAGTGGGTGACGACGACCGTGACGGACCGGGGCTCGGCGGCGGGCGCGGTGTCCCAGGCGTTGCCGGGCACGGTGGTCCCCCAGGAGGGAGGACCCAGGGAGGCGGGGGCAGCCGGGGGCACGGCGCTCACGCTGCACCCTCCGCCAGCCGCGCCCACCAGGCGCGGTAGGCCGCCGCCACATCGTCGGGGCCGGGGCGCAGGTCGGTGCCGGGGGCGAGCCAGGTCGAGCCCGGGTCGTCGAGCGCCGCCCCGAGGGCCACGACGAGCCCCGAGTCGGTGTAGGTCACGACCGTCCCGCGGCGCAGGTCGGCCATCTCCCGGGCGTAGGCGCCGTCGCGCACCAACGGGCGGCGCCCGGCGGCCAGCCACGAGGAGAGGGAGGCGGAGGCGGAGACGTTGCGGTGGCCCACGACCGCGACGGCGACGCCGCGCAGCGCCGCGGCGAGCCCGGTGTCGGGCACCGAGCCGGTGACCCGCAGGGGAACGTCGAGGTCCGCGGCCCGCCGGACCAGCGCGTCGAGGTCGTCCTGGTGACGCGGGGCGGGCGCGCCGAGGAACGCGGCACGGACGTCGCGTCCCCCGCGACGCAGGGCGGCGACGGCCTCGAGCACCTCCGCGTGGCCCTTGCCGGGGTAGACGAAGCCGAAGACGCCGACCTCGCCCCCCTCCGCGGCCCGCGCGACGTCCGCCGCGGTCGGCGGTCCCGACGCGTCGACCAGCGGGGCGACGGGCAGCGGCACCACGACCCCGTCGGTGGGCGGCGCGCACCGCTGCTCGACCCCGGCGCGCTCGTGCTCGGAGTTGGTGGCCCAGCCCGCGACGGCCGCCACGACGCGGCGGTAGCAGTCGACCCGGCGCTCGAAGGCCCGTCCGTCGGTCGGCTGGGGCACGTCGTGGAGCGTCACGGTCAGCCGCACGCGCGCCGCCAGCGCCTCGACCTCCCGTGCCGCGCTCTCCGGGTCGGGGGCGACGACGCGGTCGGTGAGGTGCAGGTGCACGCGCGCACCAGGCGGGAGCTCCGCGGCGTCGGTCACGACGGGGGCACCGACCCAGTGCGCGACGTCGCGGGCGCACCGGACCACCCCGTGGCCGGGGTCGCCGAGGACGAGGTGGACGGGCACGGCGGACGACGTCACCGCTGCACCCCCGCCAGCGCCCAGCCGTCGCCGTCGCGGCGCACGACCCCGAGCTCGGCCATCTCCTCGAGCCAGCCGCTCATCGGCCACCACCCCCAGCGCTCGTGGAAGACGCGGCCGTTGCGCACGATGGCCGCGGCGTGCTCGACCGGCGGCCGGGAGACCGGGTGGTGCTGGTGGTAGGCGCGGGCGCTGCCGTCCCACCACAGCTCCAGCCCGGCCCGGGCGGCCCGCTGGCCGAAGTCGGTGTCCTCGGCGCCGTAGCCGGCGTACGCCTCGTCGAAGCCGCCGGTGGCCCGCCACGCGTCGGCGTGCAGCGCGAACGACAGCGACCAGAACAGCTCCCAGCGCGGCTCGGGCACGCGCGCGCCGGGGGCGGGCGCGGGGCGGGCCGGGTGCGGGGCGTCCAGGTCGGCGAGGGCGTCGAGGCGGTACGGGCGCGCCTCGGCGGGCAGGTAGGTCACCGGCCCCGACCACAGTGCGTCGGGGCGGGCGGTGACCGCCCGCTCGTACGCGGCGACGGTGCCCGGGGCGACGAGGCAGTCGACGTCGAGGAAGACGAGCACCTCGGCGCCGGCGGCGATCGCGGCCTCGGCCGCGCGGTTGCGGCCGGCGGCGACCGGCAGGGCGGCGGGGTCGGCGTCGACGTGGAGCACGTGCGGGCCCTCGATGCCGGGGTCGGCGAGGGCGACGACGACGCGCACGTCCGCGGGGCGGGTGCTCGTCGCGAGCGACGCCTCCTGACCGGCCAGGTGCTCGTGGCGCCCGTGGGCCACCGTCAGCACCGCGGTGCGGCTCACGCGACGAGCCCGTCGTCGGGGTGCCGCGCGCCGGCGGCCACGTCGAGCACGACGTCGGCGAACCGCGCGGCGGCTCCCCCGTCGCACCAGCTCTCCCAGCGCGCGCCGTCGAGGCCGGCGACCTCGGCGAGGAGGCGGGGCCAGTCGTCGTGCTCGAGCCGGTCGAGCACCCGCACGGGCCAGTCCCCACGGGCCAGCCGCCGCGCCGTCGTGCGCTGCTCGTCGTGGGGCCGGTCGGCCGGTACGACGACCGCGGGCACCCGGGCCGCCGCGACCTCCGCCAGCGCGTTCTGGCCCGCCTGCACGACGACGAGCGCCGCGGCGCGCAGCCGGTCGAACGGGCGCTCCTCCCACGACCCGGTGCCGAGCACCCGGACGGGGCGGCCGGCGCGGGCCTCGAGGGCGTCGAGCTGGGCGGGCGTCCACGCCGCGCCCCCGGAGCCGCCGAACACCACGACCTCGTCGGTGCGCTCCGCCGCCGGCAGCGCCGGGGCCACGGGGAACCGGGAGAGGCCGCCGACGGGGACCACGCGGCGTACGTCGGTCGCGGGCAGGCCGGTCACGAGGTCGCCGGCCCCGGCCGGCCAGCAGCCGACGAGCGCGGCGGCGAGCCCGAGCCCGAGGCGGTGCGGGCCGTCGCCCCGGTCGCCCGGCTGCACCACGGAGACGACCGGCACGCCGTGGAGGCGGCACAGCAGCGCCACCTCCTGGGAGACGTCGCAGACGACCACGTCGGGCCGGTGCTCGGCGATCCACGCGGAGACGAGGTGGGTGCGCTCGCGGAGGCCGTCGTGGTGGACGGGCGCCCAGTGCAGCCGCCCGCGGGCGGTGGGGTCGCTCAGCGCGGCGGGGTCGCCGCCGTCGTCGCGGGGCAGCCGCACCCACGGGCCGGCGTGCGCGGCGTCGGGCGCGAGGCTGCTGAGGACCGTGACCTCGGACCCGCGGCGGCCCAGCTCGGCGCCGACGGCGAGGGCCCGGTGGAGGTGCCCGTGGCCGTGGTGGTGGATGTACCAGCCGACGCGCGGCCGGTCAGCGGTCACGCCGCCCTCGACGCGGAGGCCACGACGTCGCGGTAGACGCTCTCGTAGGCGTCGACCATGGCCCGCAGGGAGAACGCCTGCTCCACGCGCCGGCGCACCGCGTGGCGGTCGAGGAGCGCCGCCTGGCGCATGGCGGTGGCGAGGCCGTCGACGTCGTCCGGCGCGGCCAGGCGGCCCGAGGAGTCGTCGACGATCTCCGGCAGGGCGCCGCGCGCGAACGCCGCGACCGGGGTGCCCGACGCCATGGCCTCGACGGCGACGAGGCCGAACGGCTCGTCCCAGGCCGGGGTCACCACGGCGACGGCGGCGCGACCGAGCACCTCGTTCAGCTGCTGCTGGCCGAGGTGGCCGAGGTGGCGGACCTGGTCGTCGAGCTGCGGGAGCACGTGCTCGGCGACGTAGGCGTGGTCGCCCAGCGGGCCGACGAGGTCGATGCCCATCCCGGCGCGCCGGGCGGCGGCGATCGCGAGGTGCGGCGCCTTCTCCGGCACCAGCCGGCCGGCCCACACGGCGCGGTCACCGCCGGGGCCGGGCGCCCAGCGGGCGGGGTCGATGCCGTTGGGCACCACCGTGGAGGCCACGCTCGGGGACCAGCTCGCGGCCATGGCCGCGCTCACGGAGATGAAGCGGCAGCGCTCGGAGGCGAGGCGCACGGCCGACTCCAGCCACGGCAGCGGCGGCGTGTGCAGCGTCGTCACCACGGGGGCGTCGACGATGCGGGAGAGCGCGACGGGCAGGTGGTGCAGGCTGTTGTTGTGGATGACGTCCACGCCCCGGTCGCGCAGCTCGAGCATGAGGCTGAGGTAGGCGTGGTGCTCCTGCATCCACCACTCCGGGGGCGCCGCCACGTCCGCGCGCGCGGTCGGGGTCGACGCGAACGGGCGCACGTCGAGGTGCTGGGCGCCGAGCGACTCGTCCGAGCCCGGGGCAGCGAACACCGTCACCTCGTGGCCGCGACGGCGCAGCTCGGTGACGAGGTGGTGGCTGTGGGCCTCCAGGCCCCCCGCGAACGGCTCGGCGAGCGGGAAACGGCTGGACGCGACGACGCAGACCCTCACCGGCGTTCAAGGCACGTGGACGACATGTGGCCGACAGTAGTCAACGGTGCGAAGGGGGCGCTCGCGGGCGCCCGTGGGGGGCTCGCCGGGGGGCCTGCGCTCCCTTCACGCACGCGGCCACCCGACCGGGGCTTACCCGGCGGGTGGCCGCGTGGTCGTGCTCGCCGGCCCGTCAGCCGCCTCTCGGCGAAAGGCCGCTCGTAGCGGCAAGGGGTGAGGCCCGGGGGCATGAACTCGGACCGACGCGACCTGCACAACGAGGTCGCCCCCGCCGGTGTTCCGGCCGATCCGGGTGGCGCCCGTCACGCGGGGCACGGCGTGCTTGTGCGGCACCGGGAGACTCGGCCGGGTCCGGGCCCGCCGAGGGCAGACCGAGGGCCCACCGGGGTCCACCGAGGGAAGGCGTCACCGATGGACTGGCAGCGGCACGTGGTGTGGTGGCACGTCTATCCCCTCGGGTTCACCGGAGCGCCGATCCGTGAGCCCGACCCGTCCCCCGGCCCGCGGCTGCGCGCGCTCGTCCCGTGGCTCGACCACCTCATCGAGCTGGGCGCGTCGGGACTGCTCCTCGGCCCGGTCTTCGCCTCGGAGACGCACGGCTACGACACGGTCGACTTCTCTCGCATCGACCCCCGTCTCGGCGACGACGCCGACCTCGACCTGCTGCTCGAGGAGTGCCGGCGCCGCGGCATCCGCGTGCTGCTCGACGGGGTGTTCAGCCACGTCGGGCGGGCCCACCCCCTCCACGCGCAGGCGCTGGCGGACCCGGACGGGGACGCGGCCCGCGTCCTCGACCTCGACCGCGATGCGCCCGGCGGCCCCCGCGCCCGGGTGTTCGAGGGCCACGACGCCCTCGTGCGCCTCGACCACTCCGACCCGGCGACGGCGGACCTCGTCGTCGACGTGATGGGCCACTGGCTGCGCCGGGGCGTCGACGGCTGGCGGCTCGACGCGGCGTACTCGGTCGACCCCGCCTTCTGGGCCGCGGTGCTGCCGCGGGTGCGCGCCGAGCACCCGGGGGCGTGGTTCCTCGGCGAGGTGATCCACGGTGACTACGCCGCGTTCGTGGCCGCCTCCGGGGTGGACTCGGTGACGCAGTACGAGCTGTGGAAGGCGATCTGGTCGAGCATCCTCGACCGCAACCTGCACGAGCTCGACCACGCGCTGGGGCGCCACACCGACTTCCTGCGCTCCTTCGTGCCGCAGACCTTCGTCGGCAACCACGACGTCACCCGCATCGCGACCACCCTGGGCGCCGAGGGGGCGGTGGTGGCGCTCGCGGTGCTGATGACCGTCGGCGGCATCCCGTCGGTGTACGCCGGGGACGAGCACGGCTTCACCGGCACGAAGGAGGAGCGCCTGGGCGGCGACGACGCCGTGCGGCCGGCGTTCCCCGCCTCGCCGGCCGACCTCAGCCCGCTCGGGGAGCCGGTGTTCCGGGCCCACCAGGCGCTGGTCTCCCTGCGCCGGCGCCACCCGTGGCTCGTCGACGCGACGACCCGGTCGCTGCGGCTGGAGAACACCCGGTACGCCTACCGCGTCACCTCGCGCACGTCCCCCGACGACCACCTCGACGTCGAGATCGACCTCGAGGGCTCGCCGGCCGCTGCCGTGCGGGACCCGGGCGGCACCGTGCTGTGGCGCTCGGAGCGGTCGGGGCGCTAGGGGCGGTCGGGGCACCAGGGGCGCTGAGGCGGGGTTTCCCGGGCAGGGCCGGGGGGCAGGCAGCCCGCCGTGCTCCCGGCCAGGCGGAGCCCTGCGGAACGGAGCCCCCCGATGTCCCTGCCTCCCGGTCCGGCGCCGCGCCCCGGCTGGGGTCCCGTCCCGTTGTCCCGCGGGCGCGGCGCCTGGATCGGCCTCGGGGTGCTGCTGGCGGTCACGGCGCTGACGGCGGACGACCTGCGCCGGAAGCGCGCCGCCGGCGGGGACGTCGGCGAGCACTGGGTCGCGCTCGCCGCCCTGGTGGTCATCACCCTCCTGGCCGGGGCCGGCCTGCTGCTGCTGGGGCGCCGGTTGCCGCGGTACGACGTGGGGCCCCGCGGCATCGCGCTGTGGTCGATGCGGGGCGAGGCCGAGATCCCCTGGGAGCAGGTGGCGTCCGTGCGGCTCCTCCACAGTCGGACGCGGACCTGGCCCCACACCCGCACCCTGCGCGAGGTGGAGGTCGTCCTCGCGCCGGACGTGCTGCGCCGGCACCACCCACGGGCCGGTGGCCTGTGGCGGCAGGACGTCGACGCCGCCCGGCTCCGCCTCGACCACCCCGGTCGGGCACCGGGGCTCGGCCGGTCCGTCGAGGCCGTGGCGCCCGGGCGCTGGCAGGGGGAGCACGAGCGCCCCCGCCTGGGGATCTCCGAGCTCGCCGAGCGCGGTCGACGCCGCACCGGCGCGTGAGGGCCCGGCTGTCGGGCGTGGTGGCTGCCGGGCGGTGCGGCGGCTTGAGCCGACTCGGGGAAAACCGGGACACGTCGCCGGCCGTGCGCCATGATGGGTCGTGAACCGCGGTGGCGACCCGAGACGCTACCGCGGTTCGCCCTTTCCGGGCCCTGCCGCCCCGGTCGCGTCGTCCGCCCGGCCCGTCGGAGCTAGGGCCGCTGGCCCGGGGCTCCGCGGGTCGCGACGATCTCCCCGGCGATGTCGCGCAGCTTCGTGTTGCCGGCCGACGACAGCCGCACCATCACCTCGAAGGCCCGACGGCTGTCGATGTCGAAGCGCTCCATGAGGATGCCGGTGGCCTGCCCGGTGAGCGTGCGGGTGTCGAGCGCGATCCCGAGGCCCTCGATCTCCCGGGCGGCGGCGATCGCGACCGCGGCGTGCGCGGCGAGCGCGGAGGCCTCCTCGACGTCGGAGGGGCCGAACGCGTCCTTCGAGCGGGAGTAGAGGGTGAGCGCCCCCACCGTGTCGTCGAGGGTGAAGAGCCGGCAGGCCAGCACGCTGCGCGCCCCCGTCTCCGCGACGACGCGCGGCCCCCAGACGGGCCACCGCTCGTCGTGCGCGAGGCTCGGGGAGCACACGGTCTCGGCGCGCCGGATCGCATCGAGGCAGGGCCCCTCGCCGGTCTCGTGCTGCAGGACGTCCGCCCGCAGGGCGAGCTCGTCGGTCGACGCGGGGGTGTCGATCCTCCTGCTCCGGTGGACGATGGAGACCCCGGCGGCGTCGCACCCCTCCACGTTGGTCACCGCCAGCCGCACCGCGGCCTCGAGCGTGGTCTGGGCGTCCTCCTCGTGCTGCAGCTCGCGTGCCGCACTGGCCATGCGTTCGGGCAACGGGTCCGTCGCGTTCATGGCGCGACACTCCCACCTCCGGTGCCGCTCGTGAAGACACCACCGCCCGACGGGGTGTGAGGATGCGCGGGTGGAGGACAAGTCCCGCCGGGTCGACGCCCCGCACGTGGCCGGCCTGAACGCGCTCGTCCGCGCCTGGCGGGCCGCCGGCGGGCGGTTCGTCCCCTGGTTCGACCCCGACGGGGCCGGCACCGCCGCGCGCGTCCTCGTGCTGATGGAGACGCCGGGGCCGCGCACCGTCGCGGCCGGCGCCCTCGGGTTCAGCTCCGAGGACAACGCCGACCCGACCAGCGCCGTGCTGCGGGCCGCCCGCGCGGAGGCGGGCCTGGAGCGGTCGGACTACCTGCGCTGGAACGTCGTGCCCTGGCCGCTGCACGACGCGGACGGCCACCGCCGTGCACCGACCACGGCGGACCTCGACGCCGCCCGCCCGGCCCTGCGCGCCGTGCTCGACGCGTGCCCGGACCTCGCCGTCGTCGTCACGGTCGGTACGCCGGCGCTCACCGGCGTCATGCGCCACCTCACGCTCGGCCCCGAGGCAGGCACCGGCGCGGAGCCCCTGCCCCGGCTCCTGCCGGTGCTGGCCGTCCCGCACCCCTCGCCCCGCAACGGCCACCACCGCGCCGAGGCGCGGACCCGCCTGACGAACGCCCTCCGCCAGGCACGCCGCCACCTGGAGGCGACCGCCCCCGTCACCCCTGCGGGCCCCACGGCGCCCGGGGACGGGGACCCGGCATGAGCGGGGTGACCCGCCGCGGCACGCTGCTCGGGGCGGGGGCGGGCGCCCTGGCGGCGCTGGCCGGCGGGATCGGGGTGGCGGAGGGGGTCCTGCCGGGCCGCGCGACGCTCTACCGCCACCTCGGCCTCGACGGGGCCGACGGCGTCGTCCCCGAGGCCACCGGGGGCCGGGTCGAGCGCGGGGTGCTCGTCTCCCGGGCGCGGCAGGGCCGGGAGTGCGGGTGGAGCGTCGCGCTCCCGCCCGGCGACCCCGAGGGGCTGCCCGTCGCCGTCGTGCTGCACGGGCGCGGCAACGACCACGCGTCCGCGTTCGCCCCCGGCTACCTGGCGCTCGACCGGTTCCTCGCCGCCGCCGTCGCCGGAGGCACGCCGCCGTTCGCCCTCGCGAGCGTGGACGGCGACGAGACCTACTGGCACGCGCGCGCCGACGGCGACGACCCGGCCGCGATGGTCGTCGACGAGCTCCTCCCCCTCCTGCGCGACCGCGGCCTCGACACCGACCGGCTCGGACTGGCCGGGTGGTCGATGGGCGGCTTCGGGGCGCTGCACCTCGCCGGGCTCCTGGGCGCCGGGCGGGTGCGGGCCGTCGCCGTGATGAGCCCCGCGCTGTGGCACGACCACCGCGACACCGCCCCCGGGGCGTTCGACGGTCGGGCCGACTTCGAGGCGGTCACCGTCATGGGCCGCCAGTCGCGGCTCGCCGGGGTGGCGACGCGCGTCGACTGCGGGCTGGGCGACCCGTTCTGCGCGGCGACCGAGGACTACGTCGACGGGTTCGCGGAGCGCCCGGCCGGCGGGTTCGAGCGGGGCGACCACGACCTCGGCTACTGGCGCCGCACCGCCCCCGCCCAGCTGGAGTTCCTCGGCGCGCACCTGTGACCCGTGGCCGGCCGTCGGACGACCGGCGGCTGACCGACGGCCGGGGGTCAGCCCCGGGTGCCGGTACGGCGGGGCACCGGCAGCGCCCGCGCGAGCGTGCCCGGTCCGCCGACGAGGGCGGCCACGCCGAGCGCGGAGCGCGGCTCGAACGGCTGGCGCCACAGCCCGCCGTGCACCGCGGTGCTGCTGAAGAGCGCCTCGGGGTGGGCGGCCGGACGGGGCCCGTCGTGGACGTCGGCGACCAGCTTCGCCGCCATCAGCGCCGCGGCCGTCTCGGGCTGGAAGATCTCGACCCCGAAGCGGTGGGCGCCGGCGTACACGGACGCGAGCACCCGGTTCTTCGTCACCGAGCGGGTCCAGGAGGCGGGCGCCACGGTGGTCGAGGTGGGCCGGCCGTCGGCCGCGTTCACCACGCCGCGCCAGCGCTGCATCCGCTTCGCGAGCGCGTAGTTGGGGCCCTGCACGTCGACGAGGGTGTCGACGAGCCCCCACCGCTCGCCCTGCTCGTCCGCGTACGTCGTCGCGTAGCCCGGACGGAACAGGCGGTCGCCGCTGGCCCGGCGCGCGGCGCGGTGCACGGTGCCGTTCCAGGTCCGGTCGTCGGCCCGCTCCCGGGCGTGCGCCATCACGGCCTCCGGCACGAGGAAGCTGTCGGTCGGGGTGTTGAGGTAGGCCAGCACGCCGTCGGCGGCGCCCGCCACGTCCTGGGCGAGGACGTCGGCGGCCAGCGTCAGCTCCACGTGGGCGGTGCCGTCGGCGTACAGGTGGGTGCCGAGCACGCGCGCCGGCCCGGCGTGGCCGTCGTGGTGGCCGTCGTGGCGCTCGGCGAGCCAGCGGCGCAGCGCGGCGAGGTCCTGCGCCACGTGGACGCCCGGCACGCCCGGGCCTGCGGCGTCCTCACGGACCGGGGCCGTCACGCGCCCTGCACCCGCGCGGGCCAGCCCCGCGATGCGTTCCCACACCCGCGGCACGGGCACGTCGACGGCGACGACGTCGGCGCCCCACCGCACCAGCGACGGCAGCGGTCCCATGGCGGCCCCCGCGCCGAGCAGCACGACCTGGTGGCCGGGCAGCCGCAGCCACTCGGGGTGGGCCTCGACCCGGGCGATCGCCGCGGCGAACCCGGGCTCGACGACGCCGTCGGCCACCCACGTGTCGAGCTGGCGCAGCAGCACGGCGCCGCTCAGCACCGCGCCGCGGTAGGGCACCTCGACGCGCTCGAGCCGCTCGCCCGTGCCCTCGACGGTCGTGCTCCCGAGCGCGGGGGCGGCGGCGACGTCGGCCGTGCGGCGCCACTCGTCCAGGGGGGTCTCGTTCCCCTCGTCGTCGACGAAGGCGGCCTGGGCGTGGGCCGCGGCGAGCCCGTCGCGCGCGATGCGGACCGCGGACGTGGCGCTGGCCGCGAGCGTCGTGGAGCGGGCGAGGTGGCCGGCGTACTCGCGTCGCCAGTCGCGGCCCGCCTCGACCTCGTCGGCGAGCGCGGGGTCCGTCGACCGCAGGGACCCGGCGACGACCGCCGACCCGTAGCGCGTCGAGCTCCGTCGCCCGTCCCGCTCACCCAGGCGCACCCCGCGCGTGCGGTCCGGTTCGTCACGGTCGGCCGAGCGTCGCTTCACCATCTCGCCATTGTTCGGGATCGCCGGTAGGGACCCTCACCCGCGCGGGGTGGGACGGCCGCCGGCCCGTTGTGCGCCGGGGGTGAACGCCGCGCGCGTCCGGCGAGGACGGGGCCCCGACCGCGGCCGACCGCAACGACGTGAGCCGCACCACAGGACGCGGCGCCGTTCCCGCGTAAGGAGCACCGGTCTCGTGCGTCCTTCCCCCGAGGGAGTCGACGAGCAGGGGGAACCGTGGTGGTCCGAGAGGCCCGGCGCAGCCGGCGGGAGGCCGGCGCGCCGCAGTCCGGCGAGGGGGAGACCGGGCCGACGGCGGTCGAGCCGTCCGTCGAGGAGCCCTCCGGGGAGGAGCTGGCGGAGCTGTCGGCGCTCTACGCGGCCGAGCTCCGGCGCGGGTGGATCCCCACCGCGCACGACCTGGCGGCGGGCGTGGCCGCGCTCCGCCGCCGGGCGGCCGACCCCGGCTCCCCCTGCTCACCCGGCTCCCCCTGCTCACCTGGCTGAGTCCGGCCGGCCCGGGAGGGCCCGGCGGCGCGGCGCACCGCCCGACCTGGACCACAATGA
This sequence comes from Nocardioides sp. CPCC 205120, assembly GCF_048654585.1. NCBI lineage: Bacteria > Bacillati > Actinomycetota > Actinomycetes > Propionibacteriales > Nocardioidaceae > Nocardioides > Nocardioides sp. CPCC 205120. Next base: position 1,268,859 of record NZ_JBMCYY010000001.1, on the reverse strand, counting down.
CCGGGAACGCCCGCCGGCTGCTGCTGCCGGGGACCACCACCGCACCGAGGAGCACCGCACCGTCATGTCCGCCACCCCGTCGACCGTCGGACCGACGCGCCGTCGCGCCGCCTGCGGGGGCCGGCGGTGAGCGGCACGGCCGGGGTGGCGCTGCACGCCGCCGCGACCGTCGTGGCCGTGGCCGTGACGGTCGTGGCCCTCCTCGGGCGCCGACGGCTGGTGGGCGGCGGCCTCGTCGTCGCGGCCTGCGCGTCGACCGTCGTGTGGGCCGCCCACGTGACCTGGTTCGAGGTCGTGGGCGCGATCCCGGCCCAGGTGCTGTGGCTGCCCAGCGTCGGCGCGACCTGCGGGGCGATGTACGTCGTGGCGCGGGCGAGCGCCGAGCGGGGCTGGCGCCCGGCCCGCCCCCTCGCGCTGCTGCTCGTCGCCGAGCCCGTCCTCGTGACGGTCCTGCGGCTGGCCCTCGGGACCGACGTGATCGTCACCGTGCGCCCCGCCGTCGCGTTCGGCCCCGTCTTCGCCCTGCACACGGCGTACTGCTTCTCCCTGCTGCTGCTCACCGTGCTGGCCCTGGCGCGGCGCGGCGACGACCGCGTCGGGGCGGTGCGCCTGCAGGTCGCGGCCATCCGGTGGGGTGCGGTCGGGGCGCTCGTCGCGGAGGCCCTGCGGCTGCAGCTCACCGACGTCGTGGCGGTCGCCGCCGTCGCCGTCTTCGTGGTCGCCGGCCTGGCCGGGCCGCGCCAGCCGCACGTGCCACCCGCCCCCGAGCGTCTCCTCGACGACCTCGGCGCCGTCGTGCTGGCCTTCGACGGCGCGCAGCGGCTGGTCGAGTGGAACCGGCCGGCGGAGCTGCTCCTCACCCTCGGCGGCCACGAGCCGGCGCCCGGGGCGCCCGCGGCCGAGCTGCTGGGCGTCGGGCTGCCGTTCGCGGACGGCACGGTGGTCCGCCTGCCGGTGGCGGGCGGGACCGCACGGCTCTCCGGGTTCTCCCACGCCCGGCTCGACGAGGGCGACGGGGGCGGGTGGACGGTCGTGCTGCGGCGCTCGCGCCCGGAGCCGCAGCCGACGGGGACCGCCCGCGACGAGCGGGCCGCGGCCCTGCGGGGCCTGCCCGCCCACGACTCCGAGACGGGTCTGCTGACCCCCCACGCCCTGGTGGAGCGCCTGGCCGCGGACGAGGGCTCGGACCGGTCGCGGCGCGCCGTCGTCGCCGTCGTCGACGTCGATCCCGACGACCTGGCGGAGGAGGCCACCGCCCTCGTGCGGTGGGCCGACGGGCACCGGCAGCCCATCGGCGTCGCCCGGTGGACGCCCCGGCGCCTGGCGGTGGTGGCGCTGGCCGACGACGGCACCGACACCGACGACCTGCTGCGGGACGTGCACGCCGCCGCGAGCTCGACGGGGCGCATCGCCGTCGTGCGGGGCGACGGCGGACCGGCGGCCGTGCTCTCCCTCGTCACCGAGGCCGAGCAGCAGCTCTCCGGGCCCACGCCGGAGCCGGGGTCGACCGAGGCCTGAGCCGGCGGCCGGGAGGACCGGCGCTCAGGCGTCGCGGAGCTGCGCGAGCAGGTCGTCGAGCTCGAGGACCGGAGGGCCGCCCGCCGCGCCCAGGCGGTGCACCGCGCCGTGGACCAGCGGGGACGGCTCCCCCAGCGCCCGCACCGCCCCCAGCACCCGCGCGGCACGCACGTCGACCTCCTCGGCACCGGGCGCGGGCAGCAGCAGCACGTGGCGCGGCGACGGGGCCGCGACCAGGTCCGCCTCGCCGCCGAACACCTCACGCACCACCCCCACCACGACGTCGGTGCCCCCACCGCCGTCACCGGCGGCGGCGACCGCGGCACGCCGTACCCTCGCGGGCTCGACCTCGAGCACCAGCAGCGGGACCGCGCCGGCGGCGGGCGGTCGGGCGGCGAGCGCCCACACGAGCTCCTCGACGTCGACGACGCGGGGCCGGCGGCGGGCGCCGTCCCGGGCCAGGGTGCTCTGGCGGTCCGACCACGCCAGCGTCGCGACCCGCACCAGGTCGACGGGCAGCACCTCCCCGTCCTGCAGGTCGCACAGGAGGCGCAGGTCCTCGAGGAGCCGGGGCATGGGCAGGCCGTCGTCGGCGGCCGCGTGGGCCATGTGCTCGACGTCGGCCAGCAGGCCGGCGGCATCCTCGTCCAGGTCGCGGGGGCCGGCCCCGTGCCGCGCGAACGGCTCCTCCTGCCCGCCGGTCCCGCGCTCCGTCACCCGGCGGCCCGGCCGAGCACGCGGGCGACGCGCTCCGGGCCGTCCTCGACGACCTCGGTGGTGATGCGGGGAGCGCCGCGCAGCCGCTCGGCGCAGGAGGAGGTGAAGCCCCGCAGGGCAGGACCCAGGTCGCCGACGGAGCGCACGAGCACCACGCCGAGACCCTGGGCCGGGTCGAGCACGACCTGCGCGCCGGGCAGGTGCTCGGCCGCGACGACCGAGAGCGTGCGCAGGTCGTCGGGGACGGTGCCCGCGGTGCGGTCGAGCCGGACGACGACGACCTCCACCCGCGCGCCGACCGGGGTCGGGAGGGACCCCGGGGCCGACGGCAGGGCCGGGGCGGACCCGCCCTGCGTCCCGAGGAACGCGTCGGACCACGCGAGCGCGGACTGCTCGATGAGGGCGCTGACGTCGGAACCCGTCCACGTGCCGCCGACGACGTCGACCACCTGCTCGAGGTCGTGCAGGAGCCGGCGCAGGTCGTCGCCGCGGCGGGCGTAGTCGGCGGCGACGCGGCGCAGGGCATCGGCGTCGACAGGGCGGTCCGGGCCCGCGGGCCACAGCTCGGCGACCAGCACGGCCAGCCCGGCGGCGGGCGCGCGACCGCCTCCTCCGGCCCGCGGGCGGGGGCGGAGGAGCTGGCGAGCCTGCTTGCGAGCGTCCATGGGGATCGGGGTCCATCTTAGGTCGGAGGGGCACGGCGCCGGGCGGGGTCGCGCATCGCGGGACGGGAGGGCCCCGTCCCGTCTAGAGTGACGTCCCGTGTCGGGTGCGGCGAAGGACCTCAACGCGATCGCGTCCCGTGACGCGGCGCTGCTGGGGCGGGCCCGTCGCGGCGAGCGCGACGCGATCGACCAGCTGTACCGGGCCCACCGCGCCGTCGCGCTGCGTCTGGCCTCCCGGTTGTGCGACGAGCGGGACGTCGAGGACGTCGTCTCCGAGGCGTTCGCCCGCGTGGTGGCCCAGCTCGTCGCCGGGGCCGGGCCGCGCAGCTCGTTCCGCGCCTACCTCCTGACCGCCGTGCGGCACGCGCACGTCGACCACGTCCGCCGCGACGCGCCCCACGTGTGGACCGACGAGCCCGCGGGGTACGACGACGCGCCGCACGCGCCCCAGGACGTGAGCGTCCGCGAGGAGTCCCGGCTGCTCGCCCGCGCGGTGTCGTCGCTGCCCCGGCGCTGGCAGCTGGTGCTGTGGTGGACCCTCGTGGACCGCCGCTCGCTGCGCGACGTCGGGACGGCCCTCGACCTCACCCCGAACGCCGCGGCGGCCCTGGCCTTCCGCGCCCGGGAGGGCCTGCGGGTGGCCTACCTCGACCAGCACGTGCGCCGGCCCCTCTCCCCCGACTGCGTCCCGTGGCGCGAGCGGCTGCCCGCCCTGCTCGTGGGCCGCGCGGGCGCCGACACCACCGCCCTGCAGGAGCACGTCGACGGGTGCGCGGACTGCGGCGAGATGCTGCACGACCTGCGCCGGCTCCGCGCCGAGCCGCGCGTGCCCGCGGGCACGGCGGTGCTCGTCCGCGGGCACTAGCCCGCGCGCGGGGTGGTCTCGACGAGCTCGCCGAAGGCCACGAGCCTCTGGTCGGTGTGGAACAGCTCGGCGCACGTCGTGAGGGTCAGCAGCCGGGCATCGGGCGCCGCGCTCGGCTGGGGCCCGCCCTCGGCCGGGTTGACCGGACGGGGGTCGACGACCCACGTGTCGGTGAAGGAGACCTCGAGGTCGTCCCCGCCGGTCGTCAGCCGGTAGGTGTGGGTGGCGGCGCGGGTCTCCACGACGACGAGGTCACCCACCTGCAGCTCCGTCATCCGCCGCAGCGGCTCGCCGTGGGTGATCCGGTGTCCCGCGAGGGCGAAGTTGCCGACCTCCCCGGGGGCCGCCGTGTCGTCGAAGTGCCCGAGCCCCGAGGCCAGGACCGTGTCGCTGGTGCCCGCCAGGACGGGTACGGCGTACTCGTCGCCGAAGCGCGGCACGCGCACGATCGCGGTGGCCTCCCCGAAGTCGAGGCGCACCGTGTCGCGACCGTCGTCCCACGCGCCCTCGAGGTCGGTCACCGCCTCGTCGTGGCGGCGCTCCGCCACCCAGGTGGTGCCCCACAGCTGCCAGGCCACGTAGCCCAGGACGCCGAGCCCCACCGCCACCAGCAGCAGACCGATGCGGGTCGACCAGCGGCGCGCGGGCGACGACGGCGGCCTCCGGGTCCCCGGGGACGACGGGGACGACGGGGCGGACGGTGGGGAGGACGGCGCCCCGGTCGGCCCACCCCCGTGAGGGCCGACCGGGGTGCCGGGTGCGGGGGGCGTGGAAGGCGGGAGGCTCACCCCGCCCATTCTCCGCGCCTGACGTTGACGGTGCACGCCACCACCTCGTCGGGCAGCTCGGCGGCCACCTCGACGGGGACGGCGGCACCGGGGGCGAGCCCCTCCGCGAGCTGGTGACCCCGCGCCAGCACGTCGGACGTCGCGTTGGTCCAGCTCACGACGACCAGGTAGTCGGCCGTGTCGGAGCCGCCGTTGACGAGCTCACCGGTCACGACGGAGGGCACGGCCGCAGCCGGGTCCGTCGCGCTCCCTGCGGCCGGCGCGCACGCGTCGCCCACGAGGTCGGAGCGCGCGCCGCGGGCCCCGTCGAGCACCGGGAGGTCCGGCAGCCCGGGCGGGGAGACCCGCTCCTCGTCGACCCTGGGGGGAGTCGACGGGGAGCGGGTCGGCTCGTCCGCGCGGGGGGCCTCCTCGGCCCCGCTGCTGCACGCAGCGGAGCCGAGGAGGAGTGCCGTCGCGAGGACGAGCGTGGCCGAGCGGTGGGTCACGCCGTCCGCCGGCGCCGTCCGCGCCACACCAGACCGGCACCCGCGGCGAGCAGGAGCGCGGCCAGGGCGATCAGCCCGGCGGCCGGGCCACCGGTGTCCGGCAGCGGGGAGCCCGGAGCCGGGGCCGGGGCCGGCGGCGCCGGGGCGGCGGGAGCCGCGACGGGCGTCGTCGTGTCCGACTGGTCGGAGACGACCGGCGGCAGCACGTCGCAGCCCGACGGCGTGCAGCCCCGGACGGCGGCGCGGTTGACGATCGGGCCGTCCGCGACGTCGTCGGCGGTGACCTCGTAGTCGGCCTCGCACGTCGTGGCCGCACCCGGCGCCAGCGTCGTCTCGCGGCAGGCCACCGCGACGCCCGCGTCGTCCAGCATCGGGTCGTCGATCTCGATCGAGTCGATCGTCACGGCGCCCGTGTTGGTGACCTCGAAGGTGTAGGTGATCGTGTCGCCCACCTCCGCGGGGCCACCGCCGGCGACGGCGTTGGTCTTGACCAGCGTCATCGCGGCCGGGTCGTCGGCCGGCGTGTCCGTCGACGACGGCGGGGAGTCGACGGGGTCGCCGCCGCCCACCGGGGTGCCCGAGGCGGTCGCCTCGTTGAGCACCGAGCCAGCGTCGACGTCCTCCTGCGTGACCACGTAGGGCTCGTCGACGACGCAGAACACCGTGTCGCCGGCCCGCAGGGTGGTCGCCTCGCACGTGACGGCGCCGACCTTGGGGTCGTCGACCGCGACGTCGAGCAGCGTCACGTTGCCCGTGTTGGTGACCTCGAAGCCGTACCAGACCTCCTCGCCCAGGTCGGCGAGGCCGTCCTGGTCGAGGTCGTCGAGCTCGGCGAGCTTGACCAGCTCGAGCGCCGGGACGGGCTCGATGGGCGTGGAGGTGGAGTCGGGGTCCGAGGCGACCGGGTCACCATCGGGGTCCACCGCACCCGCCGTCGCGGTGTTCTCCACCGAACCGGCATCCACGTCGTCCCGCGTGATCACGTACGGCGCAGCCGTGCACGTCACGCTGCCACCCACCGCCAGCACACCCGCCGGGCACACCAGGCCCGACACCAGCGGGTCCGTGATCGCCACCGACGACAACGGCACGTTGCCCGTGTTCGACACCACGAACGTGTACGCGATCGTGTCACCCGCGTCCGTGATCCCCGAGGAGTTCACGTCCACCGGAGCACCCGCACGCTTGTCCAGCGCCACCGACGGAGCCGGCACCTGCACCGGCGTCGAGGTCGAGTCCTCGTTCGACTCCACCTCGTCACCATCGGGGTCCACACCCTGCGCCGTGGCCACGTTCACCACCGCACCCGCGACCTCGTCGGCCTCGGTCACCACGTACGGGGCATCCGCCTCGCACGTCGCCACCGCACCCGGAGCCAGCGACACCACGTCACACGTCACCGCACCCACCATCGGGTCCACCACCGCGACCGCCGAGACCGGCACGTTGCCGTCGTTGGTCACCGTGAACGAGTAACCGATCGTGTCACCCGCATCCGTGATCCCCGAGGAGTTCACGTCCACCGGCACACCCGCCGACTTGTCCAGCGTCAGCGCCGGGGCCGGCGTCGAGACGGGCGTGTTGGTCGAGTCCGGGTCGCTGTCGACCGGGTCGCCGTCGGGGTCCGTGCCGCTCGCCGTGGCGGTGTTGGCCACGACCCCGGCGACCTCGTCGGCGTCGGTCACGACGTACGCCGCGTCGGCCTCGCAGGTGGTGTCGTCGCCGGGAGCCAGCGAGACGGCCTCGCACGTGACGGCGCCGACCATCGGGTCGTCGACCTCGATGTCGGAGACCGGCACGTTGCCCGTGTTCGTCACCGTGAAGGTGAACGCGATCGTGTCGCCGGCGTCGGTGATGCCGGAGCCGTTCACGTCGACCGGCGTGCCGGCGACCTTCTCCATCGCCAGGCCCGGGGCGGGCCGGTCGACCGGGGTGGTGGTGGTGTCGTCGTCGGAGACGACGTCCTCGTCGTACGGGTCGCTGCCGATCGCCGAGGCGACGTTGACGACCGCGCCGGCGATCTCGTCGAGCTCGGTGACGACGTAGTCGTCGTCGGCCTCGCACGTGGTGTCGTCACCGGGGGCCAGGGAGACGGCCTCGCAGGTCACGGCGCCGACCCTCGGGTCCCGCACGCGCACGGCGTCGACGGGCACGTTGCCGGTGTTCGTCACCGTGAACGTGTAGGCGATCGTGTCGCCCGCGTCGGTCAGGCCGGAGTCGTTGACGTCGACGGGGGTCCCGGCGACCTTCTCCAGCACGAGGGCCGGCTGCGGCAGCTCGGTCGGGGTCGAGGTGGAGTCGGGGTCCGAGGCGACCGGGTCACCATCGGGGTCCACCGCACCCGCCGTCGCGGTGTTCTCCACCGAACCGGCATCCACGTCGTCCCGCGTGATCACGTACGGCGCAGCCGTGCACGTCACGCTGCCACCCACCGCCAGCACACCCGCCGGGCACACCAGGCCCGACACCAGCGGGTCCGTGATCGCCACCGACGACAACGGCACGTTGCCCGTGTTCGACACCACGAACGTGTACGCGATCGTGTCACCCGCGTCCGTGATCCCCGAGGAGTTCACGTCCACCGGAGCACCCGCACGCTTGTCCAGCGCCACCGACGGAGCCGGCACCTGCACCGGCGTCGAGGTCGAGTCCTCGTTCGACTCCACCTCGTCACCATCGGGGTCCACACCCTGCGCCGTGGCCACGTTCACCACCGCACCCGCGACCTCGTCGGCCTCGGTCACCACGTACGGGGCATCCGCCTCGCACGTCGCCACCGCACCCGGAGCCAGCGACACCACGTCACACGTCACCGCACCCACCATCGGGTCCACCACCGCGACCGCCGAGACCGGCACGTTGCCGTCGTTGGTCACCGTGAACGAGTAACCGATCGTGTCACCCGCATCCGTGATCCCCGAGGAGTTCACGTCCACCGGCACACCCGCCGACTTGTCCAGCGTCAGCGTGGCGACCCGGTCGATGGGGGTGCTGGTGCTGTCGTCGTCGGAGACCGTGGGGCCACCGGGCGTGCCGGTGGTGCCGGTCGCGACGGCGGTGTTGTCGACGACGCCGGAGACGACGTCGGCCTGCGTGAGCACGTACGGCGCGGCGGTGCACGTCACGTCGTCGCCCGGCGCCAGCGGGCCGGGCGGGCAGGTGACGGTGCCGACCTTCGGGTCGGAGACCGCGACGGTGGCCAGCGGCACGTCGCCCGTGTTCGTCACCGTGAAGCTGTAGGTGATGGTCGAGCCGGCGGTGGCACCCGTCGGGGTGCCGGCCACCTTGTCGAGCTCGATGCCCGGGCGCAGCGCCTCGTTGGTGAACGTGCACAGCGCGGCGACGCCGTCGGCGCCCCCGTTCGGGAGGGTGAACGTGCCCGACGTACCCGTGCCGGAGGCGATCGTGGAGCCGTTGTTCTCGTCCACGCAGGCCCAGGCCGCGGTGTAGCGGCCGGCGAGCGCACCGTTGCCGCTCTCGCTGATCGTGTACGTCGTGCCCGCGAGGCCGAAGACCGGTCCGGCCGTCTCGCCCGGCGTGTCCTGCAGCCCGGCGTCGGTGCCGGCCGTCGTGGCCGTGTTGCCGCGGGTGAGGCCGCCGCCGGTCACGCTCAGCGTCGCCTGGTCCCCGTCGACCACGCGGCCGTCCGGGAAGTCCTTCTGCACGCGGATGGTGCTGGGCGAGGCGCACGAGGCGAGGTCGACCGACCCGGAGGTGGCGAGGGGGCTCGACGAGACGACGGCGCCGGTCGAGGGGTTGACCTCGAACAGCTGGGCGCCGCTGGCCATGTAGAGGTAGCCGGTGCCACCGAACGCGATGCCGTTGATCGCCTGGCTCGACGGCGTGGTCACGTCGGTGACCTGGCGGCCGGTGACGGTGATGGCCGAGCCGGAGGTCGGGAGCTGCTGGTCGATGACCGAGAAGACGTTGCTGCCGTTGGCGCCGCCGACGACGTAGAGACGACCCTGCTGGTCGAAGGCCCAGTCGCCGTTCGCACCGCCGGTGGGGATCGTGCCGCTGGCGACGAGACCGATCGAGGTGTTGGCCGTGGTGTCGAAGCCGTAGATCTGGATGCTCGAGCCGCTGAACCCGCCGTAGTAGTAGAACCCGGTGAGCGGGTTCAGGGCGCCGTGGGTGACCGGCGCGCTCGCGACACCGGCGCCGAGCGCCGTGGTCGTCTCGGTGGCGCGGTCGTAGCGGTAGACCGTGCGGCCGCTGCCCGTCGTCGCGGGCAGGACGCCGAACGCCTGGCCGCCCCCGTCGGCGATGCCGAGGCCGTTGAGGCTCCCGCCCGCACCGATGTCGAAGGTGCCCACGCTGGTCTGGGTGCCGTCCTCCCCCAGCGCCCAGAGGTTGCGGGGCGAGGCCCCCTGGATGGAGTACACGGTGTCGCACTCCAGCGGCGCCGCCGCGACGGCGGACGTCGTCGTGGCAGCGAGCGACACGCCCGCCAGCCCCGACGCCGCCACCACCGTGGCCGCCACCTGCGAGAGGAGCCGTGCCCCCCTCGTCCCCCGTCTCGTGCCGCCGCCGGTCGCCACCGGCCCGCGCACGCGCGTCTTCCTGCTCACGCTGATCCCCACATCGTCGTCTCGAACCCGGCCGCGGCTGCTGCCGCGCCCGGAGGTGCACCCGTCCGACCGACGGCTGCAGGGGTAGGACGGGGTCCGGGCGGGTTCCTTACGCGGTGCGCGGGAACTTCTCGGATGGTCTGCACCACACGGCGCGGTCGTCCTCGCTCGCGCCCCACGAGGCGGCCGAGGTGGCCTACGCTCACGGCACAGGTCGACCCCCGAGCACAGCCAGGTACCGATGACTTCCACCCACCAGCGGCCCCTCCACGCCGTCCCCACCACCCCCGGCGCCCCCGGCACCGGGGGCGTCGACGACGACACCGAGCTCCTCGAGCGGGCCCGCGCCGGCGACGCGGCGGCGGTGGCGACCCTCTTCGAGCGCTACCACCCCCTCGCCGTGGCGATGGCCGCGCGCCGGGCCGGCCCCGGCCTCGCCGACGACCTCGCCGCCACCGCCTTCGAGCGCATCCTGCGGCTGCTGCGGGAGGGGCGGGGACCCCGGACGGCGTTCCGGCCGTACCTCGCCGCCGCCGTCAACAGCGCCTGGGTCGACCACGTGCGGCGCGACGCCCGCCTCGTCCTGGTCCCGGACGACGAGGACCTGGACCCCCTGCTCGACCCGGTGCCCGACGGCGCCGACGAGCGCTTCGAGCTGGCCACCGTCGGCACGGCGTTCGCCGGCCTCCCGCCGCGCTGGCAGCACGTGCTGTGGCACACCGCCGTCGAGGGCATGAGCCACGAGGACGTGGGCGAGCTGCTCGGCATCTCCGCGAACGCCGTCGGCGTGCTCGCCCACCGGGCGCGGGAGGGGCTGCGCACGGCGTACCTCGACGCCCACCTGGGCGCGACGACGGACGCGGCGTGCACGGGCGTGGTCCGCCAGCTCGGCGCGTTCGTGCGGGGCTCGGTCCCGCGCACGCGCCGCGGGCGCGTGGCCGCGCACCTCGAGACCTGCGACCGCTGCAGCACAGCGGCGCGCGAGCTGGGCCAGGTCTCGTCGAACCTGGGTGCGCTGCTCGCCCCCCTGGCCGGCGTCGTCGCCCTCCGCGCGGTCGACCTCGGTACGGCGTCGGGCACGGGCGCTGCGAGCCTCGGCGACGCGGTCCGTCCCGACGGCACCGGCACCACGGCCGTTCGCCCGCGCCGCCCTGCACGTCACACCGCGCGGTGGGTCGCCGTGGCCGCCTGCGTCGCGGCCGTCGCCGTCGGCGCGGGCGTCGTGACCGCCCTGGAGCGCTCGGGGTCCGACTCCTCGGCGGCCCCGCCCGCCGGTCCGGCCGGGACCACCGACGGCCCCGGGTCCGCCGACGCCCCCGACGCCGGCGTCGCCCCCGCCGTACCGCCCGCGCCCGCCCCCGCGCCGCCGACGGTCCCCGCGCCCGCGGGTTCCCCGGTCCCGGCCGCCGGGCCCGACGTGGCGCGGCCCGCCGCGGACGCGCCGACGCGCCGGCCGGTCCTGCGACCCCCGCCACGGCCGCGGCCGAGCCCGGCGCCGGAGGCCCCGGAGACACCGGAGGGCCCGGGCGTCCAGCCGACGCCACCGGCCACCGACCCGGCCCTCAACCCCCGCCTCGAGCGCTCGCGGGTGGCCGTCGCCCCCTCGCCGTCCCGGCCGGGGTGGACGCGGGTCACCGTCCCCGTGACCGCGGCCTCCCCGGGGACCGTCCTCACCGCCACCGTGCGGGGCGCCCAGGAGGTCTGCCGGACCGGCGCCGGGGACGACAGGTGCAGCACCCAGCGGGTGGTGGAGTGGGTCGACCGGCTCTCCCCGGTCGACGACACCGTCGTGCTGGACGTGCGCCACGACGCCCTCGCCTGGCTGGGTCTGGCGCTGACCGCCGACGACCGTCCGGCCGACCGTCCGGAGGACAACGAGGTCGACGCGATCCTGCGCCCGGTCGGTTGAGCGGCCCGGTCCGCGAACACCGTTCCGCCCGGCACACCGACGATTCGACCCGGGCCGCCGGGGGGCCCGACAATCCCCGCGTGCGTTTCTCGGGGGACGGTCGATGAACATGGAGGCGGCGGTGCACGCGGGTGCCGTCGCGCTCGCGCTGCTGAGCGCCGTCGTGGCGCTGGTGCTGCGCAGACGCCTGGCGGCGGGCGGTCTGCTCGCCCTGACCTGCGTCATGGCCGCGGTCTGGGCGGCCCACGTCGCCTGGGTGCTCCAGGTGGGCCTGCTGCTCGGCGCCCAGGTCCTGTGGATGCCCGCCATCGGCGCCACCATCAGCGCCTTCTACGTCGTCGTGCACCGCACCGCCCGGCCGGGGTGGCGCCCGTCGCGGCGGCTGGCGGCGGTGCTGGTGGTCGAGCCCGTGTTCGTCCTCGTCTGCCGCGTGGCGCTGAGCGACACCCCGCTGCTGGCCCTGCCCGGGCGCCCCGTCGTGCCACTGGTGCTGGTGTTCGGCCTGCACACCGTCTACTGCTTCGCCCTGCTCGTGCTGGCGGTGCCCGTCCTGGCCCGGCGGCGCCAGGACCGCTCGCCCGCCGTCCGCGCGCAGGTGACGGTCGTGCAGTGGGGCGCGGTCGCCGCGCTCGTCGCCGAGGCCCTGCGCCTCCAGCTCACCGACGTCGTCGCGGTGGTCACGCTCACGCTGTTCACGGTCGCCGGCGCCCTGGGCCGCCGCGGGGGCGTCGGCACGCCCCCCACGTCGGAGGAGCTCCTCGACGACCTCGGCGCCCTGGTGCTCGTCTTCGACACCGACCAGCGGCTGGTCGAGTGGAACCGGCCCGCCGAGGTGCTCTGCACCCTGCGCGGGCTCGACGAGCCCCTGGGTGCGCACGCCGAGGCCGTGCTGGGCGTCGGCCTGCCCGTGCCGGACGGCACCGTCGTGGTGGTCGAGCTCGGCTCCGCCAGCGCGACGTTCACCGGCTACTGCCACCGCCGCTACGACGAGACCGACGCCCCGGGCCCCGGCAACGGGTGGGTGGTGCTGCTGCGCCGCGGCCGCTCGTCCGCGACGGGCCAGTCGGACGCCGCGCCGGCGCAGCCCCGGCTCACCGTGGTCGCCGAGCCGGGTGCCGTCCGACGCCCCCGACCCCCGCGCTGACCCCGCGGGTGCCCCCGCGCTGACTCCTGCGGCGACGAGGCGGCACACGACAGGAGGACGGCCGAGCCGGCCGATCCTTACGCCGTTGCGGCGGATCGCCGAGGTGGTCCAAGCCGCCTGGCGCGCGGGCGTGGCTTGCCGGCGACGGCGGGCCCTCCCGGTGCTACTTTCCGTCCGACCACCATAGAAGAGGACCCTCCCGTGACCCCTCAGGACAGCCGCCCCGGCTCCTCCCCGCCCGTCGCGCCACCCGCCGAGCGGTCACGGCCGCCGCGGTGTGGAGCGCCCCCGCCGTCGCCGTCGTGGCCGCCGCGCCCGCCTTCGCCGCCTCGTCCACCGGCAGCACGCTGGTGTACACGGTCACCCCGGTCGTGACGGCCGAGGCCCCCTTCGGCACGGCGTCGGTGACGGTCACCAACACCTCCGCCGTGGACTACTCCGGCCCCCTCACCTTCACCACCCCGGCCTGGACGGTGTCCTCGCCCTTCACCCTCGACGGTGCCGCCGCCGAGCGCGTGCAGGCCGGCGGCGTCGCGGCCGACCGCTGGCAGCTCACCGCGGCCTCGGTGCCCGCCGGCGAGTCGGTCGTCCACACGGTCGCCTGGGACGGTTTCGCCGCCACGCCCGAGGCGCAGCCGCTGACGGTCACCCCCGACCCGGTGCGCGGGACCGCCGCACCCTCCGGCGACGCCACGGTCCACTCGAGCTACCAGCTCCTGTGGTTCGCCGCCGTCCCCGGCGGCCAGGGGTCGCCCTCCGGCTCGTCCGGGTTCTTCATCGCCAACACGACTCCCGTGCCCCTCACGTCGGCCGACACGACGGTGCGCACCCGGGTGTGGTCGTTCCCGCTGCCCTCCGCGATCGGGTTCACCGTCGGGGGCGTGCCCTACGCGGGGCAGCGGGCCGTCGAGAACGGCGCGTTCGTCGCCATCTTCAACGACGTCCCCGTGACGGTTCCCGCCGACGGCGGCCGCCTCGACTTCACGATGAACTGGCCCACCCCCTCGGGCACGTCCCGGCCCCCGCAGCAGTCCAAGCCCATCGTCTCCATCGTCACCGACACGGGCACGGGCCTCACCGGCCTCGGCGACCTCCTCCTCTACTCGCCCGCCTACAGCTGAGCCGAGGCTCCCGCCCGGACGTCCGTCACACGCTCGGGCCCGCTGCCCGCTCCCCCACGGGGTACCGGCGCGGACCCGAGCGAGACGGAGGAACCATGAGCCAGGACGGCGTGGCGAGCGAGATCGGCACCGACCCCGGCGTCGACGTGTCCGGTGACACGACCGACAACGAGAACTACCACGGCTACAGCGTCGACGACGAGAACCAGCCGCAGAGCACGGGCGACAGCCTCGTCGACGACGACCGCGGGCTCGTCGACCCCATGGACGAGGGCTACTCGCCGCCCGAGAAGTGGTCGGCCGGGCAGCGCTACGGCAACACCCCGCTCGAGGAGAGCATGGGCGAGACGCTCGACCAGCGCCTCGACCAGGAGGAGCCCGAGCCGGACCCGTACGAGGAGGCCGAGCGCGCCGACGCGGCGGGCGACCTCGCCACCCTCGTGACCGAGGCACCCGCGGCGGAGGACCAGGCCGCCCAGGGCAGCGAGACCCGCGAGGTCGGCGACCCGCGCTCCGGACGCCTGGTGGCCCCCGACGAGGGCGTGCGCACCGACACCGAGAAGGACCTCGTGGCGACCGACGTCGGCATCGACGGCGCCGCCGCCGGCGCCGAGGAGGCCGCGGTCCACGTCGTCGACGAGGACGACCTCCCCGCGTGAGCCGCGGCGCGGGCGCCGGCTACCCCCGAGCCCGGCGCCCGCGCAGCCCGGCCGCCGCGGCGAGCGCCGCCGTACCGGCCGCGACCCCGAAGCCGACGGCGAGGTCGGCGCGGGCCGCGATCTCGCCGACCACGGCCGACCCGACGGCCTGACCGAGCACGAGGGTCACGAAGAGCAGCGCGGTGCCGGCCGCGGCCCGCTCCGGGCGCACCTCGGCGGCCCACGCGATGAGCGCGGACGTGGCCGCCACGAACGCCCAGCCGAAGACCGCGCAGGCGCCGACCGCGACCGGCAGCTGCCTTGCCGCGACGGCGAGGACCGCGAGCACGGCCGCCACGGCCAGCACCGTCGCACCCCACGCCACCTGCGGGCGCAATGCCCCGAGCACGCCGGCGGTGACGACGGTGAGGGCGCCCCCGACGCCGATCGCGATCCACCCGACCGTCGAGCCGGTCGCCCCCGCACCCTCGGCGACGAGCAGCGTGCGCCCGTAGGTCCACACCGCGGCCGACGCGGCCCCCAGGCCCAGCGCACCCACCGCGGGGGCGGCGAGGGCGACGACGAACCGCCAGCTCTCCCCCCGCCCCTCCCGCAGCCGTCCCACGGGGGGCGCGGTGCGCCGTACCGCGGCGGGCCCGCTCGCCGCCGCCGCGTACGTCGCGCCGCGGCCGGCCACGAGCAGCACGCCCGCGCCGGCCAGCACGGTGAGCCCGGCGCTGACGGCGAACCCGAGGCGCCAGTCGGGCAGGAGCACCAGCGCCAGGACCCCGGCGGCCACGAGGCCCGGCCCGGTGCCGGAGTTGACGACCGCCTGCGCGCGGGGACGGTCCGCGGCGGGGACGACCCGGTCGACGAGGCCGACGAGCCCCGGCGAGGCGAGGCCCGCGCCGGCCGACCCGAGCACCGCGAGCGCCGCGAACCAGCCGCGGTCCGGGGCGAGCGCCATGCCGGCCGACCCGACGGCGCCGGTCGCGAGCGCCCCGGCCACGACGAGCCGCGGTGCGCGGTCGGCCCCCAGCCCGAGGAGGGCGCCGACGCAGTAGGACAGCGACGCCGCCGACGAGGTCCACCCGGCGAGCCGGTCGGAGAGGTCGAGGGAGGCCGAGACGTCGGGAAGGAAGAGCCCGTAGGCCAGCCGCACGAGACCGTAGGTCGCCGCCACGAGGCACGTCCCGGTCACGACGAGGGCGGCCGGACGGCGCTCCGAAAACGATAACGTGCGTTTCATTCTCCCGAGTCTAGGGTGGGAGGCGTGACCACCCGCGCGAGCACCGAGAAGAAGCTCCTCGACGCCGCGGAGCAGCTGCTGTTCACCCGCGGCATCGCGGCCACGCCCGTCGACGAGGTGCTCGCCCTCGCGGGGGTGTCGCCCGCGACGCTCTACCGCGCCTACGGCAGCAAGGACGGGCTGCTCGCCGCCGCACTGGAGCGCCGCCACCGCGAGTGGGTCGCCACGTGGGAGGCCGCCGTCGACGCCGCCCCGAGCGACACCGACCGCCTCCTCGCGGTCTTCGACGCGCTCGACTCCTTCCGCACGCGCCCCGGGGCCGCGCGGTGGTGCGCGTTCCTCGGCACCGCGGCGGAGTACGTCGACCCTCCCCCGCCGCTGGCCGCCGCCGTCGCGCAGGACACGGCCACCCTGCGCACGACGCTGCGGCGGCTCGCCGTACCGGTCGTCGGCGAGGGGCAGGCCGACGCGCTCGCCGAGACGCTGCTGCTGGTCGTGTCGGGAGAGCTCGCGATGCGCCTGCGCGACGCGGCCGACACCTCGCCGGTGCGGCGCGACGCGCGTGCCGTGGCCGCTGCGCTCGTTGATCGTTGTCGAGTCAAGTAACCTGGGTCCGTGACCGCGCACCGACCGGACGACCCCACCGACGACCACCCCGTCCCCCTCTCGGCGGACGAGGAGGCCTTCATGCGGTCGTTCGCGCGGGCGTCCGCGGTGGTGACCCGCTCGTTCGACGCCGACCTGGTGCGCGAGGAGGGCCTGGCCCTGACCGACTACTTCACCCTCATGCACCTGTCGGAGGCGGAGGGCCGGACCCTGCGCATGGGCGACCTGGCGACGGCGGCCAACCTGTCGCTGAGCGGCATGACCCGGGTCGTGCAGCGGCTGGAGCGCAGTGGCTGGGTGGAGCGGCGGCGCGCCACCGACGACGGGCGCGGGGCGACCGCCGTGCTCACCGACGCGGGGCTGGAGCGCCTGCGCGAGGCGTGGCCGGCCCACCTCGCGAGCGTGCGGCGCCACCTGTTCGAGCAGCTCGACGGCTTCGACCTCCAGCAGCTCGTCCGTGCGCTCGACCGCATCGCCCCCGACCCGCGGGCGTGACCCGCACCGATCGCGCCCCCGGACGGATCGACCGGACCGGAGCAGCCCCGGCGGTAGCCTGAGGAGGGCGCGGGCCGCCCCGCCCGCACGGGAGGAGCAGGCATGGACGCAGCGGACAGGAACACCACGGAGGGCACGTCGCAGGACCTGAGCGCCGAGCGGTGCTACGAGCTCCTCGCGACCACCACGGTCGGGCGGGTCGCGTTCCTCGGCCCCGACGGGATCGTGCTGGTGCCCGTCAACTACCGCGTGGTGGACGGCGCGATCTTCCTGCGCACCTCCCCCGACAGCTCGCTCGCCGCGCTGGCCGACCACGACGGCGAGGTCGTCTTCGAGGCCGACCACCACGCGCGGCTCGCCCGTGACGGCTGGAGCGTCGTGGTGCGGGGCACGAGCGGTGTCGTCGACGACGAGCAGCTGCTGGCCTCCGAGGAGCTGCACCGACTGGTGCCGTGGCCCGGCGGCCCGCGGTCGTGGACGCTGCGCATCGAGCCGCACGAGGTCACCGGGCGACACGTGCACCACGCCTGAGCGGTACGGCGGGCTCAGGCCTCCGGCGCGAGGTCCGTCCAGGCGGCGCCGCCGCCGACGCGCGCCTGGGCGCGGGTGAGCTCGCCGACCATGCCGGAGTGCAGGCGGACCTCGAGGGCGCTCCCGTCCGGCAGGTCCGCGGTGAGCTCGCGCTCGCCGTACACGACCCGGGTGGAGTCGACCTCGACGCCGTCGACCTCGAGCCGGGCGCGGTTGAGCACGACGAGGTTCTTGTCGAAGACGAGCTCGACGCGGTGGCCGGCGATCTGGGCGGCGTGGCGCTGGACGGACATGGAGCCTCCTGGGTCGGGTGCAGTTCCGTTACTCCAATTAACGTAACATCGGACCCATGGCCCGCCCCCGCGATCCCGACCTCGACCGCCGGGTGGTCGACGCCTGCGTCGCGCTGCTCGGCGAGCAGGGGCGGCAGGGCCTGTCGCGGGCGCAGGTCGCGCGCCGCGCCCGGGTGAGCCTGCCCGCGGTCAACCGCCGGTTCGCGAGCGTCGACGAGATCCTCGTCGCCGTGGCGAGCCAGCCGGGCGGCGCCGGGCTCTCCGAGGGGCTCGACGAGCCGACCTCGTTGCGCTCGTTCCTCGTCCACCGCCTGCTGCGCCTCGCGCGCGCCGGCCGCGACCCCTCGCTGCGCCGGGCGACCGGCGAGCTGCTGGCCGCGGCGGCCGGCGACCCGGCGGTCGACGCGGCGTTCCGGGCCACCCTGGCCGAGCTGCGCCGCGACGGCCTGGCGTGGGTCGACCACGCCCGGCGCCACGGGGAGGTCGACGCCGCCGCCGACGGCGAGCTGCTGCTCGACCTCGTGCTGGGCTCGACGTACTACCGCCTGCTCTGGCGCGGCGAGGCCCTCCCCCCGGCGGACGTCGAGACCGTCGTCGACCGCGTGCTCGCCGGGTTCGCGCCGCGCCGTAGTTGAGGCGGCCGGGACCCGACGCGCCGCTGCCCCGACTGGTCTGGACCGCCCGGCGCGAGATCGGTCGTCACCGCGACACGAGGGCTCGCAGGACGCTTTACTTCGCTGGCGCGCCGGGGGGCGCGGCACCACCGACACCGGGGGACCACTCGTGACCACTCGTCCTCGGCACGCGCTGACGCGCGTCGCCGCCCTGTCCGTCTCGCTGACCGCGACGCTCGCCACCGGCCTGGCCGCGACGACCGCGATCGCGCCCGCCGCGGGGGCCGCCACCGCGGTGATCCCGCCGCGGCCCTCCTACGTCGACTTCGACACCCTGCTCATCCCGACGGTCGAGGGCGTGCGCTACCTCGACGAGCGCGGACGTGCCCTGACCGGCGAGGTGGACCTGCCGGCGGCCGACGACGAGGGGTACCGGAGGCTGGTCGTCACGGCGGCCCCGACCCGTGGCTACGCGCTCGCGCCGCACGGCTGGGAGGAGTACGACTCCCGCACCGGCCGCGCGTCCGACTACTTCACCACCCAGCAGGGCAGCGACCTCCTGACGGTCGCGACCGACGGCTGCGTCGTCGCCATCCGCAACGAGCGGGACCACCCGGTCGAGCTGGCCTACGCCGAGGGCGGCCTCCTCATCGCCCTCGCCGTGCCGCAGCAGATGCGCGAGCGCCTCGAGGCGTCCGACAGCCAGCTCGCCCACGAGGCCGGGTCCGGCGAGGCCGAGGGCGAGACGGAGTACTGGGACTACGAGGACTACTTCGAGACCGTCGTCCTCCAGCCGGGCGGGGCGTTCACCGTCACCAGCGCCTGGACCTCGGTGGACTTCCTCGCCCAGCACCCCGAGGACACCAGCGAGCCGACGATCGACTCCGTCGACACCTTCGAGTGCGGCGTCGGCGAGGGCACGCAGACCTCCCGGGTGGGGGTCGCCGGCTGCGAGCTGACCTTCGTGCCGCCGCACGGCCGCTACCTGCAGATGGGCGAGGTCTTCTACCGCGACGCCGACGGCAACAGGTCGCTCGACGGGGTCGAGATCACCGACTACGAGCCGATCGACCCGGACTGGTTCGACGAGTGGATGGGCGACGCCCCGGTCACGTTCGACTTCTCCGGTGTCGGCGGGGAGGACATCGAGGTCTTCTGGTCGGAGTTCTCGATCGAGGAGCGCGACCACTTCGGCGACTCGCTCGCGTACTACGTCGGCAGCACCACCGTCTGCGACGGCAGCCCGGCCGCGACCCGCCCCGCGACCCCGGCCACGCCCGTGGTCCGCTCGACGACGACCGGCGACGTCACCCTCACCTGGGGCCGTGTCGCCGACGGCGGCAGCCCGGTCACCGAGTACGTCGTGCACCAGACCGGCGTCGGCGGCTCCCGCTGGTTCACCGTCCCGGGCGACCTGGGCCGCGTCACGATGCGGGGCCAGACCGCGGGCACGCACTCGTTCCGCGTCTACGCCGCGAACCGCATGGGCAACTCGGCCGGCAGCCCGGTCGTCACCACGAACGTCGTCCGCCCGCCCGCCGCCCCGGCGCTGCCCGGCGTGCGGGTGCGCGGCAACGACGTGACCGTCGGCTGGGCCCCGCCCCGCAACACCGGGGGGTTCCCCGTGACGGGGTACGTCGTGCAGCACGGCAACCGGTACGTCGCCGTGCCGGCCTCGACGCGCGAGCTGACCTTCCGGGGCCTGGGCCGCGGGAACCACTACTTCCGCGTCTACGCCGCCAACCGCCTGGGCAACTCCGCGGGCTCGCCGGTCCGCCTCGTCACCCTGCGCTGAGGCCGGGACCGACGGGCTCCGGGCCGGACCCGGACCGCTCCGCCGACGGGCGGGCGTCGCGACACGCGGCGCCCGCCCGTTCGTCGTACCCCCTTGTCCCACCGCCCGCGCCGGGGCGAGGGTGAGGGGGTGATGGATCTCGGGACGATCGGCGCCTTCCTGCTCGTCGCCACGGTGGCCTACGTGACGCCGGGCCCGGACTGGTTCGTGGTGATGCGCCACGCGGCCACGTCGCCACGGGCCGGGCTCGTCGCCGGGCTCGGGGTGCAGTCGGGCCTGGTGGTGCACATGACCGCGGCGGCCGTCGGCGTCGCCGCCGTCCTGCTGGCCAGCGCCCAGGCGTTCCTGGTGCTGAAGATCGTCGGCGCGGCGTACCTCGTGTACCTGGGCGCGCGCGCCCTGCGCGACTCCTTCGCCCACCGCGCCGACGACGCCGACGCCGACGCCGGGCCCACGACCGCCGCGTCGTCCGTCGCCGTGTGGCGCGAGGCGTTCGTCTCCAACGTGCTGAACCCGAAGGCGGCGCTCTTCTTCATGGCCGTGCTGCCCCAGTTCCTGTCGCCCTCGGCGGCCGTTGCGCCGCAGGTGCTGCTGCTCGGCACGCTCGACGTCGCGCTCGGGCTGCTCTGGTGGGTCGTGTTCGTCGCCGGGGTGCAGCGCCTGCGCTCGGTGCTCGGGGCGCGGCGCTCCCGGGTCGTGGTCGACCGCGTCTCCGGCGTCGCCCTCATCGGGCTCGGCGGCCTGCTCGCGACCGTGGGCCGGCGCACCTGACGCGGGTTTGCGCCGCCCGACGGCGGGGGACCTCCGGACGGCACGACCCCAGCCCACGACCAGCCCCCACGACCCAGGAGCGCCGACGATGTACGCCACCCCCACCCGCCCGATGACGCAGGACGAGCTCGACCGGATCTGCCGGGTCTGGGCCGACGCGGGCAGCGACGACCCGACGGACCGGTGGCTGGAGCTGTGGGACGGCGGCACCGCCGACGACCACCCCGAGGAGCGCGACGCGATCGTCGCGATCGCCACCGCCTGCGGCCTCGAGGCGCGGGTCGAGGACGGCGTGCTGAAGGTGCAGAAGACCCAGCAGCTGCACGACGAGATCGGCGCCCGCTGGATCTGACCCGGCGTGACTGACCGCGCCGCGGCCGCACAGCACGACGGCCCCGTCCCCTCGTGGGGGCGGGGCCGTCGGTCCGACGGGGCGGAACGCGCTCAGCGGGCGGAGGCCACCGGGGTCTCCCCCGCGCCGGCCGCGGCGCCGGGGCGGGCCCGACCCACGACGTACGCCAGGGCGGCGGCCACGAGGATGCCGACGAGCGGCGGGATGCCGATCTCCAGGTGGTCCGAGCCCCACGCCAGGGCGCTCGCGACGACGTAGCAGGCGAGGACGGGCACGTCGTACGACGGCAGGCGCGCCCCCTCGGGCATGCCCCGGCGCCAGCGGGCCAGGTAGTCGCCGATGATGACGCCGCCCAGCGGCGGCACGAAGATGCCGAGCAGCACGAGGTAGTCGACGAGGTGCTCGTGCATGCCCGCGAGGGCGAGCACCGTGCCGATGACCGAGCCACCGACCACGAACGGGATCTTGCTGGGCTTGTCGAACATGGCGGCGCCCGCGACCCCGAAGGCGTACGCCGTGTCGGCGTTCGACTTCCACAGGTTGCCGAACAGCAGGAACAGGCCCCAGCCGACGAGGCCGAGCTGGTAGAGCACCAGCACGAAGTCGCCCTCGCCGAACGTCATCGCCCCGACGGCGCCGAAGAAGATCATCAGCCCGTTGCCGATGAGGAAGCCGATGCAGCAGGCGAGGACCGCGTGCCAGCCGTGGCGGGCGAAGCGGGTCCAGTTCGGGGTCTGCGTGCCGGCGGACACGAACGTGCCGACCACCGTGGTCACCGCGACGGCCAGCGTCATCGAGCCGTCGGGGTCGACGTCGGCGAGCCCGGACCAGCCGCCGACCTCCTGCAGGGAGCGGTGCACGACCCACACGGCCAGCACGAGGATGAGCGGGGTCGAGACGAGCGAGACCCAGTACATGCCGCGGTAGCCGTAGCAGGCCGTGACGCACATCAGCGCGCTCGCGGCGATCATGACGGCCGCCTCCGCGGCGTACGACTCCCACCCGAACGCCTGGGCGGTCAGGGCGCCGATCGTGCCGATGATGACGCCGTACCAGCCGATCTGCGTGCCGCCGAGCAGCAGGGAGGCGAACCGCGAGCCCGAGGTGCCGAGCGTGTAGCGGGCCATCACCACCGTCGTCAGGCCGGTGCGGGCGCCGATCCAGCCGAGCACCGCGACGTAGGCGCCGAGGATGAGGGAGCCGAGCAGGATCACCCAGAGCAGGTCGGCCAGCGGGAACGCGTTGCCGAGCTGGGCGCCCGCGAGCATCGTCGGCGTGAAGACCGTGAAGCCCAGCAGCACGACGGCCAGCGAGAACAGCGACTTCCGGGCGTGGGCCGGGACCGGGGTGACCGGGTAGTCGTGGTCGACGACGGCGCCCTCGGGCCCGTCGCCCGAGCCGGTCGCCCCCGCCGGGCCGTCGGCGCGCACCGCGTCGGTGCTCACGCCTCCTCCCCGATGTCCTCGGCCCAGATCTCCGGCCGCTCCGCCATCATCTTCTCCATGAGGGCGCGGCACTCGGCGTCGTCGACGACGTCCACCTCGACGCCGTGGGAGCGCAGCCACTCCTCCGAGGCCTGGAAGCTCTGGTTCTCGCCGACGACGACGCGGGGGATGCCGTAGAGCACGATCGTGCCGGCGCACATGTAGCAGGGCGAGAGCGTCGTGTAGAGCGTGCTCTCCCGGTAGGTGCGCGCCGGCAGGCGGCCGGCGTTCTCGAGGCAGTCGGTCTCGCCGTGGCGGATGGCGCTGCCGAGCTGCACGCGGCGGTTGCGGCCGACGGCGAGCAGCTCGCCGCCGTGCACGAGGGCGGCCCCGATGGGGACGCCACCCTCCTCCCAGCCGATCCTGGCCTGCTCGACGGCCTGGTCGAGGAACTGTCGGTCCTGGTCTCGCACGGTGCTCACCTCTCGGTCGGGTAGGGCGGCTCGCCCTTGTGGTACGGGTCACATGCTGGTGGGATGGCACGCGACACCCAAGGGACAGGCTGTCCGCGCTGACGGCCGGTCGGGTGGACACATCGTCGCCCGACGAGGCGTCGGTCGTCGAGCAGAGAGGTGGGTGGGGGTGGTCCCGCTGAGCGACGTGCTGGCCCTGCCCGCCTTCCGCGCGGCCGTCCCCACGGTGCTGGCCGGCGACGTCGCGGGCGCCGAGGTGCGGTGGGTGCACTCCTCGGAGGTCTACGAGATGGGTGCCCTGCTCGAGGGCGGCGAGGTGCTCCTCACCACCGGCCTCGGGCTGCACGGACGCACCGACGCGCAGCTCGCGGCGTACGTCGACCAGCTCGCCGACGCCGGGTGCGTCGCCCTCGGCCTCGAGCTGGGCCGGTCGTTCCTCGACGTGCCGGAGCCGCTCGTGCGCCGCGCCCGGGAGCGGGGGCTCGTGCTGCTCGTGTTCGGCGCCGTCGTGCCCTTCGAGCGGCACGTCGAGGACTTCCACGAGCTGGTGCTGCAGCGCCGCTCGGACCCCGACGGCGGCGGGGGCGCGATCCCCCGGCGCTTCGTCGACCTCGTGCTCTCGGCCGCCGGGCTGCGCGCCCTGCTCGACGAGGTCGCGCGGGCCGCCGGCTGCCAGGCCGAGGTGCACGACCTGGGCGGGCGGCTGGTCGAGCGCAGCCGGATCCGCACGGTCCGCTCCCCCGACGAGCGCACGACCGCGCCGGTGACCGGGCGGCGCGGGGCCCGCGCGACGCTCGTGCTCCTCGCCCCGCCCACGTCGCTGACCCGCCGCGTCGCGGCGGAGGCCGCCGTCGCGGTCGCGCTCGAGCTGGCCCGCCACCCCGGCCCCGGGCAGCACTCCTCCGCGGAGCAGGCCACCATCAGCGACCTCCACGCCGGCGTGCTGGTCTCCGCGAGCGACGTCGCCACCCGTCTCACCCACGCCGGGCTCCGCGTCGCGCCCGGCGACCTCGTCGCCACCACGGCCCTCGACGCCGGGCCCGGCGTCGCCCCCACCGACCTGCTCGCCGCGCTCCGCGAGCACGCCGCGCCCGCCCCCGCGGTGGCCGGGGTCGTCGGCACGCACGTCGTCACCGTCACCCGGCTGCCGCCGTCGTGGGAGGCCCGCACCGTACGGCGCCACCTGGCGGAGGCCGCCGACGAGGTGGGACGACACCTGGGGTGCCCCGGCTCCGTCCTGCTGGCCGCGACCTCGCCGACCGACGACCTCACCACCCTGGCGCCCCGCCTCGAGCAGGCCCGTGACCTCCTGCGGCTGGCCCGCCGCCACGGCAGCCCGGGCGGCGCCGTGCTCGCGCGGGACCTCGGGGTGCAGCGGCTGCTCGCCTCCGTGACCAGCCCCGACGAGGTGGCGGCCTTCGTCGCCGAGCAGCTCGGCCCGCTCGTCGACGCGGACCGGTCCCACGGCTCCGCCCTGCTGCGCACCCTCGATGCCTACCTGCGCCACGCCCTGTCGAAGGCCGCCACCGCGCAGGCGCTCGGCATCCGCCGCCAGTCCCTCTACGCGCGCCTCGAGCGCGTCGAGCGCCTCCTCGGCGTCAGCCTCGACGACCCCGAGCACCGGGCGGGCCTCACGCTGGCGCTCACCGCGTGGCGGCTGCGCACCGGGCTCGACCCGCAGGCGGCGTTCTAGCTCAGTGCGTGGCCGTCGTCTGCTGGTAGAGCGCCAGTCGGGGCCGCCCGTCGACGAGGCGGTAGAGGCTCGTCATCACCGCCACGAACGGCTCGTCGGCGCCGGCGCGCCGGGCGGTGGCCCGGTAGACCAGGGCGACCGCACCGTCCCCGGCCGGGATGGTGCGGGCCTCGGTGAGCTCGTACGACGACCACGGCGGCGCGCCGTCCAGGGAGGCCGCCACCGCCTCGCGGTCGAGCACGTGGCCGTCGACCAGCACCATCAGCGCGTCAGGGGTCATCAGGTCGCGGTAGAACGCCCCGCCCGTCGCGTCGCACAGGGCGTCCCACCCGCGCCGTTCGAGCGCGAGCAGTCCGTCCAGCGTCATGTCCGTCATGCCCGCCACGGTAGCCAGCCGGGAACGCGCCCGACCCGCTCCGTGGCGGCGCACCTGGCGGGGCCGTCCCGTCCCGGCGTCGCCGTCAGAGCAGCCACCGCAGCCGCTCGAGGAGCGCCGTGCCCACGACCATCGCCGTCACCGCGGCGAGCGCGGCGGCGGTGAGCACCGTCGTACGGGTCGAGCCCCGCTCCCCCGTACGACGCCGCACCGTCACGAGCGCGACGAGCAGCAGCGCCACGACGATCGCGGCGGCGTCCGCGGCGAGCGGTTCCACGTACGGCGCCCACCCCCCGGCGGTCACCTCGGACGACCCCGCCACAGGTCGCCCCGTGGCCCAGGGACCCGGCGGCACGACCCCCAGCAGGGGGACGAGCAGGGCGGCACTGGCCACGACGGCCGGCACCGGCAACGTGCGGACGGCGAGCACCGTGGCGACCACGACGACGGCGGCCCCGACGAGCGCCAGGCGCGGCTCGAGGGGGAGGTCGGGGCCCCCGATCCAGATCACCACCCCCGGCTCACCGTCGAGGAGCTCCTCGACCCGGGCGCGGAACGACAGCACGAGCACGGCGTGCGTCGCCGCCAGGAGCGCGACGTACAGGTAGGCCACCTGGAGCACCCGCGTCCGGTTCCCGCGACCCGCGCCCGTCGCGGCCGTCGTCGTCGCCGCTCCCGACGTCACCACCGCGGCCCCCGCTCCCCGGTCGGGCGACCGGCGGCGCTCATCGTGGCACGGACGCCGCTCCCCGGGGCCGGAACGTCACACGCGGGGTCGGCGGTACGCCGAGCGTGCCCACAGCCACCCGACCGCGCCGAGCCCGACGCACCAGGCGACCGCGGCGCCAGCCGTCGTGGCGTCGACGGCCTCCCCGGACAGCAGGCCGCGCAGGGTCTCGATGATCGGGGTGAACGGCTGGTTCTCCGCGAAGAACCGCACCGGGCCCGGCATCGTCTCGACGGGCACGAAGCCGCTGCTGAGGAACGGCAGGAGCAGGAGCACCATCGGCGTGTTCGACGCCGACTCGACCGTGGGCGCCGCGGCACCCATCGCCGCGCTCAGCCACGTCAGCATGAGGGCGACGAGGGTGGCGAACCCCAGGAGCAGCAGCCAGTCCACCGGGCCCGCGCCCGGGCGGAAGCCCAGCAGCACGGCGACACCGAGCACCGCTCCCGCCGCGAGCATCGTCTGCACGACGGCCGCAACGACGTGGCCGCCGAACACGGCCAGCGGCGCGACGGGCATCGTCCGCAACCGCGTGACGACGCCGTCCGACATGTCCATCGCCACGCTGATCGAGGTCGACTGGGCGATGCTCGCGCCGGTCATCGCGAGGATGCCGGGAGTGATGTAGTCGAGGTACGCCTCCCGGCCCGAGGCCCCGGGCACCGCTCCGGGCACGACGCCGGCACCGACGGCACCGCCGAAGACGTAGACGAACACCAGCAGGAGCACGACGGGCATGGCGACGATCAGCACCGTCAGCGACGGGTAGCGGGCCATCCGCAGCAGGCTGCGCCGCGTCATGGTGACGACGTCGCGGGCGTCGAGCAGCCACCCCGGACGCGTCAGGGGTACGGCGGGAGCCGCGGCGGGCGTGGCGGTGGTCATGAGCGGGCCTCCGGGGTGGTGAGGGTCCCCGAGGTGGCCGGGGCGGTGAGGGCGAGGAAGACGTCGTCGAGCGAGCCGGCCGCGTGGGCCTCCTTGAGGCCCGCCGGGGTGTCGTGGGCGACGAGCCGCCCGTCGTGCAGCACGGCGACGCGGTCGGCGAGCTGGTCGGCCTCGTCGAGGTACTGCGTGGTCAGCAGGACGCTGACCCCGGACGCCACGAGGGCGCGCACCTGGTCCCACAGGTCGCGCCGGGCGCGGGGGTCCAGACCGGTCGTGGGCTCGTCGAGGAACACGACCCGGGGGTCGCCGACGAGCGTCATCGCGAGGTCGAGCTTGCGGCGCATGCCGCCCGAGAGCCGCTGCGCCCGCTGCCGGGCGGCCTCGCCGAGCCCGAAGCGGTCGACGAGCTCCGTCGTACGACGCCGTCCCTCAGCCCGGGGCAGGTGGAACAGGTCGGCGACCAGCCGGAGGTTCTCGGTGACGGTCAGCAGGGGGTCGACGGCGGACAGCTGGCCCGTCACCCCGATGAGGCGGCGCACGGCCTGCGGGTCCTGGGCGACGTCGTGGCCCAGCACGCGGGCGGTGCCGCCGTCGGCGGGCAGCAGGGTCGACAGGATGGAGACGGTCGTGGTCTTGCCGGCGCCGTTGGGCCCCAGCAGCGCCGTCACGGTGCCCGCGGGCACGGTGAGGTCGAGGCCGTGGAGGACGGCCTGGTCGCGGTAGGTCTTGCGGAGCCCGGCGACCTCGATCGCCGGGACGGGACTGGTGGACATGCGCGCTCCTCGAAGCGTTGCCGGGGACGCCCCGGCAACGTCGGGGCGTCAGATGTCGAGGTCCTCGACCTCGGGTTCGGTGGTGGCGAACGCCCCCACCAGCTCGGCCAGCTCGGCCGGCAGTGCCGCCTGCAGCTCCTCGGCGGTCTCGAAGACCTCGAGGACGGCGGAGGCGGCGGTCTCCCCCCACTGCTGCTCGGAGGCGAAGTGCTTGCGCCAGCCGGTCAGCTCACCGGCCTTGCCCGCGGTGTGCACGAAGCCCTTGGGGCGGGCGACGTGGACGGCGAAGCGGCCGGAGCGCGTGCGGAACACCCGGAAGCGCTCCTCGACGCCCCCGGTGACCCGGCTCCACTCGACGAGCAGCACGCCTTGGAAGCGCTGCACCTTCGTGGCGCCGACACCGACTCGGACACTGATCTCCTCGAACCCCTCGAGGCGTCCCTCCTCCACCTCGACGAGACGCCGCAGCGCCTTGGCGATGGCGGCCGAGAGGTTGCCGCCGGTGAGCTCCTGCGCGCGCTGGTAGACGGGCAGGTCGGCGTCGGAGACGTAGATCGTCTTGTTGGGCACCGACGCATCGTAGACACAGCAGAAGCATACGCATACATGTACGTATAGCACCAGAGGTTGACTAGACCTCCCCGTGCGCTGTGCCGAGGTCTCCGCAGATCGTCGGACACCACCCGCGGCGCTCCTTAGGGTTGGCCGTCGCCCGCGCTCGCGGGTGCACGAAGCACGAGGAGAACCACATGCTCAAGCGCGCTCGGCCCTGGAGCCTGGCCGCCGTCGTCGTCAGCGTGGCCGCCATGGGCGTCCTGCCGGCCCATCCCGTTGCAGCCGAGCCGGCCGACAGCCGGCTCGCTCCGGCCTCCGCCACCGCGGGCACCGACGACCCGGTGCCCCTGCCGTCCGACCCGGACGACATCACCGCGGACCAGGCGGCCCGGACGCTGATCCGCGCCCGGGCCGCGGTCGACGGCGACCTGCAGGCGCTGCCGGCGACCGGCGCCGCGGAGTCCCCGACCCTCGCCCTCCGCGACCTGTACCGCGCCAAGCCCCGACTCGGTGGGGGCGACCTCGACGCGGCCGAGCGCATCCTGGCGCGGCCCACCGACGGCGCGGCGGACCCTGGCGGCGACGGGTACCCGGCGGGCGCCCCCGTGTCGACGGGGTGCAGCGCCAACGTCTGCGTGCACTACGTGAAGGTGGGCGAGGGTGCTGCCACCGACGCCTGGGCCTACCAGACCCTGAAGACGATGCAGAGCGTGTGGGACTTCGAGACCCGCACCCAGCTCTTCCGGGGACCCGCCGCCGACGGGACCCGCGGCGGCAGCTCGAAGTTCGACGTCTACCTGACGGAGCTGACGTCGCAGGACCTCTACGGGTACTGCGCCCCTGAGGAGCAGGCCGACGCGGCCGGGATGCGCGCGACGAGCTACTGCGTGCTCGACAACGACTACGTCGGCTACCAGCGCAGTCCGCTCGACAGCCTGAAGGTCACTGCGGCGCACGAGTTCTTCCACGCCGTCCAGTTCAACTACGACGTCCACGAGGACGCCTGGCTCTACGAGGCCACCGCCACGTGGATGGAGGAGCAGTACGCGCCGAGCGTGAACGACAACCAGCAGTACCTGCCGGCCGGGCAGCTCGGCGATCCCCGGATCCCGATGGACGAGTTCGGTGAGAACTCCTACGGGAACTGGGTCTTCTTCGAGTACTTGACGAAGCGGTACGGCTTCCGGATCGTCCGGACCACGTGGGAAGCAGCCGCAGGCGCCACGGGAACCGACTACCACTCGCTGCTCGCCCTGAAGTTCGCGCTGTACTACAGCCGTGACACCGCGGGGGCCCGCGGCGAGTACGGACAGGAGTACGCCGGCTTCGCCGCGGCGAACCACCTGCCCCACACGTTCTACCCCGACGGGGCCGCCTACCCGTCGACGCCGCCGCGGAACTCGGTGCCGTTCCGCATGGCGCCTGGATCGGTCCGGAACTCGATGGAGGTGACGATCCCGCAGCAGACCACCGCCTCCTACCGGATCGACCCCTGGCGTCTGAACGACGGCAACCGGCACCGGCTCGTGCTGCAGTTCTCGACTCCTCCGTCGGCCACGACCCCGGGCGCCTACGTGACGGTCTTCCAGTCGAACGGTCGGACGCAGCGGATCCCCGTGCGGATGAACGGTGGCACCAACGCGGTGGTCGTGCCCGTGAGCCCCGCGGTCAGCCGCGTGTACCTGACCCTCGCGAACGCGTCGTCGCGCATGCGGTGCGGTCTCGAGACCGAGCGCGCGTGCAGCGGCACGCCCGTCGACGACGGCGTGCGGGTCATCTGGAACGCGCGGATCCAGCGCTACTGAGGCACCCGACGGGGGCGTCCGCGGCCACGGCCGTCGGGCGCCCCCGTCGTGCGCCCCCGTCGTGCGCCGGGTCCCGAGCGACACCGCCGCTAGGCTCGGCCGCATGGTCAACTGGGGGATCCTCGCCACCGGCAAGATCGCGCGGAGCTTCGCGCGCGACCTGGCCCTCGTCCCGGACGCGCAGGCGGTCGCCGTCGGCTCCCGGCGGGCCGAGAGCGCGGCCGCGTTCGCGACGGAGTTCGGCATCGCCCGCGCGCACGCGTCGTACGAGGCCCTGGTCGCCGACGAGGAGGTCGACGTCGTGTACGTCGCGTCCCCCCACGCGCTGCACCTCGCCCACGTGCGGCTCGCCCTCGAGGCCGGCAAGCACGTGCTCTGCGAGAAGCCGGTCGCGCTCGACCGGGCCGACGCCGAGGAGATGATCGCGCTCGCGACCGAGCGGGGCCTCTTCTTCATGGAGGCCATGTGGATGGCGACGCACCCCGTGGTCCGGGAGGTGGCCCGGCGGCTGCGGGCCGGCGAGCTCGGCACCCCGCGCCACCTGCACGCCGAGCTCGGCTTCGTCGTGGACGCCGACCCCGACGACCGCCTGCTCGACCCGGCGCTGGGGGCGAGCGCGCTGCTCGACATGGGGATCTACCCGCTGACGCTGGCCCACCTGGCGCTCGGCGAGGCCGAGGAGCTGACCGGCGTCGCCACCCTGTCCGACCGGGGCATCGACCTCGACTGCGCGGTCACGGGGCGCTACCCCGGCGGCGCCCTGGCCACGATGACCGCCTCGATGACGTCGTGGTCCGAGCGCTCGGGCCGCATCGCCACCGACCGCGGCCTCGTCGAGCTCGAACCGCCCTTCCACCACCCGGCGCGCGCGGTCTTCCACCCGATCGAGGGCGACCCGGTGACGATCGAGGGCGAGGAGCCGGTGATCGGGGCGGGCTACGGCAACGAGATCGTCGAGGTCGGCCGCTGCCTCGCGGCCGGGCTCCTCGAGAGCCCGCTGGTGCCCCACGAGCAGACCCTGACGCTGATGGCGCAGATGGACGACCTGCGCGGCCGGCTCGGCGTGACCTTCCCCGGCTGAGCGGGGGCCGGCCGTGCACGAGTGGACCTGGCCGGCGTACGTCGCGGTCCTGCTGGGCGGGTTCGCCTTCGCACTGCTGCTGGTGCCGATCCTGGCGTTCCAGTACCGGCGCTACGGGCAGTTCACGCCGCGCCGCGTGCTCGGCGCCTCGGCCGTCAGCGTCTACGGCACCGCCGTCGTCGCCTACACCCTCCTGCCGCTGCCGGCCACCCGCGGGGACTGGTGCGACACCTCGCCGGCCGGCACCGAGTGGCGCCCCTTCCACTTCGTCTCCGACATCGCCGACGCCACGGCCGGCACCGGTCCGCTCGCGGTGCTGGGCAACCGGGCGACGCTGCAGGTGCTGTTCAACGTGGTGCTCTTCGTGCCGTGGGGAGTGATGCTGCGGGGCTACTGGGGGCGCTCTGTGGCCGTCGCGACCGGCACCGGCCTGCTCGCGTCGCTGGCGATCGAGACCACGCAGGTCACCGGGGTGTGGGGGCTGTACGACTGCGCCTACCGGGTGGGCGACGTCGACGACCTCATCGCCAACACCCTCGGCGCCCTCGTCGGTGCCCTCGTGGCGCCGCTCGTGCTGTGGTGGATGCCGCGCCCGCACTCCTTCGACGACACCCGCCGCCTGCCCCGGCCCGTCACCACCGCCCGCCGCTGGCTGGGCATGGCGCTCGACCTCGCGGCGTACCACGCCCTCGGCGCCGCCCTGCTCGTCACCTACCGCCTGGCGGTCCTGGCCACGACCGGGGAGCTGCCCGCGGGGCAGACGTGGGTCGAGGAGGGGCTCTCCACCCTGGTGCCGGCGGTCGTCGTGTTCCTCCTCCCGGCGCTCGGCGGGAGCGGCGCCTCCCTGGGGCAGCGGGCGGCGCGGCTGGTGCCCGTGTGGGAGCGGCCGTCGCCGGCGCGACGCCTGGCCCGGGCGGCCGCGGTCGGCGGCACCTACGCGCTCGTGCTCTTCCTCGCCCGCTGGCAGGACGGCACGACCACCGGGTCCGTCGCCGGGACGGCGGCCAACCTGCTCCTCGTCGCGGCCCTCGTCGCCGTGCCGCTCACGCACCAGCGGGGCCTGTCCGGGGTGCTCACCGGCGCCCGGTTCGCCGACGACCGCGCGCGACCGCCGGCCTGAGCGCGTCGTCCCCGCGGGAACCAGAACGGCCCCCGGTCTGCGTCTCCGCAGGCCAGGGGCCGTTCCTCGTTCGCGTGGCGGGTGAAGGATTCGAACCTTCGAAGGCTACGCCGACGGATTTACAGTCCGCTCCCATTGGCCGCTCGGGCAACCCGCCATGCTCGTGCCTCCCGACTTGGCCGGGCGACAACAGCACGAAACAATAGCGCACGCCCTCGCGAGCGCGGAAACCGCCGCGAGCGCGCGCCGTACCGACCGCACCACCCCAGGAGCAGGAGAACCATGGCCGACTCGTCGTTCGACATCGTCAGCAAGCTCGACCGCCAGGAGGTCGACAACGCGCTCGGCCAGACCGCGAAGGAGATCGCGACGCGGTACGACTTCAAGGGCACCGGCGCCGCCATCGAGTGGAAGGGCGACGAGGTCATCGAGATCACCGCGTCCGCCGACGACCGCGCCACCGCCGTGCTCGACGTCTTCAAGGGCAAGCTCATCAAGCGCAACGTGTCGCTGAAGGTGCTCGACGCGTCCGAGCCGCGCCAGTCGGGCCAGACCTCCAAGATCGGCATCACGCTGAAGGAGGGCATCAGCTCCGAGGACGCGAAGAAGATCTCGAAGCTCATCCGCGACGAGGGCCCCAAGGGCGTGAAGGCGCAGATCCAGGGCGACGAGCTGCGCGTGTCGTCGAAGAAGCGCGACGACCTCCAGGCCGTGCAGGCGCTCGTCAAGGAGCAGGACTACGACTTCGCGGTGCAGTTCACCAACTACCGCTGAGCGGCGGCGGGCGCGGGCCCTGAGCGCCCGGCGCGACGGTCGGCGCCGAACCCGCCACTTCCGGTGGGAATCTTGGCACCGGAAGTGGCGGGTTCCCCGGTGCACCGGGGAACCCGCCACCCCCCGGAAAACCCCTCAGGTCCCCCACCCCCGAGCCGAAGGTCTCCTCCGGCGGGCGTCCGCCCTGCTCGGAGGTGACCCATGTCCAGCCCTGTCCCCGGCACGCCCGTGCCCGCGCCCCGTCGGCGCCGCGCTGCGCTGACCCTGGTGGCCGCGGTCGCGCTGGGCACGACGCTCGCGACCGTCCCGAGCGACGCGGCCCAGCTCCCGCGCGTCGCGGTGAGCGCCACGCCCCGCGCGGTGCTCTCCGGCGACCCGGTCACCGTGGCCGTGCGCACCGCGAGCGTCGGCGCGAACGCCAAGGTGACGCTGCAGGGGCTCGAGACCTTCTCCCCCACGGCCCGCTGGACGTCGCTGACCTCGCAGGTGCTGGGTCGCGACGCCGCCGCCGACTTCCGCGCCACGCCGCGGGTGGGCATCACCCGCTACCGCGCCGTCGTCAACGACGGCGGCCGGTGGACCACCTCGCCCGAGGTCGCGGCTACCGGCGTCCCCCGCATCACCCCGACGCCGGTCGCCGAGGGCGCCGTCTACACGGTCACCGGGCACCTGCCGGTGTCCGGCGGCCCCGTGCACCTCCAGGAGCACCGCGCCGACACCTGGACCACCGTCGCCCAGGGCCAGGTCACGAGCGCGGGCTTCTTCCGCTTCTACCGCACCGCCGGCGCCACCACGACGGTGCGCGTCGCCGTACCGCCCACGAGCGCCCACCGCACCCTCATGAGCCCGCCGTCGCGGGTGCCCGTCACCGCCGCGCCGGTGCCGCCCGCCGCCGAGGCGCCGCGCATCGCGACGACCAGCCTGCCGCCGGGCCAGGTCGGGGCGGGGTACGACGCCACGCTCACCCTCGCCGCGCCCCGTCCGGGCTCGTGGTCGGCGACCGGGCTGCCCGCGGGCCTGGCCCTCGAGGCCGCCTACGGTCGGATCACCGGCACCCCGACGGCCGAGGGGACCAGCGACGTCGCGGTCACCTTCACCGCCGACGACGGCACGACCGCGTCGGCCACGTTCCCCCTCGCGATCACCGCGCCCGGCACCGACCCGGGTCCCGGCACGGGCCCCGCGCCCGGCGCCGCGATGCGCGGCCTGACCGCCGCCCAGGGCTGGGGCGGCACGGGCGACGTGTCCGCCGACGGCCGCTGGGTCGTGCACCTCGAGGGCGCGCCGATCTCGGCGCAGGACCTCAACGGCGGGCTCGACGTCGTGCTCCTCGACACCGTGAGCGGCGCCCGCCGCCTCGTCTCCCACGTCCCCGGCCAGCCAGCCCGCGCCGGCGACCAGCCGGCCGACGCGCCGGCCATCTCGGGCGACGGCAGCACGGTCGCCTACACCTCGTGGTCGACCACTGAGTCGCCCGGCACGCCCCGCGTCGTCGTGTGGGAGCGCGCCACGGGCGTCGCCACGACCCTGCCGCTCGGCGGGGGCGCCGGCGCCTCGACCGCCGCCGACCTCAGCCACGACGGCCGGTACGTCGCGTTCGAGCGCCACGCCCTCGACACCGCCACGGGGGCCATGACCAACCGCGGCATCAGCGTGCTCGACCGCACCACGGGGCAGGCGCGAACGGCCACCGCGGCCGCCGACAGCGACACCGGGGCCGACGGCACCGACCCGTCCATCAGCGCCGACGGCTCCCGGGTCGCCTTCACCTCGGCCCACGACGGCATGACGAGGGACGACACCGACAGCGCGCCCGACGTGTTCTTGTGGTCGCGCGACGCCGGCACCCCCGTCAGCCGCCTCTCGCGGCGCGCCACCTCGGGCGACGGCTGGAGCACCAGCCCGTCGATCTCCGCCGACGGCACCCGCGTCGCCTTCGTCTCGGACTCGGCGAGCCTGGTCGGCTCGGGCCCGGCCGGCGGCCACTGGCAGGTCTACCTGTGGGTGCAGGGCGCCGACGGCGTGCGCCGGCTCTCGGGCTCCGGCGGCGCGCCGGGCGACGGCCCCGCCAGCAACCCGGTGCTGTCCGCCGACGGCCGGCACGTCGCGTGGGGCGCGGCCGCACCGAACCAGCACCCCGCGACCGACGGCGCCGTCGACGACGCCTACCTCCTCGACCTCGCCGACTACGCCGTGACCCTGCTGTCGCAGCGGGCCTCGGGCGGCGCGGGCGGCGACGCCCCGTCGTTCCCCGTCGCGCTGTCGGCCGACGGCCGGTTCGCGGTCCTGTCGAGCTCGGCGACGAACCTGCTGGCCCCGGCGCAGCCTTGGCAGGACACCCGCACCTACCTGTGGGACCGCCTCGGCAGGCGCTGAGCGACCCGGCTCGCTACGGTGGCGCCATGAGCGCCGACCGCCGCTGGCCCCGCCAGGTGTACGGCGCGGGCACCGAGCCCGACCCGCGCTTCACCCTGGCCAACGAGCGCACCTTCCTCGCCTGGATCCGCACCGCGCTGGCCCTCGTCGCCTCCGGCGTCGCGGTCGACGCCGTGGACCTGGGCCTGGCCGAGCAGGTGCGGCTGCCCCTGGCCGTCGTGCTGGTCGGCCTCGGCGTGGTCTGCGCGCTCGGGGGCTGGGTGCGCTGGGCCCGCGTCGAGCGGGCGCTGCGCCGCTCCGCCCCGCTGCCCAGCTCGCCCCTGGGCGCGCTGCTGGCGCTGGGCGTGCTGGTGGCCGCGGTGCTCGTGCTGGTCTCGCTGCGGTGAGCAGCGGTCGCGACGACGCCGCCGCGGGACCCGGCTACGGCTCGCCCACGGCGTACCGGGACGACTCGGCCGCCCCCGAGCGCACCGCCCTCGCCTGGCAGCGCACCGCCCTCGCCCTCGTCGTGGCGGCCGCCGTGGTGGGCCGGCTGTCGTACGGCGACCTCGGCGTCCTGGCCGTCGTCGGGGCGCTCGTCGCCGCCCTCGCCGCGGTCGCCCTGCTGGCCTCCGCCCGTGTGCTGCGCCGCCCCGTGCACCGCCGCGACGGCACCGCCCCCCTCCTGGTGAGCGGGGCGGTGCTCGTGCTCGGCGCGGTCGAGCTCGCCGCCGTCGTGACCCGCTGACGCACCCCTCACACGAGCACGCCCTCCCGTCCGGCGTCGTCGCCGTCGAGCGCGCCGGCCGGGGTACGGCGTACCGGCACGACGCGCGCGCCCTGCTCCGGCTCCAGCCACACGGGGGTGCCGACGTCGAGCCCGAGGGCGCGGGCGAAGGTGCGGGTGAGGGTCACGACCACGTCGCTCCCCTCGTCGGCGGCGCCCTCGGGGCGCACGAAGAGGCGCACCTCGAAGCCGATCCGCAACGCGCGCACGACCGTGCCGGGCACTCCGCCGCGATCGGGCGAGGTGTGGACCTGCACGTCGTGCGGGCGGACGAGGTGGCCGTCGAGGGTGGTGACGTCGCCGAGGAAGCCCATGACGAACTCGTTGGCCGGCTCGTCGTAGAGGTCCTCGGGCGACCCGACCTGCTCGATGCGGCCGTGGTTGATGACGACGATCTCGTCGGCGACCTCGAGGGCCTCCTCCTGGTCGTGCGTCACGAACACGGTCGTCACGTGCACCTCGTCGTGCAGGCGGCGCAGCCAGTCGCGCAGCTCCTTGCGGACCTTCGCATCGAGGGCGCCGAACGGCTCGTCGAGCAGCAGCACCTTCGGCTCGACCGCGAGGGCGCGGGCCAGGGCCATGCGCTGGCGCTGCCCGCCCGAGAGCTGGGACGGCAGGCGGTCGGCGAACTGCTCGAGGTGCACGAGCTCGAGCAGCTCCTGCACCTTCGCCCGCACGTCCTTCTTGGGCCGCTTGCGGATCTCCAGGCCGAAGGCCACGTTCTTGGCCACCGTCATGTGCTTGAAGGCCGCGTAGTGCTGGAAGACGAAGCCGACGTCGCGACGCTGCGGCGGCAGCCGGGTCGCGTCGACACCCTCGATCTCGACGGTGCCGGCGTCGGCGACCTCGAGGCCCGCGATGATGCGCAGCAGCGTGGACTTGCCGCCGCCCGAGGGCCCGAGCAGCGCGGTGAGCCGCCCGGTGGGGATCGAGAGGTCGACGTCGCCGAGCGCGACGAAGTCCCCGTAGTGCTTGCTGATGCCGCGGACCTCGATGCTCATGCGCGGTCCTCCTTCGGTCGCAGGTAGGTGACCACCACCAGGGCGATGATCGAGATGAGGACGAGCACCAGGGCGACGGCGTACGCCGCGGGCTCGTTGAAGGCTCCGTACTCGTTCTGCACGAGCAGCGTCGCCGTCTCGCCGTTGAGCTCGGCGCCCTGGCTGACGATCTTGACCGCGCCGAACTCGCCGAGGGAGCGCGCCGCGGTGAGCACGACGCCGTACAGCACCGCCCACTTGATGGACGGCAGCGTGATGCGCCAGAAGGTCTGCCGGCCGTTCGCGCCGAGGCTGCGGGCGGCCTGCTCGGCGTCGGTGCCGATCTCCTCGAGCACCGGCACGACCTCGCGCACCACCAGCGGCAGGCTGACGAACGCGGTGGCCAGGATCAGGCCGGGCGTCGAGAAGATGACCTGCACCCCGACCGACTCCAGCGCGCCGCCGAACCAGCCGCGGGTGGAGCTGTAGGCCAGCACGAGCGCCAGGCCCACGACGACGGGCGAGACGCTGAGCGGCAGGTCCACCAGCACCGAGAGCGCCCGGCGGCCCCAGAAGCGGTAGCGCACGAGCAGCAGGGAGATGCCGACGCCGAACAGCGTGTTGGCCAGCACGGCCCAGAAGGCCACGGTCAGCGTCAGGTTGAACGCGTAGACCGTCGACGGCTCGGTGAGGCGCTCGAGGAACGGCCCGAGGCCGCCCGGGTCGCCGACCGGGAAGAGCGCCCGCTGCGCGACGAGCGAGACGGGCCACGCGACGAGCAGCAGCAGGTAGACGAGCACGAGCACGCGCAGCACGTAGGTGAGCGGCCCCCGGCGGCCGCGGCGCGTCAGGGTCGACTCAGCCACGGCGGGCCACCCGTCGGGACACGACGTCGAGCGTCGCGATCACCAGCGCCGAGACCAGGAGCAGGATGAACGCCACGGCGGCGGCGCTCGCGTAGCGGTCGCCCTCGATGAACTTGAGGATCCGCAGCGACGCCACCTCGGTCTCCCCCGGCACGTTGCCGGCGATGAGCACGAGTGAGCCGAACTCGCTGATCGCCCGGGCGAAGGCGAGCGACGCCCCCGCCGTGATCGCCGGCGCGAGGCTGGGGAGCACGATGCGGCGCAGGATCGTGGCGGGCGACGCGCCGAGGGAGGCGGCGGCCTCCTCGACGTCGGCGTCCAGCTCGATGAGCACCGGCTGCACGGTGCGCACCACGAACGGCAGCGTGACGAAGAGCAGGGCGAGGAAGATGCCCTGGCGGGTGCCCACGACGTTCACGCCGATCGGCCCCTGCGGCCCGTAGAGGCTCAGCAGCACCAGGCCGGCGACGATGGTGGGCAGCGCGAACGGCACGTCGATGACGACCTCGAGCACCCGCTTGCCGGGGAAGTCGTCGCGCACCAGCACCCAGGCGATGACCGTGCCCACCACGACGTTGACCGCGGCGACGCCGAGGGCCTCCGCGATGGTGAGGAGGAGAGCCGCGCGGGTGTCGGGCTCCGCGATGACGTCCACGAACGTGCCCCAGCCGCCCTCGAGCGCCGTGACGACCACGGCCGCCAGCGGCAGTAGGACGAGCAGGCTGAACCAGAGCATCGCGACGCCCAGGCCCAGGCCGGCCGCCGGGGTCAGGGCCTCGACGGCCCGCGGGCGGCGGCGCCCGGGCCGGGAGGCACCGGGGCCACCGGCCGGGCCGGAGCCCGGCGCGGCGGCCGTGAGGGTGGGCGTGCTCACCGCTGCGACGCCGCCCGGCGCAGCTGCTGCACGAGGGCCCCGTCGGCGAAGAACTTCTCGTCGACCGCGCGCCAGCCGCCGAAGTCGTCGGCGATCGTCAGCAGGTTCTCTGGGGTCGGGAACGGGTCGGACGGGTCGTTGGCGCCCTCGACCTCGATGCCCTCGACGCCGTCGACCACGGGGCGGAAGCCCTTCCTCACGAACTCGGTCTGGCCCTCGGTCGAGAGCACGAAGTCGAGCCAGTCCTGCGCCGCCGGGTGCGCGTCCACGGTGACGACGCCCGGGTTCTCGATGAGCAGGGTGGTGTCCGGCACGACGTAGTCGTAGGGCTTGCCCTCCTGGCGGGCCAGGATCGCCTCGTTCTCGTAGCTGATGAGCACGTTGCCGATGCCCTGGTCGAAGGCCTCCGTGGCCTCGCGGCCGCTTCCGGCCCACTGGGCGACGTTGCCGAAGACGTCGGTCAGGTACGCCGCCGCCTCCTCCTCGCTGCCGCGCTCCGTGATCGCGTGGCCGTAGGCGCCGAGGATGTTCCAGCGCGCGGAGCCCGAGGAGTCCGGGTCGGGCGTGATGATGCGGACGTCGTCGCGGGTCAGGTCGTCCCAGCCCCGGATGCCGTCGGGGTTGCCCTCCGGCACCACCAGGACGACGACGGAGTCCGACACGATCCCCCGCGTCTCGTTCCGGTTCCAGTCCTCCGCCACGATCCCGGCGTCGACCAGGCGGGTCACGTCGCCCTCGAGCGAGAAGTGCACGTAGTCGGCGTCGGCCCCGTCGACAACCTTGCGGCTCTGGTCGCCGGACGCGCCGTACGAGCCCGAGAAGGTGACGCCCTCGCCCTCGGGGGTCTCGACGAACCTGGCCTCGATGGCCTCGTTGGCGGCCTCGGGCACGGCGAATCCCACGACGAACAGCGGGCGGTCGTCGCCGCCGCCGCCGGACGCGCTGGCGCACGACGCGAGCGTCACGGCGAGCGACGTGGCGAGCGTGCCGACGAGGAGCGTGCGGCGGGTGGTGGAGTGCGGGGACATCTGGATGACACCTCTCGACGGGCGGGCGGACCGACCCTCTCGGGCGGGTCGGACCGGACAATGTCGAGAAGATTAGGAATCTTTGGTGCCTATGTCGGGAATGTCCGGTGGGTGGATGCCCCGCCGGGCGGGTGCGGGGTGCGGTAGGGAGCGCGCCTACCATCGGCCGGTGACCTCGACCCCTCCCGCCTCCCGCGCGGGAGCGGGCCTCGCGATGGGCGTGGGCGCCTACACCCTGTGGGGCGTCTTCCCGCTCTACTTCCCCCTCCTCGAGCCGGCCGGGCCCGCCGAGATCCTGGCCCAGCGCGTGCTCTGGTCGACGGTCGTCATGGGGCTGCTCGTGGTGCTGCTCCGGCGTACGACGCAGCTGCGGGCCCTGCTGCGCTCCCGGCGGCTGCTCGTGCTGCTGACCGTCGCGGCGCTCACCATCAGCGTGAACTGGGGCATGTTCATCTTCGGCGTGAGCACCGGACGGGTGCTCGAGGTGTCGCTGGGCTACTTCGTGAACCCGCTCGTCACCGTGATGATGGGCGTCCTGCTGCTCGGGGAGCGCCTGCGGCGGGCGCAGTGGGTGGCCGTCGGGGTCGCGGCGGTCGCCGTGGTCGTGCTGACTCTCGACTACGGCCGGCTGCCCTGGGTCGCGCTGTTGCTGGCCTTCAGCTTCGGCACCTACGGGCTGGTCAAGAAGACCGCCGACGTCGGCGCCGTCGAGAGCCTCGCGGTGGAGACGACGCTGCTCGCCCCGCTGGCCGCGGCGTACGTCGCGTGGCTGGCCGCCACGGGCGGCCTCGTGTTCGGCACCCAGGGCACGGGCCACGCGGTGGTCTTCGCGGCCAGCGGCATCATCACCGCGGTCCCGCTGATCCTCTTCGGCGGCGCCGCCACGCGGGTGCCGATGGTCGCGCTGGGCCTGCTGCAGTACCTGGCGCCGACGTTCCAGTTCGTGCTGGCGCTCACCTACTTCGGCGAGCACATGCCGGCGACGCGGTGGATCGGGTTCGTGCTGGTGTGGGTCGCCCTCGCCCTGTTCACCGCCGAGATGGTGACGCACCGGCGCCGACAGCTGCGGCTCGCGACCCGGG
The DNA here is from genome assembly GCF_048654585.1 of Nocardioides sp. CPCC 205120. Classification (NCBI taxonomy): domain Bacteria; kingdom Bacillati; phylum Actinomycetota; class Actinomycetes; order Propionibacteriales; family Nocardioidaceae; genus Nocardioides; species Nocardioides sp. CPCC 205120. The sequence continues at coordinate 1,228,071 of NZ_JBMCYY010000001.1, read as the reverse complement.
CCAGCACCGCCACCTGAGCCCTGATCCCGGTGGCACCGGGGCGTTCACCCGGGCTCCACCTGGGGTTCGCCGCTGCGCACGCGCGCCCTCCTAGGTTGCGCCGGACGGCGTCGCGACGGACGCGGCGTCCTGTGACAGAGGAGCGACCAGCCCCCATGACGCAGCACCTCTCGGAGCCCGCCTCCGCCCCCGCCTGCTGCGACGGCGCCGCCGACGCAGGCACCACCGCGACCTCCCCGACCGCGCCCGCCGGCCGACGCACCCTGCCGCTGTGGCGGCGGCAGGGCGGTCCCCACGGCTCGCGCAGCTGGGCCACGTGCTTCTACCGCTGCGGCAACGCGTGCGACAAGCCCGTGCCGAACACGACGGACAACGAGCACGTCCAGGACGTCATCACCAAGGCGATCAAGCGCCGCACCCTCCTCGGCGGTGCCGCCGCCGCCGGTGCCGGCGCCGTGGTGCTCGGCACCGCCGGTGCCGCCGCCGCGGCCGACAACCGCTGGGACGCCGGCGGCAGCACGGCCGGCGCCGTGCGCGGCAAGATGGTCTCGAACGACGCCTTCGCCGTCGTGCCCCCGAACAAGCGGGACGCGCTGACCGTGCCCCGCGGGTACGGCGCCGTCGTCGTCGCCGCGTGGGGCGACCCGGTCGCCCCGGGCGCGCCGCGCTTCGACGTCTACAAGCAGACCGCCGAGGCCGCCGCCCAGCAGTTCGGCTACAACAACGACTACGTCGGCGTCCTCAACATCACGCAGACGAAGGCGCTGCTCGTCGCCAACCACGAGTACACGAACGAGGAGCTGATGTTCCCGCCGGGCGTGTACACCGAGGAGGAGCAGCGTCGCATCGCGATCGCCTCCCACGGCATGAGCGTCATGGCGATCGAGCGCCGCTCGACCAGCCACGGCAACTGGGCGCCCAGCGCCGACCGCTCGCCGTACAACAAGCGGATCACCGGCGAGACGCCGTTCGCGGTCACCGGCCCGGTCGCCGGCCACGAGCGCCTGCGCACCACCGAGGACCCCGAGGGCATGACGATCCTCGGCACGCTCAACAACTGCGCCGGCGGCACGACGCCGTGGGGCACGGTGCTGTCGGGCGAGGAGAACTTCAACCAGTACTTCGGCACCACCGGCGAGATCCCGGCCGACCGCGCGACGGCGTTCGCGCGCTACGGCATCTCCGCCGAGGGCAGCCGCGGCTGGCACCTCACCTGGGACCGCTTCGACCTGGCCAAGGAGCCGAACGAGCCCAACCGCTTCGGCTGGATCGTCGAGGTCGACCCGCTGTGGCCCGACGCCGCGCCGGTCAAGCACACGATGCTCGGCCGCTTCAAGCACGAGGGCGCGAACGTGTACGTCGAGCGCAACGGCCGCGTCGTGGTCTACATGGGCGACGACGAGCGGGGCGACTACCTGTACAAGTTCGTCTCCGAGGGGCGCTACGACCCCGCCACCACGAACGCCGCCCGCGCGAAGAACAAGACCCTCCTCACCAAGGGCACGCTCTTCGTGGCCCGCCTCACGGGCGACGGCACGGCCGACAACCAGTGGGACGGCACCGGCGAGTGGATCCCGCTGACGAGCGACAACCGCAGCTACGTGCCCGGCTGGAGCGTCGCGGACGTCCTCATCGACACCCGCCTCGCCGCGGACACGGTCAACCCGACCAAGATGGACCGTCCCGAGGACGTGGAGCCCAACCTCGTCAACGGCCGCGTGTACGTCGCGCTCACCAACAACTCCAACCGCGGTTCGCGCTTCCCCGTCGACGAGGCCAACCCGGTCGGCACGTCGATGGTGCGCCCCTCGCTCGACGCCCCGTTGCAGCCGGCGAGCGGCAACCGCAACGGGTACGTGCTCGAGATGGAGGCCACCGGCTCCCACACGGGCGGCGCGTTCACGTGGCGCCTGCTGCTCGTCTGCGGCGACCCCGAGGCCCCGGAGACCTACTTCGCGGGCTTCCCGAAGAGCCGCGTCAGCCCGATCAGCTGCCCGGACAACGTCGCCTTCGACTCGGCCGGCAACCTGTGGGTCTCCACCGACGGCAACGCGCTGGGCTCGAACGACGGCATCTTCCGCGTGTTCGTCGACGGTCCCTACCGCGGCGCCACGCAGCAGTTCCTCACGACGCCGCTCGGCGCCGAGGCCTGCGGCCCGCTCATCACGCACGGCGACCGCTGCGTGTGGGTCGCGGTGCAGCACCCGGGTGAGGGCGGCACGTTCACCGAGCCCGCGGGCCTGTGGCCGCACACCAACCGCTACCCCCGCCCCGCGGTGGTCGTGACCTGGAAGGTCTGACCCGCAGCACCCGCACCACGACCGACGGGCCGCCGTCGGACCCCCGGGACGCGCCTCGTCCCGCCGGTCCGGCGGCGGCCCGTCCGCGTCGTGGGGGCGCCTCGGTGGTCGAGGTGGGTTGCCGCCCGGCGGCCGGTGGTCGAGGTGGGTTGCTCCGGCAACCCCTCGAGACCACGCTCAGGCGCGGGAGATGCTCACGCGCACGGTGGTGGAGCGCTCCGTCGACTCCACCTCCCAGTGGTCGCTGAGCGCCTCGACGAGGAGGAGGCCGCGGCCGCGCTGCTCGTCGTACGCCGCGTCGCGGGGCACGACGTGGGGTCCCCGCCCGCCGTCGGCACTGCTCGCGCCGGAGGCGGCGACAGCACCACCGGGGTGGCACTGGGGGCAGCGGGGGTCGGGGCCGCAGTCGGTGACGTGCAGCTCGAGCGCCTCGGGGCTCAGCCGCCAGCCCACCCGCAGCGTCTCGTTGGGGCAGGGGTAGCCGTGGTCCATGCAGTTGCTGACCAGCTCGTGGATGATGAGCGTCGCGTCCTCGACCAGGCTGCGGCGGGCCTCGTGGGCGTGCAGCTGGTTGCGCAGCAGCACCCTCGCCCAGTACGTCGTGCGCTCGGTGAACGGCAGCTCCGCGTCGAAGACCGTCAGGTCGCCGGCGGGCACTTCCCGGGCACCGCCTGCATCGACGGGGGGAGCGGTCACACGGGCCTCCCCGGTGCAGACGACGAGCCACGAGCCTAGCCCTCGCCGGGGCGCCGACCAAGCAGTCCGGCGTCCGGCCGGCGCCCGTCCGGCGTCCGTCCGCCGCCCGTCCGCCGGCTGGGCCCCGGGTGACGCGTCGCGACAGGGTCGTTAGGGTGGGTCGTCGTGCAGGAGATCGAGTTCGCGTCGACGTTCGACGCCGCCACGTCGACGGTCACCATCGTCGGCGGCGTCTACGACTTCCGCGACGTCGAGAAGCTGGACGCCGCCATCATGAGCGCGTCCGACGACCTCCGCACCTCCATCACCCTGGACCTCTCCGCCGCCCAGTTCTTCCCCAGCCTGGGCATCGGCACGCTGGTCGCGCTGCGGCGCCGGGCCCGCGCCCACGGCACCCAGATCCGGGTCGTCGCGGTCGAGGGCTCCATCGCCCACCGCGTGCTGACCGTGACCGGCGTGGAGTGCGAGCAGCCCGGCTGATCCCCGGCCCTCAGGCCGAGCGGGTCGCCACGACGTCGGCGAACGCCTCGAGCGCCTCGCGCACCGGGCCCTCCGGCAGCACCGTCAGGTGGGCCTTCGCCTCCTCGGCCATCGCCACGACGTACCCCCGCGCGCGGGCCAGCGCCGGGTGGGCACGCAGCAGCTCCAGCGCCTCGGCGTGCAGCGCGTCGTCGTGGGCCAGGTCGCTGACCGCCGGGTCGAGCAGCTCGCGCAGGCGCGCGTCGGCCGGGTCCTGCGCGGCCTGCACGTAGAGGACCGGCAGCGTCGGCACGCCCTCCTTGAGGTCGGTGCCCGGTGTCTTGCCCGACTCCACGGAGTCCGAGGCGATGTCGAGGATGTCGTCGGAGAGCTGGAACGCCGAGCCGACGATCTCGCCGTACGCCCCCAGCGCCTCGACGACCTCCGGGGAGGCGCCGGAGAACATGGCGCCGTACCGCGCGGAGGTGGCGATGAGCGAGCCGGTCTTGCCGGCGACGACGGCGAGGTGGTGCGCCACCGCGTCCTCGCCCGGGGCGGGCGGCACCGTCTCGAGGATCTGGCCCTCGACGAGCCGGGAGAACGTGCGCGCCTGGATGCGCACCGCCTCGGGCCCCAGGTCGGCCGTCAGCTCCGAGGAGCGGCCGAAGAGGAAGTCGCCGGTGAGGATCGCGACGTGGTTGCTCCACCGCGCGTTGGCGGAGTCGGCGCCGCGGCGCAGCAGCGCCTCGTCCATCACGTCGTCGTGGTAGAGCGACGCCAGGTGGGTGAGCTCGACGACGCACGCGGCGGTCTCGACCTCGGGCGCGTCGGGACGCTCCCCGACCTCGGCGGCCAGCAGCACGAGCAGCGGCCGGAAGCGCTTGCCGCCGGCCGACATGAGGTGGGCGGCGGCCTCGCTGACGAAGGGCGCCGAGCCCTGCACGTGCTCGGCCAGGGCCTCCTCGATCACGGCCAGGCGCTCGCGCAGCCGGTCCGCCAGGGCGGCGTCGGTGACGGGGAGGGCCAGGCCGGCTGCGATGGGGCTCACCTGAGGAATGATCCCGCATGCCCCGCGAGGTCGAGCAGCGGGCCCGGGACCACCCCGAGCGCGACCGTCGCGACGAGCGCGAGGCCGATGGTGACGGAGGTCGCCGGGGACGGGACGACCACGGCCGGCGGGTCCGCCGGCGGGTCGGCGAAGAACATCACCACGATGTGGCGCACGTAGAAGTAGACCGCGACGATGCTGCAGGTCACCGCCACCGCGACCACCGGCCAGGCCCCCGCGCTCGCGGCGACCGCGAAGACCGACCACTTGCCGACGAAGCCGGCCGTGAGCGGAATGCCGGCCAGGCTCAGCAGGAACACCGCGAAGGTCCCGGCGACCAGCGGCGACGTGCGTCCCAGGCCCGCCCAGCGGGCGACGTCGCCCGCCTCCCCACCGGGGTCGCGCACGAGCGTCGTGACGGCGAAGATGCCGACCGTGGCGACGCCGTACGTCGCGAGGTAGAACAACACCGCCTGCAGCGAGCTGACCTGGCCCTCGCCGAGGTCGCCGGCCGCGCGCAGGCCGAGCACGCCGGTCAGCAGGAAGCCGGTGTGGGCGATCGAGGAGTAGGCCAGCAGCCGCTTGACCTCGGTCTGTCCCACGGCGAGCACGACGCCCGCGACCATCGTGAGGATCGAGACGACCCACAGCAGCGGCGTCCAGTTCCAGCGGGCGTCGCCGAGACCGACGTGCAGCAGGCGCAGGATCGCGCCGAACGCGGCGATCTTCGTGGCCGCCGCCATGAAGGCCGTGACCGCCGTCGGGGCGCCCTGGTAGACGTCCGGCGTCCACGCGTGGAAGGGCACGGCGCCGACCTTGAAGAACAGGCCGACGAGCACGAGCGCCGTGCCGGCCAGCAGCAGCACCTCCGGGCCGGTGCCCGCGCGCACCGACGCCGCGATGCCCGCGAGCGAGAGGGTGCCGGCGTACCCGTAGAGCAGCGCCGCGCCGTAGACGAAGAAGCCCGAGGAGTAGGCGCCGAGGAGGAAGTACTTCATCGCCGCCTCCTGGCTCAGCAGGCGCCGGCGCCGGGCCAGGCCGCAGAGCAGGTAGAGCGGCAGCGAGAGGACCTCGAGGGCCACGAACATCGTCAGCAGGTCGCCGGCCGCGGCGAACAGCATCATCCCGGCGAGCGCGAAGACCAGCAGCGGGTAGACCTCGGTGTGCTCCCACCGCTCGTACGACGGGGCCTCCCCCGCCGCGCCGCCCGCGTCGCCCGCTCCCCCGGCGGGCGAGGCGGAGGCACCGGGCGGCACCGAGGCCTGGCCCGCGAAGACCGGCAGGCCGGCGTCGACGCGGCGCTCGGCGAAGAGCAGCAGCCCGCCGGCGGCCACCACGACGAGGAGGCCCCACAGGAAGACCGTCGGGCCGTCGACGACGACCGCGCCCGCGGCCGTCACCTCGCCCCGGGCGGCGCCGTCGCCCCGCTCGGTGAGGTCGGCGCCGACGACGATCGTGCCGACGAGGGCCGCCAGCAGACCCGCGCCGGCGAGGCCGGCCTGGAGGAGCCGGCGCACCGAGCGCGGGGCGAACGCCTCGACGCCCACGCCCACCAGCGCCGTGCCGAACACGACGAGCAGGGGCCACAGCTGTGCCCACGCGAACTCCGGGGCCGTGAACTCGCCACCCATGTCAACGACCTCCCTGCTCGCTGTCGGCCGCGGGCACGTCGGGCCCGTCGTCGGCCGGTCCGCCGTGCTCGCCCACGTGCTCGAGCACCACCTGCGTGGTGGGCTCGACGACGTCGGTGAGCAGCGACGGGAAGAACCCGAGACCCACGAGGGCCACGACGAGCGGCACGAGCACGCCGACCTCGCGGCGGTCGAGGTCGCCCGCGACGACCGGGGTGCCGCGCAGCGGGCCCGTCATCGTGCGCTGGTAGGCCCACAGCACGTAGACCGCGGCCAGCACGATGCCGGTGACGGCGATCGCGCCGGCGTACCAGGCGTAGTCGAAGGCCGCCAGCGTCACGAGGAACTCCGAGACGAAGGGCGCGAGCCCCGGCAGGCCGAGCGTCGCCATGCCGGCGACCAGGAACAGCCCGGCCAGCACGGGGGCGGCCTTCTCCATTCCGCCCATCGCGGCGATCGAGGCGGTGCCCGAGCGCCGGATCGCGAACCCGGCGACGAGGAACAGCGCGGCGGTCGCGATGCCGTGGTTGACCATGTAGAGGATCGCTCCGGTGTGGCCCTGGTCGGTGAGCACGAAGATGCCGAGCACGATGAAGCCGAAGTGCGACAGCGACGTCAGGCCGACGAGGCGCAGCAGGTCGTCCTGCCCGATGGCGACGAGCGCGCCGTACACGATCGAGATGAGCGCCAGCGTCACGACCGCGGGCGTCGCCCACACCGAGGCCTCGGGGAACAGGCCCAGGCAGAACCGGATCATCCCGTAGGTGCCGATCTTGTCGAGGATGCAGATGAGCAGCACGCTCGTGCCCGGCGTCGCCGCCTGCGTGGTGTCCGCCAGCCAGGTGTGCACCGGGAACAGCGGCGCCTTCACGGCGAACGCGACGAAGAAGCCGAGAAACAGCCAGCGGCCCATGCCCTCGGACAGGTCGAGCGCGGCCAGGTCGTCGACGAGGTACGACGGCGCCCCCTGCTGCGCGGAGACCACGTAGAGCCCCACGACGCTCAGCAGCATCACGAGGCCGCCGGCGAGCTGGTAGACGAGGAACTTCGTCGCCGCCCGGGCCCGCCCGGGGCCGCCGAAGCCGCCCACCAGGAAGTACGCCGGGATCAGCGTCGCCTCGAAGACCACGTAGAAGAGGAAGACGTCGGTGGCGAGGAAGACGGCCAGGGCGGCGGCCTCGAGGCCCAGCACCCAGGCCGCGAAGCTGCCGGTGCGGCCGTCGGCCTCGCCGGTGCGCCACTCGGCGACGAGCACGATCGGCACGAGCACCACGGTCAGCAGCACCATGACGAGGGCGAGCCCGTCGACGCCGAGCGCGAGGTGCGCGCCGACGGGGCCGATCCACTCGTGCTCGGTGGTGAGCTGCATCCCGGAGCCGGAGTGGTCGTAGGACAGCGTCACCGCGACGGCGACGCCGAGGGTGGCGAGGGCGCCGACGAGCCCGACGAGGCGGGCGGAGGTCGCGCCACCGCGGCCGAGGACGGCGGCGGCGACGGCGCCGACGAGGGGGACGAGGACGAGGGCGAGCAGCATCACCAGCTCACCGCCACCATGGCGAGGACGACGATCACGGCACCTCCGAGCACCGACAGGGCGTACGTGCGGACGTAACCGTTCTGCGCGCGCCGGAGCACGTCCGAGAGCGCGCCGACGAGGCCGGATCCGCCCTCGACGACGCCGTCGACGCCGTGCCGGTCGGTGGCCACGAGGCCGCGGACCAGGGCGCCGCCCGGCGCCACGACCAGGCCGTGGTTGAACGCGTCGCCGTAGAGGTCGGCGCGGGCGGCCCGGGTCGCGAACGAGACGTCGCGGGGGGCCTCGCGCGGCACCGGGCGTCGCCCGACGAGCAGGACGGCGACGGCCACACCCACGGCGACGACGGCGGTGACGAGCAGCGTGATCACCCAGACCGGCACGGGCAGCTCGTGGTGCTCCACCGGGCCGACCACCGGGGTCAGCCAGTCGACGATCCAGTCGCCCAGCAGCAGGAGGCCGCCGAGCACCGAGAGGGCGGCGAGCACCAGCAGCGGCACCGTCATCACCTTCGGGGACTCGTGCGGGTGCACGCCGGGCTCCCAGCGGGCCTCGCCGAAGAACGTCATGAGCATGAGGCGGGTCATGTAGAACGCGGTCACCCCGGCGCCGACCAGCGCGGCCGCGCCGACGAGGTAGTTCTCCCCGATCGCGGCCTCGACGATCTTGTCCTTGCTCCAGAACCCGGAGAAGCCCGGGAATCCGATGATGGCGAGGTAGCCCATCGCGAAGGTCAGGAACGTGACCGGCATGGCGCGCCGCAGCGCCCCGTAGTGCCGCATGTCCACGTCGTCGCCGGTCCCGTGCATCACCGAGCCGGCGCCCAGGAACATGTTGGCCTTGAAGAAGCCGTGCGTGAGCAGGTGGAAGATCGCGAAGGCGTAGCCCGCGGGGCCGAGGCCCGCGGCGAGCATCATGTAGCCGATCTGGCTCATCGTGGAGCCGGCCAGCACCTTCTTGATGTCGTCCTTCGCGCAGCCGATGACCGCACCCCACAGCAGCGTCACGCAGGCGACGACCACGACGGCCGTCTGCGCCACCGGCGCGTTCTCGAACACGAAGTTGGACCGCGTCACCAGGTAGACGCCGGCGGTCACCATCGTGGCCGCGTGGATGAGGGCGGAGACCGGGGTCGGGCCCTCCATGGCGTCGAGCAGCCAGGCCTGCAGCGGCACCTGCGCCGACTTGCCGCAGGCGCCGAGGAGCAGCAGCAGGCCGATCGCGGTCATCGTCGACTCGGTGGCCTCCCCCGCGGCGGCGCTGACGCCGGCGAACGCGGTGGTGCCGAAGGTGACGAACATCAGCATGATCGCGAGGCTCATGCCGATGTCGCCGACGCGGTTGATCACGAAGGCCTTCTTGGCGGCGGCCGCGGCGCTCGGCTTGTGCTGCCAGAACCCGATGAGCAGGTACGACGCGAGCCCGACGCCCTCCCAGCCGAGGAAGAGGCCCAGGTAGTCGGCCGCCAGGACGAGCAGCAGCATCGCGGCGACGAAGAGGTTGAGGTAGCCGAAGAAGCGCCGCCGGCGCGGGTCGTGCGCCATGTAGCCGATCGAGTAGACGTGGATCAGCGTGCTGACGCCGGTGATGAGCAGCAGGAACAGCGCCGACAGGGGGTCGTAGAGCAGATCCATGCCCACGCGGTAGTCCCCGACGGAGATCCAGTCCCACAGGTGTCGGCCGACCTGCCGGTCGCCCTCGTCGCGGCCCAGCAGCGCCACGAGCATCGCGACGGAGAGCGCGAACGAGGCGGCGACGGTCGCCGTACCGAGCAGGTGGCCCCAGCGGTCGGTGCGCCGGCCGCCGACGAGCAGCACCAGCGCGCCGGCCAGCGGCAGCGCGATGACCAGCCAGACGAGGCCGAGCACGCCGTCGGCCGCGCCGGGGTCGACGAGCGGGACGGAGTGGTGGCCGCCCTCGGCGGCCAGGGGGAGCGTCGCGATCACGGCTGCCCTCTCAGTACTTCAGCAGGCTGGCGTCGTCGACCGAGGCCGAGCGGCGGGAGCGGAAGATCGTCATGATGATGGCGAGCCCGACGACCACCTCGGCGGCGGCGACGACCATGACGAAGAAGGCCGCGACCTGGCCCTCGAGGTTGCCGTGCTGCTTCGCGAAGACCACGAGCGCCAGGTTCGAGGCGTTGAGCATCAGCTCGACGCACATGAACACGACGATGGCGTTGCGGCGCAGCAGCACCCCGACGGCGCCGATGCTGAAGAGGATCGCGGAGAGCACGAGGTAGGGCGTCAGGTCGTCCATCACGCGTCACCTCCCCCGGGTGCGCCCTGCGGCGCCCCGTCGGGCGAACCGTCGCGGGGGCCGTCGTCGGCACGGTCGGCGCGGGCCCGGCCGGCGTCGCCCGTGGCCTGCGTGTCGCCGGAGCGGCGGCGGCGCGGGTCGCCGGACGCGCGGTCGTGGTCGGCGGCCTCGAGCTGGCCGACGACGGCGTCGACGTCGCGGTACGCCGGGGTGCTGCGGACCGTGCCCCGCGCCGAGATGATCGTCGGCACGGAGCTCTCCGCCGGCGTGCCGTCGGGCAGCAGAGCGGGGGTGTCGACGGCGTTGTGCCGGGCGTAGACGCCGGGCGCCGCCTTCGGGCCCAGGTGCTCGCCGCCCTCGCCGTACGAGCGCACCCGCGCGCGGGCCCGGTCGGCCTGCGTCTCGCGGGGCGTGAGGCGCTCGCGGTGGGCGAGCACCATCGCGCCCAGCGCGGCGGTGATGAGCAGCGCCGCCGTGGCCTCGAAGGCGAGCACGTAGCGGGAGAACAGCACGTCGGCGAGGCCCTCGATGTTGCCGCCCTCGTTGGCGCCCTCGAGGCCGACCGCCGTGCCCAGCGTGACCTGGCCGAGCAGCACGCCGACGAGCAGCGCGAAGGCGCCGCCGACGACGACCGCGAGCACGCGCTGGCCCCGGATCGTCTCGACCACGGAGTCCGACGCGTCGACGCCGACGAGCATGAGCACGAAGAGGAACAGCATCATGATCGCGCCCGTGTAGACGACGATCTGCACGGCGAAGAGGAACGGGGCCTCGAGCGCGGCGTACAGGACCGCGAGTCCGATCATGACGACGGCGAGCAGCAGCGCGGCGTGCACGGCCTTGCGCACGAACAGCACGCCGAGCGCCGCCGCCACCATCACGGGGGCGAGCAGCCAGAAGGCGATCATCGACCACCCTCCGGGACGGTCATCTTCTCGCCGGGCTCGGGCACGGAGAACGCGCCGCGGTAGTAGTCGCCCGCGTCGTCGCCGAGGCGCATCGGGTGCGGCGGCTGCTCCATGCCCTCGGCCAGCGGCGCGAGCAGCTCGGACTTCTCGTAGATGAGCGACTCGCGGTCGTCGTCGGCCAGCTCGTACTCGTTCGTCATCGTCAGCGCCCGCGTCGGGCAGGCCTCGATGCACAGCCCGCAGAGGATGCAGCGCAGGTAGTTGATCTGGTAGACGCGGCCGTAGCGCTCACCGGGGCTGTAGCGCTCCGCCTCGGTGTTCTCCGCGCCCTCGACGTAGATCGCGTCCGCCGGGCAGGCCCAGGCGCACAGCTCGCAGCCGATGCACTTCTCCAGCCCGTCGGGGTAGCGGTTGAGCTGGTGGCGGCCGTGGAAGCGGGGCGCGGTGGGCTTCTTCTCCCGCGGGTACTGCTCCGTGACCGGCTTGCGGAACATCGTCGTCAGGGTGACCCCGAACCCGGCGACCGGGTCCCAGACCTGCTCCTTGATCGACGCGGCGCCCGACGGGCTGCGGCGGGGCTCCTGGTCGGACATCAGCTCTCCTCCTCGGCGCCGGACCGCACGGGTCCGGGCGCGTGGGTGAACGTGAGCGGCGCGGCCGCGCCGCGGACGGCGCCGCCGGACGGCATCGGGGGGACGGGGTAGGCACCGGTGCCGTGGGCCGGGGCGGGCACGCCGGTGCCGTCGTCGGCGCCGTCGGACCCGTCGCCGGGCCCGTCGTCGGAGCCCGAGGGCAGCAGGAACGTCAGCGCCAGCAGCACGACCGCGACCGTGCCGAAGACCAGCATCAGCGTGCGGCGGTCGACCGCGTCGTCGTTGAGCACGAGGCGCATGACGGCCGCGACGACGACCCAGGCCAGCGCGACGGGGATGAGGCGCTTCCACCCGAAGTCCATGAACTGGTCGTAGCGCAGCCGCGGCAGGGTGCCGCGCAGCCAGACGAACAGGAACATGAAGAAGAAGACCTTGCCGAAGAACCACAGCAGCGGCCAGTAGCCCTCGTTGGCGCCCTCCCACAGGGTGCCGATGCCGAAGGGGGCGCGCCAGCCGCCGAGGAACAGCGTCGTGGCCAGGGCCGAGACGGTGACCATGTTGATGTACTCGGCGAGGAAGAACAGCGCGAACTTCAGCGAGCTGTACTCGGTGTGGAAGCCGCCGACCAGCTCGCCCTCGGCCTCGGGGAGGTCGAAGGGCGCGCGGTTGACCTCGCCGACCATGGCGATGCAGTAGACGACGAACGCCGGCGCCATCGAGAACGCGTACCAGACGTCGCTCTGCGCCTCGACGATCTCCGAGGTCGACGCGGACCCCGCGTACAGGAACACGCTGACCAGCGCGAGGCCCATCGCGACCTCGTAGGAGATCATCTGGGCGCTCGAGCGCAGGCCGCCGAGCAGCGAGTACGTCGAGCCGCTCGACCAGCCGCCGAGCACGATGCCGTAGATGCCGATCGACGCGATCGCCATCACGAAGAGGACCGCGACCGGCATGTCGGTCAGCTGCAGCGGCGTCACGGTGTCGGTGAACGGGATCCGCACCTCGGGCCCGAACGGGATGACCGCGAAGGTCACGAACGCCGGCACGACGCAGATGACGGGGGCCAGCACGAAGACGACCTTGTCGGCCGCCTTGGGGATGATGTCCTCCTTCAGCGCGAGCTTCACGCCGTCGGCGAGGCTCTGCAGCAGGCCGAAGGGGCCGTGCATGTTCGGGCCGATGCGGTGCTGCATCCGGGCGACCACGCGACGCTCGAACCAGATGTTGAACAAGGTCAGCAGCACGAGCACCACGAAGATGAGCACCGCCTTGAGCAGCACCACCCAGATCGAGTCGTCGCCGAAGGCCTCCAGCGCCATCGGGGTCGGCGCCCCGAGGGCCGGCCCGAGCGAGGCGAGGGCGCTCACGCGGTCACCTCCGGGGTGGACCCCGCGACGGGCACGACGTCGGCGGCCGCGGGGGTGACGCGCACCGTGGCGCCCGGGCCGGCGACCTCGGCGAGGAGGCCGCGACCGCTTGCGCGGGTGGGGGCCCAGACGACCCCGTCGACCAGGGTCGGCTCGTGGACGGCGGGCAGCGTCGTGCTCCCCCGCGCCCCCGTGAGGGCGACGGCCGTGGGGCGGCCGAGGGCGTCGTACGCCGCCGTGCCGAGCAGCGCGACCGCCGGGCGCATCGTGGCGAGGTAGGCCTCGTCGCCGTCCTGCAGCGAGCCGCGGTCCACGAGCTGCTTCCAGGTGGCGAGCTCGAGCTCCAGCACGCCGTCGGCGACCTGCGCCGTCGGCAGGGGGCGGGCCGCCGGGGCGGGCCGCCCTCCGGCGGTGCCGGGCGGTGCGGGCAGCGCCGGGCGGGCACCGTCCCAGGCGCCGAGGGCCTCGAGCTGGTCGCGCACCTGGTCGACGGTGCGGAAGCCGAGCGGGTGGCCCATCTCCTCGGCGATGCCCGCCAGCACGCGGGAGTCGGGCAGGCGGTCGTTGCCGCGCAGCACGACGGGGAACGGCCGGCCCCGGCCCTCCCAGGTGACGAACGTGCCGGCCTTCTCCGCCGCGGCCGCCACGGGCAGCACGACGTCGGCGTGGGCGGTGGCCTCGGTGGCGCGCAGCTCGAGGCTGACGACGAACGAGGCGGCCCGCAGGGCGGCGGTGAACGCGGCCGGGTCGGCGAGGTCCTCCCCCGCCACGCCGCCGACCACCAGGCCGGCGAGCTCGCCGGCTGCCGCTGCGGCGACGATGCCGTCGGTGTCGCGCCCGGGGGCGTCCGGCAGGGAGCCGACGCCCCAGGCGGTGGCGGCGTCGACGCGGGCGGCCGGGTCGGCCACGGGGCGGCCGCCGGGCAGCAGGGTCGGCAGGCAGCCGGCCTCGACCGCGCCCCGGTCACCGGCGCGGCGCGGCACCCAGGCCAGGCGGGCACCTGTCGCGGCGGCCAGGCGGGCCGCGGCGGCCAGGGCCCCCGGCGAGGTGGCGAGCCGCTCGCCGACGAGCACGACGTCCTGGGCCTCCAGCGGGCTGCCGGCCAGGTCGGCGGCCCGCGCCGCCAGGCCGTCGAGGACCGCGGCCTCGCCGCCGGGGGCGGTCGGCACGTGGACGGCCGCGAGCTTGCGGGCGCCGCGGGTGAGGTACGGCGCCACGGCGAGCACCGTCGTACCCTTCCGGGTGCCCTTGCGCAGGCGCAGGAACAGCGTCCCGGCCTCCTCCTCGGGCTCGAGCCCGACGAGCACGACGGTGCGGGCGCCCTCGACGTCCCCCATGGTGACCGCCCCGTGCCCGGGGCGGGTGAGCACGACGTGGCTCGCGAGGAAGTCGGCCTCGTCGGGTCCCAGGGGGCGGGCGCGGAAGTCGACGTCGTTGGTGCCGAGCGCGACGCGGGCGAAGGTCGCGTAGGCGTAGGCGTCCTCGACCGTCAGGCGACCGCCGGGCAGCACCCCGACACCGCCGGCGTCGCGGGCGGCGGCCAGGCCGCGGGCGGCGACGGCGAACGCCTCGGTCCACGACGCGGGGCGCAGGGACCCGTCGGCGTCACGCACCTGCGGGTAGCGCAGCCGGTCGGGGGCCGTGGTGTAGCGGAACGCGAAGCGGTCCTTGTCGGTGATCCACTCCTCGTTGACCTCGGGGTCGTCGCCCGCGAGGCGGCGCATGACCGTGCCGCGGCGGTGGTCGACCCGGATCGCGGCGCCGCACGCGTCGTGCTCGGCGACGCTCGGGGTCGAGACGAGGTCGAAGGGCCGGGAGCGGAACCGGTAGGACTCGCTCGTCAGCGCCCCGACGGGGCAGATCTGGATCGTGTTGCCGGAGAAGTAGGACAGGAACGGCGCGCCCGGGGCGATGCCGATCTGCTGCTGCGCCCCGCGCTCCACCAGCGAGATGAAGGGGTCGCCCGGCACCTGCTCGGTGAAGCGGGTGCACCGCTGGCACACGATGCAGCGCTCGCGGTCGAGCAGCACCTGCGGGGAGAGGTTGATGGGCTTCGGGAAGGTGCGCTTCGTGCCCTCGAAGCGGGAGTCGGCGCGGCCGTTGCTCATCGCCTGGTTCTGCAGGGGGCACTCGCCGCCCTTGTCGCAGACGGGGCAGTCGAGCGGGTGGTTGACGAGCAGCAGCTCCATCACGCCCTGCTGCGCCTTGTCGGCGATGCCCGAGGTGGCCTGCGTGTTGACGACCATGCCGTCGGCGACCTCGAGGGTGCAGGACGCCTGCGGCTTGGGCAGTCCGCGCCCGTTGCCGGCGTCCGGCACCTCGACGAGGCACTGGCGGCAGGCGCCGACGGGCTCGAGCAGCGGGTGGTCGCAGAAGCGCGGCACGTGGATGCCGACCTGCTCCGCCGCCCGGATGACGAGCGTCCCCTTGGGGACGGCGACCCCGACCCCGTCGATGGTGACCGTGACGAGGTCCGTCGCGGTGTCCGGTGTCAGGGTCACACCCCCACCTCCTGGGCGTAGGCCGTCGAGGCCGCGGGCGGGAAGAGCTCGCGGCTGGGCGTGTGCATCCCGGCCTCGAACTCCTCGGGGAAGTACTTGATCGCCGACGTGATGGGGCTGGTCGCGCCGTCACCCAGCGCGCAGAACGAGCGGCCGAGGATGTTGTCGCAGAGGTCGAGCAGCTTCTCGACGTCGCCGGGCTGCCCCTCGCCCGCGTCGATGCGGGCCAGCGTCTGCACCAGCCACCACGTGCCCTCGCGGCACGGCGTGCACTTGCCGCACGACTCGTGCTTGTAGAACTCGGTCCAGCGCAGCACGCAGCGCACGACCGAGACCGTCTCGTCGAAGATCTGCAGGGCCCGGGTGCCGAGCATCGAGCCGGCCGCGCCGACCGACTCGTAGTCGAGCGGCACGTCGAGGTGCTCGTCGGTGAGGATCGGCGTGCTCGAGCCGCCGGGCGTCCAGAACTTGAGCCGGTGCCCCTCGCGCACGCCGCCGGCGAGCTCGAGCAGCTGGCGCAGCGTGATGCCGAGCGGCGCCTCGTACTGCCCCGGCCGGGTGACGTGGCCGGAGAGGGAGTAGATGACGAAGCCCTTCGACTTCTCCGTGCCCAGCGAGGCGAACCACTCGGCGCCGTTGCGGATGATGGCGGGCACCGACGCGATGGACTCGACGTTGTTGATGACGGTCGGGCTCGCGTAGAGGCCCGCGACCGCCGGGAACGGCGGGCGCAGCCGCGGCTGGCCGCGCCGCCCCTCGAGGGAGTCGAGCAGCGCCGTCTCCTCGCCGCAGATGTAGGCCCCGGCGCCGGCGTGCACCACCAGGTCGAGGTCGTAGCCCGAGCCGTGGATGTTCGCGCCCAGGTGCCCGGCCAGGTAGGCCTCCTGCACCGCGCGCTGCAGGCGCCGCACGACGTGGAGCACCTCCCCGCGCACGTAGATGAAGGCGTGGTGGGCCCGGATCGCGTAGGCGGAGAGGATGACGCCCTCCACCAGCGTGTGCGGGCTCGCCATCATCAGCGGCACGTCCTTGCAGGTGCCCGGCTCCGACTCGTCGGCGTTGACGACGAGGTACTTCGGGTTCGGGTTGTCCTGCGGGATGAAGCCCCACTTCATGCCGGTCGGGAACCCGGCGCCGCCGCGGCCGCGCAGGCCCGCGTCCTTGACGGCCGTGATCACCTCGTCGGGCGTCATGGCGAAGGCGGTGTCGAGGGCGTCGTACCCCCCGCGGGCCTCGTAGGAGGCCAGGGTCCAGGAGCGCTCGTCGTCCCAGTTGTCGGTGAGCACCGGGGTGAGCGGCGGGATCGCGGTCACTCCTTCCCCTCCTCGATCTTCGTCTCCGACTCCGCGCGTGCGGTGTCGGCCTGCTCGTCCGCGGCGACCGCGGCCCTCTCGCTGGAGTCGGCGTGCTCGTCGGTACGGCGGGCGTCGCTGTCGCTGCGGGGCGCCTCCCACCCGCGCTCGCGGGCCACGCGCAGGCCGGCGAGCGACGCCGTACCGGCCCCGGGGCCCTCGTCCGCGCGGTCGTCGGGGAAGCCGGCCAGCACACGCTCGGCCTCCCGCCAGGTGCAGATGCGGGGGCCGCGGGTGGAGTGGACCTCGGCGCCGGAGCGCAGGTCGTCGACGAGCCGCACGGCGCTCTCGGGCGTCTGGTTGTCGACGAACTCCCAGTTGACCATCACGACCGGGGCGTAGTCGCAGGCCGCGTTGCACTCGACGTGCTCGAGGCTGACGCGGCCGTCGTCGGTGGTCTCGTCGTTGCCGATGCCCAGGTGGTCCTTGAGCGTCGCGAAGATCTCGTCGCCGCCCATGACCGCGCAGAGCGTGTTGGTGCAGACCCCGACGTGGTAGTCGCCGACGAGGCGGCGCTTGTACATCGTGTAGAAGGTCGCGACCCCGCTGACCTCGGCCGGGCTGAGGCCCAGCACGTCGGCGCAGGCCTCGATGCCCGCGGGGGTGATCCGCCCCTGGGCGGACTGCACGAGGTGCAGCATCGGCAGCAGCCCGGAACGGCCCTGGGGGTAGCGCGCGGCGATCTGCCGCAGCTCGCCCAGGGTGGTCGCGTCGAGGGCGGCGGCCTCCAGCGGCCCGGTCCCGGCGCCCGTGACCTCGGTCATCGGTCCACGCCTCCCATCACGGGGTCGATCGAGGCGATCGCGACGATGACGTCGGCGACCATGCCGCCCTCGCTCATCACGCTCGTCGCCTGCAGGTTGGTGAAGGACGGGTCGCGGAAGTGGACCCGGTAGGGGCGCGTCCCGCCGTCGGAGACGACGTGCGCGCCGAGCTCGCCGCGGGGCGACTCCAGCGGCACGTAGGCCTCCCCGGCCGGCACCCGGAAGCCCTCGGTCACCAGCTTGAAGTGGTGGATGAGGGCCTCCATCGACTCGCCCATGATGTGGCGGATGTGGTCGAGGCTGTTGCCCTGCCCGTCGCTGCCGACCGACAGCTGGCTGGGCCAGGCGATCTTCTTGTCGGCCACCATCACGGGCGCCCCGACGAGCCCCTCGAGCCGGGTGACGCACTGCTCGACGATCCGCAGGCTCTCGAACATCTCGTTGACCCGGATGCGGAAGCGGCCGTAGGAGTCGGCCGTGTCCCAGGTCTGCACGTCGAAGTCGTAGGTCTCGTAGCCGCAGACCGGCTGGGTCTTGCGCAGGTCCCACGGGTAGCCCGTCGAGCGCAGCACCGGGCCGGTCATGCCGAGCGCGAGGCAACCCTCGAGGTCGAGGTACCCGACGCCCTCGAGGCGGGCCCGGAAGATCGGGTTGGCGTTGCAGAGCGTGGCGATCTCGGGCAGCCGCTTGCGCATCAGCCCCACGAACGCCCGCACCGCGTCGAGCGAGCCGTCCGGCAGGTCCTGCGCGACGCCGCCGGGGCGGATGAACGCGTGGTTCATGCGCAGCCCGGTGATGAGCTCGAAGAGGTCGAGCACCTGCTCGCGCTCGCGGAACCCGACGGTCATCACCGTCAGCGCCCCCAGCTCCATGCCGCCCGTCGCGATGGCGACGAGGTGGGAGGAGATGCGGTTGAGCTCCATGAGGAGCACCCGCATGACCTGCGCCTTCTCCGGCACCTCGTCCTCGATGTCGAGGAGCCGCTCGACGCCGAGGCAGTAGGTGGCCTCGTTGAAGAACGGGGACAGGTAGTCCATCCGGGTGCAGAACGTGACGCCCTGGGTCCAGGTGCGGAACTCCATGTTCTTCTCGATGCCCGTGTGGAGGTAGCCGATGCCGCAGCGGGCCTCGGTGACCGTCTCGCCCTCGAGCTCGAGGATCAGGCGCAGCACCCCGTGGGTCGACGGGTGCTGCGGACCCATGTTGACGACGATCCGCTCGGCGTCGCCGTCGGCGCCCAGGGCCCCGGCGACCTCGTCCCAGTCCTGGCCGGTGACCGTGAAGACCCGGTCGCCCCGTCCGCCCGCGGCGTCGCGGCCCGCGCCCGCGGCGTACGGGTCGTTCTGCGTGGTGGTGGTCATCAGGTGTACGACCTCCGCTCGTCGGGCGGCGGGATCGTCCCGCCCTTGTACTCCACCGGGATCCCGCCGAGCGGGTAGTCCTTGCGCTGCGGGTGGCCGGGCCAGTCGTCCGGCATGAGGATCCGCGTCAGCGCCGGGTGGCCGTCGAACTGGATGCCGAAGAAGTCCCAGGTCTCCCGCTCGTGCCAGTCGGCCGTCGGGTACGTCGCGACGATGCTCGGCACGTGCGGGTCGCCCTCGGGGCACGACACGTCGAGGCGCACGCGCCGGTTGTGGGTCATCGAGAGCAGGTGGTAGACGGCGTGCAGCTCGGCGCCCACGTCCTCCGGGTGGTGGACCCCGCTGACGCCCGAGCACAGCTCGAAGCGCAGGTCCGGGTCGTCGCGCAGGGCCCGGACCACGGCGGGGAGGTGCTCGCGGCGCACGTGCAGCGTCAGCTCGCCGCGGTGCACCACCACCGAGGCCACCGCCGACGGGTCGCCGACCCGCGCGAGCAGGGTGTCGACGCAGTGGTCGAACCACCCGCCGTACGGGCGCTCGGCCGGGGGCGGGAAGACCACGGCGCGCTGCAGGCCGCCGTACCCGGAGGTGTCGCCGCTGCCGCGCACGCCGAACATGCCGGTACGGCGACCCCGGACGTCGGCGCCGTCCTCGCGGCCGCGGGGGTCGGCCTGGGGCTCGGTGCGGGAGAGGTGGCGCTCCCCCTCGGTGCGGGCGTCGCTCATCGCAGCAGGCCCTTCTGCTCCTCGGTCGGCAGCGCGTTGAGCGCCTCCGTCTCGAGCTCGGCGACCTGCGCGGCGCGGTTCGCGCCGAGCTTGGTGTGCTGCACCTGGTCGTGCAGCTTGAGGATCGCGTCGATGAGCATCTCGGGGCGCGGCGGGCAGCCGGGGAGGTACATGTCGACGGGCACGACGTGGTCGACGCCCTGCACGATCGCGTAGTTGTTGAACATGCCGCCCGAGCTGGCGCACACGCCCATGGCGAGCACCCACTTCGGCTCGGCCATCTGGTCGTAGATCTGGCGCAGGACCGGCGCCATCTTCTGGCTCACCCGGCCTGCGACGATCATCAGGTCGGCCTGGCGGGGGCTGGCCCGGAAGACCTCCATGCCGTAGCGCGACAGGTCGTAGCGCGGGCCGCCGGTCGTCATCATCTCGATGGCGCAGCACGCGAGCCCGAACGTCGCCGGCCAGAAGCTGGCCTTGCGCATGTAGCCCGCCACGCCCTCGACGGTCGTCAGCAGCACCCCGCTGGGGAGCTTCTCCTCGATGCCCATGTCGTCAGTCCCAGTCCAGCCCGCCGCGACGCCACTCGTAGGCGTAGGCGAGCGTGATGTTGAAGAGGAAGAGGAGGACGGCGATCAGGCCGAACCACGAGAGCTGGTCGAAGTGGACCGCCCACGGGACGAGGAACATGATCTCGACGTCGAAGATGATGAAGGTCATCGCGACCGTGTAGTACTTCACCGGGATGCGCCCGCCGCCGAGCGGCTGGGGCGTCGGGTCGATGCCGCACTCGTAGGAGTCGAGACGCGCCCGGTTGTAGCGCCCGGGGCCCGTCATCGTGCTCACCACGACCGAGAAGATCGCGAACCCGCCGGCCAGGGCCAGCAGTGCCAGCACCGGTGCGTAGAGCCCCACGACAGCCTCCCTCCGTCCGTCGCGCGACCCGTCCGCGGGGCCGTCGCCGTTCGCGCTCGTGACCTTGTGAAAGGAATCACATGGTGGCGCGAGTCACACCTTAGACCCCGGGCCGGGCGAGCGCGACCCCCCACGCCCCGGGTGTGACCGGGCCGTGACCTGGCGATTTACCGCACGGCGGAGTGGGGTAATTCGGGCGCGCGGAGGGGCAGGACGGGCTGGGCGCCGGAGTGCGTGGATTCGGTCCAGCGGGCGTCCCACGGCTGAACCCGCGCACACGCGGAGGGCGCCGCTGCGTCGACCTCGGCGGACGTCGTGCGAAGGGTGGCGCGCCCCGTCAGGCGGTGGCGCGGTGGAGGGCGACGATGCCGCCCGAGAGGTTGCGCCACTCGACGCCGGACCAGCCGGCCTCGTCGATGATGGTCGCGAGCCGGGCCTGGTCGGGCCAGGCGCGGATGGACTCGGCCAGGTAGACGTAGGCGTCCGGCGAGGACGACACGGCGGTGGCGACGGGCGGGAGCGCGCGCATCAGGTACTCGACGTACACGGTGCGGAACGGCGACCACGTCGGGTGGGAGAACTCGCAGACCACGAGCGTGCCGCCGGGGCGGGTGACGCGGTGCATCTCGGCGAGGGCGGCGGCGTGGTCGACGACGTTGCGCAGCCCGAAGGAGATGGTGACGGCGTCGAAGCTGTCGTCGGCGAACGGGAGGCGGGTGGCGTCCCCGGCCACGAACGGCAGGTGGGGGCGCGCCTGCTTGCCGACCTGCAGCATGCCGAGGGAGAAGTCGCAGGGCACGACGACCGCGCCGGCGCCGACGAACGGGGCGCTGGAGGTGCCGGTACCGGCCGCGAGGTCGAGCACGAGGTCGCCCGGCTTCGGGTCGATGGCGCGGAAGACGTCACGGCGCCAGCGACGGTCCTGGCCCAGCGACAGCACGTCGTTCGTGATGTCGTAGCGCTTCGCGACCTCGTCGAACATGCGGCGGACGTCGGTCGGTCGTTTGTCGAGCTCTGCGCGGGCCACGGTCGCCAAGCCTACGTCCCGGCCCGGCGCCGGGCCGCCACGGTCGGAGGGGTCGGCACGCCCGCCGGCTTTGTCGACAAGTCGCCGGACCGCTCGGGACTGCTCAGGCGGGCCGCTCAGGCGGAGAGCTCGGCCCAGATCCCGTCGACGAGGGACTGCACGGCCTCGCCGTCGGCGAGGCTGAGCACGAAGGCGCGCACGGTGAGGTCGTCGGAGGTGCGGCGGCACTGCATCTCCTGCACCTGCGGGGTCGGCGACAGCTCTCCGGAGACCACGTCGAGCACGCACTCCACGTCGCCGTACTCGGCGAGCAGCAGGCGGGCCTGGCCCGACTCGGGGTCCTGCAGGGTGGCGGGCACGAGCGGGCCGTCGGGCCCGCGGTAGGCCTGGATCGCGACGAGGGCGCTGGTGGCGAGGTCGAGGTAGCGCTCGGCGTCGGCCGGCACCCCGGAGCGCTCGACGAGCTGCGCGTCGGCGTACGCCCACGACTCCTCGACCTGGGCCAGCTGCTCGGGGTCGCCCTCCTCCTCGAGCACGGCGGTCAGCGAGGTCCAGCGGCCGACGTCCTGCGGCAGCACGAGGTCGCCCGACCCGCCGGAACCGCCGTCCGCCCCCCCGCCCGACCCGCCCTCGGACCCCTCGGCCCCGCCCCCGGCGATGCCTCCGGCCTCGGCAGCGCTGCCGCCGTCCTCGGCCAGCTTGGGGAGCACGACGGCGAGCACGACGAGGAGCAGGAGGGCGACGAGACCGCCGACCGCGGCGAGGACGGAGTCCTTGCGCTTCAGCGTGGCGACGGCGCGGGAGTCGGTGGCAGGCACGGGGTGTGACGGTAGCAACGCCCGCCGCGGGGAGAGGGTGCTCGGGGCCGCAGTACCCTGGCGCGGATGACCACGCGAGCCCCCGAGCCCGGGAACCACGACGCGCTCCCGGCCGATGCAGTGCTGCCGCTCGTCGTGCGCACCGTGCCGCTCGAGAACGGTCCCGGCACCGAGGCGCCCCTCGTCGACCTGCTGCCCGCCGACGGTGCGCTGGCCTGGCTGCGCGGCGGCGAGGGTCTCGTCGGCTGGGGCAGCGCCGCCTCCATCACCACCGCCGGCGCCACCCGCTTCGCCGAGGCCGAGCGCTGGTGGAGCCGCCTCGCGGCGCGCGCCGTGGTGCGCGACGAGGTCGGCACGCCCGGCACCGGCCTCGTCTCCTTCGGCACCTTCGCCTTCGCCGACGACCCCGGTACGTCGACGCTCGTCGTCCCGCGCGTGCTGGTCGGTCAGCGCGGCGGGAGGCGGTGGCTGACGACGATCGGCCACGACACCATCGGCGTGCCCGCCACCCGCGTCGCCGAGCCCCCCGCCGCCCCCCAGGGCCTGGCCTTCGGGCCCGGCGCCCTCGCCGAGCGCGACTGGGAGGCCGTGGTGGCCGACGCCGTGGCGCGCATCGACGCCGGCGACCTCGAGAAGGTCGTGCTCGCCCGCGACCTCGTGGCCCGCCTCGACGAGCCGCTCGACGTCCGCTGGCCGCTGCGGCGCCTCGCGTCGGCGTACCCGACCTGCTGGACCTTCCACGTCGACGGCCTCTTCGGCGCGACGCCGGAGATGCTCGTGCGCCGCGAGCGCGGGCTGGTCACCTCCCGCGTGCTGGCCGGCACGATCCGCCGTACCGGCGACGAGGTGCGCGACGCCGGCCTCGCCGGGGAGCTGGCGCGCTCGTCGAAGGACCTGGAGGAGCACGAGTACGCGGTGCGCTCGGTCGCCGACGCGCTGGAGCCGCACTGCTCGTCGATGAACGTGCCCGAGTCGCCGTTCGTGCTGCACCTGCCGAACGTCATGCACCTGGCCACCGACGTCACCGGCGTCGTGCCGGAGGACGCGTCGGTCACCTCGCTCGGCCTCGCCGCCTCGCTGCACCCCTCCGCCGCCGTCGGCGGCACCCCGACGCCCGCCGCGACCGCGCTCATCACGGCGATCGAGGGCATGGAGCGGGGCCGGTACGCCGGACCCGTCGGCTGGATGGACGCCTCGGGCGACGGCGAGTGGGGCATCGCGCTGCGCTCGGCCCAGGTCGAGCAGCCGGCGCCCGGCGAGACGGGCGGACGCGTGCGGCTCTTCGCGGGCTGCGGCATCGTCGCCGGCTCCGACCCCGCCGCCGAGCTCGCCGAGAGCCAGGCCAAGCTCGAGCCCGTGCGCCACGCGCTGGGCGGCTAGCCCTCCGCCTCGGATCCCCCAGGACGACAGCAGCCCCCGACCGCGGTGCGGTCGGGGGCTGCGTGCGTCGTACGGCGGGGGTCAGCCGCGCGAGTGGCGGATCATGTCCTCGCGGGGCACGACCTTGATGCGCTCGCGGCCGGCGGCCTCGCCGAGCGCCGCCTCGTGGGCGTCGAGCGTCACCCACTCCTCCCACGAGGTGTGGTCGACGCCGCGGTCGGTGAGGTGGCGCAGGATCGCGTCGGCCTCGGTCTGCACCGGCTCGGGCGTGGTGTCGAGGTCGGCGAGCAGGTTGGTGATCGTCTCCTGCGCGTCGGACTTCGTGTGGCCGATGAGGCCGACGGGGCCGCGCTTGACCCAGCCCGTGCAGTAGGTGCCGGGGATGTGGTTGCCGTCGAGGTCGAGCACGCGACCGCCCGCGTTGGGGATCACGTGGTCGGTGTCGTCGAAGGGCACCTCCGGCAGCGCCGACGAGCGGTAGCCGACCGCGCGGTAGACGGCCTGCACCGGGGTGTCGACGAACTCGCCGGTGCCGACCGCGTTGCCCGTGCCGTCGAGCTCGGTCTTCTCGGTGCGGATCGCGACGACCTTGCCGTCCTCGCCGAGGACCTCGACGGGGGCCTGGCACATGTGGATGTGGATGCGGTGCGGGGCGCCGGTCGGCTCGGCCTCGGCGTACTTCAGCAGCGTGTCCACGACGAGCTTGACGCTCTTCGTCTTCTGGATCGCGGCCTGGCCGGCGTCGTCGATCTGGAAGCCCTCCTCGTCCACGAGCACGTCGATGCTCGGGGAGTGCGAGAGCTCGCGCAGCTCCATCGGCGAGAACTTGATCTGCGCCGGGCCGCGACGGGCGAAGACGTGGACGTCGGTCGCGCGGTTCGCCTTCAGGCCCTGGTAGACGTTGTCGGCGATCTCGGTCGTGAGCTGCTCGTCGGCGGGCTTGGCCAGCACGCGGGCCACGTCGAGCGCCACGTTGCCGGCGCCGATGACCGCGACCGACTCGGCCGTGAGCGGCCAGTCGCGCGGGTAGTCGGGGTGCCCGTCGTACCAGGACACGAAGTCGGCCGCCCCGTACGAGCCCTCGAGCTCGATGCCGGGGATGTTCAGGTCCCGGTCGTAGATCGCGCCGGTGGCGAAGATGACCGCGTCGTAGAACTGGCGCAGGTCCTCGAGCTTCAGGTCCGTGCCGAAGTCGACGTTGCCGATGAAGCGGATCTCGTCGCGCGAGAGCACCCGGCGCAGGGCCTTGATGATCTCCTTGATGCGCGGGTGGTCGGGGGCGACGCCGTAGCGGACCAGGCCGTAGGGCGCGGGCAGCCGGTCGAACACGTCGACCTTCGCGCCGTCGTGCTCCTTCGTCAGGATGTCGGCGGCGTAGATGCCAGCGGGGCCGGCGCCGACGACGGCAACACGGATGGGACGCACGATTTTCTCTTCCTCCAGACGACACGCGGGGTTAGGCCAGGCTAACTACCAGGCGTCCATTCTCCCAGGCGACGGGGTGCGAGACCGCTCACGTCCAGATGACGGAGGCGGTACGGCGGTGCGTCGGGCCGGTGCCCGCTCCCCGACGATCGCCCTACGGCAGGTCGGCGCCGTCGGGCAGGCGCACCCACTTCTGGCCCTCGCCGAGCAGGGCGCGAAAGTGCTGGTCGGCCATGCCGAGCCCCAGGTCGGAGTAGACCCGGTCGTGGATCGCGAGGCTCGTGGGCGCCCCGACCTCGCGGGCGAAGTCGATGGCGTCGCCGATGCGCAGCCACGGCGCGCTGACGGGGGCGAGGAGCACGTCGACGGGCTCACCCGGGCCGGTCAGGGCGTCGCCCGGGTGGAACACCCGCCGGCCGCCGACCTCGAGCAGGTAGCCCGAGTTGTCGAAGCGGTCGTAGTCGGGGTGGATGACCGCGTGCTTCTCCCCCACGGCGCGGACGGTGACGCCGGCGGCGTCGAACGTCTCGCCGGGGGCGACGACCACCACCCGCTCGGCGACGTCGGGCGCCTGGGCGGCGATGGCGCGGGCGACGGCCCCGATGGTCCAGATCGGGGCGTCGGTGGCGCGCAGGTGCTCGACGTCGAGGTGGTCGGCGTGCTCGTGGGTGACGAGCACGGCGGTGGCCCCCTCGACGGCCTCGCGCCCGGTGAAGGCGCCGGGGTCGACGACGACGGTGCTGCCGCCCTCGGAGATCCGCACGCAGGCGTGGCCGAACTTCGTGATGCGCATGCCCGCGACGATAGCCCGCGGCGGGCGGGCGGGCGCCGTACCTTCCGTTCACCTGCGACCCCCACCATCCGCCCGTGCAGCGACGACTGGGCCTGGCCGACGCGACGACCCTGGGCATCGCCTCGATGGTCGGGGCGGGGGCCTTCACGGTCCTCGCGCCGGCGACCGCGGCGGCCGGCACCGGCGGCGGGCTGCTGCTCGCGCTGGCGCTGGTGGCCGCCGTCGCCTGGTGCAACGCGGCGTCGTCAGCGCGGCTCGCGGCCCGCCACCCGTCCTCGGGCGGCACCTACGTCTACGGGCGCGCGGAGCTGGGCGAGTGGTGGGGGTACGCCGCGGGGTGGTGCTTCGTCGTCGGCAAGACCGCCAGCTGCGCGGCCATGGCGACGGCGTTCGCGGCCTACGTGCTGCCCGGCGAGCCGACCGCCCGCCGGTTCCTGGCCGCCGCGGCGGTCGCCCTGCTGACGCTCGTCGCGGTGACCGGCGCGACCCGCACGGCACGGGCCGCGCGGGTCATCGTCAGCATCGCGCTCCTCGGGCTGCTGACCGCCGCCGGCCTCGGGCTGCTCGCCACGGACCCCGCGGGCACCACCGACGACCTGCTGGGCGGCCCGCTCGACGCGTACGGCGTCGCCCAGGCCGCCGGCCTGCTGTTCTTCGCCTTCGCCGGCTACGCCCGCGTCGCCACGCTCGGCGAGGAGGTGCGCGACCCGGCCCGCACGATCCCGCGGGCGATCGCGCTCGCCTTCGGCTTCGTGCTGGTGGTGTACGTCGTGCTCGCGGTCGCGCTGCTGCGCGGGCTCGGGCCCGAGCGCCTTGCCGACTCCCCCGCACCGGTGCGCGCCCTCGTCGACGGCGCCGGCGCCGACTGGGCCGTGCCGCTCGTCGTGGTCGGCGCGGCCGCCGCCTCGCTCGGCGCCCTGCTGGGCCTGCTGGCCGGCATCTCGCGCACCGGCCTGGCCATGGCCCGCGACGGCGAGCTGCCGGCGTACCTGTCGGGGGTGCACCCGCGGTACGACGTCCCCCACCACGCGCAGCTGCTCGTCGGCGCCGTCGTGGTGGTGCTCGTGCTGACCCTCGACCTGCGTGAGGCGGTGGGGTTCAGCTCGTTCGGGGTGCTGCTCTACTACCTGGTCGCGAACCTCGCCGCGGGCGCGATGCGGCGCCGGGAGACGGGGCGGCCGGGGGTCGTGCCGGTGGCGGGCGCGATCGGCTGCCTCGGTCTCGCGCTGGTGCTGCCGCCCGCCTCCGTGGTCGCGGGCGCCGGGGTCGTGGCGCTGGGCCTCGTGGTGCGGGCCGTGCGGCTGGCGACGCGAACGGGGGCGGGTGCCGCGTGAACGGGTGGGTACCGTCGAGCCATGACCAGGTGGACGCGAGATGAACTGCAGGTGGACTTCTCGGCTGTCGCTGCGGAGGACGGCCCCCCGCACGACGTGCCCGGGCTCCCCTCGCTCGACGAGTACGACCCGAACGCCCAGGCCCCGGTGCCGCCGGAGGAGCACCCGCACCTGGGCACGACGATCGCGGGGCAGCTGAGCGGCTTCCCCGTCGACGACCCGCACCTCGTCTGAGCGCCCCGGGGTTTCCCCGCCTAGGCGGGGAAACCTGTGCTCTACGACCCAGGCATTGGTCGTAGAGCACATGATTCCCCGCTCAAGCGGGGAATACTGCGCCTCGACTCAGCGCGCGACGGCGTGCAGCGGCTCCTCGCCGGCGACGTGGCGGCGCAGGTTCTCCGCGATGATCGCGAACAGCCGGGGCCGCATGGCAGTGGTCCCGCCCGCGACGTGCGGCGTGATGATCGTGCCCGGCGCGGACCACAGCGGGTGGTCGGCCGGCAGGGGCTCCGGGTCGACGACGTCGAGCGCCGCGCGCAGGCGCCCGCTGCTCAGCTCCGCCAGCAGGGCGTCGGTGTCCACCACCTTGCCGCGGCCCACGTTCACCAGCAGCGCGCCGTCGGGCAGCGCGGCCAGGAACTCCGCGTCCACCAGCCCGCGCGTCGCGTCGGTCAGTGGCGTCACGACGATGACGACGTCGGCGGTCGGCAGCAGGGTCGGCAGCTCGTCGACGCCGTGCACCGCGCCGTGCGGCCCGCTGCGCGCCTTCGTCGCCACCGGGACGACCTCGCACTCGAAGCCCTCGAGCCGACGGTGGATCGCCTCGCCGATCGAGCCGTAGCCGACGATCAGCACCCGGCGGTCCGCCACCGACGGACCGTCGTTGGCCTGGCTCCACTCCCCCCGCTGCTGCTGGGCGAACCACCGCGGCAGGTCGCGCTGGGCCGCCAGCAGCAGGGCGACGGCGAGCTCCGCCGTACCCGGGTCGTGGACGCCCGCGGCGCGGCACAGGGCGACGTCCTCGGGCACGACGCCCAGCAGGTGGTCGACGCCCGCGCTCGGGGCCTGCACGACGCGCAGCGCCGGCATGCGGGTGACGACGGCGGGATCGGCCTTGCCGAAGTACGGCGGCACGTAGAACTCGACCTCGTCGATCCCGTCCGGCTCGTGCTCGCCGTCGTAGCGGGCGTAGGTCAGGCCGTCCGGCAGCGGGCCGACGACCTCCTCCACCTCGGAGCGGTCGAAGTCCATCCACACCTGGGCCATGCGGCCAACCCTAGGAGGCGGCGGGACCGGCCGGGAAACGGGTGGCGGCCCCGGGTGCGGCCGCGGTGGGATGGGCCCGTGACCCTCCCCGCCGACGTGCGCCTGCGCCGCGCCACCCCCGCCGACGCCGAGGCCGGCGCCCGCCTCCACGCGACCTGCTGGGACGAGGGCTACCGCGGCGTCATCGCCGACGAGCACCTCGACCGGGTGCTCGCCCGCCACCCCCAGCGGGTGGAGCTGTGGGAGCAGCTGGTGGCCCAGGGCGTCCACCTCGCGGTACGGCGGGACGCGGCCGCCGAGGAGCTGCTCGGGTTCGCCGTGGCCGGGCCGGCGCGCGACCCCGACGCCCCCACGGAGCGCGAGCTGGGGGCGATCTACGTGCGCCGCGCGGCCTGGGGCACGGGGGTCGCCGACGCCCTGCTGACGGCCGCGTTGGGCGACGAGCCGGCCTGCCTGTGGGTGCTGGCCGACAACCCGCGGGCGCACCGGTTCTACGCCCGCCACGGCTTCGTCCCCGACGGCACCAGCACGCACGACGAGAGCATCGACGCCCTCGAGGTGCGGCTGGTGCGGGCCTAGCCGCCCCGGCTCACTCCGTCGGCTCGGCCGCCAGTCCCCGCAGCCGCAGGTCGAGCGCGCGGCGGTTGTCGCGGCGTACCCGCACCTCGACGACCTCCACCCCGCCCGCCGGGGAGGCGAGCGCGTGCTCCAGCTCGGGCAGCGACTCCACCCGCCAGTGCGGCGTCCGCGTCGCGGCGCACAGCGCCGCCAGGTCGGTGCCGTGCGGCGTGCCGAAGAGGGTGTCGAAGGCGTCGCCGTGCCGCTCGTCGCCCTGCTCCAGCATCGTGAAGATCGAGCCGCCGTCGTCGTTGACCACGACGAGGGTGAGGTCGGGCCGCTCCTCGCGGGGGCCGAGCACGAGGCCGCCCGCGTCGTGGAGGAACGTCACGTCGCCGAGCAGCGCGAGCGCGCGCGAGGACCCCTCGCGGCCGAGCGCCGCGCCGATCGCCGTCGAGACCGTGCCGTCGATGCCCGCCAGCCCCCGGTTGGCGAGCACCAGGCGCCGCTCCCCCGCCGGGGGCGGGGCGGCCATCACGTCGAGGTCGCGGATCGGGCTGGAGGCGCCGACGACGAGCAGGCCGCCCGCCGGGAGGGCCCGCGCGACCGCGGCCGCCACCTCGTACGGCGTGAGCTCCGGCTCCGCGGCCACCGCCGCGTCGAGGCGCCGCGAGACCGCGCGGTCGGCGTCCTGCCACTCCCGCAGCCAGGCGAGGTCGGGGCCCCCGTCCCCGTCGCCGGTCCCGTCCCCGGACCCGTTGGCGGACCCGTCGTCGGACCGGGGCGCGGCGAGGGCGTCGTGCTCGGCGGCCACGGGGAACGGCCGGCGGGTCCACCGCCCGGCGTGGCGCCAGGAGACGACCTCGACGTCCGCGCGCTCCAGCAGCCGGGTGACCGGCCGGGACAGCGTCGGGTGCCCGGCGACGACGACGCGCTCCACGCGCGCGCCGAGCGGCCCGTCGAGCAGCAGGCGGTAGGCGCGCAGCGCGTTGGGGCCCGTCCGCGCCCCCGAGCTGGGCTCGGCGAGCAGGGGCCAGCCGGCGGCTTCGGCCAGGATGCGCGCCGGGGGCCCGGCGTCGTCGCCCGCGACGACCACGGTGCGCGGGCCGGCGGGCAGGACGTGCGCCGAGCCGTCCTCGACCGCGCGGCGGTACGCCGCCCCGAGGCGCGACCGGCCCACCTCCCGCGGCAGCGGCGACGGCACCGCGGCGGCCGGCCAGGGCGCGGTCGGCACGAGCACGCCGGAGAGCTGCACGTTGAGCTGCACGGGCCCGGCGACGGCGAGGAGGTCGGTGTCGACCTCGCCCGGCGCGGCGAGGTCGTGGAAGGCGGCGGCGTCGCCGAAGATCCGCACCTGGTCGGTGGTCTGGCTCGCGCCCGTGCCGCGCAGCGACGCCGGCCGGTCGGCGGTCACGACGACGAGCGGTACGGCGCTGTGGGTGGCCTCGAGCACCGCCGGGTGGAGGTTCGCGACAGCCGTGCCCGACGTGCACACGACGGCGGCCCGCGACCCGCCCCGCGTCAGGCCGAGGGCCAGGAACCCTGCGGTCCGCTCGTCGACGCGGGTGTGCAGGCGCAGCGCGCCCGCGGCGGCCGCGTCGTACGCCGCGAAGGCCAGCGGCGCGTTGCGCGAGCCGGGCGACAGCACGACCTCCCGCACGCCCGCGCGCACCAGCGCGCCCACGACCGCCCGGGCGAGCAGCACGGCGGCGGGCTCGGTGGCCGGCTCGGTGGGCGGCTCGACGGGTTGCTCGACGGGCTGCTCGGGCGGGGTCACGAGCGGCGATCCTGCCGCACGGCGCCGACGGCTGCGAGCCGGTCGGCCCACCACGCCACCCGGTCGGGGGCGGCGGCGTGGCGCTCCAGCAGCCCCGGGTCCGGTACGACGGAGCGCACCGGCAGCATCCCGTCGACCGGCAGCAGCGGCTCGGCCACGACGTCCTCGGCGAGCAGCTGCACGGTGGCCAGGCCGCAGGCGTGCGGCAGCTCGGGCAGGGCGGCGGCGAGCGCGACCCCGGCGGCGATGCCGACCGACGACTCCAGTGCCGACGACACGACGACGGGCAGCCCGATGTCCTCGGCGATCCGCAGGCAGGCCGCGACGCCGCCGAGGGGCTGCACCTTGAGCACGGCGATGTCGGCCGCCTCGAGGTCGCGCACCCGGTAGGGGTCCGCGGCCCGGCGGATCGACTCGTCGGCGGCGATCGGCACGTCGACGCGGCGGCGGACCGCCGCCAGCTCCTCGACGCTCGCGCACGGCTGCTCGACGTACTCCAGCCCCCCGACCGCCCGGTCGAGCACCCCGATGGCGCGGACGGCCTCGTCGAGCGACCAGCCGCCGTTCGCGTCGACGCGCACGTGGCCCGCGGGGCCCAGCGCGTCCCGCACCGCCTCGAGGCGGGCGACGTCGTCGGCGAGGGTCTGGCCGCGCTCGGCGACCTTCACCTTCGCGGTGGTGCAGCCGCCGGCCCGCACGATCCGGTGCGCGGCCTCGGGGTCGGTGGCGGGCACCGTCACGTTGACGGGTACGGCGTCGCGCACCGGCGCCGGCCACGCGCCGGCCGCGGCCTCCTCGGCGCAGGCCAGCCACGGCTCGGCGGTGGGTGCGTCGTACTCGAGGAAGGGCGACCACTCCCCCCAGCCGGAGCCGCCCGGCCCCGCCGACCCCGCTGTCCCGTCGGTCTCGACGAGCGCGACCTCGCGGGTGGTGATCCCCCGGAACCGGGTGCGCAGACCGAGCGCGACGACGTGGAGCCTCATCCCTCCACCATCCCCCGCAGCGCCAGCCGGTCGGTCTTGCCGTTGGGCAGCAGGGGGACGGCGTCGAGCAGCACGACCTGCCGCGGCGCCCAGGCGCGCGGGTGCTCGGCGGCGACCCAGTCGCGCAGGCCCTCGAGGTCGGGCGCAGGGCCTCCGGCGCTGGCCCCGGCACCACCCGCCGGCACCACCCACGCCACGACGCGCCGGCCCCACTCGGGGTCCTCGACGCCGAGCACCTCGGCCGCGGCGACGCCGGGGTGGGCGCGCAGCCGCCGCGCGACCACCGGGGTCGGCACGTTGACGCCGCCGGAGACGACGAGGTCGTCGACGCGGCCGAGCAGCTCGAGGCGGCCGTCGGGGAGCAGGCGCCCCGCGTCGGAGGTGCGGAACCACCCGTCCACCAGCACCTCGGCGGTGAGAGCGGGGTCGCCGTCGTAGCCGTCGAAGAGGGTGGGTCCGGCGATCGCGACGCGACCGTCGTCCTCGAGCCGCAGGCGCACGCCGGGCAGCGGCCACCCGTCGTACACGCAGCCGCCCGCGGTCTCCGCGGAGCCGTAGGTCGCGACGACCCGCACGCCGGCGGCGCCCGCCCGCACGCGCAGCCCGGGGTCGATGGGCCCGCCGCCGAGCAGCACGGTGTGGAAGCGCTGCAGCGCCGCGGTCGCGGCCGGGTCGTCGAGCAGGCGGAACAGCTGGGTCGGCACGAGGGAGACGAGGTGGGGCACGCCGGGCGTCATCGCCGCCGCGGCCTCGACGAACCCGGGGTGGTCGTCGAGCAGCACGGGCCGGTGGCCGGCGGCCAGCGAGCGGGCGACGACCTGCACGCCGGCGACGTACGTCGCGGGGAGGGCGAGCAGCCACTGCCCGCGGGCTCCGAGCACCTCGGCGGTCGCCTCGCCCGAGGCGCGCACGGCCCGCCGCGACAGCACGACGCGCTTGGGCCGACCGGTGGAGCCGGAGGTCTCGACGATCAGCGGCTCGGGCTCCGCGGGGGCCTCCAGCCAGGCGGCGAGGGCCTCGACGACGGAGGCCGGTGGACCGGCGACGGGGCGCAGGGAGGACACCCCGGCAGGCTACTGGCGGCCCGCGGTGCTTGAATCGGTGACCATGCCGTCCGCGTCGCCCGCCCCCGCGTCCTCCCCCACGCTCGCCCACTGGGTGGCCGGCGCGCGTCCGCGGACGCTCCCCGCGGCGGTCGCGCCGGTGCTCGCGGGCACGGGCGTGGCGGCGTACGAGGGCGAGGCCGTGGTCTGGAAGGCACTGCTCGCGGGTGTCGTGGCCCTGGCGCTGCAGGTCGGCGTGAACTACGCGAACGACTACTCCGACGGCATCCGCGGCACCGACGACGACCGCGTCGGGCCCCTGCGCCTGGTCGGCTCGGGCCTGGCGTCGCCGCGCGCGGTGAAGACCGCGGCGTTCGCCGCCTTCGGGGTGGCCGGCGTCGCGGGCCTCGTGCTCGCCGCGACCACCGCCTGGTGGATCGTGCTCGTCGGCATCGTCTGCGTGCTCGCCGCGTGGTTCTACACCGGCGGCGACAAGCCCTACGGCTACCTGGGCCTCGGCGAGGTCATGGTCTTCGTGTTCTTCGGCCTCGTCGCGACGGTCGGCACGACGTACGTCCAGGTCGGCGCCTTCACCGCCGACACCCTGCTCCCGAGCCTGTACGCCGGGGGCGGCATCGGCGCGCTGGCCTGCGCCATCCTCGTGGCCAACAACCTGCGCGACGTGCCCACCGACACCGTCGCCGGGAAGCGCACGCTGGCCGTGCGCCTGGGCGAGCAGCGCACCCGCTGGTTCTACGTGCTGCTCGTCGCGGGCGCCGGCGCCGACTTCGTCGCCATCGCGCTGCTCACCACGCCGTGGGTGCTGCTGTCGCTGGTGTACGTCGTGCCCGCCGCGGCCGCGGCCGGCATCGTCATGCGCGGCGCCCGCGGCCCGGCGCTCATCCCCGTGCTGGCCCGCTCCGGCGTCGCCGAGCTGCTGGCCGGCATCGGCCTCTTCGCCGGCTTCTGGATCGGCGCCTGAGCCTCGCCCCGTCCGCCCGGTCCGCCCGCCCGGTCCGTCCGCCCGGTCCGTCCGCCACGCCCCGCGAGGCGGGAACCCGGCATAGGCTCGCGGCATGTGGTTCGCGATCTTCTGCCTGCTCGTCGTCGGTGGCGTCCTCGCCTACGTCTACCGCGTGAAGCTGCTGGCCCGGGTGCTCGGCCAGTCCGAGACCCGCGTGCGGGGGCACCTCGAGCGGCGCCGCCGCCCCTGATCCTGCGCGTCGGTATGCCGGCTCGGTCCGGCCCAGCGGCTCAGGCCGGGGCCGGCTCCTGCCACGTGCCGTCGTGCAGGAAGCGCACCAGGGTCTCCTCGTGCGCCGCGACGTCGAGGCCCTGCGCCGCCACCCACGCGTCGTCGTAGTAGGTGTGCGCGTAGCGCTCGCCGCCGTCGCACAGCAGCGTCACGACCGAGCCCGCCTCGCCGGCGGCCCGCATCCGGGCGATGACGCGCAGGGCGCCCCACAGCGCCGTACCGGTCGAGCCGCCAGCGAGGCGGCCGGTGACCCGGCTGCACCAGCGCGCGGCGGCGACCGACGCCGCGTCCGGCACCCGGGTCATGGCGTCGACGACGCCGGGCACGAACGACGGCTCGACGCGGGGGCGGCCGATGCCCTCGATGCGCGAGGAGGTCGGCACGGTGTGCGTCGGGTCGCCCGTGGCGTAGCCGTCGAGGAACGCCGAGCCCTCCGGGTCGGTGACGAGCACGCGGGTGTCGTGGCAGCGGTAGCGGACGTAGCGCCCGATGGTCGCCGAGGTGCCGCCCGTCCCGGCGCCGACGACCACCCAGGCCGGCACCGGGTGCCGCTCGAGGGCCATCTGCTCGAAGATCGAGTCGGCGATGTTGTTGTTGCCGCGCCAGTCGGTGGCGCGCTCGGCGTAGGTGAACTGGTCCATGTAGTGCCCGCCGCACTCGGCGGCGAGGCGGCGCGCCTCGTCGTACACGGCGCCGGGCTCGTCGACGAAGTGGCAGCGGCCGCCGTGGAACTCGATGAGCGCGACCTTCTCCGGCGACGTGCTGCGCGGCATGACGGCGACGAACGGGAGCCCCAGCATGCGGGCGAAGAACGCCTCCGAGACCGCGGTGGAGCCCGACGACGCCTCGATGACCGTCGTGCCCTCCCGCACCCAGCCGTTGACCAGCGCGTAGAGGAACAGCGAGCGGGCCAGCCGGTGCTTGAGCGAGCCCGTCGGGTGGACCGACTCGTCCTTCAGGTAGAGGTCGACGTCCCAGTGGTCCGGCAGCGGGAAGCGGTGCAGGTGCGTGTCCGCGGACCGGTTGGCGTCGGCCTCCACCCGGCGTACGGCGGAGCGCAGCCACGCGCGGTGCCCCGGGTGCTCGCGGGAGACGAGGTGGTCCGGGGCCTCCGCGGCCTCCCGGGCCTCCGGGGGCTGCCCGGCCGGGTCGGGCTGCCGGGGGGTCGGCACCGTCAGTCCTCGTCCTCGCGGCCGCGGGCCTTCTCGTAGTTCTCCGAGATCCGCTTCGCGCGGGCGTCGATGCGCTGCGCGAACGCCTCGCGCGGGCGGTCGAGCACGACGTAGGAGGCGATGCCGGAGATGAGGAAGGCGATGATGAGCGGCTCGAGCTGGATCAGCCCCTCCTGGTCCGTCAGCAGCGACCAGAGGCCCAGGACCACGCCGTACGCGACGACGAGCAGCGCCAGGCGCATGAGGGTGTAGACCACGAACTCCTTCACCGCGCCAGGGTAGCGACCGGCGGGCCCGTGCCGCCCGGCCGGGCCGGGCGCGCGTCCGGCGCCCGTGCGGCCGCCGACCCGGGGCTGCCGGCCCGGGGCGCGGGTTGGTGCGGTCGATAGGCTGGAGGGGTGCTGAAGTTCGTGCTGGTCGTCCTCGTGGTCGCGGCCTGCATCTACTTCGCCCTGAGGCTCCTCGACAAGCGCCGCTCCGCGGGCGGCAGCGGCGGGCGGCCCGTCCCCCGCGGCCCCGTCGGCCCGGACGACGACCCCGACTTCATCTGGAACCTCAACAAGCGCGTGCGCCGTCCCGGCACCCCGCCCGGAACGCCGCCGGGCACCACGCCGAACGCCGGCGACCCCGTCGACCCGCTCGACCTCGGCCCCGCCGACCCGCTCGCGCCCGGTGAGAAGGAGCCGGGCACGCCGGGCGAGCCCGGCGACGAGCCCCCGGCGCCCGACGCCCCCGCCCGCTGACGTCTCCCGCCGCACGCCGTACACCGCCGTCTGAAACGCGGCTCCGGGACTCAGCCGTCCGTCGACGGCCCTGATCCGGCCACCGCGTACCGGGCGGCGATGGTGCGGACGGCCTCGTCGACCACCTGGGCGACGCGTTCGGCGCTCACCTCCCAGCCGGGTACCAGGAGCGACGGCCAGAAGACGTAGTTGGAGATCATGCCCAGGAACTGGGTGGCTGCCAGCTCCGCGTCGTCGACCCGCACCGTTCCCGCCTCGTGCTCGGCCAGCAGGTAACCGCGCACCGACTCGAAGTAGGGCAGCTTCCCGTGCGCGAACTGCGCGCTGGCGAGCTCGGGGAACCGCGGCAGCTCGGCGATGACGATCCGGAACAGGTCGCTCATCTGCGGGCGGCTCAACAGCTCGGCGTAGCGGCGACCGATGGCGCTGAGCCCGCCGACGACGTCGCCCGCCGGTGGGACGACCTCCTCGTCAGCGGTCGACCAGGACTCGGTGACCATGGCGTCGAACAGGGCGGCCTTGGTCGGGAACTGCTTGAACAAGGTGGCCCGCGAGACGCCGGAGCGCTCCGCGATCCGCGCCAGCGACGTCCGGTCGTAGCCCAGCTCGAGGAACAGGGCGGTCGCCGCAGACAGGATCAGCGCGCGCTTCTCCTGGGCGATGCGCTGGTGGTACGTCGTCACGGCCTTGCTCATGGGGCCGACCCTACGAGGTGAGTGGCTTGACTCACCACTCGCGGCGTCCTACTGTCGGCAGAGGTGAGTCACTCGGCTCACCACTGGCCGCCCGTCGTCACCGTCGTCCCGGTCAGTCGCCCACGTACTGGAGGAACACCATGCGACGTTTCGACGCCCGGACCGTGCTCGTGACCGGCGGGACCGGTGGCCAGGGATCGAGCCACGTGCGCGCCTTCCACGCGGAGGGAGCGAACGTGGTGATCGGCGACATCGACGCCGACCGCGGCAACACCCTCGCCGACGAGCTCGGGTCCCGCGCTCGCTTCACCCACCTCGACGTCACCGACGAGAGCTCGTGGTCCGTCGCTGTCCGGGCCGCCGAGAGCGCCTTCGGTGCGCTGGACGTGCTCGTCAACAACGCGGGCATCCAGAACCCGCCGGCGCCGATCGAGCAGACGGACCAGGCCACGTGGTCGCGCATCCTCGACGTCAACCTCACCGGGACCTTCCTCGGCATCAAGGCCGCCGCCCCCGCTCTGCGCCGCGCGGGCGGGGGAGCCGTCGTCAACATCGCCTCGACCATGGGCCTGGGCGGCACGGCGCACTACGCGCCGTACGTCGCCAGCAAGTGGGCCGTGCGAGGCCTCACGCGGACGGCAGCGCTCGAGCTCGGCCGGGACCACATCCGCGTGAACACCATCCACCCCGGCGTGATCGCGACCCCCTTCATCCAGGAGCCGGCAGCCGGGGCCACCGCGGCGATCGCCGACTTCTACTCCCCCGAACCGTTCGCCATCCCCCGGCTCGGGGAGCCGACCGACGTCACCCGGCTCCTGCTGTTCCTCGCGTCGTCGGACGCGTCGTTCATCACCGGGTCGGAGTACGTCGTCGACGGGGGCCTCCTCCTCGGGCCCGCCCTCCAGGCCGAGGCCGCATGAGCGCGCCGGGCACGACCGGGTCGGACGACGCCGTGCAGGACCCGTCGGTGGCGCACCTGCCCGATGACGTCCGACGAGCCATCGAGATCACACCCGCCGCCGGCAGCCGCGAACGGACCATCGACATCACGACGGTGGGGCGCCGCACCGGCCGGCCCCGCCGCGTCGAGATCTTCTTCTACCGCGCTGCGGGCGCCACCTACCTGTGCAGCGGCGCCGGCGGGGCTGCCACCGACTGGCACGCGAACCTCCTCGCGAACCCCGACTTCAC
Organism: Nocardioides sp. CPCC 205120; assembly: GCF_048654585.1. NCBI lineage: Bacteria > Bacillati > Actinomycetota > Actinomycetes > Propionibacteriales > Nocardioidaceae > Nocardioides > Nocardioides sp. CPCC 205120. The sequence continues at coordinate 1,190,195 of NZ_JBMCYY010000001.1, read as the reverse complement.
CTTCCACCTCAAGAACGGGATCCGTGCGGATCTGCCGGCTCGGGCCACGCCCGTCACCGACCCGGCCGAACGTCGGACCGTGCTGGCGGAGATCGTGGCGGACCTCAACCAGCCCCACGACCCCGGCGCCATCCGCCCGACCCGGCTCGAGGACTGGGCCGACAGCCGGTTGATGCGCATCACCGTCGCACCGAGTCGTCGCTGACGGCAGGCCTCGGCGACCCGTACGCCGACCCGCACGCGCCGCCGTACCGGAGCGGAGTTGCCTCCGGGCGACACTTGACACCGCAACCCGCCACTTCCGGCGCGAAACTTCACGCGACAAGTGGCGGGTTCCCCGGTGCACCGGGGAACCCGCCACTCGACGGTCGTACGGCGGAGCGCTCGCGCGTCAGGCGTAGCTGTGCATGCTCGACGACGAGAAGAAGTTGATGCCGATGAAGTTGAACCACAGCGTCGCGAGGCCGATGAGCGCCAGGATCGCGGCGTTGCGCCCCTTGAACCCGGCGGTCGCGCGGGCGTGGAGGTAGGCGGCGTACACGACCCACGTGATGAACGCCCAGACCTCCTTGGGGTCCCAGTTCCAGTAGCGGCTCCACGCCTCGTGCGCCCAGATGGGACCGGTGATGAGCACGGCGAAGGTCCACACGGGGAACGCGAAGGCGTGCAGGCGGTAGGTGAGGCGGTCGAGCCCGACCAGGTCGGGCACCCGCGCGAGGTAGCCCCGCACGACCGGCTGCGCAGCGGCCTCGCCGGTCCCGGCGCCCCCGGCGCCGACGACCGCCTTGCGCTCGGCGCGCTCCTTCAGCAGGTAGAGCACCGAGGTGAAGCCGCCGAGGGTGAACGCGGCGGTCGCGATGACGGCCGAGACCACGTGGATGACGAGCCAGTAGGAGTTGAGCGCCTCGGTCAGCGGCGCGACCTCCTCGTGCAGCCAGATGACGTCGATCATCAGCAGCGTCACGACGAAGCCGGTCACGATCGGGCCGAGCCACGCGAGGTGGAAGCGGCGCAGCAGCACCAGGTAGGTCAGCGAGACGAAGAAGGTGCCCGCGAGGGTGAACTCGTACATGTTGCCCCAGGGCACGCGGTTGGGCTCGGCGGCCATGCCGCGCCCGACGAGCGCCACGAGGTGCACCGCCGTGGCGATCATCGTGAGGATGATGCCGAGCCGCTCGCCCATGGCGACACGGCGACGCGTGCCCTCACCGGCGGCCGCGGAGACCTCGTCCTCGCTCCACGCCTGCTCGGTGGCCCCGCTGCGGCGTGGCCCGGCGGACGCGCCGCCCGACCGGGAACCCGCGCCGACCGCGACGCGCTCGGCACGGCTCACCGGCACCTTCCGCAGGGACGCCCACTGCCACAGGTGGGCGATGAAGCCCAGGAAGTAGACGATGCCGCTGATCGCGACCGCCTGGTTGCTCAGCGTCTCCCACGCCTCGTTGCTCACGCCGTCTCCTCGTTCCGCTCGTCGCGCACCCGGGGTCCGCGCACGTCCTCCAGGATGCCTTGCAGCTCCTCGTCGCCCCCACCGGCCCCGGTCGAGCGGTCCAGCACCCCGACCACGACGAGCGTCGGGCCTTCCTCGCCGCGGCCCTCGCCACCGTCACGGCCGTCGCCGTCGGCGTCGCCCCAGCCGCCCGCAGGCGCCGGACGCACGCGCACCCACACGCGGCGGGGGCGGATGAACAGCGAGCCCAGCAGCCCCACGAGGGCCGCCACGACGCCGCCGAGCGCGACGAGCTTGCCCGGGGTCTGGCTGATCTGGATGCGGTTCCACCGCTCGAGGCCCTCGAACTCCACGGTGCCGAGCCCGCCGGGCAGCTCGGCGACCTCGCCGACCGAGAGGTCGAACCGCACCGGCACGCCGTCCGCGTCGAGCACCGGCTCGAGCCCGTCGCGCTGCAGTGCGTAGACCGACTGCGGGGCGCCGGAGTCCATCCCGAGGTCGCCGGTGTACATGATCAGCGACATGCGGGGGTCGATGGCCTCGCCCATGAGCGAGGAGGGCCCGGCCTCGTTCGTGAACTGGTAGTACGGGTAGAACTCGCCCTCGAGACCCACCTGCGTGTCCAGCCCGTCCGGCACCTTCACGACGCCGAACGAGGCGAACGTCAGGTCGGTCGGCAGGAAGATCGTGGGTCCGGAGTAGGCGACCTCGCCCTCGGCGTCGCGCACGGTGATGACGGGCGCGTACCCGTGGCCGATGAGGAACAGGTCGGTGTCGCCGATCGTCAGCGGGTGGTTGACCCGCAGGTCGTAGGACTTCTCCGGCGTGTCCTCGGTGACGTCCTCGGTGTAGCTCAACCGGGCGCTGAACGCCCGCGCCTGCCCGAACGCCGGGCCGGAGCGGTACCAGTCGATGTCGAACTCGTCGATCGTGTACGCGAACGGCTCGAGGTCGTCCGGCGACCACAGGCTGCCGGAGTCGAGGTCGTCGTACTGCGTCACGTTGTTGGCGAAGCCGTTGCCCACCAGCGTGATGACGCCGCCCTGGTAGCCCAGCAGGCTGCCCATCGCGAACCCGGCGAGCACGACGAGCACCGACAGGTGGAAGACGAGGTTGCCGGCCTCGCGCAGGTAGCCGCGCTCGGCGCGCACCACCACGTCGCCGGCGGCGTCGGGCTCGCCCTCCTCGACGACCCGGTAGCGCCGCTTGCGCAGCACGGCGGCCACGGCGGCCGCGGCCTCGGCGGGGTTCTCCTGCGTCCGGTACGACGTGTGGTCCGGCAGGCGGGTCAGGTTGCGGGGCGCCTTCGGGGGCTTCGCCCGCACGGCCCGCGCGTAGACCCGCAGGCGCGGCAGGATGCAGCCGACGAGGCTGATCATCAGCAGCAGGTAGATGGCCGCGAACCACGGCGAGTCGTAGACGCTGAACAGCCCGAGGCGCTCGTAGATCGGGGTGAGGCGCGGGTGGTCCTCCTGCCACTGGCCGACGGCGAACGAGTCGACGTCCTCCTGCGGCACGATCGAGCCGGGGATCGCGGCGAGCGCGACGAGCAGCAGCAGGACGAGCGCGGTGCGCATCGACGTCAGCTGGCGCCAGCCCCAGCGCAGCGTCTCGCGGAAGGTCAGCTCACCGGGACGGCGCCCGGGGTCGCCCGAGCCGGGGCCCTCGACGGGCGCGGCCCCGGGGTCGGTCGCCGGCCCCTCGGTGGCGGAGCCCTCCGTGGCGGAGCCCTCGGTGGCGGGCCAGTCGGGACGGTCGGTGCGCCCGGTGCGCTCGGGGCTCACACGCTCACCTCGTAGCCGCTGATGAGGGAGCGCTGGAGGTCCTGGACGATGACGTCCCACCACCCGGTCACGAGCAGCACGCCGACGACGACGAGCAGCAGGCCGCCGATGCGCATGACGAGCTCCTGGCGGCGGCGCAGCCAGCCGACGGCGCGCATCGACCAGCCGAAGCCGAGGGCGAGCAGCACGAACGGGATCCCGAGGCCCAGCGCGTAGACCCCCGAGAGCAGCGCGCCGCGCCCGGCCGTGCCCTCGTTGGCCGCCAGCGCCGTGATGGCCGCGAGCGTCGGGCCGACGCACGGGGTCCAGCCGAGGCCGAAGAGGAAGCCGAGCAGCGGCGCGGCCGCGAGGCCCACGCTCGGCACCGCGTGCACCCGGTAGTCGCGCTGCAGCCAGGGCAGCCGCAGCCACCCGGCGAAGGCGAGGCCGAGCACGATGGTGAGCGCGCCGAGCACGATCGTCAGCGTCCGCTGCCACTCGAAGAACCACGTGGCGATCGAGGCCGAGGCGACGCCCAGCAGCACGAAGACGACGGCGAAGCCCGCGACGAACAGCAGCGCGCCGGCCAGCAGGCGACCGCGGCGGACGCGGTTCGCCGTACCGACGCCGCCCGCGCCGTCGGAGCCACCCGTGCCCGCTGCGGGCGCCCCGGGGGCGCCGGTGGCGGTCGCGACCTCGGCCGCGGACATGCCCGTGGCGTAGGAGAGGTAGCCCGGCACGAGCGGCAGGACGCAGGGCGAGAAGAAGGAGACGAGGCCGGCCAGCAGGGCGACCGGTACGGCGAGCAGCAACGACCCGCTGCCGGCCGCCTCGGCGAACGCGTCACCCACCGGAGGCCCCGGACGTGCTGGGCGCGGCGCTCGGCTCCTCGGTCGGGAGGGTGCCCCCGGCCTCGATGACGAGGTCCTCGACGATGTCGACGAGGGTCGTCGCCGACGTCACCTGCCCCACGATGCTGGCCGCGACGCGACCCTCGCCGTCGAGCACGAGCGTGGCGGGGATGGTGCGGGCCGGGATGGTGTCGGCGAAGGCGAGCAGCGCCCGGCCGTCGGAGGAGTAGATCGACGGGTAGGGCACGTCGAAGGCGCGCTCGAAGCTGCGGGCCTGGGCCGGCGAGCTGTCGCGGCTGTTGATGCCGAGGAAGGCGGCGGTGCCGTCGAGCCGCTCGGCGGCCTCGACGAGCTCGGGAGCCTCGGCGCGGCACGGCGGGCACCACGAGCCCCACACGTTGACGACGACGGGGCGGCCCCGCTGCTCCTCCAGCGAGAGCGGCTCGCCGTCGAGCCCCTCGCCCTCGAGCGTGACCGGCTCACCGCGGTCGGCGGGGTCGACGAGGGTCAGCTGCCCGTCGCCGGTGATGTAGCCCTTGTTGCCCGTGCTCTCCGACCCGCCGGCGCAGGCCGTCAGGGTGAGCAGCAGGGCGGTCGCGAGCGCGACCGTGAGCGACCGGGCCCGCCGGGCCCGGGTGGTGCGGTGGTCCATCAGGGACGGTGCTCCTCGGACGCTCCCCCGGCGGAGAACGGCGCAGCCTTGTCGCGGGTGGGGATGAGGTCGCCGGCCGGCTCCGAGTAGGTGACCTTCGTCAGCACGTCGCCACGGAACCACAGGGAGGTCAGCGAGCAGAGCGTGCACTGGCGCTTGCGGGGGTCGTGGAGGAACGACCGGTTCTCCACGTGCAGCCGCGTGGTCCAGATGGGCAGCTGGTGGGAGACCACCACGGCCTCGTTGGCCTGGCCCGGGACGGCCTCGGGCTCCGCCGCGGCGGCGTCGCGGGCGTCGTGGACCGCGGCCAGCATGCGGGCCGCGACCTCCTTGTAGGGCTCGCCCCACGAGGGCCGGAAGGGGTTCCACAGGTGGCGCCAGGTGCGCGGGTCGCGCAGCGCGTTCTCGCCCGGGGCGAAGCGGGAGCCCTCGAACTTGTTCGTCGACTCGATGACCCGGGCGTCGGTGAGCACCTCCAGACCGCGTGCGGCGGCCAGCGGGGCGATGGTCTCCTGCGCGCGCTCGAGCGGGGAGGAGCGCAGGTGCACGATGGGCCGGTCGCCGATGACCTCGGCGACCCGGTCGGCCATGGCCCGGCCGTTCACCGACAGGTGGAACCCGTCACGGCGTCCGTAGAGGACGCCCTGGGGGTTGTGCACCTCGCCGTGGCGCAGCAGGTGGACGACGGTCTGCTCGGTCATCGTGTCCTCGGTCGGGTCGGGGGTGCGGGCGGGTGGGGCGTCAGCGGGTGGCGCGTCAGTACGTCGCGGCGGCGGCCCGGGCGGCGCCGGGGAGCGCCTCGAGCACGTGGCCGACGGCGGCGTCGTCGTGGGCGGCGGAGCAGAACCACACCTCGTACGCCGACGGCGGGAGGTGGACGCCCGCGTCGAGCATGGCGTGGAAGAACGCGGCGTACGCCGGTAGGTGCTGCGCCTGGGCGTCGTCGAAGTCGCGGACGGCCCGGCGCGGCGAGGTCGGGTCGCCGAAGAAGACGGAGAACATCGTGCCGGCGCTCTGCACCAGGTGGGGGATGCCCTCGGCGCGCAGCGCTGCGGAGGCGGCGTCGGCGATGGTCGTCGCGACGTTGCCCACCCGCTCGTACACCTCGTCGGTGGCCAGGCGCAGTGTGGTGAGGCCCGCCGTGGTCGCCACGGGGTTCCCCGACAGCGTGCCGGCCTGGTAGACCGGACCCTCGGGCGAGAGCATCCCCATGACGTCCGCGCGGCCGCCGAACGCGGCGGCGGGCAGGCCGCCGCCCATGACCTTGCCGAAGGTCATGAGGTCGGGCACCCAGCCCTCGTGCGCGCCGTCGAGGCCCCAGCCGCCCTGGCGGGTCGCCCGGAAGCCGGTCATGACCTCGTCGGAGACGAAGAGCGCGCCGTGGGCGCGGCAGGTCTCGGCGAGGAAGCGGTTGAAGCCCGGCTCGGGCGGGACGACGCCCATGTTGCCGGGGACGGCCTCGGTCACGAGGCACGCGATGCGGTCGCCGTGCTCGGCGAACGCCTTCTCGACGGCCGCCCGGTCGTTGTAGGGCAGCACGAGCGTGAGGTCGGTCGCCGACTGCGGGACGCCCGGCGTGCCCGGCACCGCGAAGGTGGCCAGGCCCGAGCCGGCGCTCGCCAGCAGCGCGTCGACGTGGCCGTGGTAGCAGCCGGCGAACTTCACGACGACGTCGCGACCGGTGGCCCCGCGGGCGAGGCGGATGGCCGACATGGTCGCCTCCGTGCCCGACGAGGTGAACCGCACGCGCTCGACGGGGGTGCGCGCGACGATCTCCTCGGCCAGCAGCACCTCGGTCTCGGTGGGGGTGCCGTACGACGTGCCCCGCGCGACCGCCGCCTGCACGGCCGCGATCACCTCCGGGTGGGCGTGGCCGAGCAGCATGGGGCCCCACGAGCCGACGAGGTCGACGTACCGGTTGCCGTCGACGTCCGTCAGCCAGGCGCCCTCCGCGCTGGCGATGAACCGCGGCGTGCCGCCGACCGCACCGAAGGCGCGCACGGGCGAGTTCACGCCTCCCGGGGTCACCGCGCCGGCGCGTGCGAAGAGGTCCGCGGAGCGCGCGGTGGGGCGTTCTGTCGGGGCGGGCACCCCCCCATTCTCGCCGACGCGGCCAAGCGTCCGACCACCGGTGGGGAGGGCAGTTCCGGGAACCGGTGACAGGGGGGTTTCCTCAAGATATGGTCAAGGGCATTCCTGGCTGGGATGGGGTCGTAACCTGCCGGGAACTGGCGCGTTGTCCACGTCACACGGCTGAGGGAGCCGCACGACGGTCTGCACTGGTCACCAGGGGAGAGAACGATGAGCACTACCCGCTTCGCGCGCTGGCAGAAGGCCACCGCGCTCGCGCCCATGGCGGCCCTGTCCGCGGCCTGCACCGTCGCGATCGCCGGGGCCGGCGGCCCGGTCGGCACGCTGACCGCGGCTGAGGAGGGTGGTCCCACCCCCGGCGCGGTCGAGGTGCCCGAGGCGGCCGTCGAGGCCCCCGCGAGCGTCTCCCTCCCCGAGGCGGTCACCGCGACGCAGCCCGACAGCGCCATCGTGAACGCGTCGAGCACCAGCGGCATCCCTGCGGTGGCGCTGGGCGCCTACCAGCGGGCCCAGACCATCATCAACGGCGCCGACTCCTCCTGCCGGATCTCGTGGCAGCTCGTGGCGGCCATCGGTCGCGTCGAGTCCGACCACGGCCGCTTCGGCGGCAGCCAGCTCGACGACAAGGGCGTCGCGACGCCGGGCATCTACGGCATCCCGCTCGACGGCTCGAACGGCACGGCGCGGATCATGGACACGGACGCGGGCGAGCTCGACAACGACGCGACGTACGACCGCGCGGTCGGCCCCATGCAGTTCATCCCCTCCACCTGGCGCGTCGTCGGCGTCGACGCCGACCGCGACGGTGTGCGGGACCCCCAGAACGTCCACGACGCGGCGCTGGCCACGGCCGTCTACCTCTGCTCCGGCGACGAGGACCTCTCGACCGAGGCCGGCAAGCGCTCGGCGGTGCACCGCTACAACCGCAGCGACCAGTACGTGAACCTCGTGCTCGCCATCGAGCAGGCCTACCTCGAGGGCGAGTACACCTCGGTGCCGAACGCGGTGGCCGCGGCCAACTACTTCGTTCCCGACCCGGTCACCACCCGGCCGAACGACGGCGGCTCGACCGACACCGCTACCCCGGGTCGTCCCGGCGCCCCCGCGGCCGGCGGCACGCCCGGCACGGGTGCCGGCGCGACGCCCGGCACCGGCACCGGTTCGACCCCCGGCGCCGGCAGCGGATCCACGCCCGGCACCGGCAGCGGCTCCACCCCGGGCACCGGCAGCGGCTCCACCCCGGGCACCGGCAGCGGCTCCACCCCGGGCACCGGCAGCGGCTCCACCCCGGGCACCGGCAGCGGCTCCACCCCGGGCACCGGCAGCGGCTCCACCCCGGGCACCGGCAGCGGCTCGACCCCGGTCACTCCGCCCCCGGCGCCCGAGCCCACCCGTCCCCCGGCCGGCCCGCTCGAGCCGGTCATCGAGGACCCGGTCGGCGCCGTCGTCGACCTGCCCGGCACCGTCGGCCACGTCCTCACCTGGGCGGGCGCCAGCCTCAAGTGCAACTCGCAGGGCAAGTTCGACAACCCGTTCAACCCGAACGACCCCTGGGACCAGTGCATGCGGTCGCTCGGCTTCTGACCTCCCCCGTACGACGCAGCGCCCCGGCTCTCCTCCTGGAGCCGGGGCGCTGTCGTGTTTCCGGGGGGTCCGTGACTCGTCGAGCGGTAGTCCCTGACGTTTCCGTCGCGACACGCCGGGCGGGACGTCGAGAACGTCAGGGACTACGCAGCTCCACGCGTCCGCACGCTCGGAGCGCTCGGAGCGCTCGCACGCTCAGCGGTACCGGCAGGTCGCGGTAGGAGCGGTAGCCGTCGACTATCGCTCCTACCGCGACCCGGGGCGCTCGACCCGGAACGCTCGACCCGGAACGCTCGACCCGGGGCGCTCAGACGCGCAGCAGGCGGGCGGCCTCGGCGGCCCAGTAGGTGAGCACGACGTCGGCGCCGGCGCGGCGGATGGACGTCAGCGTCTCGAGGATCGCGGCCTCGCGGTCGATCCAGCCGTTGGCCGCGGCGGCCTCGAGCATCGCGTACTCGCCGGAGATGTTGTACGCCGCGACCGGCACGTCGACGGCGTCGCGCACCCGTCGTACGACGTCGAGGTAGGCCAGCGCCGGCTTCACCATCACCATGTCCGCGCCCTGCTCCACGTCGAGCAGCGCCTCGCGGACGCCCTCGACGGCGTTGGCGCCGTCCTGCTGGTAGGTGCGGCGGTCGCCGACCAGCGAGGAGTCCACGGCCTCGCGGAAGGGGCCGTAGAAGGCGGAGGCGTACTTCGCGGAGTACGCCAGGATCGCCACGTCGCTCGCCCCGGCGCCGTCGAGCGCGGCACGGATGACGGCGACCTGGCCGTCCATCATGCCGCTGGGCCCGACGACGTCGGCGCCGGCGGCGGCCTGGGCGCGGGCCATCTCGGCGTACACCTCGAGCGTCGCGTCGTTGTCGACCCGCCCGTGGTCGTCGAGCAGGCCGCAGTGGCCGTGGTCGGTGAACTCGTCGAGGCACAGGTCGGCCATCACGGGCAGCGCGTCGCCCACCTCGGCGGCGACGTCGGCGATCGCGACGTTGAGGATGCCGGCCGGGTCGACCGCGCCGGAGCCCGTCGCGTCCTTGGCCTCCGGCACGCCGAACAGCATGATCCCGCCGAGCCCGAGCTCCGCCGCCTCGACGGCGGCCGCGCGCAGCGAGTCACGCGTGTGCTGCACGACCCCCGGCATCGACGAGATCGGCACCGGCTGGCTCGCGCCCTCGCGCACGAACACCGGCAGCACCAGCTGCCGGGGCCGCACGGAGGTCTCGGCGACGAGCTCCCGCAGCGCAGCGGTACGCCGGAGCCGGCGCGGCCGCACGACGGGGGGCCGCGCCGGGAGGTCGCCCGACCCGGTGGCGCTCAGTTCGAGACCTTCCGGCGCGCCGAGGCCTTGCGGTCCGACGGCTTCGTGACGGGCTGGCCCGACTCGAGCAGGGCGAGCCGGCGGGTGGCGCCGAAGTCCGCGAGCGCGTCGACGAGGGCCTCCATCGACGGCGAGGGCGCCATGACGTCGACCCGCAGGCCGTGCTCCTCCGCCGTCTTGGCCGTGGCGGGCCCGATGACCGCGATGACCGTCGAGGGGTGCGGCTTGCCGGCGATGCCGACGAGGTTGCGCACCGTCGAGGACGAGGTGAAGACGACGGCGTCGAACTTGCCGGTCTTGATCGCGTCGCGCACCGGCGCCGCGGGCGGGGCGGCGCGCACCGTGCGGTAGGCCGTCACGTCGTCGCACTCCCAGCCCTTGTCGACGAGGCCCGCGACGAGGTTCTCCGTCGCGATGTCGGCACGCGGGAGGAAGACGCGGTTGATGGGGTCGAGCACGTCGTCGTACTCGGGCCAGTCCTCGAGCAGGCCGGCAGCGGACTGCTCGCCGGAGGGCACCAGGTCGGCGCGCAGGCCCCAGGCCGCGATGGCCTCGGCCGTCTTGTCGCCGACCGCGGCGATCTTGAGGCCCGAGAACGCGCGGGCGTCGAGCCCGTACTCCTCGAACTTCTCGCGCACGGCACGCACCGCGTTCACTGAGGTGAACGCGATCCACTCGTAGCGGCCCTCGACGAGGCCGCGGACGGCCTTGTCCATCTGCTGCGGGTTGCGGGGCGGCTCGACCGAGATGGTCGGCACCTCCTCGGGCACCGCGCCGTACCCCCGCAGGCGGGCGGACAGGGCACCGGCCTGGTCCTTGGTGCGGGGCACCAGCGCGCGCCAGCCGAACAGCGGCTTGGTCTCGAACCACGACAGCGTCTCGCGCAGGTCGACGACCTCGCCGACGACCGTGACGGCCGGCGGCTGGATCCGCGCGGCGCGGGCGTCGGCCGCGATGTGCTCCAGCGTCGAGGTGACGGTGACCTGCTCGGTCGTCGTGCCGACCCGGGTCATCGCGACCGGCGTCGTGGCGGCGCGGCCCGCGGCGACGAGCGCCGAGGCGACCTCCGCGATCGGGCCGACCGAGCTGAGCAGCACCAGCGTGCGGCCGTCGGCGTACGCGTTCCAGTCCACCTTGTCGGTGCAGGCCACGACGGTGACCTCGCGGTGGTTGCGGGTCGTCAGCGGGATGCCCGCGTACGCCGGCACCGCGGTCGCCGACGAGACGCCCGGCACGATCTCGAAGCCGATCCCGGCCTTGACGCAGGCCTGCGCCTCCTCGGGGCCGGAGGCGTAGAGGAACGGGTCGCCGGTCATCAGGCGCACCACGCGGGCACCGGTGCGGGCGTGCTTGAGCACGACCTTGGCGCGGGCGGCGTGGGTGAGGGGCTGGCCGTCCTCGCCGAAGCCGCCGTCGACGAAGGTCGGGGCGGTGTCGACCACGGTCTCGACGCCGTCGGCGTCCTTGACGACCGTCGGGGTCGGGATGCCGAGCGCGGAGCGCACGAGGAGCTCGTGGTCGGGCGCCTCGGTCACGACGACGTCGGCGTCGCGCAGCAGGTCGAGCGCACGGACGGTCAGCAGGCCGGGGTCACCGGGTCCGCTGCCGACGAACGAGACCCACCCGGTGCCCTCGGGTGCGCCCGTGGCGCTCCCCGCGGAGGTGGCGGTGGTGCTCGGAGTGGCGGTACGTCGCGTCATGCGTGCTGCTCTCTCACTCGGTCGGGACCCTCTGGCTGAGGGCCTTCCATCAGGTCGGCGGCACCGTCGGCCAGCATCTCCTGGCCGAGGCGGCTCCCGACGCCGTGGGCGTCGCCGGGGGAGCCGGTGGCGGACATCCGGATGCTCAGGGCGCCGTCGACGGAGAGCACGACGGCGCGCAGCCACAGCTCCTCGCCGTCGTCGCCCTCGACCACCTCGGCCAGCGCCCCGACGGGCGCGGAGCACCCGGCCTCGAGCGTGGCGAGCACGGCGCGCTCGGCGGTCACGGCGGCGCGGGTGGCGGGGTCGTCGAGCACCCCGATGAGCTCCACGAGCTCCGCGTCGGCGGCCCGGCACTCGACGGCCAGGGCTCCCTGGCCGGGCGCGGGCAGCATCTGGAACGGGTCGATCGTCTCGCTGACCTCGGCGTCGCGGCCCAGGCGCGCGAGCCCGGCGCGGGCCAGCAGGACCGCGTCGACCTCGCCGGCGGCGATCTTGCCGATGCGGGTGTCGACGTTGCCGCGGATCGCCACGATCTCGAGGCCGAGGCCGAGGGCGGCCAGCTGGGCGGCGCGGCGCGGGGACCCCGTGCCGACGCGGCTGCCGACCGGCAGCTCGCCCAGGGTCAGGCCGTCGCGGGCGACGACCACGTCGCGCGGGTCCTCCCGCGGCGGCACGGCGGCGAGCGCGATGCCGGCGGCCGGGCCGGTCGGGAGGTCCTTGAGCGAGTGGACGGCCAGGTCGACCTCGCCGTCGAGCAGGGCGTCGCGCAGCGCGCTGACGAACACGCCGGTGCCGCCGATGCTGGCGAGGGGGGCGCGGTTGACGTCACCGTGGGTCGTGACCTCGACGAGCTCGACGGCACGGCCGGTGCGCTCGGTGATGAGGGCGGCGACGTGGCCCGACTGCGTCGTGGCGAGGGCGGAGGCGCGGGTGCCCAGGCGGAGGGGGCGCTCGGCGGCGGCGTTCCCGGCGGTCACGGACGTCCTCCCGGTCGGGTCACGGCGTCGACCGCATCGGGGTCGAGGGCGAACAGCTCGGCCAGCGCGGCGGCGTACGACACCGCGCCCTGCTCGTTGGCCAGCTGCTTCACGCGCACCGTCGGCTGGTGGAGCAGCTTGTCGGCGACGCGGCGCACGGTCTGCAGCACCTCGGCGCGCGCGGCGGGGTCGAGGTGGGGCAGGCGGCCGTCGAGGCGGGCCATCTCGGACTCCACGACGGTCGTCGCCATCGTGCGCAGCGCCACCACGGTGGGCGTCACGCTGGCCTGGCGGCGGGCCGAGGTGAAGGCCGCGATCTCCTGGGTGACGATCTCGCGCACGGCGTCGATGCCGGGCGCGACCTCGGCGATCCGCAGCTCGTCGGCCAGGCGGGCCAGCCCGAGCAGCAGCACGCCGGGCAGGTCGCCGACGCCCGGCTCCACGTCGTGGGGCAGCGCCAGGTCGACGACGGCCAGCGGGCGGGCCGGGTCGTCGTGGCCGCTGCGGGCGCGCTCCACGAGGTCGCGGGTCAGCACGGTTCCGGTCGAGCCGGTGCAGGACACGACGACGTCCGCGCCCACGAGCTCGCGCTCGAGGTCGGGCAGCTGGGCCGCGCGGGCGCCGTACTCCCCCGCCAGGCGGGAGGCGTTGGGCTCGGTGCGGTTGACGACGACGAGCTCGGCGACCCCGGCCCGGGCGAGCGTGGCGGTCGCGAGCGACGCCATCGCCCCGGCGCCGACGACCACGGCGCGGCGGCCGGCGAGGCCGCCGACCTGCGGCGCGGCGAGCTCGAGCGCGGCCGTGACCAGCGACGGCGCGGCCCGGTCGATGTCGGTCTCGGCGTGGGCGCGCTTGCCGACGCGCAGCGCCTGCTGGAAGAGCACGTTGAGGGCGGGCCCGACCGTGCCGAGCTCCTGGCCCAGGCGCAGCGCCTCGCGGGCCTGGCCGAGGATCTGGCCCTCGCCGACGACCATCGAGTCGAGGCCCGCGGCCACCCGGAACAGGTGGGAGACGGCGGCGTCGTCGTAGTGCACGTACAGGTGCGGCAGCATCGCCTCGGTCGTCGCGCCGCCGCGCTCGATGAGCAGGCGCGAGATCGTCTCGATGCTGCCGTGGAAGCGCTCGACCTCGGTGTAGATCTCGAGGCGGTTGCACGTCGCGATCACCGTCGCCTCGGTGACGTGCTCCGCGTTCGACACCTCCGCCACCAGCTTCTGGGCGCCCTCGGCGTCCAGGGCCAGCCGCTCGAGCACGGCCACCGGCGCCGAGTGGTGGGAGACCCCCACGACCAGCACGCTCATCGCGACTCCTCCCCGTGGCCCGCGGCGACGACCCGTCGCCCGTGACCGTCCGCATCCGCCCCGTCGACCTCGTGCCCGCCCGCGGCGGCTCCCCCGACGTACGACGGGGAGCGGCGCTGCTCGTGGAAGGCGAGGATCTGCAGCTCGATGGAGAGGTCCACCTTGCGCACCTCCACGCCCTCGGGCACGACGAGCACAGTCGGGGCGAAGTTCAAGATGCTGGCGACGCCGGCGGCGACCAGCCGGTCGGCCACGTCCTGCGCCGCGGAGGCGGGCGTGGCGATGACGCCGATCGCGACGTCGAGGCTGGCCACGACCTCCTCGAGCTCGGCGACGGGGCGCACGGCCAGCCCGGCGACGCCCGTGCCGAAGAGCCGGGGGTCGGCGTCGAGCAGCGCCACGACCCGGAAGCCGCGCGAGCGGAACCCGGCGTAGTTCGCGAGCGCCTGCCCCAGGTTGCCCAGGCCCACCACGACGACGTTGCGGTCCTGGGTCAGCCCGATCTCGTGGGCGATCTGGTAGCGCAGGTTCTCGACGTCGTAGCCGACGCCGCGGGTGCCGTAGGAGCCGAGGTGGGACAGGTCCTTGCGCAGCATGGCGGAGTTCACCCCGGCGGCCGCCGCGAGGTCCTCGCTCGAGCACGTCGGCGTGGCCGACTCGGCCAGCGCGGTCAGGGCACGGAGGTACAGGGGAAGCCGCGCGACGGTGGCCTCCGGGATGCCCCGGGGGCTCTCGGCCTGGGTCCGTGCAGTCAACGTTTCTCGTCTCCAGCCACGCACGGGCTCGCCTGTGTCAGGAGGGCGGAACCGGGGGGCACCTGGGGGCGCGCGCGGCCCGCTCACTGTAGGAGTTCGCGAACGGCAGGACAAACCGACGAGGGCGTCGCGGGGCAGCGCACGAGGGCGCCGGTCAGGCTCCCGCGCCCGGCTCGGCGGCCCGACGGGGCCACACGACGAAGCGGTAGGCCGCGAAGTTGACGACGAGGCTGCAACCTATCGCAAGCACCTTCGCCACGATCACGGGGTCGACCACCCACAGCAGGGCGTGGATGACGAGGGGTTGCAGCACCCACATCGTCGCCCCCGTCGTCGCCACGAAGAGCAGCGCGTGGCGCAGCGTGAGCCGGGCGGCGTCGAAGGTGAAGAGGCCGTTGACGACGAAGCTGAACGTCATGCCCGCGCTCGTCGAGACCAGGTTGGCCAGGGTGATGCCGAGCGGCACGTGCAGCAGCCAGAACAGCCCGACGTCCAGGGCGGTGTTGACGACCCCGACGCCGGCGAACCGCACCTGCGGGGGGAGCCGGCGCAGCAGCCTCACCGCTGCGTCGACCCGCGGCGCCGCTCGCCCGACGCCACCGCGGGCGGGGCGCCGCGCGGGCCCCGGGCGACGAGCGCGAGCGAGTAGAGCGGCCGGTCCTGCGTCTCGACGTACACGCGGCCGAGGTAGGAGCCGATGACGCCCATCATGATCAGCTGCAGGCCGGACAGCAGGAACATGCCCGCGCCGAGGAACGCCCAGCCCGGCACGGCCTCCTCCGGGGTGACGAGCCGCACGTAGAGCACGTAGCCCGCGACCACGAGGCTGAGCGCCGAGATCAGCACGCCCAGCTTGCTGATGAGCCGCAGCGGGGCGGTCGAGAAGCCGAGGATGCCGTGGGAGGCGAACGAGATCATGGCCCGCAGCGGGTAGCCGGTCGAGCCCGCGAACCGCTCGTCGCGGTCGAAGAGCACCGCCTCCTGGCGGAAGCCGACGTGCGCCACGATGCCGCGCAGGAACCTGCCGTGCTCGCGGTAGCGGCCGATCTCGGCGACCACCCGGGCGTCCATCAGCCGGAAGTCGCCGGTGTCGCGCGGGATGTCGACGTCGGCCATCCGGGCGAGGAGCTTGTAGAACGCCCAAGCGGTGAGGCGCTTGAACCGCGTGTCCTGCCGGGTGCGGCGCTGGGCGTAGACGACGTCGGCGCCCGCCTCCCAGCGCTCGACGAGCTCGAGGCTGACGCGCGGCGGGTCCTGCAGGTCGGTGTCCATCACGACGACCGCGTCGGCGTCGCCGACCGCGTCGAGGCCCGCGGTGACCGCGAGCTGGTGCCCGAAGTTCCGCGACAGGGCGATCACGGTCACCCGGTCGTCGGCCTCGCGCAGCGCGAGGAGGCGGTCGAGGGAGTCGTCGGAGCTGCCGTCGTCGACGTAGACGAACTCCACGTCGAGGTCGGGGCGCTGGGCCACCGTCTCCGACAGGGTGCGGTGGAAGGTCTCCACGACCTCGGCCTCGTCGTACACGGGCAGCACGTAGGCCAACCGGCGCCGACCACCGGTCCCCTCCGTCGTCGCGGCCACCTGCTCCGCGTGCTCCTGCTGCGCCTCCACGACCCGTTCCTCCGTCTGCTCGTCCGTCACCGTCGTCCCATCCTCCGGCCTCACCCCAGCACCGCCAGGCCCACCACGCCGACCGCCACGGCCACGCAGCCCGCGGCCAGCAGCGCCTGCACCCGCACGAGCCAGGTGCCGTACGCCGCGTCGACGCCCTCGCGCCCCGGGGGCGCGTCGGGCACAGGCGTGAACCCCGCGGGGTACGGCGCACCCTCCCGCCGCGAGCGGGCGACCGCCCACACCCAGGCGGCGCCCAGCCCGAGGACGGGCGCGGCGGTCGTCCAGTAGCGCGGACCCGAGACGTGCACGAACGGCTGGGTCAGCAGCGCACCCAGGGACAGCGTGAGGAGGACGCCGAGCACCTGCAGGTCGCGGTGGCGCCGGGCCACCGTGAGCAGCAGCGCGACCCCGGCGGCGAAGCCCGACCACACCATCGCGCTCGTCAGGACCGCGGCGAGGGTCCGCGAGGGGCCCGACGGGGCGCCGAGCCAGGTCAGGAAGCGGTCGGGGTCCTTCGTGTAGTCGTGCAGGTTGCGCAGCACGTCGCGCGAGTAGGAGCCCGGCGTCACGTCGGCCCGGGCGTGGGTCGACATCTGCTCCAGCACCTCGGTCTCGGGGGTCCCGGTGGCCGCGCCCGTCTCCCGCGCGTAGCGCAGCGGGCTGAACCACAGCGTGGACCCCGGGTCGCAGGGCCCGAAGCAGACCTCGTCGCGGTCGCCGAAGGTGTTGGCGAGAACGGTGGGCACCGTGGTCGTCGTGACGACGGGCGCGTCGAGCGCCGCGGAGGCCGCGATCGACCAGGGGGCGAGCACCGCCAGGAACGCGACACCGCCGAGCGCCGCGACGCCGAGGCCGCGCAGCCGCTCCCGTCCCCGCAGCAGCAGCACCGCGGCCAGCACGGTGACGACCCCGAGCCCCACCACGAGCAGCGAGGTGCTCGAGCGCAGGTAGACCGCGGCCACCGCGAGCACCCCCAGCCCGACGCCCCGGCCGACCGACGGGGCGGTGCCCGCCCGCAGGCCGCGCCCGACGACGACGAGCTCGCAGAGCAGGAGCACGACGACGAGACCGGCGAGCAGGTCGCCCCACACGCCCATCGAGAAGGCGGCCCACGTCGGCACGAGACCGGGCAGCACCAGCAGCGCGCCGGCGGGCACGGCGCCGAGCACGCGCCGCACGCGCCAGGCCGCGAGCAGCAGCAGGAGCGTGGAGACCACGGCGAGGTAGGCCCGCAGGCCGGCGACGTCCCCGTCCGGCACCACGAGGAACCACGGCGCGGTCACCACGGCCATGCCGGGCATGAACCAGCCGCTCGCCACGACGTTCCGCGACAGCTCGGCGGTGTCGGGGGCGCGCAGCGAGCCGAGGTCGCGGGCGAGGTTCGAGAGCGCCCGGCCCCCGTCGGCGTACGCCGCCTCGTCGCCGTGGAGCGCGCCGTCGCCGACGAGCGTGAAGACCCAGGCCGAGACGAGGACGTGCGCCAGCGCGAGGCCCAGCAGGACGCGGTCGGGGCGGCCCAGCCCCCGCAGCCACCTCACTCCCACCACTCCCCCGGGCGGTCGCCGAAGCGCTTGGTGGTCGTCACGCCGTCGCAGGGCGGGTCGGTGCGGGCCGGCGCGGCGACCGGCAGGTCGAGGACGGCCTCGCCACGCACGAGCAGCGGCGGGTCGTCGTCGAAGGCGCGGAGCGCGACGACCACGCGCTCGCCGCCGGGACCGGCCAGGCGCACGACGCCCTCGTCGCCCCCGTCGCCACCGTCACCCACCGTCGTCGACGCCTCGGCGACGGTGAAGCCGACGGCGGTGAAGGCGTCCTCGAGCGCCGCTGCCGCCTCCGGCAGCCCGACCTCGGACCAGTGCAGGACGAGGCGGCGGCGCGGGCCCTCGGCGGTCTCGACGTCGCCGTCGCTGCGCACGACGAACGCCAGGTCCGGCCGCGCGTCGCCGGGCAGCGGGAAGCAGCCGTCGAGCACCGTGTTGCCGACGAGCGCCGGGCGGTAGCTGCCGCTGGGGCGCGCCCGCCCGAAGGAGTCGCCGAGCACCGCGAGCACGACCAGGAGCGCGACCAGCGCCACGACCGCGGTGAGCGCGCGTCGTCGTACCGGGCCGCGGGGACGCGGGTGGGGGTGGGCGGTCACGCCGTGAGCGCGGACCGCAGCCGCTCGGCGTCGACGCGCCAGAAGTCGTGCTGCCGGCCGTCGACGAACGTCACCGGGATCTCGTCGGGGTCGATGCGGGCCGCCGTGGCGGCCTCGTCGTCCTCGTCCACGTCGACCTCCACGAAGCGCTCGCCGAGCTCGGCGCACACGCGGGCGACGACGGCGCGGGCCTCGTCGCACAGGTGGCAGCCCTCGCGTCCGTAGAGCACGACGCGGGCGTCGCCGGGCGAGATCGGTGGAAGTGACACGTCCCGCATCCTAGGCTGCGACCTGTGCCCCACCCCGACGACGAGAGCGCGGCCCCCCAGGGGCCGGACGAGCCGGACGAGCGTCCGCAGTCGCGACCGCTCGCCGGACGCCGCCCGGCCGACCTGCGCCGCCGCTCCCGCCTGGCCGGCGAGGCCGCCGCGGCGGCCGCCGAGGTGGAGTCGGCGCTCGACATGCCGCGCGACCCCACGTCCGCGGCGTTCTTCGACGTCGACAACACCCTCATGCAGGGCGCCAGCATCTTCCACCTCGCCCGCGGCCTGCACCGGCGCGAGTTCTTCACCACGCGCGAGATCGCGGGCGCGGTGTGGAAGCAGGCCTACTTCCGCGTGGTCGGGGTCGAGGACCCGGAGCACGTGGCGGACGCCCGCAACTCGGCGCTCGGGTTCATCGCCGGTCACACCGTGGGCGAGCTCGAGTCGCTCGTCGAGGAGATCTTCGACGAGGCGATGGCCGCGAAGATCTGGCCGGGCACGCGCGCGCTGGCCCAGCTCCACCTCGACCAGGGCCAGCGGGTCTGGCTGGTCACCGCCGCGCCCATCGAGGTCGCCACGATGATCGCGCGCCGCCTCGGCCTGACCGGCGCGCTGGGCACGGTGGCCGAGCACGTCGACGGCGTCTACACCGGCCGGCTCGTCGGCGAGATGCTCCACGGGCCCGCGAAGAGCGAGGCCGTCAAGGCGCTCGCCGCGCGGGAGGGGCTCGACCTGTCGCGGTGCTCGGCGTACTCCGACTCCTCCAACGACCTCCCGCTGCTCGGGCTGGTCGGCGACCCGTGCGCCGTCAACCCGGACGCCCGCCTGCGCGCCCACGCCCGCGAGCAGGGCTGGCGGGTGCGGGACTACCGCACGGGCCGCAAGGCCGCCCGCGCGGGTGTCCTCGCGGGCGTCGCCGCCGGCGCGCTGGGCGGCGCCGTGGCCGCCGGTACGGCGCTGCGCGGCCACCGCCGCTGACCGACCCCGGGCGGGGCCGCCGACGACCTCCCCGACCGGTGGTGCACTTCGCCACAGGTCGTCCCCGGGTTTGCCGATTACGGTTCCCAAGCCCGGAGCGTCGGCCTACATTGGGCCGACGCCTCGGGGAGACGGCGTCCAGGGAGGGCACGATGAGCACAGCAGGTGGGCGCACGCCTGCCGTCGGGGAGGGTCTCGACGCGCTGCGCTGCGCCGTGCTCACCGCCCTCGGTGCGCTCGGTGCGGAGCCCGCGCCGGCCGGCGTCCCGCACGCCGGTCGCGCCGCCCGTCGCTCCCCCCACCTGCTCGCGGCGACCGCGACCGACCCGGCCCGCCAGGAGGCCTCGGGCGACCTGCCCGCCGGCGGCGGTGGCGGCGGCACGGCCCCCGACGACACCGAGGACGCGTTCTCGACCGAGGAGCGCCCCGAGGAGCGCGAGCGCCTCATCGGCCTCGTCGAGCTCGCCCGCGGCGGTGACAAGGAGGCGTTCGGCCTCCTCTACGACCACTACCACGGCGCGGTCTACCGGTTCCTGTACTACCGGACCCGCTCGGTGCCGCTGGCCGAGGACCTGACGTCGGAGACGTTCTTCCGCGCCCTGCGGCGCATGGGCGACTTCCGCTGGCAGGGTCGCGACTTCGGCGCCTGGCTCATGACGATCGCGCGCAACCTGACGACCGACCACTTCAAGGCGGGCCGCACCCGCCTCGAGCACACGGTCGAGGACATGGGCGTCCACGACGACGGCCACGAGGACGGGCCGGAGAGCCGGGTGCTCTCCGCGCTGACCAACGAGATCCTCATGGAGGCCCTGGGCCGGCTCCCCTCCGAGCAGCAGGACTGCCTCGTCATGCGCTTCCTGCAGGGCATGAGCATCGCCGAGACGGCCGCCGCCCTGGAGCGCACGGAGGGCGCCGTCAAGCAGCTGCAGCTGCGGGGCGTGCGCAACCTGGCGAAGCTGATGCCGGAAGGGATCAGGGAGCCGTGAGCGCCGCCGTAACCTCCCCGTCCGTGCCCTCGTTGGAGGTGGCAGTGCACCTGTCCGCCCCTCCCTCGGGCAGGACCACCGACCTGACAGGACCCGCCTCATGATGTCCCTCCCGACGGCCCGCCGCCGTGCCGAGGAGCTCGACGTCGCGATCGCGCGCCCGAGCGGCGACGGTGCCGCGACACACCCCGAGCTCGCCCCGCTGCTCGAGGTCGTGTCAGCGCTGCGCGCGGAGCGACGCGCCGCGCCCGCGCCGCGCCCCGACTTCTCCGCCGACCTGCGAGCCCGCCTGATGGCAGAGGCCGACACCGCGCTGGTGCCCGCGCCCGCCGTCGACGAGGACCTCCTGCGCCTCCCCCACCGCGAGCACGCCCCCCGACGCCAGCGCAGCCTCGTCGCCGCGGCGACCGTGGCGGTCCTCGCGGGTGGCTCCAGCACGATGGCGTACGCCGCGCAGGACGCCCTGCCCGGCGACTCGCTCTACCCCGTCAAGCGCGCCCTCGAGGGCGCCCGCGGCACCATCAGCCTCACCGACGCGTCGCGGGGCACGGTCACGCTGCGCCACGCCGAGCAGCGTCTCGCCGAGGTGCAGGGCCTGGTCGAGCGCGACGACGCCGCCAGCACGTCGTACGTCGTGGACTCGCTCACCACCTTCGGGGAGCAGGCCGACGAGGCCGCGACGCTGCTCATCGGCGACGACACCACCGGCGACGACACCGACGCGACCCGCCTGCGCGAGTTCGTGCGCGAGAGCCTCGACGTCCTCGCCCCGCTCGAGCCGTCCCTGACGGGCGGCGCCAAGACCGCGCTGGCCGAGGTGGTCGGCACGCTGCAGTCCATCGACGAGCGTGCGCTCGTGCTGTGCCCCGACTGCGGGTCCGGCACGGCCGTCGAGCTGCCCTTCTCGCTGTCCTCGGCCGTGGCCCTCGCGGACGCCGGCCTGGCGGAGGACCCCCTGGAGCTGCCGTCCCTGGACACCGCGGCCGACCTGCCGCCGGGCAGCGTGACCGGCGACGGTGGGCTCGCCGTCCCCCTCCAGGTTCCCGGCCAGGCGCCTTCCGCGCCGGCGGCTCCCGTCCCGGCCCCCGAGGTCCCGTCGGCCCCGACCACGCCCGGCGCGCCTGCCGTCCCCCCGGCCGGCACGGCCCCCGCCCCGGCGCCGGCCCTGCCCCCGCTGCCCGCCGTGCCCGGCACCGGCGGCGTGACCGGCACGGTCGACGGCGTCACCGGGGCGACCGGTCCGCTCGCCGACCCGCTCAAGCAGCTGACCACGCCGCTCACCGAGGCGCTCGACAACCTGCTCGGCCTGGGCGGCACGCGCCGCTGACCCGGTCGCCCGGGACGTGGTCGCGCCAGCGACCCTCGCGACCACCCGCGGTGGTCCCGGCGATCAGCCGAACGCGCCGCCGCGGTCGACGAGCAGGCGGTAGAGGCTCTGCTGGATGGTCTCGCGCACCTGGTCGGTCAGGTTGAACACGAGCATCGGGTCGTCGGCCGCGCCCTCGTCGTACTCGTCGGTGCGGATCGGCTCGCCGAACTCCATCACCCACTTCGACGGCAGCGGCACGAGACCGAGGGGCCCGAGCAACGGGAACGTCGGTGTGATGGGGATGTAGGGCACCCCGAGCAGGCGGGCGAGCGAGGGCAGGTTGCCGACGAGGGGGTAGATCTCCTCCGCGCCCACCACCGACAGCGGCACGATGGGCACGCCGGTGCGCAGCGCGGCGCTGACGAACCCGCCGCGGCCGAAGCGCTGCAGCTTGTAGCGCTCGGCGAACGGCTTGCCGATGCCCTTGAAGCCCTCGGGCCACACACCGACGAGCTCGCCGTTGCGCAGCAGCCGCTCGGCGTCGTCGTTGCAGGCCAGCGTGGTGCCGCTCTTGCGCGCCAGCGCGCTGACGACGGGCAGGCGGAAGACCAGGTCGGCCCCGAGCGGACGCAGCGAGCGGCCCGCGTGGTCGTGGACGGCGACCATCGTCATGAGGCCGTCGACCGGGACGGTGCCGGAGTGGTTCGAGACGACGAGCGCCCCGCCCTCGGCGGGCACGTTGTCGATGCCGCGCACCTCGAGGCGGAACCAGCGCTGCGCGATGGGGCGCAGCGCGGCGATGAAGAACCGCTCGGTGATCTCGGCGTCGAAGCCGAACTCGTCGATGACGTAGTCGCCGGTCAGCCGGCGGCGCAGGAACGCCAGGAACCGGGCCAGCTGCGCCTCGGCGTCGTCGCCGAAGAGCTCGACGGCGGCCTGCTGGAAGGCGTTCAGCCAGTCACCGACCGGTACACCGGCCAGGGGTCCGCGCTCGGCGGTCGTCGTGGGGGGCCGGCCGACGGCGCTCGCGCCCGGCTCGGCCGGGCGGGCACCCGCGGTGGGCGGCGGCGTACGACGCGCTCCTGCGCGACCGCCCGCCAGGTCCCGGGCGGGGGCGGAGGGGCGGTTCCCGCCGGACCCGCGGCCTGGGCGGCCACGCGTGCCGATGGGGATGATGTCGGCGTCACCCACGGCGGCCTCCTGGGGGCACGAACGGCCGGACGACGCCGGCGTCGGTCGGGGAGCTGGTGGTGGCCGACGGCGCGGCCACGGCCGCGCGGCTGCGCAGCCGGTCCTCGAGGGAGCCGAGGAGCAGGTCGGGCGCGGCGAACGTCGGGGCCAGGTCGGACGCGAAGTCCTCGAGCGCCTCGGCGGTCGTGAAGCGCGGGCGGAAGCCCAGCTCGTCCCGGCAGCGGGACGTGTCGACGCCGCGGCCGTAGGTGAGGAGGGCGAGCAGCTCGGGCGAGAGCTCGGCGAGCCGGACGCTGCGCACGAGCCGGCCGACGCCGGTGAGGGCCGCGGGCGGCAACGCGACCGTGGGCCGCTGCATGCGACGGACCGCCTGGCGCAGCGTCAGCACGCCCTCGCCGGCGACGTTGAACGTGCCGGCGACGTCGCTCAGCACGCCGTGGCGCAGGGCCGCGACGAGGTCGTCCGCGTGGAGGAACTGCAGGCGCGGGTCGAAGCCCAGGACGGTGGGGACCACCGGGAGCCGCAGGTACGACGTCATGGGGCTCTGCACGCCCGGCCCGAGCACGTTGGCCATGCGCAGCATGAGCACGCGCACGCCCGGCCGACGGCGCGCGAAGCTGCGGACGTAGCCCTCGACCTCCTGGGCGTCCTTGGCGTAGCCACCGCGCGCGACGCGCGGCTCGAACGCCTCGGTGAACATGGCGGGGTCGCGGCTGGTCGCGCCGTACACCGCCGTCGTGGACTTCACGACGACGTGCTCCACCGACTCCACCTTCTGGCAGGCGGCGAGGAGCTGCATCGTCCCGATGACGTTGAGCTCCTTCATGGCGTTGCGACCCCCGGTGGCACCGGGCGTCGCGATCACGCTCATGTGGACGACGGTGTCGACGTCCTCGCGCGCCATGACCTTGGCGATGACGGGGGTGCGGATGTCGGCCCGCACGAAGGAGATGGGGCCGATGTCGCCACGCGGGGGCACGACGTCGACGCCGATGACGCGGTCGACGGCAGGGTCGTCCGCGATCGCACGTGCGAAACGTCGACCGAGGTCTCGCGAGACCCCGGTGACGAGGACGACCTTGCCCACCGGTTCACCTCGCAGACGGAGCCCCCGCGGGGCTCACTTGCCGAGCTTGCGGCGCTGGACGCGCGTCTTCTTGAGCAGCTTGCGGTGCTTCTTCTTGGCCATGCGCTTGCGCCGCTTCTTGATGACAGAACCCACGGAAAACCTTTCACGAACGGTTGCCCACCCACGCGGGACGCGGGATGGCCGGCCTTCAGCCTAGCCGGACCACCCCGAGGCGCCGAAACCAGGCCTCCGCGATGGACGCGAGCGGATCAGCCGGCGTCGTAGAAGCTGCTGCGCAGGTACTCGTCGACGTCCTTCTCCTCGACGCGGAAGGAGCGGCCGACCCGCACCGCCGGGAGCTCGCCGTTGTGGACGAGCCGGTAGACCGTCATCTTCGAGACGCGCATCACCGAGGCGACCTCGGCGACGGTCAGGAACCTGACTCCCGAGATGTCGCCGGAGGGACCGTCGTGCTGGGCCATCGTGCACCGCTTTCTGCCCCGGACGCGCGCCGACCATCCGGGCCGGCTCCACACGCGAGGGGTTGGCGTGAGAATAGAGCCTGATGTGACTCCTGGGGAGTGGCAAGCGCCGGAAATCTGCACTTCCTCGGCGTGTCGCCTTGAACCGGCTGCTCAGCCGGTACTCACACCGTTGGGATTCGGTCACAGCAAGCGCACAGGATGCGGGCTGTCGGCGGCCGCTGGCACACTCCCGCGGGTGGCTCCCCGACTCCCGCTCGCCGCGGTCCTCTTCGACCTCGACGACACCCTGGTCGACCACCGGGGCGCCGCGCGGGCGGGGCTCGTGGCGTGGGCGGCGGGCCTGGGCCTGCCGGGGTCGCCGGCCGACCTCGCCGAGCGCTGGACGCTGCTCGAGATGCGCCACCACGCGGCGTACCAGCGGGGGAAGCTCACGTTCGCGGAGCAGCGGCGCGCCCGGGTCCGCGCCTTCCTGCCCCACCTCGACCTGCGCGACGACGCCGCCGCCGACGAGGCGTTCGCGGGGTTCTTGACGGGCTACCGCGCGGCCTGGCGGGCCTTCGCCGACGCCCGGCGGGCACTGGAGCGGGCGCACGCCGCCGGCCTCGCCGTCGGCGTGCTCACCAACGGCGACCTGGGCCGCCAGCGCAGCAAGGTCGAGCACGTCGGGCTGGCCCCCGTGCTCGACGCCCTCGACGCGCCGGTGATCGCCTCCTCCGCCCTGCGGGTGGCCAAGCCCGACGCCCGCGCGTACGCCGCGGCGTGCGCCCGTCTCGGCGCCCCGGCGGGCGCGACGCTCATGGTCGGCGACTCGCTGGCCAACGACGTGCGCGGCGCCGCCCGGGCGGGCCTGCGCGCCGTCCTCCTCGACCGGTACGACGAGCACCCCGCCGCCGGTGTGCGTCGCGTGCGCAGCCTGGACGCGCTCGACTTCGCGGCGGCCTGAGCCGTCACCCGGACAGGTCGACGTCGCCGACGGCCTCCCACCCCGCGTCGACCTCCGCCCAGGTCACCCAGGGCCTCCCCTCCTGGGGGCGGAAGGCGCCGACCTGGACGCCCGCGGGCGTCGCGAACCACGCCTCCTCGGGCTCGCAGAGGTCGTCGGCCGAGTGCGTCCCGATGCACCACGCCCCGCCGCGCGTCCGGGGACGCTCGACGACCCACAGGAACCACCACCACAGGGCGTACCCGCCGCCCGCCTCCAGGTCGTCGTGCATCTCGATGTCGAGCGCCAGCACCGCGCGCGGGTCGTCCGGCCGCCGGCAGGGGACGGTGTCGACCTCACGCCGACGCAGCCAGTCGACCCGCTCCACCAGGAGGGATCGCGCGATGGGGGGCAGAGCGGCGAGCTCGCCGGCAGCAAGGGTCCGCCCGTCGGCGAGAGCCGCGAGCGCGGTACCCACGAGCGGGTCCAGGTCCGGCCGCAGGCGCAGCTCCAGGGTCCAGGTCGGGTGACGGCTCACCCCCGGTCGGTGCCACCGGCACGGGGCGGCGAAACGTCCGCGCGCCCGGACGCGTCAGGAGCCGAGCTCGGCCGACCGGTTGCGCGCGGCCTCCATGGCGGCGAGGAACGCGGCGCGGACCTTGTGGATCTCCAGCTCGCGCAGCGCGGCGGCCGTGGTGCCCGCCGGGGAGGTGACCTGCTCGCGCAGGACCGTGGGGTGGGTGCCCGTCTCGCGCAGCATGGTGGCGGAGCCGACGACGGTCTGCACGACGAGGTCGGTGGCGGTCGTGCGCGGGAGGCCGAGGTGCACGCCGGCCTCGATCATCGACTCGACGACGTAGAAGAGGTAGGCGGGCCCGGAGCCGGAGATGGCGGTCACCGCGTCCTGCTGGGCCTCGGGCACGCGCAGCACCTTGCCGGTGGCGCGCAGGAGGCCCTCGACCTCGGCGAGCTGCTCCTCGCTGGCGTGGCGGCCACCGGAGATGGCGGCCATGCCCTCGTCGACGAGCGCGGGCGTGTTGGGCATGACGCGCACGACGGCGACGCCCTGGGGCACCCGCGCCTCGACGTACGCGGTCGTGATGCCCGCCGCGAGCGAGACGACGAGCTGGCCGGGGCGCAGCACCGGCGAGACCTGCTCGAGGACGGCCGCCATGTCCTGCGGCTTCACGACGAGCGCGACGGTGGTGGCGCGCCGGGCGGCCTCGACGTTGTCGAGGACCTCGACGCCGTACCGCGCGCGCAGCTCCTCGCCGCGCTCCGGGCGCTTCTCGCCCACCAGCAGCTGGTCGGCCGGGCGGCCGGCCCGCAGCAGGCCGGAGAGGAGGGTCTCCCCCATGACGCCGGCGCCGATGATGGCGGTGAGGGACGAGGTCGAGGCGGTCACGTGCTCCACGGCTCCTGTTCGCGGCGCCGGGGCGGGCCCGACGTCACTTCTTCGAGATCAACGACGTGACGAAGAGTGACAGGTTCTGCGGCCGCTCGGCGAGCCGGCGGGTGAGGTAGCCGTACCAGTCGGTGCCGTAGGGCACGTAGACCCGCACCGTCTCCCCGTCGCCCGCCAGGCGGCGCTGCTCCTCGGGGCGGATGCCGTAGAGCATCTGGAACTCGTACGTGCCCCGGTGGCGCCCGTGCCGGCTGGCGAGCGAGCCCGCGACCCGGATGAGGCGGGGGTCGTGGGTGGCGACCATCGGGTAGCCCTGGCCGGCCATGAGGATGCGCAGGCACCGCACGAACGCGCGGTCGACCTCCTCGCGCGTCTGGAACGCGACGCCGGAGGGCTCGTCGTACGCGCCCTTGCACAGGCGCACCCGCGAGCCCTCGTAGGCGAGGTCGCGGGCGTCGGCCTCGGTACGGCGCAGGTAGGCCTGCAGCACGGCGCCCGTGTCCGGGTGCTCGCGGCGCAGCTCGCGCAGGATGGTGAGGGTGGCGTCGACGCCGGTGTGGTCCTCCATGTCGAGGGTGACCGTGGTGCCGACGGCGCGGGCGGCCTCGCAGACGCGGTGCGCGTTCTCGAGCGCGAGGTCGGTGCCCGTGCCCGGCAGGGCCCGGCCCACCGCGCTCAGCTTCAGCGACACCTCGGCCCGGCGGGCGAGCCCATGGGCGGCGAGCTGGTCGAGCAGGTGGAGGTAGACCCGGGTGGTCGCCTCGGCCTGCTCGGCGTCGAGCGTGTCCTCGCCGAGGTGGTCGATCGTGACGGCGAGCCCGTCGTCGAGGAGGCGGGCCGTGGCCCGGATCGCGTCGTCGGTGGACTCCCCCGGCACGTAGCCCCGCACGACCGACGAGGCGACCGGGAGGGTGGTCAGCGCCTCCTTGACCCGACCGCTGCGCGCGAGCGCGAGGAGCGGACGGCGGAGCACGGACATGGCGGTCACGCTACCCGGACGGCTCCAGCCACCGACGACCGGTCCGTGACCGGGCTCACACCTCGCGGGCGGCCAGGTGCTCGCGCGCGAAGGCGAGGGACTCCGCCAGGTCGGCCTCGCGCGCGGCGCGGTCGGCGGCCTTGCGGGTGTTGATCTCGAGCACCACGTGGCCCGCGAAGCCCTCCGTCGCGAGGTGGCGCAGCAGGTCGGCCGCCCCCATCACGCCGCGCCCGGGCACGAGGTGCTCGTCCTTCGCCGAGCCCGTGCCGTCGGTGAGGTGCAGGTGGCGCAGCCGCGACCCGAGCCGCTGCGCCATGGCGAGCGGGTCCGACCCGGCGATGGCGGCGTGGGAGAGGTCGATGGTGGTGTTCGCGTAGTTCTCCGTCGACGGGTCCCAGCCCGGCGCGTAGACCTCCATGCCCCGCGTCGTGCCCTTCCGCGGCGTCGCCTTCCACGGGTACATGTTCTCCACCGCGAACGCGATGCCGCTCGACTCCTCGAGCGCAGCGATGCCGTCGACGAAGTCCCGCGCGTACTCCCGCTGCCAGCGGAACGGCGGGTGCACCACGACGACGTCCGCGCCGAGCGCCCTCGCCATCTCCGCCGAGCGCTCGAGCTTGCCCCAGGGCTCGAGGCCCCAGACCGCCTGCGTGAACAGCAGGCACGGGGCGTGGACCGCGCAGACGGGGACGTCGTGGTGCTGGGCCAACTGCTCCACGGCCGTGACCTGCTGGCTGAGGGCGTCGATGCCGACCATCACCTCGACGGCGTCGTAGCCCAGGTCGGCGGCGTACGCGAACGCGTGCGCCGTCGACTCCGGGTAGACCGACGAGGTCGACAGCCCGACGACCATCAGCCCGTCCTCACCCGAGGACGCTCAGCTGGTCGAAGCGCTCGAGGATGACGCCCTCGCGCAGCGCCCACGGGCAGACCTCGAGGCCGTCGAGACCGAAGATGTCCATCACCGCGTCGGCGACGAGCGCCCCGGGAACGATCTGGTGGGTGCGGCTCGGGGAGACCCCGGGCAGGGCCGCGAGCTCCTCGTGGTCCATCTGCATCAGCTTGGGGATCCACTCCGCCAGCTCGCCGGCCGGCAGCACCCGGGGCACCAGCTGGCCCTCCGACGACCCGGGCGCACCGCAGATCCGGGCGAGCGAGCGGAACGTCTTCGACGTGGCGGCGGCGCGGTCCGGCGTACCGGCCCGCAGCAGGTTGCCCGCGTCGCGGGCGATCTCGGCGCGGATGCGCTTGCGCAGCGCGCGGACGTGGTCGTCGTCGGGGGCGCCGTGGGCGAAGAACTCCCGCGACAGCCGCGCAGCACCGAGCGGCAGCGACCAGGCGACGTCGGGCGCCTCGTTCGCCCCGCCTGCGATCTCGAGCGAGCCGCCGCCGATGTCGAAGACGACGAGGCGGCCCGCGGACCAGCCGAACCAGCGGCGCACCGCCAGGAAGGTCAGTCGCGCCTCGTCGGCGCCCGAGAGCACCGAGAGCCGCACGCCCGTGCGCTCGGCGACCTCGGCCAGCACCGCGTCGGAGTTCGTGGCGTCGCGCACCGCGGAAGTGGCGAACGCCAGCATCTCCTCGCAGCCCTTGTCCTCCGCCACGACCTGCGCCTGGCGGGTGAAGTCGGCGAGCGCGTCGATGCCCGTCGGGCTCACCGCGCCCGTGGGGTCCAGGTGCTCGGCCAGGCGCAGCGGCTCCTTGTAGGAGTACGCCGGCAGCGGCGCCGCCCCGCCGTGGGCGTCGACCACGAGCAGGTGCCCCGTGTTCGAGCCGATGTCGAGCACTCCCAACCTCATGGGCGCAACGGTAGCGCCGGGGCCCGACGGCGGCGGCATAGGCTGCCCCGGTGCCCTCCTCCCTCCCCGCGTCCCCCGACCGCGGCGTCGAGGTGCCGCTCGACTTCCCGCGCGCGTGGGTCGAGTTCGGCGACCCGGACGACGCCGACCAGGTCTTCCGCTGCGACCTGACGTGGCTGACCTCGGCGTACACCTGCATCTTCGGGCGCGGGTGCGCCGGGATCTACGCGACGTCGCCGGACGTCGGCTGCTGCACGCTGGGCGCCCACTTCTCCGACGAGGACGACGAGGAGCGGGTCGCCACCTTCGTGGCCCGTCTCGACGCCGACCTGTGGCAGCAGCGCCCGGCCGGGCGCTCCGTGGCCCGCGAGGCCTGGGTGACCACCGACGAGGAGGGCGCCCGCAAGACCCGCACCTCGGTGGTCGACGGCCAGGAGGCCTGCGTCTTCGCCAACCGCCCGGGCTTCCCCGGCGGCGAGGGCTGCGCGCTGCACGCCCTGGCGCTGCACGAGGGGCTCGAGCCGCTCGAGACCAAGCCCGACGTGTGCTGGCAGCTGCCCCTGCGCCGCACCTACCGCGACGTCGAGCGGCCGGACGGCTCGTCGTACCTCGAGGTGTCGATCGGCGAGTACGACCGGCGCGGCTGGGGGCCGGGCGGGCACGACCTCGACTGGTACTGCACCGGCAACCCCGTCGCCCACGTCGCCCCCGAGCCGCTCTACCGCACGAGCGCCGCCGAGCTGGTCGCGCTGATGGGGCAGGCGGGGTACGACGAGCTCGTGCGCCACTGCGATGCCCACGTGCGCTCGCGCTCGGTGCTGGCGCTCCACCCCGCCGACCCGCGCTGACCCGCACCCTCACCTACTACGACGTGTAGGCGTCTCGACGTCGAGAGACCCGACCCCCGCGTGCGGCGGGACGGACCGGTACCCACAGAATCGGGCCATGCGCCTGGACCACCTCTCGTACGCCGCCGGACCCGACGGACTGGCGGCCACCGCCGAGCGCATCGGCGGGCTCATCGGACGCGAGTTCGTCGACGGCGGGGTCCACCCCCGCTTCGGCACCCGCAACATGACCCTCGGTCTCGCCGGCGACACCTACATCGAGATCGTCGAGGTCCTCGACCACCCCGCCTCCGACAAGGCGCCGTTCGGCCAGGCCGTGCGCGCCCGCTCCGCCCTCGGCGGCGGCTGGCTCGGCTGGGTGGTCGCCGTCGGCGACCTCTCGCGCGTCGAGCGCCGCCTGGGCCGGTCCGCGGTCAAGGGCAGCCGCCACCGCCCCGACGGCACCGAGCTGGTCTGGCAGCAGCTGGGCGTCAACGGGCTCATCGCCGACCCGCAGCTGCCGTTCTTCGTCCACTGGGAGTCGCCGCGCGAGCTGCACCCCGGCGCGGGCGCGGACCCGTCGTACTCGCTCGAGTGCCTGGAGATCGCGGGCGACCCGCACCGCGTGAGCGAGTGGCTGGGCGAGCCCGTCGAGGAGCCGCTCGAGGACATCACCGTCGAGTGGGTGGCCCCGCACGGCACCCCCGGCGTGCTGGCCGTGCAGGTCCGCACCCCGGACGGCATCGTCCGCATCTGAGCACCGCGCCGACCTCCCCGGCCCCCGACCCGTGGCGACGCTGCCCCCGGGTGCCCCGCGCGGCACCGTCCCGAGCCCCAACATCTGGGAGCACACGGCGACCTACGAGCTGGAGAACCGCGCGGTCGACCGCGCGGGCGTGATCGAGCGGGCCATGCGCGGCATCGCCGACTGGTCGGGCCGCACCTTCCTCGACCTCGGCTGCGGCACCGGCTACCACCTCCCGCGCTGGGCCGACGGCGACGCCTCGGGCGCCGGGGCCGCCCGGGTGGTCGGCGTCGAGCCGCACCCGGCCCTCGCGGCGCTGGCGCGGCGGCGTACCCGCACCCACCCCACCGTCGAGGTGCACGTGGGCACCGCCCAGGCCGTGCCCCTGCCCGACGCCTTCGTCGACGTGGTGCAGGCCCGCTGGGCCTACTTCTTCGGCCCCGGCTGCGAGCCGGGGCTGCGCGAGCTCGCCCGCGTCGTGCGGCGCGGCGGCACGGCGTTCGTCATCGACAACGACGGGTCGCGCTCGACCTTCGGGGCGTGGTTCCGCCGCGGCTACCCGCAGGTGGACCCGCCGCACGTGCAGGAGCGCTTCTGGGCGGCGCAGGGGTGGAGCCGCGAGCCGCTCGACATGACGTGGGAGTTCGAGCGCCGTGAGGACCTCGAGGCCGTGGTGCGCATCGAGTTCGACCCCGTGACCGCCGAGGCGGTGCTGGCCGAGCACGCGGGCACGAGCGTCGACTACGCCGTCAACCTGTGGTGGCGCCGCTTCTGAGCCGTCCCCGCGGGTACGGCGGCACTCCCCGCCGCGGCCGGGCTCAGCTCGACCCGCGCACCACGAGGTGCGGCGCCAGCAGCGTCCCGCTGCCGAAGGTCTCCCGGTGGCCGAGCAGCTTGCCGAGCCGGTCGACGACCTGCACCGCGACCTCCTCCAGCGGCTGGCGCACGGACGTCAGCCCGCCCGGCAGCAGCTGGGCGACCGGGGAGTCGTCGAACCCCACGACCGCGACGTCGCGCCCGGCGACGAGACGGCGCTCGTGCAGCTGGCGCAGCACCCCGGTGGCGAGCGTGTCGGAGGCGCAGACGAAGGCGGTGGGCGCCGCCTCGTCGAGGAGCACGCCGGCGGCCTCGTGACCGCTGCGCACCGTGTCCTCCACCCGGGAGGCGAGGCCCGTGGTGGACAGGCCGTGCCCGCGCAGGGTGCGGGACCAGCCGGCCCGCCGGTCCTCGCCGATCGGGGACTCCTTGCGCCACCCGATCCAGGCCACCTTGCGGTGGCCGCGGGCGAGCAGGTGCGCCGTCGCCTCCGCGGTGCCGGCCGCGCCGTCGACGTCGACCCACGGGTGCAGCGCCGCGGGCGTCCAGGGGCGGCCGAAGGCCACGAACGGCACGCGGCTGTCCTCCAGGTAGGACGCCTGCGGGTTGCCCTTGAACGTGTCGGTGACGACGAACGCGTCGACCGCGGTGGAGCGCACCAGCTCGTCGTACCCCGACGCCGGGTCGCTCGGGTCGTCGCCGTCGAAGAGGAGCACGTGGTAGCCGGCCTCCCGCGAGGCCTGCACCAGCGAGTGCACGAACCGGTCGACCGTCGCGTTCGCCGTCTCCTCGGCGAAGGGCGTGAGCCGCAGGCCGATGAGCCGCGACGCCTTCGTGCGCAGGTTCCGCGCGGCACGGTTGGGCGTGTAGCCGAGGGTGTCGACGGCGTCGCGCACCCGCTCGAGGGTGTCGGCGCGCAGCAGGGCGGGGTTGTTGAGCGCGTTGGAGACCGTCTGGCGGGAGACCCCGGCGAGCGCGGCCACGTCGGCCAGGGTCGGCGGACCCGTCGGGCCGTCCGCCGCCCGGTGGGGGTCGCGGCCCATCCGTCTCCCTTGATCGATCCAAGCTGTGCGTCGAGCATCATCGGGCGGCGCGGGGAGGGCCGTCAACACCTCGCACGGGTACGCCGACCCGCACTGTCGGCGGGCTCCTCTACGGTGCCGTCCATGAGCCGACCCGCCTCCCGTCCCGCCCGCTCCCGCCCGGTCCACCGGTGCAGCGAGTGCGGCTGGGAGACCGCGAAGTGGGTGGGTCGCTGCGGCGAGTGCCAGGCCTGGGGCACGGTCGTGGAGGTGGCCTCGGCGACGACGTCCGCGGCGGCCGCCGCCGGCCCCGTCACGGCGCCCGCGGTGCCCATCGGCCAGGTCCGCACCGACACGGCCACGTTCCGCACGAGCGGGGTGCCCGAGCTCGACCGCGTGCTCGGCGGCGGCCTCGTGCCGGGCGCCGCGCTGCTGCTCGCCGGCGAGCCCGGCGTCGGCAAGTCGACGCTGCTGCTGGAGGTGGCGGCCCAGACCGCCCGGCGCCGCACGCGCACGCTCTACGTCTCGGGCGAGGAGTCGGCCTCGCAGGTGCGCCTGCGCGCCGACCGCACGCACAGCATCACCGACGAGCTCTACCTGGCGGCCGAGACCGACCTGGGCGCCGTGCTCGGCCACGTGGACGCCGTGCAGCCCGCCCTGCTGGTGGTCGACTCGGTGCAGACGATCAGCGCTCCCGGCGTCGACGGCGTGCCCGGCGGCGTCACCCAGGTCAAGGAGGTCGCGGCCGCGCTCATCCGCATGGCCAAGACGCGGGGCATCACGACGGTGCTCGTGGGCCACGTGACGAAGGACGGCTCCATCGCCGGCCCCCGGGTGCTGGAGCACCTGGTCGACGTGGTGCTGCACTTCGAGGGCGACCGCGACTCGCGGCTGCGCATGGTGCGGGCGATGAAGAACCGGTTCGGCCCGGTCGACGAGGTGGGCTGCTTCGAGCTGGGCAGCGACGGCATCACCGCGGTGTCGGACCCGACGGGTCTCTTCGTCGAGCACCACGAGCGCCAGGTGCCCGGCACCTGCGTGGCCGTGACGCTCGAGGGGCGCCGGCCCCTGCTGGCCGAGGTGCAGGCACTGGTCACCCCGACCCCGGCCGAGCGCCCGCGCCGCACGACGTCGGGCCTCGACGGCTCCCGGGTCGCGATGGTGCTGGCGGTCCTGGCGCAGCACTGCGGCATCCGGCTGCACCAGATGGACGTGTTCGCCTCCACCGTCGGCGGCGCGCGCCTGCACGAGCCGGCGAGCGACCTGGCGCTGGCCGTCGCGCTGGCGTCGGCCAGCCAGGGCAAGGCGGCTCCGCTCGGCGTCGTCGCCATGGGCGAGATCGGCCTGGCGGGCGAGCTGCGGCGCGTGCGCGACCTCGACCAGCGCCTCGGCGAGGCCGCCCGGCTCGGCTTCCGCCTCGCCGTCGTGCCCCACCGCAAGTCCGGCGGTCGCTCGCCGGAGTCGTGGACGGTCGACGGCATGAAGGTCGTCGACGTCGACGACGTCCGCTCCGCCCTGCGCCTGCTGGGGCTCGTGAACGGCTGAGCCCCCGGCGCCGGGGACCCCGTCGTACCCCGGGGTCGCGATCAGCCCCCGGCGAAGGGCGGGAGGAACTGCACGACCGAGCCCGGGCTGACGACGACGTCGCCCGGGTCCTCCGAGCTGACGGGCCGGTCGTCCACGAGCACGGAGCAGACGGCGAGCACGTCGCCGAGCCGCGCGCCGGGGTGCAGACCGAGCACGCGTTGCTGCAGGTCGGCGAGGGTGACGGGGCCCTCGACGGGCACCTGGTCGGCCTCCACGCCGGCAGCCTGTTTCGCCGCCGCCCAGTAACGGGCCTCGATGACCTGCGTCTCACTTCGCGGTGATGCCGGTGGCATGTCGACCATGTTTCTGTATTCTCCCGTTCACTTGTGCAGGCCGAGACTCAACGACGTGTTTCGGTCCCCACCCCTTCGGGAGGAGACCACCATGAGCGCTCTTCTGCTCCTCACCAGCGCCCTGCAGCCCTCGGTCGAGGTCCTGCCCGGCCTGGCCCTGCTCGGCCACAGCGTCAAGATTCTCCCAGCCGAGGGAAGCGCGCTCCTCGAGGCCCCCGACGCGGACCTGCTCCTCGTCGACGGCCGCCAGGAGCTCGCCCACGCGCGTGACCTCTGCCGCCTCATCCGCACCACCGGGGCCGACGTCCCCGTCCTCCTCGTCGTCACCGAGGGCGGCCTGGCCGTCGTCGCCGCCGACTGGGGCATGGACGACGTCGTCCTCCACACCTGCGGCCCCGCCGAGCTCGAGGCCCGCATCCGCCTCGCGATCGGCCGGCTCACCGCGCAGCGCCAGGCGGACGACCCCGAGTCCCACGTCATCCGCAGCGGCGAGGTCGTCGTGGACGACGCGACGTACACCGCGAAGCTCGGCGGCCGCCCGCTCGACCTGACCTTCAAGGAGTTCGAGCTCCTGAAGTTCCTGGCCCAGCACCCGGGCCGCGTGTTCAGCCGCCAGCAGCTGCTGCAGGAGGTGTGGGGCTACGACTACTTCGGCGGCACCCGCACCGTCGACGTGCACGTGCGTCGCCTGCGCGCCAAGCTCGGCCCCGAGCACGAGACGCTCATCGGCACCGTCCGCAACGTCGGCTACCGCTTCGTGCTGCCGTCCAAGGACCGGTCCGAGGCGACCGTGACGGCCGACGCCGGCGTCGACGCCTGAGCGGTCCCCGCGAGCGCGGCGCACCAGCACCACCACGTCCCACAGCACCACCACCAGCACGGCCCCGGGTCCGCCCGGGGCCGTGCTGCGTCCCGCCGTAGGGTCGGGGCCATGGCGGACGAGCGGGCTGATGGCGGGGGCGACGGCGGGACGGACGAGGGCGCGCGCCGGCTGCAGGGGCGCACCGGACCGGTCGTGCTCCGCGAGGTGACGGCGCTCGACGGGCCCGCCCGGACCGCGGTCGACGCCGTCGACGGAGCCGTCGCCCGCACGCTGGGCGCCCCGGCGCTCGACGAGGCCGGCCGCCGCCACCTCGAGCACCGCGGCCTCGAGGGCGCCCGGCTCTGGCTGGCCGAGGAGCCGCACCCGGGCGGCGACCCCCGTCCCGTCGGCGTCGCCCTGCTGCGCCGCACCGGCGCCGAGCACGACCTGACGCTCGCCGTGACACCCGAGGAGCAGGGGTACGGCGTGGGCGCCGCCCTGGCGCGCACGTCCGTCGACGCGCTCGCGGACGACGCCCGCGTGGTCGCCTGGTCCCACGTCGACAGCCCGCGGGCGGCGCACCTCGCGGAGCGGCTCGGCTTCGACCGCGTGCGCGAACTGCTCGTGATGGAGCGCGAGCCCGGGGGCCTGCCCGCCCTGCCGGAGCGCGGCGACGTCGAGATCCGCGCGTACCGCCCGAGCGACGAGGCCGACCTGCTGGCCGTCAACGCGGCGGCGTTCGCCCACCACCCGGAGCAGGGCGCGATGGACGCGCGCGACCTCGCCGAGCGGATGGCGCAGGACTGGTTCGACCCGGCGGGGCTCCTCGTCGCCGAGGACGTCGAGACCGGCGCGATGCTGGGGTTCCACTGGACGAAGACGACGCCCTCCGAGGGCTCCGGGCCGGTCGGTGAGGTCTACGTCGTGGGCGTCGCGCCGCAGGCGCAGGGCCGGGGCCTCGGCAAGCTCCTCACGCTCGCCGGCCTGCACCACCTCGAGGCCCGGCGCCCGCGCGTCGTCGAGCTGTACGTCGAGGGCGACAACCACCCGGCGCGCGCGGTCTACGCCGGGCTGGGCTTCACGGTCGCCGCGAGCCACGTGCAGTACGCGCGGGGCTGACCGCCCCCGTCAGTCGACCTGGGCGAGCACGGCCGCGGCGATGGCCTCGGCGCCCCGCTCGGTCGGGTGCGCCCCGTCGGTCGTGAGGCCGGGCGAGGCCCACCGGTCGTCGCCCGCGCCGACCTCGGGCACCACCTCGACGAACGGCACGTCGAGCTCCTCGGCCAGGTCGCGCTCGGCCTCGATGAGCGGGCCGACGTCGCCCCAGCGGGGCAGGTCGAGCGGTGGGGGCGACACGATCCAGACCTCGGCGCCGGCCCCACGGGCCGACTCCACCATCGCGCGCAGCGCGTCGAGCGAGTCCGCGACGGGGAGACCGAGGCGCACGTCGTTGGTGCCGCCCATGATGACGACGGCCTCCGGGCCCCGGGCGAGCACGTCGCGCTCGAAGCGGGCCGCCATCTCGCCGAGCGTCTCGCCCGCGACGGCCGTGTTGGCGACGTAGCGCCACGGCGTGCGGTCGTCGGTCACGACGTACCGCGTCCACGACCGCGGGCCCGGCAGGTCCGTGGCGCCGGGGGTGTCGGCCGCGGTGATGGAGTCGCCGATGAAGACGGTGGGCACGCCGTTGCTGCTGGCCTCGACGCGGGTGGCCTCGTGCGCGACGACGCCCGTCGCGACGCCGGCCACCACCAGTCCGGCGCCGATCCGTCGCCAGGGCACCCCGCTCCCCCGCGCCACGGGGTCAGCCCCCCGCCGTACCCGCTGTCGCGGTGCCGCCCGCGGTCTCGGCGTCGACGCCGAGGCCGGCGCGCAGGGCGGCCGCGACCTCGACGAGGGCGGCGTGGTTGGCGGCGCCGAGGGCGACCCAGTTGGCGAAGCCGTGGATGAGGCCGTCGAAGCGGCGCTGCACGACCGGGACGCCGGCGGCCTCGAGCTTGCGGGCGTAGGCCTCGCCCTCGTCGCGCAGCGGGTCGAAGCCGGCCGTGCACAGGTACGCCGGGGCCAGCCCGTCGGGCAGCTCCGCGAACAGCGGCGAGGCCGTGGGGTCGACGCGGTCGTGGACCTCGGGGAGGTAGCCCTCCGCGACCCCGTCCATGAACTCGGCGGTGAGGAAGAAGCCGCGGGAGAAGAGCCGGTGGCTCTCGCTGGAGCGCGTCATGTCGGTCGCCGGGTAGACGAGCAGCTGGAACGACAGCGGGAGGCCCTCGCGGGCCGCGGCGATCGCGACCGTCGCGGCGAGGTTGCCGCCCGCCGAGTCGCCGCCGACCGCGAGGCGGTCGACGTCGGCCCCCAGCCAGCCGGCGTTCTCGACCACCCAGCGGTACGCCGCGAGCGCGTCGTCGTAGGCCGCGGGGAACGGGTGCTCCGGCGCGAGCCGGTAGGCCACCGACAGCACCCGGACGCCGGCCTGCTCCGCGAGGAAGCGGCACAGCGCGTCGTGGCTGTCGAGGTCGCCGTACAGCCAGCCGCCCCCGTGGAGGAAGACCAGCAGCGGGTCACCGCCCCCGCCGTCCTTCACCAGCCGGCCCCGCGGCACGTAGAGGCGACCGGGCAGCCCCGCCACCCGGCACGACAGCACGTCGCCGATCGGCTGCTCGCCGCCCGCGAGCACCGACTGGGCGAGGAGCGCCCGCCGGGCCTTCGCCACGGGCAGGGTCTCGATGACGGGCTCGCGGGTGAGGTGGGCCAGGCGCAGCACGAGCTGGGTGTCGAGGTCGAGACGCAGGCCGTCGAGGTCGACGGGCGCGCCCGCGAGCCGGCGCTTGGCCGGCTCGGGGAGGGAGAGCACTCCTCGCAGGGAGGCGCGCTTGAGGCGGGTCGCTGCGTGCGTCAGGCGGGTGTCGGCGGGCACGCGCGCCAGGTTACCCATCGGTTCGCCCGCTGCCAGCGGTTCCACGGGACGAGACCCTCCGGGTGCCCGTCGCGCGGGCTGCCGTCCCGCTGCGCTCGCGGTCACCGCTCGTTCACCGTCGGGTGGGAGGATGGCGCGCATGAGCACCGACCCGTCCACCCTCGCCGCTCACGTCTCGGGCTCCTTGGACGACGGCCCCCCGGAATCGGCCCTCCAGGCGGCCGGCGGTGACATCTTCGACGTCGACCCGCCGTACGTGCCCGACCCCGAGGCGCTGGCCGCGGTCGAGAAGCACGGCGACCGGTTCCTCGACCGCGAGGTGTCGTGGCTCAAGTTCAACCAGCGTGTGCTCGAGCTGGCGGAGGACCCGACGCTGCCGCTGCTGGAGCGCACCCGCTTCCTCGCCATCTTCGCGAGCAACCTGGACGAGTTCTTCATGGTGCGCGTGGCCGGCCTCAAGCGCCGGATCGCGGCCGGCGTCGCCGTGCGCGCCGCCTCCGGCCTGCTGCCGCGCGAGGTGCTGCGCGAGATCTGGTCGACCACGCGCGAGCTGATGGACCGCCACGCCCGCGTCTTCCGCGACGACATCGTGCCCGCCCTCGAGCTCGAGGGCATCCAGCTGGTGCGCTGGGAGGACCTCGACCGCGACGAGCAGAAGCACTGCAAGCGCCTCTTCCGCGACCGCGTCTTCCCGGTGCTGACGCCGCTGGCCGTCGACCCGGCCCACCCGTTCCCCTACATCTCGGGCCTCTCGCTCAACCTCGCGGTCCTGGTGCGCAACCCCAAGACGGGCAAGGAGCAGTTCGCCCGCGTCAAGGTGCCGCCGATCTTCGACCGCTTCGTGGCGGTGGGCAACCAGCGGTTCGTGCCGCTGGAGGACGTCATCCGCGAGCACCTCAAGCGGCTGTTCCCCGGCATGGAGGTGCTGGGCGTCCACACGTTCCGCGTCACCCGCAACGAGGACCTGGAGGTCGAGGAGGACGACGCCGAGAACCTCCTCCAGGCGCTCGAGAAGGAGCTGCTGCGGCGCCGGTTCGGGCCCGCCGTACGCCTCGAGGTCGAGGAGTCCATCGACCCCAAGGTGCTCGAGCTGCTCACCTCCGAGCTCGGCGTGCGCGACGAGGAGGTCTTCCGCCTCTCGGGCCCGCTCGACCTGCGCGGCCTCAACGACATCGCAGACCTCGACCGCGAGGACCTGAAGTTCCGCGCGTTCGTGCCCTCGACCCACCCGCTGCTCGCGGAGGTCGAGTCGAGCTCGCCCGTCGACGTGTTCAAGGCGGTGCGCCGCCACGACGTGCTGCTGCACCACCCCTACGACTCGTTCGCCACCTCGGTGCAGCGCTTCCTCGAGCAGGCGGCCGCCGACCCGCACGTGCTGGCGATCAAGCAGACGCTCTACCGCACCTCGGGCGACTCGCCGATCATCGACGCCCTCGTCGACGCCGCCGAGGCCGGCAAGCAGGTGCTGGTGATCGTCGAGATCAAGGCCCGCTTCGACGAGACCAACAACATCCGCTGGGCCCGCAAGCTGGAGCACGCCGGCTGCCACGTCGTCTACGGCCTCGTCGGCCTCAAGACCCACTGCAAGCTCTCGCTCGTGGTGCGCGACGAGCCCGACGGCATCCGCCGCTACACCCACATCGGCACGGGCAACTACAACCCGAAGACCGCCCGCCTCTACGAGGACCTCGGCCTGCTCACCGCCGACCCGCGCATCGGCGAGGACGTCGCCCACCTGTTCAACAACCTGTCGGGCTTCTCCCGCAACGCGTCGTACGACGAGCTGCTCGTCGCCCCGGACGGGGTCCGCACCGGCCTGGTCGACGCCATCCACGCCGAGATCGCCCACCACGAGGCGGGGCGCCCGGCGCACATCCGCATCAAGGCGAACTCGGTGGTCGACGAGGCGATCATCGACGCGCTCTACCTGGCCTCGCAGGCCGGTGTGCGGATCGAGCTGCTGGTGCGCGGCATCTCCGCGCTGCGCCCGGGCGTGCCCGGCCTCTCGGAGTCCATCCACGTCCGCTCGGTTCTGGGCCGCTTCCTCGAGCACAGCCGCGTCGCCTGGTTCGCCGGCGGCGGCACCCCCACCGCCTGGATCGGCTCGGCCGACATGATGCACCGCAACCTCGACCGCCGCGTCGAGGTGATGGTGCGGCTGCCCGAGGCGCAGGGCGCGAAGGTGGCCGCCCTGCTCGACCTGGCGTTCGACGAGGCGACCGACGCCTGGCACCTCGAGTCCGACGGGTCGTGGACCCGGCACCGCGGTGAACGCCACCTGCAGGAGACGCTCATCGAGCAGCAGCGCCGCCAACGCCGCGGCTGACCGCGGCGGGTGCGGTCCGCCGTACCCGCCGGAGGTGGTCCTCGGCCCGGTGCGCCGC
This sequence comes from Nocardioides sp. CPCC 205120, assembly GCF_048654585.1. NCBI lineage: Bacteria > Bacillati > Actinomycetota > Actinomycetes > Propionibacteriales > Nocardioidaceae > Nocardioides > Nocardioides sp. CPCC 205120. Next base: position 1,149,223 of record NZ_JBMCYY010000001.1, on the reverse strand, counting down.
CCGACCGGGCGGGCGTCCGCGACGTCACGTGCGCCCGGGTTTGTGTCCGGCAAGTGACGAACCCCTAGCATGAGGCGGCCTGGTTCCGTCCTGCAGGAGAATCCCGTGGCTTTTCGCTTCCGCCCTGTCGAGGGGTCGTTCTACGACCTCTTCTCGCAGTCGGCCCAGCACCTCGTCGTCGGGTCCGGCCTGCTGGCCGAGATGCTCGCCGACGGCGCCGACCGTGAGGACGTCGCCCGCCGCATGCGCGACGCCGAGCACGCCGCCGACGAGACCACCCACGCGATCGTGCGCCAGGTGAACTCGACGTTCGTCACGCCGTTCGACCGCGAGGACATCTACGGCCTCGCCTCGGGCCTCGACGACGTGATGGACGAGATGGACGAGGCGGTGGACCTGATCCTGCTGTACGAGGTGAAGGCGCTGCCGCCCGAGCTGAGTCAGCAGGTCGACGTGCTCCAGCGCTGCGCCGAGGTCACCGCCGCCGCGATGCCGCGGCTGCGGACCATGAAGGACCTCTCGGAGTACTGGATCGAGATCAACCGGCTGGAGAACGCCGGCGACAAGAACCACCGCCGCACCCTGGCCAACCTCTTCAGCGGGTCCTACAAGACCATCGAGGTGCTGAAGCTCAAGGACATCGTCGAGGCGCTCGAGCGCGCGATCGACGCCTTCGAGACCGTGGCCAACCGGGTGGAGACGATCGCCGTCAAGGAGTCCTGAGCGGTGGAGCTCACCATCGTCGTCGTGGTGGTCGTCGTCGCCCTGACGTTCGACTACACGAACGGCTTCCACGACGCGGCCAACGCGATCGCGACGTCCGTCTCGACCCGGGCCCTGACGCCCCGCATCGCGCTGGCCATGGCGGCGGTCATGAACTTCGTCGGCGCCTTCCTGGGCCAGGAGATCGCCAACACCGTGGCCTCGGTGATCACCATCCCGAACCCGGAGACCACGTCGGCGGCCGTCCACGGCCTGGTGATCGTGCTCGCCGGCCTGCTCGGCGCGATCGCCTGGAACCTCATCACCTGGTACTTCGGCCTGCCCTCGTCGTCGTCCCACGCCCTCATCGGCGGGCTCGTCGGCGCGGCGCTCGCGGGCGGCGCGACGGTGAAGTGGGACGTCATCGTGCAGAAGGTCGTCATCCCGATGATCGCCTCGCCGCTGTTCGGCTTCGCGGCGGCGTTCGCGCTGATGGTGGCGATCATGTGGATCTTCCGTCGCAGTAACCCCGGCCGGACCAACCGCGGCTTCCGCGTCGCGCAGACCCTGTCGGCCGCCGCGATGGCGCTCGGCCACGGTCTGCAGGACGCCCAGAAGACGATGGGCGTCATCTTCCTGGCGCTCGTCACCGGCGGGTTCTACGCCCAGTCCGACGGCCTGCCCCTGTGGGTCATCTTCTCGGCCGCGGCGGCGATCTCGCTGGGCACGTACGCCGGTGGCTGGCGCATCATGCGCACCCTCGGGCGCCGCATCATCGACCTCGACCCGCCCCGGGGCTTCGCCTCGGAGACGGTGGCGGCCGGCGTGCTCTACACGACCGCCTTCGCGTTCGAGGCCCCCATCTCGACGACCCACACCATCACCTCCGCCGTCATGGGCGCCGGCGCCACCAAGCGCTTCTCCGCCGTGCGCTGGGGTGTCGCGAAGTCCATCATCATGGCCTGGATCCTGACGTTCCCGATGGCCGGCCTCGTCGGCGCCGCCGGCTACTGGATCGCCCACGTCGTGTTCGAGGTCGCGCCCTGAGCGGAGGCGTCCAGCGCCCCCCGCCCGCCCCACCCCCCGCCGTACTTCGACGCGTAGTCCCTGACGTTTCCGACGGTTTGCACGGCGTGTCGCGACGAGAACGTCAGGGACTAGCGACGGGCGGCGGGGGCACGCGGTAGAGAACGGCCGATGTCCTACGCCGCTCGGTACCGGAGCAGGCGGTCGCGGTCCCCCGGCTCGAGAGCCCGGCGCGAGGCGACCGTCGCCGTGCTGCGCCACCCCGGTGGGGGCGTCGTCGTCCACGACCGCCCGGCGGCTGGCCGTTCCGCGGCACGCGCGTACGCCGCGCGCAGCCGTGCGACCCGCTCCTCGCGCGACATCCCGGCGACGAACGCGACGTACTCCAGACCCAGCCCGCGCAACCGGTCCTCGCGCTGGAGGTCCGCGCGGCGACGCCCGCCGGCGAGATGGACCTCCCCGTCGTACTCACCGACGACGCCGGCGACCTCGTCGAGCAGGTCGACCGTCGCTACGTGACGGCCCCGCAGGTCGAAGACGGCCGCGTTCGCCGTCGGGCGGGGGCACCCCGCATCCTCGGTCCAGGTCCACCGGAGGCCCGACTCCTGCGGGGACCAGCAGTTCTCCACCACGTGCGGGATCGCCGCCCGGAGGGTCCGCACTCCCGTCCACCCGTTGAGCGTCGCCGTGAACGCGCGGAGCTCGTCGACGTCGACCAGGTCGTCGTACGCCGCCATGTCAGCGACACGTACCGCCGCGCGGATGCTCCGCGCCCGGCGCATCTCGAACGTCGCCGACCTGACCGGAACCGTCACGCGAACCCCGTCCACCAGCACCGTCTCGTCGACCCCCAGCCGCTCGGCCGAGTACTCGACATGGGCTTGAGGCCGTCGGTCGAAGGTCGCGATCACGACGGGCACGGGCAGGGCCCGCTCGCCCTCGTACCCGTCGAACCACTGGCCGCCCATCCACCGCAGCGCCGCCCATCCGGTGACCGCCCCGGGGTGTCCGACGACGCCGGCCGCTGCCTCGACGATCCTCTGCTCGACGTCGTCGGTCGAGACCTCGATCGGCACGTACAGGCCCCGGGAGGACCTCCGCCACGTACGCCGAGCGGCACGCTCCGTGGGACCGTCGACGCCCGCCCGGTCGATGCGGCGCGGAACCGTCAGGTGGGGTCGGCGCCGCTCGACGACGCGGCGCAACACCTCCAGCCCTTCCGACGTACCCACCCGCGCAGCGTGCCCGGCGGACGCCGTCGGTGCTCGCGGTCGTCCACAGCCCGACGTAGTCCCTGACGTTCTCGACGCGACACGCCGTGCCAGACGTCGAGAACGTCAGGGACTACGCGATCTGGTGGCGGGGCCGGGCGGCGGGCCGGAGCCAGAGACGGCGCAGGGCCCGCAGCGGGTACGGCGTACCTGCTGCGGGCCCTGCGTGGGGGGTGCCCCGTGGGGGCGGCGGCTCAGCCGAAGCGGCCGGAGATGTAGGCCTCGGTGGCCTCGTTGTCCGGGTTCGCGAAGACCTTCTCGGTCGGGTTGAACTCGACCAGGTGGCCGGGCTGGCCGGCGCCCTTGAGGTTGAAGAAGCCGGTCTCGTCGGAGACGCGGGCCGCCTGCTGCATGTTGTGGGTGACGATGACGATCGTGTACTGCGACTTCAGCTCGTGGATGAGGTCCTCGATCGCGGAGGTCGAGATGGGGTCGAGCGCGGAGCACGGCTCGTCCATCAGGAGCACCTCGGGCTCGACCGCGATGGCGCGGGCGATGCACAGGCGCTGCTGCTGACCACCCGACAGGCCCATGCCGGGCTTGCCGAGACGGTCCTTGACCTCGCCCCACAGGTTCGCGCCCTTGAGGGAGCGCTCGACGATGTCGTCCGCCTCGGACTTCTTCATCTTCTTGGCGTTGAGGCGGTTGCCGGCGAGCACGTTGTCGTAGATCGACATGGTGGGGAACGGGTTGGGCCGCTGGAAGACCATGCCGATCTGGCGGCGCACGGCGACGGGGTCGACGCCGTTGCCGTAGAGGTCCTGCCCGTCGACCACGATCTTGCCCTCGACGCGCGCGCCGGGGATGACCTCGTGCATGCGGTTGAGCGAGCGGAGGTAGGTCGACTTGCCGCAGCCCGAGGGGCCGATGAAGGCCGTCACGCTGCGCGCCCGGATCGTCATGTTGACGCCCTGCACGGCGAGGAAGTCGCCGTAGTAGATGTCGAGGTCGGAGACGTCGATGCTCTTGGCCATGGGGAGTGCTTTCCTTCTCTCGGCTCAGCGGCCGGTCTTGGGTGCGAACGCCTTGCCGATCACGCGGGCGAGCACGTTGAGGATCATGACGATCGCGATGAGGACGAGGGCCGCGCCCCAGGCTCGCTCGTGACCGGCGGACGCCGGCAGACCCGGCTGCGTGTAGCTGTAGTAGATGAACACCGGCAGCGTCGCCATGCGCTCGTCGAACAGGTTGAAGTTCACCGAGTCCGTCTTGCCCGCGATGATGAGCAGCGGGGCCGTCTCGCCGATGACGCGCGCGATCGCCAGGGTCACGCCGGTCACGATGCCGCTCATGGCGGTCGGCAGCACCACCTTGGTGATGGTCCGCCACTTGGGCACACCCAGAGCGTACGCCGCCTCCCGCAGCTCACCGGGAACCAGCTTGAGCATCTCCTCGGTGGAGCGCACCACGACCGGGATCATCAGCAGGGAGAGGGCCACCGAACCACCGAAGCCCATGCGCACGCCCGGGCCGAAGAACAGCACGAACAGCGCGTAGGCGAACAGGCCGGCGACGATCGACGGGATGCCCGTCATGACGTCCACCAGGAAGGTGATGGCCCGGGCGAGGCGGCTGCCCGTGCCGTACTCGACGAGGTAGATCGCCGTGAAGATGCCGATGGGCACGGAGATGACGGTCGCCGCGATCGTGACCAGGACCGTGCCGATGAGGGCGTGGTAGATGCCGCCCTGCGCGTCGCCGAAGACGCTGCGCATCGAGTAGGTGAAGAAGTCCGCCGAGAGCGCCGGGGCGCCCTTGCTGACGACCGTCCAGATGAGGGACACCAGCGGGACGATCGCCGCCAGCAGCGCCACCCACACGAGAGCGGCGACCAGGCGGTCGACGGCGCTGCGCTTGCCCTCGACGACGCGCGACCACAGCGGGAGCAGCACCACGAAGGCCACGATGGCGAGGAACGCGGCGGCGACGACGCCGGCGCCGAGCACGAGCGCCAGCGCACCACCGACGGCGATGGCCGCGACGACCGCGAGCAGCGGCGCGTACGCCGGCAGGCGGGGCCCCGACAGGGGCATGTCGTCCCGCACGGGCGTGGGGTTCTTCTCGAGGGTGGTCATCGGTTCATCTTCTTCCCGCTCCGGGCCACGATGGCGCGCGCCGCGAAGTTCACGGCGAAGGTGATGACGAAGAGGACCAGGCCGCTCGCGATGAGCACGTTGACCGAGGTGCCGGTCGCCTCGGGGAACTCACGCGCGATGTTGGCGGCGATGGTGTTGGGGTTCTGCGTCGAGATCAGGTTGAGGGTCACGAACCCGGTGCCCGAGGCGGCCAGCACCATCGCGACGGCCATGGTCTCACCGAGCGCGCGGCCCAGGCCCAGCATCGTGGCCGACACCATGCCCGATCGGGCGTAGGGGAAGACGGCCATCCGCACCATCTCCCAGCGCGTGGCGCCGAGCGCGAGGGCGGCCTCCTCGTGCAGCTTCGGGGTCTGCGCGAAGATCTCGCGGCAGATGGCCGTGATGATCGGCAGCACCATGATCGCCAGCACGAGGCCGGCGGTGAAGATGGTGCGGCCGCTGCCGGCGGCCGGGCCGGCGAAGAGCGGGATGAAGCCGAGGTTCTCCTCGAGCCAGCCGAAGAGGTCGCCCATGCGCGGGCCGAGGAACAGGATGCCCCAGAGGCCGTAGACGACGCTGGGCACGGCGGCGAGGAGGTCGACGACGTAGCCGAGGGGGGTGGCGAGGCGACGCGGCGCGTAGTGGGAGATCACCAGGGCCATGCCGATCGAGAGGGGCGTGGCGACGACGAGCGCGATGATGGCCGCCAGCAGCGTGCCGTAGACCAGGCGCAGGGCGTAGCCGATGAAGCTCGCCTGCCCGCTCATGGCGTCGGGCTCGGCGGTGAGGCCGGGGACACCCTCGACGGTCAGGAAGATCGCGACGCCGGCGAGCGCGACCAGGATGAGGGTCGCCGCGCCGACGGCGGTGCCGCGGAAGATGCGGTCGCCAGGGCGCTCGGTGGAGCGCTTCTTGACGGCCGGCTCACGATCCGGCGGGGGCGCCTTCACGGTGTCGGTAGAGGGCACGCTGCCTCACACTTTCTCTTCGTGCACACCGCCGTTCGGCGGCACGCCCCCGTGGGGACGTGCCGCCGAACGGTCGGTCATGTGCGGTTGATCAGGAGATCTTCTCGACGGCCGCGGCCGCCTTCTCCCGGAGCTCGTCGGGCAGCGGAGCGGCGCCGGCGTCGTTCGTGCCGGACTCCTGGCCCTCCGGGGAGAGGATGTACTCGAGGAAGCCCTTGACCAGCTCGGCCTCGTTCGAGTCCTCGTAGGACTGGCAGGCGATCAGGTACGACGCGAGCACGATCGGGTAGGTGCCCGACTCCTGCGTCGTGTAGTCGATGTCGACCGCGAGGTCGACCTCGGCGTCGCGACCCGGGACAGGGGTCGACGCGGTCAAGATCTGGCCGGCGGCCTCGGGGGTCGGGGCCACGAACTCCTCGCCGACGCCGATCGCGGCGGCCGAGAGACCGGCCTCCTCCACCTGCGAGCCGTCGGCGTAGCCGATCGAGCCCTCGGTGCCGGAGACGACCTCGATGACGCCCGACGTGCCGGTGGCGGCCTCGCCGGTGGCCGGCCAGTCCTCGACCGGGCCGTGCGGCCACGACGTGGTGGCGTCGAGGTAGGTGGTGAAGTTCTCGGTGGTGCCCGAGGCGTCACCGCGGAAGACCGGGTTGATCGCCAGGTCGGGCAGCGTCGCGTCCGGGTTGTCCGCGGCGATGGCCGGGTCGTTCCAGTTCGTGATCTGGTTGTTGAAGATCTGCGCGACGGTCTCGCCGGACAGCTGCAGGTCCTCGACGCCCGGGAGGTTGTACGCGACCGCGATCGGCGCGACGTACGACGGGATCTCGATCGGGGTGGTGCCGTTGCAGCGCTCGGTGGCGGCGGTCAGCTCCTCCTCGTCCAGGTACGCGTCCGAGCCGGCGAACTGCACGCCGCCCGCGATGAACTGCTCGCGGCCCGCGCCGGAGCCGGCGGGGTCGTAGTTGACCGTGACGTCGGAGGCAGCGCTCTGGAAGTTGCCGCGCCACACGCCCATCACGGCCTCCTGCGTGGAGGCACCGGCGCCGTTGAGGGTGCCCGAGAGCTCCGCGGCGTCGCTGGCCTGGTCGTCGCTGAGACCACCATTGCCCTCGTCCTCGTTGCCGGCGCCGCAGGCCGAGAGCGTGAGGGCCAGGACGGCCACGCCGGGCACGAGGTACCGGCTGTAAGAACTGCGCTTCACTACGAGTCTCCTGAAGTTTCGGATGAACTGACGCAGGGAACGTAAGGAGGTCGGGTGTACGGATCCGTCGGCGTCAGTGAACGAGCAGTGAACGCTCCCGACCCAGACGGGTACGTCCGGGCGGGCGTACGGCGACGAGACGGTGAACACCGGCCAGTAGGGGTTGACGGCATGACGTGGGTCACCTCCGCGGACCGCGAGGAGCCCCTCCCCGCACTCACTCGGACGTCGTGGCGGGCGTGACGGTCTCCGTCGTGACGACCGCACCGCGGTGGTGGTGCGCGACGATCGCCGCCCCCTTCGCGAGCTGCCCCGACGGGCGCGTGGCGACGCCGGGGCGGGCGTGGGCGGCGAGCGCGTCGTACACGAGCGGGAGCACCGGGCGGTGCGTGCAGAGCACGGCGCGACGCCGGCCCTCGAGCAGGGCGGTGACGAGGCGGCGTACCGAGCGGGCGTCGGCCCCCTCCTCGCTCAGGCAGGGGTGCAGGTCGGGCTCGAGCCCGGCCGCGTCGAGGAACGGCGCCACCGTCTGCACGCACCGCGTGCTGGGCGAGCTCACGACCTCGTCGACGCCGTAGGCCCCCAGGATCGGCACCCAGCCCCGCGCCTGCTCGTGCCCCCGGTCGGCGAGGGGGCGCAGCGGGTCGAGGGCGTCCCACGACGAGCGCGGGCGGGCGTCGCCGTGGCGGAGGACGACGAGGGCGCCGGTACGGCGGGGCAGCTCCACCGCCTCGGCGAGGGTACGGCGGTCGTGCGGGTAGGTGAGCCGGTCCGCGGCCTCGGCGAACGGCAGCCACACGACCTCGTCGATCTCGTCCCCGCGGCGGTATCCCGCGACGTCGTCGGGGCCCACGACCCGGGCGGACCAGTAGTCCACCGTCTTGCCGCGGGAGCCGGCCCGGGCCGCGACCTCGTAGCGCTGGCGGGTCAGCGGCACCCCCAGCCGCACGACGAGGCCCGTCTCCTCCGCGACCTCGCGGACGGCGGTGGCGGTGACGTGCTCGCCGGGGTCGACCTTGCCCTTGGGGAACGACCAGTCGTCGTACCGGGGGCGGTGGACCAGGAGGACCTCGTGGCCCGGCCGGGTCACCACCGCGCCCGCGGCGCGGACCACGGCCGTGGCTCGGGGGTCGGCAGGACCATCGGCTCCACGGGCGACCCCGGCACTCATGGGCCCAGTCTCACACGGGCCCCGGGCAGGTCAGGCCAGGGCGTAGCCCGCCTCGTCGACCGCGGCCGCGACGACCTCGCGGTCGATGGCCGACTCGCTGGTGACGGTGACGCGACCGGACTCGAGGTCCACCTGGACGTCCTGCACGCCGGGGATCTCCCCGACCTCCTCGCGGACGGACGCGACGCAGTGGCCGCAGGTCATGCCGGTGACGGTGTAGGTCTCGGTGCTCATGGCTTACCTCCGTGGTCGTCCCCGCCGCACGGGGCGGGGTGGTGGGTGGATCAGCGGACGAGGCGGCCGATGGCGTCGACCGCCTCCTGGATCTTGGCGTCGGCCTCGTCGCCGCCCGCCCGCGCGGCGTCGACCACGCAGTGCGACAGGTGGTCCCCGAGGAGGGTCACCGAGACGACGTGGAGAGCGCGGGTCATCGCGGAGACCTGGGTGAGGATGTCGATGCAGTACTTCTCGTCCTCGACCATGCGCTGCAGGCCCCGGGCCTGGCCCTCGATGCGGCGCAGGCGGCGCAGGATCTCGTCCTTGTGGCCGATGTAGCCGTGCACGTGGTGCTCGCCGTGCACGTGGTGCTCGCCGGGCTCGTCTGCAGCGGTGTCGACGGGATCGACGGCCTCGACGGCGCCGGTCGGACGGGGGGACGTCATGGGACCGAGCATACCCCGTGGGGGTATCGGTCGGGATGGCCCGCTCAGGCGTCGTGGGCGTCGACGCCGAGGATGCGGTCGATCTCCTCGAGGGTCAGGCTGCCCTCGGACTGGCTGGCCGCGACCATGAGGTTGGTGGTCAGCTCGACCTCCGACAGCAGCACGGAGTCCTCGAGCGTGACGTCGAACTGATCGCTCATCCCGCTCACCTCCACCACCGCACGCGCACCGGTCCAGAGTGCCCCAGGGGTGGTGACCGGAAACGGCGGACCGGCCAGAACGACCCGATCGGACCAGGCTGTCTAGTCCGCACGGGTGGTGCCGAGTGGCCCGTCCGCGCCGGTCGGGGCCGGCGGTCGCCCCGTGTAGCGGGCGACGGGCGACGTCAGGAGGCGTCGGCGGGCGAGAGCGCGGCCGCGAGGGACGCGTGGATGACGAACACCTTCGCCAGCCCGGTGATGCGGAAGATCTTGAGGAGGCGGTCCTGGCTGCAGATCAGCTGCAGGGAGCCGTTGTGGGCGCGGACCTTCTTGAGGCCGCCGACGAGGACGCCGAGGCCCGTGGAGTCGAGGAACTCGACGGCCTCCATGTCGATCACCAGGTCGTAGGCACCCGCCGCCACCAGCTCGGTGATCCGGTCGCGCAGCCGCGGAGCCGTGTAGACGTCGATCTCGCCACCCACCGCGACGATGGTCTTGCCATCGTTCTCGCTGGTCGCAAGAGTCAGATCCACGTCGTCTCCTCAGGCACGGGGCGTGCTCTCGGCTCTCAGGGGCACAGTCCCCCGAACAGTGCCTGGGCTATCAAACCATGTCGGGGCCCCTGCCCGCAGGCAGACCCGTCACGCGGTCCCCGGCCGCACGCGGGGGCGACGCCGCCGTCGCCGCCGCCCGCCGGCCCGCCCGCCGCGCCGCCCGCCGCCCGCCGCCCGCCGCCCGTTGTTGTCGGTGGTCCTTGCGACACTCGATACGTGACCACCACCCACCCGTGCCCCGCGGGCACGCTGCCGCCCCGCCTGGCCCGCCTCGCGGCCACGGGCGACCGGCGCGAGCGGCTGCGGCACGTGGAGGTGGTGCCGGCCCGGGAGGCCACCACGGCCGCCTGGCCCGGGTGGGTGCACGCGGACGTGCGGGCGGCGTACGAGCGGAACGGCCTCGTGCTGCCGTGGAGCCACCAGGTGCACGCGGCCGACGCCGCACGGGCCGGGCGGCACGTGGTCGTGGCGACCGGGACCGCGTCGGGCAAGTCGCTGGCCTACGCGCTGCCGGCGCTCAGCGCCGCGCTGGAGGAGCGCAACAGTCGCGGGCGGCGGGGCGCCACCACCCTCTACGTCTCCCCCACCAAGGCGCTGGCCGCCGACCAGCGGGCCGGGCTCGAGGCGCTCGGGACGGGCGTGCGGGTGACGACGCACGACGGGGACAGCCCGCCCGAGCTGCGGGACTGGACGCGGGACCACGCGGAGTACGTGCTGACCAACCCCGACATGCTCCACCACTCGATGCTGCCCGACCACGCGCGCTGGGCGACGTTCTGGCGCTCGCTGCGCTACGTGGTCGTGGACGAGTGCCACCACTACCGGGGCGTGTTCGGCGCCCACGTGGCGCAGGTGCTGCGGCGGCTGCGCCGGGTGGCGGCGCGGTACGGCGCGTCCCCCACCTTCGTGCTCGCCTCGGCCACCGCGGCCGACCCGGCGGGCACGGCCGGCCGGCTCACCGGCCTGGAGGTGGAGGCGGTGACGCTCGACGGCTCGCCGCGCGGCGAGGTCGCGGTCGCGCTGTGGCAGCCCGCGCTGACGTCGTTCGCCGGTGAGAACGGGGCGCCCGTGCGCCGCGCCGCGACCTCGGAGGCGGCCGACCTCCTCGCCGACCTCGTCGTCGACGGGGTGCGGTCCCTGGCCTTCGTGCGCTCGCGCCGCGGGGCCGAGCAGGTCGCGCGCTCGACCCGCGCCCACCTCTCCGAGGTCGACGCCTCGCTCGCGGGGCGGGTCACGTCGTACCGGGGTGGCTACCTCCCCGAGGAGCGGCGCGCGATCGAGGGGGCGCTGCGCTCGGGCGACCTGCTGGCGCTCGCGGCGACGAACGCACTCGAGCTGGGCATCGACGTGGCCGGGCTCGACGCGGTGCTCGTCACGGGCTTCCCCGGCACCCGGGCGGCGCTGTGGCAGCAGGTCGGCCGCGCCGGTCGCGAGGGGCAGGACGCGCTCGGCGTGCTCGTGGCGCGCGACGACCCGCTGGACACCTACCTCGTCACCCACCCCGAGGCCCTGTTCTCGGCCCCCGTCGAGGCCACCGTCTTCGACCCCGGCAACCCCTACGTGCTCGCCCCCCACCTGTGCGCCGCGGCCGCCGAGCTGCCGCTGACCCCGGACGACCTGCCGCTCTTCGGACCGACCGCCGCGGGGATCGTGGAGCAGCTGGTGGCGGCCGGGCTGCTGCGCCGTCGCCCGCACGGCTGGTTCTGGACCGACCGCCGCCGCGCCAGCGAGCTGGCCGACCTCCGGTCGAGCGGAGGTCGCGCGGTGCAGCTGATCGAGGCGGACACGGGTCGGGTGGTCGGCACGGTGGACGCGGCCCGCGCGCACGGCGAGGCCCACGAGGGCGCGGTCTACCTGCACCTCGGGGAGACCTGGCTGGTGGAGTCCCTCGACCTGGAGGAGCACGTCGCGGTGATGCGGCGGGCGGACCCGCCGTACTCGACCTCGGCCCGGGAGGTCACCGACATCCAGGTCGTCGCGACGTCGGAGTCGACGGACTGGGGCGGGTGCCGGCTCGCGCTGGGCACCGTGGAGGTCAACCACCAGGTGGTGTCGTTCCTGCGCCGGCGCGAGCCCGGCGGCGAGGTGATGGGCGAGCAGCCCCTCGACCTGCCCACCCGGTCGCTGCGCACGAGCGCGGTGTGGTGGACGGTGCCGGCCGCCGTGCTGGAGGAGACCGGCATCGACACGATGGACCTGCCGGGCGCCGCGCACGCCGCGGAGCACTGCTCGATCGGGCTGCTGCCGCTCTTCGCGACCTGCGACCGCTGGGACATCGGCGGCGTCTCGACGGTGCTGCACCCGGACACCGGCACGCTCACCGTCTTCGTGTACGACGGGCACCCGGGCGGAGCGGGCTTCGCGGAGCGCGGGTACGCCGCCGCCCCCGCCTGGCTGCGGGCCACGCGCGAGGCGATCGCGGGGTGCGAGTGCCCGGCGGGCTGCCCGTCGTGCGTGCAGTCGCCGAAGTGCGGCAACCAGAACCAGCCGCTCGACAAGGAGGCGGCCGGGCGCCTGCTCGACGCCCTGCTGCGTCACGCACCGCCGACCTGACCCGGCCGCTCCGCCCGGCCCGCCGGGCCGGCGCGTGCGGTGCCCCGCAGCTCGGCCACCCGGCCCGCCAGGGAGTCGTGGTCCACCACGACCTCGACGCGGACGTCGCGTCCGATCACCTCGCACGACGCCAGGCGCGCGGCGTTCGCCGCCGCGGTGGTCGCGGCCGCTCCGCAGGCATCGCCCGTGCGTCCCAGGGCCGTCGCCCCGGCCAGCGCCGCGAGGTCGGCGGCGGCCTGCGCGCGCCGGTGGTCGACCACGAGGGCCGCGCCCACCGCGACGGCGAGCGCGACCGTCGCCAGCACCATCACCATGCCCAGCGCGGCCACCGTCGCGAAGCCACCCTCGCCCCGCCGGCCTCCACGACGGCTCCCGCGTCGGTCGGCGTGTCGGTCCGCGTGTCGGTCCGGTCGCCCCGGCACCCGCGGGAGCGCGCTCACCGTTCCTCCCGGGCGGCGACGGCGGTCGCCGACAGCCGGACGCCGGGGACCCAGCCGAGCAGCGGCGGGCCGCCCGCGTCGACGTGCACGGTCGCCGTGACCTCGTCTCCCCGGGTGACCACCGACACCGACGCCCCGTCCGGCGCGACCCGCCGGCCGGCCGCGACGCTGGCCGCGGGGTCGTCGTCGCGGGCCGCCGCCCGCGCGGTCTCGCGGGCCGCGTCGACGACGCGGACCTGGGTGACGCCGAGGCCGACGAGCCAGCTGAGGGCCAGCGTGACGAGCACCAGCACCGGCAGCACCATGACCGCCTCCGCCGTCACCACGCCCCGCTGGTCCCGCGACCGGACCCGCAGGGCGGGGCGTCGGCCGGCACCGGCCGGCCGACGCCCGGCCCTCACCCGACCCCGATCAGACCGAGGACGTGGTCGAACATCGAGGTCAGCATCTGGTTGCCGAGCCCGCCGGTGAGCAGCTGGTAGGCCAGCCCGGCCAGACCGGCGCCGGCGGCGGTGCCCACGGCGTACTCCGCCGTCGTGATCCCCCGCTGGTCGCGGCGGCGCGGGGACCGGCCCCTCCGGCTCGGGCGGGGCTTCGTCAGGTGTGCTCGCACGGTGTCTCCTCCTTCGTGTCGCGCCGGTCGGACCGGCGCGGATGACCGGTGGCGCGGGACCGCCGACCGGGCCGCCCCTCGGGCGACGCAGCCACCCTCCGCCGCCGCGGGGGCCGCTGGGCCGGGCCGCCGGTCGGCTGTGGACGGGCCGTCCGGGGCCGTCGGCTGGGGACGCTTTGCGGCACGACCCTCACCACCGGATGCCGTCGACGGCGGCGGCCACGAGCGGCACGATGCCGAGCAGCAGGAACGCCGGCAGCAGGCACACGCCCAGGGGCACCGCGGCGCGCACACCGACGGTGCGCGCCCGGTCCTCGACCCCGGCGCGCTCCTGGGCGGCGAGCTCGTCGGCCAGGTCGAGGACGGCGGCCGTGACGCCGGCACCGGCCTCGTGGGCCCGCACCATCACGCGGCCCAGCGGGGCCAGCGGCGGACTGTCGGCACCGAGGCGCGCCCAGACCTGCGCGGGTTCGAGCCCCAGCCCGAGACGGGCGGCCACCGGCGCGAGCTCGTCGGCCGCGGGGCCGGGCAGGGCGGCGCGCACGACGTCGAGCGCCGGGCCGGGGGCGGCGCCGGAGCCGAGGGCCGCGCCGTACATCTCGACGAAGGCGGGCAGCTCCCGGCGCAGGCGCGCCCGGTGGCGCCGGACGGAGGCCGGCTCGGAGCGGCGCAGCAGCGTCCACAGACCGGCGGCGGCGCCGGCGCCCAAGAGCCAGCCCAGCGGACCGCCGACGAACGACACGACCCCGAGCGCGGCGCACGCGCACCACGCGGGGGCCCAGCGCTGGAGGAGGTCGGCGCGACCGGGACCCTCCCCACCGCGGGACGGCGCCCGCACCCGCGGCGCGGGAGGCCCGAGCAGCAGGAACGCCCCGGCCGCGCAGAGCGCCGCCACGACCGCGGCGCCGATCACGTCGCCGACCGGGTGACGTCGTCAGCGATCGCCTCGATCCACCACAGGCCGAGGAACCCCGCGGCCAGGCCGCCGGCGAGGCAGCCCAGCCCGACCGGCGTCGCGGTGAGGAACCGGACCGGGTCGCCGCCCGTCGTGCCGCCCATGAGCAGCGCCACCACCGGCAGCCCGGCCATGAGGCGGGCCGTCGCCCGGGCGGAGGCCAGCTCGGAGGCGACGACGCGGCGGGTGGCCTGCGTGGAGCGGGCCAGCGCGGCCACCCGCGCCAGGGCCTCGGCGAGCCCGGCGCCGGTGCGGGCGCTGACCTGCCAGGCGGCCGCGACCAGTCGGAGGTCGTCCGCCCCCGGCACCCGGGCCAGCGCCCGCCAGGCGGTCGGCACGTCCGCGCCGAGGCGCTCCGCGCGCCGCACCCCACCCACCGCCGGCCACTCCTGCGCCGCGGCGTCCAGGGCCGACGCGGGCGGACGCCCGGAGCGCAGCTCCGAGGCCAGCACCTCGCAGACGGCGACCACGCGCTCGCGCGTGCCCGCCGCAGCACGGGCCGACGCGCGGCGGGCCAGGAGGGCCCGGCCGGCCAGCAGCACCGCCGTACCGAGGGCCGCCCAGACCGCCACGATCCCGCCCCCGCCGAGGACGAGCGCGGTGACGCCGGCGCCCGCGCCCGCGACGACGAGCGGGCCGGCCCGGCGGCGGGGCTGCGACGCACCACCCGCGCCGTCCATCCCGCTCCCGACCCCACCACCGAGCCGCGGCCGCGACGGCGCCAGCAGCAGCACGGCCGCGCCCGCGGCGGCGCCGGCGACGAGGCCGCTCACGGCTCGCCGTCCTGGGCGCCGAGGAGCTCCTCGAGCCGCTCGGCCCCCGGGCCGAGGCGGACGCCGCCGGCCGCGTCGAACTCGACCGCGGGCCAGGCCTCGACGAGGCCGTCGGGGCGGCGCACCGGCACCGCGACCTCGGCGAGCCGGCGCCGGCCGTCCCGCCCGCGGGCGAGGTGCAGCACGACGTCGAGCGCGGCGGCCAGCTGGCTGTGGGCGGCGTCGCGGGGCAGACCGGCGGCCTGGGCGAGGGCCTCCACCCGGGGGACGACGTCCCGCGCGCTGTTGGCGTGCACGGTGCCGCACCCACCCTCGTGCCCGGTGTTGAGCGCCGCGAGGAGCTCCACCACCTCGGCGCCGCGCACCTCGCCGACCACGAGCCGGTCGGGGCGCATGCGCAGGGCCTGGCGCACCAGCGTCCTCAGCGTGACCTCGCCCGCGCCCTCCACGTTGGCCGGCCGCGCCTCCAGCGCCACGACGTGGGGGTGCTCGGGCCGCAGCTCGCTGGAGTCCTCGACCAGCACGATGCGCTCGTGCCGCGGCGCCAGCGAGAGCAGGGCGCCGAGCAGCGTCGTCTTCCCCGACCCCGTGCCACCGCTGACGAGGAAGGCGCGGCGCCGCGCCACGAGCCGGTGGAGCAGCCGGGCGCCCTCCGGGGTCACCGCCCGGCGCTCGAGCAGGTCGTCGAGACCGAGCCGGCCGGGGCGGGGCACGCGGAGGCTGACCAACGTGCCGGGCCGGGCCACCGGGGCCAGCACGGCGTGCAGCCGCGTGCCGTCGGGCAGCCGGGCGTCGACGTGGGGCACGGCGTCGTCGAGCCGGCGCCCGGCCCGGGCCGCCAGCCGCTGCGCCAGCCGGCGGACCGCCGCCTCGTCGACGAACCGGACGTCGGTGCGCTCGAGCCCGGCGCCGACGTCGATGAAGACGTCGTCCGCCCCGTTCACCAGCACGTCGGTGACGTCCGGCAGACGCAGCAGCGGCTCCAGGGGACCGGCCCCGCCGACCTCGCGCCGCAGCTCCTCGTGCACCGCCAGCACGGTGGCGTCGCCGACCGGGCGGCCGAGGTCGCGCAGGGCGGCCGCGACGCTGCGCGGCGTGAGGGCACCCGGCTCGGCCAGCTCACCGGCGAGGCGGTCGCGGACGGCGTCGACCAGGTGCGGCACGGCGCTCACGCCGCACGCCCCGCGGCGACCCCGACGGCGTCGAGCACCTGGGCCGCGACCGTCGCCAACGGGCCCCGGACGCGCAGCGGGCCCACACCGAGGAGCACGGGCTCGACCAGCCGCGGACGCGTGCGGAGCTCACCCAGCAGCGGTGCGTCGACCGCCCGGGCCACCTGCTCGGGACGGGCACCCGGGCCGCGCACGACGACGCCGACCGGCGTCGCGCCCCCGAGCCAGGCGACCACCCGGGCCGCCGAGGAGACTCCGGTGAGGGTGGGGTCGACGACCACGACCACCAGGTCGGTGCGGGCGGCGAGCTCAGCGGTGCGGTCGTCGGCCCGGCGCGGCAGGTCCAGCACCACGGTGTCGTGACCGCGGCCCGCGGCGGCCAGCACCTCCCGCACCACCTCGAGCGGAGGCTCGTCGTCCCCCGCCACCGGCAGCACCCCGCCCGCAGCCCCGCCGCCCCGCGGCCCTCCCGGACCTGCCGGACCTCCCGGGCCGCCCCACGTCAGGACCCCCAGGTCGTCCCTGCGCGGGAGCGCCTCGCGCAGCGCCCGCCCGCCGATGCGGCCGAGCGTGCCGGCGAGGGCCTCCCACCGCACGCCGTCCGCGTCGTCGAGACCGAGCACGCGGTCGGTGCCGGGGCCCCAGGGGTCGAGGTCGACCACGACGGTGGGGCCGGCCGACGCGGCCACCGCGCCCACGGCGCACGCCAGGACCGTCGCGCCCGCTCCCCCGCTGCCCCCGACGACGGCCACCGCCCGCGAGCCCCCGCGTGCGTCCTCCTGGTCCCCGAGCTGCTCGGCGAGCCACTCCGTCGCCCCGGGCAGCGCCGCGACGCTGCACGCGCCGAGCTCGACCGCCGCCCGGTAGGTGGCCGGCGGCGGGTCCGCCGCCGCGAGCAGGTGCACCGCGTCGCGGCGCGCCGGGCGCAGGTCCCCCAGGGCCGGCGCCAGGTCGGTACCGACCAGCACCAGCGGCGCCGACTGCCACCGCGCCAGCGCCGCCACCGCGTCGGCCACCACCTCGAGGCCGGCGCCCGTCGCCGCGGCCAGGCGCTCCACCGCCGCGCGCAGGTCGGGGTCGGCCGTGGCCAGCAGGGGCGGCGCCCCCGGCTCCCCGGTCTCCGTCGGGTCGGGTCGGGCCGCGCCGCTCCTCGCTCGTGTCCACATAGGGCCCACGGTGGCGGCCGCGACGGGGCCTCGGCCCCCGCACCTGCCGACCTGGGGACGACTGCGCCGCCGCCCCGACCTGGGGACGAGAAGCGGCGCGCGGGGAGCGCCGTACCCGGGGTCCCGACGTACCGGAACGTTCCACCTCCCGCACGCGCCCCGCAGGCGCCACGGTGGAGGCCACGCGTCGAAAGGGGTCCCCCGTGTCCACCGCCTCCTCCCCGCCGGGCGACCCCGGCAGCCCCGTCCCACCCGCCACACCCCCCACGCCCGGCCTGCCCGGCGTGCCCGGTCTGCCGCCGGACGCGCCGCACGTCGCCGTGCGCGTCGCCGTCACCACGGGCACGCGTACCGTCCGCAGCGACCTCGTGCTCCTCGGCAGCCGCGGGGCGCTGCGCACCCCCGTGGCCGCCGCCGCCGGCGGGCCGACCGAGCGGCCCGGCGCACCCGGTCCCCGCACGACGACGTTCCCCACCGCCGCGCTGTGGCCGACGGTCCGGGGCCTCCTGCCCGACCTGCCGCACGTCGTGGCGGATCCCGCGATCAGCCGGCCCGAGGACCGCACCGAGCCCCCGGCCGACCTCGCCGCGACGGCGCTGCACGTGGTGACGACGAGCGTCGGGGCCCACGCTCCCGCCGCGCCCGGCGCCACCCCGCCGCCGGACTCCCTCGCCGTCCGCACCTGGCTCGTCACCGCCACCGGCCTGTACGGCGTGACCGAGGGCCCGCTGGGCACGACGATCGTCACCGGCGAGCGCGCCGGGGCGCTCGCCGCGACGCTGCAGTGGGACGTCGCCGGCGCGCTCGACCACCTCGTGCGCCTCCTCGAGCAGCGGCCGGGGGCCGCGTGATGACGCTCGTGACGCACGGCATGGACGTGGCGGCGGGACTCGCCGCGGCCGACACCATGACCGACGGGGCGAGCGCCGTCCGCGACCTCGCCGCCCGTCTCGACGCGGCGCTCGAGGGCTTCACCTGGACCGGTCCGGACGCCGAGCGCGTGCGGGGCGAGTGGTCCTTCACCCGGCGGCCCCAGCTCGTGCTCGTCGCCGAGCACCTCTCCGAGCTCGCGGTGCGCCTGCGCGCCGAGGCCGACGCCCAGGAGGTGGCGTCCGGCGGGGACGGCGCGCCCGGCGGCGCGGCCGGCACCCAGGGAGGCCCGCAGGGCGAGCCGCCCGAGCCCCAGGGCCTGCTGGGCCGCATCGGCGACTGGATCGGCGACCGGCTCGTCGCCGGCGGGCAGGCGCTCGGCCGCTTCCTCGGCGCGCAGCTCGACCTCCAGGGCAAGGTGCTCGACGTCCTCCTGGGGCGCGGCGACCACAGCGTCGCCTCGATCGCCGCCAGCGCGATCACCGGCCTGGGCGCCCTCGCCGGTGTCGGCGTGAACCTGTGGACGGGCGAGGACCGGCGCTGGTTCGCCGAGGGCGGGGGCCGCGCGGGCGACCCGGTCGCCGTGCCCGCCCGGGACGGCGGCCCCTCGTCACGCCCCGCCCTGGAGCAGCCGCGCAGCCTCGACGCGATCATGCAGTCGGTCACCGACGCCTACACGAACGGCACGACCCCCGGCAGCGACGGCGAGGTGCGCATCGTCAGGGTCGACAACGGGGGCACCCCGGCGTACGTCGTCGCCGTGCCCGGCACCGAGACCTGGAGCCCCAGCGGCGGCACCATGCCCCGCGACCTCACCGCCAACCTGCAGCTCATGGCCGGCAACCCCACGGCCGCGGCCGAGTCGGTGCGGGCCGCGATGGAGCGCGCGGGCATCCCGGCCGGCGCGCCGGTCCTCATGGTCGGCCACTCCCAGGGCGGCATGATCACCGGCCACCTGGCCGCCGACCCGGCCTTCCGGGAGCGGTTCAACGTGACGAACATGGTCACCTACGGCTCGCCCGTCGACCACCTGCGCATCGAGGGCGTGAACGTCCTGCAGATGGGCCACTCCCTCGACCCCGTGCCGCGCGCCGACCTGGGCGGCTGGCAGCCCGGCGGGCTCCCGTCCGTCGGCCAGCAGGTCGAGCTGCCCAGCCCGGGGGCGTGGAGCGACGTGCTCGGCAACCACAGCCACGAGGCCTACATCCGCACCGTGCACGACGCGCTCGCGAGCGACTCCGCGCTGGGCGACCGGCTGCGCGCCTACCAGTCGGACCCCTCGATGGCGCCGTTCCTCGTCGGCCCCGACGGGTCGGCGTCGGCGGTCGACGTGCCGATCGGGCGCGACGTGCCCCGCCGGGAGGGCACGTGAGCGGGGCAGCCACGACCGCGCCATGATGGCCGGGTGACGGGAACGCGACGATGGGCTGGCTGACGCGGCTGCTCGGCGGCTCCGGCCGCTCCCCCGAGCAGGTCGAGGCCGAGCTGGCCAGCGCCCTGCTGGGGGTCGAGGGCGTGGGCCCCGTCGACCTGGCCTACCGCACCGACGCCAGCGGCGGCGGCTCCCTGCGGGGGTACGTCGAGGTGGCCGGGCCCGAGGCGTTCCGCGCCGCGCTCGGCGTGGTGGGCCGCGTGCTCGGCACCGACGGTGTCCGCGTGGCGGTCTACGTCGTCGGCCGCCTGCCCGACGGCGGCGAGGTCACCCCGTCCGACCTGGGTTTCCGCCCACGTCCCTCCGGCGCCGAGCTGCGCGAGGCTCAGTAGCGACCGGCGGTGGCCGAGAGCCACTGCTGCGTGCGACCGATCAGCGCGTCGACCTCCGCCGCGGGCCGCCCGTCGAGGACGGCGGACAGCGGGAGCTCGAGGCCGAACGTCGCCTGCCACGTCCGTGCCCGGGCGTACGTCGCCGGGTCCACGACCGCGCGCACGACGTGCCACCCGAAGGAGGCCAGGCACGCGGCGTCGACCGCCGGGTCGAAGGGCTGGGCGAGGTCCCAGTCGACGACCCCTGCCAGCCGGCCCTCGCGCCACAGCAGGTTCGGCCCGGCCAGGTCGCCGTGCACGAGCACGGGCTCGACGGGCGGGAGGGCGAGCGCGGCGTCGATGCGGCGGTGGGCCTCCCCGCGCCACGACGGCGGCAGGCGCTCCACGACGTGCCGGTCGAGCAGCTCGGCCCACTCGCCGCGGCCGGCGTACTCGTGCGGCTCGCCCAGCACGTCGGCCAGCGGCTCCAGGTCGACCGCGGCCAGCTCGCGCAGCAGTGCGGCCACGGCGGGCACGGGCGCCCGCGTCGACGGGGTGCCCTCCACCCAGCCGATCGCGACGGCGCCGTCGACCACGTCGCCCAGCACCGCGGGCGCCCCGAGCGCGGGGTGCCGCTCGCCCAGGCGGCGCAGCAGCTCGGTGCGCCGGGGCAGCAGCGCCGCGGCGCGCTCGGTGCGCGCGACGCGGACCACCGCCGTACCGGGGAGCAGCACCACGTCGTGCGACTCGCCGGACCGGTCGACCCGGGCGGCCTCGACGTCGGCGGCCGGCAGCAGGCGGGCGGCGATCTCCAGCAGGTCGGCGTTGTCCACCGTCCGACCCTAGGCGCCGGTCGAACCGGCCCCGGCCTCGCCCCCGACGCCTATCCTTGGACCCATGCCAGCCGGCCCCGCGCCCACCGCGGCGTTCTTCGACCTCGACAAGACGATCATCGCGAGGTCCAGCACGTTGGCGTTCAGCAAGCCCTTCCAGGCCGGCGGCCTCATCTCGCGGCGGGCGGTGCTGCGCTCGGCGTACGCCCAGTTCGTCTACCTCGTCGGCGGCGCGGACCACGACCAGATGGAGAAGATGCGGCAGTTCCTCTCCGCGCTCACCGCGGGCTGGGACGTGGCGACGGTGCGCGAGATCGTGGCCGACACCCTCCACAACATCGTCGACCCGCTGGTGTACGACGAGGCCGTCACCCTCATCGACGAGCACAAGCGGGCGGGCCGTGAGGTCGTCATCGTCTCCACCTCGGGCTCCGAGGTCGTCGAGCCGATCGGCGCCATGCTCGGCGCCGACCGCGTCGTCGCGACCCGCCTCGTCGAGGAGGAGGGGCGCTACACCGGCGAGATCGCCTACTACGCGTACGGCGAGGAGAAGGCCAACGCCGTGCGTGCGCTCGCCGAGGAGCGGGGCTACGACCTCACCGCCAGCTACGCCTACAGCGACTCCATCACCGACGTGCCGATGCTCGAGGCGGTCGGCCACCCCTCCGCGGTCAACCCGGACCGCGAGCTGCGCCGGTTCGCGGTCGCCAACGACTGGCCCGTCCTCGTCTTCGACGAGCCCGTCGCGCTGCGCGCCCGCCTGCGTCTCCCCCCGCCGGGCCCGACGTTCACCGCCCTCGCGCTGGGCGGTGCCCTGACCCTCGGCGGCGTCGCCTGGTCGCAGGTGCGGCGGCGCCGCCGTACCGCCTGAGGGGCGTCCTCGCCGGGGCGCGAAGTTACCGTCGAGGAACCCTTGCGTGACCCAGGTCACAGGCGTAGACAAGGAAGCACGCCGGACGCGGCGGAGGCGCACCTCGCAGGACGGTCCAGCAGGACAACTCAACAGAGCCCCACGCACCACCGGGTACCCACGCGGCGATCCACCCTTCTCACAGGGCGCCTGTCAGCGGGATCTCCCGAGGCAGCAACCAGATGCACGCTTGGTAGCCATCGGAGGTGCGTGTCAGCAACGGCCCCCGGATCTACGCGACTCCGGGGGCCGTTCGCTGCGCCCGTGCTCTGCGCCCGTGCTCTGCAACCGTGCTCCGGACCCACGTCCGCCCGAGCCCCGAGGCCCACGCGGCGCCGGTATCAGTCCGTCGCCTCGCGCCGCAGGGGGCTCGCCTCGGCGCCGGCCGCGAAGGCCTCCGCGCCGTAGAGCAACCACGCGTGCACGCCGGCCTGCCCGCCGTCGCGGTAGCCGCGCAGGTTCGACTCGTACTCCCGCCGCAGGGCCAGGTGGCCTGCCTCCGGCACGACCAACGACTTCTCGTCGAGACCGCGGGCGACGAGCACCAGCCGCTCGGCGGCGCGCGCCACGATGCCGTTGTGGGAGGCGAAGGGCGCCGACGCGGCGAGCTCGGCGTGCACCACCGCCGCCACCACCAGCGCCGGCGTCTCGCGCGAGCCCAGCAGCAGGTCCGCGATGCCCCGCAGCCGCGCCGCCGCCTCCTCGTCGCGCGGGCGGCCGAGCCGCTCGTCGGGCAGCGAGCCCGCCGCGGCCAGCGCGTGCAGCCGGGCGAAGACCATGAGGGGCGCGTGCCGCAGCTGCGGCGCCAGCCCGAGCAGCGCCGCGGAGAGCCGCAGCGCGTCCTGGGCGACGTCGTCGCCCTCCCCCTCGCGCACCTGGGTGAGCGAGGAGACCGAGCCCTCGAGCGCCGCGCTGGCGTGCGCGCCCCGCAGGAGCGACTCGGCGGTGGTCTCCGGGGAGGTGCGGCGCAACCCGCGGTCCCGCAGCATGACGTCGATGCCGTCGCGCGCGGCTGCGTACGCCGACCCGACCCCCTCGAGGGCGAGCAGGTGGGCGAGCGGGTCGGGGCTGGACGCGGTCACCCGCGCAGGCTACCGAGGCGGACGTCCCGGCCCGAACGCGCCGACCGCGACCGGGGGCCGCGGGAACGGGTGCCGCGGGAACGGCGACAGGGAGCCGACCCCCTGCGGGGCCGACTCCCTGTCGGTGGTGGAGCGGGTGGAGCGGGTGCGTCAGCGGCGGACGGGGACCTTGATCTCCGTCGCGGCGGGCGCGATGAGGCGCGTGCCCTCGGTCCACACGGCGAGGCGGTGCCAGCCGGTGGCCTTCGGCGGCAGGGTGACCCGGGCGAAGCCACGGTGCACCCAGACCTCCATGCCGGTGCCGGCGTACGACACGAACGCGCGGCCCGTGTACGGGGCGCCGCTCGAGTTGCCGACCTCGATGCCGAGCGTGCCCGTGCGGCCCGTCGGGATGGGCTGCGGCCACGCCGAGATCTTCAGGACCGAGCGGGCCTTGTTGATCGTCACGACGACGCCGACGCTGGAGGGCGCCGTGTTCCGGTCGCCGCCGTAGTAGACGCCGACCCGGTAGGTGCCCGGGGCGAAGGTCTTCGGCAGCGCGAGGACGGCGCGGCCGTTCGCGTCCACCGCGGCGCGGTGGACGTAGTTCCCCCAGCGCAGCTCGACGGTGCCGGTGCCCGTGCCCTCGGCCGTGTCCACCTGCACGGGGATCGCCGTGTACTGGTTGTAGAAGCCCGTGGCGGTGCCCGGGCCGACCAGCGTGGACGCGGGGCGGTTGTCGACGACCTCGATCGGGCCGACGACGGTGCCGCTGGCGTCGGAGACGAGGTAGACCAGGTCGCCGGCCTCGGCCTCGACCGGGATCGTCAGCTCGACGGCGGCGGAACCGCCCTCGACCGGGGACGACCCGATCTCACCGAGGTACTCGCCCTCGGCGTCGAAGAGCTCGGCGGTGAGGGCCTCGTTGGCGGGGGCGCCGCGCGAGGTCATGTCGAGGCCCGCGACCGTGAACTCGGCGGTCTCGCCGACGCCCAGCTGGGTCGGCACCGCGGGGGCGTCGACCTGGCGGACGGCGTAGTCGGGCTCGATCGGGCTGTTGTCCTCGAGGTAGGACAGCCACAGGTCGCGGTCGACGAGGCCGGTGTCGCGGCTCGTGCCGTTGGTGAAGGCCGTGAAGCTGTCACCGCCCTGCGCGAGGAAGTTGAACGTGGAGACCGTGTAGGTGTCCTCCGGTCCGACCAGCTCGCCGTCGATCCAGATGTTCTTGATCCGGTCGCCCGCGGCGCCGGCCGGGTCGACCGTCACGGAGATGTTGTCCGAGAGACCGAGGCGCAGCGTGGTGCTGCGGCCCTCGACGGGCCACTGCTGCTCGAGCACGGCCTTGAGGTCCGCGCCCGTCAGCTCGACGAGCCAGATGTTGTTGAGGAACGGCAGCACGTTGTTGGCCTCGGCCACCGTGACCACGCCGTCGGTGTTGCCCGGGACGGACGCGTTGCCCGCGAAGAGCAGGTCGTCGCGCAGGCCGCCCGGGTTGACGATGCCGATGTCGGCGGTGCCCAGGTTCGACGGGATGCCGTCGCGCAGCGCGTTGCCGACGAGGCCGCCGAGGCTCGACTGGGCGTCGCGGACCGCGGCGCCCGCGGAGTTGTAGGCACGGGTGATGTCGCCGGTGATCTCGCCGACCGGCTGGTTGCCGACCTCGGCCGCGTAGTCCAGGGCCTCGTCGGTGATCTCCTTGACCGCGGCCACGCGCGGCAGCGCGAGGTTCTCCGTGGCCGAGCGGGCCACGTTGGCCTGCTGGTAGGACACCACGTCGCCCGTCTCCGGGTCGACGCTGAGCAGGACCTGGCCGACGTTCTCGCCGTACTGGCCCGTCTGGAGGACCGGGCGCGTGCCCTCGCCACCGGGGACCGGGGCGTCGTAGGCGTACTTCTGGTGCGTGTGGCCGGTGAAGATGACGTCGACCGCGGCGGACGTGCCGTCCACGATGTCGGCGAACTCGGGCCGGTCGGCCTTGGCGGCGTCGAGGCTCGCAGCCGCGTTGGCGCCCTCGTGGTACTCGGCCACGATGACGTCGGCCTCGCCGTTGCTCTCGTCGCCGTCGCTCAGCTCGGCCGCGACGCGGTTGACCGCCTCGACGGGGTCGCCGAACTCGATGTCCGCGATGCCGGCCGGCGACACGATGTCGGCCGTCTCCAGCGTGACGGCGCCGATGACGGCGACCGACTGGCCCTGCACCTCGAGCAGCTCGTACTCCGGCAGGGCGGGCGTCGTCGTGCCCTTGTCGTAGACGTTGGCGCCGAGGAACGGGAACTCGGCCCGGTCGGCGACCCGCCCGGTCAGGTCGTCGTAGCCCTGGTCGAACTCGTGGTTGCCCGCGGCCGACGCGTCGAGGTCGAGCGCGTTCAGCACGTCGATGGTCGGCTCGTCCTGCTGCACGGCGGAGGCGAAGAGCGAGGCGCCGATGTTGTCGCCGTTCGACAGCAGCAGCGTGCTGTCGTCGCCGTGCTGGGCGCGGAGGCTCTCGACGGTCGTGGCGAGCTTCGTCGTGTTCGCGTCGATGCGACCGTGGAAGTCGTTGATGTTGAGGAGCTGGATCGTGACGGGGTCGGCCGCGGTGGCGGACGGCGCGACGGCGACCGGCACGACGACGCACGCGGTGGCGGACGCGACGGCGAGCGCCGCGAGACGGCCGACGCGCGATCGGGCGCTCGTCGGGGGGACCTGGTGAACGGACAACGCGGTACCTCTCGAGGGTCAAAGGGTGGCCTCGGCACGCTATCCCGAGAATTTCCTGAGAGCCCCGTCCCGACGGGTGAAAGTTCTGTGACGAACGGGCGTCGGGGCGGCATCGGTGGCGGCGTGGCGAGGCCGCCCGCGGGCACCGCGCCGGTAGCCTCGGCCGCACCATGGACCACCTGTCCGCGCAGACCCGTACCTCCCCGTTCCCCCCGGACGCCGCCGCCTGGCTGGCGGGTCAGTCCGGGCGCACCGTGGTGCTCGTCGGCGACCCCCGCGGCACGGCCACGCTCGCCGAGGCGCTGGCCGCCCTCGGGTACGACGTGCGCGCCAGCGAGGACGGCTCGATGAGCCTCCCGGACCGCTCCGTCGACGCGATCGTCGCGGTCGAGGAGCTCCCCGACCTCGAGGTCGCGGCGCGCGTCCTGCGCCCGGGCGGCCAGGTCGCGGTGCTCGCGCAGGAGCACGACCAGCGCATCCCGTGGGTCCGCAAGCTCGGCGCGGCGCTCCGCCTCGGCGGGGCCCCCGACCCCACCGGCCCCCTGGTCGACTCTCCCTTCTTCGGCTCCGTCGGCACGGAGTCGTTCCGCCACTGGCAGGTCGTCACCCGCGACGGCCTGGCCGAGGTCGTGCGCCGCCTGCCCGCGGTGCTCGCCCGCAGCCACTCGGAGCGGGAGCGCGCCGTCGCCGACGCGCTCGCGCTCTACGACGACTACGGCCGCGGCCCCGACGGCATGCAGCTGCCGTGGATCAGCCACTGCCACCGCGCCCCGGTGCTCGCCGAGGCCTGGGCCACCGTGACCGAGCGGGCCCGTGCCGCGGCCGAGGCCGCCGAGCTGTCCGAGCGCGCCTCGCGCGCCGCCGCCCGCCGGGCAGCCGAGGGCGACGGCACCGACACCCACGCCGCGACCGACGCCGCGACCGGCACCGACGAGCCGGGGGTCCCGGGCCCCTCGGACGAGGCGGCCGGACAGGCCACCGGGCAGTACCCCGGCGAGGACGCCGCCGCGGGCGAGGGTCGCCGTACCCTGCCGCGCCCGCAGCCCACGTTCGACATCGGCGACACCGCCGAGGGCGTCATCACCTACGTCGTCGACACCGGCGAGATGCCCCCGGTCCGCGCCCCGCTGGGCGACGACCGCGCGCGCCCGGCGTCGCGGCGCGCACCCGCCGCCCCCGCTGCCGAGGTCGACGAGCCCGACGAGGGCGACGGCGACCTGCTCATCCGCTTCCGCTGACGTGGCGCGCTGGAGCAGGCGCCGCACCCACCTGGGCACGGAGGCCGACCGCGCGACCTTCCGCACGCTCCACAACGCCTCGCTCGCCGCTCCCGCGCTGCGCGAGGGCCTGCGCGCCGACAGCGCCGAGCGGGCCGTGCGCCACCTGCGCGCCCTGCTGGGCACCCCGGCCGTCGCGCTCACGGGCGCCGGCGGCGTGCTCGCCTGGGACGGGATCGGCGCCCACCACGCCGAGCAGTGCGCCGCGCTGGCCCGCCGGGCCGTCGACGCGGGCGTCACCCTCCTCGCGGACGCCGACGAGCTGCCCTGCACGACCGACGGGTGCCTGGCGCGGGCCGCGATCGCGAGCCCCCTGGTCGTCGAGGACGACGTCGTCGGCACCCTGACCGTGCTCGCGCCCCGCTCGACGGGACGGCTGGTGCGGGCCACCGACGAGGTGGCCGTCTGGGTCTCGGGGCAGCTGGCCCTCGCCGAGCTCGACGCCTCGCGCAACCGGCTCGTCGAGGCCGAGGTGCGGGCGCTGCGGGCCCAGATCAGCCCGCACTTCGTCTACAACTCCCTCGGCGCGATCGCCAGCTTCGTGCGCACCGACCCCGACCGGGCCCGCGAGCTGCTGCTCGAGTTCGCCGACTTCACGCGCTACTCCTTCCGCCGCCACGGCGAGTTCACGACGCTGGCCGACGAGCTGCGCGCCATCGAGCGCTACCTGCTGCTCGAGCAGGCCCGCTTCGGCGACCGGCTCGCGGTGCGGCTGCGGATCGCCCCGGAGGTGCTCGGCGTGACCGTGCCGTTCCTGTGCCTGCAGCCGCTGGTGGAGAACGCCGTGCGCCACGGGCTGGCCGGCTCCCCGCGGCCCGTCACCACCGTCACGATCGTCGCCCGCGACGTGGGCCGGCTCTGCGTCGTCGAGGTCGAGGACGACGGGGCGGGCGAGGACCCCGAGCGCATCGCGCGGGTGCTCGCCGGCGAGGACGTCACGAGCAGCGGGCCCGGCGGGCGCGCGGGCGGCGAGGGCGCGCACCCGTCGGTCGGGCTCGGCAACGTCGACGCCCGGCTGCGCGCGACGTACGGCGACGAGGCCGGCCTCGTCGTGGAGACCGCGCCGGGCGCCGGGACGAAGGTGACGGTGCGCGTGCCCAAGTTCGCGCCGGGCGTGCACCCCTGAGCGGGCGCGCTCGCGCTACGGTCGTGCGGTGATCCAGGCCACTCCTCCCGGGCCGACCTCCGGGCCGACGTCGGGGACGGCTGCCGGGACGGCCCCCGGACCGGCCCCCGGCGCAGCGCCCCTCCCCGTCGCCCTCGTCGTCGACGACGAACAGCCGGCCCGCGACGAGCTGGCCTGGCTGCTCGGCCGCGACCCGCGCGTCGGTGAGGTGCGGGTCTGCGCGTCGGCGACCGAGGCGCTGCGGGTGCTGCACGAGGGCGGCGTCGACGTGGTCTTCCTCGACATCGCCATGCCGGGGCTGAGCGGCCTCGAGCTGGCCGGTGTGCTCGCGGCCTTCCGCGAGCCGCCGCCGGTGGTCTTCGTGACCGCGCACGAGGAGCACGCCCTCGAGGCCTTCGACCTCAGCGCCGTCGACTACCTGCTCAAGCCGCTGCGCGAGGAGCGTCTCGCCGAGGCGGTACGGCGGGTGCTCGCCCGCAGCGCGCCCGCGCCGGGCCCGCTCCTCGACGAGCAGGTGCGCGTCGAGCGCGGCGGGGTCACCCGCTTCCTGCCCCGCTCCGCGATCCGCTACGTCGAGGCGCAGGGCGACTACGCCCGGCTGCACGCGCGCGTCGACGGCGAGGCGGCGTCGTACCTGGTGCGGACCCCGCTGACGACGCTCGAGGAGGAGTGGGCCGACGCGGGCTTCGTGCGGGTCCACCGGTCGCTGCTCGTCGCGCTCGCGCACGTCGCCGAGGTGCGCATGGAGGCGGGCCGCTGCACGGTGCTCGTCGACGGCACCGAGCTCGGCGTGAGCCGGCGGCACACCCGGGCGCTGCGCGAGGTGCTCGCCGGGCGCGTCGGGGCCCGCTGAGCGTGGAGCCCCACGACCTGCCGGAGCCGCCGCGCCCGCTGCCGCCGTCGGCGCGCGTGCGGGTGACCGGCCCGCCGCGCCGCACGGTCCGTCGTACGACGGGGGCGGAGCAGATCGACGCGGGCACCGCGGTCGGCGAGGTCTACCTCCGCTCGCTGCTGCGCGAGCAGCTGCGCCTGGGGCTGCTGACCGTCGGGACGCTGGTGGTGGGGCTCGGCGGGCTGCCGGCGCTGTTCTACCTCGTGCCGTCGCTGGCCGACGTGCGCGTGCTCGGGGTGCCGCTGGCGTGGGCGGTGCTCGCCGGCGCCGTCTACCCGCTGCTCTTCGGCCTCGGCTGGCTGCACGTGCGGCGCGCGGAGGCCAACGAGCGTGACTTCGCCGAGCTCGTGGCCCGCCGGGCCGGGGAGGAGCAGGGGTGAGCGGCGACCTCGACCCCACGTGGGGCGCGGGGGCCGTCGCGCTCGTCGTCGTCGCGACCCTCGTGATCTCGACGTGGGGCCTGCGGTTCTCCCGCACCACGAGCGACTTCTTCGTCGCCTCGCGCAGCGTGAAGCCCGGGCTCAACGCCTCCGCGATCGGCGGGGAGTACGTCTCCGCCGCCTCGTTCCTCGGCGTCGCCGGGCTGGTGATGGCGTTCGGGGCGGAGATGCTCTGGTACCCCGTCGGCTGGACCGCGGGCTACGTCGTGCTGCTCGCCCTCGTCGCCGCCCCGCTGCGCCGCTCGGGGGCCTACACGCTGCCCGACTTCGCCGAGGCGCGGCTGGCGTCGGGCACCGTGCGCGCGGCCTGCGCGCTGCTCGTCGTCGCCGTGGGCTGGCTCTACCTGCTGCCGCAGTTCCAGGGCGCCGGCATCACGCTGACCGCGGTGACGGGGGCGCCCCGCTGGCTCGGCGGGCTCGTCGTGGCCGTCGTCGTCCTCGCCGGCGTCGCCTCCGGCGGGATGCGCTCCATCACCTTCGTCCAGGCGTTCCAGTACTGGCTCAAGCTGACCGCGCTGCTCGCCCCGCTCGCCGTCCTCGCCGTCGTGTGGCTCGGCGACGGCCGGCCCCTGCCCGACGACCTCGCGACGGGCTCCGGCACCGGCGACGACGGCTGGTCGACGCCGTTCGGCGGCGGCACGAGCGGGCTGAGCGACGGGCCGGAGGGCCTCTACCTGACCTACTCCGTGATCGTCGCGACGTTCCTCGGCGCGATGGGGCTGCCGCACGTCGTCGTGCGGTTCTACACCAACCCCGACGGCCGGGCCGCCCGCCGTACCACCCTCGGGGTGCTGGGGCTGCTGGGCCTCTTCTACCTGTTGCCGCCCGTGTACGGCGCCCTCGGCCGCGTGTACGGCGCGGACGACGGGGCCGGCGGGGCGGACACGGTCGTGCTGCGCCTGCCGGGCCTGATGACCGACGGCACGACGGCCGACGCGCTCACCGCCGTGCTGACCGCGGGGGCGTTCGCGGCGTTCCTGTCGACGTCGTCGGGCCTGACGATCGCGGTCGCCGGGGTGCTGAGCCAGGCCGTGACGCGCAGCCGCCACGCCACCCGGGGGCTCGGCCCGGTCGCGGCCTTCCGCGTCGCCGCCGTGCTGGCGGCCGGCGTGCCCTGCCTCGCCGCGCTGGCGGCGCCGGGGCTGCCCGTCGCGCGCTCCGTCGGGCTCGCCTTCGCGGTCGCCGCCTCGACGTTCTGCCCCCTGCTCGTGCTGGGGATCTGGTGGCGCGGGCTGACCGCCGCCGGGGCGCTGGCCGGCCTCGTCGTGGGAGGGATCGGCTCGTTCGTCGGCGTGGTCGCGGCGCTGGTGCTGGGCTCCGCCAGCGGGGAGGGCTGGGGCGTGGCGCTCGTGACCCAGCCGGCCGCGTGGAGCGTGCCGCTGGCCTTCGCCACGATGGTCGCCGTCAGCCGCGCGACCCGGGGGCGGGTGCCCGAGGGCGTCGACCGCTTCATGGTGCGGCTCCACACCCCCGAGGCCGTCGAGCTCGACCGGGGCTGAGCGCGGGCTCACCGGACCCGGTTCGTGGCCGGGCGCTCAGACCTCGGCGTCGACGGGCAGCTGGCGGGGGTCGTGCGCGGTGACGACGGTGACGGCCGGGTCGGCGTCGAGGCGGCGCAGGGCGGCGTGGTTGCGCCGCAGCCGCCACGGCTGGCGGCAGGCGACCGTCTCGAAGGCCCGCAGCGCCGGCAGCTTGCCGAGCACCTCCCCCGTGCCCGGGTCGCACGCCCCGAACGTGCTGGCGTCGAAGGCCGCGTCGCCCGCGTGCACGACGAGCCCGGCGTCGCCCTCGACGGCGACCGCCGCGTGGCCCCGGGTGTGCCCGGCCATCGGCACGAGCACGATGCCCGGCAGCACCTCGTGGCCGCTGAGCCCGTCGCGCCACGGCTCGCCCGGGCCCGCGTGGCGGCGTACGTCGCTCGTCGTCGCCCACTGCACCGGGCGGTAGCGCAGCCGCTCGGGGGCGTGCGTGGCGACGGTCGCGGCGGCCCACTCGGTCGCGGTGGTGTGCAGCACCGCCTGCGGGAAGTCCGACAGCCCGCCGGCGTGGTCGAAGTCGAGGTGGGTCACCACCACGTGGGTGACGTCGGTGGCGCTGTGGCCCAGGGCCAGCACGGCCGCCAGCGCCGTCGTGCTGGGGTCGCGGTCGGGCCGCAGCATCCGCCCCACCGGGCCGAGCCGGCGCGGGTCGGCGAGGTCCGCCGTACCCAGGCCGGTGTCGACGAGCACGAGGCCGGCCTCGTGCTCGACGACCAGGACGTGGCAGACCGCCGGCGCCGCGAACCGGGGACGGAGGACGCCGGCGACGGCGTGGTGCACGCGCATGCCCCGATCTTGGCACCCCGGCCCGGGGAGCCGGGGCGCGAACCGCGGAGACGGCCGCTCGGCGACCGTTCGTCGCGCGCGGGCGACCGCTCGGCGCCCGCCCACGGCCGCCCACCGACCCGCGCCGGTCGCGGGATCCCCCGCGAGCGCGACCCCACCTAGCGTGACGGTGCTCACATCCCCGCCGAGGAGGCAACGATGCCCGAACCGTCCGAGCAGAGGTACCGCTCGACGTCCGAACCGATCTACGCCGAGCTGCACTCGACGGCGCAGTTCGCCGAGCTGCGCCGGCGCTACCGCGGCTTCGCGCTGCCGTGGACCGTCGCGTTCCTCGTCTGGTACCTGACCTACGTCGCGCTCTCCAACTGGGCGCCCGACCTGATGAACGCCGAGGTGGTCGGCAACATCAACGTCGCACTCATCTTCGGCCTGCTGCAGTTCGTCACGACGTTCGGCATCGCCTGGCTCTACTCGCGCCACTCCACCCGGACCCTCGACCCCCTCGCGGCCGAGCTCCTCGACCGCTACGACACCCGCGGTGCCGCCGGCGGCTCGCACCTCCGGAAGGACGACCCGCGATGAACCAGCAGTTCCTCACCAGCGCGCTGTTCCTCGGCGTCGTCCTCCTCACCGTCGGGATCACGTTCTGGGCCTCGCGCCAGACGAAGTCCGCGACCGACTTCTACTCGGGCGGCCGCTCGTTCTCCGGCTTCCAGAACGGCCTCGCGATCGGCGGCGACTACATGTCGGCCGCCTCGTTCCTCGGCATCTCCGGAGCCATCGCCCTCTACGGCTACGACGGCTTCCTCTACTCGATCGGCTTCCTCGTCGCCTGGCTCGTCGCGCTCCTGCTCGTCGCCGAGATGCTGCGCAACGCGGGCCGCTACACGATGGCCGACCAGCTCGCCTTCCGCATGCGCCAGCGCCCGGTGCGCACGGCCGCGTCGGTGTCCACCGTCGTCGTCTCGATCTTCTACCTGCTCGCGCAGATGGTCGGCGCCGGCACGCTCGTGGCCCTGCTGCTGGGCGTCTCGAGCGAGGCGGTCAAGAACCTCACCATCGTGGGCGTCGGCCTGCTGATGATCTTCTACGTCGTCGTCGGCGGCATGAAGGGCACGACGTACGTCCAGATCGTCAAGGCCGTGCTGCTCATGCTCGGCTCCGCCCTCA
The DNA here is from genome assembly GCF_048654585.1 of Nocardioides sp. CPCC 205120. Lineage (NCBI taxonomy): Bacteria > Bacillati > Actinomycetota > Actinomycetes > Propionibacteriales > Nocardioidaceae > Nocardioides > Nocardioides sp. CPCC 205120. Next base: position 1,116,372 of record NZ_JBMCYY010000001.1, on the reverse strand, counting down.
TCGTCTTCCTCGTCATGCTGAAGTTCGACTTCAACCTCTCGGCGCTGCTCGGCGAGGCGGCGGACAAGTCGGGCAAGGGCGACGCGTTCCTCCAGCCCGGCCTGCAGTACGGCTCGACCCTGACCTCGCAGATCGACTTCCTGTCGCTCGGCCTGGCCCTCGTGCTCGGTACGGCGGGACTCCCCCACATCCTCATCCGCTTCTACACGGTGCCGACCGCCCGGGACGCCCGGAAGTCGGTGCTGTGGGCCATCGGCCTCATCGGCGCCTTCTACCTGATGACGCTGGTGCTCGGCTTCGGTGCCGCGGCGCTCCTCGACACCTCCGAGGGCTCCACGGTCGGCGACAACTCGAACCTCGCCTCCCCGCTGCTCGCGGAGGCGGTCGGCGGCGGCGACGGCTCGACCGGCGGCGCGATCCTGCTCGCGCTCATCTCGGCGGTCGCCTTCGCGACCATCCTCGCGGTCGTCGCCGGCCTGACGCTGGCGTCGTCCTCGTCGGTGGCGCACGACCTCTACAAGGGCGTGTTCAAGAAGGAGGGCACCGTCACCGAGAAGGACGAGGTGCGCGTCGCCCGCATCGCGGCCTTCGCCATCGGCGCCGTCGCCATCGTGCTCGCCATCCCGGCGCAGCGCCTCAACATCGCCTTCCTCGTGGCGCTGGCCTTCGCGGTCGCCGCGTCGGCCAACCTGCCGGCGATCCTGTTCAACATGTTCTGGAAGCGCTTCAACACCCGGGGCGCGACCTGGAGCATCTACGGCGGCCTCATCACCAGCGTGGGCCTCGTGCTGCTCTCGCCGGTGACCTCCGGCGCCGAGACGTCGCTGTTCCCGGACAGCGACTGGGCGATCTTCCCGCTCAACAACCCCGGCATCGTGTCGATCCCGGCGGGCTTCCTGCTCGGCATCATCGGCACCCTGTCGTCGCGGGAGTCGACGTCGGAGCAGCTGTACGCAGAGCTCGAGGTCCGCGCGCTCACCGGCGCCGGCGCCGAGGGCGCGAGCCAGCACTGAGCCGAGCGGTGGGGATCCCCCGGGCGACCGGGGGGTCCCCACCGTCACGCACCGCAGCAGACCCGCAGACCCGTCGCACGACCGCAGCACCGGCCTAGGCTGACGACGACCAGCCGCCCAGCACCGACCGCCCCCGTGGCGGAGGAGGAGAGAGACGTGAGCGAGAACCTGTCGAACCTGCTCAAGGAGGAGCGGCGCTTCGCCCCGCCCGCCGAGCTGGCCCGCAACGCCAACGCCACGGCGGCCACCTACGAGCGGGCCGCGGCCGACCGCCTCGGCTTCTGGGCGGAGCAGGCCGAGCGCCTCACGTGGGGCGAGCCCTTCACCGAGGTGCTCGACTGGAGCGACCCGCCCTTCGCGAAGTGGTTCGTCGGCGGCAAGCTCAACGTCGCCTACAACTGCGTCGACCGCCACGTCGAGGCCGGCAACGGCGACCGCGTCGCCTTCCACTTCGTCGGCGAGCCCGGCGACACCCGCGACATCACCTACGCCGAGCTCAAGGACCTCGTGTCCCAGGCGGCCAACGCGCTCACCGACCTCGGCGTCCGGGCGGGCGACCGCGTCGCCATCTACATGCCGATGATCCCCGAGGCCGTCGTCGCGATGCTGGCCTGCGCGCGCCTCGGCGCCCCCCACACCGTCGTCTTCGGCGGCTTCTCCTCCGACGCCCTCGCGTCGCGGATCGAGGCCTGCCAGGCCGAGGTCGTCGTCACCGCCGACGGCGGCTACCGCCGTGGCGCCCCCTCCGCGCTCAAGCCCGCCGTCGACGACGCCGTCGCCAAGCTCCCCGACGGTGCGGTGCGCAGCGTGCTGGTGGTGCGCCGTACCGGGCAGGACCTGCCGGACGGCTCGTGGGTCGAGGGGCGCGACGTGTGGTGGCACGACGTGGTCGAGGCCGCGTCCACCGAGCACACGCCCGCGCTGTTCGACGCCGAGCAGCCGCTCTACGTCATGTTCACCTCGGGCACGACGGGCAAGCCCAAGGGCATCCTGCACACCTCGGGCGGCTACCTCACCCAGTGCGCCTCCACCTTCTGGTCGACGTTCGACCACAAGCCGGAGACCGACGTCTACTGGTGCACCGCCGACATCGGCTGGGTCACCGGGCACTCCTACATCGTCTACGGCCCGACCGCGAACGGCGCGACCCAGGTGCTCTACGAGGGCACCCCCGACTCGCCGCACAAGGGCCGCTGGTGGGAGATCGTGCAGGAGAAGAAGGTCACGACGCTCTACACGGCGCCGACCGCCATCCGCACCTTCATGAAGTGGGGCGACGACATCCCCGCGCGGTACGACCTCTCCTCCCTGCGCCTGCTCGGCTCCGTGGGTGAGTCGATCAACCCCGAGGCCTACGTCTGGTACCGCGAGAACATCGGCGGCGGCACCGCGCCCATCGTCGACACCTGGTGGCAGACTGAGACCGGCGCCCACATGATCAGCCCGATGCCGGGCGTCACCGAGGGCAAGCCCGGCTCGGCGATGCTCGCCGTGCCCGGGATCGAGGTCGCGGTCGTCGACAACGACGGCAACCGGGTCGGCAACGGCGAGGGCGGGCTGCTCGTCATCACCGAGCCCTGGCCGGCCATGCTCCGCACCATCTGGGGCGACGACCAGCGCTACAAGGACACCTACTGGTCGCGCTTCCCCGAGCACGGCTACTACTTCGCCGGCGACGGCGCGAAGCTCGACCAGGACGGCGACATCTGGCTGCTCGGCCGCGTCGACGACGTCATGAACGTCTCGGGCCACCGCCTGTCGACGACCGAGATCGAGTCGGCCCTCGTGTCCCACCCGAAGGTCGCGGAGGCCGCCGTCGTGGGCGCCGCCGACGAGACCACCGGCCAGGCCGTCTGCGCCTTCGTCATCCTCCGCGAGGAGGCCGGCGACGGCGGCGCCGACATCGTCGAGGAGCTGCGCACCCACGTGGCCAAGGAGATCGGCCCCATCGCCAAGCCCCGCCAGGTGATGGTCGTGCCCGAGCTGCCCAAGACCCGCTCCGGCAAGATCATGCGGCGCCTGCTGCGCGACGTCGCCGAGCACCGCGAGGTCGGCGACGTGACCACGCTGGCCGACTCCTCGGTGATGGACCTGATCTCGAAGGGCCTGTCGACCGACAAGGCGGACGGCTGAGCCTGACGGGCGCCACCCGCACGACCCCGCGGCCCGGCCGCGCGGCGTACCCGCTCCACGGGGTGCGCCGTGCGCGCCGGGCCGTGCCACGCCTGCGTTGTAGGGTCGGGCGAGACGCAGCTGCGCCGCCGCCCGCACCACCACGAGCCACCAGGGGATGACTCCATGACGACCGACCCGGTCAACCAGGTCAAGGACACCGAGCCCACCATCGGCCAGCTGGTGGCCGACGCGAGCCGCGACGTGTCCACGTTGCTGCAGAAGGAGATCCAGCTCGCCAAGGCCGAGCTGAAGGTCAGCGTCAGGAACGGCGGCACGGGCGCCGTGCTCTTCGCCGTCGCCGGCTTCCTCGGCCTGCTCGCGATCATCCTGCTGTCGATCGCCTTCGCGTACCTCATCCACTGGAACGGCGACGGCCTCGCCCTGCACTGGGCCTACCTCATCGTCACGGGCGCGTACCTGCTGCTCGCCGGGCTGCTCGTGCTCCTGGGCATCCGCAAGGTCAAGAAGGTCCGCGCCCCCGAGCGCGCCATCCGCCAGGGCAAGCAGATCCCCCCGGCCCTCAAGGGCAAGGTCGGCTGACCTCCCGCTCCCCTGCAGACCCCGCAGCACCCGGGCAGCCCCGCTGCCCCCGACGCGCCCCGCCGGCCCTGGCCCGCGGGGCGCTGGCGTCCCCGCCGTCGTACGACGGGAGGCTCAGGCCGCGCAGGCCCCCGTGCCGACCTCGACGGAGGAGCCGATGCCGGCCTCGCCGGCCCGCGCCACCTGCGCGGCGGTGAGCGCGTAGCCCGTGTCGGTGTCGGTCACCGACGCCGCGAAGATGACGCCGACGACCTGGCCCGCGGCGTCGACGACCGGGCCGCCGGAGTTGCCGGGCCGCACGAGGCCGCGCAGCGAGAAGACGTCGCGCACGGTGCGGCCCTCGCCGTAGATGTCGGGCGAGCGCAGCTGCTGCTGGGCGCGGATGCGGGCGGGCTGCACGTCGTACGGCCCGTCCTGGGGGTAGCCGAGGATCGCCACGCTCTCCTCGGTCGCCCCTTCGCCGAACGCGAGCGGCGCGAGGCCCTGGTCGTCGAGGGCGAGGACGGCCACGTCGACCTGGGGGTCGTAGTGCACGACGCGGGCCTCCACCCACTCGCCGTCGAGCTCGACGCGCGGCTCGTCGACGCCGGCGACGACGTGGGCGTTCGTCATGAGTCGGTCGTCGGCGTAGAGGAAGCCCGTGCCCTCGACGCCGCGGCCGCAGTCGTTGTCGCCGCGGATCTTCAGCACGCGGCTGCGGGCGTCGACGACCCCGGCCGCCTGCAGGGTGGCCCGGTCGCCCGGGGAGACCTCCACGATGCGCTCGGGCGCGAACGGTTCGAGGTAGCGCGGGAAGAAGGACGTGCCCACCACGCCGTTGAACGCCTCGAGCGCACGGTCGGCCTGCCCCGGCAGCACGGTGTCGACCTTGGCCAGCACCGCAGAGCTGCGCACGGCCTCGGTCACGCCGGCGATGCGGGTGCCCGAGACCGCGACGCCGAGCGCCCAGGCGACCAGCAAGACGGCGAGCGCGCTGAGCGCCGCCCCGCCGACGGCGTCGACGACACGCGCCGGCTGCCAGGTGACGTGGTCGCGGGCGCGGGAGCCCAGGTACTGGAAGCTGGCCTGCCCGATCGAGGCGAGCAGGATGACGATGAAGAGGGCGCCCAGGGAGACCCACAGGCCCGGCTCGGCGTCACCCAGCACCAGCGGCGCCAGCACGATGCCGGCGAGCCCGCCGACGAGCAGCCCGGCCGTCGCGAACGCACCGGTGATGAACCCCTGCCAGTAGCCCGACAGGGCGTAGGTGCCCACGAGCAGGAGCAGCACCCAGTCCAGCCAGTTCATCCGTCGCTCTCCTCGATGTCGGCCATCGGCCCCTCGATCGGGGCCTCGACCGGCTCGTCCGTGCCCTCCGTGGCCGTCAGCGGCCCGGCGCGCTCGGCGCCGCCCAGCATGTACGACGGGAGCCCCGTCGTGAGCGTGTCGTCCCAGGGCTCGCTCCACCCGAGGAAGTCGAGCAGGCGGGCGACGATGCCGCCCGTGAAGCCCCAGAGCACCACGTCGTGGTCCTCGCCGATGAGGAAGCCGGGCGAGGACCAGCCCGAGGGTCCGCGGACGGTGCGCCGCCACCGGGGGTCGACGAGGTCGGCGACGGCGACCCGGTGGATCGCGTGCACCTCGTCGGCGCTGCGCACCGACACGGTGCCGGGCGAGGCCCACCAGGCGACGACCGGCACGACGGCGAAGTTGCTGGGGGGCAGCCACAGCTCGGGCAGCCGCCCGACGACGTGCACGGAGGCCGGATCGAGCCCGATCTCCTCCCACGCCTCGCGCAGCGCGGCCTGCTCGTGGGTCTCGCCGGGGTCGAGGCTGCCGCCCGGGAACGACACCTGCCCGGGGTGCGAGCGCATGTGGTGGGCCCGCTCGGTGAGCAGCAGCTCGGGGCCGCGCTCGCCCTCGGCGAACACCATGAGGACCGCGCCGGGGCGGGCGTCGCCGCCGGGCGGGGGCGTGAACGCCGTGAGGTGCTCGGCCCGGATCGTGGCGAGCGCGTCGGTGATGGGGCGCAGCCAGTCGGGGGCACCCGCCGGGGCGACGGTCCCGTCCGTGCCGTTCCCCTCCTCGCTGCCGGGTCCCCCGCCGCCGGGCCCGCTCACCGCTGCAGCTCCAGGTGCTCGTCGACGAGGTCGAGCAGCTGCTCCGGGGACTTCAGCGCGATGGCCTCGCTGAACACGACCTGCCCGGAGGCGTCGACGAGGGTGGTGACCGGCAGGCCGCGGTTGAGGGCGAGGAACGCCTCCTGCGTGCCGAGGTACTCCTGGGTGTCGACGAGCAGCGGGTAGGTCACCCCGGAGTCCGCGACCAGCTCCATCGCCCCCTCGGGGTCGAGCTCGTTGTAGGCGACCCCCACGGTGGCGACCTGGTCGCCGTACTGCTGGTGGAAGGCCTGCAGCAGCGGCATCTCCTCGCGGCACGGGCCGCACCAGCTGGCCCAGAAGTTCAGCAGCAGCGGGCCCTCGAGCGAGCTGAGGTCGACCGGCTCGCCCCCGCCGAAGCACGGCAGCACGGCGCTCGGCAGGCCGCCGTCGACCGGCTCGCCGGTCCCCGGCACGCACGGCTCGACGCCCGCGTCGGCCTTGAGCTCGCGCAGCTCGGGGCTGTCGACCACCAGGTCGCGCGGCCCCACGCTGGGCACGACGTACGTCTCCCCGTCCCGCGCCCCCTGCTCCGCGGGCGCGCAGCCGGCGAGCGCGCCGGTGAGGGCGAGCAGGGCGGCGGCCGCCGCCGTACCCCTCACGCGCGACCCTCGGTGCGCACCAGCGCCTCCGCGAGCACCGGGTCGGTCGGGCCCTCGCCGAACGCGGGGCACCACTTGGCGACGGGGCAGGCGCCGCAGGCGGGCTTCTTCGCGTGGCAGCGGCGCCGGCCGTGCCAGATGAGGTGGTGCGACAGCATGGTCCAGTCGCTGCGCGGGAAGAGGGCGCCGATCGCGTGCTCGACCTTCACCGGGTCGGTCTCCTCGGTCCAGCCGAAGCGGCGCACGAGGCGGCCGAAGTGGGTGTCGACCGTGATGCCGGGGACGTCGAACGCGTTGCCGAGCACGACGTTGGCCGTCTTGCGGCCCACGCCCGGCAGCGTCACGAGGTCCTCGAGGCGGGCCGGCACCTGCCCGTCGTACCGCTCCACGAGGGCCTGGCTGAGCTTGAGCAGCGCGTCGGTCTTGGCGCGGAAGAAGCCGAGCGGGCCCACGATGCCCTCGAGCACGGCGCGGTCGGCGGCGGCCATCGCGGCGGGGTCCGGGTACGCCGCGAACAGCGTGGGCCGCACCGCGTTGACCCGCTTGTCGGTCGTCTGCGCGGAGAGCACGGTGACGACCAGCAGCTCGAAGGGGTTGTCGAAGTCGAGCTCGCACCGGGCGTCGGGATAGGTGTCCGCCAGCACCCGGTTGATCTTCCGGGCACGGCGGACCAGGGCGACGTCGGGCACCCCGACAGGGTACGGGTCGCCACCGACCGGCGTGCCGTGCCACGGCCTGGCGGCGCTGGAGGCGCGTCGCCGCTAGGATGCGGGGTGGTCGTGGCGCGCGCCACGACCGACACCGTCTCCCCGGGAGGATCTTGTGGACATCGACGTGCTGCGTCAGGCGCCGCTCTTCAGCGCGCTCGACGACGAGGCGATCGAGTCTCTCGTCGAGTCGCTGGCCGAGACCCGCCTGCGGCGCGGCGAGGTGCTGTTCCACGAGGGCGACTCCGGGGACAAGCTCTACGTCGTGCTCGACGGCAAGGTGAAGCTCGGCCGCACCTCCGCGGACGGCCGCGAGAACCTGCTGGCGATCCTCGGCCCCGGCCAGATGTTCGGCGAGCTGTCGCTCTTCGACCCGGGCCCGCGCTCGGCGACCGTCACCGCGGTGACCGAGTCGACCTTCGCGTCGCTCTCCCACGACGACCTGCAGGGCTGGATCGAGGGCCGCCCCAGCGTCGCCCGCGGCCTCCTGGCCCAGCTGGCCGCGCGCCTGCGCAAGGCCAACGACGTCGTGGCGGACCTCGTGTTCTCCGACGTGCCCGGCCGCGTCGCCAAGGCCCTCATCGACCTCGCCGACCGCTTCGGCCGCACCGCCGACGACGGCGTGCACGTGCACCACGACCTCACCCAGGAGGAGCTGGCGCAGCTCGTCGGCGCCTCGCGGGAGACGGTCAACAAGGCGCTCGCGGACTTCACCTCGCGCGGCTGGCTGCGCCTGGAGCCCCGCTCCGTCGTCATCATGGACATCGAGCGGCTCTCGCGCCGCGCGCGCTGAGCGAACCTCATGATTCCCCGCCTAGGTGGGGAATCATGTGCTCTACGAGCAATGCCTAGGTCGTAAAGCACATGTTTCCCCGCCTAGGCGGGGAAACCTCAGAGCCCCAGGTACGCCAGCTGGGCCCGCACGCTGAGCTCGGCGGCGCCCCAGAGCACGGGGTCGACGTCGGCGTAGACGACCTCGACCACGCGGCGCGGCAGCGCGTCGGCGTCCACCTGCTCCACCTCGCGCAGGCCGGCCACGGCCGTCTCCACCTGCTCGAGCCGGGAGCGCCGGTGGGCGATGTAGTAGTCCAGCGCGGCCAGCGCGTCGTCGATCACCGGGCCGTGCCCCGGCCACACCACGCGCGTCTCCTCGCGCTCGGCGAGCGCGTGGAGCCGGTCGAGGGAGTCGAGGTAGGCACCGAGCTGCCCGTCGGGGTGCGCGACCACCGTCGTGCCCCGCCCCAGCACCGTGTCGCCCGTCAGCACCGCCCGCTCGGCGGGCAGCACGAAGGACAGCGAGTCGGCCGTGTGGCCGGGCGTCGCCACCACGCGCACCTCCAGCCCGTCCACCTCGACGACGTCGCCGTCGCCCAGCCCCTCGGCCCCCAGCCGGTACGCCGGGTCCAGCGCCCGCACGCCGCAGCCGACCCGCTCCGCGAACGCCTTGGCGGCCTCGGAGTGGTCGAGGTGGTGGTGGGTGAGGAGCACGGCGCCGACCCGGCCGCCGGCGGCCTCGAGGACCGCGTCGAGGTGGGCCTCGTCGGGCGGACCCGGGTCGACCACCACGGCGCGGGCGGCGCCCGGCTCGCTCAGCACCCACGTGTTGGTGCCGTCCAGCGTCATCGTCCCGGCGTTGGGGGCCAGGACGCACCGGGCCCGCTCGCCGAAGGTGCCGCCGTGCCACGCCTCCACGCGGGGCCCCTCAGCCGCGGTGCGCCGCGAGGACGGGACGCATCCGGTCGGGCATCGACATGGTCCAGCCGCCGTCCGGGAGCGGCTCGACGTCCGGCTCGAACATCTCCACGGTGCGCCGGCCCGCCTCGGCGAGCACGGCCGCGGCGCTCGACTGCTGCGCGACGTCGAGGCACGTGAGGTACGTCGGGGGCATCATCGCGGTGCTCCCGGTCTCGGCAGCCGCGACGGCGTCGGCGGCCGGCACCCACTCGACCGAGGACGACTCGGTGGAGACGTCACGGGTGCGCTGGCCCGCGGGGAGCGCCGCGGTGAAGAACCAGGTGCGGTAGCGCTTCGGCTCGAAGCGGGGCGTCACCCAGGCGTCCCACACGCCGAGCAGGTCGGTGCGCAGCACCAGCCCGCGGCGGGCGAGGAAGTCGGTGAAGGCCAGCTCGTGGGTCTCGAGCGCGACGCGGTCGGCCTCCCAGTCGTCGCCGGTGGTGTCGGCGACGACCTCGTCGGCGGACGCGCCGGCCAGCAGCACGCCGGACTCCTCGAACGTCTCCCGCACGGCGGCGCAGACCAGCGCCGCGGCGCGGTCCACGTCCACGCCGAGGCGATCGGCCCACGCGGCGGGCGGCGGACCGGCCCAGCCGCCGTCACCCAGGTCGGCGTCGAAGTCGCGCGGGTCGACCCCGCCGCCGGGGAAGACCGCCATGCCGGCCGCGAACGCCATCGAGGTGTGGCGCCGCAGCAGGTAGAGCTCCGGACCGCCGGCGCCGTCGCGCACGAGCACGACCGTCGCGGCGTCGCGGGGCTCCACGGGCGTGCGCCGCCCCGCGGCGTACTCCTGCGAGAGCGCGACGACCTCGTCGGGCACGGGCACCGGCGGCAGCGGGATGCGCACGCTCAGACCTCGACGACGATCTCGACCTCGACGGGCGCGTCGAGCGGCAGGACCGGCACGCCGACGGCGGAGCGCGCGTGCACCCCGGCCTCGCCGAAGACCCGGCCCAGCAGCTCGGAGGCGCCGTTGGCGACCTGCGGCTGCCCGGTGAAGTCGGGCGTCGAGGAGACGAACGCGACGACCTTCACCACCCGCTTCACCAGCGCGAGGTCACCGATCTCGGCCTTGACGGCGGCGAGCGCGTTGAGGGCGCACTGCTGCGCGCAGGCGACGGCGTCCTCCGGGCTCACCGCACCCCCTACCTTGCCGGTCGCCATCAGCTCGCCGCCCCGCATGGGCAGCTGGCCCGACGTCATCACGTGGATGCCGGACCGGACCGCGGGCACGTACGCCGCGACCGGCTTCGCGACCTCGGGCACGGTCAGGCCGAGCTCGGCCAGGCGCTCCTCGGGGTGCGCCACGGCTCAGCCCTGGCCGGGACGCTTGAGGAAGGCGACGAGCCCGCCCTGGGCGTTGGTGTGGATGGCCACCAGCTCCCAGCCGTCCTGGCCGAAGTTGTTCAGCATCAGTGCCTCGTTGTGGAGCGGAATCGGCGCCACCTGGTACTCCCACTTCGTCATGCGGGCACCCTACTCGGCGCGCTCACCACCACCCGACGTACGGCTCCAGCGCCTTCTTCAGCTCGTTGACGGCGAGCGCCACGAACAGCGCCGCGCACACCGCCATGGCGAGGTTGGAGAACCAGCGGTTGCGCCACTCGCGGGGCACGACGGCGCCCACCACGCCGCCGGGGTCCGCCCGGCCGCCGCCGGTGCGGTTGAGCAGCACCAGCAGGGTCACGGCGAGGAACGGCATGAAGAACGCGCCGAGCACGCCGTAGGCCAGGATCAGGCCGACGGGCTCGTCGAGCAGCAGGAGCAGCATGGGCGGGAAGGTCAGCCACAGCATGTAGGCCTTGAAGTACTTGCCGCCGGTGCGCGTGTCGGGGTGGCCGGGCTCGAGGCCCCGCAGCGTGCCGACGAAGTCGGCGAACATGAGGCTCACGCCGCTCCACACGCCGATGAGCGAGGAGAACGACGAGGCCCAGAACCCGAGCAGGAAGACGTGGCCGAACACGTCGCCGTACCGGTCGGTGAGCACCTCGGAGAGGTCGAGCAGGCCCTGGTCGCCGGTGCTGATGGCGATGTTCGCGGAGTAGAGGAGCTCGGCACCGACGACGAGCATCGAGATGACGAAGATGCCGGTCACGGCGTAGGCGACGTTGTTGTCGATGCGCATGACCCGCATGAAGTGCGGGGTCGACCAGCCCTTCTCGCGCAGCCAGTAGCCGTAGGCCGCGAGCGTGATCGTGCCGCCCACGCCGCCCGCGATGCTCAGCACGTAGACGATCGAGCCGTCCGGGATGATCGGGCGCAGGCCGAGCAGCACCTCGCCCAGGTTGGGCAGCGTCAGCACCGCCGCGCCGACGACCGCGACGAACATGATGCCGACGAAGATGGTGACGACCTTCTCGAAGGTCGCGTAGCTGCCGAACCACACCAGCGCCAGGCCCAGGAGGCCGCTGGCGATCGCCACCCACCGCAGCGACAGCTCGGGGAAGAGCGCCACCACCGGCAGCGCCGACGACGACATCGCCGTCGCGCCGTAGATGATCCCCCAGACCATGATGTAGGGCGCGAAGTACCACATCGTCCAGGCGCCGAGGCTGCGCCAGCCGTCGAAGATCGAGCGGCCGGTGGCGAGCGAGTAGCGGCCCGCGCCCTCGACCAGCACGACCTTCATGATCGTGCCGAGCACCGCCACCCACAGCAGCGTGTACCCGTAGCGCGACCCCGCGACCAGCGTCGCGACGAGGTCGGCCGCGCCGACGCCCGTCGCCGCCACCACGAGGCCGGGCCCGATCACCCGCCAGCGGGGCGGTGAGCCGTCGACGGCCGCTGCGGGCCTGCCGGTCTCGGGGGTCTGGTCGGGCTGGTGCTGCTCGGCCACGGGGGGTGCTCCTCGTCGTCGGGGTCCCGGGACGCTACCAAGTGGTCCGGTCCGGCCCGACGCCCGCCGGTGTGGTCGGGGGGACGTGCCGCGGGGGCCGAGGTGACCGATGGCGCGAGGTGGCCGCGGATCCACCCGCAGGTGGACGCGGGGCGGGTGGGGCGCGCCGTACGCTCACCGGTCATGACGACCGTCGCCGTGCTGCCGCGACAGCCCCGGCGCCTCGGGCCGAAGGGGGCCGCGCTGCTCGACCTCGGGGTCGTGGGCGGCATCGGGTTCCTGGCCCTCGTGGGCGGTCTCGGGCTGGCGTCGCTGGTGGCGCTGGTGCTCGGCGTGCTGCAGACCGTCCCGCTGCTGTGGCGGCGTCGCTACCCCGTCGCGACCTTCGCGGCCGTGGCGGCGGCGAGCGCGCTGCAGGTGCCGACGTACGGCGAACCCCTGGTCAGCCAGCTCGCGTTCCCGGTGGCGGTCTACTCCGTGGCGCGGTTCTCGTCGGCGACGATGGGCTACGTCGCGCTCGGCACGGGGCTCGTGGCCGGCGTCGTGGCGGCGCTGGACTGGACGGCGACGTACTCGGCCGGCGGCGGCGCGGCCCGCAGCTACGCCGTGACGATCGGTCTCATCGTCCTCGCCGCCTGGGCGCTGGGAACCCTGGGGCGCACCCGGGCGGCGTACGTCGACGCCCTCATCGCCCACACCCAGCACCTCGCCCGCGACGCCGAGCAGCGCGCCGAGCTGGCCGCCTCCGACGAGCGCGCCCGCATCGCCCGGGAGATGCACGACGTCGTCGCCCACGGCCTGTCGGTGATCGTGGTGCAGGCGGACGGGGCGCGCTACGCCGCCGCCAAGGACCCCGACGTCGCCACCCGCACGCTGGAGACCATCGCCGCCACCGGCCGCGAGGCCCTCACCGAGATGCGGCGCCTCCTCGGCCTGCTGCGCTCGGACGACACCGGCACCGCCCCGCAGCCCGGCCTCGCCGACCTGCCCTACCTCCTCGACCAGGCCGCCGCCGACGGCCTGCCGATCGTCGCGAACCTCCCCGACCCCGCGCCCGCCGTTCCCGACGGCACGGCCCTGGTCGTCTACCGCGTGGTGCAGGAGGCCCTCACGAACGTGCGGCGGCACGCGGGCCCCGTGGGCACCGTCGAGGTCGTCGTCGCGGAGGCTCCGGGCGAGATCGTCGTGCGGGTCACCGACGACGGCCGCGGCGCCGCGGCGACCCCGGGCCGCGACGCCTCGACGGGCGGTCTCGGCCTCGTCGGGATGCGCGAGCGGGTCCGCGCCGCCGGCGGCAGCGTCACCACCGGCCCGCGCCCCGGCGGCGGGTTCGAGGTCGGTGCGAGGATCCCGGTGTGAGCGTCACCGATCCGATCCGCGTCTTCCTCGTCGACGACCAGCAGATGGTGCGGGCCGGCTTCCGCATGCTGGTCGAGAGCCAGGACGACCTGACCGTCGTCGGCGAGGCCGGGGACGGCGAGGAGGCCCTGCGCCGCCTCGGCGCGGTCGCCGCCGACGTCGTGCTGATGGACGTGCGGATGCCCCGCATGGACGGCGTCGACGCCACCCGCCGGCTCGCCGCGCAGTCCGCCGCCGGCCAGAGCGTGCCGCGCGTCATCGTGCTCACCACGTTCGACCTCGACGAGTACGCCTTCGCCGCCCTCAAGGCCGGCGCCTCCGCGTTCCTCCTCAAGGACGCCGCCCCGCCCGAGCTGCTGGAGGCCGTCCGGCGGGTCCACGCCGGCGACGCCGTGGTCGCGCCGTCCACCACCCGCCGCCTCCTCGACCACTTCGCCGCGACGCTGCCCGACGGCGACGGGTCCGGCGGGTCCGGGTCGGCGACGGGCGCACCGGCGGCGGGGGCCGCCGTGCCCGACCCGCGGCTCGCCGCCCTCACCGACCGCGAGGCCGAGGTGCTGGAGCTCGTCGGCCGCGGCCTGTCCAACGGCGAGATCGCCACCACGCTCGTCGTCGGCGAGGCCACCGTGAAGACCCACGTCAGCCGCCTGCTGGCCAAGACCGGCTCGCGCGACCGGGTGCAGCTCGTCGTCCTCGCCTACGAGACCGGCGTCGTCTCCGCCGGCTGAGCCGGGGCCCGGCGCCGGGCCCCGTCATCCCCCGGGTGGACGAGCGGTCGCCGCGGCGTCCACCCCCCGTCGTACGACGGCACCCGCCGCCCGCCGCAGGATCAACCGGTCGCCGGACGACGCGGGGACCCCGCCGTACCTAGCGTCCTGGTCATGTCCACGACACCGTTCACCGACCTCGTCCACCCGGCACCGACGGGCCCCGCGCCGGCCGCGAGCGCCCGCGGCCTGACGAAGACCTACGGCCGCGGCGACGCCGAGGTGCACGCCCTGCGGGGCGTCGACGTCGACCTGCCGGCCGGCCGCTTCACCGCCGTCATGGGCACGTCCGGCTCCGGCAAGTCCACCCTCATGCACTGCCTCGCCGGCCTCGACCAGCCGACGTCGGGCACCGTCAGCATCGCCGGCAAGCGGCTCGAGGGGCTCGACGACGACGCCCTCACCCGCTTCCGCCGCGACCACGTCGGCTTCGTCTTCCAGGCGTTCAACCTCCTGCCGATGCTGACGGCGGGGCAGAACATCCTGCTGCCGTTCGAGCTCGCGGGCCGGCGCGTCGACGCGACGGTGCGGGCCCGCTACGACGAGGTCGTCTCCACCCTCGGCCTCACCGACCGGGTCGGCCACCGGCCCGGCGAGCTCTCCGGCGGCCAGCAGCAGCGCGTCGCCATCGCCCGCGCCCTCGTCGCGCAGCCCGAGATCGTCTTCGCCGACGAGCCGACCGGCAACCTCGACTCCGACACCTCCGCCGAGGTGCTGGGGTTCTTGCGCCGCTGCGTGCGCGAGCTCGGCCAGACCGTCGTGATGGTGACCCACGAGCTCGACGCCGCGGCGTACGCCGACGACGTCGTCGTGCTCGCCGACGGCTCGGTGCGCGCCCACCTCGTCGACCCCACGCCCGAGGAGCTCGTCGCCACCCTGCGTCCCGCCGCCGCGGTCCGCACCGACGGGGGCACCCGATGAGGACCGTGCTGCTCGCGTCGCTGCGCACCCACACCCGCCGCTACGTCGCAGCGGTCCTCGCCGTGGCCATCGCGGTCGCGTTCGTGGTCGTCACCGACGCCCTCGCCTCCTCGGCCCGCGGCGGGCTGACCGGCGAGGTCGGCAAGCCCTACGAGAAGGGCGACCTCGTCGTCACCGGGGGCGGGATGGACGGCTGGCCGAACAACACCGGCGTCGAGGCCGTCGTGGACCTCGCCGAGGAGCGCGGCGACGCCGCCGTGCCCCTGGCCGAGACGTGGCTGACGATCGCGCGCCCCGACGGCTCGACCGTCGCAACGGACGCGGCGATCGGCACGTGGGCCGACGACCCGTCCCTGGTCTGGCAGAGCGTCGTCGAGGGCCGCGGTGCCGAGGCGCCCGACGAGGCCGTCGCCGGCGCGTCGCAGGCCCGCGCCCGCGACATCGCCGTCGGCGACGAGGTGGTCATCGGCAGCGGGGAGTCCGCGACCACCGTCACCGTCGTCGGCCTCGCCGACGGCACCACGCTGGCCTCGAGCGCCCTGTGGGTGCCCTTCGAGACCCTGCGCACCCTCGAGGGCTGGTGGGCCGAGACGGTCACGTACGCCGTCGCCCCCGGCGGCGACGTCGGCGCGGCCGCCGACGCGATCGCGGCGCTCAGCGACGACGGGACGGGGAGCGGCGCGAGCGCCGACGTCGAGCCCGCCGGCGTGCTGGAGACCTTCACCCCGGCCGAGGTCGCCGACGACCGGCTGCAGAAGGTCAACCAGCAGGTCGACGTCATGGCGATGCTCGTGCTGCTCTTCGCCGCCATCGCGGCGGTCGTGTCGGTGATGGTCATCGCCAACACGTTCTCCATCCTCTTCGCCCAGCGCCTGCGCGACCTCGCGCTGCTGCGCTGCGTCGGCGCCACCCGCCGCCAGGTACGCCGGGCGATCCGCGTCGAGGCGCTCGTGGTCGGGCTCCTCGCCTCGCTGGCCGGTCTCGCCCTGGGTGCGGCGCTCGGCTACGGCGGCGTCGCGGCGCTGCGGGCGAGCGTCGACTTTCCGCTCGGCGCGGTCGACCCGTCGCTGCTCTGGTGGGGCGCGGCCTTCCTCGGCGGTGTCGTGACCACCGTCGTCGCCGCGTGGGTGCCGACCCGGACGGCGACGCGGGTGAGCCCGCTGGCCGCGCTGCGCCCGGAGGCCGCGCCGTCGGTGCGCACGACCGCGGGCCGCGCCCGCATCGCGTTCGGCGGTCTCGTGCTCGCCGCGGGCTGCGCCGGGCTCGCCCTCGCGGTCGCCACCGAGGCCCTCCTCGTGATGGTCGCCGGCGGCACCGCCTTCTTCGCGGGCGTCGTGCTGCTCGGACCCGTCATCGTGCCGGCGCTGCTGCGGCTCGTGGGGCTCGCGGTCCGTCGTACCGGCCCCTCCGCCCGCATCGCGGGCGACAACGCGGTGCGCAACCCCCGTCGTACGGCGGCGACCACCGCCTCGCTGCTCATCGGCGTCACCCTCACCACCGCGGTGCTGACGGGGATGGCGAGCGCCCGGGCGGCGACCGCGGAGGAGCTCGACCAGCAGTACCCGGTCGACGTCACCGTCGCCGCCGACTCCGGCCCGCTCGCCGCGGACCTCGTCGAGCGGGTGAGCGGCATGCGCGGCACCGACGCCGCGGTCGTCGTGCCCGGCGGCCTCGCGGCCGTGGCCCCGGCGGCGGGCAGCGACACCGGCGGCCTGCCGCCCGAGGAGGTGTGGGCCAGCGACTCCCTCGCCATCGCGGCCCCGGCCGCCGCCGAGGACGCCGACCGGGCCCTCGACGAGGTCGTCCGCGGCGACCGCACCATCGCGGTCCCCGGCGACGACGAGATCGCGGTCCCCTACGACCTCGTCGGCACCGCCGGCGTGCCCGAGCGGGTCGAGGTCACCACGGCCACCGGCACCCGCACGCTCACCCCGCGGCTGGTCGACGGCGGCTGGGGCGCGGCGGCCCTCGTCTCCCCCGCGACGCTCGAGGCACTGGTCGGTGAGGGCACCGAGCCGTACGCCGTGTGGTTGCGCGCCGAGGACGGCGTCGACGTCGACGACCTCGTCGCCGACCTGGAGGCGGCCGCCAGCGGCAGCGGGGCCAGCGTCACCCCGCTCCTGCAGCAGCGGAACTGGGTCGACACGCAGCTCGACGTCGTCGTCATGGCCGTCGTCGGCCTGCTCGGGGTCGGTGTGCTCATCGCGCTCGTCGGCATCGGCAACACGCTCGGCCTCTCGGTGCTCGAGCGGGCCCGGGAGAACGCGCTGCTGCGGGCGCTCGGCCTGACCCGCCGCCAGCTGCGCCGCACCCTGGCGGCGGAGGGCGTGCTGCTCTCGGTGGTCGCGACGCTGCTCGGCACGGCCGTCGGGGTGTTCTTCGCGGTGATCGGCGTGCGGGTGATGGTGCAGCCGAGCATCGGGGACGCGGCGCTCGTGCTGCCGTACGGCCAGCTCGCCGCCGTCGTCGCGGTGGCCGCCCTGGCCGGGCTCGTCGCCTGCGTGCTGCCCGCCCGCCGGGCCGCGCGCGTCAGCCCCGCGGCGGGGCTGACGGCGGACTGAGCCCCGCGCCCCGCCGTACCCCACCCGGGGGCGGCCGGTGGGGGGTGCACCTGCGTAGTCCCTGACGTTCCCGACGTACCGACCGGCGTGTCGTGACGGGAACGTCAGGGACTACGGCGTTCCGGGGCCCGTACGGCGTTCCGGAGCGAGGGCCCGTTCGGCGTTCCGGGACTGAGGCTCAGCCCGCGAAGACGTCCTTGCCGGGGCCGAGCACGGGCTCCCAGGCGCGGACGGTCTGCTCGACGACGACGCCGACGGTGACGAAGGGGTCCTCGGCCGTGAGGGCCCGCACCTCGTCGGCGGAGGAGCCGCGGAAGAGCAGGAGGGCGCCGGGGGCCTCGTCGGCGCCCCACGGGCCGGAGACGACCATCTTCTGCTGGTCGGCGAGGCCCGCGAGGTACTCCCGGTGGGCGGCCCGGTGCTCGTCGCGCAGCGCGGCGTCGTCGGAGTAGGTGTAGGTGACGGCGTAGATCGAGGTGGACATGCCCCGATCCTCACACGCCCCCGGGCGCCCCCGGGCCCGTCCCGCAGCCCGTCCCGCAGCCCGTCCCCGCCACCCGGCCCGTGGCTAGGATCGCGGCGTGCCCCCCGCCAAGGTCCCGGACGCCACGCACTGGCGCGACGTGCAGCTCCACGTCGTCACGGGGAAGGGGGGCACGGGCAAGTCCACGGTCGCCGCGGCGCTCGCGCTCGCGCTGGCCTCGACCGGCCGCAGCGTCCTGCTCTGCGAGGTCGAGGGCCGCCAGGGCATCGCCCGGATGTTCGACGTCGACCCGCTCCCCTACGAGGAGCGCCAGATCGCCAAGGGACTGCCGGCCACGCCCGGTGCCGCCGCCCCCGACGGCTCGCCCCGCGGCCCCGCGGGCACGGTGCACGCCCTCCACATCGACGCCGAGTCGGCGCTGCTCGACTACCTGGCGATGTACTACCGCCTCGGCCGCGCCGGCCGGGCCCTCGACAAGTTCGGCGTCATCGAGTTCGCCACCACCATCGCGCCGGGCGTGCGCGACGTGCTCCTCACCGGCAAGGTCTTCGAGGCCGCGAAGCCGGGCCGCCGCGGCAAGGGCGCCCGCCAGTACGACGCGGTCGTCCTCGACGCCCCGCCGACCGGCCGGATCACCCAGTTCCTCAACGTCTCCGACGAGCTGGCCGGCCTGGCCAAGGTCGGCCCGATCAAGTCGCAGGCCGACCTGATGATGACGCTGTTCCGCTCCTCGCGCACCGCGGTGCACTTCGTGACCGTGCTCGAGGAGATGCCCGTGCAGGAGACGGCCGACGGCATCGCCGACCTGCGCCGCACCGGCCTGCCCGTGGGCGGGGTGGTCGTCAACCTGACCCGGCCCGAGGAGCTCGACGCCGACGACCTCGCGCAGGTGACGGCCGGCACCGCCGACCCCGCCGCCCTCGCCGGGGACCTGGCCGCCGCCGGGCTCGAGGGCTCCCCCGACGAGCTGGGCGCGCTCGCCGAGCACCTGCTCGCCCAGGGCCGCGACCACGCCGAGCGCCGGGCGCTGGAGGACTCGCAGCGGGCCCTCGTGGCCGGGTACGGCGTGCCCACCTACGAGCTGCCCCGCCTCGCCGGCGGCGTCGACCTCGGTGGTCTCTACGAGCTCGCCGCCCACCTGCGCCGCCAGGGCATGGCATGAGGCACGGCCGGCGACACGGGACGAGGGAGGACGCATGACGGTCAGCAGCACCGACCCCGGCGGGGCCGCCGGGCGCGCCGCGTCGCACCGCCGCAGCAGCCACCGCGTCGGCCCGCTGGCCGCCGAGGAGGGCCCCGCGCCGTACCTCGACCTCGACGCGCTCCTCGACGACCGGGGCACCGGGATCATCGTGTGCTGCGGCTCCGGCGGGGTCGGCAAGACGACGACCGCTGCCGCGCTGGCGATGCGGGCCGCCGAGCGCGGCCGCAAGGTGGTCGTGCTGACGATCGACCCGGCCCGCCGCCTCGCGCAGTCCATGGGCATCGAGGAGCTCGACAACACCCCCCGCCCCGTGACCGGTCTCGACACCTCGGCCGGCGGCAGCCTCGACGCGATGATGCTCGACATGAAGTCGACCTTCGACGAGGTCGTCGAGAGCCAGGCCAGCCCGGAGAAGGCGCGGGCGATCCTGGAGAACCCGTTCTACGTCGCGCTGTCGAGCTCGTTCGCGGGCACGCAGGAGTACATGGCGATGGAGAAGCTGGGCCAGATCCACCGGCAGGCGGAGGCGGAGGGCACCTACGACCTCATCGTCGTCGACACCCCGCCGTCGCGCTCGGCGCTGGACTTCCTCGACGCCCCGGAGCGGCTCTCCAGCTTCCTCGACGGCCGGTTCATCAAGCTCCTGCTCGCGCCCGCCAAGGGCCCGGCGCGCGTGATGAGCATGGGCTTCGGGCTCATCACGAACGCGCTGACGAAGGTGCTGGGCGCCCAGGTGCTCACCGACCTGCAGACGTTCGTGGCCGCGTTCGACACCGTCTTCGGCGGGTTCCGGCAGCGGGCGCAGCAGACCTACTCGCTGCTGCAGGACTCCCGTACGGCGTTCGTCGTCGTCGCGGCGCCGGAGCGCGACGCGCTGCGCGAGGCGGCGTACTTCGTCGAGCGGCTGGCCGACGACCGGATGCCGCTGGCCGGGCTCGTGGTGAACCGGGCGCACCCGCACCCGCCGGTCGACCTCAGCGCCGAGGAGGCCCTGGCCGCCGCGCAGCGCCTGGAGCGCCGCCGGGACGCCGGGGAGCTGCACGACCCCGAGCTGGCCGAGGGCCTGCTGCGGCTGCACGCCGACCACGTGCGCATCACGGAGCGCGAGGCGGCCCTGCGGGCACGGTTCGCGGCCACGCACCCCGAGGTGCCGACGGCTGTCGTGCCGGCACTGGCCAGCGACGTGCACGACCTCGACGGCCTGCGCCGCGTCGGCGAGCTCCTCGCCCCCGGCTGAGCCGGGCCACCGGGGGTCCGGCGGCTACCGGCGGCTACCGGCGGCTCAGACCGCGGCGGTGGTGTGCTCGTTGCGCGCCGACTCGAGCACGTCGCGCCACGACGCGGCCGGCCGGCGGCGCAGCAGGGCGCGGCGCTCGCGCTCGGTCATGCCGCCCCAGACGCCCCACTCGATCTGGTTGTCGAGCGCCTCCGCGAGGCACTCGGTGCGCACGGGGCAGCCCTGGCACAGCTGCTTGACGCGGTTCTGCTCGGCTCCACGAACGAAGAGCTCGTCCGGCTGCGCCTGACGGCACACGGCCTTCGTCGTCCAGTCCTCGACCCACATGTGACGTCCCCGCCCGTTCGCGTCAGGTGCACGGCCCCACGCCCGCACCCGACTCTCCAACCCAACGGGACCAAGGTAAAGAATCCGCGAGGTCCGCGGCAGACCCATTTGCGTCAAGACTGGTAGTCGGAAGGGACTAGGCCATAGGTCCCGGGTGGTCCCGTGACCGGGACCCGGCGCTCGTGACGGGGGGTGCGCGCGGCCGGCGGACGCGGCCGGCGACGGCGGCGTCGGGAAAGGCCCCGGGCCCGGCACGGTCCCGTACCCTTGGGACCCATGTCCCCCTCTGCACCCGAGCGTCTCACGGCGGGACGCGTCGTGAAGCACCTTCTGGTGATGCTCGCGGCCTCCGTCGTGCTGGGCGTCGTCGTCTCCGGCCTGGCCCTGCCCTTCGCGGGCATGGCCGGCATCTCGGCCCGCAACGTCTCCGAGAGCGTCAAGGAGCTGCCGGCCGAGCTGGAGACCCAGACCCTGCCGCAGCGCAGCCGCATCCTCGACGCGAACGACCAGGTCATCGCGACGATCTACGACGAGAACCGCGTGAACGTGCCGCTGACCCAGGTCAGCC
Organism: Nocardioides sp. CPCC 205120; assembly: GCF_048654585.1. NCBI lineage: Bacteria > Bacillati > Actinomycetota > Actinomycetes > Propionibacteriales > Nocardioidaceae > Nocardioides > Nocardioides sp. CPCC 205120. Next base: position 1,095,199 of record NZ_JBMCYY010000001.1, on the reverse strand, counting down.
CGCTGATGCGCCAGGCCATCGTCTCGATCGAGGACTACCGGTTCTACGAGCACGGGGCGCTCGACCTGCAGGGCACCCTGCGCGCGCTCATCGTCAACCAGGCCAACAGCGGCGTCGTGCAGGGTGGTTCCTCCATCACGCAGCAGATGGTGAAGCTGACGCTGGTGCAGCAGGCCGGGGACGACGAGCAGGCCCGTGCGGAGGCGACGGCGGAGACGTTCAGCCGCAAGATCCAGGAGCTGCGCTACGCCATCGCGATCGAGAACACCTACTCCAAGGACTGGATCCTGGAGCGGTACCTCAACCTCGCGTACTTCGGCAACGGCGCCTACGGGATCCAGTCCGCGGCCCGCACCTACTTCGGCACCGACGCGGCCGACCTGACCCTGCCGCAGGCCGCGATGCTCGCCGGCCTCGTGCAGAACCCGGTCGGCCTCGACCCGACGATCAACCCGGAGCGCGCACAGCAGCGCCGCAACGTGGTCATCGACCGCATGGCCCAGCTCAACGTGATCGACGACGGGGCCCAGCAGTGGGCGCGTTCCCTGGACCTCGGCCTCAGCATCAACGCGCCGTCCAACGGCTGCGTGTCGTCGGTCGCCCCGTTCTACTGCGACTACGTCCTGCGCTACCTGCTCGCCGACCCGTCCCTGGGCGAGAGCGAGGAGGCGCGGCGCTCGCTGCTCTACGAAGGCGGGCTGTCGATCAAGACGCCGCTCATCCAGACCTACCAGACGTCCGCCGACGAGGCCGTCGCCGACGCGGTGAACCCGACCGACAACGCCATCGGCGGGCTCGCCATGGTCGAGCCCGGCACGGGCTACGTACGAGGGCTCGCGCAGTCGCGCCCCATGGGCACCAACATGGAGGCGGGCCAGACCTACCTCAACTACGCGGTGCCCGAGCGCCTCGGCGACTCGAACGGCTTCCAGGCCGGCTCGACCTTCAAGACCTTCGTGCTGGCCGCCGCCATCGAGCAGGGCGTGCCGCTGAGCTGGGGCATCAACTCCCCCGAGCAGGTCGCCGTGCGCGAGTCGACGTTCCGCGACTGCGACGGCGAGCCCTACGGCGGCTCGGTGGCGTGGGAACCCTCGAACTCCACCGACTCCGGCTACATGACGATGGTGACCGGCACGCGGCTGTCGGTGAACACGTTCTACGCGCAGCTCACGCAGCGCACGGGCCTGTGCCAGCCGTTCGAGCTCGCCCGCCAGATGGGCGTGGAGCTCGACAACCCGACCGGTGAGGAGCAGCCGGGCCGCCTGGCCGAGCGGGTCCCCTCGTTCGTGCTCGGCGTCGCCGACGTCAGCCCCGTCGAGATGGCCGAGGCCTACGCGACCTTCGCGGCCCGTGGCAACCACTGCGCGGCGCTCCCCGTCATGCAGATCGCCGACTCGGCCGGCAACGTCATCAAGACCTACGACCCGACGTGCAACCAGGTGCTGACCCCTGAGACGGCCGACGCGATCAACTACGTGCTCCAGGGCGTCATCGAGGGCGGCTTCGCCCAGCGCCAGCGCCTGGGGATCGACGCTGCCGGCAAGACCGGTACGACGCAGAACGGCCGCTCCGTGTGGTTCGTCGGCTACACGCCGAACCTCGCGACGTCGGCGATGATCGCGGGCGCCAACGAGTTCGGCACGCCCATCTCGCTCGGTGGCCAGCGGGTCGGCGGCCGGCGGTTCAGCAACAGTGTCTCGGCCTCGGCGTTCGCCGCCCCGATGTGGGGCGACGCGATGCGCGGGATCCGCGACGAGCTGCCCGGGGACGACTTCACGGCGTACAGCGCATCGGCTCTGCGCGAGGCCGTGGGTCCGACCGACCTGCAGGGCTCTGTCGGTCTCGGCAGCCGCGCCACCACCCGCATCGGCGGCGGGAACGACGACTGACGGCGATTGACGCCGTACGACGACACGAGGCGCCCGTCCCCCTCGGGGGGCGGGCGCCTTCGTCGTCCTGGACCTGTCGTTGCGGACCCTGCGGCCGAACCATGTGCTCTGCGAGCCAGGCATTGGCCGTAGACCACAGGTTTCCCCGCTTAGGCGGGGAAACCTCACCAGCCCGGGTGCTGGCCCACCAGGTTGACCGAGCCACCGACCTCGCCGTCGGCCAGGGCGCGGACCTCGCCGGCGACCCAGGCCTCGACGCCGTGCTCGGCGAGCATCCGCAGCGCGGTGTCGACGGAGCCGGGGTCGGTGAGCGCCACCATGCCGACACCGCAGTTGAGCGTGGCCTCGACGTCGGCCTGGGGCAGGTCGCCGACGCGGCGCACCAGGTCGAAGACGGGCTGCGGCGTCCAGGTGCCGCGGTCGATCGTCGCGGTGAGCTCGGCCGGCATGACCCGCTCGAGGTTCGCCGCGAGGCCGCCGCCGGTCACGTGGGCCATCGCATGGGTCGCGGTGCCGCGGGCCAGCGCGAGGGCGGGCTTCGTGTAGATGCGCGTGGGCGTCAGCAGCTCGGCCCCGAGCGTGCCGCCCAGCTCGTCCACCTGGCGGTCGAGCTCCCAGCCGGCGCCGGCGAGCAGCACGTGCCGCACGAGGGAGTAGCCGTTGGAGTGCAGGCCGCTGGAGGCCATCGCGATGACGACGTCACCGGGGCGCACGCGACCGGGGCCGAGCATCTGCTCCGCCTCGACGACGCCAGTGGTGGCGCCGGCGACGTCGTAGTCGTCGGGGCCCAGCAGGCCCGGGTGCTCCGCGATCTCGCCGCCGACCAGCGAGCAGCCGGCCTCGACGCACGCCTCGGCGATGCCCTTGACGATGGCCGCGATGCGCTCCGGCACGACGCGGCCGGTGGCGATGTAGTCGGTCATGAACAGCGGCTCGGCGCCGCACACGACGAGGTCGTCGACGACCATGCCGACGAGGTCGAAGCCGATGGTGTCGTGCTTGTCCATCGCCTGGGCGATGGCCACCTTGGTGCCCACGCCGTCGGTCGACGTGGCCAGCACGGGCCGGTCGTAGGCCTTGAGCGCGCTCGCGTCGAACAGCCCGGCGAAGCCGCCGAGACCCCCGATGACCTCGGGGCGCCGGGACTTCTCGACCCAGCCCTTCATGAGGTCGATGGCGCGGTCGGCCGCCTCGATGGAGACGCCGGCGGCGGCGTACGCGTTCTCGGCGGGGTCGGTCACGTCAGCTGCTCCTGGGGGGCCGGGGGTGCGGGGGTGCAGGTGGTGCGGGTGGTCGGTCGGGGCGCGGTACGGCGGGTCAGGGCCGGCGCAGCGCGTCGGCGGCGCCGCCACCCGCGAGGGATGCGGCGAGGCCGTCGACGTCGGTCGTCGTCGCGGCCGGCGTGGCCGGGGCGGAGCGCCGGACCTCGAGGACGTCCTTGCCCAGGTGGGCGGAGTCGGGCAGGTCGATCGGGTAGACCCCGTCGAAGCAGGCCCGGCACAGGTTGTCCTTCGGCACGGCGGTGGCGTCGACCAGGTCGTCGAGCTCGATGTAGCCGAGCGAGTCGGCGTCGATGGAGCGGCAGATCTCGTCGACCGTCAGGCCGTTGCCGATGAGCTCGGCGCGCGTCGCGAAGTCGATGCCGTAGAAGCAGGGCCACTTCACCGGCGGCGAGGAGATCCGCACGTGCACCTCACGGGCGCCGGCCTCGCGAAGCATGCGCACGAGCGCGCGCTGGGTGTTGCCGCGCACGATCGAGTCGTCGACCACGACGAGCTTCTTGCCCTCGATGACGTCGCGCAGCGGGTTCAGCTTGAGGCGGATGCCGAGCTGGCGGATCGTCTGCGACGGCTGGATGAAGGTGCGCCCGACGTAGGAGTTCTTGACCAGGCCGGTGCCGTACGGGATGCCGGACGCCTCGGCGTACCCGATCGCGGCGGGGGTGCCGGACTCGGGGACGGGGATGACGAGGTCGGCGTCGACGGGGAACGTCTTCGCGAGGCGGCGGCCGATCTCGACGCGCACGCTGTGCATCCGCTTGCCCGTCATCACGGTGTCGGGGCGGGCGAGGTAGACGAACTCGAAGAGGCAGTGCTTGGGCGCGGGCTCCGCGAAGGTGCGGCTGCGCAGGCCGTCGGCGTCGACGGCGATGAGCTCGCCGGGCTCGATCTCGCGGATGAACGACGCGCCCACGATGTCCAGCGCGGCGGTCTCCGACGCCACGACCCAGCCGCGCTCGAGGCGGCCGAGCACCAGCGGGCGGATGCCCTGGGGGTCACGCGCGGCGTACAGCGTGTCCTCGGTCATCCACACGAAGGAGAAGGCGCCGCGCACGTGGGGCAGCAGCTCGACCGCGCGCTCCTCGACCGTGGTGTCGGGGTGGTCGGCGAGCAGGGCGGTGACGACGCTCGTGTCGTTCGTCGAGTTCTGCTCGGGGCGGTGGACCTTGAGGTCCAGCTCGCCGTCGAGGACGCTGCGGTCGCGCACCATCTCGGCCAGCTCGGCGGTGTTGGTCAAGTTGCCGTTGTGGGCCAGCGCGATGGAGCCGTGCGCCGTCGGGTGGAAGGTCGGCTGCGCGTTGTGCCACGTGCTCGCACCGGTGGTGGAGTAGCGCGAGTGGCCGATCGCGACGTGGCCCTGCAGCGCGTCCAGCGTCGACTCGTCGAAGACCTGGGAGACGAGACCCATGTCCTTGTAGACGAGGATCTGGCGCCCGTTGCTGACCGCGATGCCCGCCGACTCCTGGCCGCGGTGCTGCAGCGCGTAGAGGCCGTAGTAGGTCAGCTTCGACACGTCCTCGCCCGGCGCCCACACCCCGAAGACGCCGCACGCGTCCTGCGGACCCTGGTCCTGGGGGTCGAGAGCGGCGGTGAGTCGACCGTCGCCCCCCTTGCGTGTGCTCACGGAGTTGGCCACCCGTCCATGGTACGGCGCGGCGCACCGACCGGGCGACGTCGCGCCGTACCCGGACGGGTCACATCCGACGCTCGCCGGCCCGCACGGCCTCGCGGATGCGGGTGTAGGTGCCGCAGCGGCAGATGTTGCGGATGCCGTCGAGGTCGGCGTCGGTGATGGCCCGGCCCTCCCGCTTCACCTTCTTCACCAGCGCCACCGCGGCCATGATCTGGCCGGGCTGGCAGTAGCCGCACTGGGCGACGTCGCGCTCCAGCCACGCCTCCTGCATGGGGTGGAGGTCGGCGCCGACGGTCGCCGGCAGGCCCTCGATGGTCGTGACCTCGTCGTCGGGGCCGAGGTCGCCGACGGGGACGGCGCAGGGGTTGAAGGCGCGGCCGTTGACGTGCGAGGTGCACGCCTTGCAGACGTTGATGCCGCAGCCGTACTTGGGGCCGACGACCCCCAGCAGGTCGCGCAGGACCCACAGGAGGCGGACGTCGTCCTCGACGTCGACGCTGACGGTCTCGCCGTTGAGGCGGAAGGTCTGACGGGGCACGGGAGGCTCCTCGGTGGCAGTGCGGGGCGGGGCGGGGCGGGGCGGGGCGGGGTCAGTACGTGAGTCGCAGGCCGTTGGTCGGCGACGCCGGGACCGGCGGCTCGAACGACTTGGGCTCGAAGGCCAGGTCGTGGTGGTTGACCGGGAAGTGGGTCGGCATCGTGCCCGTGGCCCGGGCGTAGGCGCAGGCGACGGCCGCGAAGGTCGCCGCGACGCCGGCCTCGCCCGCGCCGCCCGGCTGCGGGCTGTCGGACGGCATGACGTGCACCTCGACCTCGGGCGGGGTGTTCCACTGCCGCGTGTAGAAGTAGTTGTCCCAGCTGGCCTCGAGGAAGTGGCCGTCGCGCAGGTGGAGGCTGGAGGTCAGGGCGAGGGCGATGCCGTCGTTGATGCCGCCCTGCATCTGCGCCTCGAGGCCGCGCGGGTTGATCGCGAGGCCCACGTCGATGGCGAAGACGACCTTCGTGACCCGGGGCCCGGTGACGGCCTCGCGGACCTGGCGGCCCACCGTCTGCGGCCGGCAGTCGGTCTCGACCAGGCAGGCCGAGGCGCCCTTGTACTCCTTGTGGATGGCGATGCCCTGTGCGGTGCCCGGCTCCATCGCCCGCCCCCAGCGCCCGGCCTGCGCCACCCGGTCGAGGACGGCGGTGACACGGGCGTTGCGGGAGAAGGCGCGGCGGAACTGGTAGGGGTCGCGCCGCATGTCGGCCGCCAGCCGGTCGACCACCAGCTCGGAGGCGGCGCGCACGTCGGGTGAGTAGATGTTGCGCATGCTGCCCGTGTTGAACCGGCCGTCCGACTCGGTGAGCGTCTGCACGACCGCGCCGAAGTTGTAGGGCATCTCTTGCGTCAGGGTGAACACCGTCTCCGCGAAGCCGAGGTTGCCGAGGCCGGCCGGCAGGTCGGCGGCGAAACCGGTGAGGGCCTCGCCCAGGCCGTGGCGGAAGTCGGTCTCGACGCTGGCGTGCGACTGCTGGAAGGCGACGACCTGGCCGCCCACGTGGGCGGCGCGGATCTTCGAGGTGCACATCGGGTGCGTGCGCCCGGCGCGGGCGTCGTCGGCGCGGTGCCACATCAGCTTCACCGGCACGCCCATCTCCTTGCTGATGAGCGCGGCCTCCCTCGCGCCGTCGAAGAACAGGCGGCGGCCGAACGACCCGCCGCTCTGCGTGACGTTGACCCGCACCTTCGAGACCGGCAGCCCGATGGCGGCGGCGATCTGCTCCTGGGCGATGACCGGGGACTTCAGCCCCGACCAGATCTCGGCGCTGTCGGCGCGCACGTCGGCGATCGCGGAGTTGGTGTCCATCGCCGAGTTGCTGCGGAAGTAGAACGTGAAGTCCGCGTTCACGGTGCGCAGCAGCGGCAGGCTCGGCAGCGACGGCAGGGGCAGCTGGTCGCGTTGCAGGCGGGCGAGCACTGTCTCGTCGGACTCGCCCGTGACGGTGCCCGGGTCCCAGTCCGCACGGACGGCGCGCACGGCGTCGATGCACTGCCCGAACGTGCGGGCGCGGACGGCGACGCCGAAGTCCATGTGCGCGACGTGGGTGACGCCCGGCATCCGTCGCACCTCGGCAAGGTTGTGCACCCGCAGGGCGCGGCCGTTGAGCTTCGGCGCGCGGCAGACCATCGTCGGCAGTGCGTCGGGCACCTGCAGGTCGGTCGTGAACTGCTTGCGGCCCGTGACGGCCTCGAGGGCGTCGATGCGGTTCTGCGGACGGCCGATCACGGGGTGGGAGGTGCGCTCCGGCAGCTCGACCTCGACCCCGCGGCTCTGGGCGGCCGCGGCAGGGCCGGCGAGCTCGCCGTACGTGACCCGGCGGCCGTCGGGGGCCTCGATGACGCCGCCGAGCTTGACCACGAGCTGGTCGACCGCGTCGCCGAGCTGCACCGACGCCGCCTCGAGGAGCGCGCGGCGCGCGACCGCGGCGGCCACCCGGATGGGGGTGTACGTCGAGATCGTCGTGTTGGAGCCGCCCGTGAGCTGGTTGAGGAGCAGCTCGGGGCGCGCGGGGGCGAGGGTGACCTCGACCTTGTCGACGGGCAGGTCGAGCTCCTCGGCGATGATCATCGCCGTCGAGGTCGTGATGCCCTGGCCCACCTCGGCGCGCGGCAGGGCGAACGAGGCCGTGCCGTCGGCGTTGATCGTGATGGAGATGAGGTTGCTCGTCGCCGCACCCGCGAGGGTGAGGAAGTCGTTGAGGTCGAGGATCTCCGGCGGCTGCGGCAGCGTCGGGATGCCGTCGGCGCTCGCGGGCGCAGCACCCACCCCGAGCGGGGCCGCGGCCACCAGCGTCGAGCCGCTGAGCACGAAGCCGAGGAAGGTGCGACGGCGCACGCCGTCACCCCCGGTGCTGCTCCCCTCCCCTGCTGCGTCGTGCGTCTGGTCGGTCGTCGGTCGAGCCACTGCGTCCTCCGGAGTGTCAGCCGGCCGAGGCCGGTGCGGTCACTCCCTCCCGCAGACCACGTTCGCATCCCGGGGAGCCGGCCCCAACCCGAGCGCGCCCACGATGTGACGGCGATCACTGGGCAGTCTGCACACCGCCGCGCTGGCGAGCGCCCCAGCGGAGTCCGCGCCCCACCAGCAGGCCGGTCGCGACGACGGCGACGCAGACGAGCTGCGCCAGCGCCGTCGCCAGGAACACACCCAGGTGGGGCAGGTGGAGGAGCGACAGGAGGAGGAGCAGGCAGAGGCCTGCCGCGACGCGCACGCACGCCGAAGCCGCTACCACCAGGAGACGGTGCGCGCCGCTCCTGCGCAGGCGACCACACCCCCACGCCACCCACGCTGCCAGGGCCAGGTGGAGCACCCCCCACCCCAGTCCCACGGCCGCGAGGAGCACCCCCGCGAGGAGGTCGCCCACGACCGCGTGAGGGCCCGGGAACCACCACATCCGGAGGCCGCACACCACGGTCACGGCGCCCACACCGGCCGAGACGACGAGCCAGCGCCACAGCAGCCGGGCCCGGGCGAGGAGGAGGAACCGCGCCTGGCGATCCGAGGAAGGCGTCGTCCGGGCCGAGATCACGGGTCGAACGGTCCTCCTCGGCCGCGCCGTCGGCCATGAGCACGGGTGCTCAGGCTCGCCTCAGCCCGCGGCGCCCAGCCGGTACGCCGCGAGCGCCAGCGACAGCTCGACCGGGGGCGTCGCGGCGCCGACGCGGCCGCCCGTGACCTGCCGGACGCGGCGCAGCCGGTTGAGCACCGTGTTGCGGTGGCACGGCAGCGCCTGCGCGGTCGCCGTCGTCGATCCGCCCAGCCGCACCCACACCTCGAGCGTCTCGACGAGCGCGCGCCCCTCGTCGCCGGGGAGCTCGAGCAGCGGGCCGAGCCAGCGGTCGACCAGGCGGGCGGCGATGTCGGGCGAGGCCAGCACGAGCGCGTCGGGCAGGGCGTCGTCGAACGCGACGGTCGGCACGCCGCGGCTCGCGGCGATGCGCTGCGCGGCGAGCGCGTGGCGGAACGCCTGCTCCACCTGCGCGAACCCCACCGCCACCCCCGACGTGCCCACCGGGCCGTCCACCAGCACGCGCAGCCCCGCCGACAGGTCGGGAGCGACGAGCGAGCCGGCCTCGACGAGACCCACGACGCCGACGGCGCGCCGTACCCAGCTGGAGCGGTAGCCCGCCGCCCGCAGGCCCGCCTCCGCGCTGCGGGCCGCGGCCGCCGTGGTGTCGCCGTGGGCGACCACGACGATGCACGGGGCTCCCGGGTGGAGGTCGAGCAGGCGGCCCGCCTCGGCGGCGAACACGGGGTCGGCGCCGCGGCCGGCGAGCAGGTCCTCCCACAGGGCGGTACGGCGCTGCTCGTGCGCGCGCAGGGCGCCGGCCTCGGTCTCGTGGTACGCCGCCGCGACCGCCGCCGACGTGCGGTCCACGACCGCCCACAGCGAGGTGCCGATCTCCCGAACGTCGTGGGCGTCGAGGGTGTCGCCGGCCTGGTCGAGGAGGTCCTCCCAGATCAGGCGACCGCCCATGCGGAACGAGCGCAGCACGTCGTCGAGCGGCAGGCCCTGCTCGGCGCGCCGGTGCCCGGTGGCGCGGGCCGCGTCGTACCGGTCGGGCCCCCCGGCGCGCGCCGGGTCGAGCTCGACCTCGAGCAGCTCGAGCACGCGGGCGACGTTGTCGAGGCAGGAGCGGCGCAGGTCGTCGTCGGCGAGGACGGGCACCTCGGCGTACCCCACGTTCTCGGCGCGGATGACGGCGAGCAGCGCCTCGGCGAGCACGGTGACCCGCTCGGCGCGGTGGCGCTCCAGGAACGCCGCGGTCGTCGCGCGCACTCCCCGCCTCCCGGCCGCCGCTCCGGAGCCGCCGTCCTCAGGCCCCCCGCTCGGCCAGGCGGGCCAGCAGGAGCGTCTCGGCGAGCAGCACGCGCTCGAACTCGGCGAGGTGCAGGCCCTCGTTCGGGCCGTGGGCGCGGGTGTCGGGGTCCTCGACGCCCGTGACGAGCACGGCGGCCTCGGGGAAGGCCTCGAGGAACTCCGCGATGAACGGGATCGAGCCGCCCACGCCCATGTCGACCGGGACCGTGCCGTCCCAGGCCTCGGCGAACGCGGCGCGGGCGACGTCGTACACCGGCCCGGTCGCGTCGATCTGCGTCGCCTCGCCGGTGTCGACGACGGTCACCTGCAGCTGGGCGCCCCACGGCACGTGGGCCTCGAGGTGGGCGCGCAGCGCGGCCAGCGCGCTCTCGGCGGTGTCACCGGGAGCGATGCGCATCGACAGCTTCGCGCGGGCGGCCGGGACGAGGGTGTTGGAGGCGCCGTCGACCTTCGGGGCGTCGAGGCCGGTGACGCTGAGCGACGGCTTGGTCCACAGCCGCTCGACCGCCGAGCCGGTGCCGACGAACGCGACGCCCTCGGCGACGCCCGACTCGGCGCGCAGGCGCTCCTCGGGGTAGTCGACGTCGGCGGCCGGGCCGGCGTGCAGCCCGGCGACCGCGACGTCGCCCGCGTCGTCGTGGAGCGTGGCCAGCAGCCGCGCCAGCGTCGTGATCGCGTCGGGGACGAGGCCGCCCCACATGCCGGAGTGCACCGCGTGCGTCAGCGTGCGCACCTCGACGTCGACCCGCACGAGGCCGCGCAGGCTGGTGGTCAGGGCGGGCACGCCGATGTCCCAGTTGGTCGAGTCGGCGATGACGATGACGTCGGCCCGCAGCGTCTCGGCGTGCTCGGCGAGCAGGGCCGGCAGCGTGTCGGAGCCGACCTCCTCCTCGCCCTCGACGAACACCGTCACGCCGACGCCCAGGTCGTCGCCGAGCGCACGCAGGGCGCCGAGGTGGGCCACGACGCCGGCCTTGTCGTCGGCGGCGCCGCGCCCGAAGAGGCGCCGGCCGCCGGGCGAGTCGGCCTCGGTCGCCTCGAAGGGGGGCGTCGCCCAGTCGGCGTGGTCGCCCTCGGGCTGCACGTCGTGGTGGGCGTAAAGCAGCACCGTCGGCGCACCCGCGGGGGCCGGTCGGGTCGCGATGACGGCGGGGGCGCCGCCGTCGGCGCTGACGATCCGGGTGTCGAGGCCCTCCGCCTCCAGCAGCGCGGCGACGGCCTCGGCGCTGCGCCGTACCTCGCCGGCCCGGGCCGGGTCGGCGCTCACCGACTCGATGCGCACGAGCGCCTCCAGGTCGCGGCGCACGCCGGGCAGGACGGCGGCCACCCGGCCGCGCAGGTCGTCGGTGGTGAGGTCAGCCATGGGTCGACACTAGCCAGCGGCGCACGCGGCGGCGGGTGGGGAACGGGCGGTGCCGCGAGGCGCGGCACCGCCCGCGGCTCACCCGGCGGACGCGGTGAAGCGGTCGAGGTCGGCGACGTGGTCCTCGTGGGAGGTGGGCACGATGCCGGAGTACACCGCCGTGAGGCACCCGGGGCACGACAGCTGCCGGAACACGATGGGCTCGTCGACGTAGATCTCGGGGTCGGACGTGACCTGGGGTCCCGCCGTGCTCGACGGTCCCTCGAAGACGGCCAGCCGGAGCTGCGCGTCGCGGGTGGTGTCCGCCAGCTCGAGCCCGCAGTGCGCGCACCCCACCTGGGTGCCGTCGACCACGAGGTTGTCGTCGACGGCCCGGGCGCGAGAGAGGTCGACACGACCGTCCCCGACCTCGGGCGACGACGACCGCTCACGGCGCTCGGCCCGCATCCGTTCGCGCGTCTCCCGGGTGCCGGGGTCGTCCACGGCACCGTCGGCGCCCAGCACCACCCCGTAGACCCGCTCGGCCCCCTCCCGGGTCACCTTCAGCTCGGCCAGGTCGTGCGCGACCGCGGCCGGCTCCCGCAGCAGCGGGTCGCCGTACCCGCCGCCGCCCTGCCAGTGCATGTACAGCACCTCGCCCGGGGCGACGTAGGACTGCGCGTAGCAGTGACCGACCTCGACCTCCGCTCCGAAGTCCTCGACGGAGGAGGGGATCCGGCCCTCGGCCAGCAGCGCGTGGGCGTCCACGCCGCGCACCACGGCGTCCAGCCCGGTGTTGCCCGGGTAGCCGCCCGCCAGCCCGCTGTTCTGCGCGACCGCCTTGCCCGCCGAGGCGAGCACGAGGCCCGCCGGGACGCTCGACCCGTGCAACGTCACGGCGAGCGAGGCGCTGACGCCACCCCGCTGCCGCCCCGGGCCACCCGAGTCGGGCTCCTCCCGGCGCCACAGCGTGAGCAGCGGGTACAGGAACTCGGTCATCTCGACGTCGGGGATCCGTCCCATCGGGATGCAGAACAGACCTCCGGTGTCCATGCCGTCCGCCTGCGGCCGCGCGCCGTACCCGCCGGCCATCGGCTCCATCATGATGTTGAGGAACGGCTGCGGGACCTCCCCTCGCTCGTCGAGCCCGGCCACCACGGCGGTGTCCCACGTGCCGCAGCACGCGGCCTGCGCGGTCGTCCCCAGGTCGGGCGAGCGATCCAGCATCTGCGAGAGGCACTCGGCGACCAGGGTGCCGGTCAACCAGGCCGGCCCGATCGGTCCCCGCCCGACCGCGGCGGGGAACGAGGCGTTGTTGATGGTGCCCTCCTCGGACACCAGGTCGAAGCAGCGCATCAGACCGCCGGCCGACCACGGGATGTCGTGGGCCAGCATCGGCAGCAGCGCGAGCATGACGCCGCCGCGCATCCCGGCGTACGTGCAGTTGATGAGGCCGGTCTGGGCGTCGGTGCCGGTGAAGTCGAAGACCAGCCTGTCGTCGGCCTTCGTCATGGCGACGGTGATCTTGTGGACCCCGCGGTCGCCCTCGTGCGACTGGTCCTGGTAGCCCGTCGCCTTCCACGTGCCGTCCGGCAGGCTGCGGAGCTTGCCCCGCAGCCGGCCCTCCGCGTCCGTCATCATCCGCTTCATCACGGCCTTGACCGTGTCGGCGCCGTACTGCCGGATCACCTCCTCCAGGCGCTTGCGACCCACCGTGTTCGACCCGACCTTGGCCCGCAGGTCCAGGTTCACGAGCATCGGCACGCGGGAGCGGCGTACCCACACGTCGGCGACGTCGTCCTGGATCTCGAAGTCCTTCACCACCTTGATCGGCGGGGTCGGCAGGGCCTCGGCGAAGACGTCCTGGGCCGCCGGGCTGAACGACCCGAGACCGACGCCCCCGAGGTCCGGCTCGTGGCAGATCGCGCTCGTCCAGGCGAACAGCTCGCCGTCGTGGAAGACGGGTTGGAAGACGATGACGTCGCTCTGGTGGAGGCCACCCCCCACCCACGGGTCGTTGCAGAGGAACATGTCGCCCTCCCGGATGCCCGGGTTGGTGGCGCGGTTCTGCAGCGTCCAGTAGATGGCGAGGTCGACGGCGCCCACCAGCATGGTGTTGTAGAGACCGACCTGCACCTCCTGCCCGACCTCGTCGCAGATGGCGAAGTCGAAGTCGTTGGCGTCGGTGACGATCGGGGAGCCCGACATGCGCTTGAGCGCCTCGCCCATCTCCTCGGTCACCGACCACAGGCGGTGGCGCACGACCTCGTAGGTGAGCGGGTCGAGGGCGTCGACCTGCTCCTGTGTGACGGTGTGGACCGGGAGGTCCGCCGGGAGACCGGCAGCCACGACCTGCGGGTCGACGGGGCGGCTCGAGAAGCGCTCGGAGCCGGGGATTGCCATGACCATCTTCTCGTCCTCAGTCCCTCGTGTGGATGTTCAGGTTGCCCAGGTGGTCGACGGTGCCGGTCATCCCCGGGGGTACGACGACCGTCGTCGTCGGCACCTCGATGACGGCCGGGCCGGCGATGCGATGCCCCGCCCGTAGCGCGCGGTAGTCGTAGACGGGGGTGTCGACGTAGCCGTGCCGGGCGTCGAGGCAGACGCTGCGCGTGGCCAGCAGCGCGTCGGCGGGGTCGGCGCTCTCCGCGTCGGCCAGCTTCGGCATCTGCGGGTCGAAGGGCAGGATGCCGGTGGCCCGCACGCGGAAGGTGATGGCCTGCACCCCCGCCGCGCTGAACCCGGTGCCCTCGCCGTACAGCTCCGCGTAGCGGCGCTCGAACGACTCCGCCACGCCGACCATGTCGGCCGGCTCGAGCTCGCCCCCGGGGACCTCCACCGACACCTCCGCGAGCTGGGCGGTGTAGCAGAGGTCCATCGAGCGCGCGTACTCGACGCGGTCGAAGCTCAGCTGCTGCCGCCCCAGGGCGCCCGCGAGCTGCGCCTCGAGCGCCCCGAAGTGCGCCGCCGCACGCTCGGGCGGCAGCGGCATCAGGCCGGGGTCGGACACCTCGGCGGTCAGGACGATGTCGGAGGAGGCCAGACCGTACGCCGAGAACGCGGAGGCCACGGGGCCGAGCGGCACCACGACCTCCTTCACGCCGACCTCGGCGGCGTACGACGCGCAGTACGCCGGACCCGCACCGCCGAACGCGTAGAGCACGAACTCGCGGGGGTCGTGCCCCGCCTCGACGACCGTCTTGCGCAGCAGGTCGCCGGTCTGGGCGTTCTGCACGGCGTAGATCGCGGCCGCCGCGTCCTCGACGCTCAGGCCGAGCGGCTCGGCGATCCGGGTGCGGATCGCGTCGCGGGCGGCATCGAGGTCGAGGGCCTTCCGGCCGCCGAGGAGGCCCGAGGTCGGCAGGATGCCGAGCACGAGGTTGGCGTCGGTGTTCGTCGGCTCCGTGCCCCCGGCCGCGTAGCAGGCCGGGCCGGGCACGGACTGCGCGCTGCGCGGGCCCACCTGCAGGTTGCCCCCGGCGTCGATCCACGCGATGGCGCCGCCACCGGAGCCGATGGCGTGCACCTCGAGGGTCGGCACGTTGATCGGGTGGTGGTTGATGATCGTGGTGCTGGTGCGGACCGGCTCGCCGTCGACCACCAGGCCGACGAGGAAGGTCGTGCCGCCCACGTCGGTCGAGATGACGTTGCGGTGGCCCAGCTGCTCGGCCAGGGACACGGCACCGACGACGCCGCCGGTGAGCACGGACCCGACGGTGCTGATCGCCGTCGCCGGCGCCTCGGCCGCCGCGATCGCGCCGCCGTTGCTCTGCATCACCAGCAGCGGCCCGGCGAGCCCGTCCGCGCGCAGCTGCCCCTCGAGGGTGCCGAGGTAGTCGCGGAGGCCGGGGCCGATCTGGGCACTCATCACGGTGGTGGCGCTGCGGGCGAACTCGCGGATGCGCGGGCTGACCTCGCTGGAGAGCGAGACGAACACGTCGGGGTCGAGCTCGTGGACGATCTCGCGCACCCGCTGCTCGTGCGCCGGGTTCTTGAACGCCCAGAGCAGCGAGACCGCGATCGACCGGATGCCCTCCGCGAGAAGCGGCGCGACCGCATGGCGTACAGACTGCTCGTCGAGGGCGACAACCACGTCGCCGTTGCGGTCGAGCCGCTCCACCACCTCGACCGCGTGGCGCTTGGGCAGCAGCGCGTGCTGCTTGCTCTGCCCGAGGACGTTCTGCAGCACCTCGGGCGAGGCGCCGAGGTAGCGGCCCTCGACGTTCATGATGAACAAGGAGTCGCGGTGACCCTGGGTGGTCACGAACCCCACGGGCGGGACGTTGCCCATGACGAGCGCGTTCAGCGACGAGGTCGTGCCGTGGGCGATGTGGTGGGTCTTGGCGAGCATCTCCCCCAGCGGCTCGCCCAGCTGCTCGGCGAGCGCGGCCAGGACGTCCATGACCCCTTGGGAGTAGTCGGGCGGCGTCGACGGCGCCTTGGCCGCAACGAGGTTGCCTGAGTCGTCGTCGAGCACGGCGTCCGTGAAGGTTCCGCCGACGTCGACCCCGATGACGTAAGCCATGTCGTCCCGTCCTTGTTGTCGGTGTGGCTGGGCTCACACACCCTAGGAGCGACCGACGTAAGCGTCAATAGATCAACACCATCGTAAATCGCCGGCAGCGAGAACGAGGCCGCCCCGCCCCGGCAGCAGCCGGGGCGGGGCGGTACGGAGCAGGTCGGGCGACACGAGCGGTCGGCGATCATCCCTCCAGCAGCCGCTGGAGACGGTCGAGCTCGGCGCGCAGCGCGCCGACGGCCTCCGCCGGCGTCGTCGCCACGGGTCGCGCCGGGTCACCGCGCAACCCGCCGACGGCGAGCCCGGCCAGCTCCTCGCACACGGCGTCGAGGTCGTCGCGCCCCCCTGGCTGGTACCACCAGGCGACCCAGTTGCTCATGCCGATGATGCCGAGCGCCGCGACCCGCGGATCGACGTCGCGGAACGACCCGTCGGCGACACCTTCGGCCACGACGCCGGCGAGCAGGCGCAGCACGGCGCGCCGTCCCGCGGCGTGGGCCGCCGCGATCTCCTCGGGGAGGTCGGCCTCGGAGCGCACGAGCAGCTGGAAGCGTGCAGCGTGCGAACCCTGGCGTCGCGCGATCGTGGCCGCGATGCCGTGCACCCGGTCGGCCGGAGAGAGGTCTGCGCGCTCGGCGACGGCGGCGATCTCGGCCGCCGCGCTCTCGGTGATCTCCGAGACCAGGCGGGCGAGCAGCTCGTCCTTGCTCCGCACGTAGTGGTAGAGCGCGGGACGCGTCAGGCCGACGGCGTCGGCGATGTCCTGGAAGCTCGTCCCGGCGAAGCCGCGCTCGGCGAACAGCCGGGTGGCGGACTCGTAGATCTCCTGCTCGACGAGCGAGCGCCGCGTGTTCGTCCGGGGGCGGCTGGGCTGGGTCTCGTCGGCGCTCACGTGCCCACGCTAGCGACCGCGGGTCGTGACGCCGCACACCACCGGGCCACGCCAGGCACCCGACGGTAGACCTGTGGCAATGGCCATCTTACGCATCCGTTGACTTTCCATCACCGGCGTTGAATGCTGGAGTGGTCGAAAGGAACCCAATGGCACCAGTACGCGTGGGGCTCGTCGTCCCCAGCTCCAACGTCACCGTCGAGACCGAGATGCCGGCCCTCCTCGGGCGGCACGCCGACGCCACGTTCTCGTTCCACTCCACCCGCATGCGGATGGCGCGGGTCTCCCCCGAGCAGCTCGCCGCCATGAACGCCCAGCGCGAGCGCTGCGTGCTCGAGATCGGCGACGCCTCGCCGGACGTGATCCTGTACGCCTGCCTCGTCGCCCTCATGGCCGTAGGCCCGGGCGAGCACCAGCGCGTCGAGGCCCTCGTCGCCGAGCAGCTCGCCACGGGCGGCAGCGACGCCAAGGTGCGCTCCAGCGCCGGCGCGCTCGTCGAGGGCGTGCGGGCCCTGGGCGCGTCCCGGATCGCGCTGGTCACGCCGTACGTGCGGCCCCTGGCCGAGAAGGTCGTCGCCTACCTGGAGGCCGAGGGCCTCGAGGTCGCCGACTGGCGCGCCCTCGAGGTCGAGGACAACCACGCCGTGGGCCGTATCCCCGGCGACCAGGTCATGGCCGCCGCACGGTCGCTCGACCTCACCGGCGTCGACGCGCTCGTGATCTCCGCCTGCGTCCAGATGCCCTCGCTCGACCTCGTCGAGACGGCCGAGCAGGAGCTCGGCCTGCCCGTGCTGTCCGCCGCGACCGCGGGCGCCTACAGCATCCTGCGCGCCACGGGCCTCCCCGTGGCGATCCCCGGCGCGGGCTCGCTCCTGCGCGCCGACCTGGCCGTCGGCGTCTGAGCCGCCCGCCCCCACCAGCCCACCCCCACCGGAAGGACATCCGATGAGCGACCTCGGTGACCAGCACCTCGTACGGGGCGTCGACCACGCCGCGTTCCCGACCTTCGACCCCGCCGGGACGGTGCGCTTCTACCGCGACACCCTCGGCTTCCCGGTCGTGCACTCGATCTGCGCAGCGGGCTGGGGTCCGGAGAACCACCCGGACTTCATCCACTTCTTCTTCGACATCGGCGGTGGCGACCGCATCGCCTTCTTCTACTACTTCGGCCTGGAGCCGCCGCAGTCCGGCGCCAAGGGCGACGTCTACGCCCGCTTCGACGCCGACGTGCCCGAGTTCTTCGTCCGCTCGCGCCACCTCGCGCTCCACGTCGACACCGAGGACCACATGCTCGAGTACCGCCGCCGCCTCGACGCCAGCGAGTGGCCGGTCGAGATGCAGATCCAGCACGAGACCATCGAGTCGATCTACACCCACGACCCGAACGGCTACATGGTCGAGATCACCCGGGCGATGCGCCCGGTGATGCCCCAGGAGGACCTCGACGCCACCCTCACGATCGACGCGCTCGTCGACATCGTGCAGCGACCCGGCGCCGGGATGGATGACCTGCTGGTGCGGAAGGCCGAGCTCATCGTCGAGCGCGCCGAGCGCTGGGAGCGCGAGCGCGTCGGCGCCACCGGCGCCGGGCACGGGATCACCGCCCCCGACGGCGCCGCCGCCCCCGGTCTCGCCGTCTCCCCTGAGGGGCCGGTGTCGTCGTGACCCACCGGCTCTTCATGCTCGACGTGCCCGAGAACGTGCCCATCGCGGGCGTGGCCGCCGACCTGCCCGACGTCGAGGTCGCCAAGGTCGGCCCCTACTTCGCCCTGACGTCCGCTGCGCCGATCTCGATCGACCGGCGCTCGACGGGAGCGCGGCACGCCGTCTGGTACAGCTGCGTCGCCGGCCTCGACGGGTGGCGGATCGCGCAGTGGGACAAGGACGCCCTGCGCACCGAGGCCCGCGCCGGAGCGGACGCCGACGCCGGGACCGACACCGACACCGACACCGACACCGACACCGACCGAGGATCGGGGGCCCGGTGAGCGCCGTGACCACCACCGTGCACGAGCTGGCCACCGTCGACCGCGCGAAGGTGACCGGCGTGCTGCGCGCGCCGGGCGGCGCGCGCACCGTGGTGACGATCATGCACCCGCGCCAGGACGTCACCCACCACGCGATGGTGCCCCACCTCCTGGAGGCCGGCCACGCCGTCTGGACGCAGGGCTCGCGCTCGCCAAACAACGACCTGAACCTGCTCCACGAGCAGGCGATCGTCGACTTCGCCGCCGGCCACGCGTTCCTGCGGGACCAGGGCTTCGAGCGGGTCGTGAGCCTGGGGCACTCCGGGGGCGCGACACTCGCCGCGTTCTACTGCGAGCAGGCGTCCCTGCCCCCGGGCGAGCGGCTGGTGGCGACCCCCTCGGGCCGGGCCGTCGCCCTCGCCGAGGCGGTGATGCCCCTGCCGGACGGCATCGTGTTCATGGCCCCCCACCCGGGCCAGGGCGCGCTCCTGGAGCGCGTCATCGATCCGTCCGTGACCAACGAGGGCGACCCGCTCTCAGTCGACCCGTCGCTCGACCCGTTCTCCCCGGCCAACGGCTTCGTGCCGGCGCCGGCCAGCTCGTCGTACGACGTCGAGTTCGTCGCGCGCTACCGCGCGGCGCAGACCGCGCGGATCCGGCGGATCGACGCCGTCGCGCGCGCCCACGTCGAGGCCACCGCGGCCGCTGCGGACGCGTACGACACCGCGCACGACGTGGCGGACCGCCGGGCGGCGCTGGTCCCGCGGGTCATCCCGGTGCACCGCACCGACGCCGACCTGCGCAACGTCGACCTGTCGCTGGACCCCAACGAGCGGCCCTACGGCTCCTTGTTCGGTCGCCGACCCGACCTCGGCAACTACGGGCTGCCGGGGTTCGGCCGCCTGTCGACCGCCGAGGCGTGGATGTCGACATGGAGCGTCACGACGACGCGCGCGGACTTCCTGCGCAACGCGCCGGCCGTGACGGTGCCGAGCATGCTGGTCGAGTTCACCGGCGACCAGGCGTCCTTCCCGGCCGATATCGCCGCGATGAGCGATGCCCTCGGCAGCGACGACCTGACGGTGACGAGCGTTGCCGGCACGCACTTCGGCGGTTCGGTCCGCAAGGGCGAACCGACCGGCAGCGAGCTGGCGGCGGCGCAGATCCGGACGTGGCTCGACGAACGGTCCTGACCCCCCGCGAGCCCCGGGCGGACGAGACGCACGCGACGCACGAGAGGGCCGCCCGACCGGGGCGGCCCTCTCGCGTGCGTGTCGGCGCTGCCTGCACCGGATCACCCCTCGGGCACCAGCTCCACCAGGTCGGCCCGCCCGCTGGCGAGCGCCGCGGCCGCCACGGACCGGTCGGCGGGGGCGACCCGCACCACCGTGAGGGCGCCGGCCTCGCGGCGCACCCGCTCGGCCAGCTCGCACACGTCGAGCGCCGCCGAGCGCGTCCCGGTGCCCGGGGCGGGCTCGACCGCCACGGCGCGACCCGCGGCGGCGGCGCCCGACGCCGCCGCCACCGCCGCGTCGCCGCCCGCCCCCCAGGCGTCGGGGACGGCGCTCAGCACCCACGGGTCGAGCCCGGCGGCGGCGGGGGCGTCGACCAGCCGTCCGGGCAGCCGGACCGGGTCGCGCCGCAGGGGCTGCTCGAGCACCCAGTCGTCGAGCCGGGCGTCCGGCACCCCGGTGGGCGCGACGCCGGCGTACTGCTCCAGCCCGGCGCGCGCGACGGCCGGCGCGAGAGCGGCGAAGCGCTGCAGGTCGACCTTGCCGGCCCGGGTCATGTACGCCACCAGGAGCCGCTCGACCGGCAGGTCCAGCCGCTCCGGGAAGGCGTCCCACCAGCGCATGCTCCGCTCTGCGGTGTCCTGGAGGTGCTCCACGGCCGGGCGGCGGCGCTCGTCGTACGCCGTCAGTGCCGCCGCGACGCTCGCGTGCTCGGCGAGGGCTGCGACGAGCGCGATGCCGTCCTCCATGGCCAGCTTGGTCCCCGACCCGATGGAGTAGTGCGCCGTGTGGGCGGCATCCCCGAGCACCACGAGGTCGTCGAGGTGCCACCGGGCGCACCGCACCGTGCGGAACCGCAGCCAGCGGGTGCGGTTGCCGACGAGCGGGCGACCGTCGAGGTCGTCGTCGAAGACCTTCGACAGGAAGGCCAGCGACTCCTCGTCGCTCGCGTCGAGGGGCGTGCGCCCCGTGGTGGCGTCGAAGCCGGCCCGCCGCCAGGTCGCGGCGTCCGTCTCGACGAGGAAGGTGCTGCGGTCGGCGGCGTAGGGGTAAGCGTGCGCGACGAACGTCCCCACCGGGGTCTCGACCGGGCGAAAGACGGCGCTGGGCAGCGCCTGCTCGGTGCCGGCCCAGAGGTAGAGGTTGTCGTGCGTCGTGACGCGCGCACCGAGCTCCGCGGCGTACCGCTCGCGCACCGTGCTGCCGATCCCGTCCGCGGCGACAACGAGGTCGACGGCGGGGTCGGAGCGCAGCTCCTCGACGTCGACCCGGCGGCCGTGCTCGATCCGCACCCCCGCTGCGAGGGCGTGGTCCCGGAGCACCTCCAGGAGCGTCGACCGGCCGATCGCGATGAGGTTGCCGACCGACAGCTGCACGCGGCTGTCCCCCACTGCCATCGCCATGTCGTGGGGGTGCGAGCGGGCGACGATGTCGTCGAAGGTGGCGGGATCGGCCGCGGAGAGGTTGCGCTGCGTGCGCGTGGCGAGCCCGACGCCGAAGCCGAACGTCGTCGCCGGCGGCGACTGCTCGTGGACCCGCACGTCGCAGTCCGGCCAGCGCAGCTTCAGCAGCCGCGCGACGTACAGACCTCCGGGCCCACCCCCGAGAACGGCCACAGATCGCAGGTCCATCGACGGTCTCCTCTCCTCTTCGAAAGCCCGACCGTACGATGGACCGACAGGTGCGTCAATCTTTTGACACCGACGTCCAGCGATGGCTAGCGTCACACTTGACCACGAGGTGCGCACGCTGTCCACGCCCACCGGACCCCGCACCACGACGAGACGACGGAGGTCCGCCATGGATGCCACCACCGACTGGGCCCGACGTGTCACCAGGCCACCCGCGGACGAGGTCGCACGGCTCCGCGAGGTCGGCGTGCTGGGACGCAGGACGATCGCCGACGAGCTGCGCGCCGTCGCCGACGCCTTCCCGGACCGCGAGGCCGTGGTGACGCCCGACGCCCGGCTGCGCTACCGCGAACTGGACCGCGCGGCCGACCGGGTGGCCGTCGGCCTGATGGACCGAGGCCTCCGGCCGGGGCAGACGGTGCTGCTCCAGGTCGGCAACCGCATCGAGGTCGTGGTGGCCTGGTACGGCCTGCTGAAGGCCGGCCTCGTGCCCGTCTGCACGTTGGCGGCGCACCGCGCCCACGAGATCGGCGCCATCTCCCGTCGTACCGGCGCGGTGGCCCACCTGGTGGAGGCCGGCGGTTCCGCCGACCTCGTCGCGTTCGCCCGGGGACAGGCCGTCGACCACCCGACCCTGCGGCACCTGCTGACCGTGGGGGCCACGGGAGACACCCCCGGTGCGCGGGTCGAGGACCTCGGCGCTGACGTCGACGCCGCCGAGGCGCGGGCACGGGTCGACCGCGTCCAGGCGACGATCAACCCCGACGACGTGGCCGTGCTGCAGCTGTCGGGCGGGACCACCGGCGTACCGAAGGTCATCCCGCGGATGCACGCCGAGTACTGGTTCAACGCGCGGGCCTACGCCGCCGGCTGGGGATGGGATGCGACGACGCGCAACGGGCACATGATCCCGCTCGTGCACAACGCCGGCATCGTCTGCGGGCTGCACGGCCCGCACAGCGTGGGCGGGTGCCTCCTGCTGACGCCCGCCGACCTCGACGTCGCCCTCCCCGTGCTTGCCGCGGAGGGCGTGACCGACCTGCTCGTCGGTCACGGGCACTACCGGGCCGTGCCGCGCGACGACTTCGCCGCCCTGGCCCCGACGCTGCGCACCGTGGTGCTCTCCGGGGCCAAGGTGCCCGACGCCCTCTTCGAGCGGCTCGAGCAGCTCGGCGTGTGGAGCGGACAGCTGTTCGGGATGGGTGAGGGGTTCTTCGCCATCACCCACCGCGACGCCCCGCGGGAGGCCCGGCTGCGCACCGTCGGCTCCCCGCTGTGCCCCGACGACGAGTACCGCGTCCTCCACCCGGGCACCGAGGAGGAGGTGCCGCCCGGCGAGGTGGGCGAGCTCGTCTGCCGCGGGCCGTACACGCTGCGCGGCTACCTGGACGCTCCGGAGCACAACGCCCGTGCCTTCACGCACGACGGCTTCCTCCGCACCGGCGACCTCGTGGCAGAGCGCACCATCGACGGCCGGACCTACCTCGGCGTCGAGGGCCGCATCAAGGACGTCATCAACCGCGGCGGGGAGAAGGTCAACGCCGAGGAGGTCGAGCTCGTCCTGCTCCGCCACCCCGCGGTCGCGGCTGCTGCCGTGGTCGCGATGCCCGACGAGCGCCTGGGCGAGCGCACCTGTGCCTTCCTCGTGGCGACCGACGCCCCGGTGGGACTCCCCGACGTACGGCACCACCTCGCCGAGATCGGCCTCGCCAAGTTCAAGTGGCCCGAGCGTCTGGAGTGGGTCGACCGGCTGCCGACGACCGCCGTCGGGAAGCTTGACAAGAAGCGGCTCGCCGCCGAGATCGCGGCACGGGTCGCGGCCGAACGGCCCCCCGCCGCCGAGCCCCACGCGGGCCTGACCGCCCCGGCGGTGGGCCCCGCCTGAGGCGGGGGGTGTCGGGCTGGCCCGACACCGGACCGTCCGGCTCACCGGCTGCCGGGCGGGGCGACGTTTCCCTAGCGTCGTCGTCATGACCGAGACTCTCGACGTGCCCCTCGCCGTGCCCCCCGACGCCGCCCTCCCCGGGGCGGCCGCACCCGCGGGGCCGGCGGGTCCTGCGGGCGCCACAGGTGCCGCCGCGCCGCCTCCGCGCGGCTGGGGCGCCCGCCTCGCCGCCGAGACCGGGTACGCCGCCTCCGCCCTGCCGCTGGCGGTCGTCACGTTCACCCTCGTGCTCGCCGGCCTGGTCGCCGGGATCTCGCTGTCGTGGCTCGTCGTCGGGCTGCCGGTCCTGGCGGGCACCGCGCTGCTGGCCCGCGGGCTCGCCCACGTCGAGCGGGTGCGCCTGCGCACGGCGCTGGGGCGCCGGGCGCCCTCACCGGCCTACGCCCGGGCGCGCGAGGACGTCGGGTGGCTGCGGCGGGTGCTGACCGTGCTGCGCGACCCGCAGTCGTGGCTCGACGTGACGTGGGCGCTGCTGTCGTCCGTCACGGGCGTGGCGATGGCCGCCGTCGTGCTCGGCTGGTGGGCGGGCGTGGCCGGCGGGCTCACCTACTGGTTCTGGCAGCGCTGGCTGCCGGACACCGAGGGCGCGACCCTCGCCGAGCTGCTGGGGATGGGCGAGGGCCGCGGCCCCGAGACCGTGCTCAACACCGTCTTCGGCGTGGTCGCGCTGCTCCTCCTGCCGTGGGTCGTGCGGATCGCCGTGGCCGCGCACGCCGGCCTCGCGGAGGCGCTGCTGTCGAGCCGCGCCAGCCTCCAGGACGAGGTACGTCGGGCGACCGGCGGCCGCGACGCCGCCCGCGACGCCGAGGCGCGCTCCCTGCGCCGCCTCGAGCGCGACATCCACGACGGCCCTCAGCAGCGCCTCGTGCGCCTCGCCATGGACCTCGGCCGCGCCCGCCACCAGCTCGACCAGGACCCGGAGCGGGCGCGCGACGCCCTCGACGCGGCGTACCAGCAGGCGCGGGACGCGATCGACGAGCTGCGGGCCCTCTCCCGGGGCATCGCCCCGCCGCTCCTCGTGGACCGGGGCCTCGGGCCCGCGCTCGAGGAGCTCATCGCCCGCGCCGACGAGCACGTCGACCTCGTCGTCGAGCCCGCCCTGGCCCACGGCCTCCCGCCGCACGTGGAGACCGCCGTCTACTTCGTGGTGGCCGAGCAGATGACCAACGTCGCCAAGCACAGCGGCGCCGGCGTGGTCGCCGTCGACGTGCTCACCGTGCCGACCCCCGACGGCGACGCCGTGCGGGTGCAGGTCGCGGACGACGGTGTCGGCGGCGCGCACCTCGGCAAGGGCTCCGGACTCGCCGGCCTCTCCCAGCGCGTGCGCGGGCTCGGCGGCACCCTGGTGCTCGACTCGCCCGCGGGCGGCCCGACGGTGCTGCGGGCGGAGGTGCCGCTGCGTGGGTGAGGTGGGCGGTCGCGGGGACGGGGCGCACGGCCTGCGGGTCGTCGTCGCCGACGACTCGGTGCTGCTGCGCGAGGGCCTGCAGCTGATCCTCGCCGACGCCGGCCACACCGTCGTCGCGACGGCGGGCGACGGCCCGGGCCTCGTGGCCGCCGTGCTCGAGCACTCCCCCGACCTCGCCCTCGTCGACGTCCGCATGCCGCCCTCCCACACCGACGAGGGCCTGCGGGCCGCGGTCGAGGTGCGCCGGCAACGGCCGGGCGCGCGGATCCTGGTGCTCAGCCAGTACGTCGAGGTGTCCTACGCCGACGAGCTGCTCGCCGCCGGTGAGGGCGGGGTGGGCTACCTGCTCAAGGACCGGGTCAGCGAGCTCGGCGCGTTCCTCGACGCCCTGGGCACGGTCGCCGGTGGCGGCACCGTGCTCGACCCCCTCGTGGTCGCGCAGCTGATGCGCCGGCGCCGCGACCCGCTCGCGGCGCTCACCCCGCGCGAGCGGGAGGTGCTCGCGGCGATGGCCGAGGGCCTCTCGAACGCCGCGGTCGCCGAGCGGCTCGGCGTCAGCGAGGGCGGGGTCGAGAAGCACACGCAGCGGATCTTCGCGAAGCTCGGCCTGCACGCCGACGACGGGCAGCACCGGCGGGTCAAGGCCGTGCTGGCGTTCCTGCGCTGACGGCTCACCGGTACGCCGCGGGGTCGGCGCCCAGGGCCGCGACCTGCTCGACGAACCACGGGCTGAGCGCCCACGGCGCGCGCTCGACGGTCGCCCAGACGTCCTCGACGCGGGCCCAGGCGTGCTCCGCCACCTCGTCGGGGTCGGGGCGCAGCGCGTCGTCGGTGCGCGCGACGAAGACGGGGCAGATCTCGTTCTCGACGACCCCGCTGGCGTCGACGGCCCGGTAGCGGAACTGCGGCAGCACCGGGCGCACGTCGTGCACGTCGACGCCGAGCTCGCGCCGGCCGTAGCGCCGCACCGCGTCGGCGACGTCCTCGCCCGGACGCGGGTGACCGCAGTACGAGTTGGTCCACACCCCGGGCCACGTCCGCTTCACCAGGGCCCGCCGCGTCATCAGCAGGCGGCCGTCGCGGTCGAGGAGGTGGCAGGAGAACGCCAGGTGCAGCGGGGTGGTCGTGCTGTGCACCCCGACGCGGGGGGCGGTGCCGCGGGGCGTGCCGTCGTCGTCGACGAGGACGACGAGGTCCTCCTCGACCGGGCTCTGCGGGGACGGGGAGACGGGCACCCTGCCATCGAACCAGGCGGGCCCAGCGGCCCGCATGCGGGCGGGCGGACGGGGGTACCGGCCACCTGATCGCGGGACGGCGCCCCGGCCGGCCGCTCGGACCGCTCCCCCTACCACCGGTCCCGCAGACTGCCAGGACGAGAGGAGAGCGATGAGCGCCTGGTTGCAGGGACCGCGGCGGGGGACGGTGCCGCGCCCCCACCTGCAGTACGACGAGGTGGCCGACGCGAGCGCGTCGCTCGTCATCTCCTCCTACTCGTCCTCCTTCGGCCTGGCGTCCCGCCTGCTCGCCGAGCCGGTGCGCGGCGACGTCCGCAACGTCTACGCCCTCGTGCGGGTGGCCGACGAGATCGTCGACGCACCCCGCCCGGACCAGGACGCCGACCAGCAGCGCGCCGCCCTCGACACCCTGGAGGACGAGCTGCACACCGCGCTCGCCTCGGGGTCGAGCAGCAACCTCGTCGTCCACGCCTTCGCCCGCACCGCCCGCCGCTGCGGCGTCGACGCCTCGCTGACCACCCCGTTCTTCGCCTCGATGCGCACCGACCTCGAGCGCACCGAGCACGACGAGGCGAGCCTCGCCGACTACGTCTACGGCTCCGCCGAGGTCGTCGGCCTCATGTGCCTGCGCGCCTTCCTGGCCGAGGACCCGCACCGCCGCGCCCGGTACGACGAGCTCGCCCCCGGCGCGCGACGCCTCGGCGCGGCCTTCCAGAAGATCAACTTCCTGCGCGACCTGGGCGAGGACAGCGACGACCTCGGGCGGCGCTACCTCGTGGGCCTCGACCCCGACCGTCCGGCGGACGCCGACCGCGACCGCTGGCTCGACGACATCGACGCCGACCTCGAGGCCGCCGCCGCCGTCGTCCCGGCCCTGCCGCGCAGCAGCCGCGTCGCGGTCTGCACGGCCCACGACCTCTTCGCCGAGCTGTCGGCCCGCCTGCGCCGCACCCCCGCCGAGGCGCTGCGCCACCAGCGGGTGCGGGTCCCCCCGGTGGTGAAGGCCCGGCTCGCCGCGGCCGCCGTGGCGCGGCGCGGCCGGCCCCGCACGCCGAGCGCCGTCGTGGCCCCGTGAGCGCCGACCCCCGCCGCGTCGTCGTCGTGGGCGGCGGCGTCGCCGGCCTGGCGACCGCCGCGCTGCTGGCCGCCGACGGCCACGACGTCGAGCTCGTCGAGAAGAACGCGGAGCTCGGCGGCCGCGCCGGCTCGTGGGAGACCGACGGCTTCCGCTTCGACACCGGCCCCTCGTGGTGGCTGATGCCCGAGGTGTTCGACCACTTCTTCCGCCTCCTCGGCACGACGACGCAGGAGCAGCTCGACCTGGTGCGCCTCGACCCGGGCTACCGCGTCTTCTTCGAGGGCGAGACCGCGAGCGTCGACGTGGCCGCCGACGAGGAGCGCAACCGCGCGATCTTCGAGGGCATCGAGGAGGGCGCCGGCGCCGAGCTGGCGGCGTACCTCGCCACGGCCCGCGAGACCTACGCGATGGCCGTCGAGCGCTTCCTCTACACGAGCTTCGACACCCCGGGCGCGTACGCCGCCCCCGCCGTGCTGGCCCACGGCCCGCGCCTGGCGGGGCTGCTGACCCGCAGCCTCCAGAGCCACGTCGCGTCGCGGTTCACCGACCGCCGGCTGCAGCAGGTGCTCGGCTACCCCGCGGTGTTCCTCGGCTCGTCGCCCGAGCGCACCCCGGCGATGTACCACCTCATGAGCTGGCTCGACCTGGCCGACGGCGTGCGCTACCCCGACGGCGGCTTCACCCGCCTCGTCGAGGCGCTCGCCCGACTGGCCCGCGAGCGCGGCGCGCGGCTGCGCACCGGGGCGACCGTGACGCAGGTGCTGACCGCGCGCCGTCGTACCGGCTCCCCCCTCGACCGGCGCCGGGCCGAGGTCACCGGCGTGCGGCTGCGCGACGCGGACGGCGAGGAGCACGTGCTGCCCGCCGACGTGGTCGTCGGTGCGACCGACCTCCACCACGTGGAGACCACGCTGCTGCCGCGTGCCCTCCAGACCTTCCCGCAGTCGTTCTGGGACAAGGCGGTGTCGGGGCCGGGCGCGGTGCTCGTCTACCTCGGCGTGCGCGGCGGGCTGCCCGAGCTGGCGCACCACTCGCTGTTCTTCACGAGGGACTGGAAGAGCAACTTCGACGCGATCTTCGAGCAGCCCACGCGGGTGCCGACGCCGGCGTCGATCTACGTCTGCAAGCCGTCGGCCACCGACGACTCGGTGGCCCCGGACGGCCACGAGAACGTGTTCGTCCTCGTGCCCGTGCCGCCCGACCCCGGGCTCGGCCGCGGGGGCGTCGACGGCGCGGGCGACCCCGAGGTCGAGGCGACCGCGGACCGCGCGATCGCCCTCGTCGCGGAGTGGGCCGGAGTGCCCGACCTGGCCGAGCGCGTCGTCGTGCGCCGCACCGTCGGCCCGGCGGACTTCGTGGCCGACGTCAACGCGTGGTCCGGCGGCGCCCTCGGCCCCGCCCACACGTTGCGACAGAGCGCGTTCTTCCGCGCGGGCAACCGCTCGCGCAAGGTGGAGGGGCTCTACTACGCCGGGCACAGCACGGTGCCGGGCATCGGGCTGCCCATGTGCGTCATCAGCGCCGAGCTGGTGCTCAAGCGCCTGCGCGGCGACCGCTCGGTCGGGCGCTCGCCCGAGCCGGCGCCCGAGCCCGCGCCCCGCGTGGGCGACCGGGTCTGAGGCCCGCTCCCCGATGGGGACGAGAGGCGAGCGCGCCGAGGAGGCCTACGCCCACTGGTCGCGCCTGCACGGCGGCCTCGACCCGCGCGGCTCGGCCTGGGTCGCGGGGTGGGTGCGCCTCACCCACGCCTGCGCGCGCCCGCTGGCCCGGCGCGGCGTGCACCCCGACGTCGTCACGCTGGCCGGGGTGCTGCTGACCGCCACCGTGCCCGCGCTGGCCGCCCTCGGCGCCGCGTGGCCGCTGGTCGCCGTGGTGCCCCTCGTGGCGGCCGCCGTGCTCGACGGCGTCGACGGGGCGCTCGCCGCGCAGACCGGCACCGACTCGACGTGGGGGCGCGTGCTCGACGCGCTCGCCGACCGCTGCGCCGACCTGCTGCTGCTCGCCACCCTCGGGGTGCTCGGCGCGCCCTGGTGGCTCGTCGCCTCGGTGGCGGGGCTGACGCTCCTGCTCGAGTACGCGCGGGCGAGCGCCCAGGCCGCGGGCATGACCGGGCCGGGGGCGGTCACCGTGTGGGAACGCCCCTCCCGGGTGCTCGTCGCCGCGTTCACCGCGGCGTCCTGCGCGGCCGAGTGGGCGGCGCGGACGACGGGGGTCGACGTGCTGCCGCGTGTCGACGGCGCGGTGCTGGCCACGACCGGCGCGGCCGTCGGGCTGGGACTGGCGCTCGTGGGCACGGGGCACGTGCTCCGCGCCGTGCGGCGCGCGCTGGTCTGAGGCCCGGCTCGCTCGGCGCCGGTCGAGACCGGATCAGCGCCGGGGCGGCCCGACGAGCCCGGCGACGATCCGCGCGGAGAGCACCACGAGCGGCAGCCCGCCGCCGGGGTGCGCGGAGCCCCCGACGAGGAACAGGCCCGGCACCGGCGAGGCGTTCGCCGGGCGCAGGAACGCGGCCCGCGCCCCGTTCGAGGAAGTGCCGTAGATCGAGCCGCCGGGCGTGAGCGTGCGGCGCTCGAGGTCCGCGGGGGTGAGGACCGTGCGGTGCCGCAGCCGGCGTCGTACGTCGAGACCGCGCTCGGCGAGCAGGTCGAGCACCGCGTCGGCGTGGGCGGCGGCGAGCCCCGGCGCGTCCCAGTCGGTGCCGTGCCCCGGGTCGTGCGGCGGGGCGTTGACGAGCACGAACCAGGCGCCCGTGCCGGGCTCCGGCACGACGCTCGGGTCGTCGGGCGCCGCGACGTACACGGTCGGGCGCTCGACCGGGCGCGGCCGTCCCCTCCGGCCGAAGACGGCGTCGAACTCGGCGTCGTAGTCCTCGGTGAAGAACACCTGGTGGTGCGGCGTGCCGACGGGCGGGTCCTCCACCCCGAGGAGGAGCGCGACGCCGGACAGCGACGGCGTGGTGCGCCGTACCCGGGTCGCGGCCCGGCGCGCCGTGGCACCGCGCACGAGGCGCTCGTAGACCTGGCGGGCGTCGGCGTTCGCGACCACGACGTCGGCCGCGCGGCGCGTGCCGTCGGCGAGCACGACCCCGTCGGCGCGACCGCCCGCGCCCGTCGTCACCTCGACGACCTCGGCGCCGGTCTCGACCTCGCCGCCGAGCGCGACGAGGCGCTCGACGAGGGCGGTGGCGATGCGGCCGAGCCCGCCGGGGACGTACCAGGAGCCCCACGCCTGCTCCGCCCACGGCACCGAGGCGAGCGCGGCCGGAGCGCGGCGGGGGTCGGAGCCGGTGTACGTCGCGTACCGGTCGAGCAGCATCACGAGCCGCGGGTCGTGCAGGTAGCGCCGCCCCAACCCGCGCAGCGAGGCCCACGGCGCGACGGTCGTGACGTGGGAGAACCGCCGCGACAGCCGCACCATGTCGCCGACGCCGATGGGCGACTCGAGGAACGGCTCGTGGGTGACGTCCCAGATCCGGCGGGCCCGGTCGAGGAACGCCGACCACTCCTCGCCGCGGCCCGGCCCGAGGGCCGCGTCGAGCGCGGCCGGCACGGCGGCGACGTCGCCGGGCAGGTCGAGCACGGTGCCGTCGGGGAACGTGTAGCGGCACGCCACGTCGAGGCGCTCGAGCGGCAGCACGTCGCGCAGCGGCGCCCCCGTGTCGGCGAACAGCTCCTCCAGCACGTGGGGCATCGTCAGCAGCGAGGGGCCGGTGTCGAAGAGGAACCCGTCGGCCTCGAGCACGCCGAGCTTCCCGCCGACCGCGGGCGCCTGCTCGAGCACGGTGACCCGGTGGCCCAGCGCCTGCAGCCGCACGGCGGCCGCGAGCCCGCCGACGCCGGCGCCGACCACGACGACCCGGCTGGTGGGGCCCGACGGGGTGCCGGTCGGGGTGTCCGTCACGCCGGCACCTCGACGGGACGGCCCTTCCAGCGCAGCACGCCGCGCCGGCGGGCCACGACCGAGTCGGCGGTCAGCGCGCCGAACGCGACCACGGAGACCGGGTGCGCGAGAGCGTCCGCGACCCTCCCGCCGGTACGACGCGCGACGAGCGCCCGGGAGGCGACGCCCGCGGCGTACCCGACGAGGCCCGCGCGCGAGCCGCCCAGCGCCGCGACCGGCGGCACGACGTAGGCGAGCGCGAAGAGGGCCGTGACGGCACCGGCACCGGCGGGCGAGCCGAACGCCGCCCACAGCGACTTGCGGTAGCCGGCGCGCACCTCGGGCCACCCGTCGTACATGCGGCACGTGGCGACCGCGCTGCCCTCCGCGACGACGCCGCGGCCGCCGGAGCGCTTGACTGCGCGGAGCAGCCCGATGTCCTCCAGCACGTCGCCGCGCACGGCCTCGTGGCCGCCGGCGCGGGCGTAGGCGCGGGCGTCGACGACGAGGAGCTGGCCGTTCGCCGCGGCCAGGGACGGGCGCGGGGAGGTCTCGGCGAGCCCGAGGGGCAGGGTGCTCATCCACGACCACTGCAGCAGCGGCTGCACGAGCCGCTCGCCGACCCCGCCGACCTCCTGGCGGGGGTAGGGGCAGACGAGGTCGAGGCCGGTGGCGCGGAGCAGGGCGACGGTCGCGACCAGGGCGTGGGGCGCGAGGCGCACGTCGGCGTCGACGAACACGAGGACCCCGTCGGGCAGTCCCGTGCCGGCGTCGGACCCGGCGCCCGCGGCGCGGGCCAGCTGGTGGCAGGCCCACGGCTTGCCCAGCCAGCCGGGCGGCGTGGGCTCACCGGCCAGCACCTCGAGGCGCGGGTCGGTCGCGGCGAGGCGGTCGAGGACCGCGCGCGTGCCGTCGGTGGAGCCGTCGTCGAGCACGAGCACCCGCACCGGGCCGGGCCAGCGGTCGGCCGCCGCGCGGACAGCGACGAGGCAGGACGCGACGGCGTCGACCTCGTCGCGCACCGGCAGCAGCACGGCGAGCGGCTCGGGCGTCGCCGTCGCCCCCGGGTCGGGCGCGCGCAGGCGGCGGAGGTTGTCGAGGGTGAGGCCCAGCGAGGCCACGGCGACCCCCGCGCCGGCGCGGACGAGCACGCGGCCCGCACGGGCCCGCCGTACCCCTCGGGTCGGGCCCGTCACGACGGGTGGCCCTGACGCGTCCGGGGGCCCTGGGGCTCCGCGACCGCCCGGGCGGCCCGCAGCTCGCGCACGACCCCGACGGCGAGCGGCACGGCGACGAGCCCCATGACGATCCCGCCGACGAGCGCGACCGGGGGCCGGCCGAAGAAGGCGAGGTGGGCGAGGACGGAGGAGAAGTAGGTCCACAGGTAGACCACGACGGGCACGGCGTCGTCGCGCAGCGGCGCCCGGTCGCCCGCATCGCGGCGGCCCGCGTCGCCGTGGCCCGCGTCGCGGCGGCCCGCGTCGCCGTGGCCGGGCAGGAGCCGGTCGAGCACCGCCACCATGAGCAGGGAGACGAGCAGCCAGCCGGCGAAGTTGGTCAGCGGGATGCCGGTGACCCCGGGGAGCGTCGGGTGCGGGTCGGCCCAGACCCAGTGGCCCGCGTCGACCATCTGCGGGTCGAGGAAGACGTCCCACGCGGTGAGCGCGAGCGCACCCACGAGCGCCGTGGCGACCGGGCCGCGGGAGCCGGCGAGGCGGCGGGCCACGACGAGCGCGGGCCACGCCATCATCACCCAGGCCAGCGGCACGAGGGCGGGCACGTCGAGCACCTCGAGCCCGAGCGTGCCCGTGTACTCGTAGGCGCCGAACGGGTAGCCCGTGCGCGTCCCGACCGCCTCGGCGACGAGGCCGCCGCCGCCCGCCACGACGAGCAGCACCAGCGCCGCGCCCGGGCCGCGGGTCGCGGCGGCGTGCACGAGCGAGGCCGCCGCGAGGAGCAGCACGCTGCCCGTCGTGAGGGCCAGCGTCCCGCCGTCGGTGAACGGGAACGCCATCTGCACCAGCACCGTCGCACCGGCCAGCACCCAGGCGAGCCGGGTCAGGGGTCGGGTCACGGGGTCCTCCCCTCGTAGGTGCCCACGACGTCGCGCACGGCGAGCCGCGCGAACAGCTCCTCGGCGTACCAGCGGGCGGGTTCGGTACGGCGGACCGCGGCGCGGTGGGCCGCCGAGCCGTGGGCGAAGCGGGTGAGGGCCTCGGTGGAGTCCCACAGCGAGAAGGTGCCCTGCAGCCCGATGGGGGCCTCACCGACGCCGAGGGCGAGCCGCAGGCCGGGCGTGCCGGTGAGGTCGGCGACGACGGGCGGGACGGCCCGCCAGAACGACGGCGCGCGCGTGGGCCGCAGCCGGGCGCGGGTGATCGAGGCGACGGGGGCGGCGGACCCGGCGTCGGGGTCGTCGCCGCGGCCGTCGTGCGGGGCCTGGAAGGGGCCGGGGCCGAACGGCTCGACGCCCGACCACAGCCCGCGCGAGGACAGCGGCGTCATCGTCACCCGCAGCTCCTCGTGGCTCGCGTCGCGCCACGACCGCAGGGGGCGGGCGTCGGCGCCCGCCGCGGCGGCCGCGGCGTCCTCCCAGACGGTCAGCAGCGCCCAGTGCCGCGGGTCGGCGTCGCGCGGGGTGAAGGTGCGGGCCGAGCCGGTGCCGAGCAGCTTCGCGAACCGCAGCCCGGGCAGGCGGCGCACGGCGCGGGGACCGACCGCCATCCGTCCGAGCGCGGGCAGCACCCGGTCGACGCCCCACACGCGCAGCTCGACGACGGGGCCGGAGCGGTCGGGGCTCACACGATCGCCTCGCGGCCACCGCGGACGCGGAGGTCGAGGGCGCGGGTCACGGTCCAGCCGAGGAGCACGACGACGTGGAGCACGTAGAGCCACAGGCCCACCGCGACCACGCCACCGACGACGCCGAGCCCGCCGAACGGGACCCCGACGTCCACGGGCAGCGCGAGGAACAGCTGGAAGCCGTGGAGGAACCCGGCGAGGAACGACCCGGTGCCGAGCGCGCCGGCGATCGCGACCCAGGTCAGGGGACGCTCGGGCATCACGACGAGGAACACCCAGGCCAGCAGCACGGCGAGCACCAGCCAGACGGCCACGAAGCCGAGCACGATCCGCAGCACGCGGTCCACCGGGCCTCCTCCGCCACCCTCGGGTGCCAGCGGCACCAGTGCGTCCCCGGTTGCCAGGAGCGCCCAGGCCAGCACCGGCAGCGCGAGGAGGGCGGGCATCAGGGCGAGGCGTGCCCGCCAGCCCGTGAGCCGGTCGGGGTGCGGGGCGAGCGCGAGGCCCGCGCGGCGCAGGCCCTCGCCGTAGAAGGAGGCCGGGAACAGCACGATGACCGCGCCCAGCAGGCCCAGGTGGGCGGCGGCGTGGACGAGGGCGTCGTACGACGGTCGCGCCCCCATGTCGGGCGGCACCAGCACCCGCAGCTCGAGGAGGCGCTCCTCCGCCGCGCCCGCGCCCGAGCCCCAGGACGACGTCCACAGCGCGAGCAGGAGCCAGGGCACGACGGCGATGCCGGAGAAGTAGGTGAGCGTGGCGGCGGCGCCCGAGAGGTCGCGGCCCTCCAGCAGGCGGCCGGTGCCTCGCAGCAGGCCACGGGTCTCGGCGACCCCGCTGCTCCAGACGCTCATCCCGCCCCTTCTCCCGGCCTCCACGACACCCGCAACAATGACGACATGGGCCAACTGACGTACGCCGCGATGCTCGTGTTCGTCCTCGTGGTCACCCTCCCACTGGAGCTGGTGCTCCGCACCCGGGTGTACGCGCGGGTGGTGCGGCTCGCGCTCACCCTGCTGTGCGTGGCCGTGCCGTTCGCGATCTGGGACGTCGCGGCGGTCCACGCCGGGCACTGGGAGTTCGACGTCGCGCAGACCCTCGGCATCGAGATCGGCCCGCTGCCGCTGGAGGAGTGGGCGTTCTTCCTCGTGGTGCCGCTCGCGTCGGTCCTCACCATCGAGGCGGTGCGCAGCATGCGCCCCGGCTGGCGCATCGGCGACGAGCGGGAGGAGCAGGCGTGACCCACACCGAGGCCTCCCTGCTGGGCATCGCGGTCACCGTCGTGCTGGACCTGTGGGTCCTGCGCACGCGGCTGCTGACCCGCAAGGCGTACTGGGCGTCGTACGCCATCGTGCTGTTCTTCCAGCTGCTGACGAACGAGTACCTCACGTCGCGCGGCGTGTTCATCTACGACGAGGACGCGATCCTCGGCTGGCGCATCGGCCACGCGCCCGTGGAGGACTTCCTCTTCGGCTACTCGCTCGTGACGCTGTCGCTGGTGTTCTGGGTCTGGTGGGGCCGCCGCGGCGTCCAGCCCGAGCCCGGCCCGGGCCCGATCCCCGCCGTCACCCGCCTGCTCGAGCGCACCCGCCGCGGCTGAGAACCCGCCGCGACCGGCCGTGGTTTCGAGGGGTGCTAGCGCACCCACCTCAACCACCAGGACGGCAGCGCACCCGCCGCGGCTGAGAACCCGCCGCGAGGCACGCCGCGCCACCGATCGGTGGTTGAGGTGGCTTGCCCTGGCAAGCCCTCGAAACCACGACCCGCCTCTCAACCACTGGTCCCTGGCGGCTGCTGCTCCGGTGGTTGAGGTGGCTTGCTCTGGCAAGCCCTCGAAACCACTGCTCCCGCGCGCCTGTCCGACCCGGTGGTTGAGGTGGCTTGCTCTGGCAAGCCCTCGAAACCACTGCTCCCGCGCGACCGGCCGTGGTTTCGAGGGGTGCTAGCGCACCCACCTCAACCACCGGGACGGCAGCGCACCCACCTCAACCACCGGGACGGCAGCGCACCCGCCGCGGCTGAGAGCCCGCCGGCCTGTCCGGCCCGGTGGTCGAGGTGGCTTGCTCTGGCAAGCCCTCGAAACCACTGCTCCCGCGCGACCGGCCGTGGTTTCGAGGGGTGCTAGCGCACCCACCTCAACCACCGAGACGCCGCGCCCTCAACCAGCGGGACGCCGCAGGCCCTCCAGCAGGTCGAGCGTGGTGAACCACGCGGGCGAGGCCTCGTCGATGACGACGAAGTGGTCGCCGTCGACCTCGGTCAGGGTGGCGTCGTCGCCGGCGGCGACGGCGCGCTCGACGTACCGCAGCGATTGCGTGATCGGCACGACCTGGTCGTCGGTGCCGTGGACGCAGCGCACGGGCACGCCGAGCGGGAGGTGCAGCGTCGGGTCGGCCTGCGCGTAGGCGTCGGGGGCGGACGCGGCGTCGCCGCCCACCAGGGCCAGCACGTGGGGTCGGGCCGTGGCGTCGTCCGCGGCCCCGGTCAGGTCGAGCACCCCGGCCTGGCTGACCGCGCCGGTGACCGGCACCCGCTCCGGCGCCCACCGCTCGAAGCGGCCGCGGGCGGCGGCCCAGACGGCGAGGTGCCCGCCCGCGGAATGCCCGAGCGTCAGCACCGTGGCGCGCTCCTCGTCGGTGAGCTCGTCGACGTCGGCGAGCGCGTCGATGCCGGCCGCGACGTCGTCGAGCGTGGTCGGGAACCCACCGCCGCCGCCCTCGCCGGAGCCGACGCGGCGGTACTCCAGGTTCCAGGCCGTCCACCCGTTCTCGGCGAGGCTGAGGGCCAGCGGGGCGCCGAGCGTGGCGTCGTACTCGGCCCGCCAGAAGCCGCCGTGGATCACCACGACGACCCCCTTCGAGGCGCGCCCGTCCACGGAGGTGCCGGGGGCGGGGCGGTAGAGGTCGGCGTACTGCGCGGGGTCGTCGCCGTACGTCACCCGGCGCGGCGTCAGCACGTCGCTGCCCGGGATCGGGGTCGCGTCGTCCGGCGGCGGCTCGTCGGCCGCCCCGGGCAGGCCGTCGTCGGCGCAGCCGCCCAGGAACGCCGCCCCGACGCCGCCCAGCGAGCCCGCCAGCACGCCGCGCCGCGACACCCACCCGGGCACCCTGCTCGCCCGCCGGACCCCTCGTTCAGTCCCACCTGCCCTGCCTCCCACGCTTGACCTCCGACCGTCGCGTCTTCGCCGCCAGGCGCCGACGCTGCGACCCCCGGGTGGGCTTCGTCGCCCGACGCGGAGCGGATGGGGGTGCCGCGGCGTCGCGCAGCAGTGCCAGCAGCCGCTCGCGGGCGGCCCGGCGGTTGTCGCGCTGCGAGCGGTGCTCGCTCGCGACCACGACGACGGCCCCGCCGACGAGGCGGGTGGCGAGCCGCTCCAGCACCCGCTCGCGCAGGTCGTCGGGCAGCGACGCGGCCCGCTCGACGTCGTACGTCAGCTCCACCCGGCTGTCGGTCGTGTTCACGCCCTGCCCGCCGGGGCCCGACGCGCGCGAGAACCGCTCCGCCAGCTCGCGGGCCGGCACCCGCCAGCGGCGGGTCACCTCGAGGTCCTCGTCCAGGTCCATCGCGGGCTCAGCGCAGCGGGAGGTACGGCGACAGGTCGGTGCGCTCGCCGCTCACCGACACGCGGGGCTCGCTGCCCCAGGGGCTGTCGCCGGTCGCGAGACGCAGCCAGGTGTCGGCGTCCGTCTCGACGACCGCCGGTGGCGTGCCCCGGGTGTGGCGGACACCCTCGATCACCTGCACCGCGGCGTACGGCGGCACGCGCACCTCCACGGACGCTCCGGGGGCGCGCTCCTGCAGGAGGGCGAGGTAGTGCTTCACCAGCAGCTTCAGGTCCGCGCGGTCGGCCCCGCCGGCGCGCCAGCGCCCGAGGGCGTCGGAGACGGCGGCGGGGTCGGCGGGCACGAGACGACGGGGCACTCGCCCATCGAAGCACGCGCCGCCGACCCCGCCGAACCCGCTCGGGCCGCCGCGGACCTCGGAGGTCAGTTCGGCTCGTTCTCCGGGTTCGGCTTCGCGTTCGGCCCGGCGGTGCCCTCCTGGGCATGGCCGCTCTCGGCCTCCGGGTAGCCGGCGGTCGCCTGGTCCGGGATGATCGGCGTGTCGGCCTCGGCCGGGTCCATGGCGCCGACCTCGGACACCTGGCCCTCGCTCTGGGCGTTGTCCTCGGGGCGGTTCTTGCTGTCGCTCACGGGTTCTCCTCGGTGGTCGACCTCGCCGCCCGCGGACGCGGACGACACCGCCCATCGTCCGGGGCGGGGGCAAACCCCCGGCCCGGCGTCAGCCCAGCGCGGCCGGCAGCGTCGCCGCCCAGGCCTCGCGGGCCTCGGCGACCGGCACCGAGAACGAGCCCTCGACGACCAGCTCGTCGCCACCGGTCCGGCCGATGACCGCGGTCGGCACGTCGTGCACCGTCGCGCGGGCCAGCAGCTCGGTGAGCCCGTCGGCCGGCACCGAGACCAGCACGCGGCCGGTCGACTCCGCGAAGAGCGCGACGAACGGGTCCTCGTGGACCGCCGCCACGTCGACGGTGGCGCCGATGCCGCGGTGGAAGGCCGACTCGGCGAGCGCCTGGGCCAGGCCGCCGTCGGAGAGGTCGTGGGCCGAGCCGGCGACACCGACGAGGTCGGCGAGCAGGGCGGCGAGCCGCTTCTCGCCCGCCAGGTCGACCTGCGGGGGCCGGCCGCCGAGGTGGCCGTGCACGACGTGCGCCCACTCCGAGCCCGACAGCTCCGCGCGGGTCTCGCCGAGCAGCACGAGCACCTCGCCCTCGGCGCCGAAGCCGGTCGGCGTACGACGCGTGACGTCGTCGATCACGCCGAGCACCGAGACCACCGGCGTGGGCAGGATCGCCGTCTCGCCGGTCTGGTTGTAGAGGCTGACGTTGCCGCCCGTGACGGGCACGCCCAGCTCGAGGCAGGCGTCCTTGAGGCCGCGGCACGCCTCGGCGAACTGCCACATGACCGCCGGGTCCTCCGGCGAGCCGAAGTTGAGGCAGTCGGAGACGGCGAGCGGCACGGCGCCGCCGGTGGCGACGTTGCGGTAGGCCTCGGCGAGCGCGAGCTGCGCGCCGGCGTACGGGTCGAGCTTCGCGAAGCGGCCGTTGCAGTCGGTGGCGACGGCGACGCCGAGGTTGGTCTCCTCGTCGACGCGCACCATGCCGGAGTCAGCGGGCTGCGCGAGCACGGTGTTGCCGCGCACGTAGCGGTCGTACTGGTCGGTGATCCACGACTTGTCGCACAGGTTCGGCGAGGCCACGAGACGCAGCAGCGTCTCCCGCAGCGCGTCGCCGCCGCTCGGGCGCTCCAGCGTCTCGGCGGCGTCGGCCTGCAGAGCGTCCTGCCAGTCCGGGCGCGCGAACGGACGCTCGTACGTCGGACCGTCGTGCGCGACCGAGCGCGGGGGCACGTCGACGACGCGCTGCCCGTGCCAGTCGATCTCGAGCCGGCCCGTGCCGGTGACCTCGCCGACGACGGTGGCCTCGACGTCCCACTTCGCGCAGATCGCGAGGAACGCCTCGACGTCGTCGGGCTCGACGACGGCCATCATCCGCTCCTGGCTCTCGCTCATGAGGATCTCCTCGGGAGCCAGGGTGGAGTCGCGCAGCAGCACCTGGTCGAGGTCGACGTGCATGCCGCCGTCGCCGGCGCTCGCCAGCTCCGACGTCGCGCAGGAGAGCCCGGCGCCGCCGAGGTCCTGGATGCCCGCGACGACGCCCGCGGCGAAGAGCTCGAGCGTGCACTCGATGAGCAGCTTCTCCATGAACGGGTCGCCCACCTGAACGCTCGGGCGCTTGGCCGGGCCGTCGGCGTCGAACGTCTCCGAGGCCAGCACCGAGACACCGCCGATGCCGTCGCCGCCGGTGCGCGCGCCGTACAGGAGCACCTTGTTGCCCGTGCCGCTGGCCTTCGCGAGGTGGAGGTCCTCGTGGCGCAGCACGCCGACGCACAGGGCGTTGACGAGCGGGTTGCCGAGGTAGGTGGCGTCGAAGACGGCCTCGCCGCCGATGTTGGGCAGGCCGAGGCAGTTGCCGTAGCCGCCGACGCCCGCCACGATCCCGGGCAGCACGCGGTGGGTGTCCTCCGCGTCGAGCGGGCCGAAGCGCAGCGGGTCCATGACGGCGACGGGGCGCGCGCCCATGGCGAGGATGTCGCGGACGATGCCGCCGACACCGGTCGCGGCGCCCTGGTAGGGCTCGACGTACGACGGGTGGTTGTGCGACTCGACCTTGAAGGTCACCGCGTAGCCCTGGCCGATGTCGATGACCCCGGCGTTCTCGCCGATGCCCGCGAGCATGCGGCCGGCCCGCGTCTCCTGGGGGATCTCGGAGAACTGCTTGAGGTGCACCTTCGAGCTCTTGTAGGAACAGTGCTCGCTCCACATGACGGAGTACATCGCCAGCTCGCTCGACGTGGGGCGGCGCCCGAGGATCTCGCGGATCCGCGCGTACTCGTCCTCCTTGAGGCCGAGGTCGGCCCACGGCTGGTCGCGGTCGGGGTCACCGGCGGCGCGCTCGACCGTGTCGAGGTTCTGCAGGGGCACGGCGGGGGCGGCAGCGTCCGTCACGCCCGGCATCGTATCGCCGCGCGGACCGGTGCCGTGCCGCCGTCCCGCCACGGGCGCTCAGCGCAGGAGCACCAGCCGGCCGTCCTCGGGGTACGTGAGCAGCCCGCCCTCGACGGGGACCGTGCCGCCGGGGCTCTCGACGGTCCACTCGGGCTCGCCGCCGAGGTCGTCGTGGAAGGAGACGTCGCCCTCGTCGTACGCGTAGAACCCGTCCGCGACGAAGCGCACCGGGCCCGGAGCAACCTCCTCCAGGTCCTCGTCGAGCACCACCGAGCCGGCGCGGCCCTGCGGCACCTCGACGACCCACCGGCCGTCGACCCGCCCGCCGAACACGGCCATCCCGGACTGGCGCTCCACCTCCGAGTCCAGGGTCGTCCGGGCCACCTCACCGTCCTCGCCGAGGAGCACCGCGGTGTCGTCGGCGAGCACCAGCACCCGGTCGGGCGCCGTCCGGGTGACCGTCGCCCGCTCCAGCCCGGCCTCCTCGAACACCTCCTCGCCGTCCTCGCCCGCGTACGCCGTCACGCCGTCGGCCCCCGCCACGACGACGACGCCGTCGGCGACGGCCACGAAGAGGCCCTCCTGGGGCCTGTCGACCCGCCAACGCTCCTCGCCGTCGGCCGCGTCGAGGGCCACGACCTCCCCGTCGAGCGAGCGCACCACCACGAGGTCGTCGCCGACCGTGGCCCCGCCGACCGCCTCCGCCCGCCAGCGCACCTCCCCGTCGTCCTGCCCCACGGCGACCAGCCCGGCCACGTCGCCCCCCTCGCCCTGCGGCGTGCCGGGACGCACGTAGACCACGTCCTC
Organism: Nocardioides sp. CPCC 205120; assembly: GCF_048654585.1. NCBI lineage: Bacteria > Bacillati > Actinomycetota > Actinomycetes > Propionibacteriales > Nocardioidaceae > Nocardioides > Nocardioides sp. CPCC 205120. The sequence goes on along the minus strand of NZ_JBMCYY010000001.1, from coordinate 1,054,236 downwards.
GTCAGTACCCGTCACGAGGCCGTCGACGGTCCAGGTGACCTCGCGCTCGGCGATCGAGAACCAGCTCACCGTCATCTCCTGGCCGTCGACCAGCACGAACCCGTCGGGATCGGCGTGCGGCGCGACCGTCTGGGTGCCCTCCGGCAGGTCGGCGCTCCACAGCTCCTCGCCGTCGTCCATGGAGAGCGCCCGCACCGTGCCGTCGTCGTGCACCAGCACCTCGTCGGCGTCGGAGCCGATGACCGTGCCGCCGCCCTCGACCTCCCACGCCTGCTCCGGCTCCTCCTCCACCGGCGCAGGAGCCGGGATGGCACGCCCGGCGTGGTACTGCACCGCTCCGCCACCGTCGCGTCCCCACAGCCACCACGCACCGGCTCCGCCCGCCACGAGCAGGAGGACGACCGCGACGACGGTCGGCACGACCCACCGGCGACGGCGCGGCGGGGCGCCCGGGTGGTGGGGCGGTCCGGGGTACGGCGCCTGCTGCTGCGGGTACGGCGGCTGCTGCGGGTGGGGCTGGGAGGGAATCACGCCCGAGCGGCGTACCCCCCGCGGGCCCCGCCGAACCCCCCGCCGAACCCCGGGCCGAACCCCGGGCCGGACCCCGGCGCCCGACAAGTCGACCGCCCCGCCATGCATAGACGCGCACGCACCTGGGAAAGGGAGGTCGCCGGTCCCCGGGTGGGGGGCGTCGTCACAGGGCTCGGGGGGCTCTGCGCCGCGCCCTCGACGGGGGGCCGGAATGCTACGTTGCCGAACGCACGGCTGTCGCCGCCCGCGTCCGATCCGAGGAGTGCTCGCATGTCGAACCCGTCCGATCCCTATCCGCAGCAGGGTGGGTACCCCCAGCAGCCGCCCCCGGGCGCGCCGGGGTACGGCGCACCTCAGGGCCAGCCGGGCCAGCCGGGCTACCCCCAGGGCCAGCCCCAGGGCCAGCCCCAGGGCCAGCCGGGCGGGTACGGCCAGCCCGGCCAGCCGCCGTACGGTCAGCCCGGGTACGGCCAGCAGGGCTACGGGCAGCAGCCGTACGGGCAGCAGCCCGGCTACGGCGCGCCGTCGGCCCCCGCCGTGCCCAAGGTCAACCCGCTGAAGGGCTGGCCGATCTCGGACTACGTCCGCGACGCCGGCGCCTTCCTCGCGCTCCTCGCCCCCCTGTGGATGCAGTGGGACGCGGACGACGACGGCCACGACCACTGGTGGGTCTGGATCTCCGTCATCGTCGGCATCTTCTCCCTGGCGATCCCCTACCTGGCGAAGGCGCGGATCCTGCCGCTCGCCCCGCAGCAGGTGTTCCTGGCGAAGGCGGCCCTCCTCCTGCCGTTCGCCGGCAGCGTCGTCGCGGCGCTCGTCAACGAGCTCATCTCGGGCGGTGACGCGAACGAGGGCGGCCTCGGCGTCGGCATCGCGATGGGTCTCGCGGGTGCCGTGCTCGCGCTCTCCCCCCGCGCCGCGCAGGAGAACGACGGCGCCCCGTCGCAGCCCTCCGACGGCCTGTGGTGGCGCATCACCACGATCACCGCGTTCGTCGCGATCGGCCTCGCGGTCCTGACGACCCTGCTGTGGATCGTGAAGGGCCTCATCGACGACGCGGACCTGTTCGCCTCCGTCCTCGGCTTCCTCGTGATCCTGCTGCTCTGGGTCGCGATCCCGCTCGTCTGCCTCGTGTGGCCGACCCTGGGGCTGCTCAAGCGCTCCGACGAGTCGCGCCTCGTGCTCGCCACCCTGGCCTTCACGGGCCTGGTCTGCGCCATGTTCACCGGCGACGGCGACGGCATCTTCGGCGCGATCCACGAGAAGTGGTTCTTCCCCGGCTCCAGCGTGCTGGTGCTCGGTGCCCTCGCGGCGCTGCTCGTCTCGCGCCCGGTCGTGCGCGCCACCCGCCCGCAGGAGCCCTTCTGGAGCTGGGTCGGCACCGCCAAGCTGGCGCTGCTGATCTCGGGCACGGTCATCGCCATCACCGTGGTCGCCACGCTGCTCGGCCTCATCGAGGACGACGCGTTCGGCGGCGGGACGGTCGTTCCGCTGGTCCTCGGCGTGATCGCCGCGGCGCTCGCCTTCATCCCGGCCCTCACGATGCTGTCCGACCCCCGCAAGGGCCGCCTCGTCGTGCTCGGCATGGCCGCCGGCGTCTTCGTGCTCGGCATCATCTTCATCGCGGTCCTCAACGGCTCCGACGACGCCGACGCCACCGGCATCGCCGCCCAGCTGTCGCACGCCATCTCCGGCGTCCCCGACGACTTCCGCGGCGACGTCGAGCTCAACGGCTTCGTGCAGACGTTCTTCACCGTCTACCAGGCCGGCGCCTGGCTGGGCCTGCCCCTGCTGGCGATCGTGGCGCTGACCGTGCCGCCCGCCATCCGCAGCGTGCTCGGCTCGGTCGTCCCGCAGAGCAGCGGCTCGCAGGCCCCGTACGGCGCTCCCCAGCACGGCCAGCCCGGCCAGCCGGGCTACGGCCAGCCGGGCCAGCCGGGCTACGGCGCCCCGCAGCAGGGTGGCTACGGCCAGCCCCAGCACTACGGCCAGCCGGCTGCCCCCGGCGCGCCGCAGGGCCAGCCCGGTCAGCAGTACGGCGGCGCCCCCCAGGGCGGCTACGGCCAGCCCGGTTACGGCCAGCCCGGCCAGCCCGGTCAGCAGCAGTACGGCGCCCCCCAGGGCGGCTACGGCCAGCCCGGCCAGCCCGCCCCGTACGGCGCGCCCCAGGGCCAGCCGGGCCAGCCCGGCCTCCCGGGTCAGCCGGGTCAGCCGGGTCAGCCGGGTCAGCCCGGTCTGCCGGGTCAGCCGGGTGAGGACGAGGCGACCGACCGCACGATGGTCCGTCCGCCGAACGACACCCAGCAGTTCTCGCGGCCGCAGGACCCGCCGCAGCAGCCCTGACGCAGCAGCTGCTGCACGCAGCACCGCACGACCCCGACGCGGGCCGGCGGCACCACCACGGTGACGTGGGGTGCGGCCGGCCCGCGTCCGTCGTACCGGGGGGTGCGACACGCGTCTCCCGGGCGTGCGGCGACGGCGGCCACCCCCATCCGGGACACTGGGCGGGTGAGCGACCTCTTCTGGCCGGGTGACGAGCGGGCGGGTGCCCTCTTCACCGATGCTGCGCTCCTCGAGGGGATGGTGGCGATGGAGGCGGCGTGGTCGGCCGCCCTCGCCGCCCGGGGCCTGGCGCCCGCTGCCGCGGTGGTGAGCGCCGACGAGCTGCTCGACGGCCTCACGCCCGACGACATGGCCGGCGTGGTGGTCTCCGCGGAGGCCGGGGGCGACCCGGTCGTGCCGCTGGTCGCGATGCTGCGCAACCGGCTGGTCGCGGCGGGCCGCGACGAGGCGGCGCACTGGCTCCACCAGGGCCTGTCGGGGCAGGACGTGGTCGACACCGCCCTGATGATCTGCGCCGGCACCACCCTGCGGCGCCTCGAGATCGAGCTCGGCGTGCAGGTCACCGCGATCACGGCGCTCGCCGGCGCCCACCGCGGCACCCTCATGGTCGGCCGCACCGTGACGCAGCACGCCGTGCCCACCACCTTCGGGGCGCGCGCGGCGGGGTGGCTCGCGGGGGTCAAGGACGCCCGCGCGTCCGTCGCGTTCGCCCACTCCATCCTGCCCGCGCAGGTCGGCGGCACGGCCGGCACGCTGGCCGCCACCGTCGAGCTCGCCCGCCTCCGCGGCGTCCGCGACCCGGTCGACGTGGCGTCGAGGGTCGCCGCCGACGCCGCGGCGACCCTGGGCCTGCAGCCCTCGCCGCCGTGGTTCACGAGCCGCTTCCCCGTCACCCGCGTCGGTGACGCCCTCGCGACGGCCTGCTCCGCGATGGGCCACGTCGCCGCCGACGTGGTGACCCTGACCCGTCCCGAGGTCGCCGAGGTGTCGGAGCCCGTGGCCCCGGGCCGCGGCGACTCCTCGACGACGCCGCACCAGCAGGTGCCCGTGCTCGCGACGCTGGTACGGCGGGCCGCGATCACCGCCCCCGGGCTGGCCGCGACGCTGCACACGGCGGCCGGCATGGCGAACGACGAGCGCTCCGACGGCGCGTGGCACGCCGAGTGGGCCACGCTGCGCGACCTGGCCCGCCGCACGGTCGTCGCCGCGTCCCACCTGGGCGAGCTCGTGTCCGGCCTGCGCGTCGACGTCGTGACGATGGGTGAGCGGGTGCGCGGGGCGGAGGGCGTGCTCCGCGAGCGCGACGCCGTCCGCCTCCTGCTCGAGGGCGGTGACGGCGCCCCGGCGAGCGTCCCGGACGACGCCCCGGCCGACGGCGACCCCGCGGCGTACCTCGGGATCATCGACCCCGTCGTGGACCAGCGGATCAAGCCGTGAGCGTCCCGGTCCTCGCCCCCACCGAGCTCGGCGGGTCCGGCAGCGGCCCCCTGCTGCTCCTCGGCCCGGCGCTCGGCACGTCGGCCGCGGTGCTGTGGGAGCCGTGCGCCCGACTGCTCGCCAGTGACTTCCACGTCGTGGCCTGGGACCTGCCCGGCCACGGCGCGAGCCCCGCGCCGGGCGACGCGTTCACCGTCGCCGAGCTCGCGCGGGGCGTGCTCCACCTCGCCGAGCGGCTGCTCGTCGGCCGCGGCGAGGGCGACGGCACCTTCGCCCACGCGGGCGCCGGCGTCGGCGGGGCCGTCGGGCTGCAGCTGCTCCTCGACGCGCCCGGACGCGTGTCGTCGGTCGCGACGCTCGGCGCGGCCGCCCGGATGGGCACCCCCGACGGCTGGCAGGAGCGGGCCGCGATGGCGCGCGCGTTCGGCACCGGGACGATGGTGGAGGAGGCGGCGAAGCGCTGGTTCGCGCCGGGGTTCGCCGAGCGGGAGCCCGGGCGCACCGCGGCGCTGCTGGCCTCCCTGGAGGGCGCGGACGCGCACGGGTACGCCGCGGCCTGCCGCGCGCTGGCCGCGCTCGACCTGCGCGACCGGCTCGCGGGCGTGGCTGCACCGGTGCTGGCCGTCGCGGGCGCCGAGGACCAGACCGTCCCCCGCGCGGACGTCGAGGCGGTGGCCGCGGCAGTGCCGCACGGCCACGCCGTCGTGCTCGACGACGTCGCCCACCTCGCGCCCGTCGAGGCGCCCGCGGCGGTCGCGGAGCTCCTGCGCGACACGCTGCTGACCGGACCCGTCGTCACCGAGTCCCAGCGCCGCGCGCTGGGCGCCACGGTGCGCCGCCAGGTGCTCGGCGACGCGCAGGTCGAGCGGCTCGAGGCCGCGACGACCTCCCTCACCGCCGACTTCGAGGACCTCGTCACGCAGTACGCCTGGGGCGGGGTGTGGAGCCGGCCCGGGCTGGACCGGCGTACCCGCTCGCTGGTCGCGCTCTCGGCGCTCGTGGCCCGCGGCGCCCACGACGAGCTGGAGGCCCACGTGCACGCGGCCCTCGGCACCGGGGTGAGCGTCGACGAGCTGACCGAGGTGTTCCTGCAGAGCGCCGTCTACTGCGGCGTCCCCGAGGCGCGCGCCGCGTTCCGGGTCGCCCAGCGGGCGCTCGCCGACGCCGGCGTCGAGCTCTGAGCGCGGCGGCCGCCCGCACCGGCGGCCGCCGCACCCGTCGTACCCGTCTGCCCCGTCTGGGCCTCAGTCGGGGCCTCAGTCGAGGCAGAACTCGTTGCCCTCGGGGTCGGTCATGACGATGAACCCGCCGCTCGTCGGCGGGTCCGGCTCGTGGCGCTGGACCCGGGTGGCGCCGAGGGCCACCAGCCGCTCGCACTCCGCCTCGAGCGCGGCCATCCGCTCGTCGCCCTCGAGGCCCGGCGCGGCCCGCAGGTCGAGGTGCAGCCGGTTCTTGGCGCTCTTGCCCTCCGGCACGCGCTGGAAGTAGAACCGCGGCGCCGACCCGTCGGGGTCGTGGCAGGCCGAGGCGTCGTTGCGCCGCTCGGCCGGCACGCCCCACGCGTCGAGCGCCTCGTCCCACGTCGCGAACCCGCCCGGCGGCGCGTCGAGCTCGTAGCCGACCGCGGCGCACCAGAACCGGCTCAGCGCTGCCGGGTCGGCGCAGTCGAAGGTCACCTGGATCGTCCGTGCCACCGTGCACCTCCCGTCCTCGGGGCCCGGCGCCGCCGCGGGCGCCAGTCGGCCGTGCGTCGCGCGGGCGCCGGGCCGTCCGTGGGGTCGGACGGTGGCAGCACCCCCGCCCACCACGTGTACCGCTCGTCGTAGTCCATGACCCCACCGTCGCAGGGATGCAGGACTGTTCCGGTCCGCTACCCGTGGCAGGATCCGGGCATGGCCGACGGCACCACCCACCGCGTGCTGCGGCTCCTCGGCCTGCTGCAGGCGCGGCGCACGTGGACCGGCCCGGAGCTGGCCGCCGAGCTCGGCGTCACCGACCGCTGCGTGCGGCGCGACGTCGCCCGGCTCCGCGAGCTGGGCTACCCGGTGAACGCGTCGCAGGGGGTGGGTGGCGGCTACCAGCTGGGGGCGGGTACGGCGCTCCCCCCGCTGCTGCTCGACTCCGACGAGGCGATCGCGACGACGCTGTCGCTGCTGCTCGCCGCCGGTGGCACCGTCACCGGGGCGGCCGACGCGACCCTGCGCACGCTGGCGAAGCTCGACCAGGTGCTCCCGCCGCGGCTGCGGGCGGAGGTGCGGGCGATCGCGGAGACGACGGCGATCCTCGACCGCGGCGGCACCGGCGTGGACGGGGGCGACCTCATGCTGCTGGCCCGGGCCACGCGGGACCGCGTGCGGGTGCGCTTCGCCTACGAGCGGGCCGACGGCAGCCGCGCCGAGCGCGACGTGGAGCCGTCGGGGCTCGTCGCGACCGGGCGGTGGTGGTACCTGCTCGCCTGGGACATCGACCGCGACGACTGGCGCACCTTCCGCGTCGACCGGCTCTCGGCGCTCGTCGTCACGACGTGGCGCTGCGCGCGGCCCGCCCACCCCGACCCCGCGACGTACGTGCAGGGGGCGGTGACCACCGCGCCGTACCGCCACCGCACCCGCACCCGCGTCGCCCTGCCGCCGGAGCGGCTGCGCGCGCTGGTGGGGCCGGGCACCGCGAGCGTCGAGGCCGATCCCGAGCCCGGCTGGTCGCTGCTCGTCGCCGGGGCCGACGACCTGGAGTGGATGGCGCTGCGGCTGGCGGAGATCGACGCCCCGCTCGAGGTGCTCGAGCCGCCGGAGCTGCGCACCGCTGCGGCGCGGCTGTCGGAGCGGCTGGCGGCGATGGCGGACCCGGGGAGCGCTCCGGGGGGCTCAGCGGGCTGAGCCGCCGCGCCCGTCGCCGGGGAGCCACGGTCGGTCGCAGCCGTGCCACGCGGGCCGCCGCACCTCGCGGACGCGCCGGGCGCCGGGGTGCCGCGGCGCGGGGCACCGCGGCGGGACGGCCGACGGCCGGCGGGTCCGCGGTCGACGCCGGTGGATCACGCCTGCGTCCCGTCCTCCGCGACGGTGCCCTCGGCCCGCACCACCGTCGTACCGGCGCCCGACCGCTCAGCCGGGCCCGTCTCCGCGCCGACGACGCCCGTCGCGACGGCGGCCATGACGGCGGCCGAGGCCGCCCAGCGGGAGGTGACGAGCACGGTACGGCGACGCCTCCGCCCGGCGGGACGCTGCGGGTCGGGGGTGCTGGGGTCGGTCATGCTCACCGAGGGTGCCGGGTGATCCTGAGGCGGCCCTGAGGCGCGGCTGTGCGCGTCAGCCGACCGGCGGGCCGACGACCAGCGCGACGCCGGTGAGGACGGCCACGGCGACGACGCCGGCACCGAGGCCCTGCAGCGGCTTGCGGACCAGCCACGAGACGAGCTTCTCGCCCGGGCCCGCCGGCGCGGTGCTGCGCAGGCGCCACTCGTCGGGCAGCGCGCGGCGCTTCTCCATCGCCAGGTCGAACCAGATCGTGAAGAACGGCGGGATCGCCGCGGCGAGGCCGAGCAGGGTGCGCCCGACCGACCAGCGGGCGTCGACCGCCACGACGATGGTGGTGAGGACGTAGGCGATGAACGCGACGCCGTGCACCATGCCGCCCACGCTGACGACGGCCTCGGTCGTCTCCGTGACGTACTTCAGGAACATCCCGAACAGCAGCAGGGCCCACGTGCAGGCCTCGGCGACGGCGACGACTCGGAACAGGCGACGGGGCGACATGCCGGCGATCCTACGACGCTGTGTCGTAGACAGGCCAGGGCGGGTGAGCGGCCACCAGCACGGATCGCGGCGATCCGGGGCCGAACGGGCCGATCCGGGGGCTCCGGGCGCCGGATCGCCGCGATCCGGGTCAGGCGGCGGCGCGCTCGGCCGCCCGCCGTACGCACTCCCGGACCCAGCCGGGATGGTGCATCACCTGCCACCAGGTGAACCGCAGCACCACCCACCCGTGCGCGACCAGCACCGTGTAGCGCCAGCAGTCGCGCTGGAACGCCTCCTTGTCGGAGTGGAACTCCCACGAGTCCGCCTCCAGGGCGATGCGGCGCCCCCGGTCGACGACGTCGGGGTGGACGACCTCGGGGTCGCCGCCCACCAGGTGCAGCCCGCCCACCTCCACCGCGCCCTGGGGCACCGCGTCCAGGCCCGCCTCGAGGGCGATGCCGCGCAGCACGGACTCGAACGGGTTGGCCGCGAGCGGCGAGGCCGCGGCGACGACCCGGCGTACGGCGGGCCCTCCCTTGCCCCGCACCTCCCGGCCCGCTCGCTCCAGGACCCCCCGCTCCATCCCGTGGCGCAGCGCGGAGTCGGCGACCGCCAGCGCGGTGGGAACGGGAGGCGTCGCCCGCAGTCGACGACGGTGCGCACCGGGCTCGTGGCCGGGCCGCGCTCACCGGTCAGGTCCGCGCAGAAGAGCTCGACGCCCCCGGCCGGCCCCAGCGCGTGGCGGCCGCGGTGGACCGTGACCCAGCACCGCTCGTCGGGCGGCACCTCCCAGCCGTGGGCCCGGGCCGCACTGAGGTGGGAGAGGAGGCCGCGCAGGCGCGCCGCCTCGCGACGGTCGCGGTCGAGGACCGGCAGGCGGTACACGCCGCGGCGCACCTCGACGAGGCTCCCGGCGACGATGGCGGTCTGCAGACGGTGCCGGGTCGTGAGGGTCAGGAGGTCGGGCCGCGTCGCGACGCCGCCGCGCACGGTCAGCGCCTCCACGGCGTCGAGGCGGGGTCCGTCGCTCACGCACCGAGCCTCGGTCAGCCGGGCAGCACCGCGCGACCCGTCATCCACAAGCACGGATCGCGGCGATCGAGCGCGGAGAACCCCTCCGAGAGGCTCCTCCAGGCCCGATCGCCGCGATCCGTGTCGTCGGGTGGGTCGGCTCAGGCGAAGACGCGCTCGGCGAGCGAGGTGAAGAACCCCAGCCCGTCGGTGCCGGGGCCCGTGAGGGTCTCGACGGCGTGCTCGGGGTGCGGCATGAGGCCCACGACGTTGCCGGCCGCGTTCGTCACGCCGGCGATGGCGCGCTGCGAGCCGTTGGGGTCGGCGCCGAGGTAGCGCGCCACGACCTGGCCCTCGCCCTCGAGGCGGTCGAGCGTGGCGTCGTCGGCGACGAAGGAGCCCTCGCCGTTCTTCAGCACGACGGTGATCTCCTGGCCGACCTCGAACGCCGACGTCCAGGCCGTGCTCGCGTTCTCGATGCGCAGGCGCTGGTCGCGGCACACGAACTTCTGGTGGTTGTTGCGCACCAGCGCGCCGGGCAGCAGGTGCGACTCGCACAGCACCTGGAAGCCGTTGCAGATGCCGAGCACGGGCATGCCGCGCTCCGCCGCCTCGACGATCGTGGTCATGACGGGCGAGAACCGGGAGATCGCGCCGCAGCGCAGGTAGTCGCCGTACGAGAACCCGCCCGGGAGCACGACGGCGTCGACGCCCTGGAGGGACTCGTCGCCGTGCCACAGCGCGACCGCCTCGTTGCCGCCGATGCGCACGGCGCGCTGGGCGTCGACGTCGTCCAGCGAGCCGGGGAAGGTGACGACGCCGATCCTCATGCCTGGTCCTCCACGCGCACGGTGTAGTTCTCGATCACGGGGTTCGAGAGCAGCGTCTCCGCCGCCTTCTCGATGTCGGCGAGCACCGCGTCGGTCACCTCGGCGACCTCGAGCTCGAACCGCTTGCCCTGGCGCACCTCGGTGATGCCGGTGAAGCCGAGGCGCGGGAGCGCACCGGCGACGGCCTTGCCCTGCGGGTCGAGGATCTCGGGCTTGGGCATGACGTCGACGACCACACGGGCCACGGGGCGCTCCTCGGTTCACGGGATGGGGTGCGGACCGATTCTAGGCCGGACGGGCCCGATCCCCCGCAACCGGACCATCCCGTGGAGCGCCGCCCGCGCACCCCGGGGACACGCCCGGGAGGCCGTGGCGACGTCCGCGCGCTGTGCGAGACTCGGCCGGGTCCTCGCCCCCGATCCAGGTGCTCCGACCGCTGCTCATGACGCCTCCCACCGTCACCCTCCCGCAGCCGGCCCGCCCGGCCGTGCCTCCGCGACCCCTCCCGCCGGGGCCCGGCACCGGTCCTGCCCCGGGCGGCCCCGCCGGCGACGCCGAGGCCGCCCGTCCCCGCCGCGTCCGCGCGATCGACGGGCTGCGCGGCCTGGCCGTCGCGGCCGTCGTGATCTACCACCTCTCCCCGGGCCACGTGCCGGGCGGCTACCTGGGCGTCGACGTCTTCTTCGTCATCTCGGGCTTCGTCATCACGGCCGCGCTCGTGCAGCAGCGCCGGGTCGAGGGCCGCGTGCGCCTGGGCCGCTTCTGGGTACGGCGGACCCAGCGCCTCCTGCCCGCCCTCGGCACCCTGCTCCTCGTCGTCTCGGCCGGCGCCGCGCTCGTGGGGCCGTCGGTCAGCGGGCGGCTGCGCGAGCAGGTGCTCGCGGCGCTGACGTTCACGGGCAACTGGTTCCAGGCCCGCGCCGAGTTCTCCTACTTCGACCACACCGACCCGCCGCTGCTGCAGCACCTGTGGTCGCTGGCGGTCGAGGAGCAGTTCTACCTGGTGTGGCCCCTCGCCCTGCTGGCCCTGCTCGCGCTCGTGCGCCGCCCGCGCACCCGGGTGCTCGTCGTGGCCGCCGGGGCGCTGGCGAGCGCCGGCGCGATGGCGGTGCTCCACACCCCGGGCGAGGACCCGAGCCGCCTCTACTTCGGCACCGACACCCACGGCTTCGGCCTCCTGCTCGGCGCCGCCGCCGCGCTCGCCGTTCCCCTGCTGACCGGGCCGCCGTCGTCGCCCCGGGTGGCGGCCGTGCAGCGGGCGGTGACCTCGCCCGTCGTACCGGTCGTCGCGGCGCTCGGCGTCACGGCCGCCGTCGTGCGGCTGCCCGACGACCACCCCGTCGCCTACCAGGGCGGGATCGCCATCGTCTCCGCGCTGACCGCGCTGCTGCTCGTCGGCCTGGTGGTGCGCCGCGGCGGGCCGGTGCGGGCGGTGCTCGCCACCGCCCCGGTGGTGTGGCTGGGCGAGCGCAGCTACGGCGTCTACCTGTGGCACTGGCCGCTGCTCGTGCTGCTGCGGGCCGCGTTCCCCGACGCCCCGGCGGCGCTGCGGGCGGCGCTGGTCGTCGCGCTCACCCTGCTGGCGGCGACGCTGAGCTGGCGCTACGTCGAGCGGCCCGTGCTGCGGCACGGCTTCCGCGGGGCCGCGCGGCGGGGCTGGGCCGTCCTGGCGCGCGACCTCCGCGTGCGCGGCTCGGTGGCCGGCGTCGTGCTCGTGACCCTCGTCGTCGTCGCCGGCCACGGCCTGCGCACTGCGCCCGAGCGCGGCGAGGTCGAGGACCTCGTGCGCGCCGGCCAGGAGGCGCTCGCGGGGGCGGGCACGTCGGGCGGGAACCCGGTCGGCGCGGTGCCCCTGCCCCCGTCGCTGGCGGGGGCGACGCCCGCGGAGATGGGTGCGCAGACGATCGTCGTCGGCGACTCGGTGACGCTCGCCGCGGCCCCCGGCCTGCTCGCCGAGATGCCCGGCGTCGGGGTCGACGCGGCGGTCGGCCGGCAGCTGGCCGAGGCCCCCGCGATCGTCCGTGCGCTGCGGGAGGCGGGCCGCCTGCGGCCCTACCTCGTCGTGGCGCTCGGCACGAACGGGGAGATCAGCACCGCCGACCTCCTCGGCGTGGTGCGGGAGATGGGCGAGGGTCGCCGGCTCGTGCTGGTGACCGCCCACGGCGAGCGCGACTGGATGCCGGGCGTCAACGAGACGCTGCACGCCTTCACGCAGGCCCACCCCTGGATCGGGCTCGCGCGCTGGGACGCGGCCGTCCCGCAGGTCACCGACTTCGCCGCCGACGGCATCCACCCCGGCGAGCAGGGCGGCACCGTCTGGGCCCGCACCGTGGCGGACACCCTGCGCGCCCTGCCCTGACCCGCGCCGGGGGTGCTCGCGGCCCGGCCCCCCGCTGGGACGTTCCGGGCACACTGGGTCCATGTCCCAGTCCGTGCCCCCGGTCGCCGCAGGCCGGCTCGCCCTCGAGTTCCCGCAGTCGCTGGCGGTCTACGACGACTACGCCGCTGCCCAGAAGGCCGTCGACTTCCTGTCCGACCGCGAGTTCCCGGTGCAGAACTGCATGATCGTCGGCACCGAGCTCAAGCAGGTCGAGCGCATCACGGGCCGGCGCACCTACCCGAAGGTGGCCGCCGCCGGCGCCGCCTCGGGCGTGTGGCTCGGCCTGTTCCTCGGCCTGCTCTTCTCGTTCTTCGTCGAGGAGGACCTGCTGTCGATCCTGCTCTCGACGGTGCTGCTCGGCGTCGCCTTCAGCGTCGTCTGGGCGGTGCTGGGGTACGCCGCGACCGGCGGCCGCCGCGACTTCAGCTCGGTCAGCACCGTGGTGGCCACGAAGTACGAGGTGCTCGTCGAGCACAAGCACGCCGGGCAGGCCCGCGAGATCCTCGCGGAGCTGCCCGGCGCGCTGCCGAACCCGTTCGCCTGAGCGGGCCGCTCAGCCCAGCTCGCGCTTGAGGATCTTGCCGGTCGCCGTCATCGGCAGGGTCTGCACGACCTCGACCTGGCGCGGGTACTTGTAGGCCGCGAACTGCTCCTTGCCCCAGGCCACGAGCTCCTCGGACGTCACCGAGGCGCCCTTCTCGAGGATGACGTAGGCGCGGATCTCCTCGCCGTGCGAGTCGTGGGGGACGCCGATGACCGCGGCCAGCGACACGGCCGGGTGGCTCATCAGCACCTCCTCGAGCTCACGGGGGTACACGTTGTAGCCGCCGCGGATGATCATGTCCTTGGCGCGGTCGACGATGTAGTAGAAGCCGTCGGCGTCCTTCTTCGCGAGGTCGCCGGTGCGGAACCAGCCGTCGCGGATCGCGTCGGCCGTCGCCTCGGGGCGCCCGTAGTAGCCCTTCATGACGTTGGGGCCCTTGATCGCGATCTCGCCCACGGCGTCCGGGTCGGCCGCGAGGTCGACGTCGGACCAGTCGGCGTTGACGAGCTTCATCTCGACGTCGGGGATCGGCACGCCGATCGAGCCGACGCGCGGCTCCTGGCCGTAGACGGAGAACGAGGCGACCGGCGAGGTCTCCGAGAGACCGTAGCCCTCGAGGATCGTCACGCCGAACCGCTCCTGGAACGACTTGTGCACCTCGACGGGCAGCGCGGAGCCGCCCGCGACGGCGACACGCAGGTTGGCCGCGATCGTCGCGACGTCGACCGAGTCGTCGAGCGCGCCCAGCAGGCCCCAGTACATCGTCGGCACGCCGCCGAAGAACGTGACGCGCTCCTTCAGCATCAGGCCCAGCGCCGGCGCGGCCTCGAAGCGCGGGAGCATCACGACGGTGCCGCCGTACGCGAACGCGCCGTTCTGGATGACGGTCTGGCCGAAGGAGTGGAAGAGCGGCAGCACGCACAGGTAGGTGTCGGGGTTCTCCGCGTCCGCCCCGAACAGCCGCTCGCCCGTGAGGGCGTTGGACAGCATGTTGGAGTGGCGCAGCTCGGCGCCCTTGGGCTGGCCGGTGGTGCCGGAGGTGTAGAGGATGACGGCGGTGTCGTCGTCGTCCGCCGCGTGCGACGCGAAGGTCGGCGCCTGCCCGGCCAGGCCCGCGCCCAGCGTCTCGGTGCCCTCGATCGGGGACGGCGCCGCCGGGTCGGCGGTGATGACGAAGAAGTGCTCGCAGGCCTCGGCGGCGTCGAAGCCGGCCTTGCCCTCGGTGCCCATGGGCAGCTCGGGCGTGCCCTGGAAGCAGAAGTAGGCCTTCGCGTCGGAGTCGTCGAGGTGGTAGGCGATCTCGCGCGACTTCAGCAGCACGTTGAGCGGCACGACCGTCGCGCCGGTCTTGAGGATGCCGAAGTAGACCATCGAGAAGTACGGCAGGTTGGGGCAGGTGAGCGCGACCTTGTCGCCGGGGCCGATGCCCCGCGAGGCGAGCAGGTTCGCCACCTGGTTGGCGGCGCCGTCGACCTGGGCATAGGTGAGGCGGGTGTCGCCGAGCACGATGGCGTCACGGGTCGGGTAGCGCTGCGCGGATCCCTCCAGCACGGAGGACAGGTTCGTCATGCGTCACAACCTACTGGGAGGTAGTGAGCCGCGTCACCGGGTCCGGGCGAGCACCTTCGCCGCGCGGCGCAGGTCCGAGCGCAGGGCCGCCGGAGCGACGAGCCGCAGGGCGAGGGCGACCGGCTTGAGCGCGCCCGGCACCTCGACGTGGGCGACGGCGCGGGCGTCGGTGCCGCCGTCGGGCCGCTCGACGTACGTCATGGCGAGCGTCGCGCGCACGAACCGCCAGGTGCCGCTCTCCACCCAGCGGTACGGCGGCTCGCTCGCCTCCACGCGCATCAGCGGCGCGACGCCGGGCACGGCCGTGACGTCGCGCCACGTCGTGCCCTCCGCGCCGGGGTGGTCGCCGCGGGCCTCGACCCGCTCGACGCGGCGCAGGCTCGACTGCCAGCCCGGGCGGTTCGCGGGGTCGGCGAGGTAGGCGTGGACGACGTCGACGGGGGCGGCGACCGGCACCGTCACGTCCGCGACGAGCGCCAGCTTCTCCCCCGCCACGTCAGAACCGCTCGCCCGTGAGGCGCTCGTAGGCCTCGACGTACCGCGCACGCGTCAGCGCGACGACCTCGGCGGGCAGCGGCGGCGGCTGCTCCCCCGACGTCTTGTCCCAGCCCGCGTCGGGGCCGGTGAGCCAGTTGCGCACGACCTGCTTGTCGTACGACGGCTGCGTGCGGCCCGGCTGCCAGTCGTCGGCGGGCCAGTAGCGCGAGGAGTCGGGGGTCAGCACCTCGTCGGCCAGCACGATCGTGCCGCGATCACCCTCGCCGGCGGCCCGGCCGAACTCGAGCTTGGTGTCGGCGAGCAGGATGCCGCGCTCGCGGGCCAGCTCCTCGGCGCGGGCGTAGACACGGAGCGTGAGGTCGCGCAGCGCGGCGGCGTCGTGGGCGCCGACGGTGGCCACCACCGCGTCGTACGACACGTTCTCGTCGTGGTCGCCGAGGTCGGCCTTCGTCGCGGGGGTGAAGATCGGCTCGGGCAGGCGCGAGCCGTCCTCCAGCCCCGGGGGCAGCGCGATGCCGCAGACCTCGCCGGTGGCGCGGTAGTCGGCCAGGCCCGAGCCGGTGAGGTAGCCGCGGGCCACGCACTCGACGGGGAACATCTCGAGGTCGGCGCAGATCACGGCCCGGCCCGCGACGGCGGCCGGGACGTCGGTGGACACGACGTGGTGCGGCACGAGGTCGGCGAGCTGGTCGAACCACCACAGCGACATGCGCGTCAAGATCTCGCCCTTGTCCGGGATGGTGGAGGACAGCACGAAGTCGTAGGCCGAGATGCGGTCGCTCGCCACCATCAGCAGGCGCCCGGCGTGCTCGCCGGCGTCGATGCGGTAGAGGTCGCGGACCTTCCCGGAGTGGACGTGCGTGGCGCCCTCGACGACCGGGGCCTGCGGGATGTTCGCGATCACGAGGCCCGAGCCTAGTCGGCCGGGGCCGCGCCGCGGCGGCCGCGACCGGCACGCCCGGACGACCGCCAGGGCGCGGGCCGCCCGTGCAGCCACCACTCCAGGCGGCGGGTGATCCACGGCAGGCCCAGGTAGACCATCAGCGGCGTCGCGACGAGCGTCTGCAGCAGGACGCGCCAGGCCGGCGCCACGTCGGGCAGCCACCGGGCGCCGGCGAGCGACAGCACCAGGCTGAGCGGCAGGAACACGACGAAGATGGAGACCGCCTGCTTCCAGCGCGGCGGCGGGGCCGGGGGCAGGCCGGGGTAGGCCACGTCGTGGTGCTCCGGCGGGTCGAACCAGCCCTCGATGCCCGTCATCCGCTGCACCCGGAACTCCCCCACCAGGCCCTGCGCCGCCCCCAGCCACCAGCGCCGCTGCTCCGAGGCCTCCCAGGCCGCGAGCGCCTCGGCGTCGGCGAAGCGGTAGAGCATGTGCCACGCCTCGTCGTCCTCCGCGGAGCGGACGAACCCGTGGCCGAGGAAGCCGGGGAACTGCTCCGCCAGCGCCGTCCCGGCCCGGATCCACGCCGTCATCTCCGCCGAGCGGGCGGGGTCGACGTACCGCGTCGCGGCGACCGTCACCGGCTGCGGGGCTGCGGGGGCGCTCATGGCCGCCCATGCTCCCAGGGCCCGGCACGCCGTAGGCTCGCGGCATGTCGGTCGTGAAGATCAACGCCATCTCCGTGCCGCCGCAGGCCGGTGCCCAGCTCGAGGAGCGGTTCGCCGCCCGCGCCGGATCCGTGGAGGGCCAGCCCGGCTTCCTCGGCTTCCAGCTGCTGCGGCCCACCGCGGGCGAGACCCGCTACTTCGTCGTCACCCACTGGGCCGACGAGGAGTCGTTCGCCGCGTGGCGCGACGGCGACGCGCGCACGGCGCACGCCACGCCCGAGGGCGAGGCGCCGCGCAAGCCCGTCGCCACGGGCGCCGACCTGCTCGAGTTCGAGGTCGTGCTGGACGTGGCACCGAAGGGCTGAGCCCCCGGCGCCCGGGTCCGGCGCAGGTCGGAGCCGGGTGGGTCTCAGACCGGTGCGTCAGAGGATGGCGCCGGGCACGTACGCCGCGGCGTCGGGGTGGGCCTCGACGACCCGCTCGACCTTGGCGACGACCTCGGCGACCTGCGCGACGGCGGCCCCGGTGAACTCGATCGGGTCGGCCACGAGGCCGTCGATCTGCTCGCGGGTCAGGCCCAGACGCGCGTCGGCCGCGAGCCGCTCGTAGAGGTCGTTGACGGCGAGCCCCTGGCGCATCTCGAGCGCGACGCCCACGGCGTGCTCCTTGATGGCCTCGTGGGCGCTCTCGCGGCCCACGCCGTTGCGCACCGCGCTCATCAGGACCTTCGTGGTGGCCAGGAACGGCAGGTAGCGGTCGAGCTCGCGCTGGATGACGGCCGGGAACGCGCCGAACTCGTCGAGCACCGTGAGGAACGTCTGGAACAGCCCGTCGGTGGCGAAGAAGGCGTCGGGCAGGGCCACGCGTCGTACGACGGAGCAGGAGACGTCGCCCTCGTTCCACTGGTCGCCGGCGAGCTCGCCGACCATGGAGAGGTGGCCGCGCAGCACCACCGCGAGGCCGTTGACGCGCTCGCAGGAGCGGGTGTTCATCTTGTGCGGCATCGCCGAGGAG
The DNA here is from genome assembly GCF_048654585.1 of Nocardioides sp. CPCC 205120. Taxonomy (NCBI): domain Bacteria; kingdom Bacillati; phylum Actinomycetota; class Actinomycetes; order Propionibacteriales; family Nocardioidaceae; genus Nocardioides; species Nocardioides sp. CPCC 205120. The sequence continues at coordinate 1,036,794 of NZ_JBMCYY010000001.1, read as the reverse complement.
CCGACCTGGCCCTCCTTGAAGCCCTCCGTCACCAGCTCGATGCCCGCCATGAGCCGGATCGTCGTGGCCAGGTTCGACGGCGCGGCGACGAGCTGCACGAGGGCCGAGACCACCTCGAAGTCGAGCGAGCGCGGGTAGACCTGGCCGACGCTGGTCAGCACGTCCTCGAAGCCGAGGTGGGTGGCGACGCGGTCCTCCAGCTCGGCGAGGAGCGCGGGGTCCCCGCCGAGGAGGTCGAGCATGTCCTGCGCCGTGCCGACGGGGCCCTTGATGCCGCGCAGCGGGTAGCGCGCCAGCAGCTCCTCGACCCGGCGGACGGCGACGAGCAGCTCGTCGGCGATCGTCGCGAACCGCTTGCCGAGGGTGGTGGCCTGGGCGGCGACGTTGTGCGAGCGCCCGGCCATGACCGTCGTCTCGTGCTCGGTCGCCAGGCGGGCCAGGCGGGCGAGGGCGGCGACGGCGCGGTCGCGCACCAGCTCCAGCGAGAGCCGCACCTGCAGCTGCTCCACGTTCTCGGTGAGGTCGCGCGACGTCATGCCCTTGTGCACGTGCTCGTGGCCGGCCAGCGCGCAGAACTCCTCGATCCGCGCCTTCACGTCGTGGCGGGTGACCCGCTCGCGGGCGGCGATCGAGGCGAGGTCGACCTGGTCGACGACCGCCTCGTAGGCCTCGACGACGCCGTCGGGCACGTCGACGCCGAGGTCGCGCTGCGCCTTCAACACCGCGATCCACAGACGTCGCTCGAGCACGATCTTGTGCTCGGGCGACCAGATCGCGGCGAGGTCCGCCGCGGCGTACCGGGTGGCGAGGACGTTGGGCACGGATGCGCGGGTCACGCGCCCGATCCTCCCACGACCACCCGGGACCTCCGTCCCGACGTCCCGCCCGGATGGGGGGTGACGGGCGCCGCGCCCACGGTCAGGATGGAGGGAGGTCATCGGGGACCCGCCCTCGATGACGCCCCCGGCGCACGAGGTGGTCCCATGCGGAAGTTCCTGTCCGGTCTCGTCCTCTCCCTGTCCCTGGTCACAGGGGTCCTGCTCGTCGCTCCCCCGCCGGCGAGCGCGGCGACCGCCACGACCACCCTGACCTTCGTCCCCGCGACCGTGGCGGTCGGGCAGCAGACGACCGTCGAGGTGCGCTCGTCCTTCGTCCCGGTGCGGGGGAACTTCCGGCTCCAGGAGCTGCGCGGCTCCTCGTGGGTGACGGCGGCCGAGCTGCCGTCGTACAAGAACTACGGGTTCAAGATCGCCGCGGGGACCACCCCCGGCACCCGCACGTTCCGCGTGGCCGCGAAGGCGGACTCGCGCACCTGGGTGTTCAGCCGGAACGCCACCCTGACGGTGGCCCACGGCACCACGGCGCTGACCACCACGACGCCGCGGGTGCAGCGGGGCGGCACCATCGGGTTCGAGGCGCGCTCGACGTTCCTGCCGGACCCGGGCTCGTTCCGCCTGCAGGAGCGGCGCGCCGGCACCTGGACCGACGTGGCGTCGCTGCCGTCGTACCGCAACTACGGCTTCACCCGCCCGGCCGGCTCGACCGCCGGGGTGCGCACCTTCCGCACCGTCGCGACGCTCGGCGGCACGTGGGTGGGCAGCTCGTGGGCGAACGTCTCCGTCGAGGACCCGGCGCCGCCGCCGGCCGACGACCTCACCGAGGCGCGCAACCGCATCGTGGCCGACACCAACGCCGCCCGCGCCGAGGCCGGGCTGCGCCCGCTGGGCCAGCTGGCCGGCGCCACGAACGTCGCCCAGGGCTGGGCCGGCGAGATGGCGCGCACGGGCCGCTTCGAGCACAACCCGGACTTCGCCCGGCAGATGCCGGCGGGCTGGACGCGCGTCGCGGAGAACATCGCCTACGGTTACAACGTGACGGGCGTCGTCGACGCGTGGATGGGCAGCCCGGGCCACCGGGCCAACATCCTCGGCGACTTCACCCACATCGGCGTCGGCATCGCCGCCGACAGCAACGGGCGGCTCTACTACGTGCAGAACTTCGGGAAGTACTGACGCGAGGGGCCCCGCTCAGGCCCCGACCTCGCCGCGCTCGGCGGCGAGCCCGATGTCGGTGCGGTGCTGGGCCCCGTCGAAGCCGATGCGCCCCACGCCGTCGTACGCCGCCGCGCGGGCCCCGGCGAGCGAGTCGCCCACCGCGGTCACGGCGAGCACGCGGCCACCGGCGGTCACGACCTCGGCGCCCTCGCGGGCGGTGCCGGCGTGGATGACGTGCACGCCCTCGACGGCCTCGGCGTCGGCCAGGCCGTGGATGACGTCGCCCGACGAGGACGTCTCCGGGTAGCCGCCGGAGGCCAGGACGACCGCGACCGCGGCGCCCGGCTTCCAGCGCGGCGGCTCGACGTCGGCGAGCGTGCCGGTCGCCGCGCCCATCAGCAGCGGGGAGAGCGGCGAGTCGAGCAGCGCCATCAGCGGCTGGGTCTCGGGGTCGCCGAAGCGGGCGTTGAACTCGACGACGCGGGTGCCGCGCGAGGTGAGCGCGAGCCCGGCGTAGAGCAGCCCGGAGAACGGGGTGCCGCGGCGGGCCATCTCGTCGACGGTCGGCTGCAGCACGTCGCGCAGCACCTCGTCCACGAGGTCGTCGGGCGCCCAGGCCAGCGGCGTGTAGGCGCCCATGCCGCCCGTGTTGGGGCCCTCGTCGCCGTCGAAGATGCGCTTGAAGTCCTGCGCGGGCTGCAGCGGGTAGACGCGACCGCCGTCGGTGATCGCGAACAGGGAGACCTCGGGGCCGTCGAGGAACTCCTCGATGACGACCCGCTCGCACTGCGCGGCGTGGGCCAGCGCGGCCGCGCGGTCCTCGGTCACGACGACGCCCTTGCCGGCGGCCAGCCCGTCGTCCTTCACGACGTACGGCGCGCCGAACTCGTCGAGGGCGGCCGCGGCCTCCTCGGGGGTCGTGCAGACGCGGGCCTGCGCGGTGGGCACCTCGGCGGCGGCCATGACCTCCTTGGCGAACGCCTTCGAGCCCTCGAGGCGCGCCGCCTCGGCGGACGGTCCGAAGCAGGCGATGCCGGCCTCCCGGACGGCGTCCGCGACACCCGCCACGAGGGGGGCCTCGGGGCCGACGACCACGAGGTCGACGGCGAGGCGCTGGGCCAGGGCGGCGACGGAGGCCGGGTCGAGGGGGTCGACGTCGTGGAGCGCGGCCACGGCGGCGATGCCCGGGTTGCCCGGCGCGGCGTGCACCTCGGCGACCCCCGGGTCGAGCGAGAGGGCCCGGGCCAGCGCGTGCTCGCGCCCGCCGGTGCCGATGACCAGAACCTTGAGGGGGGTCGTCACGGGCGTCGATCCTAACGGCACCCCGCGGGTGCTCCCAGGTGTGCCGCGGGGCCCGCACGGGCAGGGAGGGGCCCGTGCGCCTCGCCCCCCGCCGTACCGCCCGCCGCGACGACCGCCGGCGGGCGCCGGCGCTCCTCCTGCCCGCCGCCGCGCTCTCCCTCGTGGTGGGGGCGTGCGCCGGCGTCGACGAGGAGGCCGTCGCCGCCCTGGAGGGGCTCGACGGGGTCGAGCGCGTCGACTCCCACTGCGTCCTCGGCGAGTGCACCCTCACCGTCGACGTCGCCGACGCCGCCGGTGCCGACGACCTGGAGGAGGTGGTGGCAGCGGCGCGGGCCACGGAGGCGACCCTCGTCCGGATCCGCTCCGCGGTCGACGAGCACGACGGTCCTCCCGGCCTCGCGTTCCTGGTGGACGAGGCGAGCGACCCCGACGTCGATGACGACGTCGTGGCCGTCGGCCTCGCGGCGCGGGACACCGGCGGCGTGGACCGGGTCACCGTCGCGCACGAGGACTCCCGTACGTCGGTCGAGGTCGCCGTCGGCGGCGCCCGGCCGGTCTGGGACGTCGCGGAGGAGCTGTGGACCGACGTCGCCGAGCTCCCGGCGCCGGAGCTCGTCGCGACCCACGGCGGTGAGGAGGACGGCGGTGGCGAGCACGTCAGCCGGCTGCTGGCGGTCGGCGAGCTCCCGGCGGACGGCGTCGCGACGGTCCGCACGATCGAGGCGGAGGTCCCGCCGGGGTACACGGGCGCGCTCGTCGAGGCGGACCGGGTGCTCCTCGGCGCCCGCGACCTCGCCGCTGCGGAGGCGCTCGAGGCGCAGGTCGCGGCGCTACCGGTGGTGGACGGCCTCGACGTGAGCGTGGTGGTCGCCACCGACGTGCTCGCCTACGCGGACCAGGAGCGGCGGCGCGAGAGCGGCAGCGCGCTGCAGACCGAGGAGAGCGGCGACGACGTCGACCGTCGCGCCCTGCTCGCGGCGCTCACCACCTCGCCCGACGTGCGCGGCACGGTCGAGGGAGGGACCGTCGTGGTCCTGGCGGCCGATCTCAACGCGGCCGCGGACGCCGTCGACGCCGCCCGCGCGGCGGAGCCGGAGGCGTCGGAGAGGGTGCCCCTCGTCGTCCGGGAGGACGGCGGGGCATCGGCGGCCGCCGTCGAGCTCCGCACCACCGGCAGCGCCGACCTCGTCCGCCTCGCGGCCGCGCTGCGGACCGTTCCCGCCGTCGGCCGCGTCGAGGTGGAGGCCCCCCGCCCCAACCCGTCCCTGGAGGGCCGGGTCGACGCCGAGGTGGCGGTCGACGTCGAGGCGCCCGACCTGTCCACCGGCGTGCGGCAGGTGGCGGCCGCGGTCGGGGCGTGGCCGGGAGAGGCCGGGTCGTTGTCGATCACCACCACCGCGACCGACCCGGAGGGCCGCTCCTCGTCGGTCTCCCTCCTCGTCGAGCGCCGGGCCGGCACGTGGGTCGCGACCGGCTCCGGCGCCGCCGCGGAGACCGCGACGGGCATCGCCGCCTGGGAGGCGGGCATCGCGGGTCGGTAACGGACGGGCACGCCGCCAGGTGTGCCGGCCCGTGCGGGCGGGCATGGAGGGGCCCGTGCGCCCCTCCTCCCGCCGTACCGACCGCCGCCGGGCGGCCGCCCTCGCCATCCCCGCGGCCCTGCTCGGCGTGCTCGCCGCGGGGTGCGCCAGCGTCGACGAGGAGGCGGTCGCGGCCCTCGAGGACCTCGCCGGCGTCGAGCGCACCTCCTCCAGCTGCGACCTCGGCGGGTGCCACGTCGACGTCACCGTGGTGGGGGACATCGGGGCCGAGGACCTCGAGGTCGTGCTCACGGAGGCGCGCACCACCGACGCCGACGGCATCACGGTCCGCCTGGACCGCGACGAGGACGCCGACGACCCCGCCGTGTCGCTGTCCCTGTCGGACGAGAGCGACCCGGACGCGGACGGGGACGTCGCCGCGCTGGCGGTCGCCGCACGCGCGACCGCAGGGGTCGGGACCGTGCAGGTGGCGCTCGGCGAGGACGGCTCCGGGGTCGACGCGTCCACCGACGGCGAGCGCCCCGTGTGGGACGTCGCCGAGGACCTGTGGCGGCAGGTCGAGCCGCTGCCCGCCCCGCGGCTGGTCACGAGCGGGGCCACCCCGGACACCGGCGAGCGGAGCCGGCTGGTCGCGGACGGCGAGCTGCCCACCACAGCGCTGGAGCTGGTGCGCTCCGTCGAGGCGTCGGGGACCCCGGGGTACACCGGCGCCCTCGTCGACGCCGACAGCGTGCTCGTCGGGGCCCGCGGCCTCGACGCGGTCACCGCCCTGGAGTCCGCCGTGGCCGCGGCGCCGGGGGCGGGCGAGGTCGACGTCGAGGTGGTCGTGGCCGACAACGTGCTGGCCTACCGCGGTGACGAGGAGAGCGGCTCCGGGGGTCCCGACGGCTCCGGTCCGGGTGGGGGTGCGGGCCCGGAGGGCGCGACCGAGGAGGATCGCCGGACCCTGCTCGCCGCCCTCGGCGCCAGCCCCGAGGTGCAGGCCGGCGTCGACGGCAGCACGGTGGTGGTGCGCGGGGACGACCTCGCGACGGCCGCCGACGCCGTGGACGCCGCCCGCGCCGCCGAGCCGGAGGTGGCCGCCCGCGTGCCCGTCACCGTCGAGGTGGACGGCGACGTCGTCGAGCTCGGTACGGCGGGCAGCGCCGACCTCGTCCGCCTCGCCGCCCTGTTGCGCGCCGATCCCGCCACGACCACGGTCGAGGTCGAGGCCAACGCCCCCGAGGACGAGCTCGAACCGCCCTACGACACCGAGGCGCAGGTGATCGTCGAGGTGGCCGCGCCCGACCTGACCACGGGCGTCCGGCAGGTCGCGGCCGTCGTCGCGTCGTGGCCGGGCGAGGCGGAGTCGTTGTCCGTCGCCATCCGCGCCGTCGACCCGGAGGGCCGTTCCCCGTCCGTCCCGCTGCGCGTCGACCGCCGCGACGGCACCTGGGTCGCCACGGGCACCCGCGGCACCGAGGAGACCATCGCCACCGGCATCGCCGCCTGGGAGGCGGGCGTCGCGGGTCGGTAGGCCCGGGCGCCGTCCGTGGCCGGTGGTCGCGGTGGTCGCGGTGGTCGCGGTGGTCGCGGTGGTCGCGGTGGTCGCGGTGGTCGCGCCGCGAGGCTTGAGGTCCGGGTGGCAACCGCGTCACGCTCGGCGCATGGAACCCTCCGCGACGCCTGAGCCGGGCCTGCTGACCCTCACCGAGCTCGCCGAGCTCGGTGGGACCACGACCTCCGCGGTCCGGTACTACGAGCGCACGGGGCTCATCGAGTCCCAGCAGACAACCGGTGACCGGCGCGGCTACCCGACACGGATGGTGTTCGTCGTCCGCGCGGCCCGCCTGATCCAGCGAGTGGGGTACTCCGCCAGCGAGGCCCGCGACATGCTCGACCGGCTCCCGCAGGACCCCTCGCCGGAGGACTGGCAGGGCCTGACCGACTTCCTCGTCAGCGATGCCGAACGCCGGGTCTCGGAGCTGCAGGACGTCCTCGCCGAGCTGCGGTCAGACCGCAGGATCCACGACCTGCCCTGACCCCTCGGTGGTCGGGGTGGGTTGCTCCGGCATCCCCTGGAAGCCACGCGCGGGGTCACTCGTGGTCTCGGGGGCCGCCGGCGCGGCCACCTCGACCATCCAGCACCGCGGGGCCACCTCAGACGGCTGCGCCTCCGGCGACGGGCTCGGTGTCGAGGTCCTCGTCCGGCGCGGTGCCGCGCACGCGCAGGCCCAGGACGCCCGCGGCGGTGCAGGCGAGCGCCACGAGCACCATGAACGGGGCGAAGATGTCGGCCGCGCCCCACACCGTGGCCGCCCAGCCGGCCAGGATCGTCGGCAGGGCCATGGCGGAGTAGGCGAGCACGTAGAACGCCGACATCACCTCGCCGCGGTGCGCGGCGGGCACGACCTGGCCGAGGTGGCGCAGCGACGAGCCGAACGCCAGCCCGAAGAAGAAGCCCAGCACCGCGGACGTCACCACCAGCACCACCGGGTCGCCCCAGGCGACGGCGCCGATGCAGGCGAGCAGGCTCACCGCCGTACCGAGGTCACCCACCACGGCCGCGTGCCGCGCCGGCCAGCGCGCGCCCGCGAGCTGGCTGACCGCCGCCGTCGCCGCCGACACCGCGACGACGCTGCCGCCGAACAGCAGGTTCGTCGTGCCCGCGGCGTGCGAGGCGATCGTCGGGAACAGCGACAGGAAGACGCCCAGCACCGACCACGACGCCATGACGCCGAGCGCCGCGAACCGGAAGTCGGGCGCGATCGCCCGGGGCACCTGCGGGCGCGCGACGTGCAGCTTCGCCGCGCGGTCATCGGCATGGGGCTCCGGCATGGCCAGCACGGCCACCCCGCCGAGGGTGATGAGCACCCCCAGGGTCACGTACGGCGTGACGAGGGGCGCGAGGTCCAGCTGCGCGTCGACCGCGACGAGGAAGACCACCGACGCGATGCCGACGTTGAAGGCGACCCCGGAGTGCAGCCCCGCGCGGGCACCGGCGCCGGGGCGCAGGTCGAGCAGCGCGGCGGACCCGGCGACCACGATCGCGCCGACCCCCAGGCCGTGCAGCACCCGCGCCACCACGAGCGCGGCCACCCCGCCGGCGAGGGCGAAGACCGCGAGACCCACCAGCACGAGGCCGATGGCGCCCAGCAGCACGGGACGCCGCCCGTACCGGTCCGACAGCGACCCCGCGACGAGGACGCTGACGAGCGCGGCCACGGCGTACGCCGCGAACACGAGCGTCGTCGTGATCGGGGCGAAGTCCCACGCGTCGGCGTAGATGCCGTAGAGCGGCGCCGGTGCGGCCGAGACCCCGAGCGCGACCGCGGCCAGGCCGAGGAGCGCGGCGTACGGCCAGCGGGCGGGGGTGCTCATGCGGTGCTCCTGTAGATTCGATGACGGTCGAACGAGGGCGACAGTAGCCTACGTTCGACGAACATCGAACCCCCTGACGGAGGACGGACGTGACCGACCAGGCGACCCGCAGCACGGGCAGTTCAGGCAGCACGGCGACCGACCCCTGCACCCCTGTCCCCGGCCTGCCGTCCGTCGCCGAGGTCGCGCCCGTGCAGGTGGTGCTGGCCGCGCTCGCCGACCCCGTCCGCCTCGAGATGGTGCGCCGGATGGCCGTCGCACCCGAGCGCACGGAGCGCTGCAGCGCGCTCTACGACGACATCGGCAGGTCCACCGCGAGCCACCACTTCAAGGTGCTGCGCGAGGCCGGCCTCACGGAGCGCACCTACGTCGACGGGGCGCTGCACCAGCGCCTGCGCCTCGACGAGGTCGAGGAGCGCCTCCCCGGCCTGCTCCCCTCGGTGCTCACCGGTCTCGGCTGAGCAGCCACGGCCGCCGGTCGAGCGACCGGCTCAGCGACCGGGGTTGACGACGATCGTCTGCTCGCGGCCGGGGCCCACGCCGACGCCCCAGAACGGCGCGCCGGAGAGCTCCTCGAGCGCCTTGACGTAGGTCTGCGCGTTGGCCGGCAGCTCCTCGAACGTGCGGCAGCCGGAGATGTCGGTCTGCCAGCCGTCGAAGTACTCGTAGACCGGCGTCGCGTGGTGGAAGTCGGTCTGCGTCAGCGGCATCTCCTCGACCCGCTGGCCGTCGACCTCGTAGGCGACGCAGACCGGGATCCGCTCCCAGCTGTCGAGCACGTCGAGCTTGGTCAGGAAGAACTCGGTGAGGCCGTTGACGCGGGTCGCGTAGCGGGCGATCACGGCGTCGTACCAGCCGCAGCGCCGCGTGCGCCCGGTCGACACGCCGACCTCGCCGCCGATGCGCTGCAGGGCCTCGCCGTCGGCGTCGAACAGCTCGGTCGGGAACGGGCCCGAGCCGACGCGGGTCGTGTAGGCCTTGATGACGCCGATGACCCGGTCGATGCGCGTCGGACCGACACCGGCGCCGACGCAGACCCCGCCCGCCACCGGGTTCGACGACGTGACGAAGGGGTACGTGCCGTGGTCGACGTCGAGCATCGTCGCCTGCGCGCCCTCGAAGAGCACGGTCTCGCCGGCGTCGAGCGCCTGGTTGAGCAGCAGGGACGTGTCGGCGACCATCGGCCGCAGCCGCTCGGCGTACGACGTCAGCTCCTCGACCACCGCGGCCACCTCGATGGCGCGGCGGTTGTAGACCTTCGTCAGCAGGTGGTTGCGCGTCTCGAGCGCGGCCTCGACCTTCTGGGTCAGGATCTTTTCGTCGAACAGGTCGGCGATGCGGACGCCGACGCGGTTGACCTTGTCGGCGTAGGCCGGGCCGATGCCGCGCCCGGTCGTGCCGATCTTCTTGCTGCCGAGGAACCGCTCGGTGACCTTGTCGATCGTGGAGTGGTACGACGCGATGACGTGCGCGTTGGCGCTCACCACGAGGTCCGCCACGTCGACGCCCTGGCCGACCAGCTCGTCGAGCTCGCGGAACAGCGCCTCGGGCGAGACCACGACGCCGTTGCCGATCACGCAGGTCGCGCCCTTGGTGATGATGCCGCTGGGCAGCAGGTGCGTCGCGAACTTCTGGCCGTTGACGACGATCGTGTGACCGGCGTTGTGGCCGCCGCTCGTGCGCACGACGTAGTCGATGGAGTCGGTCGTGGCCAGCAGGTCGGTGGCCTTGCCCTTGCCCTCGTCGCCCCACTGGGCTCCGAGGATCATGATCGCGGGCATCGCAGCCCCTCTCGTCGTACGGGTGCCTGGCAGCGCCAGAGCCCCGGCCTCGGCAGCAGCGGCTCCGAGTTCACCAGGGCTCTTGCGGCGTCACGCTACCAGGCACACCGGGGCCCGATAGGGTCACCGACGATGGACCCCCTCCTGGTGATCACGAACGCGACTGCCGGCACCTCCGACGAGGAGACGCTGGAGCAGGCGCTCGCCGTGCTGCGCGCGGAGGCCTCCGTGGAGGTCCAGGCGACCTCCAACCCCGGCGAGCTCGACGGGGTGCTCCACCGCGCCGGGTCGCGCCGCATCGTGGTCGCGGGCGGGGACGGCTCGCTCCACGCGGTCGTCACGGCCCTGCACCGCCGCAACGAGCTGGGTGACCGCGTGCTCGGCCTGCTGCCCCTGGGCACGGGCAACGACTTCGCCCGCGGCGCGGGCATCCCGCTCGACATCGAGGACGCCGCCCGCGTCGTGCTGCAGGGCGAGGTGCGTCCGGTGGACCTGCTCGTCGACGAGCTCGGCGGCGTGGTCGTCAACAACGTGCACGTCGGCGCCGGCGCCCAGGCGAGCCGCCGCGGCGCCCGCTGGAAGGAGCGCCTCGGCTCCGTCGGCGTCGGCAAGGTCAACCTCGGCAAGCTGGGCTACCCGATCGGGGCCGCCCTCGCGGCCGTCAACCCGCCGCACCTGCGCCTCCACGTCGAGGTCGACGGCCGCACCGTGGCCGACCTGGACAACCCCGTCCTCATGGTGGCCGTCGGCGTGGGCAGCAGCGTGGGCGGCGGTGCCGCGCTCACCCCGGAGGCCGAGGTCGGCGACGGGAAGGCCGACGTCATGGTGGCCTACAACACCGGCGCCTTCGCCAAGGTCGGTTACCTCGCGTCGCTGGCCCTGCGGCGCCACCACGAGCGCGACGACGTGCTCTACGAGCGGGCGACCACGGTCTCGGTGGCCGGCGAGTCGTTCTGGTGCGCCGCCGACGGCGAGATCTCCGGCCCGGAGCGCCAGCGCACGTGGCGCCTCGAGCCTGCGGCGTACCGGATGACGCTGCCGCACGGCGCCACCCCCTCCCCCTGAGCGCCCGGCCCCGCGGTCGCGAGCCCGCGCCTAGAGCCAGCCGCGGCGGGCCGCCTCCACGCCCGCCTGGAAGCGCGAGTCCGCCCCCAGCTCGATGAGCAGGTCGGCGACGCGCCGCCGTACCGTCCGCAGGCTGACGCCCAGCGAGCGCGCGATCTGCTCGTCGCCGGCACCGGCCGCGAGCAGCTGGAGCAGCAGGCGCCGCCCCTTGTCCCGGGTGCCGCGCAGGTCGAGGTCGGGCACGGGAAGGGCCCGCTCCCACAGCTGCTCGAAGAGGCGGGCCAGCATGAGGACGAGGCCACGCTCGTGCACGACGAGCAGGCGGGGGGAGGCGTAGCCCGGCATGTAGGGCACCAGGGCGTGCGTGCCCGGGACGACGAAGAGCCGCGTGGGCACCTGCGCGAGCACGCGGATCTGCTCCCCCATCCGCGCCCGTTCCGCGAGGGTCCCCGGCGCGTCCTCCAGGGCCCGGGCCGGGTAGATCGCGCGGGCCGTGCGCCCCTCCGCCAGGGCCTCGGCCAGGGCGCCGACGAGGACGTCGGGCTGGCGGGTGCGCCACTGGTCGGGGCGCAGGAACATCAGCTCGCCCGACGACTCCTCGATCCACTTGGCCATGAGGTGCGGGGCGGAGACGCCCTCGACCCGCGCGCCGCTCAACGGGGTGCCGTCGGCGGCGACCTCGGGAGCGGGCGGCGAGGCGTACGGCACGGCCGCGGCCAGCTGCTCGACGCGCCGCGCGGACGCCTGCATCCGGGCGGCCTCGGCGGCCAGCAGGCGGCTCGTCGTCACCGCCATCTCCGGCACCACGAGGCGGTCGTCGGCGTCCACCTCGACGGCCTGCAGCGCCACGAGCGGCGCCAGGTCGGCGCGCAGGCGCTCGGGGGTGGTCGTGAGGAGGGCGGCGACGTCGGCCAGGGCCTCGCCGGTGCGCCCGTGCACCCGCCAGTAGAGGTCCTCCGCCTGCGGCGTCAGGCCGAGCTCGGCGAGGAAGGCGGGTCGACGGGCTGCCACCGCCCCACCGTAGACCCGGTGGCAACTTGCTGCCACTGGCTTCTCGGAGCCAGGTGACCCGATGAGGTCAGTGGGAGGATCGGGCTCGACGCACGCGTCGCGCCGCGGGGGATGCGACGAAAGCCTGTCGGGGGACGGGCGGATGTGTCACGAGGGCGCCCACCGGAAGCGGTGAGGCGCCCTCGCTCGTTCCCGGCGCCGCGGGCGCCCTCGACACGGCCCCCGGCCGCGATCACCGGTACCGTTTGCCGCGGCCGACCCGGCCCCGCACGACCCCGAGCGCGATCTCCGGACGCGACCCCCGAGCGACGAAGCAGGCGACGAAGCAGGCATGGCACGACGAACCGACTCCCCCGCCACCGAGCCGACCGACTGGGTGACGCGCGCCGCCGACGACGCGGTGCGTCACGCCGGTGGGGACCCGCGCGACCCGGGGGTCGCCGCCGCGCTCACCGAGGCCGGCACCGTCGTCACCTGCGCGTCCGGCATCAGCCCCTCGGGGCCCATCCACCTGGGCAACCTGCGCGAGTTCCTCACGGTCCACTTCGTGGTGGAGGAGCTGCGTCGCCGCGGGGTGCCGACCCGCCACCTCCACAGCTGGGACGACTTCGACCGCTTCCGCAAGGTGCCCGCCGGGGTCGACCCGTCGTGGGCCACCCACGTCGGCAAGCCCCTGTCCGCCGTGCCCGACCCGTGGGAGTGCCACGCGTCGTGGGCGGAGCACTTCAAGGCCCCGCTGCGGGCGGCACTGGCCGAGATGGGCTGCACGATGGAGGAGGTCGACCAGACCGAGCGCTACACCGCCGGCGCCTACACCGAGCAGGTCCTCCACGCCATCGAGCGCCGCGACGCCATCGAGGCGGTGCTCGCGCGCCACCGCACGAAGAAGCCCGCCGCCGGGGACGTCCCCGACGACGTGCCCGCCGAGGAGGCCGCCGTCCTCGAGGACTCGGTGGCGCAGGACGACGAGCCCACCCAGGGCGGCGACCTGGCCCGGTTCCCCTACAAGCCGTTCTGCCGCACCTGCGGCCGCGACACGGTGACCCTCACGTCGTACGACGACGACACCACCGACCTCGCCTACACCTGCGACACCTGCGGCGACTCCCACGTCACGAACGTGCGCACGCAGCCCGAGGGCAAGCTGGTCTGGAAGGTCGACTGGCCGATGCGCTGGTCGGTCGAGGGCGTCGACTTCGAGCCGGGCGGCGTGGACCACGCGTCGCCGGGGTCGTCGTACACCGTCGGCAAGGAGATCGTGAAGCTGTACGGCGGCCGCGCACCGTCGTTCGTCGGCTACTCGTTCGTCGGGGTCGCCGGCATGGCGAAGATGTCGTCCTCGAAGGGCGGGGTGCCGACCGCGGCCGACGCGCTGCGCGTGCTGGAGGCGCCGGTGCTGCGCTGGCTCTACGCCCGCCGCCAGCCCAAGCAGGCCTTCACCGTCGACTTCGGGCCCGAGGTCGTGCGCCTGTACGACGAGTGGGACGCCCTGGGCCGCAAGGCCGCCGACCCGGCGAAGCGCGACGCGCAGGTGCTGGCCTTCGAGCGGGCCTCGGCCACCTCGAGCGCGGGCACGCTGCCGACGCCGCCCGTCGTCGTGCCCTTCCGCACGCTCTCGTCGATCGCCGACGTCACCGCGGGCAGCGCCGACCAGATCAGCCGCCTCGTGGGCGACCTCGGCCACGCGCACTCCTCCGTCGCGGACCTCGAGCCGCGGCTCAGCCGGGCCATCACGTGGACCCACGAGTTCGTGCCCGCCGAGGACCGCACCACGGTGCGCACCACGCCCGACCGCGAGCTCCTCGCCGGGCTCGGCGACGACGAGCGGCTGTGGCTCCACCTTTTCCTCGAGCACCTGCCGAGCGCGTGGACCGACCGCGGCCCGGACCTCGACCGGGTCACCACGGTCGTGTACGGCGTACCCAAGCTGGCCCGCGGCCTCGCCCTGGAGGACCAGCCGACCGACGAGGTCAAGGCCGACCAGAAGGCGTTCTTCCGGCTGCTCTACCGCCTGCTCGTCGGCGCGGAGCGCGGCCCGCGCCTGCCGACGCTGGTCGTGGCCCTGGGCCCCGAGACGGTCAGCAGCCTCATCCAGGGCGCCTGAGCGGCGCCGTACCCCCGGACGCACCGGACGCACCCGGACGCGCACCACGGGACGCACACCACCGGGGGTAGTCCCTGACGTTCCCGACGCGACACGCCGTGCGGGGCGTCGGGAACGTCAGGGACTACGCGACCGGGGTCAGGACGTGGACGGTGCCGCCTCAGGCGTCGCCGAGCAGCGCGTCGTACGCCGCGGGGCTGGAGTCGCGCAGGAACTCGCTGCAGCGCTCCCACTCCTCGGTCTCGCCGATCGCCCGCGCCATGCGCGCCAGCAGGGCCAGCGAGCGGAGGAAGCCGCGGTTCGGCTCGTGGTCCCACGGCACCGGGCCGTAGCCCTTCCAGCCGTTGCGCCGCAGCACGTCGAGGCTGCGGTGGTAGCCCACCCGCGCGTACGCGTAGACGGTGACGTCCTCCGCGCCGGCCTCGTGGGCCTGCTCGGCCAGCGCGGCCCACGCGAACGGCGAGGCCGGGTGGCGTCGTACGACGGTCGCGGGCGCGTCGGCGGCCAGCTCGGCGGCGGCGGGGTCCTCGGGCAGGCGGGTCGGCGGCGGACCGGCCATCAGGTCGACGGGGCTCATGCGCCCCAGCCTCCCACGCCCGCCACGGGACCCGCGCGGGGCGGTCCGGACGCGGACGGGGCCCGGCACACGCACGACGCGCGCCGGGCCCCGTCGGGGTCGCGGGTACTCCCGCGGACGCGTCAGCGCGCCGCGGCCACCAGCTCGGCGATCTGCACCGTGTTGAGCGCGGCGCCCTTGCGCAGGTTGTCGTTGCTGACGAACAGGGCGAGACCCCGGCCGTCGTCGACGCCCTCGTCGGCGCGGATCCGCCCGACGTACGACGGGTCCTTGCCGGCCGCCTGCAGCGGCGTGGGGATGTCGGTCAGCTCGACACCGGTCGCGCCGGTGAGCAGCTCGGTCGCGCGCTCGGGCGAGAGCGGCCGGGCGAACTCGGCGTTGATCGACAGCGAGTGGCCCGTGAAGACGGGCACGCGCACGCAGATGCCGGAGACGCGCAGCTCGGGGATGCCGAGGATCTTTCGCGACTCGTTGCGCAGCTTCTGCTCCTCGTCGGTCTCGTTGAGACCGTCGTCGACGAGGTTCCCGGCGAAGGGCAGCACGTTGTAGGCGATCGTGCGGCGGTAGACGCCGGGCTCGGCGAACGCCACGGCCTCCCCGTCGTACGCCAGCTCCCGCGCCTTGTCGCCCGCCTGGGCGATGCCCGTCGCGAGCTCCTCGACGCCGGCGACGCCGGAGCCCGACACGGCCTGGTACGTCGAGACGACGAGCCGCACGAGGCCGGCCTCGTCGTGCAGGGGCTTGAGGACGGGCATCGCGGCCATCGTGGTGCAGTTCGGGTTCGCGATGATGCCGCGCCCGGCCTCGATGACGCCGGCGGCGGCCTCGGGGTTCACCTCGGAGACGACCAGCGGGATCGCGGGGTCCTTGCGGAACGCGCTCGAGTTGTCGACGACGATCACGCCCGCGTCGACGAAGCGCGGCGCCTGGGCCCGCGACGTCGTGGCCCCGGCGGAGAACAGCGCGATGTCGAGCCCCGAGGGGTCGGCGGTCGCGGCGTCCTCGACGGTGATCTCGCGGTCACCGAAGGGCAGCACCGTGCCCGCGGAGCGCGCCGAGGCGAAGAAGCGGACCTCGTCGGCCTCGAAGCCGCGCTCGAGGAGGATCTGACGCATGGCGACGCCCACCTGGCCGGTGGCGCCGACGACGCCGAGTCGCACGCCCACGTCAGCGCCCCGTCCCGGCGTAGACGACGGCCCCGCCGTCGGTGTCGTCGAGGTCGAAGGCCGTGTGCGTGGCGCGCACGGCGTCCTCGATCTGCGTGCCGTCGATGACGACCGAGATGCGGATCTCCGAGGTGGAGATCATCTCGATGTTGACGCCCGCGGAGGCCAGCGACGCGAAGAACTTCGCGGTGATGCCCGGGTGGGAGCGCATCCCGGCGCCGATGAGCGAGACCTTGCCGATCTGGTCGTCGTACAGCAGCTTCTCGAAGCCGACCTGCTCCTGCAGGGCGGCGAGCGCCGTGACGGCGGTCTGGCCGTCCTCGCGCGGGAGCGTGAACGAGATGTCGGTCAGGCCCGTCGAGGCGGCCGAGACGTTCTGCACGACCATGTCGAGGTTCGCGCCCGTGCTCGCCAGCGTCTCGAAGATGCGGGCGGCCTCGCCGACCTTGTCGGGCACGCCGACGACCGTGATCTTGGCCTGGCTCTTGTCGTGGGCCACGCCCGAGATGATCGCGTCTTCCATGGGGGCTCCCTGCTGCTCGGGGACGATCCACGTGCCCTCCTTCTGCGAGAAGGTGGAGCGCACGTGGATGGGCATGTTGTGGCGGCGCCCGTACTCGACGCACCGCAGGTGGAGGATCTTGGCGCCGTTCGCGGCCATCTCGAGCATCTCCTCGGTGGAGACGCGGTCGAGCTTGCGGGCCTTCGGCACGATGCGCGGGTCGGCGGTGAAGACGCCGTCGACGTCGGAGTAGATCTCGCAGACCTCGGCGCCGAGGGCGGCCGCGAGCGCGACGGCCGTCGTGTCGGAGGCGCCGCGACCCAGGGTCGTGACGTCCTTCGTGTCCTGGCTGACGCCCTGGAAGCCGGCCACGATCGCGATGTCGCCCGCCTGGAGCGCCTGCTCGATGCGCCCCGGCGTGATGTCGATGATCTTGGCCTTGCCGTGGGCCGAGTCGGTGATGACGCCGGCCTGCGAGCCGGTGAACGAGCGCGCCTGGAACCCGAGCTGGTTGATGGCCATCGCCACCAGCGCCATCGAGATGCGCTCGCCGGCCGTCAGGAGCATGTCGAGCTCGCGCGGCGGCGGCATCGGCGTCACCTGCTCGGCGAGGTCGCGCAGGTCGTCGGTCGTGTCGCCCATCGCGGAGACGACCACGACGACGTCGTGGCCCTTCTTCCTCGTCGCCACGATCCGCTGGGCGACCCGCTTGATGCCGGCCGCATCGGCCACGGACGAGCCGCCGTACTTCTGCACGACAACGCTCACGAGTGAATCCCTCCCGGCTGTACGACGCAGCGCGGCGTCGTCTCGACGCCTCCGCTCCTGACCGGCGCCGATCCTACCGGCGCACGGCCCCGCGCCGCCCCCGCGTCTCAGGCGGGAGGCCCGACGCTCAGCCGCGCCGCTCGAGCATCTCGTCGGCGGCGGCCACCCGCTCGACCTCGCCGGCGAAGTCCGCGTCGAGGCGGTCGTGGGCCACGATCGACTGCAGGGCCCGCAGCGCGCCCGAGGCCTCGCTGCCCCAGCTCGCGACGTACGAGAACTGCCACCACCACAGCGCCTCCATGACGCGGCCGGCCCGGAAGTGCAGCAGGCCGTGCGCGAGCGCGGAGGCGACCGACGTCAGGTCGTCGGAGAGGCTGGCCTCGACCAGCTCGGTGCGGCCCTCCGCGTCGAGCGTGTAGGGGTCGAACACCTCGGTGAACAGGTCGACGCCGTCGAGCAGGCGCGCGAGGCGCAGCCGCAGCTCGTCGAGGTCGGGGTCGGGCCCGGCGTCGGGCTCGAACTCGTCGGCCGGGTCGAAGTCGCGCTGCATGCCGAGGCGCGCGCCGGCGAGCAGCACCTGCGAGACCTCGAGCAGCAGCAGGGAGACGGCGCGACCGGCGTCCTCCTCCTGCGCGATGGCGCGCAGCGCGAGCAGGAAGCTGGCCACCTGGTCGGCGATCTGCTGGGCGAACTCGGCCGCCTCGGGGTCCACGGCCGGCGGGGCGCCGCCGGCCAGGTCGAGGACGGCGTCGCTGCCGTCACCGTCACCGGGCACGACGCCCGTCAGGTCGAAGACGACGCCGTCGCCCGCGTGCACGTCACTCATCTGCCGATCGCCTCCCAACGAACGCCCGGCCGAGGGTCACCTCGTCCGCGTACTCCAGGTCCCCGCCCACCGGCAGTCCACTCGCAAGTCGCGTCACGCGCAACCCCAGCGGCTTGAGCATGCGGGTCAGGTACGTCGCCGTCGCCTCGCCCTCGAGGTTCGGGTCGGTCGCGAGGATGACCTCGGTGACCGCCCCGTCGGCGAGGCGCACCATGAGCTCGCGGATGTGCAGCTGCTCCGGCCCGATGCCGTCGATCGGGCTGATCGCGCCGCCGAGCACGTGGTAGCGGCCGCGGAACTCACGGGTGCGCTCGATCGCGACGACGTCCTTGTACTCCTCCACGATGCAGATGACCGCGGGGTCGCGCCGCGGGTCGCGGCAGATGCGGCACTCGTCGTCGGAGGAGACGTTGAAGCAGATGCGGCAGAACTTCACCTTCACGGTGACCTCGACCAGCGCGTCGGCGAGCCGCCGCACGTCGGTCGGGTCGGCCGCGAGCAGGTGGAACGCGATGCGCTGGGCGCTCTTGGGCCCGACGCCCGGCAGGCGGCCGAGCTCGTCGATCAGGTCCTGGACGACGCCTTCGTACACCGAGGGGTTCCGCCGGTCAGAAGCCGATGCCGCCGGGCAGGCCCGGCATCGAGCCCGGCTCCTGACCGGGGGCACCGAGCCCGCCGAGGCCGCCCGCGAGCGGGCCGAGCTTCTCCGCCGCCATCTGGTCGGCCTGGGCGCGGGCGTCGCGGTAGGCCGCCACGATCGCGTCGCCGAGGTCCTCCAGGCTCTCGGCGTCGCCGCCGTCGAACGTGCCCGCGGGGATGGTGACGCCGCGCAGCTCGCCGGCGCCGGTGACGACGGCGCTGACGCCCATCGCCGTCCCGGTGACCTCGGCCGCCTCGAGCTCGGCCTGCGCCGCGACCAACTGCTCCTGCATGGCCTGCGCCTGCTGCAGCAGGGCGCCCATGTCGAGGCCGCCCATCGGGTTGCCGCCGCCGGCGGGGTCGAACGGGTTCTGGCTCATGGCGCTCTCCTCGGTGCTGGCCCCTGCACGGGGTCCGGGCTGGTAGGTGGGCTGGTCGGTGGGCTGGTCGGGACGTGGTCGCGGGCGACCCCGGTCGGGGACGCGCGGTGTCGAGCGTACGGCGGCACGCCCGCGCTCAGTCGTGGCGGATCTGCTCGATGACGGTGGCGCCGAGCTCGCGCTGCAGCAGCTCGGTGCCGGCCAGCTCGGGCGTGTCGTCGTCGGGGTCGTCGGGCGAGGCCGCCTCGTCGGGGTCCTCGTCCATCCACGCCGGCGGTTCGGGGGCCGTGCCGGCGGCGGCGCGGGCGCCGCCGGGCGACGGGAAGTCGGCCGGTCGCCGGGCGCCCCGGGTGGCAGGGGCCTCGCGCTGCGCGCCGGCGCCGTCGTCGGACCGGTCGTCGGACGCTTCCTTCGCCCGGCCCTCCGCCTGCGACCCCGTACGGCGCTCCGCACCCTGCACGGGCGCGGCGTCGGCCGGACGGGCCCAGGGGTCGTGGCCGCCGTCGGCCGCGGTGCCGCCGGCCGGGGCGCGGTCGGCGGGACGGTCCGGGGCGGAGCGGTCCGGGCCGCCGGGGGCGCCCGCACCGGCCCCGTCGGCGGGAGCGGCGGGGGCGGGCGGAGCCGGGGCGGGTGCGGCCGGGGCGGGCGGCGGGCTCGCCGGACGCTGGCCGCCGCCACCGCTCGCCCCCGGGTCGACGATGGCCTCGATGCGCCAGGTGACGCCGAGGACCTTCTCCGCCGCCTCCCGCACGATGTCGACGCTGCCGCCGGACTCGAACGAGGCGCGGGCGCCCGGGTTCTGGAACCCGAGGGTGAGCACGCCCCCGTCGAACGCGACGACCTGCGAGTTCTGGGCGAGGTGGATCCACGTGACCCGGCGCATCGCCTTCGTGGCGTCGACGACGTCCGGCCACAGACGGCGCACGTCGGCCAGCGTCATGCCACCGGCCTCGGACTGCGCCGGAGCCGCCGCGGCGGGCCGGGCCGGCGCAGGTGCGGCCGGGGCAGGTGCGGCCGGAGCCGCGGGTGCCGGCTCGGGGGTCGGCGTCGCCTCGGGCGTCGGCTCGGGGGTCGGCGTCGGTTCCGGCGTCGGCTCCGGGGCCGCCGCGGCGGGGCGGGCGGGCTCGGCAGCGGGCTCCGGCGCCTCCGGGGCGGTCTGCCGGGCGGGCGTCTCGTCGGCCCGGGCCGCGGGCGCCGGAGCCGGCGCGGGAGCAGCGGACGGCGCGGGGACAGGGGGCGGGACCGGCGCGGCCGGGGCGGGGGCGGCGGGCGGGAGCACCGGCGTACCCCCGTCGGGACGACCACCGGGCATGGCCAGGCGCCGCTCGAGGCGGTCGAGGCGGGCCATGACGCCGTCGCTCGTCGAGTCGGCGCCCGGCAGCAGCACGCGGGCGCAGATCAGCTCGAGCAGGAGGCGGGGCGCGGTGGCGCCGCGCATCTCGGTGAGGCCGGCCGCCACGAGGTCGGCGGCGCGGCTGAGCTCGACGCCGCCGAAGCGGGCGGCCTGGGCCGTGAGGCGCTCCCCCACGTCGGGCGCGACGTCGAGCAGGCCGGTCGTCGCCGCGTCGGGCACGGCGGCCAGGATCACGAGGTCGCGCAGGCGGCGCAGCAGGTCCTCGGTGAAGCGGCGGGGGTCCTGCCCCGTCTCGATGACCTTGTCGACGACCCCGAAGACCCCGCCGCCGTCACCGGCGGCGAAGGCGTCGACGACCTCGTCGAGCAGCGTGTCGGGCGTGTAGCCCAGCAGCGCCGTCGCCAACGCGTGGGTGACCCCGTCGGGACCCGATCCGCCGATGAGCTGGTCGAGCACCGAGAGGGTGTCGCGGGCCGAGCCCGCACCGGCACGCACCACGAGCGGCACGGCGGCCGGCTCGATCGGCACGCCCTCCTTGGCGCAGAGCTCCGTCAGGTACGACGACAGCAGCCGCGGCGGGATGAGGCGGAACGGGTAGTGGTGGGTGCGCGAGCGGATGGTCGGGATGACCTTGTCCGGCTCGGTGGTGGCGAAGATGAAGCGGAGATGCGGCGGCGGCTCCTCCACCAGCTTGAGCAGGGCGTTGAAGCCCTGCGTCGTCACCATGTGGGCCTCGTCGATGACGTAGACCTTGTAGCGGCTGTGCACCGGCGCGAAGAACGCCTTCTCGCGCAGGTCGCGGGCGTCGTCCACGCCGCCGTGGGAGGCGGCGTCGATCTCGATGACGTCGATCGAGCCCGGGCCGCCGCGGGCCAGGTCGGTGCACGAGCGACACTCGCCGCACGGGTCGGCGATCGGTGCGCACTCGCAGTTGAGCGCCCGGGCCAGGATCCGCGCGCTCGTGGTCTTGCCGCAGCCGCGGGGGCCCGAGAAGAGGTAGGCGTGGTTCACCCGGTTGCTCGCCAGCGCGGCGCGCAGGGGCTCGGTGACGTGGTCCTGGCCGATGACCTCGGCGAACGTCTCCGGGCGGTAGCGCCGGTACAGCGCGAGCGGTGAGTCCACGACCAGCACCCTAACGATGAGCGCCGACAACGACGACGGCGGCGACGGGCCGCGGCGACCGCGGGGGCGGAGGAGAGGCGTCCGGGGACGAAAAGGCCCCCCGCGCACCCGGTAGAGCTCGCTTGCCCTTGCTGCCTTCCGGCCCTGGGGGGATTGGGCGAGGTGCCGCCGCACGGGGGGTTGCGGGCGAGTGTAGGCGAGGCGCTCGGGCCGGTCCAAGACGGCCCCCGTCGCCGCGGCGCCTCCCCGACCCGATTTCCACGGCCCGGCCGCCACCCGCTACCCTCCTCGCGGAGGATTCGCCTAGTGGCCTATGGCGCTCGCTTGGAAAGCGGGTTGGGTTAACAGCCCTCAGGGGTTCGAATCCCCTATCCTCCGCCATCGCGCAGGACCCGGACGCCGGGACGGACCACGGTCCGTCCCGGCGTTCTGCGTTCTCGGACGGGCCGTGCGGCCCCGACGGCCCGACGGCCCGGGCGTCCCGATCCGGCTCAGCTGACCCCTGCGTCCACGATCTGCCAGCGTCCGTCGTCCCCGCGCTCCAGGAAGTAGCCCCACACGCCGTCCTCGAGGGTGCCGTCCCCGCCGGAGAAGTCCGCGGAGAAGAAGACCCACGGCCGGGTCGGGGTGCCGACCGTCTCGTGGAACTCCTGGATGTCGATGCCGCCCGCCCGGCTGAACCGGTCGTGGTCGTCGTGCGGCGCGATGGCGTTCGAGGTCGCGAAGTCGCGGGCGCTGATCGCCTCGGCGTAGGCCGCGACGACCTCCTCCGGCGTCGCGTCCGGTCCGGGGAGGGGCACGTCGTCCAGCGGCGACGTCACGATCCACACGATGCCGGCGGAGAGGGCGACGGCGAGCGCCCCGGTCTGGAGCCGCCGCGGGCCACGCCGCGTGGCGGCGAAGGGGTCGTGGCGGTCCTGCATCTGCGACAACGGTGCTCCTCGGGCGCGCGTTCGAGCCTGCAGGCTCCCACGCCGACCGGCGGTCCGGGGTCGTTTCGAGCACGCTGTGACGAGCGCGGCGGCCGCTCGGCGCTCAGCGACGCCGCAGCCGGCTGGTCGCCGGCCGCAGCACGAGCGCGAGCACCACGCCCGCGCCGGCGACGAGGCCCCACCACAGGAAGTCCTGGCGCGAGTCGTCGAGGAGGTCCTCCTGCGGCGTCGGCGCCTCGGCCTGGGTCGTCGAGCGGGGCGCGGACGCGCTGCGGGTCACCTCCCCCGTCACGGGGTCGACCTGCAGCGTGCGGGTGAGGGCGTCGTACGGCTGCACGACCCCGGCGCCGCCGTAGGCGTTCGGGGCGTCGGTGACGCCGCCCGCCGTCTCGACCAGGCGCGTGCGGACCTCGGCCGCGGTCCAGTCGGGGTTGCGCTGGCGCAGGAGCGCGGCGACGCCGCTGACGACCGCGGTCGAGTACGACGAGGCGAACCCGAGCGCGCAGGAGCTGCCGTCCGGGAGGTAGGTCACGGCACCGTCGCTCGGCGCGACGACGTCGGTGAAGTACGACGGGCGCGTCCCCGACGACGGGTCCGCGTCGACGAACGGCATCGACCCGACCGACAGCACGTTCGGCAGCACCTGGCTGTAGCCCGCCGGGTAGGCGACGACCTCGGCCGGGTCCTCGGTGGGCGGGTCGCCCAGCGTGGCTCCCTGCTCCTCCCCCTCCCCTCGCGGAGGGACGTTGGGGGCGGCCGCCACGACCAGCACGTCGAGCGCGGCCAGCGCCTCGAGCCGCGGCCGCAGGACGTCGACCCCCGCCACGCCCGGGTCGACGCTCAGCGACACGTTGACGACGCCGATGTCGTTGCCGCCGCGCACCTGCGCCGCGACCCAGTCGAGGGCCTGGGCGACCGCCTGCGGGGTGAGCGTCGTCTGGCCCTGCTGCCGCGCCTGGGCGATCTGCTGCTCGCCCTGCGCGTCGACGTCGAGCACCTTCAGGGAGATGATCTCGGCGCCCGGGGCGACCCCGACCGGCCGCTCGGCCGCGCCGCCGACCGGCGCGCCGGCGATGATGCCGGCGACCACCGACCCGTGGGGCGAGGCGAAGTCGTTCGGGGCCGCGCCGCCGAAGGCCTGCGCCGCGACCAGGTCGACGGGGACACCGGCACCGACGCCGCTGTCGACGACCGCGACCCGCACGCCGCTGCCGTCGACGCCGACCTCCTCGACGACCTGGGCGAGCCCGAGCTGCTCGACGAGGGGCGAGCCCTGGTCGGCGGTGACCGGCTGGCCGTCCTGGAAGGCCTGGCCGCAGTCCGCGGTCTCCGCGGACGCGGGGCCGACGGGTACGACGGCCGGCAGTGCCAGGCCGAGCGCGACGGCCCCGGCGGCGGTGCCCCACCTCACCCGGTGCCTCCGGACCCACCCGGTGCGGCGCCGGCCGCAGCCGCCTCGTCCTCCGGCGCCGGGCAGGACTGGGCCACCTGCCGGTCCGGGCTCAGCGTCTTGAGCGCCTCCTCGCGCGCCAGCGCGACACCGCAGTCGAAGCCCTCCACCCAGGAGGCGGGGACGGTGCGGGTGGCCCCCACGTCGTACCCCAGCTGCTTCAGGGCGTTGCCCTGCAGGGCGTAGCGGATGCCCTGGGCGTCCACGAGGAAGGCGTCGCCGGCCTCGCCACGGCCGAACCCGCCGCTCAGCACGACCGCTCCACGTCCCTGCTGCACCGCCGGGGCGACGGTGCCCACGGGGACACCGTCGGCCGCCACGGCCTCACCGGGTCGCACGGCCAGCTCCACGGTGGGCGGCAGGTCGTCGTGGGTGCGCAGCACGGCGCAGAAGGTGTCCGCGCGGTCGTTCGTCGCGACCTCGGGCAGCTCCGTGGGCCACCGGTCCTCGTCACCGGCGTACTGCCCGCGGGTGCCGGCGTCGCCCTGGATCTCCACCGGGGCGGCGCCTCCCCGGACGGCCCGGTAGGCGGCGGCCGCGAACGGCCGCAGCGGCCGGTAGCCGTCCGCGTCGAGGACGACGGGGGCGCCCTCGTAGGTCGCGAGCGTCCCCACGACCGGGGTCGAACCGTCGGCCAGCCGCGCGCCCGTCGCCACCGGGGCGGGCGGCAGCCCGGCGACGCCGAAGGTCTCGGGCGCCAGCGGGTCGGCCGCGGGGAACAGGTCGAGCCAGTCCCGGGAGACCTCGGGGAGCTCACCGGAGGTCGGACCCTCGAGCAGCCGGAGGAGCTCGTCGACCACCCCCTCGCCCGGGACCTGCATGCGGAAGACCCGCGGGTGGCCCTCCTCGTCGGTCTGGCCGAGGGCGAGCAGGTGGTACTCCTCGCCCACCCTCACGACCTGGGCCGACCCCTCGACCGTCACGTCCGGGTCGTCCTGGACCGCGAGCCGCACCCCCTGCTCGCGACCGGTGCACGCGGTCCAGCCCGAGTCCACGAGGCGGTTCGGCGACGGCAGCGACGGCGGGGCGTTGAGGATGCCGACGGACTCCGTCAGCGCGTACCGGTCGACCTCCTCCTGCGGCACCGTCGTCGGGTCCAGCTCGGGACCCAGCACGAGCCGGGCCGAGGTGGTGTTGACGACCGGCACGAGCACCGTGTCGCCCCCCTCCTCGTCGACCTGCACGAGGAACTGCTCGCCGCTCTCCTCGACGATGACGAGGCCCTCGGTGTCCGCCCAGCCGGCGTCGGCGCGCGGCTTGAGGAAGCCCACGACCGCCGCGGCGGCGAGCACGAGCACGGTGAGGGCGATGCCGCCGATGATCGCGCGGCCGGGGCGGCTGGGCTCGACCTCGCGGCCGCCCGGGGCCCCGCTGACGAAGGCGGTGACGAGGCGGCGCCGGCTGAAGCCGTAGGCCTCGACGAGGTCACGCTTGGTGGCCACGCTCAGCCCCCGACGACGTCGAGCACGTCGATGGCCAGGACGAGCAGCGGCAGCAGCGCCACGAGGGCGAGCGTCTCGGCGACGTCGCCGAGGCGGCCGCGGCGCAGCGACGGGGTGGAGGGCACGAGGGTCGTGGCGAGCACGACCCCGCCCGCGGCCGCGAGGACGACGGCGGTGGTGGGCCGCCAGTCCGGGTGGAGCACCAGCACCGCAGCCGCCGTGACGAGCAGGCCGACGATGCCGGAGGCCAGCCCCACGAAGACCTCGAGACCGGTGCGGTACTGCCGCGTGCGCAGCATGAGGGCGAGGCACGACAGCGCCGCCACGATCGTGCCGAACAGCCCCAGCGACACCTCGAACGGGATGGCGACCACGAGGAGGAGGCCCACCGAGGCGGAGACGCCGACGAGGATCTCGTGGGCCGTGCGGGCGTCGGCGAGCACGCGGTCGGCGTCGATCTCGTCGGGATCGTTGGTGATGTCCTCGACCGTGACGACCTGGTCGACGCGGGTGCTGGTCGCGCTGAGCGCCAGCCAGGGGAAGACGCTGCCGGCGATGACGACGAAGGTGGTGACGACGGTCAGCACGACCGCCGCGTCGAGGTCGGTGACGTCGACGAACCAGCCGCCGACCGCGAGCAGCGCACCCACGAGCACCGGGGGCGCCAGCAGGGGGCGCCCGTCGTCGATGCCGATGAGCACGGCCAGGGCCACGGCGAGCACGCCCACCCCGACGTACGCCGCCCCCGGCCCGGTCAGCGCGCCGTCCTCCCCGAGGAGCGCGCCGGCCACACCGCCGAAGACGGAGCCGACCAGGCCCAGCACGACCGCCGCCTGGCGCTCGCGCTGCACGCGGGAGAGCACGACCGCGCCGGCCGCGAGGACGACGGCGACCACCGCCGCCCCCACCCCCGCCAGCAGGTCGTCGGTCTGGATGAGCAGCGACCAGGCACCCACCAGCAGCAGGAGGGCCGCGGCCCCCAGGGCGGTACGACGACCCGCCTCCGGCTGCCACGGCTTGAGCTCGCGCTCCACGACGTCCGTCATGGCCTCGACGATGTCGTCGTAGACCCGCGGGGGCTCCTCGTCGACACCGGCGCTGACGGTGAGGAGGGTGCCGTCCTCGACGCCCTGGATGGTGAGGCCGGCGTCGGCGGCCAGCTGGCGGCCGTCCTGCGTGACGACCTTGTAGCCGCCGTACACGGTCGCGGCGTCGAGCAGGCCGACGCTGCGCGCCAGCTCCGGCACCAGCTCGGCGACCGGGACGGCGGCCGGGAGGACCAGGTCCACCCGTCGGCGTCCGGACGCGACGGTCACCCGGACCAGCCCCGAGGCACCGGTCTGCAACTGGCTCATCGAGCGTCTCCCCCTCTCGCGCCCGCCGCGGCGACCCCGCCGGCTCCGAGCGACCCGCATGCTACCGGTCGTGACACGGCCGGGCCGGGGAGGCGATCGCCCCTCCCCGGCCCGGCCCTCGGCGTCCCCGCCGACGTCACCTCAGGACGTCGGGCCCGGTCGCCTCGTCGTCGATCCAGTCCTCGTCGATGAGCAGGTGGTCCCGGTCCTCGGCGTTCTGCCGACCCGACCGGCCACCGCGGCCACCGGCGCCGCCCGCGGCACCCGTGGCCCCGGACATGCCCCCGCGACCGCCACGGCTGCCCACCGCTCCGGCACCGCGGCCGCCGGCACCAGCGGCTCCTCCGCGACCGGCGGCGCCACCGCCGCCACCGGCGACCATCGCACCGCCGCGGCCACCGAGCGCGCCCGGACCGGCCGCGCGGCTCGTCGCGCCGATGGCACGACCGCCCGCGCCGGCACCGCCCGCGCCGCCGGCGGAGACGAGTCCCGCGCCGCCGCGCACGGCCGCTGCGCCGAGCGCACCGCCGGCCACCCCGGCCGCCGGCGCCACGGCGCCGAGGCCACCGCCACCGCCGCCCGCTCCACCGCTGATCGGCATGCCCGGACCGCCCGCGCCGTCGGGGCCCCGGCCGAGGAGGCCGGTGTCGCCGGGCGAGGGGGACGGGAGCACACCCGGCACCGGAGTCCCGGTGATGGGCGGGTGGGGGTTGGGGACAAGGCTGCCGTTGTCGACGTCGTCCCCGTCACCGATGATCACGTGGTCGTCGCCGTCGTCGGGGCGCACCGGGTGGAAGTCGACGCGCGGCGGGTCGGCGACGACCTCGCCCCACCGGGCACGGTCGATGACGCCCGCGCTGTTGCGCCCGGCCCCGGGGGAGCTGACCGCGCCCGGCGTCGGGCTGGAGGGCCCGTCGGAGGGGCCGCGGCCCTGGTCGTCGCTGTGGTAGTCGTTGATCTGCGACCACAGCACCTGGCTCTCGCCCATGCCCCCGCGGAGGCCGGCGAGGATCTGCGCGCACTTGTTCTCGCGCTCCTGCAGCGCCTGCTGGTGGCTCGCCACGGCGGCGCTGTGCTGGCGGTCGGCCTCGGTGCGCTGGGCCTGGTCCCACTCCGGGTCGTACGGCGACTGCGTGGGCGACGACGGGATGGATGCGCCGGCGATCGGCAGGTAGGCGGCATGGGCCGTGGTGACGCTGCCGTCCGCGGTGTGGAGGGCGTCGACGCCGATCCGCATGTTCTCGGCGAGCCTCTTGAACTGGACGTCGATGCCCTCGAGGGCGGCGATCATCTTGTTGCGGCTCGCCTCGCCCAGCTGTTCCTCCGCGTCGAGCCGGACCCGCGCCGCGCGGAGGGCGTGGGCCGCGTCGGCGGCCATCTGCGAACCGGTGCGCCACCCGTTGCGCTGGTCCTCGAGCACGGCTCTGCGGGCGCGGAGGGCCTGGATGAGCTGCTGCTCGTTGGGGCCGGGAGCGCTCACGTCACACCACCATCGGTCGGTTCGGGCCGCCGGAGAGGCGGTGGACGGCGGCGACCATCGCGGTCGCGGCCATCTCGTCCGTCGCCTCGACGTCGGCGGCCATCTGGTCGAGGGTGTCGCGCAGGCCCACGAGCATCTCGTGGTGGGCGACCAGGCCCTCGGCCAGCGTGCGCTGCGCTCCCGCGTGCTCGGTGCGCACGGCGTAGCCCGGCTGCCACTCGCCGTACAGGTCCGGGTCCACGCTCACGGTGTCGACGAACGTCGACTGGTACTGGGCGATCAGCTCGATCTGCTTGTCGATGCTCTTCAGCGTGAGGTCGATGACCTCGCGCGAGACTCTGGTGGTAGCCACGTCGTCCCCTCGTGTCTGCTCGTGCGGCTGCCGCGCTCCGGTGGCGCGGTGGGTGCTGCGGCTGCAGCACGTGTCGTGCGTCGGGGGCCCGGCGGCGCGACGCCGCCCGGACCCGCAGCCGCCCCGACCACGTGGAGGCGTCGGGGCGGCTGGTGGGTGGATCAGCCCGGGAAGCGGTTCGCGCCCCGCAGGTCGGCGGCGCGGTACTCCTGGTTGGACTGGCTGACCGAGGTGCTGGTCTGCTGCAGCAGCTCGATCATCTCGGTCATGGCCGCGTCCCAGCGGGCCTTGGCGACGCGGTAGGCCTCCTGGGCCTGGCCGCTCCACTCGCTCTGCAGGGGGGCGAGCTCGCCCTCGAGGCGGTCGAGGCGGGCCTCGATGCCGCGGGCGGCGCCGACGAGATCGGCCGACGCGGTCTCGAGCGCGCCGTGGTCGACTGTGATTCCGGAGGTGTTCATGTTGTCTGTGCTCCTTCGACGTCGTGGGTGGCGCTCAGCCGAGGCGGCTGAAGCTGGAGGAGAAGGTGTCGGCCTGCGACGAGTCCGTCGAGGTCGTGTCGCGCTCGGTGTCGAGCAGCGAGCGCTCGAAGTCGTTGAGCGCGTCGTTGATGGTGCGCTGCTTCTCCTGCCAGGCCACGTGCAGCCGGTGGAACGCCGCGGCGCCCTGGCCGCCCCAGCGGGCGCCGATCCCCTGGATCTGGCCCTCGAGGCTGCGGCACTTCTGGTCGATCTCGACCTTGGCGTCGGCCACCATCTGCGCCGCGTTGGAGAGGGTGCCCTCTCCCATCTGCATGTTGTCAGCCATGCTCTTTCCCTTCTTCCCCCGGTAGCGGCGAGCAGGCCGCCCGAGAACGTCTCGTGGATGTTGTCGTGAGCCGGCTGACGTCCCGTTCACCCGGCGCGATGGGCTGTGTACCCGGGTGGTACAGGGGCGTAAACACCCTCAGCTGACGATTTCCCAGATCCGCCGGAAGAGGCCCACCGTCACCACGAACGCGGGCACCGCGAACGCTCCCGTCAGCGCCTCGGCCACCTCGGCGCGGCGCGACCACCACACCGAGCGCCAGCCGCGGCCCAGCGCCACCGCGACGGGCACCATCGCGGCGCCCAGCACGAGCGCGGCGACCCCGAGGCGGCCGGACCAGCCCTGGTCGGCGACCGTGCCGACGAGGACGCACGCGAGGCACCAGAGGCCGGCGGCGCGCAGCAGCAGGCGGGCGGCCACGTGGCGGTAGCTGCGGGCGACGAGCAGGTGGGTGGCCCCCACCAGGGCGACGAGCAGCGGCGCGCCGACGCGGTCGAGCGGGAGCCGGGTCGTGGCCAGGACGAGGGGGGCGGCCACGAGGGTGGTGGCGAGGACCGCCACGCACGCGGCGGTGACGACGCGGGCGCCCCGGGCCACCACGGCCTCGACGGCGCTGCGGCGGATCACCGTGCGCGAGCGCCGGCCCCCCGCCCGGTCGCGCGCCGACCACGCGGAGACCGCCAGCCGCTCGATGTCGATGAGGGCCTGGTCGGGCACGTCGACGGCGGAGCCGGGCACGAAGCGCCCGGCGAAGACGGTGAGGAGCAGCAGGGTCGCCCACGCGACGCGCTCGTGCCAGCCGAGCACGGCGACGACGCCCGCGACGACGAAGACGAGGATGCCGACGACGACCCACACCCGCAGGCCCTCGTCCTCCTCCTCGGTGAGGGCGCGTCCCACCGCGGCGGTGACGGCCGCGGCCAGCGCGGCCACGCCCAGCACCATCGGCAGCCGCGCGCTGGCGGTGTCGGCGACGACCACGAGCGCGGCGGCCGCCCCGAAGGCCGGCGCGGCCAGCACGCGCTGCCGGGCCGCCCCGCCGAGGGGCAGGACGCCGAGCACCGCGCAGCCCAGCAGCACGCCGCCCACGAGGCGCTCGTCGGCGGCGCCGGTGACCGCGACGCACAGGGCGGCGAGCAGGCCCGCGACGGCGGCGAGGACGAGGGCGGCCGCGGTGAGGACGGGCCCCCGCGGACCACGCTCCGCCCGGTCCGTCTCCGTGCGGTGTGCGGTCGGGGCGCCGGGGGCATCGTCCGCGACCACGACGAGCCCTCCGGTGCGCACCCCGAGGTCCCCCAGGGCGGTGGTCGGGGGCAGGGCCCGGCCGCGTCCGTCGTACAGGCGCCGGGAGGCGGGGAGGCCGGTCTGCTTCGCGTACTCCCGCAGCACGTCGGACGCGGAGGCACCGTCGGGCACCAGCAGGTCGAGGACGCCGGCCTCGCCGTGCACGCTGAGGGCGAGCGTGCCCACCGGCGCCGCACCCGCCGTGCTCTGGCTCATCGACCCGTCCCCCTCGTGCCCTGGAGCCGCGGGCCGCGGGGCCCGGGGCTGTGCCGCCGGTCAGGGTAGTCCCTGCCGGTCGGCGGCACCTATCATCGCTCGCACCGCGGTGGAGCAGCCGGGGCGAGCACGAGGGGGAGCTCTTGAGCACGACGCTGCGCAGCAGCCACCGGATCGACGCACCCGAGGTGCCCACCGGGCAGATCGTCCTCCAACCCCCGCCGCAGCTCGCGGAGCACGAGGGCGCCGGCGGCGTGCTGATGAACGCGATCCCGATGCTCGGCAGCATCGGCTCGATCGTCGTCATCGCGTCGCTGAGCAGCCAGGGCGGCAGCACGGGCGGACGCAGCATGCTGGCGGCGGGCATGTTCCTCTTCGCCACCATCGGGTTCATCGGCGTGCAGATCGACCGGCAGCGCAAGCAGCGCAACCAGCAGGTCACGGGCTCGCGCACGGAGTACCTGCGCTACCTCGCCGGGGTCCGCAAGGCCGCCCGCGACTCCGCGGACCGCCAGCGGCGCGCCCTGACCTGGCACCACCCGGAGCCCGCGGCCCTCCCGGCGGTGGCCGAGGACCGCACCCGCCTGTGGGAGCGCTCCTCCTCCGACCCCCACTTCCTGCAGGTGCGCTGGGGCAGCTGCGCGCAGCCGCTCTCGGTGGAGCTGGTGCCGCCGGAGAGCGCGCCGATCGACCAGGTCGACCCGGCCGCGGCCTCGGCCCTGCACCGCCTGCTGGTCGTGCACCGCATCCAGCCCGACCTGCCGGCCTCCGTCGACCTGCGGGCGTTCGACCGCGTCGAGGTCTGCGGCCCCGAGGACCAGGCGCGCTCGCTGGCCCGCGCGATGATCACCAGCGCCGTCGCGTTCCACAACCCCGACCAGCTCGTCGTCGCCGTGCTCAGCTCCGACGCCCACCTCGAGCACTGGGACTGGTTGAAGTGGCTCCCCCACGCGCAGAGCGCGCAGCGCGCCGACGCGGTGGGGCCGATGCGCATGGTCTCGACCTCCATCGACGACCTGGCCTCCCTGCTGCCGCCGGACCTGTCGGAGCGGCCGCGCTTCGGGGCGGACGAGCGCCCCGCCACCCCGCACGTGCTCCTCGTCGTCGACGGCGGCGCCCTGCCGCCGGGCAACCACGTCATCCCGCCCGACGGCCTCCACGGCGTCACGGTCCTCGACCTGCCCGAGCAGTGGGAGGAGCTGGAGGACCCCACCCGCCTGCGGCTCGAGATCGTCGGCCTCGACGGCCGCGGCCGGCCCCGCGTCGAGGCGTTGCGCATGCGCACCGACACCGTGCAGGGCACCGGCGACCAGTGCTCCCTGGCGACCGCGGAGGCCATGGCCCGCCGGCTCACCCCGCTGCACACCGTGACCGCCGGCGACGCGGGCGAGGGCGTCAACCCGGCCGAGATGGCCGGGCCCGCCGACTTCATGGAGCTGCTGGGCCTCGGTGACGTGCACGCGTACGACGCGACCACCGCCTGGCGGCCCCGGCCCGCCCGCGACCGCCTGCGCGTGCCGATCGGCATCGGCGACGGCGGCATGGTCCACCTCGACATCAAGGAGTCCGCCCAGCAGGGCATGGGCCCCCACGGGCTCGTCATCGGCGCGACCGGCTCCGGCAAGTCGGAGTTCCTGCGCACGCTGGTGCTCGGCCTGGCGATGACCCACTCCTCGGAGCAGCTCAACATGGTGCTCGTCGACTTCAAGGGCGGCGCGACCTTCGCCGGCATGTCCGAGATGCCCCACGTGTCGGCGGTCATCACCAACCTCAGCCAGGAGCTGACGCTGGTCGACCGCATGCAGGACGCCCTGTCCGGCGAGATGGTGCGCCGCCAGGAGCTGCTCCGCGAGGCCGGCAACTACGCCTCGATCCGCGACTACGAGAAGGCCCGGGCGGCCGGCGAGGACCTCGCGCCGCTGCCCTCGCTCTTCGTCGTCGTCGACGAGTTCTCGGAGATGCTGTCGGCCAAGCCGGAGTTCATCGACCTCTTCGTCGCGATCGGCCGGCTCGGCCGCTCGCTGGGGCTGCACCTGCTGCTCGCCTCGCAGCGCCTCGAGGAGGGTCGCCTGCGCGGCCTGGAGTCGCACCTGTCGTACTGCGTCGGCCTGCGCACCTTCTCGGCCGGCGAGTCCCGCGCCGTCCTCGGCGTGCCCGACGCGTACGAGCTGCCCGCCGTACCGGGTCTGGGCTACCTCAAGCCCGACCAGTCCACGCTGCTGAAGTTCAAGGCGGCGTACGTCTCCGGGCCGCCCGCCACGGGCAACCGGGCGCAGGTGCGCCGCGACGAGGGCGGCAACGTGCGCGGGATCCTGCCGTACACGATCTCCGAGGTGCAGACCCTCGACCCCGTCGAGGAGGAGGCGCCCGCCGAGGCCCCGCGTCCCGTCTCCCAGCAGGGCGAGCAGCCCTCGCTGCTCGACGTCGCGGTCGGTCGCATGATCGGCCGCGGCCCCGCCGCGCACCAGGTGTGGCTGCCGCCGCTCGACGTGCCCGACACGCTCGACCAGCTCATGCCCGACCTCACGACGACCCCCGAGCTGGGCCTGGTGTCCCCGCGCTGGCGCCAGCTCGGCGGGCTCACCGTCCCCCTCGGCACGGTGGACCGCCCGCGCGAGCAGCGCCGCGACACCCTGACCATCAACATGGCGGGCGCCGGCGGCCACGTCGCCGTCGTCGGCGGTCCGCGCAGCGGCAAGAGCACGCTGCTGCGCTCCATCGTCACGAGCACGGCGCTCACCACGACGCCGCTGGAGTCGCAGTTCTTCGTGCTCGACTTCGGTGGCGGCACGTTCGCGCCGCTCGCCCGCCTCCCCCACGTCAGCGGGGTCGGCACGCGCTCGGAGCCCGACGTCGTGCGGCGCATCATCGCCGAGATCCGCGGCGTCGTGGACCGGCGCGAGGCCTACTTCCGCTCGAACGGCATCGACTCGATCGAGACCTACCGCAGCCGGCGCCGCGAGGGCCGGGCCGACGACGGGTACGGCGACGTCTACCTCGTCGTGGACGGCTGGAGCACGCTGCGCTCCGACTTCGACGACCTCGAGATGGAGATCCAGCAGATCGCGGGCCGCGGCCTGACGTTCGGCCTCCACATCATCGTGGGCGCCTCGCGCTGGCCCGACTTCCGCGCCGCCATGCGCGACGTCTTCGGCACCCGTCTCGAGCTGCGCCTGGGTGACCCCATCGACTCCGAGATCGACCGCAAGGTCGCGGCGCTCGTGCCGACGGGGCGTCCCGGCCGCGGCCTCGTGCCGGGCAAGCTGCACTTCCTCGCGGCGCTGCCGCGCGTCGACGGCTCCGGGGACCCCGCCACCATCGGCGACGGCGTCGACGACCTGGTACGCCGGGTCGCCGCGGCCTGGACGGGCCCCACCGGCCCCAAGCTGCGCCTGCTCCCGGAGCGCATCGAGGTCGACCAGGTGCTGGCCCAGGCCCGCGGGGTCGTCGGCGAGGACGGGCGCTCGCTGCTCGACTCGGGCCGCATCGTGCTCGGTGTCAACGAGAAGGAGCTGGCCCCCGTCGGCCTCGACGTGGACGCGGAGCCGCACCTGCTGCTCTTCGGCGACGGGCGCTCGGGCAAGAGCTCGCTGCTGCGCACCTACGTGCGCGAGGTGATGCGCACCCGCACGCCGCAGCAGGCGCAGATCGTGGTGGTCGACTACCGCCGCTCGCTGCTGGGCGAGGTGCCCGAGGACTACCAGCTCAACTACCTCACCAGCGCCGCGCAGGCCACCCCGCTGCTGCGCGACCTCGCGAAGTACCTGGAGAACCGCATCCCCGGTCCCGACGTGACGCCCGAGCAGCTGCGCAACCGCTCCTGGTGGACGGGCGCGGAGGTGTTCGTGGTGGTCGACGACTACGACCTCGTCGCGACCGCGCAGAGCTCCCCGGTGCAGCCGCTGCAGCCGCTGATGGCCCAGGCCCGCGACGTCGGCCTGCACGTCGTGATCGCCCGGCGCTCGGGCGGCGCCTCGCGCGCCCTGTACGAGCCGGTGGTGCAGTCGATGCGCGACCTCGCGATGCCGGGCATCGTGCTCTCCGGCTCGCCCGACGAGGGCTTCCTCATCGGCAACGTCAAGCCGCAGAAGGCGCCGCCGGGCCGGGGCCGTCTCGTGACGCGCGACCGCGGCACCGAGGTGGTCCAGCTCGCCTGGTCGAGCCCGGCGGACCTGTGACGCGCGGGGACGGCCCCCGGCACGGGGCGCGGCTCGTCCGTATGATCGGCCCGTGATCTTCAAGCGCGTCGGCAGTGGACGGCCCTACCCGTCCCACGGGCTCGACGCCGCGGCGTGGGCCGCGGTCCCCCCACGGCAGATCCGTCTCGACCAGCTCGTGACCACGAAGGACACGCTCCAGCTGACGGCGCTGCTGGACGAGGACTCGACCTTCTTCGGCGACCTCTTCGCGCACGTGGTGCTCTGGCGCGGCGAGCTCTTCCTCGAGGACGGGCTGCACCGCGCACTGCGGGCGGCCCTCCAGCAGCGCAACGTGCTGCACGCACGCGTGGTGGTGGTGGAGCAGTGAGCGACCGGACCTCGGAGGGCATGTCGGCCCACACCCGCTCCGCGATCACCCTCGCGGTGCTCGTCGTCGTGCTGCTCGTCGGTCTCGTCCTGGGCTGGAACCGCGTGACGGCCCCGGTGCCGAGCGCCTCCCTGGGCGGCGGCGGCAACGACGTGTGCACCCTGCGCTCGTTCGAGCCCGGCGACGCCCTCACGACGGCGGACGTCACCGTCAGCGTCTACAACGCGAGCGGCCGCTCGCGCCTGGCCAGCCAGACGATGGGCCAGCTCACCGACCGCGGCTTCGTCGCCGGCCGGGTGGGCGACGCCCCGGAGGGCACGGCCGTCGACCGTGTCGAGATCCGCGCGGCCGAGCCGAGCTCGGCGGCCGCGATCCTCGTGCGCGAGAACGTGGGGAGCCCGGCGGCCGTGGTCGCCGACCCCGACGTGGAGGGCATCGTCGTCTACGTCGGCCCGTCCTGGCAGGGCCCGACCGGCGACGCGCGGGGCGACATCACGGTCGCCAACGCCGAGGAGGTCTGCGGTCCGCAGGAGGCCCCGCTCCCCTGACCCGGTCCGGTAGGACGGGCGTCAGTGCCGCCGTACCGCCGGGGGCCGGCTCCCCCAGCGGGCCAGCCGGCCGTTCTGCGAGACCAGCCGCAGGCGCGCCTCGGTGGCCTCGCGCTGCGCGCGGGGCGTGACGAGGATGAGGTCGTCGCCGCGCCGCAGCGCCGTCGTCGGCTCGGGCACGAGCACGACGTCGCCGCGCACGACGAGCGAGATGGACGCCCCGACGGGCAGGCGCAGCTCGGCGACCTCGACGCCGTGCAGCCGCGACTCCTCGCTGATGCGCACCTGCAGGAGGTCCGCCGCCACGCGCTCCAGCGGCGCCGCCTCGACCTCGAGGTCCCGGGCCTCCCCGTCGTCGGCCAGCCCGAGGCGCCGGGCGACCCACGGCAGGGTGGGCCCGGTGAGCAGGGTGTAGACCACGACGAGCACGAAGACGATGTCGAAGAGCTGCTCCGAGCCCGCCACCCCGCCCGCGAGCGGGATGGTCGCGAAGACGATGGGCACGGCGCCGCGCAGGCCGGCCCACGACAGGAACGCCTGGTCGCGCCACGGCGTCCTCGGGCGGGCGACCGAGCTGACCACGACCGAGACGGGCCGGGCGACCACGGTGAGCAGGAGGCCGGCCGCGAGGGCGATGCCGATGGTCTGCCACGTGAGGCGCCCGGGGCTGAGCAGCAGCCCGAGCATGACGAACAGCCCGATCTGGGCGAGCCACGCGACGCCCTCGGAGAACGACCGGGTGGCCGCGCGGTGGGGCAGGTCCGCGTTGCCGAGCACGAGCGCGGCGACGTACACCGCCGCGAAGCCCGACGCGTGCGCCGCGGCGCCCAGCCCGTAGGCGAGCACCGTCAGGCACAGCACGGCGATGGGGTAGAGACCGGAGGCGGGCAGCGCGGCCCGGCGCATCGTCCACGCGCCGCCGAGGCCGACGGCGAGACCCAGCACCAGGCCCAGCAGCAGCTCGTAGAGGATCTCGGCGACGAGGAGCAGCACCCCGTGCTCGAGCGCCGCCCCCGAGCTGACCAGCACCACGAGCACCACCGTCGGGGCGTCGTTGAGCCCCGACTCGGCCTCGAGGACACCGGTGATGCGGCGCGGCAGCGGCACGACGCGCAGCACCGAGAAGACCGCCGCCGCGTCCGTCGCCGAGGTCGCCGCGCCGAGCAGCACCGACAGCTGCCACGACAGGCCGAGCAGGAAGTGGGCCCCGAGCGCGACGACGAGCACCGAGACGCCCATCCCCACCGTCGCCAGGGTCAGCCCGAGCCGCATGCTGGGCCGGATCTCGCGCCAGTCGGTCGTCAGACCGCCCTCGGCCAGGATCACCACCAGCGCCCCGAAGCCCAGCGCGTGCGCGAGACCGGCGTCGGAGAACTGGATGCCGAGGCCCGCGTCGCCCAGGGCCACGCCCATCAGCAGGTAGAGGATGAGGCTCGGCAGGCCCGCCCGTGTCGAGACCCGGACGGCGAGGATGGCGAGCAGGGTGACCGCGGAGCCGACGAGCAGGAACCTGTCGAGGTCGTGCGCGTCGAAGGTCACGTGCACCTCGGGGGCGTCGGCGGTGGGGGCGTGGGCCCGATCCTAGTGCCCGGGGGGCCGGCGGTTCTCCACAGGAACGGCGCACCGGGTTTGGGCCACCGTGACGTCCGGGGCACCCCCGGGTCGAGGCGGGCGCGCACGGCGCCCGAGCGCACCCGAGGAGGAGACATGCTGCTGCCCGATCCCCAGGCCCTGCGGCGCCTGGCGACGACGTACGACGCACGCGCCACCGCCATCCGCACCGAGGCCGACGCCCTGCAGGGCCGGGCCGAGGCGACGCCGTGGCTCGGCGCCGCCGCGGTCGCGATGCTCGCGGGCACGTCGTGCGCGGCGGACGACCTGCGCCGTACCGCCGACGACCACGCCGAGGTCGCCCGGGCCCTGGCGGCCCACGCCCGCGACGTGGAGTCCGCGCTGGTGCTCGTCGAGGCGGCGCGCCGGGAGTTCCTCGAGGTCGCCTCGTCCGTCGGCGCCCGCGTCGTCGACGTCGGCGGGGCGGTCGTGGACCTGGCCCAGGACGTCGCCGGCGGCGTGGCCGGCGGGCTGGCCGACCTCGTCGGCCTCGGCGACGACGCAGCCGCGGCGGCCGACGACCTCCGGGAGCGGATCGAGCGCATCGACGTGCCCGCGCCCGGCGACCCCGCGTGGCTCACCTTCGACGTGCCGGGCCTGCGATGAGCGCGCTCACCCAGCCGGTCCCGCCGTACGGGCCGGTCGCACCGGGCCACGTGCCGGGCGCCGCGCAGCCCGTCGTCCCCGCCGACGGTCTGCGCACCGCGGGCGGCACGGGCAGCCTCGCGGCCACCTACGCCTCGGTGGAGCAGCTCGGCGGTCTGCTGCAGGACGCGGGCGAGCTCGTGCTGTTCTGGGGCGCGGCCGCGACGGCCACGCTGGTCGACGGCGACCTGCTGCAGTCGGCGCCGTACTCCCCCGTCTCGTTCGCCCGCGTCGAGTCCCTGCTCGTGGGGCTGACCACCGGCCGGCGGGGCCTCGCGGCGCAGGCAGCGACCTGGATGGCGCTCGGCGTCGCGGTGCGGGAGGCGGTCCGGCTCGTGCGCGCCGCCGACGAGGCCGTCGCGGTCACCATGAACGCGACCGACTACCTCTGCGCCTACGTCAACGGCTGGGCCCTGACGCGGGGCGCCCGCCTCGTCGGGTACGACGGGCCGATCCCTGGCGGCCCGGGGGACGACCTGCGGTGGCTGCGCGACGACCTCGAGGGCGGCGGCGCGGGCGCCGACGACCCCCGGGCTGCGGTCCTCGCGCGGCTGGCGGAGCGGTTGGCGCAGGACAACCCCACGGTGGTCGAGGGCCTCCTCGGACGCAGCGGCGGGTTCGTCGAGGGCGCGTGGGACG
This sequence comes from Nocardioides sp. CPCC 205120, assembly GCF_048654585.1. Classification (NCBI taxonomy): domain Bacteria; kingdom Bacillati; phylum Actinomycetota; class Actinomycetes; order Propionibacteriales; family Nocardioidaceae; genus Nocardioides; species Nocardioides sp. CPCC 205120. Next base: position 998,017 of record NZ_JBMCYY010000001.1, on the reverse strand, counting down.
CCGACGACTCCTGGTTGCCGACCCCCTTCGGCGGGGACACCTTCGTGCCGCACGTCGGCGAGGCCGCGGCCGTCCTGTCGGACGCGTACGTCGACGGGGTCCCCGTCGTGGAGCAGGTCGGGGCTCCCCGCACGGGGGCCGCGGCCGTCGGCACGGGCGGCCTCGTCGCGGCCCTCGCGCGCACGGCCACGCTCTCGGGCCGGCCGTCGGCCGGCGGGACGATCGAGATCCAGCGCGTCGGCACGGGCGAGGGCGCGCACCACGTGGTGCTGCTGCCGGGCACGGACGACCTGGGCACGCTGCCGTGGACGCAGGACGCCGACGCGCGGGACCTCGGCACCAACCTGCGCTCGATGGCCGGGGAGAGCACCGTCTACCAGCGCGGGATCGAGGAGGCCATGCGCGCCGCCGGCATCGGCCCCGACGACCCCGTCACCCTCGTCGGCCACTCCCAGGGCGGGATGGCCGCGGCGCAGGTGGCGGCGAGCGGGCACTTCCGGGTCGAGGACGTGGTCACCCTCGGCTCCCCCGTGGCACTGATGCCGGAGACGCCGGACGGCACCCGCGTGACGTCGCTGGAGAACACGCGCGACCTCGTGCCCCTGCTCGACGGCAGGCCCAACCCCGGGGCGGTGCACCACCTGACCGTCACCTTCGAGGGCGGCGGCGACGACGTGGTGGAGGCCCACTCCCTCGACGCCTACGCCCGCGGGGCCGCGGCGATGGACCGCTCCGACGACCCGGCGGTGCGGCAGCGGCTGGAGGGCCTGCGGGCCAGCGGCGCCATCGACGGGGACGGCCCCGTCGACGTCACGACCTACCGCATCACCCGCGGCGCGCCCCCGGACCTGCCGTTCGGGCCCGACCCGGCGTGGCTGGAGGAGCCGGGTCAGGCGGGGTAGCCCTCGGGGTTCGCCTGCTGCCAGCGCCACGTGTCGGCGACCATGTCGTCGATGGTGCGGCGGGCGCGCCAGCCGAGCTCCTCGGCGGCGCGCGTCGTGTCGGCCCAGTACGCCGGCAGGTCGCCCGGGCGGCGCGCGACGACCTCGTGCGGGAGGGGGCGGCCGACGACCGCGCAGAACGCGTCGAACAGCTCGCGCACGCTCGTGCCGCGCCCGGCGCCCAGGTTGAAGGCGCGCACGGGCGTGGCCATGGTGTCGAGGTGCTCGAGGGCGGCGACGTGGCCCTCGGCCAGGTCGAGCACGTGCACGTAGTCCCGCAGGCAGGTGCCGTCGGGGGTGTCGTAGTCGTCGCCGAAGATGGCAAGCCGCTCGCGACGCCCGACCGCGACCTGCGCGACGTACGGCATCAGGTTGTTGGGCACGCCCTGCGGGTCCTCGCCCATGCGGCCGGACGGGTGCGCGCCGACGGGGTTGAAGTAGCGCAGCAACGCCACGCGCAGCCCGGGCGTGGCGGCGGCGACGTCGGCGAGCACCTGCTCGGTCATCACCTTGGTGCGCCCGTACGGGCTCGCGGCCGCCAACGGCTCGTACGTCTCGACGTACGGCACGGGGGCGTGGTCGCCGTACACGGTGGCCGACGACGAGTAGACGAGCCGCCGCACCCCGTGGCGCTCCATGGCCGCCAGGAGGCTGAAGGTCGAGTCGAGGTTCGTGCGGTAGTAGTCGAGCGGGCGCTCGGCGCTCTCGCCGACGGCCTTGCGGCCGGCGAAGTGCACGACCGCGTCGGGCGCGGCCGCCGCGACGACGGCGTCGGTGCGCCCGGCGTCCGTGAGGTCCACCACCTCCAGCGCGGCGCGGCGCCCCGCGAGCTCCGCGACGCGGTCCAGCACCGCCGGTCGCGCGTTCGAGAAGTCGTCGGCGACGACGACGTCGTGGCCCCGTTCCAGCAGGGCGACCACCGTGTGGGAGCCGATGTAGCCGGCTCCGCCGGTGACGAGGATGCGCACCTCGTCATCCTAGGGACGCACCAGGGCCTGCGTACTCAGATGTTTCGTCCTCCTGGCCACCGGGCAAGGGATCGGCCGGACGGGGAACGACCGGGAGGACGAGGAATGTACGGCGACGCCGCAGTGATCCGCAGACGTGCCGCGCAGCTGCGCGAGCAGGCGGTCGACGTGCGCGCCCTGGCGGACCGCCTGGTGGCGGGCGCGGACGGGATCGACTGGAACGGGCGCGCGGCCGAGGACCTGCGGCTGCGGATGCGGGACCGGGCCGCGCAGCTGCGGCAGGTCGCCGCGCTGCACGAGACGGCCGCCGAGTCCCTGGCCCGGCACGGCGCGGAGGTGGGCGACCTCAAGGACGCCATCGCCGACGCGGAGCGCAAGGTGGGCGCGCTCGTCGCCGAGGCCCGCAACCGCCAGGCCGAGCTGTCGTCGTACGACGACGCGGCCGGTGTCACCCGCACGCTGAGCCAGGAGGACCAGGAGCTCGTGGACGCAGACCTTCCCCCCGCCGGTCACAAGGACTGGCTCGAGCTGACCCTGCAGGGCCGCTGACATGACGACCATCGACCTCGGCACGCCGCCCGTCGCCGCGCTGCCCCTCCTCGACGGCCTCCCGCGCAGGGTCGCGCTGACCCTCCCCGAGCTGCAGCACTGCGCGGTCGCCGCCGGCGGCGCCCCGCTCCCCTTCCTCCTCGGCGGACCCGCGGCCGGTGACGCGCCGGCCGACCTGCTGGCGGACCGCCTCGGCGCGCAGCGCGCCGACACCGACGTGCAGGCGTACGTCGACGCGCTCGCCTCGCTGCACGACCCGGCGGGCACCCTGGCCCGGCGCGGGCTGCTCGGGGAGGACGGCGTGGACCCCGGCGTGCTCGGCGCGATCGGTCTGCTCGCCGCGCCCCGCATCGGCATCGACCTCGACGTCGTCGCCGGCGGCGTGCGCGCCAAGGCCTGGCACCGCCAGGCGGGCGGCGCCGTGGCCACGCTCGCCACGACCGACGGCATCGTCTTCGACCTCGCCTGGTTCCCCAGCGAGGGGTGGGCCGACGAGCTCGGCCGCGTCGCCGTCCTCCCGGAGGACGTGACGCTCGCGCCGTCGTCGGTGCCCGAGTGCGTCGACCTCCCCTACGAGCTGGTCGACGCCGCCGGCGAGGCCCTGCGCACCCACCGCGCCGACGTGCTGCCCGCCCTCGTGGCCCAGCACCTCGGGGCCGTGCACGACCAGGACGGGCGCGCCCTCGGCGAGGGCGAGGTGCTCACCGTCGTGCAGGCGCTGCACACCGAGACCCAGGGCCGGGTGCGCGCCATGCTCGCCGACATCGCCGCCGAGGCCACGACGGTCGGCGTCGTCTCCTGGCTCCTGCTGGCCGACGGCTGGCACCAGCTCCGTCCCCACCGGGACGGTGACACCCACCGGGTGGAGGTGCGCCGGGTCGACCCCGGTGACTTCCCCACCGCTCTCGCACCCGTCCTCGCGGAGGTGACCGCATGACCGTCCCCGAGACCGCACAGGACGGCACGGCCGACACGGCCGCGCCCGACGCCGAGGCCACGGAGCCCACCGACACCGCCGCCGGCCCCGCCGCCGGTCCCGACCCGGTCGCCGCCGCCGCGAAGGCCGAGGAGCGCTACGAGCGGATGCTCGCGCTGGCCGACCTCTTCGACGGCACGGGCGACGAGCTGCGGGCCCGGGCCCGCCTGGGCAGAGAGGTGCTCGAGGACGAGGCGGTCGCTGAGTCGGCCCCCCTGTCCCCGCGCACGTTCGAGACCGCGGAGGCCGACGTCCGCGCCGCCACGACGGGGCGCCACGGCCTGATGAGCCGGTCGGTCGAGCTGGACGCCGACGCCCTCGTGGTGCGCGCGACCGTGCTGACCTACCAGTGGATCGACGAGCTGCAGGACGTCGCGTTCCGCACCCTCGGCTCCGTCGCGGGCCGGGCGATCGGCTACCTGGCGCCCGAGGTGGCGCTCGGCGGCGCGATCGTCTCCGCCGGGCTCATCGAGACCGACGCGATGGACCGCGACGGGCTGGCGGCGTACCTCGGGGAGCTCGCCGAGCAGAACCCGGAGCTGCTCGACCACGTCTCCACCGGCGGCGGCGGCCTGCTCGAGAGCCTGCAGATGCGCTCCCTGCTGACCGCCTCGTTCCTCGCGGGCGACCGCGGTCCGGCGGCCGGGCGGGCCGGTCTCGCCGCAGTCGGTGCGGGTGACTTCGAGGTCGACTCGGGCGCCGCCTTCCGCGACATCGCCGTCGGGCTCGCCGACGTCGAGCAGCCGGGCGCGCCGGCGACCGTCGACGCGGACGGGCTCACCGTCCCCCGCTCGATCGAGGACCTCATGACCTCGCTGGCCACGCTGACCCGCCGCGTGCAGGTGCAGCGGGTGCGCGAGGGCCGCTACATCGCCTACCTGCCCGGCCCCGACGGCGGGGCCCGCGGCCGGCTGCGGCTCGTCGGCGGCGACCACGCGGCGTACGGCGACGAAGTCGTGGCCGCGATCGAGCGTGCGGTGGGCGACGAGCCGGACGCGCGGGTCATGCTCGTGGGCTCGGCCCAGGGGGGCCTGACGGCGGCCGAGGTGGCCGCGGCGGCCTCCTCGGAGGCGTTCACCATCGACCAGGTGGTGACGGCCGGTGCGCCCTCCTCGCAGGTGCCGCGGATCCCCGAGGGCACCCGCGTGCTGTCACTGGAGGACCGCACGGACCCCGTCGCGCTGCTCGGCTCGCTCATCAACCAGGGCCTGGCGAACCGCATCACCGTCGTGTTCGACGGCGAGCACGCGCGCCGCGAGCGCAGCGACCTCTACGTCGCCGGCGGGCGCGCCGCGGACGCGGCCACCCACCCGGCGCTGCGGGCGGAGATCGACCGGATCACGCAGCTGGGCTACCTGGCGGGCTGAGCCCGCCGGGTCACAGCACCCGCTGCACGAACTCCTCGAGCTGCACGAGGTTGCGGCACTCCACCATCGGCACCACCGCGGCGTACCGGGAGGCGGCCGAGTCGCCGCTGTCCCAGTGCCGCGGGTGCTCGGGGTTGAGCCACCACGCGGCGCGGATGCCGCTCGTCATGGCGCGCAGCTCGTCGAGGGCCAGGTCGGAGTAGTTGCTGCGGGCGTCGCCCAGCACGAGCAGGGAGGACGACGGGCCCAGCGCGTCGCCGTACCGGCTGCGGAAGCTGCGCAGCGCGGCGCCGTAGCTGGTGCGCCCGACGAGCGCGGCGTGCTGGGTGCTCGCCACCAGCTCCTCCATGACCTCCGCCGGGTCGCGGCCGGGGCGCAGCACGTGGGTGACCTCGGTGGTGCGGTCGACGAAGGTGAAGGCGCGCAACCGGCCGAGGTTCTCGCGCAGCGCGTAGGTGAGCAGCAGCGTGAACTGGGCGAAGTGCGCCACCGAGCCGCTCACGTCGCAGAGCACGACGAGGTCCGTGCGGTGGGGCCGGCGCGGCCGGTGCAGCGTGCGGATCGGCACACCGCCGGTGGACATCGAGGCCCGGACGGTGCGGCGGAAGTCCAGCGGCCCGCCGCGCTGCGCCGCCCGCTGCTTGGCCAGCCGGGTCGCCAGGCGCCGCGCGAGGGGGGCCACCTGGCGGCGCATCTCGTCGAGGTCCTCGCGCCGGGCCGCGGTGAAGGCGAGCCGGTCGATGCTGGGGCGCACGGCGACGTCGGCGACGTACTCCGGCGACTTGCGCTCGGCGATGCGGCGCCGCGCGTCGTCCTCGACGAGCCGCGCGAACCGGCCCACGCCCCGCGCGACGCTCCGCTCCGCCCGCTCGCGGGCCGCCGGGTCCATCGCGTCGGTGTCGAGGTGGCCGAGGAGCCCGGCGACGACCCGATCGGTCAGCTCGCCGGGGGCGAGGCGCCGCAGGGTCTGGTACGCCGAGTACGCCGTCTGCCCGGCGGTGCGCCCGGGCATGGCGCCGAACCGGCCGACGGCCTCGGCGGCGAGGCGGGCCAGGTCTTCCCCGGGCGGGGCGGCGTCCCCGTCGGGCTCGGCACGCTCCCCCGCCTCCGCGGCGAGCGCGTCGGCCATCGTGGTGGCGAGGCGGTCGCGGAAGGCGGCGACGGCCTCGGCGTTGTCGCGGCTCAGGTCGACGGCGCGGCTCGCCGCCGGGTCCTCCGCCGCCGGATCGAGCGTGGGCAGGCCCTCGCCGACGAGGTGGGGGAAGAAGAGGTCGAAGAGGGTGTCGAAGGTGGTCCGCTGGCCCGCCTTCTTGACCAGCGTCGCGGCGTACCCCGCGCGCACCGCGGAGCGGTCGGTCCAGTCGAGCCGGCGCAGGGCGGCGGTGGCGTCGAGCCCCTCGGCCAGGCTGACCGGCAGACCGGCCCCGCGCAGCGCCTCGACGAACGCGATGTGGCGGTCGATCAGCCCGCTGCGGGCGGCGGGCTCGGCGGGCTCGGCAGGCGGCGTGGCGGGGGGCACGGGCTCAGGCCCTCAGCCGCAGCTCGCGCACGGCGCGGTCGTGGTCGGTGGAGTGCTTGAGCACGGCGCCCAGGGTGGCGCTGATCGCGGCCTGGTCGAGCTCGCGCACCTCGAGGGCGACGAGGGTGCGGGCCCAGTCGATGGACTCGGCGATCGAGGGCGCCTTCTTGAGCTCGAGCTCGCGCAGCCGCACGACGGTGGCGACGAGCTGGCGGGCGACCGCGTCGTCGAGGTCGGGCACCTGGGCGGCGACGATCTCGCGCTCGCGCTCCGCGTCGGGGTAGTCGAGGTGGAGGTAGAGGCAGCGGCGCTTCAGCGCCTCGGAGAGCTCGCGGGCGGCGTTGGAGGTGAGCACGACCAGCGGCTTGCGAGTGGCGACCACGGTGCCGAGCTCGGGGATGGTCACCTGGAAGTCGCTCAGCACCTCGAGCAGGAGGCCCTCGACCTCGACGTCGGTCTTGTCGACCTCGTCGATGAGCAGGACGGTCGGCTCGTCGCGCCGGATGGCGGTGAGCAGCGGCCGGGTGAGGAGGAACTCCTCGGTGAAGATGTCGTCGTGCGTGGCGTCCCAGTCGGGGGCGGCGCCGTCGCCGCCACGCGCGGTCTGGATGCGGAGCAGCTGCTTGGAGTAGTTCCACTCGTACAGCGCCCGGGCCTCGTCGAGGCCCTCGTAGCACTGGAGCCGCACGAGGCCGGCGCCCGTAGCGCGGGCGACGGCCTTGGCGAGCTCGGTCTTGCCGACCCCCGCCGGGCCCTCGAGCAGCAGGGGCTTCTCCAACGCCCCCGCGAGGTACGCCGTGGTGGCCGTGGCCGTGTCGGCCAGGTAGCCGGCGTCGCCCAGGCGGGCGGCAGCGTCGGTGGGCGAGGAGAACCAGGTCATGGCGTCATCCTCACCCACCGCGCTCACCGGTGGACGGTGGGTCAGGCGTGGGTCTTGCGACGACCCATGATGCCCTCGACGAAGCCCACCAGGACGACGGCGGCGATGATCGCCACGATCGCGCCGATGATGTTGAGCTCGCCGAAGTCACCCGTGCCGAGCAGCGTCGCCACGACACCGCCGATGAGCGAGCCGATGACGCCGAGCACGAGCGTGCCGACGAGGCCGAGGTTCTGGCGGCCCGGCTTGATGAGGCGTGCGACGACGCCGACGAAGAGACCGAAGACGATGAAACCGATGATTCCCATGCCCTGACGGTACCCACGAGCCCCGCCTTGAGCGCTTCGTCGCGGGTAGCGCCCGCCACACGCGCCGAGTCGCGCTCAGCAGCGGGGTGGTGTAAGGCGGGGTGTGGCCGGCGGCGGCCGGTTTGACGTGCGCCGAGGACCCCACCAGGGTTGCACGGTTCTTCGTCGAGACCAGGAGAGGGCAAGCCGACCGTGAGCGAGACGTCCCGCACCACCGTGCCACCCACCTCAGCACCGCCCGACGACGGCCGTGCGTCGTCCATCCGCCCCACCGTGTTCTGGCCCGCGCTGCTCGTCCTCGTGGCGGTCGTCGCGGCAGCGATCGTCTTCCCCGACCGGACCGGCGAGGCGTTCGCCGCCGCCCAGGACAAGGTCATCGGGACGCTCGGCTGGTACTACACGCTGGCCGTCACCGGCTTCGTCGTCTTCGCCGTCTGGATGGCGGTGGGCCGCTTCGGCGACCTGCGGCTGGGCCCGGACGACGAGGCCCCCGAGTACCGCTTCCCCGTGTGGTTCAGCATGCTCTTCGCCGCCGGCATGGGCATCGGCCTCGTCTTCTGGGGCGCGGCGGAGCCCCTGACCTTCTTCAGCGACCCGAAGCCCGGCGTCACGGGCGACGACGCCCGCCTGGCCGACAGCGCGATGGCGCAGACCCTGCTGCACTGGGGCTTCCACGCCTGGGCCATCTACGTGGTCGTGGGCCTCGCGCTGGCCTACGCGATCCACCGCAAGGGGCGTTCGGTCTCGCTGCGCTGGACCCTCGAGCCGCTCCTCGGCAAGAGGGTCGAGGGCGGCCTCGGTGACGTCATCGACGTCGTGGCCATCGTCGGCACCGTGGCGGGCGTCGCGACCTCGCTCGGCCTCGGCGTCTCGCAGATCTCGGCCGGCCTCGTGCACCTCGGCGTGATCGAGGAGGCCACGGACCCGGTGAAGGTCGGCCTCATCATCGGCATCAGCATGCTGGCCACGCTGTCGGTGGTGTCCGGGCTCGACGTCGGCATCAAGTGGCTGTCGAACATCAACCTCGGCATCGCCGGGCTGTTCGCGCTCGCCGTCCTCGCGCTGGGCCCGACCCTGTTCATCCTGCGCAGCCTCGTCGAGAACATCGGCAGCTACCTGTTCAACATCGTGCCGCTGAGCTTCGACACCACCGCGTTCCTCGGTGCGGAGGGCGCGGCCTGGCAGGCGAGCTGGACCACCTTCTACTGGGGCTGGTGGATGTCCTGGGCCCCGTTCGTGGGGCTCTTCATCGCCCGCATCTCCCGCGGACGCACCGTGCGCGAGTTCGTCGCGGGCGTGCTGCTCGTGCCCACGGCCGTCTCGGCGGTCTGGTTCTCCGTCCTGGGCGGGGCGGCCATCCACCGCCAGATGTTCGGCGAGGGCGGCCTCGTCGGCGAGGACGACACCATCGACTCCGCCGGCGCGCTCTTCTCCCTGGTGGGCGACCTCCCCGGCGGGACGATCCTGGCCGGGGTCGCGATCGTCCTGGTCACCATCTTCTTCATCACCTCCTCCGACTCCGGCTCCCTGGTCGTCGACATGCTCGCCTCCGGTGGCGACACCGACCCGCCGCGGTGGAGCCGGGTCATGTGGGCGAGCATCTCCGGCCTCGTCGCCATCGGCCTGCTGCTCGCCGGCGGGCTGGACGCCCTGCAGACCGGCGCGATCCTCACCGCCCTCCCGTTCAGCGTCGTCATGATCGCCATGTGCGTCGCGCTCCACCGGGCGTTCAAGGCGGAGTACAACGAGATCCGTCGTCTCGACCTGAAGGCGCGGCGCAAGGTGCTCTCGGAGGAGATCAGCGAGTCCGTGACCAACGACCTCGTCGAGAACTTCGACGACCACTTCGGCCAGCCGGTCGACGACCGGATCGAGACCGCGCTGCGCAACAGCGACGAGGTGGACGAGCACCGCTGAGGGCCCGCCGTCCCCGGGACCTGATTTCTGCCCCGGGGCCGGGGTCCGATAGTGTTCCCCGCGGTGGCGTGTCCGAGCGGCCTAAGGAGAACGCCTCGAAAGCGTTTGTGGGTGCAAGCCCACCGAGGGTTCAAATCCCTCCGCCACCGCCACACCTCCCGGAAGCCCGGGCCCCACGGGGCCCGGGCTTCCGGCATCTCGCGCCACCCGTCGACGCGACACCCGGGCGAGGAGCATCATGGTCCTGTGACCCCGGTCACGGGCCGTCGCGTGCTCGCGCGCCGGCCGCGGGCAACGGTGCCCCCGGGGTCGACGGGACGGACGGGTGAGCGACGCGTGGGCATGACGAGACACCTCCGCCCGCGGCGCGACGGCGGGATGCGGTCGGCCGTGGTGGACTCCTGGCACCGTTCGGCCTCGGCGGGCGTGCGGCCCGACGACGCCACGGCGCCCATCACGCTGCCCGAGGACGCGCTGCGCGACCAGCGCGAGGCCCACCCGTTGGCGCGCGTCTTCCCGCTGCTCGACGACGTGCTCGGCCACGCCGCGCGCGACTGCGGGGCCGTCATGGCGGTGTCGGACGCCGACGGCCAGCTGCTGTGGGTCTGCGGCACCCCGACGACGCTGCGCAAGGCCGAGGCGATCGGCTTCGTCGAGGGGTCGAACTGGGACGAGCGCCTCGCCGGCACCAACGCGCCCGGCCTGGCCCTGGCCCTCGACCAGCCGGTGAGCATCGTGCGCGACGAGCACTTCCGCTCCGCCGTGCAGGGCTGGAGCTGCGCCGCCGCCCCCATCCACGACCCCGGCACCCACGCGCTGCTGGGCGTCCTCGACATCACCGGCGGCGACCAGATCGTCGTGCCCCAGACCATGGCGATGATCCGCGCCGCGGCCCGCATGGCCGAGCTCGAGCTGGCGCGCGACCTGCTGACCCGGCAGACGCCGGCGCCGGCCCCGGCCGCGCCCGGCACCCACCTCGTGCTCGAGGGGCTGGGGCGCACCGACGCGCTCCTCACCGTCGAGGGCGCCGGCGGCACGCCCCGGACGCTGCGGCTCTCGCGGCGCCACAGCGAGATCCTCCTGCTCCTCGCCTCGGCGCCGCAGGGCCTGTCCGGCGACGAGCTGGCCGTGCTGCTGTACGCCGACGAGGGCGGCGGGTCCTCGACGCTGCGGGCGGAGCTCAACCGCCTGCGCCACCTGCTGGGCGAGGACCTGCTGGCGTCGCGCCCGTACCGCCTCACCGCCCAGGTCACCGGTGACTGGCTCACCGTCGAGGCGCTGCTGGCGACGGGCGACCTGCGGGCCGCCATGCGGGCGTACGGCGGACCCGTGCTGCCCCGCTCGACCGCTCCGGGCGTGACCCGGCTGCGGGAGAACCTCGAGTCGCAGCTGCGCGGGGCGCTCCTGCGCAGCTGCGAGGCCGACCTCATGTCGCAGTGGACGCGCTCGACGTGGGGGGCCGACGACTACGAGATGTGGCAGGCGCAGCGCCGCGCGGTCGGGGCGGCGTCGCCCATGCTGCCGCTCATCGACGGCCAGCTCGCCCGGCTCGACCGCGAGCTCGGGGTCTGAGCGGGCGCCCGGTCCAGACCAGCAATCCGCGGCTCCGGGCGGGCCGAACGTGGGGTGGGACACACGTCCCCCGACCCGAAGGAACCGCCATGGCCCCCTCCCGCCGTCCTCGCCTCCCCCGCGTCGCCCTCCCGGCCCGCCTCCGCTCGGTCCGCCCCACGCCCGCCCTCCTCGTCGCCTCGCTCGCCCTCGCGGTCGCCGCCGGTGGCGGCACGGCGTACGCCGCCAGCCAGATCGGCGGGGAGAACATCCGCAACGGCTCCATCACGGGGTACGACGTGCGCGACGGCTCGCTCTACCGCGCGGACTTCGCGAAGAACCAGCTGCCGGCCGGTCCCCGCGGGGCGACGGGCGCGACCGGTCCCCGGGGCGCGACCGGTGCGCCGGGCGCCCGCGGTCCGCAGGGCGCGCCCGGCACCCCGGGCACCCCCGGGACGCCGGGCCAGCAGGGCCCTCAGGGCGACCAGGGACCGCAGGGCGAGCAGGGTCCCGCCGGCCCGGGCGTGCGCTGGTTCCTCGTCGACGCCTCCGGCGCGATCGTCGACCAGTCGGGCGGCTTCACGGTGGCCGCGGCGTACCCCGAGCTGGCCGACACCGCCGCGGCGGGCGCCCCCTCGAACGCGCTCCGGGCGGCCGGCAACGTCTACGTGGACGCGGGCGAGGACCTCACCGGGTCGGGCATCGTGGCCACCATCGCGCTGCAGAACCAGGCCGACCAGAACGGCGACGGCGTCACCAACGGCCGGGCGGCCGGCGCCGACAGCAACCCCGAGTTCTCCGGCGAGATCACCGCGACCACCTGCGGCCTGGCCGGGATCGTCGCCTGCGCGCCGACCGGCACGAACAACGCCAACCACCTCGTCGTCAGCCCGCGCCTCAGCGACGGGTCGGTCACGACCGCGACGAACCGCAAGCGCTTCTACGTCATCGTCACCGACGGCGGGATCACCATCGGCTGAGCGCCGGAGTGCGCAGGTTCAGTCCCGGCGCGCGTGCGGGGCTGGATCCACGCACTCGGCCGGGAGCGGCACGCAACGGTCCTGCAACGTGGGCGCACCTAGCGTGTGAGCGCAGTCACACACCGCCTCACGCACCGAGGAGAGCACCGCCCATGACCGTCTACGCCGCTCCCGGCTCCGCCGACTCGCTCGTCTCCGTCGAACCCCGCTACGACCACTTCATCGGTGGCGAGTGGGTCGCTCCGGTGAAGGGCAACTACTTCGAGAACATCTCCCCCGTCAACGGCAAGCCGTTCACGGAGGTCGCCCGCGGCACGAGCGAGGACATCGACGCCGCCCTCGACGCCGCCCACGCGGCCGCCGACAAGTGGGGCGCCACGTCGCCCACCGAGCGCTCGAACATCCTGCTGAAGATCGCGGACACGATCGAGGCCAACCTGCCGGCCCTCGCCGTGGCCGAGACCTGGGACAACGGCAAGCCGGTGCGCGAGACGCTGGCCGCCGACCTGCCGCTCGCGGTCGACCACTTCCGCTACTTCGCCGGCGCGCTGCGCGCCCAGGAGGGCGGCGTCTCGGAGATCGACTCGGAGACCTACGCCTACCACTTCCACGAGCCGCTGGGCGTCGTCGGCCAGATCATCCCGTGGAACTTCCCGATCCTCATGGCCGTGTGGAAGCTCGCGCCCGCCCTGGCGGCCGGCAACTGCGTGGTGCTCAAGCCCGCCGAGCAGACCCCGTGGTCGATCCTCAAGCTCGTCGAGCTGGTGGGCGACCTGCTGCCGGCCGGCGTGCTCAACGTCGTCAACGGCTTCGGCGTCGAGGCCGGCAAGCCGCTGGCCTCCTCGCCCCGCATCGCGAAGATCGCGTTCACGGGCGAGACCACCACGGGCCGGCTGATCATGCAGTACGCCAGCCAGAACATCATCCCGGTCACCCTCGAGCTGGGCGGCAAGAGCCCGAACATCTTCTTCGAGGACGTCGCCGCGGAGCGGGACTCGTTCTACGACAAGGCGCTCGAGGGCTTCGCCATGTTCGCGCTCAACCAGGGCGAGGTCTGCACCTGCCCGAGCCGCGCACTGGTGCAGCGCTCCATCTACAGCGACTTCGTGCCGGAGGCGATCGCCCGCGTCGAGAAGATCACGCAGGGCAACCCGCTCGACGACTCGACGATGATCGGCGCGCAGGCCTCCAACGACCAGCTGGAGAAGATCCTCAGCTACATGGACATCGGCAAGCAGGAGGGCGCGAAGATCCTCACCGGCGGCGAGCGCAACGTGCTCGAGGGCGACCTGGCCGAGGGCTACTACGTGCAGCCGACGATCTTCGAGGGCGACAACTCGATGCGCGTCTTCCAGGAGGAGATCTTCGGCCCCGTGGTCGCGCTGACCTCGTTCGACGACGAGGCCGACGCGCTCAAGGTCGCCAACGACACCCTCTACGGCCTCGGCGCCGGCGTCTGGTCGCGCGACGGCAGCCGCGCGTTCCGCATGGGCCGCGGCATCAAGGCCGGTCGCGTCTGGACGAACTGCTACCACGCCTACCCGGCCCACGCCGCGTTCGGCGGCTACAAGCAGTCGGGCATCGGCCGCGAGAACCACAAGATGATGCTGGACCACTACCAGCAGACGAAGAACCTCCTGGTGTCCTACTCGCAGAACGCCCAGGGCTTCTTCTGATGACGACGCCCGACACCGGCTCCGGCGGCACGCCGCTGCCGCCCGAGCCGGTGCGGGTGGCGGTCACCGACGCGGCGGCCGAGCTCGTGCGGCGCCTCACCGACATGCACGGCCCGGTGATGTTCCACCAGTCCGGCGGCTGCTGCGACGGGTCGGCGCCCATGTGCTACCCCGACGGCGACTTCATCACCGGCGACGCCGACATCCACCTCGGGGACCTCGACGTCGGCCTGGAGCGCGGCGTACCCGTGTGGATGTCGCGGGTGCAGTTCGAGTACTGGAAGCACACCCACCTCACCATCGACGTGGTGAAGGGGCGCGGGGCCGGGTTCTCGCTGGAGGCGCCCGAGGGCGTGCGGTTCCTGCTGCGCTCCCGGATCCTCACCGACGACGAGTTCCTGGCGCTCGAGAAGAAGATCGCCGACGCGTCCTGAGCCCCGGCGTCGGTACGGCGCGTGCCCGCCGCGCGCCGTACCGACGCGGAGGGCCGGAGGACGACGACAGGTGGCCGGCGCTCAGCCGACCGGTGCACCCACCTCGGCCAGGTCGACCACCTCGTCGGCGGCCGTGCCGGCCGGCAGGCGCACGACCCGCCCGGCCGACCCCTCGACGGGCGCGCACGGCCCGGCCGGGACCGCGCAGGTGGTGAGGACGCCGCCCGCCGTACCCGGGTCGGGGACCACCCCGACGAGCGTGCCGTCCGACAACCGGGACAACGCCCGCCAGCGCTCCGGGTCCACCCCCGGTGGCGCCGCGCCACCGACCTCGAGCCACGGTGCCCCAGCCGGCACGGCGTCCCGCTCGCCCTCGGCGGAGTCCCCCGTCGCCGGGTCGAACGTGCGCAGCCCCTCGGCCGTCTCGACCCAGACCCGCCCGTCGGCGAACCCCAGCACCTCGATCTCGGCGTCCGGGTAGAGCGCCGCGAGGTCGTCGCTGCGGGGGTCGCCCATCCCGTCCGCGGAGCGCAGCACCTCCGCGCCCGTCGCGGCCTCGACGACGACGACCTCGGCCAGCGGCGTGCCGTAGCGGTCCTCCGGACCCGACGTCAGGTCGATCAGCGCGACGTACCGACCGTCGGGCGAGGCCGCGAGGGAGTCGACCCCGATCCCCACCTCGGTGGCCCGCCCCGTCGCGTCAGCCACGTGCAGCGCGTCCGCCGGCCCCAGGTCCTCGGCCCCGGCCGGCACGTCGGCGGGCGTCCGGTAGCCGCGGAACCAGACCCCGCCGCCGGCGACGACGTAGTCCCCCGTCTCCCGGGTCGCGTCACCCACCACGACCCGGGTGCCGTCGGGCAGGTGCACGGTGCCGTCCGCCGCCCACACGAGGCCGTCGACGGCCAGCGGCTCGCCGGCGCTCGGCCAGTCCACGGCGTCCGGGCCGTCCGACGCATCCGGGTCGTCGGTGACCCCGGTGCCGCCCGCGCCCCCCGCGTCGCAGGCGCTGACCGCGACGGCCAGCACCAGCGCCGCCGCCGCGGTGACGAGCCGGGAGGGACGGGGGCCCCTCACCACGGGAGCATCCCGCCGAAGGTGCCGGCGACGCCGTCGTCGGTCCCCGCGTAGTCCGAGGCGGTGGCCGCGAGGCCGTCGACCACGCCGTCGACCGCGCGGGCGCCTGCCTGCAGCGACGTGGTGCCGAGGTCGACGAGCTCGTTCAGGGCGGTGCTCGCGGGGCCGGCCGACGGGACGTCGCCGAGCTGGGCCGCCGTCGATCGCACGCCGTCGATCGCACCGGCGACGGACCGCAGCAGCTCCGCCGCCGCGGCCAGCTCGGCGCCGGCCGTCTGCAGCGTCGCCGGCTCCACCTCGACCTCGTCGGCGTCGAGGCCCAGCTCGTCGAGCGGGGTGCGGGTCATGTGGGGGTTGGCCCACAGGCCGTCGGCGTCGGGCACGCCCCAGAACCAGCCGCCCCGGCCCGTGCCCGCGTCGTCGAACTCCTCGGCCCCGGACTCGTAGGTCGTGACGATCTCGCCGTCGATCTCGACGATGCCCTGCGACATGTTCGGCAGCACGTAGGGGTCGCTGCGCTCGCCGCTCTCGCGGTCCTGCACCACGAGCGCGCTCTCGTTCTGCCGCCCGTGGGAGGTGCTGAACACGAACTCGCCGTCGCGCACGACCACGCCCTGCACGTCGGCGGGCGTGTCGATCGACACCGGCTCGCCCGAGCCGTCGAGCTCGGGAACCCAACCGCCGTCGCCGTCGCTGACGTAGACGTACATGACGCCGTCGGCGTGGGACCCGACGTACAGCTTCCCGTCCGCCACGGCCGTGTACGACGCGGCCGGCACCGACGACGAGGTGCTGGCGTCCACCCGGGTGCCGGGCGGGGCGTTGCGCAGCTCCTCGAGCGAGTAGGTGTAGACCCGGCTGCCGGAGCTGACGTAGACGTGGTCGCCGTCCACGGTGACCCCGCCGACGTGACCGGGCGCGGCACCCTCCTCGTCGCCGAGCTGCACCTCGTTGACCTCGGCGCCGCCGGCCTCGTCGATGAGCGCGAGCGTCGAGTCGCCGTCCTTCGTGTAGTAGCTCTGCAGCAGCAGCCCGGTGGCGTCGCTGTAGCCCAGGCCCTGCGGGATCCACCCCCGCTCGTCGCCCGTCGCCGCCGTGTTGGGGATGAGCGGCCCGAGCGAGCTGCCGTTGTCCGCCAGCCAGTCCTCCGTGCGCTCGAGCCCGCGCTCCACCCACTCGCGCGTCTCCTCGTCGAGGGCGTCGAGGTCGAGCTCGTCCCCGTCGCCCGTCATCACGGCCGTGACGGCGGCGAGCCGGGCGTCGTGGTCGGAGGCGATCCCCGTCAGCTGCGTGCTGACCACGGCCGCCAGCAGCTGCTGCACGAACTCCGGTAGTGCCGGGTCCCGCTCGCGCCACGGCACAATCGCCGCGTCGCCGCGCGCGATCGCGTCCTCCGCCGACGCTGCGGCCTCGTCGAACCCTCCGGCGGCGTGCGTCAGCAGGTTGCGGGTGGTGTCGACGCCACCGAGCAGGCCATCGATGCGTGCGGCGAACACCGACGCCGCCAGCCCCGTCCACGTCGGCACCGCCGCGGCCGCGACGACCTGCTCGCGCGCGGCGTCGAGCCGTGCCGCCTCACTGCGCAACGTCTCCGCGTGGGCGCGCAGCGGCGCGGGCTCACCGCTGGTCACCCGCTGGTGGAGGGTGTCGGGATCGAGCACGGGCGGTCCTTCCGGTCAGGGAGTGACCGCAGGACATCCCCCGGGACGCCCCGCCGGAAACCCGGGGCCCGCCCCTCCCGCCCCGCCCCGCCTCAGCCGACGAGGAGCACGTGCAGCGTGCGGGGGCCGTGGACGCCCTCGACGCGGTCGAGCTCGATGTCGCTCGTCGCGCTGGGCCCGCTGATCCACGTCGCCGGGCGCGCCGGGTCGAGCAGCGCGACCGCGTCGGGAACGTCGTCGACGACCTGGTCGGCCCGCACGAGGCACACGTGCAGGTCGGGCACCAGGCTGATCGCGCGCCGCCCCTGGTCGGCGGTGTGGTCGAGCACGATCGTGCCGGTCTCGGCGATGCCGACCCGGGCGGCCGTGACGACGCCGTGGGTGTCGTCGAGCTCGAGCGCGCTCAGCGGCGCCCCCGGGGTGTCGACAACCGTGTCGACATCACCCGCGGCCAGCGTCGCGACCACGTCGAGGTCGAGGTCCGGCGGGACGACGACCAGCGCGGCGGGGCCGGCGTGCCGCCGTACCGCCGCGAGCACCCGCTCGCCCACCTCGGCCGCCGGGCAGCGCTCGACGACCGCCTTGTAGTCCTCGACCCGCTCGACGAAGAGGTCCAGCCGCTCCTGGGGGGAGTACGCCGGCACGCGGGGCGCGTCGGGCACCTCGCGGGTCCGCTCGACCCCGGCCAGCGCGGTGCGCACCTTGCCGAGGATCTCGTCGCGGGCGCTCATCGCTGCTCCTCCTGGTCGGGCCCCGTCGGACCCGGGGCGGGTGCGTCCGGGGCGCCGGGGCCACGGGTGCGCGCCCACCAGGCGCGGAACGACTCGCGCGGCGGGGCGGGCAGGTCGCGCGCCCCGGTCCACGCGGCGGCGCCCGGGCCCGGGATCGGTCCGGCCGCCGAGCGACCGCCGGGCAGGTGGCGCTTGCCGAAGCGGCCCAGCACCCGGCCGCCGAGGCCGGACAGCCTCTCGACGCGGGCGAGGCGACGGTGGTCGGACAGGGCCCAGGCCGCGCCCTTCATCGCCACGGCCTCCGCCTTGGGCACGCGGTCCCCGCGGTGGCCGTCGACGACCTTCGAGCGCAGGTGCACGAGCACCTCGGGGATGTCGATGCGCACCGGGCACACCTCGAAGCACGCGCCGCACAGCGACGAGGCGTAGGGCAGCGAGTCGGTCTGTTCCCCCTCGATCCCAGGCCGGCCCGTGCCCTTCATCAGCGGGTTGAGGATCGCGCCGATCGGGCCCGGGTAGACCGAGCCGTAGGAGTGGCCGCCCGTGCGCTCGTAGACCGGGCAGACGTTGAGGCAGGCCGAGCAGCGGATGCAGCGCAGCGCCTGGCGGCCGACGTCGTCGGCCAGCGCGCGGGTGCGCCCGTTGTCGAGGAGCACCACGTGCACCTCCTGCGGCCCGTCGCCGGGCGTCACGCCCGTCCACGTCGACGTGTAGGGGTTCATCCGCTCGCCGGTGGAGCTGCGCGGCAGCAGCCGCAGCAGGGGGTCGAGGTCGGCGTACGTCGGCACGACCTTCTCGATGCCCACGACGCTGACGAGCACCTCGGGCAGCGTCAGGCACATGCGCCCGTTGCCCTCGGACTCCACGACGACCAGCGTGCCGGTCTCCGCGACGGCGAAGTTCGCGCCGGAGACGGCCACCTTGGCGCGCAGGAACTTCTCCCGCAGGTGGGCCCGGGCGGCGGCGGCGAGCACGGCGGGCTCGTCGGTGAGGTCGTCCGGGGCGGGCCGGCCGACGCCGCCCATCTCGCGCAGGAAGATCTCCCGCACCTCGGCGCGGTTGCGGTGGATGGCCGGCACGAGGATGTGGCTGGGCAGGTCGCCCGCGAGCTGCACGATGAGCTCGGCGAGGTCGGTCTCCCACGCGGCGATGCCCTCGGCCGCGAGCGCGTCGTTGAGGTTGATCTCGGCGGTCGCCATCGACTTCACCTTCACGACCTCGTCGACCTCGTGGGCCCGGGCCACCTCGGCGACGATGCGGCAGGCCTCCTCGGCGTCGCGGGCCCAGTGCACCGTCGCCCCGTTGGCGACGAGGGACGCCTCGAGCCGCTCGAGCTGCACGTCGAGGTCGCGCAGGGCCGAGTCCTTGACCGCGGCGCCCGCGAGGCGCAGGTCCTCCCAGTCCGCGACCTCGCCGACGACCGCGGCACGCTTGCCGCGGATGACGCCGGTGGCGTGGGCGAGGTTGTGGCGCAGCTGGGTGTCGCCGAGCGCGGCGCGCGCGGCGGTCGGGAACGCCGGCATGCCGACGAAGGTGCCGGTCACGCGGCACCCCCGGCGGAGCGCCCGGAGGTGTGCCCGGCGCGGGCCGGCGTACCGGTCTCGGTGGCGGAGCCCGTGGGCCCGGCCTCCGTGCTGGCGAGGATCTCCGCCAGGTGCACGACCCGCACGCCGGCCTGCTGGCGCGAGAGCATGCCGCCGATGTGGAGCAGGCACGAGTTGTCGCCGGCCACCAGGACCTCCGCGTTCGTCGAGCGCACGTGGCGGGCCTTGTCGGCCCCCATGGCCACCGAGGTGTCGGCGTTCTTCACCGCGAAGGTGCCGCCGAAGCCGCAGCACTCCTCGGCGCCCGGCAGGTCCACGAGCCGCAGCCCGCGGACCTTCTCCAGCAGCTGCCGGGGACGGTCGCCCACCCCGAGCATGCGCAGCGAGTGGCACGTCGGGTGGTAGGTGACGGTGTGGGGGAAGTAGGCCCCCACGTCCGTCACCCCCAGCACGTCGACGAGGAACTCGGTGAGCTCGTAGGTGCGCGGCGAGGTCTCCGCGACCGCGGCCACCAGCCCGGCGTCACCGGAGCGGCGCGCCACCAGCGAGTGCTGGTGGCGCACCGAGCCCGCGCACGACCCCGAGGGGGTGACCACGGCGTCGTACCCGGCGAAGGCGTCGACGAACGTGCGCACGACCGGGACGGCCTCGTCGAGGTAGCCGGTGTTGACCATCGGCTGGGCGCAGCACGTCTGCGCCACCGGGAAGTCCACCTCGACCCCGAGCCGCTCCAGCAGCGTCACGACGGCCTGCCCCGTGGCCGGGAACATGGCGTCGTTGACGCAGGTGACCATCAGCGCGACGCGCACGGGACGCTCACCTGACCTCCTGCTCGACGTACGGGACCAGCCGGACCGGGCCCAGCAGACCATAGTTCTGCCGGGTGGCCACGCCGTAGACCTCGGGGGTCACGGTGCGCAGCCGGTTGAGCAGCGTCGAGGCGACCTCGACCTCGATGGTGTTGCGACCGCGGCGCAGGCGGCGGCCCAGGTCGACCGTCGTCACCAGCGGGTTGCAGGGCGGCAGCTCCTGACCGTTGACGGAGACCTTGAAGGTGTCCTCCACGGCGCCGAGCTCGAGCAGCGCGCCCGTGCCCGTCGGCCACTGCTGGCCGAGGTCGATGGTCACGCTGTAGCGGCCGATGCCCGACACGTCCTCCAGCCCGGGGATCTGCGACCACGGCCGCAGGCCCTCGACCCGGGTACGACGGATGGTGCGGGTGGTCGTCGTGGCCGAGTGGCCCGGCGTCCAGTCCTCGATCTCGAGGTCCCAGGTGCCGAGCGTCAGCGGGGCGCGGACCGAGGCGATGGTCGTCGCCTTGGTGGCGCCCCCGGCCAGCGTGACCGTGTGGCGCCCGGCGGTCGAGGACCGCACCACGATGCGGCGCTCGTCGCCCGAGACGGCCTCGGCGGTGGTGGCCACGACGGAGACCGGGCGCTCGGAGCGCGCCGGCGCGGCGAGCACCACGACGTCGGACTCGCCCGGCTGCAGGTCGACCCGCACCCGCACCTTGTTCCCCGAGCGCTCGTGGAACGCGACGGGCGTCAGGGTGCCGCTCCAGGTGTCGAGGCGGTAGGGCACCGCGTCGGCGCGGGTGGCGGTCAGCCACACGTCCTGGGTGACGGGGGTGAGCCGACGGTTCTCGGCGTGCTTGGCGTTGGCCAGGTAGTAGAGGTCGACACCCCCGCCCTCGGCGAGCACCCGGCGCACCGACATGACCGTCGAGCGCTCGTGCGTCACGTCGGGGGTGACGCCCAACGCGGCCAGGGCGCCGGGCACGTCGGCGTTGGCCGTGGCCCCCACCGTGCGGGTCGTCGGCAGCGCCGCGACCGCGGCCATCTCGGCGCGGATCTGCGCCACGACCTCGTCGGACTCGATGCCGACCGGCTCGGCGAGGTTGGCCCAGTCGCCCATGAGGACGACCTTGAGGCCCGCCTCGGCCAGCTGGCGCACCCGGCGGGCGGCGGACAGCTCGATCGACAGGCGGTTGCCGCGGAACTGGTCGGGCCCGACGATCATCACCTTGTACGCCGGACCGTCCGGCGCCAGCCGGCCGTCCCGCACCGTCGCCAGCGGCAGGTCGAGCAGCGCGGGCGTGGCGAACGAGTGGGTCCATCCCAGCGGGATGCCGTCGTTCGTCGCCCACGGGGCGCCGATGCCGGTGGACGCCCAGCCCTTGGGCCGCAGGAACACGATGTCGTACTTCGGGACACCGGTCTGCAGCACCAGCTGGGTGCGCGCGAGGTGGGCCGCGATGCCGGGCATGTGCTGCCACAGCGGGGTGCGCGGCCCCCACGCCTCGCCGAACCCGATCGCGCCGTTGTAGTACGGCGAGAACGCGGCGAAGCCGGGCCACGTCACGCCCGGCGCGGTCGCGTGGGCGAAGCCGTGGAGCACGGCCATGTTGACGCCGCCGGCGTAGATGCTGTGGATCGTCTGGAGGGCCCGCTCCCACGTCGTGCTGTAGGCCCCGCCGTTGTAGCAGGCCGCCTCGCACGACAGGACGGTGCGACCGCCGAGGTCGCGGCCGCCGGCCATCACGCGGTAGTCGTCGAGGTTCTTGAACCCGAGGGACTCGGTCTCCGGCACGTCGACGACGGCGCTGTGCTCGACCGTGTCGGTCTCCAGGCCGTAGGGCTGCACGCGCAGGCCCATGTCGAGGGTGCGGGCGAAGGCCTGGATCGGCTTCAGGTGGTGGTCGCGGTAGAGGTCCGAGATCGTCTGGTTGACGTCGTCGCGCACCCGGATCGTCGTGGTCGGGTCGAACGCGAACTGGTAGCGCTCGTGGAACTCGAGGATGCAGGCGAGGTAGGGGCGCAGGTCGTAGCCGCGGCGCTGGGCGAACTCCTCGAGGAAGCGCGGCGTCCACAGCGTCGCCTCGGTCTCGATCTCGAGGGAGTCCTCGAAGAGGTAGCCGCCGCTCTGGCGCAGCAGGCGCCGCAGCTCGTCGTCGAGGATCGTCGACTCCCACAGGTCGACGACCGCCTGGGCGCCGAGCGGGGAGAAGTGGTCGACCACCCAGCAGCGGGGGTCGGTGTGCGGGCCGGCCTCGGGCTCCTGGCCCGAGCCGCGCTGCCAGTAGGCGAGCAGCTCCCACGGGCCCGAGCCGGCGGGCGCGGTCCACGTCAGCCGGTCGTCGACGACCTGGTCGGTGAGCTCGACGACCGAGGCCAGGTCGAGGACGGCCTCCGTGCGGGCGGTGGCCGGGGTGACGACGCGGGCGGCCTGGACGCCGATGAGCGTGCGGACCGTGGCGGCCTCGACCGGCTCGACGACCGGGTCGGGCAGGGCGGCGTCGTACGTCGCGCCCGCCTCGACCGTGGCGCGGCCGTGGACGAGCTCGCTGCACGCGCCCTCGTCGTCGGGGGTGACCGTGGGGACGGCGGCGGGCCAGGAGGGGCCGACGGTGATGTCGACGCGGACGCCGCGGCGACCGGCCTCGCCGAGGGCGGCCTTGACGCCGTCCACCCAGGCGCGGGTGCCCCAGCCCTGGGTGTCCAGCGGGATCTCGATCCGGCGGGCGCGCAGGCTGTGGGTGACGTCGGCGATCTCCACGGCGCCGAAGCCGGCCGCGGCGATCTGCTGGACCTCGAGCTTGATCTGCGCCGGGTCGACCGCGCCGTGCGGCCACCACCAGCGGAACCCGGCGGCGGTCGCCAGGCCGGGCGAGGCCAGGCTCCGGCCCAGCTCCTTCGGCAGGCCCGGGTGCGGGTTGCCGGCCGCGGCGGCCGGGGACGCCCCCGCGCCCGCCGCGACCCCGGCGACGCCGGCGGTGGCGACGGCGGCCGTCAGGAGGCGTCGGCGGTCGATGCGGGGGCCGGTGGGGGTGCTGCCGGGTCCGGCGGAGGTGACGTCGTTGTCCATGGGGGGTCTCCGAGAGGGGGCGGGGCCGCGGGCGGCCGGGGAGGGATCAGCCGACGGGTGTCGGCCGAGCGGGCTGGACGCGCTGCTCGGCGGCGGCCCAGTCGAGGTGGTCGCGCGGCTCGTAGCGGCGCAGCTGGTGGGTCTCGCGCAGCAGGGCGCGCATGGCGGTCAGGTCGGGGAGGTCCGCGCCGAGGGTGCGGGCCTGGACCAGCACGTTGCCGAGCGCGGCCGCCTCGCCGGGACCGGCCAGCACGGGGACGCCGACGGCGTCGGCCGTGAGCTGGCACAGCAGGGTGTTGTGCGTGCCCCCGCCCACGACGTGGAGCACGTCGAAGCCCTGGCCGGAGGTCTCGGCCGCGGCCCGCAGGTGGCGGCGGTAGGCGACGGCGAGCGAGTCGACGATGCAGCGGGCGACCTCGGCGCGGGTGGTGGGCACCGGTTCCCCCGCGGCCTCGGCGAGCGCCCGGATGCGGGCGGGCATGTCGCCGGGCGGCAGGAGGCTCGCGTCGTCGATGTCGACGACCGTGCGCAACGCGGGCAGCTCGGCGGCCTCCGCGAGCAGGCCCGGCAGGTCGACCTTCGAGCCGTCGCGCTCCCAGGTGTGCACCGACTGCGAGAGCACCCACAGGCCCATGACGTTCTTGAGGTAGCGGACGGTGTCGTCGACGCCGGCCTCGTTCGTGAAGTTCGCGGCCCGGGCCTCCTCGGTGAGCACCGGCTCGCGCAGCTCGAGGCCGACGAGCGACCACGTGCCCGAGGAGATGTACGCCGACCGCTCGCCCGCCTCCGACGGGACGCCGACGACGGCGGACGCCGTGTCGTGCGAGCCCACCGCGACCACGGGGACGGGCGGCTCGTCGGCGCCGCGGCCCAGCGCCGCCGACACGTCGGGCAGCAGCGTGCCGACGCGGTCGCCGGCCTCGCGCAGCGGCGGCAGGATCGACCACGGGATGTCGAGGCGCGCGGCGAGGTCGGTCGCCCACGTGCCGGTCGTGGCGTCGTACAGGCCCGTGGTGGAGGCGTTGGTGCGCTCCGCGCCGATCTCGCCGGTGAGCCAGTAGCCGAGCAGGTCGGGCAGCAGGAGCAGGGTCTGCGCGGACTCCAGCGCGGCCGTGCCCCGCGCGGCAGCGAGCTGGAAGACGGTGTTGAACGGCAGGTGCTGCAGCCCGGTGCGGGCGAAGAGCTCGTCGGCGGGGACGGTCTCCCACACCTGCTCCGGCACCCCGACCGTGCGGGCGTCGCGGTGGCTGTAGGGGTTGCCGAGCAGCACGCCGTCGCGGTCGAGCAGGCCGTAGTCGACGGCCCACGAGTCGATGCCGATCCCGTCGAGCGGGCCGGTCGCCGCGATGCGGCGCAGGCCGGCGACCACCTCGCGGTGGATGCCCAGCACGTCCCAGTAGAGCGAGCCGCCGGCGCTGACGCCCCCGTTGGGGAAGCGGTGCACCTCGGCCAGCTCGAGCCGCCCGGGCCCGACGACCGCCACCATGACCCGGCCGCTGGTGGCGCCCAGGTCGACGGCCGCCACCCGCAGGTCACCGGGGCGCGGGGTGGGCAGGTCGGGGGTCACGGCTCGTCCTCTTCTCGGTGCGGGGTGCGGGGTCGTGCGGGGCGTGCGGGTCGTTGCGGGGGTGTGCGGGGTGGGGTGGGGTGGCCCGGCGGCGGGCGGGATCGGCGCCCGCCGCCGGAGCCGTCAGGGGCTCCCCGCCGTCAGCGGAGGAACGCGGCGGCGACGCCCGCGTCGACCGGCACGTGCAGCCCGGTCGTGTGGGTCATCTCCGGGCCGCAGAGCACGAACACCGCGTTGGCGATGTGCTCGGGCAGCACCTCCTTCTTGAGGATGGTGCGCTGGGCGTAGAACTTGCCGAGGTCCTTCTCCTCCACGCCGTAGACCGCGGCGCGGTTGGCGCCCCAGCCCGAGGCGAAGATGCCGGAGCCCTGGACGACGCCGTCGGGGTTGACGCCGTTGACCTTGATGCCGTGGGCGCCGAGCTCGGCGGCCAGGAGGCGGACCTGGTGGGCCTGGTTCGCCTTCGTCGCCGAGTAGGCGATGTTGTTCGGGCCGGCGAAGACGGAGTTCTTCGAGGAGATGTAGACGATGTCGCCGCCCATCTCCTGGTCGATCATCACCTTGGCCGCGGCCTTGGAGACGAGGAACGAGCCCTTGGCCATGACGCGGTGCTGGAGGTCGA
The DNA here is from genome assembly GCF_048654585.1 of Nocardioides sp. CPCC 205120. Lineage (NCBI taxonomy): Bacteria > Bacillati > Actinomycetota > Actinomycetes > Propionibacteriales > Nocardioidaceae > Nocardioides > Nocardioides sp. CPCC 205120. The sequence goes on along the minus strand of NZ_JBMCYY010000001.1, from coordinate 972,888 downwards.
AGTCCTCACCGGTCGTGTCGAGCAGCGACTTCGACAGCGACAGGCCGGCGTTGTTGACGACCAGGTCGATGCCGCCGAAGGCGAGCACCGCGGCGTCGATCGCGGCCTGCACCGCGACCTCGTCGGAGACGTCCGCCGCCACGCCGAGGGCGACGTCGGCGCCGCCGATCTCGGCGGCCGCGGCCTGTGCCTTCTCCAGGTTCAGGTCGGCGATGACGACGCAGGCGCCCTCGGCGGCCAGCTTCTTCGCGGTGGCCTTGCCGATGCCGCCCGCGGCACCGGTGATGAGCGCGATGCGCGAGGCCAGCGGCTTCGGCTTCGGCATGCGCTGGAGCTTCGCCTCCTCGAGCGCCCAGTACTCGATGCGGAACTTCTCCGCCTCGTCGATGGGGGCGTAGGTCGAGAGGCCCTCGGCGCCGCGCATCACGTTGATCGCGTTGGTGTAGAACTCGCCGGCCACGCGGGCGGTCTGCTTGTCCTTGCCGAAGCTGAACATGCCGACGCCGGGGACGAGCACGATGAGCGGGTCCGCGCCGCGGATCGCCGGGCTGTCGGCCGTGGCGTTGCGGTCGTAGTAGCCCTGGTAGTCCTCGCGGTAGGCCTCGTGCAGCTCCTTGAGGCGCGCGATCGAGTCCTCGACGCTCGCCGACGCGGGCAGGTCGAGCACGAGGGGCTTGACCTTGGTGCGCAGGAAGTGGTCGGGGCAGGAGGTGCCGAGCGCCGCCAGGCGGGGGTGCTCCGCGGCGGCGAGGAAGTCGAGGACCACGTCGGAGTCGGTGAAGTGACCGACCATCGGGCGGTCCTTGCTGGCGATGCCGCGGATGGTGCCCGCGAGCGCGGCGGCCTTCGCCCGGCGCTCGGCCTCGGGGAGCGCGCCGTACCCGTCCAGGGCGGGGCCGAAGGGCTCCGCCTTGCTGTTCTCGGCGATGTAGGCCGCGGCGGTGTCGATGATCCACAGCGAGTTGGCCTCGGCCTCGTCGCTGGTGTCGCCCCACGCGGTGATGCCGTGGCCGCCGAGGATGCAGCCGACCGCCTGCGGGTTCTTCTCCTTGATGGCCGCGATGTCGAGGCCCAGCTGGAAGCCGGGACGACGCCACGGCACCCACACGACCTTGTCGCCGTAGATCTTGCTCGTCAGCGCCTCGCCGTCCGCGGCGGTCGCGATCGCGATGCCGGAGTCGGGGTGGAGGTGGTCCACGTGCGCGGCGTCGACGAGGCCGTGCATGGCCGTGTCGATGCTCGGCGCGGCGCCGCCCTTGCCGTGGAGGCAGTAGTCGAACGCGGCGACCATCTCGTCCTCGCGCTCGATGCCCGGGTAGACGTCGACGAGCGCCCGCATGCGGTCGAGCCGCAGCACCGCGAGGCCGGCCTCCTTCAGCGTGCCCAGGTCGCCGCCCGAGCCCTTGACCCACACGAGCTCGACGGGCTGGCCCGTCACCGGGTCCGTCTCGGTGCCCTTGGCGGACGTGTTGCCGCCGGCGTAGTTGGTGTTCTTGGGGTCCGAGCCCAGGCGGTTGGACCGGGCGATCAGCTGCTGGGGGACGGTGAGATCAGTCATCTCGGGTGGTTCCTCTGGGGTGTGAGGGTGTGCGGTCGGGTCGGTGCGTCCGGTGGGTGCGGCAGGTGGTGCGGGTCAGTTCCAGCCGACCTGCGTGCCGCCGACGCGGGAGGCCTCGAGGCCCTCCTGGTGGCCGCTCGCGGCGTACGCCTTCATCGGGTGCGCCGGCAGGCCGCGCTCCTCGCGCCAGGCGGCGAGGTCGGCTCGGATGTCGGTGGAGAAGGCGTCCATGAAGATCTCGTGGGCCTCGAGCACCTCGCCCGCCTCCTGCGCGGCGGTGAGCGCCTCGCGGTCGAGGAGCAGCGCCCGGGCCGTCATCTCCTGCACGTTGAGCACGGAGCGGATCTGGCCGGGGATCTTCTTCTCGATGTTGTGGCACTGGTCGAGCATCAGCGCGACGTCGGAGTCGGCGTCGAGGCCGCCCCCGCGGATGACCTCGACCATGATGCGGAAGAGCTGGAACGGGTCGGCCGAGCCCACGATGAGGTCGTCGTCGGCGTAGAAGCGGCTGTTGAAGTCGAACGAGCCGAGCTTCCCGAGCCGCAGCAGCTGCGCCACGATGAACTCGATGTTGGTGCCGGGCGCGTGGTGGCCCGTGTCGAGGCAGACCTTCGCGCGCTCGCCCAGGGCGCTCACCTGCACGTACGACGTACCCCAGTCCGGGACGTCGGTGTGGTAGAAGGCCGGCTCGAAGAACTTGTACTCGAGCACGAGGCGCTGGTCCTCGCCGATCCGGTCGTAGATCTTCGTCAGCGACTCGTGGAGGCGGTCCTGGCGGCCGCGCATGTCGGCCTGGCCCGGGTAGTTCGAGCCCTCGGCGAGCCAGATCTTCAGGTCGCGCGAGCCCGTGGCGTCCATGACGTCGATGCACTCGAAGTGGTGGTCGACGGCCTTCTGGCGGATCTTCGGGTCGGTGTGCGTCAGGGCGCCGAGCTTGTAGTCGTCGTCCTGGAACGTGTTGGAGTTGATCGTGCCGAGCTTGATGCCCAGGTCCTCGGCGTAGCGGCGCAGGGCCGCCCAGTCGTCCACGAGGTCCCACGGGATGTGGAGGGCGACGGCCGGCGCGAGACCGGTGAAGCGGTTGACGGTCGCGGCGTCCGCGATCTTCTCCTCCACCGAGCGCGGCGTGCCCGGGGTGCCGAACACCTTGAAGCGCGTGCCCGAGTTGCCGTAGGCCCAGGAGGGGACCTCGATCGCCAGGCGCTCGAGCGTCGGCGTGATGGCGGTGAAGCTGGTCATGCGGGGTCTCCCTCGGTACGGCGGCTCGCGGCCGCCGCGCTCTCGCTGTGGTCGGTGGGGCTCGATGCGGTGGTGCCCGGTGCGGTGGTGCCCGGCGCGGTGGCGTCGGCGGTGCGGGTGGTGCTGGTGGTCGCTGCGGCGAGCTGGTCCTCCAGGTGGAAGACCTCCTCGAGCCGCAGGAAGCCGGTGTCGGGGGCGGCGCCGTCGAGGTCGACGAAGAACTCGCCCATCTCGGCCTGCCAGCGGGCGTTGACCTCGGTGGCGGCCATGGCGGCCTGCGCCTCCTCGATGGTCGTGGTCACCTCGACGTACCCGATGAGCAGGCCGTCGGGACGCACGAAGAGGGAGTAGTTGCGCCAGCCGGACTCGTGGAGGGCGGCGAGCATGTCGGGCCACACGGCGGCGTGGCGCTCGCGGTACTCCGCCAGGCGGTCGGGCTTCACCTGGAGCTGGAAGCAGACGCGCTGCACGGGACCTCCTCGAGACGGGATTGAATCGTTTTAATCGTACGCCACCGCGGGGTTCCGGCCGGTCGCGGTGCCAGCGGTAGTCCTCGACTACCGCCGGCACCGCGAGCGCAGGTGGTGCGGTGGATCAGGTGGTGCGGTGGATCAGGTGGTGCGGTGGATCAGTGCTGCGGTGCTGCGGGTGGCCGCGGGCGGCCGGGGGTCGACGTACGACCTGATCGGGGATCAGAAGTCGAAGTCGCCGATGTTCTCCGACGTGAAGACGGTCGGGTCGCCCAGGAGGACCTCGCCGTCGGCGCCGACGGTGTACTCGCCCAGGTCGCCGGCGGTGAAGGTGTCACCCTCCTCGCCGGTGATGTCGCCCTCGACGAGCGCGTGGGCGGCGTGCGCGGCCAGGTAGCCCAGGTCCTCGGGGTTCCACAGCGCGAAGGACGTCACGGTGCCGTCCTCGATGAACTCGCGCATCTGGTTCGGCGTGCCGAGGCCGGTCAGCGCGACCTGGCCCTTGTACTGCGACGTCGAGAGGTAGCGCGCCGCGGCGGCGATGCCGACCGTGGTCGGGCTGATGATGCCCTTGAGCTCCGGGTTCGACTGCAGCAGCGCCGCGGTCTTGTCGAAGGACGTCTGGTCGTCGTCGTCGCCGTAGACCGTCTCGACGATCTCGATGTTCGGGTACGTCTCGGCGGCGTAGGACTCCATGAGCTCGATCCACGCGTTCTGGTTCGTCGCGTTGGCCGCGGCGGACAGGATCGCGACCTGGCCCTCCTCGCCGATCTGCTCGGCGATGAGGTCGACCTGCGTCTCGGCGATGCCCTCGGCGGAGGCCTGGTTCACGAAGATGTCGCGGTACTCGGGGTCGACGTCGGAGTCGAAGGTGACGACCTTGACGCCCGCGTCCCGGGCCTCCTCGAGCGCGGAGCCCAGGGCGGTCGGGTCGTTCGCCGAGACGACGAGCGCGCCGACGCCCTGCTGGGCCGCCGTGTTGATGAACGGGACCTGCGCGTCGGGGGTGGCCGTGGTCGGGCCGACCTCCTCGAAGGTGCCGTCGAACTCGCCGACGGCACGCTCGCCACCGGTGCTGGAGGCGTCGAAGTAGGGGTTGCCGAGGTTCTTGGGCAGGAAGGTGATGGTCGAGGCAGAGTCGCCGCCACCACCCTCGCCGTCGTCGGAACCGCAGGCGGTCAGGGCTGCACTCGCGGCGAGCGTGAGGGCGACGAGCGCGGAGACGCGCCGGGTGTTGAACTTCATCGTTCTTGCCTTTCGATGGTGGTGACGTCGATGTGCGACGAGATCACGCGGATGGGCGCCGTCCGAGGCGGCCGAGCGGCCCCTTCGCTCCCGTGGGCATGCGCCCCGAGGCCCACGCGAGGAAGCGGGGTGCCACGACCGAGGCCACGAGCAGGAGCCCGATGACGATGGTCGTGACGTTCTCGGTCTCACCCTGGAGGCGCATGGCGCTGGAGATGACACCGATGAGCAGGACGCCGGCGACGACACCGTGGAGGGCACCGCGGCCGCCGAAGATGGAGACCCCGCCGAGGAGCACGGCGGCGATCACCTGGAGCTCCATGCCCGTGGCGGCGTCACCGCGCGCCAGGTCGTAGCGGAGCGTGTAGTACACGCCGGCCAGGCCCGAGACGGCGCCGGCCAGCAGGAACAGGACGAGCTTGGTGCGGGCCACGTCGACGCCGCTGAAGCGCGCCGCCTCGTCGTTGAGACCGATCTCGTAGACCCCGCGGCCGAAGCCGGAGAAGTGCAGCAGGGCGGCGAAGACCACGGCCAGCACGAGGAAGACCACGAGCACCTGGGGGTAGCTGGACTCGCCGAAGCGCTCCTTGACCCGGTCGGTCCACGCCTCGGGGAAGCCCGTCTTGGCCTCGGTGCCGAGCAGGCCGACCGCGATGCCGCGGTAGAGGGCGAGCGTGCCGATGGTGACCGCGAGCGAGGGGAGCCCGACGTACCCGACGAGGAACCCGTTGAAGGCGCCGCAGAGCGCGCCGACCGCGATCGCCGCGAGGGCGGCCATCGGGAACGACAGGCCGGCGTCGGCGAACAGCACGCCGGTGAGCACGCTGGTCAGCGCGACCGTGCTCGCCACCGACAGGTCGATCTCGCCGGTGATGATGATCATGGTCATCGGCAGCGCGATGAGCAGGATCGGCATGAGGTCGAGGAACAGGTAGTAGACCGTCAGCGGGCCGTCGAAGTTCGGGACGTTGACGTTGGCCCAGACGAGCACCACGACGAGCAGCGCGATGATCGCGGTCTCACGGGTGAGCAGCCAGCGCTGCCAGGCCGGGCGGGCGTACGACGGGTACGTGCGAACCGCGCTCGCTCCGGCGCCCGGGCCCGACGGGGAGGTCGGGGCCTTCGTGGGGGTGGCGGCGGACATCAGCCTTCCCTCTCTTCGTCGAACTTGCGGGCCTGGCGCAGCGCGAGGATCCGGTCGAGGACGACCGCGCCGAGGATGAGGGCACCGACGACGGCGCGCTGCCAGAAGTCGGGGATGCCGAGGATCGGCAGCGCCCGGTTGATCGTCACGAGCAGGACCGCGCCGATGGCCGCGCCCCACACCGTGCCGGAGCCGCCGAAGATCGCGACGCCGCCGATGACGGCCGCGCCGACCGCCTGCAGCTCGATGCCGTTGCCGACACCGGAGCTGACGGTGCCGTAGCGGGCGGCGTGGACGACGCCGGCCAGGCCGGCGAGCGCGCCGCACAGGACGAAGGCGGTGAGCACGCGGGTCGGGACCTTGAGGCCGTAGAGCTTCGCGGCGTCGGGGTCGGAGCCGATGGCGTAGAGCTCGCGGCCCGAGCGGGCCGTGTGCAGGTAGTACCCGACGAGGGCCACCACGGCGACCGCGACGATCGTCAGCAGCGGGATGGTGAGGAACGACTTGGTGCCCAGCGCCAGGAATCCCGAGGGCATGTCGCTCGCGTTGATCCGGTCGCTGCCGGCCCAGGTGAGCATGATGCCGCGGTAGATGTACATCGTGCCGAGCGTGATGACGAGGGCCGGCACCTGGGCGTAGGCCACGAGCACGCCGTTGATGACGCCGAGGAACGCGCCGAGCGCGACGCCCGCCAGCACCACGACGATGATCGGGATGCCGGGCACGTCGATGAAGAGCCGGCCCGTCAGGTACGCCGTGAGCGCCATCGTCGAGCCGACCGACAGGTCGACGCTGCGCGTGACGATCACCATCATCTGGCCCGCCGCGAGCAGCAGCAGGATCGACGGCGTCAGCAGCAGGTCGCGCCAGCCGTCACCGGTCAGCAGGAAGCTGTCGTTGCGCACCGTCGCCACGGCGATGACCGCCAGCAGGAAGACGGCGACGGCGATCTCGCGGGAGCGCAGCGCGGCGCCGAGGGCGCCCCGGGCAGCGGCGCCGCGTCCCGGCGTACCGGCACCCGGGCCGGGCGCGGAGTGGGGCTCCGGCTTGGTCAGGGTGGCGCTCATGCGCCCACCTCCTTCAGGAGGGCGTCGGGCAGGACGGGGGCGAGCTCGCCGGTGGACTCGTGGCCGGCGGTGGCGGCCTTCATGACCGCCTCCGGGGTGGCCTGCTCACGGCTGAGCTCGGCGGTGATCTCGCCCTCGCGGACGACGAGGACGCGGTCGGCCATGCCGAGCACCTCGGGCAGCTCCGACGAGATCATGAGGATGGCGAGGCCCTGGCCGGCGAGGTCGGAGAGCAGGCGGTGCACCTCGGACTTCGTGCCGACGTCGATGCCGCGCGTGGGCTCGTCGATGATGAGCAGCTCCGGCTCGGTGGCCAGCCACTTGGCGATGACGACCTTCTGCTGGTTGCCGCCGCTCATCGTGGTCGCGGCCATGTCGAGGGCGTTGGTCTTCACCTCGAGGCGGTCGGCCCAGGGGGCGACGGCCTTGTTCTCCGCGGCCGTGGTGAGCAGGCCCAGCTTGTCGAGCTTCGTGCGGATGACCGCGGCGACGTTGTGCGCCACCGAGTTGTCGACGACGAGGCCCTGCTTGCGGCGGTCCTCCGGGACGAAGGCCATGCCGGCGGCGATCGCGGCGCGGGGGCGGCGGGGCTTGACCGGCTTGCCGTGCATGCGCACCGAGCCGGAGTCGTAGCGGTCGACGCCGAAGACGGCGCGCGCGATCTCGCTGCGCCCGGCGCCGACGAGGCCGGCCAGGCCGACGATCTCGCCCGCGCGGACCTCGAAGGAGATGTCGCGGAACGTGCCGGCGGAGCTGAGGCCCTCGACCTGCAGGACCGGCTCGCCGATGGTGGCGGGCTGCTTCGGGAAGAGCTCGCCGACCTCGCGGCCGACCATCATCTCGACGATCGCGTCGGGCGTGGTGGAGGCGATGGCGGTGGTCGCGACGTACTCGCCGTCCCGCATGACCGTCACCTGGTCGCAGAGGGCGAAGACCTCCTCGAACCGGTGGGAGATGAAGACCAGGCCGCGACCCTCGTCGCGCAGGCTGCGGGCCACGGCGAAGAGGCGGTCGACCTCGACGCCGGACAGCGCGGCGGTCGGCTCGTCCATGATGAGCAGGCGCGCGTCGAGCGAGATGGCCTTGGCGATCTCGATGATCTGCTGGTCGGCGATCGACAGGCCGAGCGCGGGGCGCTTCGGGTCGATGTCGACGCCCAGGCGCTCGAAGATCGAGCGGGTCTCGGCGAGCATCGCCGCCCGGTCGATGCGGCGGCCGCGGCCCTGGGGCTGGCGGCCCATGAAGATGTTCTCCGTGACCGAGAGGTCGGGGAACAGCGTCGGCTCCTGGTAGATGACGGCGATGCCGGCCGCCTTCGACTCCGCGGTCGACGTGAAGTCGACGTCGCGACCCTCGAAGCGCAGCGTGCCGCCGTCGCGGCGGTGGACGCCGGCGACGATCTTGATGAGCGTCGACTTGCCTGCGCCGTTCTCCCCCACCAGGGCGTGGATCGACCCGGGGTGCACGGTGATGGTGCCCGACCGCAGCGCGGCGACGGGACCGAAGGACTTCCGCACGTCGGCCATCTCGAGCACCGGGGTCGCCGGTGTCGCGGCCGGCGCGGACGCCTTCGTCAGGGGGTCAGGCATGGGACCTGCTTCCTCGTTCGGGGGAACTCCCGCTCGGTCTTAAATCGTTTCAATATGAGCGGCGTCACGCACGCTATGACGGCAGTCACGGCACTGTCAACCGGATCGGTTGAATCGTGTTAACGTCCGCGACATGCCGGAGGCCCAGGTGCGGGACGTCGCCCGCCTCGCCGGTGTCTCCCCCGGAACCGTCTCCAACGCGCTCAACCACCCGGAGAAGGTCTCGCCCGCCACGCGCGAGCGCATCCTCTCCGCGATCACCGAGCTCGGGTTCGTGCCGAACAACGCCGCCCGCCAGCTGCGACGCGGCACCAACGCCAGCATCGGCATGATCGTGCTCGACATCGCGAACCCCTTCTTCACCGCCGTCGCCCACGGGGTCGAGCAGCGCCTCTCGGAGGTCGGTCGCCCCCTCGTGCTCGCCAACAGCGGGCAGAACCACGAGCGCGAGGTCGCCTACCTCGACCTCTTCGCCGAGCAGCGCCTCTCCGGCGTGCTCGTCACCCCCGCCGGCCAGGTGCTCGACCGGCTGCGGCGCCTGCGCGACCGGGGCACCGCGATCGTCGTCGTCGACCGCAAGACCGGCGCCCGGGAGTTCTCGTCGGTCTCCGTCGACGACTCCCTCGGCGGCACGCTCGCCACCCGCCACCTCCTCGAGATCGGCCGCCGCCGCATCGCCTTCATCGGCGGGCCCGAGGACCTCAGCCAGATCGAGCACCGCCTCGGCGCCGCCCGCGCCGCCGTCGAGGGGCACGGGTCCGGCGAGATCCTGCACCTCGACGTACCCACCCTCGACGTCGAGGCCGGCCGCACCGGCGCCCGCGAGCTGCTCGACCTCCCCGCCTCCCGGCGCCCCGACGCGGTCTTCGCGGCGAACGACCTCATCGCGCTCGGCGTGCTGCAGACGCTGACGCTGCGCGGCGTGCGCGTGCCGGACGACATCGCGCTCGTCGGCTACGACGACATCGACTTCGCCGCCGCCGCCGCCATCCCGCTGACCTCCGTGCGCCAGCCCGCCGTCGCCATGGGCGCGGCCGCGACGTCGCGGCTCCTCGACGTCATCGCCGACCCGGCCGGGTCGCAGGTCGAGCACATCGTGCTGGAGCCCGAGCTGGTCGTGCGCCGCTCCACCGTCGCCTGAGGGGTACGGCGGGACGCCGGGCGCGCCCGGGATGCACCGATCGCGGCGAACGGCGCCCGATCCGGCCCCCGGGGCGGTCCGGCGAGGTCGATCGCCGCGATCCGTGCAGGTGCTGGGCGCCCGCGGGCGTCGTACCGTCTGCGGGTGCCGCGCCGACGCCTCCCCGCCCGCACGACCGCCGCGGTGACGGCGGCGCTGGTGCTGGCCGCCTGCGCGGGGCCGACCGGCGAGCGGGACGCCACGAGCGCGCCGAGCGCCCCGGCCACCCCGGCCACCCCGACGGCCACCCCGACGGCCACCCCGACGGCCACCCCGCCGCCCACCTCGCCGGCGCCCACCGCACCCACCGCACCCGCGCCGCCCGCGCCCGGCACGCAGCCGCCCGCGTGGCTCGGCACGCGCGTGCTGCCCGCGCGGGCCGGCGGGTCGGTCGCGCCCCGGCCGACGCCGCCGGAGCTGGACCCGCGGCGCTTCACCCTCCCCGACGTGCTGCCGGCGCTCCCCGGGGACGGGTACGCCGCGGAGGTCACCGCACCCGCGCCCGCCGAGGTGCTGGCCCGGTCGACGTGGCGGCCCGGCTGCCCGGTGGCGGCGGACGACCTGGCGTGGGTGCGCCTCACCTTCTGGGGGTTCGACGACGCCCGCCACACCGGCGAGCTCCTCGTCGCCACCGAGGTGGCGGACGCGATGGTGGACGTCTTCGGGGCGCTCTACGCCGCGAGGTTCCCCCTGGAGGCGATGCGCGTGACGCCGATGGCCGCGCTCGACGCCCCGCCGACGGGGGACGGCAACACCACGGAGTCGTTCGTCTGCCGGCCCACGACCGGCGGGACCGCGTTCTCCCAGCACGCCTACGGCACCGCCGTCGACGTCAACCCGTTCCAGAACCCCTACGACAAGGGCACGGGTGCTGACCGGGTGGTGATCCCGGAGCTCGCGACGTCGTACACCGACCGCACCGTCCGCCGGCCCGGCATGGTGCTGCCCGACGACGCGGTGGTGCGCGCGTTCGCCGCCGTCGGCTGGGAGTGGGGCGGCGCGTGGCGGACGCTGAAGGACCCCCAGCACTTCAGCCGCAACGGGCGGTAGGGCGCGGCGGGCGAAGTGGTTTCGAGGGGTGCTGGCGCACCCACCTCAACCACCGGCGCGGGGTGCTGGCGCACCCACCTCAACCACCGGCGCAGGGTGCTGGCGCGGCTGCTCAGTCCGCCGGCGCGGTGACCTCGACGGTGGCGGGGAGGTCGGCGGCGCGCACGTCGACGACGAGGAGGTACGGCTCGTCGGGGTCGCACGACATCCCCACGTCGGGCCACTCGGGCGTCAGCTCGACGACGTCGCCCTCGGTGCGCACCACCACGTCGGGGGCGGGCGAGAGGGGGGCGCCCGCGTCGCACTCGGCGAGGAGCCACGCGAACCGGCGGTACGCCGGGGCGGGCGCGGCCACCGCGACCGGGCCCCACTCCGACGTCTCGGTGACGGGCACCTCGAAGGCCTCCCCCACCTCGCGGCCGGTGCCGACCCGCAGGCCCGTGGCGGCCTCGACCTGCGCGGGGTCGGCCGGCACGCGCCGACTGGTGACGCGCTCGACGAGCACGTCGGGCAGCTCCGCCCGGGCGACCTCCGGGGCGACGTCGAAGACGTAGACCTCCCACACCGGCTCCTCGCAGTGCACCCCGTCGGGGTCGTCGAGCGCCTGGTGCTCGGTGCCGCGCGGCATCGCCACGCCGACGGTGCCGGCGCGCTCCCACAGCACCGGGTCGCCGTCCCGGCCGCACGCGTCGTCGACGAGCTGGAACCGGCGTGCCCCGGGCTCGAGGGCGGGCAGCTCGGTGTCGACCTCCGGCCGCGGCCGCTCGCCGGCCCGCAGCTCGAGGGGGTGGTGGCCGGGGTCCTCCCGGTCGACGGGCTCGTCGAGCACCAGCCGCGCCTCGACCTGGCCCTCGACCCGATCCTCCCCCGGATCGCCGGCCGAGGTGCCCGGCCCGGTAGGCAGCCCCGGCTCGCCGCCCACGAGCCGCCCGCCGTCGCAGCCGGCGACCAGCGGCCCGGCCGCCCCCACCAGCACGGCGACCAGCGCCGCCGCACGCACCCGCACGTCCGTCATCCCGCCTCCTCGTCCTGCGCCGGTCCGCCCGGCCGTCGCGACTGGGACGCACGGGGCGCCCCGGCGGTTCCCTGCCCCGCACGTGCGCCGCAGAACCGCGCCACGGCCCGTCCCGACGGTCGGTTAGGGTCACCTCACATGCGCCGCCTCCGCCTGCTCCCCGACCCGGAGAGCCCGCCGCCCCCGGTGGTCGACGCCCGGCCCGCCACCGGCGGCGCGCTGCTGCGGCGCACCCTGCGGCGTCACCGCGGCCGGCTCGGCGGCGCCTTCGCCCTCATCTCCACCTGGCAGGTCTGCGAGGCCCTCGTGCCCGTCGCGATCGGCCTGACCATCGACCACGCCGTCGCCACCGGGGACCTGCGCAACCTGGCGGTCGCGGCGCTGGGGCACTGCGTGCTGTTCGCGGTGCTCAGCTTCTCCTACCGGTTCGGGTCCCAGGTCGCGTGGCGGGCGATGCAGACGGAGACGCACCGCATCCGCACCGAGGTCGCCGACCACGTGCTCGCCCCCGCCGGCGCCCGCACGGGCGCCCTGCCCGGTGAGGTGCTCTCGCTCGCCACGGCCGACGCCGACGTCGCCACCGCCGTCGTCCGCCAGGTCGCGCAGAGCTGCGCCGCCCTGTGCGGCCTCGCCGTGGCGGTCGTGCTGCTCGTCGTGATCGACCCGCTGCTGGGCCTCGTCGTGCTCGTCGGCACCCCGCTGGTGCTGCTGCTGTCGCAGTCGCTGGCGCCGCGGCTGACCCGCCGTACCGCCGTCGCGCAGGAGCGCATCGCCCGCGCGTCCGGCCTGGCCACCGACGTCGTCACCGGCCTGCGCCCCCTCAAGGGCATCGGCGGCGAGGCGGTCGCGCTGGCCCGCTACCGCACGGCGAGCGCCGAGGCCGCCCGCGCCGGCGTCGCCACGGCCCGCTCCGAGGGTCTGCTGTACGGCGCGACGGCGGGCGCCGCGATGCTCTTCCTCGCCGTCGTGGCCCTGCTCGCGGGGCTGCGGGCCGTCGACGGGCACCTCAGCGTCGGCGAGCTCGTCGCCGTCGTCGGCCTGGCCCAGTTCCTCTCCGAGCCGCTGCAGATGTGCGCCGCCACGATCGCCGCGCTGGCCGCCTCGCGCGCCTCCGCCGACCGGCTCGTCACCTTCCTCGCCACCCCCGAGCTCGAGCTGCACGGCGAGCGGCCCGCGGACGGCGGGACCGCCGTACGCCTCGACGACGTGCACGGCGGGCCCCTCGCCGGCCTCACCCTCGAGGTCGCGCCCGGCGAGCTCGTCGCCCTCGTCGTCGACGACCCGGCGGCGTCACGCACGCTGCTCGAGGTGCTGCGCGCCGAGACCGTGCCGGCCCGCGGCGCGGCCACGCTCGGCGGCGTGCCCCTCCACGACCTCGACCTCGCCGAGCGCCACCGCCACCTGCTCGTCGCAGGCCACCGCGTCGACCTCTTCGAGGGCACCCTCGCCGACAACGTCGACCCCGCCGGCGCGCTCGACGACGCCCGCCGCGACGCCGTGCTCGCCGCCTCCGCCGCCGACGAGGTGGTGGCGCTGGGGCCCGACGGCCTCGCCACGCCCGTCGCCGCCCACGGGTCCAGCCTGTCCGGCGGGCAGCAGCAGCGTGTGGCCCTCGCCCGGGCCCTCGCCGCCGACCCCCCGGTGCTCGTGCTCGACGAGCCGACGACCGCCGTCGACGCCGTCACCGAGCAGCGCGTCGCCGCGGGCCTGGCGGGCCTGCGCCACCCCCGGGGCCGCAGCGGTACGGCGCACCCCACCGCCCCGGGCCCCGCCCGCTCCACCCTCGTCGTCACGTCGAGCCCGGCGCTGCTCGACCTCGCCGACCGCGTGCTGCACCTGCGCGAGGGCCGGGTCGCCGCCGCCGGCACCCACGCCGACCTGCTGGCGACCGACGCCACCTACCGCGACGCGGTGCTGCGATGAGCGCCCCCACCGAGACCCCCGGCACCACCGAGAACCCCGGGCCCACTGGAACTCCTGGGCCCGGGGAGCGCGTGCTGCTGCCGGTCGCCGCGCCGCGGGAGGCCGCGGCGCTCGCGTGGCGGGCGCTCGACGGCCACCGCCGCCCGCTGGCCGTCGCCGCGGTCATGTTCGCCCTGTCGGGCCTCGCGGGCCTCGTCGCGCCCGTCGTGTTCGGGCTCGTCGTCGACACCGTCGCCGACCCGGGGGACGGTGCGCGCGCCGTCGTCTGGTGGGGCGCGACCGCCATCGCCGTGGCCGCGCTCGTCGAGCTCGTCGCGACCACCGCGTCGGTCACCTTCCTCGCCCGCGCCGGCGAGCCGGCCCTGGCGTCCCTGCGCGAGGACGTGCTCGACCGGGCCCTCGCGCTCGACCACGCGGTCGTCGAGGGCGCGGGCGAGGGCGACCTGCTCTCGCGCGTCGGCGACGACGTGCGGGTGCTCGCCGAGGCGGTGACGACGATCCTGCCGATGCTCGTGCGCTCGGTCGTGGCCATCGCGTTCACCGGCGTCGGGTTCTTCGCCCTCGACTGGCGCCTCGGCCTCGCCGGGCTGGCGGCCTTGCCGTTCTACGCGCTCGGCCTGCGCTGGTACCTCCCCCGCTCCGGCCCCTTCTACCGTGCCGAGCGCCTCGCGAACGGCGAGCGGGCCCAGGCGCTGGTCACCGCGGTGCACGGCAGCGCGACGCTGCGCGCCCACGGGCTGGGGGAGGCCCACCGGCGCCGCGTCGAGGACGCCTCGTGGCGCGCCGCGAGCCTGACCCTGCGGGTCTGGGAGCTGCTCACCCGGTTCGGCCAGCGCACCAACCGCTCCGAGCTGATCGGCCTGCTCATCGTGCTCGGCACCGGCTTCTTCCTCGTGCGCGGCGACCTCGGCGCCCCCGTGACGGTCGGTGCCGTCACCACGGCCGCCCTGTTCTTCCACCGCCTCTTCAACCCCATCGGCGTGATCCTCTTCGTCTTCGACGAGGTGCAGTCCGCCGGCGCCTCGATGACCCGCGTCGCCGGGGTGGCCGGGATGCCCGCGCCTCCCTCCCCGGCAGCAGCGGCAGCGACTCCCGGGGCCGAGCCCTCCCCCGGTACGGCGACGCTCGAGCTCCGCGGCGTCGACCACGCCTACGTGCCCGGCCGTCCCGTGCTCGCCGACGTCGACCTGGTGCTCGCGCCCGGCGAGCGGGTCGCCGTGGTCGGCACGAGCGGCGCCGGGAAGTCGACGCTGGGCCAGGTCGCCGCCGGCCGCATCACCCCCACCCGGGGCGAGGTGCGCGTGGGCGGCACCCCGCTCACCGAGCTGCTCGCGGCACGCGGCGGCGGTCGCCTGCCGGTCGCGCTCGTCACGCAGGAGGTGCACGTCTTCGCCGGCACCGTCCGCGAGAACCTCACGCTGGCCGCGCCCGACGCCGACGACGCCCGGCTGTGGGCCGTGCTCGAGCGGCTGGGGGCCGCCGGCTGGGTGCGCGCGCTCGCCGGGGGCGGTGCCGGCGACGGAGGCGACGGGGGCGACGGGGGCGACGGGCTGGACGTCGTCGTCGGCGCCGGCGGCACCCCGTTGACGCCCGCCCAGGCGCAGCTGCTGGCGCTGGCCCGGGTCGAGCTCGCCGACCCGCTCGTCGTGGTGCTCGACGAGGCCACCGCCGACGCCGGCTCGACCGGTGCCCGCGAGCTGGAGCGGGCCGCGACGACGGTGACCGACCGGCGTACGACGCTCACCATCGCCCACCGCCTCACCCAGGCGGAGGCCGGCGACCGGGTGCTCGTCATGGCCCGCGGACGGGTCGTCGAGGAGGGCGCCCCGGCCGATCTGGCGGCCGGGGACGGGCACTACGCCCGGCTCTCGGCGGCCTGGCACGCGCGCTCCGCCCACTGACCACCCACCCGGCATGCTGGGGGACGTGCCCGAGCAGAGCGAGAACCCGCCCGCGCCGCGCCTGCGCGTGCTGGTGACCGGTGCCGCCGGATTCGTCGGTCGACGACTGGTGCCCGCGCTCGTCGCCGACGGCCACGAGGTGCGCGCGATGACGCGCCACCCCGAGAACTACCCCGGGCAGGGGACACCGGTCTACGGCGACGTCGACGACCCCGGCTCGCTGGCCGAGCCGCTGGCCGAGGTGGACGTCGCCTACTACCTCGTCCACTCCCTCGACGCCGACGACTTCGAGGCCAGGGACGCTGCCGCCGCGCGGGCCTTCGGCCAGGCCGCGGCGGCGCACGGCGTGCGCCAGATCGTCTACCTGGGCGGCCTCGGCGCCGACGGCGAGGAGCTGTCGCCCCACCTGCGCTCGCGTCGCGAGGTCGAGCACCTGCTGGGCCAGAGCGGCGTCCCCGTCACCGTGCTGCGCGCCGCCATCGTCGTCGGCCACGGCGGCATCTCGTGGGAGATCACCCGCCAGCTCGTCGACAAGCTGCCCGCCATGGTCGCGCCCCGGTGGGTCAAGACGATGACGCAGCCGATCGCCGTCGACGACGTGACGCGCTACCTCGTCGGCGTCGCCGACCGCGAGGAGGCCCTCGACCGCGTCTTCGAGATCGGCGGGCCGGACCGGCTCGACTACCTCGGGATGCTGCGGGAGGCGGCGAAGGTCATCAAGGGCCACGCGCCGCCGATCCTGCCCGTGCCCGTGCTGAGCCCGCGGCTGTCGTCGCGGTGGCTCTCGCTCGTCACCGACGTCGACACCACGACGGGCCGCAACCTGGTGGACTCGATGGGGATCGAGGTGGTCGTCACCGACCACTCCATCCGCGAGCTCGTGCCCGGGGAGCCCCTGTCGTACGCCGAGGCCGTGCGCCGCGCGATCGCCGAGCGCGCCGCGGAGCAGGCCTCCACCACCCCGGCCGAGAGGTGACCCCGGGCGCCGTGACCGCCGACCGCACGCGCATCACAGCCATCGCGACCGTCGTGGCGGGAGCCGTCGTGCTCGCCATGATGCTGCGCACCGAGCCCGGCTCCACCGCGTTCTACGTCGTCACCGTGGTGCTCGCCGCCGTCTGGGCGGGCGGCGCGCTGCTCGCCGGACCGGTGCGCCTGGGCCGGGTCGGCCCGCCACCGGGTCGCCCGCCGGTCGTCGGACCGTTCCTGCTGGGCCTGGGCCTCGTGGGCGTCTTCGTGCTCGGCGCGCTCGTGGTGCGCGAGATCGGGCCGCTCGACGAGGCGATCCGCCGCGTCATGTCGTTCACCGGTGGCGAGGTGACCGTCGGCATCCTGCTCATCACCGTGGCCGCCGGCATCGCCGAGGAGATGTTCTTCCGCGGCGTGCTTTTCGACGTCGTGGAGCGGCACCCCGTCGTGGTCACCACGATCGTGTACGCCGTCGCGACCGCCGCGACGGGCAACGTCATGCTGGCCTTCGCGGCCGTGCTCCTCGGCGTCGTGACGGCGCTGCAGCGGCAGGCGACGCACGGCATCCTGGCGGGCGCCGTCACCCACGTCACCTGGTCGGTGGGCATGCTCCTCGTGCTGCCGCCGCTGTTCCCGCCGCTGTAGCGGTGGGGCTCGCCGACCGTCAGCCCGGGGGCGCGGCCGCCCCGTCACCGACGGCCGCGACGAGCTCGTCGGGCGGCACGATCTCGTCGTCCGCGGGCACCTCGAGGCCGAGCGGCTCGTTCTGCTCCGAGAGGGTGTACGACGCGCTCGTCTCACCCTCGGCGACGTCGGCCCGCAGCACGTACGGCTCCCCGGTCGTCGCGACCCAGAGCGTCACGGCGGACCCGGCGTCGTCGTCACCGCGCTCGAGCCGCACGGCCGGCGTGCCGTCGACCTCGTCCTCCTCGCCGACGGTCCACCCGTCCTGCTCGAAGGCCGTCGCGTCGTACGCGTCGCTGGTCAGCGCGTCCACGCCGCCGGAGCAGAGGGTGCCGAGGCTGGAGACCCCCGCGGTCTCGGAGCCGTCGATCCAGCGGTCGCCGACCAGCTCCTGCAGCGTCGCGGCGGTCGCGGCGTCGAGTCCCGAGGTCTCCCAGTAGTTCGCGCTGGGGCGGTAGAAGAAGCGGTCGTCGACGCTGAGCACGGTCGCCTCGACACCGTCGGCCTCGTAGGTGCCCTCGCACTCCCCGGCGTCGTCGACGCGCAGGTCGAGGGAGAACGCGTCCTCGCCCCCGGTCGGCGCGATGACGATCCGCACCGACGTGAGGCCGTTCATCGCGGCGTCGACCTCGGCGCCGATCTCGCCGATCGACTTCTCGGCGACCCCGTTGTCCTCGCCACCGTCGCTGCCGCCGTCACCGTCGTCGCCGCCGAACCGAGCGAGGGCCACCGCGGCGCCGGCCACGACCACGAGCGCCGCGGCACCGCCGAGCAGCACCTTGCGGTCCGGCGTCCGCCGCCGCGCCGGGCTGACGCCGCCGCGCACGAGGGTGACGCCGTCGTCGCGCGACGCTCCGCCGCTGCCCGCCTGCTCGGGCTGGTCCCGCTCCGGGTCCTGCTCCGGCTCGTCCGTCACCCTGGCTCCGATCGACCGCTCGACGTGGGCCACGTCACCTCGACGCGCCGACGGCGAACGGTACCCGCCGTACCTGAGGGGTCGCCGTACCCGTCCACGGGCTCAGCTCAGGCCGACGTCCACGGAGTCCACGACGCCACGGGCCTGGGGCTCGGGCACCTCGACCTCCGCGTCGTACACGACCTGGTCGACGACGAGGGGGCGGCCGTCGCGCAGCGTGTCCACCTGGAGGTAGTGGTGGGGGGCCGTCGCGCGCACCCGGGCGGTGGTGGTGCCCAGCTCGGGGTCCGCGCGCGACACGAGCAGCACCTGCTCGCCGTCGAGCTCGCCGAGGCCGTCGATGCTGAGCTCCGCGTCGTCGTCGGGCGAGAAGATGGCGCCGCCGAGGGCGTCGACCGCCGCCTGGCACGCGAGGCCGACGTCGGTCAGGCCGGAGGCGAGGTCGAGCAGCACCCACCGGTCGCCGGTGCGCTCGACGATCGCGGCGGCCTCGGCCGGGGAGTGGCCGAGGGTCTCGAGGAGGGGCTGGTCGAAGGACGCGTAGACATCGCCGCCGACGCGCAGCACCTCGACCGTGCCGTCGCCGATGGTCATCGACCCCGCGCAGTTGGCGTCCGGGTCCACGGCGACCTGGGCGACGACGTCGAGGCCCTGGTGGGTGGTGCGCACGCGGGCCTGCATCGTGGAGACGTCGACCATGTCGGCGAGCACCGCCGCGCCCACCGAGTCGGCCGGCAGCCGGCCGAAACGCTCGGCCGCCGCCCGGTCGGTCGGCACGCCGGCGCCGGGGACCGGCGTGCTGCCGCCGGCACCCTCACCGGTGCCGCCGCCGTCGCTCCCGCTGCCGTCGCTGCCGCCGTCGTCGCCGCTGCACGCCGTCGTCGCGGCCAGGGCCACGACCAGTGCCACCGCGCCGGTACGGCGGGCCCACCGCCCCCGCACCGGTCCACCCGGCGCCGTCTCGTCCGTCCGCCCGCTCATCGCCGCAGCTGCTCCTCGACCCAGACGGGCACGATCTCGCCCGCGCGCCCGTGGCGGGCCTCGTGGAACATCGAGCGCCCCTCGCTCGGCACCAGGTTGAGCTCGAGGGTGTGCGCGCCGTACGCGCGGGCGACCTGAACGAACCCGGCCGCGGGGTAGACCGCGCCGGAGGTGCCGATGGAGACGAAGAGGTCGGCCTCGGCGAGCGCGTCCTCGATCTCCCGCATCCGGTAGGGGATCTCGCCGAACCACACGACGTCGGGCCGCAGGTCGCACTGGCCGCAGCGCGGGCACGGCGGCAGGTCGGCGAGGTCGCCCAGCCACTGCGAGCGCTGCCGGCAGCTGCTGCACAGCGCCGACCTCAGCTCGCCGTGCATGTGGATGAGGCGCGTGCTGCCGGCGCGCTCGTGGAGGTCGTCGATGTTCTGGGTGACGAGGAGGAAGTCGTCGCCGAGGTGCTCCTCCAGCCGCGCGAGGGCGCGGTGGGCCGGGTTGGGCTCGACCGTGGCCAGCGCCTCGCGCCGGGCGTCGTAGAAGGCCTGGACCACCCCGGGCTGCATCTCGTAGGCCTCGGGGGTGGCGACGTCCTCGATCCGGTGCCCCTCCCACAGACCGTCGGAGTCCCGGAAGGTCGGGACACCCGACTCGGCGGAGATGCCCGCCCCCGTCAGCACCACGATGCGCATGGCCGCCATTCTCCACCCGGGCGCAGTGACCACGGTCACCGGAGGGTCGCGCCTCAGCCCTGGCGCGCGATGGAGCCCGCCAGCGCGACGAGGTGACCCATGCGCGCGAGCTCGGAGTCGAGGAAGTCGGGGCCGCCCCGGCGCCCGACGACGATCTGCTCGCGCTCCCCCAGCGGGACGCCGCACAGCACGTTGATCTCGTCACCCGGAGCCTCGAGACGGGCCGGGCGGTCGTGCAGCGGGAACCACGCCACCGTGCCGGGCGCCGCCCCCGTGGCGTGCACGAGGTCGGCGCTGCCGTCCCGGGCGCGGCGCGTCCGGACGGCCCAGTCGGCGCGGAACGTGATCGGGAGCAGGTCGACCAGGCGGTCGAGGGCCTCGTGGGGGTGGGCCGTCAGGTCCTCCACCGCCTCGAGGTCGAGGAACAGGTTGCCGCCCGCCGCGTAGCGGCTGATCCACACCACCTGCACGCCGTCGAGGGCGTTGCAGGCCGACACGATCGAGTCGGGCATCGCGCCGGGCGCGGTCTCGAGGAGCACGTCGTCGACCGCGGTGCCGTCGCCGCGGTGCTCGACGATCTCGATGGCCTCGATGTCGCCCCCCGCCTCGCCGATCGCGCTCGCGACACGGCCGAGCGAGCCCGGGACGTCGGGCAGCTCCACACGCAGCAGGAAGGGCATCTGTCGGGCCTGTCGGTCGGGGTCGGGCCGGACGCCACGATAGTGGCTGGCGCCCCCGACCACCCCCGTGTCCGACGACCGGTCGCGCAGCCGGCCGCCCGGACGGGCGTGCGGGAGGGCGTGCGGGAGGGCGCGCGGCCGGGCGCCGGGCGGGCGCCGGGCGGCTGGCATGATGGCCGCGCTCACCACCCGACAGCAGAGCGGAGACCCATGCGCCGCCGCGCCCTCGCCGCGCTCCTCGCGGCCGGCCTGATGCTGGCCGGCTGCTCGGCCGAGACCCCCACCGAGCCCGACGAGCCGCACGAGCTCGCGCCGTCGCAGCCGCCGGTGGACGACCCCGTCGTGACCGTCGACACCTACCCCGCCGTCGTGGACCCCGCCGTCCTCGAGGACGCCCCCGGCGCGGGCACCCGCCTGGTCGTCGACGAGGCCGGGCAGGTGGCCGTCGCGTGGCCCGAGCTGGGGCTCGCCCCCGTCGACGCGGTCCTCGCCGAGCGCGTGCGGGCCGGTGTGACGGCGTACCGCAGCGCGCACCCCACCCCCGCCGCGGGCACGCCCGCGGCCACCGAGCTCAACGGCACCTGGAGCCTGGTCGGCTCCTCGCGGGACGTGGCCGGGGTGCTGCTCGACACCTACGTGCACGCCGACGGCACGACCACCGACACCTGGGCCACGACCTGGTACGACGCGCAGACCGCCGCCGTCGTGCCCAACTCGGCGCTGCTGGCGGACCCGGTGCGCTTCGCCGACGCGGTCACCGAGGCGCTCGCCGGCCAGGACGCCGTCGACCCCGTCTCCCTCACCACCGTGCTCACGGCCGGCGTGCCCGTGCTGGCCTTCACCGAGAACGGCGAGCTGTTCGTCGGCTTCGACGAGCACCAGCTGGCCGGCGGCCGGACGGGCCGGATCACCGTCGTGCTGACCGTCGACCAGACCGAGGAGCTGCTGTCCCCGCTCGGCGAGCGGGCCCGCGACGCGCTCGTCGAGCCGACCCTGCCGCCCGCGCCCGACGGGGCCGCGCCCGCCGGCGAACCCGCGACCGACGGACCCGCGACCGACGGTCCCGCGCCGTCGCCCTCGCCCAGCGAGTCGTCGGAGCCGACCGAGCCGGGCGGGTCGACCGGGCCCGCGGAGCCCGCCGTGGACTGTGCCGTCGAGCAGTGCGTCGCCCTCACGTTCGACGACGGGCCGGGCCCGGAGTCGGCCGACCTGCTCGCCACGCTCGAGGCGGTCGACGCCCCCGCCACGTTCTTCGTGGTGGGCCAGCAGGTCGCGACGTACCCCGAGGCCACCGCGGCCATCGCGGCCGCCGGGCACGAGATCGGGGTCCACACGTGGGACCACAAGAACCTCACCCGGCTCGGCGCCCGGCACGTCGAGCGCGAGATCGACCGCACGGCGACGGCCGTCGAGGACGCGACGGGCACCGCACCGGTGCTCTTCCGCCCGCCGTACGGCGCGACCGAGCCCGCCGTGCTCGCCCGCGCCGCCGCCGCGGGTCTCGCCCAGGTGCTGTGGTCGGTCGACCCCGACGACGCGGCGCCCGTCGAGCTGGGCGCGGCGGCCGACGCCGCCGAGCTCACCCGCCGGGTGGTGGACCGCAGCCGCCCCGGCGACGTCGTGCTGCTGCACGAGCAGCGCCCCGTGACGCTCGCGGCGCTGCCCGGCATCGTCGCGGGCCTGCGCGAGCGCGGCCTCGTGCCCGTCACGGTGTCCACCCTGCTCGGCGCCCCCGAGCCGGGTGTCACCTACACGCAGCGCCCCGCCGGCTGAGCCGTCGCGCTCGGGCGGGGTCAGGGCCGGGCGGGGGCCGGGGGCAGAGGTCAGGGCCGGGCGGTCCGCAACCGGTCGCGCAGGCCGCTGGCGCGCTGCACGTGCCGCGTCGCCGCGGCGGCGAGGGAAGCCTCTGCGCCGACCAGCCGCACCACCCGCTCGGCGCGGGTGACGGCAGTGTAGAGCAGCTCGCGCGTCAGCAGCCGCGACGCCGCGTCGGGCAGCAGCACGGTGACCTCCTCGGCCTGGGAGCCCTGCGCCTTGTGGATCGTCATCGCGTGCATCGTCTCGACCTCGCCGACCCGGCTCACCGCGAGGTCGCGCACCCCGTCCGTGGTGGCGAACACCGCCCGCAGCGACCCGTCGGCGGCGCGCACCACGACCCCGGTGTCGCCGTTGTAGAGGCCGAGCTGCCGGTCGTTGCGCACCACGATGAGGGGGCGTCCGGCGTACGTGCCGCCCGGCACCACGCCCGGGTCGTCCTCCGCCAGCCACCCCTCGACCCGCCGGTTGTGGGCGGCGACCCCGTGGGGTCCGGACCGGTGGGCGCACAGCACCCGGTGGCGGGCCAGGAGCCGGAGCGCCCCGGCGGTGTCCCCCGCCAGGGCGGCGGCGCGGATGTCCCGGGCGAGCGGGTGGAGCAGCGGGCGGAGCCGCTCGTCGAGCGTCGCCTCCGGGCGCGGGTCGTCGGCGGGGGTCTCCCACAGCTCGACGGCCGTGCCGTCCGCGCCGCGGCCCTCGGCGGCCAGGGCCCGGGTCACGGTCACGACGTCCTCCGCCGGCGTGCCCGCGTCGTCGGGGAGGCGCAGCGCCGCGGCCAGCCGCCCGATGCGCGCGCCGAAGCGGTGGGACGTGCGCAGCCGCACCACGGGTCCGGCGCCCCGGGTGGCACCGTCCACGGCGGCACCCTCCTCGGCGGCACCGGCGTCGGCGGCACCCACCTCGGCAGCACCGGCGTCCGCGAAGCCGGCGACGAGGTCGGCGAGCACCGCGCCGGCCTCGACCGAGGCGAGCTGGTCGGCGTCGCCCACGAGCACGAGCCGCGCCTGGGGCCGCACGGCCTCGAGCAGCCGCGCGGTCATGGTCAGCGACAGCATCGACGCCTCGTCGACGACCACCACGTCGTGGGGCAGGCGGTTGCCGCGGTCGTGGCGGAAGCGGGTGGAGGAGCCGGGGCGCCAGCCGAGCAGCCGGTGCAGCGTCGTGGCCTGGACGCCCCGCACCACCTCGTCGAGCACGGCGCGCTCCGCCGGGTCGAACGCCTCCGCGGACGCCGCGATCGCCTCGCCGAGCCGGGCAGCCGCCTTGCCCGTCGGCGCCGCCAGCGCCACGCGCAGCGGCGATCCCGCCGGCGCCTGGCCCGCGAGCAGCACGAGCAGGCCCGCGACCGCGGTGGTCTTGCCCGTGCCGGGTCCGCCGGTGAGCACCGTCGTACGGCGGGTGACCGCGTGCCGCGCGGCCTCCCGCTGCTCGGCGTGGGTGGCGGCGGGGAAGACGCGCTCGAGCCCGGCCTCGAGCACGGCGCGATCGACCGCCGGGGGCGCCGCCTCCTCGCGGGCGAGCAGGTCGGCGGCGACCTGCTGCTCCTCGCGGCGGTAGCGGTCGAGGTGCACCAGGTGGCCCGACCGGTGCAGGACGCCCTGGGCGACCAGCGCGCTCGCGTCGATCGCGGCGCACCAGGCCTCGTGCTCCGGCAGCGCGACGCCCGCGGCCCCGGCGGTCGTGGCCTCGGCGGTCGTGGCCTCGGCATCCGCCGCCTCCACCACGTCCCGGACGCCCACGAGGTCGAGGCACACGGAGCCGCCGCGCAGGGCGCGCACGCAGAGCGCGAGGGCGAGGAGGGCGTGCTCGTCCTCGGCCGTGCGCCCGGACGCCGCGGCGGCGAGGTCGCCCACGCGCCGGGCCACCTGCACGTCGGCGGCGCTCAGCACGCCCGCGGCGTTGAGGTCGCGCAGCACGCCGGGCCCCGCGGTGCGGGCGACGCGGTGGTCGTCGGGCCCCTCGGGCTCGAAGAGCTCGGTCACGCCGCACCTCCGTCCAGCAGGTCGCTCGCGGCCTCGACGAGCGCCACGGGCGGGCGCCAGGAGAAGACGCCGCACGGCGAGCCGTCGACGACCGGCGTCGCCGGGCCGCACATACCGCGCAGGTAGAGGTAGAGCACCCCGCCCAGGTGGACCGCGGGGTCGTAGTCGCGCAGCCGCCAGCGCAGGAAGCGGTGGGCGACGACGGCGTACAGCAGCGCCTGCAGCGGGTAGTCCGACCCGCCCATCGCCGCGTCGAGGGCGGCCGGGGCGTACGCCGAGGCGCGCAGCGCCGGCGGCTCGTCGGGCTCGGGCACGGGCCCGAGCCAGTTGGTCTTGTAGTCGACGACGAGGTAGGCGTCCCGCCCGCCCGCCGCCGCACCGCGCACGCGCAGCAGCACGTCGACGGAGCCGCCGAGGTAGCCCCGCAGCGCCTGGTCGGCCAGCTGGGGGTCGCCGTCGAGCACCGCCGCGTAGGCCCGCACCGGGTCGGCCTCGGGCAGGTGCGCGCGCAGGATCGGGGCGAGGTCGCCGAGGCGGGGGCCTCCCGTGCGGCCCCGCGCGAGGTCGCCGCCCGCGAGGGGCAGCTCGAAGTCCAGCTCGCGCAGGGTGTCGGCGGGCGGCACCTCGCGCAGCGTGCGTCCGGCGGCCAGCGGCCCCAGCGACGTGGTCGCGACGGCCTCGAGGGCGCCGACGAGCACCTCCTCGTCGAGGCCGGTGACCGGCCACCACGTGCGCTGCTCGGCGACGTGGCCTGCCAGCTCGGCGGTCAGGTCGGGCACGGTGAGGTCCGCGTGCTCGAGCACCCCGTGCACCAGGGAGCCGAAGGTCGCGCCCACCGGCAGCGTGGCCATCGGCGACACCGGGTCCTCGCCCGGCACCCCGCCCGGGTCCCCCGCCGCGCCCACGGGGAGGTCGGGCTCGTCCTCGCGGGGGGTCAGCTCGGGCTCGCTCGTGGCGGTCGCGGGGTCGGGTCCCCCCGCGTGACCGCCGCCGTGACCCGCCCCGTGGCCCGCGCCCGCCGCGGACAGCGACGAGTACGACGTGCGCCGCCACGCCACGTCGACCTCCCGGTCGAAGGTGCGCACGGCGAGCGGCGGCTCGGCCACCGCGGGCAGCACGACGCGCGGCGGGGCGGCGACGGACTCCTCGACCACCGGCCCGCCCGCGGCCTGCAGCGCACCCAGCCGCGACAGCGCCTCGTCGTCGCCCGGCAGCCCGGCGGGGTCGGCGACCTCGCTCGAGCCCGCGGTGCGACCGAAGAGCACGCGGTGCAGCGGCGCGCTCGGCGCGTTCGTCGTGGGCGCCCACCACGCCACCACCTGCGACTGGGCCCGGGTGAGGGCCACGTAGAGCAGGCGCAGCGACTCGCCGGCCTCCTCGTGGGCGTGCTCGGAGAGGCTGCGTGCCCAGTGCGGGCCGCTGCGCCCGCCCACGTCGACGGCGCGGCGGCGTACCCCGTCGCCGTCGGGCGGCAGGTGGAAGCGCGGCACCGTCGGCTCCCGCACCCAGCGGTCGGCGAGGTAGGGCAGGTAGACCACCGGGTACTGCAGCCCCTTGCTGCCGTGCACCGTCACGAGCTGGACGGCGGCGGCGTCGCTGTCGAGGCGGCGCGTGCGCTCGCTGATGCCCTCGCCCGCGTCATCGCGCATCTCGCGGCGCAGCCACGCCACGAGACCGGCGAGGCCCAGGCTCTCCCCGCGGGCGCCCTCGCGCCCGCCGCGCGCCTCGCCGCGGGACGCCAGGTGGAGCGTCTCGGCCAGGTGGCGCAGGTCCGTCAGGTGGCGCTCGCCGTCGTCGCGGCCCAGCACGCGGGCGAACAGGCCGTGGCGCACGGCGGCCTCGAAGACCGCCGCGACCCCGCGCCGGCCCAGCAGGGCCGACCAGCCGCGCAGGAGGTCGGCGACGCGCTCGGTGGCCCGGTCACCGTCGCCCTCGAGCGTCGTCGGCGTCTCCCCCACGAAGCAGGTGAGGGCCGCCGCGCGCACGAGGGCGGAGCGGTGGGGCGCCTCCATGGCCTCGAGCAGGGTGGCCCACTCCTCGGCGGCGGGCGAGGCGAACACGCTGCCCCCGCCGGCGAAGACCGAGCGCACGCCGACGGCGTCGAGCGCCTCCTGCAGCGACTCCAGCTGCCAGCGGGTGTGGGCGAGGATCGCGACGTCGCCGGCGCGGATCGGCCGGCCGTCCCACTCGGCGCCCGAGGCCAGCAGGGCCGCGACGTCGTGGGCGCAGTCGGCCTCGAGGTGGGGACGCACCGTGCCCACCCGCAGCGCCGCGCGGGGCCGAGCGCCCGGGTCGACCGTCGTACGACGGACCACCCGCAGCCGGAAGGGGTCGCCGTGCGGGGCGCCCTGGAGGCGGCGCGCCTGGTGGTGGGCCCGGACGGGGCGCACCGTGATGCGCTCGTCGCCGAGCGCGGCGCCCTCGAGCAGCCGCTGCACCGCCGCGACGAGGCCGGCGTCGGAGCGCCAGTTGGTCGCGAGCGTCTGGTGGGTCGTCGCCGTCGCCGCGGCGTCGAGGTAGGTCACCACGTCACCGCCCCGGAAGCCGTAGATGGCCTGCTTGGGGTCGCCGATGAGCACCATCGTCGCGTGGCCGCTGAACGCCCGGTCGAAGACCTGCCACTGCACGGGGTCGGTGTCCTGGAACTCGTCGACGAGCACGACCTTCCAGCGCAGGCGCATCCGCGCGCGGGCGGCCGCGTCGTCGGCCTCCAGGGCGGTCGCGAGCTGGCTGAGCAGGTCGTCGTACCCCAGCAGCCCGGCCCGGCGCTTGCGCCGTTCCAGCTCGGCGCGCACGGCGCGGGCGAACCGGGTGCGCCGCAGGGCGGGCGCCTCGTCGGCGGGGTGCTCGGGCACCACGAGCGCCTGGGGGTCGCCGACCACCGCGGCGCCGATCTCGCGGGCCTCGGCGACGGTGAACGCCGGGGCGGGGTCGTCGGCGAAGCCGCGGACGTAGAGGTCCTCGACGACCTCGTCGCGCAGGTCGTCCACGTCCTCCACCAGTCGCGCCGAGGGGTCGGTGTCGCCCGCGACGCCGAGGCTGCGCAGCACCTGCTGGCAGAACTGGTGGATCGTCGCGATGGTCGCGCCGTCGAAGTGGGCCAGCGCCGCGGTCACCCGCTCGCGGCGGGCGCGCAGCTCGTCGGGCGGGCCGGTGCACAGCAGCGCGACCACCTCGTCGGCCGGGCCGGGGACCTCGGCGTCGTCGGCGTGCTCGGCGCCCGCGACCCCCTCGCCGGTCGCGGCGGCCAGCCCGTCGGCGACGGCCTCGAGCTGGCTGCGCACGCGCTGGCGCAGCTCCTGGCTCGCGGCGCGCCCGAAGGTGACGACGAGCAGCTCGTCGAGGCGGGCGTGGCCCTCGGCGACGTACCGCGCCACCAGCGCGCCGATCGTCCACGTCTTGCCCGTGCCGGCGCTCGCCTCGAGCAGGGTCGTGCCGGTCGGCAGCCGTGGGGCGAGGATGTCGAACTCGTCGACGACCTCGTGCGGCATCGCCGCCTGGCCCCAGTCCTCCGCGCCGCTCACAGCGGAGCCACCTTCTCCGCGCCCTCGACGAGCGGCGCCCAGACCCGCCAGGCGTACTGCCCCAGCCGCGTGCGGAAGCCCTCGCCCTCGGTGGTCGGCACCCAGGTCTCGTCGGGACGCGGCGGGGCGAGGAGCACGTCCACGCCGGCGCGGGGACCGTGGAGCAGCACGTGCTCGGCGGCGTCGGCCTCGCCCGGCACCTGCGCACCCCGCTGCGTCACCCAGGAGCGCGTCACGACCTCGTCGAGGCTGGCCTCGTCGCCGTGGCGCTGGCGGTGCAGCGCCTCGGCGTACGCGCACGCCGTGCCGACCGGCAGGGGCAGCGGCTCGCGCATCCCGCGGTCGCGCACGTCGACCAGCTGCCGCAGCCACTCGAGCGCGCGGTGGTCGAGCGGGCCGGCCAGCGCCCGCCGCGGCCCCGCCCGCCCGGCGCGGCCGACGGTGTGGGCGGTGAAGGACTCGTCGGGGTACGCCGCCGCGAGCGCCAGGAGCCGCACCCACGCCGCGATGCGGTGCTTCGCGCGCAGGGAGGAGAACTCGACGGAGACCAGCCGCGAGCCGTGGAGGCCGCCGACGGTGCCGACGAGGCGACGCCCGTCGCCGAGGTCCACGTCGACGTCGACGGTGCGCGGGTCCCCGGCGCGCAGCTCGAGCGTGCCGGCGTAGAGCCGACGCACGTCCGACTCGGCCTGGGCGAGGACGCCGGCGCCCAGCGCGCGGGGCGGCAGCTGCCCGCGGCGGCGCTCGGCCTCGATCGCGTCGCCCGGGGCGACGCCCGCGAGCGCGTCGGCGAGCACGCGCGACCCGACGCCCCACTTCTCGAGCGCGTCGAGGTCGAGCGGCACCGCGTCGGCCACCTCGTCCTCGTCGAAGCGGGTGGCGACGTCGAGCCGGCTGCGCAGGAACTCCCGGGCCGGCGAGACGAGGAAGCGCACGAGGTCGTCGAGCGACACCACCTCGTCCTTCACCGCCGGCAGCGGCGCCGCCAGCAGCGGGTACGGCGAGCGGCGCGGCCCGCGCGCCGCCTTCGCGCCGGCCAGGGCGGCGGTGTCGAAGCTGAAGGGCGGGCGGCCCGAGCCGTCGTCGGCCGCCACGAGGTTCGAGGGGTGGAAGGGCTGGAGCGGGTGGCGCACGAGCACCGGCTGCTCGACCACCGCCGTGCGCTCCAGCGCGGAGAGCAGCTCCCCCAGCGGCACGGCGGGCGGGCGGGGGGCGCCCGTGTGCTCCCCCGCTCCCGTGTAGGTCACGACCAGGTGCTCGGTCGCCGCCATCACCGCGTCGAGGAGGAGCTGGCGGTCCTCGCTGCGCGGGTCGCGCTCGCCGACCAGCGGCGAGCGCGCGAGCACGTCGTCGCCGTCGGTGATGCCGGCGCGCGGGAACACCCCGTCGTCGAGGCCCAGGAGGCACACCACGCGGTGGGGCACCGAGCGCATCGGCACGAGGGTCGAGACCGTCAGCGTGCCCGTGCGGAAGTTCGCCCGCGTGGGGCGCCCCGACCACGCACGGGTGAGCATCGCCCGCACCTCGGGCAGCCCCAGCGGCGCGCGGTCGACGCCCGGGACGCCCGCGGGGGCCAGCCGGCGCAGCTCGCGCTCCAGCTCGGCCGCCTGCCAGGCGTCGCGGGGCGGCACCGCGGCCAGCGAGGTGACGACCTCGCCGATCGCGGCGACCCACTCCTCGGCCGGCGCCGGGCCGTGCAGCCGGTCGAGACCGTGCTCGAGGCGGTCGACGAGCTCGGCGAACCGGCCGGCGAGGTCGGCGTCGCCGCTGCCCACGTCGTCGAGCGGGAGCGCGCTGCCCACCCAGCGGGGGACGTCGCCAGCCACGGCCACGCCGAGCAGCACGCGGTCGAGCCCGGCGCGCCACGTGTTCTGCGCGACGTGCCCGAGCCCGTAGTCGGCCCGGTGCTCCGCGTCGAAGCCCCAGCGCACGCCGGCGTCGCGCACCCAGCGCTCGACCCGGGAGAGGTCGTCCTCGTCGAGGGCGAAGCGCCGGCGCACGACGGGCCGGCCCGCCAGGTCGAGCACGTCGGAGGCGGTGACCCGCGAGCCCGCCAGGGCGACGACGCGCTCCGCGAGGGCGAGCAGCGGGTTGACGCTGGAGAGGGCGCGGTCGGCCAGTCGCACCCGCAGGCGGTGGGCCGGGTGCTGGTCGGACGCCGAGGCCAGGGGGTCGTCGGGGTCCCCCGACGCCAGTCCGAACCCGGCCTCGACCAGCGGCGCGTAGGCCTCCACGTCGGGGCACATGACGAGCACGTCGCGCGGCTCCAGGGTCGGGTCGTCGGCGAGCAGGCCCACGAGCACCTCGCGCAGCACCTCGACCTGGCGGGCCGGGCCGTGGCAGGCGTGCACCTGCACCGACGTGTCGACCGTGCGGGTGCGCTCCGCCCGCTGCGCCGGGGTGGGCAGCCGGTCGGCGCGGACGTCGGCCTGCAGCAGCGTCAGCAGCGGCGCAGAGGGGGGCGGGGCGGGCACGTCGCCGAGCTGCTCGACGCGGGCGTCGAGGCGGGCCAGCTGCTGCTGCAGCTCGCGGGCGTCGCGCCCCAGGGCGGCGAGCAGGGGGTGGCCGACCGCGCCGGTCGTGTCGGCGTCGGCGCGCCGCGGTACGGCGCGGCCCGCCGTACCCCCGGTCGCGGCTGCCGGGGCGGGGCCGCCCGCGGCGTCCAGCCGCGCGGCCAGCGCGGGCGAGGCCACCGGCAGCCACAGGTGCACGTCGCGGCGGGTCGCGAGCGCCTCCAGCAGCTCGACCTCCGCCACCGGCAGCCGCGTGTGGCCGAACAGGGAGAGCCGGCCCGGCAGGTCGAGCCCGTCCGCGCCGGAACGCAGGGCCGCCAGCGTCGCCGCGTGCCGCTCGTCGGGCGCCGGCGCGTCCACCCGCTCCACGACCCGGCGCCACAGCTCGGCCTGCCACCGCAGGTCCTCGGCCAGCGTCCCGCCGGCACCGTCGGTGTCGCGCCCCGCCCGCCAGTCGGCGACGAGCCCGGGCCGCTGCGCGGCGTACGACGCGAACGC
The DNA here is from genome assembly GCF_048654585.1 of Nocardioides sp. CPCC 205120. Lineage (NCBI taxonomy): Bacteria > Bacillati > Actinomycetota > Actinomycetes > Propionibacteriales > Nocardioidaceae > Nocardioides > Nocardioides sp. CPCC 205120. The sequence continues at coordinate 942,259 of NZ_JBMCYY010000001.1, read as the reverse complement.
GGCCGCCAGCCGGCGCGCCACGGCCCACCGGCGGGTACGGCGCAGCTCCCCCAGCTCGGCGGGCTCGCCGGGCGCGAGGACCGCACCCAGGTGGCGGGCCAGGGGCAGGGCCCACGCCTCGTCGAGGTGGGCGTCGACGGCCTCGAGCACGGGCCAGGCGAGCCGCCCGGGCTCCCACGGGTCCTCCCGCTCGCGACCCAGGAGCACCGAGACGAGGGAGTGGGGGGTGAGGAACCGGACACCCGCGCAGACGCCGTCACCGCCGCGCGGGCCCGTGCCCAGCCGGTGGGAGAGCCGCTGCGTCAACCACCGCTCGACCCCGCGGGCCGGGACGACCACGACCTCCTCGGCGAAGGGGTCCTCCACCGGCTGCGCGAGCAGCTCGCCGAGGGCGTCGGCGAGCAGGTCGGTGCGCGGCGCGCGGTGGACGGTCAGGCTCACCCGGCGAAGCCTGCCACGCGTCGCCGACGGTCCGCGGGCCTGCCTCCCGGCCCTGGGGACAGCGGGCCGACGAGGCGGGGCGGCGTCACATCCCCGCCCGCCGCCTCACGCGCCGTCGGCCTGCTCGCCCGACGTGAGGGCCGCGCCGACGAGCTCGGCGATCTCGAGGAAGGCCGTCGCCTTCCGGGTCGGGCGCGCGTTCCCGATGCGCACCGCGACCACGTCCAACGGGGGCAGGTCGTCCTTGAGCGCCAGCGTGACGAGCGGGGTGCCCGCGTAGGTCGTGTCGTCGGTGGGCTTCTGGTTGAGAACCGAGTAGCCGTGGCCCGCGGCGACCATCGACCGCACCGTCTCGTAGCCGGCGGTCCGGTGCCGGATGCGCGGCTCGACGCCCACGGCCTCGAACAACGACCGGAAGTAGGCGGACGTGTGCGGGAGCTCGAGCATGACGAAGGGGTCGTCGGCGAGCTCGCGGAGGTGGATCTCCCGCTGCTGGGCCAGCGGGTGGTGCGCCGGCACGAGGGCGTACGGCGGGACGGAGGCGACGGGGGTGGCCTCTAGGTCGCTGTCCAGGTCGTAGGCGTACATGAGCGCCACCTCGCAGGCCCCGGACCGCAGGTGCTGCTTCAACGCGGCGTGCTCGGCCTCGAGCGCGTCCACGCTGACCGACGGGTACCTCCGCTGGTACGCCGTGACCAGGCGCGGGAGCCAGAAGGGCGCCAGGGTGTCGAAGCACCCGACGACGAACCCGCCCGCCAGCTCCTGCCCGGCGTTCGTCGCGCTGTCGGCGAGCTCCTGGGTGTGCGCCAGGAACGTGCGCAGCTCGGCGTGGAACGCCCGGCCGGCCGGCGTCAGCGCGAGACCGCGCGCGTGGTGGCGCAGGAGCAGCTGGACGCCCAGCTCCTTCTCCAGCTGGGCGACCGCCGTCGACACCGCGGATTGCGAGACGTTCAGGTCCCTCGCGGCAGCCGTCATGCTGCCGAGCTCGGCGGCCGCCGCGAAGTAGCGCAGCTGGACGAAGGTGAACGCCGGGTTCCGCATGCGCCCATCCTGCCGCGTCACCTGCGCGTCCACGTGCGACGACGACCGCAGACCTGGCACCGGGGGCGGGGCGTCAGTCGGTCCGCTGCGCCGCAGCGGGCGCGACGACCGGTGGACGGGGCAGGCCCGCGAGGGTCTCGGGGTCGAGCAACCGGTCGAGGAGCGCCTCGTCGACACCTGCGTCGCGCAGCAGGAGGCTGCGGACGTCGCCCTCGCCGGCCAGCGCGGCTTTCGCGATCGAGCTCGCGGTGGCGTACCCGACGTACGGGATCAGTGCCGTCACCACCCCGACGCTGCGCGACGTCAGCTCCTCGAGGTGGTCTCGGTCGACCTCGATGCCGTCCACGCAGAGGTGAGCGAGACCGGTGAACGCGCGTGCCATCCAGTCGATGCTCTGCAGCAGGCCGTGCGCCATGATCGGCTCGAACGCGTTCAGCTGCAGCTGTCCGGCCTCCGCCGCCATCGTGATGGTCAGGTCGTTGCCGATGACGCTGAACGCGACCTGGTTGACCATCTCCGGGACGACCGGGTTGACCTTGCCGGGCATGATGCTGGACCCGGCCTGGCGGGGCGGCAGGCGGAGCTCGCCGAGACCGGCCTGCGGCCCCGAGGACAGCAGTCGCAGGTCGTTGCAGATCTTCGAGACCTTCACCGCGGTGCGCTTGAGGACGCCGGAGAGCTGGACGAAGACGCCGGTGTCGGCCGTCGCCTCCACCAGGTCGCCGGCCGTCTGGAGCGGCAGGTCCGTGATCCGTCGCAGGTGGGCGAGCACGCACGACGCGTACGCCGGGTCCGCGGTGATCCCGGTCCCGATCGCCGTGGCGCCGAGGTTGATCTCGCTGAGGAGGTTGCGTGCGTCCCGCAGCCGCGCCTGCTCCTCGACCAGCGTGGCGGCCCACGCCGCGAACTCCTGGCCCACCGTCATCGGGACGGCGTCCTGGAGCTGGGTCCGTCCCACCTTCGGGACGCCGCGGAACTCCTGGCCCTTGGCGGCGAACGACCCGGACAGCTCGCTCACCGCGCTCGCGAGCCGACGCAGCGCGACGAGCAGGGCGACCTTGATCGCCGTGGGGTAGACGTCGTTCGTGCTCTGGCTCGCGTTGACGTGGTCGTTCGGATGCACCTCGGCGTAGGTGCCGGGCGCGAGGCCGAGCACTTGGAGCGCCCGGTTGGCGATGACCTCGTTGGCGTTCATGTTCGTGGATGTGCCGGCGCCGCCCTGGACCACGTCGACGACGAACTGCTCGTCGTGGTGGCCGAGCATGACCTCCTCGCAGGCGACCGCGATGGCTGCAGCACGACGTTCGTCGAGGACGCCGAGGTCCGTGTTGGCGCGGGCCGCCGCCAGCTTGACGGCCCCGAGGGCGTAGGTGAGGTCGCGGTGGGTGCCGACGGCGGTGCCGCTGATCGCGAAGTTCTCCAGCGCGCGGGAGGTGTGCGCGCCCCACAGGGCGTCCCTCGGGACCGCTCGCTCCCCGAGGGGGTCCCGCTCGAGCCTGACCTGCTCGTCCGTCGTCATGACCTTCGTCCTCCGTCGTGGGTGGCTCAGCGGACGTGCCCGCGGCTGCTGAGGTCCACCGCGGTCCACGCCAGTGCCGTCGCCGCGTCGAGCAGGGCACGTTCCGCGTCCGGGCCGACGCAGTGCGCGGCGAACTCGGGCTGGTGGTTGAGCGCCGGCGACGAGCCGATGCCGACGTAGGGATGGATCGCCGGGACCACCTGCGACACGTTGCCCATGTCGGTCGACGCCCGGTTCATGCGACGCGCCGGCGTCCCGGGGTCGAAGACCCGCCCGAGGGCCTCCGCGTTGGCCCGGTACGCCCCGAGTGCCGCCTCGTCGGCGCGGAGCTCGGCGTACGGCTTGCTCTCGGCCTCGATCCGCAGCTCGCAGCCCGTCGCCAGGGCGCCCGCCTCGAAGCACCTCCAGACGCGCTCCTCGGTCTCCGCGAGCTGCGCCAGGGTCTCGGCGCGGACGTACCACCTGCCCTCCGTGCGGGCCGGGATGGCGTTGGGCGCCTCACCACCGTTCGTCATCACCCCGTGCACCCGCACGGTGGGCGGCAGCTGCTGCCGCAGGAGACCCACGGCGACCTGCGCGATGGTGAAGGCGTCGGCCGCGTTGACCCCCTGCTCGGGGTACGCCGCCGCGTGGGACGCCTTGCCCCGGTACTCCACGTGCGAGTGCGAGACCGCGAACGGCTCCGCCTCGGCCACGTCGACCGGGGCGGGGTGGGCCATCATCGCGATGTCGAGGCCGGCGAACGCGCCGCGCTCGAGCATCTCGATCTTGCCGCCACCGCCCTCCTCCGCCGGCGTGCCGTACACCTCGATCGTCAGGCCCAGGGTGTCGGCGACCCGCGCGAGGGCGCGGCCCGCGCCGACCGAGATGGCGGCGATGAGGTTGTGCCCGCACGCGTGCCCCAGACCGGGCAGCGCGTCGTACTCCGCACACAGGCCCACCCGGAACGGGCCGGAGCCGTAGGTGGCGTGGAACGCGGTCTCCAGCCCGAGGTACGCCGGCGTGATGGCGAATCCCGACTCCTCCAGCGCCTCGGCGACCCACCGGGAGGCCCGGTGCTCCTCCCAGGCGGTCTCGGGGTGGGCGTGCAGGAGCTCGGACAGCGTGATCAGGCGTTCGGCGTCGCCCGCCACGACCTCGGCCACGAGCTGCTTGTCACCCGACGTCATCGGTCCCCCGGGACGCCGTACGACGGGGCCGCGCTGGGGTCGAGGCCCCGGGTCACGTAGTCGTCGCGCTGCGGGAGCCACACGTCGAGGAGCGCGGCGAGGTCCTCCACCGGGGTGTCGCTCCAGTCGATGCGCAGGTCGGTCTCCCGCCACGGCACGCTCCGCACGACGGCGAGGCCGGCGGAGCGAACGGGCCCCTCCTCGCCACCGGCCTCGAGACCGCTGCGCAGGGAGGCGAGCAGGCGCTCCTCCAGCTGCCCCGTCGAGGCCCGGAAGGCGGTCACGATGGCGTCCACGACGCCCTCGTCCGCGAGCATGTTGCCGGCCGCGACGACCTGGTCCGCCGCCAGGTGGTGGTGGGTCCCCAGGGACCGCTCGCCGGAGTAGGCAGCCGTGGCGCCGTCGAGCGAGAGCACGGTCAGCTGACGGAACTCGATGAGGTCACGACCACGGGTGACGGCGTCGAGGGCCTCGGCGGCGCTCATGCCGCCGTCGAGGTGATCGAGGAGCTCCGTGCCGAGCCGGGGATCGGTGATGTTCTGCGACGATGCCCCACCCACCCCCGCGCGCAGGTTGACGCAGCGCGCCGCGACGGCCGGGCTCGAGGAGCTCACCGCCATCCCGACCGCGCCGGTGCCGTCCGTGGCCAGGATCGAGAAGGTCACTGCTCGCCCTCCGGGATCACTGCGACGGCGTCGACCTCGACGAGCCACTCGGGTCGGGCCAGGGCGCTCACGACGATGCCGGTGGAGATGGGGTGGACCCCGCGGGTGTGCCGGCCGATCGTCCGGTACACCGTCTCGCGGTAGCGCGGATCGACGATGTAGATCGTCAGCTTGACCAGGTGCTCGATCTTCGAGCCGGCCTCGCCCAGGAGCATCGCGATGTTCCTCATCGCCTGCTCGGTCTGGGCCTCGACGTCGCCGATGCCGACGGACTCGCTGGTGTCCAGGTCCTGACCGATCTGCCCGCGCACGTAGACCGTGTTGCCGGCGACCACCGCCTGGCACAGGTCGTTGTCGAGGTTCTGCTCGGGGTAGGTGTCACGCGTGTTGAAGGGACGGATCCGGGTGTGGCCGCCGGCCATCTTCGGGTCGTTCATGCGCTGTCCTTCTCCGGGGTGCGGTCGATGGGGGTGGGATGCGACCCGGCGGCGTCGGCGGGTGCTTCGTACTGCAGGTAGCTGCGCTGGGTCGACAGGTGGTCGGCGACGAACTTCGCGTCGTGCCACACGCCCCAGATGAAGCTCGAACCACGGCGCGAGAGCCATGGAAGGCCCAGGAAGTAGACGCCCGGCTCCGTTGAGACCCCGCGCCGGTGTCGCGGGCGGCCCGTCTCGTCGAACGCGTCGACCTGCAGCCAGCCGTAGTCGGGCCGGAAGCCGGTGGCCCACACGATGCTGGTGACGCCGGCCGACGCGAGGTCGAGGGACCGGAGCGGGTCGCGGACGCTGTCGGGATCCGGGCCGAGCAGCCGCGCGTCGGGCTCGGTCGGCAGGTCGAGCCCGTTCTTCCCCACGTACTCGTCGGCGGCGTCGAGCAGCGCCAGGTACTTGGCGTCACCCTCGGCGATGTTCGCCCCGAGGTCGTCGGCGAAGGACAGCACGCCGTCGTCGTAGGAGGAGGTCATCCCGACGAGGTGGATGCCCGACTCCGCCAGGGCGCGGAAGTCGACGGTGTGACCACCGCGCGCCCCGCTCACCGCGATGGTGACGTGCTCGGCCCCCTGCGGCGGCGTCTCGGCGTCCCACATCCCGAGGACGCCCAGCCACCAGCAGAAGTCGCGTCCCCGGTAGCTGCGCGGCGGCCTGTCGTGCGGGCCGACGGACAGGTACACCTCGCGCCCGGCACGTCGCAGCTCGTCGGCGATCTGCACGCCCGAGGACCCCGCCCCGACGACCAGGACCGCGCCGTCGGGCAGCTGCCCCGGGTTGCGGTAGGCGCTCGAGTGGATCTGCGTGACGCCGTCGACCTCGGGGACGATGGGCGGGACGACCGGCCGCTGGAACGGCCCCGTCGCGGCCACGACGTACGTCGCCCGGATGGTGCCGGTCGAGGTCTCGACGGTGAAGCCCGCCCGGCCCTCGCGGCGGCGCACCGAGGTCACCTCGACGCCGCACTCGATCGGCGCGCCGATCTTCTCGGCGTAGGCGGCGAAGTAGTCGGCCACCTGCTCCTTGCCCGCGAACTCGTCCGGGCCCACCGTGTCGAAGTGCAGACCCGGGAACCGGTCATGCCACGCGGGCCCGTTCGCGACCAGCGAGTCCCAGCGCTCCGAACGCCAGCGCTCGGCGATGCGGTGGCGCTCGAGGACGAGGTGGGGCACGCCCAGGTTGCCGAGGTGCTCGCTCATCGCCACCCCCGCCTGTCCTGCCCCCACCACCACTACTTCCGTGTCGCGCACAGACATGTCCACCTCCGGGTCGACGACCGCTCCGATTGCCAGCGCACCCAGCGTGACCGCCACCACGCCTCCTGTCCAACAGATGCTTTCGACTCAAGGCATCTGTAGATCAGATGACTCCACACCGCCGTACTGGTCTACAACCGGCCTCTCGCCGCCCCCGGTTCCATCAACAAATCCGATGACTGCGTCCAGTAGAGAATGTTTTACAGATCCCCGTGGTACGCATCACTATCTACCGAACAGCGGGTGACAGCGACCTCTCTCGACGCGGAGCGAGGCAGCGGCGCCCACTACCCCCCGACCCTGCGGGCCACGTCCTGCCCCGGCGCGCGGCACTGCCCCAAGGAGACGCCATGAACAACAGCACCCTGGTCGAAGAACCGCCCCGGGAGGGCCTGCGGAAGAGCCTGGTCGCAGGCTCCGTCGGGGTCTTCGTGCACTGGTTCGACTGGGCGGTCTACGCCTACCTCGCCACGACGATGGCCAAGATCTTCTTCCCCGAGCAGGACGGCAACGCCGGACTCCTGTCGGTCTTCGCGGTCTTCGCCGTCGCCTTCCTGGTGCGCCCGCTGGGGTCCGTGCTCTTCGGCTACATCGGCGACCGCTACGGACGGAAGAAGACGCTGTCCATCGTCATCGTGACGATGGCGGCGGGGACCCTGATGCTCGGTCTCCTGCCGTCGTACGACTCGGTCGGCATCGCGGCGCCCATCCTCCTCGTCGTCGCCCGCATCATCCAGGGCCTCGCCGCCGGCGGCGAGTTCGGCTCCGCGGCCGCCTTCCTCGCCGAGTACTCCCCCCGGAAGCGACGCGGCTTCGGCTGCTCGTGGATCGAGTTCGGGTCCGTCCTTGGCTTCCTCGCCGCATCTTTCGCGGTCTGGCTCCTGCAGACCCTGCTGACCGAGGCGGAGGTCCTGGAGTTCGGCTGGCGGATCCCGTTCCTGCTCACCGTTCCGATGGCCTTCGTGGGCCTCTACATCCGCCTGCGGATCGAGGACACCCCGGAGTACCGAGCTCTCGAGCGGCTCCAGACGGTCGCGAAGCAGCCGATCCGCGAGGTGTTCCGGCTCAACGGCAAGCAGTTCGCGCAGACCGTGGGTATCGAGACGTTCATGAACGCGACCTTCTACGTCGTGCTCGTCTACCTGCTCACCTACCAGGAGGAGATCGTCGGTCTCGCGCCCTCCGAGGCGGCCCTCCTGTCGACGGTCGCCTCCCTCGTGGCCATCGGCATCATCCCCGTCTCGGGCGTCGCCTCGGACAAGTTCGGCCGCAAGCCGGTGCTCCTCGGCGCGGCGGGCCTGCTGATCGTGGGCTCGGTGCCGCTCTTCGTGCTCATGCAGGCCGGGACATTGGCCGCAGGCTTCGCCGCCACCTTCGGCCTCTCGGTCATCCTGGCGATCATCTTGGGCAGCCACGCCGCGACAGTGGCCGAGCTGTTCCCCACCCGCACCCGGCAGAGCGGTCTCTCCATGGGTTACAGCGTCGCCGGAGCGTTCTTCGCCGGCACGCTCCCCTACCTCAACACCTGGCTGATCGGTGTCACCGGGAACGACCTCGTCCCGGCCTTCGCCCTCGTGGTGATCGGGGTGATCGGACTGCTCACCGTCCTCACGATCCCCGAGACCAAGGGCATCGAGCTGCTGCACGCGTCCGACCTGCAGGGCGCACAGGTCGACGTGCCCGCGGCTCCGGCCCGCACCTGAGGGTCGACAACAGCACGAGGGCGGTGACCTGCACGTCTGGTCACCACCCTCGGTGCGTCTCGGCCGCCCGCGCCGCACCACGGGAGCACCGGAGCGGGCCCGCTCAGGCGGCGCCGAGGGCGGCGGCGATCTGCGCGTAGCGGTCGGCGGGGTCGAGCGCGAGCCCCGATTTCACGAACTTCGCCCACTCGTCGCCCAGGACCTCCTGGGCGCCCGACTCGATCGCGTCGAGGCCCGCGCCCGCCAGGTCGGCGGGGCTGATCTTGGGGGCCGGCACCCCCTTGGCCATGTCGGTGTCGACCAGGCCCATGTGCACCCCGACGACGTGCGTCCCCTGGGCCGCGAGCTCGAGCCGGGTGCTGTCGGTCAGCATCCACGCCGCCGCCTTCGACGCCGCGTACGCGCCGGCGCCCGGAGCGGTGAACCACGACAGGGCCGAGACGACGTTGAGGACGGCGCCGCCGCCGTTGGCCCGGAGGACCGGGGCGAAGGCGCGCGTCATCAGCAGCGGGCCGTAGAAGTTGGTGTCCATCTCGCGCCGGATGGCCGCCTCGTCGCCCGTCATCAACGCGGTGCCCGTCGAGATGCCCGCGTTGTTGATGAGGACCTGCACGTCACCCGCGGCCCGGGCCGCGGCCTCGACCTGGGCGGCGTCGGTGACGTCGAGCGCGATCGGCTCGACGCCGGCGGCCTCGACCGAGGACGCGTCGCGGGCCGCGGCGTACACCTTGGTGGCCCCGCGCTCCTTGAGCAGCTCGACGAAGGCAGCTCCGATGCCCCGGTTGGCTCCGGTGACGAGCACGACCGCGCCCTTCAGCTCCATGACGACCTCATTCTGTAGTGATCACTATTGATTGCTGCTCGACCGTAGCACATTCCGTAGCGACCACTACGTTATGCTGGCGGCATGGCCGGCCGACCGCGGAGCTTCGATCGCGACGCAGCCCTCGCCGCCGCCGTCGAGCAGTTCTGGCGGGCGGGGTACGAGGAGACGTCCGTGGCGGCGCTGACGGCGGCCATGGGCGTGTCTCCGCCGAGCCTCTACGCGGCGTTCGGCGACAAGCACCGCCTCTTCGAGGAGGCCTCGGCCACCTACTTCCGCCGCACCTGCGAGGGCCTCGACGCCGCGAGCGCGCTGCCGACGGCGCGCGAGGCCGTCACGCGCATGCTCGACGACACCGCCCGCGCCCACACCGACGCGGCGACCCCGCCCGGCTGCCTGATGCTCACCGAGCCGCGGCTCACCGCGCAGCGCGAGGAGCTCCACCGGCGACTCCAGGAGCGGCTCGACCGCGGGGTGCGCGACGGCGACCTGCCGCCGGACACCCGCACCGAGGCCCTGGCCTCGTTCCTCGTGGCGGTTCTGCGCGGCATGTCCGGCTGCGCCCGCGACGGCGGGACCATCGACGACCTGCTGGCGATCGCCGAGACGGCCATGGCCGCCTTCCCCGCTCCGCCCGGAGGTCGAGCGGGACCCCTGCGACAGTTGTAGACGCAACCCGCCGGTTCCGGGTGGAAGCTTGGCACCGGAAGTGGCGGGTTCCCCGGTGCACCGGGGAACCCGCCAGATGCGGGCTGAGGAGCACTCCGGCCCGGTCGAGCGCCCCCGGTCAGCCCGCGAGCGCCGAGGACAGCCAGCCCTGCGCGAAGCGCTGCCACTCCTCGGTCTGCCCGCGCCACGCCTCCCACACCTCGCGCGGGGTCATGCCGGGCGTCAGCAGCGCGGCCCGCGAGGCGTCGGCGCTGACGAGCACGACCCGGCCGGGCGCGTCGTACGGCACCCGCGAGCGGGCCCACGTCGCGAACCAGATCTGCTGCACGTGGTCGCCGTCGGTCAGCAGCTGCGTGCCGTCCGCCGCGAGCCGCACCTCGAACGGTCGCTGCCCCGGCTCCTCGATCCGCACGGCCACTCGCCGGCTCCGCGGGAGCCGCCGGCGCACGTCGACCGCGACAGCCTCGGGCCACCACAGCAGGGCGGCCTCGAGGAAGGCGTCGGGCGTCAGCCGGATCGCCCCGTCGGGGGAGTAGATGCACGCGGTCACGTCCACCGCACCAGTCTGCGGTACGGCGGGGAACCGGCCGGGCACCGCGGGTCCGGCGATCCCCCCGCGCCCCCCTCAGCCCGCCGCCAGCGCCGTGCGCCGGTACGCGCTCGGGCTCACGCCGTGCTGCCGCTTGAAGGCGACGCTGAAGGTGAACGGGCTGTCGTAGCCCACCCGGCGGCCGACGGCGGCGACGCTCGCAGCGGGGTCGGCGAGGTACTCGCTCGCCAGGCCCATCCGCCACTCCGCCAGGTAGCGCATCGGGGGCACACCGACGCGGCGGCTGAACCGCGCAGCCAGGGTCGCCCGGGAGACCGAGAGCCGCCGGGCCAGGCGCTCGACGGTCCACGGCTCCGCCGGCGCGTCGTGGAGGAGGCCCAGCGCGGCCGCGACCAGCGGGTCGTCCCCGACCAGCCACGACGCGGGCCGGTCGTCGGACTGCCCGGCCAGCCAGCCCCGCACGGCGGCGACCACGAGCAGGTCGACGAGCCGGTCGAGCACCGTCGTACGCGCGACCTCGTCGCGACCGAGCTCCGCGCCGAGGAGGTCCACGACCGCCGCCTGCGACGGGTCCGCCGCCCCGCTCCGCACGACGGCCAGCGGCGGCAGCGCCGTCGTGGCGAGCCGCCCCACGTCCCCGGCGCGCTCGTAGGTCGCGAGGAGCAGTTCGGTCGTCGCCGCGGCCGGGTCGGCCGTGTTGCCCCACCGCTGCAGGCCCCGGCTCCAGGTCGTGCGCACCGGCCCCCCCCGCGACCGTCGTGCACTCCTGCCCCGGCCCGATCACGACGGTGGCGGGCGCCCCCGCCGCGTGGCCGACCCGGTACGGCGCGGGGCCCCGCGCCAGCACGACGTCCCCGGTGCCCAGCGCCTCGACCACCGGCCGGCCCGCCTCGTCCACGCCCTCGACCACGGCCTCGCCGCGCGTGACGACGAGCAGCGTCAGGGCGGCGCCGTCCCGCACGTCCACGACCCAGGGCGGCGCCATCGTCACGCCGAGGGTGAAGGCCCGCACGGCGCGCGGGCCGTCGAGGAACTGCGCGAGAGGGTCCACGACCGGCGACGCTAGACGAAACGGCAAGGATCCGCGAGCAACAGCCATTCAGCGTCTCGTCGCGAGACGGTTCACTCGAGCCATGACCTACCTCGTCCTCGGCGGCACGGGCCGCACCGGCCGCCGCGTCCTCGACCGTCTCCACGCCCGCGGGCTGCCCGCGCGGGCCGCGTCCCGCCGTACCGGCTTCGACTGGGACGACGCCGCCACCTGGCCCGGCGCCCTCGACGGCGCCACCGCCGTCTACGTCTGCTTCAGTCCCGACCTCGCGTTCCCGGGCGTCCCCGAGAAGATGCGTGCCCTCGCCGCGCTCGGCTCCTCGCTCGGTGTCGAGCGCTTCGTGCTGCTCTCGGGCCGGGGCGAGGAGGGCGCCCGGCGTGCCGAGGACGCCCTGCGTTCCGCGGGCGTGCCGGTGACGGTGCTGCGCTGCTCGTGGTTCCAGCAGAACTTCTCGGAGCACTTCCTGCTCGGCCCGGTACGCCGCGGCGCGCTGCGCCTGCCCGCCGCCGACGTGCCGGAGGCCTTCGTCGACCTCGACGACGTCGCCGACGTGGCCGTGGCCGCCCTCACCGCCCCGTCCGGCGGACCGCTGACCGACGCCACGCTCGAGCTGACCGGGCCCGAGCTCCTCACCTTCGCCGACGTCGCCGCGATCCTCGCCCACCGCACCGGCCGGCCCGTGACCTTCGAGCCGGTCGACGCCGCGGGGTTCGTGGCCGACGTGGCCCACGACGGGGTGCCCGCCGAGGAGGCCGCACCCCTCGCGGAGCTCTTCGCGGAGGTGCTCGACGGCCGCAACGCGTCGGTGACCGGGGACGTCGAACGGGTGCTGGGTCGACCCGCCTCGCCCTTCGCGGCGTACGTCGCGCGCACCGCCGCGTCGGGCGTCTGGGCCCCGGTCGCGGAGGTCCCGGTCACGGAGGTCCCGGCGTGAGCGCCCTCGGCGCGGCGGCGCTCGCCACCGGTGTCGCCGCCGCGGCCGTCGGGGGCGTCTACGCCGCGTTCTCCGTGATGGTGATGCCGGCGCTGCGGCGCCTCGACGCCCCCGCGGCGGTCGCCGTCATGCAGGAGGTGAACGTGCGGGCCGAGCGCGGGCCCTTCATCGCGCTGTTCGCCGGCGGCGCGCTGGCGGCGGTGGCGCTGGGGACCCTCGCCCTCCGCGCGCCCGGGACGGACCCGCGCCACGTCGTCGCCGCCGCCCTGCTGCTCGGCAGCGTGGCGGTCACCGTCGTCGGCAACGTGCCGCTCAACCAGCGCCTCGCGTCCGAGGGCGCCGAGGCGTGGCCGCACTACGCCGAGGTGTGGACCCGCCTCAACACCCTCCGCACGCTCCTCGCGCTCGGCGCCGTCGGGGCGCTCGTGCGCTGAGCGCCGGGCTCGGTCGAACCCGGCGCCCAGTGCCCCGCTCGGTGCCCGCTCAGTGCCCGCTCAGTGCCCGCTCAGTGCCCGACGACCGCGCCCTGCGGCGCGGCGTCGGGCTTGCGCACCAGCGGGGCGATCGCGACGAGCAGCAGCGACACGCACGCGCCGACGAGGAAGGCCGTGTGCACGCCGTCGGTCGTGGCCGCCGCAGCGGACGCGCCGTCCTCGGCGGAGCGCGTCGCCACGACGGTCATCACGGTGACGAACAGCGCCGTCCCGGCCGCGCCGGCGACCTGCTGGAACGTGCCGAGCACCGCCGAGCCGTGGGCGTACAGCTCCGGACGCACCGCGCCGAGGCCCGAGGTCATCAGCGGCGTGAACGTCGCGGCGAGTCCGAGGCACAGCACCACGTTGGCGCCGATGAGCCACCCCATCGTGGTCTGCTCGTCCACCGCGGTCAGCATCCACAGGGCCGCGCTGACGAGGATCGTGCCCGGCACGAGCAGCACGCGGGGGCCGCGGGCGTCGTACACGCGTCCCACGAGCGGACCCGCCAGGCCCATGAGGAGACCGCCGGGCAGGGTGATGAGGCCCGTGCGCGTCGGCCCGTAACCGAGCACCGTCTGCGCGAAGTAGGGCACCAGGATCAGGGTGCCGAGCATCGCCGCCATGGCCACGAGCATCGCCGCCATCGCGACGCAGAACTGGTACGACGCGAACACCCGCAGGTCGAGCAGCGCCCGGTCCTCGCGGGCCAGGACGAGCTGCCGGGCGACGAACGCGGCGAGCGCGGCGGCACCGACCACGAAGGGCAGCGCGACCGGCACCGCCTGGTCGGAGCCCTCGGCCGCGTGGCCCAGGCCGACGAGGCCGTAGACGAGGCCGCCGAAGCCGAGCACCGCGAGCGGCACGGAGACGAGGTCCACCGACGCCTTGCTCGTGGGCGCGACCGAGCGCACCATCCGCAGGCCCACGACCAGCGCGGTCAGCGCGATCGGCAGCACGAGGCCGAAGACCCAGCGCCACCCGAGGTGGTCGAGCACCAGCCCCGAGACCGTCGGGCCGAGCGCAGGCGCCACCGCGATGACGATCGAGATGTTGCCCATCATCACGCCGCGGCGCGCGGGCGGGACGATCGTCATGACCGTGGTCATCAGCAGCGGCAGCATGATCGCGGTGCCGCTGGCCTGCACGACGCGGGCGAGCAGCAGCACGCCGAAGCCGGGCGCGAGCGCCGCGATCGCCGTACCCAGGCTGAAGAGCGACATCGCGAGCCCGAACAGCGGACGGGTGCCGAGCCGCTGGATGAGGAACCCGGTCAGCGGGATGACGACGCCCATCGTCAGCAGGAACGCCGTCGTCAGCCACTGGCCGGTGCTCGGCGCCACGCCCAGCTCCGACTGGAGCACGGGCAGCGCGACGCTCATGACCGTCTCGTTGAGGATGACGACGAAGCTCGCGACGAGCAGTACGCCGATGACCACGAGGTCGTGGCGGGCCAGTCCGGCCTCGGCCTCGGTCGCGACCGCTGAGGTCTCGACGGCGTGCGACTGCGTCATGGTGGTGCTCCTGCCTCGGTTCCCGGTCGCCTCGGTCGAGGCCCGGTGGGGGTACGCCGGCCGTCACCGCCGCGGGTGGCGGCGGGGACGCGCGGTGGCGTCGGTGGTACGTCGGGGGGTGTCGACCCGCTACGTTCCCAGAACTCATCGTCCGGAGCGACCGAGTTGTTCCCTTGCGCCTTCCTTGAGGAAGTCTCGACGCCGGCCCGACGGATCGACTAGGGTCGCACCGCCTCCCCGCCGCTGCCTGCGCACCGCCGGACGGGGCGGCCCATGACGCCTTCTCGTCCGACACGGGGGACAGAAAGACGACGCCATGACCTTCCCCCGCGGTCCCCTCGTGCTCGGCGCGCTCGTCGGCGCCCTCGCCCTCGGCGCGGTCGGCGCCCGAGCCGGCGGCATCCTCCCCTCCGACGACGACGCTCCCGCCGCCGTCACCACCGCGGCCCGGGCCGGCACGTCGACCGAGTTCCGGGCCGACCTCGGCGGCACGGCCATCCGCGACGCGCTCCCCGCCACGTCCGTCACCACCTACACGTGGACGCCGGGCGACGCGACGGTCGCCTCGTGGCGCACGGTCGCCGACGGGGACGGGCTGCCGCAGTCGCTCGCCCCCCAGCCCGCGCTGCCCGCCCGTCCCGTCGTGGGCGGCGAGGAGCTCGTCGTCGGCCCCGAGGTGCCCGGCGCCTACCCCGTGGTCGGGTTCGGCGGCGCGCTCACCGACTCCGCGGCGTACCTCATCGACACCTCCCCGCAGCGCGACGCCCTCCTGGCCGAGCTGTTCTCCCCCGAGCGCGCCGGTTTCGACGTCGTGCGGGTGCCGATGGGCGGGAGCGACATGGTCGCCGACGGCGAGCACCGCAGCTACGCCCACACCCCCGAACCCGACCCCGAGCTGCGCAGCTTCTCCATCGCCCGCGACCTCGAGCACGTCGTGCCGGTGCTGCAGGACGCCCTCGCGCTCAACCCCGACCTCGTCGTCGTGGCGGCGCCGTGGTCGGCCCCCGGCTGGATGAAGATCGGCGGCCGCTACACCGGCGACTGCTGGGGCAACCGCAACCACCTCCGCGACGACGCGTACGGGGTGTACGCGCAGTACTACGTGCGGTTCCTGCAGGCGTACGCCGAGCAGGGCGTGGACGTCCACCAGGTCTCCCTCGGCAACGAGCCGCAGCACTGCAACGGCTCCTACCCCACGATGACGATGTCGTCGGCCGAGCAGGCCCGGCTCGCCCGGGAGCTGCGGCCCGCGCTGGACGCCGCCGGCTTCGCCGACGTCGAGGTGCTCGGCTGGGACCACAACTACGTCGACCAGGGCACCGACCGCCCCACCGCCTACCCCGCCGAGCTGCTCGCCGCCGCCGTCGGCACGGTCGACGCCATCGGCTACCACTGCTACGAGAGCGGCCGGCGCCGGGAGCCGGCCGCGACCCAGACCCGCGCCGTACCGGCGTGGATGACCGAGTGCACCGGCAGCCTCCGCTGGCGCGACACGCGGCACAACCTCGTCAACGAGATGCACCTCGCGCTCATCGACCCGCTGCGGCACGGCGCCGTGTCCTCCCTCTACTGGAACCTGGCGCTCGACGCGTCGGGCGGCCCGCGGCTCGGCGGCTGCACCGCCTGCCGCGGGATGCTCGAGGTGCGCTCCGACGGCTGGCGGCCCAACGAGGACCTCGTGTACTGGTCCCACCTGTCGCGGTTCGTGCAGCCGGGGGCGGTGCAGCGCAGCTCCACCAACCGCGACCGGGTGGAGACCGTGGCCTACGCCAACCCCGACGGCAGCCAGGTGCTCGTCGTGCTCAACGGGTCCTACTCCTCGCAGGACTGGCGCGTGCCGCCCGAGCCGGCGCCCACCCAGGCTCCGACCACCGCGCCCACCACCGCGCCCACCGGGACTCCGACCACGGCGCCCACCACTGCGCCCACCACCGCGCCCACCACCGCGCCCACCACCGCGCCGACCGGGACTCCGACCGGACCCCCGACGCCGACCCGTCCGGGGACGTCGGCGCTGGACGACGTGGTCGGCAGGGTCCTCGGCCTGCTGCGCGGACTGCTCGGCCCGTGAGGCCCCCGCGCGCCCTAGACTCGACGGCCGTGACCTCCGCCCCCGTCCCGCCCGTCCCGCCCGAGCTGGCCGCACTGCGCTCGAGCATCGACAACATCGACGCCGCCCTCGTGCACCTGCTGGCCGAGCGCTTCAAGTGCACCCAGCAGGTCGGGGTGCTCAAGGCGCGCGAGGACCTGCCGGCGGCCGACCCGGCCCGCGAGGAGCGCCAGATCGCGCGGCTGCGCGAGCTCGCCCTGACCGCCGGGCTCGACCCGGTGTTCGCGGAGAAGTTCCTCAACTTCGTCATCGCCGAGGTGATCCACCACCACCAGCGGATCGCCGAGGAGTCCTGAGCCCCGCGCCGCTCCCGGCGTACCGCCTCAGTCGGTGAGCGCCTGCACGACGAAGGTCGCGAGCTCCGCGTAGGCCTCGGCGTCGGCGAGCTCGAGGCGCTCGAACATGCGCCCCCGCTGGATCTCGAACATCGTCGCCGCGACCATCTCGCCGACGAACGCGGCGTGCACCTGCCGCAGCTCCCCCGAGGCGACACCGTCGGCGATCAGCCGGCGGATGCGCTCGGCCGCGGCCTGGGTGTTGCGGCGGTAGACGGCGTCGGTGGCGGGCAGGCGGGCGATGTCGGCGAGGAACGCCTCCGAGAGCGACTGCAGCCGGTCGGCCACGGCGCGCAGGTAGGTCTCGATGCGGGCCGCGGCGCCCTCGACGCCCTCGAGGCGCGTCTCCACGATGTCGACCGCGCGTCGGAACGACTCCCGCACGACCACGACCGCGAGGTCCTGCTTCGAGCCCGCGAGGGAGTAGAGCGTCGTCTTCGAGCAGCCGAGGCGAACCGTCAGCTCGTCGAGGGTGAACGCGGCGAAGCCCTCGGCCTCGCAGAGGTCGACCAGTCGGTCGAGCAGCTGCTGCTGCCGCGCCGTGCGCTGCTGCCGAGCAGTCGCTCCCGCCATCCCCTCGCCCCCTCCGCAGTCCGTGCCGTACGCTCGACGATACCGCAGGACCCCGCGCAGTATCACCGTGCCGTATCGTCCGGTCCGTCGTCATCCGAGGACCGGGACCCCAGGAGGAAGCCATGCCCGCCCGCCGTCTGCTCCCCGACCAGGAGTCCGCCGACCTGCTCGCCCTCGTCCGCGAGCTCGTCGCCAAGGAGCTCGCCCCCCGCGCCGCGCAGGCCGAGGAGGACGCCGCCTTCCCCCGCGACGTCTTCCGCCTGCTCGGCCAGGCCGGCATCCTCGGGCTGCCCTACCCGGAGGAGCACGGCGGCGGCGGGGTCGGCTACGAGGTCTACCTGCAGGTGCTCGAGGAGATCGGGCGGGCGTGGGCGAGCGTCGGGGTCGGCGTCTCGGTGCACGCGCTCTCCTGCTTCGGCCTGGCCACGCGGGGCACCGAGGAGCAGAAGGCGCAGTGGCTGCCCGACATGCTCGGCGGCGACCTGCTGGGCGCCTACTGCCTCTCCGAGGCGCACGCGGGCTCCGACCCCGCGGCCATGCGCACGACGGCGCGCCGCGACGGCGACGAGTACGTGCTGGACGGGGCCAAGGCCTGGACGACGCACGGCGGCCAGGCCGACTTCTACAAGGTCATGGCGCGCACCTCCGACGACCGCAACGGCATCTCGTGCTTCCTCGTGCCGGCGGACACGCCCGGCCTCGTCGCCGACAACCCCGAGCGCAAGATGGGCCTGATGGGCTCCACCACCGCCACGATGCTGCTCCAGGGCGTGCGGGTGCCGGTCGAGCGGCGCCTCGGCGAGGAGGGCGACGGGCTCCGCATCGCGCTCGCCGGCCTCGACTCGGGCCGCCTCGGCATCGCCGCCGTCGCGACCGGCCTCGCCCAGGGCGCCCTCGACGCCGCCCTCGCCTACGCCCAGCAGCGTGAAGCCTTCGGCCGCCGCATCATCGACCACCAGGGGCTCGGCTTCGTGCTCGCCGACATGGAGGCCGCCGTGCACGCGGCCCGCGCCGTCACGCTCCACGCCGCCCGCCTGCGCGACCAGGGCCTGCCGTTCAGCCGTGAGGCCTCGGTCGCCAAGCTCGTCGCCACCGACAACGCCATGAAGGTCACCACCGACGGCGTCCAGGTGCTCGGCGGCGTCGGCTACACCCGCGACTTCCCGCTCGAGCGCTACATGCGGGAGGCCAAGGTGATGCAGATCTTCGAGGGCACCAACCAGATCCAGCGCATGGTGATCGCCCGCTCGCTCGACGCCAAGCCCGACGCCGGGCTGGTCGTCACCCGCTGACGCGGGTACCGCTCACCCGCCTGCCCGTCCCACCCGTACGCCGTACCCCCCCGACCCCGAGGAGAGACCCACCCATGCAGCTCGCCGACACCGCCGCGATCGTCACCGGCGCCGCCTCCGGGCTCGGCGCGGCCACCGCCGCCGCCCTCGCCGCGAAGGGCGCCCACGTCTTCGGCCTCGACCTGGGCTCCGCGGTCCAGGCCGCGCCGTCGGTCGACGGCGTGACCTACGTGCCCACCGACGTCACCGACGCCGAGCAGGTCGCGGCCGCCGTGGCCACGGCCGCGGAGGGCGCGCCGCTGCGCACGGTGGTCAACTGCGCCGGCATCGGCCCCTCGGCGCGGATCCTCTCCCGCAAGGGCACCCACGACCTCGGGCTCTTCGCGAAGGTCGTGCAGATCAACCTGGTCGGCACCTTCAACGTGCTCACGCTGGCGGCCGAGCGCATCGCCGCCACGCCCGAGCTCGAGCACGGCGCGCGGGGCGTGGTCGTCAACACCGCCTCGATCGCCGCGTTCGACGGCCAGGTCGGGCAGGCGGCGTACTCGGCCTCCAAGGGCGGCGTCGTCGGCCTCACGCTGCCCGCGGCGCGCGACCTCGCGCAGCACGGGATCCGCGTCAACGTCATCGCCCCCGGCATCGTCGAGACCCCGATGCTGGCGACGGTCTCGGAGGAGTTCCGCGCCGGGCTCGCGGCCGGCGTGCCGTTCCCGCAGCGCCTCGCCCGCCCCGACGAGTTCGCCCAGCTCGCGATGGCGATCATCGACCACGACTACCTCAACGGCGAGGTCATCCGCATGGACGGCGCGCTGCGCATGGCGCCGCGCTGACCACTCGGTCGAACGCCTGCAGGTGGGGGAGCCCCTCGACGTGCTCCCCCACCCGTGGCGCGGCCGACGCTGTCAGCTGCCGCCGGCCGTGCCCGGCTTGGGCAGCTGCGGGATCAGCCAGCCCAGGAACGCCTCCTCGCTGCGCGTCTGCAGGTAGATGCGCCCCGGCCCGGTGAAGTCGCAGACCATCCCCTCCCCGGAGAACAGCGTCGACTTCCAGTTGCCGGCCCGCCGCAGCTCGTAACCGACCCCCTCGGTCCAGCCGACGGTGTGACCCGTGTCGACCGTGTAGGTCTGTCCCGGCTGCAGGTCGATCGCGTGGAGGGCGCCGTAGGACGACAGCACGAGCTCGCCCTCGCCGGCGACACGCAGGACGAAGAGCCCCTCGCTCGAGAAGAAGGACCGACCGCCGCCCCACTGGGTGTCGACCTCGACGCTCGCGGACGAGGCCAGGAACGCGCCCGAGCGCAGGTAGAGCGGCCCACTGATGGGCCAGGACACCACGTCGCCGGGCAATGACGGCGCGACGTACAGCTCGGCGCCGTCGACCTGGGCGGTGAACGCGTTCATGAAGAACGACTCCCCGCCGAGCACGGCGCGCCGGAGCCCCTTCATCACCCCGCCCTGGGCGGAGGTCTTCATCTCCAGGCCGGCCGACATGGCGAGCATCGCCCCGGACTCGGCACGCACGGACTCACCTGCGGCGAGCGTCAGCCTGGCTGCCGGGTACGCCGGCCGGTAGAGCACTTCGGACTGCATCTGGTCCCCACTACGGTCACCCTCGAGCGCGGTCGCCCGAGGCCCGCGACCAACCTGCCGCGCCGGGGTGTGCGCCAAACCACGCGGGCGCCGCGCTAGTCGCGGCCGTTGACGATGCCCCGGGCGAGCGTCAGGTGGCGCACCACCAGCTCGTCCGGGCTCAGCGCCCCGTCGGGGCGATACCAGGACGCCACGCCGAGGCACAGCGTCGCGACGCCGCGGCTCGCCGCCTTCGGGTACGGCGTGGTGAACGTGCCGTCGGCGGCGCCGTCCTCGACCACGTCGTCGAGGAGCCGCTGGAGCTCGTCGCGCAGGCCCACCACGTGCTCGCGGTTGGCCGGCGTCAGGCTCCGCAGCTCGCTCGTGGCGACGAAGGCGTGCTCGGTGCGGAACATGTGGAAGCGCAGGAGGCACTCGACGAGGACGTCGAAGCGCTCGGCGGGGCGGTCGCCGACGCTGGCGAGCGCGTCGGTGCAGCGCCGCAGCAGCTCGGTGAGCACGGCGTCGAGGAGCGCGCGCAGGATGTCCTGCTTCGACGCGTAGTGGTGGTAGAGGCCGGGCACCGACAGTCCGGCGCGCGCGGCCAGCTCCCGGATCGAGGCGCCGTGGTAGCCCTGCTCGGCGAAGGCCTCGAGGGCGCCCTGGAGCACCCGCGGCAGCTCCACCGCGTCGTACTCGCGCCAGGTCCCGTCCCCCGCTGCCATGACGAGCACCCTAGACGGGCGCTCAGCGGTCCACCCGGGCACTCACGTCGGCCGGCGCGGGGCCCCTCCTGAGCGCCCGGCGAAGTGACGTACACGACACCGCGACGCACTTGCGGGTTCGCGGAACCAGACCTCACAGTGGACGGCTGTAAGTCCTCGCCGTGTCGGCGGGGCCGCCCAGGACGCGCCGAGGCCCGCCACGACCTGGGGAGAAACTGATCGCGTACAGCGCGTGGTGGGCACGGGAGACCCAGCAGTGCGCCGCCCCTCGGGGGTGCGGCTAGGGGTGAAGGTCGGCAGTCGCAGCCATGCGGCCCGGCCCGGACAACGGCAGGTCCGAACCCGACAGGTCATCTTTCGCAGGCGTCGCCGAGGAAACCCGAGATGTCTCTCTCCCCCGTCATGCCTGCGCGCGTCCCCGCCGCCGGCGTCCCCGCCTCCACCGACTCCGCCGTGGCCCCCCGCCACCGCGCCGACGGCCGCGCCCGTCTCACGGCCCCCCGCACGACGGCCGGCCCCGGTGTCGTCCGCCGCTCCGCCACCGCGACCGGCCTGGCCGTCGCGGCGGTCGTCTCCACCGCCGCGCTCAGCGTCGGCGTGACGGCCGAGCCCGCCGCCGCCTACCCGGCCGGCATGAGCTCCTCGGCGAAGGCCTCCTACGAGCGCCAGATCGACCAGCGCAACTACCGCGTCCTCAAGGCCGCGCAGTCGCTGCAGGGCGTGAAGTACCGCTACGGCGGCACCACCCCGAGCGGCGGCTTCGACTGCTCCGGCTTCGTGCGCTACGTCTACGCCAAGGTGAACAAGCCCCTGCCGCGCACCTCGGGCCAGATGGCGTCGGCCGTCCACCAGATCAGCCGCGCCTCGGTGAAGACCGGCGACCTGGTGTTCTTCCGCAGCGGTGGCCGCGTCTACCACGTCGCGATCTACGCGGGGAACAACAACGTGTGGCACGCCCCGGGCACGGGCGAGCGCGTCAAGCTGGAGCGCATCTGGACCTCGAACGTGACCTTCGGCCGCGTCTGAGCGACACCCCCGCACTGCTCCGCCCTGTCGGCGGCACCCCCTAGGGTGCCGCCGACAGGCGTCTCACGACGTCGTCGCCAGTTCTGCTGACCGGGAGGGTCCGTGCGGGGTCGAGGTGTGGGCGTGGTGCTGACGGCGATCGCCGTGCTGGCCGTGTGGCTGGCGGGCCGCTCCGCCCAGGACGGCACGGGGAGCGGTGGCCCGGGCGGCGCGGACCCCGGTGCCGGTACGGCGCTCCCCGCGACCTCGGCGGTCCTCGTCGCCGTCACCGACGGCGACACCCTGCGCGTGCGCACCGACACCGGCGCGGAGGAGCGGGTGCGCCTCGTCGGCATCGACACCCCCGAGGTGCACAACCAGGTCGAGTGCGGCGGCCCGGAGGCCTCGGCGCTGATGGGCGAGCTGGTGCGGCCCGGCGACGCGCTGCGCCTGGTGGCCGACCCGACGCAGGACGACGTCGACCGCTACGACCGGCTGCTGCGCTACGTCGAGACGGCCGACGGCACCGACCTCGGCGAGGCCGTCCTGGCCGCCGGCTGGGCCGAGGTCTACGTGTTCGACACCGAGCCGCAGCGGTTCCCGGCGTACTCGGCGGCGCAGTCGGCCGCCCGCGACGGCGACCGCGGGGTCTGGGGCGCCTGCTGACCCGCCCGGCGGCTCAGGTCCCGAGGTAGCGCCCGGGCCGGTGGTTGAGCGCGAGCACGAGGTTGAGCACCGCCGCACCCACCGCCGAGAGCACCACGTTCTCCACCGGCACGACGGTGAGACCGCCGAGCACGACGGCGACGTCGAGCACCATCTGCACGTAGCCGGCGCGCCACCCGAGCCGCTCCTGCAGCAGCAGCGCCACGACGTTGAACCCGCCCAGGCTCGCGCCGTGCCGGAAGACGATGAGCAGCCCGATCCCGATGAGCAGGTTGCCGGCGACGGCGGCGTAGGGGGCGGCGAGGTCGTCGAACGACGCCATCCGCTCGTGCAGCTCGGAGAAGGAGCTGACGAGCACGACGCAGGCGAGGCTGCGCAGCGTGAACCCCCAGCCCTTCTTGGCGACGGCGAGGGCGAAGAACGGCAGGTTCACGCCCACGAAGAGCAGCCCGAACGGCACGGCGACGGCGTAGCTGAGGAGGAGCGCGAGTCCTGCCGTGCCCCCGGTGACGGCGTCGACCTCGCGCAGGAGCAGCAGGCCGAGGGACACGACGAAGGTGCCGGTCAGGACGCCGAGGACGTTCTCGGCGGTCGAGTGGGGCACGGGCTCGACGGCGTTCACGGGCTGGACTGTGCTGGGCGCGGGCACCTGCTGGCAAACCGGGACGGAGTATCACCTGCAGGGGCCGGGGTCCCGCACGCCCGGAGGTGTGCGAGCATCAGCGGCACACTGACGCAGCGCACTTACGCAGTGCGCCGACGGAGAGGATCCGGGCATCATGGTGAACGTGGCAGCGGCGCTCGACGAAGCCGGCCTGACCAACCCGCACGTGCGCGAGTACGTCGAGCACTGGGCGGAGGTGACCGGAGCCGCGCGCATCGAGGTGGTCAGCTCGTCCGACGACGCCCGCCTGGTCGCCGAGGCCCTCGAGGCCGGCGAGCTCCAGCCCGCCGGCGAGGGCCGCTACTACTCCCGGAGCTACCACAAGGACACGGCGCGCTCGGAGGAGCGAACGATCGTCGCGACCAACGACGAGGCCCACAAGGGCGTCTACAACAACTGGCGGCCCGCGGCGGAGATGAAGGAGCTGCTGACCTCCAAGATGCGGGGCCAGCTCGAGGGCCGCACGATGTACGTCGTCCCCTACCTCATGGCGCCGCAGGGCTCGCCGCTCGAGCGCTTCGCCGCCGGCGTCGAGCTCACCGACACCCGCACCGTCGTGCTCCACATGATCCGCATGGCGCGCGTCGAGGTCTCCTACATCAACGAGCTCGCCGACCCGGACTCGTTCGTCCGAGCCGTCCACGTCGCCGGCGACCTCGAGAGCCACGGCCAGGGCACGCCCGAGGACCAGCGCTACTTCGTGACGGTCGCCGACGAGCGCACGATCCTGCACTTCGGGTCCTCCTACGGCGGCAACGCCCTGCTCGGCAAGATCGCCCACGGCCTGCGCCAGGCGGCGTTCGACGGCTGGGCCTCGGGCGAGTTCCTCTCCGAGCAGTTCATGCTGCTGGGCATCACCGACCGCGAGACGGGCCGCCGCTACCACGTGGCGGGCGGCTTCCCGAGCGCCTCGGGCAAGACGAACCTGGCGATGACGCTGGCCCCCGACGCGCTCGGCGACCGCTACCACGTCGAGTTCTACGGCGACGACATCGCGTGGATCTGGCCCGGGGCCGACGGGCGGCTCTACGCGATGAACCCCGAGAACGGGGTGTTCGGCGTCGCGAAGGACACCAACGAGCTGACGAACCCCACGGCGCTCGAGTCGATCGCGGACGGCACCGGCACGATCTTCACCAACGTGGCCTACAACCCCTCCACCCAGGAGGTGTGGTGGGAGGGCAAGACCCCCGAGCCCCCGGCCGACACCACGGGCTGGCTCGACTGGAAGGGCGACGCGATCGCGGACCGCTCCGAGAGCGAGGCCGGCGCCCCGTGGGCCCACCCGAACAGCCGGTTCACCACGACGCTGGCCAACGTGCCCAACGTGGCGCCGGACTTCGAGGCGCCCGAGGGCGTGCCGCTCGACGCGATCATCTTCGGCGGCCGCACCCGTGACCGCGAGCCGCTCGTGCGCGCGATCACCGACGTGGCGGAGGGCGTGTACGACGGCCTCACCCTCGGCGCGGAGGCCACGTTCGCGGCCGACGGCCTCGACGGCCAGCTGCGCTACGACCCCATGTCGATGCGCCCCTTCATGTCGTACGCCGAGGCCGACTACGCCAAGCACTGGCTCGACATCGTCGGCCGCGCCAGCGACCAGCCGATCTTCGCGCACGTCAACTGGTTCCAGCGCGACGCCGAGGACGGCCACTTCCTGTGGCCCGGCTACCGCGAGAACCTGCGGGCGCTGCTGTGGCTCGTGCAGCTGAAGAACGGCGAGGTCTCCGGCGAGCAGACCCCGGTCGGCGTCATCCCGACGCGCGAGGAGCTCGACCTCACGGGGCTCGACGTGCCCGAGGCCGACCTCGAGCGCATCCTGTCGATCGACACCGAGCGGTGGCGCCAGGAGATCGGGTTCCGCGAGGAGCACCTGCGCCAGTTCACCGGCCTGCCCGAGGAGATCTGGGAGGCCCACCGCCGCGTGGCCGCCGACCTCGGCGAGGGCTGATCCCCGCCGTACTCTCCCGCTCGTGGTGGGAGCGCCAGGACTTCCCTGGCGCTCCCACCACGTTCCACGTCCGGCCCGGTACGGCGCCGCTCACCCCCGCAGCGCGGGCACCCCGCACTGCATGGCGGGCGCGCTGTCGAGCGAGAGGCGCGCGCCGGCGACCTCCGTGCCCGCCAGTGCGAGCAGTGGGTTGATGAGGCCGTTCGTGAGGCTCTTCGGGTTCAGCGGGTCGAGCAGCGCGTTGACGGCGCCCTTCACGGACGCGTCGAGGAACGCGGCCGCCTCCGCCGTGCTGAGGCCCACCCACGCGCCGACGGTGCCGTTGAGCAGCCCGAGGTGCGCGACGACGC
The DNA here is from genome assembly GCF_048654585.1 of Nocardioides sp. CPCC 205120. Classification (NCBI taxonomy): domain Bacteria; kingdom Bacillati; phylum Actinomycetota; class Actinomycetes; order Propionibacteriales; family Nocardioidaceae; genus Nocardioides; species Nocardioides sp. CPCC 205120. The sequence continues at coordinate 916,724 of NZ_JBMCYY010000001.1, read as the reverse complement.
TGGCGCCGGCGTTGACGGTCGGCGGGGCGGCGGAGATGCCGCCGGTGGTCGTCGGGTAGGCGGTGTCGAACTGCTGCGGCGGCACGCTGATGGTGAAGTCGGCGTTGCCCGACGGGCTGATGGTGGCGGTGACGTTGACGGTGGCGTTGACGTCGACCTGCACCTCGGCGAGCGACAGCATCCCGAGCAGGCGCGCCCTGACCCGCAGCGAGGTGCGGATCGGGGTCTGGAACCTCACGGTCGCGAGGCCGTTGCGCACCGCGAAGGTCGCGCTGCGCGGGTCGCCGCACACGATGCGCTTCAGCGTCGTCTCGGTGGGCGCGAGGGAGAGGTCGAGCCCGAGGTGGTTGGGCTGGTAGACCGTGAGGTCGACCGGCGCGGCCACGATGCCGGGGATCGAGGCCAGCCCGACGACCACGTTGGACGGGTTGAGCGACGTGTCGACGTGCACGCCGAGCTGCTCGGTGTCGCCCGGCCGCGCCGTCGACCGGGGCTCGCCCGGACGGCCGCAGAACTGCCGCGGGCCCTGGACCAGCTTCAGCGCGATGTTCGTGTTCGCCAGGCCCGGCAGCAGCGACCCCGTGTAGAGGTTGAGGGTGTTCTGGCCGTTGATGAGCAGCATGGACCCGGCGACGAGGTCGAGCGCGTTGTAGCGCGCCCCCAGCACCGCACCGGATCCGGAGGTGACACCGAGGATCCGGCCCACGTCGAGCGTCACGTTCGCGTTGACCCACGTGCGGAGGGCGTTGAGCGCGGTGACGGTCGTGCCGCTCGTGCCGGCGGGCAGCGCGTTGAGCACGGCGAGGTAGTAGCTGCGGGCGTTCACCGTCGCCGTCGCGAGCTGGTTGAGCGTGCCGACGCCGAGCCCGGCGGCCAGGCGGTCCAAGGAGACCTGGACCCCGGCGAGCCCGGAGTAGTCGAGCGCCGACAGCGTCGCGTTGCTCTGCCCGATCCGGCGCAGCACCGGGTTCAGCAGCGGCGAGCGGCCCGAGCGGACGAGCGCGGCGTACGAGCCGACCTGGTAGCACGCCGAGGAGGTCGAGGCGGCCACCGCCGAGCGGGAGGCGCGGCCGTCGCCGTCCGCCACGACGTACCCGACCTCCGACGTCGCGGTCACGCGCACGGCGGTGGGCACCGCTGCGTCGGCGACCGGGCGGAAGGTGCCGGTGACCGTCATCTCGCCCAGCTCGAAGGAGAGCGTCGGGGGCTCGCCCAGGGAGTCGTCGTTGCGGGTGAGCGCCCGGCCCACCTCGTCGGCGACCAGGGAGCGCACCTGCGTGCCGGTGCGGCCGTCGAGGTGGCGCGAGGCGTCGAGCGCGGCGACGTCGGCGACGGCCTGGAGGTCCTGGCGCAGGACGCGCTGCATGCCGATGTCGACGACCAACGAGGTGATGGCGAGCACCAGTGCGACCAGCAGGCCGACCATGACGGCGACCGCGCCGCGCTGGTCGTCCCGTCCTCGGCCACGCCGGTCCACCAGGCGACGACGATCCAGGCCGCGGTTCATGGGCGCCTCCACTCCGATGACGACGGGCTCGCGGGTCGGGGGTCCCGCGAGCCACGACGTCCCATCGGCGGCGGCGGGCGCCACCTGAGCGGAACCGCTCCCCCGACCCGCGCCCCCGGTCGAACGTTTTGGGTAGGTCGACGGACTACCGGACCTCGGTGCGGCGAGGCAGGCTTTCCTCGACCGGCCGACACCCGGTCCCCTCGGCGAAAGGACGCGGCGATGACTGCGACCGACCCCTCTCCCGACACGGCGCTCGACGGCGCGGTCGACGACGCCCTCGGCTCGTACGGCGCGGTCGACGCGCTGCTGGCGCGCTACGACGCGGTGCGGGCCCACACCGAGCGGCTCGCGGAGCCGCTGTCGCCGGAGGACCAGACGGTGCAGTCGATGCCCGACGTCTCCCCGACGAAGTGGCACCGGGCGCACGTGACCTGGTTCTTCGAGACGTTCCTGCTGGCCGACGCGGAGCCGGGCTTCGCGCCGTACGAGGACAGGTACTGGTTCCTCTTCAACAGCTACTACGAGTCGCTGGGGCCGCGCTACTCCCGCCCCGACCGCGGGCTCGTGACGCGCCCGGGGGCCCACGAGGTGGGCGAGTTCCGTCGCAACGTCGACGAGCGGGTCCGCGCCGTCCTCGCGGGCGCCGACGAGGGCACGCTGCGGCGGCTGCTGCCGACCGTCGAGCTCGGGTTCCACCACGAGCAGCAGCACCAGGAGCTGCTGCTCATGGACATCAAGCACGTGCTGTCGCGCAACCCGCTGGAGCCGGTGTACGCCGGCGCTCCCCTCGGCGGGGCGGCGGGGGCGGCGGGGGCGCTCGGCGCGGTCGACCCCGGGCCGATGGGCTGGGTCGAGGTCGAGGGCGGGCTGGTCGAGGTGGGGCACACCGGCGACGGCTTCTGCTTCGACAACGAGCTGCCGCGCCACCGGCAGTGGCTGGAGCCCTACCGCATCGCCGACCGCCTCGTCACGAACGGCGAGTGGATGGCGTTCATGGCCGACGGCGGGTACGGGCGGCACGAGCTGTGGCTCTCCGACGGCTGGGGGCGCGTCAAGGCGGAGGGCTGGCGCGCGCCGTTCTACTGGACCGAGCGCGACGGGGCCTGGTTCGAGCACACGCTGCACGGCACCCGCCCGGTCGACCCGACGCTGCCCGTGGCGCACGTCAGCTTCTACGAGGCCGACGCGTTCGCGACCTGGGCCGGGGCGCGGCTGCCGAGCGAGGCCGAGTGGGAGCACGCGGTCGTCACCGACGGCCAGGCCGAGGTCGTGGCGGGCAACCTCGCCGACACCACGACGTGGCACCCGCGCCCGGCGGCGCCCGCGGCCCCCGGCGGTCCGCGGCTGCGGCAGGTGCACGGCGACTGCTGGGAGTGGACGTCGTCGGCGTACCACGCCTACCCGGGATTCCACCCGCCCGAGGGCGCGATCGGGGAGTACAACGGCAAGTTCATGTCCAACCAGATGGTGCTGCGGGGCGGTTGCGCGCTGACCCCGCCGGGCCACGCCCGCACGACGTACCGCAACTTCTTCCCGCACGCCTCGCGCTGGGCGCTGTCGGGGGTGCGGCTCGCCGACGGCGGCGCGCCGGTCGGGATGGGCCGATGAGCACCGCCACCGAGGCCCTCGTCGCCGACGTGCGCCGGGGGCTCGGCGCCCGGCCGCTGCGGCTGCCGCCGCGCTGGCTGTACGACGACGTCGGCTCCGACCTGTTCGACCAGATCACCCGGCTGCCGGAGTACTACCCGACCGAGGCCGAGCGGGCGATCCTCGCCGCGCACGCCCCCGCGATCGCCGACGCCTGCGACGCGGCGACCCTCGTCGAGCTGGGGTCGGGCACGAGCGACAAGACCCGGCTGCTGCTCGACGCGCTGACCGACCCCGGGCGCAGCCACGGGCCGCTGCGGCGCTTCGTGCCGCTCGACGTCGCCGAGGCCACGCTGCAGGACGCGGCCGTGCGCATCGCCGAGCGCCACCCCGGGCTGGAGGTCACCCCGGTGGTCGGCGACTTCACCACCCACCTGGCCCGGCTGCCCCGCGGCCCGGAGGTGGGGCGGCGGGTGGTCGCCTTCCTCGGCAGCACGATCGGCAACCTGTACGTCGAGGAGCGCGGCGCGTTCCTCGGCGCCCTCGCCGACTCCCTCGACCCGGGCGAGTGGCTGCTGCTCGGCACCGACCTGCTCAAGCCGGTGGAGCGGCTGGTCGCGGCGTACGACGACGCCGGCGGCGTCACCGAGAGGTTCGTGCTCAACACGCTGCGCGTGCTCAACCGCGAGCTGGGCGCCGACTTCGACCTCGACGCGTTCTCCTACGCCCCGCTGTGGGACCCGCGGCTGGGCCGGATGGACCTGCGGCTGCGCAGCGACCGGCCGCAGCACGTGCGGATCCCGGGCGCGGGGCTCGAGCTCGACCTGGGCTCCGGGGAGGAGATCCAGGTGGAGATCTCGACGAAGTTCAGCCCCGAGGGCGTCGCCGACGAGCTGGCCGGCGCGGGGTTCGCGGTCGAGACGGCCTGGACGGACGCCCCGGGCGACTTCGCGCTGACCCTGGCGCGGCGGGTCTGACCGCTCCCCGGGACCCCCGCCGGCCCCCGGGGAGCGCGTCCTAGGCTGCGGGGGTGCTCGCCACCTCCCGCGACGGATCCGTCTCGCTCCTGACCCTGCAGCGCCCCGAGCGCCGCAACGCCCTCTCGCTCGAGCTGTGCCGCGCCATCGCCGCGGCCGCGCAGCAGGAGGTCGACGCCGGCGCCCGCGTGCTCGTGCTGACGGGCGAGGGGTCGTCGTTCTGCTCCGGCGCCGACCTGACGGGCGTGTACGGCGAGGAGTTCCTCGAGGCGCTCTACGGGATGCTCCACGGCCTCACCCGGCTGCCGGTGCCGGTCGTGGCGGCGGTGAACGGCCCGGCCATCGGCGCCGGCACCCAGCTCGCGCTCGCGGCCGACCTGCGCGTGGCGGACGCGGGGGCGCGCTTCGGCGTACCGACCGCGCGCAACGGCATGGCCGTCGACGCCTGGACGATGCGCACCCTGCAGACCGTCGCCGGCGGCGGGCTCGCGCGGCGCCTCATGCTGGCCGCCGAGACGGTCGACGTCGACGAGGCCGTCCGCTACGGGCTCGTCGACCGCACCGGCACCCTCGACGACGCCCTGGTGTGGGCCGCAGAGATCGCCACGCTGGCCCCGCTGACGCTGGCGCACAACAAGCTGGTGCTCAACGGCGGCAGCGACGAGGAGGTCGCGCGCACCTTCGCCGCCTGCTGGGCCAGCGAGGACGTCCGCGAGGCCGCCGCCGCCCGCAGCGAGAAGCGCCCGCCGGTGTTCCGCGGGGTCTGAGCCCGGTCCCCGTCCGGCCGTTCGTGGTAGCAGCGCCAGGGTTTCCGCGGCGCTGCCACCACGAACCGCCGGGCGCTCAGGCGCGGCGCGGGAACTGCGTGAAGTCGGGGGTGCGCTTGGCCTTGAACGCCTCGCGACCCTCCTGCGCCTCGGCCTGGCCGTAGAACAGCAGGTTGGCGTCGTGGGCGAGCTGCTGGATGCCGGCGTAGCCGTCCTCGTGGGCGTGGAACGACAGCTTCGACAGGCGCAGCGCCCACGGCGAGAGCGCCAGCATCTCGCGGCACCACTTCAGGGTCTCGGCCTCGAGGTCGGCCAACGGCACCACGGTGTTGATCAAGCCCATCGACAGGGCCTCCTGCGCGTCGTACTGACGGCAGAGGAACCAGATCTCCTTGGCCTTCTTCGGCCCGACGAGGTCGGAGAGGATGCTCGCGCCGTACCCGCCGTCGAAGGAGCCGACCTTCGGCCCGACCTGCCCGAAGCGGGCGTTGTCGGCGGCGATGGTGAGGTCGCAGACGAGGTGGAGCACGTGGCCGCCGCCGATGGCCCAGCCGGCGACCGAGGCCACGATCGGCTTGGGGCAGCGGCGCATCTGCACGTGCAGGTCGGTGACGTGGAAGCGGCCCGTGGCACCCGGGTCGGTCTTGTAGCCCGAGTCGCCGCGCACCCGCTGGTCGCCGCCGGAGCAGAACGCCTTGCCGCCCTCGCCGGTCAGGATGATCGCGCCGACGCCCTCGTCCTCGCGCGCGACGTCGAGGGCGTGGGAGACCTCGATCAGCGTCTGCGGGCGGAACGCGTTGTGCACCTCGGGGCGGTTGATCGAGATCTTCGCGATCCCGTCCTCCGTCGTGGAGTAGATGATGTCCTCGTAGTCGCCCGACGTCGTCCAGGTGGTCTCGCTCATGGGCGCCATTGTGGCCCGGGGCGCCGAACCCCGGCTCCCTCGGGTACGGCGGAGCCGCGCCGGGCCCGAACGCACGACCGCCCCCGACGCCGTGGCGTCGGGGGCGGTCGTCCGTGCGGGTGCTGCTCGTGCGGGTGCGCTCAGGCGGAGGCGCGCAGGCCGCCGTCGCCCGGGTCGCCGCCGTCGTCGTCGAGGCCGAGGGCCTGGGAGGTGGCGACCATCAGCTCTCGGGCGCGCTGCGGGTCGGACGCCAGCGGGGCACCGTTGCTGGGCACCATCGCGCCCAGCGTCGGCTCCCAGGTGGCCCAGCGGTCGGGGAAGCACTGCTCGAGCAGGTCGAGCATGATCGCGACCGCGGTCGAGGCGCCCGGGGAGGCGCCGAGCAGGCCGGCGATGGAGCCGTCGGCGGCCGCCACCACCTCGGTGCCGAACTGCAGCACGCCGCCCTTCTCCGGGTCCTTCTTGATGACCTGCACGCGCTGGCCGGCGACGATCTTCTCCCAGTCGCCCGGCTGGGCGGCGGGGTAGAACGCCTGCAGCTCGGCGAACTTGGTGCTGCGGCGCGCGACGAGCTGGCCGAGGAGGTAGCGCACGAGGTCGAGGTTGCGCACCGCGACCTGGAGCATCGGCACCAGGTTGTGCAGGCGCACCGACTTCAGCAGGTCGAAGAGCGAGCCGTTCTTCAGGAAGCGCGGGCTGAACCCGGCGTACGGACCGAACATCAGGCTGGGCTCGCCGTTGACGACGCGGGTGTCGAGGTGCGGCACCGACATGGGCGGCGCGCCGACGGCGGCCTTGCCGTAGACCTTGGCGTGGTGCTCGCCGACGACCGCGGGGTCGCGTGTGCGGAGGAACTCGCCGCTGACGGGGAAGCCGCCGAAGCCGCGGATCTCGGCGATGCGCGACTTCTGCAGGAGCGTGAGCGCGCCGCCGCCGGCCCCGACGAAGACGAAGCGGGAGCGCAGCTCGAACTTCTCGCCGCGCTGCTTGCCGCGCACGATCCAGGTGCCGTCCTCGGCCCGCTTGAGCGAGCGCACGTCGGCGCCGGTGCGCAGCTCCGCGCCCCCGTCGACGAGGGAGGAGGTGAGGAGCCGGGTGAGCGAGCCGAAGTCGACGTCCGTGCCGGCGGCGGCGTACGTCGCGGCGACGGGCTCGTCGCCCTGGCGGCCCTCGATGAGCGCCGGGGCCCACTTGCGGATGATCTCCGGGTCGTCGGAGAACTCCATGCCGGAGAAGAGCGGGTGGTCGCAGAGCGCGTCGTACCGCTTGCGCAGGTAGTCGACGTTCTTCTCGCCCCACACGAAGCTCATGTGCGGCGTGGGGGTGATGAAGGCGCGGGGCTCGGGGAGCCGGCCGCTCTGCACCAGGAACGTCCAGAACTGGCGGGAGAGCTGGAACTGCTCGTTGACCTTCACCGCGGAGGTGATGTCGATCGAGCCGTCGGCCTTCTCGGGGGTGTAGTTGAGCTCGCACAGGGCCGAGTGGCCGGTGCCCGCGTTGTTCCACGCGTCCGAGCTCTCCTGGGCGAGCGAGTCGAGCCGCTCCAGGACCTTGATGTCCCACTCCGGCTCCAGCTGCTGCAGCAGCGACCCGAGGGTCGCGCTCATGATGCCGCCACCGATCAGCACTACGTCGACTGGTTCGCTCACCCTCCCGATTAGACCGACTGCGGGTGCGCGACGCACATCGAGAGGGCCTCACCGGGCCGTTTGGAGACGAACGTCACACGCGGGACGCGGCGTGCACCGCTGCGCCGTCCGCCCCCGCGCTGGTAGACGCGCGGGGGCGGACGGGACAGGCGGGGTCAGGCGTCGGCGTACCCCGCGGCGGGAGCCGTGACGTACCCCTGCGCGGGCTGCGTGCCCACCCGGCGGGCGACGTCCATGACCCGGTGGGCCATGGAGCCCTCGGGGGCGTGGACGACGACGAGCGCGCCGCGGTCGCGCACGATGCGCAGACCCGCGTCGAGCTCGCGCAACCCCGCCGCGAGGAGGACCTGCACGTCGGTCAGGTCGACGGTGAGCTGGTCGACGTCGCCGACCTGGGACTGGAGGAAGCCGCGCAGGTCGGGCCCGCTCAGCTGGTCCACGATGCCGCGGACGTGGATGGTGGAGCCGTCCGGCTCCATGCGTATCTCGAGGTCGTTCTTCGCCGTCATCGGTCGTTCCCCTCGACGGGCATGCGCCGTCCCCGGGCTCTCGAGGGCGATTTCCCTCGACGGTACGCGCGTGCGGGCCATCCGTCACCCCCCGCGCGCACCTGGCACCCGTACGGGTGAGGGGCGGACGGCGCGGCGTTGCGCGCCGCGCCAGGATGGGTCCATGACCTACGCGCCGGCCCCGGACCGCTACGACGCCATGCCCTACCGCCGTACCGGTCGCAGCGGCCTCGACCTCCCGGCCGTGAGCCTCGGCCTGTGGCACAACTTCGGCGACGACGTGCCGTTCGACCGGCAGGGCGAGATCCTGCGCACCGCCTTCGACCTCGGCGTGACGCACTTCGACCTCGCCAACAACTACGGGCCGCCCTACGGCGCGGCGGAGGAGAACTTCGGCCGCCACCTGCGCACCGACTTCCGCGACCTGCGCGACGAGCTCGTCATCTCCTCCAAGGCGGGCTGGGACATGTGGCCCGGCCCCTACGGCCAGGTGGGCGGCTCGCGGAAGTACCTCGTCTCCAGCCTCGACCAGTCGCTGAAGCGCATGGGCCTGGACTACGTCGACGTCTTCTACCACCACCGCCCGGACCCGACCACGCCGCTCGAGGAGACGATGGGCGCCCTCGACCAGATCGTGCGCAGCGGCAAGGCGCTCTACGTCGGGGTGTCCTCCTACTCCGCCGAGCGCACCCGCGAGGCCGCGCGCATCCTCGCCGAGCTGGGTACGCCGCTGCTCATCCACCAGCCGTCGTACTCGATGCTCAACCGCTGGATCGAGACCCGCGGCCTGCTCGACACGCTCGGCGAGCTCGGTGTCGGGTGCATCGCCTTCTCGCCGCTGGCTCAGGGGATGCTGACGGACAAGTACCTCGGCGGCGTGCCCGCGGGCTCCCGCGCGAGCCAGGGCAAGTCGCTGTCGACCGACCTGCTGACCGAGGAGGCGCTCGAGCACATCCGCGCCCTCGACGCGATCGCGCAGGACCGCGGCCAGACCCTCGCCCAGCTCGCGCTCGCGTGGGCGCTGCGCCGCCCCGAGGTGACGTCGGTGCTCGTCGGGGCCAGCAGCGCCGAGCAGGTGCGGGCCAACGTCGCCGCCACCGAGCGCCTCGGCTTCTCCGACGACGAGCTCGCGGCCATCGACCGGCACGCCGTGGACTCGGGCATCGACCTCTGGGCCGCCGCGCGCGACTCCGACGGCGTCGCCTGAGCGACCCGGCCACCCCGGACCGCTCGGACCGATCTGCACAGAACCTCCACAGGTCGTCCCCCGCTCCCGCGCCCTCGCGCTCCTAGCCTTCAGGGCATGAGCAGCAACCGACGGGTCCTCGTCGTCGAGGACGACCCGGTCATCAACCAGGCGGTCACCGACCGGCTCCAGGCCGAGGGGTACGACGTCGTCCGGGCCTTCGACGGCCCGGGCGCCGTCGCGGCCCACGCCGAGCACGCGCCCGACGCGGTGGTGCTGGACGTGATGCTGCCCGGGTACGACGGGCACGAGGTCTGCCGGCGCATCCAGGCCGACCGGCCCGTCCCGGTGCTCATGCTCACCGCCCGCGCCGACGAGGCCGACGTGCTCGTCGGGCTCGGCGTCGGCGCCGACGACTACCTGACCAAGCCGTTCCGGATGCGGGAGCTCGTCGCCCGCGTCGGGGCGCTGCTGCGCCGCGTCGACCGGGCCGGCGAGCTGGCCGGGCGCCGGGCCCTCGAGCTCGGCGACCTGCGCGTCGACCCGCGGGCGCGCCGTACCTGGCGGGGAGGCGAGGAGGTCCGCCTGACTCCCACCGAGTTCGACCTCCTGCTCTGCCTCGCCGCCGACCCCGGCGCCGTCGTCACCCGCGAGCGCCTGCTCGCCGAGGTGTGGGGCTGGGCCGAGGCGTCGGGCACCCGCACGGTCGACAGCCACGTGAAGGGACTGCGGGCGAAGATCGGGGCCGACCTGGTGCGCACGGTGCACGGCGTCGGCTACGCGCTCGAGACGGGCGGCCCGGCGTGAGCCCCGAGGGCACCGGCCGGCCCGCGCGCCCGGCCCGTCCAGAGCCGCTCGCCCGCGTGCGATCGGTGAAGGTCAAGCTCGGACTTCTCGTCGCGGTGAGCGTGACCGTCGCGGCGGTCGTCGCCTCGCTCGGACGGGCGGCCGACGTGCCCGCGTGGCTGAGCATCCCCGTGACGGTGCTGCTCGCGCTCGCCCTCACCCAGCTGCTCGCGGTCGGCATGACGTCGCCGCTGCGGCAGATGACGGCCGCGGCGCGGCGGATGGCCCGCGGCGACTACGACGTGCGGGTCGACGCGACGTCGCGCGACGAGGTCGGCGAGCTGGCGCGGGCCTTCAACACGATGGCCCACGACCTGGCCGGCGTCGACCGCCGCCGGCGCGAGCTGGTGGCCAACGTGAGCCACGAGCTGCGCACCCCCCTCGCGGGCCTGCGCGCCGTGCTCGAGAACGTCGTCGACGGCGTCGCGCCCCGCTCCCCCGACGCGCTCGCCGCCGCCCTCGCCCAGGCCGAGCGGATGAGCGACCTCGTCGAGGACCTGCTCGACCTCGCCCGCGTCGACGCCGGCAAGGCGCCCCTCTCGCCCGAGCCCGTCGACGTCGCCGACCTCCTCGACGCCGCCGTCACCGAGGCGCGGGTGCTGGGCCGCGAGGTGGCGTACGCCGTGCACGTCGCCCCGCCCGGGCTGGTCGTGCGGGCCGACCCGGCGCGGCTGCACCAGCTCGTCGCCAACCTGCTCGACAACGCGTCGCGGCACAGCCCGGCCGGCGGCACCGTGCGGGTCGAGGCGGCGGCCGAGCCCCCTGGCGGGGCCGGCGGCACCGCCGGGCGGTGGCGTCTCGAGGTCCGCGACGCCGGACCCGGCCTGGGGCCCGCGGACCGCGAGCGGGTCTTCGAGCCCTTCGGCACCCTCCGCACCACCGAGGGCGGGGGCGGCACCGGGCTCGGCCTGGCCATCGCCCGCTGGGTGACCGACCTGCACGGCGGCGAGATCGGCTTCGTCGACCCACCCCCCGGCGAGGGCGGCGCGCGGGTGCGCGTCGACCTCCCCCTCACCCCGCCCGACCGTCCCGCGGCGCCGGCTGCCGCCGTACCGGCGCCCGTCCCGTCCCCCGACCGTCCGGAGGTTCCCGTGCCTGCGTCCCCCGTGCCGACGACCCCTGCGCCCACCCCTGCGTCCACCGCGACCGACCCCGCGGCCCCGGCTGCCGCCGTACCCGCCCCCGGCCTGCTCGACGAGCTCCTCGGCGGGTTCTGGCCCGACCGCGGCGTGCCCGCCCGTCCGGCCGTGCTGCTGGGCGCGCTCGGCGCCGGGCTCCTCGGCGGGCTGGTGCTGCCGTTCTCCACGTGGGGGCTCGGCACGTTCCTGGTGCTCCTCGCCGCCGGCGCCGTGGTGCTGCTGGCCGCCCGCGACCGGCGCGACCCGTTCACGCTGACCTGCGGGGCGCTGTGCGCGCTGCTCGCCTCCACGGTCGCGGTGCGTGACGCGGAGTGGATCGTCGTGCTCTGCCTCCTCGCCGGGGCGGCGCTCTGCGTCGTCGGGGTCACCCGCGGGCGCACCCTGCCCGGGTTCCTGCTCGCCGGCATGGCGTGGCCGCTCGCCGGGCTGCGGGGGATGCCCTGGCTCGGGCGCACCCTCGGGGCGCTGACCGGGCGGGGCGGGGCGCTGCTGCGCACGGTCGTGCTCTCCGCGCTGGGTCTCGTCGTCTTCGGGGCCCTGCTCGTCTCGGCCGACGCGCTGCTGGCGGAGTGGGCCGACGCGGTGCTGCCCGACCTGACGCTCGACACCTTCGTGCTCCGCGCCTTCGTGACCGTCGCCGTGGGCGGGACCGTGCTGGCCGCGGCGTACCTCGCCCTCAACCCGCCCCGCGTCGACGGCGAGCGCACCCCGCCGCGTCCCGTCGCCCGCCGGTTCGAGTGGCTGGCCCCCGTGCTCGTCGTCGTCGCGGTGCTGGCCGCGTTCCTCGCGGCCCAGGCCACCGTGGCCTTCGGCGGGCACGACTACCTGCGCCGCACGACGGGGCTGACCTACGCCGAGTACGTCCACCAGGGCTTCGGCCAGCTCACCGTCACCACCGCCCTCACGCTGGTCGTCGTCTGGGCGGCCGCCCGCAAGGCGCCCCGCGACACCGCCGCCGACCGGGCCTGGCTGCGTGGCACCCTCGGGCTGCTCTGCCTGCTCACGCTCGTCGTGGTCGCCTCGGCGCTGCACCGCGTGGACCTCTACCAGGACGCCTACGGCTACACCCAGCTGCGTCTGCTCGTGACCGTCTTCGAGGGCTGGCTCGGGCTCGTCGTGCTCGCGGTGGTCGTCGCCGGGGTGACCCTGCGCGGTGCCTGGCTCGCGCGGTTCGCCCTGCTCAGCGGGGTCGTCGCGCTGCTGGGACTCGCGGCGATCAACCCCGACGCCTGGATCGCCGAGCGCAACCTCGAGCGGTACGACGCGACCGGCCGCATCGACTGGCTCCACCTCGGCGGGCTGTCCGACGACGCCGTGCCGGTGCTCGCCGACGCCGACCTGTCGGACGACGATCGGGACTGCGCCCTGGCCGGCCGATCCGTGCCGGACGACTCCTGGATCGAGTGGAACCTGGGACGGGCCCGCGCGGCCGACGCGCTGGACGGCGAGACGGCGCTGCCGCAGCGCATGGCCTGCGACAGCACGTTCTGACCGGGCTCGAAACCACGCGTCCCGGGCGTGGTTTCGAGGGGTTGCCAGAGCAACCCACCTCAACCACCGGACGTGGGCCCCAGTTGACGGTCCGGTGGTTGAGGTGGCCGCCCCGGCGGCCCTCGGGACCACCCGGCGGCGCGGCAGGATGGGTGCCGCCACCATCCCCGACTCACAGGAGCGCACCGTGCAGCTGGACCTCTCGGGCCGGACGGCCCTCGTCACCGGATCGAGCCAGGGCATCGGCCTGGCCATCGCCACCGGGCTCGCCCGCGCCGGTGCGCGCGTCGCTCTCAACGGCCGCCGGGCCGAGGCGCTCGAGGAGGCGGCCGCGGCGGTGCGGGACGCCGTACCCGGGGCGGAGGTGCTGCAGGTGGCGGCCGACCTGTCCACCGGCGCGGGCGCGGACGACGCGGTGCGCCAGCTGCCCGACGTCGACGTGGTCGTCAACAACCTCGGCATCTTCGGCTCGCTCGACCCGTTCGAGGTCGACGACGCGACGTGGGAGCACTACTTCCAGGTCAACGTGATGTCGGCCGTGCGGATGCTGCGGGCCTACCTGCCCGGCATGCAGCAGCGCGGGTGGGGACGGGCGGTGACGATCGCCAGCGACTCCGCCGTCGCGATCCCGGCCGAGATGATCCACTACGGCGTCACGAAGACCGCCCTGCTCGGCGTGACGCGCGGCTTCGCGAAGGCCGTCGCGGGCAGCGGCGTCACCGTCAACACGGTCATCGCCGGCCCGACCCACACCCCCGGCGTCGAGGACTTCGTCGCCGAGATGGTCGGCACCGACGGCTCGTGGGACGAGCGCCAGCGGCAGTTCGTGAAGGAGCACCGGCCGTCCTCGCTCGTGCAGCGCCTGCTGGAGCCCGAGGAGATCGCGAACATGGTGGTCTACCTGTGCTCCGACCTCGCCTCGGCGACGACGGGCGGGGCGCTGCGCGCGGACGGCGGGTACGTCGACGCGATCCTGCCGTGAGGCGCTGACGCCACCCCGCCCGCCGGGCCGGCGCCGGCGCTCAGTCGAGGACGGCGGTGGCCTCGACCTCCACGAGCACGTCGGGCTCGAAGAGGAAGTCGACGCCGATGAGGGACGCGGGCGGCATCGGCGACGGCAGCCCGATCTCGTCGGCGACAGCCTGGACGCCGGTCATGAAGGCCTCGATCCTCTCGGGCGCCCAGCCGGTGACGTAGAAGGTCAGGCGCACCACGTCGGCGAAGCCCGCGCCGGCGCTCGCGAGCCCGGCGTGGGTGTTGCGCAGGGCCGCCGCGACCTGGCCGGCGAGGTCACCGGGCGCCAGCGGCGTGCCGTCGGCGTCGCGGGCGATCTGGCCGGAGACATGGACTTGGCGGGTGCCGGTGGCGACCGCGACGTGGTGGTAGGGGACGGGCTGCATCAGGGACGCGGGGGACGAGAGACGGACGGACACGGGGTGCTCCTCGGGATTGCCGGATTCGGTTTCCCATGGATACCTGGTGCTCTCAGGACACTTCAACGAGACTAGGTCTCGTGACGGATACCGACACCCCCGCTCCGCACCGCCTTGAGATCGGCGCCGCGCACCGCGAGCTGCTCGACCAGGTGCTCGACACCTGGTCGCTGCACGTGCTCAACGAGCTGTGCGAGCGCCCCTGCCGCTTCAACGAGCTGCGGCGGGCGATCCCGGCCGTGACCCAGAAGTCGCTGAGCGCCACGCTGCGCCGCCTCGAGCGCAACGGCATCGTCGAGCGGACGGTGCTGTCGACCCGCCCCGTCGCGGTCGAGTACCGCATCACCCCGCTCGGCAAGACGCTGCGCGCACCGGTCGACGCGATCCTGGACTGGGCGACGGCGCACCTGCCGCGCATCGACGAGGCCCGCGACCGCTACGACGACGCGGAGGCCGAGCGCCCGGCCCCCGGGATCACCGGGGTCACCGACGTCGCCGCGGCCGCCTCGACGCACTGAGCCCCCCGCACGCGGCACGAGCCGGTACGCCGGACCCGCAGGTCCGCCGTACCGGCTCGCGACCGGTGCTGCGAGGAGCTCAGTGCACGGCGGGCCGGTCCGCCGCGGCGGCCTCCCCCACGACCGCAGGCGGCCGGCGCACGAAGAGCGCGACGACGACCGCGAGCGCGGAGATGATGCCGCCCCACAGGAGCGCGGCGTGCACGCCCTCGGCGGTCGCGGCGGCGACGTCGAGACCGGCCTCGAGCTCGGCGGTCGAGCGGCGCGTCATCACGGTGATGAACAGGGCGGTGCCGGCGGCGCCGGCGACCTGCTGGACGGTGCCGACGATGGCGCTGCCGTGCGAGTAGATCTGCGGCGGCAGCGAGCCGAGCGCGGAGGTGAGCAGCGGCGTGAACATGAGCGCCAGGCCGATGCTCAGCACCACGTGGATCGCCACGACCATGCCGAGCGAGGTGTCCTGGCCCAGCATCGACATCGACCACAGGGCGACCGACGCGATGACGGCGCCGGGAGCGACGAGCGGGCGCGGGCCGTGCTCGTCGAAGAGGCGGCCGACGATCGGCGCCAGCAGACCCATGACGAGGCCGCCGGGCAGCAGCACGAGGCCGGTCTGCAGGGTCGACTCGCCGAGCACCGTCTGCAGGTAGATCGGGAGCAGGATGAGCGTGCCGAACAGCGCCATCATGCTGACCGCGACGAGCGCGACCGCGATGGAGAAGGTCGGGGTCGCGAAGGCGCGCAGGTCCATCAGCGCGCGCTCCTTCAGCGCCAGCTGCCGCGTGACGAACGCGGCGAGCGCGACGCCACCGACGACGAGCGGGATCCACGGCGCGACCGGGGCGTGGCCGCCGGCGGACTCGCCGATGCTCGACAGGCCGTAGATGAGGCCGGCGAAGCCGAGCGCGGAGAGCACGACGGAGAGCACGTCGAGGCTCGGGCGGGTCGGGGTCGTCACGTTGCGCACCCAGATCGCGCCCAGCAGCAGCGAGGTCAGCGCGATCGGCAGCACGATCCAGAACATCCAGCGCCAGCTCAGCGACTGCAGGATGAGGCCGGAGACCGTCGGGCCGATCGCGGGGGCGACGGAGATGACGATGGAGATCGTCCCCATCATCCGGCCGCGGCGCTCGGGCGCGACCGTGGTCAGGATGGTCGTCATCAGCAGCGGCATCATGATCGCCGTGCCGACCGCCTGCACGACGCGGCCGACGACGAGCACCTCGAAGCCGGGCGCCAGCGCGGCCAGCAGCGTGCCGGCCGAGAAGGTCGACATCGCGAACAGGAAGACGGTGCGCACGTGCAGGCGCTGCAGCAGCCAGCCCGTGAGCGGGATGACGACGGCCATCGTCAGCAGGAACGCCGACGTCAGCCACTGCGCACGCGCCGCGGTGATGTCGAGGTCCTGCATCAGCTCGGGCAGCGCGACGCCCATGATCGTCTCGTTGAGGATCACGACGAAGGCCGACACGACCAGCAGGGGTACGACGGCACGCGGCACCGCGGGCGGCGCGGCGGAGGCGTTGGTGGTGGGGCCGGCGGCGGGGCCGGAGGTGGGGCTCGGGGTGGGGTTCTGCGGGGGCACGGTCTGCTCGGTGGTCACACGGGTCCTTTCTCGACCGGCCTATTCTGGCAGTCACTGCCAAGAAGGCACGAACTGCCGTCGACTACAGTCCGTCGACGAGGAGGCGTGATGACGACCGAGGTGACCGGCACGACGCCCGTGGGCGAGGAGCCGTTGCGCCGTCGGCGGCGGCGCCAGACCGAGCAGGACATCTGCGAGGCCGCGCTGACCCTCTTCGAGGAGCACGGGGTCGCGGGCTGCACCGCCGACGACATCGCGCGGGCCGCGGGAGTCTCGTCGCGCACGTTCTTCCGGTACGCCGTGACGAAGGAGCGCGCCGCACTGGTCGTGACCGGCGACATCGAGGACGCGTTCGAGCAGGGGGTGGCCGCGCTGCGCCCCGACGAGCCGCTGCTGCCGCAGCTCGAGGCGCTGTGGGTCGAGGTGCTGCGCCGCCACGAGAACGGGCGGAGCCCGTCGGGGCGCCAGCTGCGGCGCGTCTACCGGCTGCTGCGCACCGAGCCGAGCCTGCGCGCGGCGGCCGTGGCGGTCGACGACGAGCGGCGGGCCGGGTTCGCCTGCGCGCTCGCCGAGCTGACCGGCGCGGCGCCCGACGACCCGACGCCCCACATCCTGGTGGAGACCACGACGGCCGTGGTGCGCGTGGCGATGGACCGGTGGGCCGAGCAGCTCGAGGCCGCCCCGGGCGGGCCGGGCGGGCCCGAGCCCGACCTGGTCGCGCTCTACGAGCAGGCCGTGGCGGCGTTCCGCGCCGTCACGATCCCGGTGGCCTGAGCCCGGTCGCTCCCGCGTCGCGGGCGGCGTCCCAGGTGTCGACGTCCTCACCCTCCCGCTCGCGCGCGGGCACCTCGACGAGGCGCAGGCCGCCGACGAGCACGTGCACCGGCAGTCCCGCCCGGTCCCCCGGCGGCGGCGCGGCCGCCCGCACGGCAGCCACGTCGAGCGCCATCGCGAGCTGACGCCGGCCGTCCGGCGCCAGCAGCACGGCGCCATCGGCACCGCCGTCGGCGCCGTCAGCACCGTCCGGTCCCGCCGGCCCGCCCGCGCCGCCGAGTGCTGCGACGAGCCGCGTCACCGTCGCCGCGGTCACGTGGGGCATGTCGACGGCGAGCACGACGACGCGGTCGACCGCGTCCCCGAGCGCGGCCACCCCGGCGAGCAGGCCCGCGGCGGGTCCGCCGTACGCCGGCTCCTCCCGCACGAAGGTGACCGGCCGCTCCGTCGGCACGACGGGCCCGACCACCACGACCTCGGTCGTCGCGGCGCAGGCGTCGAGCGCCCGGTCGAGCAGGGTGCGCCCGCCGACGACGAGGCGCGCCTTCTCGACGCCCCCGAGCCGGCTGCCCCGGCCCCCGGCCAGCACGACGCCCGCGAGGTCACCCACGACGCCCAGCCTGCCAGTCCGGGCCCGGACGCCCGACGGGGCCGGGACCTCGTGGGTCCCGGCCCCGCCGGTGGTGGTGCGGTCCAGCCCGGTCGCGGCCCGGCCGGGCCCCGGGTCAGGGGCGCCCGGTCGGGGTCGCCCAGATCCAGAAGTGACGCTGGCTCACCCGGTAGGTGTCGTCGTCCGGGACGAACACGACGCCGACCTGGTAGCTGCCCTTGGTGCGCGGCAGCACGGGGGTGGCCACCTGGCGGCGGGCGCCGTCGTACGCGAACGCGGTCGCGGTGACCTGCGCCGTGCCCGCGCGGCGGATGGTGACGAACACCGTGCCGGAGACCGCCGAGCCGTCCTCGCCCTCGAAGAACACCGAGATGGGCTTCGCGGTGCCGAGGCGGCCGTAGTTCCACGGGCTCTGCGGCGCCACGTTCGAGCCGGTGCCGTAGAGGCCCGGTCGCGGCGCGGGGGCCACGTCCAGGCTGCCCGCCGGGGCGGTGTTGCCCGCGAGGTCGGTGACCTCCCACGTCACCGTGGTGCGCTCGTCGCCGACGGGGAACGGCTCGGTGTAGTCGGTCCACTCGCCGTCGCCGACCCGGTAGCGGACCGAGGCGACGCCCGACGGCCGGTCGGCCGCCGCGATCGTGACCCGCCGGTCGGCGCCCAGCGTGGCGGTGGCGGTCGGCAGCGTGGCGTCGACCTTCACCGCCAGCGAGCCCTCACCGCCGGTGACGTCCCCGCGGACCTTGCGCCAGCGCACGTCGTACGAGCCCTCGGCCAGGGCGACCGGGGCGGTGTAGGCCGTCCACGCGCCGTCACCGACGGCGTACTGCACCTCGACGCCCTCGGGCACCTCGGCGGTGAGGGTCAGCTCGGCGTCCGCGCCGTACCAGCCGTCCTGGCCCGCGTCGGAGACGCTCGCCTCGACCGGGCCGCCCGTGTCGGCCTCCTCGGCGAAGGTCCACGTGCCCGACCCGATGCGGTAGACCGCCCGGCCGTCCGCGACCGAGACGCGCTCGGCCTCGACGGCGCCGTTGCGGGCGGCGAAGGCGTTGCCCTCCGCCACCGGCAGCGAGACGGTGGCCGTGGCGTTGACCGGCACCGTGACGGTGGCCGCCGTGCCGGCGCCGCTGCGGTCCCAGGCCACGCTGACCGGCCCGCGCTGCGTGTGCACCGTGCCGGAGGCCTCCTCGAGGCTGATGTCGGGCACCACGACCTCGAGCGCGGCGGCGCCGGGCTCGGCCAGGCGGATGCCGACGATCTGCTCGACGACGTCGGCCATCGTGTTGGTGCTCCAGCCGTGCGAGAGGCTGTTGGCCGAGCTGTCCTGCACCCACGACTCGGGGGTGAAGGTGTTGCCCTCGGCGAGCGTGCGGGCCCAGCCGTGGTCGTCGGGGTTGGTGAGCAGGCGCAGCAGCGCCTCGTCCTGCCCGTTCTCGCCCAGCGCCTGCGCGAGCCAGTGGACCGTCATCGGGCCCTGGCGCATGCCCATCCCCGCGATCGCCTCGGCGAGCGCGGGCCGGTCGGCCTCGGGGGCGACGTCGAACGCGAGGGCGTACGAGGTGGCGTGCTGCCCCGCGACCGGGCTCTGCGAGCCGTCGGCCAGCAGACCGTCGACGTAGCGCCCGTCCTCGCGGCGGAGCGTGGCGTTCATCCGGTCGACCAGCTCGTCGCGCGCCGTGCGCAGGGCCGCGACGTCCGCCGCGTCCTCGCCGAGCAGCTCGCCCATCTCGGCGACCCGCGTGAGCACGTCGACGGAGAGCGCGTTGACGGTGGTGCGCGCCGTGGCGGTCATGTCGTATCCGAAGCGGCCGTGCTCGGGCCAGTCGACGATGCCGTGCAGGTAGGGGCCGCTGCCGCCCGAGAGCTGGGTGACGAGGCCCGCCGTGGGCCCGGTCTCGGGGATGTGGCGCAGCACGTAGCCCGCGGTGGCGCGGAGCTCGTCGTACGTCTCGGCGAGCATCGCGCGGTCGCCGGTCTGGCGGTAGTAGTTCCAGATCCAGCCCGGCACCGTCAGCGTGAAGTCGGGGATGTCCCGCTTGCCGTCGCCGTTGGGGTAGACCGCGTTGTAGCGGCCGGCGTCGTTGCCGGTCGTCCAGTAGCGGGCCTGCGAGTTCATGAACTCGCGGATCGCCTGGCGGCTGTGGGCCCGCTCGCCGAACGCGAGGGTCGTGGCCGCCGACAGGTTCACGGTGTCGTGGAGGAACTGGCCCTTCTCGCGGGTCGGGGTGTCGACGAACTGCTCCTGCACGGAGTAGAGGGCCGAGCGCTCCATGAGGTCCCAGACCGCGTCGAGGGTCTCGTCGGAGCTGTCGAAGTCGGCGTCGCGGCCCTCGGGCACGCTGCTGTGCACGACGGTGGCCGACACGTCGTCGACGGTGATCTCCTCGTCCGCCCCGGGGATCTCCAGGTAGCGGAACGCGAGGTGGGTGAAGGCGTCGAACTGCTGCTCGCCCGCGACCTGCGTGTAGGGGAACGACATGTTCGTGCCCTGCGTGGCGACGCGGTCGGTGGCGACGCGCCCGTCCGCGGCGAGGCGGTAGCTGGCCCGCAGCGGCAGGGTGCGCCCGGCGACGCCCTCGTCGAACGCGACCGAGGGGCGGGCGGGCACGACGGTGCCGAAGTCGGCGACCTGCGTGCCGTCGTCGGCGGTGAGGATCGCGACGGGATGCACGACCGTCTCGGTGATGCGGGGCTCCTGGCCGGTGAGGTGCGTGAACGGCGCGACCGGGTGGGCGCCGATCTCCTCGGCGGGGGCCCAGCCGCTGTCGTCGTAGCCGTACGACGTCCAGTCGCCGATGGCGGCCGCGAGGGTGGCGTCGTAGTGCTCGAGGTACTCACCCTCGCCGTTGCGGGTGCCGGCCGGGACGTACGGACCGCGGCGGGCGCGCCAGGTGTCGTCGGTGGTGATGACCTGCTCGGTGCCGTCGGCGTACTCGACGACGACCTTCGCGAGCAGACCGGGCACGCCGGCGGGACGGCCCTGGCCGCTGCTGTACCAGTGCAGCGTCGCCCCGAGCGCGAGCTGCGTCTTGCCGCGCACGAGGTCGGTGACGTCGGCGGCCTGGTAGTAGCCCTCGCCCGGGTAGGAGAACGACTGGCCGCGGTCGGCCCGCTCGCCGTCGATCGTCAGCTCGTAGGTGTGGCTGCCGGCGACGTAGCTGCGGGCGCGCACGACCTCCTTGTCGGCGAGCTCGACGTCGGTGCGCAGCAACGTGTAGTCGTCGGCCTCCTGCGTGCCGCCCGTGGGCACCACCCACTGCGCGAGGTCGCCCGAGAAGTCGTCGGCGAGCAGCACGGTCGCGCCGTCGAGGGAGGTGACACGCACGTCGTCGAACTCGCCGATGTCGGCGCCGCCCGAGTTCGCGGTGTGGCGGAAGCCGATCGTGCCCGCGGTCGAGCCCGCCGTCGACGGGTCGGTCCAGTCGTCGACGAGCCGGTCGTCGATGAAGGTCTGGATCCGCCGGCCCTCGACGCGGATGCGCACGTCGTACGTCGTGCCGAGGGTGATGGCGGGCGTGACGGGCACGGTACGGCGCGCGTCCTGCGGGTAGGAGCCGCCGGTGCGGCGGTGGGTCTTGAGCCCGTCCGGCGAGAGCTGCCACATGTAGCCGTTGGCGGCGTCGGGCGAGCGGAAGAGGATGCCGGCGCCCCGCGCGACCGGGGTGACCTTCATGGACACCTCGTAGTCGGTCCACTCGGCGCCCGAGCGGGCGCGGACGAACTCGTTGGCCGACGTGCCGCGGATGCGCAGCCGGTCCTCGTCGGTGATCATCACGTCGTTCGAGGCCGACGGCGTGCGCTTGATCCACGACGCGCCGCTCCACTCGGCGTCGGAGATGCCGGTGTCGAACGGCGCCGTCGCCGACCACGGCGAGGCCAGGTCGGTGGCGTCCCACGTGCGGACCCGCCAGGCGTAGCTGCTGCCCGAGGCCAGCGGGTCACCGGCGTACGCGACGTTCGACTGCTCCGCGGAGGCCTGCTGCCCGCTGTCCCAGACGACCTCCCCCGCGTCGTCGAGCACCTGCAGCTGGTAGGCGGTCTGCGTCTCGTTGGCGTCCGCGTCCTGCGGCAGCCAGGCGAAGCGCGGGGCGCCCTCGACGTTCATCGGGTGGTCGAGGTCGTTGGTGAGCAGGCCGACCGGGGCGGTGGGGGCCGTCCCGATCGCGGCCCCCAGCGCGGTGGTGGCTGCCTGCGGCAGCGGGACGGGTACGGCGCTCGCGGGCGCGACCGCGGTGGCGGCCAGACCGGCGGAGAGCAACGCGATGGTCGCGACAGCGGATCCGAGGCGCTGGGCGGAGGGAGAGGTCGTCATCGACTTCCTTCGATCGAGGGATGTGATGCAGAGCACGTCGAAGGTATAAAACGATTCAATCCGTGCGCAAGGTTCTGGCTTGAATCGTTTTGAGGGGTGGGAGGGGGTCGGGTGGGGCCTCGACGGTGGGTGACACCGCACCGGCCGCGTGCCCGCGAGCTCGCTCGCCGCGCGACAGGAGGGTCGCCGGGTGGTTGACTGGCGGAGGCGACGAACGGGGGACGAGCGTGCGGAAGACATGGGTGGCGGGTGTCGCGCTGGCTGCGGCGGCGGGGCTCGGCTGGGCGCCGTCCGTCGCGGCGCCGCAGTCGTCGTACACCTTCACCGACCCCACCCGCGACGTCGCCGCCGACCGGACGGTGGGCTTCGGCAGCAGCTTCACCCCGCGCATCGATCCCCAGGCCGTGGACGTGACACGGGTGGAGGTCGCCCTCACGGAGACGACGGTCTACGCACGCATCGACGTGCGGGACTTCTACGGGGCCGGTCGGGTCAGCGGCCGTCAGCAGGGCGAGCAGTACTTCTCGTTCGAGATGGGGTTCAACAACTTCCCCCTGATGGCCGGCAACGTCTTCTTCGGCGTCGACCAAGCGCCGCACGTCTACGCCGCGACCCACGCGGTGGCCTTCGCCTGGTCGGAACCCCCGCCGTTCGACGGCGGCCCGTGCCGCCACCCCGCGTCCGTCACGGCGTCTCCGGCCGACGACTGGGTCCTGCTGCGGTTGCCGGTGGCCTGCGCGACCAGCCCGATCCTCGAGGTCGACTACCTGTGGGGCCACGCCGGGCAGAACCTCGAGCTGCACGACGCGAACGGGCGCGTGCTGTCACGCCGCCTGTTCCGGGACTGGGCCCGGCCGGCCGACAGCAACTAGCCGGGGGCGGTCGGCACTAACGGTGGCCGGGGTGTCCGCGCGCAGGACCGGCGGTCGAGGTGGTCCAGGTGGCCGCATCCCCGGTGGTTGAGGTGCTCGCGCCAGCGAGCCTCGAAACCAGGACGCAGCGGTTCTGACCTGCGGAAACTCGTTCTGTGGAGAACCGTCGATCGTGGCCGGAAGTGTCGGTGGTCGCTGGTGTGATGGATCCATGACCGAGACAGCGCTGCACCCCATCGCCGGGGTCGCCGCGCGTCTGCACGAGGACCTCGACGACGGTTTCGACCTCGGTCTGCTGACCCTCGGCCCGACCGAGACCGGCGCGGCGCTCGTCGAGCTCGAACGGGCGGCGAACCGTCTGGCAGCGCTCCAGTCGCGGCTGCTGGCCCACGCCAGCGAGGCGCGTGTCGAGGACGAGGACGGCTCACCGTCGACTGCCGTGTGGTTCGCGAACGCGACGCAGGTGACGCGCGCGGAGGCCCACCGCCGCGTCCGCGTCGCGGTCGCCACCGACGAGCGGTACGACGCCCTCGCCGCCGCTTCCACCTCCGGCTCCGTGACGCCCGGCCAGGCCGACGTCATCGTGCGAGCGCTCGACGACCTCGGAGGCGACGTCGACGCCGGCGTCCGTGACGACGCGGAACGAGCCCTGGTCGGGTTCGCCGCCGACCACGACGCCCGGGACCTGCGGGTGCTGGGGCGCCGGATCCTCGACATCGTCGCGCCCGCGATCGGTGAGGCGCGTGAGGCGGAGCTGCTGGCGAAGGAGGAGCGCGAGGCGGCTGCGCGGGTCCGGCTCACGATGCGCGAGGACGGTCACGGGTGCGTCCACGGCCGGTTCACGGTGCCGGAGATGCACGGCGCGATGTTCGCCAAGATGCTCGACGCCATCGCCTCGCCCCGCCGCAACCACCTCCGCGTTGACGACACTGCCGACGTGCGGCCGTTGTGGGAGCGGCGCGGACAGGCGTTCGTCGAGCTCATCGAGCGGATGCGTGACGCCGACCTCCCCGATGCGGCCGGTGCGGGCGCGACGGTGGTGGTGACCATGTCGGTCGACACCCTGACGGGCGGCCTGGCCGCGGCTTCGCTGGACACCGGTCACCGCATCTCCCCGGGCGAGGCCCGACGGCTGGCCTGCAGCGCGGACCTGGCCCCGGCGGTCTTGGGCACCAAGAGCGAGGTCCTGGACCTCGGCCGTGCCGCGCGGTTCCACAACAAGCCGCAGCGCATCGCGCTGATCCTGCGCGACCAGGGCTGCACCGCCGAGGGCTGTGACGCCCCGCCCCATCGCTGCGAGGCCCACCACGACGACCCGTGGTCACGCGGCGGGAACACCTCCGTCGCACGGGGGCGGTTGCTGTGCTGGCGCCACCACCGCGTCGCGCACGACCCGACCTACCTCACGGAGAGACTCGGCACCGGCAAGCTCAGGTTCACGCGGCGGAACTGAGGAGCGCCCGCACCTGCGCCGATCCGTGGTTTCGAGGGCCGCTGGCGCGGCCACCTCAACCACCGAACCAGCGCGGCCACCTCGAGCCCCTCGGTGGTTGAGGTGGGTTGCTCTGGCAACCCCTCGAAACCACACGCGACCATCGCCGGGGTTTCGAGGGCCGCTGGCGCGGCCACCTCAACCAGCGGGCCAGCGCGGCCACCTCAACCACCGGGCCAGCGGGGCCACCTCAGCCACCGGACCCGCGCGGCCACCTCGACCACCGAACCCGCGCGGCCACCTCAACCACCGGATACGAGCGCCGCACCTCAGCCGGGGCGCTGGGACGGGTCGTCCACCCATCCCAGGAACACGGGCGTGCCGTGCGCGACGTCGTGGATGCAGTACGCGAACGGGCGGTCGAACGTGACGCTCGGCGGGGCCATCGCCGACATCGCCTCCACCCCCACCGCCGTCGCCGCGGCCGCCTCGGTGCCGGCCTCCGTCACCTCGATCCAGCCCTCGTGCACCACCGCACCGATCGCGAGGGCGACCTCGGTCGTCATGCCCGAGAGGTCGGCGGCGGGCGTGAACGCCGTCGGCATGCCGGCTGCGGACAACGCGTCCCCCAGCATCGCCGGCGTCCGCGTCTCCCACCGGGGCAGCACGACCTTCACTCGGTCGGCGGACTGCGCGGCGTCGAGCAGCTCGTCCAGCCCTCCGCCCGCGATCCGCTCGACCAGCGCCGCCGCCTCCCCGATCGCCGGCAGCATCACCGTCATCGCCAGCCGGCCGTCGGCGTAGGGCAGCCGCACCACCTCGACGCCGTCGCTGACGCCGTGCCCGTCCGCGACGGAGCTGCTCGACATCAGCGGCACCGTCACCTCCTCGCCGGCGCCCGTGGTGAACACCCCGTCCTCCGTGGCGTCGGCCTGGAACGCCGCCGCCCACGGCGCCTTGAAGTAGACCGCGTTGACGAGCACCAGCCGCGTGGCCGCCGTGATGGCACCGGCGGGCACGAGCTCGGGGATGCGGTCCTCGGTCCGGTCCGCCACCCAGCCGTTGACGGCGACGCGCCCCGCCTCGGGGTCGGCCTCGAAGTCGGCGAGCTGCAGGCCCGCGCCGTACGACGTCGCGAGCGCCTCGAGGAACGCCTGCTCCCACGTCACGCCCTGCTGGCCGAAGAGGCGGTTGGCGACAGCGAGGAGCACCTCCCCCTCCTCGCCGTCCGGCAGCGTCACCGGGCCCGCCAGGCCCTCGACGTGGAGGGTCAGCGCGTTCAGCCCGTCGCCCAGCGCGGCCGCGTCCCCGCCGAGCACGGCCTCCATCTCCGCGGCGGTCGCGCCCCGGGCGCCGGCCAGGGTCATCGCGAGCGCGACGGCCACCGAGTACGGCGAGACCACCGTGTTGCCGAGCCGCCCGTCCACGGTCAGACCGGCCTCCTCGGCGTGCGTCAGGAGGGCCGCCCCCACCGCGTGGACGCTCGCCGCGCCGACGGCGGCGAGCGCCGGGTCGACCTCGGCGCGCGGCACGTCGGCCGCCGCCAGGTCGAGGCCGCCGGTCGGGGCGGGCCCCTCCCCGCAGGCGGCGAGGGTCGGCGTGCCCGCCAGCAGGGCGAGCAGGCCCGCCAGTCGCAAGGTGTCCCGTCGAGTCAGCTCCATGCCCCTCGGACGCACGAGGGTCCGGAACGGTTCCGTCAGAGGTTGATCATGTGCCCCTGCAGGCCGTGGAACGCCTCCTGCAGCGCCTCCGACAGGGTCGGGTGCGTGTGCACGTTGCGGCTGAGCTCGAACGAACCGAGGTCCCACCGCTGCGCCAGGGTGAGCTCGGGCAGCAGCTCGGAGACGTCCGGGCCGACGAGGTGGGCGCCGAGCAGCTCGCCGTGCGGCTGGGCGGCGATCACCTTCACGAACCCGACCGGCTCGCCGAGGCCGTGGGCCTTGCCGTTGGCCGAGAAGGGGAACTTCGCGACGAGCACGTCGTGGCCCTCCTCGCGGGCCTGCGCCTCGGTGAGCCCGAACGACGCGACCTGCGGGTGGCAGAAGGTGGCGCGCGGCATCATCCGGTAGTCGCCGAGTTCCATGGTCGTCGCGCCCGCGATGGTCTCGGCCGCCACGACGCCCTGGGCCTCGGCCACGTGGGCCAGCGCCAGCTTCATCGTCACGTCGCCGATGGCGTGCACGTGCGGGGCGCTGGTGCGCATCCGCTCGTCGATCACGATCGCCCCGCGCGCGTCCACCTCGATCCCGGCCGCCTCGAGCCCGAGACCCTCCGTGTTGGGCGTGAACCCGGTCGAGAGCAGCACCCGGTCGACGACGACGGTCTCCGTCGCGTCGCCGCGGCGGTAGGTCACCTCGACGTCGTCGCCGCGGTCGACGACGGTCTCCACGGCCGCGCCGGTCACGGTGGTGACGCCGAGCTTGGCGTAGGCCCGCGCGATCTCCTTCGACACGTCGGCGTCCTCGGCGGGCAGCAGGCGGTCGGCGTACTCGACCACGGTGACGGCCACGCCGTACGCCTGCAGCACGTAGGCCATCTCCATGCCGATCGCGCCGGCGCCGACGACGAGCATCGAGCCGGGCAGGTCGCGGGCGAGGATCTGCTCCTCGTAGGTCACCACGTTGGCGCTGGTGGTGACGCCGGGCAGCATCGCGACGCGCGAGCCGGTGGCGACGATCGCGTGGGCGAAGCGCACCACCCGCTCGGCGCCGCCCTCGCCCGTCACCGTCAGCACGTGGCTGCCGGTGAACCGCGCGCGGCCGGCGATCTCTGTGATGCCGTTCTTCCTCATCAGGTAGTGCACGCCCTTGACCCGGCCCTCGGCCACGGTGCGGCTGCGGTCGAACGCGGCGCCGTAGTCGAAGGTCAGGGCGCCGCCGTCCACGCCGATGCCGAGCGCGGCCGCGTCGTGGCTCAGCGTGCTGACGAGCCCGGCGTTGTGGAGCAGCGCCTTGCTGGGGATGCAGCCCACGTTGAGGCACACGCCGCCCCAGTAGCGCTCCTCCACGACCGCGACGCGCTTGCCGAGCTGGGCCGCGCGGATCGCCGCGACGTACCCGCCCGGGCCCGCGCCGATGACGACGACGTCGAGCTCGTCCACGGGCTGCTCCCGGGGGTCGGGGCGGCCGCTCACAGCAGCGCCAGCCCGGGGTCGGTGAGGATCGCGGCGGTGTCGGCGAGCAGCTCGGAGCCCTGCTGGCCGTCGAGCACGCGGTGGTCGAACGACAGCGCGAGCTGGGTGACCCAGCGCGGCTCGATGCGCTCGGTGCCGTCCGCGTCGGTGACGACCCAGGGGGTACGGCGGACCGCGCCGAACGCGAGGATCGCGACCTCCCCGGGGTTGAGGATCGGGGTGCCGGTGTCGACGCCGAAGACGCCCACGTTGGTGATCGTGACGGTGCCACCGGCCTGGTCGGCCGGCGACGTCTTCCCGGCCCGCGCCGTGGCGGCCAGGTCGTTGATGGAGGCGCTGAGCTCGCGGAGCCCGAGCCGCTGGGCGCTCTTGATGTTCGGCACGATGAGCCCGCGCGGCGTGGCGGCGGCGATGCCGAGGTTCACCTCGCGCAGCTGCACGATCTCCTGCGCCTCCTCGTCCCAGCGCGAGTTCGCCTCGGGGGTGCGGGCCAGCGCGAGCAGGAACGCGCGGGCCACGAACGCCAGCGGGCTGACCTTCACGTCGCGGAACTCGCGCCGCTGCGTGACGGCGTCGCGCAGCTCCATCGTGCGCGTCATGTCGAGCGTGACGAACTCCGTCACGTGCGGCGCCGTGAACGCCGAGCGCACCATCGCGGCCGCCGTGTGCTTGCGGACGCCCTTGATGGGGATGCGCAGGTCGCCCTCGCCCGTGGCGACCGGCACCTCGGTCGGTACGGCGGCAGCACCGGCCGCCGCGCCCGCGGGGGCCGCGGGGCTCATCGGGTCGGGGTCAGACGTGCCGTCCGGGGCACCGCTCGGGGCACCGCCCGGCGCGCGACCCTCCGCCGCGTCGAGCACGTCGGCGCGGGTCGTGCGGCCCTCCGGGCCGCTGGGGGTGACCGCGGCCAGGTCGACGCCGAGCACCTTGGCGAGCTTGCGCACCGACGGCTTGGCGAGCACGGGCCGCTCGGCGGCGGGGGCCGTCGTACCGGCGCCCGCTCCCCCGCGGCGCCGCCGGCGGCGGCCGCCGGTGTCCTCGCGCGCGCCGTACCCGACGAGCAGCTTCGGCTCGGGCTCCCCGGCCTCCTCGTCCGCGGCGGTGTCCTCCGCGGCGGGGGCGGGGCTCGGGACCTCGGCGGGGACGTCGGCCTCGGCCGGCGCCTCCGTGGCGATGCTGATGATCGCCACGCCCACGTCGACCGTCTCGCCGACGGCGGCGTGCAGCTCGACGACGGTGCCGGCGAACGGGCTGGGCAGCTCGACGACCGACTTGGCGGTCTCGATGTCGACGAGCGGCTGGTTCACCTCGACGACGTCACCGACGGCGACGTGCCAGACCACGATCTCGGCCTCGGTGAGGCCCTCGCCCACGTCGGGGAGGAGGAAGCGGGAGACACCGGCCGGGGCGGGTGCGGAGACAGGGGACAACGGGAGGACCTTCCGGTGCTCAGGTGCTGACGTACGGGGGGTGGCGCGGGTCGGTGCTCGCGTCAGTGCTCGAGGCTGCGGTCGACGGCGTCGACGAGGCGGTCGACGTTCGGCAGCCAGTCCTCCTCGAGGCGGCTGGCGGGGTACGGCGTGTCGTAGCCCGTCACCCGGAGCACCGGCGCCTCGAGGGAGTAGAACGCCTCGTCCTGCACGCGCGCGGCGATCTCGGCGCCCAGCCCGGCGGTGCGCGAGGCCTCGTGGGCCACGACCAGGCGACCGGTGCGGCGGACGGAGTCCAGGATGGTCGCGTCGTCGATCGGGGAGAGCGAGCGCAGGTCGACCACCTCGACGCCGACGCCCTCCTCGGCGTACTGCTGCGCCGTCCTGAGCGCGGCCGGCACGAGCGCGCCGTACGTCACGATCGTGACGTCGTCGCCGGGGTGCACGACCCGGGCGCGGTCGAGGGCGGGGACGGTGGCGGCGGGGTCGACGTCGCCCTTGAGCCAGTAGGAGCGCTTCGGCTCGAGGAAGATCACCGGGTCGTCGCTGGCGATGGAGGCGCGCAGCAGGTGGTAGGCCTCGTGGGCGTTCGACGGGCTGACGACGCGCAGGCCGGCGGTGTGCGCGAAGTAGGCCTCGGGCGACTCGGAGTGGTGCTCGATCGCGCCGATGCCGCCGCCGACGGGGATGCGGACGACCACCGGCAGGGAGACGGCCCCGCCGGAGCGGTGCCGGTACTTCGCGAGCTGCGTGATGATCTGGTTCATCGCCGGGAAGACGAAGCCGTCGAACTGGATCTCGCACACGGGGCGGTAGCCGGCCATCGCGAGGCCGATGGCGCTGCCGACGATGCCGGCCTCGCCGAGGGGCGAGTCGACGACGCGGAGGTCGCCGAAGTCCTTCTGCAGGCCGTCGGTGACCCGGAAGACGCCGCCGAGCCGGCCGATGTCCTCGCCGATCAGCATGACCTTGTCGTCGCCGTCGAGCTCGTCGCGCAGGGCGCGGTTGAGCGCGTGGGCGATGGGGAGGCGCACGGGGCCGGCCACGGGCTCGTCGGCCTGCACGGGCGGGGTGACCATCGTGGGGGTGCTCATCGGTCCTGCTCCTCTCCGGCGGCCACGAACTCGAGGTGCTCGTGCATCTGCCGGGCCAGCTCGTCGGGCATGTCGGCCAGGGTGTTCTCGAACGGCGACGCGGCGGTCGGCACGGGTAGCGCGCGGCAGCCGGCCCGCAACCGCTCGGCCAGCGCCTGCTCCTCGACGGCCAGCGCGGACTCGGCGGCCTCGTCGAGCACGCCGGCGCCCGCCAGGTAGGAGCGCATGCGGGTCAGCGGGTCGCGGGCCTCCCACTCCTCGTTCTCCGTCACGGGGCGGTAGCGACCGTCGTCGTCGGAGGTCGTGTGGGGGTTGCGGCGGTAGGTGAACGCCTCGATGAGCGTGGGCCCGCCGCCGTCGCGCGCCGAGGCGAGCGCCGCCTCGGTGACCTGGCGGACGGCCAGCACGTCGTTGCCGTCGACCCGCACGCCGTCGAAGCCGAAGCCCTGGGCCCGCTGGGCCACCGGCACGCGGCTCTGCACGCTGTACGGCGAGGAGATCGCCCACTGGTTGTTCTGCACGAAGAAGACGACCGGCAGGTTCTGCGCGGCGGCCCACACGAACGCCTCGTTGCTCTCGCCCTCGCTCAGCGCCCCGTCGCCGAGGAACACCAGGACGGCGCGGTCGCGCTCCGGGTCGCCGGTGCCGACGTCGCCGTCCCGCACGATGCCCATCGCGTAGCCGACCGCGTGCAGGGCCTGCGCGCCGATGACGATCGTGTAGAGGTTGAAGTTCCGCTCCCGCGGGTCCCAGCCGCCCATCGTGGTGCCGCGGAAGAGGCCGAGCAGGTCGACCGGGTCGACGCCCCGGCACCAGGCCATGCCGTGCTCGCGGTACGTCGGGAACACGACGTCGCGGGGACGCAGCGCGTGACCGGCGCCGACCTGGGCGCCCTCCTGGCCGAGCAGCGAGGGCCACAGGCCCAGCTCGCCCTGGCGCTGCAGCGCGATGGCCTCGGTGTCGATGCGCCGCGCCATGACCATGTCGCGGTAGAGCGCGAGACCCTCGGCGGCGGTGGGTGCGGCGGTGGCCGCGTCCAACCGGCCGTCGGGCCCCAGGAGGGACAGGAGCGGGTGGTTCATGACGCCTCCGGCGGGTCGGGCGGGCAGGTGCGGTGGGTCAACGGTGGGACCGCTGCGCAGGGTGGTCAACAAGACCGCGGACAACTGAGCAGGTCGACCAGTAGACTGGCCCGGAGGCACGCGTGGACTGACCGAGATGCGCAGCCCGGAGGCGACCGACGTGACGCCGGTCACGATGAGAGGGTGCACCGTGGCCGACCTGGACCGACTGGACGCCGAGATCCTGGGCCGCCTCAGCGTGAACGCGCGGATGGGCGTCGCCGAGCTGGCCGGCGCCCTCGGGGTCGCCCGCAACACCGTGCAGGCGCGGCTGCGGCGCCTGGAGGACGAGGGCGTGCTGCGCGGCTACGGCACCGACGTCGACCTGCGCGCGGCCGGGCTGCACGTGCAGGCGTTCGTGGCGATCGAGCTCGACCAGAAGCGGCTGCCCGAGGTCATCGCGGCCCTGCGCGACACCCCCGAGGTGGTCGAGGTCGTCACCCAGGCGGGGCGCGAGGACCTGCTGGCCCGCGTCGCCGCCCCCGACCACCCGGCGCTCCAGGCCGTCGTGACGGGCATCATCGCGCTGCCCGCCGTGCGGCACACGACGACCACGCTCGCCGTCGGCACGCCCGTGCGCTACCGCGTGCAGCCGCTGCTGGAGAAGATCACCCGCACCCGCGGCTGGGGGCGCTCCACGCCCGCCCCGGACCCGAACGGCGGTTGAGGTGGTTTCGAGGGGTTGCCAGAGCAACCCACCTCAACCACCGGGCCGGCTCACGCCAGCGGCCCGGCCCGGTGGTCGAGGTGGCCGCGCCAGCGGCCCGGCCCGGTGGTTGAGGTGGCCGCGCCAGCGGCCCTCGAAACCACCCGGGAGCTGCCGAGCGTGGTTTCGAGGGGTTGCCGGAGCAACCCACCCCGACCACCGGGCCGGCTCACGCCAGCGGCACGTCGTCCATCAGCCGGCGCAGCTTCAGCGCGAGCTGGATCTCCAGCACCCGCTCGGGGTCGCGCCAGTCGGGGCCGAGCACCTCGGCGAGGCGGTCGAGCCGCTGGTAGAGCGTGTTGGCGTGCACGTGCAGCTCGGCGCAGGTGCGGGCGTGGTGCTGGGCCAGGCGCAGGAACGCCTCGAGCGTGCCTGTCAGGTCCCGCCCGCGCTCGGCGTCGTGGCGCAGCACCGGACCGACGGTCGCCTCGACGAAGGCGCCGATCTCGCCCCGTCCCGCCCGGCTGAACAGCGACCGGTAGACCCCGAGCTCGGCCGGCTGGGCCACGGCGGACTCCCGGCCGAGCGCGAGCAGCAGCGTCGCGGTCTGGCGGGCCTCCTCGTGGGCCGCCCGGATCGCCGCCCCTCCGCCACCGCAGGGGGCGACGCCGACCGCGGCCGGGGGCGCGTCCTCCACGAGGGCCAGCAGCCGGGTCCGGGCCTCCGCCGGCCCGATCCGCGGCACGAGCACCACGGCGTGGCCGGCGTGCTCGGCCGACCAGCCGCCGGTCGCGGCGGCGAGCCGCGTGGCGAGACGTACGGCGGGCCCGTGGTCGCGTACGCCCGCGTCGAGCACGACCACGGCGGTGACCGCGTCCAGGGCGATGCCGGCCGCCCGCGCACGCCGCCGGATGCTGGCGTCGTCGGCGTCGGGGGCCAGGAGCGCGCTGACCAGCTCGCCGCGGGTGCGCAGCTCGGCCTCGGCGACGGTGCGCTCCGACGACACCACCAGCGCGACCGAGGTGGCACCGATCTCCAGGAGCCGCACCTGCTGCTCGTCGACCGGGGACGCTCCGGCGGCGACGACGCAGCCGGCGTACCCGTCGCGGAGCGTCACCGGTGTGAGCGCGAGGTGGCGGCCGTCGGCCTCGGCGCGGCGCGTGCGGCCCCCGCCCCCGGCGAACCAGGCGGCGTCGGGCACGGCGCCGACGACGGCGGCCACCTCGGCGTCCGGGCCGGGCCGCTCCCCCGCGGCGTCGGCGACCCGCCCGTCGGCGACGAGCACCCGCACGTCGACCCCGACCGCCCGGCCGATGGCGGCCGCGACCTCGACGAGGCCCCCGCCGCGGATGACGACGTCGGTGAGGTCGGCCCGCAGGTCGGTGGCGCGCTGCCGCTCCGCGCTCGTGCGCCGCAGCGCGTCGTTGACGACCCGCTGCTCCTCGACGGCCGCCTGCACCTGCTCGAAGAGCGCGGCGTTGCGCAGCGCGATGGCGGCGTGGGAGGCGAGGCCGGCCAGCAGCTCGACCTCGTGCTCGGAGAACCGGCGGGGCCGCCGGTCGGCTGCGAGGAGCACGCCGATGGTGTCCTCCCCGACGCGCAGCGGGACGCCGAGGATGCCGCCGAGCTGCTCGCTCACCGCCACCGCGTCGGCGGTGCTGACGCGGCGCAGCCGGTCGTCCTCGAGGTAGGCCTCGGTCCACATGGGGCTCCCGCCGCGCAGCACCATGCCGCCGATGCCCTCGCCGTCGCGCAGCACGACGCCGCGCAGCGCGCTGCCCATCGACCCGTCGGCGACCTCGATGCGCAGGTCGGTCTCCTCGAACCGCAGCATGATGTAGGCGACGTCGACGCCGAGCAGGCGGCGCGCCTGGGCCGCGACCTCCTGCAGCACCTCGGAGGTGTCGCGCAGGTGGGCGAGGCGGCGCGCGAGGTCGTTGAGCACCGCGAGCTCCCGGGCGGCCTGCCGGCGCTCGGCCAGCAGCCGGCGCAGGACCTCGGCCTCCTCGGCCTCGGCCTCGATGCGGGCGCGCTCGTCCTCCCCGGCGTCCGCCAGCAGCGCGGAGCGGTGGGCGCGCAGCGCCTCGGCCGAGCCGTCGTCCGCGAGCAGGCCGAGCCAGGACGTCATGGGGCCCATGGTGCCTCCCACCGTCTGCTCCCGCCCGTTCCTCGGCTTCAGGCCCGTCGGCCGCGCGCGAGGCGGCGCAGCGCGGCGTACCGCGTGGCGTGCACCTGGCGGGAGACGGCCGCGCGGGGCGCGACGACGTCGAAGGCGTGCACCGCGCCGGGCACGACGTGCAGCTCGAGCGGCACCCCGGCGGCCGCGAGCCGGGCGCCGAACGCCAGCACCTCGGCGCGGAAGAGGTCGAGGTCGCCGGTGTCGAGGTACGTCGGGGGCAGCCCGGCGAGGTCGCTCGCGCGGGCGGGCGCGACGTACCCGTCGGGGCCGGCCTCCGCGCCGCCGAGCACGGCGTCCCAGGCGCGGCCGTTGGCGACGTGGGTCCAGGTGACGACCGGCCCGAGCGCGGGGTCGGGCTCCCGCGTGCGGTCGTCGAGCATCGGGTAGGCGAGCACCTGGCCCGCGAGGGGCCGGCGGCCCTGGTCGCGCCACGCCAGGGCGGTGGCGGCGGCGATCCCCCCGCCGCCCGAGTCGCCCATGACGCCGACCGCGTCCGGGTCGACGCCGAGCTCGTCGGCGCGCGCGTGGAGGAAGGCGAGCGCGGCCAGGCAGTCCTGCTGCGCCGCGGGGGCCGGGTGCTCCGGGGCCAGGCGGTACTCGACCGCCAGCAGCGGCACGCCGCTCTCGCCGGCGTAGCGGCGCACGACCGGGTCGTAGTCGTCGAGGTCGGCCGCGACCTGCCCGCCGCCGTGCACGAACACCGCGGCAGCGGTGCGTCCCGGGGTCGGCGCGGGCGCGGCGTCGTGCGGGGCGTACCAGCGCAGGGAGAGCACGGTGCCGTCGTCGCGCAGCACGTCGTACTCCGTCACCGTGACGTCGTCACGGGCCGGGATCAGGCTGCCGTAGTGGCGGAACGAGGGTGCCGCGCCGGCCCGCAGGGAGGCGACGTCGACCTGGTCGGGCGGGGTCGGGGGCAGCGCGTCGGCGAGCGCCGTGAACGCCGCGGTGAGCCCGGCGAGCACCTCGGGGTCGACGGCGGGCACCGTCGGCGCCACCTCGGCCGCCGCACGACCCTCCTGCTGCGTCGTCACGTCGGCAGCCCGGCGACGAACTCGACGAGGGCCTCGTTGAACCGCTCCGGCTGGTCGAAGTTGGCGGCGTGGCCGCAGTCCTCCAGCACGACCGCCCGCCCCTGCGGCGCGAGGGCGGCGGTCGCCGCGGCGTGCTCGGCGGGCCAGTACTGGCTGTCCCGCCCGGCCACCACGAGCACGGGCACGGCGGTGCGGGCCACGACGTCGCGCCAGTCCTGCAGCGCGTGGTCCTGCAGCAGCGGCAGGGTGGTCGGGTGCAGGCCCGGCATGAGGGTGGCGATCGCCTCCGCCGGGTCGCCGCCGACCCGCGCGGCGAGCACCTGGAGGGTGGCGAGGGTGCGCTCCGGCCCGGCGCCGCGACCGGTCTGCGGGATCGACTCCGCGAAGTACGTCGCCGCGTCGGCCCGCTCGTAGCCGTAGAACCCGAGGTCCCAGCCGTCGCCGTTGAGCATCCGCGGGGTCTGGTCGATGCTGACCACGGCCCGCGCCCGCGCGGTGCCGTGCAGGTCGAGCGCCGCCCAGATCGTGCTGGCGCCCTGGGAGCCGCCGACGAGCACGGCGTCGCTGATCTCGAGCTGCTCGAGCGCCTCGTGGAGGTCCTGGCCGTGGCGGCCCATCCGCTGCCCGTGGTCGGGGAAGTCGGAGAGGCCGTGGTTGCGCCGGTCGAGGCACACGACGCGGTGCCCCGCGGCGACGAGGGCGTCGACCTGCAACGCCCACGTCGCCGCGGAGGCCATGTAGCCCGCCACGAGGACCACCGTGGCACCACCGGGGGCCGACGCCGGCCCGGAGTCGGTGTGGTGCAGACGCACTCCGTCGGACGTGCGGATGGTGGTGGTCACGGTGGTCCTCCTGCGGGGGCTGCGACGGGGCTGCGGCGGGTGGAGCGGTACGGCGGTGCCGCGGGTCAGGACGCGGGCGTCCAGGACAGCACGTCGAGCGCGCCCGCGTTGCCGACGGTGCCGACGTCCTCCAGGCCGCGGGTGAACACGTACGACGAGCTCTGGATCAACGGCACGAACCAGGCCTGCTCGACCACGGCGCGGTTGAGCTCCACCGCGGCGTCCTCCACCTCGTCCTCGGGGGCGACGGCCAGGGCGTCGAAGGCGCCCATGACCTCCTCGCCCTGGCTGGCGAACGGGTTGAGCGGGGAGGCCGGCGAGGCGAAGTTCTGCAGCGCGTTGGTGAACATGTTCGTGCCCGCGTTGAAGAACACCGCGGCGTACTCACGGGTCGCCATGTCGGAGATGAGCTGGTTGATGTCGGCGCCCTCGCTCTTGATGTTCAGCGTCACGCCCACCTCGGCGAGCTGGGAGGCGACCGCCTGGGCCAGCGTGTCGGTCTGGAAGAGGCTGATGGAGAGCGCGTCGATCTCGAAGCCGTCGGCGTAGCCGGCGTCCGCGAGCAGCTCGCGGGCCCGGTCGGGGTCGTACTCGTAGGTCGACTCGAGGCTCTCGTCGTGCGCGTCGGTGCCGACGGGCGCGATCTGCGCCGTCGGGGTGTAGTCGCCACCGAGGGCGGTCGCGATCGACTCGCGGTCGACGGCGTGGTTGAGCGCCTGGCGCACCCGGACGTCGCCGAGGGGCTCGGTGACCTCGCCGGCACGGTCCATGAGGAACATGGCCTGCACGGCGCCCGGACCCTCGGCCACCTCGACGCCCGCGGCCTGGCGGGCCTGCTCGACGACCTCGGCCGTGGTGTTCATGTCGACCTGGACCTGGCCGCTCTGCAGGGCCTGGAGCGCGGCGTTGGTGTCGGGCAGCACCCGCACGACGACCTTCTCCCAGTGGATCGCCTCGGGGTTCCAGTAGTTCTCGTTCGGCACGAACGTGTAGTGGTCGCCGTCGACGGTCTGCGCGGTGTCCATGACGTAGGCACCGGCACCGAAGGTCTCCGACGTCAGCTTCTCCGGGTTGGCCAGCCCCGCCGGGCTGATGACGTTGCCCCAGTTCGACGACTGGCTGAAGACGACCGGGAGGATCGGGTTGGGCGCGGACAGGTTGACCGCGACGGTCTGCTCGTCCTTGACCTCCGCGCCGTCGACCCCGGTGAGGAAGTGGCTGAGCGGGCCCGGGTTGGCGACGTAGTGGTTGATCGTGTCGACCACCGACTGCGCGGTGACCGGCGTGCCGTCGGCGAACTCCGCCTCGGTGCGGATCGTCATCTCGAAGGCCTGGTTGCCCTCCCCGACGTACCCCCACTCGGTCGCGAGGCCGGGGCTGAAGGTGCCGTCGCTGTTGAGGCGGATCAGCGGCTCGTAGGACAGCCACTGCACGATGTTCTGCCCGCCGTTGCCGTTCTTGCCCGGGTCGAGGCTCTGCGGCTTGAGCGGCAGCGCGATCGTCAGCGTGTCCGTGGCGCTCGCCGAGCCGCCGGAGCCACCGCCGCCGCACGCGGCGAGCAGGGAGGCGCCGAGCGTCAGGGCGACGGTCGAGCAGGCGACGCGCCAGCGACGGCGGGTACGACGGGTGGGTGCGGACATGGTGGCTCCTCGGGTGGGTCGGGTGGTGACGAGGGGGACGCGGGCGGGAGGGGCCGGCTCAGGCGAGCCGGGCGGCGGGGACTGCGGTGACTGCAGGGGCTGGGGGGACGAGGTGGTGGGCCCGGGGGTCGGCGACGGGCGCCGAGGCCAGGAGCGCGCGGGTGTAGTCGTGCGCGGGCGCGGCGCAGACGGCGGCGGTGTCGCCGGTCTCCACGAGCTCGCCGCGCCGCAGGACCGCGACGCGGTGGCACAGGTGCCGCACCACGGCGAGGTCGTGGGTGATGAAGAGGTAGGTGAGCCCGAGCTCGTCCTGCAGGTCCACGAGCAGGTTGAGCACCTGCGCCTGGATCGAGAGGTCGAGGGCGCTGACGGCCTCGTCGCACACGACCACGTCGGGGCGCGGGACGAGGGCCCGCGCGATGGCGATGCGCTGGCGCTGCCCGCCCGAGAAGGCCCCCGGGTAGCGCTCGACCGCGGCCGGCGGGACCCCGACGCGCTCGAGCATCTCGATGCTGCGGGCGCGGGCCTCGTCGCGGGACACCTCGGGGCTGCTGGTCAGCGTCTCCATCACCGACTGCAGCACCGTGCGCTGGGGGTTGAGCGAGAGGTACGGGTTCTGGAACACGACCTGGATCCGCTGGCTGAGCGCCCGCCGGGTCCGGCGGTCGGCCCGGGTGATGTCCTGGCCGTCGAACCGGATGGTGCCCCCGGTGACGGGCACGAGCCCGAGCACGGCGCGACCGAGGGTGGTCTTGCCCGAGCCGGACTCCCCCACGAGCCCGAGGGTCTCGCCCCGGCGCAGGTCGAGGCTCACCCCGTCCAGCGCCGCCTTCCCGGTGCGGCGGCGCCCGCCGTACACGACCGAGAGGTCGTCGATCTCAACGAGCGGCATCGGCGTACGCGCCCTTCTGGTCGGGGGAGGTGGCACCCGGGTCCGGGCGCCCGACGGGGTGCAGGCAGCGGACGCTGCGCGCGGGCCCTCCCCGGGGCGCCCCGAGGAGCACCAGCGGGACCGGCGTGGCCGTGCAGTCGTCCTGGCGGCGCTCGCAGCGGTCGGCGAACGCGCAGGCCGACGACCGCTCCTGCGGCGACGGCACCTGGCCGGGGATCGAGCGGAGGCGCTCGCGGAACCGGGCGCCCGTCGGGTTCGCCGCCATCAGCGCGCCCGTGTAGGGGTGCGCGGGGTGGTCGAAGAGGTCGAGCACCGTGCCCTCCTCGACGACGCGGCCGGCGTACATCACGACCGCCCGGTCGCACAGCTCGGCGACGACGCCCCAGTCGTGGGTGACGATGACGATCGCGAGCCCGGTGCGCTCGCGCAGGTCGCGGAGCAGGGCGAGGATCTCGGCCTGCACGGTGACGTCCAGCGCCGTGGTGGGCTCGTCGGCCAGCAGCACCCGGGGACGGCCGGCGAGGGCGCGGGCGATCGCGACCCGCTGGGCCATGCCGCCGGAGAGCTCGTGGGGGTACGCCGCGAGCACCCGGTCGGCGTCGGGGAGCTGGACCTGCTCGAGCAGCTCCCGCACCCGGGCGTCGGTCGCGGCCCGGCCGCCGCCGTCGCGCAGCCGCACGACCTCGCGCAGCTGGGCCCGGACCGTGAAGGACGGGTCGAGGCCGGCGACGGGCTCCTGGGGGACGAAGGCGACGGCCGTGCCGCGCAACGCGGCCATGCGGCGCTCGGGCAGGTCGAGCGCGTCGGCGCCGTCGACCTCGAGGCGCTCCGCCTCCAGCACGAGGCCGGGCGGCAGCAGCCGCAGCAGGGCCGAGAGCGTGAGGGTCTTGCCGCAGCCGGACTCGCCGACCAGGCCGACGACCTCGCCGGGCAGCACCCGCAGGTCGACGTCGTCCACGAGCGCCGTGCCCTGGTGCAGCACCCGGAGGCCGCGCAGCTCGAGGACGGCGTCGCCGGGAGCCTCCGGGGAGGCGGGAGCGTCCGGGGAGGCGGGGGTGGCCGGGCCGGCCGGGGTCGCGGCGGCGCCCGCCGGGGTGGTGCGGCGCACGCGGGTCCGCAGCTGGCGCCACGAGCTGGGCGCCGTGGCGCTGCGGTCGGCGCTGACGTCGCGGACGACGTCGCCGAGCACGCCGAAGGCCAGGGCGGTCAGCACGATGACGCCGCCGCTGGGCACGAGCAGCCACGGGTGGCTGGTGATGGCGGCCGAGGCGTCGGTGACGAGGCCGCCCCAGCTCGGGGTCGGGGGCTGCACACCGAGGCCGAGGTAGTTGATGCCGGACTCCACCAGCAGCGCGGAGCAGGCGAGCAACGAGGCCTGCACCAGCACGGGCGGGAGCACGCGGGGCAGCACGTGGCGCACGACGACCTGGTGGGCGCGCAGGCCGGCGACCTCGGCGGCCAGCACGTAGTCGTCGGTGCGCACGGTCATCGCTGCCGCCCGCACCACCCGGCCGAGGCCGGCGGAGGCGAGGAAGCCGAAGGTCAGCATCGCGGCGGTCTCGTTGCGGCTGAACACCGCGAGCACGACGAGGAGCGTCACGACCAGCGGGATCGCGAGCATGACGTCGCACACCCACATGAGGAAGCGGTCGGTGCGGCCGCCGCGGTAGCCGGCCACGAGACCGGTCAGCGTGCCGACGACCACGAAGACCACGACCGCCTGGGCCACGGCGAGGAGGCTGACCTGGCCGCCGTGCAGGATGCGGCTGAGCACGTCGCGGCCCAGCTGGTCGGCGCCCAGCAGGTGGTCGCCGCCGGGGCCGGCGAAGCTCGAGGAGAGGTCCTGCTCGAGGGGCCCGTACGGCGCGACGACGTCGGCGAGCACGGCGCCGCCCACCATCAGGGCGATCCACACCAGGGAGAGGACGCCGGCGGGGCGGCGGAGCACCCGGGCCCAGAGCCGCCGGCGACGGGGAGCGGCGGCCGGGGCGGCGGCCGGGAGGGTGACGAGCTGCTCGGTCATCGGGAGACCTCCACACGGGGGCTGAGCCAGGCGTAGCCGAGGTCGGTCAGCAGGTTCGAGCCGAGCACGACGAGCGTGTAGACGGTGACCACCCCGACCAGGACGGGCAGGTCGTGGCTCAGCGTCGCCGAGACCGCGAGCTGGCCGAGGCCGGGGAGCGCGAAGACCTGCTCGACGAGGATCGTGCCGCCGAGGAGCCCGATCATCACGAGCCCGACGACGGTGGTGACGGGCACGGCGGCGTTCTTGAGGCAGTGGGTCAGCACGATCCGGCGGTCCGGCACGCCGTTGGCGCGCAGCGCCCGGACGTGCTCGGTGGCCATCGCGTCGAGCACCGCGCCGCGGGTCTGCTTGGCGATCGTGGCGACACCGCCCACCGAGAGCGCCAGCACCGGCAGCGTGAACGAGCGCAGCCAGCCCGCGGGGTCCACCCCGAACGGCACGAACCCGGTCGCGGGGAACCACCCGAGCCGGGTGGCGAAGAGCAGGATGAGGAGGAGGCCGAGCCAGAACGTCGGCACCGCCATGCCCAGCATCGCCAGGCCGTCGGTGACGCGGCCGGCAATGCCGCCGCGCACCGCGCCGACGAGCCCGAGCGTGACGCCGACGACGGCGGCGAGGAGGGTCGCGGACAGGATGAGCGTGAGGGTGACACCGAGCCGCGCCCCGATGATGTCGAGCACCGGCTCGCCCGTGAACAGCGACTGCCCGAGGTCGCCCCGGAAGGCGCCGGCGAGCCAGTCGCCGTACTGCGACCACAGCGGCTGGTCGAGCCCGAGCTGGTCCCGCACGCGGTCGTAGGCGGCGGGGTCGGTGTTGGTGCCCAGGACGACCCGGGCGGCGTCGCCCGGGGTGAGGGACGCGAGCACGAACGTCAGCGCG
Source organism: Nocardioides sp. CPCC 205120 (assembly GCF_048654585.1). Taxonomy (NCBI): domain Bacteria; kingdom Bacillati; phylum Actinomycetota; class Actinomycetes; order Propionibacteriales; family Nocardioidaceae; genus Nocardioides; species Nocardioides sp. CPCC 205120. Next base: position 875,713 of record NZ_JBMCYY010000001.1, on the reverse strand, counting down.
GAGACGATGCCGAGCGACGGCAGCGACCACGCGAGGCGACGGAGCACGAGCAGGTGCACGGTCTCCTCCTCTCGGTGGGATCGGGGCGGGACGGGGCCGAGCGGGGTGGTGCCGGGGTGCAGCTGGGGGCGGTCCGGCCGGGTGACGGCCGTCACAACGCACTCATCGGACCACGCCCGGCGGGGGGCTGGAACGGATCTTCCGTCCACTGCCCCGCCGCGGTCAGGGAGAAGTCCTCCACCGGTCGTCGGCGGTGAGGCTGCGCAGCAGCCCACGGGGTCCCCCGGAGCGGAGGAGCGCCTCGGCCGCGCGCACCTCGTCGCCGAACCGCGGGTCGCCGGCGAGGCCGCCGAGCACGCCGGGGTCGGCGAGGAACGCGTCGAGGGCCTCGCCGTCACCCCCCGCGGCGGCGAGGTCGGGCGCGGCGACGAGCGTCGGCGTACCGCTCGCGTGCGCGCGCCGCAGCGTCGTCCACCACAGCGCGACCACGGCCGCGGTGACGGGCACGGGGCGCCCGGCGACGACCGACCCGGCGGCCGCGGCGAGCACGAAGCCGGGCACGCGGTCGGCGGAGTGGGCGGCGAGCCGCTCGAGGGTGTCGGGCAGCTCGGCCTGCGCGAAGCGGGCCAGCACCGTCTCGGCGTACGCCGCGGGGTCGGTGCCCGGCACGGGGTCCAGCGTCGGCAGCACCTCGGCGTGGAGGAAGCGGCGCAGGAACGCGACGACGTCGGGGTCGGTCGCGGCCTCGTGCACCGCGCGGTGGCCCAGCAGCAGGCCGGCCCAGGCGAGCGCCTGGTGGCCGCCGTTGAGCACCCGCAGCTTGAGCAGCTCGTACGGCGCCACGTCGGCGACGACCTGCACGCCGACCTCCTCGAGCGGGGGCCGGGGCACGCCCGGCACGTGCTCGAGCACCCACTGCCGGAAGGGCTCGGCGACGACCGGGCAGGCGTCGTCGCGGCCGGTGGCGCGACGGATGCGGGCCACGTCGTCGGGGGTGGTCGCGGGGGTGATGCGGTCGACCATGGAGGAGGGGAAGGCCACCTCGTCGGCGATCCAGCGCGCCACGTCCGGGTCGGCGGGGTCGGCGGGGTCGGCCGCCTCGGCGGCCGCCACGACGGCGGCGCGGGCCACCTGCCCGTTGTGCTGGAGGTTGTCGCAGGAGACGACGGCGAAGGGTGCCGTGCCCGCGGCGCGGCGGTGCCGCAGCGCTGCGACGAGCACCGCGAGCGTGGGCGACGGCGGGCCGTCGACCGGGTAGCCGCCCTCGGTGACGGTCAGCGTCACCCAGCGCGTGGTCGGGCGCACGAGGCGATCGAGCACGGCGGCGGCGCCCGCGGGGTCGGTCAGCAGGAGGTGCTCGAGGTGGGAGCCGACGACGACGTGCTCGGCGCCGGTGGGCGTCCGCGTCTCCACGGTCCACAGGTGGTCCTGGGCGTGCAGCGCGGCGTGCAGGCGCGCGTCGTGCTCCGTCGTGCCGACGCCGACGACTCCCCAGTCGTGGGCGACGCCGCGCTCGAACAGCTCGTGGAGGTAGACCGCCTGGTGGCTGCGGTGGAACCCGCCGACCCCGAGGTGCACCACGCCATGGACCAGGTGGGCGCGGTACGCCGGAGCGACGAGCGCGCTCACCCCCGGTCCGCCGGGTCGCCGGCGTCCGCGGCGACGACCTTGCCCGGGTTGAGGATGAGGCGCGGGTCGAGCGCCCGCTTCACGGCGCGGTGCATCGCCATCACGGCCGGGTCGAGCTCGCGCTCGAGGCCGCCGCGCTTGAGGATGCCGACGCCGTGCTCGCCGGTCACGGTGCCGCCCAGCGCGATCGCCGCGTCGAGGATCTCCTCGAAGGCGGCCTGGGCGCGCACCCGCGCCGCCTCGTCGCCGGGCGGCGTGATGATGAGGGGGTGCAGGTTGCCGTCGCCGGCGTGCGCGATGTTGGCGATGCGCACGTCGTGGCGCTCGGCCAGCTTCTCGATGCGCGCCAGCATCTCGGGCACGTGCTCCTTGGGGACGCAGACGTCCTCGGTCAGCACCGGTCCGAGCCGCTCGAGCGCCGGGTAGGCGAGGCGGCGGGCCTCGAAGAGCGCCTCGGCCTCCTGCTCGTCGGTCGAGCGGTCGGCCCAGGTGGCACCGGCCCCGGTGAAGCAGTCGACGACGCGGTCGGCGATCTGCTCGCCGACCGCGCCGGGCTCGTCGACGCGGGCGAGGAGCACGGCGTCGGCCTCGACCGAGAGGCCCATCTGCTTCCACGCGTCCACGGCCTCGAGGCAGTGCCGGTCGACGAGCTCGAGCGCCGCGGGCGTGAGGCCGGCGGCCGCGACGGCCCGCACGGCGGAGCCCGCGTCGACCACGGAGGAGAAGTAGCCGGCCACGGTGATCGACGCCGGCGGCAGCGGCTTGAGCCGCACGGTCACCTCGGTGACGATGCCGAGCGTGCCCTCCGAGCCCACGACGAGGCCGGCGAGGTCGTAGCCGGCCACGCCCTTCGCCGTACGCCGCCCGAGGCGCACCACCTCGCCGGTGCCGGTGACGACCTCGAGGGCGAGCACGTAGTCGCGGGTCACGCCGTACTTCACGCAGCACAGGCCGCCGGCGTTCGTGGCGACGTTGCCGCCGATCGTCGACCAGGGCGAGCTGGCGGGGTCGGGCGGGTACCAGAGGCCCTGCGGCGCGACCGCCGCCCGGAGGTCGTCGTTGACGACGCCGGGCTGCACGACCGCGAGCCGCTCCAGCGGGTTGACCTCCAGCACCGCGTCCATCGCGGCGAGCGACAGCACCACGCAGCCGTCGACGGCGTTGGCGCCGCCCGACAGGCCGGTGCCCGCGCCGCGGGGCACGACGGGTACGCCGTGGCGGTGGCAGGCCGCGACGACCGCCTGCACGTCCGCGGTGGACCGGGCGCGCACCACGGCCAGCGGCGTGCCGACCGGCGCCCACTCCGCGTGGTCGTGGCTGAGCGGCTCGGTGGAGACCGGGTCGACGAGCACCTGGTCGGGCGCGAGCGCGGCGCGGAGCTCCGCGAGCACGGACTGGCCGGCGGGGGTGGCGGTCATGCCTCCCATCGTGCGCCCGCTGTGACCTGGCCCACCATGGAGGATCCGTCCGTGCCCGGGCGGCGGGGGTGGAGGTTCGCCCCGCCCCTGGAGCGCTCAGTCGATCCGGCGGACGCCCTCGCGGTGGGCGCGGGCGAGCTCCCGGTAGCCCGGCGCGTTGCGCTCGAGGATGCCGGCGGCGGTGCTGCCGGGCTCGACCGTGCCGGTCACCTTCGCCGGCGAGCCCTTCGCCAGGGCGCCGTCGGGGATCTCGGTGCCGGGCGTGACGAGCGAGCCCGCGGCGACGAACGCGCCCGAGCCGATGACGGAGTCGTCGAGCAGCACGCTCCCGTTGCCGACGAGCGAGCCGTCGCCGATCGACAGTCCGTGCACGATGCAGCCGTGGGCGATCGTGCTCGACGCCCCGATGTGCAGGTGGGCGCCGGTGCGCACGTGCAGCACCGAGTTGTCCTGCACGTTGGTGCCCGCCCCGATGACGATGGGGCCGACGTCGGCGCGCAGCACCGCGCCGTACCAGATGCTGACCCCCGGCCCGAGACGTACGTCGCCGATCAGCGTCGCGGTCTCCGCGACCCACGCGTCGGGGTCGATGGTGGGGGCGACGCCCTGGAACTCGAACAGCGGCACGACTGACCTCCTCGGTGCGGGTCCGGCCAGCCTAGGGGCGCCCAGGGGGACGAGGGGACCAGGCGGAGGTGCGGGTGTCGCCCCGCCCGCCACCGGGTAGGCGGCCGGCGTCACCGCACCCAGGGGGAGAACATGGTCGGACCACGATCCAGGCCCGTCTCACGCGAGCGCTCGCCCGCACGCAGGCTCGCGCTGGCGGGGGTGGTGCTCGGGGGCCTGCTCGTCGTCGTGCCGTGGGTGGTGCTCGCGCTCGACGCGGACGGCCCGGCCTGGGTCTCGGTCGTGGCGGTCGCCGCCGGGTTCGTGTCGCTGTTCCTCGGCGCGGTCGTCGGCCCACCGCTGGGGGTGCTGCTGGGGGTGCTGCGCGAGCGCCGGTGGGGGGCGCGCCACCCCTCCGGCGCCCTGCGGCCCGTGGACGTGCCCGGCGTCGCGGTCGTCCCGGCGTCCGACGACGTGCTCGTCCTCGACCCGTTCGACCGCCACGGCCTCGGCGGCGTCGCGGGGGTGACCCTGCGCCCGTACGACGTGCCCCGCGACCGCTGGCCGCGCGGCGTCGTGCTGTCCGCGACCGGCTGCGCACCGATCGTCGTGCCCGGCACGTTCGAGGCGGGCGAGGTGGCGGCGTTCTGCTCCGCCCACGGGATCCGGCTCGGCCCGCCGGTCAGCGACCCCGGCCACCTGCCCCGGCTGTCGGAGCCGGCGTACCAGGACCTGCGGCGGTACGGCGGGCACCACGTGCGGTCGCTCTCGCCGCGGTGGGTGCGGCTGCGGTTCCTGCCGCTGGCCGTCCTCGCCGCCGGCGCGGCCGCCCTGGCGCTCGGCGCCTCCGCCCTCGTGGGCCCGGCGCTGCCGGTGGCGCTCACCGGGACGGGGCTGGTGCTGCTCGTGGCCGCGTCCTGGGCGCTCGCCCGGATCGACTGCGCGTGCGAGTTCACCTCGCCCGCCACTGCTCCCGAGCCGGCGCCCGTGCGGGGTTGAGGCGGCCGCCTCAGCCCAGGAGACCCCGGCGCCGCGCGACGAGGCTGGCGTGGAACCGGTTCTCGGCGCCCAGCTTGGCCATGGCGCTCTTCATGTAGGACTTCACCGTGCCCTCGGTCAGACCGAGCCGGGCGGCGATGCGGGCGTTCGAGAGACCCTCGCCCGCGCCCCGCACGACGTCCGCCTCGCGCGGGGTGAGCACGCCGGCCTCGCCCGGCCCGTCGAAGAGCCCGGCGGGCCCCGCGCCGCCCGGCCCGGCCAGGATGCGCGCGAGCTCGTCGCGGGTGCGGACGTCGGTCGTCGACGCCATGAGGGCGCTGAGCCGGGCGTGCAGCCCCGGGTCCATGGCCCGGTCGCCGGCACCCGCGTCGCCCGCGGACCGCGCGGCCCCCAGCGGTCCGGCCTCGCCGACGCGGCGGGCGACCTCGAGCTCCACGTGCAGCTCGTGGGCGAGCCGCCCGAGCGCCGGCCGCAGGCGGTCGTGGAGCCGGCCGCCGAACTCACCGTCCCGCCGCTCGGCGAGGTAGAGGACGGCGAGCGGCGGGTCGCCCGGCAGGGCGACCGGCAGGCTGACGATGGGCTTGAGCCCCTCGGGCACCACGGCGTAGTCGTAGCGCCGCGTGATGCCGCGGGCGGTGTGGTAGTCCGCGACGGTGGCCGGGCGGGCCATCGCGAGCGCCTTGCCGCCGAGGCCCTCCCCGGCCCGCACCGTCACACCGTGGAGCGAGTTGGTGCGCGTTCCGCGCAGGGAGGAGATGACGAACTGGCGGCGGTCGGCGTCGACCAGGCCCCCGAACCCGACGGACACGCCCGTCACCCGCAGGGCCCGCGCGAGACCCCGGTCGAGGGTCGCCGCGACCGCCGACGAGCCGACTGCTTCCACGTGGCACCTCCTGCACCGAACCCCGTCGCGACAGGGTGCCGGGGAGTGACGTGGGTCACCACCCCCGAAAGAGGGGGTGGGGCGCTCCCCCACTTCAGGGGGTGGTCGACGTGTGACCGGGACCACAACCATTCCGCGGCAGGCGACGCTGGGTCGCCGGATCGCCAGGAGGAGCCATGTCAGCCCTTTCTCCGGACGGCAGCGCCCGCACCGTCCCCGCACCCCCGCCGAGCCCGGGGGCGTCGCGCCCGACCTCGATGCGCCGCGTCGCCGTCGCCAGCTGCGTCGGCACCACGATCGAGTACTACGACTTCTTCATCTACGGCACCGCCGCCGCGCTGGTGTTCCCGACCGTGTTCTTCCCCGCGCTCGGCTCGACCGCCGGCACCGTCGCGTCGTTCGCGACGTTCGCGGTCGCCTTCGTCGCCCGCCCCCTCGGCGCGGTCGTCTTCGGCCACTTCGGCGACCGGCTCGGACGCAAGGGCACCCTCGTCACGACGCTGCTGATGATGGGCCTCGCCACCGTCGCCATCGGCCTGCTGCCGACCGCGGGCGCCATCGGCGTGCTCGCGCCGGTGCTGCTCATCGCCCTCCGGTTCGTGCAGGGCCTGGCGGTCGGCGGCGAGTGGGCGGGCGCCAACCTGCTGACGGCCGAGTACGCACCACCGGGCAAGCGGGGCTTCTACGCGGTGTTCCCCCAGCTCGGGCCGGCGTTCGCCTTCGCCCTGTCGAGCGCCACGTTCCTCGTCAGCGACCTGGTGCTCGGCACGACGGACGACGCGTTCCTCACCTACGGCTGGCGGGTGCCGTTCCTGGCGAGCGGCCTGATGGTCGTCGTCGGGCTCTACATCCGGCTCAACATCGACGAGACGCCCGCCTTCAAGGCCGAGCAGCGGCGCGCGGGCACCGCCCCCGTCGCCCGGCGCTCCCCGTTCGCCGACGTCATCCGCACGCAGCCGCGGGAGATCCTGCTGTCGGCGGGCCTGATGGGCGTGCTGTTCGGCTTCTTCTACATGGGTACGGCGTACCTCACCGCCTACGGCACCGCCCCCGACGGCGCGGCGCTGGACCGGCAGTACGTCCTGTCGGTCGGAATCGGCGCCGCCCTCGTGCTCGGCCTGGCGACGCTCGCCGGCGGTGTCCTCTCCGACCGGGTGGGCCGCCGTCCCGTCATCATCGCCTCCGGCGTCGCCGCGCTCGTCTGGTCGCTCGCGCTCTTCCCCGTGCTCGACACGGATGCTCCGGTGGCGTTCGCGATCGGCCTGACCGTCACCCTCGCGATCTTCGGCTTCGCGTTCGGGCCCGTCGGCGCCTACCTGCCGGAGCTGTTCGAGACGCGGTTCCGCTACACGGGGGCCGGGGCCGGCTACAACCTGGGCGGCGTCGTCGGCGGCGCGGTCCCGCCGCTGCTCGCGCCGGGGCTCGCGGCGGCCTACGGCAGCATCGCCATCGGCGTCATGCTCGCCGTGCTCGCGCTCGTCAGCATCGGCTGCACCGCGGCCCTGCGGGGCCGTCGCCGGATGGACGCCGCGCCCGTCGCCGCCTGAGGGCGGCGACCGCGCCCCGGACACACCCCGGACGCACGAGAGGCCCCCGACCGTGTGGTCGGGGGCCTCTCGTGTGCTGCGCGCCCGTAGGGATTCGAACCCCAAACCTTCTGATCCGTAGTCAGATGCTCTATCCGTTGAGCTACGGGCGCATGCCGCTCACTCCAGCGAGCGACCAGTGAACAATAGCCGACGCGCCGGGCGAGACGAAATCGGCTTCCGGCCGACTTCCGGCCGGCGTCCGGTCGGGCACCGCGGGCGGCGCGGCTCAGTCCTGGCGCAGCACCCGGGCCACGAAGGCGTCGAGGTTGCGCCGCAGCCGCTCGACCTTCTCCTCGACGGTGAGGGTCTCGTAGGTCCGCGGACCGCCCGAGACCAGCTTGTCCCGCACCAGCAGGGAGCAGGCCAGGTCGCTGCAGATGTAGGTGCCGACCGTGTGCCCGGCCTTGCCCGCGCGGCCGGCACGGGGTGCCACGAGGAGCGCGACGTCGCCCGAGCGCACCGTCGTGCACAGCGAGCACATGCCCTGCTGCCGGGCACCCGTCCCGCTCGGAGCGCGGAGCTGGATGCCTCGCCGTACCCCGTCGTGGACGGTCACGAGGTAGGCCCGCGCCAGCGCCTGCGGGTCGCGCCACCCGAGGTAGTCGAGGTCGTCCCACGGCCGGTCGGCGAGGTCGCGGGGGACACCGAGGCGCGCCGCCTCGCCCTTCGTGCAGTTGACGAAGGAGGAGCGGATCTGGGGTTCGGTGAGCGGTTCCACGACGACCACGCTAGGTTTCCTACGAGTCGTAGGCAAATGCTTAACATCAGGAGGCGACATGGCACGGGCAGGGGTGACGGCCGAGCGGGTGGTCCGGGAGGCCGCCGACCTCGTCGACGCCGAGGGGCTGGGCGCCCTGCGGGTGGCCGCGGTGGCGGAGCGGCTGGGGGTGCGACCGGCGAGCGTCTACGCCCACGTCGCCGGGCTCGACGAGATCCGCACCGCGGTCACCGCCCTCGCGCTGGGCGAGCTGGCGGACCGGGCGGGCGACGCGGTGGCCGGCCGGGCGGGCCGCGACGCCCTGGTCGCCTACGCCGACGTCGTGCGCTCCTACGCCCAGGCGCACCCGGGGCGGTACGCCGCGACGCGGCTGCGGGTGGCGCCCGGCTCCCCGGCGGTCGCCGCGGGACGCCGCCACGCCGAGCTGACGCGGGCGGTGCTGCGCGGCTACGACCTGCCGGCCGAGGCCGAGGTGCTCGCCGTGCGGCTGCTCGGCAGCGTCGTGCACGGGTACGTCGACCTCGAGCTCTCCGGCGCCTTCGACCACAGCGACCCGCCGCCCGCCGCCACCTGGCCGGGCGCGCTCGACGCCCTCGACGCGGCGCTGCGCGGCTGGGCCGCCTGACGCCGCTGGTCCGCCTGACGCCCGGCCGACGGCGGACTCTGCGGTCGAACCCTGTGCTCTGCGACCCAGGCATTGGCCGCAGACCACAGGTTTCCCCGCCTAAGCGGGGAAACCCCACGGTGACTTGTGAGGCCGTGAGCGAAAAGTGACGCACCCGTGAAACACGGGCACGGCTCGGCGTAACACGAGCGACCCAGTGTCAGAGGAGTCCGAGAACAGGCCCACGCAGGCCCACCAGGAGGCCCCCGTGACCATCACCGCTCCCCCGCCCGGCCCGGCCGCGGCGACCGACGCCCCGGCGGGCCCGCAGCGCCGCACCCGCCGCTGGATCGACGACTGGCGCCCCGAGGACCCGCAGTTCTGGTCCGAGACCGGCCGCCCGGTGGCCCGCCGCAACCTCGCGTGGTCGATCTTCGCCGAGCACCTCGGCTTCTCGGTCTGGCTGATCTGGAGCGTGAGCTCGGCCTACCTGGTCGCGATGGGCTTCGCCTTCTCGGCCCAGCAGCTGTTCCTGCTCGTGGCCATCCCCAACCTGGTCGGCTCCCTGCTGCGCATCCCCTACACGTTCGCGGTGGGCCTGTTCGGCGGGCGCAACTGGACCATCATGTCGGCGGCGCTGCTGCTCGTGCCGACCCTCGGGTTCGCGCTGGCGGTGACGCACGCGGGCACGCCGTACTGGGTCTTCTGCGCCATCGCGGCCACCGCCGGCTTCGGCGGCGGCAACTTCGCCAGCTCGATGGCCAACATCAACTACTTCTACCCGACCGCGCGCAAGGGAGCCGCGCTCGGCCTCAACGCCGCGGGCGGCAACCTCGGCGTCGCGCTCATCCAGCTGCTGCTGCCCGTCATCGTCGGCGGCGCCGGCCTCTTCGGGCTGGTGCAGGCCTCGCAGGGCGGGATCCACCTCGAGCGGGCCGCGCTCGTGTACGCCGCCCTCGCCGTCGTCGCGACCCTCGCCGCGTGGCTGCGGATGGACAACCTCGGCACCGCGGTCGCCAAGCCCCGCGAGCAGCTGCGGGTGGTCCGCGAGCCGCACACCTGGGTGATGTCGGTGCTCTACATCGGCACCTTCGGCTCCTTCATCGGCTACTCCGCCGCGATGCCGCTGCTCATCAAGCTCAACTTCTGGGTGCCGGAACCCGCGCCGCTCGGCACGGGCATCTACTTCGCCTACTTCGCGTTCCTCGGCGCGGCCGTCGGCTCGGTGGCCCGCCCGATCGGCGGCTGGCTGGCCGACCGGTACGGCGGCGCCCGCATCACCCTCGTCGCGTTCCTCGGCCTGGCCGCCAGCACGCTGGCCGTGCTCTGGACGGTCTTCCAGCTCACCCCGAACCCGACCGCCGACCCGGCGATCGCCACCGAGAACGAGAGCCTCTTCCCGCTCTTCCTCGGCTTCTTCCTCGTGCTCTTCGCCTGCACCGGCATCGGCAACGGCTCGACGTACAAGATGATCCCCGCCATCTGGCGCCGCGGCGCCGAGGCCGCCACCCCCGCCGGTACGCCGGAGCGCACCGTCGCGCTGAGGGCCGCGGCCCAGCAGGCCTCGGCCGCCCTGGGCGTCATCGGCGCGATCGGCGCGATCGGCGGCTTCCTCATCCCGCTCGCGTTCAGCGCCCCCTGGGTCGCTGACCCGCTGACGGCCACCAAGGGCGCCTTCATGGTCTTCGCCGGCTACTACGCGCTCTGCGTCGTCGTGGTCTGCGCCGTCTACCTGCGCCGCGGCCGCACCGCGTCGCACGTCTGACCCGGCCGCAGCCTGCCGCCCCGCGGTACCCGCCGCCGCACGCCGCCGTACCCCACCGACGCGAGGAGCCGCCCGTGACGACCTCCCACTGCCCCTACTGCTCCCTGCAGTGCGGCATGACGCTCACCCGCGAGGGGCGCTCCCTCACGGTGGGGCCGTGGGAGTCGTTCCCGGTGAACGAGGGCGCGCTGTGCCGCAAGGGCTGGACGAGCGCCGGCCTGCGGGGGCACCGCGAGCGCCTGACCACCCCCCTGGTGCGGGACCGCGCCGCCGACGGCACGCGGGGCGAGCTGCGCCCCGCGACCTGGGACGAGGCGCTCGACCTGGTCGCCGCCCGGCTCACCGCGATCCGCGCCGAGGACGGCCCCGACGCGGTGGCCGTCTTCGGGGCCGGCGGGCTGACGAACGAGAAGGGCTACCAGCTCGGCAAGCTCGCCCGCGTCGCGCTCGGCACCAGCCAGATCGACTACAACGGCCGCTGGTGCATGAGCTCGGCCGCCTCCGCGGGCCTGCGGGCGCTCGGCCTCGACCGCGGCCTGCCGTTCCCCCTCGCCGACGTCGAGCGCGCCGACGTGCTCGTGCTGGCCGGCTCCAACCTCGCCGAGACCGCGCCGCCGGCCGCGCGCCACCTCGACCGCCTCCGCGAGCGCGGCGGGCGGGTCGTCGTGGTCGACCCCCGCCGTACCCCCACCGCCGACCGCGCCGACCTGCACCTCGCCCCGGTGCCCGGCACCGACCTGGCGCTCGCGCTCGGGGTGCTCCACCTCGTCGTGGCCGCCGGTGCGGTCGACGAGGACTACGTCGCCGCCCGCACGAGCGGCTTCGAGGCCGTGCGCCGCAGCGTCACCTCGTGGTGGCCCGAGCAGGTGGAGCGGGTCACGGGCATCGCCGCCGCCGAGGTGCGCGCGCTGGCCGACCTGCTGATCGCCACGGCCGCCCGCGGCGGGCGCGTCATGGTGCTCACCGCCCGCGGGGTGGAGCAGCACAGCCAGGGCTCCGACACGGTGCTGGCCTGGATCAACGTGGCGCTCGCGCTCGGCATGCCGGGCCGCGAGGGCGCCGGCTACGGCTGCCTCACCGGCCAGGGCAACGGGCAGGGCGGGCGCGAGCACGGGCAGAAGGCCGACCAGCTTCCCGGCTACCGCCTCATCACCGACCCCGCCGCCCGCGCCCACGTCGCCGGGGTGTGGGGCGTCCACCCCGACTCCCTGCCCGGCAAGGGCCGCTCGGCCTACGAGCTGCTCGAGGCCCTGGGTACGCCGGGCGGCCCGCGGGCCCTGCTCGTGCACGGCTCCAACATCGTGGTCTCGGCGCCCAACGCCACCCACGTCACCGAGCGCCTCGCCGCCCTCGACCTCCTCGTCGTCGCCGACCTCGTGCTGTCGGAGACGGCCGCGATCGCCGACGTCGTGCTCCCCGTGACGCAGTGGGCGGAGGAGACGGGCACGATGACGAACCTCGAGGGCCGCGTCGTGCTGCGCCAGCGCGCCGTGACGCCGCCCGCGGGGGTGCGCACCGACCTCGAGGTGATCGCCGCGCTCGCCGAGCGCCTCGGCTCCCCGGTGCCGTTCGCGACCGACCCCGAGGAGGTCTTCGCCGAGCTCGGGCGGGCCTCCGCCGGCGGCCCGGCCGACTACTCGGGCATCACCTACGACCGCATCCGCGCCGAGCACGGCGTCTTCTGGCCCTGCCCCGCGACCGACGCGGCCCCCGACGGCACCGCCGGCGCCCCGCACCCCGGCACGCCGCGGCTGTTCGCCGAGCGCTTCGGCCACCCGGACGGGCGGGCGCGCTTCCTCGTCACCGAGTTCCGCGGCGCGGCCGAGCAGCCGTGCGCCGACTTCCCGCTGCACCTCACGACCGGCCGCGTCCTGGGCCAGTACCAGTCCGGCGCCCAGACCCGCCGCGTCGCCGGCCTGCCCGACACCGGCCCGTTCGTCGAGCTGCACCCCCAGCTGGCCCGCCGCCTCGGCACCGCCGACGGCGAGCTGCTGACGGTCCGCACCCGGCGCGGCGCGATGCGCGCCCCGGCCCGCGTCGTGGAGACGATCCGCCCCGACACCGTCTTCGTCCCCTTCCACTGGGTCGGCGCCAACCGGCTCACCAACGACGCGCTCGACCCGGCCAGCCGGATGCCCGAGTTCAAGGTCTGCGCCGCGGCGGTGAGCGCATGAGCGCCGGGGAGCACCTCGTCGTCGTCGGCCACGGCATGGCCGCGGTGCGCCTCGTCGAGACCCTCGTCGCCGGCGGTTGGGTCACCGGCGGCGGTCGCCTGACGGTGCTCGGCGAGGAGCCGGGGCCGGCGTACAACCGGATCCTGCTCTCCGCCGTGCTCGAGGGCACCCACGACCCGCGGGCCACGGTGCTGCGCGACGAGGAGTGGTACGCCGAGCACGGCGTCGTCCTGCGCACCGGCGTCCGTGTCGCCCAGGTCGACCGCGACGCCCGCGAGGTCGTGCTCGTCGACCGCGACCGCGTGCCCTACGACCGGCTCGTGCTGGCCACCGGCTCGATCCCGACGCTCCCGCCGATCCGCGGCCTCGTGCGCCCCGACGGCACCCTGCACCCGACGGTGCACGCCTTCCGCTCGCAGGCCGACTGCCGCGGCCTCCTCGCCGCGCTGGCCCGCCGCGACAGCCCGGTGCGCCGCGCGGTCGTCGTCGGCGGCGGGCTGCTCGGCCTGCAGGTGGCCCGGGCCCTCAGCAGCCAGGAGGGCTCGCGCACCGGCCGGTCCGCCGTCGTGACCGAGATCGTCGAGGGCGCGCCCCACGTGCTGAGCCGCCAGCTCGACCGCAGCGGCGCGAGCATCCTGGCCCGCGACCTCGCGCGGCTGGGCACCACGACGTACGCCGGGGCCCGCGCCACCGGCCTCGTGCCCTCCCCGATGCCCGAGCACGCCGTCGGCGTCCGCCTCGACAACGGCCACGTGCTCGCCACCGACCTCGTCGTCCTCACCGCCGGTGGCCGCCCGTCGGTGGCGCTCGCGCGGGGCGCCGGGCTCGAGGTGCGCCGTGGCGTCGTCGTCGACGACCTCCTCACCACCAGCGACCCCCGCGTCCACGCCGTCGGCGACTGCGCGCAGCACGCCGGGCGCGTCTCCGGGTTCGTCGGGCCCGCGTGGGACCAGGCCGGCGCGCTGGCCGCCCAGCTGCTCGCGCGGCGCACCGGCGGCGAGGTCGCGCCGTACCCCGGCAACCGGGAGGTCGCCCGCCTGCGCGCCACCGGCCTCGACGTGGCGGTCATCGGCGACCCCGAGGCGGAGGCCGCGGCCGGCGGCGAGGTCGTCGCCGTCACCAACCCGATCACCCGCTCGCACCGCAAGCTCGTCGTCCGCGGCGGCCGCATCGTCGCCGCCGCCCTCGTCGGCGACCTGGCGCGGGTGGGCCTGCTCACCCAGTACGTCGAGCGCGGCACCGTGCTCGGCCCCCACGAGCCGGGCGACCTGCTGCTGCCCGAGGCCCGCTCGGCCGCCACCGGCCCGGCCGACCTGCCCGACGACGCCGAGGTCTGCGCGTGCGCCGGCGTCAGCGCCGGGGCGGTGCGGGCCTGCGCCTCCGTCGAGGACGTCCGCGCCACCACCCGCGCCACCACCGGGTGCGGGGGCTGCGCGAGCAGCGTCCGCGCCCTGCTCGCCGCCCGGCCCCCCGTGCCCGCACCCGCCTGACCCGCACCCGCCTGACCCGCACCCGCCCGAAGCCCGCCCCGCACCACCCGCCGTACCCCGAGGAGAACCCATGAGCCCCACGACCGAAGGCCGCCGGCCCCGCATCGTCGTCGTCGGCCACGGCATGGTCGGCCACCGCTTCGTGGCCGCCGCGATCGAGCGCGGTCTCACGGAGACCCACGACGTGGTCGTCTACGGCGCCGAGCCGCGCGCCGCCTACGACCGCGTCGCGCTCACCTCCTTCTTCGAGGTCGGCGCCGAGGCGCTGTCGTTCCTGCCGGGCGGCGCGTACGACGACCCCCGCGTCGCGCTGCACCTCGGCACCGAGGTCACCGGCGTCGACCGGGCGGCCCGCACGCTGGCGCTGTCGGACGGCAGGACGACCACGTACGACGAGCTGGTGCTCGCCACGGGCGCCGCTCCGTTCGTGCCGCCGGTCCCGGGCAAGGACCTCGACGGCTGCTTCGTCTACCGCACCATCGAGGACCTGGAGGCGATCCGCGACGCGGTCGCGCCCGGGCCCGACGGCGCCCGCAAGCGCGGCATCGTCATCGGCGGCGGCCTGCTCGGCCTGGAGGCGGCGAACGCGCTGCACCAGCTCGGCGCCGAGACCCACGTCGTGGAGATGGCGCCCCGGCTCATGCCCGTGCAGCTCGACGAGGTGGGCGGCGCGACGCTCGTGCGCCACGTCGAGAAGCTCGGCCTGACGGTCCACTGCGGCGTCGCCTCCACGGAGGTGCTCGACGACGGCACCGGCCGGGTCGCGGGCCTCGGGCTCCGCGACGCCGAGCCGATCGCCGCGGACGTGGTCGTCTTCTCCGCCGGCATCCGCCCCCGCGACGCCCTCGCCCGCGCCGCGGAGCTCGAGGTCGCTCCCCGCGGCGGCGTGCTCGTCGACGAGCATCTGCGCTCGGTCACCGACCCGCACGTGTGGGCGATCGGCGAGTGCGCGGCGCCCGCCGGGGTCGTGTACGGCCTCGTCGCCCCGGGCTACGCGATGGCCGAGATCGTCGTCGACACCCTCCTCGGCGGCACCGCCGGCGCCTTCACCGGCGCCGACATGTCCACCAAGCTCAAGCTGCTCGGCGTCGACGTCGCCTCCTTCGGCGACGCGTTCGCCACCACCCCCGACGCCCTCGAGCTGGTCTTCGCCGACGCCGTCGCGGGGCTCTACAAGAAGCTCGTCGTGGGCCCCGCGGGCCCGGCCGAGGACGGCACCCCCCGCGAGGACGCCTACGTGCTGCTCGGCGGCGTGCTCGTCGGCGACGCGTCGGCGTACGGGCTGCTGCGGCCGATGGTCGCCAGCGGCATGCTGCTGCCCGACAACCCCGAGGAGCTGATCCTCCCGGAGAGCCGCGGCGCGCTGCAGCTGGGACTGCCCGACGAGGCCGTCGTCTGCTCGTGCAACAACGTCAGCAAGCGCGACCTGCTCGACGCCGTGGACGTCGACGGCGAGCACGCGTGCGCCGACCTCGCCGCGGTCAAGACGTGCACGAGCGCCGGCACGACCTGCGGCTCCTGCGTGCCGACGGTGAAGGGGATCGTCGAGGACTACTTCGCCTCCGTCGGCAAGGAGGTCGACCGCAGCCTCTGCGAGCACTTCGCGCTCACCCGCCAGGAGCTCTTCGACGTCGTCGCCGTGCACGGCCACCGCACCTTCACCGAGGTCGTCGAGGCCCACGGCACCGGCCGCGGCTGCGACGTCTGCAAGCCGACCGTCGCCTCCGTGCTGGCCAGCCAGTTCAACGGCCACGTGCTCGAGGGCGAGACCGGCGCGCTGCAGGACACCAACGACGCCTACCTCGCCAACATCCAGCGCAACGGCACCTACTCGGTCGTGCCCCGCATCCCCGGCGGCGAGATCACCCCCGAGAAGCTCATCGTCATCGGCGAGGTCGCCCGCGACTTCGGGCTCTACACGAAGATCACCGGTGGCCAGCGCATCGACCTCTTCGGCGCCCGCATGGAGGAGCTGCCGGCCATCTGGACCCGCCTGGTCGACGCCGGCTTCGAGTCCGGCCACGCCTACGGCAAGTCGCTGCGCACCGTGAAGTCGTGCGTCGGGTCGACCTGGTGCCGCTACGGCGTGCAGGACTCGGTGCAGCTCGCCATCGACCTCGAGCTGCGCTACCGCGGCCTGCGCAGCCCCCACAAGCTCAAGGGCGGCGTGTCGGGCTGCGCCCGCGAGTGCGCCGAGGCCCGCGGCAAGGACTTCGGCGTCATCGCGACCGAGAAGGGCTGGAACCTGTACGTCGGGGGCAACGGCGGCGCGACCCCGCGGCACGCGGAGCTGCTGGTCGGCGACGTCGACACCCCCACGCTGCTGCGCTACCTCGACCGGTTCCTCATGTACTACATCCGCACCGCCGACCGCCTCCAGCGCACCGCCGCCTGGGTCGAGTCGCTCGACGGCGGCCTGGAGCGGGTGCGGGAGGTCGTGGTCGAGGACGCCCTCGGCCTCGGCAGCGAGCTGGAGGCGGCGATGGAGCGGCACGTCGCGACGTACGCCGACGAGTGGCGCGCGACGCTGGAGGACCCCGAGAAGCTGTCCCGCTTCGTCTCCTTCGTCAACGCGCCCGGCACGCCCGACCCCAACATCACCTTCACCACCGAGCGCGGCCAGATCCGCCCGCTCGCCGTCGACGACCCGGCCACCCTGGACCCCTCGGGGCCGGGGGCACCGGTCGACCTCGGCGCGACGATCCCCGTGGGAGCCCCCCGATGACCCCGACCACCACCCCGGCCACCCCGACGACGACCCCGGCGACCACCTGGACCCCCGTCTGCGCCACCGACCGGCTGGGCCGCGAGCGCGGCGTCGCGGCCCTGGTCGGCGGGCGGGCGGTGGCGGTGTTCCGCACCTACGACGACGAGTGGTTCGCGCTCGACAACCACTGCCCGTTCGCCCGGGCCTCCGTGCTGGCCCGTGGCATCGTGGGCACGCGCGGCGACGTACCCTTCGTGGCCTCGCCCATGCTCAAGCAGCCCTTCGGCCTGCGCGACGGCGTCTGCCTCGACGACCCGGGGGTCCGGGTCGCGACGTACCCCGTCCGCGTCGTCGACGGCGTCGTCGAGGTGGGCACGCCGCACGAGACCCAGGGAGTCGCAGCCACATGACCGACGAGGCCACCGGCATTGCCGACGGCACCGGCCCTGCGGACGGCACCGGTACGGCGGACGGCACCGGGCCGCTCGCCGGCTTCACCGTCGGCGTCACGGCGGCGCGGAAGGTCGAGGAGCAGGTCGCACTGCTGGAGCGGCGCGGCGCCGCGACCGTGTGGGCACCCGCCCTGTCGATGCACCCCCGGCGGGTCGAGGACGCCGAGCTGCGGGCGGTCACCGAGCAGGTGCTGGCCACGCCCGTCGACGTCTTCCTCGCCACGACCGGCATCGGCATGAAGGCGTGGTTCGACTCCGCCGAGGAGTGGGGCCTGCTGCCCGCGCTGGTGGAGCACCTGGGGCGCGCCGAGATCCTGGCCCGCGGCCCGAAGTCGGTGGGGGCGCTGCGCCGCCGCGGCCTGCGCGAGCTGTGGGCGCCGGACTCCGAGCGCTTCGACGACGTGCTGCGCCACCTGCGCGGCCGCGACCTCTCCGGGGCGCACATCGTCGTGCAGGAGCACGGGCAGTCGCTGTCGATGGTGGCGCACGCGCTGCGCCGGCTCGGCGCGACGGTGACCTCGGTGGCCGTCTACCGCGTCGAGCCCGCGGAGGACCCGACCCCGATGTTCACGCTCATCGACCGCGTCGCCGACCGCTCGCTGCACGCCGTCACCTTCACCTCCGCGCCCGCGGTGGCCGCCCTGATGGAGGCGGCCGCCTCGGTCGGGCGCCGCGACGACGTCGTCGCCGCGTTCCAGGCCGACGTGCTCGCCACCTGCGTCGGCCCCGTCACCTCGGCGGCGTTCGAGCTGTGGGGGGTGCCGACCGTCGAGCCCGAGCGCGCCCGGCTCGCCGCGATGGTCAAGCTGCTCGAGCAGGAGCTGCCGCTGCGCCACGCGGGCCTGGTGCTCGAGGCGGGCGGGCACGTGCTGCGGCTCGTGGGCGACACCGTCATCGTCGACGGCGCCGAGGCCCCGCTGACCCCGGCGCCGCTCGCGATCCTGCAGGCGCTCGCCGAGCGGCCCGGCGCGGTGGTCTCGCGCCGCGAGCTGCTGGGCGCCCTGCCCCGCGGCGCCGCGGGCGCGGGGAGCTCCGACCACGCGGTCGACATGGCCGTCGCGCGGCTCCGCGCGGGCGTGGGCACGAAGGTCGTCCAGACCGTCTACAAGCGGGGCTACCGCCTCGCCGTCGACCTGTGAGCCCAAGGAGCGCCGTGACCGTCGCCGTGAGCGCGTCCGCAGCCGCCCCGGTCCACGGGCGGGCCCACCTCGTGACCGTCGCCCACGGCACCCGCGACGGCTCGGGCAGCCCGGTGGCCGAGGCCCTCACCGCCGCCGTCGGGGCGCGCCTCGGCGTGCCGGCCACCGCGTCGTACGTCGAGCTCGCCGCCCCGCTCCTGACCGACGTGCTGGCCGCCGCGACCCGCATGGTCGTCGTCGTCCCGCTGCTGCTGTCGTCGGGGCTGCACGTGGACTCCGACGTGCCCGAGGCCGTCACCGTCGCGCCCGTGCCGACCGCGCTGGCCGCCGCCCTGGGGCCCTCACCGCTGCTGGCCGACGCGATGTGCGACCGGCTCGTCGAGGCGGGCGCCGGGCCCGGGCAGCCCGTGACGATGGTGGCCGCCGGCTCGCGCCGCCCCGGCTCGAGCGCCGACCTCGCGGCCGCGGCCCGGATGCTCGGCGTCCTGCGCGGCGCCCCGGTGCGGGTGGCCACCCTCTCCGGCCTCGGCGAGCGCCCGGAGGACGTGGTGCGTCCCGGTGACGCCGTGGTGCCCTACCTCCTGGCTCCCGGGTTCTTCGCGCGCCGCTGCGCCGCGCTCGCCCGCGCCGCCGGCGCGACGGTCGTCGCCGACGTCATCGGGGCCCACCCGGCCGTCGTGGAGCTCGTCGCCCACCGCGCCCGCGTGGCGCCGCGCTCCGCCGTACCGGCCGCCTGACGGTCGCCGACGCGGTATCGTGACGCCCGCGCCGAGCGATCACTCGGCCGGTGACCTGCGGAAACACCCATAGCGGGCACGTTCGGGCACGTTCGGAACCGGAACCATGCCCCGTAGATCGATCCAATAGGGCGGCAGCCGATCGTGTGCCAGCCTCGGTGACGCCCGGCCAGCCGGGCGCCCAGAAGTCCTCCCCGGGGTGCAGCCGCGCCACGGGAAGGCATCGCCGCCGACGTCGCCGCGCGATCAGCACACTCCGACCACACCGTCGACACGCTCGACGGCCGGCGTCGACCCACCGGGGTCGGCGTCGCGATGCGCGAGAGGGAACCCCGCAGGCATGACCGCCACCGCAGCACCCGCCAGCACCGACCAGCCGACCAGCCACGAGGGCATCCTCGCCTGGGTCACCGAGGTCGCCGAGCTCACCCAGCCGGAGCGCATCCACTGGGTCACCGGCTCCGACGAGGAGTGGACCGAGCTGACCGACGCGCTCGTCGCGACCGGCACCTTCACCCGGCTCAACCCCGAGCTCAAGCCCAACTCGTTCCACGGCGCGTCGGACCCCATCGACGTCGCCCGGGTCGAGGACCGCACCTACATCTGCTCCGTCGACGAGCGCGACGCCGGCCCCACCAACAACTGGATGGAGCCGGAGAAGATGAAGGAGCTCATGCGGGGGCTCTACGCCGGCTGCATGCGCGGACGCACGATGTACGTCATCCCCTTCGTGATGGGTCACCTCGACGCGGAGCAGCCGATGTTCGGCGTCGAGATCACCGACTCCGCCTACGTCACCGTCTCGATGCGCGTCATGGCGCGCCTCGGCACGCCGGTGCTGCGTCGCATGGAGGAGCTGGACGCCGCCGGCCAGGAGGTCCGCTGGGTCCCCGCGCTGCACTCGGTCGGCCACCCGCTCGCGCCGGGCGAGGCCGACGTGGCCTGGCCGTGCAACGAGACGAAGTACATCGTGCAGTTCCCCGAGGAGCGGGCCATCTGGTCCTTCGGCTCCGGGTACGGCGGCAACGCGCTGCTGGGCAAGAAGTGCTACGCCCTGCGCATCGCCAGCGTCATCGCCCGCGACGAGGGCTGGCTGGCCGAGCACATGCTCATCCTCAAGCTGACCTCGCCGCAGGGCGTCGTGAAGTACATCGCCGCCGCGTTCCCCAGCGCCTGCGGCAAGACGAACCTCGCGATGCTCGAGCCCACCATCCCGGGCTGGAAGGTCGAGACGCTGGGCGACGACATCGCCTGGATGCGCATCGGCCCCGACGGCCGCCTGTGGGCCGTCAACCCGGAGTACGGCTTCTTCGGCGTGGCGCCGGGCACCAACGAGCACACGAACCCCAACGCGATGCGCACGATCAACAAGGGCAACTCGCTCTTCACGAACGTGGCGCTCACCGAGGACGGCGACGTGTGGTGGGAGGGCCTCGAGAACCCGCCCGCCAAGGCGACCTCCTGGA
The DNA here is from genome assembly GCF_048654585.1 of Nocardioides sp. CPCC 205120. NCBI lineage: Bacteria > Bacillati > Actinomycetota > Actinomycetes > Propionibacteriales > Nocardioidaceae > Nocardioides > Nocardioides sp. CPCC 205120. The sequence goes on along the minus strand of NZ_JBMCYY010000001.1, from coordinate 855,337 downwards.
AGGGCGAGCCCTGGACGCCCGACAGCGAGGAGCTGTCGAGCCACCCCAACAGCCGCTACTGCACCCCCATCAAGCAGTGCGACATCCTCGCGGCGGAGTACGACGACCCCCGCGGCGTGCCGATCGACGCGATCCTCTTCGGCGGTCGCCGCAAGACGACCGTCCCGCTGGTCTTCGAGGCCCGCGACTGGACCCACGGCACGTTCCTCGGCGCGACGCTCTCCTCGGAGACGACCGCCGCGGCCGTGGGCGCGGTCGGCGTCGTGCGTCGCGACCCGATGGCGATGCTGCCCTTCATCGGCTACAACGCCGGCGACTACTTCAGCCACTGGATCAACGTGGGCAAGGAGAACGACGCGGCGAAGCTCCCGCGCGTCTTCTACGTCAACTGGTTCCGCCGCGACGACGAGGGCGGCTTCCTGTGGCCCGGCTTCGGCGAGAACAGCCGCGTGCTCAAGTGGATCGTCGAGCGCATCGACGGCCAGGCCGCCGCGGTCGAGACGCCCATCGGCCACGTGCCGGAGATCGGCTCGTTCGACATCGACGGCCTCGACATGACGACCGAGGCGCTCGAGCAGGCCCTCTCGGTCGACGTCGACGAGTGGCAGGCCGAGGTGCCGCAGATCCAGGAGTGGTTCGAGAAGTTCGGCGACGACCTGCCGGGCGTGCTGTGGACCGAGCTCGACGGCCTCAAGGCCCGCCTGGGTCTCTGACCAGTACGCCGCGGCGCGTCAGCGCGCCCGCGACGGGGACGGCCCCGGGACCCCGTGGTCCCGGGGCCGTCCTGCGTCCCGGGCCGTCCCGTCGTCATCGCCCGCGCGGAGCAGGCGCGCGGCCACGCCGACCCGCACGAGCGCCAGCAGCCCGGTGAGCCCGAGGCCGCCCTGCACGAGCCACGCGAGGTCGGGCGCCCACAGCACGAGCTGCCCGAGCTCCACGCCGAAGATCCCCGGCAGGGCGAGGTACGCCGCCGCGAGGGCGGCGAGGGCGACCAGCGCGAGACCGGTGGTCACCGCGACCCGGCGGCGGGTCGCCCGGCGGGCCCGCGAGCCCGGCCGCGCCAGCACCCACGCGCCCCGCGCGACGAGGGCGAGCAGCGCGAGCGCGAGCCCACCCAGCACGGCGAGCAGCACGACGTACGTCGGATCGGTCCCGGCGCGCTGCGGCTCGCCGCCCTCGAACAGCGCCGCGAGCCCCCAGGCGGTCGTGAGCAGGGCCGGCTCCTGGAAGCTGCCGTAGGCGTTCTGCAGCACGACGATCGCGCGGTCGAGGTCGGGCAGCACCACGACGGAGGCGAAGTAGCCGGGGCTCGCGCCCGAGACCCACACCATCCGCTCGCCGTCGCCGCCGGGGACGTCCCACTGCCGCCACCCCAGGCCGTAGGTGCGGCCCTCGCCCTGGTCGACGTCGCCGCGCACCATGTCGTCGCGCTGCTCGGGCGAGAGCACCGGGCTCCCGCTCAGCTGCAGCCGGGCGAAGGCGACGGCGTCCCCCAGGTCGCCGCCGACGTAGCCGTAGCCCGCACCGGCGGGGTCGAACCCGGTGGTGAACGGCACCGCACGGCCCGCGACGTAGCGGTGCCCCGGAGGGACCGCCTCGGCCGCCTCGGCGGTGGTGACGGCGTCGGTCATGCCCGCCGGCTCGAGCACCCGCTCGGCGACGACCTCGGCGTAGGACTGCCCGGTCACCTCCTCGACGAGGGCGGTGAGCACGAGGTAGCCGACGCTGGAGTAGACGTGGCGCTCCCCCGGCTCCGCGGCGGCCTCCCGCCCGGCCAGCTCGGGCAGCACGTCGGCGGGTCGCCGCCCCGCGTCGTACGCGTCGGTGAGGTCGTACGCCGGGGGGACGCCGCCCGTGGAGGACATGAGCTGGCGGACCGTGACGGTGTCCGACGCCGCCTCGTCCTGCATCCGGAAGTCGGGCAGGTAGGCCACGACGGGGGCGTCGAGGTCCACCGCACCGTCCGCGGCGAGCGTCACCAGCACCGTCGAGGTGAGCGGCTTCGCGACCGAGCCCCACCAGAACGGGGTCGCGGGCGTGACCGGGTCGCCGGCGCCGTCCTCGCCCAGCACCCCCTCGACCTCGACGTCGTCGGGGCCGACCACCGCCCACGCCGCGCCGGGCACGCCGGCCGCCTCGGTGCGCTCACGCACCCACGCCTCCACCTCCTCGGCGTCGACGGCCGCCGCCGCACCGGCCGCCGGGGGGCTCGCGGCCCCGGCAGGCAGGGCCGGCACGGCGTGCGCGACCGGGGCGGCGGCGCCCAGGAGGAGGGCGCCCGTGAGGACCGGTCGTAGCCATACAGTCATACGGGAACCGTAGCCGTATCGGTGTACGGTCGTCGACGTGCCCCGCACCGCCGACCACGACCAGCGCCGCCGCTCCATCGCGGCGGCCTTCCAGGCGCTGCTGGCCGAGGGCGGGCTGGGCAGCACGACGTACCCGCGCCTCGCGGCCCGTGCCGGCATCTCCGTGGGCCTGATCCAGCACTACTTCGCGAGCAAGGAGGAGCTGCTGCGGTTCGCGTACGCCGACTGCCTGGCCCGCCGCGACACCCGGATCGCCGCGCTGGTCGACGCCGGCGAGGCCGCCGGGCGCCCGGTCTCCGCGATGCTGACCGACTCCCTGCTCGAGCTCGTCCCCCTCGACGACGAGCGCCGCACGGAGCACGCGGTCGTGCAGAGCCTGCTCACCGGCGCGCTGCACGACCCGGCGCTCGCCGACGTCGCCCGCGCGGCGTCGCGGGAGACGCACCACCGCGTGCGCGTCGCCGTGGAGAACGCGAAGCGGTGCGGCGAGGTGGAGCCCGCCGTCGACGCGGCGGCGACCGCCACCGTCCTGCTCGCCACGACCCGGGGGATCGCCACGGGCGTCGCCCTGGGCGAGCCCGGCACCCCGCCCGGCACGGCCGCCGACGCCGCCGCCGCGCTGGCGCCCGTCGTCGCGCTCTCCTTCACCGGCCGCTGCCGCCACCACGACCGCCCCGCCGACTGACCGGGCGGCCGACCCACGGCCGTCCCCGTGGCGGACGCGTCACGACGGTGGGGGCGCTGCCGCGTCCGTCCACCACCCGCGTGCGCGGGGTGGGATGATCGTCCTCGGGGGTCGGGTGTGTCGTCGGGGAGGCGGGGTGCGGTGGTCGAGGTGGGTCCGGGGGCGCGTGCGCTCTTCGAGGAGGCGGGCAGCCGCCTGTACGAGGAGGCGCTGGACGCGAACGGCCTGAGCGCCGACGACCCGCGCCTGCAGCCGGACGGCGAGCTCGCGGAGGCGCTGGCGCTCCTGCTCGAGCTCGGCCTGCTGGGCCGCGAGGGCAACCGGTACGTCGCGATCGACCCCACCGCCGCGCAGTCGCAGGTCGTCTCCCCCCTGGGTCAGCGGGGTGCCGAGCTGCTGGCGGAGTCCTCGGCCTGGGCCCGCACGTTCGGCACGCTGGCCCACGCCTGGCGGCGGGCGCCCCAGCCCGCGTCGGGTCCCGTCACCGAGATCCGCGGCGACGCCATCGACCCGTTCATCGGCGCGATCGTGGCGGACGCGGAGACCGAGCTGCTGACCGCGCAGCCGCAGGTCGGCCGCAACGCCACCGCGCTCGCGAAGGCCGCCGAGCGCGACAGCGCCGCGCTGGAGCGGGGGGTGCGGATGCGCACGCTCTACCAGCACGCGGCGCGGCGCAGCTCGATCACGCACAAGTACGTCGCGACCGTCACCGAGCGCGGCGCCGAGGTGCGCACGCTCGACGAGTTCTTCAACCGCCTCATCGTCGTGGACCGCCGCCTCGCGATCATCCCGGGCCGCGAGGGGCACTCGGTCGCGATCGCGATCCGCGAGCCGTCGCTGGTCGCGTACCTCGTCGACGTGTTCGAGCGGCACTGGGAGCGGGGCCGGCCCTTCGCCAACAACGAGTCGTCGATGCTGCGCGACATCGCCGCGGAGCAGCGGGCCATGACGATCCGGATGCTGATCGAGGGCCACGCCGACCCGGTGAGCGCCAAGCGCCTGGGCGTCAGCCCCCGCACGTACGCCGGCTACGTCGCCGACCTCAAGGAGGAGTTCGAGGCGCAGACCCGGTTCCAGCTCGGCTACACGATGGGCCAGCGCGGCGTCTCGGGCAACGAGAGGCCACCGACCGACGCGTAACGCCGAAATGGCCTCACGGGCCGCCACGACGGAGCACACTGTTCACGGCCCGGGTGCGCGCACCTCGGACCCACCCTCGGCGGCCCAGGCCGTCACCTGCGGAGTCTCGGACCGCGACCGCCGCTGATCGTCTCGACGACCCAGGAGCCACGCGCTTGCCGAGAACCCGAGTGCCCACGGACGCCCGCCGGGCCACGTCCCGAACGGACGCGGCCCGCGACACGACCCTCCCCCGCGGCCCCCGGGCCGCCGGCGGTCCGGGTCCCACCCACGAGTCGTGGGTCCTCCGCGACGTGCACGCGCTGCTCGCGCAGATCCGCGACCACGCCGTCATCACCCTCACCGTCGACGGCACGGTGCTGAGCTGGAACCCGGCCGCCGAGCAGGTCGCGGGCTACCGCAGCGCCGAGGTGGTCGGCACCTCCTTCACGCGCTTCTACACCGAGGCCGACCTGCGTGCCGACCTGCCGGCCCGGCTGCTGCGCCAGGCCGCCGACGAGGGCGTGGCCCACTGCGTCGGCTGGCGGGTGCGCCGGGGCGGCGCGCGCTTCCGGGCCGACGTCACCATCAGCGCCGTCCGCGAGGCCGACGGGGGCCTCGCCGGCTTCGTCGAGGTCACCCGCGACGTCACCGACCAGCACCTCGCCGAGCTCGCCCGCGAGCAGCAGCACGCCGCCTTCACCCACGACCTGCGGGCCCCGCTCACCGCGGCCCTGGGCTACGTCGACCTCGCCCTCGAGGAGCTCGACGCGGCCGGCGTCCCGGCGGCCATGCTGGAGCGCGCCGTGCGCAGCCTGCGCCGGCTCGACACGATGATGGAGCGCCAGCTCGACGCGCCGCGCGCGCCGGGCTCCGCCTCCGCGGACGTCCTGGAGCTGGAGGCGCTGCGCATCGACCAGGTCGTCCCGGCCACCGTCCGCGCCGCGCTCGAGGCCACCGCGGCCGACCGGGTGCGGCTCCGGCTGTCCACGACGGCCCGCTCCGTGCTGGCCGACCGCCAGGCGATGGAGCGCGTGCTCGCCAACGTCGTCGGCAACGCGCTGCGCTACTCCGACGGCGAGGTCGTCGTCGCCACCGAGGCCGTCCCGGCGGACCCGACGGACGCCCCCGGGTCGGGCACGGCCATGGTCCGGATCAGCGTCACCGACTCCGGACGCGGCATGCACCCCGACGATCTCGAGCGGATCTTCGAGCCCGGTGAGCGGGGGCGTCTGGCCACCGACGACGGCGGGCACGGCCTGGGCCTCGACAGCGTCCGCCGGCTCATGGCGCGCCAGCAGGGCGACGTGCGGATCGAGAGCACGCTGGGCGAGGGGACGACCGTCTTCCTCGACCTGCGCGCAGCCGGCTGAGGCGTCACCCAGCGCCCCGCCGGCATGCCGCTGACGGGGTGAGGACGTACCGAGGGCGGTGGACGCAGAACCGCGTCCACCGCCCTCACCACCTGAGGCGAGCCGGGGGGGCAGGGACCGAACTGTGGGGGTTGGGTTGGCCCTCGCCTCAGGAGTCTGTGGAGTTGTGTCGTGCGTGAGCGGCTCAGCCGATCACTTCATGCCCCAGCTGGTGTCGAGGGGCTGGACCTCGACGGTCTCCGTGGGAACGGTCTTCTTGAACTTCTGACCCCAGCTGGTGTCGGCGTGCGCCGTGGTCGATGCGGCCCCGAGAAGCCCGATGCTCACCGCAGTCGCTGCCAGCGCGAGGCCAGCTCGACGAACGAATCTCATCCAGGTCTCCATCCTGCTCGTGCGCCGCGGGCCTCGCGGCGCTCCGTGGTCAATACTGCGACACCCCGAGGGGCCCGCAGTGCCGAATGCTGGCTCAACTCTGTGCAATGCAGATATATGCAGGACCAGGTGAGAAGTGCGCGCAACGGGCCCCGGGGCCGGGCGTCGGGCCGGGCGTCGGGGGCCGGCACCGTACCCAGGGACGACGAGACCCCGCCCGGACCAGGTCCGGACGGGGTCTCGTCACGTCCGGGTCCCGGGACGAGCCGGGACCCTGCTGCGGAGGCGGAGGGATTTGAACCCTCGATGGAGTTGTAGCTCCAAACCCGCTTAGCAGGCGGGCGCCATAGACCGGACTAGGCGACGCCTCCCCGACAGCCCGGACAGGCTACAAGGAACCCGCGGGGAGTGCGCAATCAGGTCGCGCCCGGGGCCGACGGGGCTCACTTCAGGCGGCGCAGCCCGTGGCCGCGGTCCAGCGCCGCCTGCACGACGTGGATCAGCTCCTCGCGGTCGCCCGCCAGCACGTCGACGGGGATCGTCGTCGACCCGCCGTCGCGCAGGCGCAGCACGATGCAGGGCGAGCCCGCGACGTGGGTGGTCACGGCGTCCTCGACGTCGGCCCACCGGGCGCGGGTCACGCCGGCGCCCCGCACGAAGCGCAGCCGGTAGCCCTGGTCGGTGAAGCGCAGGACCGTGGCCCGGGTGAGCAGGTGGAGACCGACGGCGCCGAGGACGAACAGCAGGACGGCGGCGGGGAGCACGGCGTACCCGAGCGGCAGGTCGAGCAGCCACGCCACGAGCAGGAGGACCAGCAGGACCACCCCGAGGCCGGCGAGGGCGAGGCCCATCAGTCGGGCGACGAGGGCGGGGGCCGGGCGGTAGTCGTGCTGCACCCCGCCATTCTCCCCCGCCGGGCGCGGGACCCGGGAGCGGGGACCGCCCGCGGGACGGGCGCGTGATGGCGGTCACAAGCCGCTACGATGGCCGTCCGTCCGCCCGGACGCCCGATGGAGGTGACCCTGTGCGCAGCTCCGCCCCCGCGCTGCACGCGCTGCACGTGGCGCTCGACGCCCTCCCGCCGCCGCACAGCCGCCAGGGTCCCGCCCTCGGCAACTGGCGCTGGACGGTCCGCCAGCGGCTCGGCGCCGTCCGCAACATGCTCGTCAACGAGACCGACGGCTACGGCCCCGGGTGGCGCAGCAGCGGCGAGGGCGGCCTCCTCGACCAGCGCAACCACCTCATCGAGCGGGCCCGGGCGTTCGACTCCCTGGTGCTGCAGAGCCCGGAGCCCGACACCGTGCGCCGCGAGCTGATGCGCCTGCTCATCGACGTCGACCACCACGTGGTGCGCGTCCGTGAGGCCGGCCGGGTCGGCACCGAGCAGGCCACCGCCCCGCCTGCCTAGACTGACGCCCGCGCGGGCCGGTGCGCCGCCGCGCACGGAGGGGTGCCGGAGTGGCCGATCGGAACCGCCTTGAAAGCGGTCGCTGGCAGTGATGTCAGCCGCGGGTTCGAATCCCGCCCCCTCTGCCGTGCCCGGCCCGTCCGCCGCCCGCTCGTTCGCCCCTGGGACGATCACCGCCGTGGACGTCCCCGAGCAGCCCGAGCAGTCCCGCCCCGCCGGGCCCCTCGACGTCGCCGCGGCGGAACGGATGTGGGCGGAGTACGCCGCCGCGTCGCCCGCCGCCGTCCGCGCGGCGCCGGAGCTCGTCGTGGACCGGTTCGGCGACACCGAGCGGCTCGCCGACGAGCTGCTGGCGCTGGTCCTGTCGGGCCGCAAGCGCGCCACCGCCGAGCTGGTCGCCGAGTTCGTCGCGCGCAGCGAGGAGCTGCCCCGGGTCGGTGGGCACTGGGTCGTCTGCGACGGGCGCGGAGCCCCCCGCGCCGTGCTGCGCAGCACCGGGCTGCGGCTGGCCGCGTTCACCGAGGTCGACGCCGCCTTCGCCCACGACGAGGGCGAGGACAACCGGACGCTGGAGAGCTGGCGCCGCGAGCACCGGCGCTACTTCACGCGCACGAGCGCGGCGCGGGGCGCGGCGTGGGACGAGCGGGACGAGATCGTGCTCGAGCGCTTCGCCGTCGTCTGGCCGCCGGAGCACGCGGACCCGCCCGCGGCGCACTGAGAGCGGGACGCGGGGGCCGCCGACCGGGGCTCAGGCGGGGTCGAGCACCACCAGCACGTCACCCTCCTGGATGACGTCGCCGGGGGCGACCTTGATCTCCCGCACGCGCCCGGCGTGCTCCGGGTGGACGGGGATCTCCATCTTCATCGACTCGAGCAGCAGCACCGTGCTCGTCGGCGTCACGTCGTCCCCGACGGCGCAACCGACCTCGACCACCGACGCCACCATCTCGGCGACGACCTCCACGAACTGCTTGCGAGCCATGGGCCCGACGCTAGTCGTTACCGGGAGGTAGGACGCTCCCCGCGGTGCGCATCACAGCAGCGGCCGGGTGCGCGAGGGCTCGGGACGCACGGCGCTGCGCTCCTCGGCCCGGCGGGCGCGGGCACCGCGCGAACCGGTGAGCGCCAGGTCGGCGCGGATCACGCCGTACGCCACCACGAGGCCCACGACGACGGAGTAGACGACGCTCAGCAGGGCCTCGAGCAGCGTGGCGGAGGGGTTCATGACGCCGTTGGCGACGGGCGCGGTGGCGGCGACGCCGAACACGCAGAGCCACCAGCCCTGGCGCCGGCGGGCGCGCATGTAGACGCCCCAGGCCAGCGCGGGCACGCCCAGCACGGCCTGGATGGGCCGGGGCACGCCGCCGAGGGTGTCGAGCATCCACGAGGCCGTGTCGAGCACGCTCGTGACGAGCGAGCTGGCGCCGTAGCGGCGCAGGGCCTCGGCGTACGCGAGGATCACCGCCAGCACGAGCGTGCCGACCACGACGCCCACGAGGCCGCGGCGCCCGAGCCCGTGCAGGCCGGCGCCGAGCCGGTGCACGAGCACCGCGACGACGACGAACGACAGGGCGAGCACCGCGTACTCGAACCGGGCCAGCGAGATGGTCGGGCCGTAGCCGACCGCCCCGACCGCGGCCCCGCCGGCGAGCACGAGGGCGATCGCGACCTCGCGGACGCAGGCGAGGAAGCGGCGCGCCGGGACCGTGGCCATCACGCCCAGCACCGCGCCGACCGTGCAGGTCATGACGGCCGCGCCGGTGCGCAGCGTCTGGGTGTCGACCACGAGCGCCGTCAGGCCCAGCGCCGCGGCGAGGACGCCGGCGATGACCGGGCGGCCACCGGTGCGGGCCGCGAGCGCCCACGAGTAGGCCGCGGACACCGCGACGGCGCCCAGGCCCTCGGTGACGGCGGGCAGCCAGCCGACGCCGCCGCCGACGAGCAGCGCGAGACCGCCGAGGACCAGCAGCCACCACGCGGACAGCCGCTGCTCCCGCGGGGTACGGGGGACGGCGGAGGCTCTCGACACGGCCGCCAACGCTACAGCCGCCGGTTCGCGAGCGACGGATTGGTGCGCCGCGCCTCGTCGAGCACCTCGCGGCGCAGCTCCGCGCGCAGCACCTCGGGGCCGTCGCCGGCCTCCGCCACGGTGCGCCCCAGCGGGTCCACGACGACGGAGCGGCCGGTGTAGCGGGGCGCCGGCTGGCCGGTCGCCACGACGTACGTCGTGTTCTCGATCGCGCGGGCCGCGGCCAGCGTGCGCCAGTGGTGGGCCTTGCCCTCGCCGGCGAGCCAGGCGGCCGGGCAGACGAGCACCTCGGCCCCGTGGTCGACGACGAGCGTGCGCGCCAGCTCGGGGAAGCGGAGGTCGTAGCAGGTGAGCAGGCCGACCGCGAAGCCCCCGACCGGCACCACGACGGGCGCCGGCTCCCCGGCGCTGAGCCGGTCGGACTCGCGGTAGCCGAAGGAGTCGTAGAGGTGGATCTTCCGGTACGACGCGCGCACGCCCCCGGCGTCGACGAGCACCAGCGTGTTCCAGGGGCGGTCCGGGTCGTCGGAGGTCTCGAAGAGACCGGCGAGCACCGTCGTGCCGGCCGCGGAGGCCGCCGCGACGGCGGCGGTCACGAACGGCCCGTCGAGGGGCTCGGCGAACGCCGACACGTCGGAGCCCGCCGTGCCGAAGTCGCGGGCGAAGGCCTCGGGGAGCACGACGAGGTCCGCGCCCGGTCCGGCGTCGGCGACGACCTCGGCGAGGCGGCGGCGGTTGTCGGCGGGGTCGAGCCCGGACGCCTCCTGCACGAGGGCGACCCGCAGGGAGGCGGACGGGGCGGCGGCGGGACGGGCGGCGGCCGCGTCGGGGCCGGGGGAGGACATGCGAGCCAGCGTAGGGTCGGAGCCATGCGTGCCGTGACAGCTCCCGAGCCCGGCGGTCCCGAGGCCCTCGTCCTGTCCGAGCTGCCCGACCCCGAGCCGGGGCCCGGCGAGGTGCTCGTCGAGGTGGCGGCGAGCGCGGTCAACCGCGCCGACCTCCTCCAGCGCCGCGGCTTCTACCCGCCCCCGCCGGGCGCCTCCGACGTGCTCGGCCTCGAGTGCAGCGGCCGGGTCGCCGCGCTCGGCGAGGGCGTCGACGGCTGGGCGGTCGGCGACGAGGTCTGCGCGCTGCTGGCCGGCGGCGGCTACGCCTCCCACGTCGTCGTGCCCGCGGGCCAGCTCATGGCCCCGCCGCCCGGCGTCGACCTCGTGACGGCCGCGGCCTTCCCCGAGGTCGCCTGCACCGTGTGGTCCAACGTCGTCATGACCGCCGGCCTGCGCGAGGGCGAGACGTTCCTCGTGCACGGCGGCGCCGGCGGCATCGGCACCTTCGCGATCCAGCTCGCCGCCGCCCGCGGTGCCCGCGTCCTCGCGACCGCCGGCAGCCCCGAGAAGCGCGCCCTGTGCGTCGAGCTCGGCGCCGAGCGCGCCATCGACTACCGCGAGGAGGACTTCGTCGAGGTGCTCCGCGAGCTCGGCGGCGCCGACGTCGTCCTCGACAACATGGGCGCGAAGTACCTGTCGCGCAACGTCGACGCCCTCGCCACCGGCGGCCGACTGGTGGTGATCGGCATGCAGGGCGGGAGCAAGGGCGAGCTCGACCTCGGCAAGCTGCTGACCAAGCGCGCCTCGGTCGCCGCCACCTCTCTGCGGGCGCGCCCCGTGGAGGAGAAGGCCGAGATCTGCGCCCAGGTCGCCGAGCACGTCTGGCCGCTCGTCGGCACGGGCGCGGTGCGCGCCGTCGTCCACGCGACGTGGCCGCTCGAGCAGGTCGCCGACGCCCACGCGGTGCTCGAGGAGTCGTCGCACTCCGGCAAGGTGCTGCTGACCCTCTGACGGCTCGGGCCGCACCGGCCGAGCACCGGCCGCTGGCTAGGGTGGAGAGCATGAGCCAGCAGCCCGAGCAGACCGCGACCCCGGCCGGCGACCCCGCGGGGGACAACCCCGACGACGGGCAGCGCGTCGTCATCATCGGCCCCGACGGCCAGCCCGTCGCGACCGTGCCGGCCAGCGCGCTCGCCGGCGTCGGCGGCGAGGGCGACGACGCGGAGGGCGAGGGCGGCGAGCGCCACCCCGCCGAGCTCGTGGAGCAGCCCGCGAAGGTCATGCGGATCGGCAGCATGATCCGCCAGCTCCTCGAGGAGGTGAAGGCCGCGCCCCTCGACGAGGCCAGCCGCAACCGCCTCAAGGAGATCCACGAGTCCTCCATCAAGGAGCTCGAGGAGGGCCTGGCGCCCGAGCTCGTCGAGGAGCTGCAGCGTCTCTCCCTGCCGTTCGCCGACGGCACGCCCAGCGAGGGCGAGCTGCGCATCGCGCAGGCCCAGCTCGTCGGGTGGCTCGAGGGCCTCTTCCACGGCATCCAGACCGCGATCCACGCCCAGCAGATGGTGGCCCGGGCCCAGCTCGAGCAGATGCGCCGCGCGCTGCCGCCCGGCCAGGGCCAGCCCGGCGCGGCCCCGCAGGCGGGCCTCCCCGCGCAGGCGCGCCCGGCGCAGCCCGGCGAGTCGGGCGGGATGTACCTCTAGGTCGCCGTCACCCCGGCCGGGGTGACCGGGCCGCCGTCAGTGGCGGCGGCCCACCACGCGGCCGAGCAGCGCCGTACCGGCGAAGCCGACGAGCCCGATCGCGACGACGAGCAGGCCGGGGAGCATGGCGCCGAGGTACGCCGGCGGCTGCCCGGCGCCCGCCGAGGTGAGGGTGGGGCTCGCGGCGTCGATGCCCGCGACGGCCTCCTCGACCGTCTCGTCCGGCAGCTCGGCCGCGGGCACGAGGCCGCACAGGTCGGTGGTGAGCACGTAGGACTCCACCGCGCCGCCCTGCGGCGACAGGAACATGACGTACGGCGCGCCCGTCTGCGGCTCCGGCGTCGCGGCCGACGCCGTGCCGGAGACCTGCACCTTGAGCGGCGCCCCGCCCTCCTCGACGCCACCGCGGAAGACCCGCTCGGCGACGACGACCACGTCGCGCACCGGCTCACCCGCGGCGTCCGCGTCGCCCGAGCCCTTCGGGGGCACGCCCGGCGCGCCGGCGGTCTGGACGACCCCGCGCAGCACGACCTGGGCGTCGCGCGTCTGCTCCTCGACGTCACCGGCGCACTGCTCGGCCGCAGCCGTCGTGCTGGCCGGGAAGGTCGTGGCGGGGGAGGTCGTGGCGGCGCCCACGGGGGCCACCAGGCCGGCGGCCAGCACCCAGCCGCCCAGCACCGAGCCGCCCAGCACGGCGGCACCGACGCGGTGCCGCGCCCGTCGCTCGGTCATCGTGCGCCCTCCTCGGTGTCGGTTGGTCCCTCGGCCGCGGGCCATCCTGCCAGACCGAACAGGTCCGCCAGGGCGGCCGCGACGCCGTCCTCGTCGTGCCGGCCCGCGCGGTGCCCGGCCACCGCGACGAGCGCCGGGTGGGCGTCGGCCATGGCGTACGACGTGCCCGCCCAGCTCAGCAGCGGGATGTCGTTGGGCATGTCGCCGAACGCGACGACCTCCGCCGGGGCGACGCCCAGCTCCTCGCAGAGCACCGCCAGCGTCGAGGCCTTGGTGACCCCGGCCGCGCTCATCTCCACCAGGGCACCGGTCGAGGACCAGGTGACGGTGACGAGGTCGCCGACCGCCTCCTCGACCTCGCCCCAGTAGACCTCCGGGGTGCGGGTCGAGTGCCGGGCCAGCAGCTTCACGCAGGGCGCCGGGCCGTCGGAGCGCTCGGCCAGCTCGGGGAACGGGGCGACCAGCGGGGCCGCGTCGCGCGGGTCGCGCGGGCCCCCCGGGCGGGGCGCCCACGCGGGCTCGTAGGCCAGGCCCTCGGTGGTCTCCAGCGCCAGCACCGTGCCGGGCACGGCGGCGCGCAGCCGCTCGGCGACCTCGAGGAGGACCGCGCCGGGCACCGGCCGGGCGGTGCGCACCGCGCGGGCGGCGACGTCGTACACGATCCCGCCGTTGGAGCAGACCGCGAGCCCGTGCCCGCCGACGTCGGCCCAGAGCTCCTCCATCCAGCGGACCGGGCGGCCCGTCACGAACACGACCGGCACGCCCCGCCCGTCGAGCTCGAGCAGCACCGCCCGGGTGCGGTCGCTGACCCGGCCGTCGGCGCCCAGGAGGGTGCCGTCGAGGTCGGTCGCGACCAGGCGCGGCAGCGGCGCCCCCGCACGGCCCGTGTCGCCCGTGCCACCCATGTCCGCCACGGGGCCGGTCAGCCGAACCAGCGGTCGAGCTCGACGGCCGCGCCGTCGTCGGCCACGGTGTCGGTCACGGCGTCGGCGGCCTCCCGCACGATCTCCACCGCCTGACCCATGGCGACGCCACGACCCGCCCACTGGAGCATCTCGACGTCGTTGCGGCCGTCGCCGATCGCGAGCACGTCGGCCGCGGTCAGGCCGAGGGCCTCGCAGACGTGGGCGAGGCCCGACGCCTTGTGGACCCCGACGGGGGTGAGGTCGAGCCAGGCGGTCCAGCCGACGACGTAGTCCGTGCCCTGCAGGCCCAGCTGCGCGCCGAGGGCGACGAAGTCCTCGGCCGTGGCCTCGGGGTCGCGGACGATGACGCGGCTGACCGGCTCGGCCACCATCGCGTCCAGCTCGGTGACCCGCAGCTCGCCGTCGAGCTCGCCGGGCGGGAACGGCGCGTTGACGTGGTAGCCCCCGCCGTCCCGGTCCTCCACCGCGACGAGCGCCGTGGGGTGGTGCTCCAGCACGGCGCGCACCGCCTCGCGGGCGTCGAAGGTCGCCTCGTGCACGATCTCCAGCGGCGCCCAGCGGGTGAGCACGGCGCCGTTCGAGGCGACCACCCACAGCCGGTCGTCGCCGTCGGGCGTCGGCTGCCCGCGCAGGCCGAGCAGCTCGGCGACCGGCGTCATCGAGTTCACCGAGCGGCCGCTGGCCAGCACCACGTGGGCGCCGGCGTCGAGCGCGCGCTGGACCGCGGCGCGCACGGCGGGGCTGACCTCCTCGTGGGTGGTGCCCGAGCCGTCGACCCACTTCAGCAGCGTGCCGTCGATGTCGAGCGCGACGAGGCGGGGACGCCAGCCGTCCCCCGGCGTGGGGCCGGCCACGTCAGGCACCGACCGGCTCGAGCAGCTCGCGGCCGCCGAGGTACGGGCGGAGCGCGACCGGGACCCGGACGGAGCCGTCGGCCTGCTGGTGGGTCTCCAGGATCGCGACGATGGTGCGCGTCATGGCGCAGAGCGTGCCGTTGAGCGTCGCGACCGGCGCGGTGCCGTCGGGGAAGCGACCGCGGGTCTCGAGGCGGCGCGTCTGGAAGTCGGTGCAGTTCGACGTCGACGTCAGCTCGCGGTACTTGCCCTGCGTGGGGATCCAGGCCTCGCAGTCGAACTTGCGCTGCGCCGACAGCCCGAGGTCGCCCGCCGCCACGTCGATGACGCGGTAGGCCAGCTCCAGCTTGTCGAGGAAGTCCTTCTCCCACTGCAGGAGGCGCTGGTGCTCGGCGTAGGACTCCTCGATCGTCGTGTAGACGAACATCTCGACCTTGTCGAACCAGTGCACGCGGATGATGCCGCGCGTGTCCTTGCCGTGCGACCCGGCCTCCTTGCGGAAGCAGGGGCTGAACGCCGCGTAGCGCAGCGGCAGCGACGCCCCGTCGAGGATCTCCCCGGAGTGGTACGCCGCCATCGGCACCTCCGAGGTGCCGACCAGGTACAGGTCCTGGCCCTCGATCCGGTAGACGTCGTCGGCCGCCTGGCCGAGGAAGCCGGTGCCGGCCATCGCCTCGGGCTTCACGAGCGCGGGGGCGATCACCTCGGTGAAGCCGGTGGCGTGCGCCTGGTCCATCGCCATGTTCACCAGCGCGCGCTCCAGCTGCGCGCCGATGCCGGTGAGGAAGTAGAACCGCGACCCCGACACCTTCGCGCCCCGGTCGAGGTCGATGGCCCCCAGCATGCGGCCGAGCTCGACGTGGTCGCGCGGCTCGAAGCCCTCCGCCGCGAAGTCGCGCGGGGTGCCGACCGTCTCCAGCACGACGAAGTCGTCCTCGCCACCGGCGGGCGACTCCTCGGCTGCCGGGTTCGGGATGGAGAGCAGCGCCTCCTGCCACGCCGCCTCGGCCTCGGCCTGCGCCGCCTCGGCGGCCTTGACCTCGGCGGACAGCTCGCGGGTGCGGGCGAGCAGCTCCTGCTTCTCCTCCGGCGCCGCCTTCGGCACCAGCTTGCCGAGCTGCTTCTGCTCGGCCCGCTTCGCCTCGAACGTCGCGATGGCGGTGCGTCGCGCGCGGTCGGCGGCGAGGGCCTCGTCGACGACGGAGTCGGACAGCCCGCGCTTCGCCTGCGCGGCGCGGATCCGGTCGGGGTCGTCACGGAGGAGGCGGGGATCGATCATGGGGCGAGGCTATCGGGCCCGCCCGCCCGCGCGGCTCCGGAGCCCGCAGCAGGCATACTCTCCACGGCCCCCGTGCGCGCCGGTCCCCGCAGCGGGGAGGCCCGACGTACCCGCCCGGAAGCCCGCCCGGAAGCCCGCCCGACACCCGCCCGACACCCGCCCGAGGAGGCCCCGTGCTCGACCGTTCCCGCACCCTGCAGCTGGGTTGGGCACTCACGTGCTTCCTGCTGCTGGCGCTGGTCGGCACCCTGGCGGTCGGCGGGTGGGGACCGGTGGCGGAGCTCGACAACCGCGGCGAGGGCGCGCAGTCGTGGCGCACCGAGGTCGCCTGGCTGCGCGACGTGCTCGCCGCGGTCGAGGTGGTGTTCGGCACGGTCGGCCTGACGATCATGACCGCGGTGCTGGCGCTGCTGCTCGTGCGGGCGCACCGCCGGGCGGCGATCTACGTCGTCGTCGTCATGCTCGCCACCGCGTTGGCGACCACGGGCATCAAGCTCGCGGTCGGTCGCCCGCGGCCCGAGTGGCAGGACGTGGTCGGCACGCTGGGCTCGAACTCGTTCCCCTCGGGCCACGTCTCGGGCGTGACCGCGCTCGCCGGCGTCGGTCTGGTGCTCGCCGTCATGCTCGCCCGCCGGGCGGGGCTGCGGCGCCTGGTCGCCACGCTCGGCGTGCTCGCCGTCGTGGCCGTCGCCGCGGACCGGGTGCTGCTGGGCCGGCACTACCCCACCGACGTGCTCGGCGGTGCGCTGCTGGCGGCCGGGATGGTGCTGCTCGGCATGGTCGTCGTCTCGCCGCTGCCCCGCAGCACCGCCGGGAAGGTGGAGCCGCTGCCGGAGGTCTTCACCTCGACGCGGCGCCTCGCCGTCGTGCTCAACCCGATCAAGGTCGAGGACGAGGGCGCGTTCCGGGCCGTCGTGACCCGCCTGGCCGTGGAGTCGGGCTGGTCGGAGCCCACCTGGTACCTCACGACGATCGAGGACCCGGGCACCGGCATGGCCGAGCAGGCCGCCCTCGCGGGCGCCGACCTGGTGCTGGTGTGCGGCGGGGACGGCACCGTGCGCGAGGTCTGCGCCGAGCTGGCCGGCACGGGCATCCCCGTCGGGATCATCCCCGCCGGCACCGGGAACCTGCTGGCCCGCAACCTCGACATCCCGCTCTACCTGCGCTCCGCCATCGACGTCGGCCTCAACGGCCAGGACCGGGCCATCGACCTCGTCGCGGTCTCCGGTGACGGCATCGAGGACACCCACTTCATGGTGATGGCCGGCATGGGCTTCGACGCCGCGATCATGGAGGGCGTCAACGAGGACATCAAGAAGAAGGTCGGCTGGCTGGCCTACGTCATCTCCGGGCTGCGCTCGCTGATGTTCCCGGCGGTGCGCGTCGAGATCACCGTCGACGACGGGGAGCCGACCGTCCACCGCGCCCGCACCGTCGTCGTCGGCAACGTCGGCTCGCTGCAGGCCGGCATGCCGCTCCTGCCGAGCGCCGCGATCGACGACGGCCTGCTCGACGTGGTGCTGCTGCACCCCCAGCGCTTCGTGTCGTGGATCCCGCTCGCGCTGCGCATCCTGGCCAAGCTGTCGCGGATCGACGACACCATCAACCGGTTCACCGGGCAGCGCATCGTCGTGCGGGCCCACACCGACACGCCCCGCCAGCTCGACGGCGACTCCGTCGGGTCCGGGCGCGAGCTGCGGATGGAGTGCATCCACGGTCGCGTGCTCGTGCGCGTCCCCCGCTGAGCCCTGCTGGCGGGCCGGTGCTCGGGCCGCTGCTGGGCCGGTGCTGGGCCGCTGCTGCCCGGCCCCGTCAGTCGTCGGCGGGCGCGGGGGCGCCGAGCCCCTCGACCTGGCGCTCGCGCACGAGCTCCTCGGCGATGTCGAACAGCTTGCGGTTCTGCTCCTGCGACAGGCGCCGGAGCACCTCGAAGGCCACCGGCTCCTCGAGGTCGTAGCGCTCCATGACGATGCCGATGGCGGCACCGATGGTGGTGCGCCGGTTCATCGCCTCGAGCATCCGGTCGACGTTGCGGACCGCGGCCAGGGCCACGGCGCCGTGCGCCGCGATCGCCTGCGCGCTCTCGCGCTCCTCGTGGTCGAAGCCGCCGACCGCGTCGGAGTAGAGGGTCAGGACGCCGATCTGGTCGCGGTTCGTCCGCAGCCGCACGCTCAGCAGCGAGCGGGCCCCCACGGAGCGGACGACCTCGGCCGACCAGCGGGGCCAGCGGGTCTCGGCGGCGAGGTCGTAGGAGTGCACGAGCGACACCTCGCCGACGGCGTCCACGCACGGACCCTCCCCGAGGTCGCGCTGGAGGTCGTCGAGGACCTGCAGGCGGGGGTCCGTGACGGTCGAGGCGGTCGGTCCCTCGGCAGGCAGCGACGCCACGAGGCTCGCGCTGGTGCAGGACTCGACGAGGTCGACCGCCGCTGCCACGACGTGCTCCTGGATGGCGTCGACGCTGCGCAGGGAATCGAGCTCCCGGGCCAGCTCCGCCATCCGACGCCCCAGCTCGGAGACACGCACGTCGAGCACCTTCGTCTTCGTCCGCCGACCAGGGCAGGGTTCACCCTCGGCTGCCTGCTCAACCGCAGGGGGGAGTTTCCCAGCGACGCCCCGCCCAGGCAAATGCCCCGACCCCCCGACGGTCGTTCTCACCCGGACGGGTGGGGCGTTCGCCTCAGGGGCGGGCCGCCCCGATGGCCTCGAGCTCCTCGGGGGACAGCTGCTGCTCGCTCGTCCAGCCGGTCACCGTCTTCGCGTACGTGCGGGCCTCGCTGCGCCCGTGGATCGAGGTCACGACCGTGCCGTGGCCCTGGTCGTCCAGCAGCGCCAGGCTCCACGACAGGTGCCCGCCCATGTCGCCGTGCGCGTCGTACCGCACCACCGCGAGGTGGCGCAGCGCCCCGGCCCCCTCGGCCCGCAGCGCCGCCACCTCCTGCCGGAGGCCGAGCACGTCGGCCGGCACGCCCTCGACGGGCGCCGGGCGAGCGGTACGGCGCAGCGCCGCCACCGCCGTACCGAGGGCGGCGAGGGCGACGAGCAGGGCGAGGGCGGCGACGATCCACACGCCCGCGACCCTAGCCGCCGGAGGTCTCCTACTCGGCGAGGTAGAGACTCACGCCGAACCCCGGGTCGTCGACGTCGCCCGCCACTGCGGCGACCTCCACGTCGTACGTGCCGGGCACGGCGGCGAAGTCGCAGTACTCGTCCCCGTACTCCCCGACGCGGTCGCCCTCGCAGACCACGGTGCCCGCGGCATCCCGGACCACGACGGCGACGTCGCCGGACGTCTGGTGGTTCATCACGTTGAGCAGCACGGTCCCGGCCGCGGTCACCTCGATCGCGGCGGCGACCGTCGAGGCGCCGTCGGCGAAGGGCAGGTCGAGCCAACCCTCGTCGCTGCCGACGAGCGTCGCCTCGGCGACCTCGACGTCGTAGCCCGCGTCGGGTCGGTACTGCTCGGCGTCCGCCGGGCCCTCCTCGAAGGAGTCGGCCACCACCGTGACCCCCTCCTCGACAGCGAGGACCAGGTCGGCGTCGCAGCGGTCGGGTGCGCAGTACGTGATGGAGGCGGCCCCGGTGACGCTGTACCCGTACTCGGCCGCCGCGCCGTCGGTGAGGTCGACGAGGGCCAGCCCGTAGGTGCCGTGCTGCAGGGCGACCGGCTCGTCGTACCCGACGCTCGGCAGGGTGTCGTCGAGGTGCACCGCGACGGTGAGCTCCGCCGGCAGGTCGCCGCCGCCGAGCCACAGGTGCACCGTGTGGGCGCCGGTCTCCGTGACGAGGAGCGCGCCGGCCGCGGTCGTCGCGTCCTCGTCCCACACGCCCCAGGTGGCGGAGCGCTCGCCGTGCTCGGGCTCCTCGGAGCCCGGGGAGTAGAAGTCGAGGGTCTCGAGCGTGCGGTCGACGCCGACGGAGAGCACCTGGCCGGCGGTGGCCTCCACCTCGAGCAGCACGTGGCCGGTCCCGTCGACCGGCACCGCGGTCTCCCCGCCCGGGGTGACGGCGACCGGGTCGGTGACCGAGCGGGGGTCGACGAAGCCGTCGAGGAAGCCACCGAGACCGGCGTCGACCGCCCGCGTGGCGTAGCCGAGGAGGGTCGCGACCGGGTCGACCTGGTAGCCGCCGTCGACGGCGCGCACGTCGAGGACGAGCCCGTCGACCCCGAGGTCGTCGGCCGCCCACGCGGGCAGGCACGTCTCCTCCCCGCCGAGGGTCAGGCAGCCGCCGTCGACCACGAACGGACCCTCGAGGGCCTCGTGCCCGTCGTCGAGCGTGCCGTCCACGACGAGCCGGTCGACCCGCAGCCGCACGCGGTCGCCGTCCTCGGCGATGGTCGAGGTGGCCAGGTCGGTGACGGTCAGGTCCGCGACCACGCCCGCGTCGTCGAGGTCGGCCTGCAGCAGCGGCGCGAACGGGTGGAGCACCGCGGCCAGGTCGGCGGGCAGCGCCGCCAGCACGTCGGTGACCTCCCCGGAGGCCGGCGACTCGACGAGCACGCGCACTGCGTCCTCGGGCGTCTCGCCCACGACGCCCTCGGCGGCCAGCGCGTCGCCGTACCCGTCCAGGTCGGGCGGGTCCTGGCCCGACGAGCCGGCCACGAGGTCGGCGACGGTGCCGACGAGGCTGACGTGCCACCCGCCGTCCTGGCGCACCACCACGAAGCTCGGGTCCCCCGGGTCGGTCGCGATCCCGCCGTCCTCGCCGAACGCGAGGTCCTCGGCCGCGACCGTCCAGGTCAACGCGGTCCACAGGTCACGGATCGCGAGGTCGAGCGAGGGGCCGACCTCGCCGGCCACGGCCGTCTCCGTCGCCGGGGCGACGCCGGTGCCGTCCACCGCCGGGTCCTGGGCGTCCGTCCCCTCCTGCCCGTCGGGGTCCACCTCCTCGCTCACGACGGCGCCCGGCTCGCCCGACTCGTCCCACTCGATCGAGAGGTCGGACTCGAAGGCGCCGTCCCCCGGCGCGTAGGCGTACCAGCCGTGGTCGTCGTCGGAGGAGGCGGACGTCTCGCCCATCCCCGCGAAGGCGAACACGTCGAGCATCCCCAGCATCCCGGCGACCGGCAGGTCGTCGAGGTCGCCGCCGTCCTCGCGGGCGATGCGGTACGCCCCGTCGGTGACCCGCACGCGGTAGGCGTCGTCCCCGGCCTCGTCGGCCGCGAGCTCCAGGCCCTCCAGGGTCACCTCGAGCTCGGGGGAGGCCTCCCCGGTGTCGCCCTCGAGGCTCGTGAGCGCGTCCTCGAGGGCGGTGAGCAGCTCCTCCGCGCCGGCGGTCTCCGCGGGCACGACGGTGTCGAGCGCCGCGACGCCGTCCTCCGCCGCGAGGGCGGTGAGCAGCTGCTCGACGGCCTCGGCGGGTGTGGCCGCGCCGCTCGTGGGCGCGTCCGCCACCCGCACGAGCACGACGCCGAGCAGCCCGACCGCCGCGGCGGTGGAGGCGGCGACCAGCCACCCACGCCGACGGCCACCGCGCGACGGCTCGTCGAGGTCTCCCGGCGCCGCCGCGACGGCGACCTCGGCGGCCTCGGCGGCCTCGGCGTCCTCGGCATGCCGGCCCGGCGGGTGCGGCCGGGGCGGCAGGGGCGGCGGCTGGTGGGTCATCGGTTCTCCTTCCGGGGCGCGGCGAGCGCCTCGACGGTGAGGGCGGCGAGCGCGAGCAGCGCGCCGGCGGCGGCGGTGAGGGCGCCGGGCCCCGGCCGCGCGGACGCGGTGCCGAGGCCCGCGACGCGCACGAGCAGGACGGCGGTGAGGGCGACGGCCGCGAGGCCCGCGACCGCCCGCACCCGCCGTACGACGGGGTGGCCCACCCCCGCGGCCGCGAGCAGGACGGCGCCGAGCACGGGCAGGGCGAGGAGCGCGGCGACCTCGGGGGCCGGGACCGTCACGAGCCGGTCCGCGAGCGCGAGACCCAGCACGTCGGCGGGGGTGGACATCGACAGGGCACCGCGGCTGGTCCACGCCAGCAGCGCCTGCGCCAGCGCGGCGGCCCCGGCGAGCGCCCACGCGACGGGGGCGACGTGCACGAGGGGACTCGGCGACGACCGCACGACGTACCTCCCCCGGTCTGCTCCCGGGGGCCTCCGCCCCCACCGCGGAGGGTAGGTCCGCACGCGCGCCCTACGAGGCAGAACGCCCCGCGCCGACCCGCGGCGCGCCCACCGGTCCAGACCGGCCGCCCCGGTGCCGCCCCGGTGCCGCCCTAGGCTGGCGCGCATGAGCACGACGCCGAGCGCCGCCCCGTCCGCCGCACCGTCCGGCGCTCCCGCGTGGGGCGCCGACAGCGAGGTCGGCCGGCTGCGCACCGTGATGCTCCACCGCCCCGGCAACGAGCTGAAGCGCCTCACCCCGCGCAACAACGACAAGCTGCTCTTCGACGGCATCCCGTGGGTGGGCCGCGCCCAGGAGGAGCACGACGCCTTCGCGGAGGCGCTGCGGGCGCGCGACGTCGAGGTGCTCTACCTGACCGAGCTGCTCACCGAGACCCTCGCCAGCCCCGAGGCCCGCGAGCAGGCCATCACCTCGGTGCTGACGAGCCTCCACCTCGGCGACACGCTGCGCGCCTACCTCGCCGACGCGCTCGCCGACGCCAGCCCCGAGGAGCTGACGACCACCCTCACCGCCGGCATCCGCAACGACGAGGTGCGCGGCGGCCACGGCCTCGTCACCTCGCTGCTGGCGCCCGACGACTTCCTCGTCGACCCGCTGCCCAACCTCCTCTTCACCCGCGACTCCAGCGTGTGGGTGCGCGACCGGGTGGCCGTCACCAGCCTCGCGATGCCCGCCCGGGCCCGCGAGACGCAGCTGACCGAGCTGATCTACGGCCTGCACCCGCGGTTCGCGGGCACGCGGCGCATCCACGGCTGGCACAACGAGTACGTCGAGGGCGGCGACGTGCTGCTCCTCGCCCCGGGCGTCATCGCGGTCGGGGTCGGCGAGCGCTCCACCCCCGCGGGCGTCGAGCGCCTGGCCCGCCAGGCGTTCTTCGCGGGCCTCGCCCACACGGTGCTCGCCGTGCCGATCGCGCAGGAGCGGGCGACCATGCACCTCGACACCGTCTGCACGATGGTCGACGTCGACAAGGTCGTCATGTACCCCAACGTCGCGGACAGCCTGCGGGCGCACGCCGTCACGCTCGCCGGCGGGCCCGACGCGGCCGCCGGGGCCGCGGACGAGGCCGCGCTGGAGCTGCGGGTCGCGCCGCCCGAGCCGTTCCTCGTGGCCGCCGCGCGAGCGATGGGCATCGACGTGCTCCACCAGATCGACACCGGCCTCGACCCCGTGACCGCCGAGCGCGAGCAGTGGGACGACGGCAACAACACCCTGGCCCTGGCCCCCCGGGTGGCGGTGGCCTACGAGCGCAACGACGAGACCAACGCGCGGCTCGAGGCGGCCGGCATCGAGGTCGTCCGGATCGCCGGCTCCGAGCTGGGCTCGGGCCGCGGCGGGCCGCGCTGCATGAGCTGCCCGGTGCTGCGCGACCCGCTCGGCTGAGCTGACCCCCGGCGGTCGGCCGACCGGCCACCGGGACCGGACGCTGTGACCGAACACTGCTTTACACCGACCGTTCGCTCCGCGAAGATCCGGCGGAGTGCTCCGCGAGGATCCGGCGGAGGGAGCACGGACCGGCGCCGATCCTCGGCGCCGGCGAAAGCGAGAGGTAGCCGCATGTCTGTCTTCGACGCCCTGAGCCCGGCCGAGATCGAGAAGGTCAAGGCCGCCGGGACGACGCTCCCGCTGCCCGCGGGCTGGTCGCCCATCAGCGAGCGCACCGGCGCCGACAAGGCCTACGTCATCCTCGAGGGCGAGGTGTCCGTGCGGAAGAACGGCACGGAGATCGCGACGCTCGGCGCCGGCGACATCATGGGCGAGATGGCGATCATCAACCACACGCTGCGCAGCGCGACCGTCGTCGCCCTGACCCGCCTCAAGGTCGTGCACCTCTCCCCCGAGGCGATCGAGCGGCTGAGCACGTCGGTGCCCGCGTTCGGCGAGGCCGTCCGCGCCGCCGCGGCCGCCCGCGTCGGGGACGACGGCTGAGCGCACCCGGCCCCGTGCCCCCCGGCGAGGACGGCCCCCACACCCCCGAGGTCGCCGAGGTCTCCGATGTCTCCGAGGTCTCCGAGGACCCGGACGCCCCCGGCGTCCCCGACATCCGGGCCCAGGTGCGGGCGGTCGAGACCGGGCTGCTCGGGGGCGAGCCGCACCTCACCCGCCGCCAGGTGGCCGAGCGGGTGGGCGTGCCGCTGAGCCTCGCCGAGGAGCTGTGGCACCGCCTCGGCTTCCCGCACCACGCCGACGACGACGTCGCGTTCACCGACGCCGACGTCGAGGCCCTGTCGCTGGCCCGCGACCTCGTGATGCTGGGCATCCTCGACGCGGGCTCCCAGGCCGCGATGGTGCGCACCTGGGGCCGCAGCTTCGCCCGCCTCGCCGAGTGGCAGACCGACCTGCTGGCCCGTCTCGCGCTCTCCGCGGAGGACCCCGGGCAGCGGATCACCGAGCTCACCGACGAGGTGCTGCCGCGCCTGGAGGTGCTGCAGAGCTACGTCTGGCGCCGCCACCTCGTCAGCGCCGCCAACCGCATCCTCACCCCGACCGGCCCGGACCCGGACGCGACCCGCGCGGGCGACCCCACGGCGTACCTGGCCGTCGGGTTCGTCGACATCGTCGGGTACACCAGCCGCAGCCGCACGCTCTCGGAGCCGGAGTTCGTCACCTGGATCGAGTCGTTCGAGGACGTCGCGACCACCGAGGTGACCGACCGCGGGGGCCGGGTCATCAAGGCGATCGGCGACGAGATCCTCTACGTCACCGACGACCCCGTGCAGGCCGCCGAGGTGGCCCTGGCGCTCACCGCCCGCGGCGCCGACGCCGACGACCCGTTCCCCGAGGTGCGGGCCGGCCTCGCGTACGGCGAGGTGGTCATCCGCCTCGGCGACGTCTACGGCAGCACCGTCAACATCGCCGCCCGCCTCACCTCCATCGCCCGGCCCGGCACCGTCGTGGTCGACAGCGGCCTGCAGGAGGTGCTGACCAGCCTCGCCGCGGCGGCCGACGATCCTGACGACCCTGACCACGACGACCCGGACGACCCCGACGAGGGCCACGAGGACCACGACGGCTCCCGGGACGCCGGGCGCGACGACGTGCTCCGCCTCGCCGCGCAGCTGACCGACGAGGCCCGCCACCGCGCGCAGGAGGCGCTCGCGCTGCTGACGGGCGAGGCCGCGCCGGCCCACCTCCCCTACCGCTTCCGCCGGATCCGCCGCGCCACCCTCAAGGGGTTTCCCGGGGTGCGCGGTCGGGTACTGCGCAGGGCCGAGCCCGGACGCTAGGCTCGCGGCGGCCTCGAGGCCGAGCGGGTCGTGCGGCGGGTGCGGTGACGTGCGTCGAGACGGGCCCCCCGGGGTCGTGAGAGCCAGGGCTCCTGGCGGCAGGAGGGACGAATGGCCCAGCTGGTGGCCCAGAAGCGGGTGCTTCTCGCGGACCTCGCGGGCGACTCGATCCGGGCGATGTCCGGCTCGATGGTCGCCTACCAGGGCCAGGTCGAGTTCAAGAGCGCCGGCATGGGCGGGGGCGGCGGCTTCCGGGCCGCGATCCGCCAGCGCGTCGCCGGCGAGTCGATCTCCCTCATGGAGTGCACCGGCCACGGCCGGGTCCACCTCGCCTACCAGGCGCAGGACGTGACGGTCATCGGCGTGCAGAACGACACCGTGACGGTGGAGTCGGAGCACGTCCTGGCGGTGACCCGCGACCTGCAGCTCGACGTGCAGTTCGCCGGGCTGCGCGGCATGACGACCGGCCAGGGCCTCGCGACCACCAGGATCAGCGGCTCCGGCCAGCTCGCCATCGTCTCCGACGGGCCGCTCATCGGGCTCGAGGTCGCGCCGGGCCGGCCGGTCGTCGTCGACCCGGACGCGTACGTCGCGGGGCTGGGCCAGCTGCAGATGTCGCTGGTCTCCGGGGTCACGTGGCGCTCGCTCGTCGGCGAGGGCGGCGGCGAGCCGTTCTCGCTGCGGTTCGAGGGCCACGGCCGCGTCTACATCCAGCCGGCCGAGCGCTGAGGGGGGCGTCGTGACGTACGAGCAGGTCAACTCCAAGGTCGTGCGGGTGCCGGTGACGCAGGCGCGTCCCGTGCTGGCCCGCCGCGGCTCGATGCTGGGCTACTCCGGCCAGGTCTCCTTCCGCCCCGTCGCGGGGCAGGGCCAGGGCGTGCGGTCGATGGTCGGCGCCGCGCTGGCGGGCGAGTCGACCAAGATGATGGTCACCGAGGGCGACGGGTCGGTGCTCTACGGCTTCCGGGGCCTCTACACCACCGTGGTGCAGCTGACGGGCGACTCGATGGTGGTGGAGGCCGACCGCCTCCTCGTCCACGACGCCCACCTGCAGACCGGCATCGAGATGGTGGGCCAGGGCGGGGTGCGGCAGATGGCCCGCGGCGCCGTGACCGGCCAGGGCCTCTTCACCACGCGCGTGTCCGGCCAGGGCACGGTCGTGCTGCTCTCCCACGGCGGCACCTTCCCGATCCAGCTCAACGGCGACACCGTCGGTGTCGACCCGCAGGCGTACGTCGCGCACACCGGCGCCCTGCAGGTCGAGCTCAAGCAGTCCCTCGGCATGCGGGACCTCATCGGCCGCGGCTCGGGCGAGGCGTTCCAGCTCCACGTCTCGGGCCACGGCGTCGTGCACGTGCAGGCCTCGGAGGAGAAGTTCTGATGATCGACGGACTCGGCACCGCGTCGTTCGACGCCCACAGCCTCCCGGTGGACGACAACGTCAACCCCTACGCGTTCTCCATCGCCCTGGCGGGCGAGTGGTTCGTGGCGAAGGGCGCGATGATCGCCTACTACGGCAACGTCGACTTCGCCGGCGTCAGCCAGTACGCGTCGCGGGCCAGCTGGGTCGCCGCGCGCTTCTCCTCCCCGATGTACGCCGACGAGTGGGTCGTCGCGAACGGTCAGGGCAAGGTGGTGGTCGCCGACCGCGGCCACGACGTGAACTCCTACGACCTCGAGGACGGCAACCTCACCATCAAGCAGGCCAACCTGCTGGGGTTCGCGCCGACGCTGGAGCTGAAGCAGTCGATCGTGCCGGGGTTCGTCACCCTCATCGGCACCGGCAAGTTCCTCGCCTCCTCCAACGGGCCCGTGATCTTCGTCGAGCCGCCGTTCCGCGCCGACCCGGAGGCGCTGCTCGGCTGGTCCGACTGCCCGTCGCCCAGCCAGCACTACGACCACCACTGGATGGCGCAGTCGTTCATGGCCGGGATGCAGGGGATGCTCGGGCGGGAGTCCGGCGAGGAGCGCCAGTACGACTTCACCGGCGCCGGCACGATCCTGCTGCAGAGCTCCGAGAAGCTCGTCGTCGACGCGGCCCTACTGCGCACGGTGGAGAGCCACACGAACCTGCTCGACGCGCAGTCGGCCGGCGCGCTCGGGCAGCGGTTGATCGCCCGCTCCCAGCAGGGCGGGCGCTGAACGGGGCACTTCCGTGCCCACCGGTCCGTTAGAACTGGCACAAGGGAGACCCGGGTCGACCGACCCGGGTCACGCAAACGCGAAGGGAACCGCAATGGGAGTCTCGCTCAGCAAGGGCGGCAACGTCTCACTGTCGAAGGAGGCCCCCGGCCTCACCGCCATCGACATCGGTCTCGGCTGGGACGTCAACACGTTCTCCGGCGCCGACTTCGACCTGGACGCCTCGGCCATCCTGGTCGGCTCCAACGGCAAGGTCGTCTCCGACCAGCACTTCATCTTCTTCAACAACCTCGCCTCCCCCGACGGCTCCGTGAACCACGCCGGCGACAACACCACCGGCCAGGGCGAGGGCGACGACGAGGTCATCAAGGCCAACCTCGCCTCGGTCCCCGCCGAGATCGAGCGCATCGTCGTCGCGGTGTCGATCTACGACGCCGAGGGCCGCAGCCAGAACTTCGGCGCCGTGCGCAACGCGTTCATCCGCGTGGTGAACCAGGCCAACGGCTCCGAGATCGCCCGCTACGACCTCACCGAGGACGCCTCCGTCGAGACCGCCATGGTCTTCGGCGAGGTCTACCGCAACGGCGCCGAGTGGAAGTTCAAGGCCGTCGGCCAGGGCTACGCCTCGGGCCTGCGCGGCATCGCGTCGGACTTCGGCGTCAACGTCTGACCCTGCGCCACCGGCGCACGAGGAGCACCCCCGGCGCGGCGTCCGCCGTACCGGGTCAGGAGCCGGCGATCCCACCCACGTGGTCGGGGTCGTCGGCTCCTGCGTCGGGGGGCCGACACGGGCCCGTCCCGGAAATGTAGAAGTCCGGCCGCTGCTGACGGGGGATACAGCAACGACCGGACGTAGGAGAATCTACTGACCTCGGGGCGCCGAGGCAACTTCCGCGCGCAACGTTCCGCATGCCGGTCCAGACGTGTCGGGACCGCACGGGACGCCGGGAATCGGTCGGTCCCCGCTCAGCGAATGGTGACCTGGCGGCCCGCGAGGGCCGAGCGCACGGACCGCTGCTCGGTGGTCAGCGGGGTGCTCTCCGCGAGGGCGTCGTCGAGCCGCGCGGCGAACGCGGTGGCCGCCTCCTCGAGCACGTCGGCGCCCGTGCCCGACGGCAGGTCCCACACCGGCGTCAGCAGGCCGTGGGCCCGGAACATGCCGACGAGGCGCGAGCCCTCGGCGACCTCGTCGGCGCCCGCGGCGTGCAGCCGGGCGAGGGCGTCGAGCAGCTCGTCCTCCGGCTGGGGCATGGCCCAGCGCAGGTGCTCCTTGGTGCGCACGTCGGTCCAGTACGCCGCCGTCACGCTCTCCAGGCGCCGCGTGGGCGTCATCTGGGCGTCGGCCTGCTCGGCGGCGGCCGCGACGGCGCCCGACTCGTCGTCGACCACGTCGGCCCAGTAGCCGAACGTCGGGTGCACCGTGATGTCGAGCGGACCGTCGGCCAGCAGGTCCTGCAGCCGCGGGCCCTCCCCCGGGTCGCTCGTGAGCCCCACCGTGCCCGAGTCGCCGGCCTCCGCGTAGGCGAGCGCGTCGGTCAGCACCGCGCCGAGGTCGCGCGAGGGGTCGCCGAAGCCGTGGAGCACCTGCAGGGCGAGCACGACGCGGCCGTCGGCCCCGACGTACGCCGGTGCGGCCCCGGGCAGCAGGGTGGCGAGGAGCACCTCGCGGTCGCCGCCGTCACGCAGCGTCAGCGGGGCGGTCGCGGCCGGGACGAGCTCGCGCAGGGCGACGAGGTCGCACTCGGAGGCGAGGCCCTCGAAGGGGCGGCGCACGAACACCGGCGGCGGGCCGTCGGGCGAGCCGTGGCAGGCCTTGTAGCGCCGGCCCGAGCCGCAGGGGCAGGGCTGTCGGGGCCCGACCTCGCCGGGGGTCGTCTGCTGGTCGCGGGCCTTGGTGCGGGAGCGTTTCGCCATGCGGGCCACCCTAGGACGTGGGTCACGACGGGGCCGCCGGCGGGCGCCGCACCGTCACGCCGGTGCCGCGTCCACCATCTCCCGCAGCGCGCCGGGCCGGTCGGTGATGACGGCGTGCGCGCCGATGTGGCGGCACAGGTCGAGCTGGGCGCGGTCGTTCACGGTCCACACGTGCACCTCGTGCGGCCCCAGGGCCAGGCGCTCGGCGAGGCCGGGGTGCTCGCTGAGCTCGTCGATGCCGGGGCCCACGCCCCAGTCGGTGCCGATCATCCGGCGCAGCGCGGGCCAGTAGTGGGCCTGCTCGAAGAGCTGGACGACGCGCAGGTCGGGGGCGAGCCGGCGTACCCGCTGCAGGGCGGTGTGGGAGAAGCTCAGGACCCGGACGGGGGCGTCCGCGCCGTCCCAGCCGAAGTCGCGCAGCAGCTCGACGAGGCGGCGCTCCACGAGCCCGCCGTACCGGGTCGGGTGCTTCGTCTCGATGGCGAGCTCGACGGGGCGGGGGTGCTCGGCGGCCACCTCCATCAGCCGGCGCAGGGTGAGGACGCCGTGCTCGGCGGGGTCGAGGTCGGGCGCCTCGTCGTCGAGGGCGGCCCAGGGCCGGTGGCGGGCGAGGACGTCGAGCTGGTCGAGGTCCGCGAGCTCCATCGTGGAGACGATGCCCGGCCGGCGGCCCACGCGCGGCAGGAACCGGTCGTGGACGCAGACCAGGTGGCCGTCGGCGGTGAGCCGGACGTCGCACTCCAGGCCGTCCGCCCCCGCGTCGAGGGCGGCGACGAAGGCGCCGAGGGTGTGCTCGGCGGCCACGTCCGTGGCACCCCGGTGGGCGACGACCAACGGCCTCATGCCGCCATTGTTCACCCGGCGGGTCGGCGCGGGGTGTGTCGTCCGCCGCACACCGGCGCCCGCGGTCGCTAGTGTCGGCTCCCAGCGACCACACGAGGGGGGCCCATGTCGGGAGCAGGCACGACGTCCGTCGAGCAACGCGTGAACCGGTACGTCGAGGAGGGCCTGGGCGCCGTCACGGGCTGGTTCGAGACCGAGTCCGCGGAGGTGATCGCGTCGCTGCTGCGCCACCAGATCGCCGCCGGGACGCGGGGCGACGTGGCCGAGATCGGCGTGCACCACGGCAAGTCGTTCCTGCTGCTCGCCAACGGCGTCCGCCCCGACGAGCGGGCCGTGGCCCTCGACGTGTTCGACGACCAGCACCTCAACGTCGACCAGTCCGGCAAGGGCGACCGCGCCGTCTTCGAGCGCAACGTGGCCGCGTGGGCCGACCCGGACCGCGTCGTCGTCCTGCAGGGCTCGAGCACCGACGTCGCGCCCGACCGGGCGACCGACACGTTCGGCCACGTGCGCCTGTTCTCCATCGACGGCGGTCACACCAGCGGCATCACCTGCCACGACCTGCGGCTGGCCGAGGCGTGCCTGGTCGACGACGGCGTCGTGGTGCTCGACGACATCTTCAACCCGGCCTGGCTGGGCGTGCTGTCGGGCCTGCGCGACTACCTCGCCACCAGCAGCGCGCTGCGCCCGTTCGCGGTCTCGGCCAACAAGCTCTACCTGGCGCGGCCGGACGCGACCGCCGCGCTGGTGGCGCACCTGCGCGAGGACATGGCCGACCTGCTCGGCAAGCCGGAGGTCGAGTTCTTCGGCGCGCTCGTCGACGTCTACGGGATGGGCTCGCCGCGCCGTCGCCGCGCCGTCGCCGAGGCGGCCGCCCGCCAGCGTGACGACTCGGCGCAGGCCGAGCAGCTGCGCAGCGACCTGCAGGAGACCCGGGGCCGCCTGGCCGCCGCGCAGCGCGAGTCGGAGGAGACCCGGCGCGCGTTGGAGGAGGCGCGTCGCGCCCTCGTGGCGAGCCGGCAGGCGGCGGTCGACGCGCAGCGCCGCGTCGACGCGATGACGGGCTCGACCTCGTGGCGCGTCACCGCGCCCGTGCGGGCCGCCGGCGGCTGGGTGAAGGCGCGGCGCAAGGGCTGAGGGACGCCGTACCCCGCGGGTCTCCCGGTGGGGGTACGCCGCGCCCGCCCTCAGGCGTCGCGGCCGCGGAGGAACCGCGCGAAGTGCGGGACCGTGAAGGCGATCTGGCCGCGCTCGGCGGAGTAGACGAGGCCCTTCTTGATGAGGCCGTCGCGGGCGGGGCTGAGCGACTGGGGCTTGCGGCCGAGGTGCCGCGCGATGTCGGCGGTGGCGACGGGGCCGTCGCCGGTCTCGAGCGCGAGGTCCGCCATGGCGACCATGTAGTCACGCTCGGCGGGCGTGGCGCGCTCGTAGCGCACGCCGAAGAACCCGCGCCCCAGCTCGGCCTCCGCCTCCGGGGCGGCGGCGTGCACGTCGGCGAGGCGCACCGGGTCGGCGACGGCGGCGTCCCAGGTGACCTTGCCGTAGGCCTGCACGAAGTAGGGGTAGCCGTCGGTGAGGCGGTAGAGCTCGTCGAGCGCCTCGGGCTCGAAGGTGACGCCCTCCCCCGCCGCCGGGACGGTCCAGGCACGCTCGGCCATCGCGCGCGGCAGGCGGTCGACCTCGACGTACGCGAAGAGGCGCTCCGCGTAGGACCGCGACGCCGCGAGGGCGGCCGGCAGGTGCGGCAGGCCCGCGCCGACCACGACGAGGGGCGCGCCCTGCTGGCTGATCTCGTGGCAGGCGCCGCAGAGCGCGGTGAGCTCGGGCAGCGGCACGTCCTGCATCTCGTCGAGGAACAGGCCGATGCCGACCCCGAGGTCGCGGGCCAGCGCGGCGACGTCGGTGAACAGCTCCAGCAGGTCGAGCTCGAGGTCGCCGGAGTCGGCGCGGCCCTTCGTGGCCGGCACGTCGGCGAGGTGGGCCCCGGGCACCCAGCGGCTGCCGGCGCGGTCGCCGCGGCCGGTGGCCAGCGCGAACGACTTGAGCACGCCCGCGACGTCGTCGACCCGGTCGGGGTCGCGGTGGCGGTGGGCGACCTCGCGCACCGCGGCGTGGACGGCCTGGGCGACCTGCAGCCGGATGCTGACCTCGGGCCGGGCCTCGATCTTGCCGGTGCCCCAGGCGCGGTTGACCGCGGCGGAGCGCAGGGCGTTGAGCAGGACCGTCTTGCCGACGCCGCGCAGGCCGAAGAGCACCATGCTGCGCTCGGGGCGGCCGGCGGCGACCCGCTCGAGGGTGACCTCGAACTGCTCCAGCTGCCGGTCGCGGCCGGCGAGCTCGGGCGGCCGCTGGCCGGCGCCGGGGGCGTAGGGGTTGCGCACCGGGTCCATGGCGAGGAACGTATCGGGGCGTCTAGGCGGATCCGTAGAGACGCGCCGGGGTGAGCGGTCGGCCGCGATCCGGCGTACGACGTGGGGTGCGGCACTAGTCTCGTCGGCATGCCCGAGCTGCCCGAGGTGGAGGCGCTGGCGCTCGACCTGAGCAGCCGGCTCGAGGGGCGCGCGGTCGCGACCGTGCACCTCGCCGCGTTCAGCGCCCTCAAGACGTTCGACCCGCCGCTCAGCGCCCTCGACGGCTCCTTCGTGGAGGGCGTGTCGCGGCACGGGAAGTTCCTCGACATCGGCGTCGGCGGGCTGCACCTGGTGCTGCACCTCGCCCGCGCGGGGTGGGTGCGGTGGCGCGACGAGGTGCCGAGCATCCCGCCGCGGCCCAGCGCGAAGTCGACGCTCGCGGCGCGCATCGTGCTCGACGACGACTCGGGTCTCGACGTGACCGAGGCCGGGACCCGGAAGAGCCTCGCGATGTACGTCGTGCGCGAGGTCGCCGACGTCCCCGGCATCGCCCGGCTCGGGCCCGACCCGTTGTCGGCCGAGTTCACGCGGGACTCGCTGGCGGACATCCTCACCGCGGCCGGGCGGGCGCAGGTCAAGGGCGTGCTGCGCGACCAGTCGACGATCGCGGGCATCGGCAACGCCTACTCCGACGAGCTGCTCCACGCCGCGCGGCTCTCACCGTTCAAGCCCGCGAACAGCCTGACGCCCGAGCAGGTCGACGAGCTGTTCGCCGCGATCGACGCGGTCGTGGGCGACGCGGTGCGCCGCTCCCGCGGCCTCGCCGCCAGCGAGCTCAAGGGCGAGAAGAAGTCGAACCTGTCGGTCCACGGCCGCACCGGCGAGAAGTGCCCCGTCTGCGGGGACGTCGTGCGCGAGGTGTCGTTCGCGGACTCGAGCCTGCAGTACTGCCCCACCTGCCAGACCGGCGGCAAGCCGCTCGCCGACCGGCGGATGTCGAAGCTGCTGAAGTAGCCCCCGACCCCGCGGGGGCACCTGCGGACCGGCCGGGTGGCCCGCGGGTCGTACCGTTGCCGCATGGTCTCCATCCCCACCGTCGGCATCGACGGCGTGCCCCACCCGCTGCCCGAGGGCCTGCCCGTCCTGGACGTGCGCGAGCCCGCCGAGTGGGCGGCCGGGCACATCGACGGCGCGCTGCACATCCCGCTGAGCGAGCTGCCCGCACGGCTCGACGAGGTGCCCACCGAGCAGACGCTCGTCGTGTGCAAGGTGGGCGGCCGCTCCTCGCAGGCCGTGGCGTGGCTGACGCAGCAGGGCCGCGACGTCGTGAACCTCGACGGCGGCATGCTCGACTGGGAGGCCGCCGGCCGCCCCATGGTCGCCGAGGGCGACGCCCCGCCGTACGTGGCGTGAGGTGAGGTGCCGGCCCGCCCCGGGTGGGCCGCTGGCGCGGTGTTGAGGTGGCCGCGCCTGCGGCGTCGGTCCGGTGGTTGAGGTGGCCGCGCTAGCGGCCCTCGAAACCACGTCCGTCACGCCGGCGGTCAGGCGCCAGATCCGCCCTGACCTGCGGAAACTCGACCTGTGGAGAACCGCCGCTGGCGGCCAGGAATGTCGGTGGCCGCTGGTGTGATGGACCCATGACCGAGACCGCGCTGCACCCCATCACCGGGGTCGCCGCGCGTCTGCACGAGGACCTCGACGACGGCTTCGACGCCGGTCTCCTGACCCTCGGCCCGATTGAGACCGGTGCGGCGCTCGTGGAGCTGGAGCGGGCGGCGAACCGTCTCGCCGCGCTGCAGTCGCGGCTGCTGGCCCACGCCACGGAGGTGCGCGTCGAGGACGAGACCGGCGCCCCGTCGACCGCGGCGTGGTTCGCGAACGCCGCCCAGGTGACGCGGGCCGAGGCCCACCGCCGGGTCCGCACCGCGGTCGCTGTCAGCGAGCGGTACGACGCGCTCGTCGCCGCCTGTGTCTCCGGCGAGGTGTCGCCCGGCCAGGCCGAGGTGGTCGTGCGTGCCCTGGACGATCTCGATGACGGACCGCCAGAGTCGGTCGACCCCGAGGTGCTCGCCGACGCGGAACGAGCCCTTGTCGGGTTCGCCGCCGAGCACGACGCCAGGGGCCTGCGGGTGCTGGGGCGCCGGATCCTCGACATCGTGGCTCCCGCGATCGGTGAGGCCCGGGAGGCCGAGCTGCTCGCGAAGGAGGAACGAGAGGCGGCTGCGGGGGTCCGGCTGACGATGCGCGAGGACGGGCACGGGTGCGTGCACGGGAAGTTCTCGGTGCCGGAGATGCACGGCGCGATGCTGACGAAGATGCTCGACGCCATCGCTTCGCCCCGCCGCGACCACCTCCGCGACCACCCTGCTGCTGACGCTGCTGACGCTGCTGACGCCGCCGACGCCGCCGACGTCCGGCCGGTGTGGCAGCGGCGCGGCCAGGCGTTCGTCGAGCTGATCGAGCGGATGCGCGACGCCGACCTCCCCGATGCGGCCGGTGCAGGCGCGACCGTCGTGGTGACGATGCAGCTCGACACCTTCACCGGCGGCCTGGCCGCGGCGTCGCTGGACACCGGTCACCGCCTCTCGCCCGGCGAGGCCCGGCGCCTCGCCTGCGGCGCGGACCTGGTCCCGGCGGTGCTCGGCACGAAGAGCGAGGTGCTCGACCTCGGCCGTTCCGCCCGGTTCCACAACAAGCCCCAGCGCATCGCCTTGATCCTGCGCGACGGAGGTTGCACCGCTGAGGGTTGCGACGCCCCGCCGCAGCGCTGCGAGGCCCACCACGACGACCCCTGGTCACGCGGGGGGAGGACCTCGGTGGCCCGTGGACGACTGCTCTGCTGGCGCCACCACCGTGTGGCCCACGACCCGACGTACCTCGCCGAGAGCCTCGGCACCGGCAAGCTCAGGTTCACCCGGCGGATCTGATGAGACCCCGTCCCTGCTCGCACGATCGTGGTTTCGAGGGCCGCTGGCGCGGCCACCTCAACCACCGGACACGCGGGGCCACCTCAACCACCGCCCCCCCCGCACGGCCACCTCAACCACCGGACCCCCGCGCGGCCAGCTCAGCCACCGCACCAGCGCGGCCACCCGGCTTCGGCGGTGGTTGAGGTGGGTTGCTCTGGCAACCCCTCGAAACCATGCTCGGTGCCGGACCACCGCCTCAGCGGTCGGGCTCGTCCTGCACGTCCCAGGCGATGCGGGGGTAGAAGAGCCTGTCGAGGTCCTCGAGGGTCCCGCTCCACGAGATGCCGCACACCGACGTGACGGTCAGCAGCTCGTCGACTCCGCGGACGCCCACCACGGTCACCGTGCCGTGGGCGGGCACGGCCAGCTCGCGCGTACCCACCCGGACGCTGACGACGTCGTCACGCAGCCGGAGGACGTCGGAGCGCAACCGCCCCATGGTGGAGTTGCCGTGCGGCGCGCAGATCGGCGCGAACGGTGAACCGCCCAGGCTCGGTCGGGTCGCGGGATCGGACAACCGGGGTCCCGGCCCGCTGCCCGCGCCCCAGCCACCGGGGCTGCTGTGCCCCTCCGGGTCAACGGTGAAGTCGACCGTCATCAGGGACACCTCGTCATCGACGACCACCTCCGCCGCCACGCAGCCCGTCGCGGCGAGGTCGCGGCCCTCGAAGCCCGCTCCTTGGAGACCGGGCCCGTCGTACCGGTCTTTCGCCAGCAGCGCCACGTCCGCCGGGAGGTCGTCGACGACCGACTCGTCGCCGTCGAACCAGCGCGGCGCGAGATCCCAGGCGACCAGGTCGAAGAGCGGATGGATGGGGGGCACGAGGGTCAGTGTGCCCGGCGACCCGGGAACGTGGGCGTGGTTTCGAGGGCCGCTGGCTCGGCCACCTCAACCACCGGCGTGCCCGCGCTACGTCCCCATTCGTGGTGGCAGCGCCAGACATTCCGTGGCGCTGCTACCACGAACCGCGACCGGCGACCGGCGACCGGCGCGCGGTGGGTGACGGGTCAGGCGGGGGTGCGGGTCGCCGTACCGAGGCCGTGGCGGCGCAGCCAGGCGTCGACGCGGTCGTAGGCCACGCGGCGGGGCTCGGCCAGCGACAGGAAGATGTCGTGGCGGGCGTCGGGGATCGGGACGACGGTCGTCTCGTTGCCGAGGCACCCGGCCCAGCGGGCGATCTGGCGGACGTCGAGCACGGTGTCGGCGCGGTCGCTGGCGTCGGTGTAGCGCCGCGAGTAGTGCGTCTTGTCCGAGCGCAGCACCAGCGACGGCACCCCGACGTCGAGGCCCCGGTGGAGCCGGGCGTGGCCGCGGCGTACCGCGTTGAGCCAGCCCACCGTGATGGGGAAGGCGTCGATGGGCTTGAGCTCGAGGTCGAAGTCCCACTCGCCGGTGCCGGTGGTGTGGAGCGTGGAGCCGTAGACGCTGCCGGGCAGGTCGAGGGCCCGGAACGGACGCACCTGCGCGACCGCCCGCAGCGCCCACGTCACCGGACCGCGCATCCGCGGCTTGCCCTGCAGGTCGAACCACGGGCTGTTGAGCACCAGCCCGGCCACGGGGTCGAGCCGGCCTGCGCGACGCCGCCGGTCGAGCCACAGCGGCGTGATGAGCCCGCCGGTCGAGTGCGCGAGCACGACGACCGGGAGGTCCGGGTACGCCTGCGCCACGAGGTCGAGCGTTCGGTCGAGCTCCGCGTCGTACTGCTCGAGGGTGGACGCGTAGTGCGCGGTCTGCCCGGGCCGCCGGGAGCGGCCGCACTTGCGCAGGTCGAGCCCGTAGAAGGCGAGGCCGCGCTCGGCGAAGAAGTCCGCCAGCTCGGTCTGGAAGAAGTAGTCCGCGAAGCCGTGCACGTAGATCACGGCGCCCACGACCTGCTCCTCGGGCCGCACCACGCGCCGCACGACGACGGACGCGATCTCGCCCTCGCCGTCGGGGTCGGCGCCCAGCTCGATGGTGTGGCGCTCGTAGCCGTCGCCCAGCAGGTCCGGCTCCCACGTCACCGCGCTCACGCCCCGACCTCCACGAGCTCGCCCTGCTCGCCCGCGTCGGCACCCGCGCCGGCACCCGCGCCGCCAGCACCCGCACCCGCCCCGGTCACCGGCGCCAGCGTCCGGTCGAGGTCGGTGCGCAGGGTGGTCAGCGAGTCGAGCACGTAGTTCTGCCGCACCTGCCACGGCCGGCGGTCGCCCTGGCGGGGGAACGCGCCGATCGAGCGCTGCACGTAGCCCGCGGCCAGGTCGAGCAGCGGCTGCGGCTCCAGGTCGCCGTCGGGGCGCGGCGCCACGGCGGCGTGCCCGCGGCGGTCCATCCAGCCCAGCACCTTGCACACGAGGCGGTGCGTGAGGTCGGCGCGCAGCGTCCACGACGCGTTGGTGTAGCCGATGCAGACCGCGAAGTTCGGCACGCCCGTGATCATCGCGCCGTTCCACACGAACTGCTCCGACAGCTCCACCCGCTCGCCGTCGACGTGCGGCTCGATGCCGCCGAACGCCAGCAGCCGCAGCCCGGTCGCGGTCACGATGACGTCCGCCTCCAGCACCTCCCCGGAGCGCAGCAGCACGCCCTCGGGCACGAACCGCTCGACGTGGTCGGTCACCACGTCGGCGTCGCCCGCCTTGATCGCCCGGAACAGGTCGCCGGACGGGATGGCGCACAGGCGCTGGTCCCACGGGTCGTACGGCGGGGTGAAGTGGTCGGCGACCAGCCGCGGGTCGCCGAGCACCTTGGTGGCCATGCCGGTGAGCAGCTTCCGCGCGGTCTCCGGGCGCCGGCGGCAGAACTGGTAGAACGCCGTGCTGAACGCGATGTTCTTGGCGCGCACGACGTGGTGCGCCATCGCCTCGGGCAGCACCGCCTTGATGCGGTCGGCCTTCTTGTCACGGCTCGGTACGGCGCTGATCCACGTCGGCGTGCGCTGCAGCATCGTCACGTGCGCGGCGGCGCAGTCGCCCTTGAGCATCGACGGCACGAGCGTCACCGCGGTCGCACCGGAGCCGATGACGACGACGCGCTTGCCGCTGAAGTCGAGGTCCTCGGGCCAGAACTGCGGGTGCACGACCTGCCCGGCGAAGTCCTCCTGGCCGACGAACTCGGGCGAGTGCGGGTCGTCGTAGTCGTAGTAGCCCGCACACGAGTAGAGGAACCGGCACGTCGTGGTGCGGCGCTCGCCGGTGCGCGGGTCCTCGACGCTCAGCGTCCACAGCCCGG
Source organism: Nocardioides sp. CPCC 205120 (assembly GCF_048654585.1). NCBI lineage: Bacteria > Bacillati > Actinomycetota > Actinomycetes > Propionibacteriales > Nocardioidaceae > Nocardioides > Nocardioides sp. CPCC 205120. The sequence continues at coordinate 816,957 of NZ_JBMCYY010000001.1, read as the reverse complement.
CCGCGGTGTCGAAGTCGGCCCCGACGACCTTGCTCGAGTAGCGCACGCGCTCGGCGAGCCCGAACTCCTCCGCGGTCTCGCGGATGTAGTCGAGGATCGACTCCCCGTCGGCCAGCGAGCGGCCGTCGCGCCACGGCTTGAAGGAGTAGCCGAGCGTGTACATGTCCGAGTCCGAGCGCACGCCGGGGTAGCGGAACAGGTCCCACGTGCCGCCCATCCGCTCGCGGCCCTCCAGCACGACGTACGACAGCTCGGGGCGCTCGGTGCTCAGGCGGTACGCCGCGCCCACCCCGGACAGCCCGGCACCCACGACGACGACGTCGACGTGCTCGGTCACGGGGTCCGCGGCGGGGGTGGGGGAAGTGCTCATCCCCCGATGATGACGGGCCCGACGACGCCGTTCTTGACCCGGCGCGACATAGTCTTGCCCCAACGCGACACGAGTACGACGGGAGGCGGCCACCGTGGGCCACATCCGCTCCGCCTGCCTGCGCGGCCTGCGCGCGACCGTGGCCGAGCTGGGCGGCGACGCCGAGGCGCTCGCCCGCAGCGCCGGCGTACCGGTCGAGGCGCTCGACAGCGACGACCTGCTCATCGACGAGCGGGCGGCGGCGACCGTGCTCGAGCTGGCCGCCGCGACCCTCGGCTGCCCCGACCTCGGCCTGCGGATCGCGTCGCGGCAGGACATCACGATGCTGGGCTCGCTGGCCGTCGCGATCCAGCACTCGCCGACGCTGGGCGACGCGCTGGAGTGCACGTCGCGCTACCTCTTCGTGCACAGCCGGTCGCTGTCGCTGGGCGTCGGCCCGGACCCGCACGGCGAGCGCGGCGTGGCGGCGCTGCTCTACGGCCCGGCCGACGCGTCGGGACCGGTGCAGGGCACCGACAGCGGGCTGGGGTTCCTCCACCGCACGATCACCTACCTGCACGGCGGGCCCTACGGGCTGCGCAGCGTCGAGCTGCCCTACCGCCCGGCCGCGCCGCTCGCCGTCCACGAGGCGTTCTACGGCACCGTCGTGCGCGCCGAGCGCAACGTGCCCGCCGCCGTGCTGCGCGTGCCCACCCACCTGATGCACCACGCCATGGGCGCGGTGAACGAGAACCTGCGGCGGCTCGCGCTCGCCTTCCTCGCCGAGCAGGCGCCCGTGGTGGTCTCCGAGGTCACGCCGCGGGTGCGCGCGGCCGTGCAGGAGTCGCTGGGCACCGGGCCCGTCGAGGTGCCCGCCGTGGCCGCGCTGCTGGCGCTGCACCCGCGCACGCTGCAGCGCCGGCTCGAGGCCGAGGGCACGACGTTCGGCGCCGTGGTCGACGACGTGCGCCGCCGCACCGCCCGCCGGCTGCTCACCACCACCGACCTGTCGATCGGCCAGGTGGCGCACCTCGTCGGGTTCGCCGAGCAGTCCGCGCTGTCCCGAGCGGCCCGCCGCTGGTGGGGCGCGTCGCCCCGCGCGGTGCGCCGGGGCGCGCCGACGCCGGCCTGAGGTCAGCCCAGCGGCTCGAGCGTGGTCGGCGGGTCGGTGAGCTGGGGGCACCGCTCGAGGTAGGTGGAGTACGCCTCGAGCTGGGCGACCTGCTCCGGGGAGTACGCCGGCTGCTCCAGCTCCGCGGCCACCGCGTCGGGCGGCACCGACGCGGCGTACTCGCGCAGCAGCTGCAGGCCCGCGGCCGCGTCGCCCGTCAGGTCCTCGGGCTGGGCCCGCTCGCCGATCGTGCGTGCCCACAGGCGCAGGTCGTCGCCGGACTCCATGAACTTCACGAGACCCGCCGCGAGGCAGAACTCCTCGAGCACCTGCTCGGGGCCGGGCGTCGCGGCCCCGTCCGTCGCGCTCTGGCCGGCGTCCGGCGCCGCGGCCGACGACGTCGCGCCGCCCGTCGGCTCCGCCTCGTCCTCACCGCCGCAGCCCGCCAGCGCCACGGCGGCCACCAGGGCCACGGCCGGCAGCAGGCGGCCGGGGCGGGCACGGCGTCGCAGGGAGGTCACGGTCGCCGATCCTCGCACGGAGGGGCAACCGGGCAGGGGGCCTCGCGCCTCCCGGACGCGCACGAGGGCGACGGTGGCCGGAGCCACCGCCGCCCTCGTGGAGCGGGCGTCAGGAGGCGCAGGTCTCCGTGTAGTACGTGCCCAGGGCCTCGCCGGCGTCGGCGTCGTCACCCTCGCCGAAGGGGTCCTGGACCTCGTCCTCGACCTCCTCGACGGTCTTGCCGTCGGCGTCGTTGAGGGCCTCGAGCAGGCTCTCGTAGCCCTCGCGGGCGTCGTCGGGGATGTCCTCGGGCGTGCCGGTGCTCTCGAGCTCGTCGATCGCGTCGCCGAGGTCGACCTCGTCGTCGGCCTCGAGCTCGGCCTGGTCGCCCAGCGACGACATCGCCGAGTCGAAGGACGAGCAGAAGTCCTCCTCGCTCGCGTCGGTCGGGGCGCCACCGCCGCACGCGGACAGCGTGCCGCCGGCCAGGACCAGCGCGGCGATGGAAAGAACTCGCTTCATCAGAAGAAACTCCTCGGGTCTCGGGTGCCACCGGACGTCCTCGACGAGGCCTTCGACCCGGCGACCGCGGGCACCCTGCCCATGCGCCCGGGCGGCAAAACCCTGCCGCTCAGGTTCCTCTCAGCGCCGCCGCGGCGGACGGGGCCGGCGGGTGCGTCAGTCCCGGAACGCCGCGGGCAGCGGCAGCCCCAGCGCGGCGTCGAGCCGGTCGGCGTACTCGTGCCGGTCGATCTCCACCACCCCGAGGCTCGCCAGGTGCGGCGTCTGCCACTGCACGTCCAGCAGCCGGGGCGCGGGCAGCTCGTCGGCGTCGCGCGCCAGCAGCTCGACGAGGGCCACCAGCGCCACCTTCGACGCGTCGCGGCGCCGGTGGAACATCGACTCCCCGGCGAACAGCCCGCCGGTGGCGACGCCGTACAGCCCGCCGACCAGCTCGCCGTCCTGCCACGCCTCGACCGAGTGGGCCCAGCCCAGCTCGTGGAGACGCTGGTACGCCGCGGCGATGCGGTCGTCGATCCACGCGCCGGTACGACGCGGGTCGGCGCACGCCTCCACCACCTCGGCGAACGCGGTGTCGACGCGCACCTCGAAGTCGCGCATCGAGCGGCGCAGCGACCGGCTGACCCGCAGCCCGTCGAGGGGCAGCACGCCCCGGCGTACCGGGGAGAACCACCAGACGTCGTCCTCGTGCGGCATCGGGAAGAGCCCCGTGCGGTACGCCGCGAGCAGCGTCCCCGGCTCGAGGTCCGCCCCGGCGCCCACCAGGTCGTCGTCGGGGGCCGTGCGGGGGTCGCCGAAGTCCCAGAAGGAGGGCGGGGGTTCGACGGGCACCCGTCCAACCTAGCCATCCGTAGGATCCGGACCATGGGGATCAAGCAGAAGCTCGGCTCGGCGGCGGCCGCCCAGGTGCCGGCCGTGGCGCCCAGGCTCACGTCCAACTTCGTCCGCCAGGCGCTGGCCCGGGCCGTCGACGGCGTGGGGCCGCTGAAGCCCGCCTCGGTCACCGCCCAGCAGGTGCTCGACGAGCACGACGGTGACGTCGAGGCCGCCGTGAAGGCGGTCATCGAGAAGCACGTCCGACTCGCCGGCGCGCAGGGGTTCCTCACCAACATCGGCGGTCTCGTGACGGTCGCCGTGACCATCCCGGCGAACATCACGGGCCTCGCCGTCATCCAGTGCCGGATGATCGCGACCCTCGCCCACCTGCGCGGCTACGACCTCGCCGACCCGCGGGTGCGCAACGCGATCCTGGCCTGCCTCATGGGCCCGGCCGAGGTGGACCGGATGCTCAAGAAGAAGCGGCTGCCGGCCCCGCCGATGGCGCTCGCGACCGCGCCCCACCACGACCCCGAGCTCGACCTGAAGATCTCGAACGAGGTCGCGACCGACCTCATCTCCCGCGTGGTCGGCAAGCGCCTCGCCGTCACGATCGGCCGGCGCGTCCCCGTCGTGGGCGGCGCGGTGGGCCTCACCGCCGACGGCATGTCGACGTGGAAGATCGGCCGCTACGCCGCCAAGGAGCTGCGCCCGCGCCCCGGCGGGTCGGCCACCGGCGGGTCCGCTCAGAAGGCGTAGATCGCGACCCACCCCTCCCGGCCACCGGCCGGGACGTCGGTCGTGGCCGTGTCGGTCACGGTGATCGCGTAGGTGCGCACCTCGGCCTCGAACGCGCACGTCTCGGAGTCGTAGGGGCCGGCCGCGGCGTCGGCCGAGCACACCACGGCACCCGACGGGTCGCGGACCTCGACGGCGAGGTCGCCGTCGTACAGAGAGATGACCTCGAGGCTCAGGGTGCCGGCGCTCGCGACCGTCACCGTGCCGGTCCACGTGCCGGGGGCGCCGTCGGCGTACGTGAGCTGCTCCTGCGGCAGGTAGTACTCCCCGTCGAAGGTCGCCCGCGCCGGGGTGCCCGGCGTCTCGCCCGCGTCCTCCTCGACCTCCTCGAGCGCGAGGTCGGGGGCCTCGACCACGACGAGCTGGTCGCCGTGCAGCGGGCACTCGTCGCCGTCGCCGCACCCGCCGGCGACCATCCCCGCCGGCAGCGCGTAGGTGCCGCCGAGGTCCTGGTAGACCGCCACGCCGGCCTCGCGCCCGTCCGCGATCCCCACGGGGTCGCCCGGGGCGAGGCGCTCGGCGTCGACGACGTCCACGAGGACGGGCAGCGTCGCCGGCGCCCCCGGCCCGTCGACGGGCACGACCACCACCTGCTCGCCGTCCGCGGGCACGGTCCACGCGACGTACCCGTCGCCCTCGCCCCACCCCGCGAGCAGCTCGAGGCCGCCGTGCTCGTAGTCGGGCGAGGCGACGCCCTCGGCCTCCGTGTGCAGCAGGACGACCTGCCCCTTGTCGGCCTCCAGCACCAGCTCGGCCTCGCCGTCGACGACCTCCAGCTCGTTGACCGCGCCCAGCTCGATGCCGCCGTCACCGTCCGCGGCGACCGGCCGCTCGTCACCGTCCGCGGCGTCGTCCTGGCCGAGGACGAGCCACACCGCCCCGCCCGCCACCGCCGCCAGCACGACGGCGAGCGCGACCCAGCCCGCCACCCAGCGGGCGCCGACGCCCGAGCCGCGGGGCTGCGGCTGCGGGGGCACCGGGAACGCCGGGGACTGCGGGTACGCCGGGGGCTGCGGGTGGGCCGGCTGCGGCGGTGCCCAGGCGGGCGCCGGCGTGGGCTGGCGCCGCACGTTCGTCGCGTCCGTCGGCGTCCCGCACACGGCGCAGAACGCCGAGGACAGGGGCCGCTCGCTGCCGCAGACCGGGCACGTCTCCATCGGTCGTCCTCCCGCACACCGGGCCCGCCGCGCCCTCCGGCGGCCGTCACCCGGGCGGCACCGTCCCCCGGCGCGCCCCCGCTGACACCTCGCGCGGCGGTGAGGCACGTCGCTGGTGAACGAGCACTAACCTGACCCCGTGACCGCCGCCCCCACCCGCCGCGAGCAGATCCTCGCGACCGCCGCCGAGCTGTTCGCGGCCCGCGGTTTCCACGGCGTCTCGGTCACCGACATCGGCGCCGCGTGCGGTGTCTCCGGGCCCGCGCTCTACAAGCACTTCGCCTCGAAGGACGCCGTGCTCGCCGAGATGCTCGTCTCGATCAGCGAGGAGCTGCTGGCCAACGGCCGCGCCCGCTCCGACGGCGCACCCGACGCCGCCGGCGCCCTGGCCGCGCTCGTCGAGCACCACCTGGCGTTCGCGCTCGGCAACCGGGCGCTCATCGTCGTGCAGGACCGCGACTGGTCGTCGCTGCCGCCGGAGGCCCGGGAGCGGGTGCGCACCCTGCAGCGGGCGTACGTCGACGTGTGGGCCGCGCGGCTGCGGGAGCTCGACCCCCGCCGTACCCACGACGCGGCCCGCGCCACCGCCCACGCCGCGTTCGGCCTGCTCAACTCGACGCCGCACAGCGGCCTGCTCGACGACGAGGCGATGCGCGCGCTCCTGCGGGCGATGGCCCACCGCGCACTCGGGCTGCCCGCGGCCTGAGGCCCTCACCCCGCGACGCGTCCGTCCCGGAACCGGCTCGCGCGCGGGGGCGCGGACGGCGCACACTGCGGGCATGCCGTCGCAGCACCAGTGGGTCGCGTTCCTCGTCGCCGCCCTGCTCTTCATCCAGCTGCCGGGCCCGAGCCTGCTCTTCACCATCGGCCGCGCCCTCACCGTGGGCCGCCGCGACGCGCTGCTCTCCGCGCTCGGCAACGGGATCGGCGTGCTCGCCCAGGTGCTGCTCGTCGCCGTCGGCCTCGGGGCGGTCGTCGCCGCGAGCGCCACCGCCTACACGGTGGTCAAGGTCGCGGGCGCGGGGTACGTCGTGTGGCTGGGCGTGCAGGCCGTGCGCCACCGCGCCGACGCGCGGCGGGCGCTCGAGCCCTCCGCGGACGGACCGGCCGGGGCGTCCGCGGTGCCCGTGCGGGCCTCGGCGCTGCGGTCGCTACGCATCGGCGTCGTCGTCGGCGCGACGAACCCGAAGACGCTGGTCTTCTTCGTCGCGTTCCTGCCCCAGTTCACCGGCGCCGGGCCCGCGGGGCCCCAGGTGGCGCTGCTCGGCCTCGCCTTCTGCGTGCTCGCCGCGGCGTCGGACTCGGTGTGGGTGCTCGTAGCCTCGCAGACGCGCACGTGGTTCGCGCGCCGCCCCGAGCGGCTCGACGGGCTGGGCGCCGCCGGCGGGGCGCTGATGATCGGGCTCGGCACGTCGATGCTCGTCGCGGAGCGCTGAGGTCCACCCGCCCCCGGGCCCTCACCAGCTCTCCGGCACCCGCCCCGCCTCGATCTCGCGCAGCAGCCGCGCGGCACGCAGGGCCGCGTCGGCCGCCACGTCGAGCACGTCGGGGTCCTCGCCGCCGCTCGCCCCGCCGCTCCCCTCGTCATCTGACGCGTCCCCGGACCCCGTGCGGGCGTGCAGCCGCGCGAGCAGGTCCTCGCGGTCCAGTCCGCGCAGCGCCAGCAGCACCAGGGGGTCGTCGGCCACCAGCCACCCGACCTGCACGAGCACCGCGAGGGCGTGGGCGCAGGGGTCGAGGGAGTGCGGGCAGGTGCAGGTGGCGGCGAGCTCCCCGCCGTACGGGAGCAGCTCGACGCCCAGCTCCTCCGCGTCCTCGACCAGCCGGTGCGGCAGGTCCCCGGCGAGCAGCGCCGCGACCCGGCCCGACTCCGCCGCGACGGCGTCGACGAGGGCGTCGCGCTCCGGCGTGGCGAGCACCGGGACGTCGACGGTGACCGTCCAGGCGTCGTCGTCCTCCCGCACGGCGGCGAGCACCGAGCCGGCCCCGACGGTGATGCCGCCGACCTGCCCGGCGCGGGCGAGGCGCTGGCCGGCCCGCAGGTCCCGCTCGGAGAACGCGGCCTCCTCCACCGCCCGCGTCCACGCCTTGGCCCACCACGGCTGCCGACCGCCGGCGCGACGCGGCGCCAGCCGCGGGTGGGTCGTGCGGGCGGTGGTCACCCCGGCTCCCCCACGGCGCCGGCCTCGGGGGTACGCCGCAGCGTGACGAGGTCGCGCAGGTCGGCGTCGTCGAGCTCGGTGAACGCGGCCTCGCCGCGGGCCAGGACCGCGTCGGCCAGCGCCCGCTTGCGGGTGAGCAGCTCGGCGACGCGCTCCTCCACGGTGCCGCGCGTGACGAGGCGGTGCACCTGCACCGGCCGGGTCTGGCCGATGCGGTAGGCGCGGTCGGTCGCCTGGTCCTCGACCGCCGGGTTCCACCAGCGGTCGAGGTGCACCACGTGGTCGGCGCGGGTGAGGTTGAGCCCGGTGCCGCCGGCCTTCAGCGACAGCAGGAACACCGGTGGTCCGCCCGCCTCCGGGCCGGCCTGGAAGGCGGCGACCATCCGCTCGCGCTCCTTCACCGGGGAGCCGCCGTGGAGCAGCTGGTGCGGCACGCCGGTGGCGGCCAGGTGCTGCTCGACGAGGCGGGCCATCGCGACGTACTGGGTGAAGACCAGCACCGACGACCCCTCGGAGACGATCGTTGCGACCAGCTCGTCGAGCAGCTCCAGCTTCTCCGAGCGCCCGGCGATGCGGCCGTTCGACTGCTTGAGGAAGTGCGCCGGGTGGTTGCAGATCTGCTTGAGCCCGGTGAGCATCGCGAGCACGAGGCCGCGGCGGGCCTCGGTGTCGGAGCGCTCGATGCGCTCCATGCAGTCGCGCACGTAGGCCTCGTAGAGGACCACCTGCTCGCGGGTGAGGTCGAGCAGGTGGTCGGTCTCGGTCTTCGGCGGCAGCTCGGGCGCGATGCCCGGGTCGGACTTGCGCCGGCGCAGCAGGAACGGGCCGATGAGGTCGGCGAACTGGCGCGCCTTGCTCGGCTCCGCGCCCGACTCGATCGGCGCCGCCCACACCTTGCGGAAGGCGTTGCGGCTGCCGAGCAGGCCGGGGATCGCCCAGTCGAGGATCGCCCACAGCTCGGTGAGGTCGTTCTCCACGGGCGTGCCCGTGAGGGCGACGCGGGCGTCGCTGGTGAGCTGGCGCAGGGCGCGGGCCGTGCCGGAGGCGGGGTTCTTGACGTGCTGCGCCTCGTCGGCGACGACGAGCCCCCAGTGCTGCCCCGCCAGCGTCCGCGTGGGGCCGGTGACGTCGCTGCGCAGCGTGCCGTACGTCGTGAGCACGAACCCCGGGTCGTCGCCGAGCCCGGCCTCGAGCGAGCGCGCGCTCCCGTGGAAGCGGCGGACCGGCACGTCGGGGGCGAAGCGGCGGATCTCCGCCTCCCAGTTGCCGAGCAGGGAGGTGGGGCAGACGACGAGGGTGGGCCCGGTGGCCAGGCCCTGCTCGACGCGGTGCAGGTGGAGCGCGATGAGGGTGAGGGTCTTGCCGAGCCCCATGTCGTCGGCGAGGCAGGCGCCGAGCCCGAGGCCCGTGAGCTCGGCCAGCCAGGTGAGGCCGTGGCGCTGGTAGTCGCGCAGGGTGGCCCGCAGCCCGGCGGGCGGGTCGACGGGCTCGCGGGTCGCGGCCTCGAGCAGCCGCTCGCGCACCTTCAGCAGCGTGGCGCCCACGACCACCTCGGCGGGCGCGTCGTCGACCTCCACCACGCCGGTGAGCGCGGCCGCCAGCGCCTGGGCGGGCTTGACGGTGCGCACGAGGCGCTTGCGGGCCCGGCGTGCCACCGTCGGGTCCACCACGGTCCAGGAGCCGCGCAGCCGGATGATCGGCGACGCGGCCCGGGCCAGCTCGTCCATCTCCTCGTGGGTCAGCGCCTCCCCGTGGAGCGCCACCTGCCAGGAGAACGCGAAGAGCGCGTCGGGCCCGAACAGGCCGTCGTGGAGCAGCTCCTCGCGGGGGCCGGTCGAGCGGGGCCGGTGGTCGAGCACCGCCCGCGTCGTGAGGTCGGTGCCGAGGCTGCGGGGCCACAGCACGTCGACCCCGCGCTCGCGCAGCGCGGCCACGCCGTCCTCCAGCAGGCTCGCGATCTCGTCGGCGTCGAGCGTGATCTCGTCGGGCACGGCCAGCTGGGCGAACCGCTCGAGCACCGGCCAGGCGGTCGCCGCGTCGCGCAGCGCGATCGTCGCGTGGGTCCGGGCGCGGGAGCCGAACCCGTGCTGGCCGCCCTCCCCCGCCCACAGCAGGGCGGCGTCGCAGAAGCGCAGCGGGTCGCGCTCGTCGTGCACCTGCAGCACGAGGCGCACGGCCCCGGCGACCAGCTCCTCCTCGTCGGCCTCGACGCGCAGCGACAGGGTCACGAGCTGGGCGAGCGACGTGTCCTCGGCGCGGGCCGAGCGGGCCTCCGCGATGCGCGCGCGCAGGCGCTCGGAGAAGTCGCTGCGCCGCGGCGGCGGGCCGGGCGTGGTCGTCGGCGTGCCCACCCCCGGCGAGCGCGGGCTCCCGGAGCCACCCGGGCTTCCGGGACTGCCGGGGCTGCCGGGCCGGCCCGACGCGCCGCTCGGCGGGGTGCGCGGCAGCGTGTCGGTGACGGCGTCGAGCACGGAGCGGGCGAGCGCGAGGGCGTCCTCGGGCGCGAGGTCGTCGTGGGCCCGGGAGCGGGCGAGCATGACGAGCCGGTCGTGGTCGTCGGCGTCGGGGTCGGCGCGCCAGGCGTCGCCCCGCTCGTCGGGGGCGAAGCGACCGGCGGCGACCATCCGGACCGCGAGCAGCGCCGCCCCCGCCAGCAGCCCCACGCTGGGGTGGGCGGCGGCGTCGGACTGCGCCCGCGTCAGCACCGGCAGCGCCGCCCGCAGCGGCAGCTCCACCTCCCGCCCGCGCCCGGTGAACACCACCGCGCTCGCCCGCGGCGGCTCGGCGGCGCGGAACGTCGCCGGGCCGGACAGGGGGACGAAGCTCAACGCAGACCTCTCGGGCGCTCGCGGTGCAGGGCCCGTCGAACCTAGCGGGGGGCGCCGACAGGCGGCGTACGCTCACCGGCATGAGCCTCCTCGACACCCCGATCGCCCGCCTGGACGGCACGCCCGCCACCCTCGGCGAGCTCACGGGCGGGCGCCCCGCCCTGCTCGTCAACGTGGCCAGCAGGTGCGGTCTCACGCCGCAGTACTCGGCGCTCGAGCAGCTCGCGGAGACGTACGCCGACCGCCTCGCCGTCGTGGGCCTGCCGTGCAACCAGTTCGGCGGCCAGGAGCCCGGCAGCAGCGAGGAGATCGCGGAGTTCTGCTCGGCCACCTACGGCGTCTCGTTCCCCCTCACCGAGAAGGTGGAGGTCAACGGGGCGGGCCGGCACGCCGTGTACGAAGCGCTCGTGGGCGCGCCGTACGCCGACGCCGGCGGGTTCAAGGAGAGCCCCGAGCCGGGCGACGTGCAGTGGAACTTCGAGAAGTTCCTCGTCGACGCCGACGGCTCCGTGGTCGCGCGCTTCTCGCCGACCACCACCCCCGACGACCCGGCGGTGCTGGCCGCGGTCGACGGGCTCGTCGGCTGACGTCACGCCCCGGGGGCGTGGTGCTCGTCACCGTCGGTCCCCTTTACCCGCACAACGGCGCGGTATTCGCGTTCGACCTCAAGAATCTGTCTAGACCGAGCAAAGAAATCCCGTTCCGACCCCGAACCTCCGCTCAACTGCTCCGTTGATCCGTCCGGTGGCCGTGTGCCGCGCCCGCGACGAGGCGGGTCCCTGAGGGAGCAGGGCCGGTTCGAGCCGAGCGTGATCCGCTCGTCGACCCGGGTGGCCGCAGGGCGCCACGACTCGGGGAGGTCCACAGATGTCGAACGACGTCGACACCTCGGCGATCGCCGAGGATCGGCTCCGCCAGCACCTGCAGGTGCTGAGCGGCAGGTTGGTCCCGGTGGACGCCGACACCGTGCACGGCGAGCGGCCGGAGCCGCGACCGGCGGCTGCGCCGCGCTGGCTCGACCGCGTGCCGGGCATCCCCTGGCGCCGGTCCGGTGAGTCCCTCGTCGCGGTCATCGACCCCGTCTGGGTCGCCCCCGGCACGACGTCGGCCTCGCTGCACGCGAGCCAGGAGGTCATCGCCGACGTCGCGGAGCAGCTCGGCGTGCACCTCATCGAGGGCGAGCGCATCCAGGCCACCCCGGACGGCCTGCTCGTGCTGCGCCTGCACCACACCGGTCACGGCGCCCGCCCGATCCGCCTGCAGGAGATGGCGTACCACACCCTCGAGGTGCTGAACCGGCTCGGCCACAGCACGCGGCGCATCGAGCTCGGCGTCGGCTGGGCCCCGATCACGCCCCGCAGCCCGGAGGAGCGCGCCGTACGGATGGCCACCGAGGGCGCCCGCCACTCAGTGCGCCAGCGCGACTTCCAGCCCGTGCGCCGCCACGCCGACGAGCGCGAGCCCGTCATCTCCCGCCGGACGTTCACCATCCAGATCCTCATCGCCACGGTCGGCGCGTTCCTGCTGCCGCTGGGGCTGCTGTTCCTCACCTACGGCCTGGGCCTCGACATCTCGGGCGTCGTCTACTGGGTGGTCGTCGCCTCCCTGACCCTCACCGCGACGGCGATCTGGGCGGAGTGCTTCACCGCGCTCGACCCGCCGATGCTGCCCGAGCTGCCCGAGGAGCTGCGGGACGTGACGCCCCCGCCCGCGACGGCGATCATCGCGGCGTACCTGCCGAACGAGGCCGAGACGATCCTCGACACCCTCGACTCGTTCCTGGACCAGGAGTACGCCGGGGGGCTGCAGGTGATCCTGGCCTACAACACCCCGGAGGACCTGGCGGTCGAGGACGTGCTGGCGACCCTCGACGAGCAGCACCCGAACCTGACGGTGCTGCGGGTGCACGACAGCACCTCGAAGGCGCAGAACGTCAACGCCGCCCTGCGCTTCGCCACCGGCGAGTTCGTCGGCATCTTCGACGCCGACCACCACCCCATGCCGGGCGCCTTCTCCCGGGCCTGGCACTGGATCGCGAACGGCGCCGACGTCGTGCAGGGCCACTGCGTCATCCGCGAGGCCGACACGCTGCTCGCGCAGACCGTGGCGGTGGAGTTCGAGCAGCTGTACGCCGTCGCCCACCCGGGCCGCACGATCCTGCACGGCTTCGGGATCTTCGGCGGCTCCAACGGCTACTGGCGCCGCGAGACCCTCGAGCAGATCCGGCTGCGCGGGTCCTACCTGACCGAGGACATCGAGTCGTCGATGCGGCTGCTGCTGGCCGGCGGCAAGATCGTCAACGACCCGGGCCTGGTCAGCCGCGAGCTGGCCCCGGCCGACGTCACCGGCTGGTGGCGCCAGCGGCTGCGCTGGGCGCAGGGCTGGTTCCAGGTCTCCCTGCGGCACCTGTGGCCGCTGCTGACGAGCCGGGAGCTCGGCTGGCGCCGCCGCCTCGGCGTGCTGTTCCTGCTGGCGTGGCGCGAGGCGTACCCGTGGCTGGTGCAGCTGGTGTGGCCGCTGATGGTCTTCCTCGCCTGGCGCGACCAGGGCATCGACCTCAGCTCGCCCATCTTCTTCTTCCTGTCGCTCTACATCATCAGCTCCGGCGCGGTGCAGACGATGGTGGCGTGGCGCGTCTCCGTGCCCGAGGTACGCCGGCACGGCTGGTGGTTCGTGCGTGCGGCGCTGCTCAACGTCGTCATCTACACGGGCGCGAAGAACCTGGTGAACCGGGTGGCCCACCTCAAGCAGATCCGCGGCGAGCGCGTCTGGGTCGTCACGGCCCGCAGCGCCGCCACCGACCCGTCCCGTCCTCTCTCCCACGACCGGAGCGCCGCATGAGCACGCAGACCCCGGCCGCACCCGGCTCCCAGGGGCTGGCCAGCCCGACCCAGACCGGATTCGAGAAGGCCGACGCGTCCGCCGGCATCGGCAAGACGCGCGGCACGAGCGGCGGCGGCCGCGCCATGTACCCCCTCGGCTGGCTGCGCGGCATCGCCGCGCTCGCCGTCGTGCTGGTGCACGCCTACATGTGGAACCGGACCGGGCCCACGCAGGCGTGGCCGCTCGAGGGCGTCGGGCACCAGCTCATGTACGGCGTCGACATGTTCGTCGACATGTTCTTCGTGCTGTCCGGCTTCGTCATGTGGCTGCCGCTCGCGGCGGCGGCGCTGTCGGGGCGGCCCGGCCGCTCGGGCGCCCTGACGCTCGCCAAGCGCCTGGCGCGGATCCTGCCGCTCTACTGGGTGCTGACGATCATCGTGTGGTCGTGGAGCAACCCGAACCTCCCGGGCCACTGGAAGGACCTCGTCCTCCACCTGACCTTCACCCACGTCTACAGCGACGAGTACATCTTCTGGACCAACGGCCCGGCGTGGACGCTCGCGGTCGAGTTCCACTTCTACGTGCTGGTCGCGCTGCTGACGCCGCTCATCCACCGTGCGGTGACGAAGGCCCGCACGAAGGACGACCGCATCGCGCTCGCCCTCGGCGTGCCCCTGCTGATGATCGTGGTCGGCCTGCTCTACATCGCGTGGCTGACCCAGGTCCGCCGCCCGGAGGTCACGGACTGGTCGCTGGTGTTCTCCCCCGTCGGCAAGGCGACCGACTTCGGCATCGGGATGCTGCTCGCGGTGTTCACCGTGGCCGGCATCCGGCTGAGCCGGCCGGTGCGCGCAGCGTGCGCCATCCTCGGCTCGACCTTCGTGCTGGCGCTCGTCATCGTGCGGCCGATCGACACGCTGCAGCAGGAGTGGTGGCACCCGGCGTACGCCCTCGGCGTGGCCGTCTTCATGGCCTCGATCGTGCTGCACGGGGGGCCGTGGCCGCGGGTGCTGTCGTGGGGTCCGCTGGCCTGGGTCGGTGGCCTGGGCTACGCGATCTACCTGACCCACGAGCCCGTCATGCGGTGGGTGGGGAGCATGGGCCTGCTGCCCGACCGGGCCCCGGGCTACGTCTTCCTCCTGACGGCGGTGATCGTCGCGATCCCGACCATCTTCGTGTCGTGGCTCAGCGCCCACACCGTGGAGCTGATCGGCGTACAGCTGCTGGCGACCGTGGACAAGAACGGCCGGCCGCGCAACTACTACCCGCACCTGCCGGCCGAGCCGCCGGCGCCGCGTCGCGCGAAGGTGCCCGCGGTGGTCAAGCAGCGCCCGCGCACGTCCCCGGCGGCCGCGCTGGCGCGGCAGTCGCTGGCGCCGCAGCGCTGAGCGACGCCGCGTCGATCCGGTGAGCCGGGCCCGGCGACGGGCCCGGCTCGCTCAGGACTGCCCCGCTCAGGACTGCGTGGCCAGCACCAGCGGTACGACGGCGCTCGCCCCCGCCTCGAGCAGCGCGGCGGCGGCGAGCGTGAGGGTCCACCCGGTGACGACGCGGTCGTCGACGAGGAGGACGCGGCCGAGCCGCGCGTCGTCGGTGAGGTCGAGGTCGAGCCGGGAGCGGCGACGCACCGCGGCGACGCGCTGGGCGGAGTTCGCGGCGCCGGCGCCGGTCGGGATCGACGGGTCGGCGATCGTCCAGCTGCCGACGACGGGGACGCCGAGGTAGCGCGACAGGCCGGACGCGAGGTCGCGCACCAGAGTGCCGTGGGTCATCGAGTCGACGACGACGATCTGGTCCACCGCGGGGCGCCACTCGCCGAGCACCTCGACGACGGCCTGCACGAGCGGGACGGGGACGGCTCCGTCGTACGCGCCCTCGGGGCCCTCGCGGAACAGGTCGCGCAGCGCCTGGCCGTGGCCGAGGTCGGTGAGCCGGGCGACGGCGCGGCCCTCCTCGGCGGGGTTCTTGATGCGGCCCTTGAGCTCGACCCCGAGCCGGTCGAGGCCGCTGGGCCACATCTTGCGGGGCTCGATGACGACGCCGGGGCGGTCGAGGCGGGCGCGGGCCTGCTCGACGGCGGCCTCGTCGAGGCCGGAGTCGAGGGAGAGGCCGCCGCAGTTGTCGCAGCGCCCGCAGTCGCCCTCGGGGCCGTCGGGGACCGGGTCGTCGAGCTGGGAGCGCAGGAAGCGCATGCGGCACACGTCGGTCTCGAGGTAGGCGAGCATCGCCGCCTGCTCGCGCTCGCGGGCCTCGGCGACCCGCGCGTAGCGCTCGGCGTCGTAGGTCCACGGCTGGCCGGTGGACTCCCAGCCGCCCTTCGTGCGGCGTACCGCCCCGTCGACGTCGAGCACCTTGAGCATCGTCTCCAGCCGGTTGCGCCCCAGCTCGACCTCGGTCTCGAGCACGGCGGTCGACAGGGGGCGGCCGGCGGCGTCGAGGGCGTCGATCGTCTGGCGCACGAGCCGCTCGGGCGGGAACGCCAGCGAGCCGAAGTAGGCCCAGATGTCGCGGTCCTCGCGGCCGGGGAGGAGCACGACCTCGGCCTGCTCGGTGCCGCGGCCGGCGCGGCCGACCTGCTGGTAGTAGCTGACCGGGGAGCTCGGCGCCCCGAGGTTGACGACGAACCCGAGGGTCGCGTCGAAGCCCATGCCGAGTGCGCTGGTGGCGACCAGCGCCTTCACCTCGCCCGCGGCGAGCGCGGCCTCGAGGGAAGCGCGCTCGGTGGGATCGGTCTGACCGGAGTACGCCGCCACGTGGTGCCCCTGCTCCCGCAGGTGCTGCGCGACCTCCTGGGTGGCGGCGACCGTGAGGCAGTAGATGATCCCGGAGCCCGGCAGGGTCCGCAGGTGGTCGGTGAGCCAGGCGAGGCGCTGCTCGCTCGTCGGGAACCGCACGACGCCGAGGTGGAGCGACTCGCGGTCGAGCGAGCCGCGGAGCACGAGGACGGGCGCGCCGCCGGCCTCGAGCTGCTCGGCGACGTCGCGGGTCACGCGGGCGTTCGCCGTCGCCGTGGTCGCCAGCACGGGCACGCCGTCGGGCAGCTCGGCCAGCAGCGTGCGGATGCGGCGGTAGTCGGGCCGGAAGTCGTGGCCCCAGTCGGAGATGCAGTGGGCCTCGTCGACCACCAGCAGACCGGCGCTGGCCGAGAGGCGCGGCAGCACCTCGTCGCGGAACGTGGGGTTGTTGAGCCGCTCGGGCGACACGAGCAGCACGTCGACCTCGCCGGCGGCGACGCCGGTGTGGATCTGCTCCCAGTCCTCCGGGTTGGTCGAGTTGATCGTCACGGCCCGTACGCCGGCCCGCTGCGCCGCCGCGATCTGGTTGCGCATCAGCGCGAGCAGCGGGGAGACGATCACCGTCGGGCCCGCACCCTGGGCGCGCAGCAGCAAGGTGGCGACGAAGTAGACCGCCGACTTGCCCCAGCCGGTGCGCTGCACGACGAGCGCGCGGCGCCGGTCGACGGCGAGCGCCTCGATGGCCGTCCACTGGTCGTCGCGCAGCCGCGCGTCCTCGCGGCCGACGAGCGCCTGCAGGTGGCGCTCCGCCTCCTCGCGGGCGGCGGCGCGGTCGACGGTGGCGCGGTCGACGGTGGGGGCGCCCGCGGGCTCGGAGGTCATGGGTTCTTCCTAGCAGGGGTCGCCGACGGTGGTGGGGTCGCCGGGGTGCCGAGGGTCTCGCGTGCGGGCCGCCCGACGGCGGTCGGCCGCCCGGATGTCACCACTCCTCCCGGCCGGGGCCCGTCGCGGCAGGGTGGCGGCGTGGGGAGTGGTGACATCCGGCACGCGAGCGACCGGCTGACCCGCTGGCCCGATCGGGCGGCTCCGCTCAGCCGCGCGCCAGCACCGCCGCGTCGGGCACGTCGAGGTCGAGCCGGTGGCCCCGGGCCGCGAGGACGTCGAACAGCCAGTCCTCGCCGCCGTCGTCGCGCCGTACCCCGGCCTCCTCGGGCAGGGCCTCGCCCCGGTCCTCGACGACCTCGCCCTCCTGCAGCACGACCAGGCGGGAGACGTCGGGGCCGTCGACCTGGTAGGCGTGCACCTCCGCCGTGCTGCCGAAGGTCGCGGAGACCACCGTGGTGCCGAGCGAGGTGGCGAGGTCGGCGGTCTGCCCGGCCAGCTGCATCGCCGGATCGAGGAGCACGACGTGGCCGCCGGACTCGTACGCCGCGATGCCGTCGTACCAGGAGTGCGACGCCTCGTCGGTGCTGACGCTCGCGCCGGAGGGCAGCCAGCCCGCGACCGCGAGCCGGTCGACGGAGGAGTGCTCGAGGACGACGACGTGCAGGTTGAATCCCATGCCGCCCGTCCTGCCCGGCCGTGCCCGGCGGAAACCGGGAGGCGGCGAGCCGCTCGTCCACCTAGCCTCGCCGCATGGACGAGGAGACGCTGCTGGCCGCGGTCGGTGCGGCGTACGCCGTGACCGGCGCCGGCCTGCCCTCGTGGCCCGACCCGTGGACGGACGGGCCGGCGGAGGACGCCTACAGCCGAATCACGGACCCCGAGCGCTACCGCATCGTCGGGGCACGGGCCGCCGCCTGGGTCCGGGCGCTGACCGACCTGGGGCTGATGGAGGTCGCGGGGACGGACGAGGGCCCCCTCGCCTGGACCCCGGTCGACAGCCGCTGGACGGCGACGCACCTCCGCCCCCACGAGGAGGGCGCGCTCCCGCTGGTCGTCGCCGTCCGCGCCGTCGACGTGGAGCACGACAGCGTCGCGGTCGGCGTCGGAACGCCTCCCGTCTCGGTCGGGCTCGTCCCGCAGTGCGGGTGCGACGCCTGCGACGACGGTTCCGTGGCGCTGCTCGACGAGGTGGACCGGCTCTTCCTGTAGGTCGCGGCCAGCGACTACCAGCGGACCGCCGGCCGCGGCTGGTTCGTCACCACCAGCCGCTACCGGCCGGGGACGCCGGCACGACCGGCGTCGTCAGCCGCGCCTGCCGGTGCCGCCAGATGCGCCACACGATGCGGGATCGGCGGGCCCGAGCGCCTAGAATCGCCAGGTCATGCCCGTGACCGCCACCCCCCTCCGCACCCCCCGCGCGCTGAGCGCGGGCGTGCTGTGCGGCGCCGGTGCGGTCACCGCGCACGTCCTCGCCGGCGGCGCGGCACCCCCGGCCTGGCTGGCGGCCCTCGCCGTGCTGGTCGGCGTCGCGACCGCCCTCCCCCTGACCCGCCGCCGTCTCGACGTCGCCGGCCTCGCCGGTACGGCGCTGCTCACCCAGGCGGGCCTCCACCTGGCCCTGGGCCTCACGGGCCCCGCGCCCGCCCACGACCCGCTCACCATGGCGCTCGCCCACGGCGCGGCCGGGGCGGTCACCGTCGCCGCCGCGCTCGGCGCCGAACGCGCGTGGTGGCGCCTCGTCCGCGCGGCCCTGCTGCGCCTGCTCCCCCCGCTCCCGCAGCGGTACGGCGTGCCCGCCCACCCCGCGCCCCTCGCCGTCGCCGTGGGCGCGACCCCCGCGACCGCGCCCCGCCGCGACCCGCAGCTGACGCGCGGGCCGCCGCGCTTCGCCGTACCCGTTCCCACGGCCTGAGCCCCTGCAGGGGGCGGCGGGCCGCCCCTCCGCGCGTCACCGACGCGCCCCCTCACCAGGAGCAACGCACGTGAAGCGATCCACCACCACCCCGGCCCGCACCCACCTGACCCGCGCCGGCGTGGCCGCCGCGGCGGTCCTGCTGCTCGCCGGCTGCGGCAGCGACGGCAGCTCGGCCTCCGCGTCCGACGACACGTCGGCCGACGCTGCGAGCAGCAGCTCCCCGGCCGGCGACGACGCCTCCGCGACGGGCCTCAGCGTCACCGACCCGTGGGTGAAGGCCACCGACGGGGGCATGACCGCCGCCTTCGGCACGTTCGTCAACGAGACGGGCGCCGACATCACCGTCGTGGGCGCCTCCTCCGACGTCGCGGGCGTCGTCGAGCTGCACGAGGTCTTGACCGGCGACGGCGGCGCCATGGTCATGCAGCCCAAGGAGGGCGGCTTCACGGTCCCCGCCGGCGGCACCCACGAGCTGACCGCGGGCGGCGACCACATCATGTTGATGGAGCTCACCGGCCCCCTCGAGGCCGGCCAGGACGTGGCCATCGAGCTCGAGCTCGCCGACGGCGCGACCGAGACGATCACCGCGGTCGTGAAGCCCTACACGGGCGCCGACGAGGAGTACGCCGGCGGCGACCACTCCCAGCACTCCGACCACTCCGACCACGACGGCGCCGGGCACGAGCACGGCGACGACACGGGAGACCAGTGACCCGCTTCGACCGACGCCGCCTGCTGGCGACCGGTGCCGCCGCGATCGGCGGCACCGCGGTCGGCTGGGGCTCGCGCGGGGTCCGCGAGGACACCGGCGGGCCCCGGTCGGGCACGTCCGCGGACGTCATGGAGGCGTCGGGGCCGACCGGTCGCCCGACCGGCGCGGAGACGGTCGACTTCCACGGGGTGCACCAGGCGGGCATCACGACGCCCGCGCAGGCCCACCTCAGCCTGGTCGGCCTCGACCTGCTCGAGGGGCTCGGCACCGAGCACCTGGGGCGCATGATGCGGCTGCTCAGCGACGACGCCGCCCGGCTGTCGTCAGGCTCCGGGGCGCTGGCCGACACCGAGCCCGAGCTGGCGGCCGAGCCGTCGCGGCTCACCGTCACCTTCGGGTTCGGGCCCCGGGTGCTGCGGATGCTGCAGCCGGCGTACGACCCCGGCCTGGTCGACCTCCCGGCCTTCAGCCGCGACGAGCTCGACCCGGCGTGGGGCCAGACGGACGTCGTGGTGCAGGTCTGCTCCGACGACCCGGTGACGCTGGCGCACGCCCGCCGCATGCTGCTCAAGGACGCGGCGCCGTTCGCGACGACTCGCTGGGTGCAGGAGGGCTTCCGCCGCGCCCGCGGCACCGAGGCCGAGGGCACGACGATGCGCAACCTCATGGGCCAGGTCGACGGCACGGTCAACCTGCCGGCCGCCGACCACGGCCGCCTGCTGTGGAGCACCGGCGCGGCCTCGGGCTTCGACGGGGGCACGTTCCTCGTGGTGCGCCGCATCGCGATGGACATGACCGACTGGGACCGCACCGACCGCGTGGCCCGGGAGTTCACCGTCGGGCGCCGGCTCTCCGACGGGGCGCCGCTCACGGGGTCGGCCGAGCACGACGAGCCCGACTTCGCGGCCACCGACGCCACCGGCTTCCCGGTCATCGACCCGGCCAGCCACGTGGCCCGCATGCGCAGCGCCGACACCGACCAACGGTTCCTGCGCCGGGCCTACAACTACACGACGCCCGACGGCGGGGCCGGCCTCGTCTTCCTCGCCTTCGCGGCCGACGTGGAGAAGCAGTTCGTGCCCGTGCAGCAGCGGATGGACGAGCTCGACCTGCTCAACGAGTGGGTCACCACCATCGGCTCCGCCGTGTACGCCGTGCCCCCCGCCTGCGCGGAGGGCGACTTCGTCGGCCGGGAGATGCTCGGGTGGGCGCCCCCGACCGCCACGACCCCCGCGGACACCGCCGTGGGGAGCGGGGCGGACACTGGGCAGAGAGAGGAAGGTGACGCATGACCGGCTCCCGCACGGCCGTCCTGCGACTGCTGGCCGCCGCGCTCCTGGTGCTCGCACCGCTGGCGCTCGCCGCCCCGGCGCAGGCCCACGCGTCGCTCGTGTCGTCGACGCCCGAGGACGGCGCCACGCTCGACGGCGCGCCCACCGAGGTGGCGCTGCAGTTCAGCGGCGAGGTCCGCGCCCCGGCGTACGTCGTGGTGACCGGCCCCGCCGGTGACGTCGTCGACGGCGACCCGGTGATCGACGGCGACACCGTCACCCAGCCGCTCGGCGACGGGATCGAGGGCGGCTACACGATCGCCTACCGCGTCGTCTCCGAGGACGGCCACCCGATCTCGGGGCAGCTGACCTACCAGGTCGGGACGGGCGGCCCGGCCGCCCAGGACCCGGCCGCCGGCGGGGCCGCGGAGCCGGGGGCCGACGCGACCGCGACGGTCACCGTCGAGGCGGCCGCCGATGACGAGGAGGGCTGGTGGCAGCGCCACGGCGAGCACGTGTGGGTCTTCGGCGGCCTGCTCGTGGTCGCCGCCGCCCTGCTCGCGGTGGCCCTGCGGAGGGAGCGGACGTGAGCACCGACCAGGCCGGACCCCGCACCGAGCGCCCCCCGGGCGCCGGCGCGACCGGCACCCCGGAGACGCCGGGCACCCCGGGCACCCCCGGCACCCCCGGTACGCCGCAGCGCGAGCGCCGCGGCCTGCTCCCGGCGGCCCTCGGCGCGCTCGTGGTGGGCGCGGCGGCGATGTGGCTGCTGCTCGAGCTGGCCGGCGGGGCCCCGCAGGCGCCGCCCGCAGGCATCCCCGACCCCGGCGCCCTGACGGGCTGGGCCATCCCGGCGCTCGAGATGGTCGGTCACGTGGCCGCGGTGGCGGTCGTCTCCTGCTTCCTCGTGCCCCTGCTGGTGGCGAAGCGGCTGGGCGACGAGCTCGGCCGCGTCGGCCACCGCGCCACCCGCGCGGCGACCTGGGCCGGCCTGGTCTGGCTCGTCGCGGGCCTCGTGCAGGGCGTCTTCACCGTCTCGGACCAGCTGGCCGTCCCCGTCGGGGACCTCGCCTGGATCGACGTCCGCAGCTGGTTCACCCAGGTCAGCCAGGGCCAGGCCGCCGCCACGCAGGCGGTGATGCTCCTGGTGCTCGTCGTGCTGTCCCGCTGGGTCGCGACCGCGCGGGAGGTGGGCGGCCTGCTGGGCCTGGCCCTGCTCACGCTGGTGCCGCCCGTGCTCACCGGCCACTCGGCGTCGTCGGGCTCGCACGACCTGGCCGTCGTCTCCATGGTCGTGCACGTGCTGGCCGCCGTCGTGTGGGTCGGCGGCGTCGTGGCCCTGTGGTGGCACCTCGCCGACGCCCCCAAGGTGCGCGGCCGCGCGGCCCGCCGCTTCTCCGCCATCGCCGCATGGTGCTTCGGCGCCACCGCCGCCTCGGGCGTCGTCAACGCCTGGGTGCGCGTCGACGGCGACTTCCTCGGCACCGGCTACGGCCGCGGCGCCCTGGCCAAGATCGCCGTCCTCGTCGTGCTCGGCGTCGTGGCGTGGGCCGCCCGGCGCCGCGTGGTGGCGGGCATCGACGACGACGCCGCGGGCCGCCGTACCTTCTCCCTGCTGACCGGCGTCGAGCTCGTCTGGATGAGCGTCGCGTTCGGCCTCGGCGTCGCGCTCTCGCGCACGCCGCCGCCCGTCGGCGAGCCCTACGCCTCCGGCGCCGAGGCCCTGCTCGGCGGCCCGCTGCCGCCCGCCCCCGACGCCGCGAACCTGCTGTGGTCGTTCAACGCCTCCGGCGTGGGGCTGCTCGTGGTCGTCGGCGGCCTCGTGGCGTACGGCGTGGGGCTGCGCACCCTGCACCGGCGCGGCGACGCCTGGCCCGTCCTGCGGACCGTCGCGTTCGTGGCCGGCATGCTCGTGATCGCCTACGCGACGCTCGGCGGACTCGGCACCTACAGCCACGTCCTGTTCAGCGCCCACATGGTCAGCCACATGCTGCTGTCGATGGTGGCGCCGATCCTGCTCGTCGCCGGCGCTCCGGTGAACCTCGCTCTGCAGGCGCTGCCCGGCAGCGACGTGCGCGGCGGGCAGGGGCCCCGGCAGATCCTCGCGGCCGTGCTGCAGAGCGGGCCGGCGCGCGTGCTGTCCCACCCCGTCGTCACCGCGCTGCTGTTCGTCGCCAGCCTGTACGGCGTCTACTTCACCGGCCTCTTCGGCTGGATGATGGACAACCACCTCGGCCACGCGTGGATGGAGCTGCACTTCCTCATCTCGGGCTACCTCTTCTACGAGTCGCTCGTCGGCATCGCGCCCGTCCCGCACCGCCTGCCCTACCTGGGCCGGCTGGGGATGCTGCTGGTGGTCGCCCCGTTCCACGCGTTCTTCTCGATCGCGCTCATGTCGAGCACCACCCCGGTCGGAGGGGACTTCTACTCCCGCCTCAAGCGGCCCTACGCCACCGACCTCGTCGCCGACCAGGAGCTGGGCGGCTCGCTCTCGTGGGCCATCGGGGAGATCCCCATCCTCATGGTGGTGCTGATCGTGCTGGCCCAGTGGTTCCGCCACGACCGGGTCGAGTCGAAGCGGCACGACCGCCGCGAGGCGAGCAGCGACGACGCGGAGCTGCGGGCCTACAACGAGCGCCTCGCGCAGATCCGCGAGCACGACGGGTCGCGCTGACGCGCGGCTGGTAGCGCTCCTCCTGCGCTATTGGACGGTCGGCTCAGAAACGACGGGGCCCTGCACTTGTGATCCGTAGATTGCGGTCACGGGTTCTGACCCGTGTTCTGAACGGTCCCGAGGCGGCGATAGGAGGAGGGTCAGAAACGAACAGAACTGACCCTCTGTTAGACCTCTACAAGGTCCGCCCGGGCGGAGGTCTACGCGACCGCTCATCCCGCTCGACGGGGCCGACGCAAGGACTGCGGGAACATCGACGAGTTCGCTGTCGCCGGGCGCTGGCTCAGCTCAGCCGGGGTATGGCAGCGACTCGAACCACTCCCTTGCCGAGTAGAGATCTGTGCCTGGGGCATCCCGCAACAGGATCCAGCGGTCGACGTGAGTAGGCCAGATGTGATCGATCTCGAAGCCGTCAAGCTCGTCGGCAGGGACAGCGAAGACGTACTGCTCCTCGAACTGGGCCAGCGAAGTGTCGAACGGCGGAGCGACGACGATCTGCAGGTAGGAGTCGACTCGGGTTTGGCGCTTGCCCCAGGGGCCGCGGGTTGTCGGGAGGTTGATAGCTCGTACCGCGCCGACCGGGCGTCTGTCTCGTCGGTCTCCCAGGTAGTAGAAGGTTGGTGGATCGGCCGACGTCATGGCCCGAGGCTAGGCCCGGAGCGGCTGAACAGCTTTCCTGTGCCCCCGGGGACGCGCGAGCGCCCAGCGTTTGGGGGTCTCGACCCTCGCCGACCGGCGGGCGGCTCAGAACCCTCGATCATTGAAGGCGGCTCAGAAACGGGTAGTCCTAGGCGCACGAGTTGAGAGCCGCGCACTGGTGCCCGATCCGGGCGCGAGTCAGAATCGAACGATTCTGGCCTCGGAAGGCACGACCGTTCCCGAACTTGGTGCGACGGACTTGTTGACCGCCGGAAGGTCGAACCAGCAAATCTCGGCGCCCTGATCTGGCTGCGTTCCCGGCTAGAAACAGCTAGCGAAGGCCCCGATCGGAGCGAGGTCTCCCTGATCGCGCCCGTCCAATCTCGATCGCGATGATCACGAGCGCAATAGCAGCTAGAGCACCTGCCATCCATCTGCTCAGCGAGCTCTCGCCGTAGAAAGCCAAGACCACACCGATCACGAGAATCACTACCTGCCCGCCGATTCTCAGCTTCTGTCCATCGGACACGTCAAGACCCCCTAAGTCGTGTCGAACGCAACCTCGGACGGATCTTGCCACGAGCAGTGCAGGCGGCTAATTGGCAACATCGATACCCCGCGAGAGAGAACCTGCCCGAGCCAAGTTGCACTGCGGCTCACAAACCACCGTTTGTGAAGCATGCTTGGCTCAACACACGTGGTTGGGGCTAGCGCCCCTCTAGGGTCCAGACGTGCCTGCTGTTGTCCATGTTCACTCCCCAATACCCGTACACACCCGGGCGCGTCTTGCGCTCTCATCGGTGGAGACCGTCGGTATCACCGAGCCGCTCCTCGATCGGGACTACCAGTGGCTAGGAAGCTGGTTCAAGAAACACCCGAAGACGGAGCTGTGGGCGCACGACGCAGGCGGTCCCGACCTCACTGACCTAGCGTTTCTGCGGTGGTTCCACGACCTGAACCGGCTGCGGCTGGACTTGGCAAATCTGACCGACCTCAACCAGCTCGACCACTTGCCCGACACTCTCGGGGCGCTCGACGTTGGACGTTCTCGACGGGAACCTTCGCTACGCCCTCTGCGGCGGTTCGCGCAGTTGCGGCGCCTTGGCCTCGAACGCCAACACCGCGACATCGACACCGTGCGCGAACTGCGTCAGCTGGAGGACATCAGGCTCCGCTCACTCACCCTCGACACGCTTGACACGCTGGGCGAGATGAACCACCTCCGCCGCCTTGAGATCGCTTTCGGCGGAACGAAGAACATCACGGCAGTCCAGGACATGTCATCACTGCGCGATCTCGAGCTCGTCCAAATTCGTGGCTTCACTGACCTGGGTCCAGCGGCCAACAACGAGCATCTCGGCACACTCAGTGTCTTCGGAATGCCGCACGCCGCGCTCCCCCAGGATTGGACCCGCGCCCGGGGACTCCGGACTCTCACGATTAACACCATGAAAGGCGTCGCGGACCTGCGACCGCTCACGACGGCCCCATCCCTCGTCGAGGTCAACCTGATCGCCATGCAGCACCTACGTCCCGAGGATCTCCGGCCGCTGCTCGACGTCCCCGGCCTTCAACGGGTCTGGTACGGCCTCGGATCGGACAAGAAGAACCACCAAGCCGCCGCTGTCTTGGGTCACCTTGCTCCCCGGCAGTGGCGCTGACCCGCCCCTAGTCCGTCCGACTCCGCCCCCGCCGACAGCCCGGCACACGGCACCCTAGGACGACTCTCAGGTCCTTGCCGCAACTACCCCGCCCCACCCCAGGAGCTGATCGCCCGTGACAACTGATCACAACCTTCCACCGCACTCCTGCGTTCCGATGACCAGGAACCTCGAAGAGGGACCTCTCAGGTACGACTCGAAGGAGCGTGCCTACTTCTTCGTCGTGCGCGCCCCAGGGGCCGAGGGTGCGTTCTCGGTCGTGCAAAACATCTTCTTCTGCCCGTGGTGCGGACAACGCTTGCCAACGGATCTGCGAGATCAGTTGTACGACGAGCTCGAGGAGCTGTTTCCTTCTGAGGACCTGGACTTCTGGAAGCGGCAGCGCCTGGCGCCCGCGAGGTTCCACAGCGGCGAGTGGTGGTACGGACGATACGACGACTCGGGGCGGCGTCTGTGACCTGACTGCGAGCCGAGCGCTGGGGCAAGCCCCGGCGCGGGTCAGAAACCAACGATTTCGAACCGCGCTGCGCTGGACCGTTGAGACCTACCTGTTCCAGCAGGGGTCGTCCAGCCATTCGTCGATGCTGCCGGCTTGAACCACTGTCTCGCCCGACCCGTCGATCTTCATGACCTGCCCGGGCTCGATGGCCCGCCACACAGCCACGGAGCCTTCCGGACCATCGAGGGACTCTTGGTTCGAATCGGTCCAGCCGTAGATCCCCACAAGCCTGTTCGGCGTCACCTCGTCGAAAGCAAGAGGCGCTCCCGCCCGGTCTTCCAAGATCCAGCTACTGGCATCCGTGACCTCGCCTGCGGCATCGATCTCGAGGAGGACGTTCTCGCTCGCGCCTTCCGCGTCGCTGTCCTCAAAGCCGTAGACGGTGACGCCATCTAGCGGCCCGCCACCGTCGCACAGCTTGACGTGGGCCTGCAGGGTGCCATCGTCGCCGCGCACAACGGCAACTTCCCCGACCGAGGGCACCGAGCACCCTTGGACGGACGCAGTTGCTGCAACAACGAGAACGCCTGTCCGGATCCATCGCACCAGAGTGATCACTACGTTCCCCACGCCCAGCGGCAGTCGTCGGACTGGTCCTTCCAAGGTAGTCGGCGCTACGGCTCGCCGTGCTCACAACCGACCAGTTCTGGACCAGGCCGGTTGCTGACCGGAATTAAGGGCGCAAGGCCGTAGGTAGGTGGCGGGCTTGTTTGAGTGGAATGGGGAGCTCACTCCCGTCGTAGCCAGGCTCGACGCAAGCGAAGAGATCGGCGGGGACCCATTGATCGAGCGCCTTGAGCTCGACGCCTCGACGAGGCGAGTCGGAAGCCTCGTACATCAACCCGCTGCTGTACTGCGTCACGCGGTCCTGCGGCAGTGACGCCGCTGCGTCACGGTAGTGCGCACCGAACCAGGTCCACCATGCGGGGACTGGTGAGAGCCCCAGCCAGCGCTCGTTCCGAAGTGGGCTGATGCGCTGCTCGGTGGCACTGTCGGACATGAGCGACCGGCCAGACCAGATGTGTCCAGCCGTGACCTCAGCTGTGGCGTAGAAGGCTGGAAGGTCGCTAGCCAGAGCGGTGAACAGCCGACGCACGGCGGATCGCCAACCGGGCTCTTCGAGCGGGTCCGCCAAGAACGTCAACGACATGCTCCAGAACGGCTCGCGGGCGCCGCGATCGCCGCCGCTCTCGAGGTAGCCACCAGTGCACGGTGGCGAGCCGGAGGTGAACAGCGCCCAATCTGCTTCCCGCCACGCGGTGATGAAACCGCTTGCCCCCACCTTGGCGAGCTTCCCGCGGAGAGGCTCGTAGTCACCAAACCGCTGGGGCAGAGCTTCAGGCAGAAGACGCTCGGCCGCCGCGATGAACACTTCGGCCGGTTCAGCAGCAAAGTCTTCACGCAGGCAGTACCAACCCAAGTCAACGGCCCGGATGCGCGATTCGCGTTGAGGGCGTTCCACGGTTCGCGTCCCGGCGGGCGCCCACATCTCATCTGTCTGCAGGTCCAGAACTGCTCCACCGCAGTGGCGCGCCAGACGTCGAGCGAAACGTACTGCGTGAGGGATATCGGCTGCTGCCGAGCCTTCCACCAGGATGTCGTAGCGATAGCTGACGCTCAGAACCGCGACGTCGACCTCACTGGGAACGTCGTCAGCGTCGATATCGTGCGGACCCTCGACCGAGAAGGCGTACCGCCCGCGTCCACCCCGCACGACCGTGACCTGGCCAGCAGCCACCTGACTAACGGCCAGCCCGCGCCCCTCCCCCACCAGTCCAACGAACGCGTCGCCCTCGGCCGTGTGAGGAACAAAGACCTGCAGGTCGTAAGACATGACCGAAATCCTGCCAGCCTTCACCGCCGAAGATCCCCGCAAAGCGATGTACCTGTAGGCGCAATTGCGCGGCGCCACCGGCACGTCCGAGGCTGCGCACCGGCCCCAGAACGAACGAATACGGACCACCTGCCACGCGCCCATCGACCTCACAGAGCGTGGTCGGCCAGCGGGGGCCCGTTTCACCTTCCGTCGTCTGGGAGCGTTAGTGGTCGCCTACGAAGTAGAGAAGGACGGCTCCGGACTCGGACTCCCACACACGTCCGACCCACTGCAGGTCCGTCGCTGGGGGCGGCGCGCCCGTCACGAGACGAGGCTCGATCTCGTTCCAGGTCGACACTGCATCGCTGCCGTCGAACCAGGTCAATCCGTCGGGATAGACGTCAGTGACGACGTCGGCACCCGCCCCCACTAGCTCGCGGCCGTTCTTGCGCTTCACTCGCACCGAGGTTCGGCGATAGACCATTCCGGCCCGGGATCGCAAGGCGCCGTCTGGAAGAACTTCTACCGTCTGGTGGCTGGGCACCCGGCGACCGTAACGGCTCACAACCCTCGTTCATCCGCGCCGGATCGGAACTGCCTTGTCTTAAGCACATGAGTTTCGAACCGCACGCCGAGACAAGCCCCAACGTGGGTCAGAAACGAACGATCGAGAGCCGGTCGCCCAGACTGTCGGAACCCCACAATCGAGGCCCGGTGCAGGGGCGTCTACCTTGTGCTCACGTCGGTGATCGCGCAGGGCTCGGCCCAGCGAATGGTCACGAGGACCTCGGTGTTCGAGGTCAGATCGATGGTGCGCTGGCATGAGTCGGTCGGCGGGTCCAGGTAGTCGCAGTTGCCGTGGCAGGGTCGAGTTGCGACGGTGATGAGGTAGGAGCCTGCAGTCAGGTCGGTCCACGACATCGTGGAGCCCACCTCGACAGGGTCGCCGCCCCTCGGCGCTCCGGCGTCTGGTGCAGCGGGAACGACGGCCACCTCGATCAGGGCTCCTTCCGTGTAGGCGAGGGGGAGATCGGCCAGTGTGGAGCGCACCGTGAGCGTGTGCGTCGCCACGGCCCCGTCGCCCGTCGAGGCGGCGCCATCCGCGGGGCCGAGCGGGGCGCCGCTGCTCTGGAGGAATTGAACCGAAGTCACCCCTCCGGCGAGGACGAGCGCGGTGGCTGCCGCGATGCCCGTGATCGTGGCGCGTCGCCGCCGGCGGCGGGCGGCGCGCCCGGCAACCAGCAGCTCACCGATGGGGGCCGGTCGGACCGGAATCTCCTCGAGCAGACGATCCAGTGCCGGCTGTGCGTTGTCGTTCATCGCGTGCGCCCTTCTGAGAAGTCGTCGAAGTGCGAGCTGACGGCGAGCTGTGCCAGGGCTCGCGACAGTCGGCTCTTCACCGTGCCGGGCGCCACGCCCAGGATCTCGGCAGTCTGCTGCTCGCTCAGGTGGCCGTAGTAGCGCAGAACGATCACCTCGCGGCTGATCTTGTTGAGCTCGCCGAGCGCGCGGCGAACTGCGTCAACCGTGTCGATTCCGCTGGCGAAGTCGGGGGCAGCAACTTCGGGAAGCACCTCGGTGGGACGTTCACCCCACCACCGGCGCCGGCGATTGTCGCGGTGAGAGTTCAACAGCATGCGGTAGACGTAGGCGTCGCGGTCGCCTGCCTCCTGTAGCTTGCGCCACCCCTTGTAGCACTTCAGGAGCGTCGTCTGGGCCAGGTCGTGGGCCTCCTCCACGTCGCAGCCCAGCATCACTCCCGATCGGACGAGGACGCCCCACCTCGCAGCGACGAACTCGGAGAAGTCTCGATCCCGCTCCACCGCTCCCCCTCGCCCTCAGCCGTCGTTCGTACGACGAGGTGTCAGACCCGCCGGTTCCATCACCGACGCGTCTTGGTCAGTGTGATCACGGCAGACTTCGTCGCGTTCCCGAGGATCAGCAGCTCCGAGTCAGCCGCACCAGATCAGCTCAACGGCTACGGCAGCTGCTGCTCGGCTCACAAACCACCGATTCTCCCCGGGCCACGTCGACGTCACATGTGAGATATGGGTCCCGACACCACGTGGGCGGGTGCGCCGCCCCCAGTGCTCAGCTCGTCGGCGACCGACACGACCAGGCCTCCGAACATGAAGGCGGCGATGACGCCCACCAGCACCGGTGTCTCCAGGGAGGGGATGTAGCGACGCGCGCCGGTCACCTCGCCGGCGGCGTGGTGATAGCGGTGGGTGAGGGCGTGACCCTTGCCGCGCGCCAGCAGGTAGCGGTTGACCGGGTACGCGGCGAAGAACGCCACCGTGAGCGCAAACATCATCGCGAGCCAGAACGTGCTGTTGACGAGGCCCGTGTCCATCGCCCCGGGAACGAGCGCCATGACGGCGTTGTCGACGAGCTCCATCGTGGCGATCGAGAGGGTGTCAGCGGCGAGCACGACACCGAGCGCGGTCCCCACCCCGAGGCCCGCCTTGAGCAGCGGGAGCGTCGAGAGCAGGTAGCCGAACAGGAACGCGAGACTGACGGCGAGCACGATCGTCCACCCGGCGCTCAAGCCGACCGCCGTACCGATCATCAGTCCGGCGATCTCCCCGATGGCGCACCCGGTGAGGCAGTGCAGGGTCGCGCTGACCGCCATCGACCGCGAACTCCCAGACCCACCCTGGTGGTCGTGGTGGTCGTGGTGGTCGTGGTGGTCGTGGTGGTCGTGGTGGTCGTCGTGGTCGTCGTGGTCGTGGTGGTGCGGCGCTTCGCTCATCTCTTCTCCAACCTCAGCGATTGAGTCGTCCTCACTCTACATACCCCCCGGGGGTATCCTCTCGAGTGTGTGAGCGGTTCCGTAAACTGCGGGGTGGAGGAGGTGAGCCCCATGACGAGCGCCGGCGGGTGCCTTCTTCGTCGCGGCCCTCGTCCCGGCGGGTCTCGGAGCCGGCTGACTCAGCGGCACACCCCTTCCCCGCTTCGACGCCGTCGCCTGGCTCTTGTCGTGATCGCTGCAATCGCGTTCGGGATCCTGGGCATGCACGCCCTCACCACCAAGGACATCGACGGGCCACCAGGGCACACGACAGCCCCAAGCGCAACGCACGCGCCGCTACCCGCCCTCGACACGACTCACCACAGTGCCTCCTCGACAACAATTTCAGGGCCATCGCAGGTCACCATGGCCGCCCAACACGCAGAGGAGACACACGCCCCCACCGCCGGCCAAACCGACCGCGACGCCGGTCACGGGGCACATGGGGACGGCGGGGCGGAACACGTCATGATGCTCTGCGCCGCGATGCTCGCAGCCGCTGCTCTCCTCGCCCTGGGCGCTCTCGCCTGCAGGCTCCCGCGGTTGTTGGCGGTACTGGCCCCCGCCGTCATCAGGCAGATCACCCGCAGGGTCACACCAACAGGCACGGGCCCGCCTGCGGTGTGGAGGTTCTCGATCATCAGGTGCTGACAGGCGTTGCGTCACCCCGGCCCTCGGGTACTCCCCTGCGCCGGCGGTGACGACGACCGACCACCGTCAGACCTGAACCAGGAGAACCTCCATGCGCAACCGCTACACCACCCGTCGAGCCGTCACCGCTCTCGGGCTCGGCCTGTCCCTCAGCCTCACCGCAGCAGCGTGCGGCACCGACGACGGAGGATCCGAGAGCTCCTCCGAGACCTCGACCACCGAGCACAACGACGCCGACATCGCATTCGCCTCCGCCATGCTCCAACACCACGCCCAGGCCCTCGTCATGGTCGACCTCACCGAAGGCCGCAACCTCGATCCCGCGGTCCACCAGCGGGCCGAACAGATCCGGGCAGCCCAGGCCCCGGAGATCGAGACCTTCACCGACTGGCTCGTCAACTGGGGCGAGGAGGTTCCGGAGACGATGCGCGACCACGTCAACGGCGGCCACAGCGACCACGATTCCGGCGATGCGACGGACTCGATGGAGGGCATGGACCACGAGATGCCCGGCATGATGTCGGCCGAGGAGATGAGCGCCCTGGAGGCCGCACCCGACGGCCAGTTCCAGACACAGTGGCTGGCGATGATGGTCGAGCACCACACCGGCGCAGTAGAGATGACCGAAGCCGAGCAGGAGAACGGCCAGTTCCAGCCCGCCATCGACCTCGCCGCCGACATCGTCGCGTCCCAGACCGCCGAGATCGAGACCATGCGGGCCCTGCTCAACTCCTGACCCAAAGCGGCAACAAGTCCGCACCGCCACGAGGGTGCGGTCCGGGATGTGACGAAGGGCGCGGCACGATCACCACACACGCGATCGTGCCGCGCCCCCCGCACCTGGCCACCGGGCCGGTCGCCCGGACCCACCGGCTATGGGCTCACAACCCCCGACCATTCCCGCCGGCTCACGACCTGCCCACCGGCAGGACACCAGCTCCGAACCGGGCAACTCAGGGCCTTCAATCTCTCCCGGCCACCGCGTCGTCAGGCGCAGATCGCGATGAGGTCGCAGCCCTCGTCGCCGGCGATGACGTAGCGGGTGGCCTCCTTCGACACGGAGACGAAGTCGCCGACACCGATCGGGGTCGGTTCGTCGTCGACCACGACCCAGCCGGACCCCCGCACGACCGCGTAGACGTCCTCGGCCCCGTCGTCCAGGTGGTCGTGGGGCACGGTCCGCTCACCGGCGGGCAGCTCGACCTGGTACACCCCGAACGCCGACACCCCGAGGTGCTCGGTGATGCGCTTGTCGAACGCGCTCGTCGCTGGGTGAGGGCCGCGACCCGGGGCGATCGATGACGCGTTGACGATGGAGAAGGCCATGCCGGCCAACCTAGCCGTCACCGCCATGCCTCTCGACGCACGACGACGCCGACCGCAGCGTGTGCGGTCGGCGTCGAGTCGTGGGTGGTGCGGCGAGGTCGTGGAGCCGACCCGCGGCTCGCCGGCGTCGCGTCGTACGCACTTCACCGTGGGCGGGACCGGCGAACCCGAACGGGATCGTCAGCCGTCGGTGCGCGCGGCGTCGGTGGCGTCGTGCTCCGACGTGGCGCCCGTGGTGGAGAGGCGGCCGCCGATGTCCTCGAGGTGCGCCCGCACGAACCACTGGAACTTCTCGAGCTCGGCCGTCTGGCCGATGAGGAGGTCCTCGGTGATGGGGTCGAGCTCGCCGGCGAGGGCGATCGCCTTGCGGTTGTCCTCCACCACGCCGTTGTAGACGAGGTCGAGGGCGCCGAGGTGGGCCAGCGCGGTGTCGCGGCCGACCGAGTAGTCGTCCCACGTGCGGTCGGCGACGACGGAGCCGGGGGTGCCCTTCGGCGAGCCGCCCAGCGTCGCGATGCGCTCGGCGACGTCGTCGGCGTACCCACGAACGAGCTCGACCTGCGGGTCGATCATCTCGTGGACGGCGATGAAGTGCGGGCCCACGACGTTCCAGTGGACGTGCTTGAGGGTCAGGTGGAGGTCGTTGTAGGCCGACAGCCGGGCCTGGAGCGAGGCGACGAGGTCGTTGACCTGGTCGGTGGACAGGCCGGGGACGGTGTACTTCACGTTCATGCGCGTTCCTCTCGGTGAGGCCGCGCCGTCGTACGACGACGCGGGGGGTCCGTTGCTCTCCTCCACCGTGCCACGAGGGGCCAAGATCTCCACAGGAACCTCAACAAGCTGGGGAGAAGAGGTCGCGCGACCGGTACCCGAGGGACCGCCGGCCACCCGGCCCGTCACCAGATCCGCACGCGCTCCGACGGCTCGAGCCACAGCCCGTCGCCCGGCTGCGTGCCGAACGAGGCGTGGAACTCGTCGAGGTTCCGCACGATGTTCGCCCGGAACTCCGGCGGGCTGTGCGGATCGATCGTCAGGTACTGCCGCTCCTGGGCCTCGCGACGCTTCGTGCGCCACACGTGGGCCCAGCTGAGGAACAGGCGCTGCGAGCCGGTCAGCCCGTCCGCGTCGAGCTCGGTCGCCGGCCCGCCCTCGGGGTCGAGCCCGAGGGAGATCAGGTAGGCCTTGTGGGCGATCGTCAGCCCGCCGAGGTCGCCGATGTTCTCGCCGACGGTCAGCGAGCCGTTGACGTGCTCCTCGGGCATGTTGCGGGGGCTGAAGCCGTCGTACTGCGCGATCAGCGCCCGGCTCTTCACCTCGAACGCCGCACGGTCGTCGGCGGTCCACCAGTCCTCGAGGTTGCCGGCGCCGTCGTACTGCGAGCCCTGGTCGTCGAAGCCGTGGCCGATCTCGTGGCCGATGACCGCGCCGATGCCCCCGTAGTTCTCCGCCGGGTGGGCGTCGGGCGAGAAGAACGGCGGCTGCAGGATCGCGGCCGGGAAGCAGATCTCGTTGGTGCCCGGGTTGTAGTAGGCGTTCACCGTCTGCGGGAGCATGAACCACTCGTCGCGGTCGACGGGGGCGCCGATCTTCGCGAGCTCGCGGTCGGTCTCGAACGCGGCCGCGGCGGCCACGTTGTCGACGAGGTCGTCGGGGACCACGACGAGGTTCGAGTAGTCGCGCCAGCGCACCGGGTAGCCGATCTTCGGCGTGAACTTGCCCAGCTTCTCCAGCGCCCGCTGCTTCGTGCCGTCCGTCATCCAGTCGAGCGTGAGGATCGAGCGGCGGTACGCCTCGACGAGGTTCGCGACCAGCTCGTCCATCTTCTCCTTCGCCACCGGCGGGAAGTGGCGCGCGACGTACTCGCGGCCCACCGCCTCGCCGAGCGCGCTCTCCGTGAAGGAGACGCCGCGCTTCCAGCGGGCCCGCAGCTCCGGCGTACCGGACAGGGTGCGGCCGTAGAAGTCGAAGTTGGTGCGCACCATCTCGTCGTGGAGGTAGGCGCCGAAGGCGCGCAGCACGCGCGTCGTCAGCCAGGTGCGCCAGCTCTCGATCGGCACCGCCTCGAGCACGTCGGACAGGTGCGCGAGGTACGACGGCTGCTTGACGACCGTCTCGGCCAGCAGCTCGTCGGCGCCGCTCGCCGCGCCCGAGAGGTTCCGCGCGTAGACCTCCCAGTCGAAGGCCGGGCACAGCTCGGTCAGCTCGGCGAAGGTCAGCCGGTTGTAGGTCTTCTGGATGTCGCGCGTCTCGGCCCGCTCCCAGTGGCCGTGCGCGAGGCGCCGGTCGAGCGCCAGCACCGTCTCGGCCGCCTCCTCGGGGGCCTCGTGGCCGACGAGGGTGAGCACGCGGGTCAGGTAGGCCAGGTAGGCCTCGACCTGAGGCGCGAACTTCTCGTCGCGGTAGTAGGACTCGTCCGGCAGCCCCAGCCCGCCCTGGTAGACGTGGAAGAGGTAGCGGTCGGAGTCCTTCGCGTCGGTGCTGACGTAGGCCCCGAAGAACCCGGTGCCGCCCACCCGCTCCAGCTCGCCGACGAGCGCGGCCAGCTCGCGCAGGTCGCGCAGCCCGGCGACGGCGTGCAGGTAGGGCTGGATCGGGTCGAAGCCCTTGGCCTCCACCGTGTCGGTGTCCATGAACGAGCGGTAGGCCGCGCCGATCTTGGCCGCGTCCGGGTCGAGCGTCGCGGGGTCGGCGGCGGCGTACTCCTCCACGATCGCCCACACCTGCTCCTCCGCGGTGTCGGCGAGCGCGACGAACGGGCCCCAGCTCGAGCGGTCCTCCGGGATCTCGCTCTCCACGAGCCACCGACCGTTGACGTGACCGAAGAGGTCGTCGGTCGGTCGGACGGCGGGGTCCATGCCTGCACGGGCGGCGTCGAGCATCGTCACGGGCCCACCCTAGCCACGGGGGCTCAGCGCCCCCGGTCAGCGCACGCGGACGACGACCTTGCCGGTCGCGCGCCGCTCGTCGAGGTCGCGCAGGGCCTGCGCGGTCTCCTCGAGGGGGTACGTCGCGCCCACCGGCGGCTTGAGCGCGCCGCTGCGCAGGTGGGGCAGGAGGTCGGCCCACTGCTCGGCGACGTACGCCGGGTGGAACATCACGAACGCGCCCCAGCCGACGCCGCGCACGTCGGTGTTGCCCAGCAGCAGCCGGTTGACCTTGATCTCGGGGATGCCCTGGCCGGCCGCGAAGCCCACCACGAGCAGGCGGCCCTCGGGGGCCAGGGAGCGGACGGAGTCGAGGAAGGCGTCGCCGCCCACGACGTCCACGACGAGGTCGACCCCGCGCCCGCCGGTCAGCTCCTTCACCGCGTCCTTGAAGCCGTCGAGGAGCACGACGTCCTCGGCGCCGGCCGCGCGGGCGACCTCGCCCTTCGCCTCGGTCGACACGACGGCGATCGGGCGGGCCCCGAAGGCACGCGCGACCTGGATGCTCGCCGTACCGACCCCGCCGG
This sequence comes from Nocardioides sp. CPCC 205120, assembly GCF_048654585.1. NCBI lineage: Bacteria > Bacillati > Actinomycetota > Actinomycetes > Propionibacteriales > Nocardioidaceae > Nocardioides > Nocardioides sp. CPCC 205120. Next base: position 780,864 of record NZ_JBMCYY010000001.1, on the reverse strand, counting down.
CCGCGCCGTGCACCAGCACCGTGTCGCCCGCCTGCAGGCCGCCGCGGCGCAGCAGCGCGAAGTGGGCCGTCAGGTAGTTCATCGGCAGCGCCGCGCCCTCCTCGAAGGAGAGCTCGCCGGGCAGCGCCATCACGAACGGCGCGGGCGCCACGAACAGCTCGGCGGCAGCCCCGTGCCCGGCGACGGCCACGACCCGCTGGCCCTCGGTGAAGCCGGAGCCCTCCGGGGCGCTGACGACCGTGCCCGCCACGTCGGTGCCGAGCGCGAACGGCGGCTCGGGCCGCACCTGGTACTCCCCCCGGCTCATCAAGAGGTCGGGGAAGGCGATGCCGGCCGCGTGCACGGCGATCAGCACGTCGTCGGGTCCGGGGGTCGGGTCGGGCAGCTCGCCCGCGGTGACGTCGTCGGGGCCGGTGGGCGTGGTCACGATCGCTGCGCGCATGGTCCGGAGGTTACCCACGGGTCCGGGTGGGGAGGGAGGGGTCCATGTCGACGGACCTCCACCTCCCGGTCGCGGACACGAGCACCGGGACCACCGCCGCGCAGGTGCTCGCCGGGATCGCCGGCGCCGCCGCCCTCCCCGCCGTCGTGCTCGTGGGCGCGCCGGCGGGCCGCACCGGCGTCGTGATGACCGGGATCGCGGTCGTCCTCACCACGCTCGCGGTCGGCTACCTGGTCGGTCGCCTCGACGTGCCCGGCGGCGGGACGCTGGCCGGGCTCGCCCTCGTCGTCGCCGTGCCGCTCCTGGCCCTCGCCGTGACCCTGGCGGTCGTGCTCACCCCCGCCGACCCCGGTACGGCGGCCCTCGCCGCCGCCGCCCCGGTCGCCGTGCTCGCCTCGCTGGTCGCGACGCTGGGCGTGCGCACCCTCGTGGTGGTGCCCGTCGGGCCGGCCTTCCTCTCGTGCGTGGGCTGGGCGGGCGTCGCCGTCGTGCTCGGCGCGGCCTGGACGCCGCTGCTGCTGGGCCAGCAGGTCGCCGCCGAGCACCGCGCGACGCTCACCGGGCAGGTGCAGGCGACGGGGGTCACGCCGTACCTGCCCGAGCTGGAGGGGTACGACGTGGTGGACGTCCGCGTCAGCACGCCCCCGCCCGGGGCGGACGGCGCCGTCACGGTGGCGATGGACTACCGCTCCGAGGACCGGACGAGCCCCGGGGGGACCCTGTCGTCCTACGTCTCCATCCAGCTCGAGCCGTCGGGGCGCGACGCCTGCGCCGCGCTGACCCCGCTCGCGGAGGACTGCGTGGACGGTCCCGACGACAGCGTGGTCCTCGAGGACCACGGCCGGGTCGAGGTGGCCCTGGAGCGCGACGGCGCCCTCGTCCTCGCGAGCAGCGAGGACGTCGACCGCGACACCCTCGTCGAGGCCCTGGTCGACGCGCGCGCCCTCACGCCCGCCCGGCTCGTGCGTGCCGCGTGCCCCGGCGTCGACGGCGAGGCCGGCGCGACGACGTGCGTCGCGGACTGAGGCCCCGCGGGCCTCAGCGGGCCTCGACGAGCTGCGCGAGCTCGAAGTGCATGGGGTCCGTGTAGCCCCAGTCGCCACCCCAGGCGAAGCCCCACTTCTTGAAGATCTGCACGACGGAGCGGTCGATGTCGCCGACCATCCCGCGCTGGTTGCCCGAGACGTTGAGGTCGACGGCGATGCCGAAGGAGTGCAGCGACGGCTGGGTGGAGCCGGCGATGAAGCGCGGGTAGTAGCACCCGGCGTACTCCTCCGGGTCGATCTTGTCGGCCAGCCCCCGCTCGACGACCTCGCGGAGCGCGGCCTCGAGCTGCGGCAGCATGACGCGGTGGCAGGTGACGCTGCCGAGGATCGGTACCTGGGCGGTGCGGATGTTCTCCGCCACCCACGACGGGTCCGGGGCGAGGCGCCCACCGTCGAGCACCCGGTAGTTGAACGTGCCGACGGCCGCCGCGACCGAGCCGCCGGTCAGCACCGCGGTCTGCTGCACCGACACGTCGAGGTCGGGGCCGAGCACCTGAACCGAAGCGCCGTCGCCGGCCGCCTCCTGCAGCGCGGCACGCACCTCCTGCGGCGACGTCAGGCCGGTCGCGACGAGCACCGCGTTGTCGTCGGGGATGCCCAGCGTCTCGCCCCAGCGCTTGTTGACCACCGCCTGCACGCGGGTGACCTGCGGCGCCAGCGCGCCCACGTGCAGGTCGGGGGCGTCGTCCTCGTTGCCGAGGCGCACGAACCCCTCCTCGTCGCGCAGCAGCTCTCCGACGTCGGCCTGCAGCGCGACCTCGCCGGCCGCCACGCGCGTCCAGATGGTCTCGAGCTGGGCACTCTCGGCCGGGGTGAACCGCCGGTACGACGCGGGGTCGACCGCCGCGACGGTCAGCACCTGGTCCTCCACCGGCACCTGGGCCAGGCCGATCGGCTCCGCGGCCTCGACGCCGGGCAGCGCGCGGATCTCCTCGAGGGTCTCCTCGTCGATCGCGCCCTGGGTGGAGACGAGCATGTCGGCGCCCAGGAGGCTCTCGCCGAGCGGGCCCGGCGGGTCGACGGCGTGCTCGGCCATCGTCGCGAGGCGCGGGTCGGGGCCCGCGTCACCGGCGGACGACGCGGCGGACGGCTCCGCGCTCGGGTCGTCGGTGGGCGTGCCCGCCACGGCCTCGGTCTCGGTCTCGGCCTCGGAGCTCCCCGCGCAGCCCGCGAGCACGACGGCCAGCGCCAGCCCCGCCGCTCCCGCGGCGACCCGGCGTGGCCGCACGCGGCGTGACCTCGTCATCTGCTCCCCTCCCGACCCTCGAGAGTACCGCCCGGTAACGCGCGTCACACGCGGTTCGCGGAACGGCCCTGCGGCCCCACCCGGCTCAGGGCAGCGGCGGCGGGTCGACCGCCTGGGCCGGCTCGGCGGGCGCCTCCGGACCGGCGTCCGCCGAGGTGCCGTCGACGGTGCCGCCGCGCTCGTCGCTGTCGAGCACCGCGTCCAGCACGACCCGCACGGCGCGGGCGAGCTCGGGGCGGGGCACCACGTCGTACGACGGCACGTGGACGAAGCCGGTGCGGGCGGCGGACGGGTCGTCGAGGCGGCCGTGGGCGTGCTGCAGCAGGAAGAAGACGTGGTTGCAGACGAAGCGGCCGGCGTCTTGCGAGGGGGCCTCGGGCACCCCGGCCGCCCGGAGCGCGGCGTGCACGGCGGCCAGCGGCAGCGACGACGGCTCGGTCGGGGCGGCGCCGGGCACCACCGGCTCGCCCTGCGGCTGGTCGCCGGCGTTGTCGGGGATGCGGGCGCTCTGCTCGTTGACGGCCAGCGTCTCGGGGGTGACCGCGTCGCGGCCCAGCGCGAGGCCGAGGGCGACGACGACGTCGGGGCGGTGCTCCGCGAGCAGCGCCTCGAGCGCGGTGCGCGACCCGGCGTACTCCACCGGCAGCACGGCACTCACGAGCCGCTCGGGGCGGTCCCATGCCTCGGCGACGAGCGGCAGCACGTCGCCCGACGGGTTGACCGGCTCGTCCGCGAACGGCTCGAAGCCGGTGAGGAGGACGGTCGTCACGGAGCGGGTCACCGGGCCCGTCACGGCGCGGCGGGGGCCGGGTCGATCGCGAGCACCCGCGAGGCCACCCAGACGACGTCGGCGGCGGTCTCGGCCGGGGTGCCGCTCGGCTGCATGACGTGGCTCAGCATCGAGCGCACGACGACGTCGACGACGACCTCGCGCTGGCGGGGGGTGAGGTCGAGGTCGTACGGCGCGATCCGGTCGCCCAGCATCGTCTTGGCCGTGGTGAGCAGCGACTCCGCGTGCGTCGTCAGCAGCGGCAGCAGCTCGGTCTCCGCGCCGTGGGTGGCCGAGACGACGGCGTGCAGCAGCTCGTTGTCCTGCGCCAGCTCGAGGATCCCGCGGCAGGCCTCGCCGACGGCGGCGAGCAGGTCGTCGGGGTGGGCCTCGAACGCGCGGTCGACCTCGGCGAGGAAGCGGGCCAGCTCGTTGAGCACCATCGCCTCGGCGAGGTCGGGCTTGCCGCCCACCTCGTTGTAGACGGTCTGGCGGCTGACGCCGACGGCGGCCGCGAGGCGCGCCATCGTGACCTTCGCCCACCCGTCGGTGCTCGTCAGGTGGGCCGCGGCCGCGAGGATCCGGTCGCGCAGCGTCGGCGCGCCCGCACCGGTGCCCGGGGACTCCCAGCTGGGTGCGGCGGCCATGCGTCCGATCCTAGGCGGCGGGGGCCCTGCGGCCACGGCCGGCGGGGGCAGCCCGGGTCACCCACCAGGCCACGACGAGCAGCACGAGCGCGACCGCGGCAGCCGCCCCGCCCCCCTTCACCGCGTGGGTCAGCACCACCTCGGGGCCGCCGAAGGCGTCGAGGCCGATCTCCCCCACGTCGCGGGTGGCGAGCGCCGCTCCTGCCAGCCCGGCCGCGACGAGGAGACCGGACGCGGCCAGCACCCGCCGGCGGTACGGCGGCACGAGGGCCCCGCGGGGACGCCGCAGCACGACGTACCCGAGGACAGCGAGGAGGCCGACGACCGTGCTCGCGTGCTGCAGCCAGCGGGCGAGGTCGGTGAGCGCGTCCCACGCCAGGTGGGTGGCGACGCCGAGCGCCGCCGACACGACGAGCCAGCCGGCGGTGGCCAGCCGGGAGCGCGGGGCGCCGGTGGACCCGGCCGTCCCCGCCCCGGTCGTCCACAGGAGCGCCGGACGAGCGACGAGCCACGCCACCCACAGGACGAGCGACACGGGCAGGGTGACCGTCAGCGCGCCCAGCACGTCGTGGGTGGTGGTGGCGTTGGTCAGCGGCTCGTACCAGGACCCAGCCGAGACGCCGACGCCGCTCGCGCGGACGAAGTAGGGCACGTCGGGCGCGACGGCCCCGGCGACGAGCGCGGCGGGGACGAACGGGGGTCGCAGCAGCGGCAGCACCGCCGCCGGGTGGGCGAGGGTGAACGGCACGTCAGGCGCGGGCGCGGGCGGCGGCGGCCGTGGTGGTGGCGAACTCGACCGCCTCGTCCCACGGGCCGCGGTCGGCGATGCGCTTGCGCAGCTTCATCACCTGGCGCGGCAGGTCGATGACGAAGGCACCCGCGACCACGTCGCCGCGGCGGTAGAGCGCCACGAGGCCCCCGCCGTCGGCGAGGTCGTCGACGACGACCCGCACCTCGTCGGCGCGGGGGGTGCCGACGAACTGGAGGCGGTGGTCGTACCAGTCCGACCAGAAGTACGGCACGGTCACGACCGGCTGGGCGGCCGCCGGGTCGAGGGCGTGGCGCGCGGCGGCGGCGCCGTGGTCGGCCGCGTTCGTCCAGTGCTCGAGGCGGTGGTGCTCGCCGTCGTACAGCGGGTTGGCCACGTGCGCCACGTCGCCCGCCGCCCAGACGCCGGGCACGTTCGTCGCCATCGTCGCGTCGACCACGACGCCACCGTCGGCCTCGTGCAGCGCGACGCCGCTGCCCTCCAGCCACTCGGTGGCCGGCCGCACGCCGATGCCGAGCACCACGAGGTCGGCGGGCAGCACCTCGCCGTCGTCGAGCCGTACGCCGGTCACCCGCCGCCGCCCGTCGTGCTCCTCGGTCGCGAGCCCGGCGACCCCGGTGCCCAGGCGCAGGTCGGTGCCGGCGGCGCGGTGGATCTCGGCGCACGCGGCGCCCACGTCGGGCCCGATCGAGCGGGTCAGCGGGAGGTCGAGCGCCTCGACGACCGTCACGGGCAGGTCGCGCTTGCGGGCGGCCGAGGCGACCTCGGAGCCGATGAAGCCGGCCCCCACCACGACCACGCGGGCGCCGGCCTCGAAGGCGTCGCGCACCGTGCGGGCGTCGTCGAGCGTGCGCAGCTGGGTGACGCCCTCGACGGGACCGTCGACGGCCGGGTCGGTGCCCGGGAGCCAGCGCGGCCGCGAGCCGGTGGCGACGACGAGCGCGTCGTACGGCACCCGGTCCTCGCCGAGCAGCACCTCGCGGGCGCCGGTGTCGAGGCCGGTGGCACGCACGCCGAGGCGCAGGTCCACGCCCAGCTCGGTGCGCAGCACCTCCTCGGTGCGGAAGTGCGCCGCCTCGCCTGCGCCGCGCTCGCCCTCGACACCCAGGAACGCCTTGGAGAGCGGCGGACGGTCGTACGGCGGGTGCACCTCGTCGCCGATCAGCACGACCTCGCCGTCGAAGCCGGTGCGGCGCGCGGCCTCGACCGCGCGGAGACCGGCCAGCGAGGCGCCGACGACGACGAGACGGCGTACCGGGGTGGGGGTGCTCACCGGGTCAGTCTGGCAGCCGGGCCGGTGCGGACGGGCCGGCCCGCTCAGCCCTGCAGGCTGAGGGCCAGGACCGGGCAGGCGTCGACGGCGGCGGTCAGGTCGCCCCGGTGCTCCTCGCCGGGCGCGTCGTCGAGCACCTCGACGGTGCCCTCCTCGTCGACCTCGAAGAAGTCGGGGGCCATGGCCTCGCACATGCCCAGGCCCTCGCACTTCGTCAGGTCCGCGACGATCCTCATGCTCTTCTCCTCCATCGGGGGTCTCGTGGTGGCAGCGCCAGGCATTCCGTGGCGCTGCCACCACGAACGGGGGACGGGTCGGACGGGGGTCGAACGGGGGTCAGACCGCCTCGGCGCCGAGCGGCACGAAGTCGACCTTGTCGCGCACGCCGCAGTCGGGGCAGGTCCAGTCGTCGGGGATGTCGTTCCAGGCCGTGCCGGCCGCGAAGCCCTCGCGCTCCTCGCCGGCCGCGACCTCGTAGGTGTAGCCGCAGCCGGGGCAGCGCGCGGCCAGCACCTCGTCGACGCCCGCCAGGTCGACCCGCGCGGTGTCCTCGAGGATGCGCTCGGCCTCCGCGACCGCGTCGGCCTCGGCCTGACGGATCGCGGCGGCGCGCGCGCCGTACCGCCGCTCGATCGCGGCCCGCTTGCCGGGCTGGATGTTGATCCGGTCGAGGTCGCCGCCGACGTGGATCAGCACCCGCTCGTCCATCACGCGGCGCCACAGCGGGGGCACGGCGGCGAGCACGATCATCCCGGCGTACCCCGTCGGGAGCACCGGGGACTCCTCGAAGTCGCGCAGCGTCTGGTAGCGCCGCGTCGGGTTCGCATGGTGGTCGCTGTGGCGCTGCAGGTGGTAGAGCAGCACGTTGGTCGCGATGTTGTTGGAGTTCCACGAGTGCTGCGGCAGCACGCGCTCGTAGCGCTGCTTGCCGGCGCGGCCGACGGTGGCGCGCAGCATCCCGTAGTGCTCCAGGTAGTTGACGACCTCCAGCAGCGAGAAGCCGATCACGGCCTGCAGCACGAGGTAGGGCAGGATCCCGACGCCGAGCCAGGCCACGAGGGCGCCCCACAGCACGACCGACATGAGCCACGCGTTGAGCACGTCGTTGCCGAGGTGGAACGGGTGCGTGCCCTTGCGGCGGTAGCGCTTCGCCTCGACCTCCCACGCGCTGCGCAGCGAGCCGAGCACGGTGCGCGGCCAGAACCGGTAGAAGCTCTCGCCCATCCGCGAGCTCGCCGGGTCCTCCGGCGTCGCGACGCGCACGTGGTGGCCGCGGTTGTGCTCGATGTAGAAGTGGCCGTAGAAGCTCTGCGCCAGCGCGATCTTGCTGAGCCAGCGCTCGTTGGCCTCCTTCTTGTGGCCGAGCTCGTGGGCGGTGTTGATGCCGATCCCGCCGATGCAGCCGATGGAGACGGCGATGCCGACCTTGTCCCACGTGTCGAGCGAGCGGCCGAACAGCTCGCCGCCGGCGATCATCCACATCGCCGCCACGAACCCGGCGTACTGGATCGGCAGGAAGAGGTAGGTGATCCAGCGGTAGTAGCGGTCCTGCTCCAGCTGCTCGATCACGTCGTCGGGCGGGTTGGAGCGGTCGAGGCCGGTCATCAGGTCGATCGCCGGGACGATGACGAGGATGACGACGGGCCCGAGCCACAGCCACACGCCCCAGCCGGTCACCAGCCACGCCGCGATGGCGACGAACGCCAGCGACGGCACCACGAGGCCGATGAGCCACAGGTACCGCTTCCGGTCCCGCCACTGCTCCGTCGAGCCCTCCGGGACGGTCCCGGTCACCCTGCCCACGTCGGTCATCTGGCCGCTCCTCACGCTGGTCCGAGGCGTCGGTGTGGTCGCGCTCACATCCGACGGTTGACAAACCTAGGACAGATGTAAAGCGATTGACAAGAGGGGACCGGATGTAAAGCCGGGCCGTCCGTGCCCGAGCGGCCGCCGTGGTGGGATGACGACAGGTACGACGGAGGGAGCGGGCCGTGGGCACGGTCGCGGTGGTCACGACGGGCGGCACGATCGCGAGCGTGCGGGACGCCGACGGCACGAGCGCCCCGGCGCTCGCCGCCGCCGAGCTGCTGGCCGGCGTCGCGGTGCCCGCCGGCACCGAGGTGCGCGTCGTCGACCTGCTGGCCGCCGACTCGTCGGTGCTGACGCTCGCCGACATGCAGGCGATCAGCGACGCGGTGGGCACCGAGCTGGCACGCCCCGAGACGGTCGGCGTCGTGGTCGTGCACGGCACCGACGCGATGGAGGAGACGGCGCTGCTCCTCGACCTGCAGCACCGCGACCCGCGCCCCGTGGTCGTCACCGGGGCCCAGCGCACCGCGGACGACCCGGACGCCGACGGGCCCGCGAACCTCCGCACCGCTCTCGCCCTCGCCGCAGGGGCCCCCGAGACCCGCGGCGTGCTCGTCACGATGGGCGGTCGGGCGCTCCCCGCGGCGGGCACGACGAAGCGCAGCACGGTCGCGGTCGACGGCTTCGCCCACGAGCCCGGCGGCGCGCCGCTGCCCCACCTGCCCGCCCCGGTCGGCGGCGTGCGCGTCGACCTCGTCGCCGTGCACCCCGGCGGCGACGCCACCCACCTCGACGCGAGCCTCGCGGCCGGCGCCCACGGCGTCGTGCTCGCGGGGCTCGGCTCGGGCAACGCGACCCCGGCGGTCGTTGCGGGCGTGGCGCGCTGCACCGCGCGCGGCGTACCGGTCGTCGTCTCCACCCGCGTGCCCGAGGGGCCGCTGTCCCCGGGGTACGGCGGCGGTGGCGGCGGGCACGACCTCGTCGCGGCCGGCGCGGTGCACGCGCACGTCCTGCGGCCCGGGCAGGCCCGCGTCCTGCTGGCGGCGCTGGTGGCCGCGGGCGCCCCGGACGCGCAGGTGCGGGCGGCGTTCGGCCCGCCCGCCCCGCGCGGCTAGGGCGCCCGGCCCGTCAGGAGTTCTCCTTCCGGAACACCGCGGTGCCCCACCACAGCCCGACGGCGAGCAGGCCCAGGGCCCAGCCGGTGCCCCACATGACGCCGCCGGCGGAGAAGTCGCCGAGGAACGTGTGGCGCACGGCGTCGGTGATCCAGCGGAACGGCATGAAGTCGCTGACCGTCTCCAGCCACGCGGGGCCGAGCGTCATCGGCAGCATGATCCCGCTCAGCAGGAGCACCGGCATCATCACCATGTTGATGAGCGGGGCCATGACGTCCTCGCTCTTGGTGGTGAGCGCGAGCGCGTTGGACGCGGCCGCGCAGGCGCCGCCCACGGCGAGGGTCAGCAGGATGCCGGCGACGATCCCGACGGCGTCGCCGCGCATGCCCATCCACCAGCCGAGCCCGACGAGGATGAGCGCCTGCACGAGGAGCAGCACGAGGTCGCGCGCCAGCCGCCCGACGAGCAGCGCCGCCCGGTTGGCCGGGGTCACGCGCTCCGCCTCGACGACGCCCTCGCGCCACTCGGCGATGAGGCCGAAGCCGGCGAAGAACGCGCCGAACATGCCGAGCTGCACGAGCAGGCCGGGCACCAGGAACGTGTACGGGTTGTCCGTCGGCAGGTCGAACGAGCCCACCAGCGGCTTCAGCAACGGCCCGAACAGCAGCAGGTAGAGCACCGGCTGCATGATCCCGATCAGCACCCACGCGGGGTTGCGCAGGTTCATCCGGATCTGACGGCGGAAGACGATCGTGGCGTCGCGCACCATCCCGTTCGGCCGCAGCGCGTCGCCGGCCGGGACGGGGGCGGCCGGGCTCGTCGGGGTGGCGGTGGTGGCGCTCATCGGCCGGCTCCTTCCAGGGTGGTCCCGGGCTCCGCCGGGTCGTCGGGTACGGCGGACCCCTCCGCCGCCTCGTCCGCCGCGGCGTCGCGCAGCGAGCGGCCGGTGAGGGTGAGGAAGACGTCGTCGAGGGTGGGGCGCAGGACCTCGATGGAGTCGAGGGTGACCCCGGCGGCGTCGAGGTCGCGCAGCAGACCGGGCACGGCGCGTCCCGCGCGGCGGACCCGGGCGCGGACGCGGCGGTCCACGACCTCGAGGCCCTCGCCGATGGCGCCGAGCCGCTCGGCGGCGACCGCCACCTGGTCGGCGCCGGCGACCTCGAGGTCGACGAGGTCGCCCGCCACCTGCGCCTTGAGGTTGTCGGCGGTGTCGGAGGCGACGATGCGGCCCTTGTCGATGATGACGATGCGGTCGGCGAGCGCGTCGGCCTCGTCGAGGTAGTGCGTCGTCAGGAAGACGGTGGCGCCGCGGCGCTCGCGCAGCCCGCGGATGTGCTCCCACAGGTTCGCCCGTGCCTGCGGGTCGAGACCGGTCGTGGGCTCGTCGAGGAAGACGAGGCCGGGCTCGTGGACGAGGCCCATGACGATGTCGAGGCGCCGCTTCTGCCCGCCCGACATGTTCTTCGGCATCCGGCGCCAGAGCCCCGGCAGGTCCAGCTGCTCGAAGAGCTCCTGGCCCTTGGCGACCGCGGCGCGCCGCGTCATCCCGTAGAGCATCGCGTGGTCGACGACCTCGTCCCCGGCGTACGCACCGGAGAAGGTCGAGCCCACCTGCGAGACGTAGCCGATGGAGCGGCGCACCTGCACCGCCTGGGTGGCCACGTCGTAGCCGGCGACGCGGGCGGTGCCCGCGGTCGGACGCAGCAGCGTGGTCAGCATGCGCAGCGTGGTGGTCTTGCCGGCGCCGTTGGGGCCGAGGAACCCGACCACCTCGCCCTCCGCGACGTCGAGGTCGACGCCGTCGACGGCGCGCACCTCCGTCTTGCGCGACCCCTGCCCCGTCATGAAGGTCTGCACGAGCCCCCGTGCCTCGATCATCTCTCTCCTCCGGCCGTTCGGGTGGACGCGGGCAGTCAACCGCGACGAGGTCGCCGGGTCACCTGATTTCCCGCGGGTGCCCCCGCGGCGCGGGGGTCCCGGGAAGCACCGACCCGGACCGGCCACCGAACTCATCGGCGCGGTGCCGGCCCCGGGCTCCTAGGATCGGCGCATGGACCTCCCCCTCGGCATCGACTTCGGCGGCAGCGGCATCAAGGCGGCCCCGGTCGACCTCGACTCCGGGGAGTTCGCCGCCGAGCGCGTGCGCATCCCGACCCCGGAGGCCTCGACCCCCCAGAACGTCACCGCCGTGCTGGAGGAGCTCGCCGAGTCCTTCCCCGCGAGCGACGCGCCCGTGGGGGTCGCGGTGCCCGGCATCGTGCGGCACGGCGTGATCGGCTCGGCCGCCAACATCGACCAGAGCTGGATCGGCACCGACGCGGCCGCCGTCTTCGGCGACGCGCTGGGCCGTCCCGTCCACGTGCTCAACGACGCGGACGCGGCGGGCCTCGCCGAGGTGCGGTACGGCGCGGCCAAGGGCCACGACGGCGTGGTGCTCGTGACGACGCTCGGCACCGGGATCGGCGCCGCGATCGTGCACGACGGCGTGCTCGTGCCGAACGCCGAGCTGGGCCACCTGTGGATCGACCTCGGCGAGGGCTCCGAGCCGCGGGCCGTGCACGCCGAGTCGTGGACCGCCAACAGCGCCCGCGAGCGGGAGGACCTGTCGTGGGGGGACTGGGCCGAGCGGCTCACCGTCTTCTACCGCACCCTCGAGCGGCTCTTCTCCCCCGACCTCTTCGTGGTGGGCGGCGGCGTCAGCAAGAAGGCCGACAAGTTCCTGTCGCTGATCGACGTCGAGACCCCGCTCGTGCCGGCGACGCTCCGCAACTCCGCCGGCATCGTCGGCGCGGCGCTCGCGGCCAGCCGGGCCTGAGCGCCCGGGCCGCCCCGGGCGCCGCTTCCGCCGCTCCCGGCCGGTCAGTGCGGCGCGGGGCCCGCGACGGCCTCGAAGGCCTCGACCGCGCCGCGCAGGTAGCGCGCCACGACGGTCCGCTCCGCCTCGTCGAACTCGCCGTCCACGCGGGCGAGGGTGAGGAACATCGGCAGCAGGTGGGCCCGCACCTCGGCGCGCCCGGAGTCGGTCACGTGCACCTCGGTACGCCGGCGGTCGGCCGCGTGCGGACGCCGCTCGGCGTGCCCGCGGGCGACGAGGCGGTCCACGATGCCGGTCGCGGCCGGGGCGGTGACGTCGAGGAGCCGGGCCAGCTCGGCCGGACCCATCGGCGTGCGGGAGATCGCCTCCAGCGCCGTCATCTCGTGGTCGCCGAGCCCCGCGTTCCGCGCGACCAGGCGGTGCACGGCCGTCCCCCGGTCGAGCAGCCGGCGCAGGAGCAGGAGCGTCTCGGTCTCCGCCCAGCCCGGCCGGAGCTCAGGCGCAGCCTCACCCATTTTGTTTCACCTGCTTAATCATTAAGGTGGCGAACGTTCCTCTCCCCCGATCCTGGCACAGGAGTGTTCCTTGTCCTCCACCCTCGAGCGCCTCCGGGCCCTCATCGTCGGCCGCCGCACGGCGTGGGTCGTCGCCCTCCTGCCTCTCCTGCTCGCCGGGGCCGTGATCGGTCTCGTCGGCGAGGGCGAGCGCGAGCGGACGCCGCTCGACGCCGTACCGGCCGGGGCGGACAGCACCGCCGCGATCGAGCTCGCCGAGCAGCTGCCCGAGCAGGAGGGGTCGACCGCGATCGTGGTGTTCACGGCCGGCGAGGCGGGCTCGGACGCCGACCTCGCGCCGTACCTGCCCGACCTCGAGGCCGCGGTGGGTGAGCTGGTCACGACGTACGGCGGGAGCGGCGGCGCCCCCAGCGGTGAGGAGCAGGGCGGGCAGGAGCAGGGCGGGGGCGGCGGCCCCGGCGGTCCCGGTGTCGTGCCCGCGGAGGACGGCACGGCGGCGATCGGCATCGTGCCGCTCGACGCGTCGACGTCGACCGAGGTGGCCGACGCGGTGGAGGACCTGCGCGCCGACCTCGACGAGCTCGTGCCCGACGGCGTGGAGGCCCAGGTGACCGGGCCCGCGGGCATCCAGGCCGACCTCGCCGCGGTCTTCGCCGGCGCCGACACGCGCCTGCTGCTCGTCACCGCGCTGGTGGTGGCGGTGCTGCTCGTCGCGACCTACCGCAGCCCCGTGCTGTGGATCGTGCCGCTGCTCGTCGTCGGCGCGGCCGACCGGCTGGCCGCGATCCTCGCGACCCAGGTGATGGCCGCGCTCGACGTGGCGTGGGACGAGTCGACGGTCGGCATCCTGTCGGTGCTCGTGTTCGGCGCGGGCACGAACTACGCGCTGCTGCTCATCTCGCGCTACCGCGACGAGCTGCGCACCCACGAGGACCGCCGCGAGGCGATGGCGCTGGCGCTGCGCCGCACCGCGGAGGCCGTGCTGACCAGCGCGTTCACCGTGGTCGCCGGCGTGCTGACCCTGCTGCTGTCGCTGACCCCGACCACCCGGGGCCTCGGGCTCGCGTGCGCGGTGGGCATCGCGGTCGCCGCCGGGTTCGTGCTGCTCGTGCTGCCCGCGGCCCTCGTCTGCTTCGGCCGCTGGGTGTTCTGGCCGCAGGTGCCGCGCCACGGCGACCGCGTGCTCGCCGAGACCCGGTCGACCTGGCGTCGCGTCGGTGACGCGGTGGCCCGCCGGCCGCTGGCGTACGTCGCGGGCGCTCTCGCGCTGCTCGCCCTCATGGCCGTCGGCACGTTCCGCATCTCCACCGGGCTCGACACCGCCGAGCAGTTCCTCGACCAGCCGGAGGCGATCACGGCGAGCGAGCGGCTGGCCGAGTCGTTCCCGGCCGGCGCCGCCGAGCCCACCCAGGTCGTCACGCGCGCCGACGCCGACGAGGTGCTCGCCGCGGTCGAGGGCGTCGACGGCGTGGTGCAGGTCGTGCCGTCCGCCGAGGGCGACGGCATCACCCAGCTCGACGTCACGCTCGCCGCCACCCCCGGCGGCGACGAGGCGGAGCGGACCGTGCGCGACCTGCGGTCGGCGCTGGCGTCGTACGACGACACCCACGTCGGCGGCGCGTCCGCCGACTCCCTCGACGAGGCGGAGGGCAACGCCCGCGACCGGCTCGTCATCCTGCCGCTCATCCTGCTGCTGGTGCTCGGCGTGCTCGTGGTGCTGCTGCGCTCGCTGGTCGCGCCGGTGGTCCTCGTCGCCACGGTGCTGGCGACGTGCGTCGCGGCGCTCGGCGCGTCGTGGTGGGTGTTCACCGGGCTGCTGGGCTTCGACAACCTGGCCGGCAACGTGCCGCTCTTCGCGTTCCTGTTCCTCGTCGCGCTGGGCGTCGACTACAACATCTTCCTCGTCACCCGTGCCCGCGAGGAGGCGGCGGCGCACGGCACCCGCGAGGGCGTGCTGCGCGCGCTCGGTGCCACCGGCGGCGTCATCACGAGCGCCGGCATCCTGCTCGCGGCCGTCTTCGCCGTGCTCGGCGTGCTGCCCCTCGTGGTGCTCGCCCAGCTCGGCGTCGTCATCTGCCTCGGCGTGCTGCTCGACACCCTGCTCGTGCGCACCGTCGTCGTGCCCGCCATCGCGCTCGTGCTCGGCGAGCGGTTCTGGTGGCCGCGGAAGGTGCACGCGTGAGATGGGCCGGCGGCAGCGTTCCCGGTCCACGTCCAGCTCGAGCCCGCCCCGATCCGCGGAGTCGTCGTTCTCCCGGCCCGTCGCAGGGCGCTTCGCCCGAGCCGGTCGAGCACCGCGAGGGCGCGGTGTCGGCCCGGGCGCGCGCCCGTCACCAGGGCACGGCGACGCCCTCCCACGTGGTGAAGGTGCCGGTAGGCCCGCCCGGTCCGAGACGAGCCACGCGCACGATCTCGCGCGCGGCCTCCTCCACCGTCTCGGTGCCCTCGAAGTTGACCAGCGCGGTCCGCGCGAACCCCGGCGAGACCAGGTTGACGCAGATATCGGTGTCCTCCAGCTCGACCATCATCGCCAGCGTGAGGGCGTTGAGGGCGGTCTTCGACGCGGCGTAGACCGGTTCGTACGCCGCCCGGGTTCCGGCGTCCGGGTGCGCGGCGAGGGTCAGCGACCCCAGGGCACTCGTCACGTTGACGATGCGCGCGTCGGAGGAGCGGCGCAGCAGCGGCAGCATCGCCTGGTAGACCGCGAGCACCCCGAAGACGTTCACCTCCCACACGGCGCGGACGTCGTCGATGCGCACCCGGCTCGGGTGGGCCCCGGCCCGGGCCTCCGCCAGGCTGCGTCGCTCGCCGCCGGCGGACGAGGCACCGGCGTTGTTGACGAGGAGGTCGAGGTGGCCGAGCTCCTGCTCGATCCACTGCGCGGCCGCGCCGACGGACGCCGGGTCGGTCACGTCCAGGTGCACGGCGGTCGCGCTGCCGCCGACCTCGGCGGCCGCCCGCCGGCCGCGGTCGAGGTCACGGCACCCCATCAGGACTCGCACGCCGTCACGGGCGAGCTCCGTCGCGACCTGCTTGCCGAGCCCCTGGTTGGCTCCGGTGACGAGTGCGATGCGTTCGGTGGACATGGCGGTGCTCCCTGCGGTGGTGGTGGGGTGGAGGGTGAAGGGGGCGGGACGATCAGGCACGTGCCGTCGGCGCCGCGGCGGCGGGGCGTCGCTGGTCCTCGTCCTCGCCGTCGGCCCAGGGGTCCGTGGCCACCTCGGCCTCGATGGTGGGCAGCAGGCGGTCGAGCCAGGCCGGCAGCCACCAGTTCCAGCGACCCATCATCGTCATGGTCGACGGGACGAGCACGAGCCGGACGACCGTGGCGTCGAGCAGCACGGCCACGGCCATGCCCAGCCCCAGCTGTCGTACGACGAGGTCGATCTCGGTGGCGAAGCCGAGGAAGACGGCCACCATGACGGCGGCGGCGGTCGAGATGACCCGCCCGGTGCCGGCCACCCCGCGGACCACGCTGCCCGCGGCGTCACCGGTCGCGAGCCAGTCCTCCCGGATCCGGGAGAGCAGGAAGACCTCGTAGTCCATCGACAGCCCGAACAGGATGGCGAACATCAAGATGGGCAGCCAGCTCGAGACCGGCATCGCGTGGTCGAGGCCCAGCAGGTCGGTGCCCCAGCCCCACTGGAACATGGCCACCACCACGCCGTACGCGGCGCCGATCGAGAGCATGTTGAGCGCGGCCGCCTTGAGCGGCACCAGCACCGAGCGGAACATCGCGGCGAGCAGCAGCATCGAGACCAGCACCACGAAGCCGACCACCAGCCACATGCGTTCCGAGAGCAGCACGGAGATGTCGGACATCAGGGCCGTGTTGCCGGTGACCTCCACGTCGTCCAGCCCGGCCCGCACCCGTTCGAGCAGCTCGGGCACCCGCTCGTCGGACGGCGCGTAGGCGGGCTGCGCCTCGAGCACCGCCACCTCGCCACCGGGGGAGACCACCGGTGCGCCGACCGCCACGATGCCGTCGGTGTCCCGCAGCTGCGCCGCCACGCCCTCGACCCCCGCGTCGCCCACGGCCTCGCGGTCCACGACCACGGTCAACGGAGCGTTGGCGCCGGCGCCGAACTCGGCCGCGATGATGTCGTAGGCCTGGCGGGTGGTGCTCTCGGCGGGGTTGTTGGCCACGTCGCGGGGCCACGTGCGCATCGCCAGGGTGGGCGCGGCCAGGGCCACCAGGAGGGTGACGGCCAGCAGCGTCCACGCGACCGGGCGACGGGCGACGGTGGCGGCCCAGCGCGCGGTCAACGGCTCCCGCGCGGGGCGCTCACGTCGGGGCGGCAGGCCCAGACGCTCGCGGCGCGGCAGCATCCGACGTCCGAGCAGGCCGGAGGCTGCGGGCACCAGGGTGAGGGCGGCGGAGGCGACCGACACGACCGCGATGCCGGTGGCGAAGCCGAACGAGGAGTAGATCGGCAGGCCGGCGAGGGGGAGGCCCATCAGCGAGACCAGCACGATGGCCGACGCGAACACCACCGAGCGGCCGGCTGTCGCCGTGGTCCGCCCGGCGGCCTCGACGACCGGGACGCCGGCGCGCAGGAACTCCTGGTGGCGGGTCACGAGCAGCAGGGCGTAGTCGATGCCCACGCCGAGGCCGACCATGATGGCGACCGTCGGTGCGGTCGTGCTGACGTCGGTCACGGCGGCCAGCAGGGTCACGCCCATCGCGGAGACCGCCAGACCGACGATCGCCACCAGCAGGGGCAGGCCGGCGGCGACGATCGTGCCCAGCACGAGGGTCATCAGGACGAGCGCGACGACCACACCGATCAGCTCGCCCGTGCCCTGGATCTCCGCGGCGGCGGTGTTGGCCAGCTCGCCGCCGAGCTCGACCTGCAGACCGGCGTCATCGACCGCCGCGACGTCGGCCACGGCCTCCTCGAGCGACGCCAGCCCGGCGCCGGCGAACAGGTCCGGATGGGTGACCGGCACGTCGAGCACGACGCTCAGCACCGCCGTGTCCCGGTCGTCGGAGAAACGCGGCGGCGACACCGACGTGACGTGGTCGATCCCCGCGAGGCTGCTGCTCAGGTCGGCCAGCGCGGCCTCGGTCACCTCGTCGCCGCCGGGGTGGTGCACCACGGCCTGCGCCGAGCTGCCGGCGACACCCGAGGCGGGGAAGCTCTCGCGCAGCTGCTCGACGCCGGCCTGCGCCGGGGCGCCGTCGATGTTGAAGTTGTCCTGGGGCGTGCCGCCGAAGGCGCCGGCGGTCGTCACGGCGACGACGGCGACCAGGAGCCAGGCGGCGAACGTGCGCCAGGGATGGGCTGCGGCGCTGCGGCCGAGCAGGTGCAGGAAACGGGTCATGGCGGGGTCCTCGAGGGGAGTGGTGGGCCCCTGGCGCGGGCGTCGGGGCAGTGCGGATCGGGGGCAGTGCGGATCGGGGGCAGTGCGGATCGGGGGCAGGGCGGATCGGGGGCAGGGCGGATCGGGCCCGGGAGCCGATGGGGGCAGGTGCCGATCGCGTCAGGGCAGGGCGCAGCCGGGCGCCGGCATGGCCGGTGCCGGGTGGGCGGGTCAGGAGTGCGTCAGGAGGAGGTCATGCGCTGCGTGCCGATGACGGTGAGCATCTGCAGCTTCTCGTAGCTCTCGGTGCCGGGGTCGGCGGTGTAGACCAGCAGGCGGTTGGACTGGTGGGGGTCGAGCAGCACCTGGCAGTTGAGGTCCATCCGTCCGACCTCGGGGTGCTGGTAGCGCTTGACCTCGTCGGGCTCGATGCCGATCTCGTGGTCGGCCCAGAGCGTGGCGAACTCCTCGCTCCGCGTCAGGAGCAGCTCGGCCAGCTCGGCCGCGCGGGACCCGGGTCCACGCACGGCGGCGATGCCGCGCAGCCCGGCGGCGTACATGCGGGAGAGGAACTCGTGGTCCTCCGGCACGTAGATGTCGCGGGAGGACAGATCGGTGAACCAGCGGTAGCCGTTGCTGCGCTCCGGGCCGGTGAAGACGGTCCAGTCACCCACGAGCGCGACCCTGGGCGGCGTCTGGCGCAGGGTGTCGCCGAGCTCGGTGACGATCTCGGCCGGAGTGTCCGTGAGCCGGTCGAAGATGCGCAGCATGCCGGGGCTGACGTGCTCGCTGCTGGCTCCCCGGGCCGGCGGCTGGTGCCCGGCCAGGCGGTAGAGGTGGTCGCGCTCGGCGACGGTCAGGTGCAGGCCCTGGGCGATCGAGGCGATCATCTGCTCGGAGGGCTGGGGGCCGCGCTCCTGCTCGAGGCGCGAGTAGTAGTCGGTCGACATGTGGCACAGCACGGCGACCTCCTCGCGGCGCAGGCCGCGGGTACGGCGCCGCTGGCCGCGGGGCATGCCGACGTCCTCGGGCTGCAGCGCCTCGCGTCGGCGGCGGAGGAACTCCGCCAGCTGGGGCCGGTCGATCATCGTCTGTCTCCTTCGTGGGCGTCGCTGCGAGGCCGCAGACCCGTTCTACCCGGAGCGGCCGTCGGGGTCATCAGGCGGCGGGATCGCGCCGCGGGATCCGCGTGGTCGACGGGCGGTCCTGTCGGCCCGCCTGGTCGCCGACCTGACGAGTGTCGTGCTGCGGGTCGCCCTCCGGGCCGACGGGGAAGGAGACGCCGGCCAGTCCCTCGGACTCCCGCCAGACGCGCTGCGCCTCGTCCTCGTCACGCAAGGGCTTGTAGAGCTTCTGCTCTGCCGGGGCGCCGCCCATGTGCTGGAACCCGCGAGGGCCGTAGAGCAGCCCGCCCCGGGCGTCGGGCGAGGTGGCGGCCATCAGCGCCGGCAGCCCGGCGGTCACGGCAGTGCCGGCGATGATGCCGTGCCGGGAGAGCCAGCGGATCAGCCGGACGCTGGTCGTGTCGTCGGTGCGGCCGAGCTCGGGCCGCGCGGACAGCAGGCTGGTGGGGGCGATGCCGGGGTGGGAGAGGTTGCTGGAGATGCCCCAGCCGTGCGCAGTGCTGCGACGCTCGAGCTCGAGCCCGAACAGCCCGAGCGCGATCTTGGACTGCCGGTAGGCCTTCATGCCGTCGTAGGACCGCTCCCAGCCGAGATCGTCCCAGTTGATGGTGCCACTGGCCGCGGCCACGCTGACCTGCGAGGTCACCCGGGCTCGACCCTCCCGCAGCAGAGGCATCAGGTGGGCCACCAGTGCGACGTGGCCCAGGTGGTTGGTGCCGAGCTGCAGTTCGAACCCGTCGGCGGTGGTCTGCCGATCCGGCGGCGTCATCACGCCAGCGTTGTTGATCAGGAGGTGGATCGGGGCGCCGTCGGCGCGCAGGGTCTCGCCGAGGGCCTCGACGGACTCGAGCGAGGACAGGTCGAGGTCCCGGAGCATCACCGTGGCGCCCGGGGCGGCGGCCCGGATCGCGGCGGCCGCCGCCTGGCCCTTGCCCGGGTTGCGCACGGGCAGCACCAGCTCGGCGCCGGCAGCGGCGAGCCGCTTGGCGATCCCGAGGCCGATGCCGTCGCTGCCTCCCGTCAGCACGGCGCGGCGGCCGGAGAGGTCCGGGACGGCGAGGTCGATGTCGGTACGAGGCATGGCGGTGACTCCTCCTGGTGCGGGGTGCGCCCGGTGGCTCCGGGTTGCACCTACCGTCGCGCAGTTCCTCAGCCTTATTCAGGGTCTAGCGCTCCTACCCTCGGGAGCACGTCAGCCGCCGCTCGGGAGGTGCTGGTGTGACGCGGCCATGGGGGACCGACAAACCCCCTGAAGACGGTGGGTCCCGTCGACCATCGTGGGGGCATGCGCCGTACCGGACCCCACCCCGACACCGACCGCCACCACCCTGACCAGCGCGTCGCCACCGAACAGCCGGGCGGCGCAGCACGAGCCGGACGCGCGACCCGCCGGGCGGCGAGCTGGTGGCCTGCTGCGACGCGGCCGCCAGGCAACCAGGAACGCCGACCGCGCGGCAGCGCCTGTCGTACCAGGTAGCGGCAGGCCCCCTCGCCTCGGTGGGCAACGCTTCGTCCGTCGCCTGCCGCGCCGTCATCTGGCGGCGACACCCGCTGGCGTGGGCCCCCTGCAACCCCCGTCAGTCGAAGCCGATGTGCACGTGGTCGCGGTGCAGGGCGTTGGCGAAGTGCGCTCCTCCGGGCCCGTCGCGGTCGACGGGCCCGCCGACCTCGTCGCTGCCGGTCGCCCGGGCGGCGTCCAGGAAGCCCGTCAGCACGGGGTCGTCCCGGCGCATCGACACGACCGGGGTGCCGTCGACCGCCCAGATGTCGACGGCCCGTCCGCGGGTGTGGTTGCTCGTCGTACCCGTGCCGAACACCTCCTCCGGGTGGCCGGAGCGGAAGACCGAGACGGAGAGCCGGTACGACGCGGAGAGCGTCAGCAGGGCCTCGACGACCGACCGGTCGACCTGTCCCCCGGCGAGGTCGGACGCCGCCGCGTGCGGCAGCTCGACGTTCGGCTCCGCCAGCAGCCGGGGCACGGCGTCGTCCACCCGGACGGGGTCCGCAGCGGACGGGACGAGCACGTCCTCGACCCGCCAGGAGGACCCCTCGCGCCGCACCCGCACGTCGGCCGTGAGGGTCCGTCGCGCGAGCCCCACCTCCGTCACCCAGCTCTGCTCGGCGACGACCATGACGCTGGCGCGCCGGTCGGTCAGTCCGCCGTACTGGGGGTAGACGACGTGGGTGACGCCGGACGTCGACGGGGGGACGAGCGGCGCGCCCGCGCCCGCGAGCCGGGGGTCGGCGCCGATCCGCGCCAATCGCTGCCGCACCGACGCCCCGTCCGTGCCGGTGCTGCCCAGGGCCTCGACGACCCGGACCGCGGCGATCTTCGCCTCCGGCTCGACCTCGCGTCCCGAGGGCACCCACGGCTCGGCGGGGGGCAGGGACGCCGGAGCCAGGGCCCCCGCGGGAGGGCCGGGTGTGAGCGTGTGCACCGTGGGGGCCCCGAGGGCCTGTCCCGGCACGAGGGTCGCCGCGCCGTCGCGGCCGCACCCGGCGAGCAGGACCCCCGCCACCGCGGTGACCACGGTCCGTCGCCCGAGGCGAGCGCGGCTCATCGAGCGGGCGCCAGCCGGAGGGTGGGCCGCCCCGTGGTGGTGCGGTGGTCCGCGGTGAGGTCGACGCGGAAGGTGACGACCTCCTCGCCGTCGCGGTCGGTGTGGCTGCCCGTGCGGGTCCAACCGCGCCGCTCGTAGAAGCCGGCCGCGCCGGCGGCACCGGCCTTGGTCACGAGCTCGGCGCGCTCGGCGCCCGCCTCGACGGCGCGCCGCAGGAACGCCTCCACGAGGGCGGTCCCCACCCCGCGACCGCGGGCGAACTCCTCGACGACGATCGCGTCGAGCACGGCGACCGCGGTCGGCGGCGCGGCGGCCGCGGCGGGGCGGGCGCCGCGGCCCGCCAGCCGACGGGCGTAGCGGGCGCCGCGGGTCCGGAGGAAGTCCACGGCGAGGCGGGGGCGCCGGAGCAGGGCGGCGGCGGCGGGCAGCGCCAGCTCCCGGCGCCGGTGGGCGAGGAGCCAGTCGACGTGGGCGCGGCGGTCGAGGGAGCAGAGGGCGAACCCGACGGGGACCCCGCCGACGCGGGCGACCAGGCACGTCCCGTGGGGGGAGGCGAGGTGCGCCCGGTGCCAGCGGCGCACGAACGCCACGCCCAGACGCGGGAACAGCCCGTGGGGCAGGTCGGTGACGTGCAGCTCCGCGACCCAGTCGCGCTCGTGGCCCTCGACCTCGCCGACGTCCTCGTCCCGCAGGTCGGGCCGCGCCGCGCCGGCGGGGCCGACGACACGGACCCGGCTCGGCCGGGGGGAGGCGGAGGTGGGTGCGGGGTGACCGGTGCGGCGGGTGAGGGCGAGCTCGTGACTCAGGCTCATGGCGGGGCCTCCTGGTGGTGTCCGGGTTCGGCGCGGGAGATCGGGACCGATCCCGCCGCGATCACCATGGTTCGGCGCCAATCTCAGAGGAACCTCAGAAGCCGCGTGCGAGCATCGGTCCGTGACCACCGCGCCGACCGACGGGATGCCCCCGAGCGCCGACCCGCGGCTCCTCCTCGTCGAGGACGACGCCAAGCTCTCCGGCCTCCTGTCCCGGCTCCTCACCGTCGAGGGGTACGCCGTCGACCTGGCCCGCGACGGGCAGGCCGGCCTGCACCGCGCGCTCACGCGTGAGTACGACGTGATGGTCATCGACCGCGGGCTGCCCGCCATCGAGGGCGTGGACCTGGTCCGACGCCTCCGCTCCGGTGGCGTCGTGTCCCCCGTCCTGGTGCTCACCGCCCGCGGCACGACGGAGGACCGGGTCGAGGGCCTCGACGCCGGCGCCGAGGACTACCTGGTGAAGCCGTTCGAGATCGACGAGCTGCTCGCCCGGCTCCGCGCGCTCCTGCGCCGCCACACCGAGACCTCGGCGACCATCGACCTCGGCGGCGCGCTCCTCGACGTCGCCGCCCGGCGCGTCGTCCTCGACCGGGCGCCCGAGCCGGTCGAGCTCTCCGGCCGCGAGTGCGAGCTCCTCCACCTGTTCGCCAGCCACCCGCGCCAGGTCTTCACCCGCGACGAGGTGCGGCGCCAGGTCTTCGAGGACGCCGACAGCCCCAACGCCGTCGACACCTACGTCTACTACCTCCGGCGCAAGCTCGGTCGAGGGGTCATCCGCACGGTGCGCGGCATCGGCTACCAGCTGGGGTCGGTGTGACGCCCCGCCCCCGCCGCGAGACCCCCGCGCTCGCCGACCAGCGGCTGCTGCGGCGCGCGTCCGTCGTGATCGCCCTGCAGACCGGCGTCGCCGCCGCGGCGGTCATCGCCGTGGTCATCGGGCTCGTCTACACCGTCAGCCTCCAGGCACGGCTCGACGCCACCGAGCGCAAGGTGCGGGACAAGGTGGAGAACGCCGAGGCCTTCGGCCACGCCGGCGAGGACCTCATCGCCGACGGCCTGCTCGACGGCTGCACGCAGGAGGACGCGCGCGCGGCCACGGACGACCTGCCCGCCGGCGTGCAGGAGGTCCAGGTCTGCGACGCACCCTTCCTGGCGTACGTCGCGGAGACCGACGGGTCCCGGGTCGTGGCCGTCACCAGCTTCGTCGAGCAGCAGGAGGAGACCGAGCGTCTCGCCTGGCTCTCGATGCTCGCCGGCCTCCTCGGAGCCCTCGCCGCCGGCGGCCTCGGCTGGGTCGTCGCCCGCCGCGCCGTGCGCCCGCTGGGGGACGCGCTCACCTCGCAGCGCCGCTTCGTCGCCGACGCCAGCCACGAGCTGCGTACCCCGCTGGCCATCTTGCTGACCCGCGCCCAGCTCCTGGCCCGGGGCCCGACCACGGACCCCGACCAGCGTGAGGAGCTCGGCCAGCTCGTCGACGACGCCCGCACCATGAGCGGGGTGGTCGACGACATGCTGCTCAGCGCCGAGCTGCAGCACCGCCGTCCCCCACCCGAGACCGTCGACCTCGTCACCGTGGTCGAGGACGTGCGCCGCTCTTTCGCCGCCACCGCGAACGAGCACCACGTCGACCTCGTCGTCGACGTGCCCGCCGGGGCGTCGTACCCCGTGACGGGCATGGCGGGGGCGCTGCGCCGCGCCGTCGCCGCCCTGGTCGACAACGCACTCGCCCACGTCGAGGAGGGCGGGACGGTCGTCATCACCCTCGACCGGTCCGACTCGACCGTCACCGTGGCGGTCGTCGACGACGGGTCGGGCCTCGACCCCGACCTGGCCGCCGAGCTGACGCAGCGGTTCCGCCGCGGGGCCGAGCCGCGGTCTGCGACGGAGGGCACCAGCCACCGCCTCGGGCTCGGCCTCGCCCTCGTCGACGAGATCGTCACCGCCCACGGCGGCTCCCTCGCCATCACGGGCAGCCCCGGCGAGGGGGCGACGGTCTCGTTCACCCTCCCGGCCGCGCCCCGGCCGCTCTGAGATCCCTCTGAGATTCGTGCCCGAGCATCGCTGCGTCGGTCGTCGACCCAGCGGTCCGGTCGGCGACGCAGCCAAGCCCGAGGAGCACGATGGCCACCAGCAGCCCGCCGCCGCACGGGGACGACCCGACCCCGCACCACGACGAGCACCAGGTCACCGACCCGTCCGACCTGCTCGACCCCGCCCCGGAGGCCGAGCAGCTCGAGCAGCCCGAGGACCCCGAGGAACCCGGTGGGGGACGGCTGACCCCCGGCCGCGTCGCGCGACACCTGGGCGTCATGCTCGCGGCGTCCGTCGTGCTCGGTGTCCTCACGGCCGGCCTGGCCCTGCCCCTGGCCGGGGTCGCGGGGGTCTCGACCGCCCGGGTGGCCGCGAGCACCGCGGACCTGCCGCTCGACCTCGAGAGCGACCCCCTCCCGCAGCGCACCGTGGTGCTCGACGCCGACGGCACCACCTTCGCCACCTTCTACGCCCAGAACCGGGTCAGCGTCCCCCTGACGCAGGTGGCACCGGTCATGCGGCAGGCGATCGTGTCGATCGAGGACTACCGGTTCTACGAGCACGGGGCCATGGACGTGCGGGGAACCGCCCGGGCGCTCCTGATGAACCAGGCCAACGGGGGCGTGGTGCAGGGCGGCTCGTCCATCACCCAGCAGATGGTGAAGCTGACGCTGGTGCACCAGGCCGGGGACGACGAGCGGGCCCGCGCGGCGGCGACGGAGGAGACGGTCAGCCGCAAGATCCTGGAGCTGCGCCACGCCATCGCGATCGAGGACGCCTACTCCAAGGACTGGATCCTCCAGCGCTACCTCGACCTGGCCTACTTCGGCAACGGCGCCCACGGCATCCAGTCCGCGGCCCGCACCTACTTCGACGTCGACGCCGCCGACCTGACCCTGCCGCAGGCCGCCCTGCTCGCCGGCCTCGTGCAGAACCCCGTCGGTCTCGACCCGACGATCAACCCCGACCGTGCGCTGCAGCGCCGCAACGTGGTCATCGACCGCATGGCGTCGTGACCGCCGCGGACCAGCAGGCAGCGCGCGCCACCGGCCTCGACCTGCGGCTGAGCACGACCAGCAACGGCTGCACCAGCTCGATCGCGGCGTTCTACTGCGACTACGTGCTGCGCCACCTGCTCGCCGACCCCTCGCTCGGCGAGACCGAGGCGGAGCGCCGCGCCCTGGTCTACGAGGGCGGGCTGACCATCCGCACGCCGCTGCGCCTGGGTCACCAGGCCGCCGCCGACGACGCCGTCGCCGAGGCCGTCGACCCCACCGACGACGCGATCGGCGGGCTCGCGATGGTGGAGCCCGGCACCGGCGACGTGCTCGCCGTCGCCCAGTCGCGCCCCATGGGCGACGACGTCGACGACGGCGAGACCTACCTCAACTACACGATCCCCCAACGGCTGGGCGACTCGGCCGGCTTCCAGGCGGGCTCGACCTTCAAGGCCTCCGTGCTCGCCGCCGCCATCGAGCAGGGCGTCCCGCTCTCCTGGGGCATCGACTCCCCCGCCCGGATCTCCGTGCCCCAGTCCACCTTCACCGACTGCGGGGGCGAGCGCTACAGCGCCTCCGCGCCGTGGGAGCCGGGCAACCTCTCGGAGTCGGACTCGGGCTTCATGACCCTCGTCACCGGCACCCGGCTCTCCGTCAACACGTTCTACGCCCAGCTCACCCAACGCACCGGGCTGTGCGCGCCGTACGAGCTCGCCCGCAGCATGGGGGTCGAGCTCGACAACCCCACCGGCGTCGAGGAGGCCTCCGGTCTGGCCGAGCGGGTGCCCTCGTTCAGCCTCGGCGTCGCGAACGTCAGCCCCGTCGAGATGGCCGAGGCCTACGCGACCTTCGCCGCCCGCGGCACCCACTGCAGCGCCCGCCCCGTCACGGCCATCGCCGACGCGGCCGGCAACGTGCTGAAGGAGTACGCGCCCCGGTGCGAGCGGGTCATGCAGCCCGAGACCGCCGACGCGGTCAACGAGGTGCTCTCGGGCGTCATCGACGGCGGGTTCGCCAGCGCCCAGGACCTCGGCATCGACGCGGCCGGCAAGACGGGCACCACGCAGAGCGCCCGGTCGGTCTGGTTCGTCGGCTACACCCCCGACCTCGCCACCTCCGCCATGGTCGCCGGCGCCAACGAGCTCGGCAGCCCGGTGCCGCTCGACGGTGTGCGGGTCGGCGGCGCCACCGTCACCGGCGCCTCCGCCTCGCGCTACGCCGCGCCGATGTGGGGCGACGCGATGCGCGGCGTGCGGGGCACCCTGAGCGGCACGGCGTTCGTGCCCAGCGACCCGGCCTCGCTGCGCGCGGCCGTCGGGCCCACGCGGCTCCAGGGCTCCGTGCCGCTGGACGCGCCCGGCGGTCCTCCCGACCCGCGGGTACGCCGGTAGGCGGGCTTACGCGTCCCGGGGTGTCGTAGGACGACTTCACGGGGTCGGAGGCGGCAGCAGGCGCTGGCCGGAGAGCTCGAGCAGCAGCTCGAGGGTGGGGGCCGACGGCACCCAGAGCTGCTGGTCGACGTAGAAGTCGCGGCAGTCGCTCCACACGGTGACGGGCTCGCCCCAGAGGTCACGACCGGTAATCCGCACCTGGGTCCACGACGGGCAGGCGTAGCCGCCGGCACGCAGCGGGGTGTCGCGCAGGTTCGCGGAGAGGTCGGCGAGCATGACCTCGGTCTGCTCGGGCGTGAGCGGCACCGACGCGAACGGTCCCCCCGGCGTCGTGGCCCAGCACAGCGTCGCCGACGTCAGCCGCGAGGGGTCGGACCACGGCATGACGGCACCGCCCGCGTCGAGGGCGTCGCAGGCCACGGAGTCGTCGGGTACGTCGGGAGGCGGCGTCGCGTCGCGGCGCTGGGCCGCCAGGCGGTCGACGAAGAGGTCGACGACGGCCGCGGCGATGCCCTGGACCTCGACGTCGCCGAGGGCGACGTCCTCGCAGCCGCCCTCGTCGCCGGCGAGGGACCGGACGCTGCCGTCGGGGTACTGCAGCGCCATCGTCCACCGAGGCCCCGCGTCGTCGTTGCACGCGCGGTCGCCGTCTCCGACCCGGCGGGCGCCGTTGACCATCCCGACGAGGTCGGCGGTGCCGGCGGTCAGGGCGTCGAGGGGGACGGAGTACGTCTCGGAGTCGATGTGCCCGTAGGTGCACAACCGCGCAGCGATCGCGCCCTCCGGAAGCAGCCCATCGGGGAAGTCGGCTCGAGTGCTGCTGGCCTCGGCGCAGGTGAAGTCCCCGGCGACGGCGTCGCCCGCGCTGATCACCTGCGGGTCGGGTCCGCCGAGCACCTGCCACACGCCGTACCCGGCGGCGACCACCGCCAGCACACCCGCCGCGGACACCGCGTTGCTGCGGATCGCCCGCCTCGTCGACCGTTGCACCGCTCCCCCTCGCCCAGCCTGCCGGGACGTCGTGCGGACCGAGCGGCCCGCACGTCGATCGGTACGACGTCCCGGGCGGCGCCGCGGTTCCGCCGCGCTTCGGACGCCGTCGCCCAGGCTCGCACGATGCCCACGGCTAGCCCCGCCACTCGACGCGACTGGTCCTCGCCGGTGGACCGTGACGGAGAGGAGATACCGCCCCGCCGCGCGGCGGGTCGACACCCGGCCGCTCGTCGTACGCGACCGTGGGCCAGCATCGGGGGGAGGGTCGGAGCGAGCGGGAGCAAGCGGTGTCGGACGAGCAGAGCTACTGGACCAGGAACACGCGCGCCCTGCGGTGGTACCCCCTCGTCGGGTACGTCGCCTTCGTCGTCGGCACCACCTTCCCGGTCGGCGTGTGGTGGACGTACTCGTACGGGCTCGATCGGGACCTCGCACGGGCGACGGCTTTCGTCCTCGTGTTGGGTCTCGTCTTCGGACTGACCAGGTCCGTTGAGCTGCAGTGGGCCAGCCGCGGGTCGGCGGTGCGCCTGGAGGAACACGTCCTCGTGCTGACCGGGGGCTCGCACGAGCATCGGGTCGACGTGGACTCGGTTGTCAGGATCACGGTGGAGCAGGGCTACTCGTGGTGGGACCTGGTGTGCGCGTTGGGCGCCGAATCCCTGCCACGGGTGCTGGTCATCGCCGACGACGGTCGCATCTGCCGGTCGGGTGCCCTGGGCTACTGGGGCGACCCGGAGCGCGAGGCCATCCGGCTACGGCACGACGTGCGGGAGCGCCGTGGGGACACGCGGGGCTAGCCCCGCGCGCCACGGGCACCGGCCTCCCGTGAGCGACCCCACCGACCCCCGCCGCGACGACCGTCCCGCGGGTCCCCCGCCGTGGGAGGACCCCGGCCCGCCCGGCTACGGCGCCGGCATCGGCGGGCGGCGCCCGCCGAACCCGAAGGCGCTGCTCGTCGCGCTGCTCATCACCGTCGTGCTGCTCCCGGTGGCGGCCTGGTTCATCGTCGCCCGCACCGGTAGCTGAGCGCGGACCCGGTCTGCTTGCACGACTCGGTTGGCGGGAGCCACCCGCGTGCGCCCGCCGCTCCCGGCCGCGATGTGCCTGCGGGGTGGCGACGCCCCAGCTCGCCGTCATGACCGTCACCGTGGGGCGTGCTGTTCCCCGGACGGGCGAGCACCACGTCGTCGCCGGATGAGACCCGGCTTCGGCCTCGACCCTGTCACGGCTGTGGCGCGGCGCGACTAACGTCGGGGACGTGAGCGACGAGCCGCCCTGGGAGATGAGACAGGTCAAGCGCAAGCCCGGCGCGCGGTCCTACGCACTGCAGGTGTTGGTGTTCGTCTGCGTCGTCGTCCCCGCCGCGCGACGGCTGGGCGACAACGATGCGCGGGGCGTCGGGGCCCGGATCGACCAGGCGCTCCTCGTGGTCGGGCTGTGCGGCGTCGTCGGGATGCTGGTGATGGTGGTCGTGAGCCTGCGGGCCGGCCGACGCGGGTGGGTGCACGACGTGTCGGAACCGCCGGGCTGACCGACCCGATCGGGCTCGGACAGGTCCCCTGGCCACGGACGCCGTCGGCCGAAACATGGCGCGCCGGGCCACAAGCGCGGAGGAGGCCACCTCCAGTAGCGTCTCCCTCAGCCGAGAGGGGGACCCCATGGCAACCACCACCGTGTTCGATGGTGTGGTCGACACGGACCATCACCAGTTCCTGCTGGTGGACCCGTCGAAGCCTTTCGACCCGGGACCGGAGGCCTACGGCAATGCGGTCGTCGGCGTCGTCGACGACACCGCCCTCATCGTGCACACCGGGTGCGCGTACGGGCCGGTGCGGGTCACCCTGCGCATGCATGACGAGCAGCCGTCCGGACTCGACCACACCTGGGAGGTGGAAGAGCTCGTCAGCATCACCATCGACGACCCGCTCGACCTCGTCGAGCTGGCGATGGAGCCGCGGCGACACATCCCGTACCCGACCGTGGTCCCGTCGCGGCCAGGCGTCCACCGGGTGCGAGTCAGCGCGCGCGGTGATCGGAAGGTCAACTACGACCTGGCCGTCTGGGAGCCGAACGAGGAGTACCTCATCGACCTGTGGCCGGACACCGAGTTCCGGACGCGGGTGACTGTTCGCGACGACGGCCTCGCCGACCTCTAGCCGAACGGCCGGACGTGCCATGAGCCCGGGAAGAGGACGGCCTGGTTCATCGTCGCCCGCACGGGCGGCTGAGCGCCCAGGCGCAGGACGACGAACGGGCCCGGCCCCCCGCAGGGGACCGGGCCCGTCGTCGTACCGGCAGGTGGGGCTCAGCCCTTCGGCGACGGGTCCCCGACGATCGCGGCGGCGACGGCCTTCGGCACGGCCGGGTCGAACACCGACGGGATGATGAAGCTCGGGTTCAGCTCCTCGTCGGTGACGACGTGCGCGATTGCCTGGGCGGCGCGCAGCAGCGCCTCCTGGGTGACCTCGTGGGCGCGGGCGTCGAGCAGGCCGCGGAACACGCCCGGGAACGCGAGCACGTTGTTGATCTGGTTCGGGTAGTCCGAGCGGCCCGAGGCGACGACCGCGGCGTACTGACCGGCCACCGACGGGTCGATCTCCGGGTCGGGGTTCGCCAGCGCGAAGACGATCGGGTCGGCCGCCATGTCCTTGATCCACTCGGCCTTCAGCAGGCCGGGGCCCGAGACGCCGATGAACACGTCGGCGCCGCGGAGGCCGTCGGCGAGCGTGCCGGTCACCTTGCGGGGGTTCGTACGACGCGCCAGCTCCAGCTTGGCGGGCGGCAGGGACGTGTCCTCGCCCGACAGGCAGCCCTCGCGGTCCCAGACCACGACGTCGCTGACCCCGGCGGCGAGCAGCAGCCCGACGATCGCCGTACCGGCCGCGCCGGCGCCGGCGACGACCACGCGCACGTGCTCCATCTGCTTGCCGACGCAGCGCAGGGCGTTGGTCAGCGCGGCGAGCACGACGATGGCGGTGCCGTGCTGGTCGTCGTGGAACACGGGGATGTCGAGGCGCTCGCGCAGGCGGGCCTCGATCTCGAAGCAGCGGGGGGCCGCGATGTCCTCGAGGTTGATGCCGCCGAAGCCCGGCGCGATCATCTCGACGGCCTTGACGATCTCGTCGACGTCCTGCGTGGCCAGGCAGATCGGCCACGCGTCGATGTCGGCGAAGCGCTTGAACAGCGCCGCCTTGCCCTCCATCACCGGCAGCGCGGCGCCCGGGCCGATGTTGCCCAGACCCAGCACGGCGGAGCCGTCCGTGACGACGGCGACCGAGTTGCCCTTGATCGTCAGGCGCGGCACGTCCTCGGGGTTGTCGGCCAGCGCCTTCGACACGCGGCCCACGCCCGGGGTGTAGGCCATCGAGAGGTCGTCACGCGTCTTCAGCGGCACCTT
Organism: Nocardioides sp. CPCC 205120; assembly: GCF_048654585.1. Classification (NCBI taxonomy): domain Bacteria; kingdom Bacillati; phylum Actinomycetota; class Actinomycetes; order Propionibacteriales; family Nocardioidaceae; genus Nocardioides; species Nocardioides sp. CPCC 205120. The sequence continues at coordinate 749,804 of NZ_JBMCYY010000001.1, read as the reverse complement.
CGAGGAGACCTCGATCTTCCCGCCGATGTGCAGCAGGAAGGTGCGGTCGGAGACCTTGTGCACGGTCACGCCGTCGATCGCGTCCACCGCGGCCACCAGCTCCTGGGAGTGGTCGGCGTTGCTGGCCGAGCACGTCACGTCGAGCACGATGCGGTCGTGGCGCGACTCCGCGACGTCGATCGCCGTGACGATCCCGCCCCCGGCGGCGATCGCGGTGGCGACCGTGCCGATGTGGCTGTTGTCGGGCGTCGTGTGCAGACGCATGGTGATCGAGTACGACGACGCGGTCGCCGGGGTGGGTGCGCTGACGGGGGCCATGCTCGCAAGCGTCCGGCCACGCGAGGGTTACGGGCAAGTCACCTCCGACCGCAACGACCGAAAGTGGCACGCGCCACACGCTTCCCCGAACATCCCGCGACCCGGGCCGGGTACCCCGCCTAGGGTTCCTCGCATGGCCACCCCCACGGACCCGTCCGCCGTCACCGTCGTCGACGCCCCCGAGGAGTCCCGCTTCGAGATCCGCGTCGACGGCGCGCTGGCCGGGTTCGCGACGTACCGGCTGAAGGACCACGGCGCGCTCGTGTCCGTGCTCCACACCGAGATCGACGAGGCGTACGCCGGCCAGGGCCTCGCCAAGCGCCTCGCCGAGCAGGTGCTGGCGGACCTGCGCGCCGACGGCCGCCGCATCCTCCCGTTCTGCCCGTTCTTCCGGGGCTACCTGGCGAAGCACCCCGACCAGGTCGACCTCGTCCCCGCGGAGCGCCGCGCCGACTTCGACCTCTGAGGGGTACGCCGTGCCGCAGGTCGTCGCCGAGCAGTGGGTGCCCGTGCCCCCGGCCACCGCGTTCGCGGTGTCGCAGACCACCGGGGAGGCGCGGCTGCGCTGGGACCCGTTCGTGCGCTGGCAGCGGCTGGTCGACGCCGACCGGCCGGCGAAGGGGGTCCGCACGGTGACCCGCGCCCGCGTCGGCCCACGGATGGTGAGCGAGTACGTCTCCTACCGCCCACCCACCTCGGTCGGGATGACGATGGTCCGGGGGCCGTGGTTCTTCGCCTCGTTCGGCGGTGGGTGGCGCTTCGTGCCCGACACTCGCGACCTCGCCGGCACGGAGGTCGAGGGCACGCGGGCGGTGTGGAAGTACACGTACGCCGTGCGCCCCGCCTGGCTGCGCCCCGTCGCCGAGCCGATCGGCCAGTGGCTGCTGGGCCGCGAGATCCGGGCCCGGATCCGGGCGTTCGCGCTCGCGTGCACCGACCCCGTCGTGCTGGCCGCGGCCGCCGACGACTGAGCGGGGTCGCTCCCCGGGGTGCGCTGCGGCGAGGAATGCCCAGGCGCGTGCCACGTTGGAGGACGGAGTACGCCACGCCGACCCCTCGGAGGAGCACCTGTGAGCACCACCCCCTCGACCGCGTCCACGCTCGACCTCGGCCCGCTCGTGCTGGGCGGCAACGTCTTCGGCTGGACCGCCGACCGTGAGACCGGGTTCGCCGTGCTCGACGCGTGGCTCGCCGCCGGCGGCCGCTCCATCGACACCGCCGACGCCTACCCCCAGTGGGTGGAGGGCCGCGAGGCCGGCGACTCCGAGCGGATCATCGGCGACTGGATGGCCGACCGCGGCGTGCGCGACCAGGTCGTCGTCGCCACCAAGGTCGGCCAGGGCGACGGCCGCGTGGGCCTCGCGCCCGACAACCTGCGCGCCGCGCTCGAGGACTCGCTGCGCCGCCTGCGCACCGACCGCGTCGACCTCTACTACGCGCACGTCGACGACGCGTCCGTCCCGCAGGAGGAGTACGTCGCGGCCTTCGGCGCCCTCGTCGCCGAGGGCAAGGCCCTCCACCTCGGCGCCTCCAACTTCTCCGCCGACCGGCTGCGCTCCGCCGTCGCGCTGGCCGCCGACGCCGGCGTCGCCGGGTTCACGGTCAGCCAGGACCGCTGGAACCTCCTGGCCCGCGACATCGAGACCGACCTCGTGCCGACGCTCGCCGAGCTGGGCGTCGCGGAGACGCCGTACTCGGCGCTGGCCAGCGGCTACCTCACCGGCAAGTACGCCCCCGGCGCGACCGTCGACTCCCCGCGCGCCGGGGCCGCGGCGTCGTACGCCGAGAAGCCCGGCGCCGAGCGGGTCCTCGCCGCCCAGGCGGAGATCGCCCGCGACCGCGGCGTCTCCCCGACCGCCGTCGCCCTGGCCTGGCTGCGCGCCCAGCCCGTCGTCTCCGCGCCGATCGCGAGCGCCCGCAACGCCGAGCAGCTCTCCGCCCTTGTCGAGTCGTTCACCCTCGACCTCACCGCCGACGAGGTCGCCGCCCTGTCCTGAGGTGGGTGCGGCGCCGCACGCGCAGGTTTGGCGCGCGGGGCCGCGGCGCAGACTGCGCGCCGTGACCGTCGACGGGGCGTACCGAGCACCTCGCGGGCCCGCCGGGCTCGCGGGGACGGCCGTGGCATGGCGCCGGCCGGTGGCCGGGCTGCTGGCGTCGTGGGCGGCCGCCGGCGACCTCACCTTCACGGAGGTCGTGGCGGAGAACGTCGACCCCCGCGCCCTGCCCGCCGAGCTGCTGGCGCTGCGCGAGCACGGGGTGACCGTCGTGCCGCACGGCGTCACCCTCGGGATCGCCGGGGCCGAGCGGCCCGACCCCGCCCGCCTCGACCGCCTGGCCTCCCTCGCCGAGGCCCTCGGCTCGCCGGTCGTCAGCGAGCACGTGGCCTTCGTGCGCGCCGCCGGCAGCCCCGACCCGCTCCACGGCGACGTGCTCGAGGCCGGCCACCTCCTGCCCCCGCCCCGCACCGCAGAGAGCCTGGACGTGCTCGTCGAGAACGTGCGGGCGGCGCAGGCGGCGCTCCCCGTGCCGCTCGCGCTGGAGAACATCGCCGCGCTTCTCACCTGGCCCGAGGACACGATCGACGAGGCCGACTTCGTCACCGCGCTCGTCGAGCGCACCGGCTGCCGGCTCGTGCTCGATGTCGCCAACCTCCACGCGAGCGCGGTGGCCCGCCGCTCCGACCCCGTGGCGGACCTGCTGCGCTTCCCGCTCGAGGCGGTGGCCTACGTGCACGTCGCCGGCGGCGTCGAGGACGCGAACGGTCTCTTCCTCGACACCCACGCGCACCCGATGACCCCGCCCGTGCTCGCGCTCGTGCGCACGCTCGTGACGGCGTACGACGACCGCGCCCTGCCGGTGCCCGGCATCCTGCTCGAGCGCGACGAGGACGTCACCGTCGCGGCGATCGAGGGCGAGTACACCGCGCTCCGCACCGCCGTCGCCACGGCTCGGACGGGTGTGACCGCGTGACCACCACCGACGCCACCACCGACGCCCGGGCGCGCCTGGCTGCCCGGCAGCAGGAGGTGCTCGACGCGCTCCTGCACGGCGTCGTGCCGCCCGGGTTCGACCCCGCGGGCGCGGCGACGACGACCCGGGTGCTGCTGCGCAAGCGCAGCGACGCCGCGGTCCGCGCGGCCCCCGAGCTGGCGCTGCTGCCCGACTGGCGCCCCCGCTTCCACACCTGGGCCGCCACCCGGCCCGCCCAGGGCTGCGGCCACGACGACGTCGACGCCTTCGCCGCCGCGCTGCGCGCCGACGGGCCGCCCGCAGCGCCGGGGACGGCGGACTGGCTGCGGCTCCACGACGTGCACGCCGGTCGCCGCCGGGTGGCGTCGGTGGACCTCGCAGGAGAACGCCTCGTGGTGGTGGGCCTCGGCCGCCGCACCTGGCACCTGACCCGCCGGCGACGCCGGCGACCTACGGAAGGCAGGGCATGAGCGTCGTCGTCGGAGTCGCCCTCGTGGCGACCGTGTTCTTCCTCGTCACGGCGGTCGCCACTGCGGTCGTCGTGGCGTTCCTCAAGGTCACGCGCCATCCCGGGCGCAAGCGCGACGGCTCCGCCGGGTGCGGCGCGTCGTGCGGCACGTCGTGCGGCGGTGGGTGCGGGGGTGGTGACTGATGGTCATGGTCGCCGTCACCGCGTTCCTGCTGGCCTTCGCCGGCCTCCTGGTGCTGGTGCTCACCCTGGTCGTCGGCGTCGCACGGGGCTCCGCCCGACGTCGGCCCCGTCGCGGCGGGCGCCGCGGACGGGGTGACGGCTGGGCCGGTGCCTGGGGCGGCTCGGCGGGTGCGAGCTGCGGCTCGTCCTCCGACCACGGCGGCTCCGGCGGCTCCGACAGCTCCTGCGGCTCGTCGGGAGGGTCGTCGTGCGGCTCCTCCTGCGGGGGCGGCGGGGGCTGCGGCGGGGGGACCTGAGCCGGTCAGCCGCCGAACGGCACGCCCCACGCCCCGTCGTACGCCGACTCGGCCAGGGCCCGGCGCACCCGCTCCTTGCGGTGCCGGGCCACGTCCTCGTCGCGCGCGGCGGCGAGGTGGTCGTCGGTGCCGACGTACCCGACCGCGATCCCGACGACGACCCGGAAGGCGTCGGGGATGCCGAGGCCCCGCGCGACCGCGGCGCCGTCCACCCCGGCGAACTGGTGGGTGTGGAGGCCGACGGCCTGCGCCTGCAGCGTCAGGTGGGCGACCGACTGGCCGAGGTCGTAGAAGGTGTAGTCGCCCTTCGGCGAGCGGCCGTCGTGCTCGCCGACGAGGGTGGCGCCGACGATGACGACGGGCGCGGTGGGCACCCAGCCGCGGTTGCCCTCGCTCAGCGCGTCCAGCACGACGTCGTGCGCGGGGGTGCCGCGGCGGGTCACGACGTACGCCCACGGCTGCGTGTTGCCCGTCGACGGCGCCCAGGCGGCCGCCGCGAGCAGCCCGCCCACGGTCGCGTCGTCGACCGGGCGGTCGGTGGCGAACACGGCGGGGCTCCAGCGCGAGCGCATCGGCTCGGCGACGAGGTCGGCGGCGGGGCTGGGCTGGGGCAGCGGCGAGGAGGGGGCGGTCACCGCGCCATTGTGGCCAGCCGGCACGGCGCGACCCCGCCCGGGCGGGTGAGGCGGGACTCACAGGCCCGGCCCCTGTGCACTCTTGGGGGCACAGTGCAAGATTGCACTTCGTGACCACGAGTGCATCGAACGCCTTCCCGCGGGGGCGTGCCGGCAAGCGGGAGGAGACCGCCCGCCGCATCGTGGTGGCCGCTCAGGAGCTGGTGCTGGAGCACGGCCTGGACGGGTTCACGATGGACGACCTGGCTGCGGCCACCGGTGTCTCGCGGCGCACCCTCTTCAACTACTTCCCGTCCAAGCTGGACGCCTGCCTGGGGCCGCCGCCGACGATCCCGCAGGCCGACCTGGACGTCTTCCGCGCCGGCGGCCCGACCGGCGTGCTGATCTCCGACCTCGAGGTGCTGGCCCGCCAGGTGCTCCACCACGAGGAGCCCACCCAGGAGGAGCTGGTGCTGGGCCGCCGGCTGCTGCAGATCCCCCGGTTCCACGAGGCCGCCCACGAGCGGTTCGAGGACCTCGCCGAGCAGCTGCAGGAGGCGCTCGCCGAGCGCGACGGCCACGCCGCCGACCCCGGCACCGCGCGGCTGATCATCCGGCTGCTGGTCGCCGTCGTCGACTCCGCCCTCGACGCCAGCATCGGCGGGGACGACACCCCGCTGCCCGACCTCTTCTCGCGCTACCTCGCGACCGCCCGGTCGCTGCTGGCCTAGGGCCGGCCCCACGGACGAACCGCACGACCCGCACCACCCGACGTACGACCCGCGCAGGACCCGCCCGCACCACCCGAACAGGAGCCCCGCATGGCCATCCTCCTCCACCGGCTCGGCAGGACCGCCTTCCGGCGGTGGCCGATCTTCCTCGGCGTGTGGGTCGTGGCGCTCGTCGCCGTCGGCGCCACCGCGCTGGCGATCGCGAAGCCGACGACCAGCGCGTTCACCATCCCGGGCATCCCCTCGGAGCGCGCCAGCGAGCTCCAGCAGGAGCTGTTCCCCGACGCCGAGGACGCGCTCAACGACACCTCGGTGACCGTGGTCGTCGCGGCGCCGGAGGGCTCGACCCTCACGGACGAGCCGTACGCCGACCGCATCGCCCAGCTGGTGCAGGACCTCTCCGAGAGCCCGCAGGTGCTGAGCTCGGAGGAGGCGCCGATCCTCGACCCGACGACGGCGGCCGCGGCGCAGGAGGAGGCGCTCGTCGCCGGCGGCGCGACCCCCGAGGACGTCGCGAACCTCGCGCCGGTCGACCCGGACGGGCGGGTCGGGCTCATCACGCTGGAGTTCGACGTCGACGAGCCCACGGACATCGAGCCGGCCAGCCAGGAGGCGATCATGGAGCTGGCCGACGAGGCCAGCGGTGACGGCCTCCAGGTCGAGGCCAACGGCCCGGGCCTGCAGCTGATGGAGATCAGCGGCGCGTCGGAGCTCATCGGCATCGCGGTCGCCCTCGTCGTGCTCGTGCTGACCTTCGGCTCGCTGGTGGCGGCCGGCCTGCCGATCGTGACGGCCATCGTCGGCGTCGCGCTCACCTCGCTCGGCGTCACCGGCATGACCGCGTTCGTCGACGTCAGCGACATGACCCCGATCCTGGCGGTGATGATCGGCCTGGCGGTCGGCATCGACTACGCCCTCTTCATCCTCGCCCGCTACCGCAGCGAGCTGCAGCACACCGACGACCGGGAGGAGGCCGCGGGCGTCGCGGTCGGTACGGCGGGCTCCGCCGTCGTCTTCGCCGGCCTCACCGTGCTCATCGCCCTGGCGGCCCTGGCCGTCGTCCGCATCCCGTTCCTCACGGCCATGGGTCTCGCGGCCGCGACGGGCGTGGCCCTCGCCGTGCTCGTCGCGCTCACCCTGCTGCCCGCCGTGCTCGGCATGCTCAAGGGCAAGGCGTTCGGCGGCGTCGTGCGCCGCTACGACCCGAAGCGCGACTCCTCGGGCCGCGTGCTCAACAACGGCGTCCGCTGGGCCCGCACCGTGGGCCGCTCGCCGATCGCCGCCGTGCTGCTCGTGGTCGTCGCGCTCGGCGCCCTCGCCATCCCGGCGAAGGACCTGCAGCTCGCGCTGCCGAGTGACTCCACCAGCCCGAGCGACACCACCCAGCGCCAGGCCAGCGACCTCATCACCGAGGCGTTCGGCGAGGGCCGCCAGGCCCCGCTGCTCGTCGTGGTCGACGGTCGCGGCATCGAGGACGACGCCGCCCGTCAGGCGGCGTTCGGCGAGGTCGTCGCCTGGGCCGCGGAGAAGGACGACGTCGCCCACGCCCAGATCACCGGCACCAACGCCGACCCCGCCGGCGACCCCGCGACGGCGACGGGCGCCACGGTGCTCGTCACGCCGGAGTCGAGCGCCGAGGACGTGGCGACGACCGACCTGCTGGCCGACATGCGCGCCACCCAGGGCGACCTCGAGGAGTCGACCGACGTCGAGGTCGGCGTCACCGGCATGACCGCCATCGCGGTCGACGTGTCCGACCGCCTCAACGACGCGCTGCCGATCTACCTGCTCGTCGTGATCGGCCTGGCGTTCCTGCTGCTGGTGCTCGTCTTCCGCTCGCTGCTGGTGCCGCTCACCGCGACCCTGGGCTTCCTGCTGACGGTGCTCGCGACGCTCGGCATCACGGTGCTCGTCTTCCAGGAGGGCGCGCTCGGTCTCGTCGAGGGCCAGCCGCTGGTCAGCTTCATGCCGATCTTCCTCGTCGGCGTGGTGTTCGGCCTGGCGATGGACTACCAGGTCTTCCTGGTGACCCGCATCCGCGAGGCCCACGTGCACGGCGCCGACTCGGTGGCCGCGGTGGTCGACGGGTTCCGCAACTCCGCCCGTGTGGTCGCGGCCGCTGCCGTCATCATGATGTCGGTCTTCGCCGCCTTCATGCTGATGGACATGTCGTTCATCAAGGCGATGGGCTTCGCCCTGGCGACGGCGGTCTTCATCGACGCCTTCGTCGTGCGGATGACGCTCATCCCGGCCCTGATGTACCTCATGGGCGAGAAGGCCTGGTGGCTGCCGGGCTGGATCGACCGGTTCCTGCCGCGCGTGGACGTCGAGGGCGAGAGCCTCGAGCGCGCCCACGCCCGCCACGACGACGACCGGCACGACGACGACCGGGAGCCCCAGACCACCGGCGCCTGACCGCGGCGCCCGGCTCCCGCCGTACCGCACGACGGCCCCGCACCCCTCGAGGGTGCGGGGCCGTCGGCGTTCCCGGACGTACGCCGGGCGTCATGCGGACCGTGGGCCGGGGGGCTCGGTCCGCATGACGTCCGCGGGTGGCGTCAGTTGAGCGGCGACTCGCCCAGCGTGACCTCGGCGCTCTGCTCCGCGCCCGAGGCGTCGGTCCAGGTCACGTCGACCTCGTCGCCGGGCTCGTGCTCGGCGACCGCGGCGGCGAGCTCGTCGTACGACGCGACCTCCTCGCCGTCGACCGAGGTGATGGCGTCGCCGGCGGCGATCCCGGCGTCCGCCGCGGGGGTGCCCGGCTCGGCCTGCGCGACGAGCACGCCGTCGGCCGTGGGGTCGATGCCGACGCCGAGGTAGGCGGCCGGCCCGATGACGACGCCGTCGCCCTCCTGGTCGCTCACGACGAGCTCGACCACGTCGAGCGCCTCGTCGATGGGGCGGGCGTAGCTCGTGCCGCCGCCGTCCTCGTCCTGCAGGGCCGGGGTCGCCATGGGGCTGCGCTGCCCGTTGGTCGCGGCGGCGGCGGTGCTGATGCCGACGACCTCGCCCTCGTCGTCGAACATCGGGCCGCCGGAGTAACCGGGCACGACGTCGGCCGTCGTCTCGATGAGCCCGGTGATCGCGGTCTCGGAGCCGGTGGCCTGGTCGGTGGTGGTGATGTCCTCGTCGAGGCTGGTGACCTCGCCGCTGACGGCCGAGAGGTACCCCTGGCCCGACGCGTTGCCGAGCGCCGTGATCTGGTCCCCGAGCTCGACCCCGCCGTCGTCGTCGAGCGTGACGGTGTCGAGGCCGCTCGCGTCGTCGAGCTGGAGCACGGCGACGTCGGCCTCCTGGTCGTAGCCGACGACGTCCGCGTCGTACTCCTCGCCCGTGGAGGCGACCGTCACGCGCACCGTGCTGGAGCCGTCGACGACGTGGTAGTTCGTCACCGCCACCCCGTCGTCGGTCAGCACCATCGCCGTGCCCGCGCCCGCGCCGCCCGGCACGAGGGTGTCGACGACGAGCACGCCCGCGTCCGAGGGCTCCTCGCCGTCGGCCGTGCTCTCCGTGCCGGAGCTGCCGCGGTCGAGCAGGTCGGCGAAGCCGCCGCTCGTGGGAGCCTGCTGCGACGAGGTCCCCGAGCTCGGGGTGTCGGGGCCGTCCGCGTGCAGCGCCACCGGCACCGCGACCGCCGCACCGAGCGCCGCACCCGCCAGGCCACCGCCGACCGCCGCGAGCCACCCGCGCGGGCGCCGGCGCTGCGGCGCGGCAGCCGGGTACGGCGGGAACCCGCCCTGGGGCGCGCCGTACAGGGACTGCTGGGGTCGGTCGGGGTGCGGCGGGAGCGGACGCGTGTCGTTCATGTCCCCCAGTTGACCTCGCGGGCCTGCACGGGGGGTGAGTGCCGGCTGTGAAATGGGTGTGAGAGCGCGACCCCGAGACGCCCGGGGGTCGACTCCCGCAGTGACGTGGAGCACACTCGACCGGACGCGGCCACCCTCACCGCGTCGTACCGGGCGGGCCCACGAGGCCCCGAGACACAGGAGTCACACATGCGCATCGGCGTCCCCACCGAGGTCAAGAACCACGAGTACCGCGTCGCCCTCACCCCTGCCGGAGCCACCGAGCTCGTCGCCCACGGCCACGAGGTGCTCGTGCAGTCCGGGGCGGGCCTCGGGTCGGCGCTGCCCGACGAGGCGTACGCCGCGGCCGGCGCCAGGCTCGTCGACGTCGCCGACGACGTGTGGGGCGAGGCCGACCTGGTGCTGAAGGTGAAGGAGCCGGTGGCGGAGGAGTACCACCGCCTGCGCCCCGGCCTGCAGCTCTTCACCTACCTGCACCTCGCCGCCGACAAGGCGCTGACCGAGGAGCTCGTGGCGCGCGAGGTGACCTCGCTGGCCTACGAGACGGTGCAGACCGCCGACGGCGCGCTGCCGCTGCTGGCCCCGATGTCGGAGGTGGCGGGGCGGCTGGCGCCGCAGGCCGGCGCCTACCACCTCATGCGCGCCGGGGCCGGCGTGCTCGGCGGCCGGGGCGTGCTGATGGGCGGGGTGCCGGGGACGTACGCCGCGAACGTCGTCGTCATCGGCGCCGGCGTCGCCGGGATGAGCGCGGCGCGCGTGGCTCTCGGCCTCGGGGCGCGGGTGCTGCTGCTGGACAAGAACGTGGGGGCGCTGCGCGCCGCCGACCGGGCGTTCGGCGGACAGGTGCAGACCGTGGCGTCCTCGACGCTGGCGCTCACCGAGGCGGTGCTCGAGGCCGACCTCGTGATCGGCGCCGTGCTCGTGCCGGGCGCGAAGGCCCCCACGCTCGTCTCGAACGACACCGTCGCCCGCATGCGGCCCGGCGCCGTGCTCGTCGACATCTCGGTCGACCAGGGCGGCTGCTTCGAAGACTCGCACGCGACGACCCACGACGACCCGACGTACCGGGTGCACGACGCGACGTTCTACTGCGTCGCGAACATGCCCGGCGCGGTGCCGCACACCTCGACGTACGCCCTGACGAACGTGACCGTGCCCTACGCGCTCGCCGTCGCCGACCAGGGCTGGCGCGACGCCTGCGCCGCCGACCCCGCACTCGCCCACGGCCTGTCGACCCACGCCGGCGCCGTCACGAGCGCGCCCGTCGCCGAGGCGCACGGGCTGACGAGCGTCGACGTCGCCGAGGTGCTGGGCTGAGGGGACCGGTCAGTCGGTGGCGAGGAGGCTGGGCGGGAGGTCGATGTCAGGGACCAGCTCGACCACGAGGTCACGGACCCGGCTGTCGATGTCGGCGATGATCCGTCGGACCTCGGCCTCGTCCTGGCCCTTGGGGTCGTCGAGGGGCCAGTCGCGGTAGCGCGCGCCGGGGACGTAGGGGCAGTTCTCGCCGCAGCCCTGGGTGATGGCCAGGTCGCTCGCGGCGATCATCTCCGTGGTCAGGAGCTTGGGCGACTCCCGGGAGGTGTCGAGGCCGAGGGACTCCAGGACGCGGGCCACCTCGGGGTGGATGTGCTCGCCGGGCTCGGTGCCGGCGGAGATCGCAACCACGCGGCCTGCGGCGTAGTGCTCGGTCAGCAGCCGGGAGGCGACCGAGCGGCCGCCGTTGGCGCGGCAGGCGAACACGACCTGCGGGCGGGACTCCCCGCCGGGGGCGTCGTCGCGGAGGGCGTCGGGTGCGTCTGCGTTCGTCATGCGAGGGGCTCCTGGAGTCGGGTCGGCACGGGGTCAGGCGGAGAGCCGGCGAGCGGCCGGCAGGTCGGGCTCGCGGATCACGTCGTGGTCCGCGAGGCGGCCGGATCGTGGCCGCGGTCGCGCAGCCACAGGGCGACGTAGACGAGGGCGACGAGGACGGGGACCTCGATGAGCGGGCCGACGACGCCGGCGAGGGCCTGGCCGGAGGTGACGCCGAACGTGCCGATCGCCACCGCGATCGCGAGCTCGAAGTTGTTGCCGGCCGCGGTGAAGGCCAGCGTCGAGGTCTTGGCGTACCCGAGGCCCAGGCGTGCGCCCACGGCCCAGGAGACGGAGAACATCAGCACGAAGTAGGCCAGCAGCGGCAACGCGATGCGGGCCACGTCCCAGGGCTGGGAGGTGATCGCGTCGCCCTGCAGGGCGAAGAGCATGACGATCGTGAACAGCAGCCCGTAGAGCGCGACGGGGCCGATCTTCGGCAGGAAGCTGCCCTCGTACCAGTCGCGGCCCTTGGTCCGCTCGCCGATGAGGCGGGTCAGGAACCCGGCGACCAGCGGCACGCCCAGGAAGATGAGCACGCTGAGCGCGATGGCTCCCACGGAGAACTCCGCCGAGGTCGTCTCCAGGCCCAGCCACGCGGGCAGGGTCTGCAGGTAGAACCAGCCCAGCGCGGCGAAGGCGACGATCTGGAACACCGAGTTCAGCGCGACGAGCACGGCGGCCGCCTCGCGGTCCCCGCAGGCCAGGTCGTTCCAGATGAGCACCATGGCGATGCAGCGCGCCAGGCCCACGATGATGAGCCCCGTGCGGTACTCCGGCAGGTCCGGGAGCAGCAGCCACGCGAGCGCGAACATCAACGCCGGACCGACCACCCAGTTCAGCACCAGCGAGGAGACCAGCAGCCGGCGGTCGGAGGTGACGCGGGAGGTCTCGGTGTAGCGGACCTTGGCCAGCACCGGGTACATCATCAGCAGCAGACCGATGGCGATCGGCAGGGAGACCCCGCCGATCTCGACGGCCTCGAGGGCCTCGTCGATCCCGGGCACCGTGCGACCCAGCAGCAGCCCGAGGGCCATCGCCGCGATGATCCACACCGGCAGGAAACGGTCGAGCAGAGAGAGCTGGGCGACCACGCCCGCCTCGCCGGTGGCGCCCTCCTCGCGCTGCGGTGCGGGGGTGCGGGGGGTGGACGTGCTCATGCCGTCTCCGATCGTGTGCGGGTGGCGCGGACGACGGCCGCGGCGGCCTGGTCGTGGACGCGGTGGGTGGTCTCGATGGTGACCTGCTCCCAACCGGTCGCGGTGAGGGTGTCGCGGTACTCCGCCTCGGTCAGCGCTCCGGCGATGCAGCCGGTGAAGGCGGCCATGTCGGCGCGCGTCGCCTCGTCCATGCCCTCGTCGGCGATCACGTCGGAGACGGCGAACCGGCCACCGGCGCGGGTCACGCGGGCGGCCTCGGCCAGCACCACGCGCTTGTCGGCGGCCAGGTTGATCACGCAGTTGGAGATCACCACGTCGACCGAGGAGTCCGGCAGGGGGACGTCCTCGAGGTAGCCCTCCAGGAACTCCACGTTGTCCACCCCGGCGGCAGCGGCGTTGCTGCGCGCGAGCTCGAGCATCTCGGGCGTCATGTCGAGCCCGTACGCCTTGCCCGACGCGCCGACGCGACGCGCCGAGATCAGCACGTCGCCGCCGGCACCCGAGCCCAGGTCGAGCACGACCTCGCCCTCCGCGAGGTCGGCCACCGCCGTCGGCACCCCGCACCCCAGGGAGGCCTCGAGCGCGGTGGCGGTCGCCTGGTCGGCCTGCTCGCTGCCGTCGTAGAGCCCGGCACCGAACACGGTGGCGCCGTCGCGCTCGTTGCCGCGGTAGAGGCCGGTCTCCGAGAGCAGCACCGGGTCGGGGCCGCAGCAGCCGGCCGCCTGGGACGACCGCGCCGCCTCCGCGTAGCGGGCTCGCACGGTCTCCCGCAGCTCCTCCGCAGCGACCGCCTCCGCGTAGCGGGCTCGCACGGTCTCCCGCAGCTCCTCGGTCATCAGCGCCTCCACAGGTGGGGGGACGGCCCTCACGCTCGACCGTCGGCGAGACGAACGGCTGGTTAGACGTCCGTCGATGCAGCAACAGTGGTGCACTGGTTCGACGTCTGTCAATATGAACTGCGTGAACACCGTCGCGCCCGTCCTCGACCAGGCCCCCGACGTCTCGCCCGCGTGCTGCGAGACGGACGAGAGCGGCGCCCCGGGCATGAGCGCGGCCCGAGCGACGGCGGTCGCCGCGATCCTCAAGGCCCTGGCCGACCCCGTGCGGCTCCGCCTCTACTCCCGGATCGCTGCGGCCGCCGAGCCCGTCTGCGTGTGCGACATCGACGACGTCGGCGTGTCCCAGCCGACGGTCTCCCACCACCTCCGCAAGCTGCGCGAGGCCGGGCTCATCGCGTCCGAGCGCCGCGGCACCTGGGTCTACTACTCCCCCGTGCCCGGAGCCACCGCAGTCGCGTACGACGCCCTCCAGCCCGGCGCCCGGGCCGACCGGTCCCCGGCGCCCAGCCACCCGTGACCGACCGTCACGTCCGGGCGCCTCGCCTGTTGCGTCAGGGAGTGCGACCATCCCGGCCATGGGTTCCCGCTACGACGTCGCCGTCTTCCGCAGGACGTCCTTGTCCGAGTTCGGCCGGGCGGTGGGCGGCACGCTGACCGTCGGCGACCAGGTCGTGGAGCCCTGGGCAGGACCCTCGGCGGTCACCGTGGCGCAGGTCGACGTCGCGGCCGAGAGCAACGTGGTCGTGCTGGCGGCGCCCATGAAGTCGCCCCGCGGTGTCGACGCCCGCCTGGCCAGGAGGCTCGGGACCGAGGCCCTGTTCGCCACGGTGTGGGACTCCGTCTCGGTGTACGCCCTGCACGTCGTCGGCGACGGGGTCGACCGCGAGATCGCCGCCGACCCCGAGGAGGGGGCGTACAGCCGCGGAGCCCCGCTGCCCGAGGAGCCCTCGTGGCCCGACCTCGACGAGGCCTACGTCCAGACCGTGCTGGTGGCACGCTGCGGGATCGACCCCGGCGCCATCGGGGCCCACCCGGCGACCTGGTTCGCGTTGAGCCCGGCACCGGCGTCCGACGCCTAGCCCCACCGGAAGGATCCACGTGCACGACTTCATCGCCGGCCTGCCCAAGGCCGAGCTCCATGTCCACCACATCGGCTCGGCGTCCCCCCGCATCGTGGCCGAGCTCGCCGCGCGTCACCCGGGCACCGTGCCCAGCGACCCCGCCGAGCTCGCCGAGTTCTTCGCGTTCCGCGACTTCGCCCACTTCATCGAGGTCTACCTCGCCGTCGTGGCGCTGGTGCGCACGCCCGAGGACATCCGCTACCTCACCTACGAGGTCGCCCGGGAGATGGCGGAGGGCCAGCACCTGCGGTACGCCGAGCTGACGTGCACGCCGTACACCTCGGTGCGTCCCCACGACGAGGGCGTGGGCATGCCCATCGAGGCCTACACGGAGGCTCTCGAGGACGCCCGCGTCGCGGCGGAGCGGGACTTCGGGCTGGTGCTGCGCTGGATCTACGACATCCCCGGCGAGTCGGGCCTGCCCGCGGCGGACGCGACCCTCGGGTTCGCCCTCGACCACCCTCCGGACGCCCTCGTCGCCTTCGGGCTCGGTGGGCCGGAGATCGGGGTGCCCCGACCGCAGTTCCAGCCCCACTTCGACGCCGCCCGCGCGGCGGGCCTGCACAGCGTCCCCCACGCGGGCGAGACCACCGGGCCCGAGACGGTGTGGGACGCGCTGCGGCTGCTGGGCGCCGAGCGGATCGGGCACGGCACCTCCTCGGCCCAGGACCCCGCGCTGCTGGCCCACCTGGCCGCCACGGGGGTCCCGCTCGAGGTGTGCCCGTCGTCGAACGTGGCCACGCGGGCGGTCCCCTCGCTCGACCTCCACCCGCTGCGCGCCTTCCGCGACGCCGGGGTCACGGTCACGATCAACTCCGACGACCCGCCGATGTTCGGCACGACGCTGAACCGCGAGTACGCGATCGCCGCCGAGATCCTGGGGCTCGACGAGGCCGGCACCGCCGACCTCGCCCGCGCCGCGGTCCACGCGTCCTTCGCCGACGACGCGACCAAGGACCGGGTGCTGGGCGAGATCGACGCCTACGCGAGCGGCCGCCCAGCGTGACGAGGCTGGCCGCACCCACGCGATCGTCGGACGACCGCGCCCGACGACGCGAGCGCCTCGCGCAGCTGGGCGAGGCAGTGCCGGGAGCGGCGGCTGCGACCCGGGTGCGACCATCGGCCCATGACCGACGCCGCTCCCGACGCAGTGCGACGAGGGCGCGGGCGACCGAGGGGCGTCGGCGGCAGCCGTAGGGACGACATCGTCGCCGCGGCGACCGCCGACTTCGCGGAGCACGGCTACCGCGGCGCCACCGTGCGGGGCATCGCGGCCCGGGCCGGCGTCGATCCCGCTCTCGTCCACCACTACTTCGGCACGAAGGCGGACCTGTTCGCGAGCGTGCTCCGAGCGCCCGTGCGCCCCGATCGCGACGCGCACGAGATCCTCGACGGCCCCGTCGACTCGATCGGGTGGCGGCTCGTGCGGCACGTGCTCACCGTCTGGGACGACGGGGAGACACGGTCGGACGGCGTGCAGCTCCTCCGTGCGGCACTGAGCGACGGCGCAACCAGCTCGATGGTGGCCTCGTTCCTGCACGCCGAGCTCCTCGAGCCGGTGGCCGCGACGCTCGAGGCGGGCGACGCCGAGCTGCGCGTGTCGCTCGTCTCCAGCCAGGTCCTCGGCCTGCTGCTCGGGAGGTACGTCCTCGCCCTGCCGGCGCTGCGCGACGCCACCGTCGACGATCTGGTCGCGCGCGTCGGCCCCACGATCCAGCGTCACCTCACGGGCGACCCGGTCGAGCAGCCTCTGCCCTCGACGCCTGCAGACCGTTGACGGGCCCTGCCGGTCCCGCCACTATTCATCCGTGATGAATTCTGACCGGCGCCCGGTGCACCGAGCCCCCCGGGTGCACTGACGTGCACAGCCGCACCCGTGCGAGCGTCGCGTCGGTGACCGTCGCCCTCCTGCTCATCGCGGTCTTCGCGGTCGTCTCGCCCGGGCCGGCGATGTGGTGGACGTTCATCCCCGCCATGGTCCTCGCGTGCGTGCTGCACCTGATGAGCACGGCGGTGGCGGCACCCGACCCGGCCGAGGTGCTCCCGATCTACCTGATCGCGCTCGCCTGGCA
Organism: Nocardioides sp. CPCC 205120; assembly: GCF_048654585.1. Taxonomy (NCBI): domain Bacteria; kingdom Bacillati; phylum Actinomycetota; class Actinomycetes; order Propionibacteriales; family Nocardioidaceae; genus Nocardioides; species Nocardioides sp. CPCC 205120. The sequence goes on along the minus strand of NZ_JBMCYY010000001.1, from coordinate 733,374 downwards.
GTTCCTGCACTTCGCGGAGGAGTACCTGGGTGAGTTCCACCGGAGATGGCCCGAGGACGTCTTCGGCGCTCGGCCGATGAGCGTGGACTTCTTCGTCGGGGGCAACATGGCCGCCTACGCGGCCTTCACGGTCGGGGCCCTGGCGCTGCTGGCGGGCTGGCGCGTCCCGTTGCTCGTCGTCTGGTTCTTCGCCGTCATGGGTGTCCTCGGCAACGCCGTCGGACACCTCGTCTACGCGATCGTCTCGGGCGACGCCCTCTTCCCGGGGACGCTCACGTCGCTCGCCTACTGGATCATCGGGCCCGTCCTCCTCGTGAGGCTCTGGCGGTCCTCCCGCGGGAACCGGGCGCACCCGGACGCGGCCGACCGGGCCCTCTGAGGGCTCCGGCGGCCGCGTCCCCGTCAGCTCCCGTGCACCAGCGCGGCGATGTGCTTCTCGACCGCGTTGAAGTCGGGGGCGTTGACGTCGCGCTCGGGGCCCAGGTCGACGGGCACGACCTCGGCGATGTGGCCGGGCACGCCGTGCGAGGCGCCGCCGGCCATGACGACGACGCGGTCGGCGAGGTAGACGGCCTCCTCGATCGAGTGCGTCACGAACAGCACGGTCGCGCCCGAGGCGGCCCGCAGGCGCCCGAGCTCGTGCTGCATCGTGGTGCGGGTGAGGGCGTCGAGCGCGCCGAACGGCTCGTCCATCAGCAGCACCGCGGGGTCGTTGGCGAGCACCCGGGCGATGGCGACGCGCTGCTGCATGCCGCCCGACAGCTCGCCGGGGTAGCGGTCCGCGAACCGCGTCAGCCCGACCACCTCGATGTACTCCGCGGCCCGCGCCCGCGCCCGGGCACGCGACATCCGCTGCTGCCGCGGCCCCCAGCGCACGTTCTCCGCGACCGTCAGCCACGGGAACAGCCCGTAGTCCTGGAACACGACACCGCGGTCCGGCCCCGGCCCGCGCACGGGCCCGCCGCCGACCTCCACGACGCCGCTGGTGTGCTGCTCGAACCCGGCGAGGATCCGCAGCACCGTCGACTTGCCGCAGCCGCTGGCTCCGACGACCGCCACGAACTCCCCGGGCGCGACCTCGAGGTCGACCCCCGCGACGGCGTCGACGGGCCCGCGCCGCGTCGCGTACTGCTTGCCGACGCCGCGCAGCACGATCCGGCCGCCCTCGTCGGGCTCCCGGGTACGGCGGGTGCTCCCGGCGGTCTCGAGCGTCGTCGTCCCTGCCACCACGGCCTGGTCCCCCCTCATGCCCGCACCAGCGGGCGTCGTCCGAACAATCCCTTGAGGCCGAGCACGAGCACGCGGTCGGAGAGGTAGCCGGCGATGCCGATGACGATCATCCCGACCACCACCCGGTCGGTGCGCACCTGCTCGCGGGCGATCATGATCATCGAGCCGAGGCCCGTGTCGATGCCGTTGGCCTCGCCGAGCACGAGGATCACCCAGCCGAGGCCGAGCCCGATCCGCAGCCCGGAGACGATGCCCGGCGTCGCGGCCGGCACGACCACCTTGAGCAGCACGCCGAGCCGGCTCGTGCCGAGCATCCGCGCCGCCTCGACGAGCCGCGGCGACACCTCCCGCGTCGCCGTGATCGTGTTGAGCAGGATCGGGAAGAACGCCGAGAGCACGATGAGGAAGATCGTCGCCTGGCTGCCGAACCCGATGATGAGCAGCACCAGCGGCACCCACGCGGTCGCGGGGATGGGCCGGAACAGGTTGACGGCCGGGTCGAGCGTGGCCCGGACGATCTCCGAGCGCCCCATCAGCACCCCGATCGGGATCGCCAGGGCCGCCGCGAGGGCGAACCCGGCGAGCACGCGGAACGCGCTGGCGCCCAGGTGGCTCCACAGCGTGCCGGAGTAGGCGTCGTCGTACACCCCGCCGAAGGCGAAGTCCCACATCAGCTTCGCGACCTCCAGCGGCGGCGGCAGGAAGCCCATCTTGATGTCGAAGAGCAGCACCCACTCCCCGCGCACGCCGAGGTCCCACAGCAGCACCAGGAGGGCGATGAACCCGATGCCGAGGGCCGCGTGGCCCACGCGCCGCCCCAGGCCGCGGGTGCGGGCGGGGCGCGCCGTACGGGCGGGGGCGGGCGCGGTGGCGGGCACCGGGGCCGGGGTCGGGGCGGTCACGGTGGCCGGGGGGTCGGAGGTCGCCTCGGTGACGGGCGTCGGGGCGCTCACGCGTCCTCCGGCTCGTCGCGGGAGGCGTAGGTGGTGTCGACGACGTCCTCGACGGCCGGCTCGCTGCTGATCATGCCGAGGCGCGCCATCTGGGTGATGAGGTTCGCGACCTGCTCCTCGTACGACGGGGAGAGGTCGGAGCGCAGCCAGAAGTTCTCGAGCGCGGTGGCGAAGACGTCCTCGTCGCCGCCGTACTCCTCGACCATCTCGGGCAGCCACTCGTCCTGGTTCGCGAGCATGTAGTCGGTCGTGGCCGCGTGGGTGTCGACGACCTCCTGCACCGCGTCGGGCTGGTCGTCGATGAACTCCTGGCTGGCGAGCAGGCCGATGTTGACGCGGCCGATCTCGGTCTCGTACGGCGACGCGATCTCGTGGCCGCCCGACGCCAGCGCCAGCGACACCCCGATCTCGGGCGCCAGGAACGCGTCGATCTGGTCGGTGTCGAAGGCATTGAAGAACTCGGGCGCCGAGAGCGAGACCAGCTCGAGCTCGTCGACGTCGATGCCGGCCTCCTCGAGCATCAGCTGGAGCACGACGTACTGCGAGCTCGACTCCAGGTAGCCGACGCGCTTGCCGACCAGGTCGTCCATCGTCTGCACCGACTCGTCGCCGACGAAGCCGCTGCCGCCGTCGGAGGCGGCCGCGACGACCTTGACGTCGCGGCCCTGCGCGGCGCCCGCGATGGTGGCCGTGATGGAGCCGACCGCCATGTCGACGGTGCCCGAGAGCAGGGCGTCGTTGAGCGCCGGGGCCGTGTCGAGGGTGACGACCTCGTACTCGATGTCGCCCGTCGCGTGGTCGCCGTAGAGGAACGGGGCGTAGAAGTGCGGCTGGCCGCGCAGCGTGCCGACGGTCACCGTCGTGACCTCCTCGTCGTCACCGCCGCCCGTCGAGGTGCAGGCGCTGAGGCCGCCGGCGGCGACGAGCAGGGCGGCCGCGGCCGCCGCGAGGCGGACGGGACGCACGGAACGCACGGGGCGGGTGCGGGGGACGACGGGCACGGGGGGCCTCCACGGGTTGGTACGGCGGGTCGAGCGCTCACCTTCCGGCACGCGTTTTTCACGGCGGTGACATCGGTGTTTCAGGGACCAGCCGGTTGCGGCAGGGCCCACCCGGTGGTGGAGGTGCGAGCGCCAGCTCGCCTCGAAACCACGCCGTCCGGGAATGTTCTGGGCCGCGGGGGCACTGTGCTGGGTATGGCTTCCACGAACATCCCCACCGTCAGCCTCAACAACGGGACGTCCATCCCGCAGCTCGGCTTCGGCGTGTACCAGGTGCCGCCGGAGGAGACCGAGCGCGCGGTGAGCACCGCGTTCGAGGTCGGCTACCGCCACATCGACACGGCGCAGATGTACGGCAACGAGCGCGGCGTCGGCCAGGCGATCAAGGCGTCGGGCATCGCGCGCGACGAGCTCTTCATCACCACCAAGCTCAACAACGGCTTCCACCGCCCCGACGACGCGAAGCGGTCGTTCGACCAGTCGCTCGCCGACCTCGGCCTCGACACCGTCGACCTGTTCCTCATCCACTGGCCGCTGCCGACGCGCTACGACGGCGACTACGTCTCGACGTGGCGCGCGCTGGCCGACCTCGCGTCCGACGGTCGCGCCGCCGCGATCGGCGTCTCGAACTTCCAGCCCGACCACCTCAAGCGCATCACCGACGAGACCGGCGTCGTGCCGGCCGTCAACCAGATCGAGGTGCACCCGTACCTGACGAACGAGGCGGCCCGCACGGCCAGCCTCGACCTCGGCATCGCCGTCGAGGCGTGGTCCCCCATCGCCCAGGGCGCGGTGCTCGACGACCCGGTGCTGGTGGAGCTCGCCGAGAAGTACGGCAAGACCACCGCCCAGGTCACCCTGCGCTGGCACGTCGAGCGCGGCGACATCATCTTCCCGAAGTCGGTCACCCCGCAGCGGGTGAAGGAGAACTTCGAGATCTTCGACTTCGCGCTCACCTCCGACGAGGTCGACCGCGTCTCGGGCCTCGACAAGGGCGAGGAGGGCCGCACCGGCCCGAACCCCGACACGTTCGACTACATCCCCGGCTGATCGGGGCCCCGCCCCCGGGCGGACGAGTACGACGTCACGCGGCGCCGACGGTGAGGTCACCGTCGGCGCCGTGTCGCGTCGTACGAGGTGGTGCCGGGTCGTGCTCGGGCCTCAGCGGAGCCCGAGGTGCTTCTCGAGGTTGCCGGCGAACCCGTTGCCCATGGTCCCCACGACGCCCTTCATCGCGGCCTTCACTGCGGGCGCGGACACGCGCGGCAGCGGCAGGTCGACCGTGATGGCGAGGCTGATGGCGAGGTGCGTGGCGGGACCGTCGTCGGTGGAGGCGTCCTCGAGGGCGTACCAGCCCTCCGCGCCCGCGTCCTCCTCCGCCCCGGCCGGCGGGTCGTGGCGGAACTCGATGCGCTCGAGCTCGGTGAACGTCATCCGCTCGGTGAACTCGGGCGCCACGGCCGTGCTCAGCGCCGGCACCTTGGTCATGCGCCAGCGCCAGTGCTGCCCCTCCTCGCCGTACGGCTCGATGCTCGTGAGCATCGGCGTCAGCGACGCGAGCTGGTGGGGGTCGGTGAGCACGTCCCAGATGCGCTGCCGCTCCACGGGCAGCACCTCGGTCGCCTCGTGCGTGACGGTGAACTTGGTCATCGGACCTCCTGGGTACGGCGGGGGGCACGGGGAGCACGTCGAGGTGCCAGCAGCGCCGCGGCGACCACGCCGCCGAGCGCGCCGAAGAGGTGGCCCTGCCACGAGACGCCGGGCTGGCCGGGCAGCACGCCCCACAGCGCGCCGCCGTACACGAGCAGGACGACGACGCCGAAGGCGACCTGGCCGGGGCTGCGGCTGAAGAAGCCCCGCAGCACCAGGTAGGTGATGAACCCGAAGACGAGCACCGAGGCGCCGATGTGGTTGGTCGCCGACGGCGCGACGAGCCACGTGCCGAGGCCGCCCACCGCCCACACGACGCCCGTCGCGGCGAGCGCGCGGCCGATGCCCGACAGGGCGATCACGAAGCCGAGCACGAGCAGCGGCAGGGTGTTGGAGATCAGGTGCCCGAAGCCGAGGTGCAGCAACGGTGCCGACAGGATGCCGACGAGCCCCTCGTCGCTGCGGGGCTGCACCCCGTAGGCGTCGAGGCGGTTGCCGAGCACGGTGTCGACGATCTCGAGCACCCACAGCAGCGCGACGAAGCCGCCCACCAGCACGGCGGCGTCGCGCACCGGCTCGGCAGCGGCCGGGCCGCGGTCGGGCGAGGACATGCGGACAGGCTAGCCAGGGGCGGTCAACGTCGCGGCCGACCGCCCCCGGACGGCTCAGCCCTGGGGCGCTCCGGTCCCCCACATCGGGGAGGGCTGCGGCGCGGCCCGGCGGGCCTGCACGCCGGAGGGCCCGAACGGGACGGCCGGGGGGTTGGTCACGACGGCCGGAGCCGGAGCCGTCAGGGTCAGGGTGCTGGTGCCGTGAGCCGTCGACGGGAGATACATCGTGGCGTCCGGCAGCGGCGCCCCCGATCCTGCGGCGATGACCCGGTCCCCGGACCACCGCGCCGCCTTCTGGCCGGTGCCGTCGACCCAGTTGAAGTAGGTCAGCGTCCAACCGTTCAGGTCGTTGTACGAGCCGTTGGTCACCGTGTCGGGGCTGGCCGGGTCGACGGCGACGTCGAACGAGGCGGTGACCAGCAGGTCGCTGGGCGAGCTGTTCGTGACCAGGCCGGAGAGCAGCACACCGGTGGACGTGCGGGTCGGCGTGAAGACCGCGGTGACGTCGCCGGCGACCGACGCCGCGAAGGCCGGCGCGGCGCTGACGACGACGACGGCGGGTGCCGTCCAGGCGGTGGCGCGCAGGACGGTGCGGCGGGAGGGGCTGAGCGGAGTCGTCATGGTGTTCCGTTCTACGGGGGCGCGGAGACGCGGGTGCGGGGTGCGGGGGGGCGCGGGGGTGAGGCGAACCCTACGGCGCGCCCCCTCCCCGCGTGGCGGAACGCGCGGACCGAGGGTGACCGGCAGGCGCCCCGCGCCGCCCTGTCTAGGCTGACGGGCGTGACCGCGCTGCCCGAGGACGCCACCGCCGCGTGGTCGCGTCGGCGCTCGCACCGCTGGGACGCGTGGACGCTCGACGCCCTCCTCGAGGCCCGCCGCGCGACCGGCGCGACGGTGAGCCTCGTCGTACCGGCCCGCAACGAGGCGGCGACCGTCGGCGACGTCGTCACCCGCGTGCGGGAGCGCCTCGTCGAGACCGTCTCCCTGCTCGACGAGGTCGTCGTCATCGACTCCGACTCGGTCGACGACACCGCGGCCGTCGCCGCCGACGCGGGCGCGGTCGTGCACCGCGCCTCCGACATCCGCCCCGACCTCGGCTGGGCGCCCGGCAAGGGCGAGGCCATGTGGAAGTCGCTCTTCGTCACCCGCGGCGACCTGCTCGTCTTCATGGACGCCGACCTGCGCGAGTGGGACACCCACTTCGTGCCCGGCCTGCTCGGCCCGCTGCTCACCGACCCGTCGGTCGCGCTGGTCAAGGGCTTCTACGCGCGCCCGCTCGACGTGGAGGGCGGCGGACCGTACGACGGGGGCCGCGTCACCGAGCTCGTCGCCCGCCCGCTCATCGCCCTGGCGTTCCCCGAGCTCGCGGGGATCGTGCAGCCGCTGGCCGGCGAGTGGGCGGTGCGCCGGGAGCTGTTCGGGTCGCTGTCGGTGCCGACGGGGTACGCCGTCGAGCTCGCCGCCCTCGTCGACACGCTGCGGACCCGCGGCCTCGATGCCATCGCGCAGGTCGACCTCGGCCGCCGCTCCCACCGCCACCAGGCCCTCGCCGACCTCGGGGCGATGGCCACCCAGATCCTCGCCGCGGCCGCCCGGCGCACGGCCCCCGTGGCCGGCGTCGACACCGTCGCGTTGCGACAGTTCGACCAGTCCGACGGCGGCGCCCACGCGGCCGTGCGGGCGGTCACCGTGGGCGAGCGTCCGCCGTACTCCTCGCTGGTCGGCGCAGGCCCGAGCCAGGCGGACCGCCCGTGACGCTGCGCCTGGGCCGGCACTCCTTCGCCGACGACGCCACGCTCGTGATGGCGATCGTCAACCGCACCCCCGACTCGTTCTTCGACCGCGGCGCCACGTGGGCCGAGGACCAGGCGTTCGACCGCGTCGCCCAGGTCGTCGACGAGGGCGCGGAGATCGTCGACATCGGTGGCATCAAGGCCGCGCCGGGCGTCGAGGTCGACGAGACGGAGGAGCGCCGTCGCGTCGTGTCGTTCGTGGCGCGGGTGCGGGCGGCGTACCCCGACCTCGTCATCTCCGTCGACACCTGGCGCGCCTCGGTCGGCCGCGCCGTGTGCGCCGAGGGCGCCGACGTGCTCAACGACGCCTGGGGCGGGGCCGACCCCGAGCTCGTCGACGCCGCCGCCGAGCACGGCGCCGCGATCATCTGCACCCACACCGGCGGGGTCACGCCGCGCACGCGGCCGTTCCGGATCACCTACGACGACGTGGTCGCCGCCGCGATCGCCGACACCACGGCGTACGCCGAGCGGGCGCTCGCGGCCGGCGTGGCCCGCGAGTCGATCGTCATCGACCCGGCCCACGACTTCGGCAAGAACACGTTCCACTCCCTCGAGGTCACCCGCCGCCTCGGGGAGATGGTCGCCACCGGCTGGCCCGTGCTGGTGAGCCTCAGCAACAAGGACTTCGTCGGCGAGACGCTCGACAAGCCCGTGGGCGAGCGGCTGCTCGGCACGCTGGCGGCGACCGCGATCTGCGCGCAGGCGGGGGCCCGGATCTACCGGGTCCACCAGGTGCCCGAGACCCGTCAGGTCGTCGACATGGCGTGGAGCATCGCGGGCCGCCGTCCGCCCGCCCGCCCGATCCGGGGCCTGGCCTGAGGGGCAGCCCGAGGGTTGGCTGAGGGCCGGCCTGAGGGTCGCTGCCCCCCAGGCGGCCCGGACCTGGATAGCCTCGGGCCCGGACCGGTGCGCGTACCTCCCGCGCGCACCCCGACCGGGAGGTACACCCGCATGAGTACGTCGAGCTCCGTCCTGCGGCAGGTGCTGCCGTCGTCCGGACCCACGCGCCCCCTCCTCGGCCTGGTCGCGCTCGTCGCGCTCGTCGGCCTGCCGGTGCTCACCGGCCTGGTCGTCGACCTCGACGGCGCCTGGGTGCTCGGCCTCCTCGCCGGCATCGTCCTGCTCGCCACGACCCTCGCGGCGCTGTCGGCCATCGGCACCAGCCGGCTGCTGCACGCCCAGCACGCGCGCTCCGACGAGCTGGAGGCGGCGCGCACCGCGGAGCTCGCCGAGCTCGTCCGCACCCGCACCGACGGCCTGCGCCGCACCTTCGAGCGCAGCACCGACCGCCTCGCCGGCCACGTCGCGGGCGAGATCGCCGAGGCCACCCGCACGACCACGACGGTCTCCGACCGCAACCGCGACGGCTTGCGCAACGAGATCGAGCGCCTGCTGCTCGTCGAGTCGATCGGCGACGTGCGCCAGACCCAGGCGCTGCTCCAGCTGTTCGCGGCGGTGCGCATCGAGCGCCCGCTGCCCGGCCTCAGCGGCTTCGCGGCCTCGCCCGACCTGCTGCTCTTCCTCGTCCACCTGCTGCGCGAGGAGCGCCCCGCGGTCGTCGTCGAGTGCGGCTCCGGCTCCTCGACCCTGCTGATGGCGCTCACCGTCAAGCAGTACGGCCTGCCGACCCGCATCATCTCGATCGACCACGAGGCGTTCTACGGCGAGCAGACCCGCCGCACCCTCGTCGAGAACGGCGTCGACGACGTCGCCGAGGTGCGCATCGCCCCCCTGGCCCCCTCGCCGGTGCCCGACCACGAGCCGCAGTGGTACGACGTCGACGCCCTCGGCGACCTGCCTCCGATCGACCTCCTGATCGTCGACGGCCCGCCCGGCTCGGGCGGCCGCGAGGCCCGCTACCCGGCGTTCCCCGTGCTGCGCGACCGCCTCGCGCCCGGCGCGATCGTGCTGATGGACGACTACGACCGCGACGACGAGCGCGTCACCGGCGAGCGCTGGCAGGCCTCCGCCCCCGGCAGCACGCTGGAGCGCGTCGACCTCTACAAGGGGCTCGGCGTCCTGCGCATGCCCTGATCCGGGTACGGCGGGGCCCGCCCCGCTCACTCCGCGAACGCCAGCAGCACGGCGACGTCGGCGAGGGCCCGCTCCCGCTCCCCCGGTACGCCGAGAGCGGCCGCCGCGGTCCGCAGCAGGTCGGCGACCCGCAGCAGCCCCAGTCCCTCGGCCTCCCGGCTCGCCTCGAGGAGGTCGCGGGTCGCGGCCGGGCCGCCCCTGCGCACCCCCAGCACGAGCAGGCGGCCGAGCGCCTCGACGACCGCGGCCCGCAGGGCGTCCCACGGGTCGGCGGTGCCCGAGCTCCTGGGGGAGGTCGGGGTGGGCTCGGCGCCGGGTCCCGCCGGCTCCGCGAGCGGCCCCACCAGGGCGCCGCCCGCGCCCCAGACGGCGGTGAGGTGCACGACGAGGCCGTCGGCGCGCCGTACCCAGCGACCGGCGACCACGTCGACCTCGCCGGAGAGCAGGGCGGCACCGATCGCGCCGGCGGCCCCGGCGGCACGGGGCGCCCAGCCGAGGTCAGCGAGCACCGTCGCCCCGTCCGCGTCGCGCAGCTGCGCCCGGACCCGCCGGCGGACCGGGTCGAGGTCCACGTCCTCGACCGCGACCACCCGGGCCGCAGCGACCCCCGCGACCGGAGCGCGCGGGCCCAGGACGGCGGGCAGGTCGGCGACCGGCGCGAGGTCCGCGAAGCGGGCGGCCAGCACGGGCGAGCCGTCGGGCACCTCCAGGGTCGTCGTCGCCCGCACGGCGACCCGCCCGCGCGGCACCACCAGCTCGTGGCCCCGGCGCCGGCTGGGCGGGAGCACCACCGCGCCCCGCGCCCAGTCGACGAGGCGCGCACCGCCCCGGCTGGCACGACCCAGCTGCTGCGGCGTGACGGGCGCCTGCTCCCGGTCGGCCGCCTCGGCCGTCAGCGTGTGGACGCTGCCGGTGCGCACGTCGGCGACGAGCACCCGCAGCGTGCTCCAGCCCCCCACGTGGGCGTGCTCGGCCCCGAGCCCCACGAGGCGACGCTGCTGCGTCGTCTCCTCGACGGGCGGTTGCCCGGCCACGAGCGCGGTGGGCACGCCACCGGGGGCCGGACCACGTTCGAGCCGGCGCAGCCGGGCCTCGAGCTCGCCGACGAGCAGCACGAGCCGCTCGGGGGCGACCTGCGCGTCGCGCGCCGTCTGGTGGGTCAGCTGGTCCGCGAGGTCCCGCGCCACGGCCGCCGGATGGGGCAGGCCCGCCGCCTCGAGGTCCCCGGCCAGCCGCACCGCGGAGCCCGTCAGCTCGGCCGCCGCCCCCAGCCCCAGCTCGACGAGCAGCGCCCACCAGGCGTCGGCGTCGGCGCGCAGCCGGTCCGGTACGACGCCCGCGCGCCCCTCGACCCCCGGCCCACCGTCCCCCGGGGCGCCGACCGTCGGCTCGAGGACCACCAGCCCGTCGGAGTCCGGGGACGCGGCGAGCACGGCGAGGGCGTGGTCGACGTGGGCGCAGCCGGTGCGGCCGCACTCGCAGAGCGCGAAGCGCGGGTCCGCGTCGGCACCGAACCGGACGGTCAGCTCGACGGGCACGTGGAGCACGACACCGACCCGCGTCCCGCGGGTGAGCGTGGCGACGAGACCCCGCTCGGCGCGCAGCCGCTCCGCCGCGCGCCGGACCCGCGGCTCGACCACCTCGACCACCCCGACCGGCGCAGCAACCGGCGCAGCAGCCGGCGCGACGGCCGGCCCCGCGGCCTGACTCGCGGCCTGACCCGCGGCCTGACTCGCGGCCGGGGCGGGCTCCGTCTCACCGCGCTCCGCCTCGGCACGCGCCCGCCAGGCGAGGACGGCGCGCACGAGGTGCCGGCACGCGGAGCCGGCGAGGCAGTCGCAGGTCCAGGTGGCGAACGGGCCGGTGCCGACGAGGCAGCGGGTGCCGTCGTCGCCGGCGACCTCGAGCCCGTGGTCGGTCTCGGTGAACGTGAGCGCCACGCTGCCGGACTCCACCTCGCGGGTGGCCCGGCGGACCGTGCCGACGTTGGTGAGGTCCACGAGCACCTCGGGCGTCAGGCCGCCGAGGTCGGGGATCACCGGTCGCCCCCGCCGTACGGGCCCGACGGCCCGGTCGGCTCGGCGGCGCCGGACGGACGCGTCCCGGCGACCACCTCGGCGACCCAGGCGGCGAGCCGGTCCGGCGTCATGGCGGCGACGTGCGCGCCGCGGCGGGCCAGGGCCGCGCCGGTGGACGGCGGGACGGTCGAGCGGCCCCCCGCGTCCAGGGCCGCCAGCGCCAGCACGGTCACGCCGGCGGCCGTCAGCCGCTGGACGGTGCCCAGCATCCCCGAGGGGTCGCCGCCCTCCACGAAGTCGCTGATGACCACGACGACGGCGCGGCGCGGCGCGCTCACGAGGCTCTCGCAGTAGCGCAGCGCCCGGTCGATGTCGGTGCCGCCGCCGAGCTGCACCCGCAGGAGCACCTCGACGGGGTCCGCCACGTCGGCGGTCAGGTCCACGACCTCGGTGTCGAAGGCGACGAGGTGGGTGCTCAGCTCGCCCACCTGGTGGAAGATCGCGGCGGTCACGGCCGAGTGGATGACGGACTCGCCCATCGACCCCGACTGGTCGACGGCCACGACGACCTGCCAGCGGTCGGCAGCGCGGCGTACCCGGGTCGCGAACAGCGGCTCCCGGATCACCAGCCGCCCCGAGGCCGGGTCGACGTGCTTGAGGTTGGCCCGCACCGTGGCCCGCGGGTCGAAGTTGGCGGCCACCTGGTGGCGGGTGCGGCGCCGCGGGTCGCGGGCGCCCCGGAAAGGCGTGCGCACGGGCGCCGCCAGGGCCTCCATCATCTCGGCGACGACGGTGGCCACCACCCGGCGGGCGAGGGCCAGCACCCGCTCGTCCATGAGGTGCCGGGTCGCGAGGACCGCGGTGAGCAGCGCCGGGCTGGGGGTGACCCGCTCGAGGAACACGGGGTCGGTGACGGCGTCCTCGATGCCGTGACGCTCGATCGCCTCGGTCACCATCCGGTCGGCCACGCTGCGCGGGAACAGCTCGTGGACCGCGTTGATCCACTCGGTGGTGGTCATCAGACCGGAGCCCTCGGTGCTGCCGCTGCCGGCGCCGGTGCCGTCGGGGTCCCGGCCGTGGAGGAAGTCCAGCGTGCGCTCCAGCCGGGCGTCCCCGGGGCCCAGCCCGCCCAGCGCAGGCTCGGCGGCGCGACCGAGCACGAGCCGCCAGCGCCGTCGACGCTCGGCCTCCTCGCCGTCGCCCCCGACGCCCCCGACTCCCCCGCTGGCCCCGACTCCCTCGTCGGCGCTCATCCGGCGTCCCCGCCGCGTGCGACCGGCGCCCCCAGCGGCCCGACGTGCCGCTCGACGAGCCCGAACAGCTCCGCCTCCCGCGCGACGAGGGCGGCCAACGCCGCCGGGTCGGCCTGCAGCGGGGCCCGCGCGGCCAGCGGGACGGCGTCGGTCGGCACGAGGTGGCGCAGCAGCGCCTGGCGCTCGGCCGGCACGAGCTCGGCGGTCGCGCGCCGCAGGTCGGGGAGGGCCTGCACGAAGTCGTCCGCCGACCAGGCGCGCAGGGCGGCGTCGAGCGGGTCGAACAGCTGGGGGGCCGCGAGCGCGAGGTGCCCGGCGACGGCCATCAGTCCGGCGTACCAGGCGCCCGTCGCCACCGGGTCCGGCGCACCGGCGGGCCCGACCCCCGGACGGTCGGCGGCGGGCACCACCGAGTCGAGCAGCCACCGCGCCCCGGTGAGCGCCCCCTCGACCTCGGGGGCGTGCCGCTCCTCGGCCGTCCGCCGGGTACGGCGTGCCGCACCGCCCCGGGCGTCCCCGAGCTGCGCGTCGACGGCGGCCCGCAGCTGCTCCTCGAGCCCGGCGGCGTGCAGCTCGGGCGAGCTGAGCACGGCTTCGGTGACCTGGCGCAGCACGGCCGCGCAGGACGACGCGGCCGCCCCGCCGCCCACCGGCGGCAGCCGCTCGACGAGCTCGACCGCCCGCGTGGCGACGACGACGAGCAGCGCGCCGAGGTCGGCGCGGCCGGTGACGCCGTACCAGCGGTCGAAGCGGTGCAGCCGCAGGAGCAGCCCGAGGCAGTCGCGCAGGTCGAGCAGCTCGTCCGTCGCGCGCACGGCGGAGGTGATGCGATCGGCGAGGTCGCCGCGCAGGTCCTCGACGCCGCAGCGCACGGCGTCCTCGAGCACGCCGGTCAGCGCGGCGATCCCCTCGCGCGCCTCCTCGGCCAGCCGCGCCCGCAGCGCCTGGTCGAGCAGCGCGCCGTACCGGCTCGCCGTCACCGACGCGGTCGCCACCCGCTCGCTCCAGCGCACCCGCCAGACCTGGGTCGAGCCGAGCCGACCGGTCGGCCGCGCGCCGCCGGGACGGCCGGACCCGGTCGGGCGTCCCGCGTCACCGGTCGTGGCGTCCCGCTCGAGGACAGCGGCGGGGATGTCGAGCACCGCCAGCGTGTGCAGCAGCCGGGAGCGCCGCCGGTCGGCCGCGTCGTCGAGGTCGAGGTGGACCACCCGCGCGGTCGGCTCGAGCGGGATCCCGGCGGCCTCGCAGCGCCCGAGCACGTCGGCGACGAGCGGTGGCTGGTCGGTGCCGGGCGCGAGCCGGCCCACCGCGTCGCCGCGCAGCGAGTGCCGGAGCCGGCCGACGAGCGGGTGGCCGCCGTCGGCCGCGTGGTCCCCGCCGACGAGCACGTCCTTGACGAGCGCGGAGGTGAGCCCGTCGACCAGGTCGTCGCGCCAGACGCGGGCGTGGTCGCGCACGGCCGCGAGGCCCCGGGCGGTGGTGGTCGCCGCGATCGCGTCGGCGGCCGAGACCACCACGCCGGCCCCGCGCAGGGCCGTGACGGACTCGGCGAGCAGGCCGGCGGCGACGTCGTCCCGGTCGGTGGCGCCACCGCGCCGGGCCAGGCCCGCGTCGTACACCCGGTCGTAGAACCCGGGGCTGGGCTGGCCGGCGAGGTAGCCGGCGTGGGCGTCGAGGACCGCGTACGACGTGGGCAGCAGCGCGTGCCCCGACTCCAGCCGACCGGGCGGCACGTGCGTCGGCGGCGGAGCCGGGGGCCGGGCCGACGCACCCGCCGCCACCAGGCGCTGCAGCCCGGTGGTGTGGAAGGCGCCGGTGACGACGAGCACCACGCCCGACGGGTGGTCCGCGCGGGCGCGCAGCACCTCCGCCGCCATGTGCTGCTCGCGGGCCCGGTTGAGCCGGTCGCGCTCCTCGCCGGCCACGGCGTCGGCCCGCATGCCGGCACCGAGCACCGCGGCCCGCCGCAGGTAGGTGGCCGCGTCGACGTCGGGCTCGACCTCGACGAACTCGTCCCACACCGCGCTGAGGTCGTGGCGCCCGGTGTAGGCGGCGAGGCGGTCGTAGAACGCCTCGCCCACCTCGTCGGGCGGCAGGAGCGCCGCCGCCTCGTCGCGGCCGCGCTGCTCGAGCCAGAACTGCTCGTGCCAGGGCAGGTCGACGAACCGCACGTCGGCCCCGGCCCGCGCGCCCTGCGTGATCGCCTGCCACTCCGGGCTGAACCGCGCGAACGGGTAGAGGGCGTGGGCGAGCACCGGGTGCTCGTCGTCGTCCTCCGGCTCCCAACGCAGCCACGCCATCAGCGAGACGGGCAGGCGGTGGTCGAGCAGCAGCTGGTCGATGCGCGTGTAGTCGGCCGGGCCCTCGACCAGCACGGCCGCGGGCCGGTACGCCGCGACCAGGTCGCGCACCGCGAGCGCCGCCGCCGGCGAGTGGTGGCGCACCGGCACCCAGAGCAGGTCGCGCGCGTCCGGCCGGTCGGGCGCGTCGGGCTCCCCGGGTCCGTCGGGTCCGTCGGGTCCGTCGGGGTCAGCCATCGAGGCGGTCCCGCGCGGCGTACAGCTCCTCCCACCGACCGGGGCGGCCCTTCACCACGCGGGAGAGGTAGCCCCGCAGCCGCGAGCGGTCCTCCTCGGAGTCCTTCAGCGCCGTGCCGAGCAGCGCCTCGACGAGGTGGCCGCCGTGCGGGGGCCGGTCGGAGAACCACGCGGCCTGGAGCCCGGTGGTCACCGCGACCTGCACCGCCTCGGCCGTCGACATCGCCGTCGACAGCTGCTCGACGGGTGCACCGGCCTCCGTCCGGCCGGTGCGCAGCTCGCCGAACAGCGTCACCAGCACCTCGGTGAGGTCGGCCGGCAGCCCGCTCGCGATCCCGGCCTGGGCGAGGATCGCGTCGCTCTGCTGCTGCACGAGCCGGACCTCGCGGCGGGGGTCGCGGATCGGCTGCACCGTCTCGAAGTTGAACCGCCGCTTGAGCGCCGCGCTCATGTCGTTGACGCCGCGGTCGCGGATGTTGGCGGTGGCCAGCACGGCGAACCCGCGCCGCGCGTGCAGCACGCGGTGGGGGTCGGACAGCTCGGGCACGACGAGCACCCGGTCGGAGAGCACCGAGAGCAGCGAGTCCTGCGTCTCGATCGGGCAGCGGGTGATCTCCTCGAAGCGCACCACCTTGCCCTCGCTCATGCCCCGGTGCACGGGGGCGGGCACGAGCGCCTCCGGCCCCGGCCCCTGGGCCAGCAGCAGCGCGTAGTTCCACGAGTACTTGATCGCGTCGTCCGTCGTCGAGGCCGACCCCTGGATCGTGAGGGTGGAGTCGCCCGAGACCGCGGCGGCCAGCAGCTCCGACAGGTACGACTTCGCGGTGCCCGGCTCGCCCACGAGCATCAGCCCGCGGTCGGTGGCCAGCGCCACCACGCACCGCTCGACGAACGCCCGCTCGCCCACGAACTTCGGCAGCAGGCCCAGGCCGTCGGGGCGTCCCGCGTCGCCCAGCACGAAGTCGACGACGCTGCGCGGCGCCAGCGCCCACCCGTCGGGCACGGTGGCCCCCGTCGCCGCGTCGCGCTCGCGCAGGCGGACGAGCTCGGCGGCGTGCAGCGTCTCGGCGGAGGGCCGCTGGACCCGGTCGGGGCCGGGCGGGACGGTGGCTGCGCTCACCCCTCCACCTTCTCCTGCAGGGCGGCGAACGCGCGGCGCACCTCGGAGACGACGATCGGGTCGACGGTCGTCCAGTCGTGGGCGCCCCGCGTGTCGTAGTACCAGCGCGCACCCCCGCCGAGGGCGAAGACGCCGGCCTCCGTGACCTCCTGCGGACCGGACTCGTGGATCATCCCCGTCCACAGGCCGTCGCGGATCTCGACGACGACCTCGAGCCCCCGGTCGGGGAACGGCAGGCTCAGGGTGCCGATGACGCCCGCGTCGGCCGGCGTGCCCCGCACCCAGCCCATCCGCTCCAGGGTGCTGACGAGGGTCCCGGGGTTGATGCGTCCCTGCGGCAGGCCGGCGAAGTCGCTGCCGGGCCGCTGCCCGTCGGGCAGCCCGAACGTCGCCCGGTCGAGCTGGTCGACGGGGGCCACGAGCTCGTAGTCGGCGAGGTGCGCCCGCCAGGCGTCCCGCACGTCGTCGGCCAGGTGGAGCGGGTGGGCCAGCGTGACCGTGGCGCCGTCGGGCGCGTCGTACGGCTCTTCGTCGATCGTCAGGTACTCGCGGTCCTCCGTGACGCGCACCAGCACCGGCGCACCGCCGGACCCGGCCGGCCCGGCCTGCCCGGGCTCGACGGCCCACACGAGCGGCCGGACGAGGGAGTTGAGCACCGGGTGCTCGACCACGTACGCCCGGTGGTCGGCGACCGGCCAGCGCCGACCCGTGACCATCGCCTTCTCGAGGCGCACGGTCTGGATCTTCGCGAGGTCGCTCAGCTGCTTGCGGGCCAGCGTGAACTCGGCCTTCGCGGCGGCCGCCAGGTCGGCGTCGTCCCCGGCGTTCGGCGCGGGCAGGGCCGTGCGGGGCCTGCCGGTCGGGCGGCCGTCGGCGTCGAGGGCCGTGACGACCAGCCCGCCCTGCGGGCTCAGCGCGACACGGAACCGGCGCGGACCGAAGTCGAGCACCCGCACGCCCCGCTCGTCGAGGCCACCGTCGGGCACGACGCGGTCCTCGAGCTCGTCGACGGTCAGGCCCTGGAGCGCGGCCAGGCGCGCGAGCGACTCCTGCGCGGCCTTCTGCACGCCCTTGAACTTCGACTTGGCCGCGATCCCCGAGATGGCCTGCAGCGCCGACGTCGTCCCGGTGGCCGCCAGCACGTCGAGGCCGGTCACGGCCCGCTGGTGCTGGCTCTCGCCGGGCCAGGCCCGCACCCGCGGCGCCAGCTCCAGGACGAGACCGTCGGCGCCGAGGAACCCGGCGGCGAGGAAGACCGCCTTGTCCGGCGCCTTCGCCCCCGCCCCGAGGTAGCCCTCGAGGAGGCCGAGCCCGATCGCGTCCCGGGCCGGCCCGCTCATCCGCTCGCGCACCGCCGCGACGAGCGGGCGGGGCGCGAGCGTCTCGTCGCGGGCGCTGCGCAGCGCGGACCACAGCACCGCCGCGACCTGCTCGTCGTCCAGCCGGGCGTCGGCGACCCGCAGCGGGGGCAGCGCGGCGGCGTACGCCGGGAGCCGCGCCGGCAGCTTGAGCGGCCCGTCGGGCACCGGGGTGGCCTCCTCGGCGGCCGTGGCGTCGTTCCACCACGCGGGGAGGCCGCCGTCGGCCCCGAGCACGGGCAGGGCCGCCTCGTCGCCGACGCGGGCGACGAGCGCCGCGACGTCGGGGTGCCGGGCGTCGGCCAGTGCGACGGCGAGCGCGCCGGGGGCCGTCGCGAGCACCTCGCGCACGACCGACTCCAGCGCGCGCAGCTGACCGCGCGACAGGGGCCCGTCGTACGCCGCGAGCGCGCCCGCGTGCGCCACGAGCCACTCGCGGGCGGCGACGACGGCCTTCGAGTCGGTCGCCAGGCGCAGCACGAAGGGCACCGCGCCCGCGCCGGAGAGGCGGGCGAGCAGCGGGCGGGTCTCGAAGTTGGCGCGCTCCGCGTTCGTCTCCGCGCACACCCGGTCGACCGCCACCGCCAGGGCACGGGTGCCGAACAGCTCCAGCTCCAGGGCGCCGGGCGGGCGGCGCCCCCGGAGCTGCTCGGTCTCGCCGAGGGAGGTCAGCAGGTCGACCACGCCGTCCCAGAGCTCCGCGCGGCTCTCGGCGTCGGGG
The DNA here is from genome assembly GCF_048654585.1 of Nocardioides sp. CPCC 205120. Taxonomy (NCBI): domain Bacteria; kingdom Bacillati; phylum Actinomycetota; class Actinomycetes; order Propionibacteriales; family Nocardioidaceae; genus Nocardioides; species Nocardioides sp. CPCC 205120. The sequence goes on along the minus strand of NZ_JBMCYY010000001.1, from coordinate 715,092 downwards.
AGGGCCACGGCGGCCGCGACCAGCACGGCGTCGTGGAGGCCCACGTCGGCGCCCACCGACCGGCCGGAGGCGAGCGTCCGCGGCGGGCGCTGCTCGACGACGGCGTCGGGCCCGACGGCGGCGACGAGAGCGGCGTGCTCGTCGGGCTCGGCCACGAGCGCGCTCAGCACGACCCGGGTGCGGAGCGGGGTCTCCGGCGACCGAGCGGCCGCGCGCAACCGCTCGACGTCGGCCGGGGCCAGCTGCGGCACGACGAGGGCCCGCAGCGCGGGGACGTCGCCCGCCCGCAGGTCTCCGGCGACCGCCGCGTCCACGTCGAAGGCGGCCGCGAGCCCGCCGAGCGCGATCCAGGCGGCGACCCGCAGCCCGTCGGGGAGGTCGTGGCCCACCCAGGCGCGGGGCGGGAGCGGGGCGTCGGGGTCGCTCGCGGCGGCCCGGGCGCGGCGACGGCGCTCCGGCAGGTCGAGGTCCATGGCCGTGACCCGCGACCGCTCGGCGGCTTCCTGGGCGGCCCACTGCTCCCACGTCAGGGGGACCCAGCGACTGTCCACGGCGATCTGCGGCACCCGGTCGCACTCGAACGCCACCCACCACGCCGCCGTCCGCCGGTCGGGGACCCCGTCGACCGGCGGGAGCAGGTAGGTCTCGATGCGGGCGTAGTAGCTCGTGTCCACCACCGCGTTCGCCCGCTGCCAGGCCTCCCAGTGCTTCGCCGTCGCCGGCCCGTCCCGCGGCGGCTCGGGCACCTCCAGCGAGTCGAGCGGCCGCCCGACGGGCAGCGCGGCCTCCTCCGTGCGGGTCAGCAGCACGCCGAGGTCGGCAGGCGCTGTGGCGGGCGTGGCGTCGGGTGCGGCGACCGGCGCGGCGTCCGGCGCGGCGTCCGGGCGGACGTCATCCCCACCGTGGGTCGGGGCGCTCGGCACGGATGACGTCCCGGGGTCCGGTACGGCGGGCGCCGGCGGGTCCGGTACGGCGGGCGGGCGGGGCGCCGGCAGCGCGGTGCCCGTGGTGGCCGCGCCCTCGACGTACCCCTTCTTCTCCTTCGCCGCGACCTGCTTCGCGGCCTCCGCGGCGGCGGCCGCCGGGTCGGCGTACGTCTTGCGGGTGACCTGCCCCTTCGTGCCGTTGCGGCCGTAGTGGACGGTCACGTCGGCGCCCTCGACGCCGATCGACCAGAACTTGTCCGACGTCCCTGCCGTCAGGGTGAACGTGCGCATCTCCACGGGGTCCCCTCCTCGCTCCGGCGCGCTCCCTACCCCGTCGGGGCGTTCCTCACGCCGCGCGGGACGGACCCGTTCGGCCGGCGCGCCGGTCCGCGCCGGTCCGCGCCGGTCCGCGCCGGTCAGTCCGCGTCGTGCTCGGCGTTCCGCTCCCGCCACCTGCGCTCGAACGGCAGGCGCCAGGCGCGGGGGGCGATGAGCTGGTGGATCTGGTTCGGTCCCCAGGTGCCCGGCTCGTAGGGCCGCACCGGCGGCGGGGAGTCGATGAGGGGCTGCGAGATCTCCCAGAGCCGCTCGACGCCCTCGGCGGTGGTGAAGAGCGTGTGGTTGCCCTTCGTCGCCTCGAGGATGAGCCGCTCGTAGGCCTCCAGCACGGAGCCCGCCCAGTTCGTGTCCTCCACCGAGAACTGCATCGACACCTTGTCGAGGCGGAACCCCGGGCCCGGCCGCTTGCCGTAGAACGACAGGCTGACCTTGGCCTGGTCGGCGAGGTCGAAGGTCAGGTGGTCGGGGCCGTGCTGCCCGATCCCCGAGCCCTCGGGGAACATCGACTTGGGCGGCTCCTTGAACGCCACCGAGATGATCCGCTGGCCCTCGGCGAGCTTCTTGCCGGTGCGCAGGTAGAACGGCACGCCCGCCCACCGCCAGTTGTCGACGTAGCAGCGCAGCGCGATGAACGTCTCCGTCTCCGACTCCGGGTCGACGCCGGGCTCCTCGCGGTAGCCCAGGTACTGCCCGCGCACCACGTCCTCCGGGTGGATCGGCAGCATCGAGCGGAAGACCTTGCCCTTCTCCTCCGTGATCGACTGCGGGTCGAGCGCGGTCGGCGCCTCCATCGCGGTGAACGCGAGCACCTGGAAGAGGTGCGTGACGACCATGTCGCGGTAGGCGCCGGTGGACTCGTAGAACGACGCCCGCTGCTCCAGGCCGAGCCGCTCCGGCACGTCGATCTGCACGTGGTCGATCATGTTGCGGTTCCACACCGGCTCGAACAGGCCGTTGGCGAAGCGGAACGCCAGGATGTTGAGCGCCGCCTCCTTGCCGAGGAAGTGGTCGATGCGGAAGACCTGCGACTCCTCGAACACCTCGTGCACGGCGGCGTTGAGGGCCTTCGCGCTCTCGAGGTCGACGCCGAACGGCTTCTCCATCACCACGCGCGAGCGCTCCACCAGCTGCGCCTCGGCGAGCGTGTGGATGACCGCCATCGCCGCCTTGGGCGGCACCGACAGGTAGTGCAGCCGGTGCTGCGGCTCGACGCACTCCGACTCGGCCTCCGCGACCGCGGCCCGCAGCGACTCCGCCGTACCGCCCGGGGCCCAGTAGAGCCGCTTGGCGAAGTCGTCCCACTCCCCCTCGGTCACGTCGGAGGCGAACTCGCGGATCGCGTCGTGCGCGAACTCCACGAAGGTCTCGCGCGTGTGCGGGTCCAGCGAGGTGCCCACGATCTGCACGTGGGGCAGCAGGCCGGTGCGCCGCAGGTGCAGCAGACCAGGCAGCAGCTTGCGGCGCGACAGGTCGCCGGTGGCGCCGAAGAGGATGACCGTCGTGGGCGGTCCGGGAGTGCCCTGGGGGTGCGCGGTCGACATGCCTCCCAGCCTGCCACGCCCGCGTGACGCCCGCGTGTCGACCTCGGCCCGGATCGAGGGGGGTCGGTCAGGTGGTCGGGTACGGCGCGGCGAGCCCCACCCGCTGCCCGGTCCACCGGGCGCGCAGCCACCGGTCGTGGGAGGTGACGACGACGGTCCCCGGGGCGACGCCGACCGCCTCCTCCAGCTCGCCGGCCAGGCGCAGCGACAGGTGGTTCGTCGGCTCGTCGAGCAGCAGGAGGTCGGGGGCAGCGGCGACCGCGACCGCCAGCGTGAGCCGGCGCCGCTGGCCGACGCTGAGGGCGCCGACCGGGGTGCCGAGGTCGCGCGGGTGCAGCAGCCCCAGCGAGCGCAGCGGTACCCGCTCGGCCGCCTCGGGGCCGACGAGGTCGCGGTACGCCGCCCGCGCGGTGCGGTCGGGCGGCCCGACGTCGGGGTCCTGCGCGACGAGCCGCACGCGGCGGGCCCGCACGTCGACCCGGCCCGCGTCCGGGGCCAGCCGCCCGGCCAGCACGTCGAGCAGCGTCGTCTTGCCCGACCCGTTGGGTCCCGTGACGAGGAGGTGCTCACCGGTGGCGACGTCGAGCCGGTCGAGCACGAGCCGCGGCCGACCGGCCCCGCCGCCCTCGCCGTCGACCCGCAGGTCCCGCACGGCGACCGCGACGCCGCCTCCCGTCGTACCCGCACCGGCGGACGCGTCGGTGCCCGCGGTCCCGCCTCCCGTGAGCGGTACGGCGAACCGCAGCGGCCGCGGCGGCTTCGCCACGGCCTCGCGCTCGGCGACCTCGAGCCGCCGCTCGGCGTCGTGGACGCGCCGGGCGCGGGTGCGCTCGACCTTCGCCCCCTTGAAGGCGTGGATGAACTTGTCGTTGTCGGTGGGGCCGCGGCCCGGCGCGATGCTGGCGAGGTCGACGCGGGTGCGCGCGCGCAGGTCGGCGATCTCGTCCTGCTGGCGCTGCCAGGTCTCCTCCCAGCGGCGGCGCACCGCCGTCTGGTGGGCCAGGTAGTCGCTGAAGCCGCCGCCGAAGCGCCGCCCGCCGCGGCCGTCCGCGCCGAGCGCCCCGGCGTCGAGGTCGAGGAGGTCGGTGCAGACGCGGTCGAGGAACGTGCGGTCGTGGCTGGCGGCGACGACGACGCCCGGCAGCTCGACCAGCGACGTCTCGAGGAGGTCGAGCGCCTCGGCGTCGAGGTGGTTCGTCGGCTCGTCGAGCAGCAGGCAGGCGGGGCGCCGCACGAGCGCCGCGGCCAGGGCCAGCCGCGTGCGCTGCCCGCCCGACAGCGTCGCGACCGGGCGGGCCCGGTCGAGGTCGGCCACGCCCAGCGTGGTGGCGGTGACCTCGACGCGGCGCTCGGCGTCCCAGGCGTCGTGGTGGGTCGCCCAGGCCAGCACGGCGTCGTACGCCGCCCCCACCTCGCCCGCCGCCTCCGGCGGCAGGTCGGCGGCGAGGCCCACCGCGAGGCGCTCGAGGAGCCGGACGGCCGCGTGCAGGGGGCGCAGGGCGTCGTCGAGGAGGTCGCCGACGGTGCCGGCGCCGGGGTCGGGCTCCTGGGCGAGGTGGACGACGTCGGCGGGCACCCGGACCGTGCCGGCGTCCGGGCGGTCGAGGCCGGCGAGCACGCGCAGCAGCGTGGACTTGCCGGAGCCGTTCTCGCCGATGAGGCCGAGACGGGTGCCGGGGGCGGCCACGACGTCGACGCCGTCGAGCACGGGGCCGCCGGCCCGGCCGGGGTAGGAGCGCACGACGCCGTGCGCCACGAGGGGCGCCAGCGGGGCGGTCAGCTCGGCGAGATCGCCGCCGAGCGAGCGGAGGGCGGGCAGGGAGGAGTGGGCAGGCATGACGACGCGTCCGTCCGGGTCGGGGATCGACCGCGCGGGCGGGGCCGCAGCGCGATCGGGGGCGTCGTCAGAGCTCCATGGTGCACCCGACGGTACGCCGTGGGCGCCCGCCGGCCAACGGGTTTTCCACCGCTCGCCCGGTACCGGCAGCGCCACCCGTCCCCGTCGTGAGAGGGTGACGGTGGCCCCGCCCATCGAGCCTGTGCCCGCGAACATCCGGAGGAGGCGCCCGTGACGCCGTTCCTGGTGATCGGACTGTGCGGCGCCGTCGTGCTCCTCCTCTCCCTCGTCCTCGGTGACCTCTTCGACATCGAGGCGCTCGCCGGCGACTGGTTCTCCACCGCCGCCCTGGGCGGCTTCGTCTCCGCGCTCGGCTTCGGCGGCGCGACCGCCCAGGCCTTCGGCCTCGGTCAGCTCTCCTCCTCGCTCGTCGGCGTGGCCGCCGGGCTGGTCGTCGGCTGGTTCGCGGCGTGGCTCACCCGGCTCGTGAAGACCGGCGGCACCGACGCGACCCCAGGCGCCCGCGACGCCGTCGGCTGGGACGCGACCGTCGTGACCGCCATCCCCGAGAGCGGGTACGGCGCGATCACCGTCCGCCGCGGCGGCCACGTGCTGCGCTACAACGCCCAGGCCGACCGGGCCCTGCCCGCCGGGACCGCGGTGCACGTCACCGGTGTCCTGTCGCCCACCGCCGTCACCGTCGCCGCGACGTACGACGAGCTCACCTGACCCCCAGCACCACCCGCACCACCGCTCCCCCGCACGACCGCTCCGCCCACCACTGAGAGGCCCATCCCCATGGACCCGGTCCTGACCCCGATCATCGGCTTCGTCGTCCTGCTCGTGCTGCTGGTGCTGCTCATCACCAGCCGCTACAAGGTCGCCGGCCCCAACGAGGCGTTCATCGTCACCGGCCGCAAGGGCAAGGCGGTGATCAACCCGGAGACCGGGGAGCTCACCACCGACCTGTCCGGCCAGAAGGTGGTCATGGGCGGCGGCGTGTTCGTCATCCCGTTCGTGCAGAAGCTCGGCAACCTCGACCTGTCGTCGCGGCGCATCTCGGTGCAGATCCGCGGCGCCGTCTCCGGCCAGGGCATCAAGCTCAACGTCGAGGGCGTGGCCATCGTCAAGGTCGGTGGCAACGCCGACCAGATCCGGCTGGCCGCCCAGCGCTTCCTGTCGCAGCAGGGCGACATCGAGCCCTTCACCCAGGAGGTGCTCGCCGGCGCGCTGCGCTCCATCGTCGGCGGCCTCACGGTCGAGCAGATCATCCGCGACCGCGCGGCCTTCGCCCAGCGGGTGGCCGACGAGTCGGAGAACTCGCTGACGGGCCAGGGCCTCATCCTCGACACGTTCCAGATCCAGGACGTCACCGACGACGGCTCCTACCTCGCCGACCTCGGTCGTCCCGAGGCCGCGCGCATCGGCCAGGAGGCGTCGATCGCGGAGGCCAACGCCCGCCGGGCCGCCGAGCAGGCGCGGATCGCGGCCGAGGAGGAGATCGCGGTCTCCCAGCGCGCCCTCGCGCTGCGCCAGGCCGAGATCAAGATCGAGACGGACGCCGCGCAGGCCCGCGCGGCCGCGGCCGGCCCGCTCGCCCAGGCCGACCAGGACCAGGCCATCCTCCTCGAGCAGGAGAAGGTCGCCGTCCGGCAGGCCGCGCTGACCGAGCGCGAGCTGGAGACGAAGGTGCGCAAGCCGGCCGACGCCGAGCGCTACCGCGTCGAGCAGGACGCCGAGGCCCGGCGCTCCGCCGAGATCGCCGCCGCCGACGCCCGCAAGGCCTCCACCATCGCGGCCGCCGAGGCCAAGGCCCAGGAGGTCCGGCTCTCCGGTGAGGCCGAGAAGGCCCGCCGCGCCGCGCTCGCCGAGGCCGGCGCCATCGAGGGCGAGCGCCGCGGTGCGGCCGAGCGCTCCCGCCGTGTGGCGGAGGCCGAGGCCGTCCGCGCCGAGGGCGAGGCCCAGGCCGCCGCGGTGCTGGCCGTCGGCCAGGCCGAGGCCGAGGCGATGGACAAGCGTGCCGAGGCGTTCGCGCACTACAACGACGCCGCGGTGCTGCAGATGCTCATCGAGGTGCTTCCGCAGATCGCCAAGGAGGTCGCGGCCCCGATCGGCGCGATCGACCAGCTCACCGTCGTGTCGACCGACGGCGCCGGCGCCCTGCCCAAGCAGGTCACGGCCAACATGGTCGAGACGCTCAACATGCTGAAGACGAGCACCGGCCTGGACCTGGATGCGCTCATCAAGCGCTCCGTGGGCCAGGCGGCCGACGGTCTCGGCCTGCGCGGCGAGACCGTGCCGGGCGAGACCACCGACCACTGACCCGGCTGGGCCCCGCCCCCACGCGTCACCACCAGCTCGGCGCTCCACCGCACCACCACCCCGCGGACGTCATGCGTCCGGTGGCCCTCGGCCTCCGGTTCGCATGACGTCCGCGGTCGTTCGTGGGGAGCGGCGGGGCGGGGCCGCCCCGCCGTCGGGTCAACCGGTGGCCAGCTCCTTCTCGCGATCGCCGGTCTGCGTCCCGGTCTGCGTCCCGGTCTGCGTCCCGGTCCGTGTCCCGTCCCGGGGGTCGGTGCCTCCCGGGACCTCGGGCGGCGCGGAGGACGTCCCACCCGCCCGGCGCCCGCCCGGCCACCAGTTGGCGGAGCCCATGAGCCGCATGGTGGCCGGCACGAGCAGCGTGCGGATGAGCAGCACGTCCACCGTGATCGCCACCAGCATCCCCACGCCGATCATCTGGATGAAGGAGATCCCGGCGAACGAGAAGGCGCCGACCACCACGAGCAGCAGGGCGGCCGCCGCGGTGATGAGGCCTGCGCTCTGCTGCAGACCTGTGGCGACGGCCTGCTCGTTGTCACCGGTGGCGTCGTACTGCTCCTTGATGCGCGCCAGCATGAACACCTCGTAGTCCATCGACAGCCCGAAGAGCAGGCAGAAGACCAGGATGAGGTTGGACGGGTCGAGGGTGCCGGTCGCGGTGAAGCCGAGCAGGTCGGAGAAGTGGCCGTCCTGGAACACGAACACCATCACGCCCAGCGCGACGGCCACCGACAGCGTGTTGAGCAGGATCGCCTTCAGCGGGAGCACCACCGAGCGGAACGCGGCGAAGAGGAGCAGGAACACCGCGAGCACCAGCAGGCCCAGTGCGATCGGCGCGCGGTCGTAGATGGCGTCGAGCTGGTCGACCATCTCCGCCGACGCCCCACCGACGCCGACCTCGGCCCCGGCCGGGGGGTCGAGGGCACGCACGTCGGCCACCGCGTCCTCCGCGCCCGCGCTCTGCCAGTCGTCCTCGAGGTGCACCTGGAGGTAGTGGCCGTCGTCGTCGACGCCCGCCACGTCCACCCCGCTCACGCCGTCGACGCCCTCCAGCTCCTCGATGTACGCCGGTGCCACCTCCGCGCCGTCGACCAGCACCGTGAGCGGGCGGGGGTCGATGCCGCTGAAGCCGTCCTCCAGGTCCTCGGCCGCCTGGTGCACCGCGTCGGAGGGGGGCAGCACGCGGTGGTCGACGCTGCCGAGCTTGAGGCCGAGCACCGGCGCGACGAGCGGCGTCAGGGCGATCACCACGACCAGCAGGGTCAGCACCGGTCGGCGCATCACCGCCCGGGCGACGACGGCGAGCAGCCCGGTCGAGCCCCGCTCGGCGGGGTCGCGACGCAGCCGGCCCGGCACGCGCAGGGCGTCGACCTTGGGGCCGAGGATCGCGAGGAACGCGGGCAGGACGACGAGGGCGAACGCGAGCGCGACGGCCAGTGTCGCGAGACCGCCGTACGCCATCGAGCGCAGGAAGTCCTGGGGGAAGAGGAGGAGCACCGACAACGAGACCGCCACCAGCGTCCCGGACACGGCCACCGTCTCCCCGGCGGTGCGCAGCGTGGCCTCGAGCGCGTCGACCCCGCGCCGGCCCCTGGCCAGCTCCTCGCGGTAGCGCGAGACGACGATGAGGCCGTAGTCGACGGCGAGCACGAGCGCCAGGATGCTCGCGATGGTCACGGCGAAGATCGACACGTCGGTCACGCCGGCGATCAGGCGGAGGGCCGCGAACGAGCCCATCGTCGCCGCGCCGGCGATCAGCACCGGCAGCAGGGACGACACCACGCTGCCGAACACGACGATCAGGAGCACCGAGAGCAGCGGCATCGACCACATCTCCGCGTTCGTGACGTCCTTCTTGCTCTGCTCGCCCACGGCCGCCTCGGTCGGCACCGCGCCGGCGTACTGCACGGTGAACGCGTCCGACGTCGCGTCCTCGGCGAGGGCGACGAAGTCGTCGTTGCGCTCCTGGGCGCTCGCGCCCGCCATCGTGACCAGCACGACGAGCTGGGTGCCGTCGTCCGCGACGAGCCGTGGGTCCGGCCCGCCCTCGGGCGCCGACCACGGCGTGACGACGCTGCGGACGGCGTCCTCGGGCAGGGCGTCCGCCCACGCCTCCACCTCGGCCCGGACCCCGGGGTCCTCCGCGCTCGCGCCGTCCGTGGGGCTCAGCACGGCGAGCACGTCGGGATCGCTCTCGGGGAAGCGGTCCGCGACGCGCTCGGCCGTCCGCTCGCTCTCGCTGTCGGCCACGACGAAGCTGCCCGCGGTCCGCACCTCGCCGAAGACCCCGGGGCCCCAGACGGAGCACACGATCGTGACCAGCAGCGCGAAGCCCACGACGGGCCACCTCGCTGCCTGAATGAGTGCCGCTGTCGTCCGCATCTCCCTGCCTCTCGTCGCGTTGTGTTAGACCGTGTAACGTCTGGAACGTTACAGTGTCTAACCAGTGCTCGTCACCCCTTGTCGCGAGCGGATCGGAGAAGTACTGATGGACGACGTGCGATACGAGCGACCCGCGCCCGGGAGCACCGTGGCCCCTGATGCGCCGATCGGCGAGGAATCCTGGGCGGCCGACCCGGGCCGCCTCCTACGATGAGTGGGTGGCTCGAGCAGTGACATCGGGGACGCGCTCCCCGCGACTCTCCCCGGACGTGATCTCGCAGCGCGCGCGCGAGGTCCTGCACACCGAGGGCGCCCGTGCCATCACCACGAACGGCCTGGGCCGGGAGCTCGGTGTCAGCGGGCCGGCGATCTACCGGCACTTCACCAGCGTCGCGGACCTGCTGGACCACGTGGTCGGGCGGGTGTACGACGAGCTGTGCGACCAGCTGGAGGCCGTGGTGGTCGCGCCCGACGGCTCCGGGCTCCTGGCCGCCGCGCGCGAGCTGCGGCTCTGGGCCCTCGCCAACCACCACGAGTTCGCCCTGCTGTTCTCCTCGCCGCTCGTGCGGCAGGACTGGACCGACGACAATCCGGCCCACCGTGGCGGCAAGCGGTTCGGCACCATCTTCCTCGGCGAGTTCGTGCGCCAGCTCGCGAGCCGCCCCGGCGTCCTGGAGCGCCAGGCGCCCTGCCCACCGGACCTGCGGCCGCGGCTCGACGGCTACCTGGCCTGGACCGGCGTGGACCTGCCGGCCGAGGGTGCCCTGCTGTTCCTCGAGACCTGGGTGCGCATCTACGGCCACATCGCCATGGAGGCCATGGGCCAGCTGTCCTACGCACTGCCCGACATGGAGGTGCTCTACGAGCGGTGCCTGGCGGACATCGCGGCGACGCTCGGCCTGGAGCACCAGCCACCGCAGCGGTGACGGAGCCCGCCGCGCCCATGCACCGACTCACGCGCGCTCCTGGCTCGCCCGCGAACAACCTCCTCCGTCTGCGCCGAGGGGGTGCGGTCACCTCGTTCGACGTGCCGCCGAGTTCCTGCATGCCTTTGCGGCCGTCGCCGTTCCCCCGGTAGACCTCAACGGAGAGAAGTCTTCGGTGCCCCCCGGGTCCTGTCGTGGCCGGGGGAGGACGTCATCCGTCGTGGCGCTCCTGCGCGACGTCGGCGAGCTCCTGTGCGGTCGGCTCGGGCGGCAGCGTGGGACGCGGCCGGCTGTCGTCGAGCAGGTCGGCGAGGAACGCCTTGTAGCGCGGGCAGTTCGTGACGTCGTGCGCGCGGCAGCGCAGCGCGTGCTCCGTCATCGCCCGCCACAGCTCCATCGAGCGCATGCGCGCGGCGATGTCGTCGAGGTGCGCCTGCAGCACCGCCTGCCGGCCCTCCGCCTCGCTGTCGAGCAGGATCCGGATCTGCTCCAACGACATCCCCGCCGCCTTGTTCCGCACGATGGCGGCCACCCGCACCACGTCGGCCTCGCCGTACCGGCGCCGGCCGGCACCGTCCCGCTCGGGAATCAGCAGGCCCTCGTCCTCCCAGAACCTCAGCACGTGGGTACCGAGATCGAAACGGCTTGCCACGTCTCCGATGCTCCACCACGGGCTTGACTTCATGTCGACATGAAGTCACACGCTGGTGACCTGCACAAGTCCTGAACCGAGAAGGAGCACCATGTCCGAGATCCGTGACGCGCTCGTCGTCGGCGGCGGCCCCGCCGGCCTCCAGGCGGCCCTCACCCTGGGCCGCATCCACCGCAGCACGACCCTGGTCGACTCCGGCAGCTACCGCAACGCCCAGGTCGACCACATGCACAACGTCGCCACCCACGACGGTCGGCCGCCCGCGGAGTTCCGCGCCCAGGCCCGCGCCCAGCTCGACGAGTACGACGTCGTCATCCGCGAGGCGACCGTCCAGACCATCGAGGGCGACGTCGTCGGCGGGTTCACCGCGACCCTCGACGACGGGAGCACCGTGCGCGCCAAGCGCGTCGTGCTCGCCACCGGCCTCACCGACGAGCTGCCCGACGTGCCCGGGCTGGCGGAGCTGTGGGGCACCGCGGCCGCGCAGTGCCCCTTCTGCCACGGTCACGAGTTCTCCGACGGCCACCTGGTGGTGCTCGGCGCCGCGAAGCAGATGAGCCACGCCGTGGGGCTCATGCGCGGCATCGCGGGCGAGATCACCGTGCTCGCCAACGGCGAGGAGGTGGACCCCGAGGCCCGCACGGTGTTCGCGGCGTTGGATGCCGCCGTTGTCGAGGCGAAGGTCGAGCGGTTCGAGCGGCAGGGCGACGGCGCCCGCGTCGTGCTGTCGGACGGCTCCGAGATCGACGCCGTCGGCGTGCTCCTCGCCCCGACCTTCCGCCAGTCGGCGCCGTTCGCGGCCCAGCTGAACCTCGAGCTGCTGCCGTCGGGCTGCGTTGAGATCGACGACATGGGGCGCACCAGCGTCGCGGGCGTGTACGCCGGGGGCGACCTCGCCCACCGCTCGGTCTTCCCGATGCCGATGGCGTCCGTGATCTTCGCGCTGGCGGCGGGCCAGATGGCCGCCACGGCCTGCTCGGCCGACCTGCTCGGCGAGGAGATGGCCGCGATCGGCGCCGGCGGTCACTGACGGGAGCGGCGCTCGGCGGCGAGCCACGGCGTACCCGTCGAAGGGTTGACACCGCAACCCGCCACTTCCGGTGGGAAGTTTGCACCCTGAAGTGGCGGGTTCCCCGGTGCACCGGGGAACCCGCCACCCTCCGGCTCACCCCCCGGTCGAGATCCCGACGTAGGTGGTCTCGAGGTACTCCTCGATGCCCTCGAAGCCGCCCTCGCGGCCGAAGCCCGACTGCTTGACGCCGCCGAAGGGGGCGGCGGGGTTCGACAGCAGGCCCGTGTTGATGCCGAGCATCCCGGCCTCGAGGCGCTCGGCGAGGCGGATGGTGCGGTCGAGGTCGCGGGTGAACGCGTAGGAGGCGAGGCCGTACTCGGTGGCGTTGGCCCGGCGCACGGCGTCGTCCTCGTCGGTGAAGGTCGAGATCGGCGCGACCGGCCCGAAGATCTCGGTGTTCACGATCGCCGACTCGTGGGGCACGTCGGCGAGCACCGTCGGCGGGTAGAAGTACCCCGCGCCGTCGGGCGCCTCGCCGCCCACCAGCACCCGGGCGCCGTCGTGCACTGCGTCGGTGACGAGCTGGTGGACGTCCTCGACCGCGGAGGCCTGCACGAGCGGGCCGACGTCGACGCCGTCGTCCTGGCCGCGGCCCACGCGCATCGCGCCGAGACGCTCGGCGAGCCGGCGGCTGAACTCGTCGGCGACGCTCTCGTGCACGAGGAACCGGTTGGCGGCGGTGCAGGCCTCGCCCATGTTGCGCATCTTGGCCAGCACGGCGCCCTCGACGGCCGCGTCGAGGTCGGCGTCCTCGAAGACGAGGAAGGGTGCGTTGCCGCCGAGCTCCATCGAGAGGCGCTGCAGGTGGTCGGTCGACTGGCGCACCAGCACCTTGCCCACCGGGGTGGACCCCGTGAACGACACCTTGCGCAGCCGCTCGTCGGCCATCAGCGCCTCGGAGACGTCCGCCGAGTGCGTCGACGTCACCACGTTGAGCACGCCCGCGGGCAGCCCGACCTCCTCGAGGACCTTGGCGACGGCGAGCGTCGTCAGCGGCGTCAGCGCGGCGGGCTTGACCACCATCGTGCAGCCGGCGGCGATCGCCGGCGCGATCTTGCGGGTGGCCATGGCGATCGGGAAGTTCCAGGGCGTGATGAGCAGGCAGGGGCCGACCGGCTTCTTCACCGTCAGCAGCCGGGACCCGCCGGCCGGGGCGCCCATCCAGCGACCGTGGATGCGCACGGCCTCCTCGGAGAACCAGCGCAGGAACTCCGCGCCGTACGCCACCTCGCCCGCGGCCTCGCCGAGCGGCTTGCCCATCTCGAGGCTGATCAGCCGGGCGAAGTCGTCGCTGCGCGCGGTGATCGCCTCGAAGGCGGCCCGCAGGATCTCGGCGCGGTCGCGGGGCGCCGAGCGCGCCCACTCCTCCTGCACCCCGGCCGCCGCGTCGAGGGCGGCCACGGCGTCGCCGGCCGTGCCGTCCGCGACGCTGGCGAGCACGGACTCGTCGGCGGGGTCCAGCACGTCGAAGGTGGCCCCGTCCTCGGCGTCACGCCACGTGCCGCCGATGTGGAGCTGGGGGACGAACAGGTCGTCGGGCAGAGCGCTCATGGGTGTCAGCGTGCCACTCGCGCCGAACCCCGCCAACGGGCGCTGCGCACAACGGCTGCGCACGACCGCGGGTACGCCGACGGCCCCCGGCTCGGGAGCCGGGGGCCGTCGGTGCGGTGCGGGTGGTGCGGTGGTGCAGCCGGTGCGTGACCGGCGGACCGGGCGGGTCAGTCGCGGGTGCGACCGCCCTCGGTGGCGGTGCCGCCGCGGGCCGCGTGCACCCGGGCGAACAGCTCGTCGAGCTCCGCGCGCTCCTGCGCGGTCGGGCGGTGCTTCTCCGGCAGGTCGTCGATCTGCTGCTGCTTGGCGACGACGATGCCGAACTGGCGCTCGTGCTCGTCGACGTCGTGGGTGTAGGTGCCGTCGAGGTAGTGGTCGGCGGCCGCCTTCGCCGCCTTGATCGTGGACTCCGCCTTGCCCTTGGGGCTGAGCAGCGACGCGATGACCGTGACGGCGAGGACACCGAGGATGACGCTGAGCGACATCGCGATGCTGACCTCCGGGATGGCGGTCACGTGCTCGCCACCGTTGATGAAGGGCAGCTCGTTCTCGTGCAGGGCGTGGATGAAGAGCTTGACGCCGATGAACGCCAGGATGATCGCCAGGCCGTAGGACAGGAAGACCAGGCGGTCGAGCAGGCCGTCGATGAGGAAGTACAGCTGGCGCAGACCCATGAGCGAGAACGCCGTGGCGCCGAAGACGATGTAGGTCTCCTGCGTGAGGCCGAAGATCGCGGGGATCGAGTCGAGCGCGAACAGCAGGTCCGTGCCGCCGATGGCGACCATGACGAGCAGCATCGGGGTGAGCATCTTCTTGCCGTCCACGACGGTGAACAGCTTGTCGCCGTCGTAGTGCTCCGAGGTGTGGAAGAAGCGCTTCGCGAGGCGGATGACGAAGTTGTCGGCCTCCTCGCCGCCCTCGTCGTCGTCCTCCTTCAGCAGCGAGACCGCCGTGTAGAGCAGGATCGCGCCGAAGAGGTAGAAGACCCAGCTGAACTGGTTGATCGCGGCCGCGCCGACGAGGATGAACGCGGTGCGGGCGAACAGGGCGAACACGATGCCGAAGAGCAGCACCTTCTGCTGGTCCTCGCGCGGCACCTTGAAGCTGGCCATGATCACGAGGAACACGAACAGGTTGTCGACGCTCAGCGCCTTCTCCGTGATGTAGCCGGCGAAGTACTCACCGCCGTACTGGCCACCCCAGTTCCAGAGCACGAACAAGCCGAACACGATCGCCAGGCCCACGTAGATGGCCGACCAGATCGCTGCTTCCCTCAGGGTGGGGATGTGCGCCTTGCGCACGTGGAAGAAGAAGTCGAACAGCAGCAAGCCGGCGATGACGGCGATGGTGAGGCCCCAGATCAGCGGGGTGACCTCCATGGACGGACTCCTTCTGCATTGCGGTGGTGCACGTGGGCGCGGCGACCGGCCGGTCGCCGCGCCGCACGGCGTCGTCGGGGAGAAGAACGTGCACAGGGGTCGCACAAGTTCCCTGCTGCGACGTGGATCTCCCCCGCGCTCACTCCGCCGCGGGGTCCGCGGTCCCGTCGGCGATCGCCCGCTGGGCCGCGTGGAGGGGCGCCGTCTCGACGACCCGCGGCGCGATGGTGCGGTCGTACGCCGCGTACGGCGCCTGCTGCGCGACGTACGTCCCCGCGTGCGCCTCGGCGTCGGCGACGACCTCCGGGGTGACCGCGAGCGCGCTGCCCGTGGCCGCGGCGGAGACGAGCGGCACGTAGCCCTGCGCGTGCCCGAGGGTGTTCGGGTGGTAGCTCTCCACGACGGGGTACGCCAGCCCGTTGAGCCACGCCGGCTCGTCGCAGACGGCGTGGCCGGTGAAGGCGGCCGTGGGGTCGACGAAGCGGAAGCCGGCAGCCCGGGCGGCGGCCGCCGTGCGGGCGTTCAGCTGGTCGGCGGTGGCGTTGAGGCGCGTCATCTCCGCGGGCGAGATGAAGGTCAGGAGGTCGCAGTCCTCGCCCTGGAACAGCCGGGGGTAGCCGGCGACGACGACGTCCGCGTTCGGCGCGGCGGCGTCGACCTCGGCGTACAGCCCCGAGAGCCGCGCGGGCAGCGTCGAGCCGATGAAGGCCTGGGCACCGTCGATGGCGGCGTCGCAGTCGCTCATCCACCCCGGCTGCGCGCACTCGGTGATGACGTCGGTGAAGCCGGCGTCGTTGCCGCCCACGGAGAGGGTGACGAGGTCGGTGGCGGCGGAGAGCGCCCCGAGCTGGTTGGCGCGCACGTCCGCGACGACGGCACCGGAGCAGGCGCGGAAGTCGAGGTCCCAGCCGCCGGCGGAGGCCAGCAGCGACGGGAAGGCGTGCACGGAGCGCAGGCACTGGGTGCCGTCCGCCAGGTACTGCCGGGTGCCCGTGCCGGAGGAGTAGGAGTCGCCGAGGGCCACGTACGAGCCGCCGGCGGCCAACGCGGCCGCCGTGGGCGCCGGGCCCGGGTCGGCGCCCACCGGGGCGGCAGCGCCGGCGAGGGCGAGCCCCGCGGCCAGGGCGCCGGCGGCGGGCAGCGCCACCCACCCCCGGGTACGACGTCGTGCGGGCGTGCGGACAGGTGAGGTCGCCATGGTTCCTCCCGAGGGTGCCGGCGATCGGTGGCGCCCGAGCGGCACCGGCCTCACCGTAGGTCGGCCCGCGCGGCGGTGACCACCCCCGCGCGGCGGAGATCGGAGGGTTCCGCATTCACCCTTCGTTCACCTTCGCCGAGCCCCGGAACGGCTCCGGAAGTGGAGCGCCGGGCGACGATCAGTACGCATTCCTGGGCCCAGGTGGAGCGTGACCACGGGGATTCCGGCAGAAATCTCAGTCGACGACTACCGATCCATCGATCGGTGCGCTACTTTGGGTAAACGGAAAGTGAACAGGAGGTGTCTCATGCTCTACTCGACGTCGACCCACCGCAACGGCCTCGTCCTCACCTGGACCAAGGTCGTCGACGCGTCCGGCCGTGCTCGCATGGAGGCTCGCTGGACCTCGGCCTCGACGGCCGTCGCCCGACCCGCCGCCGCCTGACAGCCGGACACTCACGCGCCACCCGGCGCCCACCGTCCTCCGGACGGCCCCGCAGAGCCGCCATCCCCCCGGGGTGGCGGCTCTGCTGCGTCCTGACGTGCCGACCGTCACAGAGCTGCCCGCCCGACCGATGGTTGACTCTGCAAGTAGATGCCCGTACAGTCCTCATTGAAAGTTCAACTTACTTCTTCGGAGGACAGCACCATGGGCATCTTCAGCCGCACCAAGGACTCGGCCCCGGCCGAGCAGACGTTCGACGCTCCCACCACCGCCGTCGACGACATCACGGGCTCCTACGCCCTCGACGTCACCCACACCCGCCTCGGCTTCTCCGTGCGCCACGCGATGGTGACGACGGTCCGCGGCTCCTTCAAGGAGTTCGACGGCACCGCCACCATCAACACGACCGACCCGGCCGCCTCGACGGTCGCGCTGACGATCAAGGCCGCCAGCATCGACACCGGCAACGCCGACCGCGACGGTCACCTGCAGACCGGCGACTTCTTCGAGGCCGAGAAGTACCCGAACATCACCTTCGTCTCGACCAAGGTCGAGCGCGAGGACGCCGACACCTGGCTGGTCACCGGCGACCTCACGATCAAGGACGTCACGAAGTCCGTCACCGTCGAGCTCGAGCAGACCGGCTCGGCCCGCGACCCGTTCGGCAACCTGCGCATCGGCTTCGAGGGCGGCGTCGCCATCAACCGCAAGGACTGGGGCCTCACCTACAACGCCGCGCTCGAGACCGGCGGCGTCCTCATCTCCGAGAAGGTCAAGCTCGAGTTCGACGTCTCGGCGATCCAGAGCGCCTGAGCACGCACTCCCCCAGCGCGCCGGGCGACCCCCGACGCACCCGACGCCCCCGCCCCCGGTCATCACCGGGGTGCGGGGGCGTCGTCGTTCCCGGTCCTCAACCGCGGTACGGCGCGCCTCCCCGCCCCGGGAGCGTCCCGTGCGGGCCGACCCCGCCCCGCCGGCCGAGCCGGCGGACCACGAGGAACGCCAGTCCGCCGAGCAGGAGGAGCGGCACCACGGCGAGCAGCACCCGCAGCACGGCGATGCCGAGGAGCACGCCCCCGACGAGCAGGGCCACGAGCACGGCGGTCGGCACGAAGGCCGGCGGCCCCTCACCCCGGGGGCGCCGGGCACGCCGGCTCCGCGGGTTCGGGCGCGGGGCGTTCCAGTCGCTCGCCCGCACCGGGGCGAGCGCACCGGGGTACGGCGCCGGCAGGTCCTCGAACACCGGGCGCAGGTCGTCGGCGAAGCGCGCCGCCCACACCGCGGTGGAGCGCTCGTCGTGCTCGACGGGGTCCAGCCGGCCCTCGGCGAAGTGGGTGCCGAGCGCGGCGGCGGCGTCCTGCCGCTCCGCGTCGGAGAGCCGCACCCGACCGGACCCGCTCACTCGTCGCCCTCGGCGAGGATGCCGTAGAGGCGGCGTCGGGCCTCGGCGAGCACCGTCAGGGCCTCCTTGCGCTGCGCGTCGGTGCCGGTCGACACGATCTGCCACAGGGCGTTCATGACCTGACCGATCTCGGGGAGCGCGCCCTGCGGTCCCTCCGCGCGCGGGGCGAAGGGACGCCACACGGCGGCCAGCTCCTCGGTGTGGCGCGCGACGTACTCCTGCCCCTCGTCGCTCAGGGTGAGGGTGCGGCGACCCCGGGCGTCGTCGGCCACGACGAGGCCCTCGTCCTCGAGCTGCTGAATCGTCGGGTAGACCGAGCCGGGCGACGGCTTCCACGCGCCGTGCGAGCGCTCCGCGATCTCGCTGATCACCTGGTAGCCGTTGCGCGGCCCCGAGGCGAGCACGTCGAGGATCGCCGCCCGCACGTCGCCACGGCGCACCTTGGGCCCGCCACCGTGACCGTGCTGGGGCGGGGCGTCGAAGCCGAGGAGCCCGGCGACCCACGGCGGCACGGGCTGCCCGTGGCGCCCGCCGCCGCGCCGCGGACCGAAGGCCGCGCCGAAGGCGGCCGGACCGAAGGGGCCCCCGAGCCCGGGCCACGCGGGGAAGTCACCGCGCCGGCCGCCGTCGCGCGGGTGCGGTCGGCGTCCGCGCCCGTTCTCCTGCTCGTCGTCGTCGAACCCCTCGACCTTGTCGGCGTCCCACATGCCGTGCCCCCTCCGTAGACGTGGCCGACCGTTCGTCGACCGCTCGCGATATATCGCGACAGTACGCCGGGGGCCGGCTCAAGCCAAGCGCTGTTTCTCCGCAGGGTCCCGCCCATCGCCCGTGCGGCGGCGGCCGGCCGCCCTACGCTGCGGCCGTGCCCCCCACCCCGTCCACGCGGACGCCTGCCCGCGCCGCGCACCTCGTCCTCGTCCCCGCCGCGCTCGCCGTCGTGCTCCTCGCGACGCTGCTGACCGGCCTGACGGGGTCGGCCCGCGCGGCGACGCCCGCCGTGGACGCGCCCGCGGTCCAGGCGGCCCAGGCGGCCCAGGCGGCCCAGGCGGCCCACGCGGTCCAGGCGGCCGCGGCCGTCGACATCCGGCTGCGACGCGGCGTGCTCGTCGACCCGTCCAGCCCGGCCATGGGGGCGGCACGCCGGGACGCGACGTACACCCCCGTCGCGGCGAACACCCACACCCGCTGGTTCACCGAGGCGGTGCCCGTCGACCGGGCGCGCGCGGCGGCGGCGTCGTGGGCGGACTACGGCCGGCAGAAGAACCGGACGCCGATGATCGCCGTCTACGGCCTCCCGAACCGCGACTGCGGCAGCCACTCGTCGGGCGGGTTCGACCCCCGCTCCTACCGCCTGTGGGTCGAGCAGATCGCCCTCGGCCTCAAGGGCAAGGGCGCCGTCGTGGTGCTCGAGCCGGACGCGCTCGGCCTGCTCGGCTCGTGCGCGGGCCAGGAGCTGTGGACGTCGCTCATCCGCTACGCGACCTACACGTTCGCGCGCAACGGCACGTGGGTCTACGTCGACGCGGGCCACTCGTCGTGGCACCCGGCGAACGTGATGGCCGACCGCCTGGCCCAGTCGGGCGTGCAGTGGGCCCGCGGCGTCGCGACCAACGTCAGCAACTACCGCACCACCAACGACGAGCTCGCCTACGGCCGCTCCCTGGTCGCGGCGCTCGCCACGCGGGGGTACGCCGGCAAGCGCCAGCTCGTCGACACCTCCCGCAACGGCGTCGGCCCGGCCCGCGACGGCACCTGGTGCAACACCCCCCACGCGCGCCTGGGCAGCAAGCCGCGGGTCGTCAACGCGGGTGGCGTGGACTTCTACGCGTGGGTGAAGCGCCCCGGGGAGTCCGACGGCACGTGCAACGGCGGCCCCGGCGCCGGCCAGTGGTGGCCGACCGGCGCCCGCCGGCTGCTCGGGCGCTGAGGGAACACCCCAGCTGCGCGGCGGCCGGGCGTGGTTTCGAGGCTCGCTAGCGCGAGCACCTCAACCACCGGACCGCGCGAGCACCTCAACCACCGGACCGCGCGAGCACCTCAGCCAGCGGCGGCGAGCGCGTCCTCGATGTCGGCGGCGATGTCGGCCGGCTTGGTCGTGGGGCCGTAGCGCTTCACGACGCGGCCGTCACGGCCGACGAGGAACTTGGTGAAGTTCCACTTGATCCGGCCGCCGAGCAGGCCGCCCTTCTCCTTCTTGAGCCAGTCGAAGACCGGGTGGGCGTCGGAGCCGTTCACGTCGACCTTGTCGAACATCGGGAACGAGACGCCGTAGTTGCGCTGGCAGAACTCGCCGATGTCGTCCGCGCCCCCGGGCTCCTGGCCCGCGAACTGGTTGCACGGGAAGCCGAGCACGACCAGGCCCTGCTCGCCGTACGTGCGGTAGAGCTCCTCGAGGCCCTCGTACTGCGGCGTGAAGCCGCAGTTGCTGGCCGTGTTGACGACCAGCACGACCCGCCCGGCGTACGTGTCCAGCGGCTCCTCGGTGCCGTCGAGCCGCGTGGCGGTGAAGTCGTGCAGGGTGCTCATGGTGCTCCTCGGGGTCGTCCGGGTGTCGGCAGGGGTTCGGCGCCGCAGGCCGGCCGGATGGAACGCCTCCCGACGCGACGACGGGCCCCCCGGATCATCGGGGAGCCCGTCGTGGTGCGTCGAGACGTCAGGACTTGAAGGCGTCCTTGACGTTCTCGCCGGCCTGCTTGAGCGAGGACTTGGTCTGGTCCTTCTTGCCCTCGGCCTTGAGCTCGTCGTCGTTGGTGGCGTCGCCCACGTGCTCCTTGGACTTGCCGCCCAGGTCGTCGACGGTGTTCTTCGCCTTGTCCGCGATACCCATGTCGTTCCCCTTCCGTGCTTCGTCGTCCGGTCGCCCCCCACCGTAGGCAGCAGGGGCAAGAACGCCGTTCGCACGCGGCGGGGCGGCCGCCGGGTCGATGATGCCCCCGTGGACGTGGTGGACCCCCGGGGGCGGCAGGTGCGGGTACGGCGACGGTTGCTGCCCTGGCGCCCGCGGCGCCGGGTCGGTTACGAGCCCGCCCAGCCCGACTGGATCGGCGACGACCTGGCCGGCCTGGTGCTCGGCGTCGTGGTCGGGCTCGTCGTGCTCCCGCTGCTGCTGCTCACCGGCGTGCTCGTGCTGGAGGTTGCGCTGTTCCTCCTCGTGCTCCCGCTCTACTGGCTCACGCGCGTCGTGCTCCGACGCCCGTGGACCGTCGACGTGCTGGTGGAGCGCCGGGCCGTGCACTCCGAGGCCGTGCGGGGCTGGCGTGCCTCCGGGGACCTCGTGGCGTCGCTCGCCGAGCGGGTGCGGCACGGCGACCTGGTCCTGCCCGGCGCGTCGCCCCCCACGGACGGCACCGGGCCGGTGCCCCCTGGGGAGGGGCACCGGCCCGGTGATGGATCGCGGAAGGCCGTCAGACCGGGAAGGACTCCCCGTTGGCGGCCATCTTCCGAAGGTGGTCGGTCGGCCGGAAGCGGTCGCCGTACTGCTCTGCCAGCTCGTCGGCGCGCTTGACGAAGGCGGCCAGGCCGATCTCGCCGTCGGCACCCTCGTAGCCGGTCATGAACTGGGCCGCGCCACCCGTGTACGGCGGGAAGCCGATGCCCATGATCGAGCCGATGTTCGCGGCGGCCGCCGAGGTGATGACGTCCTCCTCGAAGCACTTGGCCGTCTCGAGCGCCTCGAGCACGAGGACGCGGTCCTGCACGTCGCGCAGCGGCGGCTGCTGCTCCGCGACCGGGAACACCTCGGACAGGCCCTTCCACAGGCCCTGGCGCTTGCCGGACTCGTCGTACTCGTAAAAGCCGGCGCCCTTGAGGCGCGAGGGACGACCGATCTCGATCATCTTCTCGACGACCTTCAGGCCCGGGTGCGGCACGTAGTCGAGGCCGTCGCGCTCGGCGGCGTCCGCCGTCGCCTTGGCGATCTTGGCCATGAGCTCCATGTTGAGCTCGTCGGAGAGCTGCAGGGTGCCCACCGGGTAACCGGCCTGGGTGACCGCGCGCTCCAGGGTCTGCGGGTGCACCCCCTCGGCGAGCAGCTGCAGGCCCTCGTTGACCATGAAGCCGATGACGCGCGAGGTGTAGAAGCCGCGGCTGTCGTTGACGACGATCGGCGTCTTCTTGATCTGCTGCACCAGGTCGTAGGCCTTCGCCAGCGCCGCGTCGTCGGTCTCCTTGCCGCGGATGATCTCCACGAGCGGCATCTTGTCGACGGGGCTGAAGAAGTGCAGGCCGATGAAGTCCTTCGGGCGGTCGACGCCCTCGGCGAGCTCGGTGATCGGCAGCGTCGAGGTGTTCGAGCACAGGAGCGCGTCGGGGTTGACGTGCTCCGCGATCTCGGCGAACACCTTGGCCTTGAGCGACGGGTCCTCGAAGACGGCCTCGACGACCACGTCGACGCCCGCGAAGTCGGCCGGGTCGGCGGTGGCGTGGATGCGCGAGAGGAACTCGGCCTTGCCCTCCTCGGTCTCACGACCACGGGAGATCGCCTTGTCGAGCAGCTTCTCCGAGTAGGCCTTGCCGCGATCGGCGGCCTCGGTCGTGACGTCCTTCAGCACGACCTGCGCGCCCGACTTGGCGAAGACGTAGGCGATGCCCGCGCCCATCATGCCGGCGCCGAGGACGCCGACCTTGCGGCCGACGTACTTCTCGTGGCCGTCGGGACGCAGCGAGCCGCCGTTGATGGCCTGCAGGTCGAAGAAGAACGCCTGGATCATGTTCTTGCTCTGCTGGCCGACGACGAGGCCGGCCAGGTAGCGCGACTCGATGCGCGAGGCGGTGTCGATGTCGACCTGCGCACCCTCGACGGCGGCGGACAGGATCGCCCGCGGGGCCTTGTACGGCGCGCCCTTGACCTGCTGGCGCAGCAGCGCCGGGAAGGCCGGGAGGAACTGGGCGAGCTTCGGGGTGGACGGCGTGCCGCCGGGCATCTTGTAGCCGGGGCGGTCCCACGGCTGCTTCGCGGCGTCCGCGTCGCCCTCGACCGACGCCAGCCACGCCTTGGCGGCGGGCACGAGGCCGTCGAGGTCGGCGACGAGCTCGTCGACGAGGCCCTTCTCCTTCGCCTGGGCCGGCTTGAAGCGCGTGCCCTGGAGCAGGATGTCCATCAACGCGGTCTGCAGGCCGAACATGCGCACGGTGCGGGTGACGCCGCCACCGCCGGGCAGGAGGCCCAGCTGCACCTCGGGCAGGCCGATCTGCACCTTCGGGTTGTCCCACGCGATGCGGTGGTTGGCCGCGAGCGCGATCTCGAGCCCGCCGCCCAGCGCGGCGCCGTTGATGGCGGCGACCACGGGGGCGGGGTAGAGCTCCAGCTTGCGCAGCGGGGCCTTGACGTCCTCGACCATCGCGAACACGTCCGCGGCGTCCTCCGGCGTGGCCTGCACCATGCCCTTGAGGTCGCCGCCCGCGAAGAAGGTCTTCTTCGCGCTGGCGATGATGACGCCCTTCACCGAGCCCTCCGGCTCGGCGTACAGCTTCTCCACCGCGTCGATCATCGACGTGCGGTAGAGGTCGTTCATGGTGTTGGCGCTCTGGTTCGGGTCGTCCAGCGTCAGGGTGACGATCCCGTCGGCGTCCTTGTCGTAGCGGACGGCGGTCTGCTCGGTCATGGGTTCCTCTCTCGATGTCCGGTACGACGCTCAGACGAGCTCGACGATGGTGGCGATGCCCATGCCGCCGCCGACGCACAGCGTGGCGAGGCCGCGCTTGAGCTCGCGGCGCTCGAGCTCGTCGATCAGCGTGCCGAGGATCATCGCGCCGGTCGCGCCGAGCGGGTGGCCCATGGCGATGGCGCCGCCGTTGACGTTGGTGATCTCGGGGCCGATGCCCATGTCGCGCATGAAGCGCATCGCGACCGCGGCGAACGCCTCGTTGATCTCGAACAGGTCGATGTCGTCGACCGTCAGGCCGGCCTTCGCCAGCGCCTTGCGGGCGGCGGGGGCCGGACCGGTCAGCATGATGACCGGGTCGGCGCCGGAGACGGCGGCCGAGACGATGCGGGCGCGGGGCGTCAGCCCGGCGCGGGTGCCCGCCTCCTCGGTGCCGATCGCCATGAGGGCCGCGCCGTCCACGATGCCCGAGCTGTTGCCGGCGTGGTGGACGTGGTCGATCTTCTCCAGCCAGTGGTACTTCTCGAGCGCCACGTCGTCGAAGCCGGCGCCCTTGCCGATGTCGGCGAAGGAGGGCTTGAGGCCCGCCAGGCTCTCGACCGTCGTGCCGGGGCGGATGAACTCGTCGTGGTCGAGGACCGTGAGGCCGTTCTCGTCGACGACGGGGATGACCGACTTCTTGAAGTAGCCGGCCTCGCGGGCGCGGGCGGCACGCGCGTTGGACTCGGCGGCGTAGGCGTCGACGTCCTCGCGGCTGAAGCCCTCGACGGTGGCGATGAGGTCGGCGCCGATGCCCTGGGGCACGAAGCTGGTCTGCAGGGCGGTGCGCGGGTCCATCGCCCAGGCCCCGCCGTCGGAGCCCATCGGCACGCGGCTCATCGACTCGACGCCGCCGGCGAGGATGAGGTCCTCGAACCCGCCGCGCACGCGGGAGGCGGCCTGGTTGACGGCCTCGAGGCCCGAGGCGCAGAAGCGGTTGAGCTGCACGCCGGCGACCTCGTCGGGCAGGCCCGCCTTCAGCGCCGCCGCCTTGGCGATGTCGCCGCCCTGGTCGCCGATCGGGCTCACGACGCCCAGCACGACGTCGTCGACGAGGGCGGGGTCGAGGTCGGGGTTCCGCTTGCGCGTCTCGTCGATCAGGCCGACGACCAGGTCGATGGGCTTCACCTCGTGGAGGGAGCCGGTCTTCTTGCCCTTGCCGCGCGGCGTACGAACGTGGTCGTACACGAATGCTTCTGCCATGTCGGTCCTTGCCTGCCTCGATGGTCGTGTGGGATCTGCACCCGCGTCTGGGGCCGGGGAGATCCGGGTCCGGATCCGATAATGACACCATTACTGTCATCGTGGGAACGGGGGCACGTGATTTAGGTGACTCGCGGGTAACAAGGTGGGCTCGAACGCTCCCGCTCCCCAGGCGACACCTAGGCTGGTGCGCGTGACGAGCCCTGCGCCCGACCTCCATCCCCGCGCCGTGCCCGACCGGGCGGACGTGATCGACCGCGGCCTGTCCCGCGTCAACGTCTGGGGCGTGCGCGTCGTCGTCGGCGCGGCCGCCCTCTTCATCATCGGCTGGGCCGTCGGCCACACGTGGATGGTGTGGTTCCCCGTCTCGCTCGCCCTCGTGCTGTCGACGGTCCTGGCCCCGCCGGTCACGTTCCTGCGCAGGCGGGGGGTGCCCGCGGCCCTCGCGGCGGCCTCGGTGATGATCGGGTTCCTCGGGAGCCTGGTGCTCGTCGGGTTCCTCCTCGCCCCCCAGATCGCGGGGCAGTCGAACGAGATCGCGGACTCCGCCGTCGACGGCGTCGGGCAGATCCGCACCTGGCTCAGCGACGGTCCGCTCGGCATCAGCGACGGACAGATCACCGACGCCCTCACCACGCTCCAGGACGAGCTCTCGTCGCAGGCCTCGGCGATCAGCTCCGGGGTCCTCACGGGCGTCACGGCCGTCACGAACGCCCTCATCAACCTCGTGCTGATGCTCATCCTGACCTTCCTCTTCATCAAGGACGGGCACCGCTTCCTGCCGTGGGTCTCCGCCATCGGCGGCCACCGGGTGGGCGGTCACTTCGTCGAGGTCAGCGCCCGGGCGTGGAACACGCTCGGCGGCTTCATCCGCACCCAGGCCCTCGTCTCGCTCATCGACGCGATCCTCATCGGCCTGGGGCTCGTCATCATCGGCGTGCCCCTGGCGATCCCGCTGGCGATCCTGACCTTCTTCGCCGGCTTCATCCCGATCGTCGGCGCCGTCGCCGCCGGCGCGCTGGCCTGCCTCGTCACGCTCGTGACGAACGGCCCGGGCGACGCCCTGATCGTCCTCATCATCATCGTGGCCGTGCAGCAGCTCGAGGGGAACGTGCTCTCCCCCTGGCTGCAGGGCAAGTCGATGAACCTGCACGCCGCGATCGTGCTGATGTCCGTCACCGCCGGCTCGTCGCTGTTCGGCATCACCGGCGCCTTCCTCGCCGTCCCGGTCGCCGCGACGGTGGCCGAGGTGCTCCGCTACCTCAACGAGCGGATCGACGACGCCGTCGCCGAGGACACGCACCCGCAGGACGCGGCCGGCACCGACGGCCCGGAGGGACCGGCGGGCGCGCACCCGTCGCTGCCCGACGTGCCCCACACCGAGGACGGGCGCACGCCGACCGACCTGCGCAAGGAGGGGCCGGCCACCACGTGAGCCGGACGGGGTTTGAGCCCGGTCCCCGCGGCGTAGGCTGCACCGCCGTGCCCGAGTCCACCGCCCTTCCCGTCCCGCCCGCCGTCGCCGCGGTCGTGACGGCGCCCTCGGGCGACGAGATGTGCTCCTACGCGCTGGACGTGTGGACCGACCACCCGACGGTGCTCACCGACGAGGTCGCCCTCCGCGCCCTGCTGCGCGCCGCGGCCGCCGCCGGCGGGGCGGTCGTGCTCGGCGAGGCCGGCCACGTGTTCCCCAACGGCGCGGTCACCGCCTCGCTGGTGCTCTCCCAGTCGCACCTCGCGGTGCACACCTGGCCCGAGCACCGGCTCGCCAACGTGGACCTGCTGACCTGCGGGGTGCTCGAGGGCGAGGCCATCGTCGCCGCCGTCAGCGCCGGGCTCGCGGCGTCGCGCACGCGGCTGACCCGCACCATGCGTCCGGTGCACGCCACCGACTGACCCTGGCTCCCGGGCCACCCCCGGCTGCTGTCCAGAGGGTTCGGGGGGGCCTCAGACGACGTCGACGAGACGCGAGTGCACCGCGCGGCGGGCGGGCTCGAACGCCTGCGCCACCTCGCCCAGGCCCACGATCACGCAGTCGCGGTCGTCGGGGCCGAGGAAGACCGACTCACCGCGGGCCAGCGCGACCCGCTCCCCGTCGGCGGAGCGGACCTCGACCTCGCCGCCCGTGCAGATCAGCAGGGACTGCTTGGCGCTGACGACCGCGACGCCCTCGGGGTCCGCGTGGGAGACCTGCGTGACGGCGAGCGCGAACTCGACGTCGGCCGGGCTGAAGACCTCGGTCTCGGCCAGCACGAACTCGGGGTTCACGCGGGCGATCCGGGCCATGCCCGTCGCGCCCAGGCAGGCCACCAGGCCCGCGGCGTCGACGTGCTTCTTCGTCAGGCCGGCACGCAGCACGTTGTCGGAGGACGCCATGACCTCCAGGCAGAGGCCCTTCAGGTGGGCGTGGATGATGCCCGCCCCGAGGTACGCCGCCTCGCCCGGCTGCAGCGTCATCCGGTTGAGCATGAGGGAGAGGACCACGCCCACGTCGTCCGGGAAGTACTCCGAGATCTCCACGGCCGTGGAGTAGGCGCGCTTGATGTCCATGCCCATCTTGCCGAGGGCGCGGCAGGCGCCGACGACCTCGCCGACCTGCGCCGGGGTGACCTGCTGCGACAGCAGCCACTCGACGCGACGCACGATGCCGGCGAAGCCGGGGTCGGCGCGCAGGTCCTCCGCGAGCCGCTGCGTCAGCGGCGTCTCCAGCGGGGCGAGCACGCGGAGGATCTCCACGGTCGGGCGGAACCCGATGAGGCTGTCGAAGGTCGTCAGCGCGTAGACCATCTCCGGCTTGTGGTTCGCATCCTTGTAGACCCGGTTCGGCGCGTCCAGCGGGATGCCCGCGCGCTCCTCCTCGGCGTACCCGTCCTCGGCCTGCGACTTGCTCGGGTGCACCTGCAGCGAGAGCGGCTGCGCGGCGGCGAGCACCTTGAGCATGAAGGGCAGGTCGCCCGTCAGGTCCGACAGCGGCTTCGCGTCGCCGGCGGCGTCGACCGCGGTCGAGGGCTGCAGCGGGTGCGTGCCGATCCAGACCTCCGCGACCGGCGTGCCGTCGGGGCGCTCGCCGAGGAACCGCGGGATGGCGTCCGGGGAGCCCCAGGAGTAGGTCTGCACACCGTTGCGGAGTCGGTACATGGGCGCCAGCCTAGGCAGCGCCTCACCCGAACGCGGCGATACCCGTCTCGGCGCGGCCGATGAGCAGCTTCTGGATCTGGCTCGTGCCCTCGTAGAGGGTCATGACGCGGGCGTCGCGCATGTACTTCGACACCGGGTACTCGTCGACGTACCCGTACCCGCCGAAGGCCTGGATGGCGTTGTTCGCCGCCCGCACCGCGGCCTCGGAGGCGAACAGCTTCGCCTTGGAGGCGGCCGTCGAGAAGGGCTCGCCGCGCATCGCCAGGTCGGCCGCGCGCCACACCAGCAGCCGGGCGGCGTCGGCGTCGACCGACATGTCGGCGACGAGCTCCTGCACCAGCTGGTGCGCCGCCACCGGCTTGCCGAACTGCTCGCGCTCGCCCGTGTAGGCCACCGTCGCGGCCAGGCAGCCGGCGATGATGCCGGTGCAGCTCGCGGCGATGCCGATGCGGCCCGTGTCGAGCGTCGACATCGCGATGCGGAAGCCGCCGCCCTCCTCGCCCAGCAGCGCGTCGCCCGGCACCCGGACCCCCGAGAACGACAGGGCGGCGGTGGCCTGGCCGCGCAGCCCCAGCTTCCCCTTGACCTCGCGGCGCTCGAAGCCGGGCGTGTCGGTCGGCACGAGGAACGCCGAGACCCCCCGCGGACCGGGGCCGCCGGTGCGGGCGAAGACGAGGCAGACGTCGGCCCACGTGCCGTTCGTGATGAAGATCTTCTCGCCGTCGATCACCCAGTCGTCGCCGTCGCGCACCGCGCGGGTGCGCAGGTTCGCGGCGTCCGAGCCGTGCCCCGGCTCGGTCAGGCCGAAGCAGCCGAGCAGCTCCCCGCTGGCGATGCCCGGCAGCCAGCGCTGCTTCTGCTCCTCGGTGCCGTGCGCCAGCACCGGCTTGCCGACGAGGCCCGCGGAGACCGAGACGATGCCGCGGATGGCGGAGTCGGCGCGCCCCAGCTCCTCTATCGCCAGGCAGTAGGTGAGCAGGTCGAGCTCGAGCCCGCCGTACTCCGCGGGGATCATCAGCCCGAGGAAGCCGTGCTCCCCCAGCTTGGGGACGATCGCGAGGTCGACGGCCTCCGCCCGGTCCCACTCGGCGCGGAACGGCACGACCTCCCGGTCGCAGAACTCGCGGGCGGCGGCGCGGAACGCCTCCTGGTCGGGGCTGAGGGTGAGGTCCACGTCACCTCTCTACCAGCCCGGGGTGCCGCCTGTCCCGGTCTGGCGGTGGAGCTGACCGGTGAGCGAGAGGGCCACGACCGTGTCGAGCACCTGCACGTTGCCCGCCTCGAAGGCGCCGCCGAGCACCGGCGCGATCGTGAACGCGTAGGACTGGCCGGGCCCGGGCTCGACGCCGCGGCGGGCCGCGCCCTCGGCGAGCCAGGCGTAGAGGAACCGGTCCTGCTCCTCCACGTCGTCCAGCGCGCGGCGCAGGCCGTCGAGGTCGTCCCAGCAGCGCTCGAGCGTTGCCTCGACCGTCGACAGGAACCACAGCCCGTCGTCGCCGGCGAGGACGACGTCGGCGAAGGCGGTCACCAGCAGGGGCTGGTGGGTGGTCAGGCCGGGCAGCCAGGTCCAGTCGGCGAGACCCCGGACGTCGTCGGGGGTGGCGGGACGCAGCAGCTCGACGGGCACGTGGTGTTCCTACCAGAGACCACGCCTCAGGCCTGGACGAACGCCCCCGACGCGATGAGCTCGTCGACGCCCTCGACGCCCCAGGCCGCGAGCGCCTCGCGGGTGTGCTCACCGGCGCGCGAGGGCGCGAGGGTGAGCGTCGGCTCCGTGCGGGAGAAGCGCGGGGCGGGGGCCGGCTGCACGACGCCCTCGTGCTCCACGAACACGCCGCGCGCCACCATGTGGGGGTGCTCGGCCGCCTCGCTGAGCCGCAGGATCGGTGCGACGCAGGCGTCGCTGCCGTCGAACACCTCGGCCCACTCGTCGCGGGTGCGGGTGCGGAACGCGTCCGCGAGCGCCTCGCGGAGGTCGTCGTACTCGTCGAAGTCGGCCTGGCCGGGCGCGGACTCCTTGATGCCGAGCGTGGTCACGAGCGCGTCGAAGAACTGCGGCTCGAGCGCCCCGACCGCGACGTGCTCGCCGTCGGCGGTCTCGTAGACGTCGTAGTAGGGGATGCCGCCGTCGAGGAGGTTGGCGGCGCGCTCCTCCTTCAGCGCCCC
Organism: Nocardioides sp. CPCC 205120; assembly: GCF_048654585.1. Taxonomy (NCBI): domain Bacteria; kingdom Bacillati; phylum Actinomycetota; class Actinomycetes; order Propionibacteriales; family Nocardioidaceae; genus Nocardioides; species Nocardioides sp. CPCC 205120. The sequence goes on along the minus strand of NZ_JBMCYY010000001.1, from coordinate 684,971 downwards.
GCCGGCGAGCATCGCGGAGGTCATCGCGTTGAGGTGGGCGGTGCCGTCGACGATGGCGGCGTCGACCACCTGGCCCTTCCCGCTGACCCCCCGCTCGAGCAGCGCGGCGAGGATGCCGATGACGAGGTACGTCGAGCCCCCGCCGAAGTCGCCGACCAGGTTCGCCGGGAAGTGCGGCCGGCTCCTGTCCTGGCCCAGGCCGTGCAGCGCGCCGGCGATCGCGACGTAGTCCATGTCGTGGCCGGCCACCTGGGCCAGCGGGCCGGTCTGGCCCCACCCGGTCATGCGGCCGTAGACGAGGCGGGGGTTGCGCGCGAGGCAGTCGTCGGGGCCGAGCCCCAGGCGCTCGGTGACGCCGGGGCGCAGGCCCTCGACCAGCACGTCGGCGCCCGCCACGAGGTCGAGCACCGTGTCGCGGGCCACCGGGTCCTTCAGGTCGGCCGCGACGCTGGGTCGCCCGCGCGTCAGCAGGTCGTGGCGCGGGTCGGCCACGACGCTCAGCGCGCCGCCGCCCGGACGGTCGACGCGGATCACGTCGGCGCCGAGGTCCGCGAGGATCATGCAGGCGTGCGGGCCCGGGCCGATGCCGGCCAGCTCGACGACCTTGAGGCCCGCGAGGGGGCCGGTTCCGTGTCCGAGGGAGAGCGCCATGGGCCGGATCATGACAGATCCACTGTCAACGTCGCGAGGGGTGGCCGAGCGATCGCTCGGTGGAGGTGGACACCACGCGACACCTCCCCGTGACACGCGCACGGCAGGATGCGGGGGCATGGCGTGGATCGTGCTGGTGCTGTCGGGATGTCTCGAGGCGGTCTGGGCGACCGCGCTGTCGCGGTCGGAGGGACTGACGCGCCTCGTGCCCAGCGTCGTGTTCGGCGTGTCGGTCGTGGCCAGCATGGCCGGGCTCGCGTGGGCGATGCGCACGCTGCCGGTGGGCACGTCGTACGCCGTGTGGGTGGGGATCGGCGCGGCGCTCACCGCGTCGTACGCGATGGTGACCGGCGCCGAGGCGTTCTCGCTGGTCCGCGCGCTCCTGCTGCTCGGCATCGTCGCCTGCGTGATCGGGCTCAAGCTGGCGCACTGAGCGCCGCCCCGCGGCTGGGAGGCGGGTCTACGCTCCGTCGCGGGCGCCGGGGGTCGACGCCGACGACGAGCAGGAGGCGCGACGTGGCCAACCACGGCGACTGGCAGTTCGGCATCTACCTCGAGGGCCTGGGCGGCACGAGGCCGAGCCTGCCGATGGACTTCCGCACCCTCGAGGCCGCGGCCGAGGAGGCGATGTCGCCCGAGGTGTGGTCGTACGTCGCGGGCGGCGCCGGCGACGAGCACACCCAGCGCGCGAACGTGCGGGCCTTCGAGCGGTGGGGCCTCGTGCCGCGCATGCTCGCCGGCGCGGCCGAGCGGGACCTGGGGGTCGAGATGTTCGGCCAGCGGCTGGCGACGCCCCTGATGCTGGCGCCGGTGGGCGTCCTCGGCATCTGCGAGCCCGAGGGTCACGGCGACCTCACGACCGCCCGCGCGGCGGCCGCGACCGGCGTACCCATGATCGCCTCCACCCTGTCGCAGGACCCGATGGAGGACGTCGCGGCGCAGCTCGGGGACACGCCCGGGTGGTTCCAGCTCTACCCGCCCAACGACCGCGAGCTGACCGAGAGCCTGGTGCGGCGCGCGGAGGCGGCGGGCTACACCGCCCTCGTCATCACCCTCGACACCCTCACGCTGGGGTGGCGCCCGCGCGACCTCGCCCTCGCCAGCTTCCCGCAGCTCAAGGGGCTGTGCCTGGCCAACTACACCTCCGACCCCGTGTTCCGCTCCCGCCTCGCGGCGCCGCCCGAGGAGGACCCGCAGGGCGCCGTCGGCCACTGGGCGATGATCTTCGGAAACCAGAGCCTGGGCTGGGACGACCTGGCGTGGCTGCGCTCGCTGACCGAGCTGCCGATCCTGCTCAAGGGCATCTGCTCCGCCGACGACACCCGGCGCGCGGTCGACGCAGGCGTCGACGGCATCTACTGCTCCAACCACGGCGGGCGGCAGGCCAACGGCGGCCTCCCCGCCCTCGACGTGCTCGACGAGGTGGTCGACGCCGCGGGCGACGCGCCGGTCGTCTTCGACTCGGGCGTGCGGGGCGGGCCCGACGTCGTCAAGGCGCTCGCCCTCGGGGCGCGGGCGGTGGCGGTGGGCCGCCCCTACGCCTACGGCCTCGCCGTCGGCGGCCAGGCCGGCGTCGAGCACGTGCTGCGGTGCCTGCTCGCCGAGACCGACCTGACGATGGCGATCAACGGCTACCCGACCGTCGCCGACCTGTCACGTCAGGCGCTGCGTCCCGTGGCGGCCCTGCCCTAGGGTCGGTCCCGGCGCCCACCTGTGCGGCTGGGCGCGACTCTCGGGAACGCACAAGGAGCCTCCATGCCCTCAGCACGACGTACCGTCTCCGCCCTGCTCGGCGCGGCGACCCTCTCCACCACCGTCCTCCTCGCGGGCGCGCCGGCCACGGCCGCGCCCGCCGGGCCGGCCCCGACCAGCGTGTCGGCCCCGGCCCCGGCCGGCGTGTCGACCCAGTCGGTCTCGACGCAGGCGGTCACCGTCCGGGTCGTGACCGGCGGCGTGCCCGCGGTCGTGCGCGCCAGCGCCACCACGGCCTCCGGCGTCGTGCGCACCCTGCCGGACGGCTCGTCCGTCAGCCTCGAGTGCCACGTGCGGGGCCAGACGGTGTCCGGCGGCGTCTACGGCGTGACGTCGAACGTCTGGAACCGCACCAGCGGCGGCTACGTCTGGGACGGCCTGCTCGACACGGGCAGCAACGACCCCGTCGTACCGGCCTGCGGCAGCACCGGCGCCGCCCGGGCCGCCGCCGCGGCCCAGGCGTTCCGCAACGCCTACGTGGGTCGCGCGGTGGACGTCGACGGCTACTACGGCGCGCAGTGCTGGGACCTCGCCGCCCGGTTCACGCTCGACAACGGCATCGGCACCGTCTACACCGGCGGCAACACGGGCGCCGCGAACGCCTACCTGCTCTACGGCAGCAACGGCAACGCCCGCGCCTTCGAGCGCCACGCCAACGTCTCGACCGACCCGAGCTCGGTGCCCCGGGCCGGCGACCTGCTGGTGTGGGACACGAGCTGGGGCGGCGGCTACGGCCACATCGCGATCGTGCTCTCGGCGAACTGGAACACCGTCACCGTGCTGCAGCAGAACCCCGGTGCCGCCAACGTCGCGACGTACGACTACCGCGGCGTCATGGGCTGGCTCCGCCCGCGGGTGTGGGCCTGAGCCCTGGGGGGCCGGCCGCCTGAGCGGCTGACCTGACCCGGTCGCGGTGTCAGCGGTAGTCCTCGACTATCGCTGGCACCGCGACTGGCGTCGTGGAGCCGAGCACCGGCTCAACCCATGCAACTCGTTGCACTGCAACTCGTTGCATGCCATGCTGCGGCCATGGCCCTCGAGCACGTCCTCCTCGTCGCGCTGCGCGAGCGCAGCGGGTCCGGTCTCGAGCTGGCGCAGCGCTTCGAGCGCACCATCGGGTTCTTCTGGCACGCGAGCCACCAGCAGGTCTACCGGACCCTCGCCCGCATGGCCGACGACGGCTGGGTGAGCGTCGAGACCGTGGTGCAGGCCGGCAAGCCGGACCGCAAGGTGTACGCCGTCTCCCCCGCCGGCGAGGAGGTCCTCGCCGCCTGGCTCGGCGAGCCCAGCCCGCCCGAGCGGCTGCGCACCGAGATCGCGGTGAAGATGCGCGCGGCGTCGTACGGCGACCGCCGGGCCCTGCTCGCCCACCTGGCCGCGCGGCTCGCCGACCACCGGGCCCGGCTCACCACCTTCCGCGGGATGGCCGCGGAGCAGTTCCCCGACCCGGCCGCCCTCACCGGCGCCGCCCTCGACCGCTGGCTCGTGCTGCGCGGCGGCCTCCTCATGGAGGAGTTCTGGGTCACCTGGCTCACCGAGTACCTCACCGCGCACGACGCGGCCCCCGCCGCGCCCGCGGCACCCGAGTACGTCCCGACCTCGACCCCCGCCGACCCGGAGGAGACCCGATGACCGGCCCCACGCCGTACCCGACGTTCCTCAGCCCGCTGACGATCCCGACCGCGCACGGCGCCGGGAGCGTCACGCTGCGCAACCGCAGCGTCATGGGCTCGATGCACACCGGGCTCGAGGACGCGCCCTGGAACCTGCCGAAGCTGGCGGCGTACTTCGCCGAGCGGGCCCGCGGCGGGGTCGGGCTCATCGTCACGGGCGGCTACGCGCCGAACAAGCGCGGCTGGCTCAAGCCGCTCGCGTCCGAGATGACGAACCGGCTGCAGGCGGCGCGGCACGTGCAGGTCACCGACGCCGTGCACGAGCACGGCGCGAAGATCGTGCTGCAGGTGCTGCACGCGGGCCGCTACGGCTACCACCCGCTCAGCGTCAGCGCCTCCTCCCGCAAGAGCCCGATCACCCCGTTCAAGCCCGCCACCCTCAGCACGAAGGCGGTGGACCGCACCGCGAGCGACTTCGCGCGGGCGGCGCGGCTGGCGCAGAAGGCGGGGTACGACGGGGTCGAGGTGATGGGCTCCGAGGGCTACCTGATCAACCAGTTCCTCGCCGCCCGCACCAACGACCGCACCGACCGCTGGGGCGGCAGCGCGGAGAAGCGGATGCAGTTCCCGCTCGAGGTCGTGCGCCGCACCCGCGAGCTGGTGGGGGACGACTTCCTCCTCGACTACCGCATCTCGCTGCTCGACCTCGTCGAGGACGGGCAGACGTGGGAAGAGACCGAGGAGCTGGCGCTGCGCCTCGTCGAGGCCGGCGTCGACGTGCTCAACACCGGCATCGGGTGGCACGAGGCGCGGGTGCCGACGATCATCACGCAGGTGCCGCGGGCGGCGTGGCGCGACTCGACGGCCCGGCTGCGGGCGGCGCTGCGGGCGGCCGGCGTCGACGTGCCCGTCTGCGCGTCGAACCGCATCAACACTCCCGAGATGGCCGAGGAGATCCTCGCCGCCGGGGAGGCCGACCTCGTCTCGATGGCCCGGCCCTTCCTCGCCGACGCCGAGCTCGTGGCCAAGGCCGCCGAGGGCCGCGGCGACGAGATCAACACGTGCATCGCCTGCAACCAGGCGTGCCTCGACCACGCGTTCAGCAACCAGAAGTCCTCGTGCCTGGTGAACCCGCGGGCCTGCCGCGAGACCACGCTCGTGCTCGCGCCGACCCGGCGGCGGCGCACCGTCGCCGTCGTGGGCGCGGGCCCCGCCGGCCTCGCCGCCGCGACCTCGGCCGCCGAGCGCGGCTTCGCCGTCACCCTCTTCGAGCGCAACACCCACCTCGGCGGGCAGTTCCGGCTGGCGATGCAGATCCCCGGCAAGGAGGAGTTCGCCGAGACGCTGCGCTACTACACCCGCCGGCTCGAGGTGCTGGGCGTCGAGGTGCGCCTCGGCACCGAGGCCCGCCCCGGCGACCTGACCGCCTTCGACGAGGTCGTCGTCGCCACCGGCGTCGAGCCCCGCCTGCCCGACATCGCCGGCATCGACCACCCCAAGGCCGTCTCGTACGCCGACGTCCTCGCCCGCCGCGTCACCTGCGGCCGTCGCGTCGCGGTGATCGGCGCCGGGGGCATCGGCGTCGACGTCGCCCACTTCCTCACCCACGACCCCACCGAGACGCCTCACGACGTCGAGGCGTGGAAGTCGCACTGGGGCGTCGGCGACCCGGCGCTCGACCGGGGCGGGCTCACCGACCGCAAGCCGCGCGCCGTACCCCGCGAGGTGTACCTCCTGCAGCGCAAGACCACCCCGATCGGCGTCGGCCTCGGCAAGACGTCGGGCTGGGCGCACCGCGCCGTGCTCAAGCAGTCGGGCGTCGTGCAGGTCTCCGGCGTCACCTACGACCGCGTCGACGACGACGGCCTGTGGGTCACCGTCGACGGGGAGCAGCGGCTCTACGCCGTCGACCACGTCGTCGTGTGCGCCGGGCAGGAGTCGGTGCGCGGGCTGTACGACGCGCTCGCCGCCGCGCCCGCCTCACCCGCCGCGACCGCCGCCGCGGCCGGCCGCCACCTCGTCGGCGGCGCCGACGTCGCGGCCGAGCTCGACGCCAAGCGCGCCATCGAGCAGGCCACGCGCGCCGTGGCGGCGCTGCCGGGCTGAGGGCGAGGCGTGGTGGGCGCTCCGGTCAGCGGTCGATGTCGAGGCTGCGGGTGTCGCGACCCACGGCCAGCGCGACGAGCGTGAGCAGGCCCATCACCGAGAGGTAGACCCCGACGAGGAACGGGCTGCCGTCCCCCAGGCCCCACAGCCACACCGCGATGAACGGGGCGACGGCGGCGCCGAGGATCGAGCTGACGTTGTAGGACAGCCCGGAGCCCGTGTAGCGCACGTTCGTCGCGAAGAGCTCGGGCAGCAGCGCGCCCATCGGGCCGAAGGTGAGCCCCATCAGGCTGAACCCCAGGATCAGCCACGCCATCACGCCGACGTCGCCCGCCTCCAGCAGCGGCACCCAGCACAGGCCGAACACGATGATGCCGGCGGTCACGACGAGCAGGTGCGCGCGCCGCCCGAAGCGGTCGGCGACCGGGCCGGAGACCATGGTGAAGATGCCGAAGAAGACGACGCCCACGATCATCATCAGCACGAAACCGTTGTAGGTGTAGCCCAGACCGGGCACCGCGGCGTCGGTGGCGGCGCGGCCGTAGCTCAGCGAGTACGTCGTCATCAGGTAGAAGAGCACGTAGGTGGCGAGCATGTAGAACGTGCCGAGCACCAGCTCTCGCCAGTGCGTGCGGACGACCTCGCCCAGCGGCAGCTTCGTGACCTTCCCCTCCTCCACCGCGCGCTGGAACGCGGCGCTCTCGACGAGGCGCAGCCGGACGTAGAGACCGACCACGACCATGAAGGCGGAGAAGAGGAACGGGATGCGCCACCCCCACGACAGGAACATGTCGGACGGCGTGGACGGGTCGTCCGACGGCATCAGCGCGGCGATGGCCAGGAACAGCCCGTTGGCGAGGATGAAGCCGAGCGGGGCGCCGAGCTGCGGGAAGGTGCCGTACCAGGCGCGCTTGCCGGCTGGTGCGTTCTCCGTGGCCACGAGTGCGGCGCCGCTCCACTCGCCGCCGATCGCGAAGCCCTGCGCGAGGCGCATCAGCACCAACAGGAGCGGCGCGAACCAGCCGACGAGCGCGTACGTCGGGAGCAGGCCGATCGCGAAGGTGGCGACGCCCATCGTGAGCAGCGAGGCGACGAGCGTGACCTTGCGTCCCTTCCGGTCGCCGAGGTGGCCGAAGAAGACCGCGCCGAGGGGGCGGGCGACCATCGCGGCGCCGAAGACGGCGAACGAGGCGAGCAGGGCCGTGGTGTCGTTCCCCGCCGGGAAGAACAGGTGCGGGAAGACCAGCACCGCGGCGGTGGCGTAGATGTAGAAGTCGTAGAACTCGATCGTCGTGCCGACGAGGCTCGCGACCAGCACGCGGGAGCGCGGGTTGGCAGGGGCGTCGGTCGCGGAGGGGGCGTGTGCGGTGGACATGGGTCTTTCCGTGACAGCGGTGGGGGACCGGTGAAGGCTACGCCTGGCGTCTCAAAGGATGGGAATCGCGTCTCACGAGTCGGTGGGGCACGCGTTCGAGCCCGCGTCCGGCGGCCGTACCCTGAGCGCATGCGTGCTCGGGGGATCGAGGTGGCTGCGGCCGCCGCGGCGGTGCTGGTGCTGGTCGGCTGCGGTACGACGGAGGACCGCGCCCGCGACACCGGCGCGTCCGACGCCGCCCCGTCCGACACCGTTCCCTCCGACGAGGCCCCGCGCGACGGCTCGGGGTTCACCGGCGAGCCGTCCCCGCTCCCGACGGCGCCCCCGCAGCCGGACCCCGTCAGCGACCCCGACGGCGCGGCACCCGCCGCTGGCGCGACCTGCCAGCCCTCCCAGCTCAGCGCCGCGGCGGGCATCGTCGACGCCGCGACCGGCTACCGCCAGACGGGCATCACGGTCACCAACACCTCGACCCTCCCCTGCGTGCTCGACGGCTTCCCGGGCGTCGACGCGACCGGGATCTCCGGCTCCGACCTGACCCTCGTGCGCACCGACGGCACCTGGAACGACCCGGCCGACGGCCAGGCCCGCACCGTGCGCCTCGAGCCGGGCGCGGCCGCCCAGGTGCTCGTCGGCTGGCGCGGGGACCAGGTGGGCACCTGGGACGGCGAGAAGTACCTCGACGAGACCACCGCCCAGCTGCAGCTCGTTCCGGACGGCACCGCCGACGGCCCGGGGGTGGGCGTGGCGCTCGACCCCGCGGCGTACCCCCTCGACGTCGTCGACGGCCAGGAGGTCAGCACCTCGTCGTGGCGGCCCGCCGGCGAGCGCGGCTGACCCGGCTACCGTCGAGACGTGATCCGCGACCTCACCGACGCCGAGGCCCGCGCCGCCCTGCTGAAGTGGGCGGCCGTCCCCGAGGGCACGATCCCCGCCTGGGTGGCGGAGATGGACTACGCGCCGCCGCCGGCCGTCACCAACGCGGTCTCCGCCGCGCTGCGGGCGGGCCGCACGGGCTACCCGCACCTCTCCCTCGACGGCGCCGAGGACGACGGCTCGGACACCTCCGCGCTGGCCCACGCCTTCCGCGGGTTCGCCGCGCGGCACTGGGGCTGGGACGTGCCGGCCGGGTCGCTCACCCTCACGCCCGACGTGATCACCGGCCTGCGCGTGGCCGTCGAGACCCTCGTGCCGCCCGGACCGGTCGTGCTGCCCACCCCCTGCTACCCGCCGTTCCGCGAGGTGCTGGCGCTGGCCGGCCGGGAGGTCGTCGCGCTGCCCACCGACCCCGACGCCGCCACCGCGGTGCTCGACCTCGACCGGATCGAGGCCGCCTTCGCCGCCGGCGCCCGCGGCCTCCTGCTCTGCTCGCCGCACAACCCGCTGGGCCGCCGCTGGACCCGCGCCGAGCTCGAGGCCGTGCGCGACCTCGCGGAGCGGTACGGCGCACGCGTCGTCGCCGACGAGGTGCACGCCCCGCTCGTGCTGCCCGCGCCCGGCGGCGCGGCGGCCGGGGCGAGGGGGGAGTTCACGCCGTACCTCGCCGTCGACCCCCGCGGCGTCACCGTGACGAGCGCGTCGAAGGCGTTCAACGTGCCGGGGCTCGCGTGCGCGCACCTCGTCACCCCCGACCCGGACGACGCCGCCGCCCTGCGCGGGGTGCTGCACTCGGCGAACCACGGGGTCTCGCGCCTCGGCGTCGCCGCCGGTGTCGCCGCGTGGAGCGACGCCGACGACTGGCTCGCCGCGCTCGTCGACCGGCTGGCCGCCCAGCGCGCGCTGCTCGGCGACCTGCTCGCCACCCACCTGCCGCGGGCGCGGACGCGGCCGCTCGAGGCGACGTACCTGGCGTGGCTCGACCTGCGGGCGTACGGCGTGGCCGACCCCGCCGCCGCGGCCGCCGAGCACGGCGCCCGGCCGGCGCCCGGCCACGACTACGAACCCGGGCTCGACGGGCACGTGCGCCTCAACCTCGCGACGACCCCCGAACGGCTCGAGGCCCTCGTGGAGCGGATCGCGCGGGCGCTGACGTGACCGCGCCCGGCCTCCCGGGCGAGGTGCGGCGCGGCGCGGACGCCTTCCGCACCGTGCGCGCGGACCGCACGACGGTCCACGCCTTCTCGTTCGGGCCGCACTACGACCCCGCGAACCTCGGGTTCGGCCCGATGGTCTGCCACAACGACGACCGGGTCGCGCCGGGCGGCGGCTACCCCGACCACCCGCACAGCGACCTCGAGATCGTCACGTGGGTGCTCGACGGCGAGCTCACCCACACCGACACCGTCGACGGCTCCCGCGCCGCGCTGGGTGCCGGCACCGTCCAGGTCACCAGCGCCGGCTCCGGCATCCGGCACAGCGAGCTCGTCGACCCCGCGGCCGGCCCCACCCGGTTCCTGCAAGTGTGGCTGCGCCCCGACGAGCCGGGCCGCGCGCCCCGCACCACCCGCACCACCGCCGTCCTCGACGCCGACGGCTTCACGCCGCTGGCCGGCGCGGACGGGCTCCCGCTCGGCACCCGCGGCGCCACGTTGCTCGTCGCGCGGCCGCGGGCCGGCGCACCGCTCCGGCTGCCCGACGCCCCCTTGCTCCACGTGTACGTCGCCCGCGGCGCCGTCACGCTGCCCGAGCACGCCGCCGAGCGCACCGCCCGACACGGGGCCGGGGGGTACGACGCACCCGCGGCGCCAGTCTGGGGGGAGGGAGACGCCTGGCGCCTGCGGGACGCCGGCGAGCAGGTCGTCGTCCCCCGGGACGACGGGACCGAGCTCGTCGTCTGGGCGTTCGACGCCGAGGGCTGACCGGATGGCCGGCCGGCCCCGACCGGTCCGGCTCCCTCCCGGCGGCCACCCCGGCGGCCGCCCCGGCGGCTAGGCCGGCGGCACGCGGTCGCTGCGCAGGTGCTCGTAGATCACGGACGTCTGCACGTCGGCGATCTCGGCGCGCGAGGTCAGCCGGTCGATGACGAACGCGTAGAGGTGGTCGTTGTCGGGGACGGCCACGTGCACCATGAAGTCCGCGCCGCCCGAGGTCACGAACACCCCGACCGTCTCCGGCAGGGCGCTCACCCAGTCGCGGAACGCCTCGATGTTCGCCCGCGACGGCGGGCGGATCCGGACGGCGATGAGGGCCTGCACCGGCCGGCCGATGCTCGCGAGGTCCACGTCGAGGCGCGCGCCCCGCACCACACCGCGCCGCTGCAGCCCCCGGGCGCGGTCGTGCACCGTCGTCGCCGAGACGCCGACCTCGGCGGCGATGTCGCGCAGGCTCCGGCGTGCATCCGTCGCCCAGGCGGCCAGGATCGCCCGGTCCAGCTCGTTCATGTCAGCCACGAGGGCCATTCTCCCTGACGATGTCCGGAGTGGTTGCGGTCTCGTCGCGCGACTTCCTAGCGTCACCGGCGCCCCGCCCGACGACCGACCAGGAGACGACCGTGACCGAGACCGCCACCGCACCGATCGGCGCTGCGCCACCGATCGGCGCCGCCCCGCCGATCGGATTCGGTCCGCACGAGATCGACACCGCGGCCCCGACCCGCGACGTACCGCTGAAGTGGGTGGTCGTCGTGGACGAGACGCTGCCGCCCGGCCGGGCCGTGAACGCCGCGGTCTGCGTCGCCGGGGCGACGGTGGACCGGGTGCCCGGCCTGCTGGGGCCGGCCGTCGACGACGCCGACGGCTCGGCGCACCCGGGGCTGCCGTGGCTGGGCTGCACGGTCCTCGGTGCCGCGCCCGAGCAGCTCGCGGCGGTGCGTGCCCGCGCGGCGGCCCGCGAGGACGTCGCGCTCGTCGACATGCCGACGCAGGCGCAGCACACCCGGGTGTACGACGACTACCTCTTCGCCGTGGGGCGCACCCCGTCGGCGCAGCTCGGCTACCACGCCGTGAGCCTCGTGGGCCCGCGGAGAGTCGTCGACCGCCTCACGAAGGGTCTGCGTCTGCTCCCGTGACCGCCGCCGACGGGTCCTCGGCCCCGTCGGCCTCGGCGAGCCGCTGGTGGAGCCGCTCGCGCACCTCGTCGGGGCTGAGCTGGCCCCGGGCCCGCGCGTCGCGCGCGATGACGACACCGGTGGCGGTCACACCGGCCAGCCCGGCGAGACCGAGCACCTTCCACAGCTTCACGGGACCTCCTGGGGGTAGCGGACGGACGGCGCCATCCTGCCCCGAGGGACCCACGCTCAGCCGAGGGCGGCCGGGTCCATCCACATGACCTCCCAGATGGTGCCGTCGAGGTCGCGGAACGACCAGCCGAACATCGGGCCCTGCTCCTGGGGGTCGCTGGCCGGCGTCGCGCCGAGGGCGAACGCCCGCTCCACGAGCGCGCGCACGTCGTCGGCGCTGTTCGCGGAGAGGCAGTAGAGGGCGCCCGTGCCGCCGGCGGGCGGCGTCGTGCCGTGGAAGGAGTGGAAGTAGCCGGTCTCCAGGAACATGACGGCGGTCAGCGGGTTGAGCTGCACCGACGTGGCGTTGGCGTCGCTGAACGCCTCGTTGATCGTGAACCCGAGCTCGCTCCAGAACGCCCGGGTCGCCGCGGGGTCGGCGACGGGGAGGTTGACGAAGAGCATGCGGTCGGTGGCCTGCTGGGTGGTGGTCACGGTGGTTCCTCTCGGTGGCGGCCCCCTGCGGGCCGGTCACGTGGTCCGACCGGGCGGCCCGCCGCGAATCATCGCCCGTCCGACCGATGATTTCCGGGGCCGGCCGGGGTCATGATGGGAGTCCGACGTCGCCAGACCACCAGGAGCGCCCCGGTGACCATCTCCACCCCGACCGCCACGTCCGCCCCCGCGGAGCCCGTCACGACGGAGCCCGCGACCGCGGAGCCCGGCGAGCTCGACGACTTCGACGCACTCACGGAGCGCTACCGCCGCGAGCTGCTGGCCCACTGCTACCGCATGAGCGGCTCGACCCACGAGGCGGAGGACCTGGTGCAGGAGACCTTCCTGCGCGCCTGGAAGGCCTCGCGCAGCTTCGAGGGCCGCAGCTCGGTGCGCACCTGGCTCTACCGCATCGCCACCAACGTCTGCCTGACCAACCTGGAGAACAAGCCGAAGCGCCCGCTGCCCAGCGCCCTCGGCACCCCCGAGGCCACCGTCGGCGAGCTGGACCCCAATCCCGAGGTGCCCTGGCTCGAGCCGGTCCCGGACGCCGCGGTGGTCGTGGCCGAGCGCGACTCGATCCGCCTCGCCTTCGTCGCCGCCCTGCAGCACCTCCCGGCCCGGCAGCGGGCCGTGCTCATCCTGCGCGACGTGCTGCGCTGGAGCGCCAAGGAGACCGCCGAGGCGCTCGAGACCACCGTGGCCGCCGTCAACTCCGCCCTCCAGCGCGCCCACGCGCAGATGACCCAGCAGGGTCTGACCGACGAGACCGTCGAGGAGTCGCTCAACCCGGCGCAGCAACGGCTGCTCGACCGCTACGTCGACGCGTTCTGGCGCAAGGACATGACGGAGATCGTCAACCTCCTCACCACCGAGGCCAGCTGGGAGATGCCGCCCTTCACCGGGTGGTACGTCGGGGCCGACGTCATCGCGACCCTCATCGGCACCAAGTGCCCGGGCGGCACCTACGACATGCCGATGGTGCGCACCCAGGCCAACGGCGGCGCCCCCGCGTTCGGCCTCTACATGCGCACGCCCGCCGGTCACTTCGAGCCGTTCCACCTGCAGGTGCTCGACCTCGACGGCGACCGCGTGCGCCACGTCAGCGCGTTCTTCGACCAGCGCCTCTTCGAGACGTTCGGGCTGCCCGCCACGCTGCCGGCCGACCACGACCCCCGTCCGCTCGACCCCGCGGGCGTCGCAGGCGTGTCGTGACCGCCGGCGACCTCGTCGTCCCCGGCGAGGTCGAGCTCCTGGAGCGGGCGCTGGCCTGGACGTGCGGGCACCTGGCCCGCGTCCGGCCCGATCGGCTGGGCGCGCCGACGCCGTGCGTCGGGTGGGACCTCGCGGCCCTGCTGGCCCACATGGAGGACGCGCTCGACGCGTTCGCCGAGGCGGCGGCGGGGTTCGTCGTACCGGTCCCGGACCCGCGGTCCGCCGGCCACCCCGTGCCCCGCGTGCCCCTGCTGCAGGCCAAGGCCGCGGCGCTGCTGGGGGCCTGGGCGCGACCGACGCCGCGTGCCGTGCGCACGGGTTCGGTCGCCCTGCCCACCTCCGTGCTCGTCGCCACCGCGGCGCTGGAGGTGGCGGTGCACGGGTGGGACGTGGCGGTCGCGCTGGACCCAGCACCGCCGCCCGCAATGCCCGCCGCCCTGGCCCGGGACCTGCTCGGCGTGGCCGGCGCGACCGTCGTGGCCCAGGACCGCCCGGCCCGCTTCGCCGCGCCCGTGCCGCCACCGCTCGCGGCGACGCCCGGCGAGCGGCTGCTCTGCTTCCTCGGGCGCCACCCGCAGGGCTGAGCGGCGCTCGGCTCGGGGCCCCTGGACCGGCTCACCGACCACCCCGGAGGATCGGGGCATGCAGACGAGCGCCAGCACCGTGATCCGCAGGCCGATCGACGAGGTGTGGGCGGCCCTGGCCGACCACCGGCGCATCTCCGGCTGGGCGCCGGGCCTGCGCGTGAGCGTCGACGACACCGAGGCCACCGCTCCCGGTGAGGTCGGCGCCGTACGGCGCATCGAGGGCGGCCCCGGCCCCGCGATCGTCGAGCGGATCACCGCGTTCGTGCCGGGCCGCCGCCTGGGCTACGAGGCCGTCAGCGGCATCCCGTTCCGCGACTACGCCGGCACCGTCGAGCTCACCGTGCGGGGCCTCGACACGACCGAGGTGCGCTGGGCGCTCTCCGCCACGCGCCGCGTGCCCGTCCTCGAGCCGCTCGCGCTGGCGGCCGTCAACCGCGTGCTGCTCACCCTGTTCTCCCGGGCCACCCGGCGCGGCTGAGCCACCCGGATGCCGTCCGGGCTGCGCCTGGGGGCCCTGCTCGCCTCGTCGCTGGTGGTGCAGGCCGTCGTCTTCCTCGCCCGGCCGGCGAGCACGTACGCCGCCATCGCCGTCGACGTGCCCGCCGCGGCGCTCGGGGCGATCGGGGCCGCGTTCGCGCTGGCGCCGCTGCTGCTCGCCGTACCCCTGGGGTCGGTCGCCGACCGGGTCGGCGAGGGCACGCTGCAGCTGGTCGGCGGGGTCGTGCTCGTGGGCGCCTGCCTCGTGCTGCTCGGGGCGCCGGCCGGGCCGGGGACCCTCGTCGGGGGCAACGCCCTCCTCGGCGCCGGTCACCTCGCGTGCGTCGTGGGGCAGCAGACGCACGTGGCCCACCAGTTCGAGCCGTCGCGGCTCGACGCCGCGTTCGGCTACTACACGTTCGCGGCGTCCCTGGGCCAGGCGCTCGGTCCGCTGCTCATCGCCGGGGTCGGCGGCGCCGCGCTGACGCCGGACACCGACCGGATCTTCGCCGCCGCGGCGCTGCTCGCCCTCCCGCTGGTCCTGCTCGCCCCGGTGCTCGGCCTGCGTCGCCGCCCGTCCGGCGGGGGCCCGGCCGCCGGCGGTGGCGGCGGTCTCGGCGGACTGCTGCGGATGCCCGGGCTCACCCGCGCGCTGGCGACGAGCGCCGTCGTGATCGCCGCGATCGACCTGACCCTCGTCTACCTGCCCGCCCTGGGCGCCGAGCGGGGCCTGGGCGCCGGCACGGTCGGGGCGATGCTCACGGTGCGGGCCGTCTTCTCGATGCTCTCCCGCGTCGGTCTCGGGCGGCTGACGGGCCGCTTCGGTCGCGGGCCCGTGCTGCTGACGAGCATCGTCGCGTCGGCGGGCGGCCTGGCGCTGCTCGCCGCACCGCTCCCCGTGCCGGCGATGTTCGTGGTGCTGGCGGTGGTCGGGCTGGGGCTCGGGGTCGGGCAGCCGCTGACCATGTCCTGGCTGACCCGGCGCGCGCCCGCGGCGCAGCGGGCCCAGGCGGTGACCCTGCGGCTCGCCGGGAACCGCGTCGGGCAGGTCGTCGTGCCGTCCGTGCTCGGCGCGGCGGCGGTCGGTGGCGCCTCCGTCGCGCTCCTGGCGGTGGCCCTGCTGCTCGCCGCGCTGCTGCCCGTGCTGCGCGGGCAGGACCTGGACTAGCGACCTCAGTCCCGCAGCGGGTGCGCCACCTCGTCGGCGCGCATGCGGAACAGGACGACGGCGGCGACCGAGAGCCCCACCGGCAGCAGCCCCGCCGCGACGAACACCGTGGTCAGCCCCACCAGCGTCGCGAGCGGGCCGGCCAGCGCCATCGAGACCGGCATGAGGGCGAGCGACACGAAGAAGTCGAGGCTCGAGACGCGGCCCAGCAGGTGGGGCGGCACCCTGCGCTGCAGGAGCGTGCCCCAGATGACCATCGGAGCGCCGAAGAGCGCGCCGAGCACGAACCCGCAGGCCACGAGCTGCCACACCGCGGTCGCCAGCGCCATGCCGACGAACGGGACGCAGGCGACGCCCCACACCACGTTCATCGTCGTCAGGTAGCGCCGCGGCATCGGGAACGCGGCCATCGTCATCGACCCCAGCGCGCCGCCGATGCCGAACGCGGCGAGCACCGCGGCGTGGTCCCCCGCGTCGCCGCCGAGGCCGTCCTTGACGAGGAACGGCACCAGCACCTCGAGCGGGCCCATCACCAGCAGCGTCATCAGCGAGGCGAAGACCAGCGTGCCGAGCAGCCAGGGCGTGCGCACCATGTAGGCGAAGCCCTCGCGCACGTCGCCGAGCGCCTGGCCCAGCAGCCGCTCCTCGACGGGCTCCTCGACCGACCCCTCGGGGCCGTCGACGCCCTCGGGGGCGAGCAGGCGTCGTACCGCCGTGCGGGGCACGGTCAGCAGCACCAGCAGCCCCACCGCGACGCTCGCCGCGCCGACGCCGAACGCGGCGGACGGCGCGGCCGCGCCGATGACGAGGCCCGCGACGGCCGGGCCGCCGGCCTGCTGCACGAGCGGGCGCACGACGCCCTCGAAGCCGTTGACCGCCATGAGGTGCTGCTCGGGCACGAGAGCGGGCAGCCACGCCGAGTACGCCGGGTAGTAGAACGCCATGCCCATCCCGGTCGCGAACGCGGCGACCGCGAGGTGCCACAGCGCGGCGACGTCGGTGGCGGCGAGCACGGCGACCACCCCGATGCCCACCAGCTCGACGAGCGCGACCACGACGAGCACGTCCTTCTGCGGCACCCGGTCGGCCACCACCCCGCCGAGCAGCGCGGGCAGCAGGATCCCGGCGGCCGACGCGCCGCTGACCAGCGACAGCGCGCCCGGGCCGCCGCCGAGCCGGATGACCTCCCAGACCAGGGCCACCGCCCACGTGCCGCTCGCGAAGGTGGAGAAGACGAGGGCGAGGGCCAGGCGCCGGTACGCCGGGATCCCGAACGGCGCGAGCGCCCGGCCGAGACCGGCGCGCGGCTGGGACGCGGGACTCTCGGTGACGGTGTCGCGCTCGGGGTCCACCCGCCCATCCTCGCCGCCCCGGGTGGCGGACCGCACCCCGATTTGCCGGCCGTGATGAGGTGGGCCCGTGCGCACCCCCCTGCCGGACTACCTGACCGAGGTGCTCGACACCTGCGGCGACGACACCAGCGGCGAGCTCGCGTCGTACATCCCCGAGCTCGCCCACGCCGACCCCGACCGGCTGGCCCTGTCGCTGTGCACGGTCGACGGCACCGGGTACGCCGTGGGGGACGCCGCCGAGGTCGCCTTCACGATCCAGTCGATCTCGAAGCCGTTCGCCTACGCCCTCGCGCTCGCCGACCACGGGCTGGAGGAGGTGTCGACGAAGGTCGGTGTCGAGCCCTCCGGCGAGGCGTTCAACGAGCTGTCCCTCGAGGAGGAGTCCGGGCGGCCGCTCAACCCCATGATCAACGCGGGCGCGATCACCGTGCACTCCCTGCTCGAGGCCGAGCGCCTGCGGCGCGGCTTCGCCGCCTTCGCGGGCCGTGACCTCGAGGTCGACGAGCAGGTGCGCTCCTCCGAGCTCGAGTCGGCGGACCGCAACCGGGCGATCGCCTACATGCTGCGCAACCACGGCATCGTCGAGACCGACCCGCAGGACGTCGTGGCGGGCTACACCGAGCAGTGCTCGCTGCTCGTCACCGTCTCCGACCTCGCCACGATGGCCGCGACGCTCGCCAACGGGGGCGTGCAGCCCGTCACCGGCGAGCAGGTCGTGCCGCGCTGGGTGGCCCGCCAGGTGCTGAGCGTGATGGCGACGTGCGGCATGTACGACGCCGCCGGCGACTGGTTCACCACCGTGGGCATCCCGGCCAAGTCGGGCGTGTCGGGCGGCCTCATCGGCTCCCTGCCCGGCCGGGCCGGCATCGCGGTGCTCTCGCCGCGCCTCGACAAGCACGGCAACTCGGTGCGCGGGGTGCAGGTCTTCGAGCGGCTGTCGGTCGACATGGGCATGCACCTCATGGAGGTGCCGCCGCCCGCGCGCTCGCTGGTGCGCGAGCGCACCACGCTGCCCGGCGGCGAGGACGAGGGCGAGATCTACGAGCTGCAGGGCTCGGTCGACTTCGTCGGCATGGAGCGGCTGCTGCGCGACCTCTCCGACGAGTCGCCCCGCACCTCCGCCGTCGTGCTCGACCTGACCCGGGTGCACGAGGTGCGCGAGGTCGGCCGGCGCATGCTGCTCGAGGGCGCCCGCCGCCTCCACCTCGACGGCCACACCGTCAGCTTCGTGGACCCCGACGGCCTCCTCGCCGAGCTGCCGCAGGGCGCGGGCGACCACGCCGGCGACGAGGACGCCCACGGCGGGGTCGACGGGCACGAGTCGGTCGACGACGACCCGCTGATCGACGTCGGCGGCGGCATCAACGCGCAGGTGCACCGGCGGCGCTGAGCCGCCGCGTGCCCGCCGGCTGCGAGGATGCCCGGGTGAGCGGATACAGCCTCAGCCTGTCCGGCGCGGTCGAGCTGACGCGCACCGGTGACCTCTGGCTCTTCCGGGGGTCCTCCGGCGCCGACCGCGCCATCCGGGCCGTCACCAACGCCCCCGTGAACCACGTCGGCATGGCCGTCGTGCTCGACGACATGCCGCCGCTGATGTGGCACGCCGAGCTCGGCAAGGGGCTGCCCGACGTGTGGACGGGCTCGCACCACCGCGGCGTGCAGCTGCACGACCTGCGCGACGCCGTCGTGCAGTGGTGCGAGCGCTACTCCCAGCACGCGTGGCTGCGCCAGCTCGACGTGCCGGACGCCGGGCCGAGCGGCGTGACGGCCGAGCAGGAGGCCGCCGTGCTCCGCACGATCGCGCGCCTCGACGGCACCCCGTTCCCCGCGACGGCACGGCTGGCGGGGCGCTGGGCCCGCGGCCGGGTACGGCGCACCGCACCCGTCGAGGAGACCTACTGCGCCGAGGTGGTCGCCGCGACGTACCAGGCGATGGGGCTGCTCGACGGCGAGCGGCCGACGAACTACTACGACCCCGGCAAGTTCTGGTCGGGCGACCACCTCGAGCTGCGTCACGGCGCCCGGCTGGGCGAGGAGATCGCGGTCCGGGTCTGAGCCCCGGTCGCGCGCGAACCCGGGCTCAGACCCGCAGCACCAGCACGGCCACGTCGTCCTCGCGGACGTCGAGCCCGTCGACGAGCAGGTCGCACAACGCGTCGGCGCCGAGGTGCTGCCGCCCGGTCAGCGCGGCCCGGAGCCGGTCGGTGCCCACGTCGAGGGTCTCGCCGCGGCGCTCGACCAGGCCGTCGGTGTAGAGCACGAGCGCCGAGCCCGGCTCGAGCAGCAGCACGTGGTCGGCCCGCGGCACGGACGGGTCCACGCCGAGCAGCAGCTCGCCGCCGGTGTCGAGCAGCGACGTGGAGCCGTCGGGGTGCAGCACCACCGGCGGCGGGTGGCCCGCGCGCGACCACCGGACGGTCCAGCGGCCCGTGCCGACCTGCGAGGGGGCCTGGTCGACGTGCGCCACGACCGCCGTCGCGACGGCCGCCACGCCGAGGCGCTCCAGGGCGCGGTCGAGCACCTCCAGCACGCGCCCCGGGCTGTCCTCCACCGCGAACGCCACGCCCCGCACGATGTTGCGGGCCTGCGCCATCGTCACGGCGGCCTCGCTGTCGTGGCCCGCGATGTCGCCGACGGTCAGCACGAGCGAGTGGTCGTCGTGGGGGAAGGCATCGAACCAGTCCCCGCCGATCTGCGCCGTCTCGGTGGCGGGCACGTAGCGGGCCGCGACCTCCGTCCCCGGTACGGCGGCGGGCGGCGTCAGCAGGCTGCGCTGCAGGGCGAGCGAGAGGTGGCGCTCCTGCTCGTGGCGCGCCCGCTCGCTCGCGAGGAGCTCGATGCGGGTGAGGCCCTCGGTGACCACCGTGGCCAGCAGCTGGAGGTAGTCGCGGTACTCCGCGTCGTACGCCAGCCGCGGCGTCAGCCGGCACACCAGCACCGCGTCGTCGTTCTCGGTGCCGAGCGACAGCCACGCCACGCGCTCGCCGTCCACCTCCGCGACGACGGTCCCGCCCTCGGCGGCCGGCGCGTCGGCGGGAGGTACGTCGGGCAGCCCGCCCTCGCCCGGTCCCTCCTCCGACGCGTCGCCCAGGAGCCGCACGTCGGCGTCGGGCAGGTCGGGGGTGCCCGCCAGCAGCTTGCGCGCCACCCGGCGCAGCTCGTCGCGCGACTCGACCCCGACCAGCGCCGTCGTCAGGCGGGTGAGGGTGCCGAGCCGCCGCTCGGTCAGCACGTGCGGGGTGATCTCGACGACGATGTCGAGCACGCCCTCGACGCCGCCGGGACCCGTGACGGGCGAGTAGGAGTAGACGAACCAGCAGTCCTCGAGGAAGCCGTGGCGGTGCAGCGGCACGTGCGCCTCGTCGATGCGGAACGACGGCCCGCCGCCGCGCACCCCCTCCATGAGGGGCCCGATGTCGTGCCAGGCCTCCGGGAAGACCTCCACGGCCGGCACGCCCAGGGCCGCCGGGTGCTTGTCACCGATCAGCTCGACGTACGCGTCGTTGTAGAGGCAGGCGAACTCCTCGCCCCACAGCAGGATGCACGCGAACCGCGTCGAGAGCACCAGGTCGAGGGCGCTGCGCAGGTCCGGGGACCACCCCGCGGGGTCGCCGAGCGGGGTGGCCGCCCAGTCGCGCTCCGCGTAGAGCGCGCGGAGGCCCGCGCTCGGGATCTCGGTGGTCACTGGTGCAATCTAGGCGTAGGCACCTCGTCGCGTCCCCCGTCCGTCAACCGGAGGCCCATCCATGACTGCTCGGTCCCCCCTCGTGCTGCTCCACGGCGTCACCATGAGCGGCCTCGTCTGGCGCGAGGTGCTGCCGCTCCTGGCGGAGCACCACGACGTCCGCACGCCCACGACGATGGGCCACCGCGGCGGCCGGGTGCCGGGCCGGGTGCCCGTCACCATCACCGACCTCGTCGACGACTGCGAGCGGTGGCTCGACCAGGAGGGCCTGGACGCGCCGCACCTCGCCGGCAACTCCCTGGGCGGCTGGATGGCGCTCGAGCTGGCGCGGCGCGGTCGGGCGGCGTCGGTCTGCGCGATCTCGCCGGGCGGCTTCTGGCCGCCGGCCACCTCCGAGGGCGGCGGTCGGCCGCCGAGCGCGGCGCGGGTGCTGCGGCGCTCGGCCGAGCTGGCCCGCCGTACCCGCCACGTCTCCCCGCTCGCCCTGCAGCTGCCCGTCGTGCGGCAGCGCGCCCTCGCAGGCGTCGCCACCCGCGGCTCCCGCGTGCCCGCCGACCTCGCCGTCGAGATCACCCGCGACCTCGTCGCCTGCACCGTGCTCGAGGACGCCCTCGCCACCACCGAGCACGTCGCGGAGATGGACCCGCTCCCCTGCCCCGTCCGTCTCGTCTGGGCGGGCGAGGACCGGCTCTTCCCGCCGCACCGCAACGGCCGCCGCGCCCAGGAGCTGCTGCCCGCGGCCGAGTACGTCGAGCTGCCCGGCCTCGGGCACGTCCCCATGCTCGACGACCCCGCCGCCGTCGCCGAGCAGGTGCTGACCTCGACCGGGGCGCTGGCGAGCGAGGCGTAAGCGCCGCGCTCCCGGGGCTCGACGTGCCGCGGTCGAGCTACCGGTGGTTGAGGTGGCCGCGCCAGCGGCCCTCGAAACCATCCGGAGCTGCCGGGCTCCGGTGGTCGAGGTGGCCGCGCCAGCGGCCCTCGAAACCATCCGGAGCTACCGGGCGTGGTTTCGAGGGGTGCTAGCGCACCCACCTCAACCACCGAGGTGACGCGCACCCACCTCAACCAGCGGGTGCGGGCAGCGCCGGGAACGGCAGCGCCACGCGCACGAACCGCGGGCGGTACAGCAGCGGGTCGGCCAGCACGTCGCCGACGTCGGTGCTGTTGCGGCTGTAGGACACGACGACGGTGCCCGGCTGGGGGAAGAGGTCGGGGTGGGCCAGCGGCATGTAGCGCAAGCGGCCGTCGGCGACGTCGGACGGCAGCTGCGCGACGGGGGCCGTGGCGGTGAACGGGCCCTGCGGGGCGGGCGCCGTCCAGAACACGAGGTCCTGGCCGAGCACCTCGTCGCGCTTGGAGAACGCGTACCAGACCCCGTCGCGCTCGAACACGCTCAGCGTCTGCGACACCCCGCCCACGGAGCCGACGAGCTCGGCGGCCGTCGAGGCGTCCGCCTGCCACGCGAGGCCGTCCCAGTAGGTCCACCGCGCCGGGTCGCCGACGGCGTCGGCGCGCACCCGCGCCACCCGGAGCGCGAACCCGGTGCCGGGGGGCGGGTCGGCGGGGCGCGACGTGCCCCAGAGGTAGAGCCACCCGTCGGCCGCCAGCGACGCGGCCGCGCCCCACATCGGGCTCGTGGTGTCGGCGTCGTCGGCGCCCACGTCGGTGCGCGAGACCAGCTGGGGCGTGCCACCGAGGGGCACCACGAACACCGCCACGGCCGGGCCGAGCGCCTCGAAGCCGAAGGGGTCGTCGGCGTCCACGGTGTGCACGCGCTGGGCCGTGACGGTCACGAGGTCGTAGCCGGGCTCCGCGACCGCCACCACCGACATCGGCCAGTAGCCGACGCGGTCGCCGCGGTCCGGGACGATCGCGCCGTCGTCGCGCGGCAGCACGACGCGCAGGCAGCCGGGCTCCACGAGCAGCATCGAGTTGCGCACGAACCGGGCGCCGTCGCCCTGGTCCCCGCGCAGGGTGTCGCCGAACATCCACACGGTGCGCCCGTCCTGCAGGGTGGCGCTCGCCCCGACGTCGCCGCCCTGGAAGGCCGGGGTGCCGCGCAGCGCGGCGATGCGGTTCAGCCCGTCCACGTCCTGCACCTCGCCGGACGCGACGCACTCGGTCGTCGCCGCCAGGCTCGGCAGCGGCGTGGCCAGCGCCGCCTCGTCGGCCCGCGACCACACGGTCAGCACCAGGGTCGTCGACGTCACCAGCACCAGGGCCAGCGCGGCGAGCTGCGCCCGCCACGCCCGCGGGACGGGTACGGCGCCCACCCCGCCCGTCGTGCCCCCCACGCCCGTCCCGCGCGAGTGCGCGCCCGAGCCGGGCCGCGCGACCGCCCACCGCGCGGCCAGCAGCAGGCCCCACGCCAGCAGGACCGTGCCGCCGAGCACGACGACGGGGCGCGCGAGGTCGGCCCCGTCGAGCCCGGTCGCGGCGGCGGCGTCGGCCCCCGCGCCGACGACGGTCCACCCGCTGATGCCCGCCCACGGCTCGGCGAGCAGCAGCGGGCCGCCGAGCAGCACGAGCGGCAGGGGCAGCACGAGCACCAGGAGCGCGGCGACCAGCAGCCCCCGCAGCCCGGCGAGCGCCTCGCACAGGAGCGTGGCGCCGCCGGCGGCGACGACCACGGCCCCGATGACGAGCGCGAGCGTCCCGCCCCGCGCGTCGGCGAGCACGGCGACGACGGCAGCGGCGGCGAGGGCCGCCGTACCGATCCCGGCCTGGCGGGCCAGGCCGCGCCGCAGGGTGCGGGCGAACGGGCCCCACGCCAGCGAGACGACGAGCACGAGCAGGAACCCGGCCAGCGCCCCCAGCAGCGCGAGGTCGGCGGGGGCGAGGCCGCCGACGTGGGGGCCGCCGCCGGGCACGACCTCCACGGTGCGACCGCGCTGCTCCTCCACGGAGCGCACCAGGGCGACCAGCGCGTCGTCGCGGTCGGGCGCGTGGTCGGGGGCCAGGCGCAGCGTGTCGCGCGTCCCGGCGAGGTCGATCTCGAGCGCGGCGACGGCGCGCCCGGCCTCGAGGGCGGCGCGCGCCGCCGCGGGGTTCTCGGTGGCGCCGGCCCGCACGGGGTGGCCCTCGAGCGCCTCGACCTCGGCGACCAGCTGGGCCGTGACCACGTCGGGCCCGACCAGCAGCACGGGAGCGTCGTGGAGCGCGTCGTCGGAGGCGACCACCGCGCCCACGACCCAGCCGACCGCGACGAGCAGCAGGCCGACGACCAGCGCGACGGTCCCGCCGTGCCCCGCCCGCCGACCTCTGCTCACCGCGTCATCGTGACGTACGGCGCCACGCGCCGCCGCCGCGCGGGATCAGCGCCCCGGCGGGTTCCAGGGCGCGCCGCCCGGGCCGGGCACGGGAGCGGGGCGCTCGTCACGCCGCCGCACGTTCACCGCCGCGAGCGCCAGCACGGAGCCGGCGACCAGGAGGGACCCGCCGGTGACCACGAGGGTCACCTGGCCGCCGCTCTCGTCGGTGCCGGTGCAGCGCTGCGTGACGGTGCCCTCGGGCGGCGGCGCGGGCGTCACGCACTTCTGCTGCGTCTCGGCGTCGAGGTCGGAGTTCAGCTGACCGAACGCGAGCGCGAGCACCACGGCGGCCACGACGAAGCAGAGGCCGCTCAGCACGGCGAGGAGGGTCTTCACGACCCGCATCATGGGCGGGACGGGCGGAAGCGAAACCCCGGGGACGCGAAAGACCCCCGGTCGGAATCCCGACCGGGGGTCTTGCCACACGTGCGCGAGGGGGGAGTTGAACCCCCACGTCCTTTCGGACACACGGACCTGAACCGTGCGCGTCTGCCTATTCCGCCACTCGCGCGTGAAGCCCGGCAACGTTATCCCAGCCCTGCCGCCTTTCCCAAACCGGGCGGCGGCGGCCCCGCCCGGCGGCCCTCGGCGAGGCCGCCGGCAGCACCCCGACCGGCCCCCGGGCCGTCCCCGGAAGCACCCCGACCCCCACCCGATGGCGTAGGTGGACGCACCCCCCATGGTTACGATCGGGCACAGCCCGCGCCCGGTGGGCCGGTCGCGGGTGCCCGCAGACCAGCACGGACGAGACACGACGGCCCCGACGGGGCGCAGGGAGGAGGGTGGATGAGCGGCGGCGGCTTCCAGCGCTTCGAGAACCGGCTCGAGTCGGCGATCTCCGGCGTGTTCGCCCGCGCCTTCCGCAGCGCCGTGCAGCCCGTGGAGATCTCCGCGGCGCTCCAGCGCGAGGTCGACAACAACGCGCAGATCCTCAGCCGCGACCGCCGACTGGTGCCCAACGACTTCCACGTCGAGCTCTCCCGCTCCGACCTGGACCGGCTCGCGCCGTACTCCTCGACGCTGGCCCAGGAGATGGCGGACTCGCTGCGCGACCACGCCGAGCAGCAGTCCTACGTCTTCCCCGGCCCGGTCAGCATCGACTTCGAGCTGGCCGACGACCTGCCGACCGGGCGCCTGCGGGTGCGCAGCCGCGCGCAGGCGAAGGTGACGAGCAACGCGACGAACACCCAGCTGGGGCGGGCGTCGGCGTACCTCGAGGTCAACGGCACCCACCACCCGCTCGCGCCGCCCGGCCTGGTGATCGGCCGCGGCACCGACGCCGACGTCCGTATCAACGACCCCGGCGTCAGCCGGCGGCACATCGAGTTCCGCGTCGCCACCGGCCGCGCCGAGGACGGCAGCCCCCTGCTCGTCTCCGTGCACGACCTGGGCTCCACCAACGGCATGCTGGTGGACGGCCGCAAGCTCGCGCAGTCGCCGGTCGACGACGGCACGCAGGTGCGGATCGGCAACACGACGATGACGGTCCGACTGGTCACGGAGGACGCCTGGTGAGCGAGCTGACCCTGCTGCTGATCCGGTTCGGCTACCTGGCGATCCTCTGGATCTTCGTGCTCGCCGCGGTGTCCGTGGTGCGCGCCGACATGTTCGGCGCCCGCATGCCGGCCGCCGCCGGCGCCACGAAGGCCAAGAAGGCGCCGAAGCAGCAGCCCCCCAAGCGGCGCGGCGCGCCGACCCACGTGCTCGTGGTGCAGGGCGCCAACTCCGGGGAGCGCGCGGAGCTCGACGGCCGCCCCATCCTCATCGGCCGCGGCTCCGACGCCGCGATCCGCCTCGACGACGACTACGTCTCCACCCGCCACGCACGGATCGCGCAGTCGGGCGACCAGTGGTTCGTCGAGGACCTCGGCTCCACGAACGGCACGTACGTCGGCTCCGCGCGGATCTCCCAGCCGACGACGCTCACCCTCGGCGCGCAGGTCCGCATCGGCAAGACGATCCTCGAGCTGCGGAAGTAGGCCCCCCGTGACCACTCCCCCCAGCGGTCCGGGCCGTCCCGGCGACGACGAGCGCACCCGCGAGGTGCCGGTCCTGCGCCCCGACGAGCAGCCCTTCGCCCCCGAGCCCCTCGACGACGCCACCCGCCCCAGCCAGCGGGTGCGGCTCGGCGCCGACGGTGTCGACGGCGCCGGCCACGGCGGCCACGGCGGCCACGGCGGCCACGGCGGCCACGGCGGCCACGGCGACTACCCCGACTACACCGAGATCAGCCCGATGGAGACGACCGGCGAGGTGCCGATGGTGCCGGGCGACCCGGTCGGCCTCCACCTCGACTTCGCCGCCGTCTCCGACGTGGGGCGCGTGCGCAAGGACAACCAGGACTCGGGGTACGCCGGCGCCCGGCTCCTCGCTGTCTGCGACGGCGTGGGCGGCGCGGCCCGCGGCGACATCGCCTCCAGCACGGCGGTCGCGCAGCTGCGCCGGCTCGACGAGACGGCGGCCTCCGACGACCTCCTCGGCCAGGTCGCGGGCGGCCTGCTGCGCGCCCACACCCGCATCGGCGAGCTCGTCGACGACGACCCCGACCTCAACGGCACGAGCACCACGGCGACGGTCGCGCTCTTCGACGGCGCCCGCATCGGCGTGGCCCACGTGGGTGACTCCCGCGCGTACCTCTACCGCTCCGGCGAGATCACGCAGCTGACGAAGGACCACACCTTCGTGCAGAGCCTCATCGACGAGGGCCGCATCACCGAGGACGAGGCGCGCACGCACCCGCACCGCAACCTCATCCTCAAGGCCCTCGACGGGGTGCACGAGACCGACCCCGACCTGTTCACCGTCGACGTGGCCCAGGGCGACCGGCTGCTGCTGTGCAGCGACGGCGCCTGCGGCGTGCTCGACGACGCCCGGCTCGCCGACATCCTCGGCACGGGTACGCCGGACTTCGCCGCCGTGGAGCTGGTCCGCGCCAGCCTCGAGGCGGGGAGCACCGACAACGTGACCTGCATCGTCGCCGACGTGACGACGCAGGCGGTCGACACCGAGCCCCAGCTCGTGGGCGCAGCGGCCGAGCTGCCGCGCCGGGCCCTCGCCGGCGGCGCCGCGGGCATCACCGGCCTGTTCCGCGGCCACCGCTCCGGCGACACCGGCGAGATCGAGCCCGTCCCGGCCGACCTGCCGGAGTCGGTCGGCTTCGTCATCCCGTCCGACCCCATCGACCCGGAGGCGGCGCGCTACGCACCCCTGCCCCCACGTCGGTTCGTGTGGGTCAAGCGCCTCTTCCTCACCCTCGTCGCCCTGGGCCTCCTCGCGGCGGCGGCGGGCGCGGCGTACGCCTGGAGCCAGCGGCAGTACTACGTCGGCGAGCACGAGGGGAAGGTCGCGATCCACCGCGGCCTGACCACCGACCTGCTGGGCATCCCGCTCTCGGAGCCCTACGAGACGAGCGACGTCGAGGTCGCCGACCTCAGCGACTCCGTCGCGTCCCGGCTCGAGGAGGGCATCGCCGCCGACGACCTCGCCGACGCCGAGGAGCGGGTCGCCGCGTTCGCCGCCGACGCCGCCGACGCCGCCGAGGCGGACGAGCCCGACTCCGAGCCGACCGACCCGACGCCCGGCGCCCCGACGGCGCCGTCGACCCCGTCGGCCCCCGGCGACGACGCCACGAAGCCGCCGACGACGCAGACGGACGAGACCGGCACCACCGACACCGCGGCGGGCGCGGGGAGCGCGGCGCTCCTCGGCGCCGGGACCGGGCGATGAGCGACAGCGGCGCCACCCCGGCCTTCGTGCACCGTCCCCGCCGGGGGGCGGAGCTCTTCCTGCTCCTGCTGTCGCTGTCCGTCGGGGCGGGTGCGTACGCCGCGGTCGGCCTCGGCATCGAGGGCACCATCCCGGCCGACATGGTCGGCTACACCGGCTGGCTGGCGGCCCTCATGATCGCGGCGCACGTGGCGATCCGGATGACGGCGCAGTACGCCGACCCGGTCCTCCTGCCCGTCGTCGCGGCGCTGAACGGCCTGGGCCTGGCGGTCATCCACCGCCTCGACCTGGCCGACGACTCCGGCTTCGCGCGCCAGCAGCTCATCTGGATGACGCTGGGCGTGGCTCTGTTCATCGCGACGATCACCCTGCTGCGCGACCACCGGCTCCTGCAGCGCTACACCTACACCTCGGGCCTCGTCGCCATCGCGCTCCTGCTGCTGCCGCTGCTGCCGTTCATCGGCACGACCATCAACGGCGCCCGCATCTGGATCAACGTCCTCGGCTTCAGCTTCCAGCCCGGCGAGATCGCCAAGATCCTGCTCGTCGTCACGTTCTCGGGCTACCTGGTGCTGCACCGCGACGCCCTGGCGCTGGCGGGCCGGCGGGTGCTGTTCGTCGACCTGCCCCGCGGGCGCGACCTCGGCCCGATCCTCGGCATGTGGCTCATCAGCCTCGGCATCCTCGTCTTCCAGCGCGACCTCGGCTCGTCGCTGCTGTTCTTCGGCCTCTTCCTCGCGCTGCTGTACGTCGCGACCGAGCGCGCGGGCTGGCTGCTCGTCGGCGGCACGCTCTTCGCCGCGGGCGCCTTCTTCGGCTACCAGGCGTTCGGCCACGTGCGGAACCGCTTCGAGATCTGGCTGCACCCCTTCGACTACGTCGACCGCACGCCGGGCTCCTACCAGCTGGTCGAGTCGATGTTCGGCATGGCGTGGGGCGGGCTGCTGGGCCGCGGCTTCGGCGAGGGCCGGCCCGACCGGATCCCCTACGCGGAGTCCGACTTCATCCTCGGCGCCATCGGCGAGGAGCTCGGCCTGACCGGCGTCATGGCCGTCATCCTCATGTTCGGCGTCATCGTCGAGCGCGGCCTGCGCACCGCGCTGGTCTGCCGCGACGGGTTCGGCAAGCTGGTCGCCACCGGGCTGGCCGGCATCGTCGCCCTCCAGGTCTTCGTCGTCATCGGCGGCGTCACGACGCTCATCCCGCTCACCGGCCTCACCACGCCGTTCCTGTCGTACGGCGGGTCCTCCCTCGTCGCGAACTGGGTGCTCATCGCCCTGCTGCTGCGCATCTCCGACCAGGCGCGGCGCCCGCTGCCGAGCATGGAGGACGCGTACGACGGGCCCGACGCGGGCGCGGACGAGGCCACGCAGGTCGTGAAGGTGGTCAAGGCATGAACAAGCCGATCCGCACCGTGGGCGTCTTCTGCCTGCTCCTCTTCGTCGCGCTGCTCGCGCAGGCCACCAACCTGCAGTTCTTCCGCGCCGAGTCGCTCAACGACCGCGCCGGCAACGGCCGGGTGCTCGAGGCCCGCTTCGCCGCCCAGCGCGGCTCGATCGTCGCGGGCGACCTCGCGATCGCGGAGAGCGTGCCGGTCGACGACCGCTACCGCTTCCAGCGGCAGTACCCGGTGCCGCTGCCGTACGCGCACCTCACCGGCTGGTTCTACTACGGCAACCAGACGATCCTCGAGCGCTCTGAGAACGCGGTGCTCTCCGGCGACGACCCCAGCCTGTTCGTCAACCAGCTGGGCGACATCGTCGCCAACCGCGACCCCGCGGGCAGCAACGTGGGCCTGACGATCGACCCGGACGTGCAGCAGGTGGCCTACGAGGAGCTCCTCGAGCTCGGCGAGGACGTGCAGGGTGCCGTCGTGGCGCTGGAGCCCAGCACCGGGCGCATCCTCGCGTCGGTCTCCCTGCCGTCGTTCGACCCCAACGACCTGGCCCTGCGCGACGTCGCCCAGGTCGACGCGAACTACCAGGCGCTGCAGGACGCCGAGGACGACCCGCTCCAGAACCGGGCCATCGGCACGACGCTGCCGCCCGGCTCGACGTTCAAGCTCGTCACCGCCGCGGCGGCGCTGGAGGCCGACCCCGACCTCGACGTCGACTCGCAGGTGCCCGGCGGCGACTCCTACACGCTGCCCGGCACCCGGACGTCGATCGGCAACGGCGGACGCAGCTGCGGCACCGACACGATCCCGTTCACGCAGGCCCTCGAGCAGTCGTGCAACACCACGTTCCTCCGGATGGCGGTCGACGTCGGCCAGGAGCAGATGACCGAGACGGCCGAGGCCTTCGGGTTCAACGCGGTCGAGCTCGAGGACCTGCCGGGGGCGGTGGAGTCGGCGTACCCCGACAACGCCTCCGACGACCTGCTCGCGAAGTCGGGCATCGGTCAGCAGGACGTGCGCGCCACCCCGCTGCAGATGGCGATGGTGGCCGCGACGATCGCGAACGACGGGGTGCCCATGCGGCCCTACGTCGTCGACCAGATCACCTCCCCCGACCTCGAGGTGCTCTCGCGCACCGACCCCGAGGAGCTGGACCGGGCGACGAGCGAGCGCACCGCGAGCGTGCTGCGCGAGATGATGGTGAACACCGTCGAGGACGGCACGGCCGGTCCGGCGCGCATCGACGGCGTGGAGGTCGGGGGCAAGACAGGTACGGCGGAGAACTGCGACGGGTGCCGCCCGTACGCGTGGTTCGTGTCGTACGCCGAACGGGACGGCGAGCAGGTGGCGGTCGCGGTGATGCTGCAGGACGTCTCCGCCACCGGGGACATCGCGGGAGGCCGGCTCGGCGGCCCGATCGCGAAGGCCGTCATGGAGCAGGCCCTGGGAGTGGGAGACGAATGAGCGACCAGACGACGACCGAGCGCTTCGCGGACGACGCGCGCCGCTACCGGCTGGAGTCGCGCATCGCGACCGGCGGGATGGGCGAGGTCTGGCGGGCCGAGGACACGGTGCTGGGCCGCACGGTGGCGGTGAAGCTGCTGAAGGCCGAGTACGCCGACGACCCGTCGTTCCGCGGCCGGTTCGAGACCGAGGCCCGCAACGCGGCGGCGCTGCACCACCCCAACGTGGCGGGCGTCTTCGACTTCGGCCAGGCCGCGCCGACGGACGGCTCGTCGACCCCGCGCCCCTACCTGGTGATGGAGCTCGTCGAGGGCCAGCCGCTCTCCGCGCTGCTGCGCCCGGGCCAGCCGATGGACCCGGCGATCGCGACCGACATCCTGGCGCAGGCCGCCGACGGCATCGGGGCCGCGCACCGCGCCGGCATCGTGCACCGCGACATCAAGCCCGCGAACCTGCTCGTGACCCGCGACCGCACGGTGAAGATCACCGACTTCGGCATCGCGCGGGCCGGCGACACCGTCTCGCTCACCCAGACCGGCATGGTCATGGGCACGCCGCAGTACATCTCGCCCGAGCAGGCCCAGGGCCAGAACGCCGGCCCGGCGGCGGACGTCTACTCGCTCGGCGTCGTCGCCTTCGAGTGCCTCGCCGGCCGCCGCCCCTTCGTGGCCGAGACCGCGGTCGCGACCGCGCTGGCCCACCTGCGCGACCCCGTGCCGGACCTGCCGGGCGACGTGCCCCCCGGGCTCGCGAACGTGGTGCGCCGCTCGCTGGCGAAGGCCCCCGGTGACCGGTTCGAGGACGGTACGGCGTTCGCCCGCGCCCTGCGCGACCCCTCCGCCCTGCCCGGGACGGCCGCGGCCGTCGGCGCGGCGGACGACAGCACCCAGGTGCTCACCGGGGTCGGCGCTCCCGTGCCGCCCCCCTCGCAGCCGGTCGCCGCCGCGGCCCCCGTGGTGCCGGTCGCCGCCACCACCGTGGAGCGCGAGGAGGAGGAGCCCAAGCGGAGGAGCGCCCTGCCGTGGGTCGCGGCCGCCCTGGCCCTGCTGCTCGTCGGGTTGCTCATCTGGCTGGCCGTCGCCACGAGCGGCGGCGACGACGAGGACCCGCTGGACACCCCGACCACGCCGGTGACCACGTCCGCGCCGCCCTCCACGGAGCCCACCACCGAGGAGCCCACCACCGAGCCCACCACCGAGGAGCCGACGAGCGAGGCGCCTCCGGAGCCCGAGACGTTCGACCTCGACGCGCAGGACTACGTGGGTCGCGACATCGACGACGTGGCCTCCGACCTCGAGGGCCGGGGCCTGCGGGTCGTCCGCGACGAGCGCGACAACTCCGGCGGCGAGATCGAGGGCACCGTCACCGACGTCACCCCGACGACGAACCTCGAGGCCGGCGACACCGTCACCGTGCGCTACTGGGGCCCCGAGCCGGAGCCCGAGCCGACCGAGGAGCCGGACGAGGGGAACGGGAACGGCAACGGTGCGGGGAACGGCAACGGGAACGGCAACGGCAACGGGGGCACCCAGACGACCGCCCCGACCACGGCTGCGCCCTGAGCGATGACCACGACAGGCCTGATGGACGACCGCCCGCCGCCGGCGGGTGCGGAGGGAGAGGGATGACCGACGCGGAGAGCCCCACCCTGGTGGGTGGGCGCTACGAGCTCGGCGGGCTGCTGGGCCGAGGCGGGATGGCGGAGGTCCGCAAGGGCACCGACACCCGGCTGGGCCGGGTCGTGGCGGTGAAGCGGCTGCGCACCGACCTCGCCAGCGACGCCACCTTCCAGGCCCGCTTCCGGCGGGAGGCCCAGTCCTCGGCCTCGCTCAACCACCCCTCCATCGTCGCGGTCTACGACACCGGCGAGGAGATGTCGCCCGACGGCATCGCCCAGCCCTACATCGTCATGGAGTTCGTCGCCGGCCGCACGCTGCGCGACGTGCTGCGCGAGGGCCGCAAGATCCTGCCCGAGCGGGCGCTCGAGATCACCAGCGGCGTGCTGTCCGCCCTCGACTACAGCCACCGCGCCGGCATCATCCACCGCGACATCAAGCCGGGGAACGTCATGCTCACCCCGAGCGGCGACGTCAAGGTCATGGACTTCGGCATCGCCCGCGCCGTCTCCGAGGCGTCCTCGACGATGACGCAGACGGCCGCGGTGGTCGGCACGGCCCAGTACCTCTCCCCCGAGCAGGCCCGCGGCGAGACCGTGGACTCGCGCTCGGACGTCTACTCCGCCGGCTGCCTCGTCTACGAGCTGCTGACCGGCCGGCCCCCGTTCGTCGGGGACAGCCCGGTGGCCGTCGCCTACCAGCACGTGCGGGAGCAGGCGGCGCTCCCGTCGGAGATCGACCCCTCCCTCGCGCCCGAGATCGACCAGATCGTCATGAAGTCGCTCGCGAAGCGCGTCGAGGACCGCTACCAGAGCGCGGCGGCCATGCGCAGCGACATCGAGCGCTACCTCGCCGGTCGCCCGGTGCAGGCGCCCGTGATCACGGACGAGCCGGAAGGCGCCGTCGCCGCCGCGCCGGTGGGGGCCGTGACCGCGGCGCCGCCCACCCGTCGTACCCCCGACGAGGTCGAGGACGACCGCGGCCGGCGCAAGGGTCCGTGGGTCGCCGCGATCGCGGTGCTGCTCGCCCTGCTCGTGGGCGTCGCCGTCTACGTCGTCGCGACCACCGACCTGTTCGAGGACCCGCCGGAGGACCTGCGGGTGCCCAACGTGGTGTCGATGACCGAGGACGAGGCGCGCACCGAGCTCGCCGACGCCGGCTTCACCGTCGCCGACCAGAGCCGCCAGGAGAACAGCACGGAGCCCGAGGGCACCGTCATCGCCCAGGACCCTCCGGGCGACACCTACGAGCCGGCGGACGCGGTGGTGACCCTCACCGTCTCGGCGGGGCCGGCGACCATCGCCATCCCCGACGTCGTCAACGACCCCTTCGAGCGGGCCTCCGCCCAGCTGCAGGACCTCGGCTTCACCGTGGAGCGCGAGGACGTCGACAACGACGCGCCCGCCGGCACCGTGGTGGCGATGGACCCGCAGGGCGGCGACGGCGGCATGTACGACCCCACGAGGACCACGGTCACGCTGTCGGTCTCGCGCGGCCCCGTCGCGGTGCCGGACGTCGAGGGCCTGCAGAAGGGCGAGGCCGAGCAGGCCATCATCGAGGCCGGGTTCCGGCCCGAGGGGGTCGCGCAGACGGACCCCAGCCGGGCGCCCGGCGAGGTGCTGCGGCAGATCCCCGTGGCCGACGGTCGCACCCTGCCGCAGGACAGCCCCGTCGTGTTCTTCTACAACGACTACGTCGCGCCCGCGCCACCGCCGACGACGACCACCCCGCCGACGGCGCCCGCGCCGTCGGGCGAGCCCACGGACCCGGGGCTGGGCGGGATCCTGCCCTGACGCCGGTACGGCGCCGCGCCGCCGCTCAGGTCAGCGGCTGGGCGTGGTCGAGGTCGAGGAGGCCCTGGTACTCCGGCGCCTCGATGGAGGACTCCTCCTCCAGGTCCCAGCCCAGCGAGACGGCCGGGTTGGCGGCGAGGTCGCGGTAGCCCTCCACCTCGGGGTCCTCGTCCAGCGCCAGGCGCAGGTCGTCGACGTCACCGACGGCCGAGATCTCGTAGGGCTGGGGGTACGGGATGCCCTGCAGCAGGATCGCGTTGCCCTCGCACTTGATGCCGGTCGTGCTGATGATGCGCTGGCCCTGGATCGTGACGGCCTCCGCGCCGCCCGCCCACAGCGCGTTGACCACGCTCTGGATGTCCTGCTGGTGCACGACGAAGTAGTTGGGATCCAGGCCGGACCCCTCGCGCACCGACTCCGGGCTGTCGCTCAGCGTCACCGTCAGGCCCTCGCCGGAGGTCGCCGTCAGGCCGGCGGGGCCCCGCAGGCGCTCGGCCTCGACGGCCCGGTCGTCGACGTCGGAGTCGCCGAGGCCCTCGGAGAGCCGGGCGATCTCCTCGTTCAGCTCGTTCACCCGGGCCGTCAGCGCCTCCGCCTGGGCGCCCTCCGCCTGCACGACGGAGGAGAGGTCACGGTAGCGGCCCGGGCGCAGGTCCGTGCCGTCGCTGCTGAGCGCGCTGGCCACGAAGAGGGTGCCGCTCAGCAGCAGGACGACCGGCGTACCCCAGCGCCAGCCGCCGCGACCCCCTGCCCGCGGGGACGCCGGGGCGTCAGGGCTCGGGTTCGGGCTGCTCGACACGACCACTACGCTAGCCCGCGGCGTGCGAACCTGCACCGCCCCGTCTGCGTCGAGGAGAAGTCGTGAGCAAGTCCGAGCCCGAGAAGAAGGCCGGCAGGTCGGGCGACCCGGCGAAGGCAGCTGCGGGCGCCACGCGCGCCACGAAGCGCCGCTCCGGTGGCGACGGCGACGAGGCCGTGACCCGCCTGGGCCGCCTCGGTCGCGGCGCTCGCCCGCGCGACGACCTCGCGGGGCTCGACGTGCGCCAGGAGCGGCTCATCACGCCGCGCTTCGTCCTGATGGTGGCGCTGGTGCTCGCGGGCATCGCCTACATCGTGCTCACCTGGCGCTCGCTGGGCGCCAACCCGCCGGCCGACTGGTCGGGCTACCGGGTCCTGCAGGAGGACGGCACGTCCACCACGGAGGGCCCCCGCAAGTGGGTGTGGGAGCTCGGCCTGTGGAACTACGCGATCGGGTTCGGCGCGATCCTGGTCGGCCTCATCATCGGTGCGCACCGCTCGACGCCGCTGGGCCGGGGCAACGGCGTGGTCGTCGGCATGCTGGCCTGCTTCGGCATCGGCCTGCTGTGGATCTGCACGTTCTACCTCTTCGCCGACAACATCACCGACGTCTGGGTGCTCGGCGCCCTCGGCCAGTGGAACCTGGTCGTGGGCATCGCCTTCATGGCGGTGGGCTTCTCCTACGCCACGAAGTGGGAGTGACCCCGCCCCACCCCTGAACGCCACGACGGACGCCGCCCCCGAGGGGTCGGCGTCCGTCGCTGTTTTTCGCGGGCGTCCCGGGTGAATCCCACCGTGGTGGTTTTCCACACTGTGGATAACCCCTGTGGAGAACTACACGCGTGTCATTCCCGTGGCGCTGGCGGGAGCGGGCCTCAGCCGTAGGTGAGCCCGTAGTAGGCCAGCGCGTCGGTGACGGGCTGCACGTAGGACGACTTCCCGCTCTCGAACCCGCCGTTGTAGGTGCAGCGCTGGGCGCTCGGGCCGCCGGAGGTGAGGCCGACGGCGTACCCGCCCGCCGTGTAGGTGCCGCCCGAGTCGCCGCCCTCGGTGCAGACGGTGGAGCGCATGAGGCCGCTGACCTGCGCCACCGTGCGGCCCTGGGCGTCGGAGTAGGTGACGGTGTTGCCGTAGCTGGCGATCTGGCCGCAGGTCACGCCGGTCGTGGAGCCCGACTTGCACAGCTGCGTGCCGACGGCCGGCTTGGAGGCGCCGTAGGGGGCGTCGAGCGTGCGGCCCGAGCCGTACGGGTTGACCGTGCGGGCCACCGTGTCCTCGGCGTCGATGCGCAGGGCACCGATGTCGCGGTCGGGGAGTCCGTCGTAGCTCGTGAAGGCCGAGCCGGCCGAGACGCCGATGCGGCTGCCGCCGGAGGTGAAGGAGCCGCCGCCCTCGTTGCAGTGGCCCGCCCAGATCATGTAGCGCGTCCCCGCGGAGCTCCGGGCCGGGAAGCCGGCCGAGCAGCGACCGCCCGACGAGGTGTAGACGGCGTCGCCGCCGCGCACCGTGAGCTGCGCCGACAGCGCGGGGGCCTCGACGACGCGCACGGCTCCGGCGTGCCGCGCGACCAGGGCGACGACCTCGGGCGAGGTGTCCCCGGAGCGACCCACGACGAGCCGGTCGCCCGGCACGTCGACCTCGAGCGAGGCGACCCCCGTCAGGTCGGCGGCGGCGAACCGCTCCTGCAGCGCGGTGAGGGCCTCCTCGCCGTTCGCCGCGGGCGCCACGACCGCACCGGCCGCGCGGGCGGCCCGCGCGTCGGCCGAGGTGCTCGCAGCACGCACGACGAGCCGGCCGCTGCCGTCGAGGAACTCGCCGTCGAAGTCGTGCCCCGCCGCCCGCAGCCGCGCGAGCGTGTTGTTCGAGGCGGCCTGGCGCTCCAGCAGGGTCTCCTGCTGGGCGACGGAGCGGCCGCTGGTCCGGGCCATCAGCGCGACCTGGGCGGCGTCGAACCGGGGCGTGACGACCTCGGCCGCGACGGGGGCGGGGGCCGTCGTGCGGGGCGTCAGCGCGTCGTCCGCGCTGGGCGGGGCGGCCGGGCTGGTCGGGCTGGCCGTCGCGGGGACGCCGAGCGCGGTGGGGACGGCCAGGGCGCCGGCTGCGACCAGCAGCCCGAGCGCGCGGGCACGGGGGCGTGCGTGCATGGAGGGGTCCTCTCCCGAGAGTGCTGCGGGGTCGCAGCGGAGGAGAGCAAGGTAGAGGCGCGCACGGTCCCGACGGATCCCCCGCGAGGTCACAGGTCTTCGCAGTGCACGAACCTGCAGGTGCGGCGCCGCCGCCCGCCTCAGACCAGCTCGGCGACGCGGAGCGCCACCAGGCCCAGCAGCGCGGCGAGGATGAGGAGGAGGCCCGCGGCCTGCCACCAGGCGCGTCGTACGCGCGGGGCGAGCACGATGACCGCGGCGGCGGCGACCCCGCCGAGGAAGCCGCCGAGGTGGCCCTGCCAGGAGATGCCGTTGCCGGCGGCGACGGTGATGAGCACGTTGATGCCGAGCCAGGCGGCGAGCGGTCGGGGGTCGGCGCGCAGCTTGAGCATCAGCAGGAGCAGCGCCCCCATGAGCCCGAAGACCGCGCCGGAGGCGCCGAGGGTCGAGGAGTACGGCTCCGCCAGCCACAGCACGGCGACCGACCCGGCGAGCAGCGACACGACGTACAGCGCGAGGAACCGCGCCCGTCCCATCACCTGCTCGACCTGGGGGCCGAGGAAGTAGAGCGCCAGCATGTTGAAGGCCAGGTGCAGCGGCGCGACGTGCGCGAACCCGCTGGTCAGCAGCTGCCACCACGCGCCGGTGGCGACGCCGTCGGCCCACGTGCCGGGGCACGCGGCCACGACCGAGACGTTGGGGAAGAACCGGCCGTCACCGGTCTCGCAGATGCCCCGCGGGGTGAGGGTCAGCAGGCGGCCCAGCGTGCCGTTGATCCCGCCGGTGGCCAGCAGCGCGACGAACACGCCGACGTTGGCCACGATGAGCGCGATCGAGGTGATCGCGGGGTTGCCGGGGCGGGTGCCGCCGTACGGCGTCGTGGGCGCCCGCACGGTACGGCGACCCTCGGCCACGCAGGCCGGGCAGTGGAAGCCGACGGCGGCGTCGTTCATGCACTCGGGGCAGATGGGGCGCCCGCAGCGCTGGCAGGAGATGTGCGTCTCCCGACCGGGGTGGCGGTAGCAGACCGGCACCCCGGCCGGGAGGGACGAGCTCACGACCGGGTGATCTCCACGGATTCGATGACCACGGGCTCGACGGGGCGGTCGCCCGCGGCCGTCGGCGTGGTGCCGATCGCGTCGACGACGTCGCGCGACGCCTGGTCGGCCACCTCGCCGAAGATCGTGTGCTTGCGGTTCAGCCACGGCGTGCGGTCCACCGTGATGAAGAACTGCGAGCCGTTCGTGCCCTTGCCCATGCGCGTGCCGGCGTTGGCCATCGCGAGGAGGTAGGGCTTGTCGAAGACGAGCTCGGGGTGGATCTCGTCGTCGAAGGTGTAGCCGGGGCCGCCCGTGCCGGTGCCCAGCGGGCAGCCGCCCTGGATCATGAAGTTCTCGATGACCCGGTGGAAGCCGAGGCCGTCGTAGTACTTCACGCCGCTGCGGCCGGCGTCGTCGGAGAACTCCTTGGTGCCCTCCGCGAGACCGACGAAGTTGTCCACGGTCTTGGGCGCGTGGTTCGGGAACAGCGTGATCACGATGTCCCCGCGGTTCGTCTTCAGCGTGGCCTTGAGGTCAGCCATGTCAGCCTTTCGGTCGAGTCTCGCCGGCACGGTCGCGTGCCGCCCCAGGAATCCTCGCACGCACGGCCAATGGTTCCCCGGGGGGTACGACGGGGTACCGGTCCTCTCGTGCGGTGTCCCGCGACACCGCTTGCCACGACATGGTCGAATGAAGGCCACACGCGACGAGAGGAAGGAACCAGATGGGCTTCCGCAAGAAGAAGACGTTCCTGGAGCAGGCGAAGGAGCAGGCGAGCGACTTCGCCGAGACCGTGCGCCCGCAGCTCGAGGCCGCCATCACCACGGCCAAGGAGAAGTCGGCCCCGGTCGTGGCCGACGCCCGTGAGAAGGCGGCTCCGCACGTGACCGCGGGCAAGGCGAAGGCGGCCACCACGGCTGCTGCCGCTGCGGCCGCCGCTGCCCCGCACGTCGCCAAGGGCAAGGCCAAGCTCGACGAGGGTCGCGACATCGCGGCCGCGAAGGCGCTCGCCAGCCTGCAGGCCGCCGAGGTCAAGGTCGCCGCGCTCCAGTCCGACCCGCCCCAGGCGGAGAAGAAGCACCGCCTGCGCAAGCTGGTGCTGCTCCTGCTCGTCGCCGGCGGCGCCACGTTCGTGGCGAAGAAGCTGTCCGGCTCGGGCAGCGACAACTGGCAGTCGACCTACACCCCGCCCCCGCCGCCGGCTCCCCCGGCGACCACGGGTGACGAGGGTGCCGGCGCCTCGCCCGACGAGGCGCTCGCCGACGCCGGCGAGGCCCCCCACCGGGCCACCACGCCGGACGAGCCGCTCGAGGTCGTCGACATCAACGACGACCGCGCCTGAGGCTCCCCCGCGCGAACGACGACGGCGCCCGTCCTGCTCCGGCAGGGCGGGCGCCGCTTCGTCGTGGGGGTGCCGCGGCCCGGTGCCGCGGGCCCGGTGTCGGCGGGTACGGCGGTGCTAGGCCACGGGCGCGCCGCGCGGGGCGGCGAGCTCGGCGGCGTACTCCTTCTTCACCCGCGCCGTCGCCTTGTGCTCGGCCCAGAAGGACAGCAGCGGGACGGTGCCGCAGGCGAGGACCAGCACGGTGAAGCCGGGCTCCCACAGCGCCTTGCGGGCCAGCAGGAACGCCGTGACGAGGAAGATCATGTAGAGCCAGCCGTGCGCGACGCCGAGCTGGTGGGTGATCACCTCGCCCACCTCCTGGGCGCCCGAGCCGGGTGTCACCCACGCGGGCGTGCTGGGGATGAAGCCCCACATCTCGGTGCCGTCGAAGTTCGCCAGCGGCACGCCGACGAGGATCAGCACGACGAGCAGGACACCGACGATCGTCGCCATGACGCGGTAGCGGAGCAGGGTTCCTCTCACGGGCTCGACGGTACTGCCCGCGTCGCCGCGTCCTCGTCCCGGTCCCGCTCCGGGTCCTCCCCGTCGGCCATCCCGTCGGGCGCCGCGCCGGAGGGCACGAGGCCCACCGTTCGGCCCGCGGCGCGGTCGACCTCGTCCTTCACGAAGCGCCACCACACGAACGCGGCGAAGAGGGCGAAGATCCACCACTCCACGGCGTAGAGCAGGTTGCGCAGTCCGGTGTCGCCGGCGACGGACGGCACCTCCTCGGGGCTGACCGCGGCCAGCCCGTCGGTGCCGGTGTTCTCGGGCGCCGGGGTGCTCGCGCCGAGCGGGATCTCCCCCGCGGCGTCGACGACGCCGTACCCGTCGTACAGGCTCGCGTCCACCAGCCGCACGACGTCGGCCATCCGCAGCTGGGGCAGCACGCGGTCGGTGGGGTCGTCGTCGGTGGCCCCCGTGCCCTCGCCGGGCTGCAGCCACGCCACGGCCCGCACGGCGCCGCTCGGCTCCGCGGGCAGGGAGTCGGCGTCGTCGGTCCAGCCGCGGACGAGGGGCAGCACGGCGCCGTCGCCGCCGTCGGTCTCGACGGGCGTCACCACCCACCAGCCCTCGGTGTCGTCGCGCTCGCGGTCGGAGACGAGGAAGGTGGTGCCGGCCTGCCAGGTGCCGGTCACGCTCACGGGGACGCCGACGTCGGAGCCGGGGAACGGGGTGCCGGGGTCGAGGACGTCGTCGAGCGCGACGGGCTCGCGCTGGGTGACCTCGCGGGCGGCCAGCTCGCGGTGGCCCTGCCACGCGTCGTACTGCCACAGGCCCAGGCCGGTCGCCACCGACACCGCGGCCAGTCCCAGCAGGTGCACCGGCAGCACCCGCGCGCGGAGCGCGGGAGGGACGGAGCGGCCGGACACACCTCCAGGGTACGGACCGTTGGTCCCGTCCTCCCGCGGCGGTAGGGGGTGATCTGCAAGAATGACCCCTTGTGGAACCAGGAGTGGCGGGCGACGGGAGTCCGGACCGTCGTGCCCTCGTCGTGGAGGACGATGCAGACATCCGCTCCCTCATCGACCTGACCCTCTCCGCGCAGGGGTTCGTGATCCGCACCGCGGCCACCGGCCGCGACGGGCTGCAGCTGGCGCGGGAGTGGGAGCCCGACCTCATCACCCTCGACCTGGGTCTGCCCGGCATCGACGGGCTCGAGGTCTGCCGCCGCGTGCGCGAGTTCTCCGACGCCTACCTCATCGTCGTCTCGGCGCGCCAGGACGAGGTGGACCGCCTCATGGCGCTGCAGACGGGCGCCGACGACTTCCTCGTTAAGCCCTTCAGCCCGCGCGAGCTGCAGGCCCGCGTGACGGCGATGTTCCGCCGTCCCCGCAGCGGGGCGATGCCCGTCGCGGAGGAGCCCGCGGCCGCCGCCGGCGCCGAGACCGTCGTGCTCGGCGGGGCGCCCGTGCCCGCGGACCACGAGGTCCTGCGCCACGGCCCCGTCGCGATCGACGTCGACGGCCGCCGCGCCTTCGTGCTGGACGAGGAGGTCGACCTCACCCGCACCGAGTTCGACCTGCTCACCCACCTCATGCGCACCCCGGCGCGCGTGTGGACCCGCGAGGCGCTGCTGCGCACCGTGTGGGGCAACGACTGGGTCGGCGACGCCCACCTCGTCGAGGTCCACATCGGCAACCTGCGCCGCAAGCTCACCCAGGCCTCGGGCGACCGCGCCCTCATCCACACCGTGCGGGGCGTCGGCTACCGCATGGGCGGGGCCGTCTGACGCTGGGGCACCGCCCCACCCGCCGTTCGTGGTGCCAGCGCCACGGAAGGTCTGGCGCTGCTACCACGAGCCGGGACCCCCCGACGTACGACGACGGGCGGGGGACCACCGGCCCCCCGCCCGTCGCGCACCTCGCCGTGGCTCACGCCTGGGCGAGGATGTCCTCCATCAGCTGCTTGGGCGCGGTGAAGCCCTGGGTGAGGGCGTCGTGCACCATCTGCAGCGCGATGTAGCTGGCGCCGTGCTCGACGGCGAGCTTCTTCTCGGCCTCGGACCACGCGGGCAGCACCCACGGCTTGCCGGCGGCCTCGGCCGTCTTCGCCACGTGGGCGATGTCGGCGAAGTCCTCCGCGCTGCGCGTGTAGGAGCCGCGCCCGCGGCGCAGCGACAGGTCGGTCGGGCCGATGAAGACGCCGTCGACGGTGTCGAGCGCCAGGATCGCCTCGACGTCGTCGAACGCGCCGGCGTCCTCGATCATCGGGAAGACCAGGGTGGTGGCGTCGGCGTTGCGGTACCACTCGTCGGAGTACCCGCCGTACCCGACGGTGCGGCCGCCCGCCGCGCTGCGGTCGCCCAGCGGCGGGAACTTGGCGTAGCCGGTGACCAGCTTCGCGTGCTCCACGTTCTCCACGTGCGGGATGATCACGCCGTCGGCGCCGAAGTCGAGCGCCTGCTGGATCGGGCCGCGCTCGGGCACGAGCACCTTGGCGAGCACGGTGAGGCCGAGGCCCTTGACGAAGGGGATGAAGCGCTCGAGCGTCTCGAGGTCGAACGGGCCGTGCTCGATGTCGAGGATGACGAAGTCGTAGCCCAGCTTCGCGACGATCTCGGCGACGGCGGTGGTGGAGTCGGAGAGCCAGGCGCCCAGCTGCGGGGTCGTGGTCATGGGGATCGGTGTCCTTTCGAGACGGTGGGGAAGCAGGGCCGCGCGCTCAGGCGCCGACCCGGTAGCGACGGTTCGCGAGGCTGGGGTTGCTGGCCCGCACCACCTCGGTGCGGCCGGGGTCGACCTCGAAGACCGCGACGTCGACGGTCTCGGCCAGCTCCGCGATCGTCGAGCCCATCGGGTCGACGGCGAGGGCGGAGCCGATGCCGAGCGGCGGGGCCTGCGAGACGCCCGCGACGAAGACGGTGTTCTCGATGGCGCGCGCCAGGAGCAGGGTCTTCCAGTGGAACTCCTTGCGGGGGCCGGGCACCCACGAGGCCGGGTAGAGCAGCACCTGGGCGCCCGCGTCGACCACGCGGCGCGCGGACTCGGGGAAGCGGAGGTCGTAGCAGGTGAGGATGCCGACCTCGATCCCGCCGACCGTGAAGGTCTCGGGGGCGTCCAGGTCGCCGGGGCGGATGTGGT
Organism: Nocardioides sp. CPCC 205120; assembly: GCF_048654585.1. Taxonomy (NCBI): domain Bacteria; kingdom Bacillati; phylum Actinomycetota; class Actinomycetes; order Propionibacteriales; family Nocardioidaceae; genus Nocardioides; species Nocardioides sp. CPCC 205120. Next base: position 642,143 of record NZ_JBMCYY010000001.1, on the reverse strand, counting down.
CCGACTCCTTGAACCCGAACGCGTCGTAGAGGTGCTGCTTGCGGTACGCCGCGACCCGCTCGCCGTCGGGGCCGAGGGCCAGCAGGGTGTTGTAGGCCCGGTCGGCGTCCGGCGACGTCTCGACGAGGCCGAAGACGACCGCGACGCCGAGCTCGGCCGCCAGTCGGGCGACCTCGCCGGCGAAGGGCCCGTCGAGCGGCTCGGCGTTCTCCACGAAGGCGGGCGAGAGCTGCGGCAGCTCGAACATGGCCCACTCGGGGTAGACGAGGAGGTCGGCGCCGCGGGCGACCGCGAGCTCGCCGAGGCGGCGCATCTCCGCGAGGTTCGCCTCCTTGTCCTCTCCTGACAGCATCTGGCAGAGCGCGATCTTCATGCGGGGTGCTCCTCTCGGGGGCGGGTCGGGGTGTCGGCCGGCGCGGCACGCCAGGCCTCGTCCCCGTCGGTGTGGCTGTGGAGGCCCTGCGCCCACAGGGCGTCCTGGTAGGCGGGCATCCACGGGCGGTCGGGGTCGGCGGGGCGGGAGTACGCCGCCGTGAGGACGTCGATGAACCGCGAGGTCACCGGGGTGGTGCGGTCGGGGTGCCAGGTGAGCGACACCACGGCGTCGAGCTGCGGCTCCACCAGCGGCCGGTAGACGACCTTGGGCAGCCGCAGCGCCGTCAGCGAGCGCGGCACGAACGAGACGCCGGCGCCGGCCGACACCATCCCGACGTGGTCGAGGTATGACCCCGCCGCGACCGGGCCGCGCGGGCTGAAGCCGGCCCGCATGCAGGCCACCACGAGCGCGTCGTGGTTCTCCGGCGCCGCGTGCCGGGGGATGGTGATGATCTGCTCGTTGCGCAGGTCGGCGATGGCGACCTCGTCGTTGGCCGCGAGCGGGTGGTCGTCGGGGAGCGCGAGCAGGTAGGGCTCGCGGAACAGCTCGCGGCTCTCGAAGCCCTTGTCGCGGTGCTGGGTGAGCAGAAGCGCGACGTCCTGCCGGCCGCCCTCGAGCTCCTCCAGGATCTGCACGGTCGTGGAGTAGGTGATGGGCACCTCGACCCGCGGCGAGGCGTCGCGGAACTCCCGGATGACCGTGGGCAGGTGGCCGTAGACGAGCGCGCGGGTCATGGCCACCCGCACCCGCCCGAGCTCGCCGGCGTGCAGCTCGTTGAGCAGCCCCTCGAGGTCGTGCACCTGCTCGAGCACGGCGCGGCAGCGCAGGTAGAACTCCTGCCCGGCCGCGGTGACGGTGAAGGGACGGGTCGAGCGGTCGAGCAGCTGCAGGCCCAGGTCGGTCTCGAGCCGGATGATCTGCTGGCTCAGCGCCGGCTGGCTGATGAAGAGGCGCTCCGCGGCCGTGCGGAAGCTCTGCGCGTCGACGAGCGACACGTACATCTCGAGCCGTCGGGTCTCCACGTCAGCCGGCCAGCCGCGCGGAGCGCCGTCGGGCCTGCAGCTCGGGGTCGGGCACGGGCGCGGCGGCGATGAGGCGCCGCGTGTACTCCTCGCGGGGGGAGTCCAGCACCTGCGCGGTGGACCCCTGCTCGACGACCCGGCCCTTCTGCAGCACCACCACCGTGCTGGCCAGCTGCTCCACGACGGAGAGGTCGTGGGTGATGAAGAGGCAGGAGAAGCCGTGCTCGCGCTGCAGGTCGGTGAACAGGTCGAGCACCGAGGCCTGCACCGAGACGTCGAGCGCCGAGGTGGGCTCGTCGGCCACGAGGAGGCGGGGGTCGGTCGCCATCGCGCGGGCGATGCCGACGCGCTGGCGCTGGCCGCCGGAGAGCTCGTGGGGGAAGCGGTCCACCCACTCCTTCGGCAGCCGCACCTGGTCGAGCAGCTCCTCGGCCCGGCGCCGGCAGGCGCGGCGGTCGGTGAGCTTGCCCGTCCACCGCAGCGGGTCGGTGACGACCTGCCCGATGGTGCGGCGCGGGTCGAGGGAGGACGCGGGGTCCTGGAACACCATCGAGACGTTCTCGCGGATGTGCTGCAGGTCGGCCTTGCCGCCGGCGCTGACGTCGCGGCCCGCGACGCTCATCCGCCCCTCGGCGACCGGGAGCAGGCCCATCGCGAGCCGACCGATCGTCGACTTGCCCGACCCGGACTCGCCGACCAGCCCGACGATCTCGCCGGGTGCGACGGTGAGGTCGAGGTCCTGGCCGGCGCGGAAGCCCGGCTTGCGCCACGACCCGGGGTACTCGATGGCGACACCGTGCAGCTCGAGCACCGGCGCGGCCTCCCGGTCCACGACGGCGGTGGTCGTCGTACCCGACCCGAGCCGGGGCACGGCCTCGAGCAGCGCGCGGGTGTACTCGTGGCGGGGGCGGGCGAAGAGCTCGCGCGCCGGCGCCTGCTCGACGACGCGGCCGTCGCGCATGACGACGACCTTGTCGGCGACGTCGGCGACGACGCCCATGTCGTGGGTGATGACGAGGACGCTCATCCCGGTGCGCTGCTGGAGCTCGCGCACGAGGTCGAGGATCTCGGCCTGCACCGTCACGTCGAGCGCGGTGGTCGGCTCGTCGGCGATGAGCAGCTGGGGCTCGGAGGCCATCGCCATCGCGATCATGGCGCGCTGGCGCTGGCCGCCCGAGAGCTGGTGGGGGTAGTGGCTGACCTTGAGCTCGGGGTCGGGCATGTGCACCTGGCGCAGCAGCTCGACGGCGCGCTCGCGGGCCGCGGCCTTGTCGACGTCGCGGTGGCTGCGGATGGCCTCCACGAGGTGGTGGCCGATCGTGTAGACCGGGTTCAGCGCCGTCATGGGCTCCTGGAAGATCACGGCCACGTCGCTGCCGCGCACCTCCCGCAGCCGCTTCTCCGAGGCGCCGACGAGCTCCTCGCCGGACAGCCGGATCGACCCGGTACGGCGGGCACCCTCCGGCAGCAGGTCGAGCACCGCCATCGCGGTGACCGACTTGCCGGAGCCCGACTCGCCGACGAGGGCGACGGTCTCGCCGGGGGCGACGGAGAAGGTGATGCCGTGGGTGACGGCCTTCCAGCGCTTGGGGCCGCCGAACTCGACACCGACGTCGGTGATCTCGAGCAGCGCGGTGGTGGGCGGGCTCTTCTCGAGCACGGGCTGGGTCATCGCATGTTCCTCGACTTCGGGTCGAGCCCCGAGCGCAGCGCGTCGCCGACCAGGCCGAAGGCCAGGATGGTGAGCACGACGAACGCCCCGGGCACGAGCAGGACGTGCGGGTCGCTGGACAGGTAGCGCTGGCCCTGGGCCACCATCGAGCCCCACGACGGCGTGGGGGGCACGACGCCGAGGCCGAGGTAGCTGAGGCCCGACTCGAGCAGGATCGCGGTGGCGATGGTGAGCGAGACCTGCACGATGAGCGGCGCCGAGATGTTCGGCAGGATCACGCCGAGCAGCCGGGTGCGGGTCGGGGCGCCGAACGCGGTGGCGGCCTCGACGTACTCCAGCCGCTTGACCGAGATGACCTGGCCGTAGGCGATGCGGGCGAAGGTCGGGGCGAACAGCACGCCCATGGCGACGATGAGGGTGAGGGTGCCCGGGCCCCGCAGCGTGACGGCGAGGAGCACCAGGATGATCGGCGGGAACGCCAGCAGCACGTCGACGAGCACCCGCATGGTGAGCACCTCGACGAGGCCGCCGAAGTAGCCGCCGAGCAGGCCGATGAGGGTGCCGAGCACCATCGCCAGCGCCGTGGCGCCGAGCGCGATGAGCAGCTCGACCCGGGCGCCGTGGATGACGCGGCTGAGGATGTCGCGGCCCAGCTCGTCGGTGCCGAGCAGGTGGGTGCCGGCGCCCGGCGACTGCAGCCGGTTGGCCACGTCCTGGGTCAGCGGGTCGTGCGGGGAGATGAGCGGGGCGAGCAGCAGCACGAGGAGCATGAGGCCCACGTAGGCCAGGGCCACGGCCCGCAGCGGGGTCAGCGCGTGACGGAGACGGGTCAGCACGGCTCATCGCCTCACTCTCGGGTCGAGCACGCCGTAGAGGACGTCGACGACGATGTTGATGGACACGAACAGGACGGCGATCGTGATGACGATGCCCTGCACGACGGGGTAGTCGCGGGCGGTCACCGCCTCGACCAGCAGGCTGCTCAGCCCGGGGTAGTTGAAGACCCGCTCGACGAGCACGGTCGAGCCGAGCAGGGTGCCCACGCCGATGCCGACGGTGGTGACGACCGGGGTGAGGGAGTTGCGCAGCACGTAGCGCCGGAAGACGGTACGGCGCGACAGCCCGAGCGAGCGGGCCGTGCGCACCCAGTCCTGGTGCAGCATCTCGAGCACCGCGGAGCGGGTCATGCGGGCCACCGTGGAGGCGAACCCGACGGCCAGCGCCACCGCGGGCAGCACCAGGACCTGCGCGTGCCGGTTCGGGTCGGCGCCCCACTCGGCGTACCCGCCGGCGGGCAGCCAGCCCAGGTTGAGGGCGAACACGAGGATCAGCACGGCGCCGAACACGAAGACCGGCAGGGCCACGCCGATGGACGTGAGCACCGAGGTGAGCGAGTCGAACCAACCGCCCTTGCGGGCCGCGAGCGCGCCCCACGGCACGCCGACGACGACCGCGATGAGGGTGGCGAGGCCGACGAGCTCGAGGGTGCGCGGCAGCCGCTCGCCGATGGCCTCGGCGACGGGCTGCTGGTTGCGGAAGGACTCGCCGAGGTCGCCCGTGAGGGCACCGGAGAGGAACTGCCAGTACTGCGTCAGCAGGGGCTCGTCGAGCCCGAGCTGCGCCCGGACCCGGGCGACGGCCTCGGGGGTGGCCGACCCGCCGTCACCCTGCGAGAGCAGGAGCAGCGCGGGGTCGCCGGGCACCAGGTGCAGCGCGAGGAAGATGAGGGTCAGGACCAGCAGGACGAGGCCGACCCCCATCCCGATCCTGCGCAGGACGTACGTGTACACGGTGTTCCTCTCCGGTGCCGGCTCAGCGGTCGAGCGAGACGTTCGCCAGCGTGTAGCCGCTGAAGAACGTGTGGAAGCCGGGCAGGTTGGCGAAGCCCTCGACGTCGTCGGCGTAGGCCCACGCCTGGTCGCGGGTGTTGATGGACGCGAACGGCACCTCGGTGGCGAAGAGGGCGAACGCGTCCTCGTACGCCGCGGTGCGCGCGGCGTCGTCGGTGGCCCGCAGGCCGGCCTCCAGCGCCTCCGCCAGCTCCGGGCTCTGGTAGCCGTAGCTGCGGTTGAAGTTGTCCGGGCCCTGCACGAAGTTCGTCAGGTAGGAGGGGTCCGTGACGATGCCGACCTCGCCGGAGACGGCCAGGTCGTAGTCGCCGGCGGCGCCCTTCTCCAGACGGCCCGACCAGTCGGGGGCGTCGAGGGTGACGTCGATGCCGACGGCCTGCAGGTCCTGCTGGACCGAGAGGGCGTTGTCCTGGAGGAACGTGTACTGCGACGTCGCGAGCAGCGTGGCCTCGAACCCGTCGGGGTAGCCGGCCTCGGCCAGCAGCTCCTTCGCCCGGTCGGGGTCGTAGCTCCACAGCTCGTCGCCGACGCCCTCGAGGGCGGGGTCGGAGAGCGCGACGCCGTACAGCGGCTCGCCGTTGCTCTGGAAGGCGGCGGTCAGCGCGTTGTCGCGGTTGACCGCGTGCGCGACGGCCTGGCGCACCAGCGGGTCGGCGAACGGGCCCTCGGTGGTGTTGAACTGCACGTACTGGAACGGGCCCGGCTGGGCGTCGAGCTCGACGCCGTCGGTGTCGCCGACGCGGTCGAAGTTCTCCCAGGTGACGTAGTCGATCATGTCGACGTCGCCGCTCACCATCGCGTTGGCGCGGGCGTCGCCGTCGGCGTAGTAGGTGACGTCGATGCCCTCGAGCGCGACGTCCTCGGCGTCGTAGAAGTCGTCGAACTTCGCGAAGGTCATGCCCACGCCCGCCTGGGTGTCCTCGAGGACGAACGGGCCGGCGCCGACCGTGTTCGGGGTGTCCGGGTTGAGGCTCGCGTCCGGCACGATCGCGGCGGTGGGGACCGCCAGGTACTCCAGGAACGCGTTGTTCGGCGCCGACAGCGTGATGGTGACCTTGGTGTCCCCCTCGACGGTGATGTCCGCGACGTCCTGCAGGCCCGCGATGAGCGTCGAGCCGGTCTCGGGGTTCGCGTAGTACTCCAGCGAGCTCTTCACGTTCTGCGCCGTCAGCGGCGTGCCGTCGGAGAACGTCAGGCCCTCGTGGAGGGTGAAGACGTACGTCGTGGGGTCGGGGGTCTCGACCGACTCGGCGAGCGCCGGGACGACCGCGCCCTCCTCGTCGAGGGTCATGAGGCCGCGGTGGACGAGCGTCAGCACGAAGTTGGTGGCCGAGCCCTGCCACACGCCCGTGGTCAGCGTGACGGGCTCGGCGGAGAGACCGAACCGCAGGGTGTCGGCGTCGCCGGCGCTGCTGCCGCCGCCGCAGGCGGCGAGGGTCATCGAGGCGACGGCAGCGGCCGTGAGGGCCGCGGTGCGGGGTCGGGCCGAGGCGCGGAGCCGCGAGGTGAGGGAGGTGCGCATGAGGGTCCTCTCGAGATGTCCACGCCGGTGGGAGCACCGGCGGGGTCCGGACGAGTACCGCCTCGAACCGAGCAACGGGCGGGGGTCTCGGAGGATCATGCGCAGCCGACAACATACGTGTCTAATACGTCTGTTGGGGATCAACATAAGTGCCCGCTTATGTAACACGCCCGCCACACGGCCGTGACGGCGGTGACGCACGACGGGCCACGACACGTCCCGACCGTGTCCACGGGGTTAACCGCGCAGGTCAGCGGCGTGATGCAGTTCTCGGCCAGCCGGGCGGCCACGGCCGTGTGGCCGCCGTCACGAGCCGTGTGACCCGGGCCTCGGGCGGGGGTCGGCTGGACGGCCGTGGACGGCCGGCCGGGGGCCGGGACGCCCCCGAGGTCTCAGATGACGGACGTCGGGTCGGGCGGCGGCACGGCCCCGGCGGCGCCCGAGGTGTCCTTGAGGCGGACCCCCGACTCCCCCAGCTGGCGCGCCCCGACGACGAGCGCGGCGACGGTGCGGGCCGCCGTACCGTGGTCGAGGCCGTCGGGCGGGTGGATGTTCGAGACGCAGTTGCGCTCCGAGTCGCGCCGCCCCGGCCGGGGCCGGTGGGTGAGGTAGACGCCGAGGCTGCTGGGCACCGACAGGCCGGGCCGCTCCCCCACGACGACGAGCAGCGTGCCGACGCGCAGGCGGGCGCCCACGTGGTCGCCGAGCGCGACGCGGGCGTCGGTCGCGACGACGAGCGGGGCCCAGGTCAGGGACGACGGGAGCGCCTCGCGCAGCGCCGCGACGAACGCCGGGGCGTGGTCGGTGAGCGCCTGGCCCGACAGGCCGTCGGCGAGCACGACCCCGATGTCGGCCCCCTCGCCCTCGGCCACCTCCGGCAGCCCGGAGAGGTCCGCGGGCTCGCGGCCGAGGTCGGGGCGGCGCAGGTACTCCCCCCGGTCGCCGGCGCGGCTGCGCACGACGTACGGCGTGCCCAGGCCGCGCGCCTCGAGGTCGCCGACGAGCGCGTCGACGTCGACGGGCACGTGCACGGCGTCGCGGGCGCGGGCGTGGGCGGCGCGGAAGGCGAGCACGTCGCGCAGCGCGAGGGTGTCGCCGGTGCGGCCCAGCCCGATGCGCGACGACGTCGTGCGGCGCATCGCGGCCCAGAAGTCCTCGTCGCTCACGCGCCCGCCCCCAGCGTGCGCAGCGCGGAGGTGCGCGGGTCGACGGGCAGCACCCGTCCGGACTCCGACATCAGGCCCACCCTCTCCAGCCAGGCGTCGAACTCGGGCGCGGGCCGCGCGCCGACGAGGTCGCGGGCGTAGAGCGCGTCGTGGAACGACAGGCTCTGGTAGCCCAGCATCACGTCGTCCGCGCCCGGCACGCAGATGACGAAGCCGACGCGGGCGGCGGCCAGCATCGTCAGGAGCACGTCCATGTCGTCCTGGTCGACCTCGGCGTGGTTGGTGTAGCAGACGTCGACACCCATCTGCAGGCCGAGCAGCTTGGCGCAGAAGTGGTCCTCGAGACCGGCGCGCACGACCTGCTTGCCGTCGTACAGGTACTCGGGGCCGATGAACCCGACGACGGTGTTGACGAGGAAGGGGTCGTAGGCGCGGGCCACGGCGTACGCGCGGGTCTCCAGGGTCTGCTGGTCGACGGGGCGCCCGCCGGTGCCGAGGTGGGCGCCGGCGCTGAGGGCCGAGCCCTGCCCGGTCTCGAAGTACATGACGTTCTGCCCGACCGTGCCGCGCCGCAGCGACCGCGCGGCCTCGTCCGCCTCCTGCAGCATCGCCAGCGTGACGCCGAAGCCCTCGTTGGCGCCCTGCGTGCCGGCGATGGACTGGAAGACGAGGTCGACCGGGGCGCCGGCCTCGACGAGGTCGATCGCCGTGGTCACGTGGGTGAGCACGCACGACTGGGTGGGGATGTCGTAGCGCTGCCGCACGTCGTCGAGCAGGTGCAGCAGGTCGCGCACCGCCCGCGGGGAGTCGGTGGCCGGGTTGATGCCGATGACCGCGTCGCCCGAGCCGAGCAGCAGCCCGTCGAGGGTGGCCGCCGCGATGCCGCGGGGGTCGTCGGTGGGGTGGTTGGGCTGCAGCCGCGTCGAGAGCCGGCCCGGCAGGCCGACGGTGGTGCGGAACGCCGTGGTGACCTGCACGGCCCGCGCCACCACGACGAGGTCTTGGTTGCGCATCAGCTTGCTGACCGCCGCCACCATCTCGGGCGTCAGCGCCCAGCGCACGGCGGCGAGCCGCTCGGCGGCGTCGGGCAGCGTGACGACCTCGAGCAGCCAGTCGCGCAGGCCACCGACGGTGAGGTGGGAGATCGCCGCGAACGCCGTGGCGTCGTGCTGGTCGAGGATGAGCCGCGTGACGTCGTCGGTCTCCCCCGGCACGAGCAGCTCGGTGAGGAAGAGGTCGAGCGGGACGTCGGCGAGCGCCCACTGCGCGGCGGCGCGCTCGGCATCCGTCGCGGCGGCGCAGCCGGCCAGCTCGTCACCGGAGCGGCGCGGCGACGCCTTCGCCATCAGCTCGACCAGGTGGTCGAAGCGGTAGGTCGTCGACCCGAGGGTCTGTCGGAACACGGTCACGCTCCCGGACGGTAGGCCGGTCGCGTCACCCGCGTGTTACACGCGGCCGTCGGGGCGCCCACCATGCGCGGATCCATGCGCGGGGCGGCGCCGGGCTTATGCAGGGCGCGCCGGCGTCTCGTGGTGGCAGCGCCACGGAATTCCTGGCGCTGCCACCACGAACCGGGGCGGGGGGGCGCGTCGTACGGTCTGCCGGTGCCGTCGCCCGACCCCTCCGCCCGTCCGCACGCCGTCTTCGACTTCGACGGGGTCGTCGTGCGCCACGACTCGACCGTCGAGCTGCTGCGCCGGCGGCTGCGCACCCGGCCGTGGCTGCTGCCGGTGGCGGCCGGGCCGCTGGTCGGGTACGCCGTCACCTCCGTCGCGCCCCCGCTGCGGGCGCCCGCGTCCCGGGTGGTGGTGCGGGCCGCGTTGGTCGGCGCGCGGCGGGCCGACGTCGAGGACCGGGCCCGGCGCCTCGGTGCCGAGCTGGCCACGGACCCCGCGTGGCGGGTCGACGCCGCCGTCGACGCGATGCGGGCGCACCTGGCCGACGGCGACGTCACGGTCGTCTCCGCGGGCCTGGCCGTGACCGTGCGGGCCTTCCTCGACGCCCTGGGGCTGCCCGAGGTGCGGGTCGTGGCGTCGCGCATCGCGGGCGGGCTCGGCGGGTCGCTGCTGACCGACCACACGTACGGCGCGCACAAGGTGGTGCGGGCCGCCGCGGCCGGTCTCACGGCGTGGGACCACGCCTACACCGACGCCGCCTCCGACTTCCCGCTGCTCGAGCGGGCCCGGCACCGGCACCTCGTGAACGCGCGGGGCGCCGTCGTGGCCGCCGCGCGGCTGCGCTGGCCCGACGTCGAGGTGCTCACCTGGTGACGTCGGCCTCCACCTCGAAGACCGCCCGGTCCGAGCGGTAGAGGTCGCGGGCGAGCTCGACGCACCGGCCGTCGGCGTCGAGCGCCGCGCGCACCAGGCGCGTGCCCGGCGTCGCCGCCACCGCGTCGAGGAGGGCGCACGACTCGTCGTCGAGCACCACGGAGGCGAGCGTGGCCCGGGCCGTGGTGACGACCGTGCCGTAGGCGTCGGCGAGCAGCTCCCACAGCGACCCGGTGAGGTCGCGCTCGAGCAGCCCGGGCGTCAGCGCGACGGGGAAGGCCGAGGACTCCAGGGCGATCGCGTCGCGGTCGGCGCTGCGGCGGCGTCGGACGAGGTGCACGGGGTCGCCGGCCTCGATGTCGAGGGCGGCGGCGGTCTCGACGTCGGCCTCGGCGACGGTGGCGCTGAGGACGACGGCGGTCGGCACCCGCCCGCCCCGCTCGACCTCGCGGCTGAAGCTGCCGACGCGGAACACGTGCCGCTTCTCGGCGACGAAGGTGCCGCGCGGGGGCCGGCGGTAGACGTAGCCCTCGTTCGCGAGCACCGTCAGCGCCTGCCGTGCGGTCATCCGGGAGACCCCGAAGGTCTCGCCGAGCTCGCGCTCCGAGGGCAGCAGCGTGTGGGGCGCCAGCTCCTCGCGCAGCACGCGCTCGCGCAGCTCGTCGGCGATGCCGACGTACCGGGGAGCGGGCCGCGGCGAGGGTCGTGGGGGCACGGTCGGCAACGTAGCACTTGCGCCGGTCATGGCCTAGGGCGCATGGTATATACCAACTGAGCCGCCTCACCCCCTCCAACCACCTGCTCCCGGGAGACGCCCGTGCACCACGTGCTCGCGATCGACCAAGGCACGTCCGGCACCAAGGCCGTGGTCGTCGACCCGGCGGGCACCGTGCTGGCCGCCGTCGAGGTCGGCCACCCGCCGCGCCACCTGCCCGACGGGGGCGTCGAGCACGACCCCGAGGCGCTGTGGTCGGCCGTCGTCACGACCGGCCGGCGAGCACTGGCCGAGGCGGCCCTGCCGGACGGCGCCGTCGCCGCGGTCGCGCTGGCCAACCAGGGCGAGACCGTCCTGGCCTGGGACCGGGCGACGGGCCGGCCGCTCACCCCCGCCGTGGTCTGGCAGGACCGGCGGGCCGCGGGCATCACCGACGACCTGCGGGCGCGGGGGCACGGCGACGAGGTGTCCCGCCGTACCGGCCTGGTGCTCGACCCCTACTTCTCCGCGCCGAAGATGCGCTGGCTGCGCGAGCACCTGACGACCGAGGGCGTGGTGACCACCACCGACGCCTGGCTGGTGCACCGCCTGTGCGGGGCGTTCGTCACCGACGTCTCCACGGCCGGGCGCTCGCTGCTGACGACGCTCGCCGACCCGACGGTGTGGGACGCCGAGCTGCTCGGGCTGTTCGACCTCGCCGACGAGCCGCTGCCGGCCATCGTCGCCAGCGACGACGTCGTGGGCACCACCGAGGCGTTCGGCGCCCCGCTCGCGGTGACCGGCCTCGTCGTCGACCAGCAGGCGGCGCTGCTCGCCCAGGGCGGCTGGGAGGCCGGCGCCGCCAAGTGCACCTTCGGCACCGGTGCGTTCCTCCTCGTGCAGACGGGCACCACGCCGGTCGCCTCCGCGGGCGGGCTCGTGACCTGCCCCGCGTGGCGGCTGCGCGACGAGACCCGCTTCTGCCTCGACGGGCAGGTCTACACGGCCGCCTCGGCGGTCGACTGGCTCGCCGGGCTCGGCGTGCTCGCCGGCGCGGCGGAGGTCGACGCCGTGGCCGCGCCCGACGCGGGCGGCGTGCAGTTCGTGCCGGCCCTCACCGGGCTCGCCGCCCCGTGGTGGCGGCCCGGCGCCACCGCCTCGCTCACCGGCCTGCGGCTCGGCACGGGCCGCGGCGAGGTCGTGCGCGCCGTCGTCGAGGGCGTCGCGGCCTCGGTCGTGCACCTCCTCGACGTCGTACGGCGCGACGGCGCCGTCGTCGACCGGCTGCGGGTCGACGGGGGGCTCACCCGCTCCGCCGTGCTGCTGCAGGCCCTCGCCGACCGCGCACAGGTGCCCGTCGAGGTGCACCCGTCGGCCCACGCCACCGCCCTCGGCGCGGCGGTCGCCGCCCGCCTCGCCCTCGACCCGACCCTCACGCCCGCGGCGGCGCTGCCGCCCGTCGTACCCCGGTCCGTCGTCACCCCCGCCTGGTCCCCCGACCGCGCCACCGCGGAGCAGGAGCGCTGGGTCGCCGCCGCGGCCGCGGTCGCCGCGGCCCCCGCCCCGCACCAGCAGGAGCAGCCATGAGCACCCCGTCCCCCGCGCCCCGTCGCGTCGACGTCGCCGTCATCGGCGGCGGTGTCGTCGGGTCCGCCATCGCCCGCCGGCTGGCCGGCGCCGACCTGGGCGTCGCCCTCGTCGAGGCCCGCGCCGACGTGGGCGACGGCACCAGCAAGGCCAACACGGCGATCCTCCACACCGGCTTCGACGCGAGCCCCGGGACGCTCGAGTCGCGGCTGGTGGCGCAGGGCTACCACTTGCTGGGCGACTACGCCGCCGCCACCGGCATCCCCGTCGAGCGCACGGGCGCCCTCCTCGTCGCCTGGACCGAGGAGGAGCTCGCGGCGCTGCCCGGCCTGCGGGAGAAGGCGGAGCGGAACGGGTACGACGCGTGCGAGCTCGTCGACGCCGACGCCGTCTACGCCCGGGTGCCCGACCTGGGCCCCGGCGCGCTCGGCGGCCTGACCGTGCCGGGCGAGTCGATCATCTGCACCTGGTCGACGACGATCGCGCTCGCCACCGACGCGGTGGCCCGGGGCGCCGCGGTGCTGCTCGAGCACCGGGTGGAGTCCGTCGAGACGGTGGCGCCCGACGCGCAGGCGCCCGACGGCGCGACGCTGCTGCGCACGAGCGGCGGCGACGTGCTGGCGACGTGGGTCGTCAACGCCGCGGGCCTGCACGCGGACACGATCGACGCGCTCTTCGGCCACGACCGCTTCACGGTGACGCCGCGGCGCGGCGAGCTCTTCGTCTTCGACAAGCTGGCGCGCCCGCTGGCGCCGCTCATCGTGCTGCCCGTGCCGTCCTCGCTCGGCAAGGGCGTGCTGGTGAGCCCGACGGTCTACGGCAACGTCATGCTCGGCCCGACGGCCGAGGACCTCGACGACAAGACGGCGACCGGCACCTCCGAGGCCGGCTTCGCGTTCCTGCGCGGCAAGGGCGAGCGCATCCTGCCCGCGCTCTTCGACGAGGAGGTCACGGCGACGTACGCCGGCCTGCGGGCCGCCGTACCGGGCGGGGACTACCTCGTGGAGCGCGACGACGAGCGGCGCTACGTGCTGGTCGGCGGCATCCGCTCGACGGGCCTGACCTCGAGCCTGGCGCTGGCCGAGCACGTCGCTGGCCTGCTGGCCGACGGGGGCGTCGACGTGCGCGAGCGCGACGACCTGCCCGCGCCGCCGCGGATCCCGAACATCGGGGAGGCCGGGCTGCGCCCGTACGCCGACGCCGCCGCGATCGCCGCGGACCCGGCGTACGGCCGCGTCGTCTGCTTCTGCGAGCGGGTGACGGCGGGCGAGGTGCGCGACGCGTTCGCCTCGCCGCTCCCGCCGCGCGACCTGGACGGCCTGCGCCGTCGCACGCGGTTGATGAACGGGCGGTGCCAGGGCTTCTACTGCGGCGCCGAGGCCGCCGCCGCGCTCGAGACCTGCGGCGCGAGCCTCGCCGACGCCCGCCCGACCGAGGGGACCGACCGATGAGCGCCACCACCCCGCCCACCCACGTGAGCGTGGCGATCGTCGGCGGTGGGCCCGCGGGCCTGACCGCCGCGGCGGAGCTGGCGCGTGCCCTCGGCGGGCCGGGGGACGCGGGCTCCGTGCTCGTGCTCGACCGGGAGCGGGAGGCCGGGGGCATCCCGCGCCACAGCGACCACACGGGCTACGGGATGCGCGACCTGCACCGGGTCGTCCGGGGCCCGGCGTACGCCCGCACCCTCGTCGAGCAGGCCACGGCCGCGGGCGCCGTCATCGAGACGGGCGCGATGGTGACGGGCTGGGCCGGGGAGCGGACGCTCGAGGTGACCGCGCCGACCGGTCGCCGCACGGTGACGGCCGACGCCGTCGTGCTCGCCACCGGGGCGCGCGAGCGGGCGCGCCCGGCGCGCTGGATCCCCGGCGACCGGCCCGACGGCGTCATGACGACGGGGCAGCTGCAGAACCTGGTGCACCTGCACCACCGCCGGGTCGGCGAGCGGGCGGTCGTGCTCGGCGGCGAGCTCGTCAGCTGGTCGGCGGTGCTGACGCTGCGGGAGGCGGGCTGCCGCACGGTCGCGATGGTGACGGAGCACCCCCGCTCGGAGTCCTACGCCGCGTTCCGCCTCGCCGGCCGGGTCGGCCTGCGGGTGCCGGTGCTGGCGCGCAGCCGCGTGGTCGCGATCGAGGGGCGGGGCCGGTTGACGGGCGTCGTCGTGGAGGACGCGGACGGCGAGCGGTGCACCGTGCCGTGCGACCTGGTCGTCACGACGGGCGACTGGATCCCCGACCACGAGCTCGCGCGGCTGCACGGCCTCGAGCTCGACCGCGGCACCCGGGGCCCGGTCGTCGACGCCGCGCTGCGCACCTCGGCGCCCGGGGTGTTCGCGGCGGGCAACCTGCTCCACCCCGTCGACACCGCGGACGTCGCGGCTCTCGACGGTCGGCACGTGGCCACCGCGGTGCTCGACTGGCTGGGGGCCGGGGCGACCGCCTCCCCCGGGGTGCGGCTGCGGGTCGACGCGCCCCTGCGCTGGATCGCGCCGCAGGTCGTCGACCCGGCGGGCCCGCCGCCCGCCCGCGGCCGCCTGCTGCTGTGGACCGACGAGCACGTCGCCCGTCCGCGGGTGGAGGTCGTGCAGGACGGCGCCGTCGTCACCCGCCGCCGGCTGGCATGGCCCGCCGCACCGGGCCGGGTGTTCCGGGTGCCCAGCGCGGTGCTTGACGGGGTGCGCCGCGAGGGCGGCGACGTCACGCTGCGCCTGGGCTGAAGGACCCCCGGACGCGCCAGGAGCGCCGTACCGAGGTACGGCGCTCCCGTTGCTGGTGGTGCCGATGTTCCACGTGGAACGTCGCTCACCCGGTGCTCCCCCGAGGGAGCGGCTCGATCAGAGCAGGAAGATCAGCAGGATGACCACGGCGATCACGAGCGCGGCAATGGCGATGGTACGAGTGTTCATGAGGGACCTCCGTATGTCGTTGTGCCTCTTCCAGCCGGCACCGGGGGGTGCCGACCGCTGTAACGGCTGAGCCTGGTGGTGCTGAGAAAAACGCAGCCGGTTCTCAGGCACGGTAACCCGAAGGTGTGCGGTTCATGCGTCCCGCCGCGCGACGGGGGCCGCTAGCGTTCGGCTGTGGCCGCTCCCCGACGACGCCGTCGCCCCACTGACGCCGAGCGGGAGGAGTGGTCGAACAGCGAGTACCCGGTCGTGCGCAACGTCCGACTGGAGCTGGAGGACGCCGCGCTCTTCGCCGGGCGTTGCGGCCTGCAGCTGCACTCCGTGGACATCCCGGAGGGGTTCTTGGCACGGCTCCCCGAGCTCACCAACCTCGACCTCGTCTACATGCCCTGGACCGACGTGGACCTGCTTGCGGAGTGCCCGGGGCTGCGTGAGCTCTGGCTGGGGAACATGCGACGCGTCACCTCGCTCGACGGCCTCCGTCACCTCGGGCTCCTGCGGTTCCTGGGCATCCGTGGGCTCTCGAGCCTGGAGGAGCTGCCGTCGTTCGCCACGCTGCAGTCGCTGCTCCTGCTGGACATGGCGAGCCTGAAGCGCCTGACCTCACTTCTCTCGGTGTTCGACGCGCCGGCACTGCGGGCCCTGTTCCTCATGGGGGTGGTCCCGATGACCATGGAGGCGGCCCGGCTGGCGAACCAGCACCCCAGCCTGCGGGAGTTCACCTGGTGGTCGGAGGGCGTGCCGGAACGTGTGGCCGCTCCCGTCATCGACGCGGTCCATCTCCCGCTCATGACGGGGACGACCCACCACGGCTGGTTGGCGGCGCAGCCCGAGGTGCTCCCCCGGGAGGAGCCCGAGGCCCGCCCGTAGACGCCCCAGCGTCCTGCGACACCGTCCCGTTACCCCCACGCGGGCATGCTCGAAGGAGACGCCGGACGGCGTCGCACCCCGAGAGGAACCCCCGTGCGCGTACTCGTCACCGGCTCGACCGGATACGTCGGCTCCCGGCTCGTGCCGGCGCTGCTCGAGGCGGGGCACCACGTCGTCGCGGCGGCCCGCACGCCGGCGCGCGTCGCCGACTACCCGTGGGGCGAGGACGTCGAGGTGCGGGAGTTCGACGTCGAGGACCCGGCGGCGATCGCCGGAGCGGTCGACGGCATGGACGCCGTCGTCTACCTCATCCACTCGATGGGCGGCGGGGACTTCGTCGCGAAGGACCGCGAGGCCGGGCGCCTCGTGGCGGCGGCCTGCGACCGGGCGGGCGTCGGTCGCATCGTCTACCTGTCCGGCCTGGTGCCCGACGACGAGCTGTCGGACCACCTGGCGTCGCGGCTGGAGGTCGAGGAGATCTTCCTCGACGCGGCCACCCCCACGACCGTGCTCCGCGCCGCCATGGTCATCGGCGCCGGCTCCACGTCGTACGAGCTGCTGGCCCGCCTGACCTACCGCGTGCCCGTCACGCCGGTGCCGTCGTGGATGCGCAGCCGGGTGCAGCCGGTGGCGGTCGACGACGTGCTGGCGACCATCGCCGCGGCGCTCGAGGGCGAGCCGCGCAACCGGCACTACGACCTGGGCGGGGACGAGGTGCTCAGCTATCCCGACCTCGTCGCCCTCACCGCCCGCCTCGACAGCCGCTGGCGCCCACAGGTCGTCGTGCCGCTCGTGCCGGAGTGGCTGGTCGGCCGCGCCGCGTCGCTGCTGACCGGCCTCGACTCCTCCACCACCCGCTCGCTCGTCGAGAGCCTGCGCCACGACATGGTGTGCGCCGAGGACGACGTACGACGCGAGCTGCTGCCCCCGGACTTCCGCTTCACCAGCATCGAGGACAGCCTGCGCCGCGCCGCGCGCGGGCGGCCCGTCGGCACCCAGGTCGGCGAGGACCCGCTCGCCCCGGCCCCCACCGACCCCGCCTGAGTCTCGGGCGTTTCGACAGGCCGGGCCGGGGCAGGGTCACCGGCCGTGAGCGACTGGGAGACCTACGTCCGTGCCCACCCCCGCCTCGTCGGCCCCGACACCTCGGTGTCGACCGGCGAGCCCTACGCGTGGGACCGCGGCGGCATCGACGCCCTCCCCGTGCTGTCGGGACTGCTGACGACCGCCACCGTGACGCCGGTCGTCGTCGGCAGCAAGGACGCCGAGCTGCTCGCGTGGGACGGGCCCACGGGCCGTCGCGGCTGGCTGTGCCGCCCGCCGCAGGGCGAGCTGCCGATCGACGTGCTGCCGCTGCACCAGGAGCTGTGGCGCGCCTGGGGCGGCATCATCAACGTGTTCGGGGCGCCGACCACGCGAACACGTACGGCGGGGACGACACGTGGTGGAGCGACAACCACCGCGAGGTGCTGACCGCGTCCACCGCCGCCGACGAGCGGACGTTCCCCGAGTCCGTCGATCTCTACTCGTGGGCCTGGGAGGACGAGGGCCTGCCGGTGCCGATCGACCCCACCGAGTTCGCCCTCGTCGCGAAGGAGGCGAACGGCAGCATGACGGCCGCGCACCGCCGTACCGGGGAGGTCGTGATGTTCGCCCCCGACCACGCGTACGAGGGCGTGAGCGAGCGCGAGGGGTGCCCGCCGTACTCGCTCTACACGATCGACGGCGGCGCCGACCTCGCCGCGTGGATCGAGCTCGCCGCGGGGCAGTGGGTGGCCTGACCGGGGCCCACCCGTGACCCTGACCCGCACTGGTCAGGATCCGAGAAGCCCCGGGGCGCCGTCGTCACTAGCGTCGTCCTCGTCGACCGGCGGCGGGCGCCGGCGCACGGGAGGAGACACACGATGAGCGTGGACGAGAAGACCCAGGGCGGCTTCAGCGAGGCCGAGCGCGAGGCGATGCGCGCGCGTGCCGAGGAGCTGCGCAACGAGGGCCGCGGCGGCAAGAAGAAGGCCGACGAGGCGCAGAAGTGCCTCGACGCCATCGCGGCGATGGACGACGCCGACCGCGTGCTGGCCGAGCGGGTGCACGCGATCGTCGCCGAGGTCGCGCCGCAGCTGGACGCGAAGACCTGGTACGGCATGCCGGCCTACGCCCGCGACGGCAAGGTCGTCGTCTTCTTCCAGGGGGCGGCGAAGTTCGGGGCGCGCTACGCGACCCTCGGCTTCAACGACACCGCCGCGCTCGACGACGGCACGATGTGGCCGACCGCGTTCGCGCTGCGCGACATCACCGACGACGACGCGGCCCGCATCACCGAGCTGGTGCGGCGCGCGGTGGGCTGAGCCCTCCTGATCTGGGCGACGTCGGCTCAGTAGGAGTGGTCGCGCCGCATCGCGCGCGGCCGGCCGTCGGGGTCGTGCACCGCGGCGAGGAGCAGGCGGGCCAGCGGGCGCGCCCGCCGCGACGGCTCCTGGAGCGGCAGGCGGCGCAGGTGCCCGACGGGGCGCTCCCCCACCCGGCCGGTGGCGTGCCAGGCGTCGAGCCGCTCGGCGTGCTGCGCGAACTGCTCGAACATGCCCTCGGCGCTCTTGCAGTCGGCGACCTCGTCGAGCTCGTCGGTGGCCAGCGCGTCCTCGTCGCCCTCGGCGCCCGACGCCGGCCGGGTGCGCAGGCGCCCGAGGTGCTCGGCGGCCAGCCGCAGGCGCAGCGTCGCCGCGTGCGTGGGGTCGAGCACCGCGGCGGTCAGCTCGGAGTCGTGGGTCCACGAGCGGCGGTTGAAGTTGTCGGAGCCGGTCGTGGCCCACGTGTCGTCGATGATGCAGACCTTCGCGTGCACGTAGACGGGGGTGCCGGCGCGGTTCTCGATCGAGTACGCCGCCACGCGGCCCGGCGCGACGTCGTACAGGCGCTGGAGGGCGCGGTGGCGCGCGAGCCGCTGCGCGGCGCGGTTGAGGCCGTCCTTGTCGGGGTGGCGCGGCACGACCACGACGACGCGCAGCCCGGGCTGGGCCAGGAGCTGCTGCTCGAGGGCGGCGACGACGTCGTTGCCGCGGGGCTCGTTGTCGTCGCTGCGGCGGCGCCACGGCACGTTGTGCTGGGTGCGGTGGCTCCAGAAGAACTGGTCCTCGACGTAGATGAGGTCGCGCGCCTGCCGGATGGCCTTGGTGTAGCCGCGCGCCACGCTCCGCTCCCCCTGCCGGGCGAACGCGTAGCCGCGCCCCGGGCCGAGGTAGGGGTAGGTGCGGAGGAGCTGCACGGTCACGTCGCCCGCCGGCGGCGGGGCGGGCCGCTGGGCGGGCAGGCGGCTCGGGTCGGTCTCGACGCGTCGTACGGCGTCCGCGAGCCGTCGCCACGGGGCGCGGGTGAGGAGCGCGGGGTCGTCCCAGCGCTCGCGGAAGGTGGTCTCGACGTCGCGGACCACCGGGCCGCGCAGCTCGAGCTGCACGTCGTGCCACGGCGCGCGCTCGCCGTACTCCTCGGTCAGCGGACGTGCCTGCGGGTCGCCCTCGTGGTGCTGGTCGTCGCGGCGGTTGCGGGCCAGGTCGATGCCGCCGACGAAGGCGACGTCGCGCGAGGGGTCGTCGGCGTGGCGCACGACGACGAACTTCTGGTGGTGCGACCCGCCCGGGCGCACCCGCATGTCGAGGGAGACCTCGGCGCCGCGGCGGCTGAGCTGCTCGCCGAGGTGGCGGTTGTTCTTGGCGAAGAACCCGGCCTGGTCGGTGTGGGAGCGCCACACCAGCCCGCGCACGTCGACGCCGCGCTGCTCGGCGCGGCCGATGACCTCGACGACCTCGCTGCCGGGCTCGCCGGTCAGGCGCAGGTCGGCGTCGCCCATCCAGTCGGTGAAGAGCACGAGGTCGCCCGCGCGCGTCGCCTCGAGCACGCGGTGGAGGGCCTGGAAGTAGGACGCCCCGTCGATGTGGGCGAGCGTCCGGTTGCCGGTCGACCAGGCGACGTCACCCTCGGGCGTGGCCGCGTGCTCGTCGGCCGACACGCCGTCGGGGAGGTCGATGCGCGTGTCGGGGTTGCCGCGCTCCGTCCGCGTGAGCAACCACGCCGCCTCGTCCACCACGCCGTCAGTATGGGTGCGCCAGGTGTCGCGGAGGTGTCGCGGGCAGCGGTGGGCCAGCGCGGTGGTGTGGTACGGCGGGCACCCCCGGTTGGCAGCCCCCTCCATCCTGTCGTCATGGCTGGGGTGACGGAGCGCGACGTGGTGGTCGTCGGGGCGGGCATCGCCGGGGTCGCGTGCGCGCGGGCGCTGACGGAGGCCGGCGTACCCGTCGTCGTGGTCGACCGCGGCATGCGGATCGGTGGCCGGATGGCGTCGCGTCGCGTGGACGACCGCCCGGTCGACCTGGGCGCGTCGTACTTCACGGTGCCCGACGACGACCCCGCCTTCGCCGCGGTGGTCGAGGAGTGGCGCGCGGCCGGCCTGGCGCGGGAGTGGACGAGCCGGTTCCACGCGCTCGACGACGGCCGGCTGGAGGCGAAGGACGGACCCGTGCGCTGGGGCGCGGCGGGCGCGCTGCGGTCGCTGGTGGAGCACCTGGCCGGGCCCCTCGACGTACGGCGCGCCGCGGTCTCGTCGGTGGCCGTGGGCGACGCGGGGGTCGTGGTGGACGGCGAGCCCGCGCGGGCCGTCGTGCTGGCGATGCCGGACCCGCAGGCGCGGCGGCTGCTGGACCCCTCCCTCGACGACGTGGCCGCCCGGCTCGACCGGGAGTGGGAGCCGGTGCTGGCGCTGGTCGCGACATGGCCGGAGCGGACGTGGGACGTCGACGGCGTCTTCGTCAACGGCGACCCGGTGCTGTCGTTCGTGGCCGACGACGGGCAGCGGCGCGGGGACGGCGCGCCCGTGCTCGTCGCGCACTCGACGCCGGAGTTCGCGTCGCGGCACCTCGAGGACCCCGACGCGGCCGTGCCGGAGATGGTGGCGACGCTGCGGGCGGCGCTGTCGCTGGGCGAGCCCGCGTCGGTGCAGGTCAAGCGGTGGGGACTGGCGCGGCCGACGGGCGAGCGAGACGAGCCGTTCCTGCTGGACCCGCGGGGTGTCGGGGTGTGCGGCGACGGGTGGGGGCCGAAGCCGAGGGTGGCGACCGCGTGGCGCTCCGGGCACGAGCTCGGGCGGGCGTTGGCGGAGCGGCTCGGGGGCTGATCGTCCGCCTGGGGGCTGCTCCCAACGGAGTCGCGGTGCCAGCGGTAGTGAATCGCTACCGCTCATACCGCAGGCGCGGCGACGCCGCCAACCGCTGCCAACCGCTTCTAGGTCGCGGTGTCAGCGGTAGTCGTCCACTACCGCTCCTACCGCGACCCGCGGGTCTTTGCCGGGCCCCTCCGCGATCTTTTTTGTCTTTCTGACCAGAACCCTTGCCAGGTCATTAATTGTCGTACAGACTATTAGTCATGAGCGACACCGAGACCCTCCTCCGCCAGGTCGAGGCGGCCACCACCGCCACGGACCTCTTCGGCCCGCCGAGCGCCGACTCAGGTGCGCGGCGGAGGGCGCGCCGTACGTTCCGCGTGCTGGCGCTCCGCCTCCACCCCGACCGCCTCGCCGCAGCGGCGCCCGGCACCGACCGGGACCGGGCGGCCGCCGCCTTCGCGAAGGCCACCGAGCTGCACGAGGCGTGGGGCCGCGAGGCCGAGGGGGACACGACGGACGCCCTCCGGGGCCAGCGCGGCACCTACCCCGTCGGCCCCCTGGTCGCCCGCGGCACGGTCGCGAACCTGCACGCCGTGCCCGGCCAGGACGCGGTCGTGAAGATCGCCCGCCGCCCGGCGTCGTCGCGGTTCGTCCGCAACGAGCGGGAGGCGCTGCAGGCCCTGCAGGACTTCACCGACCGGCCCGGCAACGGGTGGCTGGCGCCGTACTTCCCGCGGCTGATCGACACCGCCACCGTCGGCTCGCCCACCGAGCGCCGCGAGGCGAACGTGCTGGGGTCGCTGGGCCGCGCGGACGGCTTCTACTCGCTGGCGCACGTGCGGCAGGCCGCGCCCGAGGGGCTCGACGGTCGCGACTGGGCGTGGATGCAGCGGCGGCTGCTGCGCGCGCTGGCCGGCGCCCACGCGGCGGGCCTCGTGCACGGCGCCGTCCTGCCCGAGAACGTGCTCATCCACCCGCTCGAGCACGGCGTCGTGCTGGCCGGCTGGTCGTTCGCGACGCGGCCCGGTCGCCCGGCCGAGGGGCGGGTGGCGTCGCAGGCCGCGGCGTACCCGCCCGAGGCGAGCACCGGCGTACTCACCCCCGCGAGCGACGTCTTCATGCTCGGCGCCCTCGGCCTGACGCTGCTGCGGCCCGAGGAGCGGGCGCAGCGGCGGTTCGCGGAGGGCTGCATGCAGGCGGCGCCGGCGATGCGGCCGCGGGCCGCGGACCTGCTGGAGGAGTACGACGACCTGCTGGACCGCCTCTACGGCGCCCGGCGGTTCCGCCCCTTCGCCGTCGCGGTCTGAACCGCGACCCACCGACCAGCCACACAGACCGACCACACAGACCAACGAGAGAAGGAGACAGTCATGGGCAACGGAGCGTGGAGCGACCGGGACTACCGGGCGGCGGCGACGTTCCGCCGGCGCAGCGGGGCGGCGGACTTCGGCTACAGCGACGACGTGCGGCGCCGGCCGGCCTCGCAGTGGCGGGCGCACCCGACGCTGGACCCGAAGGACGCCGGCGTGCGCGAGTCGCGCGACTCGGTCGAGCACCCCAACAGCACGCCGATCGCGGTGTTCTTCGACGTGACCGGCTCGATGGGCACGGTGCCGCGGCAGATGCAGGCGGAGCTGTCGAAGCTGCACGGGCTGCTGCAGCGCAAGGGGTACGCCGAGGACCCGCAGATCATGTTCGGCGCGCTCGGCGACGCGGACACCGACTACGTGCCGCTGCAGGTGGGCCAGTTCGAGTCCGACAACCGCATGGACGAGCAGCTGCGCTCGATCTTCCTCGAGGGCAACGGCGGCGGGCAGCTGAGCGAGTCCTACGAGCTCGCGGCCTACTTCATGGCCCGCCACACCGCCACCGACGCGTGGGAGAAGCGCGGCAGGAAGGGCTACCTGTTCGTCATCGGCGACGAGATGGGCAAGCCGAAGCTGCGGGCGCGCTACGTGCGCGACCTCATCGGCGACCGGCTCCCCCGCGACCTCGACAGCGCGGCGCTGTGGCGGGAGGTGCAGGAGCGCTGGGAGGTGTTCTTCGTGCTCCCCCGGCAGACAGCGCACTTCGACAACCCGAAGGTCAACGGCTACTGGGCCGACGTGCTCGGCGAGCGGCTGCTGCGCCTGGAGGACCCGACGGCGGTCTGCGACCTCATCGCGCTGACCGTCGGCCTGCTCGAGGACGCCATCGACCTCGACGAGGGGCTCGAGGACCTGCGGGAGGTCGGCAGCGCCAGCGGCCCCGCGGTCGGCCGGGCGCTCGCGACGATCGGCGCCGGCGCGGGCTCGGGTGGGGCCGGAACGACAACCCTCCCCGCCGCGCTGGCTCGCGACCTCGACGCACCCGACGACCTGGCCTGAGAGGAGATCCGTCATGGCACAGCCGCACCGCATCGTCGTCGGCCTCGGGTTCGGCGACGAGGCCAAGGGCGCCACCGTCGACCACCTGTGCGCGCAGGGCGGTGTGAGCGCTGTCGTGCGGTTCTCGGGCGGCGCGCAGGCGGCGCACAACGTGGTGGTCGGGGACGTGCACCACACGTTCCGGCAGTTCGGGTCGGGGACGCTCGCGGGGGTGGCGTCCTACTTGAGCCAGCACGTGCTGGTGAGCCCGGAGGCGCTCGCGGTGGAGGCCGAGGAGCTGGCGGCGCTCGGGGTCGAGGATCCCCTCGGTCTCGTCGCCGTCAGCCCCGACGCCCTCGTGGTGACGCCGGTGCACCGCGCCGCGAACCGCACCCGCGAGGACCTGCGCGGCGACGGCCGGCACGGCTCGTGCGGGCTCGGGATCGGGGAGACGCAGTGGTACGCCCTCCCCGAGACCGCCGGCGACGCCGCGATCCGGGTGCGCGACTGCCTCGACTCGGCCGGGCTGCGCACGAAGCTGATGGCGCTGGTCGACTTCTACGCGCCGCTCCTGGCGCAGGGCACCCACGACGTGCCGAGCGTGCGGGAGATGGCGGTCGACCTGCTGGAGTTCGGCGCGGCGGTGGCGATCGTGCCGGACGCCGCGTACCTGCGGTCGGCCGCCGAACGTGGGTCGCTCGTGTTCGAGGGCTCGCAGGGCGTGCTGCTCGACGAGTGGCGCGGCTTCCACCCGCACACGACGTGGTCGACGGTCACGCCTTCGCCGGCTCAGGCGCTGCTGGCCGAGGCCGGGCTGGAGCGGGGCGAGGTCTGGGGTGCGACGCGCGCCTACGCCACGCGGCACGGTGCGGGGCCGTTCCCGACGCAGGACCCGGCCCTGGCCGCGCTCCTGCCCGAGCCCCACAACGGGTACGGCGAGTACCAGGGCTCCTGGCGCGTCGGCCACCTCGACCTCGTGCTGCTGGAGTACGCCGCGCGCGTCTGTCGGGCGAGCGGGGGGCTCGATCGGGTGACGGTGAGCCACGTGGATGTCGTCGAGGCTGCCGGGGGGCGGGTCGGAGTGGCGCGGGGGTACGCGTCGCTGCCGCTCGGGGACCTGGAGGACCTGGAGCACCAGGAGCGGTTGACGCGTGCGTTGCTCGGCGTGCGGCCGCGGGTGGAGGCGTTGGAGGGGGACGTCGCCGACGTCATCTCCGGGGCGCTCGGCGTGCCCGTCGGGTCCGTTGCGTACGGCGCCGCGCGTGCTGATCGGGTGGGTGCGGCGGCTGCTCAGGCTGCTTGAGGGGTGTTCGTCGAGCGGCGGACCAGCGCCCCAAGTACGGCTTCAACAGCCTCGCTAGCACCACTAGGGCGGAGGAATCAGCCCCACTTCGCCTTGGTCCACAGCACTACATCGAGCAGCCGTAGTTCACCGGTGTCGACAGGGTGCCGCGACGCGCGCTGCAACTCACGGAGTGGGCCGAGCACGTCGGAATGGGTGCTCAGGTACGCGTAAATCTGCAGGTCGGCGCTGAAGTTGCCGGGACCCGTTCGACCAGCGACTGGCCGCCGGCCAGGTGCTGGCACACCAAGGAGTCCCGCACCGGGAACAGGCCGGGGCGCTTCCGGGCGCACAGCTTGGAAGCAAACACCCACCGGTTGGAATCGCGATCGTCGGTGGACGTCAGCGTCTTGAACAAGAGGTGCAGGTCCCACATCCGGTCGAGCGTGACTGCCGACCCGAGCGGTGAATGTTCGAGGTCGGACAAGGCGGTGTCGACCGGAAGCGCGTGCAGCAGGCTAACGATGCGAGCGTTGCTGGCATCGAAGATCCTTCGTGCCTGCCGGCTGTCGACCTGGACACTGAGGGTCGACACGGCCCACAGGTCGGCGGCACTCACGTCGTACGCCGGATTGTCACCCGCCGTGGCGAAGAGCAAGCCGGAGTAACCGCCGTCGGGGTCGTAGTAGCGGTCGAGACGGTCCACGACTCCCGGCTCGAGCGCTGCGAGGGTCGCCTCGAGCGCGGTCGCGCGCATCGCCTCGGTCGTCTCCGGCCACCCGCTCGGAATCGCGTAGGTCCGGCCGTCGCCGTACGGCGCCATCCGTGTGGACGTGCCCTGCTGCTCGTCGAACATCGCTTTCCCTTGCTTCATCGGTGCGTCCTCTGGTGCGCGCTGCCGGTCTCCTGCGCTTCCGGGGGAGACCGAAGCGAAGGACGCGCACTCATGCACGCTGCGCACAGGCGCTGCGTTGGCTGGTGCAGAGGGCACCTTGGAGGCAGCGCACCTCGTCGCAGTCGTTCGCAAATTCGGGCGCATGGCCCACGTCCGGGGTGGAACGGGTATGCCACCACTCAGTCGACGGGGCAAGAGACGCCGCCGGACCAGGCGCGATGTGTGCGCCTCACCTGCACCACCCCGGGCCTGCTCGTGCCGCGCCTACCAGGAGAGTCTGTCGAACGGCAGGCCGTCGATCGCAGCGCGAGCCGACGCGGCGTCGACGCACCGCTCGCTGATCGCCCGAGCAAGCCCATCCACTTCCTCGTGACCGTCATCCGGCACATGATGCCCGTGGGGCGCCTGTCGACGGGGCTCATCGATCAGGCGCACCCCCTGCGGACTCGAGACCAGCCGGCCCGAGTCATCGAACTCGAAGCCGGCCTGCGCGAATCCCTGCCGTGCTCGCGGGACCGCCAGTCCGGCCCGCGCGACCCCGGCGTTCCGCCGCATGATCAGGACCGCGGGAACGAAATCCTCGACGTCCAGGTCCTCTTCGAGACCGTAGTCGAGACCGGCCGACGTGATCCATGCCGGCAGCAGCAGGGCTTCGAGCTCGGGGTTGTCGCACCCTCCGACCAGGGCCGCGAGAAAGCCGGGGTACCAACCGATGTCGCTGTTCCGCGCGGCGATGATCTCGAAAGCCTGGCGCCGATCCCGCTCGAGCAGGCGGAGCAGCACCGAAGCAGAGTGCTCGGTCCACTCGCTGCCCCCTTCTTCGTCCTCGCACTGCAGGAGTCGAACCACGGTCGCAGGGTCGAGGTCCGGACGCTGCCAGATCACGTCACCACCGAATGCCGCGCCCGAGGTCACCAGTTCGACCGCACGGCCCTTATCGGTGTTGGGGTTGACGGCCACCGCGGCGCCCGCGGAACGTCGAAGCCCAACAGTCGACCACTGAGAGTCATCAAGCAGCCTCGCGACCATGGCATCGATCGCGAGGCCGTTGAGCTGGGGAGAGGCAAGTACCTGTGTCATGCGCATGCCAGGAGTGTTGCGGGGACCACCGACGATCGAGAGCGAACAAACACCCCTGGTCTAGGCAGCGCTGGCTGGCCGGGTCGGGGCCCGGCCGGCGACGCGCGCATCTGCGCTGGTCTCCTTTACCGACCTGCCTCCACCTGGCCGATGTCGACGCCCCTGAGCCTCAGCACACCGGTTGGAGATGCGGCGAGCGGCGAGCTCAGGAGCCGACCGCCAGCACCCAGCGCTCGCCGCCCCCCGCCCTGAGCTCGGCGCGAGTCGACCGGCGTCTCGGAGCTCTTGCGCCGCCCACCTCGCGTCGTACTGCCACGTGTAGAAGAGGTCGCCGGAGCCGGCCAGGTCATCCGGATGCAGCGTCCAGATCTCGCGACAGACCTCGACCACCGACCCTTTCCGCCAAGAGGACGGTGCTTCGACAACCCATATTTCGAGGTCGGAGCGGACGGCCTGGACGACGTGGTGGGCACTCCTGACGCCGGGGTCAACGGTGCGGACCGATCACCTCGCGAGCACGGCCGCCAGTGCCCGCGTCGCCGCCATCACCTCCTGATTTCGAGCGCTCGGCGTACCCGTCCTGCCGACGAAGCCCGCCGCGTTGAAGAGCGGCGAGTCGGGGGTGAAATCCACCTGGCTCAGCGAGTAGACGTAACGCAATGGGTCGCTCTCGTTGTCCCGAGACAGAGCCTCACGTAGTGCTCCGGCGATCACGCGCAGCGTTGTCGTCGACAGGAGCAGCGTTGCCCGACGCTCCGCTGCCATGTATGCACCGAGGGCCGTGGGCGACCCGTCGTCCATCATGAAGGATCTGACCTGCGCCGTGACCGCCGCGAACTCGTCCCGGCTACTGGCGAGCGTGTCGAACAGCTCACCGCCGAGCTGGACGAGCGTGTCGACGTCCCTGTCACGTGGGCTCCGCCCCCGAGGGACGTTGGCCCCGAGGACGTACCGCTTGAGAGCGTCGTACACCCCGGCGAGGGAGAAGATCGCACCGCTCCGTGTGGTGATGCGGGCCTTCTCCTTCTCGACCACTCCCTTGAGCATGGGGTGCTCGTCGGCGAGACGCAGCGCGGCCAACGCATAAGGGTCACGGCTGTCGAACGCGACGTTGAGCGCCTTCGCGACGACCTTGGGGGTGGCATTCATGTCACTGAACATCTGCCGCCGCCGCATGTAGTCGTCCTCGACGTAGAGAACGACCGCCGTGTAGTCGTCCAGCAGGCGGGGATCCGCCTCGGACGCCTCCTTGATCGCCTGTCGGCGGTGCTGGCCGTCCAGGCATCGAAGCTCGGCGTCGAGCGGAAGGACCAGGAATCCGACCCCGGTTCCCTCCTGCAGCTCGACGAAGTGGTCCCGCGCGTCCACGACGTCGATCGCGTACGTGACGGCCCCGAGCACGTAGTCATCAGTGTTCTCGACCATGTAGGTCACGATGTCGCCCGCGTGTCGGGGGTCGAGGCTTCTCTGCGCCTTCTTGTCTTTCGTGTCGGCGGGTTCCGCCCCTGCCGAGAAGTTCCTCAGCAACATCGTGTTCTTCACGGACAGCAGGTACATGTCGCGATCGCCCTGCCGTCCCTTGAGTGCGGGAATGTGGACCCCACCGACCATGCTCAACGGAAAGTGCCTCTCGTCGTAGTTCGTTGCTGTTCTCACCCCGGGATCAACGCGCTACCAAGGCCGCCCTTGGTGCTGTCGATCGGGCCGACCAGGCTGACCCGGTCCAGGTAGGTGTTCCTGTGCTCGCAGCTGGTCTCGGGCAGGAGCAGGCACGTGTGGCACGCGGCCAGGTTGAGACCGTCACTCCCCGACGGCCCAGACTCGCCGCACACGGGGTCGTTCGAGCACCACGCCGCCCGGGCGAACGCGGCGATCAGAGTGTCGGCGAACCTCTCGGCATCGGCCAGCGCCGCGAGCCCGCCCAGGCTTCCAGCGGCATCGGACGACGCGGTGTAGATCAGGAGGCCGGCTTGGCCCTTCTCCGCGTAAATGCGCTCCCGCAGCGACCCGGTCGGGTACCCGGCATCGAGACTCAGCTCCTCGAGCAGCACGTGGGCGAGCGAGTGGATCGCGAGGAGGCGGTTGGAAGGCGATGCGGCCTCGTCGGCCCTGGAGTCCTCGGAGCGGCGTCGGAGGGATTCAGCCAGGAGGTCATGACGTGAACCGGCAAAGCCGCTCGCCTCCCACTGAGCGATCACCGTCTCGTCCAACCGCACGAATATGCCTTCGCCGAGTACCTCGGTGGCCGGCAGCCAGTCGCGGGGGGTTTGACTGAGTTTGGACGGCGCTCCTCCAGCTTCAGGAGACACACGGGAGAAGCTGCGTAGCGCGCGCACCTCCCGTAGTCGAGAAACCATCGACACCTGCGCGACCAACGGTCGGACGCGGCGGTCGACGTCGACCGACTCGCACTGGAACGTGTCGTGCGACCCACCATTGTTGCCGTCGATCAGGGCGCGGTACTCCTCCTCCCGCAGGTCCGCGTCCGTGGGCACCGTACGAGTCTCCAGACCCTTGCGTGTTCGCACCAGGTCGACGATTCCGTTGACGTCATACTCCGCTCGGCCGGCAATCATGGCGGGGAGGGCCAGGGCGAGGGCCCCTTCCGGAAGATGTTCAAGGACCGGCCAGTGCTTGGTGACGAACTGCGCGTTCGGACTCGACCACGGGGGGATGGAGATGCTCGATCGAACCTCGCCGAACCACACGTTGGACGAACCGCGCTGGAGGGCTCGGAGCGGCTTCTCGCACGGCTCGTCAGGCGCTCCCGGCAGCCATGGGCGTCGCCCCGCGCACTTCTTGATCTGGTTGAGGGCGTTTCGCCCGAACGATCCGTCCAGGTCGTGCGGCCTTACGCCGCAGGCGCAGCGGATGACGATGTCGGCCAGGGACGACGAAGCCCCCCTGGTCTCCAACGACAGCCTGTGGCCGGCTCCACTTCTCTCAGCTCCGCGGTGCACCCAGTTGAAGTAGGGAAAGTCCTCGATGTGACCGTTCTCGCAGCACGCCACGAAACGCGAAGGCGTCAGGTCGCGCAGGCAGTCGGGGCACATCATCTTTTTCGCGTCGAACCGCCTGTACGAGTCGAGGCGGCGGCATTCGGGGCAGTAGTGGTACTCCGGGAAGCGAACGACGGGCACGTCGCCTGAGCGCCTGCCGCTCGAGGGCGAGCGGAAGGTGTGAACTCCGAGAGAGCGCGCCAGACGCGGCTCCTCGACCGGGGGGGACCAGCGCTCGTCCCACTCGTCCGTCCCGCAGATCATGAAGCTCTGGTCGCCGGCCGGGAAGAGAGAACCCACGCCGTACGTCGTCACCAATTGACTCTGCCGAGCCTTGGGGCGCTCACTGGTCACCATTGTCTCCGGATCCCTTGCTCCTGTACGACGAGATGATCTTCAACGTGCTCTCCCTGTCGACGTTTCTGAGACTCGTCAGCGTGGGCCACGGCGCCTGGGTGGGAGGGAAGATCTCGCCGAGCGACTCGCCGCCCTCCGCCCCCGGGACCGAGCTACCTGCGGGAACCATGAGCGCCTTCAGGTCCGCGCTCTGCATCCCCCACCGTGCGTACTGCCGAACCGACCCGTCGCCGACCCCCTCTTTCCAGTTGCTGAGCAACGACTCGAGGGCGTCGCGGACCTCCGGCCCCCGCCCTGGTGCCACCTTCTCGGCTCGAGCGGCGATGACGTCGATCAGATCTGGAAAGGCCCCCGACTCCACCGGCACCTCCGCGGACTTGTCGCCGGCGGCACCCGGCACCAGGTGCCGTGCCAGGATCACGAGCAGGCCGTGGAGGCCTCGGTCCATCGCCCTGGACGCGAACGGGGTCGCGCCCGTGGCCTCGACCTGCTTGTAGAGCGATCGGTGATAGGACGTGAACGACTCGTAGTGCGACAGGTCCCGTGATCGAGATGCGTTGTACATCGCCAGGACCAAACCAGGATGACGACGCCCTACCCGACTCGTCGCCTGGATGTACTCCGAGGTCGTCTGCGGCTGCCCCATGACTGCCATGAGCCCGAGCCTGTCCACGTCGACGCCGACAGAGATCATGTTGGTTGCGAGGACGATGTCCGGACTGCCCGGTTCGGTGCACGGGGTCTGGAGCGCCTCGAGCTCCTGGGGGATCTCGGTCGACTTCTTCCGAGAGGTCAGCTCTCGCGGGTCGCTGGTCTCTCGCGGCGGAGTTCTGCTTCGGCCCGCGACCACCTTGATCCGGTCGCGGACGTCGTCGATGGACTGGATGTAGGCAGCTCCGAGCACCCGCAGACTGTTGAAGTATCCGAGGAGCGTCCAGTAGGCGTCACGGACCGTGTCCGGGGCGTCCAGGTCCTTCGCTCCCTGAAGCAGTGCTGCGTACGTCCGCACCAGCAGCGTGGCGTGGCTGGTGCTCGGCGCGAGAAGACCGACATACTTCCGGGTGCCCTTGACGGCCGGCTCGGCATCAACGGCGAAGAACGAGTCATCGGCATCCACCCCTGGGGGAGGGAACTGACGCGCTTCCCGCGCGAAGACGGCGGCCACCTGCTCGCCTGCCCGGCGGATCGTCGCAGTCGAGGCGACAACCTTTGGTCGCGCGCCGGTGCTGCGATCCGTCGCAAGATGATCGATCGCCGTCTCGTACAGCCCGACAAGCGTTCCCAGCGGACCGCTGATGAGATGAAGCTCGTCCTGGACGATGAGGTCTGGCGGGGCGTCGTGCCCCGAGCCGAACAGCCGGCCGCTCTGCTCGTTCCACGCCAGCATCGCGAACTTGTCGACCGTCCCGATCACCAGAGACGGACGCGCCCCGTAGACGTCTGAGTCGACGAGATGGACCGGCAACCCGTCCAGGCCCGCGAACCTGCACCCCGGTGCGGCGCACCGCACAGTCATCCGGTCCCGTTGCGCGTCGGCGTCGTAGTGCTCCGGCCCAAGTCGGCTCCCGCACCACGGGCATCGCAGCAGCTGCACGGGATCGCCGAGGTCGCCGGGTTCTTCACCTGCACGGCGCTTGCGGATCGCCTTCGCCGCATCCGCCACCTTGTTCGGGGTAGCGCCCTGACCGACCCACAGCCCGATGCTGAACCGCTCCCAGGTCGAGCTGTCACCTTGCTCCGAGCGCCACACCTCCAGCGCGCAGATTAGCCCAGCCGCGCGTTCGAACTGCTGGAGCGTCAGCAGTCTCAGCGTGTAGCGCATGAGGACCCCCACGCCCGCCCCGTCACCGTCCGCGCCGGCGCCCCGGAGGCGGCGGTGCACGAGGTTGAAGGCGATGAGGCCTAGGTAGGCCTCGGTCTTTCCGCCACCGGTCGGGAACCAAAGAACGTCGGCAAGCTCTCGATCACGGCTCGCGGGCTCAGCCAGACCCCTCAGGTTCAGGAGTATGAACGCCATCTGGAACGGGCGCCACACACCCATCACGTCGGTCGGCGCCTCGGTCAGACCGCGTCGGATCATCTCCTGGCGGACCCGCTGCTGCTGCATGACGGTGTTCATGGCACGGAAGGCACGCTCTGCATGCTCGTTGCGATCCAGGAGGTCGATGCCCTCCCGCATGCGTCTGGCGGCGATCCGCGCGTCGTCGAGGTGCCTGCGCGCCGTCTCGGCCTGCGTATCGCGAAGGGCGCCCAGCTTGCGCGCCTCACCGTCGATCCACGACTCGTACCGGTCGACCAACCCGTCGAGGGGCTCGCGGACGTGGGGCACCGCCAGCTCGGACATGGACAGGCCCGGAACGTCGTCCCGGTCAGCCAGCGCCAGTCTTAGGTCGTGCTCCGGGAAGAAGGTCGTCTCGACCTCGGTCACATGTTCGGCCTCCTCCCACGTGACCGACACGCCGTGGCCGACTGCAAGGTGACGTTCACGGCGGTACAGCAGCTCACCGCTGTGCTCGTCGGTGTCCATGTGTTCCAGCACCCGACGGGGACGTCGGTCGGCCAGCTCCCCGCCCACGGCCGACACCTTGACCCTCGGGCGGAACCAGCACCAGGCGTCGGAGCGGCCGCTCTCGGGCACGACGAAGGTGTTCACCAGTACGACGGTCACGCTGAGAACACCATCGAGCGCGGGGCGTTGCACGACCCTGAGCGCCAGACCGTCCGCGAGTGGCAGCTCCGGCCGAGCTGCCTCGCCGACGATGAAGGTCGTGGTGACGGGCCCGAACGAGGCCCGCCGCCACCGTTCGACGCGCCTCGTCCGGGACCTGCTCGCGATATCGCCCTCTCCGCCGGACGGCAGGTCACCCCCGTCAGCAAGAGGTTCATAACGGTGAGCCTCCACCTCGACGGTGAAGCTGCGGGTGACGTCGGTGAGCCCGACCGTGAGTCCCATGCTCGACGGGTAACGGCGGTGGGCGAACGAAACACCGGGGTCGACGCCCGCATCGGGTGCAGAGCCGCCCTCCTCGCCGTCGGGGGGCTCGTCGACGACCCCCACCATCGCCGCCTGGTGGCCCTGCTGGTCGCGCGGGTGCAGGATGCCGACGATGTATCTCTCCAGGGGCTCTTCGTCGAGCTCGTCGTCCTCCGACGTGCCGTAAAGGTCGGCGACGACCGCCTGCACCATGCGCTGCCGAGCCTCGTACCAGGCGTCGAGATCAGACATCACACCCTCATTTCCAGTTGATGTTCAGGAGGCCCGTGACGACGGGAGCAAGCAGGAGGCCGTGCCGTGAGCGCCCTCCCGGCTGCGGGTCGACCAGGGCCGTACAGACGTTCTCGACGTAGGCGCCACCCAAGGTCGGCCAGGGGCCGCGCCTACCGTCGCGGGGCTCGATGCGCAGGGCAAGGTCCTCACCGAACCTCAGGCTGGTCCGCCCGATCACTGCTTCATGCCGGAGCAGGTTGTAGACCGGCACGTCCAAGGTGGACGCCCGCGGATCGAGGCGTAGGTCCACGGGCCCGCCGAGCTGCGTCTCAAGCGCGGGGCGGGGACCTGCTTCGTCCAGTCCCTCGGGCCCGGGTTCAACGTCGCCGATACCGACCTCGTAGGCGAAGGTCATCCACGACTGCCGCCCGGCGAGGAACCAGCGGTTCTGGTGAAGGCCTCGTCTGCTGAATACACGCAGGGCGCGATCGTCCGGCCCCACCGCCCGGACCAGTCTCGTCCGAGCGCGCGTAAGAGCGACGAAGCGGGCGCGCAGTCGCTCGGTCTCGCCGGCCGGGTCTGCGTCCCGGGTGCGCTCCGGAAAGTCCACCAGTACGACGTTGTCGAACTCGAGCCCCTTCGCACGGTGGACGGTCGAGACGACGACCGTGCCCGTCGGCGCCACGAGCAGCTCGGGCGGCAGGGGCCTTCTCGTTCGCAGGCGCGTCGCGAGACGGGGGAGGTCGAGCTCCGACCCACGCCCACCGACGGCGCCGCGCAACGACCGCCACGTCGTGGCGACGTCGATGTCTGGGCGCCTGTCGGCAACAAGTTGCTCAAAGACACCTCGAGACACGGTGTCTGTCGTGGCGTCGCCGAATAGCTGGGCGATCCAAGGGGCGAGGACGCGCTGCTCGGCACCGCGACGTACCTCGACCGTCAACCCGAGGGAACGGAGGATTCCAGCCACGAGGAGTGCCTGCCCGTTCGTCGCGGTGAGCACCGCGGTAGTCCCGGACCACTTGCGAACCAGATCGGCCACGGCCTCCAACGAGTCTGCGACTGCGACGTCGTCGTAGAAGGTGTCGATGATCCCGGGATCCCCGCCGGGGAGGGCCGCCTCCCGCAGGCGCGCAGCGACCTTCGCCTCCCGGCTGCTTGCCCGGTACTGACCGTCGAGGTGCCGTCGAATCGCGCCGTGCCGCCCTTCGGCCGCGGACAGTAGTGACGCGAGGTCCGTTGTGGACCGCGCGGCGCGGCCCCTCTCGGGCGGGCGCAGCTGGAAGTCGTAGATCCCCTGGGCCGGGTCGCCGAGGAGCGTGAACCCGACCGTGTCGGGCAACGCGTCGATGATGGCCAGCAGGAAGTCTGCCCTCACGCCGACGACGTCCTGGATCTCGTCGACCACGAGATGGTCGAGACCGTCGAGGGCGTCCCAGCCCTGTTCGGCCAGGCAGCGGCTTGCCGCCACGACGCGGCCGTCGAAGTCGAGGCCGGAGTAATCGTCCGTCGCCAGATCTCGAAGTACCTCTGTCGCGAGGGAGTCCATGGTCTGCACGGTCACCGGCCCGAGGCCACGGGACGTGAGGCGGGCGTCGACGGCGTGGACGGCCGCGTTCGAGAAGCTGATGACGAGGACTGCGCCGGCGTCGCCAGCCCCGTCCAGGTCCACCAGTCGTTCGACGAGCGCCGACACGACCTCTGTCTTGCCTGAACCAGGGCCGGCGACGACGAGCTGCCTCTCCTCCGGCGAGATCTCGACCGCAGCTCGCTGGCTGGCGTCAAGGGCGGTAGAGGTCATCGCCGGGACCACAGGTACTCGAAGCCGTTGAAGGCGAGGAGCTCACCGTACTTCTGGAAGTTGTCTCGCACGTTCACGATCAGAACTTCCTCAGATCCCCCGTTCAGCGGCCCGCGGAGCCCGCGACCGATCATCTGCTGGTACACGTTCGGGCTGAAGGTCGGCCGAGCTACGTAGACCGCCTGCACCCGGGGCGCGTCGAAGCCCTGGGTGAGGACGTTGTAGTTCGTCAGCACCCGGATGCGGCCCTCACGAAACTCCTTCACGTAGTGCCGCCGGACCGCCGGCTCGGTGTCCGCGGAGACGGAGACGGCCGACACCCCCCGGTGCGAGAGGAGGGCCGCCAAGACACGTGCGTTCTCGACCGACGGCGCGAACGCCAGCACGGTCCAGTCCGCCGGCAGCCTCGCAATCGAGTCCACGACCCGCAGCGTCCGCGTCATATTGGTGCCGAGGCGCTCGACGACGGACGAGGGCAGCCGCCTCAGCCGTTCGATCTCGTCCATGTCGGACGTCGTCAGCTCGACGTCCGTGCCGCTGAGGACCTCGTGCCGCACCTGTGCCAGCACGCGCATGTCCTGGAGCTCCTCGTACGGGTCCTCCTTGAGGAACGCTCCCCGGTCCAACCGACTCTGACCGTAGCGGTTCACCAGCCGTTCGGTCTGTTCCTCGGAGGTCCCCCGGAACGGCGTCGCGGTGAGACCGATGAGCGGTTTCCGTGCAGCCTCTTCCTTCACGCGACCGGCCCGGCCCAACCAGTCGAGAACCCGGGTGTACGACGGGGCGGTCGAGCCGTGGGCCTCGTCGATGACGACCACAGATGCATCGCGAAGCCACTCGTACTCTCCGTCGGCACGAGACACAAGTGACCCCAACTTGTCGATCGTGGCGATGACCAGCTGGAAAGAACCCGGCTCCTCGGGTACCTCGTTCGTCCCCCACAGGCGCCCGAGTCTCATCGGGACCTGCGGTCCGATCGCACGCCAGACGTAGGTCCACGTGTCCGCGGCCTGCTCGCACAGCTCGTCGGTCTGGGCGATCCAGATCAGTGGTGCCTGTGCGGGCACGTCCTGCTGGCGCACCGCGTTCACCAGCGCCTGCACGGTGACCCGGGTCTTGCCGGCTCCGGTGGGCAACGAAACCATCGCCCGATCCGGTCCGATCCCTCGAAGGAGGCCGGTGATCCGGTCCGTGACGAACTCCTGATAGCCGTGGAGCGGCTTGAGGAGGGCGGGCCCGTCGATGAGCTCCACCGCCGCGCGTGTGCTCCCGGGGAAGCCGGCCCAGTCAGCAGGGAACCCGTGGGCGGCGACCCACGTGCGTGTGACCCGGCGACCGGCCCATTCGCGAGGAGGCTCCAGGCCCCTCTCCTCGAGCGCGGGACGAAGCTGTTTGAGGATGCCCACGCCGTGGACGGCCCGCGCCAGGGACGCGACCTCCACGGGGTCGGCGGGGCCGCCTCGACCAGCTTCGAGGGCCGCCAACGCCTGTGCAGGAACGGTCCTACGAAGCGCCTCCGCCCCGACCGCGACCACGAGCCGCTCGTCGTCGGTTGCTGCACGTTTGATGTCCCGCCGCAGCTGGCCGGTGGCAGCCTCGTCCATCTTTCGGAGCACGCCAGCCACGTCGTCGAGCGTGAGTCCCAGCCCGAGGGCGGCGGAGACCTGGACCAGCCGTTCGCCGGGGGACGTTGCCGTCACCAGGAGGGTGTCGCCCTCACGGCGGGTGGGGATCGGCTGCGCGACCTGCCCTCTCGGGGTGGCGATCATCTTCACCAGGCGACTCGCGGGCTGGAGCCGGATCTCCTGGTCGGTCGGGTCGATCCACAGCTTGAGCGGCGGGAAGAGGTCGGTCAGGTAGCTCCACTCCCCGGAGGTCTCGACGACCACCTCCTCCTGCAGCAAGTCCTTCCCCTGGGGCATCCCCCACGACTCGACGAACCGCTTCGCGTCATCCGCATCCGGTACCAAAATCGCCGGGACTTGGGCCTCGAGCATGGACTCGTACACCGACGGATCTTCGGCGACGCCGATGTTGCGCACATCGACGAGCTGCAGCTGCTTCCCGACCCGCACCAGGATCTGCTCGCACTCGAGACGTCCTGGGAGCCACGCGTAGAAGTTCGTCCGTCGAACGTCATCGTCGGGCCTGCGCCAGGAATCTGCGATCTGCTTGAGCGCCGACCACTCCGCGACGGAAAGGCCTTCCGGGTCGGTGAGCAGGCCCAGGGCCGACGCCCATTCGTCCGACGTGTCGACGGCGGGCAGCACCGTCGGGTCGACGTAGTCGCTGGAGGCCATGACCTTGGAGGGGGGCCGTAGACCGAAAGCCGTGCGCAGTCGCCCCGTCTTCCTGAGAAGCCACACCTCAGGCGCCACCACCGAGAACGTCCCGTAACTCGCGTTCGACGAGTGACGCACGCGCCACGGCCCCGGGACGGGTCGCGTCATGAGGTGTTGCGTCACCGCTGCCAGCCCTTCGCCGCTCAGACCACTCAGCGGCGCGAGCGGCCACGGCGGCGGTGCCCCTCGGGCGCCCGTGCCAACCTCGATCTTGGCGGGGTCAGGCTTGCTGCCGCCCCTGGGCTGCTTGGCCAGCAGGACTTCCCTCATCGCCTCCTCGTACGCGGACAACCATGCCTCCCGGGGGGCGTTGTGCCGCCACGTCGGGGCATCCACCGCGCCGACCTCGTGCAAGAGTTCTTCGTCGCTCGCATGGAACCTGGGGTCGATGAGTCGAGCTCGGTCCCGCGTGCCGTCGGCGGGGATGATCCGTCCGGCCAGGTACGCCCGCGACACCGGAACCCAGGCGCCGTCGGCGGTCCGGACACGAACTCCGAACTCCAGCCTCTCGCCCAGGTTCTCTGCGAGGATCTGCAAGCCCGTCTCCGTCGGTAGCTGACGGAGAACACCCCAGATCCCTGGCCATACGGTCCCCGGGTCCCGAACTCCCTCGGGCGCCTTCGCTCGCGCGAGGAGGCGGTGCAGCTCGCCGCTGCGGTCCATGACGACGATGCCCAGCCGGGTAAGAGCGTCGCGAACCCCTGGTTGCGACGTCAGCTGCGGATCGACGAAATCGACACCGGACGTCCGGTCGCCCTCGACACGGACGAACACCTGTCCCCTCTCGGGCGACCTGAACCTTCCGTCCTCGAGCCGGATGATCTTGGCGTTGCGGATCTTGGCGGCGGTGGCGGCGGCTCGCGCCGTGGTCGTCGACCGGCAGTCCTCCGCAACCCTGGCCGCAAGAAGGACGGCAGCCGCCGAAGACTTCGCGCTGCCGTCCCGCACGAGCGCCTCGAGCCATGTGTCGATCCCGGCCCCACCGTCGGTCGACTCGGCGGAGCGTTCGTCCTGGACGAGGCGAGAGATCTTCTTTCGACGCTCCGGGGTCTTGTACGCCGCCGGGTGCAGCCACTCGCCCAGTGGTGCACCTTCCACGAGTGACCACTGCGCCAGCCACTCGTCGGGGACGTCGCCTAGCCACTTGATCTGCGTCGGGGGCCGCAGCACACCCCGACCGTCCGGGAGGCAGGCGGTCGTCCGCAGCCGTCGGAAGATGGGCTCGTTGATGTCCCGATCGACCCAGTTGCGCGCCTCCTGTCCTCGTGCCGGCATGGCGTCGATCGCGGTCACCGCATCGGCCGACCCGCTGAGGACCTGGATTGCGCTGCTGAACAGTTCCGGCAGCGTCTGCAGCAGCTCTCGGTTGAAGGCACCCTCCAGCAGACCCGTCCGGTCGTCGCTCAGCTTCCACGGCGCGTTGACGAGACCCGTGAGCGTCGTCTCGAAGTTCGTGGGGAAGTACGCCCAGAGCCGCCCGACTCGGTGACTACCCGGAGGCACCGGTAGGGCGTAGTGAACCTCGACCTGCTGGCGGGAGGCGACATGACCGCCCTCCGCCCGCGCGGCTGACGTCGGAGTCAGGACCTTCCGCTTGACCACCCAACGCGTGGTCCTGTCCCCCGACAGCAACTCGACAATGCCGTCAGAGGACGACTCCTGACGAACGGTCCGCTCCTCCAGGCGGCGGCCGGACGTACCCGCTCTTGCGTCAGGGTCCGACTCCGCGAGGTTGCGCAGCCTGGCCCGCCTGATGTGGGGAGAGAAAAGGACGAACTCCGCCGGGAAGTTGTAGAGCCTGCGGGACAGACCGTTGAAGGGGACTGACAACGGCGCGACGACCACCGTGCTCGCCCATTCCATGAGTTCTCGGAGATGGGCGTCCTTGGCGGCGCCGTCCGACTCCGGGTCGAGGGTGCGAGCGAGCCTCATCGTCGGGTAGCTGCCCGAGCGAAATCCCAGGTCGTTCAGTGTGGCCGCAGACCATTCACGGTCGAAGCCGAATGAGACGCTGCGGCTGAAGATGCGGGGGCTGGCCGATATGGCGAGGACCGACTTGAACCCGATCCCGAACTTGCCGATGCGTTCGTCGTTCTTGGACGAGATATCCGAAGCCATCACCGCGCGGACACCGTCCGCGTCGAACGGGGCTCCGTCGTTGGCGACGTACAGGCAGTCCTGCGTGAGCAGGACTTCTACCCGCTCACCTCCGGCGCGAGCCGCGTCGACCGCATTCTGGATCAACTCTTCCAACTGGCGCGTGGCGTAGCCACCTTCGGAAATCCGTCGCTCGTTGTTGGCGTCCTGCAGGACCCGACTGGGGTCCTCCGCGTAGACCTTGAGGCAGACGTCGGTCTGCTCCCACACGACGTCTGCGAGAGGCGTCCTACGCCGTTCCCAGCCCTCCACGAGAATGCACCCCCAGGTCGCGCGCGGCACGACCCGCTCGTCCAGTCGACAACGCCACGGCGAATCTAAAGGACGACGGCGACAGTTTCAGGAGTTCGTCCGAGATCCCCGCTGTGCCAACCCTTCGACGCCCGGAGGGTACTCAGTCGAGGCTGGCTGCAAGGTGCGCCCCGAGAGCGGACCCGAGGGCGAGCGGAACCGCGTTGCCGATCTGGCGAGCAATCTGCGCCTTATCACCGACCCATCGGTAGTCGTCCGGAAAACCCTGCAACCGAGCGGCCTCCAGATGAGTGATCGGTCGGTGCTGGGTGGGGTGCAGGAACCTGCCCTTCTCGGCCTTGAAGAACTCCGTCCGTATGGTGACGGACGGCTTCTCCCAGACCAGGCGGCCCATCACGTCGGTCGCACTGCGTGGGTTCCTGCGCCAGCAGTCCATGGAGAGCTCGTCGGGAAGGTCGAGCCGACTGCCGCCGTACGGAACGGCACGGAACCGCGCCATCGACAAGTCGCTCCACACCGAGGTGATGTGCAGCTCTTCCGTCTTGAAAACTCCTGGCAGCCACTCGCCGTCAAAGAGCACACGACCGGGCCGAAGGTCGAGCTCGCCCGTGAAGGGCCGGACGCCATGCAGCGCGTCGCGAACGGTGACCCGCTGCGCCGACTCATGAGTCGGTTTCGGATGACCGGGGTGGGCGAGGTCCCGATGGACCCCGATAACGATGACGCGACGCCGGCGTTGAGGGGCGCCGAAGTCAGCAGCGTCGAGCACCTTCGCCCTGATCTCGTAATCCGCGAGCTCCCCGTTCGCGAACGCACTGACGAACGCGGCGTACTCGCCCGAGGTGAGGAATGCCGGGACGTTCTCCAGCACGAACACCCGCGGGTGACTGCGCCTGACGACCTCGACGTACTCGCGCCAGAGGGTGTTGCGAAGGTCATTGGGGTCTCGTTTGCCGATCAGCGAGAAGCCTTGGCACGGCGGGCCACCGACCACCACGTCGACCTGCGGAACCTCATGCGACCGCAGCCAGTCCTCGATCCCCCCTGCGTACACGACATCGCCGAAGTTCTGTGCGTAGGTTGCAGCCGCGGCGCGATCATGCTCGACCGCGCAGATGGTGGCGAACCGCTGACTGGCCTCGTGAAAGCCCGCGCTCAGTCCACCGGCACCGGCGAACAGGTCGAGCACGCCCACGTGCCCGCACGACCCACCGAGGTCAGATGGCGTCACGAGATGATTGGGCCCAGGTGGGCGCCGAGAGCGGCGCCCAGGGCCAGAGGGACGGCGTTCCCGATCTGCCGGGCGATGGCCGTCTTGCTGCCCACAAACTCGTGGTGATCCGCGAACCCTTGCAGCCGAGCGGCCTCAAAATGCGTGATGGCGCGGGGTTGGGTCGGATGGAGGTACCGCCCCTTTTCCGGTTTGAAGAACTCCGTCCGGATCGTGACGGAGGGCTTGTCCCAGGACAGACGGCCCATCACGTCGCCGGCGCCCGAACGGTGCTTGCGCCAGCAGGGCGCCTGGAGCTCGTCCGGGAGGTCGAAGCGGTTACCACCCGGGGGAATCGCGGCGAAGCGCCGGAGCGAGAGCTCGGTGTACGACCGGGCGAAGTGAAGCTCAGACGCCGCGTACGGCCCCCGAAGCACTCGGCCGCCGAAGCTCATCGATGTGTCAGGCAGGTCGACCGCCATCGCTGGTACGTGTTCCGGGATCGGACGAAAACCCGCCGGCCCGGCGAAGGCCTCGCGAACCGTCATGGCAGGCGTCAGCATCGGAGGGGACGGCAAGCTGGGTAGACCCACATCCCGCC
Source organism: Nocardioides sp. CPCC 205120 (assembly GCF_048654585.1). NCBI lineage: Bacteria > Bacillati > Actinomycetota > Actinomycetes > Propionibacteriales > Nocardioidaceae > Nocardioides > Nocardioides sp. CPCC 205120. The sequence goes on along the minus strand of NZ_JBMCYY010000001.1, from coordinate 600,534 downwards.
GCACGCCAACGACCACGACCCGCCGACGTGCCTGCGGCGCACCATAGGCGGCGGCGTTGAGGACCGCGGCCTCGAAGCGGAAGTCCTGGAGCCGGCCGCCTCTTTCAAACGCGGCGGCGAAGATGGGAAACTGAGGCGACTTGAGGAACTGAGGAACGTTCTCCATCACGAACGCCTTGGGTCTTGCCAGGGAGACCGTTTCCACGTACTGCTGCCACAGCGTGTTCCGAACATCGTCGACATCCCGCTTGCCAAGCTGGGAGAAGCCTTGGCACGGTGGCCCGCCGACGACGAGGTCTACCTGAGGTACCTCCTCGTGCAGGAGCCAGTCCTCGATAGTTCCTGCGTAAACGACGTTGTCACCGAAGTTTGCCGCATAACTCGCCGCAGCTTCGAGGTCCGACTCGACCGCGCGCGCCGTACCGAAACGGCTGTCCCCCATGCGAAGCCCTGCGCTCAGGCCGCCGGCGCCGGCGAACAGATCAAGCACGCTGAGGGTGCGCCCCGTCGTTGCCGTCCGCGGCCCACGCAGGGTCGCGGATGAAGAGTCGGACGGCACGGGTGAACTCTAGCCGGCTGCCGGCGCCCTCCCGACCGTTGTCCACCGGAACGTCCGGCGTGTCCCGGTCGGCACTACCCACCCGCGACGGCCAGGCGGATTCGCACTGCCGCAGCGTGCGGGTCCTCGTGCTCCCACACCCTCATCACGCGCCAGCCGAGCGCACCGAGCAGCGCGTCGGTATCTCGGTCTCGAGCCTCGTTGGCGGCCAACTTGGTCCTCCACCATTGGCCGTTGGCGCGGGGGGCCGTCCCATGCTGAGGACAGCCGTGCCAGAAGCAGCCGTCGATGAAAACGGCCAATCTCACCCTCGTGAAGGCGATGTCGATGGTGCGTCGCCGATTCTCCGGAACGGGGAGGTTCACCCGGTAGCGGAGGCCCATGCGGTGGAGGATTCGCCGGATCTCGAGCTCGGGCGTGGTGTCCCGCCGGCGGGCGGTGCTCATGCGACGCGAGACTGCCGTCGACGACGCCCCCGGATGGGGCGGTACTCCATACGGGGAAGGACGTCGTTCTCGCGCGCCGTCTTCGTGGCCCATGCTCACCATGGTGGCACCAAGGGAACTGCCCACCCGTTCGGTGCACAACTCCATCGATAGCCACGGGCCGCTTGTCGGGGGCGACCTGGAATTGAGACCGCGATCTGTCCAGGCGGTGCTGGTAAGGAGAGCAATCCTGGCCGCGGACCCGACGTGGGGTGGCTGGAGCCTGTACGGCCCCGTGGCCACGAACGCGTCCTGCTCGGGGCCGGCTCCGAACCCCCAGCCCGGCCAGCCCTCCTCGAGCAGCCCCGCCGCGAAGAACGGTCGCACCTCCTCGGGCACGTTGGCGACCGTTGCCAACGGGGAGCCTGCGGCCTCACCGCACGCCAGGCCTGACAGCTCCCGTCGCAGCAGGCGGACCGACCGGGACTCCGGGACCCGCTCCTCCAGCACCAGCAGCTCGGCCAGGTGGTACCAGAGGAAGCCGTCACGACCGGCCTTGAAGCGTGTCCAGACGCCCGATCCGTGGAACGCGCGATCGGCCTCCGTGCTGCGCGTGTTGTGCAGCTTGTCGGCCGCCAGCACGAGCAGCGCCTCTGCGGGGACGTCGGCCACGTGCGCGATCGCCGCTTCCTTGCGCTCCTTCCACGGCGCCTTCTCCGCACCGGCCTCGTCGATCGAGTCCGAGCACGCCCGCACCAGCTCGGGCCGCGGGTCGAGGCCATCGGGGGGACGTCGTCGACGTCATCTCCGGGGTGCTCGACGTGCCGCGACGGGTCTGATGCGTGAGGCGCCCACCCGCGCTGCCCGACCACCAGCGTCGCGGGGCACGCTCCGTTGACGCCACTTCTGGCTCCTCAGGGTCGGGCACGGACCTTCACTCACAGCCGGTTCCTCAGGCTCGACGTCCGCGTCCAGCAGACTTGCGTTCTGGGTCACCTGCCGCAGCACATCGTCTGGTCCCAGGCCGGCCGGCGGTCGCCGTGCCACCTCGGCCGCCTCACGCCGCTCGCCAGCGGCGACCGCTCCGCCACCAATCATCTCGCAGCCGAAGCCACGCAGCACTCGTGCCGTGCCATCCTTCCCGCCACTGAACTCGCTTGTGGCGGCCGGTTGCCCGTCGGCGAACTTGAGCGCCAACCCGCGCACGGCCTCGGAGTCGTACTCACGGCCGTCGTGCCGCAACACTTACCCGCGGGCCGACCCGAACCCGTACTGACTTGAATGGTCCGGCGCCGAGATCGTCGCGCCAAGCGGTCGCCGCAGCACGTGCTCACGGCGTACTCCGTCGAAGGACGACACAACGACTACGCCGTCTCGTCATCCAGGTCGACGGGCGCGGCGGGGCTGACCCAGCCCGCCGGCGGCTGTCCCGTCGGCAGTCCACCCGTCGACTGGACCGCTGCACGCAGTCGCATCTGGGTGTCGACGAGCCATGCGATCACGTCCGGCCAGGTGCTCTCGTCTGTGATGACGGGACCCATCCGACGCATTTCGAGCCGGCACGCCTGCTTGGCCGGGAGGTACTCGAACCGAAGGTCGTGCTCGCCCAGGTGACCTGCCATCTCGGCCGCCCGGTCCTGGAACACCGACAGCAGGTACTCGTTGCGCAGCTTGTCTCCGGTGTCGATGTAGAGCTCGCTCCGGCAGCCGCCGATCATGTAAGAGACGCTCCAGGTGAGGCCTGGGGCCGTCGACGACAACGACCACCAGTTGGCGGCCGGCGCGGTGCCCGTCGTCCAACCGCGCTGGCGCGCCTCCTCCGCGAACTCCGTCCAGAAGCGCTTGTACAGCTCGTTCCGAGGGGTGGTGCCGGCACCGCCGGCGACCGCGTCCTGGCGAGCCAGCTTCTCCCAGTCGTTGGGCTTGCAGACCAGCTCGAGCCGAGGCGCGACGAGGTTCTGGTCAGCGCCGTCCATGCGGACGGCTCCCAAGGAGACGCCGAAGAACTTCAGGTCGGTGTGGGTGTTCAGGTTGAGCCAGTCGAGAGCTGCCCGGTGCTCCTCCCTGAAGATCTCCGCGATCCACACGATCACCGCGGGGTCGGTGCCACCGGCGTACGTCATGATCTGACCGAGGTGGGTGTGGTCGGTCGAGCCGAACTGGTTCTCCACGATCACGACCTGGTCGCTGCCGACGACCCGTCCGATGAGGTCGAGGGAGAAGTTGCCGACCTTGTGCTCCCGGTCCTCCAGCTCGACCTGCACCCCGAGCACCTCGGACAGCAGCTCGGAACTCTTCAACAGCCACGGCGTGAAGTTGTACGGCTCGGTGGCCCAGACCTGGCGGATGTCGACCGGCACGAGCTTGGTGATGTGCATTGATCCCCCTGGTGATGAACGTCGTGCGCTGGTCTACCAGACCTCACTGACACTCGTCGGCGATCGGCTGACAATGCTCGCGGCAACGATCTGACCCTGCGATCCGCTTGACACTTGGCTCTGCTCATCGCATAGTTCTCCCCATGCTCGCGGCGTACGTCGTGACCAACCACCAGGGGGAACCATGAAGATCAACGCACTGCTCGACGTCAACCTCGTCGCTCACGAGACCGCCGACGAGGTCGCCGTGCTGCTCGAGCTCGAGGCACCGGCCGCGCCCACGACGAAGCGCGCGCCTGCCTCGCTGCAGGTCGTGCTCGACCGCAGCGGCTCGATGGGCGGCGCGCCGCTGGAGGGTGCGAAGCAGGCGCTGGTCGCCCTCGTCCGGCGCCTGGAGCCGACCGACAACTTCGGCCTCGTCACGTTCGACGACACCGCCCAGGTGGTCGTGCCGGCCGGTCCCCTGACCGCCAAGGAGGCGGTGGTCGCGCAGATCTGCGCCGTCCACGCCGGTGGCACCACCGACCTCTCGGCCGGCTACCTGCGCGGCCTCCGCGAGATCCGGCGCGCCGCGACGACCGGCGGCACGGTGCTGGTCGTCTCGGACGGTCACGTCAACGCCGGCGTCAGCGCGCCCGATGCCTTCGCGACCATCACCGCGAAGGCCTACGCCGACGGCGTGGTGACCTCGACGCTCGGCTACGGCCGCGGGTACGACGAGACGCTGCTCGCCGCGATCGCGCGAGCCGGATCGGGCAACCACGTGTTCGCTGCTGACCCCGACGCCGCCGGTGCCGCGATCGCCGGGGAGGTCGACGGTCTGCTCGACAAGGTCGTGCAGGCGCTGGCGCTGACGGTGCGGTTCGCGCCAGCCGTACGGTTCCTGCGCCTCTTCAACGACCTGCCCGCCCAGCAGATCGGCGCCGGCGAGGTGATGATTGAGCTCGGCGACCTGTTCGCCGAGGAGGGCCGCAAGGTCCTGCTCAAGCTGGGAGTGCCGGCGATGGCGAAGCTGGGTCTGGCGAAGGTCGCCACGCTCGAGCTGGCGTACGTCGAGCTGCCCGGCCTTGTCGAGCACGTCGCCTCCCTGCCGATCACCGTCAACGTGGTGCCGGGCGACGAGGCCGCCGGCCGGGTCGCCCACCCGACGGTGTCGTCGGAGGTGCTCTTCCAGGAGGCGCAGGACATGAAGCGCCAGGCGTCCGAGGCCTTCGAGCGCGGAGACCTCGACGCCGGCCAGCGCCTCCTCGGCGAGACGACGTCCCGTCTGCGCCGGGCCCTCGATGTCTCCCCCGAGGCCGTCAAGCCGGAGATCCGCGCCGAGCTCGACGACGTGAACTGCATGGACCAGATGACGCGCGACGTGGGCGCGGCCCACATGTCGAAGGTCAGCCGCGACTCCTACCACCAGATGAACCGCAAGCGGGGGCGCACGCCGGTCCGCCCGGACGACGAGCAGGACCGATGATCGACACCCGCACCCACCACCAGGAGCAACGATGAGCGACACCCCCGCCCGCCCCGGCGAGCTGGTCCGGACCCACCTCGGCGCGTTGTTCGCGTGGGTCGAGACCCAGGACCCGTCCGAGCTCGACCGCCTGCTCGACGCCGAGTACACCCGCGTCACCTTCGGCCTCGCGTACCCGTTCGCGCGGCGCGTCGAAGACCTCACAGAGGCCGAGCACCGCCGGTACTGGGTCGGCGTCCACCGCGTCCTCGGCGTCGACGTCCGCGTGACCAACCACTGGTACGACGAGCACGTGCCCGACCTGGTCGCCTACCTGGCGGCGATCGGCGTCGTACCGGACGACCTCACCGCGGACGAGCAGCGCTGGACCCGCCCGCCGGCCCTGCCGGTGCCAGCACCGCCGACACCCGGCGTCGACCTCACCCAGCACGCCGTCAGCGAACTCCTGGCGCTGCAGGCGAGCGCGATCCGTGAGCTGCGACGTCGGGGCATCGTCCGAGGAGCCGGCTCCCCGCTCGGTGAGGCGGCCGAGCTCGTGGTGCACCGCGCGCTCCCGGGCAGCGTGCTCGCCGACCCGGCGACAAAGGCGTACGACATCACCGACGACGAGTGGGGTCGCATCCAGGTGAAGGCGCGCACGGTCTCGACCCCGCAGCTGCCCGGGCAGCGGCAGACGAGCATCTTCAAGAGCGAAGGCTTCGAGCACGCGGCGCTCGTGCTCCTCGACGACACGACGTATGCCGTCGTACGCGCCGTGTTGCTCCCGCTCGACACCGTCCGCGCGCGGTGGCGCCACCGTCCTCGCGAGAACGGCTGGACGCTGCAGATGAACGGGCCGACGATGAACCACCCCGCGGCCATCGACATCACCGAGGCCGTGCGGAGGGCGAGCCGCTCGCTCGGCTGACTCGGTGCCCCCGGGGTGGCACACTCCGGGGGCATGACGAGGTACGCGGGGCGCCTGTTCGTCGTCCACGGCACGATCTAGGCGCTGATCCACGACGCGGCCGTCGTACCGGTCGGCGCCGAGTGCCGCTTCCGGGAACACTGAGGTCCGCTCGTCGGAGAGTGACCCGTCCACCCCGACGCGTGGGCCGAGCGGCAGTGGGGCCGCATCCACAACGCCCCCGACCGCGTCTGGGCGGTCAGCGTGGGCGGGGCGACGGCGGACACCTACGACGTCGTGATCGAGCGCATCGTCAACGTGCTGCGCCGGATGGACGAACGCCGGCACCTGCACGAGTCACGTTGCGGGGCGTCCACCATCCCCCTCGTCGCCGTACCCGTCGTGGGTATCGGTCGCGGTGGCTACGCCCACAATCGCGGCGAGGTGCTCCGCGCCCTGGTCGAGCGGCTCAGTGTCGAGGCACGCGAGCTGTGCGTCGACGTCGCGCTCGTGGCACCGGAGCCGGCGGTGTACACGGCGGCGCAGTACGCGCGTCGCAAGCTGGTGCCGCGCCTGCCCGACGCGCTCGAGGCGTCGGCGGAGGAGCTCGGTGCCGCGGCGCGTGGCGGGAGCCTGGCGCTCGTTCTCGGAGCCGGGGTGAGCGCTGCCGCGGGGCTCCCGTCGTGGACGCAGCTGATCGAGACGCTCGCCCGTGACCTCCGGGTGACCGAGGTCGACTTCAGCGACAAGAAGTTCACGCCGACCGACCAGGCCGAGCTGATCGAGCAGTACGCGAAGGAGGACTTCCAGCAACGCGTCGCCAACATCGTCGGCAAGCGGTCAGCCGCCTCGCTCCTCCACGGCCTGCTGGCCGGACTGGACGCGCGGGAAGTGATCACCACCAACTACGACGTGTCTACGAGCGCGCCGTGGCGGCCACCGGGCGCGGCATCACCCGCATCCTCCCGTGGGCCACCGGCCGCGACGCGGACCGCTGGGTCCTCAAGCTGCACGGCGACGTCGCGCACCCGTCGACGATCGTCCTCACGAGGCGCCACATGGTGCGGTACGACGCTGCCTTCCGCCCGTCCGGCGCGCTCCTGCAGTCGCTGCTGCTGACCCGCAACCTACTCGTGGTCGGGACGTCGATGACCGACGACAACGTGATCCGCCTGCTGCACGAGGTGGAGGTCTACCGCCAGGAGCACCACGAGGGGCGGTCGGGGACCTTCGGGACCGTGCTGGACACCGACGGGGACAAGGTCCGGGCCCAGCTCTGGAAGGGGCAGCTGGAGTGGCTGTTCATGGGCGACGCCGCACCCGAGGTCAGTGGCTACCGAGGGGTCGAGCTGTTCCTCGACCGCGTGGCGCTTCACGGCTCGCGGGATTCGTCGTGGGCGCTGGACGAGAGGTTCGCCGGCCGCTCGACGAGGGCGACCAGGCCATCGCCCGCCAGCTCCGAGAGGCGACCGCCAACATCACGTCGCGGCGCGGCAGCAAGTGGGACCCCCCGGTCGAGCGGCTGATCGAGATGGGCGTGCGCCCTCCGGGGGACGATCCTGATCAGGTGAGGCGCCGCGCCTGATCGGTCGCCACGCCCTGCATGACCCGCAGCTGCACCTGGGCCAGCGCCTCGAGCCGCACCGACACGGGCAGTGCCTCGATCTCCTGCGTCGCGAGCTCGACCGCCTCGTGCATGGTCGCGCCCCCACGGCGCGGCGCGGTCCCGATCGGCGGTGCCGACATGCGCAGCGGCTCGACCGGCAGGTCGTCGGTGACGCCGAACAACTCGTCGAGGGACATGCCCAGCACCTTCGAGAGCATGGGCTGGTGCTTCGCGGACGGCATCCGGTAGCCCGTCTCGATCTGGGCGATATGGGGGTATGACAGACCCGTCACCTCGGCGAGGTCCTTGCGGCTCATGCCGAGCTCGCCGCGACGCGCGGCGATCCGTCGCCCGAGCTCGATGTCGCCCGTCCTGCGCGATGCCGTCGCCATGCTGCCTCCGATCGTCGACCTTCCTCAAAGCACCCTATGCTCCGAGCATCGTATAGGCGTCGTGCACCCGGCGCCCGCCATCCGCATGGTTCAAGACCTCCTCAACCGGCCCCGAACGTCCCTCGGGTTGTCGGTGGCCTCGTCTACGTTCACGGCCATGGGGGATGAACTGATTGCATGGATCGACGACCAGATCGCGGCGACGGGTCTCGACGACGAGGTGGGCCTGGTGGTCCTGGCCGCGTTGGCGAGCGACGCCGAGCTCGACGCGTTCCTCGATGGCGGGGAGCCGCCGACGAGCCGCGCCGAGCGCACACAGACTGACGCCACACCGGCCGGCGGGGCCGGCGGCGCGTTCCTGACCTCGATCGAGGTGGAGGGGTTCCGGGGAATCGGATCGGCTGTACGACTGCCGCTCGACCCGCGTCCCGGCCTCACGATCGTGGCCGGGCGCAACGGGTCCGGGAAGTCGAGCCTCTCCGAGGCCCTCGAACTGGTGCTGACGGGTGACACCTACCGGTGGCGACAGAAGTCGGGGGTCGCATGGCGCGAGCAGTGGCGCAACCTGCACCACCCGACGGCAGCTGTGACGGTCGGTGTCGTCGAGGAGGGCCAGGGTGCCCTCGAGATCCGGTCCCGGTGGTCCGAGGGCGCGACCGACGTGGGCGACCGCTCGCTCACCGTGCAGCGCGGGGGTCAGAAGCAGGTCGACGGCCTGGCTCAGCTGGGCTGGAGCGGCCCCTTGGAGCAGTACCGCCCGGTGCTGTCCTACGACGAGCTCGGCAAGATCCTGGACAGCGGTCGCAGCCAGCTGTACGACGCGCTCGCCGGCATCCTCGGGCTCGAGCAGCTGAAGGACGCACTCGGCCGCATCAAGGTCCGGTTGACGGCACGCAAGGCACCGGGCATGGCCGTGACGGCGGAGCGAAAGGCTCTGCTGCTCGCCGCGCGGGAGCTCGACGACGACCGGGCCCGTCAGGCCGCAACTCTGCTGAAGAAGGCCTCGCCCGACGCAGACGCCGTGGCGACGCTCGAGGCGCTCGCAACCGGGTCGGCCGGGGCCGACCAGGGCCCCGTGGCCGCGCTGCGGGTGCTGGCCCAGCTGTCCGTGCCGTTCGGGAGCCCCGACGAGGTCACAGCGGTGACGGCTCGACTCCGAGGCGCGGCCGACGACCTCGTCACGAGCGCCGCCGACACCTCGGCGCGCACGCGGGCGCGCCTGGACCTGCTCGAGCAGGCGCTCTCCGTGCACGAGACCCACGGCGACATGACCTGCCCGGTCTGTCAGGAGGGCAGCCTCGACGCGGGGTGGCGTACGGCGAGCGAGCAGTCGGTGCGCCAGCTGCGCGCCGAGTTCTCGGACCTCGAGACCTCGCGCCAGTCCCTCGACCTCGTCGTCCGCGAGGCACGGCGCCTGGTGACCCCCACCCCGCAGACACTGGTGCGTGCACCCGTGCCTGAGCTCGAAGACAGGATCGCTCGAGCACGCGACGCGTGGGACACCTGGGCCCAGGCACTGTCCTTCGACAGCGCGGAAGCGCACCCGCTCGCCGCCCACCTCGACCACCACGCCGGGGTCCTGGCTGCGGCCGTCACCGACGTGCGTACGGCGGCAGCCGAACACCTCGAGCTGCTCAACGACCGCTGGCAGCCGCTCGCCACCCGCATTGCCGCCTGGATCTCATCCTGGCGGGAATGGTCGAGGATGAAGCCCGGCGTCGACACGCTGGTGGCCGCCGAGAAGTGGCTGAAGGAGAACGACCTCCGTCTGAAGAACGAGCGGATGGCACCGATCGAGGACGGCGCCAAGCGGGCCTGGGCCAAGCTGCGCCAGGAGAGCAACGTCGACATCGGTTCGCTGAGCCTGGCGGGCTCGAACACGTCTCGTCACGTGCGCATCGACTCGACCGTCGACGGCGTGGACGCGACGATCGCCGTGCTCAGCCAGGGCGAGCTCCACGCCCTGGCACTCGCCCTCTTCCTGCCCCGCGCCACGATGGCCGCCTCGCCCTTCCGGTTCCTGGTGCTGGACGACCCCGTCCAGGCCATGGACCCCGCAAAGGTGGACGGCCTCGTCGAGGTGCTGAGCGAGATCGCCGAGCACCGGCAGGTCATCGTGTTCTCCCACGACGACCGCCTCTCGGCAGCCGTCCGCCGCTCACCGGTCGACGCGACGGTCCTCGAGGTCACCCGCGGGACGGGCTCCCAGGTGACGATCGAGAAGTCCGAAGACCCGGCGCAGCGCTACCTCTCCGACGCACGAGCTCTTGTCATCGAGTGGGAGCACGACCGACTGGCCGGACCCGCTCTGCGACGCACGCTGCCCGGCCTGCTCAGGTTCGCCGTCGAGGCAGCCGCGAAGGACACCTACTTCGTCCGCCGGCTGCGGGACGGCGACCCCCTCGCCGAGGTCGAGGCCACATGGTCCGACGCCGTGACGACTCGACGCCGGGTCGGTCTCGCGGTGTTCGGCGAGGAGCGCGCGGCGCACGAGCTCGTCGCCTGGGCCGGTGCGCCGTACCGGAAGCAGTCGCTCCAGACCGTCGGAAGCGGGATGCACAACGGGCTGCAGGCCCACCTCGATCCGCGCGACACCGTGCACGACGTGAAACGGCTCGTGGAGGACCTCGTGGCGGTCCGGTCGTGACGACGCTCATCGACGAGGCCGAGGGCCAGCTCGGCCGGCCGGGGCCGCTGGCGAACGTGCGTGCCTGCTGGCTGGCGCGGGCGGCACTCGAGGACGCGATCACCGTCCTGCTCCCGGACGACCCGGGTCACCTGGCCAGTGCGCGCAGCCGCCTCTCGTGCCTCCAAGTCGCCTACGCCGACCGCCCCGAGGTCGCGAGCCGCGCGGAGTACGCCTGGAGCCGGTTGTCCGAGGCGTGCCACCAGCACGCGTACGCTCTCTCGCCGACGTATATCGAGGCCCAGCACCTCGTCGGCCTCGTGCGCCAGTTCGTGGCGGCCGCTGAGGCGTGGAGGGCGGCGCCCCCGCCTGACGGCGGGGCCTCCACCGCCTGAGGCCCCGCGTCGAGGTGGGGATCAGAGCTGTGCGTACGCGTCCGCCACGGCGTTGTCCGAACGCTTCCGCAGCGCCTGCTCGGCCTCGTCCGGCGTGACGTGCAGCGTGTCGGCGAAGGCCGCCCGGCCCGCCGTCAGCTTCTCCGGCAGGCCCGTCAACCAGGCAAGGCGTTCGCCCGTTGCCGAGGACTCGACCGGCTCCTGGGGACGCAGGACGGCACGCAGCGAGCGGTCACGCCGATCCAGTCGCAGCTGGAACACGTCCCCCACCTGCGCACCCAAGTCATCGGCGATTGCCTTCAGCGAACCGATGCCCGGGCCGGTGTGGTTGGTCTCGACCCAGCCCAGGGGAACGTCGCGCACCTCGTTGCGCAGCTGCGTCCGCACACCGGGGGTCACACCGAGGAACGTGCCGATCTCCGGGGCGACGGAGCGTCCGCTCCCGCGCAGGATGTCGGCGTCGACCCCGACGTTCCAGTGCAGCACGTCCGGCGTCGACTGGAAGAGCCCCCACACCCGGTGGGGCTCGGCCCGCGGCACGTACGGTTCGGTGGCACCACGCAGTCGGATCAGACCCCTCGACGCGGCGAACACCGGGGCCGCCGCACACATGTGGACCGAGTTGGCCGACACACCGAACTGCGCCGCCAGCTCCTGCGCCAGATGATCCAGCGACAGCTCGTCGTTCTCCTCCAGCCGCCGCATCATGGCGTCGACGACCCCCGCGTACTCCTCGCCGCCCCAGGACTTGAGGCCGATCGTCGTCCGCGACATGCGGCTGAGCCGGGGATCCTCGAACAGGCGCTGACGCACGCTGCGCTCGCTGCCGCCCAGCACCTCGTACAGCTCGCCGAACTCCATGGCCTGGCCCCGGACCGCCAGCAGGCTGCACGCCCGGTCGACCACGCTCTTGGGCCACCGCACCAGTACGTCGTCCACGGTCGTGATGCCGGCGATCGACCGCGTGGCGAAAGCCAGGTGGGACTCGCGAACCCCTCGCTCGACCAGCAGCTGTCGGAGCGCGTCGGCATCGACGATGACGTCGTCCTCCTCGAAGGGGACCTGCTCGACACGTGGCAGCTCGAAACCCTGTCGGCAAATCGCGTCCTCACCGGCGATCAGGCCCGCGAACCACAGAAGCAGGTGCCGGTCGAACTGCTCCTCACCGGCGGACGACCGGGTGTCGACCTCCGAGCGAGGCGCGAACGCGCCGAGGTGCTCCTCCAGCAGGAAGCCCGCCCAGCGCACCTGGCGCCAGGCCGGGTCGGTGGCGTAGCGCTCCCGGGCGCCGGCCGCCAGGCGCGCCTCGAGCTGCCGCACGCGCTCGCGAGTGACGTCGTACGTGTTCCCGATCGTCTCGAGCGTCTTCGGGGTCACCCTGACGATGCGGCTCTCGAAGACGTCGCGTTCCCGGGCGTCGAGGCCGTCGATCCACTCGAGCAGCACCTCGCCAGGGTCGCCGGCGTCACCGAGGCCGGTCGACACCGCCCGCAGGGCGTCGCGTGCGGTGGCGACGTCCGCCGGAAGCTCGCTCCGGTCGAGAGCCTTCTCGACCTCGCCCCAGGTGCCCGCCCGGGCCGTGAAGGCGCCCCACTCGCGAAGCACCCCGAGGTGCGGCGCCAGGTCGGGGGCCTCTCCGACGGCCTCCTCAGCCGCGGCGACGCGCGCGACGAGCTGCGTGACCACGTCGGTGCTCGCTCCGGCGAGCAGATCCAGCAGGGCGAGGATGCGATCTCGCTTGCCGACACCGATGCCCGGCCACGAGAGCAGAGCCTCGACCTCGAGCTCCAGCGTCTCGCCGATCGTGCGGCATCCCCCGCGCTCCAACCAGGTGCGGACGAGCCCCCCTTCGTGGGTGCCGAGGTACGGCGCCAGCACCCTGTCGCCGAGGCCGAGCGCCCCCAGAGGCACCAGGCTCGGGTAGGTCGCGGCCAGCGTGGCGGAAGAGGTCACACCATCGTCGATCGGCGAGTTCTCCGACGCATCGAAATCGTCCCACCCTGCTACGTCGTCCAACTGACTCCCCCGCCCTCGTCCCGACCCGTCTCCTCGCCCGACGCTAGCGGTCCTGACCGACATCCGGAGCGGCCTTGGCGCCCGCCTCCGGACCGAGGCTCTCGAGCACGGCTGCCAACCGCGCCCGCACATGAGCCCCCAGTCGTGTGACGCCGAAGAGCTCCGCCGTACGACGCAGGACGTCGTCCCCGCTCAGGGCGCCACCCACCAGGAGTCCGCGCATGGCGTTCGCGATCTCCTCCGGGGCGACCTCCTCGAGAGGACGCCCTGCACCCGTGCGGTAACCCGCCCAGCCGGCGGGGTCGAGGTGCGACGGCCAGGCGAACGAACCCAGCGGACCACTCCTCACGGAAACGTGCGGAACGAGCTCGGCGATCAGCCCCGCGCGGGCGGCCCGCACCTTCAGCAGGTCGAACCGACGCGCGACCGTTCGCGTGAGCCGGCCGACCTCGACGGGACCCTCGGTGGCGATGACGTCCAGCACCTCGGTTCGCACCAGATCAGCGGCCCATCCGGCCGGCAGCGCGTCGAGCACCTGTCGACCGGCAACAGTGTCCGCGTGCGCGGCGACGAACGCGGACACCGTGGGCACGGAGGGCGCTGCGGGGCCCTCCTCCGAAGCAGGAGCGTCGCGGACCACGTCCACCGCGGCGGGAGCGCGCCATCCCCCCGCGTCGGGGATCTTCGCCACCCGCCACGTCGCGTCCGGTTCCTGGACAAGCTCGGAACTCGGAGGAGCCACGTCTGCCGGCCACACCGCGACCGGCTCCGCCTCCGGCTCCACCACCAACGGCACTGACTCCTCCACGGTGGCGACCTGGCGCACGAGCTCGTCGACGACCTGTTGGCGGTTCTGGAGCCACATCGGCCACCAGACCCGGAGCACGGTCGGCCACCCCATCAGGTTCTCGAGCACCTCGACGGGTAGCACGTCCCGGTCCGACACGGTGCTACGGGCCCGCCACCCCTCGCCGTCGAGCAGGACGGGCAGCAACGGGCGAGCGGGGTCGTCCGTGCGGCAGACGACAAGATCCAGGCGGAAGCCGGACATCCCCACGTCCGTGAGGACCGTCAGTCCCGCTGCCCGCAGCGCGGCCGCGACGTCGTCGCGGTGGCGGTCACGCAGGACGACCCGCGTGGCGTCGTCCTCGTCGGCGGGCGAGGCCGTTGCCTGGCCCTTCGCGAAGGCCAGGAAGGCTTTGAGGTCGCGCGGTCCGTTGTACGTCGCACCCGAGACGTCGAGCTCGCTGGGGTCGAAGCTGCAGAAGACCACGTTCCTCCGACGCGCGCGGGTGACCGCGACGTTCAGCCGGCGCTCGCCGCCGCTGTTGGACAGCGGCCCGAAGTTCGTGGGGATCCGACCGTTCGCCTGCTTGGAGAAGGCGACCGAGAACAGCACCACGTCCCGCTCGTCGCCCTGGACCTGCTCGAGAGCCTTCACGAAGAGCGCGTCGCCCCGGCCGGTGTGGGCCTCGTCCATCGCCCGCAGCACGCCGGGGTGCGCCCTCGTGACGAGCAGGTCCTCGACGAGCTGGCGCTGGCTCTCGTTAAAGGTGACCACGCCGATCGACGGGACGCCCTCGCCGGCCCGCTCGACCATCTGCTCGACGTACGCGACGATCTCGAGCGCCTCGACCGGGTTGGTGTTGTTGCCGGCGACGACACCTCCGCCGAGATCGGCCTTCTGGTTGCTCCCAGCGCGGAAGTACTGCCCCGCCTGGACCCGGCGGAAGTCCACGCCGGTCTCTGACGACATCAACGTCGGGGTGGGGAAGCTGCTCAGCCCGTTGCGGTAGTAGGTGCGGTTGCTGAAAGCGATGAGCGCCTCGTCCTGGCTGCGGTAGTGCCAGTCGAGCGCCAGCGTCGGCACCCGGGCGAGCTCGCACTCGCTCAGGATCGACTCCTGGTCCTCGACGACGTCGTCCTCGTCGTCCTCCAGCTCGCCATCGGAGTGCTGCGCGGCGACCACACGCGTCGGCGGCATCTGCTTGCTGTCACCGACGACGATGGCGGCCCTGGCGCGGCCGAGCGCCCCGACGGCCTCGGGCACCGTGATCTGTGACGCCTCGTCGAAGACGACGACGTCGAAGTCGAGCAGCTCGGGGTCGACGAGGTCCACGACGGACGAGGGGCTGCAGAGGAAGAGGGGGGTCACCTCCTGCACCGCTGCGCCGTACTTACGCAGGATCGCCCGTGTGCCGAGCTTGCGCGACGTCTTCTCGAGCTCCCGGGCAAGCCCCCCGGTGCTGTGTCCGGAGCCGCCGGTCTCCCGCCGTGCGAGCAGTCGCGCCGGCCCGTCGGTCACCCACTGACGCCGTACCTCGCCCTGCGCAGCCGCGTAACCGGTCACTCGCTGGTCGTGCGCGACGGGATCGAAGCGGTCGAGGCCGGCTGCGCTCATCCGTTCACCGAGCGAGGCCCGCGCGATGCCTCGGGCGAGCGCCTCCTCGGCGACGTCCGCCGCAAGACGCCCCTCCAACAGCTGGGCGCGAGCCTCGTCGAGGCCCACGGATCGCATCGGTTCGAGCACACCCACCAGGGCGCACCAGCGCTGGAGCGGCAAGAGCCGCTCGTGGTCGACGTGCTGGCGCCACACGCTCTCGTGCCGGGACACGGCCGCCACGAGGCCGTCGTCCGAGCGCCACGCGTCAAGATCGGCGACCTGCACGACGAGCAGCTCGCACAGCCGGTCCCACGACTCGGCGTACGCCGCCAGGTGGGCCCGTTCGGCTGCCAGGACACCGTCGCGGGTCGCAGCCGCCACCTGCCGCGACCACTCGTCCGAGCTCCGAAGCCGTTCGGTCAGCTCGGCCACAGCGTCCAGCCGCCGCTGGACGCCGTCCAGCGCCCCCGGTTCGAACGGGTTGCTCGGCCGGTGCGGGCCGAGCCCGGCCACGGTGCTCAGCACGTTGCGCACGTGGACCGCTGCGTCCTGAGCTGCGACGAGGTCGGTCAGCAGGACGCGGGGCTCGGAGGCGGCCACATCCAGTCCGGCGGGCGCCAGCGCGGACAGCGGCGCGAGTGCGGCCGCGCGGCGCTTCCCCCGGCCGAAGACGCCCGACGCGTCCGCGGCGTCCAGCTGGGCGACGACCGCGCGGAGATCACGGTCGACGACCGCCGGTGGGAAGCCGCGGAGACGAGGCGCGGCCTGGTCGAGCACCTGGCGACACGCGGCGAGCGCGTCCGCTGTCGTACGACGCCAGCGCGGTTCGAGAACGGCGTCCAGCTCGGCGCCGTGAGGCAGGTCGTCGTGCGCCCCGGCGGCGAGCACGCACAGCTGGTCCGGGTGCGTCGCCGCGTCGAGCAGACGTCGTACGACGCCTCCGGTCGAGCGGGCCCACTGGGTCTCGGCGAGCAGCGTCCGGACGATCTCTGCGACCTCGTCCGGAGCGAACGGGTCGCCGGCACCGCTCCCGGCCAGCCGCCACGGGTGGCCCGGCCGCGTGCCTGCCGCAGCGGTCCAGCGCGGCAGGTCCCGGCACAGCTCGCGCAACGCCTCGAGCTGGTCGGCGTGGTGCGCGACGGTGGTCGCGGTGACGGGCAGCGCAGGACCGTCTCCGAGCACGAGCAGCTCGTCGTGCGCGCCGTACGCCGACATCCCCGCGGCGTTGGGCTCGTGCAGCTGCGTCGGGTACTCGGCCAGCGCGAAGCGTGCGTTGCGCAGGCGACGACGGGCGCTTTCGGTCGCCGCCGGGTCCGGCTGGACGGTGGACTCGAGCGAGGTCCGGAGGTGCGAGCGCACCGCCGCGGCGTTGGAGCCCTCGTGGTGCAGGTTCAGGGTGAAGGGGCCGAGCCCGATCGCGTCGAGGCGGCGCTGGACGACGGCGAGCGCAGTGCCCTTCTCGGCGACGAACAGCACGCGCATCCCCGACAGCACGCACTCGGCGACGATGTTGGTGATGGTCTGCGACTTGCCAGTGCCCGGCGGTCCCTGGAGCACGAAGGTGCGACCCTCGCGGGCCCAGAGCACCGCACGCTTCTGGGTGGCGTCAGCAGGGATCGGGGTCTCGAGCTGGTCGAGAATGGCCTCGAGCTCAACACCCTGCGGGGTGGCCACGCCGACGGGGTCCTCGAACCGCTCGGTCGGGGTCTCGACCAGGTGACGCACGAGCGGGCGCTCGAGGAACCGCGTGCCCTGGGTGTCAAGGTCCTGCCACATGCGGAAGGCCGTCAGGTCGAGGGTCGCCAGACGTGCCTCGGAGGCGATCTCAAACGGCAGCCCGCGGTCGGCGACCGCACGTCGTACGTCGGCGAGGATGCCGTCCACGTCGATGCCCGCCCGGTCGGTCGCCGGCTCGTCCAGGCTCGGTACGGCGAGGCCGTGCTCTCGGCGCAGCCACTCGATGAGCGCGGCGTTGGCGGTGGTGCGCTGGGAGGTGTCGAGCGAGAGCGTGAACGTCTTGCGACCACGATCAGGACGCAGGTGGACCGGGACCAGCAGGAGCGGAGCCTCGGCCAGCGGTGCGCCGGGCTTGTGCTCCCAGCGCAGCAGACCGATGCAGAGGAAGAGCGGGTTCATGCCGCGCTCCTCGCGCGCCGTCCTCGCGTTGTTGGCCATCGAGCGGAGCTCGCGGAAGCAGGCGTCGGGGCCGACGGGGCGGTAGCCGTCCTTGCCTGCCGCCATGCGCTGGACGAAGAGCGTCCGGTCACGCAGCTGGTCCATCAGATCCTGCGGATCCGCGTCGTCACCACGGAGGGCCAGCACCGCGTTGGGGAGGTCGCGCGCACGCCAGACCTCGGGCACGTCGAAGCCGCTGCGCACCGTGAACGACGCATCCTGGTTCAGCCTGTCCTCGAGCACCCCGAGCCCCTCGGCCGGCAGCACCAGCGGCTGCACCCGGGCGTTGGCGCGGAGGTTCAGCAGTGCGTTCGTCGCGTTGAGGCTGAAGAGCGAGGCCTTCCAGGTGCGGTAGCGCGGCGGGTGGTCGTCCACGTGCCGCTCCCGGTCGGCGAAGTCGACCTCGTCCCGCTCGACCTCCGTGACGGTCCGCTCGCCGCCGGGGCGGTACTCGACGACCTCCGTCACCCCGTCGGCACGCTCGCTGACGGCTGGCAGTGGCGAGACGCCGGCGCGGCGGGCAGCAGCGACGTCGATGAGGTGGACCTGACCTCGGCTCAGTCCTGAGGTCAGACCGCCGGCGACGGCACTCGACCTCGCTTGATCCGCGCTCACGTTCTTGCCAGCCGTGAGCGTCGTCGTCTCGATGACCCCCAACCAGCCGCCGTCGACGAGGGTCCGGATGGTGGCAAGGTCATCGACGACAGGGGCACCCGGGTACCACTCCGGCGTTCCACCGTCGTTCCCGGCAGGATCTCGACGCCAGTAGCCGATGAAGATGTGACCGGGCACGAGCACGAGCACCGGCAGAAGACCGATCTGTTCGAGCGCGGCCGCCATAAGCACCGTCGTGTCCATGCACGTGCCGAGTCCGCCACGGGCGACATCACCGTGGTCGCGGATGCGTTGGCCCTCACGCTCGTAGTCCCAGCCCGGAGGCGGCTCGGAGTAGGCGATGCCGCGCGCGACCAGTGCTTCGTAGGTCGCCGTGACCGACTCCTCCACGCGCTTCTCGACCTCGGCCGGGTCGGTCATCTGGAAGGCGTGGAATCCCGCGTCGCCGACGTTCCGACCGAGCACCGTCGCAGCCTCACGGGCGATCACAGCGATCTCGGGGTGGTTGGGACGCACGAATGCGGCGAGAAGCGCCCGCGCCAGATCGTTCGACGACCTGTTCAGTGACGAGAACCGCCGACCGAGGTCGTCCATCTCAGCCTGGATCCGCGACTGTTCCTGGGCCGTGCCGGCGTCCTGCAGGCTCACACCGAGAGCCTGCATGCGCGACCGGAGCCGCTCTGTCTCGTCGTTTCGCCGAGGGTCACCCGTCCACAACCACAGATCGCGTGGCTGGACGTCGATTGCCTCCTCGTGCCGTGAGAGGACCTTGTCAGTTGTCGTATCCACGAGCTCGATGACGCACGACGCGGCCTGGCGCTCGGTCATCTGCGACATCACGCGCGCCGAGAGGGCAACGTGCACGGATTCCCGCACCCACGGACCCGCCGCAACCGGACCCTCGTACGCCGTGCGGGACCCGAACACGACATCACCGTCAGACACCGACACCGTCAGCCGCGCGCTCGCGACCGGCTCGACCAGCTCGACCAGCACGCCGGAGATCTGCGGGATCCGCGCCACCGACGACGCCCACGACCACTGGCTGCTGACGTCGGCTCGCATGCGCGCGGTGGCGCCGGCGTCGGTCATGGCCAGCTCGTCCGATGACGTGGCCGGGGGTTCGGTCGGCTCGTCGCCGTCCTGCCCGCGCCAGTGCCGGTACGACGACGCCATCAGCTCGACGATCTGCGCCTTGTCGCCGGACGCGACCCGGGTCAGGTCCACGACGACCTCGTGAAGGCCGTAGTCTCCCGCCGCCCCGACGCGGTCGACGTACACCGCGTCCGTCGGCGTGACCGCTGCAGAGCCCACGGGGAAGATCAGGAGACTGTCCCGCTCGGCCTCGACGAAGACCGCACCACTCTGCCGGTCGGCGACGGTGAGCCAGTCGTCCTGCGGGCCTCGGACGATCACAAGCGTTTCACGTCCGACGCGCTCGGTCAGAGCCATCACCAGCAGGTCGGCAGTCGGGTGAAGCCACACCCGATTTGGCCGCCCCGCCTTGACCGCGTCGTACGACGTGAGCCCGTCGTCGTCCATGATGAACCCACTTCCCCGTAGTCGCGCGTCAGTCTGCCCGAGTGAAGGCCGCACGTGGGCAAGTTCAAGCGGATGGGCGCGAACCTTGAGGTACACCGGCCGCGCCGTGGGGTCAGCCCCACACCCACTCGTCGACCCTCTCCACGACGCGCGCCCCGTACCGCTCGTTGACCGTGTCGGCGTGCGCGTCGTACCGACGCGCGTCGCTCTTGTAGTCCGCAAGATCCGCGGACTGCACGAGGCCGCACAAGCTTGTGACCTGGTGCCCCGCCACGAACGCGTCCTGCTCGGGGCCGGCTCCGAACCCCCAGCCCGGCCAGCCCTCCTCGAGCAGCCCCGCCGCGAAGAACGGTCGCACCTCCTCGGGCACGTTGGCGACCGTTGCCAACGGGGAGCCTGCGGCCTCACCGCACGCCAGGCCTGACAGCTCCCGTCGCAGCAGGCGGACCGACCGGGACTCCGGGACCCGCTCCTCCAGCACCAGCAGCTCGGCCAGGTGGTACCAGAGGAAGCCGTCACGACCGGCCTTGAAGCGTGTCCAGACGCCCGATCCGTGGAACGCGCGATCGGCCTCCGTGCTGCGCGTGTTGTGCAGCTTGTCGGCCGCCAGCACGAGCAGCGCCTCTGCGGGGACGTCGGCCACGTGCGCGATCGCCGCTTCCTTGCGCTCCTTCCACGGCGCCTTCTCCGCACCGGCCTCGTCGATCGAGTCCGAGCACGCCCGCACCAGCTCGGCTACGCCGGCTCCGAATCGCTCGGCGATCACCGTGAGGGTCGCCTCCCCGCCCTGGTCCTCGGCGGCGTCGTGCAGCAGGCCGGCAATGACCTGGTCCTCGGTGCCGCCATCCTCCGCGACCAGGGCGGCGACGCTCAGCAGGTGACTGACGTAGGGCACCTGCGTGCCCTTGCGCACCTGGCCACGGTGCAGGTGGGCGGCCAGCCCGACTGCAGCGGCGAACCGCTCGGTGTCCATCTCCTCGACCCACATGGGGCCTCCTCTCTTCCCGCGGGCGCGGGTCGGTGGCGGCAGCCGCGTCAGGCTGCCAGCAGCGTCGGGTGGCGCAGGTACGTCGTCCGCAGGTGCAGGGCGCGCCTCGTGCCGGCACCGGCTCGGAGCACCATCACGTCGAGCTGGGGGCTCGCCCCCCGGTCAACGGCGTCGCCCGGGCGACGGGCCACGTCCACCCGCCGCAGACGCTCCAGCATCCGTCGGGCACGTCGACCCGGGGTCGGCTCGGCCGGTCCCAGCAGCGCGTCCAGCGCGGCGCCCCGGACGATCGGGGCCAGCTGCTCCGCGAGCGTCCGCGGGTGGTCGAAGACCTCGAGCGTCAACGGCTGGCCCCCGACACCGACGAGCACACCGGTCTGGCCGGCCAGCGGACGCACCCGCCGCAGCAGGGCGTCGGCCGCGTCCTGCGGCGGGCGGGGCGCGTCGTACCGCTCGACGAGCGACCGGGTCGGCGACCCGGCGTCGAGGTTGCCGACCCGCCGCCAGACCTCGTGCTGGCCGAGGGCGGCCGCGCGGGTGACGTACGTCGGGGCGCGACGGCCGCTCGTCGTCTGCGTCGCGCCGCCGTGCCAGCGGCCCTCCTCGACGCACATAACGTCGATCCCCACTTGGGTGCGGGCGCCGACCAGCGTCGACGTCACCGCCATGCGGTGCTGCAGCCCGCCTTCCAGCAGCTGCCCCTCGAGCAGGAGCGCGGGGCGGCTGCCGGCGTTGCCGACCTGCAGGCGCGGCACGTGCGCTCCACCCGGCAGCTCGGTGATGGCGAGGCTCGCCCTGGTCGTGTCGTAGCCGCGGCGTGCGGCGACCGGCTGGTCGTGCCAGACCGGGAAGATCGTGATCGCGCCGGCCGTGGTGCCGTCGCCGAGGTGGAGTCGCATCTCCACACCTCCGTTTCTTGTCTGATTGACAAGATAACCGTACCACGTCTTATTGTCGCTACGACTTTTAATCTGCCCGGTCTAGTCCACCCTCCCGGTCGGCCGCATGTGGGGCGGCTCGCCCAGCCGCTCGAGCAGCTCGCGCACATGGGGCCAGGCGGGGCTGTCGGCGGCGTCCGGCCGGTCGCCGAGCGCTCGGAGCGCCGCCTTCAACGCCCTGTCCGCGGTGCCGAGGCTCGACTCGTAGGCGTCGTCGAGGAGGTACGCCGCGGAGTCAGCGCGCTGCGTCGCCGCACGCCACGCCACCCGGTCGAGGAAGATCTCGAGCAGGCGCGCCGCAGCGGACACGTCGTCCGTGCCGATGGGGACGATGTCCAGGCCGCGCGCAGCGCAGCTCTTCTCGAGCCGCTTCTCCTCGTACGCGCTCAGCGCCAGCACTGTGCCCGGTGAGCGCCCGGCAGGGGCAGCCCTCCCCCGGACGTCCACCACCCCCGCCGCCAGGTCCGCGAAGTCCTCGTCCGCCAGGCTGTAACCCACGAAGAGCAGGTGCGACGTGAGCATCAGGCTCTGCACGACGCCCCGTAGTGCGTGGTCCTCCCGCGCCAGGCGCTCGTAGTCCGCACGGGTGATGACGATGCGAACAGCGTCCTTCACGTCGCCGTGCAGCTTGAGCAACCACGGCCCGGCGCCCGACGGCAGGTGTCGCGTCATCACCCGCAGCAGGCCGTCGCCCTCGGCGACGTCCTCGCCGTCGCCGTCGCCCACGCCGGCGCTGGCCAGCTCGAAGCACGGGTCGTAGTTCGTCGTCACGACGCGGCCCGTGCGCAGGCCCGCGAGCAGGCCGTGGGAGATGGCGTGGACGGAGGTAGTGGTCGCGTCGGCGACCGCCTGCTTGAGGTCGTTCTCGCCCATCGTCGCGGCCAGCCGACTCGCGTGGTCCATCAGTGCGTCAGCCGTGTCGCCGGTGGGTTGTCCGCCGCCGATCTCCGCGAGCAGATCCTTCCACGAGGGCAGCCCGGTGGGAACGGAAGCGCCGGCGCCGATGAAGAGTGACAGCTCACCCTTGGCGGCCCACCCGCCGATGGTGTCGGCGCGGTCGAGCAGGTGACCGCCTGGCTGATCGAGCTGGGACCAGCCCGGTGTCGCGCCCCGCGCTGCCTGCATCGCGACGTGGTCGGCGCGGGTCCACGCCACCAGCACGATGTCGACCCCGCTCTCGGCCGCGACGCCCTGCAGCGCCGGCACCAGGTCGCGGACGACCTCGCCGCGCCGCCGCGCGAGCCCGCCCTGGCCGGTGCCGACCAGCGGCAGGGCCAGGAGGGGTACGGCGCGCCCGGCCCCCGTCGGCGCCGTCGCCAGGCGGCCCGCCGCCGACTGCACGGCGCCGGCGGTGCGCTCCACGACGTCGGCCGGTGTGAGCTCGGCGGCCTCGACCGCGACGAACGCGTAGACGGGCCGCTGCGAGTCGGCCGACGACACAGAGACGAGACCGTCGGACCCGGCGGGTCCGTCCAGCCGGATCCTGCCGAGGTGGGGCGTGGCTCCGGCGGGCAGCAGCCCGCTCCAGTGCGCACTCACGTCCAGGGCGGAGTCGCACGGCAGGAGGATCGCGTCGCAGCTCAGCCGGGTGAGATCGCCCTGCATCACGAAGAGGTGCCCGGTCGTCGTCATGCAGCCATCGTGCGTCAAGACGAGGTGCCGGCAGGGGTACGACGCCCGCGACTGGTGAGTGGGGTTCAGGGCCGCAGGACCGCTGGCGAGCTCAGGGCGCCATCGGTCGAGTACGACGGTGGTTGCGATCCGGCGCCGTAGCGGTCGACGTACTCCCGGCTCGTGACCCCCGGGTCGAGGAAGCGCGCCGGATCGACGGCGATGAACCGGTCGTCTGCCCGCAGGATGCGGCGCCACACGGCGTCCACGTCCTCGCCCAGCTCGCGGTGCTCGGCGCGTACCAGGGAGTGCTGGTACTCGAGGTTCTCCGGCGGGTGCACGTGCAGGACGCGCACGACGTCAGCACCCACCGCGCGGTCGGTCTCCAGCCGGTGGGCGAGCAGCTGCTGACGCATCAGCTGGTAGAACGGCTCGTCGAGCATGAGCTCGATCGGCAGCACGTCGGACCGCAGCGGCCCGTTCGGGTCGCCGAAGTCCGCGCCGTACCGCCGGATCCGCGTCTTGTCGTAACCGGGGTTCGGGTCGCGCAGCCGGCCGTACTGCTCCGTGTACTTCCACTCGACCAGCGCGAGCTCGGTGGTGCCGCCGCCTGTGCGGTAGCGGAACGCGGCGTCGACGCTCGTGCAGCGACTGCCACGGACGCGCGGCTTCCCGCGACCCTCGTCGAAGTAGTCGGTCGGACCGATGTACTCGAACGTCAGGTAGCGCCCGTCCTCGATCGACAGCACCTCGGCGATGTCCACGACGTCGCCGAACGCCCGCCGTACGAGCTCGGCGTCCTCGACCATCGCGAAGAGGGCGTTGGCGCACTGCACCTGCGACGACAGGAGGTTGTTGCCCGGCCCGTCGCCGACCCCGCAGTGCCACGGGATGCCGAGCTCGGCGAACAACTGGATCGCCCCCTCGGCCTCCGGCAGGAGGTTCGCCGCCGCATGCTCGGGCGGCAGGCAGTGGTCGTACCGCCCCCGGGGCCGACCGGCGTGGTCGATCCATGGCGCGGCCTGTCGCGCCGTCGCGGGCAGCAGCGGCGTCCGCGTCTTCCACGCGGCGGCGCGCGCCTGCTCCCGCTCGGTGAAGGTGGTCATGGTGTGGCGACCGTACGGCGGGACACCGACAGTCCGGTCAGTAGCGACGGGCGTGCGCCGGGTCGACCTCGACGAATTCGGCGCCGAAGTAGGCCGTCAACGCCTGCAGGCGGGTTCGCCACTTCTCCTGCGCGGGCGGCAGCCGGGGTACGACGACCGCGGCCTCGCACCGGGCCGCCTCCAGGCCCCGCTCCTCGAACCAGAAGTGCAGCGGCGTGGCGCGCCGGATGAACTCGCGGTAGAGCACGGCCTGCGTGACCGCCTGGCGGTAGTAGGAGCCGACGCCCGCGCTGCCTGCGACCTTCATCTCGATGGCCCAGGGGGTCGTCCCGTCGGCCAGGAGAGCGTCCAGGTATCGGGCGCTCCCGCCCGGCCCCCACTTGGTGGGGAACTGGCTGCCCCAGTTGACGACGTGGTGAGCGGGGACGCGAGAAAGCACGAGGCCGCGGACGGCGATGAGCGCCTCGCCTCGCAAGATGCGGGACTCGAGCGCGTGCTCGTCCTGCTCGACCTGACCGGCTCCCCGCTGCTGCCACTCGACGATGAACCGCGACACCAGCGCAGCCGCCTCGTCAGCTGACTCGGTCTCGACCGTGTCGGCCCGCTTCGTGGCGGCGATCCATGCGTCGCGTTGCCTGCTGCGGGCGTCCCCGACGCCGTCCTTGCCGACGCCGAGCGTCAGCCGCGACGCCGTCCCACGACCGACCTCCAATCCCTCGAGGCGAAGCGACCACTCCTTGCCCCTCGTCGACAGTCGCGGGTAGGCACGGAGGCCGGGTACCGCCACCCGCTCCACCACGTCGGTGACCAGGCCCGGGACCTTCCACTGCTGCGCCAGAAGGGCCGGCCACGTGCTGTACTCCGCGGGGTCGGAGGCGTTCCACCCGGTAGGAGCAGCGACCCAGTCGTCCCCCGCTGCCTCCAGGACGTCGATCGTCAGGGTCTCGTCGACCCGGGACTCGATGAGTGTCCCAAGCGCCCCGCGGGCCTCGCTCGCGAGCTGCGGCACCCGCAGGACCAGTCGGCCCTCGTCTGACACCCCGGGCAGGCTTGCGCCAGCGAGGTGCAGGTCGATCAGGTCGACCAAGGCGGCGATCTGCTGCTTGGCCGACGCGTCCGGCCGCACCTGGGCAGCGCGCGCCCCGTCGTGCACGAGCCGGCCCGTGGCCGAGCTGATGCTGTTCACTCGATCCTGGGCCCAGTTGACCGTACTCATCACCACGTCCCCTCAGCCGGCGCGTCGCGGCGCCACCTGGCGAACATAGTCGTCCGTGACGCACGGTGCTGGACTCCTGCCCATCGCGCTGCTCTTGGGCGAATGTCGGACCGCAAGGGCCGGACGAGACCTAGGCTGGCCGGGTGACGCCAGCCCGCCCCTCACCGGTGCAGTCGGCCCTCGAGCGCCTGGCGAACGCGGTGGATGACCTGAAGGCCGGGGACCCACTGAGGCCGGTCACCGTCCTCGCCCCGTCCACCCCAGCCGCCGTCACCGCTCGTCGGCACCTGGCCTCCCAGGGCGGTGTGGCGGCCGTGAACGTGACCACCCTGGCGCGTTACGCCGACCTCCTGGCCGCGCCGCTGCTCGCCCCGCAGCGCCCCGCCACGCGAGCTGTCGTCGCTTCGGCGTGGCGGGCAGCGCTCGGACGAGAGCCGGGGGCTTTCGTCGAGGTCGCCGACCACCCCTCGACCGTCGCGGCCCTCACCCGGGCCTACCGCGACCTGCGCGACCTGGACGTCGCAGCCCTCGACCTCATCAGCACGCTGGCTCTGCCGGCCCCGGACCTGGTGCGACTCCAGCGCGAGGTCGAGGCCACTCTGAGCTCGTCCTGGTACGACGAGGTCGACCTGCTCTGGGCCGCGGCCGACGCTGCGGGCACGGGGAACGAGCCTGTGGTCGTCTACCTCCCGGGGCGGTTCACGCCGAGCGAACGCCGGTTCCTCGAGGCGCTCCGGACGGCCCGCACGGTGGTCACCGTCGAAGCAGAGCACCCCGCACCGCGCGCCACCCGCGTCATCCACGCGTCCGATGCCGACGACGAGGTGCGCGCGGTCGTGCGGGACGTCATGGCGAGCCTCGAGCAGGGCAGGACGGCCGTGGTCCTCTACTCCGACCCCAGGCCCTACACCCGGCTCCTCGCCGAGCAGCTGACGTCCGCCGGCATCGCGTACAACGGGCCGGGCGCCCGCCCGGTGGCCGAGCGGGCCGTCGTACGCACGTTCCTGGGGCTCCTCGACCTGGCTCGTGACGACCTCCCGCGGGCTGCACTGTTCGACGCCCTCGGCGGCGCGGCGGCGCGTGATTTCGACGGCGAGCTCGTCCCGACCGCTCGGTGGGAGCGCCACTCGCGCTCGGCCGGCGTCGTCCGCGGCGACCACTGGGACCAGCGGCTGCGCACCTGGATCGACGACGAGGCCGCCGAGTGGGAGAAGGAGTCGGGTCACCGGCTCCACGCGTTCGCCGGCGAGCTGCGCCGCCAGCTCTCGCAGACGCACGCCACCTGGGCCGACATGATCGACTGGGCCCTCGGCCTGTACGCCACGCTGCTGGTGGACCAGGACCGGCTCCGGCAGTTGCCCCCCGAGGAGCAGCACGCGCACACGACGCTGCAGCTCGCTCTCCATGGTCTCGTCGTTCTCGACGACACGACGACACCGCCGTCCGTCGGCGCGCTGCACGAGCTGCTGTCGGTGGACCTCGAGGCGTCGATCCCCCGCGTGGGGCGGTTCGGCGACGGTGTGTACGTCGGCCCGATCGCGACCGGCGCGGGTCTGTCGGCCGACGTCACCTATGTCCTCGGCCTCAGCGAGGACCTCTACCCCGGAACCCCCCGGGAGGACGTCCTCCTGCCCGACCGGATCAGGGCCCGCCTGGACGGCGCGCTCCCGATCCTGCGCGACCGCATCGACGACAAGCGCCGAGCGCTCGACGCTGCCTTCTCGACGGCACCCGAGGTCGTCGCCACCCTCCCCCGGGGCGACCTGCGCCAGACCAAGGGGCGGCTGCCGAGCCGGTGGCTCCTGCCCACCTTGCGCCACCTGGCGGGCGATCCGGAGCTCTCCGCCACGCAGTGGGAGACCGCGACGTACGCCGAGCGCGTCTGGGCAGTCGGGTCGTTCGCGGGCGAGCTGCTGACGTCCGGGCGTCTCGCGACCGAGCAGGAGTGGCGCATTCGCGCGGCGGTCGCCGGCGTCCTCACGGACGTCGTCGTCGAGAGCGCCGGCGAGGTCCTGAGGGCGCGCGACGGCTCCGACTTCACCCGCTTCGACGGCAACCTGGCTGGGCTCGACGGGCTCAGCGACCTCCGGCTGGGCGAGGAGGCGATCTCCCCGACCGCGCTGGAGAAGTACGCCGCCTGCCCTCACTCCTACTTCGTCGAGCGCATGCTCGGCGTGCGTCCCGTCGAGAACCCCGAGGACGTCGTCACGATCCCGGCGGCCGAGCTCGGCACCTTCATCCACACCTGCATGGACGAGCTCACCAAGCGGGGCGGGCTGCCCGGCCCTGGGGAGCCGTGGACCGCGGAGCACCAGCTGGCGCTCCGCGAGATCGCCGAACGGAACGCGGCCGCCCTCGAGCAACGGGGGATCACCGGTCATCAGCGGCTCTGGGCGGTCGAGAAGGAGCGGGTGCTCATCACCCTCGCCGCCATGCTGGACGAGGACTCCGCGTGGCGCGCCGGGAACGCCTCCGCCGTCACGGCCGCCGAGCTCGAGTTCGGACTGAACGGCAAACCACCGATCGAGGTCGCCGTGCCGGGCGGGACGATCCTGATGCGCGGGAGCGCGGACAAGATCGACGTCGCCGACGGTCGGATCTACGTCACCGACATCAAGTCCGGCCGCAGGAGCGGGTACAGCTCCATCAAGCAGGCCGACCCCGCGCCGTACGGGAGCAAGCTCCAGCTGCCGGCGTACGCCTACGCCGCACTCGCGGTCCTCGACCTCGACCTGCCTGTGACGGCCGGGTACTGGTTCGTCCACAAGGACACCGGCCGGGTCGACCTGGAGTTCGACGACGACGTCCGGGACCACTACGGCCGGGTGCTCGCCGTGCTCGCTGCCGGCATCGCGGGCGGCCTGTACCCCGCCCGTCCCCCGACGGGTGACGACTTCGCCTTCACCCAGTGCGCCTTCTGCAACCCCGACGCCATCGGGTACGCCGGCCGCCGCCGCGAGTGGTCGTCCAAGGCCGCCCACCCCGACCTGGCAACCCTCGTGTCCCTCATCGTCGACAACGAGGTTCCCCATGACTGAGCCCGCGGACATCGCGGCGCGCAGGCGGATCCGCGAGCAGACCGACCGGACGCTGTTCGTCAGCGCCGGCGCCGGGTCGGGGAAGACCACCTCGCTCGTCGGACGGGTGGCGCACCTCGTGCTCGTGGACGGCGTGCCGATGCCGGCCATCGCCACCGTGACGTTCACGATCAAGGCGGCCGCGGAGCTGCGGGACCGGTTGCGCTCCGAGTTCGAGAAGGCCGCGCACGGCGCCGGGGACGTCGTACGACGGGAGCGTGCCCAGCGCGCGCTCGACGAGCTGGACCTGGCCGCCATCGGCACGCTGCACTCGTTCGCGCAGCGGATCCTGTCCGCCCACCCGATCGAGGCGCAGCTGCCCCCGGCGGTCGAGGTGCTCGACGAGGTGGCGTCCTCCATCGCCTTCGAGGAGCGTTGGTCCCGCATCCAGCAGCAACTGCTGGACGACGACGCGGTCTCCGAGGCGCTCATCCTCGGGATGGCGGCCGGGGTCACCCTGCGGCAGGTGCGGCAGCTGGTGCGGCTGCTCGGGTCGGACTGGGACCGGATCGACACCCACGTCCTCACCCACCCGCCCGCGCCCGTGTCGGTTCCCGACCTCGCTCCCGTCCACGACGGGATGACCCAGCTGGCGTCGCTGAAGTCCAGGTGCACGAACCCCGGTGACAAGCTCTGCGGCAAGATCGGCGCGCTCGCGGCACTGGTCGAAGAGGTCGCTGCGGCCCCGTCGGTGCGGCACCTGCTGGAGGCGATCCCGGCCGTCGAGACGTTCACGATGGGGAACACCGGTCGCAAGGCCGACTGGTCCGGCGAGGACCCGAAGGCGATCCGCGCCGAGGTGAGGGCCGTGCAGGAGAAGGTCGTCGCCCTGCGCGCCGCCGTCGTCGGGCAGTGCCTGCGCCACCTCGCTCACTGGGCGGGCGGTCGCGTCCTGGCCGAGGCGCAGGAACGACGGCGCAGCGGACAGCTGGAGTTCCACGACCTACTCGTGCTCGCCCGCGACCTCCTCGTCCGGTCAGAGGACACTCGCGCGGCGCTCCACGAGCGCTATCGGCGGCTGCTGCTCGACGAGTTCCAGGACACCGACCCGATCCAGATCGAGCTCGCCGTCCGCATCGCGGGCGGGCGCGACGCTCGCCAGGAGCGGTGGGAGGACGTCGCCGTGCCCGAGGGCCGTCTCTTCGTCGTCGGCGACGCGAAGCAGTCGATCTACCGGTTCCGTCGCGCGAGCATCAAGACCTACCTCGACGCGCAGGCCGCGATCGGCACCAGCACGACCCTGTCGACCAACTTCCGCTCGGACCCGGCCGTCATCGAGTGGGTCAACGCTGTCTTCGGCCAGCTGATCACGTACGAGAAGGACGGACAGCCGCCGTACGAGCCCCTGGTCGCCGACCGGCCCGTCGATCCCAGCCTGCACGGGCCGCCCGTCGCGATCCTCGGCGCGGAGCCGAACCCGAAGGTCGACGCGGAAGCCCTCCGGCGCTTCGAAGCCGCGGACGTCGCCGGGATGATCACGACCATCCTCGACGAGGGCTGGACCGTCTTCGACGACACCACGGAGGCGTGGCGCCCGGCGCGGCCTGCCGACATCGCCATCCTCATCCCGTCGCGCACCTCGATGCCGATGCTGGAGGACGCGCTCGACGACGCCGGCGTCCACTTCCGGGCGGAGCCGATGTCGCTGGTCTACGAGGCGCCCGAGGTGCGCGACCTGCTCATCACCGCCCGCGCGATCGCCGACCCGTCGGACCCGCTCGCACTCGTCGCGGCCCTTCGGTCACCCCTCTTCGCGTGCGGTGACGACGACCTGTGGCGCTGGAAGCACTCCGGCGCCCGCATCGACCTGTTCGCGAGGACGACGGACGATGCCCTGGCCGACGGGCCTGTCGGCCGGGCCCTCGCGTACCTGACCGCGCTGCACCGAGCCGCCCGGTGGCTCACTCCCAGCGAGGTTCTGAGCCGGATCGTCGACGACCGGCGGGCGCTCGAGATCGGCGTACATCTCCCACGCACCCGCGACTCGTGGCGCCGGCTCCGCTTCGTCGTCGACCAGGCCCGGGCTTGGACGGAGGTCTCCCACGGTGGGCTCCGCTCGTACCTGAGCTGGGTGGCCCACCAGGCCCAGGACAAGGCGCGCGTGTCCGAGGCCGTCCTCCCGGAGCAGGACATCGACGCGGTGCGGGTGATGACCGTCCACGCCGCCAAGGGTCTCGAGTTCCCCATCGTGATCCTCAGTGGCATGTCGACGCAGCCGCGGCGCGAGTACGGCGTACGCCTGCTGTGGGACGACAAGCTCGGTTACGCGGTCAGCCTGCGCAAGGACCTACGGGACCCCAGCTTCGAGGGGATGGCCGCCATCGACGAGCAGATGAGCGACCTGGAGCGCACCCGGCTGCTGTACGTCGCAGCCACCCGCGCACGCGACCACCTCGTCGTGTCGCTGCACCGCATTCCGCGCAACAACCCCGAGCAACTCACTCCGGCGGAGCTGATCGACAGCGTGGGCGGCTCCACCGTCGGCGACCCCTTGCTGTTCAAGGTGGACGCGGACGCCCGCCCGCGAACGCCGGCCGCCGAGTCGGCGGCCCCTCCTCCCGCTCGCGACGAGTGGCTCAGCGGCATCAGGACCGCTCAGGCGAACAGCCGGCGGGCTGGCGCTCTGACGGCCTCGGGTCTAGAAGGCACCGAGCCCGAGGTCGTGATGGCCGAGGCCGGCGAGGCGGGCGCCGCCAAGGGTCCTCGTGACCTCGAGCTACCGCCGTGGACGAAGGGGCGCTACGGCTCCGCTGTCGGGCGCGCCGTCCACGGGGTGTTGCAGGTGGTCGACCTTGCGACGGGCGCCGGGCTCCGTGACGCCGTACGGGCGCAGGTCGTCGCCGAGGCCATCGTCGACCTCGCCGACGTCGTGACCCGGCTCGTCGAGGCGGCCTTGGCAAGCGACCTCGTCAGGCGGGCGGCGGACCGGGAGCACTGGCGCGAGGTGTACGTCGGCGCTCCGCGGTCGGACGGCACGCTGGTCGAGGGCATCATCGACCTGCTCTACCGCGAGGACGACGGGTCGCTCGTGGTGGTCGACTACAAGACCGACGTCGTCACGAGCGCGACGCTGGATGCGAAGGTCGCCTTCTACCGCCCGCAACTGCTGGCCTATCGGGAGATGCTGGCGGCGAGCGTGGGCGGATCGCTTGAGACGCGGTTGCTGTTCCTGCACCCGACGGGGTGCTTGGACGTGGGCGTAAGCGGGATGTCGAAAAGTCCGCGAGTTGGGGTGGAGCCTGGCTGAACGCTGACAGGCCAGCCATCGGTGGCTTCGATGGGTGCCTCGGAAGCAAACGGCTCACGCCTCGCGCTCATCGCAACTACCCTCGGGGCCGTGATCCCCTCCCTCATCGCGATCTCGGCCGTCGTCTTGCTGGCCGTCGGATGTCTTCTGTGGGACGCGCGAACTAGGCGTCGTCGCAGGATCTCCGTCCCTGCGTACGCCACGGACGATAACGAGCACCGAGTATTTCCGACAGCGGGACTCCTTGTCTCGGAGACGATCCTCCAGTCTGCCGGATCCGACTCGGAAACCATCTGGGCTGCCCTCGAGACCGCGGCGGCACCAGTAGCTGTCGAGTACTTTCCGGTGAGCGCCTCGGAACTCACCAAGTACCGAACGGTGCCAGTCTCAGCGGTGCAGAAGCCCATGGTCGACATCGTGAACGCTCTCAACCCGAGCAGCCCGACCCTGTACCGCGTCGTACTGCCGAAGGGTGCCGAACTTGTCGAAGCAATGGGTGTCTCAGGGTTCAGGGGATTCTCCCGGACGGGCGGCAAGACGACCCACGCAGTCCTGAAGCCCGTCGCGGCCGGGGGCGCCATCGCGGCGGGCTGGCCAGCGTTCGCCATTGCGGGCGCCGTGATGGCCGTCGACATGATGGCTCAGCGAGAAGTCCGTGCCCATCAGCGCCGGGTGGAGAACACGCTCGATCGGCAAGAAAAACGCGCCTACGACGAGAGGGCGAGTGCCCAGCGCTCGGCCGACGCTCAGTTGACACGCGCTCTAAGTCTCATGCTCGACGGTCGCCACGTGGAGCTCGACCTCGCGCTCAAGAGCGCCTACGACGAGTTTCATCGCAGCCAGATCTTTTTGGAGACCCATCAGAACATCATCCAGAACCTCACGGACGTCGATGGCAAGGTCGACTTCCGTTGGCTGGAAGCGGCCCTCGGCCAGAAGATCGAAAATCTCGACGACTTCTTTCGAGAACTACATCTGGCACGCGGGGCCATCGCCATCCGAAGGAAGGCCTTAATCGCCGACGCTGCTTCGGTAGCGCTTGCCGACCCAAACAACCCCTACAAAGCGCTTCGCAAGTTCGTCGACTCGCAGAGGTATCAGCTAGAAGAAGCTGTGAGGATCGTGGACGAGCTCACCGCGCAGTTCACGGAGATTCAACTGAAGGGCGGCTGGTCGATATCAAAGGCGTTGGAGAAGCAGCGCCACGTACGCGCCGGCGCAGCTCCCCTGGCAGTCGACACCGAGCTCGAGATGCGGTTCTTGAGAACTGCATCGGGCGAGGTCGTCCAGGTAGTCTCTAGTGATGGTGAACTGGAGGACTGACCCGGCTCGTCGCAATTGAGATTGCAGGCGTCTGACATCTGGAGGACCTCGACATACCAGAGCGCCTCTACATCATCAGGTTCGACGAGCCCTTGAAGATCTCCCGCGGCACCTTCTAAACCAAGAACCTGAGTCAATTCGACCCTCGACAGATCGTCGACGAAGATCAGGCGTCGCGGGGCCGACGAACGTGATAGCTCTGAACCACGGACCTGGCTCCTTGGGCATCTGCGAGTCTCTCTCTGAGGATGCGGACAGCCAACGATGGAGGAAGGGCGGCTGAGAACTTGAAGCCCGAGACAGCGTCCATCTCTGGATGAGGCACGGCGTTGCAATCCGCGTCTTTCACGCTCACGTCTCGTGTCAGATTCACATCAAAAGACCCGGTCGTCGGCCCACGAACACCGAGCCACGGCGCCCGATCGGCTCACCATCTCGGCCGATTTCGCCGCCCACCGAAAACGTCAGGTAGATGAGCAGAATGGTTGCACCTCACTCCTCGCTGTGGAGCCTAGGGGACTCGAACCCCTAACCCCCTGCTTGCAAAGCAGGTGCGCTACCAATTGCGCCAAGGCCCCTCGTGCGTCGTACTGACGCAGCCGCGCCGCTCGCGCGGCGCGAAGTTCACTTCGAGACGGGGTCGGTGGCCTCGGCCCACAGGGCCTGCTCGGCCTTGCTCTCGTCCATCTTCTTCTTGGCCAGCACTGCGCCGCCGACGGCGAGCAGCGTGAGCACGATCTTCTTCATGGCGAGCCCCTTCCCAGGCGTCTCGAACGCGGGCGAATCTACCGCACGGCGCTGCGCCGTACCCCACCGCCCGATGCGAGCGAGGGGCTCCCCAGCGGAGTGAGAACGCCGTACTCTCAGTGGCCGGCGTCACAACGGGGCGGCGCCGCGAACCTCGGGAGAACGATGAAGCAGCTGCTGCGCACCGCCGCGTGCGCCCTCGCCCTCAGTCTCGGACTCGTCGCGGCCGGCTCGGGCACGGCGGCGCAGGCCGCTAGCTCGACGACGTACCGCGAGGGGGGCCTCGCCACGGCGGTCACGAACTTCGTGGTGAGCCCGGGGTACCTGCGGGGCGTCAACGACTGGGGCTGCGTGCCGAGCCCGGAGCACCCGGACCCGGTGATCCTGCAGCACGCGACGTTCGTGAACTTCGGGTCGAACTTCGTGAAGCTGGCGCCGCGGCTGCGCAACGAGGGCTACTGCGTCTACGCGCAGAACTACGGGATGACGCTCTCCTCCCTCGGCCGCATCGGAGGGCTCGGGCAGGTCAGCCGGTCGGTGACCGCGTTCGGCACGTTCGTCGACCAGGTGCGCGCCCGCACCGGCGCCGCGAAGGTCGACGTCGTCGGCCACAGCCAGGGTGGGCTCGTGCCGTACGCCTACATCAAGACCGCCGGCGGCGCGGCGAAGATCGACGACTACGTCTCGTGGGCCGGCAGCCAGAACGGCACCACGCTCAACGGCATCGCCACCCTCGGGCAGTCGCTGCGGCTGCTCGGCTTCGCCGAGGCGTTCGCGAGCCTCCTGCAGGCGCCGGGCGTCACCGACCAGGCGCGCGGCAGCCGGTTCATGAACGCGCTGCTCGCCGACCCGAGCGTGCCGGCCGGGCCCGACTACATGACGATCCAGACGCGCTACGACACCGTCGTCACGCCCTCGGCGACCCAGTCGATCCCCGGCGCCGAGAACGTCGTGCTCCAGGACCTCTGCGCCGACAACCGCGTCGGCCACGTCGGGCTGTTCCTCGACGAGCCCACGCTGCAGCTGACCGTCAACGCGCTCAACGACGGGCCCGAGGGCTTCCGGCCGACGTGCGGTGGGTACGGGCCGCCGCTCTGACCTGAGCAGGTACGCCGGAAGTCGCCGCCGCCTCGCCGTGCCGCGCGGATCACCCGTGGGGCGTTGCTGCGTTCAGGAGGCGGGGCGGCTGCGGACAGAAAACGCCAACCAGCGGAACAGCCCGTTGGCCCCCTCGAAGCGCCAGTAGTCGTGCCACTCGGCGGTATAGGTACCAGCGAGGTCCTGGTCGAACCGGGGAGCACTTCCGTTGGCCCACTGCAGATGCCCCGCGAGTGTCCTGCCTTCGTGGATCCGGAAGTCCGCATCACGGGTCACGCGACCCGCGGGCGGGTTCCACAAGCCCGGCACGTTCGTCAGCATGACGGCCAAACCGTCGGTGTTAGAAGCGGGCTCGGTGAACCGCTCCAGACGGTGCACGTCGTGGATGAAGTAGCGGCGGGCCAGGTCGTAAGCAGCGTGGTTCTTCAGCTGGAAGTGCTCGCCCTGGCCGTCCTCACCGCGCCAAGAGGCGGTGGCGTACTTGAGCTCGATCAACGTCCGCCGCTCCTTGGTCCGGCACACGATGTCGACGTATTCGGCGCGTTCGGCGGGCTGCCGCACCTCAAGGCGCACCTGGATGGAGGAATCGGCAGCCGCGATGGCTTGCGCCAGGGCGAACTGGAAGTCGGCCTCGGAGTGGAACACCGGCCGTTGTTGGCTCAGGTTCGTCATGACCGTGGCCAGGTCGACGGAGCCCGCGATAGGCGTCATGCGTCCCATGGTGGCAGTCCGGACCCGCCAATAGGGTGAGATTCATGCCGGTGGGTGACTGCGAACGGGCCTTTGCGAACGCCGCTGCTGCGGACGGGATCGCGCTGACACGCGCGAGGGTGCCGTGGCTGAACCAGCGAGGTCACTACGGTCTGCCCCTCGAAGCCCACGAGGTGCGCGAGACGCTCGGCCGGATCTTCGAGGCACTTGGCGGCGTGGAGACGCAGCAGCGGGCCAAGCGTCTGACCTCCCTGCCTGGCGACTTCTTGCACGAGCCGTCCGGCACGTTCATCGAGGTCGACGAGTCCCAGCACTTCACCTCCTGGCGGCTCCGCAGCCTCGACCTCTACCCGCCCGGGACCCCGCTCGGCTTCGACCTTGCCGAGTACCGCGAGCTCTGTGCCGATTGGGCACCCAGGTCGGACCGCTACCGGGCGTCAAAGCCCGCGGTCGGCTTCGGCGACGCGGGTCGGCAGCGTCAGCGCGCCTACCACGACGCGCTGCGCGACCTGGTGGTCCCGGCCATGGGTCACCCGCCGCTCATCCGGGTGCCCGCGCCCGCCCGGGACGGGTCCGCCGCGTACGAACGGGTTCGGCCTCGACTCGCTGCCCTCAGCGCCGAATGACGCGGCTCCGCCGATAGGCGTCCCGGCAGTCGTCCGACCTCGCCGCTCACTCCTCCCGCAGCATCCCCGCCGGCAGGGCGTCCGCGTCGACGTACCCCTCGGCCACGACGCGCTGCAGGAAGGTGGCGACGGCCCAGCGGCGCCCGCCCGGGTCGCTCATCTGCGACGCCGGGAACTCTTCCCGGAGCAGCATCCGCGGCCACGGCACGAACCCGAGCAGCCTCCGCAGCTCGTACAGCTCGAGCCGGTAGCGGAACTCCCTGTCCGGGGCCCTGCCCGGCGAGTAGAGGTAGTAGCGGAGGAAGTACGGCTCGGGCAGCTCCGGCAGGTCGAACTCCACCGCGGGCACCGGCCACCGCAACCGTCGCGACCGCGGTCCGCTGCTCACCCCGGGAACGCTACCGGCCCGGCCGGGCCCGGGTCGGCGTAAGACCACGCCGGGTAGAGCGTCCTTCCTGCGTGAGCACGCCAACCCCACCTCCCCACGAGCCTCCCGAGCCCTCCTCCTCGCGCGACGTCCTCGGCCCCCGGCGCGGCGACGCCCTGTCCGCGGTCGCCGCGTGCCTGCGCGACGCCATCGTCTCTGCGGCGGTCGCCGACCTCGACGCGCCCCACGTCGTGCTCCGGGAGGACGCGCGCACCGGACAGATCGGTGTCGCCGGCCCCTACCGCGACGCGCTGGCCGCCGCCGTCGCGGCCGAGCAGAGCCGGCTCGAGGAGGAGTGGATCGACGGGGCGGAGCACGCGGCGACCTACCGGATCGCGCCGCTGGCCGCGCCGTAAGGGCCAGGAACGCGACAACGCCCCACGGTGGTCCGTGGGGCGCTGCGGTGGTGGGCCTAACAGGACTTGAACCTGTGACCTCTTCCTTATCAGGGAAGCGCTCTAACCGTCTGAGCTATAGGCCCGGGTGGCGGAACGACGTACGCCGCGCGGAATGCTACCGGAGCGTGTTCGTCCCGCCAAAACTGGGTGACGCCGTGGTTTCGAGGGCCGCTGACGCGGCCACCTCAACCACCGACACCGGGCGCTGACGCGCCCGCCTCAACCACCGGTTCGGGCGCTGCCGCGCCCACCTCAACCACCGAGGGCTCAGCGGTCGCTCTCCTCCGCCAGGGTGACCTCGATGCCGCCGAGGAGCGCGGCGGCGAGGTTGTAGAGGAACGCGCCGAGGGTCGCCATGGCGGTGATGAGGATGACGTTCACCGCGGAGATCAGCATCGTCAGGCCCAGCACGCGGGACATGCCGACGTAGTTCTGCACGTCGAAGTCACCGCTGCCCTCGGAGCCCAGCACGTCGGCGATGGTGGAGTTGATCGAGTCCCACACGCCGGCGGCGCCGAGCACGCTCCACACGATGAAGACCGACACGACGGTCACGACCGCGAAGGCGATGGAGAGCAGGAACGCCGTCTTCATCACCGACCACGGGTCGATGCGGGTGAGCCGCAGCTGTGCCCGGCGTACCCGCCGCTTGCGCAGCTGGGTCGGCGAGGTGCTGCCCGCGCCCTGGCCGGGGGGCCGCTTCTGGGGCGGCCGCGGCGCCGTCGTCGTGCGGGTGGAGGTGGCGTCGTTGGCCATCAGACCTCGTCCTCGCCTTCTGCGTCGTCGCTGTCGCCGTCGGCACTTCCGGTCGCGCCAGCGGACTCATCCCCCGCGATTGTGCCACCCTCCGGTGAACCGGCCACCGCCTCGGCGTCGATGGTCGAGTCGGCGTCGGCGCTCGGCTCACCGCTGAGCTCGCCGGCCTCCTCGGCCTCGTCGAGGATCTCCTCGGCGCGGGCCTCGACGGAGCGGGCGACCACGGCGACGGCGTCGTTGGCCTTCGGGCTGACGAACTTCACGCCCATGGTCGAGCGACCGGTGGCGCGGAAGTCCTCGTTGATCGGGCTGCGCACGACCTGGCCGGACTGGGTGATGGAGAGGATCTCGTCGCCCTCCTCCACGATGAACGCGCCCACGAGCGAGCCGCGGTCCTCGTTCGCCAGCGCCATCGCCTTGATGCCCAGGCCGCCGCGCGACTGGCTGCGGTAGTCGCTGATGCGCGTGCGCTTCGCGAAGCCGCCGTCGGTGATGGTGAAGACGTACTGCTCCTTCACGCCCGGCAGCTCGCCGGCCTCCGTCGACGCACCCGCCTCGGCGGCAGCGGCCTCGGCCGCCTCCTCCGCCTCGACCTGCGCGGCCCGGATGACCGACATCGACAGCAGCGCGTCGCCCGCGCGGAACTTCATGCCCGTCACGCCGGAGGTCGCGCGACCCATTGGGCGCAGCTGGGTGTCGTCGGCCGCGAAGCGGATCGCCTGGCCCTTGCGGGACACCAGCAGGATCTCGTCGCGGTCGTCCACCAGCTCGGCGCCGATGAGCTCGTCGTCGTCCTCGCGGAAGTTGATCGCGATGACGCCGGCCTGGCGCGGGGAGTTGTAGTCGCCCAGGCGGGTCTTCTTCACCAGCCCGTTGCGGGTGGCGAGCACCAGGTAGGGAGCCTGCTCGTAGTCGCGGATCGCCAGCACCTGGGCGATCTCCTCGTCGGGCTGGAAGCTCAGCAGGCCGGCCACGTGGCCGCCCTTCGCGTCCCGGCTCGCCTCGGGCAGGTTGTAGGCCTTCGTGCGGTAGACCCGCCCGGCGGTGGTGAAGAACAGCAGCCAGTGGTGGTTCGTCGTCGCGATGAAGTGCTCCACGACGTCGTCCCCGCGCAGCGAGGCGCCGCGCACGCCCTTCCCGCCACGCTTCTGCGTGCGGTACAGGTCGGCGCGGGTGCGCTTGGCGTAGCCGCCCCGCGTGATGGAGACGACGAGGTCCTCGTCGGGGATGAGGTCCTCCATCGACATGTCGCCGGCGGCCGCGATGATCTGGGTACGGCGGTCGTCGCCGTACTTGTCCACGATCGCCGCGAGCTCGTCGGAGACGATCTGCCGCTGGCGCGCCTCGTTGGCGAGGATGTCCTTCAGGTCCGCGATGATCAGCTCGAGCTCGGCCAACCGGTCGATGATCTTCTGGCGCTCCAGCGCCGCGAGGCGCCGCAGCTGCATCGCGAGGATGGCGTCGGCCTGCACCTCGTCGATGTCGAGCAGCTGGATCAGCCCCTGGCGGGCCTCGTCGACGTCGGGGGAGCGGCGGATGAGGGCGATGACCTCGTCGAGCGCGTCGAGCGCCTTCACGAGGCCGCGCCACACGTGCGCGTCCTCCTCCGCCTTGCGGAGCCGGTAGCGCGTGCGCCGCTGGATGACCTCGATCTGGTGGGTCAGCCAGTTGCTGATGAACTGGTCGATCGTCAGCGTGCGCGGCACGCCGTCGACCAGGGCCAGCATGTTGGCGCTGAAGTTGGTCTGCAGCTCGGTGTGCTTGAGCAGGTTGTTGAGCACCACCCGGGCCACGGCGTCGCGCTTGAGCACGACGACGAGCCGCTGGCCGGTGCGGTCGGAGGTGTCGTCGCGGACGTCCGCGATGCCCTGCACCTTGCCGGAGTCGGCGAGCTCGGCGATCTTCAGCGCCAGGTTGTCCGGGTTGACCATGTAGGGCAGCTCGGTGATGACCAGCACGGTGCGCCCGCGGCTGTCCTCGTCGACGTCGATGACCGCGCGCTGCGTGACCGAGCCGCGGCCCGTGCGGTAGGTCTGCTCGATGCCCTGGGTGCCCACGATGAGCGCGCCCCGGGGGAAGTCGGGGCCCTTGATGCGCTCGATGAGCGCGTCCTGCAGCTCCTCGCGCGTCGCGTCCGGGTGCTCGATCGCCCACTGCACGCCGGCGGCGACCTCGCGCAGGTTGTGCGGCGGGATGTTGGTCGCCATGCCGACCGCGATGCCGGCCGAGCCGTTGACCAGCAGGTTCGGGTAGCGCGACGGCAGCACCGTCGGCTCCTGCGAGCGGCCGTCGTAGTTGGGCTGGAAGTCGACGGTGTCCTCGTCGATGTCCCGCACCATCTCGAGCGCGAGCGGCGCCATGCGGCACTCGGTGTACCGCATGGCCGCCGCGCCGTCGTTGCCCGGCGAGCCGAAGTTGCCCTGGCCCTGGATGAGCGGCGCGCGCATGACCCACGGCTGCGCGAGACGCACGAGGGTGTCGTAGATCGCCGTGTCGCCGTGCGGGTGGTACTGACCCATCACGTCACCGACGACGCGGCTGCACTTGCTGAAGCCGCGGTCGGGGCGGTACCCGCCGTCGTACATCGCGTAGAGCACGCGCCGGTGCACCGGCTTCAGGCCGTCCCGCACGTCGGGCAGCGCGCGACCGACGATGACCGCCATCGCGTAGTCGATGTAGGCGCGCTGCATCGAGGTCTGCAGCTCGACGTGCTCGATGCGGCCGCCAGGCCCCAGCGGCAGGCCGCCGTCGGTGGGGGTCTCGGTCACGATTGCTCTCTCTCCGGAGTTCTAGATGAATCTAGGAACAGCTGTAGATCGGTGGAGACTCTCCTGACGAGGTGCGGCGACACGCGCCGCCGTGCCCCGCCGGCAGGTCCTAGATGTCGAGGAAGCGGACGTCCTTGGCGTTGCGCTGGATGAACGAGCGGCGCTGCTCGACGTCCTCGCCCATGAGGATCGAGAAGATCTCGTCGGCGTGGGCGGCGTCGTCCAGCGTCACCTGGAGCAGCAGGCGCTGGTCGGGATCCATCGTGGTCTCCCACAGCTCCTTGGCGTTCATCTCGCCCAGACCCTTGTAGCGCTGCACCGGGTTCTCCTTCGGCAGCTTCTTGCCGGCGTCGTGCCCGGCCTTCAGCAGCGCGTCGCGCTCGGCATCGGAGTAGACGAACTCGTGCTCGGCCGGCTTGTTCCACCGCAGGCGGTAGAGCGGCGGCTGCGCCATGTAGACGTGGCCGTTCTCGATGAGCGGGCGCATGAAGCGGAACAGCAGCGTCAGCAGCAGCGTGTTGATGTGGTGGCCGTCGACGTCGGCGTCGGCCATCAGCACGACCTTGTGGTAGCGCAGCTTGGCGAGGTCGAACTCCTCGGTGATGCCCGTGCCGAGCGCGGAGATGATCGACTGCACCTCCTGGTTGCCCAGGACCTTGTCGATGCGCGCCTTCTCGACGTTGAGGATCTTGCCGCGGATCGGGAGGATCGCCTGCACGCGCGGGTCGCGCCCCTGGCGCGCGGAGCCGCCGGCGGAGTCGCCCTCGACGATGAA
Source organism: Nocardioides sp. CPCC 205120 (assembly GCF_048654585.1). NCBI lineage: Bacteria > Bacillati > Actinomycetota > Actinomycetes > Propionibacteriales > Nocardioidaceae > Nocardioides > Nocardioides sp. CPCC 205120. The sequence goes on along the minus strand of NZ_JBMCYY010000001.1, from coordinate 559,256 downwards.
CACCTCGCACTCGGCGGGGTTCGTCGACTGGCAGTCGCTCAGCTTGCCCGGCAGGCCGCTGCGGCCGAGCAGGCCCTTGCGGTCGCGGGCCAGGTCGCGCGCCTTGCGGGCCGCGATGCGCGCGTGCGCCGCGGACTGCGCCTTGCGGACGATGTCCTTGCCCTCGGCCGGGTTCCGCTCGAACCAGTCGCCCAGCTGCTCGTTGACGACGCGCTGCGTGAAGCCCTTGGCCTCGGTGTTGCCGAGCTTGGTCTTCGTCTGGCCCTCGAACTGCGGCTCGCCCAGCTTGATGGAGATGATCGCGGTGAGGCCCTCGCGGATGTCCTCGCCCGAGACCCGGTCCTCCTTCTTCTTCACCAGGCCCCACGTCTCGCCCCAGTTGTTGACGAGCGAGGTGAGCGCCGCGCGGAAGCCCTCCTCGTGCGTGCCGCCCTCGTGGGTGTTGATCGTGTTCGCGAACGTGTGGACCGACTCGTTGTACGAGGTGTTCCACTGCATCGCGACCTCGAGGCTCATGTGGTTCTCGACGCTGTCGGGCGTCTGGGCCTCGAAGGAGATGACGGTCGGGTTGGCCACGGCCTTGCTGCGGTTGAGGTGCTCGACGTAGTCGACGAGGCCGCGGTCGTAGCGGAAGACCTGCTCGAGGCCGCCGCCCGCGCCCCGGGTCAGCGCGTCGTGCCCGCCGTCGACCGACTCGTCGATCGTGTCGTCCTCGACCGCGTCGGCGATGCCGGAGGCCGCCGGACGGTCGTCGCGCACGACGATCTCCAGGCCCTTGTTGAGGAAGGCCATCTCGCGGATGCGCGAGGTGATGGTCTCCAGCGAGTACTCCGTCGTCTCGAAGATCTCCTCGCTGGCCCAGAACGAGACGGTCGTTCCGGTGTCCTCGCCCTCCTCCATCGGGCGGACCTTCTCCAGCGGCCCGTCGGGCGCGCCGAGCTGGAAGGACTGGCGCCACAGGTGGCCGCGGTTCTTCACCTCGACGACGAGGCGGCTCGACAGGGCGTTCACGACCGACACGCCCACGCCGTGCAGACCACCGGAGACCTTGTAGCCGCCGCCGCCGAACTTGCCGCCCGCGTGCAGCACGGTCAGCGCCAGCGTCACGGCCGGCAGCTCCTGGCCGGGGGCGGTGTCGGTCGGGATGCCGCGACCGTTGTCCTCCACGCGGATCGCGCCGTCGTCGGTCAGCGTCACGACGATGCGGTCGCAGTGGCCGGCGAGCGCCTCGTCGACCGCGTTGTCCACGATCTCCCAGATGAGGTGGTGCAGGCCGCGGGCACCGGTCGAGCCGATGTACATGCCCGGGCGCTTGCGGACGGCCTCGAGGCCCTCGAGCACCTGGATCGCGGACGCGTCGTAGGCCCCGTCGTCGACGATGGACGCCGACACCGGCTGGGCCATCGCCTCGTCGGCGCTCCCGGGCATCTCGGGCGTCTCCGGCACTCCCGGCGTCTCGATCTGCTCGTCGTCGCTCACGCGCGTTCCCTCTTCTCCTCGACCCGGTCCGCGACCGGCAGCCGCGACACACGCGATGACCGCCCGAGGACGGTCACCGTTCGCCATCCTACCGCCGTGGAGGCCCGGAGACACGCAGGCGTCCCCAGGCCGGGGGGCGAGTCGTGGACGCGGACCGCCTCAGGCGGCTCGGGAACCCACCGTGGAGGGGCGCGCAGGGTGCCGGGTGGGTCCCCCCACCACCGCGAGGCCCGCAGATCGTCTCCTGCGCGCTCACGCCGTCCGGGGTCTCCCGGCCCCGGCCTCACCCGTAGGTGTCGCGCGGCCCCCGGCCGTCGCGCACGCTGCGCGGGCCCTTCTTCCACGACGGCCCCTGCGGGCCGAGCACCTCGATGGCCGTGACCGTGCCGGAGCCCAGCTCGGTGTTGATCCGCTGCAGCAGCGTCGGCGCCAGCAGCCGCAGCTGCGTGGCCCAGGCGGTCGCGCGGGCGCGCACCACGAGGCGCCCGTCGACGAACGACTCGGGCGTCGAGTGCTCCGCGACGTCGGGCCCGACCAGCTCGGCCCAGCGCCCGAACACCCCGTGCACCCGCAGGTCGAGCTCCCACCCGCGCTGGGCGACGAGGCGTCGTACCTCCCCCTCCACCCCCTGCGGGTCACGGTCGTCGGGCCGCGAGCCGGAGAACGTCGGTCCCTTGCTGCGCCCTCGTCGGCGGTCGGGAGCGCCGACCCAGCCGGTGCCCCCCGTCGTACGGCGACGCCCCCCGCCCGGCAGGCCGGGGGGTCCGCCCGCGGCGGCCGCGGCGCGCGCGGCGGCCCGGGCCAGGTCGAGCCCGGCGGCGTCGTGCGGCGGCGCGGCGGGGTCCGCAGGATCCTCCGCGGGGTTATCCCCAGGGTTCTCCACACCTGTAGGGACAGCCTCGTCCGTCCCGTCCGTGTGCTCCGATCCCTCGGATCCCACCGGTCCCTCCGGCACCTCAGGGCTCACGGTGCACCTCGCCTCCGGCGACGCGGTAGCGCGCCCCGGCCAGGGCGGGCGGCACGTCCTCGGCCACGGCGGCGGTGACGAGCACCTGCTCGGCTCCGGCGACGAGCTCGGCGAGCTGGTCGCGCCGGCCCGCGTCGAGCTCGGCGAAGACGTCGTCGAGCACGAGGATCGGGTCGTCGCCGTCGTCGCGCAGCAGGTCGTACGACGCCAGCCGCAGCGCCAGCGCGAACGACCACGACTCCCCGTGCGAGGCGTAGCCCTTGACCGGCAACCGCGTCTCCGCCGACGCCAGCGTGCAGAGCAGGTCGTCGCGGTGCGGCCCGACGAGCGAGTGGCCGCGGTCGAGCTCGTCCTTGCGGCGCTCCGCGAGCCCGGCGAGGAACGGCTCCGTCAGCGACGCCGCGCTCGGGCGGTCCTCGCCCTCGGGCAGCTCGACCGAGGAGCGGTAGACGACGTCGGCCGCGTCCCGCCCCGCGCCGCGTGCCACCGCGGCGTACGCCTGCGCCAGGTAGGGGCGCAGCTCGTGCACCAGCGCGACCCGCGCGGCGAGCAGCTGGCTGCCGACCTCGACGAGGTGGGAGTCCCAGACGTCGAGGGTGGCCAGCGACGCGTCGAGCGAGGCGCCGCGGCGCGCGGCGCCGGCCGTCTTCAGCAGCGTGTTGCGCTGGCGCAGCACGCGGTCGTAGTCGGCGCGGACCCCGGCGTACCGCGGCGAGCGCAGCACCAGCAGGTCGTCGAGGAAGTGACGGCGCTCGGTCGGGTCGCCCTTGACGAGCGCGAGGTCGTCGGGCGCGAAGACGACCGTGCGCACCAGGCCGATGAGCTCACGGGCGCGGGGGAGCGCCGAGCGGTTGACCCGCGCGCGGTTCGCCTTGCCCGGGTTGATCTCCACCTCGAGGGTGGCGCTGCGGCCGTCGCGCACGACCGCCGCCCGCACCACCGCCCGCTCCGCGCCGTGCCGCACGAGCGGGGCGTCGGAGGCGACCCGGTGCGACGAGAGCCGCGACAGGTAGTCGATCGCCTCGACGAGGTTCGTCTTCCCCTGGCCGTTGCGCCCCAGGAACGCGCCCACCCCCGCCTCCAGCGGCAGCTCGAGCGTGCCGTAGGAGCGGAAGTCGTGGAGGGAGAGGTGGGCGACGTGCACGAACGGGTCAGCGCTGGGCGGGGTGCGCCGTACCGGTCTGCTCGCCGGACTCGGGCGCGTCACCGCCGGCGGGGGCGGCGGTGTGGACGGCGTGGCCGCCGAACTGGTTGCGCATCGCGGCGATCGCCTTCATGGCGGGGGAGTCGTCCTGGCGGGAGACGAAGCGGGCGTAGAGCGCCGCGGTGATCGCCGGCGTGGCGACCGCGTTCTCGATGCCGGCCTCGACGGTCCAGCGGCCCTCACCCGAGTCCTCGGCGTACCCGCGGATCGATGCCAGGTCGGGGTCGTCGTCCAGCGCGGCGACGAGGAGGTCGAGCAGCCACGAGCGGATGACCGTGCCCTCGCGCCACGAGCGGAAGACCTCGGTGACGTTGTCGACCATGTCGACCTTCTCGAGCAGCTCCCAGCCCTCGGCGTAGGACTGCATGATCGCGTACTCGATGCCGTTGTGGACCATCTTCGAGAAGTGGCCGGCGCCGACCTTGCCGGCGTGCACGGCGCCGAACTCGCCCTCGGGCTTGAGGGTGTCGAAGACCGGCTGCACCTTGGCGACGTCCTCGGGGGTGCCGCCGTACATCAGCGCGTAGCCGTTCTCCAGGCCCCAGACGCCGCCGGAGACGCCGCAGTCGACGAAGCCGATGCCCTTCGCGCCGAGCTGCTCGGCGTGGGCCTGGTCGTCGGTCCAGCGGGAGTTGCCGCCGTCGACGACGAGGTCGCCCTCGCTCAGCAGGTCGCCGAGCGCGGTGATCGTGTCGTGGGTCGGGCCGCCGGCCGGCACCATCACCCAGACGACGCGGGGCGAGGGGAGCGCCTCGACCATCGCCTCGAGGCTGTCGACGTCGGCCAGGTCGGGGTTGCGGTCGAACCCGGCGACCGTGTGGCCGCCGCGGCGCAACCGCTCCCGCATGTTGCCGCCCATCTTGCCGAGTCCGATGAGGCCGATCTCCATGGCGAGCTCCTCTGCAGGCGTGTCGTGTCCGGGGGTTCGTGTCCGGGTGTGTCCGGGGTGGGTGTGTGCGGTGGGGCGGGCGCGGGGCCCGCGCACCTGCGTACGACGCTACGCAGCGGCGCCAACGGGCGGCGTACCCCGCCGAGGGGTCAGGAGAGCAGGCGGCGCGGCATCAGCAGGTAGCGGAAGCCCGGGTCCTGCTCGCCCTCGTCGACGACGCCGCTCATCACCACGGGCTTGGAGGCCTGGGTGAAGGCGAGCTTGACGACGGGCTGGTCGATGGCGGTGAGGCCGTCGAGGAGGAACTGGGGGTTGAAGCCGGTGACGATGTCGCCGCCGTCGATGGCCGCCTCGATCGACTCGGAGGCCTGGGCCTCGTCGCCCGAGCCGGCGTCGAGCGTGAGGACGCCGTCGGAGAAGGCCATCTGCACCGCGGTGTTGCGCTCCGCGACGAGCGAGACGCGCTTGACCGACTCGACCAGCGCGGCCTTCTCGATCGTGGCGACCGTCAGGTGCTCGTTGGGGAACAGGCTGCGGACCTTGGGGAACTCGCCGTCGAGCAGGCGCGTCGTCGTACGGCGCACCCCGCCGTTCGCGGCGCCCTCGAAGCCGATGATGCCCTCGCCCGAGCCGCTGGCGGAGAGCGCGATGGTGACCTCGGTGCCGGCGGTCAGCGACTTGGCGGTGTCGGCGAGCACCTTGGCCGGGACGAGCGCGGCGAGCGACTCGTCGGGCGTGCGGGGCTCCCACTCCAGCTCGCGCTGCGAGAGGCGGAAGCGGTCGGTGGCCAGCAGCGAGATCGTCGTGCCGTCGATCTCGATGCGCACACCGGTGAGCACCGGGAGCATGTCGTCGCGGCCCGCGGCGGTGACGGCCTGGGCGACCGAGTGGGCGAAGACGTCGCTGCGCACCGTGCCGGTGGCGGTCGGCATCTGCGGCAGCGAGGGGTACTCGTCGACCGGCAGCGTCTGCAGCGTGAAGCGCGCCGAGCCGCAGACCAGCGAGACGCGGGCGCCGTCGAGGGTCATCTCGACCGGCTTGTTCGGCAGGCTGCGGGTGATGTCGGCGAGGAGACGGCCGCTGACGAGCACGGTGCCCTCGTCGACGACGTCGGCCGCGAGCGTCGCGCGGGCCGAGGTCTCGTAGTCGAAGGTGGACAGCACCAGACCGTCCTGCTTCGCCTCGACGAGGAGGCCGGCGAGGACGGGGACGCTCGGACGCACGGGCAGGCTGCGAGCAGCCCAGGCGACGGCGTCGGCGAGGACGTCGCGTTCGACGCGGAACTTCACTGCAGGTCCTCCTGGTGGCGGTCCGTTCGGGGCCGGGGCGGCGTGCGAATCACACGACGTCGGCACGCACGGGTGGGAATCGCATCCTGCCACGTGCGTCGAGGTCGCGGGACCGCTGGGCGGAGGGATCCGTGTGATTCACGGTCGTCGGCCGGTCCCGGGTCGCCCGTCGACGTGACCGCGAGGTGCTCCTGGCGTGCCGGTTGCGTGCCGTGCGGGCTCGGTCATCCCCAGGGAGAGGGCCGGGTGGGGGTCGACGAGGAATCGGATCCGGATGTCAGGAGGGAGGGGTCATAGGTGCTGTGCACTCTGTGGAGAAGTGCTGTCCGCCCAGGTCAGGTGACCGACCCCCCTGTGGAGCGGCGGTGGAGGACGACACGACGCACCTAGGGGCGGGTGTGGAGGGGCCGGCGTCCGTCGCGACTTCCTCCCCACGAGTGCACAGGGGCTGGGGACGGCAGGCGGGGTGGGCGCACAGGCGCTCCACATCTTCCACGCGTGTAGTTCACCCGGGTGCCCGGACGTCGAGCAGTGGCGCGTCAGGGGGTCTGGCGCGCCTGCATCTTGATGCGGTTGGTGAGCTCGCTGACCTGGTTGTAGACCGAGCGCCGCTCGGCGAGCAGCTGGTTGATCTTGTTGTTGGCGTACATGACCGTCGTGTGGTCGCGGTTGCCGAACTGGGCGCCGATCTTCGGCAGCGACAGGTCGGTGAGCTCGCGGCACAGGTACATGGCGATCTGGCGGCCCTGCACCAGGTGGCGGCCGCGGCTGGGCCCGGTGAGGTCCTCGATGGCCACCCCGAAGTACGCCGCGGTCTGCGCGATGATCGCGGCCGGCGTGATCTCCGGCTCGCCGCCGTCCGGGATGAGGTCCTTCAGCACGATCTCCGCCAGCGTCAGCTCGACCTCCTGGCGGTTGAGGTTGGCGAAGGCGGTGACGCGGATGAGCGCACCCTCGAGCTCGCGGATGTTCGTCTGGATCTTCGAGGCGATGAACTCGAGGACGTCAGGCGGCGCGGTCAGGCGGTCCATCGCCGCCTTCTTGCGCAGGATCGCGATGCGGGTCTCGAGGTCCGGCGGCTGCACGTCGGTGATGAGGCCCCACTCGAACCGGTTGCGCAGCCGGTCCTCCAGCGCCTCGAGCCGCTTGGGCGGGCGGTCGGAGGTGAGGACGATCTGCTTGTTCGCGTTGTGGAGCGTGTTGAAGGTGTGGAAGAACTCCTCCTGCGTCTGGGTCTTCCCCTCCAGGAACTGGATGTCGTCGATGAGGAGCACGTCGACGTCGCGGTAGCGCCGCTTGAACCGGTCCTGCCGGTCGTCGCGGATCGCGTTGATGAACTCGTTCGTGAACTCCTCGCTCGACACGTAGCGCACCTTCGCGCCGGCGTAGAGGCTGCGCACGTAGTGGCCGATCGCGTGGAGCAGGTGCGTCTTGCCCAGGCCGGACTCGCCGTAGACCATCAGCGGGTTGTAGGCCTTGCCCGGCGCCTCGGCCACCGCGACGGCGGCCGCGTGGGGGAAGCGGTTCGACGAGCCGATGACGAACGTCTCGAACGTGTACTTGGGGTTGAGCCGGGTCTCGAGGTTGGCCGACTGGCGGCTGGACTCGGACTGCTGCGGCTCCGGCTCCGGGATTATCGACAAAGCAACTTGGCTACTCGTCGACTTCTCGGGCTCGGTGGCGGGGGTCGACGTGGTGGTGGGCTCGTCGTCGGTGTCGAGGGCGGGGTTCACGGTGACGGCGATGCGGACCTCGTGGCCGAACGCCTCGCTCAGCGCGTCCTCGATCTGGGAGCGCAGCCGGCCCTCGAGCTGCATGCGCGTGAACTCGTTCGGCACCGCGATGATCGCCGTCGTCTCGTGCAGCGTCATGGGCTCGCTCGCGTGCAGCCACGCGCGCTGGTGCGCCTGGAGGTCGGCGAGCACCCGCCGCCACGCCGTGGCGAGGTCCGTGGGGCCGTTCTCCATGGTCACTCCTCCTCGTGGCGCCAGGGTGTCCCGGAGCGCCGACCGCTGTCGTCCGCTGCCCGATCCTGCCTCATGGGCGGCGTGATTCCACAGTCTTCTCCACAGCTTGTGAAGAAGGGGTGGTGGGGGCGGAGGCCGGACGGCCGTCGGGCTCCACGGGGCGCCCGAGAGGCATCCGCGCTGGTCATCCGGGGTGCGGCGGCCGGGGTGCGGGCACCCCGAGCGGTACGCGCGGCGCTGCGGGCGGCGTACCGGCTCCGGGCGGGGAGGTGCACGGGTACGGCGGACCACCCGCCGCCGGGGCTGGTTGTCCACAGGGCGCCGACGGTTTGACCCGTCCGGGCCGAGCACGTACCGTTCCTAAGTCGCCGGGGTTGTCTCGACCGGTGCCGCATGTCCACGGAGGGGTCCCCGACGGGCCACGGCCGTGGGTGGGCGGTGCCAGCCGATGGCTGAGACCTCCCCCCGGTGATGGACATCGTCCCAGACCCGATCCGGAGAAGACTCGTGAGCAAGCGCACCTTCCAGCCGAACAACCGCCGCCGTCACAAGGTGCACGGCTTCCGTCTGCGCATGCGCACCCGCGCCGGCCGCGCGATCATCAACACGCGCCGCCGCAAGGGGCGCAAGAGCCTGACCGTCTGAGCTCGCCGAGCAGCCGGACGTGCTCGCGCGCGACCAACGGATGCGTCGTGGCGCCGAGTTCGCCACGGCCGTCCGGCGCGGTCGTCGCGCGGGCACCCGCACGCTGGTGTGTCACTGGGCCGACGCGGAGGATCCCCTCCGCGTCGGCTTCGTCGTGAGCAAGGCAGTCGGCCCGGCCGTCGTGCGCAACCGCGTGAAGCGCCGGCTGCGCCACCTCGTGCTCGACGCGGGCCGGTCCGGCGCCCTCCCCCTGACGGGTCTGCTCGTCGTCCGGGCGCTGCCCGCCGCGGCCGACTCCGACGTCGACCGGTTGCGCTCCGACCTGGAGCGCAGCGTGGACCGCGTCGGTCCGCCGATGGTGGCGGCGTGAAGTACCTGCTCATCGGGCTGCTGAAGGCCTACCGGCTCCTCATCAGCCCCCTGTACGGCCAGGTGTGCCGCTACCACCCCTCGTGCTCGGCGTACGCGCTCGAGGCGGTGACGCAGCACGGAAGCATCCGCGGATCGTGGCTCGCGGTGCGGCGTCTGTCACGCTGTCACCCGTGGGCGGCCGGCGGTTACGACCCCGTTCCCGAGCGCCACCCGGCGCCACGACCCTGAGATCGAGGAGCTCCGCATCGTGTTCGACTTCTTCGGTGCCATCGGCGGCGCCATCATGACGCCGCTGTACTACGCCGTGTCGGCGGTGATGCTGGCGTGGCACAAGCTGTTCTCGCTGTTCCTCCCGTCGGACAGCGGCGCGACCTGGATCCTCTCCATCGTCGGCCTGACCCTCGTCATCCGCGCGGCCCTGATCCCGCTGTTCGTCAAGCAGATCAAGTCCAGCCGCAACATGGCGTTGCTGCAGCCCCAGGTGCGCGAGCTGCAGAAGAAGTACAAGCACGACCGGGAGCGGCTCGCCCAGGAGACGATGCAGCTCTACAAGGAGGCGGGCACCAACCCCTTCGCCTCCTGCCTGCCGATCCTGCTGCAGATGCCGATCTTCTTCGCGCTGTTCCGGCTGATCGACCAGGCCGCCAAGAACGGCACGGCGCACGGCTTCCTGACCGAGGAGCTGGCGGAGAACTTCGGTGCCTCCGAGCTGTTCGGGATCCCGATCGCGCGCACGTTCATCGACAACGACGGCAACCTGGGCGTCAGCGTGCTGGCGGCGATCCTCGTGATCGCCATGACGGTCACGACCTTCACGACGCAGCGCCAGCTGATGAGCAAGAACATGCCGGCGGAGGCCCTCACGGGCCCCTACGCCCAGCAGCAGAAGATGCTGCTCTACATCCTCCCGCTGGTCTTCGCCGTCGGTGGTGTGGCCTTCCCGATCGGCGTGCTCTTCTACTGGACGACGTCGAACCTGTGGACCATGGGCCAGCAGTTCTACGTGATCCGGCGCAACCCCGCTCCCGGCACGCCGGCGGCCCAGGCCAAGGCCGAGCGCGACGCCGAGAAGGCCCGGCGCAAGGGTCACCGCCCCGCCGACGGGGTCTCGCTCGACAAGGGCGGGAGCACCGTTGTCGAGACGGCTCCCGAGCCGGCCCCCCGCCCGCGGCAGCAGCCGCAGCGACAGACCAAGGCGCAGCGCTCGAAGGCCTCCCCGGCGGGCTCCAAGCCCCGGCCGCAGGGGTCGAAGAGCGCGCCCACGAAGAAGAAGCGCTGAGCGGGAGACCCGCGTGGACGAAGGAGTGGAGCAGGTGACGGAGACGACGGAGACGGTCGAGCCGACCGGTCAGGACGCAGTGGCGCAGGACGAGCGCGAGGATGCTGCCCCGGCGGCGGGTGAGCCCGGTGCCCGGGTGGGTCGCCTCGAGCGTGAGGGCGACATCGCGGCGGACTACCTCGAGGAGCTGCTCGACATCGCGGACCTCGACGGCGACCTGGACATCGACGTCGAGGGGGACCGTGCGTCGGTCTCGATCGTCGGTGCGGACCTGTCGCAGCTGGTCGGCCCTCAGGGTGAGGTGCTCGACGCGCTGCAGGAGCTGGCCCGCCTGGCCGTCTACCGCGAGACCGGCGAGCGCTCGCGGCTGATGCTGGACATCTCCGGGCACCGCGCGGAGCGTCGTGCGGCGCTGGAGAAGTTGGCCGCCGAGGCCATCGAGGAGTCGCGCACGACGGGTGACCGAGTGTCGCTCGACCCCATGTCGCCGTTCGAGCGCAAGGTCGTGCACAACGCGGTGGCCGCTGCCGGTCTGTCGTCCGAGTCCGAGGGCGTGGAGCCCCGCCGGCACGTCGTCGTCCTGCCGAGCTGATCGGTCCCGTGTCGGACGACGTTTCACGTGAAACACCCCCCGCGCCCGAGGTGGCGCGGGGGGTGTTCCCTGTCGACCGGTGGTCGCTCGCGGAGCGGTACGCCGCGTCGCTGGCCGACGACGGAGTGGTGCGCGGCCTCATCGGACCCCGCGAGGTGCCGCGGCTCTGGGACCGCCACCTGCTGAACTGTGCGGTGATGGCGGATGCCCTGCCGAGCACACCGCACACGCTCGCGGACATCGGCTCAGGCGCGGGCCTCCCGGGCATCGTCCTCGCGATCTGCCGGCCCGATGTCCAGGTGACGCTCATCGAGCCCCTGCTCCGGCGCGTCACCTACCTCGAGGAGATCGCCTCAGAGCTCGGTCTCGACAACGTCGAGGTCGTCCGCGCCCGGGCCGAGGAGGTGCACGGACGTCGGACCTTCGACGTCGTGACCTCCCGCGCCGTCGCTGCCCTCGGCAAGCTGCTGGGCTGGTCGATGCCGCTGGTGCGTCGTGACGGCGAGCTCATCGCCATGAAGGGCTCGCGCGCCCGCGACGAGGTCGCGTCATCGGCGAGGGCCCTGCGTCGGTGGACCACCGAGCGTGTGCGGGTCGAAGAGCTCGGTGGCGGTGTCGTCGATCCACCGACGACCGTCGTTCGAGTGGTGCGGACGAAGTGAGTTGACTAGGTTGTTCCCTCGGGTCCGGGCATCGCGCGGCGCCGTCCTCGGCGCTCCGCACACTGGAGCCGACCAGCGATCGACACCCGGTACGCACGGCTCGTCTGTACACAGGGCGATTCCGCGTGGTTGTGGGGCGAGCACGCTGGTTGTCCACAGATGTGGCCCGGATATCCACACGGCGTGATGAAGGGACGTTGACGTGGTTTCACGTGAAACAGAGATCGACGGGGGTACGCCGGCGGCGTACCGCGTGCGGACCGCCGGCGACCTCGCCGAGACGACTCCCCCGTCGGACGACGCGACGACGCCCCTCGCTCGCGCGGTCGAGGCCTCGCTCCTGGTGCGCGACGGCGCGCGACGGATGGCTCTCCCCCGGCCGGCGCAGACCCGCGTCATGGTGGTGGCCAACCAGAAGGGCGGCGTCGGCAAGACCACGACGACCGTGAACGTCGCCGCCGGCCTGGCGCAGCTCGGCCAGCGGGTGCTGGTCATCGACCTCGATCCCCAGGGCAACGCGTCCACGGCGCTCAACATCGAGCACCACCGCGGCACCCTGGGTACCTACGACCTCCTCGTGGACGGGGCGGCGCTGGCTGACGTGGCCCAGCCGTGCCCCGAGGTCGAGCGGGTCGACGTCGTACCGGCGACCATCGACCTCGCCGGTGCGGAGATCGAGCTGGTGAGCGTCGTGGCCCGCGAGAACCGGCTGAACAAGGCCATCCAGGCGCATCCGCTGGTCGGCGGGGCCGAGGTGGGCGAGGGTCGCTACGACTACGTGCTCGTCGACTGCCCGCCGTCCCTGGGGCTCCTGACGCTCAACGCGCTCGTCTCCGCGCACGAGATGCTCATCCCGATCCAGGCGGAGTACTACGCGCTCGAGGGGCTCGGCCAGCTCATCGAGACCGTCGAGATGGTCAAGAAGCACCTGAACCCCTCGCTGTGGATCTCGACCATCCTCATCACCATGTACGACGGCCGCACGCGGCTCGCTGCGGGTGTCGCCGAGGAGGTACGTGAGCACTTCGGTGACCAGGTGCTGCGGACGATGATCCCGCGGTCGGTGCGCGTCAGCGAGGCTCCGTCGTACGCGCAGACCGTCATGACGTACGACCCGGGGTCGACCGGGGCCATGGCGTACTTGGAGGCCGCCCGCGAGATCGCCCAGCGAGGAGGCAAGGCATGAGCAAGCAGCCACCGCGCCGCGGGCTGGGTCGCGGGCTGGGCTCGCTCATCCCCACCGCTCCGGAGCAGCCGGCAGAGGTCGCGGAGGGCGCTCCGGGCGCCCCGAGCTCGTCCGGAACGGATGGGGCGCCCGCGTCGGGCGCGTCGGACGTTTCACGTGGAACGAACGCTGCGGGTCGCGAACCTGAGCTGGCGCCCGTCAACGGGGCCTACTTCGCCGAGCTGCCGGTGGGGCAGATCTCCCCCAACGCCCGTCAGCCCCGCCAGGTCTTCGACGAGGACGCCATGGCGGAGCTGGTGTTCTCCATCAAGGAGATCGGGCTCCTGCAGCCCGTCGTCGTGCGCCGTACCGGCGACGACGCCTACGAGCTCATCATGGGCGAGCGACGCTGGCGCGCCACCCAGGAAGCCGGCCTCGACGTCATCCCGGCGATCGTGCGGGAGACCGAGGACACCGCGATGCTGCGGGACGCCCTCCTGGAGAACCTCCACCGCTCCCAGCTGAACCCGCTGGAAGAGGCGGCCGCCTACCAGCAGCTGCTCGAGGACTTCTCGTGCACCCACGAGGAGCTGGCCCAGCGCATCGGGCGCTCCCGTCCTCAGATCAGCAACACGCTGCGGCTGCTCCGGCTCAGCCCCGCCGTGCAGCGTCGCGTGGCCGCCGGCGTCCTGTCGGCCGGCCACGCCCGGTCACTCCTCGGCGTCGCCGACGGAGCCGCACAGGACCGCCTCGCCCAGCGCGTGGTGGCCGAGGGCATCAGCGTGCGGGCGCTCGAGGAGATCGTCTCGATGGGCGAGGAGACCGGCGAGCCTGCGCCGCGGCGGCGGTCCGCCCGGCAGCAGGAGCCTGGCCTGGTTGACCTCTCGGACCGGCTCTCGGACCGCTTCGACACCCGGGTGAAGGTCGACATGGGCAAGGCCAAGGGCCGGATCACCGTCGAGTTCGCCTCGGTCGAGGACCTGCAGCGGATCGTGGACATCATGGATCCGCGCAATCGTACCGACAAGCTGATCTAGCACTAAGTCGACAAAGCGCTTTGTGGCCGCTGGACCGGGCTCAGAGAGTTCTGTGAGAGCGATTCTGAGCGCCGTCCGCAGGCGCGCGGAGCGACGTCGGGTGCCCGCTCGGCGTCTACGAGCGTCCCTGGGAACGGTCCTGAGCGTTCTTGGGCGTGGTTTCGAGGGCCGCTGGCGCGGCCACCTCAACCACCGGGGAGCTGGCGCGGCCACCTCTACGAGCGGTGGTTGAGGTGCGAGCCCTGGCGAGCCTCGAAACCAGTGCGGGCTCGTCGTGGTTTCGAGGGCCGCTGGCGCGGCCACCTCAACCACCGCGGAGCTGGCGCGGCCACTCAACCACCGGGGAGCTGGCGCGGCCACCTCGACCACCGGCGTACTGACGCGGCCCCTCGGCCTCCGGCAGCCCGTGGAAGGTCAGGAGGCGCGGCGCTTCTCGGCCCGCTTGGCGGCGCGGGCGCGCTTCTCCTCCGCGTCGAGGCGCTCGGCCTCCTCGAGCGTCGGGGCGCCGCCGCCGCGGCGGGCGGGGATCCACCAGGCGCCGGCGGGCTTCTCGTCCTCGGGGTAGAGGTCGATCGCCTTGTCGAGCAGCGCCTTCATGGACTCGTGCAGCTCGGCGGTCTCGGCGACCGGGTCGGCGGCCGTCGGGTGCAGGGGCGCGCCGACGTGCACGCCGATGGTCTTGCCGCGGGAGAAGTCGCGGGGGTGGTCCTTGGTCCACATGCGGTGGGTGCCGAAGAGCACGACGGGCAGGAGCGGAACGCCGGCCATCGCTGCGATGCGCACCGCGCCCGTCTTCAGCTCCTTGATCTCGAAGGACCGGGAGATGGTGGCCTCCGGGAAGATGCCGACCGCCTCGCCCTTGCGGAGGTAGTCGACGGCCTTCGCCGCGGACGCCGCGCCCTCGCCCCGGTCTACCTCGATGTGGTGGAAGGACCGCATCACCGGGCCGCCGACGGGGTTGTCGAAGATCTCCTTCTTCGCCATGAACCGCACGTAGCGCCCCGACGGGTTGGCGGCGAGGCCGCCGTACACGTAGTCGACGTACCCGACGTGGTTCACGGCGAGCAGCACGCCGCCCTTGCGGGGGACCTGCTCGGTGCCCGTCATCTGGAAGCGCTGCCCGAGCGCGCGGAAGGAGAGCTTCGCGGTGGCGATGACGGCGGGGTAGGTCAGGTCGAGCACGTGGTCTCCCGGTGGCTGCGGCGCTGCGGTCGACCGACTCTAGCCTGCAACGGCGCGGCGTCGACCCGGGCCCGGACGCCAGAAGGCCGGCCCCCGGGACGCGGGGCCGGCCTTCGACGAACTGGTGTCGCTGGTCAGCCGATGAACTCGCTGAGCTCGCGCACCAGCGCGGACTTCGGCTTGGCGCCGACGATGGTCTTCACGACCTCGCCGCCGGAGTAGACGTTGAGCGTGGGGATGCCGGTCACCCGGTAGTTGTTCGGGGTCACGGGGTTCTCGTCCACGTTCATCTTCACGAACGTGATCTTGTCGCCGTGCTCCTTGGCGAGCTCGTCGAGGATCGGGGAGACCTGGCGGCACGGGCCGCACCACTCGGCCCAGAAGTCGACCAGGACGGGCTTGTCGGACTTCAGGACCTGCGCCTCGAACTCGGCGTCGGTCACAGCGGCGATGTCAGCCACGGCGTGTTCCTCTCGTTGATGGGGTCGCCCGGCGAACCGGGGCGTCGGTGGTGGAACGTCGGGGAGCCGTCGGATCTTCCCGTCAGAGACCGGCGGTCTGCACGGCCTCGGTGACGGCCTCGAGGGCGACCGCGTCCTGCGCCTGCTGGGGCGAGTGGGCGGCGTGGTCGAGGTCGGCGATGTAGCGCTCGGCGTCCAGCGCGGCCGCGCACCCCGTGCCGGCGGCCGTGATGGCCTGGCGGTAGTGGTGGTCGACGAGGTCGCCGGCGGCGAAGACGCCCGGCACGTTGGTCGCGGTCGAGGGGTGGCGCACCAGCACGTAGCCCTCGTCGTCCAGGTCGACCTGGCCGCCGAGCAGCTCCGAGCGGGGGTCGTGGCCGATGGCGACGAACAGGCCCGTGACCTCCAGCGGCCGGGTCTCGCCGGTCACCGTGTCGCGCAGCGTGACGCTCTCCAGCTTGTCGCTGCCGTGGATCTCGGCGACCTCGGAGTTCCAGACCATCTCCAGCTTGGGGTCGGCGAACGCCCGCTCCGCCATGATCGCGGAGGCGCGCAGCTCGTCGCGGCGGTGGATCAGGTACACCTTCGACGCGAAGCGCGTGAGGAAGGTGGCCTCCTCGACCGCGGAGTCACCGCCGCCGACGACCGCGATCGCCTGCTCGCGGAAGAAGAAGCCGTCGCAGGTGGCGCACCACGACACGCCCTTGCCCGAGTAGAGGTCCTCGCCGTCGATGCCGAGCTTGCGGTAGCCCGAGCCCATCGCCAGCACCACGGCGCGCGCGGTGTAGGTGTCGGTCTCGGTGCGCACGACCTTGATGTCGCCGGTCAGGTCGACCTCGACCACGTCGTCGGGGATCAGCTCGGCGCCGAAGCGCTCGGCCTGGGCACGCATCTCGTCCATGAGCGCCGGGCCCATGATGCCGTCGCGGAAGCCCGGGAAGTTCTCCACCTCGGTGGTGTTCATCAGCGCACCGCCCGCGGTGACCGAGCCCTCGAACACGAGGGGCGCGAGGTTCGCGCGCGCGGCGTAGACCGCGGCCGTGTAGCCCGACGGCCCGGACCCGATGACGATGACGTTGCGGGGCTCCCCGGCAGCGGGGGTGGCGGTGGCTGTCTGGTCGGTCATGGGGGTCGAAGCTCCTGAGGTCGGTACGGCGGAGGCCGGTGCCCTCGCCACAGTCGTCAACCGATCGTAGGCGAGAGGGATTCCCGGCTCGCCGTCACGGCCGGGCCAGTCGCAGCGCGTCGAGGCGGTCCCCGGTGCCGCAGGCGCGCACCACGACGTCGACGGTCCCCGCGTCCCCCTCGGGGAGGGTGACGTCGACGCGGGCGGGGGTGCCGGCGTACGTCGTGAGGACGCCCACCGCGCCGGGTCCAGGCTCGCCGCAGTCCCCGGCCGCGGGGGCGGGCGCCGCAGCCACGGAGGACAGCAGGTCGGCCACCTGGGCGTCCAGGTCCGGCCCCGCCGAGAGCACGACGCCGTCCGGGCCCGCGAGCACCTGACCGGCGTACGGCGTGAGGGCGGCCGCCGCGGTCACGGCGCGGTCCTGCACGTCGGCCTCCGGGGCCGCACCGGGAGCGTCGTACCCGGGGGACGCCGGACCGGCGTCCTCCTGCTCCTCGGCCGAGGAGCCCTGGGGCGCCTCGCCCGCCACCTCGCTCGACTCGGAGTCGCTCTCCGAGCCCCCGAGCCGCGGCACGACGGTGCCCCCCACCCCGACGACCACGACGGCCGCGGCGGCGACGAGCAGCCCCCGCGCGACCCGTCGGCGGCGACGTGCCGCGGCGAGGTCGACGAGCTCGGGGGCGGGGCGGTGCGCGGGGGATGCGTCCGGGCGCGGGGGGAGGGCGTTCTGCGCCGGGGTCGCGGCGGGCGCCGCACCCGCGCGCTCGGCGGCGAGGCCGGCGAGGACGTCGTCGAGCCGGGCGGCGACGTCCGCGGGCATGGGCGAGCGCTCGGCGGCGGCGCGCAGCAGGCCGCGTACGCGGGCCTCGGTCGCGGGGTCCAGCGGGGCGTCGTCGCCGGGCGCGGGTCGGTCGGTCGGGTCGGTCATCTCACCTCCTCGTGGGGGCGCGGCGGGGTCGGGGGCAGCGCGGGTCAGGGGCCGCGCGGGGTCAGGGGGCGTCCGCGGGTGGTCCGCGCGTCGTGCGTGGGGATGGGACGTCCGAGGTGGCGGGACGGTTCCCCGGCGGCGACGCGGGAGGTCGCTCCGCGACGGGCGCCGCGACCAGGTCGGCGAGGAGCGCGGCCAGGCGCGCACGCCCGCGGGAGCACCGCGACTTCACCGTGCCGACGGCGCAGCCGAGCACCTCGGCGGCCTCGGCGACGCCGTACCCCTCCATGTCGACGAGCACCAGCGCGGCCCGCTGCTCCGGCGGCAGGGTGGCCAGCGCCGCGAGCACCCGCTCGCGGGTCTCGGCGTCGGTGGCGGCGCGCTCCGGGTCGGTCGTGGGCGTCGGGGCGCCGACCACCCCGCCCCGGGACGCCTGCTCGTCGAGGTCGTCGGGCAGCGGGTCGGCCGCGCGGACCTTGCGGGCGCGGAGCCGGTCGAGGCAGGCGTTGACGACGACCCGGTGCAGCCACGTCGTGACCGCGGAGTCGCCGCGGAAGGTCCCCGCCCGCCGGTACGCCGCCACGAGGCCGTCCTGCAGGCCGTCCGCCGCGTCCTCGGGGTTGCCCGTCGTGCGCAGCGCCACCGCCCACAGGCGGTCGCGGTGGCGGGCGAGGAGCAGGCCGAACGCGTCGGGGTCACCCGCGACGTGGGCGCGCAGGAGGGCGTGGTCGTCGGGGCCCTCCGGGCTGGCGCTCACCCGAGGACCCGCACCTCGGCGACCTCGGCGCGGAAGCCGCCCTCGACGGTCGGGAGGGCGGTGAACCAGAGCGTCAGGTAGCGGCCGGAGCCGCCCTCGACCGCGAGCGAGGCCCGCTGGGCGAGGTCGGCGCCGGTGGCGACGGGCTCGAGGTCCTCGACGTCGTCGACCGCGTCGTCACCCAGGTAGACCGCCACGGCGGCCCCGGAGCCGGCGAGGTCCAGCTGCACCTCGCGCACCTCACGGCTCTCGCCGAGGTCGAGCTGGAGACCCACGCCGGTCTTGAGGCCGCCGGGACCGAGCTGCTGGAAGTAGCGCTCGCTCGTCCACGAGGTGCCGGCGTCGCCGTCGAGCACGTTGGCGACCTGGTTCTCGCGCTCCTCGCCGTCGCCCTGGGGGTCGATCGAGGTCGCGGTCAGCCCGGTCAGCGGCTCGGGCGCGGCAGCCGGCGCGCTCGAGGAGGACCCCGACGACGCCTCGTCGGAGCCGCCGCCACCGCCGTCGTCGGAGGGGCCGACGAACTGGTAGAGGATCGCCACGACGAGCAGCAGCGCCACCAGCGCACCGAGGAACCCGGCGAGCTGCAGCCACGAGCGCCCCGGGGCGGTGCGCTTGCGGGCGCCGGGGTCGCGGACGGGATGCGGCAGCACGGCGCCGGTGGTGTGGCCGGTCGCCCACGGCCAGAACTCCTCCGAGACCGGCGGCGGACCCGCCTCCTGGGCGCGGCGGCGGGCCTCGATCTGCTCGGGCGTCTCCGGCGCGAACAGCGGCCGCTCGGGGTGCGGCTCGAAGTCCGGCGGGGGCGGCGGCGGCTCGGCGCGCTTGGCCAGCCAGGACACGTCGCCCGACTCGCCCTCCTCACCCTCGTGGAAGATCGGGACGCCCGCCTGCGTGGGCACGTCCAGGGACTGCGCCGCGCGCACGTTCGGGCGCCCCGCCGGACGTTCCCCCGACGCGCCCTCCCCGGAGGGGCGCTCGGAGTCCGCGGCGTCCGCCGCGTCGGCCGGCACCGCCGCCCGCTCCGCCGTCGAGGTGGCTCCCTCGTCGTCGTGCTGGGCGGTCACCGGCCCGGGTGCGGGTACGGCGGGGGTCGCAGCCGTCGTACCGCTCACGGCGGAGGAGGCGAGGCCCGGCTGCGCCTTCGCCACGTGGGCGGGCGTGGCGGAGGTGGCGGAGGAGGTGGCGGCGGGAGCGGCGGCGGTGGGAGCGCCGAGCGGGTCGGCGGCGGGGCCGGTCAGCGGGTCGGCCAGGGGGTCGCCGGTCGGAGCCGCGGGGACGGCCGCGCCGGGCCGCACCGCGGTGGCGCCGTTGCGGGCGTCGTGGGGCAGCACCGGGGGCAGCGGGGTCAGCAGCGTGGGGGACACGGCCGGGATGGCTCCGGTCGCCACGGTGCCGCGCTCGGCCTCGGCGGCCGCCATGCCGGCGGGGTCCCCGACGTACTCGCGGAGGTAGTCGGCGATGCCGCGGGCGGTGGTCAGGTCGTACGGCGCGCGCGGCGGGTCCGGGGCGTTGAGGACGTCGTCGCACAGCTCGTCGAGCACCCGCGGGATGCCGGCGCGCACCTGCCGCGGGCGCAGCACGGCGTGGCCGTCAAGGGGGGCGGCGGGCATCTCCGAGGGGGAGCGGCCCGGCCAGCGGCCCGTCAGGCCGGCGTAGAGGAGGCTGACGATCTCGTGCACGTCGTCGCGCTCCGTGGCGGGCAGCAGGCCCTTCAGCGCGGCGTCGACCTGGGCGCCGACGACGCGCACCGAGCCCGAGAGGTCGACGAGCACGTTCTCGGGGGCGAGGCGGCCGTGGGTGACGCCGACGGCGTGGGCGGCGGCCATGGCGCCGGCGACCTCGCCGACCATCCAGGCCGCGCGGCGGGGGGCCAGCGGCGCGTGCTGGAGCATCAGCAGCAGGGAGGTGCCGGTCCCCCACTCCGTGACGACGTACGTCATCCCCGCCTTGACCTCGGCGTCCAGCACGCGCAGGAAGCGGCGGTCGGTCAGGCGGGCGCAGCCGCGGGCGGCCTCGAGCAGGGTCGCGGCGCGCGGGGTGCCGGCGGGGCTGACGAACACCGCGACGTGGCGGGCGAGCACGCGGTCGTGCGCGCGCCAGAAGCGTCCGTCGCCGGTCTCGCCGAGCAGGTCGATGAGCAGGTAGCGGTCGGCGAGCACGTCACCGGGCCGGATCGTCGGCACCCGCGAACCTCCTCACCCGTCGGTCTCGTCATCGGCTCCGGCCATCGTAGGACGCCGGTCGAGCGCGCGTGCGGTCAGCGTCGGACCCGTCGTACGACGGTGCTCACCACGTCGTTCACCTCGCGCACCCGCAGCAGGCGGGCGAGCAGCAGGACGACCGCGAGGTAGAGCAGCCCGACCGCGGCGAGGAGCCCACCGGCGGCCAGCTTGCCCGGCTCGTCGGGGAGCAGGTCGAGGGCCTGGAGGCGCACCACCCAGGCGACCGCGGAGCCGATCACGACGGCGACCATCAGACGGGCGAGGAAGCCCAGCGTCCGGCCCGTGTGCAGGCCGCCGAGCGTGCGCGACAGCACGACGTACGACAGCGCGGCGCCCACCGCGTACGCGGTGCCGTAGGCGAGGACCAGCGCGGGTGCGGTGTCGTAGAGGTTCGCGCGCCGCACCAGCAGCACCGCCATCCCGATGTTCACGGCGGCGATGACGCACTGGATGAAGAACACCCGCCGGGTCTGCTCGAGGGCGTAGAAGCCGCGCAGCATCAGGTAGTGGATCGTGAAGAGCACCAGTGCCGGGGCGAAGAGCACGAGCGACGGCACGATGACGCCGAAGGTCTCGCGCGCGGCGCCGTAGCCCCAGATGATGTTGGCCAGCTCGTCGGCGCTGACCACGACGAAGGCAAGGGTGGGTACGACGAACGCCAGGGCCGTGCGCAGGGTCTGGGCGATCGTCGTGCCCATGGCGGCGAGATCGTGGTTCGCGGCCGCCGCGGAGAGGCGGGGCAGGATCGCGGTCGTCAGCGAGACCGTCACGACCGAGTGCGGCACCATCATGATGAGGAAGGCCTGGGAGTAGACGGTGTAGCCCGTGCCCACCTCCTCGTTCAGCGCGCCGCCGGCGGCACCGGAGGAGGCCAGGCGCACGACGACGGTGTAGGCGACCTGGTTGACGATGACGAAACCGATCGTCCAGACGGCGAGCTTGAGCGTCCGCCCGAGGCCGGTGCCCAGGAAGTCGAAGCGCGGACGCAGCGAGACGCCGGCCTTGCGCAGGTAGGGCACGAGGATGGCGAGCTGGGCAACGATCCCGAGCGTCGATCCCAGGCCCAGGAGCAGCTCCTGGCCGGCGGTGAAGGCGCTGTCCTGCTCGGAGCGGGCGACGGGCCCGAAGACCAGCAGGTAGATCGTCAGTACGGCCACGGAGATGACGTTGTTGGCGATCGGCGCCCACATCATCGGACCGAAGCGCCGCCGGGAGTTCAGGATCTGCCCGACGAGCACGAACATGCCGTAGAAGAAGACCTGGGGCAGGCAGTAGCGGGCGAAGTCGATCGCCGACTCCCGCTGCGCGGCCAGCTCGGGGGCGTCGAAGGCGTCGTCCAGGTAGATCGACATCACCCAGGGCGCCGCGATCACCAGCAGCACGGTGACGGTGCCCAGGAAGAGCACCGAGAGGGTGACGATGCGGTTGATGTACGCCTCGCCCCCGTCGTCGTCGTTCTTCATCGCCCGCACCAGCTGCGGCACCAGCACGGCGTTGAAGACGCCGCCCGCGAGCAGGATGTAGACCATGTTCGGGATCGTGTTGCCGATCGTGAACAGCTCGGCGTGCAGCTCGAGACCCAGGGCAGCGACGAGCAGGATGCCCCGCACGTAGCCGGACAGGCGGGACACGATGGTGCCCGCCGCCATCACCGCGCTGGAGCCGAGCACGCCCGCGTCGACGGAGCGCTCGGCGGCCCGCTCGCCGGCACGCTTGCCGCCGCCCCCCGCGCCCGCCTCCCGGTCGGCCTCGCGATCGGCCTCCCTGTCGGCCTCGCGGTCGGCGGCGCGGGCCTCGGCCCGCGGGTCGCCGACGGCGCCGAGGTCGCCGAGCGCGAGCTCGCCCGTGGCGGCGTCACCCGACAGGGGCGCGCCGACCGCGGCCGGTCCCGGGGCCCGGTGCTTGCCGCCCGACGGGGGCTCGGCCGGGTCCTCGACGGGCGCCGCGGGCAGGGCGTGACCGCTGTCGGGCAGCCAGAGGGCCGGGCGCTCGCGGGTCTCGTCGAGCCCGGACCCGTCGTCCTCCCACCCGTCGGGCCAGCGCGGGGCGCCGTGGTCGGACCCGTGGGGGGACCGGGGGTCCTGCGGTGAGCTCACGCGGTGCTACCCGTCCGTTCGTCCGCCGGCTCCGCCGCGGGGGCGGCGGGCTCGGGTGTCTCGTCGGCGGCGAGGCGCCGCGCCGCTGCGCGCCGGCGGCGCACGAACAGGTAGGAGGTGCCCACCAGGAGCACGAAGGCGACGACGATGACGATCCAGATCACGTCGCTCACCGCCGTGGAGCGCAGCGGCACGGTCGTCGACGCTCCGAGCGGCACGCCCTCGGCGTCCGTCACGCGCACCTGCGCGTCGAAGACGCCGATGTAGTCCAGCGTCGCGGACAGCAGCACCGTCGCGGTCCCGCCGGGCGGCAGCTCGACCGGGCCGGACTCCTCGAGGGTCACGGAGTCGCCCTCGGCGCCCCGCAGCTCGACGACCACCGGCTGCTCGAGGCCGTTGACGACCCGCACGCTGAAGCGCCCCGACTCCGACGCCAGGGTCACCGAGGGCGGACCCTCGACGGTGACCTCGCCGAGGAGCGACTCGATCTGCGTGACGGCCGCCTGGGTGCTCTCGCGGGTGCGGGCCACGTCGTTGCGGTGCGCGTAGGACAGCAGCACGGCCGCCTCGCGCTCCACCTGGCCGCGCACGGCGTCCGTGTCCGGCAGGATCTCGTCGAGGCGGGCGCCGCGCACCAGGAGGTGCTGCCCGCGGTCGAAGACGTCGGCGGGCAGCGTCTCGGCGCCCGCGTCGGTCACGACGTCCTCGGGCTGCGCCGTGGGCAGGTCGCCCGACGCGAGCTCGCTCAGCGGCACCGCCTGGAGCCACCCGGTGCCGAGCCCCGCGGTGGGGGAGGCCGACGCCCCCGGGTCCCACGCGGAGGGCAGCACGACGACGGGCGGCTGGTACGACGCGGCGTCGGGGCCGAGCGCCCCCACCGCGGCATCGGCGAGGAGGCGCTGGCGCACGGCGAGGCCCGACGTGCGGGCCGCGGCGGCCTCCGCCGCCCCGGCGGCGGACGTCTCCCCGTCACCGTCACCGGCCCCGTCACCGGCCCCGTCGGTCGGGTCGTCGCTCGCCCCGCCCGCCCCGCCGGCGGTCGCGACCGCCTCGGAGCCGTCGGCCGAGCCGTCGGTGACGACGAGGGTGCGCCCGCCGAGGTCGAGGACGGGGGCACCGCCCACTCGCGGCTCCTCGTCGTCGGCGGGGAGGTGGTCGTCGCCCACGAGGACGACGGCGTCGTCCTCCAGCACGTCGAGGTCCTGCTGCGCCACGCCCTCGCCCTCGGGCGCGACGGCGGGCACACCGCTCAGCTCGAACCGCTCGAGGGCCTCCTCGGCGAGCAGCCGGGCCCGCGCGTAGGCCTGGGGGCGGTGCTCGGCGGCGCCGGCGAGGTCGGTGTCGCCGTACGGGAGGACCAGCAGCTCGCCCGACCGCAGCAGCGCGAGCACGTCGTCCAGCCAGGCGGCGGCGTCGCTGGCGAGGTCGTCGTCCGCCCCGGCCGCGTCGTCGGCGCCCTCCCCGCTCCCGTCGCCGCCGTCGTCCCCACCGTCGGTGGTCGCGCCGTCCTCCGGCTCGCGGGCGACGGGCGGGGCCAGCGTGCGCTCCGGGTTGCCCCGGGCGAGGCGCTGCGCCACGTCGAGCACCGCGGGGTCGACCAGCCAGGTCACCGGGGCGGAGCCGGGCTGCCCGACGGCGTCGACGACGTGGCGCAGGCGCCCGTCGTCGCCCAGCAGCTCCTCCCAGCGCTCGGGGTCCGCGACCGACCCGTCGGCGGCGTAGCGCACCGCCTCGCGGATCGGCACGACGACCGAGGCCTGCACGCCCGGCGGTGTCGCGGGCGGGGCGGGCAGCAGCGGGAGGAGGACCCGGTCCTTGCCCTCCGCGTTGCCGCTGCGGCCCTCGTCGGTCGCGCCGAGCGCGTGCACGCCGAGCCAGTAGACGCCCGGCTCGTCCGCGACCGGCAGCGCCTCGCGGGGCAGCACGACCGTGAACGGCCGCGTCTGGCCGGGCTCGAGGGTGGTGATGGAGTCGTCGAAGACGCCCTCGGTGGTGATGCGGTTGCCGATGAAGTCGTCGACGTCGCTCGCCGCCGCGTCCGCCACCTCCTCGGCGTCCGTCAGCGGCTCGGTCGAGGTCAGCGGGTAGATGCGCACGTCGCGCCACTCGTCGTCGGAGGTGTTGGTGACGGTGCCGGTGGCCGTCACCACGCCCGCGGTCGCGGTGGTCAGCACCTCGGGGCTCACGTCGAGCAGGCGCACGTCGAGGGCCTCACCGTCGCCCGCGGCGGCGAGCGACGCCGTACCGGGGGCCGACGGGGACGCGCCCGGCGCGGGTACGGCGGACCCCGCCGCCGCGGGCGCCGTCGGGCCGAGCAGCACGAGGGCGAGGAGCGTGACGACCCCGGTCGCCGCGGCCCGCAGGCGCGCGGAGGGGCCCGCGGGCGGGGGCGACGTCGGACGCCCGGGAGCCGGGGGTCGCGCGGCGCGCGGGGGAGACGCGACCGGCTCGAGCATGGCGACGACTCTAGGACAGGCGCGGGCAACTAGAGTGGTCCGTCGTGTCCACCGAGCCCACGAGCCCCGCCGCCACCCCGTCCGAGGGCGGCGAGCAGCTGTCGATGGTGCAGGTGCAGCAGCGCGTCACCGCGGAGCTGGAGCGCATCGGCGCCGTGGTCGACGAGCTGGGTGAGCGCTTCGTCACGGCCGGCCACCAGCTGCACCTCGTGGGCGGGCCCGTGCGCGACGCGATGCTCGGGCGGCTCCAGGACGACCTCGACTTCACCACCTCCGCGACGCCCGACGAGGTGGAGCGGCTCGTCAAGGGCTGGGCCGACGCGGTATGGGACATCGGTCGCGCCTTCGGCACCATCGGCTGCCGCAAGGGCGGCTGGACGATCGAGATCACGACGTACCGCTCCGAGGCCTACAGCCCCGACTCCCGCAAGCCCGAGGTGGCCTACGGCACCGACCTGGGCGGCGACCTCGGCCGGCGCGACTTCACGGTCAACGCGATGGCCGTCTCCATCCCGGACCGGCGCTTCGAGGACCCGTTCGGCGGCATCGTCGACCTCGCCCACCGGGTGCTGCGCACGCCGGGGCGCCCCGAGGACTCCTTCTCCGACGACCCGCTGCGGATGATGCGCGCGGCCCGCTTCGCCGCCCAGCTCGGCTTCGACGTCGCGCCCGAGGTCGTGGAGGCGATGACCGCGATGGCGGAGCGCATCGACGTGATCTCCGCCGAGCGTGTGCGCGACGAGCTCGTGAAGCTGGTGTGCGCGCCGTACCCCCGCCTCGGGCTCGCGCTGCTGGTCGACACCGGGCTGGCCGCGCGGGTGCTGCCCGAGCTGCCGGCGCTGCGCCTCGAGCGCGACGAGCACCACCGGCACAAGGACGTCTACGAGCACTCGCTGACGGTGCTCGAGCAGGCGATGGACCTGGAGCCCCGGCTGGCCGGCGAGGACGGCGCGGGGGTGCCCGACTTCGTCGTGCGCTTCGCCGCGCTGATCCACGACATCGGCAAGCCGCGCACCCGCCGCTTCGTCGACGGCGGCACCGTCACGTTCCACCACCACGACGTCGTCGGCGCCAAGATGGCGCGCAAGCGCATGAAGGCCCTGCGGTTCTCCGGCGACGAGATCGACGCCGTCGCCAAGCTCGTCGAGCTGCACCTGCGCTTCCACGGCTACGGCGACGGCGAGTGGACCGACTCCGCCGTCCGCCGTTACGTCCGCGACGCCGGCGACCAGCTCGAGCGGCTGCACATCCTCACCCGGGCCGACTGCACGACGCGCAACAAGCGCAAGGCCGACCGGCTGCGCCGCACGTACGACGACCTCGAGCGCCGCATCGCCGTGCTGGCCGAGCAGGAGGAGCTCGACTCGATCCGGCCCGACCTCGACGGCAACCGGATCATGGAGGTGCTGGGCATCGGCCCCGGCCGCGAGGTCGGCGAGGCCTACCGGTTCCTGCTCGAGCTGCGCATGGACGAGGGCCCCCAGGAGGCAGAGGTCGCCGAGGCGGCGCTGCGCGCCTGGTGGGCGGGGCGGCAGGGCTGAGGTTTCCCCGCCTAGGCGGGGAAACCTGTGGTCTACGGCCAATGCCTGGGCCGTAGAGCACATGGTTCGACCGTGGAGCGTCGCCGGAGCGCACCACCCTTGTCTTGTTGACGCGCGTTCAGTAGCGTGCGCCGGGAGCCTGACCACCCGGCGTACCCCCGCGCGCCCGCGCGCCCGGCGTGCGCCGCCGACGAGCGGAGCCCCCGTGACCCAGCAGCAGTCCACCTCGACCGAGCTCGAGGCCACGACCGACATCGACGCCAGCCCCGCCCAGGTCTGGGCGCTCGTCTCCGACCTGCCCCGCATGGCGGAGTGGAGCCCGCAGGTCGTGCGCACCTTCGTGCCCGGCGGCGTCCGCCTCGGGGCGACGATGGTCAACCTCAACCACCGCGGGCTGCTCGTGTGGCCCACGCGTGCGAAGGTCGTGCGCTTCGACCCGCAGCGCGAGATCGCCTTCCGGGTCGCGGAGAACCGCACCATCTGGTCCTACCGCCTCGTCCCCCACGAGGGCGGCACCCGCCTGGTGCACCGCCGCGAGACCCCGGACGGCATCTCGAATCTCTCCATCGGCCTCACCAACCGCGTGCTCGGCGGCGTGCCCCAGTTCACCGAGGAGCTGCGCACCGGCATGGCGCGCACCCTGGCCGCCATCAAGAAGGAGGCCGAGCGCGCCTGACGCGCCGCCCGGCTCCCGCCCGACCCGCTCCACCCGCCTGCCCGGCACGCGCCTGAGGTGATCGCGTGCCGGGCAGGCCCGTGATCGGGCAGAGTTGCCCCCATGAGAAGCGAACTCTTCGCGCAGGACAACCTGCCCAAGCAGAGCAACGAGCGGTTCCTGCTGCAGAACTCCCAGACCCTGCGGGTGGGCCTCGGCCCGGACGTCCTGGCGGCGAAGGGCTCGATGATCGCCTACCAGGGCAACGTCAGCTTCGACCACGAGGGCGCGGGCAGCATCGGCAAGCTCGCGAAGAAGGTGCTCACCAGCGAGAACCTCGCCCTCATGCGCGTCTCGGGCCAGGGCGTCGTCTACTTCGCCGAGCAGGCCGGCTACGTCAACCTCATGCACCTCGAGAACGAGGGCATCTCGATCAACGCCCGCAACCTGCTCGCGTTCGACGCGACGCTGCAGTGGGACATCAACCGCACCAAGGGCGCGGGCATGATGGGCGCCGGCCTCTTCAACACCACGATCGGCGGCACCGGCACGGTCGCGATCAACGCGGTCGGCCTCGTCACCGTCCTCGACTGCTCCCAGGGACCCGTGTACGTCGACTCCGACGCCGCGGTCTGCTGGTCGGCCAACCTCGAGCCCGGCGTGAAGAACAGCATGAACGCCCGCTCGATGCTGCGCGGCGGCACGGGCGAGGCGCTGCAGTACGTCTTCCACGGCCCGGGCTTCGTCGTGGTCCAGGCCTTCGAGTGGTCGCCGGTCCCCACCTCCTGACGCACCCGCACCCGGGCACCCGGGTGCGCAGACGCGACGAGCGCCCCGTGGGTCCGACCCACGGGGCGCTCGTCGTACGGCGGGTGATCCGCCTGACGGCGGCGGCGGCGGTTTCGACTCGCGGTCGCGACCTCGTCCCTCGCTCGCGCGCTCGCTCAACCTGATCCACCGACGCCGGCAGCTCACGCTGCCGGCTGGCGGATCACTCCTCGCCGCGGATGAAGGCCTCGACGCGGCGACGGCCCTCGTCGTCCGGCAGCTGCACCGGCGGGGACTTCATGAGGTACGACGACGCGGAGATGATCGGGCCGCCGATGCCGCGGTCCTTGGCGATCTTCGCGGCGCGGATGGCGTCGATGATGATGCCGGCCGAGTTCGGCGAGTCCCACACCTCGAGCTTGTACTCCAGGTTGATGGGGGCGTCACCGAAGGCGCGACCCTCGAGGCGGACGTACGCCCACTTGCGGTCGTCGAGCCACGCGACGTAGTCCGACGGGCCGATGTGCACGTTCTTGTCGTGCACCTTGCCCGAGAGCGAACCGGTGAGGTTCGAGGTGACGGCCTGCGTCTTGCTGACCTTCTTCGACTCCAGGCGCTCGCGCTCGAGCATGTTCTTGAAGTCCATGTTGCCGCCGACGTTGAGCTGGTACGTGCGGTCCAGCGTGACGCCGCGGTCCTCGAACAGCTTCGCCATCACGCGGTGGGTGATGGTGGCGCCGACCTGGCTCTTGATGTCGTCGCCGACGATCGGGACGCCCGCGACCTTGAACTTCTCGGCCCACTCGGGGTCGGAGGCGATGAAGACGGGGAGGGCGTTGACGAAGGCCACGCCGGCGTCGATCGCGCACTGGGCGTAGAACTTGTCGGCCTGCTCCGAGCCCACGGGGAGGTAGGAGACGAGGACGTCGGCGCCGGTGTCCTTGAGGACCTGCACGACGTCGACCGGCTCGGCGTCCGACTCCTCGATGGTCTCGCGGTAGTACTTGCCGAGACCGTCGAACGTCGGGCCGCGCTGCACGGTGACGCCGGTGGGCGGCACGTCGCAGATCTTGATCGTGTTGTTCTCGCTGGCCTGGGTGGCCTCGGCGAGGTCGAAGCCGACCTTCTTGGCGTCCACGTCGAACGCGGCCACGAACTCCACGTCGGCGACGTGGTAGTCACCGAAGACGACGTGCATGAGCCCCGGCACGGCGCCGGAGGGGTCGGCGTCCTTGTAGTACTCGACGCCCTGGACGAGCGACGTCGCGCAGTTTCCGACGCCGACGATCGCTACTCGAACCGAACCCATGGGGCTCTCCTTACTGATCTTCCTGAATGGACAGGTCTGTGGGTGGTGGGATCACATCGGGACGTGCACGAGCCGCTCAGGCCGTGCTCGGCTGGTCGCCCGGAGGTGCGTCGTCGGCGGGGCGGCCCCGCTCGGCGTCGATCAGGTCCGACAGCCAGCGGACCTCGCGCTCGAC
Organism: Nocardioides sp. CPCC 205120; assembly: GCF_048654585.1. Taxonomy (NCBI): domain Bacteria; kingdom Bacillati; phylum Actinomycetota; class Actinomycetes; order Propionibacteriales; family Nocardioidaceae; genus Nocardioides; species Nocardioides sp. CPCC 205120. Next base: position 530,033 of record NZ_JBMCYY010000001.1, on the reverse strand, counting down.
CGACTCGACCCCGTGGCGCTGCAGCTCCACGGCGTACCGGTCGACCTCCTTCTGCGTGCGGCTGAGGTCGGACTGGACACGGTCCAGCCGCTCCTGCAGCCGCGTACGGCGCCCCTCCAGCACGCGCAGGCGGATCTCCATGTCCGTGCGGCTGAAGAAGGCGAAGCGGATGTCGAACGTGTCGTCCTCCCAGGCCGCCGGCCCGGAGTCGGACATCATCCGCTTGAACTCGAGCTTCCCGTCCTCGGTGACCTCGTAGACGATGCGCGGCCGCCGGGTGACCGGGGTCGTCGACACCGTCGTCTCGGTGATGAGGCCCGCGCGCAGCAAGCGCTTGAGGGCGGGGTAGAGCGATCCGTACGACAGCAGGCGTCCCCAGCCCAGCATGAGGTTGAGGCGCTTGCGCAGCTCGTAGCCGTGCATGGGTGCCTCGTGCAGCAGTCCGAGGACTGCTAGCTCGATGGTCTCCGCGCGACGTGCCACGCGATCTATCGTAGCGATATATCCGGGTAAGTGAACCCCCGGTGTGCCGGCGACGTCCGTCACGTGTCGCGCAGTGGCCCCAGCGGGCGGTCGCGGGCGCCCGCCGTACCGGTTCCGGGGCTGCTGTGGCGGCGGGTGCGTACCCTGGGTCAGGTTTGCCCGGTGCCCCCGCACCGGCCCCCCCACCTGCAGGAGGCCCCCCAGATGGCTGGAAAGCGTCGCGCGGACGGCACCGCGGCCACCCGGGACCGCGGCGCCGGACGCGCCTCGAGGTCCGGTGAACCGAAGGTCAAGCGCGCCTGGTGGAAGCGCGCGCTGCTGTGGGCGACCACGATCGGACTGGCCCTCGCGCTCATCGGCGTCGGCACGTTCGTGGTGGCCTACCAGACCACGGAGATCCCCGACCCGAACGAGGACTTCCAGACCCAGACGACCAAGATCTACTACACCGGCGGCGGTGCCGAGATCGGGTCGTTCGCGACGCAGAACCGCGAGTCGGTGCCCTTCGACGACATGTCGGAGTACATGCGCGACGCGGTCGTCGCGGCGGAGGACCGCTCCTTCTGGACGAACCGCGGCATCGACCCCAAGGGCATCCTGCGCGCCGCGTTCTCCAACGCCTCCGGCGGCTCGACGCAGGGCGCGTCCACGATCACGCAGCAGTACGTGAAGATCCTCTACCTCAGCCAGGAGCGCACCCTCAGCCGCAAGGCCAAGGAGGCGATCCTCTCGCTGAAGATCCAGCGGCAGCTGAGCAAGGAGGAGGTGCTCGAGGGCTACCTCAACACCATCTACTTCGGCCGCGGCGCGTACGGCGTGCAGGCGGCGGCCCGCGCGTTCTTCGGGCCCGAGGCCAACGCGAACAACCTGACGCTGCAGCAGGCGGCGGTGCTCGCCTCCGTCATCAACAACCCGACGGCCTTCGACCCGGCCAACGGCCCGGAGGCCGAGGAGCGCCTGCTCGGCCGCTACCGCTACGTGCTCGACGGCATGGCCGAGGAGGGCGAGGTCGACCGGGCCGAGGCCGACGCGGCCGCCGAGGCGCTGCCGCCGTTCCCGGAGGGCGAGCAGTCGGACTCGTACGGCGGCGAGAAGGGCCACATGCTCCGCCTCGTGCGCGACGAGCTCGTCGAGCTCGGGTTCACCGAGGACGAGATCGACGGCGGGGGCCTGCGTGTCGAGACCACGTTCTCCGGCAGCGCGATGAAGGCGGCCCGCGAGGGCGTGGCCGAGGAGTTCCCCGAGGGCTTCTCCAACGAGGAGCTCCACGTCGGCGTCGCGATGGTCGAGCCCAGCACGGGCGCGCTGCGCGGGTTCTACGCCGGCCAGGACTACCTGCAGTCCGAGATCAACTGGGCGGCCTCGCTGGTGCAGCCGGGCTCCACGTTCAAGGCCTTCGCGGTCGCCGCGGCGCTGGAGTACGGCTTCTCCCTGCGCGACACCTTCGACGGCAACTCGCCGTACGAGACCCCGGACGGCAGCGAGGTGGAGAACCAGGGCGACCAGGACTACGGCAGCGCCGTCAGCCTGCGCACGGCCACCCAGAACTCGATCAACACCGCCTTCGTCGACCTCACCGAGCAGATGGAGGACGGGCCCGGCCTCATCCTCGACGCCGCCGGGCGCCTCGGCATCCCGGGCAACGGGGGCAGCGAGTACGGCATCCCGCGCACCTCGCGCGGCCTCGACACCAACCTCGGCGTCTCGCTGGGCTCGGGCGACGTCAGCCCGATCAACATGGCCTCGGCCTACGCGACGATCGCCAACGACGGCGTGCAGCAGGACGTGCACGTCGTGCAGAAGGTGACGGACCGCTTCGGCGCCGTGAAGTACGAGTGGGAGTCCGACCCGCAGCGCGCGATCTCCTCCGACGTCGCGGCCGACACCTCCTACGCCCTGCAGCAGGTCGTGCAGGACGGCTCGGGCACCGCGGCCCGCGCGCTGGGCCGCCCGGCCGCCGCCAAGACCGGCACGGCGACCAACGACCGCGGCGAGGTCTCCTCCTCGTGGTTCGTCGGCTACACCCCGCAGCTGGCGACGGCGGTGGCCTACACCCGCGGCACCGGTCGCGAGCAGCTGCAGGACTGGCTGCCGGAGTACTTCGGCGGCGCCTTCCCGGCCCGCACCTGGACCGAGGTCATGGACCGCGCGCTCGGCGACTCCGAGGAGCTCGACTTCCCGGAGCCGGCGTTCCTCGACGGCGACGTCGACTCCGACTCCGGCGAGTCCAGCTCGGGCGGTGGCGGCGGCAACGGCGGCGGCTCCGGCTCCGGCGGTGGCGGCGGTGGCGGCGGTGGCGGCGGCGGCAACGACGACGACGACGCGACCTCCGCGCCGTCGACGAGCGCCCCGCCGGCCACCACGGCTCCCCCGGCACCCCCGCCGGTCGAGGAGACGCCGGTCGAGCCCTCGCCGCCGGTGGACCCGCCGGTCGAGCCGCCGGTCGACCCGTCACCCACTGCTCCGGCGCCCACCACGGGTGGCGGTCAGGGCGGCGGTCAGGGCGGCGCCGGCCAGGGCCGCGGTGGCGGCAACGGCGGCGGCACCGGCCCTCCGTGACGGACCGCACGGGGCGGTGACGCGGCGGTGAGGAGCGTCGCCGTACCCACGCAGGAGGACCCGGCCCTCGCCTCCCTCAGCGAGGTCGTCGGCGGGCCCGTCGGCGTCCACGCGCGGGCGACACGCTGGGTGCCCCTCGCGGTCGCGGCGGCGCTCGCCGCCCTGTCCGTCGTGCTCGGGCTGGTCGCGCGTGCGGACTGCCCCGCCCCCGGGTGGTCAGGCTCCGGCGCGACCTGGACCGAGGCGTCCTGCTTCTCCGACCTGCCCGACGCGTACGTCGCGGGCGGCGCCGCGGAGGGGGTGGCGCCGTACGACGAGCGGGTCGGGGACGTCGACGACGGGGCCCGCCACGCGGCCGACGCCGACCACGCGCTCGTGGGCGCGACGTACCTCCGCGGCGTGCTCGGCGCGCTCGTCGCTCCTGGCGACACGACGGTGACGGACCAGCGCGGGCTGGTGCCGACCGCCGACCTGGCGCGCGACGAGGACGTGCGCGGGGAGGCCGGCCGGGTGCTGCTGCCGGGGGCGGTGCTCGTGGGGCTCGCGGCCCTGGTGCTCGTGGTGGCGGTCGCACGCCACCGGACCGAGCGCCCCTGGGACGGGGTGCTCGTCGCCGCGGCGCCACTCCTGCTCGTCGCCGGGCTCGCCGACGTGGACCTCGTCGGCGTGGCCCTGGCCGTGGGCGGCCTCGTCGCCGCCGGGCGCGGCCGGCCGCTGGTCGCCGGTGCGCTGCTGGGGCTGGGGCTGACGGTGACCTGGTCGGCCGGGCTCGTGCTGCTCGCCGTCGTGGCCGCGGGGGTACGGCGCGGCGCCGCCACCGCCGCCCTGCGCGCCGGGGGTGCGGCCGCGCTGGTGTGGCTGGCCGTGACCCTGAGCGCGGCCGTGACCGGCCCCGACGCCTGGCGGACGGGCTGGGTGGAGACCCTCGTCGGCGCCGCGACGCCCGGCTCGCTGCGCCACGCCGTCGAGCAGACCGCCGGCCGCGAGCTGCCGGCGTACGTGCCCGTCGCCCTCGTGGTGCTCGTGCTGTGGACCGCGGCCGTGCTGCTCATCGAGCGCCGCGCGCCGCGCCCCGCGCGTCCCGAGCAGGTGGCGCTGGTGCTCGTGGCCGTCGCCGTCGCGCTCCTCGGTGCCGGCCCGGCCTCGGCCCTGGCGGTGCTGCCGCTCGCCGTGCTGGCCCGGCCGCGGCTCGGGCCCCTGCTGGCGTGGCAGGCCGTCGAGCTCGTCCACGCGCTGGTGCTGTGGTGGACGGTGGCCGGCTACCTCGACTCGGGCTCGGAGCCGGCCGCGGGGCCGCTGCTCGTGCTCGGCCTGGTGCGCGTCGGCGCGCTGCTCGCGCTCGCCGGGCTCGTGGTGCGCGACGTGGTCATGCCGTCGTACGACGTGCTGGCCCCCGCCCGGCCGCGGTCGAGGACCGGGGCAGCGACCGGGGCAGCGACCGTCAGGAGATGACGACGTCGTCGAACGACGTGGTCGTGTAGCGCACGCGGACGTCGACGGGGTCGCCCACCGCGGGCACGTGGGCGCCGGCGGGCACGAACAGCATCGAGGCCTGCATGTGCGGCGGCTCGGCGAAGAGGCGCTGCTTGCCGTCGATCGAGAACGGGGAGCGGACGAAGCCGACCGCGTCGAGGCCGCCGCGGGCCAGCGTCGCCGCGCGCGAGCGCAGCGACAGGTCGCCGCTGGGCGCCTCGAGGCCGATCCCGTGCGCGGTGCCGCCCGAGACGACGAGGATCGTGCCCGGCTTCGGTGCGGAGCGGCCGCGGTAGCCGAACACCTCGCCCCGCTCGACGGGGTGGACGTCGAGCACGGTGGAGGTCACGCGCAGCGCGCTGCGGTCGCCGAGCCACAGGCCGGTGCCGGTGCGCGGGCGGAAGGTGTAGTCCGGGTACGACGTGGCGAGCTCGCCCTGCTCGGCCTCCGAGAGGTGGCTGACCCAGACGGTCGTGGTCGCCAGGTCGGCGGCGACGACGTCGGTCATGAGGCGGCGCACCTCGCCCAGGTGCGAGCCCTGCGCGAGCGGCAGGTGCAGGGCGACGCCGCGCAGCTGCTCGCGCATCCCGCCGCGGGCGGCGAGCAGGGCCCCGGCCGCGCGGAGGTCGCGGGCGGAGAGGCCGTGGCGCAGCATCGAGGTGGCGCGCTCCAGCACGAAGCGGGCGTCGGGGTCGCGCGCGAGCAGCGCCTCGAGGTCCTCCACGCGGCTGACCGTGTGGACGACGCGGCGCGTCAGCGGGCTGCCCGGCGCCAGGTCGAGGGCGGCGCCGAAGGGGCGCCACGGGGTGAGCACGAGCAGCGAGCCGTCGAAGCGGTTCGCGACCTCGCCGAGCTCGTCGTACGTGCCCACGGCCAGCGTGTCGACGCCCAGCCAGGCGGCCTTGCGGGCCAGCCGGCCGAGGCCGAAGCCGTAGCCGTTGCCCTTGGCGACGGGCACGAGGCCCGGGTGGCGCTCCGCGTAGTCGCGCAGGTGCGAGCGCCAGCGCTCGCCGTCGACGGTCAGGACCAGACTCATGGTTCCTCCTCAGCCCCGGCGCCGCATGTAGAGGTCGAACGCTCGGTAGAGCAGGCGGTTGACCGGGAGGTCCCACTCGCCGGCGTACTCCACCGCCTCGCCCCCGGTGCCCACCTTGAACTGGATGAGCCCGACGTGGGCGTCGTCGGTGTCGAGGGTCTCGGTGATGCCGCGCAGGTCGTAGACGTCGCAGCCCGCCGCGAGCGCGGCCCGCACCATGGCCCACTGCACGGCGTTGGAGCCGCGGACCTCGCGCTTCTCGGTGGAGGAGGCGCCGTAGGAGTACCAGTAGTGCGCGCCCACCCGGATGGCGATGGTCGCGGCGACCAGGTCGCCCTCGTGGTGGGCGAGGAAGAACGTGAAGCGGTCGGGGGCCTCGGCGTTGAGCGCGTCGCGCATGGTGCGGAAGTAGGCGAGCGGCCGGGGCGTGAAGTGGTCGCGCTCGGCGGTGTGGAGGTAGAGCGCGTGGAACGCCTCGAGCGCCGCGTCGTCGGTCGCGGTCGTGACCTCGACGCCGGCCTTGTCGGCCTTCTTGATGTTGCGGCGCCACAGCTGGTTCATGCCGGCCAGCACGTCGGCCTCGGTGCGGGCCTCGCCGTCGGCGGTGCGCAGCGGCACCTGGAAGTTGAACGCGGGCTGGCCCGCGGAGAAGCCGCCCTCGGCGGAGAGCCGCTGCCAGCCCAGCTCGAGCAGCTGCGAGACCACCGTCGCGCCGCCGGGCTCGCGCTGCGTGGGCGGCAGGGCGCCGAGGCGGGTCACGGACTCGTCGGCGATGCCGCCCTTGACGGTCGCGGTGTCCCAGCGGTTCACGACGACGGGCGGGCCGATGCGGATGCCGAACGCGCCCTGACCGCGCAGGTGGCGCGTCAGGGGGGTGAGCCAGCCGGCGAGGTCGCCGTCGTCGTACGTGATGACGGGGCCCTCGGGCAGGTAGGCCAGGTACCGCTTCAGCTTGGGCACCTGCCGGTAGAGCACCAGCGCCGCGCCGACGAGGGCGTCGCCGTCGAACCACCCGACCGACTCGTGGCGCCACTCGGCCTTCACCGCACCCCACGCGGGGGTCTGCAGGAAGCTCGCGGAGCGGCGGGTGGCGAGGAACGCCCGGTGCTCGTCGGCCGCGATGGTGCGCACGGCCAGCGGTCCCCGGGGCGACTCCGGCAGGTGCTCCGGGCGGGGGTCCGGGCGGGAGGAGGGAGTCGTCGTCACGGGGGCGAGGCTACCGGTCGACGGGCGGTGCGCCGGGTGGGCCGGGGGCCCGAGCGGTCCCCCGTGACGCTCGGGTCCCCGGCCGGACGAGTGGTGCCCGCCTCGCGGCGTGGGCAAACCCGGACGGGGACGGGAGGGGGCGGGTGGCGGCGTGCGGGGGCGTGCGGGGGCTCAGGCCGGGATGCGCTCGCGCAGCCAGGCGAAGTCGGCGACGTGGGCGTCCGCGCCGCCGGGGGTCTCGCACACGACCGGGGCGCCGGCGTCGCGCACGACGGCGGCGAGCAGGCCGGGGTCGATGCGGCCCGCGCCGAAGTTGGCGTGGCGGTCGGCGCCGGAGTCGAAGTCGTCGCGGGAGTCGTTGGCGTGCACCAGGTCGATGCGCCCGGTGATGGCCAGGACGTCGGCCACGACCGTCTCGAGCGCGTTGCCGCCCGCGTGGGCGTGGCAGGTGTCGAGGCAGAAGCCGACGCGGTCGGCGCCCTCGGCGGCGCCGATCGCGTCCCACACCCCGCGGATGCGGTCGAGGTAGCGCGTCATGGCGTTGTCGCCGCCGGCCGTGTTCTCGATGAGCAGCGGCACCTTGAGGTCGGTGGCCTCGACCGCCTTGCGCCAGTTGTCGAAGCCCTTCGCGGGGTCGTCGTCCTTGCCGACGTGGCCCCCGTGGACGACGAGGCCCAGCGCGCCGATCTCGGCCGCCGCGTCGACGTGCTGCTGCAGCAGCTTGCGGCTGGGGATGCGGATGCGGTTGTTCGTCGTCGCCACGTTCACGACGTACGGCGCGTGCACGTAGATGCCGACCCCCGCCTCCTCCGCGGCCGCCTTGAGCGCGGAGGCGCCCCCGGCGTACGCCACGACGGGGCCCTTGTAGCTCTGCGGGTCGCCGAGGAACATCTGCACGACCGGCGCCTGCCGGGCCTGCGCCTCGGCGATCGGGTCCGCCTGGTCCACGTGGGCGCCGATGACGAGGTCGGTCGGGTGCGGGCTCATGCCCGCCATCGTAGGGACGGGCACCGACCGACCGGGCGGGTCCCTCAGAGCAGCTCGGCGTCGATCCCGCGGGCGCGGATGAGGCGCAGCGTCTTCTCGTCCCCGCCCATGACGGTGACCGACCGGAGACCGGGGAGCCGGTCGAGGTCGTCCCACCGGGCCACGTCGAACGCCCCGTCCTCGCCGTCCCACTGCGGCGCGACCTGCAGGTAGATCTCGTTGCCCCCGTCCATGGAGATCTCGTCCACCTGGGCGAGCAGCTCCTCGGGGATCTCGAGCGCGGCGAAGTGGGCGAGCACCTCCGGGATGGGCCCGTACCCCTCCGTGACGAGGTCGATCTCCCGCTCGCAGGTGTCGACGAAGTCGTCGACGACGAACCGGGGGGTCAGCAGCCCCTTCTCGTACATGAGGACCTGCACGACCGCGAGCTTGAGGTTGAGGTCGGCGAAGCCCACGACGGCGGGCGGCGTGGGGGCGGCGGGGGTCGCAGGGGCCGCGGGAGCAGCCTGCTTCTTCCCGGCGGCACGCCTGCGCGGCACCTTCTGCTCGACGATCACCTCGCGCACGTGCTGGTCGGGTCCGGGCTCGGAGCGGTGCACCATCACGTAGCCGGTGCCGAAGTCGCGGTTCGGGAACGTCGAGCCCCGGGGCCCGAACTCCTCGCCGAACGGCACCCCCTCGATGCGCACCTCCCGCTCGACCGTGTCGACGGAGAACGCCAGCTTCTCGGCGTGCACCTCGTCCTTCGTCCCGGCCCTGACGCCTGCGTCATCCCAGATCCAGGAGCCGCGGTTGCGCTTCGACGGCGGGATGGCGAAGGGCTCGCCGGGCAGGATCTCCGCCAGGTCGGCGAGGAGGACGGGGTAGGCGAACAGCCGGCCGTCGATCTCGACGCCGTCGAGGCGGATGTCGACGTGGCGGGCGGGCACGGTGGTCTCGTCGGTCACGGGCCGGGTCCTGCCCCCGGCGGGCCGGGCCCAATCCCACCGCCCGTGGATCCAGGCCCCCGTGGAGGGATTTCGGCGCCGGGGCACGGCGCTGCTATCTTCAGGGGTCTTTCGTCCGCCCCGACCGACGGGGTACGGCGAGGACACCCACCCACCGCTGCCGGCGTCGTACCCGTGCGAGCCGGCGAGGGGGTGGACGCAGAGCCCTCCTGCCACGGAGAGACCGTGGTCGCCTAGTCCAGAGGAGGTGGAGACCGCTGTGCGTGCATACGAAGTGATGGTCATCCTCGACCCCAGCCTCGAGGAGCGGACGGTCGCCCCGTCGCTCGACAAGTACCTCGAGAACGTCGTCCGCAAGGACGGCGGCACCGTCGAGAACGTCGACGTGTGGGGCCGGCGTCGCCTGGCCTACGAGATCAAGAAGAACGCCGAGGGCATCTACGTCGTCATCAGCCTCCAGGCTGAGCCGGCGACGGTGAAGGAGCTCGACCGTCAGCTCGGTCTGAACGAGTCGATCCTCCGGACCAAGGTCATCCGCCCCGACATCCGCGGCTGAGCGTCCTTCCACAACCGTGGAACCGGGGGTCGCGCCGCAACGCCGCCACAGGCGACGATGAGGCAGGACCCCGGCGCTAGGCCCCGCGACACCGCAGGGCGGCCCGACGGGCTGAGACTTCACGAGGAGACCTGACATGGCAGGCGAGACCGTCATCACCGTGGTCGGCAACATGGTCGACGACCCGGAGCTGCGCTTCACCCCTTCGGGTGCGGCCGTGGCGAACTTCCGGATCGCGTCGACGCCGCGCACGTTCAACCGCCAGACCAACGACTGGGAGGACGGCGAGGCGCTGTTCCTCTCGTGCTCGGTGTGGCGCCAGGCGGCGGAGAACGTCGCCGAGTCGCTGCAGCGCGGCATGCGTGTCGTCGTCCAGGGTCGCCTGAAGGCGCGGAGCTACGAGACCCGTGAGGGCGAGAAGCGCACCGTCTTCGAGATCGAGGTCGAGGAGGTCGGGCCGTCGCTGAAGTTCGCGACCGCCAAGGTCGCCCGCGCCACCCGCTCCGGCGGTGGCGGTGGTGGCGGCTTCGGTGGGGGCGGCAACAGCGGTGGCGGTGCTACCGGCGGTGGCGGCGGCGGCTTCGACCAGGGCGGGCCGCAGCGCTCGTCCGGTCCGGCCTCCGACGACCCGTGGGCCTCGCCCGCGCCCTCGCAGGGTGGCGGCTCGCGCGGCGGCCAGTCGGCCGACCCGTGGGGTGCCCCCGGCGTCGGTGGCGACGAGCCCCCGTTCTGAGCCTGAGCCTCGGCCCACCCAACGGCGGTCCTCGGGACCGTCTGACAAACCTGTTCCACCATCCCATTCCGGCCTCGGCCGGGCTCTGACTAGAGGAGCACCACAATGGCGAAGCCAGTCATCCGCAAGCCCAAGAAGAAGCAGAACCCCCTCAAGGCTGCGGGCGTCACGTACATCGACTACAAGGACGTCAACCTGCTGCGGAAGTTCATCTCCGACCGCGGCAAGATCCGGGCGCGCCGCGTCACGGGTGTCAGCGTCCAGGAGCAGCGCAAGATCGCCATGGCGATCAAGAACGCCCGCGAGGTCGCCCTGCTGCCGTACTCGTCGGCCGGTCGCTGAGAAGGAGAGTCGGAAACAACATGAAGCTCATCCTGACCCAGGAAGTCGACGGTCTCGGCGCTGCCGGTGACGTCGTCGACGTGAAGCCGGGCTACGGCCGCAACTACCTCGTGCCCCGCGGTGTCGCCATCGCGTGGACGCGCGGTGCGGAGAAGACCGTCGAGTCCATCAAGGCGGCCCGCGCCTCCCGTGCCGTGCGCGACCAGGCGCACGCCGAGGAGATCAAGGGCAAGCTCGAGGGCACCACGGTGGACGTCAAGGTCCGCTCCGGCCAGGGCGGCCGCCTCTTCGGCGCCGTCACGGTCGCCGAGATCGCCGACGCCATCAAGGGCACGACGGGCGAGCCCGTCGACAAGCGCACGATCGTGGTCACCAACCCGATCAAGTCGCTCGGCGCCCACGCCGTGTCGGTCAAGCTCCACGACGACGTCTCCGCCGCCGTGTCGCTGAACGTGCAGTCCGCCTGACGAGTCCCCTCGTCACCGGCTCCGGACGGGCCGTCCTCCTGCGGGAGGGCGGCCCGTTCCGCGTCTGCGGGGGCTGGCCTTGGGGCGCCCGGGCGCCGGTAGTCCCTGACGTTTCCGACGCCTGGACCGGCGTGTCGTGTCGAAAACGTCAGGGACTACGGGCGGGGCGGGATCAGCGCGCCGGTGCTCCGGTGACCATCCACGCGTCGGTGCGGGCGCGCCGTACCAGCACGACGCCGCGGGCGCCCATGAACACGAACCCCAGCGCCGCCCACGTCACCACGAGGTGCGCCGCCACGTGCGCGAGCACGAGGACGACCGGGGCGTAGACCGCGAGCACGACGACGCCGCCCCACGCGAGGTAGCGCCCGTCGCCGGCGCCGATGAGGACGCCGTCGAGCACGAACACGACCCCGGCCAGCGGCTGGCCGACGGCGATGACGAGCAGGACGGGCACGAGCAGGTCCTGCACCCCGGTGTCGGGGGTGAAGAGCGCGCCCAGCCACGGGCTGGATGCCGCGAGCAGCACGCCGGTGACGACGCCGCTGCCGATGCCCCACTGCACCATCCGGCGGGTGGTGGCGCGGGTGTCCTCGAGGTCGCCGGCACCCAGCGAGCGCCCCGTGAGCGCCTGGGCGGCGATGGCGATCGCGTCGAGCACGAACGCGAGGAACGTCCAGAGGGTGAAGGCGAGCTGGTGGGTCGCGAGCGTGACGGCGCTGCCGGAGCCCTGGGCGGCGGCCAGCGTCGCGGCGTACGTCGTCACGAGCAGCGCGGCGCGCAGGGTGAGGGTGCGCACGACGAGGGGTACGCCGGAGCGCCCGGCCGCGCGGATCCCCGGCAGGTCGGGGCCCAGGGGGGCGCCGTGGCGCCGGGCGCCCCGGGCGACGACCGCGGTGAGGACCGCTGCGCTCGCGAGCTGGGCGAGGACGGAGCCGATGGCGGAGCCGGCGACGCCGAGGGCGGGGACGGGCCCGGCGCCGTACACGAGGAGCAGGTTGAGGGCGACGTTGAGCCCGTTGCCGAGGACGGCGACGACGAGGGGGGTGCGCACGTCCTGCAGCCCGCGGAGCACGCCGGTCGCGGCGAGCATGACGAGCAGGGGTGCGGCGCCGAGCAGGGAGATCCGCAGGTACGTCGTCGCGTGGTCGGTGACCTCGGCCCCGGCGCCGAAGAGCCCGACGAGCGGGCCCGCCAGCGGGATGCCGACGACGGTGACGACGACGCCGATGGCGACGGCGAGCCAGATGCCGTCGATGCCCTGGGCCAGGGCGCGGCGCAGGTCGCCGGCCCCGAGGTGGCGGGCGACCGCCGCGGTGGTGCCGTAGGCGAGGAAGACGCAGACGCCGACGAAGGTCTGCAGGACGACCGAGGCGATGCCGACGCCGGCGAGCTCCGCGGTGCCCACGTGGCCGACGATCGCGGCGTCGGAGAGCAGGAAGAGCGGCTCGGTGACGAGGGCCAGGAACGCGGGGACGGCGAGGCGGAGGATCTCGCGATCGCGGGGGCCGAGCACCGTCCGCACTCTAGTGCTCGGGACAAGATTCGACGGTTCGGTGGACACCGCGGCCCCGATGCTTGTATTGGGGACAACCTGTGCATATCCGTGCAGGAGAGGCCGGGTCGGGGCGTCGTCGGCCGCTGCGGCGAGCCGATCCTGATTCCACAGGGCACGAGTTTTGCTCCACAAGCGTGAAACTGCGTTTCAGCAGGTCAGCGGCCTGTATCGGAGTGACCGGACGGTTGTCCACCGGGTTCTCCCCAGGCGGGGAGGAGCGCCACGCCGCGTCCTCCACGGACTTTCCCCAGTTATCCCCAGGGGCTGTGGAAAAGGTCCTGTCGCGAGCCCCCTCCGGACGCGTACGGTCGGGCCTCTCCCGGTCGCGAGCCAAGACTGTCCATGGCCGGTCCTAGCCTCTCTCGGGGTCGGACGGACGACGGGGAGCGCACCAGGAAGGGGAGGCCGTGAGCGTCACGCAGCGGGACCAGGACTACGGCGCCCCGCCGCCGCAGGAGTGGGGCGACGGACCGTCGTCGTACAGCCCCGGTGAGGCCCCCTCGCGACCCGGCGACCGCACCCCGCCGCAGGACAACGCGGCGGAGCAGTCGGTGCTCGGGTCGATGCTGCTGAGCAAGGACGCGATCGCCGACGTCGTCGAGTCGATCAAGGGCACCGACTTCTACCGGCCGGCCCACGAGATCGTGTTCGACGCGATCATCGACCTCTACGGCCGCGGCGAGCCCGCGGACCCCGTCACCGTCGCCGCCGAGCTGCACCGCAAGGGCGAGCTGCAGCGGGTGGGCGGCGCGCCGTACCTGCACACGCTCTCGGCCAACGTGCCGATCGCGGCGAACGCGGGGTACTACGCGGAGATCGTCCGCGAGAAGGCGATCCTGCGGCGCCTCGTCGAGGCCGGCACCAAGGTGGTGCAGCTGGGCTACTCGGGCGAGGGCCAGGTCGACGACATCGTCGACACCGCGCAGGCGGAGATCTTCAAGATCACGGAGAAGCGGGCGAGCGAGGACTACGCGCCGCTGGCCGACATCATGGAGGGCGTCCTCGACGAGATCGAGGCGATCGGCAACCGCGACGGCGGGGTGTACGGCGTGCCCACCGGCTTCGTGGACTTCGACGAGCTGACCAACGGGCTGCACGCCGGCCAGATGATCATCATCGCCGCGCGACCCGCCATGGGTAAGTCGACGCTGGCGCTGGACTTCTGCCGCGCCGCGTCGATCCACAACAACCTGACCAGCGTCTTCTTCAGCCTGGAGATGAACCGCGCCGAGATCACGATGCGCCTGCTCTCGGCCGAGGCGCGGGTGCCGCTCAACCACATCCGCAACGGCCAGATGACCGACGACGACTGGGCGAAGCTGGCGAAGAAGATGGGCGAGGTCTCGAGCGCGCCGATCTTCATCGACGACAGCCCGAACCTGACGATGATGGAGATCCGCGCCAAGGCGCGCCGGCTCAAGCAGAAGCACGACCTGCGGCTCGTCGTCATCGACTACCTGCAGCTGATGAGCTCGGGCAAGAAGGTCGAGAGCCGCCAGCTCGAGGTCTCCGAGTTCTCCCGGCAGATCAAGCTGCTGGCCAAGGAGCTCGAGGTGCCGGTCATCGCGCTGTCGCAGCTGAACCGTGGCTCCGAGCAGCGCTCCGACAAGCGCCCCATGGTCAGCGACCTGCGTGAGTCGGGCTCGATCGAGCAGGACGCCGACATGGTCGTGCTGCTGCACCGCGACGACGTCTACGAGAAGGAGTCGACCCGCCCCGGCGAGGCCGACCTCATCATCGCCAAGCACCGCAACGGGCCCACCCGCGACATCGTCGTGGCGTTCCAGGGCCACTACTCGCGCTTCGTCGACATGGCGCAGTGAGCGCCGGGAGCGACGGGGACGCGCTCAGCGCTACGGCGTGTGCACCTTGTCGGCGGCGATGGTCACGATGAGGCGGGACGAGCCGGCGCCGAAGCCGGGGTAGGGCCGCCCGAGGTAGCGCTGGGACAGCTGGTCGATGTGCTCGTCGGCGCCCTCGGTGGTCGTGGCGGTCACGCGACCGCGGACGCCCCAGTAGCGGGCCGGCTGGTCGGGATCGGCGATCGCGACCGCGACGCGGGGGTCGCGGGCGATGTTGCGGACCTTCTGGTGCGTGGTGACCGTGTTGATGACGACGTTCTCGCCGTCGGTGTCCACCCAGGTCTCCGTGGTGACGGGGGAGCCGTCGGGCATCAGGGTGGTCACGAAGCACAGGGCGCGGCCCCGCATCATCTCGACGAGGTCGGACGGCAGGGCGGTCATGGGTTCTCCTCGCGTGGTGGCCGCTGGACGGGGGCGTCCATGACGTCACCGACCCTACGGGCCGCACCACCGGCGGCTCGGGCCGCCGACGACCACGCCGCGGCCGGGAGCAGCCGGGCCTCGTGGCGGATCGGCGGTCGTCCGGCTCCCGGGCTGCGGGAGTGCGCAGAATCAGCCCCCGACGCGGCGCGGGACTGAATCCACGCACTCCGGCGGCACGGAGCACGCCGCGAGACGCCGACCGAGCCCCGGCGGCGCGGCGCGGGGGGGCGGCTGGTCAGTCGGTCGCGGGCTGCTCGTCGCCGTACCGCCACACGGCCGCCCAGCCCATCGCGCAGAGGGCGAGCACGCCGACGGCGAGGAGCGCCGTACCGGCCACAGTGAGGACCGGCAGGTCCGACTGGAGCCCCGGCACGAGCAGGCTGGTGCCGAGCAGGCTCGCGAGGACGGCGACGGCGCCGTACTGCCCGACCCGGCGGCGACGCCGCGCGCTCGTCTCCCGCGCCGCGGCGGACAGGTCGCGCTCGGCCAGCACGGCGAGCACGCGGGGGGCGGTCCGGAGCCGCGACCACAGGGCCGCGGCGGCGACCAGCGCTCCTACGGCCCCTGCCCCGGCCTGCGCGTCCTCGCCCTCGACCGCGAGCACGACCGCGGCGACCACGTAACCGACCACGCCGGCGGCGAGGAAGGCGGGCTGCACCCGGCTCCGGTACGACGCCCGCAGCCCGTCCGCCTCGAACACGTCCATCGCCAGCAGCCGCCGGCGCCCCGCCGCCCCGCTGACCCGTCGGTCGTTGACGATCGACGCGAGCACGAGGCCCATCCACGTCACGAGCTGGAACCACATGACGCCGTGCCTACCCGGCCGGGGAACCGGTCAACCGGCGCGCCGCCGCAGGAGCAGCAGGCCGCCGACGACCAGCACGGCGAGCACCGCCACGCCCGCGCCGACGGCCACGGCCGACAGGCCGCCGCCGGAGGACGACCCGTCCGACGAGCCGGACGACGCCGGGCCGCCCGAGGCCTCCCCGTCCTCCGGCTGCGACTCCCCTACGGCCGACGACACGAGCGCGGAGTCGGCGGTCGGCGGCTCGAGGCCGTCGACCTCGTCGTACTCCGGCGCGCCCTCGCCCGCCGTGCCGCGGGTGCGGATCGTCAGCGTGTACGGCTGATTGGCCTCGTCGCCGCGCACGGCGAGGCTCACCGCGACGTACCGCAGCCCCGCGACCGCCGACCCCTTCTCGGAACCGAACGAGTAGCGCTGCGGGTAGGCGACGGTGCGGCTGAGGGCACCGGTGCGGTACGCCGGGTCGTCCAGGTTGGCGAGGGGCGCCGTCGTCCAGTCCGCCGGGGCGTCGGAACTGGTGAGGCGGACCGACGCGTCGTCGCGCAACGGCCCGATGAACGCGACCCGCAGCTCGCTGCCGATGGCGGCGGCCTCCATCACGGGCTCGGTCAGGGTCGCGTCGAGCTGGGCCTGCACGTGCTGGCCCCAGTCCACGGGCACGGCCAGCACCTGGGTCTCGCCCGCGTTGATGTCCAGCGCGTAGGTGCCGTCGCCGACCACGGGCGCGCTCGACAGGCTGGTGCCCGGCACGACGGAGGCGTCGGCCACCCCGGGATCCAGCGTCGACCACTCCGGGGCGGGGAGCGGCTGACCGGTGGCGACCGCCGGGTCGGCCAGCGGCGGCTCCTCGTAGACGGCCACCTCGAACGGCGCACCCTGCCCGTCGTTGGCCCGCGCCTCCCGCACCGTGAGCACCAGCCGGTCGGCCGTCGCGCACTCCGCGTCGGGGTCGCGGCCCGAGGCGGCCGAGGCGTAGAAGACGGGGCGCTGCTCGCCGATGCTCGAGTCGAACGCCGACCCGGTGTCGCACTGCAGGCCGGCCGTGCCGTCCTCCCGCAGCGGTGCGAGGGCCAGGCCGCCGCCCGAGCCCAGCGACCCGCCCTCGCCGACGAGCGTCATCCCGACGTGGAACGTCGTGCCCGGCGCGGTGCGCTCCAGCAGGTAGAACTGCTCCCCGGCGCCGCGGAAGCGATCGAGGTACTGCCCCGTCGTCACCGTCGGCGCGCCCGCCACGTCGAGGCTGCCCTCGACGGCTTCGCCCGTCAGGTCGAACGGCCGGCTGGCCCGCACCGCCGACTCGCGCAGGCCCTCGGTGATGCTCTCGGCGTCGTCGGCGTCCACGTAGGTGCCGCCGCCGGCCTCCGCCACGCACGCCAGCTGGTCGCGCGCGCTGCCGCTGACGTCGAGCCCGACGACGTCGATGCGCAGGTCGATGCCGTCGGCCGCGAGCTCGGCGGCCACCACGCACGGGTCCGGGTCGCAGGTCGACTCGCCGTCCGAGACCAGCAGGATCGTCCGCGGCCCCTCCGGGCCGAGGTCGTCCGCGGCCTGCTGCAGCGCGTACCCCGTCGGGGTCCACCCGACGGGCTCGTACGCCGCGACCGCCGCCCGCAGCGCGTCGCGGTTGTCGGTGCCCCGGTCGACGATCCGCTCCGAGTCGGTGCACGCCGCCGGGTCCGTCTCCGGCACGTCGCTGGCCCCGAACACCCGGAACGACACCGGCTGGTCGTCGGGCAGCCCGTCCACCACCGTCGTCAGCGCCGAGCGCGCCGCCTCGATCCGCGTCCCGCCGCCACCGCCCGCCGGTTCCGCCATCGACCCCGACGCGTCGAGCACGAGCGCCAGGCTCCCGGGGGCGTCGGGGTCCGCGGCGGCGGCGCGCGGCGTACCCCCGGCAGCGGCGGCGAGCGGTGCCGCGGGCGGGGCGGCAGCGACGGCGGGTGCGGCCAGCAGCAGGAGGGCGAGGGAGGCGGAGGGGAGGGCTCTGCGCATGGCGGATGCTCCTGCCCCGCTCCGGGCCACGTCAACCGCCGCCCCCGTTCCGAGCCCCGGACGCGACCTGCGGCCAGGCGCATCTGCGACCTCCGGAGGAGGACGGGTGCGCACCCGCGCACGATGTGGCGGCCCCCGCCCGCGGCCGAGGCTCGGGGCATGGACATCTCCCGGATCCCCCGCGGCATCGCCGCGACGTTCGCCGCCGGCACGCTGCTGGCCCTGACCGCCTGCGGGGGCACGACCGCCCCCGCCGCCCCCGGCGCAGCCGCCGCCCCCGAGACGGCGGCGGGCGCCGCCGTACCCCACCCCCTGACCGCCGCGGACGTCGACGCGTGGCTCGACGGCTACGTGCCGGCGGCCCTCGACCGCGAGGGCATCCCCGGCGCCAGCGTCGCGGTGGTGCACGACGGCGAGGTCGTCACCACCCGCGGCTTCGGCTGGGCCGACCGCGACGCCCGCGAGCCGGTCGACGCCGACGACACCCTCTTCCGCGTCGGCTCCGTCTCGAAGGTCTTCACCGCGACCGCCGTGATGCAGCTCGTCGAGGGCGGCGCCGTCGACCTCGACACCGACGTGGCGGAGTACGTCGACGTCGACCTCGAGCGCCCGGTCACGCTGCGCCACCTGCTCACCCACACCGGCGGGTTCGAGGAGAAGGTCGCGGGCCTGATCGGCGGGCCCGGCGAGACCGTCGACCTGCGCGCGGCCCTCACCACCGACCCGCCCGAGCAGGTCTACGAGCCCGGCACCGTGCCGGCGTACTCGAACTACGGCAACGCCCTGGCGGGCCTCGTCGTGGAGGAGGTCGACGGGCGGCCGTTCGAGGAGTACGTCGCCGACGAGGTGCTCGCGCCGGCCGGCATGGACTCCTCGTCCTTCGCGCAGCCGCTGCCGGAGCCGCTGGCCGACCGGCTCGCCGCGGGGTACGCCGACGCCACCTCGCCGCCCACGGAGTTCGAGACCGTCGGCACCCCGCCCGCCGGCGCGCTGACGAGCTCGGCCGGCGACATGGCCCGGTTCATGCTCGCCCAGCTCGGCGACGGGCCGGAGCTGCTCGCGCCCGCGACACGGGAGCAGATGCACGCGCCCGGCCTCGACGAGGAGGCGCTCGGCGGCCTGGCGGCCGGACCGCGGATGACGCTGGGCTGGTTCGACCGCAGCCGCGGCGGGCACCGCGTCGTCGAGCACGGCGGCGACACGAACGTGTTCCACGCCGACCTGGCCCTGTGGCCCGACGACGGCTCGGGGATCTTCGTGGTGATGAACGGGTCGGGGACCGACCCGATGTCGACCGTGGACCTGCGCAACGGGCTGCTCGAGGGGTTCGCCGACCGCTACCACCCCGGCGAGGAGCCGGCCGGCTCGGCCGACCCCGCGGTCGCGGGCGACCAGGCGGCGGCCCTGGCCGGCACCTACGAGACCTCGCGGACGATCCGCAGCAACTTCCTCGCCGCAGCGTTCGCGACCGGCCAGACCACGATCGAGGCCGAGGACGACGGGCGCGTGCTCATCACGCCCGGGCCCAACGCCGCGGAGCCGGTCCGCTACGAGCCGATCGGTGACTGGACGTGGCGCGAGGTGGGCGGCAGCAGCACCATCGCGGCCCGCGCGGTCGACGGCGAGGTCGAGGCCATCGGCTACGACTCCGCGTTCACCCTCCTGCCCGTGCCCGCCCACCGCTCGGCCGCCGTGGTGGTGCCCGTCGTCGGCGCCTCGACCGCCGTCCTCGTCGCGACCCTCCTGGGCGGCCTCGTGCTCGCCCCCCTGCGGTGGGTGCGCCGACGCCGCGACCCGGCGGCGCAGCCCGACCGCGCCGACCGGGCCGACCGCACGACGCAGGTGCTGCGGGTGCTGGTGCGCGTCGGCGTGGTCGCGACCGTGGTCGCCCTCGTCGGGTGGGTGCTGCTCGTCGCCGGTGTCATGACCTTCCAGACCCCGTCCGCGCTGGTCATCCGCCTGCTGCAGGTGCTCCAGGCCGTCGGGCTGCTCGCCGTCGTGCCGGCCGCGGTGCGCGTCGTGCAGGCCCTGCGCCGGCGGGAGGGCGCCCTCCGGGTGGCTGCCGGGGTGGGCGTGACCCTCGCGCTCGCCGGGATCGGGTGGGCGGCGGTCACGCTGCACCTCCTGTCGCCCGACATCAGCTACTGAGCACTAGGTTCGTGACGACCCCCGAGCACGGAGGACCCATGACCGCCCCCGCCGACCCGGCACCCCCCACCCCCGCCGCGCGGCTCGACGCCTGGCTCACGCGGCGCGGCCTCACCCGGGCGCCGCAGCGGGACGCGCTGCTCGCCGTGCTCGTCGCGGTCGCCACCGCGGTGGTGCTTCCGCCGGTGCTCCTGCTGGGCGCCGCGGGCGACGAGACCTCCGTGGGTCCCGCCGTCGTCGCGGCGCTGACGGCGCTGAGCGTGGTGCAGTGCCTGCTGCTGGCGCTGCGGCGTACCCGCCCGGTGACCTGCCTGCTGCTCGTCGCCGCGGTGCAGGTGGCGATCGTCGCGGTCACCCCGGCGGACTCCGGCGTGCGGGGCGCGGCCCCGCTGCTCGCGGCCTACGCGGCGGCGACGGTGCTGCCCGGGCGGGCGGCGGCGGGGGCCGTCGGTCTCGCCGTGCTCGTGGAGCTGGTGGGCTCGGTGGCGGTGACGGTCCCGGCCGGCGCCCTCGGCGTGGGGCTGGCCGGGGTGGTCGGCGGGGCGCTCGCGTACGCCGCGTCCGCGCTGGCGGGCTCGAACGTGCGCACCCGGCGTCGGTACGTCGAGGTGGTGCGACGCCGCGCGGCCGAGGCCGAGGCCTCCCAGGAGGAGCGGGTGCGGTCCGCGATCGCCGGCGTGCGGACCCGGATGGCCCGGGAGATCCACGACATCGCCGCCCACCACCTCTCGGCCATGGTCGTGCAGGCCACCGCCACCGCCCGGCTGGTCGACCGCGACCCGGCGGCGGTGAAGGAGGGCCTGCTGGCCATCCGCGCCCAGGGCCGCCGCACGCTCGAGGACCTGCGGATGCTCGTGGGGGTGCTGCGCGACCCGGCGACGGCGGAGGACGGCGGGCCGGTGCCGGGCCTCGCGGTGCTGGACGAGCTCGTCACCGACGCCCGGTCGCTCGGCACGCAGGTGGAGGTGCGGCGCGAGGGCCGCGTCGGCGGGCTCGACCCGCTGGCCGACGTCACCGCCTACCGGCTCGTGCAGGAGGCGCTCACGAACGCCCGCCAGCACGCCGCGGGCGCGCCCGTGGTCGTCGAGCTCGTCGGCCACGACGACCACCTCGTCGTGACGGTGACGAACGCGGCGCCGCCCCGCGCGGCGGACGGCGGCGACCCCGCAGCGGGGGACCACGCGGGGGACCGGGCCGCCGGGGACCGCTCCACCGGCGGCGTCGGCCTGCTCGGCATGCGCGAGCGGGTGCAGCTCGTCGGCGGCCGGCTCGACACCGGTCCGAGCGGCGCCGGAGGATGGCGCGTGCGCGCCGAGCTCCCCACCGGGGGCGGCGGGAGCGACGAGACCGACGGGGAGGGGGGCGCGCCGTGATCCGGGTGCTGCTGGTGGACGACCAGGCGGTCGTGCGGGCCGGGTTCCGCGTGATCCTGTCCGAGCACCCCGACCTCGAGGTCGTCGGCGAGGCCTCGTCGGGCCCCGAGGCGGTGGCCGCGGTCCGTCGTACCCGTCCCGACGTCGTGTGCATGGACGTGCGGATGCCCGGCGGCGACGGCCTCGCCGCCACCCGCGCCATCCGCGACGAGCACGGCGACGCCGCCCCGCCGGTGCTCGTCGTGACCACGTTCGACCTCGACGACTACGTCTTCGGCGCGCTGGAGGCCGGGGCGAGCGGGTTCGTGCTCAAGGACTGCGAGCCCGAGGAGCTCGTCGACGCGGTCCGACGGCTCGCCGGGGGCGAGGGGCTGCTCCAGGGCGGCATCACCCGCCGGGTCATCGAGGAGTTCGCCCGCCGCCGCAGCGCGCCCACCCTCGAGCCGGGCCTGGTGGAGGCGCTCACCGAGCGCGAGACCGAGGTCGTGCGCCTCCTCGCGCAGGGCCTGTCGAACGCCGAGATCGCCGACGCGCTCGTCGTCGAGACCACGACCGTGAAGTCCCACCTGGGCCGGGCGATGACCAAGATCGGCACCCGCGACCGCGTGCAGACCGTCGTCTGGGCGCACCGGCACGGGCTCGGGGGCTAACCGGCCGCCGGGAGCGCCGCCTCCCGGGCCGCCAGCCCCCACGACGTCACGTCGACCGGGGTGAGCCGGATGGCGGCGACGCGCTCGTCGTACCGCGCCGGCCCGCGCACCGCCAGCGCCCACGGCTGCCAGCCGGGTCCGTCGGCGACACCGTCGACGACCGCGGCGGCGAACGGGTGCGCGGCCACGTTGCGCGCCCGGACGGTGCGCGCGAGGTCGCGCCCCGTCAGCAGCAGGTCGCCGGTCGCCTCGTCCCACCGCCACACGGTCGGTACGACGTGCGGCAGCCCCGCCGCGTCCACGGTCGCCAGCCGCGCCAGGCCCTCAGGGTGGGCCAGGAAGCGGCGCTCGACGTCGGTCAGGGGGCGGCGGCTCATGCGGGGATGCCTCTCGTCGTGTTCACTGGCCTCCAGGGGACTACGTCAAGTGGACTTGACGTCAAGGCGGGAGGTGACGTGGTGGCCGCCAGCGAGACGGTGTGGCTGCGGCCGGGGCAGCTCGCACGCCGCGCGGGCGTGGCCGTCTCGACGCTGCACTACTACGAGGGGCTCGGGCTCATCACGAGCCGTCGTACGGCGGGCGGGCGGCGCGAGTACCGCCGCGAGACCCTGCGCGTCATCGCGTTCGTGCGCGCCGCCCAGGGCGTCGGCGTCTCGCTGGAGCGGATCCGCGCGGCGCTCGCCACGCTGCCCGACGGCCGACCCCCGACCCGCGAGGACTGGGCGCGGCTGTCCCTGGCCTGGCGCGACGAGCTCGACGAGCGGATCGAGCGCCTCGTCGCCCTGCGCGACCGGTTCAGCGACTGCATCGGCTGCGGCTGCCTGTCGCTCGACACCTGCCCGGTCTCGAACCCGGGCGACGTGCTCGCCGGCGACGGGCCGGGCGCCCGGCGGCTGGGCGCGCCCCGTCCGGAGCAGTCGCGGTAGGAGCGGTGGTCGGCGGCTGTCGCTGCTACCGCGACCCCGGCGCCGGGCGCGAGAACGACGCCGCCAGGCCCGCGAGCAGCTCGCCCGTGAGCCCGTCGGGGGCGTCGTCGGGGGCGACGAGCCGCTCGAGGGCCATGCCGTTGGCCAGCGCCATGATCGCCACCGCCGCGTGCTCGGCCGGGACGACGAGCTCGGCCCCGGACGCCTCCGCGTGCTCGCGCACGGCGGCGGCGATCGCGTCGCGCATCGCGGTGCGGCGGCGGCGGAAGCCCTCGACCGCCGGGTCGCCCCGCACGGCGCGCTGCCACAGCTCGACGAAGAGCAGGTGCCAGTCGCGCTCGTCGGCCGAGGCGGCGTCGAGGCGGTCGCCGAGGGCCCGGGCCCGCGCGCTCAGCGGGCCGTCGGTGGACGCGGCGGCGGCGAGGCCCAGCTCGAGGTAGGCCGCGGTCTGCTCCTCGACGATCGCGGCGACCAGCCCGTCCTTGCTGGCGAAGTTCGAGTAGACGGCGCCCTTGGTGTAGCCGGCCGCGGCCGCGACGTCGTCGACGCTCGCCGCGTCGATCCCGCGGCGCGCGAACACGCGGGTGGCGGCCGCCAGCAGGGTGGCGCGCACCTCGCTGCGGCCCGGTCGCCGGGCGCGCTCGCGGGCGGGGGGTGTTGACACCCGCGCCACGATACCGGAACGTATCCGATACCGACCGGTATCGACTGGCACCCACCGCCGAGGGCGAGGACCCATGAGCACCACCACCATCCAGCGCCGACCCACCCGCGCGCGGGCCCGCGACACCGCGCAGCTCGCCGCCCGCTGGGGCCTGGGCCACGCCGCGCCCCGGCTCGCGCTCACCGCGAGCGCGCGCTCCGGCGACCTCCACGCCCGCGCCCTCCTCGAGGCCAACCGCACGCAGGGGATGCCCGTCGAGGTCTTCGACGCCATCCGGGCCGCCGGGCCGCTCTACCGCTCGCGGCTGTCCTTCGTCACGGCGCGGCTGGAGATCGTGAAGGAGGTGCTGGGCAGCCCCGACGTGCGCGCCGGCATCGACCTGCGGGGCGGCGGCCCGCTCGGCCGCCTCGGCGGGTGGTCGCAGGGCTCGGCACCCCTCGGTCCCCTGCGCCCGCCGTCGCTGCTGGCCATCGAGCCGCCCGACCACACCCGCCTGCGCCGCCTCGTCACGCGCGTCTTCTCGGCCAAGGCCGTGCAGCGGCTCGAGCAGCGCACCGTCGAGATCGCCGACGCGCTCCTCGACGAGCTGGCCGCCGACGCGACCGACCCCGTCGACCTCGTCGAGCGCTACTGCGCCCGGCTGCCGGTGCTCGTCATCTGCGAGGTGCTCGGCGTGCCCACCGAGGAGGAGGACCTCGTGCGGGGCTTCGGCACGCGCGCCGCGCCGAGCCTCGACATCGGCCTGCCGCTCGGGGAGTTCGTGGCGGTGGAGCGCTCGCTGCGGCAGTTCGACGCCTGGCTCGGCCGCCACGTCGAGCGGGTACGGCGCGAGCCCGGCCAGGACCTGCTCAGCCAGCTGGTCGCCGCGCGCGACGACGACGGCACGCCGCTGACCGAGGACGAGCTGCGCAACACCGCCGGCCTCGTGCTCGCCGCCGGGTTCGAGACGACGGTGAACCTCATCGGCAACGGCGTCGCCCTCCTCGCCGAGCACCCCGACCAGCGCGCCGCCGCGGTCGCCGACGACACCCTGTGGGCGAACGTCGTGGAGGAGGTCCTGCGCTACGACCCGCCCGTGCTGCTCACCGGCCGCACCACCGAGCGCGACACCCGCATCGCCGACGTCGACGTCCCGGCCGGGTCGGTCGTCACCACGCTGCTGGCCGGGGCGAACCGCGACCCCGACGTCTTCACCGACCCGCACCGGTTCGACATCACGCGCCCGGAGGCCCGCGAGCACGTCTCGTTCTCCTCCGGCCGGCACTTCTGCCTGGGCGCCGCGCTCGCCCGGATGGAGGGGCGCGTCGCGCTCCAGCGCCTCCACGAGCGCCACCCCGACCTCCGCGTGCGCGACGGTGCGCGCCGCCGTACGACGCGCATCCTGCGGGGCTACCTCACGCTCCCCGTCTCGCTGGGGGGCTGAGCCCGCGCGGCCCGCGCGACCCGGCGGGGTCGTGGGGTCAGGTGCTGGCGGGCTCCTCGGCGTCGACGACGCGGCGCACGCGCGCCTCCTGCGTGGCGGGGTTCTTCACGACCTCGAGGAACTCGTCCATGTGCCGCTCCAGGCCCGTGACCTTGTCGAAGGGCGCGCCGACGACGAGCTGGAAGCCCAGCCCGCGCCACGCCTGCACCGCGCGCCCGGCGAACTCGGCGTCGGCCTTCACGAACCCCTCGTCGAGGAACACCGGCGCGAACCGGGGACGCGAGCGCAGCTCGTCGCCGAGCCGGAAGCGCAGCGCGGCGCCGATGACGAACGCCACCAGCTCCTGCGACTCGCCGCCCGACTTCTCGCCGAGCGTGCGGTACCACGCCTGGTGCGCCCCCGTGCGCGGGTCGTAGCGCTCCGCGGAGATCTCGACGTGCCGTCGTACGTCGAGGAGGAGGTCGCGGTGGCGGCTCTCGGTGCCGGCGCGCGGGTCGTCGCGGCGGCGCAGCTGGGCCATGAAGCCCTGGAGCCGGCGGAACCGGTCCTCGAGCTCCCCGCTCGTCTCCTCCGGACCGGCGCCCGCGGTCAGGGCGCGCAGGTCCTTGAGGAAGAGCGTCAGCTCGGTGGGCGCGAGGCGGCGCATCCGGATGCGCAGCCGGTCGTTGCCCGCGCCGAACGGCAGGCGGCGCAGGATGTCGTTGATCGGGTCGAGCCGGTCCTCGATCTCCTCGACCGCTGCGGCCATCGCCTGCTGCAGCGGCACCAGGTCCTGCCCCGACCAGTCGGTGAGGCGGCGCTGCCACTCCGCGCGCCGCTCGGCCAGGCCGGTGCGGCGGATGTCGTCGAGGATGTCGGCGTAGTCGCGGTAGGACAGCAGCGTCGTGCCCAGGTTCGGGTCGGGCCAGCGGGTGAGGAACTGGGTGAAGATCCGCCGCAGCTCCTCGCTCGCCGCCGTGAGGAGCTCCGACGCGGCGCGCGACGCGGCGCCCAGCCGGTCGCGCAGCCGGGCGCAGTGCTCCTCGAAGCGGTCGAGCGCGGTCGGGTCGCCGGGCCCGACGGCCTCGGCGAACTCGGCGTCGAGCGCCGCCGCCTGCTCCGGGTCCAGCACGACCTCGCCGGCCGCCAGGATCGCCTCGCGCTCGTCGGTCGTGGCGTCCTCCAGCTCGACGAGCCGGCCCTGCTCGGCCTGCAGCTCCTCGTGCTCGTCGCGCGCCCGGGCCAGCTCCACCCCGGCCTCGCGCGCCTGGCGCTCGAGGTCGCCCACCACGTCGGCGAGCTGGCGCAGCCCGTCGTCGGCGGCCAGCACGCGCTCGCGCTGGGCGCTCAGCTCCGCACAGCGGGCGAGGCTCGACTCCACGTCGATGTCGGCGAAGGGCACGTCGGCCAGGGCCTGGTACGCCGCCAGCACCGCCGCCGCGCGCCGGCGCTGCTCGTCCAGGTCGCGCCGCTCGGCGTCGATGCGCTCCAGCTCGGCCTCGACCGCGGCGAGCTCCGCGTCGAGGGCGGCGAGCGCCTCGGTGTTGGAGAAGCCGATGACGTCGCTGCCGCCGCTGCGCCCGTGCGAGCCCCGGGAGCCCGACCGGGTCTGGCCGGCCAGGGTGACCCGCAGGCCGGGGCCGTCGAGGTCCTCGGCGCGCTCCACGCACAGGGCGTTGCGCGACGGGTCGGCCAGGTACCACCGCACCCAGCCCTCGAAGGCACCCGCGCGGTACTCCAGCTTCCCGGCGAGCCGGTCGCGCGGCTGCTCGTCGGGCGCGTCGGCGTCGACGTCGGCGCCGACGAACGTGATGCGGCGCGGCAGGTCGAGGTGGTCGATGGCCGCGGAGAACTCCCGCAGCCGCTCGCGGGGCACGAGCAGCTGGCGGGCCGCCCCGCCCAGCACCGTCTCCGCGGCGGGCCGCCAGCGCGCCTCGTCGACGCGCACGTCCACGAGCTCGGCGAGGAACGGCAGCTCCTCCAGCCCGGCGGCCTGCGCCAGCAGGGTGCGGATCTCGTCGAGGTCGCGCGGCACCCGCCCGTGGCGGCCCGCGAGCGACGCACGGTCCTTCGTCAGCTCCGCCTTGCGGGCCAGCAGCGGCCCCTGGGCCCGGGCCAGCGCCGTGCCCGCCTCGTCGAGGCGGGCCGTGGTGGCCTCGTGCTCGGCCGCGTGGGTGCGGCCCGCGGCCTGCGCCCGGGCCACGTCCTCGGCGGACGAGAGGTCCACGTCGAGCACCGCCACGCGCGGCGCGAGGCGCTCGCGGCGCTCGCGCAGCTCGTCGGCGTGCGTCTGCTCCTTGCGCAGCTCGGCCGCCAGCAGCTCGAGCGTCTCGCCGCCGGCGCCGCGGTGCGCCTCGCGCGCGGCGACCAGCTCGGCCTCCAGGTCGGCGCTGCGCCGCCCCAGCGCGGAGCGCCGGCTGCGGTTCGCCTCCCGGGCGGCCTGGTTGGCGCCGACCGCGGCGTCGAGCAGCGCGCCGTACCGGGTGAGCTCCCACAGCCGCAGCGGCGTCGGGCCCTTGCGGGTGGCGCCGTAGGCGTCGAGCTCGTCGATGCGGGCCTGGGCGCCGGTGACGCGGTCGTGCAGGTCGGTGATCGGGGCGAGCAGGTCGGCCTTCTGCTGCTCGGTGATCATCGTCTCGTAGGAGCCCTCGAGGTCGTCGAAGTGCTCCACGGCGCGGTCGGCGGCGGCGAAGGTGGCCGGCCGCTCCAGAACCATCTCCTTGTAGAGCTCGTCGACGGAGCGCACCGGCTGCGAGGCCTGGATCCGTGCCAGCAGGCGCAGCGCCTTGTCGCCGTCGCCGTTCGCGCCGATGCCCAGGCGCGTGTAGAGCCGGGCGGCGAACGCGGCGTACGTCTCGTGCACGGCCAGCCCCGGGACCAGGGCCCGCAGGTCGCGCGGCTGGAAGCGGGTCGCGACGGCTGCCTGCAGCAGCCCGAGGTCGACGGGGCCCTCGTGGGTGGCCAGGCGCATCACGACGTCGGGGGCCCGGGTGACGCGGCGCGGCACGTAGAAGACGCGCAGCGCCGTGAACCGCCGCTCGCGGTCGTCGACGAAGGTCGCGGCGACCGCGCCCCACGTGTCCTCGCCCGACCCGCGCAGCGTCACCTGGCGCGCCTGCGCGGTCTCGCGGTCCTCCGTCTGGTCGACGACGCCGCGCAGGTAGGACAGCGGGTTGCGCTGCCCCTGCGAGCGGGCCCGGCCCGTCGTCATGTCGTTGGAGGCGCCGTTGAGGCGGGTGTCGGAGGGCATGACGAGCGTCGTCCACGCGTCGAGCAGCGACGACTTGCCCACGCCCGACGCGCCCGTCAGCAGCGTCGCGTCCCGGGAGAACCGCACCTCGTGGTGGCCCGAGAACCCGCCCCAGTTGACGAGCTGCATCGACGCGATGCGCCACTGCGTGCTGCCCTCGGTGGCGCCGTGCATGCCGAAGAGCGCCTCGTCGGCCGCCTCGAGCAGGCGGTCCTCGGGGTCCGGGGCGCCCTCGTCGTCGAAGTCGGCCTCGAGCGCCTCGATGGTCTCGAGGTCGTCGGCCACGGTCGTCTCGTCGCTCATGCCCGGTCCTCGTCCTCGGTGCGTGCGGTGTCGGTGGCGTCGGCCGTGCCGGTCGCGTCGGTCCCGCCGCCGTCCGCGGGCCCCAGGTCGAGGTCGTCGAACGCCGTGTCGGGCTCGAGCTCCTCCTCGGGCTCGGCGGGCTCGCCGGCCTCGGTCGGCTCGATGGCCGGCGCCTCGTCGTCGGCGGGCGCACCGTCGTACGGCGCGTCCCCCAGCTCGTCGGCGGGCACCGGCTCGTCGGGGGCGCGGTCGTCCTCCGGCGGCGGGGTGCGCAGCCACTCCAGCAGCTCCTGGAGGCGGTCGAGCGGGAGCAGGGCCTCGACGGCGGGGCTGACCTCGAAGCGGTCGCCGGTCGCCGGGCCGAGCAGCAGGCCCGCCTTGTAGAGGCTCGCGACGGCGTTGCGCGCGCGGCCCTCGTCGCCGGCGGCGTCGGTGGAGTGGGGCGGACGCATCGCCATCACGTGGCCGACCACGTCGGCGACGTCGACCCAGACGCGGTCGTCGCCGCGCGCGGAGTCGGTGAAGTGCCGGTTGCGCAGGAAGACCAGGGCGATCGTCTCCTCGCGGTTCCACGCCGTGTCGTGCAGCAGCGTCGGGAACCGACCGCCGGCCTCGGGCACCGCCTGCCGCTTGTAGGCCACCTCGTGCTCGCGGTCGAGCACGAGCTCGAGGAACAGGTCGTTGAGGCGCGAGGCCACCGCGCGGGGGTTCTCCAGCAGCGCCTCCCACTCGCGGGGGTGGGTGCGGGCGGTGACGAAGCGCAGCTTGACGAGCGCGAGCAGCGCGCGGCGCTGGGCGAGGGGGAGGCCGCCCTCGTCGCCGTCGAAGAGCGACAGCGACGACGAGCCCTCGAGCTCGGGGTTGAGGTCGTCGGTGAGACCGGCGTGGTCCGGGTCGTGCCGGTCGGCGTCGGTGCCGTCCCAGGTCTCCTCGGTGGTGGTGCTCATCGGTCGTCTCCTGCGGGACTGCGGGTGGTCGGGGGCGCCTCGGTGGATGCGGCGGCGGGCGCGTCGGCCGGTGCGTCGGCCGGTACGGCGGGGGGTGCGTCGGCCGGTACGGCGGGGGGCCGCGGCACCGTGCGCACCTGCGGCACGCGCAGCACGCGGCGGGAGCCGTCGGGGCGCACGGTGACGACCTCCTCGGTGCCCTCGCCGTCGGCCAGGGCGCGGCGCTCGGCGAGGTGGAGGAGGCCGAAGACCTCGACGGGGCGGCGCAGCTCGTCGTCGAGGGAGGCGAAGAGCTCGCCGACCGTGGTCGCCGTGGACGCCGCGAGGGCGTCGTCGAGCAGGGCGTCGAGCTCGGAGATCGACGGGCCGCCGGCGGCGCGCAGCGCGGTCCACGACACGGCCTCGGCGCCGTCGGCGTCGGCCCGGCGCAGCGGCGGCGGCGCCTTGTCCTCGGTCGGGTCGTAGGTGCGCTCGCGCAGGTGGTCGACCGCGGCGCGCTCGGGCAGGAGCGGCAGCCCGACGTGCGTGCGGGGGCCGGTGGCGGCGTACCAGCGCCCCAGCTCGCCCTCCAGGTTGCGCAGCACCCGCTCGAGCTCGCGGTCGCGGTTGACGTCGCGCGCCTCGATGTTGCCGCGCAGCGTCGCGGTGGCGCGGTTGCGCTGGGCGAGCACGCGATCGAGGCCGGCGCGGATCTGCTTGACGGTGTCGCGGATCTCGCGGCGGTCGGTGTCGCCGAGGATCGTGTCGGTGACGGGGTGGTCGAGCAGGTCGGAGATGTCCTCGCGCAGCTGCTGCAGCAGCGCCTCGTCGCGCAGCAGCGGGAACGCGCCCTCGAAGGCCCGGCCCTCGGGGGTCGCGGTGGTCAGCTCGTCGATGCGCGCCAGGTAGTCGTCGACCACCTCGCCGGCGGGGCGCTCGTCGGCGCGGAACTGCTCGTGGATGTCGTGGCGGATGCGGACGAACGCCTCCTCCACCCGCGCGAAGTCGCTCGGCAGCCCGCCGACGAGGGAGAGCAGCTCGGTGAAGCCCTCGAGCATGTAGTCCTCGCCCGCCACCGGCAGGTCGCCGCCGTCGACGAGGCGGTCGCGCTCGGCGCGCAGCCGCGCGATCTCCTGGTTGAGGATCGTCACGCGGGTCGTGCGGTCGGGGTTGGCCTCGGAGTTGAAGCGGCGGAACGCCGAGACGATGTTCGCGACCCGGTGCTCCGAGAGGCTCGAGCGCTCCCGCGACAGCGTCCGGGCCTGCTCCAGCGCCGCCTGGGCGTAGGAGGTGAGCGTGTAGACCTCGCCGTCGGTCTCCGGGTCGTTGGCGCGGATGAGCCACTTGCGCCGCATCCAGCGCAGGCACAGGTCGCGGCCGCTGCCCGTCGGGAGGTTCTCCGTGCCCGCCAGGCGCAGCTCGGCGAGGTAGGTCTCGACCTGCTCGTGCAGCCGGCCCGTCGGGATCGGCGCGTTGTCGCGGCCGAACGAGGAGCGGAAGACGGCGAGCACGAGGGGCGCGTGGCGCTGGTGGAGCAGGCGCAGCGTCGGCTGCTCGAACGCCTCGCCGGTGCGCGCCAGCTCGTCGACGATGTCGCTCACGACCAGCCTCCTCCCCTCGGTACGGCGGGCCCTCCCGCCCGTTGACGCCCCGCATCGTCCCATCCGACGGGGACGGTCCGGCCATCCGCCTCGGCGCTCGTCCACAGGCCCGCCGGGTGCCCGTCCACGGACCCGGCCGGAGGCGTTGCCGGGGCGGCGGGTCCGCCGTACCGTGAGCCACCTCACACCGGAGGTGGTCGTCGTGGCGCTGTCGAGCCGCCGGCGCCGCGTCGCGCGCCTGGACCCGGCGACGGACTACGCCGAGATCCACCGCAACACGGTGCTCCACGAGTTCCCGTGGGACATGGAGGTCGCGGCGGTCGCCGCGCAGCTGCGCACGCTGGCGGTGCCGCGCATCGGGGCGCTGCTCGCGCGCACCGGTGAGTTCCGGCAGCGCCCGCAGAAGCGGTACGACGACACCGCCCTGCTCATGGAGGTGCCGCTCGTCGAGGGGCTCGACAGCGTGCGGGGGCGCACGGCGTTCCGGCGGATCAACGAGATGCACGCGATGCACGACATCGAGGAGGGCGACCTGCGCTACGCGCTGGCCACCCAGGTGGTGGTGCCGGCGCGGTGGATCGCCCGGCACGGCTGGCGCGCGCTCACCGCGGCCGAGCTGGAGGCGAGCATCAACTACCACCGCCACGTGGCCCGGAGGATGCACGTGCCGGGCCTGCCGACGACGTACGCCGACCTCGCCGCCCTCGTCGACGCGCACGAGCGCGAGCACTTCGGGCACGACCCGGGCGCCCGGCAGGTCGCCGACGCGCTGCTGCACCTCGTCGCCGGCTTCGGCCCGGTCGGCACCCATCACCTCGTGCACGCCGCCGCGCTCGCGCTCATGGACCCGCCGCTGCGCGAGGCGCTGGGCTACCCCGACCCGGGTGCGGGGGTACGACGCGCCACCCTCGCCGCGCTGCGCACCCGGGCCCGGACCGTGGCCCTCCTGCCCGCCCGGCGGCGGCCGCGGTCGCTGGCCGGCACGGCGCGGGGGCGCAGCTATCCCGCCGGGTTCCGCGTCGACCGGCTCGGCACCTTCGCGCCCACCTGCCCCGTGCACCGCCACAGCCCCGAGCCGCCCGGTCGCACCGCGGCCGTCGACTGAGACGGGCCGATGGGGGAGGGGCCGGCGGGACAGGGGTCGGCGGGCGCGGCGCGCACCCGGGTCGCCGGGCCCGACGACGCGGACGACGTGGCGCGGCTGCTGCGGGCCTTCAACGCCGAGTACGACGAGCCCGCGCCCGCCCAGGCCTGGCTCGCCGACCGCGTCCGCGCGCTGCTGGGCGCCGACACGGCGGTGGTGCTGCTGGAGGTGGACGCCGCGACCCGGCCCGGCCCGCACGGCCTGGCGCTGCTGCGGCTGCGGCGCTCGCTGTGGGAGGACGCCGACGAGGCCTACCTGGCGGAGCTCTACGTGGCCCCGGCGCTGCGCGGTCGCGGCCACGGGCGGGTGCTCCTGCGGGCGGCGATGGCGCACGCGCACGAGCGGGGCGCGACGTACCTCGACCTCACCACCACGAGCGCCGACGAGGCCGCCGTGGCGCTCTACGAGTCCGTGGGCTTCGACCGCCACGAACGGCGCGGTCCCGACGTGACGTCGTACTACTACGAGATCGACCTGCCGGCGGACTGAGCGCCGTCGGGGCCGGGCTCGCCGGCCGGTACGGCGGGGGTCGGGGCCGGGCCGGACAGCTCGCGCCCGCCGCGGCTGAGCACCGCCCAGGTCGCGGCGACGGTCCAGGTGGCCGCGATGAGCGCCGCGGCGAGGCCGAGGTCGGTCGTGCCGTCGAGGAGCAGGGCGAGGGCGCCGAGCCCCAGCGGCCCGGCGACGAGGCTGGTCGCGTTGAGCCACGCCAGGGCGCGGCCGCGCACGTGGGCGGGCACGCTCTCGGCGATGTAGACGTTCCACACCGGGCCGAACAGCCCGCCGCCGAGGCCCATCGCGGCCATGCCCGCCAGCACGAACCCGCCCGCGCCCAGGGGCGCGACCAGCCAGGTGCCCGCGCTCATCACGACGAGGCCGAGCACGTAGGCGAGGCGCCGGGAGCGCCGGGTGACGATCGCGTAGCCGGCGGCGCCGACGAGGGACCCCACGGCGTACGCCGACATGCTCGCCCCCAGCAGGCCCGGCGCGTCGAGCCGCGTGAAGTGCCCCGGCAGCACGACGGCGAGCAGCGGCTGGAACACGAAGGAGGACGCGAAGCCGATGACCACGGCGGCGACGAGGGCGCGGCTGCGGAAGACGACCCCGAGCCCGCTGAGCCCGGCGTCCTCCGCGGCCACCGGGGGCGCCTCGGCGACGGGCACGAGGCGCGTCAGCAGGGCGGCGCCGGCCGAGCAGGCGGCAGTGAACCAGACGACGTCGACGGGGTCCCACCACGACAGCAGCACGCCGGCGAGGGCCGGGCCGGCGAGGAAGGCGAGGGAGAACCCGCCCTGGTAGAGCGCCGCGACCCGGTCGGTGCGCACCCCGGAGACCTGCGCGACGCCGGCGAGCAGGGCCTGACGGGCGCCCATGCCGGGCACGTCGAAGACCGCTCCGGCGACACCGAGGGCGATGAACCAGACCAGGTCGAGGCCCCACAGCAGGTCGACCACCGCGAGCGACGCCACGGCCGTCGCGCTGCCGAGGTCGGCCACCACCGCCACGCGCCGCGCCCCGAGGCGGTCGACGAGCTGGCCCGCGACGAAGGTGGCGGGCACCGCCGCGATGCCCGAGGCTGCCGCGACGACGCCCGCGGCCGACAGGTCGCCCGTCGTGCTGATGACGAGCCACGGCAGGACGATGGCGATCGCCGAGTTGCCGAAGAGCGACAGCGCCGCCCCGCCGACGTACAACGGCACCGCGACGGGCCGCAGGGCGCTGGTGGTCATGGCCCCACCTTCGTGGGTCGACGGTGCATCGCGGTCACGCGGGGTCGGCGCGCGGGCTTCCGGGCGGTGGTTGTACACGCAACCCGCCGCTTCCGGTGGGAAATTTGGGGCCGGAAGCGGCGGGTTCCCCGGTGCACCGGGGAAACCGCCACCTGCGCCCGAGCGGACCTAGCGCCGGCGCGCGGGGGCGCAGGCGACGCAGGTGGTGGCGGAGGGCCGCACCTCGAGGCGGGCGGGGTCGATGGGACGTCCGCAGACGCTGCACGTGCCGTAGCCGCCGCTGCCGGCCCGCTCGAGCGCGGCGTCGACGTCGGCGAGGCGCCGCTCGGCCTCGCGCAGGAGCGCCTCGACCTGGGCGCGCTCGAAGGCGATGGTCGCGCCCTCGGGGTCGTGCTCGTCGTCGGCGTTGCTGTCGCGGCTGGCGGCGACGAACCCGGCGTGGTCGGCGCGCAGCCGGTCGATGCGTGCGAGCACGGAGGCCCGTTCCGCCCGCAGCGCATCCGTCGTACCGCTCACCCCTCGAGCGTGCCACGCCCCGCCGACAGCGACCCCCGGATCACCAGGTGAGGGCGTCCGCCTCCGTCGCGACGAGGGCGGCGAAGAGGTCGTCGGCGGGCTCGAAGCTCCCGACCAGGTGGCCGTTGAGCTCCAGCGTCAGCGCGCCGAGCACCCGGGCGAACGCCCCGACGAGCCACAGCACCACCGGCGGCTCCAGGTCGAGGGCGAGCGCCTCGGCGGTGCCCGCGAGCTGGAGGGTCAGCGCACGCGCCACCGTGGGCCCGTCGCCCCCGACCCGGCGGGCCGAGACCGGTACGGCGGCCGCGAACGCCCGGAGCACCCGGGCCGCCGGCTCGATCGTGGTCTCCGGCGCCCGGTAGCCGGGGATGACCGAGCCGTAGACGAGCGCGAAGCGGTGGGGCTCCGCCACGGCCCACGCCCGCAGCCCGTCGCAGGTCGCGGTCCACCGTGCGCGGGCGGACCCCTGCCCGGAGCCGGCCGTCTCCAGGCGGGCGGCGAGGTCGTCGTACGCGTCGACGATGAGGGCGGTCAGCAGCTCGTCGCGGCCCGAGAAGTAGCGGTACACCGCGCTCGAGACGACCTCGAGCTCGCGCGCGACCGCGCGCAGCGACAGGCCGGGCGCGCCCTCGGCGGCCAGCTGGGCGAGGGCGATCGTCTTGATCCGGGCCAGCGTCTCCTCGCGGGCGATCTGGCGGGGGGTGCGGCGCGCGCTCATCCGTCGCATCCTGGCAGGCGCGAGCACGGGTGACAAATGTGAGCACCGCTCTTGCAAACCGGGTGGGCATGTCCCACGCTGGACTCATTCAGAGAGCATCGCTCACATTCGGAGGACCCATGGAACCCCACCCGTCGGACGGCGCGCCCGCACCACCCGCAGTGCCCGCCGGCCGCGCCGGCCGCGTCGCCCCCGCCGCCCTGCTCGGCCTCGCGGGCGCGGCGCTCGCGGCGTACCCCGCGCTGCGCGGCCACGCGGTCGAGGACGGCCTCGCGGCCGCCGAGCTCTACGCCCGCCCCGCCTGGCTGTGGGCGCACGTGCTCGCGATGGCGGGCTTCGTGCTGGTCGCCCTCGGGCTGGCGGCCGTCGACCGGGCCGCGCAGCGGGCGGCCGTGGTCGGCACGGCGCTGCTCCTGCCCTACTACGGCGCCGAGGCCTACGGTCTGCACGCGGTGGGCCGCCGGGTCGTCGAGACCGGGGACGCGGCGGTGCTGAGCGCGGGCGACGGCGCGGCGGACCTGTTCCGCTACGAGCCGGTCGCCGTGACGCTGTTCGCGCTCGGCTGGGTCGCGCTGGCGCTCGCGGGGGCACGGCTGGTCGTCGTGGCGGTACGGCGCAGCCCCGGCCCGCTCGCCCGCGCCGGCCTGGTGCTGACGGCGGCGGCGCTGGCGACGTACCTCCCCCAGTTCTTCCTGCCGCCGGGCGGGCGCACGGCCCACGGCGTGCTGGCCGCCGCAGGGCTGCTGCTGCTCGCGGTGGACCGCGCCCGGGCGCCGGGCGCTCAGCGCCCGCCCGGGTCGCCGACGCGCGCGGGAGCAGGGGCCGGCGTGCGTCCCGGTTCCGTCGCACCGACCTCCACCGTCCGGTAGCCCGCCGCGACCTCCTCGGGGGTGTCGGAGGCGAACACGACGACGCCCGGGTGCGCGGCCACGAGCTCCCGCAGGCTCCGGCGGCCCTCCGCGTCGAGCGCGGCGTCGATGCGGTCGAGCACCAGCAGCACGGGCGCGCCGAGCGCCGCCCGCGCGACCTTGACCCGGGCCACCTCGGCGGGCGTGAGGGGGTGTCCCCCGCGGCGCAGCTCGGTGCGCTCGCCGCGGGGGAGCCGGGCGAGCACGGCGTCGAGCCCGGCGGCGGCGACGGCCGCGCCCACCTGCGCGTCGTCGGCGTCGGGACGGCGGTAGCGCACCGCCCGCGCCACCGTCCCGCGCTCGAGCGGCACGTCGTGGGCCGCGAGCCCGACGAGCCGCCGGCGCACGGACGGCCCGACCCGGCCGCAGTCCCACCCGTCGACGACGACCTCGTGGCCCGGCTCGGGCGCGGCGAGGGCGAGCAGCGTCGCGGTGGTCGTCGCGGCGTCGGGGCCGGCGACGCGCACCCGGTCGCCCGGCCGGGCGTCGAGCAGCCCGGGCACGAACACCCGGTCGCCGTCGGCCGCCGAGCGCGCGGCGCTCGGCACCGGCGGCGGGGGAGCGCCCAGGTGCGGGGCCACGACCCGGCGGGCGGCCCGGAAGTTCTGGCGCAGCTCGGCCACGCGGCCCACCCCGGCCAGCGGCGCGGCCAGCGCACCGGTCACGGTCAGCGCCGTCGCGACCGCCCCGGCGGGGAGGTCGTCGGCCCGGGCGACGGCCACGACGAGGGCCGCGGTGGCGCCGCTCGCGACCAGGCACGCCGCCTGCAGCAGCCCGGCGGTGCGCGCGCGGGCGACGGCCGCCGTACCCACCCGTCGGCTGTCGCGGGCGACGCGGCGCAGCTCGCGCTCCTCGCCGCCGGCGGCCACGATGCCGTCGCGGGCGCGGAGGCTGTCGGTGACCCGGCCCGCGAGCCGGCCGCGGCGCCGCCGGAGCGCCGCCGCCCGCTCGTAGGCGTGGGGCGTGACGGCGAGCAGCGCGGCGACGAGGAAGACGAGCGGTACGCCGGCGGCCAGCGCCAGCCGGGGGTGCAGTGTCGCCAGCAGGCCGAGCGAGCCGACGACGAGCGGGACGCCGGCGACGAGGGGCGCGATGCCTTCC
Source organism: Nocardioides sp. CPCC 205120 (assembly GCF_048654585.1). NCBI lineage: Bacteria > Bacillati > Actinomycetota > Actinomycetes > Propionibacteriales > Nocardioidaceae > Nocardioides > Nocardioides sp. CPCC 205120. The sequence continues at coordinate 493,244 of NZ_JBMCYY010000001.1, read as the reverse complement.
GCGACCCAGCCCCGCACGGCGGTGAGGTCGTTCGTGGTGCGCGCGATGGTGACGCCGAGCGAGCGCGCCCCCTCGCCGCGCAGCGCGGCGCCGACGAGCCGGCCGCGCAGCTCGTGCACGTAGGCCTGGCCCAGCTGCTCGGCCAGCACCCGCGCCGCGTACGCCGTGCCCCCCGCCGCGGCGAGCACGACCACCAGCCCGGCCGCCACCGGCAGCGTCCCGCCCGCCGGGGCCGAGACGAGCGCGCCCACGAGCAGCGCGACGCCGACCGTCAGGGCGGCCTGGGCCGTGGCGGTGACGACGAGCAGGGTCATCAGCCCCCGGCGCCGGCCGACGAGCAGCGGCGGCAGGCGCGGCGACCGGTCGGTGGTGGTGGGGGCGCTCACGCCGACGTGCGGGCGCGCACCAGCCGCGTCGCGACGGCCGGGTCGCGCAGGTCGAACGTGCCGACGACGGGCACGTCGGAGGCGGCCAGCGCCCGGCGCGTCTCGCCCGTGGCCAGCGGGCTGGAGGTGACGACGCCGGACGCGGCGGCCACGGGCAGGCCGTGCTCGCGCAGCACCGTGGTGCCGGCGACCGCGCCCATCGCGTCCTGGGCGGCGAACAGCACGGCGTCGACCTCGGTCGCGAACGACGGGTCGGCCACGAGGGCGGAGGTCTCGCCCTGGTAGAGCCCGTCCGCGAGCTCGACGACGACCACGTCGGGCCGGTCGAGCGCCAGCTCGTCGACGAGGGCGCTCCACAGGCCGCGCACCTCGGCGGGCCGCAGGCGGTAGGTGCTCGGCAGGCCGAAGTCGGTGAAGTCGAGCACGCGCGTCGCGCCCGCGTCGCGGAACAGGTGGGCGTCGTTGCCGGCGCCGGTGCCGGTCGCCTTGCCGGCGGAGACGACGAGACCGGCCGCCGCCAGCCCGTTGACGAGGCACGCGAGCGTCGTCGACTTGCCGGAGTTCATCGACGTGCCGAGCACGGCGACCACGAGCGGGCCGTCGGTAGGACGGTCACCGAGGCGTCCGCGGGCGTCGACGCCGTACGGCGCGGTGCGCGCCAGGGTCACGGCGCCCTCGGCGTCGGCCAGCAGGCCCAGCGGCTCGATGCTGGTCGCCTCGGCGATGGCGGCGTGCTGCTCGACGACCGTGCCGGCCAGGCCGCCGGCCGCGACGAGGTGGCATGGGCCCAGGTCGCCCGGCACCTCGGCGAGGAACTGGTCGGGGGCGTAGCGCGCGCCGTACGCCACCACGACCTCGTCGCCGGGGAACAGCAGCTGGCGGCGCGAGCCGGGGCCCTCGAGGCGGGTGTGCTTGCCGATGGCGGTGACGCGCGCGAGCACGACGTCGCCGGCGCGGGGGACGACGCCGTCGCCCGCCACCAGCGAGTAGCCGGTGCCGCTCGTCGCGATGTCCTCGGCGACGTGGCGGGTGGTGTAGGCGAGCTTGGCGGCCCGCAGCCGGCGTGGGTCGAGGGTGCGGACGGTGCGGGCGGCGGTGGCGGTGGCGGCGAGGGTGGTCATGACGAGGAGCGTGCGGGCGCCGGATGAGGCGACCGTGAGGCGTCCGTGAGACCTGCTCTCATCGAACGACGGGCGGGTGAACGCCCGGTGCCCCGGCGCCCGGTGCCCCGGCGCGCGGTGCCCCGGCGCTCAGTGCCCCGACCCTCAGTGCTGGACCTCGAGCACGGAGAGCTGCACCCCGTTCGCGTACGCCGCGTGCTCGACCAGCTTCAGCGACGTCCTCGCGCCCGGCGCGTCGGTCGGGAAGAGGCGCTTGCCGCTGCCGAGCACGACCGGGAACGTGAGGAGGTGGTAGCGGTCGACGAGCCCGGCCGCCGCCAGGCCCTGCGCGAGCGTCGCGCTGCCGTGCACGTGGATCTCGCCGCCGTCGCCCTGCTTGAGGGCGGCGACCTCGTCGAGGGAGCGCAGCACGTGGGTGTTGTTCCAGGGCGACTGCGCCAGCGTCGAGGACACGACGTACTTCGGCATGGCGTTGTACTCCGCGAACTCCTCCATCGTGGGCCACACCGGCGCGAACTCGTCGTGGCTCACCCGGCCGAGCAGCAGCGCGGTCGCCGCCTCGGTCTCGCGGCCCTTGATCTCGTAGGCCGCCTCGTCGAACGGGACGTCGGTGAACGTCCACCCCGCGTGCGGGTGGTCGCCGCCCCCGGGGGAGTCGACGACGCCGTCGAGGCTGATGAACTCGGTGACGACCAGGGGGCGCATGGCTCTCTCCTTCGGTGGCCCGCCGGGTGGCGGGGGCTGCGGTACGACGAGTCCGACCACCGTCGCCGGCCGAACTCATCGCGGGCCCGGGACGATCACCGATCGGCGTACGGGAGCTCCCAGCGCACGGGCGCGACCGCGATGCGGGCCTGGGGGTCCCCGTCCCACCGGACGGGCAGCCCGGCCGTGGTCAGCACCTCGACCACCGTCCGGCCGACCGCGACGGCCTCCTCCTCGAGCCGACCGGACATCCCGCTGAACCCGAGGTACAGCTGGTCGGAGAGCACGAGGCGCTCGAGGTCCTGCGTGTGGCTGTAGACGTAGCCGATCGCCCCGTCGAGCCGGAGGGCGGCGGCGTGCCCCATCTGCGCGCCCTCGCGGGCGTCGAACCCCTCGCCGAACGAGACGGCGACGCCGCGCGCCGGCAGCGTCTGCAGCACCCCGGCGAGGGCGAGCGCGTCGTGCGACGGCGCCGTGACGACCGCGTCGTGCGCCGCGACGACCTGGTCGAGCAGGGCCACGGCGTCGTCGTACGTCGGCACGGGCTCGTCCGGGTAGACGGCGGGGAAGTCCCCGGTCCCCACGAGGTCCTCGATCTTCTCCCGCAGGTCGTCGAGGTCGTCGATCCCGAGCGCGACGTCGAGCATCAGCCGGCCGGCGAACGTCGCGTCCGAGGGCGGGTAGGGGGTCGAGAACGCGGCGTGGCGTGGGGTCATGGCGGGCTCCGTCCCCTCCGCGCGCCCGCGGCAAACCGGCCGGGGGCGCCGTACCGTTCCGCCATGCAGCCCGCGATGCTCGAGCTGGAGGTCACCGGCGAGGTGTTCTGGTGGCGCGGCCCCGCCCCGTTCCACTTCGTCGCCGTCGCACCCGACGACGCCGAGGAGATCCGGGCGCTCTCCGCGGTCGTCACCTACGGCTGGGGGATGGTCCCGGCCCGGGTCACGCTGGGGGCGACGACGCTGCCGACGGCGCTGTTCGCGAAGGACGGCGGGTACGTCGTGCCGCTCAAGGTCGCGCTGCGCCGGGCCGAGGGCGTCGAGCTCGGGGACGTGGTGACGCTGGGCGTGCGGATCGGCTGATCAGCGCGACGAGGTGTCGTGGGCGTCGCTCACCACGGGCCGCTCGGGCCGCTCGGGGGCGACGTCGCCCTGGCCCGCCTCGAGCAGTGCGCTCGCGCAGGCGGCGCCGAGGACGGCGAGCGTGTCGGCGTACACCGCCTGACCGGCGGCACCGGTCTTGTGGAACGCGGCGCGGGCCCGGTAGAGCTGCAGGCGCAGGCCGGCGGACTGGCCGGCGTCGACGGCCTCGAGCCGGCGCAGGGCGCGGTCGAGCGCGACGTACTCCCGGACGATGTCGTCGCCCCCGTCGCGTGCGTCGGTCGTGTGCATGGCCCCCGTGACCCCTCGGTGCTGCTGAAGTGGGTGGGTCGCGATCGCGGACCCGCGGCTGATCGTGCCACACCCCCGACCCCCGCCGCAGGGCCTCTCCACCGTGATCCCCGACGCCCTAGCCTGGCGCCGTGGTCGCCCGCTCCCTCGCCCTGTTCGCCGTCGCCGCCGTGCTCGAGATCGGCGGCGCCTGGATGGTGTGGCAGGGCCTGCGCGAGCACCGCGGCTGGCTGTGGGTGGGCATCGGCTTCCTGGCCCTCGGTGCGTACGGCGTGGTGGCCACCTTCCAGCCCGACGCGCACTTCGGGCGCATCCTCGCGGCGTACGGCGGGGTGTTCGTGGCGGGCTCGATCCTGTGGGGGATGGTGGCCGACGGCTACCGCCCCGACCGGTGGGACGTCGCGGGCGCCGCGATCTGCCTCGCCGGGATGGCCGTGATCATGTACGCGCCCCGCGAGGCATGAGGGGAATCCCCGGGCGACCAAAGTGGTTGACTGTGCAACCAGATCGGGCCACCGCCCGACACCCGACCCACCGGAGGCACCCATGACCGTCCACCTCGGCCTCGACACGTTCGGGGACGTCACCGTCGACGCCGACGGCCGCCCCCTGCCCCACGCGCAGGTCGTGCGCGACGTCGTCGAGCAGGCCGTGCTCGCCGACCAGGTGGGCGTCGACGCCTTCGGCATCGGCGAGCACCACCGCGACGACTACGCGGTCTCCGCCCCCGACGTCGTGCTGGCCGCCGCCGCCGTCCGCACCGAGCGCATCCTGCTCGGCACGGCCGTCACCGTGCTGAGCTCCGACGACCCGGTGCGCGTCTACGAGCGCTTCGCGACGATAGACGCGCTCGTCCCGGGCCGCGCCGAGGTGACGCTGGGCCGCGGCTCCTTCACCGAGTCGTTCCCGCTCTTCGGCTTCGACCTCGGCGACTACGAGCGCCTGTTCTCCGAGAAGCTCGACCTGTGGTCCGCGCTGCAGGCCGACGGGCCCGTCAGCTGGCGCGGCTCCGTGCGCGGCCCGCTGGAGGACGCCGAGGTCTTCCCGCGCCCCACCGCCGGGCACATCCCCACCTGGATCGGCGTGGGCGGATCGCCCGAGTCGGTCGTGCGGGCGGCGCACTACCGCTTCCCGATGATGCTGGCCATCATCGGCGGCGAGCCGGAGCGCTTCGGCCCCTACGTCGACCTCTACCACCGCGCGCTGCGCGAGCTGGGCGACGACGCGGACGCCCCGCTGCTGCCGGTCGGCGTGCACTCGCCCGGGTTCGTGGCCGACACCGACGAGGAGGCCCGGGAGCTGCTGTTCCCGCACTTCAAGGCCAACCGCGACCGCATCGGCCGCGAGCGCGGCTGGGGCCCGGCGACCCGCGAGCAGTTCGACGCCGAGATCGAGGTGGGCTCGCTCTACGTCGGCTCGCCCGAGACCGTCGCCGCCAAGATCGCGAGCACCGTGCGCGGGCTCGGGGTGCAGCGCTTCGACCTCAAGTACTCCAACGGCCCGATGCCCCACGCCCAGCTCATGCGGGCCATCGAGCTCTACGGCACGCGCGTCGCCCCGCGCGTGCGGGAGCTGCTCGCCGACTGAGGCGCTCCCGGCGGGTCCGTCCGGACGGCCCCGGACGCACACCGGCCCGGCCCCCTGAGGGGCCGGGCCGGTGTCGTCGAGCGGGGTGTCAGCCCTGCTGGTCCTGCTGGGCCGCCTGCTCGGCCTCCTGCTCCGCCAGGGCGGCCTCGAGGTCGAGGTCCTTCACGGCGGTGATGAGCTGCTCGAGCGCGGTGGCCGGCAGGGCGCCCGCCTCGCGGTAGACCAGCTGGCCCTTCTTGAACGCCATCAGCGTCGGGATCGACGTGATCTGCGCGGCCTGCGCGAGCTGGGCCTCGGCCTCGGTGTCGACCTTCGCGAACACCACGTCGCCGTGCTGCTCGGAGGCCTTGTCGAAGACCGGCGCGAACTGGCGGCAGGGGCCGCACCAGGACGCCCAGAAGTCCACCAGCACCAGGTCGTTCTCCATCACGGTGCGCTCGAAGTCGGCGGCACCCACGGTCACGGTCGTCATCTGCACTCCCATCGTCGTCTGCAGCGGTCCGTGCTACCCCTGCCCAACGCCGCGGGGGTGCGAGGTGTTCCCCGGGTACGCCGCGAGCCCGCGCCGCGGCTACGGTCTCCCCCTCATCCTGCCCGACCTTCCCCGCCGACTCCCCTGCCGACTCCCCCCGCCCCAGGAGCCCCCCGTGCCGACCGCGCCCCGCCGTACCCCCGCCACCCGCACCACCCGGGCACGCCGCCCGCGGCCGGCGGACATGGTGGCGCCGCCCGGGGCCGTCGAGGTCTTCACCGACGGCGCGTGCGCGGGCAACCCGGGGCCGGGCGGCTGGGCGTGGGCGGTGGACGAGTCGACGTACGCCTCCGGCGGCGAGGGCGCGTCGACCAACCAGCGGATGGAGATCCGCGCGGCGCTCGAGGCGGTGCTCGCCAACCCCGGGCCGCTCGTGGTGGTCAGCGACTCGACGTACGTCGTGCACTGCTTCCGCGACCGCTGGTGGGCCGGCTGGCTCGAGCGCGGCTGGACCAACAGCGCCCGCAAGCCGGTCGCCAACCGCGACCTGTGGGAGCCGCTGGTCGCCGAGGTGTCGGGGCGCGGCGACGTGGCGTTCCGCTGGGTGAAGGGCCACTCGGGCGACGTCATGAACGACTTCGTCGACCGCCTCGCCGTCGCGGCGAGCAAGCAGGCCTAGGCCCGCCGGGCCCGGACCGGTCCACCGGTTGCGGGTCGGACCGCCGCCACACGTCAAACCCGCGCGCGTCGGGGCGCCCGGGGCTGCGAGACTGAGCCGCATGCGCGACATCGTCCAGAGCAAGAAGCTGCAGAACGTGCGCTACGACGTGCGCGGCCCGATCCTCGTCGAGGCACAGCGGCTGGAGGCGGAGGGTCACCGGATCCTCAAGCTGAACATCGGCAACCCGGCGCCGTTCGGCTTCGAGGCGCCGCAGTCGATCGTGGCCGACATGGTCGCGCACCTGCCCGACGCGCAGGGCTACTCCGACTCCCGCGGCATCTACTCGGCGCGCACGGCGGTGGCGCAGTACTACCAGTCCCGCGGCCTCACCGAGACGGCCGTCGACGACGTCTTCATCGGCAACGGCGTCTCCGAGATGATCTCGCTGGTGCTCCAGGCGTTCCTCGACGACGGCAACGAGATCCTCGTCCCGGCGCCGGACTACCCGCTGTGGACGGGCGCGGTGACCCTCTCGGGCGGCACGCCGGTGCACTACCGCTGCGACGAGGAGGACGGGTGGAACCCCGACCTCGCCGACATCGAGGCCAAGATCACGCCGAACACGCAGGGCATCGTGATCATCAACCCGAACAACCCGACGGGCGCGGTCTACAGCGAGGAGACCGTCAAGGGCCTCGTCGACATCGCGCGGCGCCACGAGCTGGTCGTCTTCAGCGACGAGATCTACGAGAAGATCCTGTTCGACGACGCGGTGCACCACCACACGGCCGCCTTCGCGGGCGACGACGTGCTGTGCCTGACGTTCTCGGGGCTGTCGAAGGCCTACCGCGTGTGCGGCTACCGCGCCGGCTGGGTGATGATCTCGGGCCCGCGCCACGCCGCGGAGAGCTTCCTCGAGGGCCTGACGCTGCTTGCCAACATGCGCATGTGCGCCAACGTCCCGGCGCAGCACGCGATCCAGACGGCGCTGGGCGGCTACCAGTCGATCAACGAGTACATCGTGCCCGGCGGCCGCTTCTACGAGCAGTCGAAGACGGCGTGGCGCCTGCTCAACGAGATCGAGGGCGTCTCCTGCGTGGAGCCGATGGGCGCGCTCTACTGCTTCCCGAAGCTCGACACCGAGATGTTCGGGATCGTCGACGACCAGGCGTTCGTGCTCGACCTGCTGCGCGCGAAGAAGCTGCTGGTCACCCACGGCACCGGCTTCAACTGGTTCGAGCCCGACCACTTCCGGCTCGTCACGCTGCCCGACGTCGACATGCTCACCGAGGCCATCGAGCGGATCGCGGACTTCCTGGGGTCGTTGCGCCGCTGACCCGCCCCCGGGCCCCTCACGCCGGCTGGGTACGGCGCTTCTCGAGCCACGCCATGGCGGGGGTCGCGGAGATGCCGTGCAGCACCACCGAGAAGGCGATGACGAAGCCGACGGTGGCCCACAGCGTGTCCGTGCCGGAGAAGGGGTTCTGCCCGGTCGCGTAGGCGAGGTAGTAGATCGAGCCGATGCCCCGGATGCCGAAGAACGCCGTGACCCAGCGCTCGCGCGGCTGCAGGTGGTGGTCGCCGACCCGGTCGCGCGGCCGGGGGCCGACCCGCAGGGCCACCCACGTGGTGAGCGGGCGGACCACCAGGACGAGCGCGATGCCCAGGGCCGCGCCCCGCCAGCTCAGCGCACCGAGCAGCCCGCTGGAGATCGCGACCCCGAGCAGCAGGAGCACCACGAGCGTCAGCAGTCGTTCGAGCCGCTCGACGACCCCGTGCATCAGGGCGTGGTAGGCGTCCGTGCGGTCGAACGAGCGCAGGGCCATGGCGCAGGCGAAGACGGCCAGGAAGCCGTACCCCTGGGCGACCTCCGCCGCGCCGTACGACAGCAGGACGGCGGCGAGCACGAGCAGGGGGTCACCCGTCTCGGCCGTGCGGACCGACCGGACGCGCGACTGGAAGGCCGCCTTGGCGAGGGACCACCCGACGACGATCCCGACCGCCGCGCCGACCGCGATCTTGCCGAGCAGGTCCCACGCGACCCACTTCAGGCCCCAGTCCATCGCCGACCCCGCACCCACGACGAGGATGGCGAGGTAGACGAAGGGGAAGGCCAGCGCGTCGTTGAGCCCGGCCTCCGACGTCAGCGCGAAGCGGACCTCGTCGCGCTCGTCGACCGCGCCGTCCTCCTGGTCCTCGTCCTCCTCGTCCGTGGTGGGCCCCGCGACCTGGACGTCGGAGGCGAGCACGGGGTCGGTCGGGGCGAGGACGGCGCCGAGCAGGATGGCCGACGCGGGCGCGAGGCCGAGCACCCACCAGCCGAGCCACGCGGTGGCCGCGATCGAGAGCGGCATGGCGAGGAGGAGCAGGCGCCACGTCGTGCCCCACCGCCGCCACGACGCCCAGGAACGGAAGCTGAGCGGCCGGTCGAGCGCGAGCCCCACCCCCATCAGCGACACGATCACGGTGAGCTCGGCGAGGTGCTCGATGAACGGGCGGTCGTCCGACGGGGTCAGCACCACCTCCGCCGGCAGCGGCAGCAGCCCCGCCAGCACCCCCACGCCCAGCAGGACGACGGGGGCCGACAGCGCCGCGGAGCGCAGGGCGTAGGGCAGCACCACGGCCAGCAGGAGGGACACCCCGGCCAGCAGGTAGACGAAGTCGGCGTTGATCAGGTCCGTTGGCATGGTCTGTCCGATGTGCGTGGGCGGGGACTGCAGCGAGCCGGAGCCACGGCGCCACCCCCTCGAGCACCACGACGACCGTTCGGAGGTCGCGATCCAGTACCCGCGGCGACCGCCACGAGACCTGGACCGCAGGGACCCCTCAGCTCGTCGCGCCACCCACCCGCGCCTGGGCCCACCGGGCGAGGGGCTCGAGCAGTGCGGCGGCCTCGTCGCCGGCGGGCGTCAGGGAGTACTCCACGTACGGCGGCACGACCGGGCGCGCCTCGCGCCGCACCAGCCCGTCGGCCTCGAGGGTCTGCAGCGTCTGGATCAGCATCTTCTCGCTGACGCCGGCGATCTCCCTCTTGAGCCCGCTCCAGCGCAGGGTGCGGTCGGTGAGCACGAGCAGCACCAGCAGGCCCCACTTGCTGGTGACGTGCTCGACGAGCAGCCGCATCTGCGGGCACGCGGTGTCGAGGGTGCTGAGGGCCGGCGGCGAGGTCGTCACGGACGGGAACTTACCTCGAGGTGGGTACCCCACTTCGAAGTCGGTACCCCACCACGGGAAGGGTGGGCGGCCGCGGCCGGTTGGGCTCCTCGACGGCCGCGACCTGCGCGGCGTACGACGAGGAGTGGATGAACATGGCGATCGTGGTGACGGCGGCGAGCGGACAGCTCGGGCGGCTCGTGGTGGAGGCCCTGCTGCAGCGGGGCGTGGCGGCGGACGAGGTGCTGGCGACCGCGCGTGACACCGCGAGGCTGGCCGACCTGGCCGAGCGCGGTGTGCGGACGGCACGGCTCGACTACGACGACGTGGACGCCTCGGTGCTCTCCGCCGGCGACGTGCTGCTGCTCGTCTCCTCCAGCGCGGTGGGCCGGCGCACGCAGCAGCACCGCAACGTGGTCGAGGCCGCGCGCGCCGCCGGCGTGGCCCGGGTCGCGTACACGAGCGCCCCGGCCGCCGACACCTCGCCGCTCGTCGTGGCGCCCGAGCACAAGGAGACCGAGGAGCTGCTGCGCGCCTCGGGCCTGCCCGTGACGCTCCTGCGCAACGGGTGGTACACGGAGAACTACCAGCCCGCGTTCGCCCAGGCCCGCGCCACGGGACGCATCGCCGCGGCCGCCGGTGACGGCCGGGTCGCGAGCGTCGAGCGCGCCGAGCTGGCCGAGGCCGCCGCCGTCGTGCTGACCACCGAGGGCCACGAGGGCGCGGTGCTCGAGCTCGTCGGCCAGGAGGCGTGGAGCCACGCCGAGCTCGCCGCCGCGTTCGCCGAGGTGCTCGGCACCGAGGTCGCGTACGACGCGCTCCCCGCCGACGAGTACCGCCAGGTGCTGCTCGGCGCCGGCCTCGACGAGGGCACGGTCGGCTTCCTGCTCGCCGCCGACGCGAACATCGCCGACGGCGTGCTCGCCCCCACCGGCGACGACCTCGCCCGCGTGCTGGGCCGCGCGCCGCGCACCCTGCGCCAGACGGTCGCCACCTGGGCCTGACGGGCACGTGCGCCGCGGGTCGGGGGTGCACCCCGATCCGCGGCGCGGTCGCCGATGAGTCCTGGATGTCGGCGGGGTCTGCCACCGTGGCCCCGACGAGAGAGGACCGCGATGACCGACATGATCCGCGCTCACGGACTGGTGAAGCGCTACGGCGAGGTGGAGGCCCTCAAGGGGCTCGACCTCGCGGTGCCCGAGGGCACCGTGCTGGGGCTCCTGGGCCCCAACGGGGCGGGGAAGACGACCGCCGTCCGCATCCTGGCGACCCTGCTGGAGCCCGACGGCGGCTCGGCGGAGGTGGCGGGCGTCGACGTCGCCGCCGACCCCGACGGGGTGCGGCGACGCATCGGCCTGTCGGGGCAGTACGCGGCCGTCGACGAGCACCTCACGGGGTTCGAGAACCTCGAGATGGTCGGCCGGCTCTACGGCCTGGGCCGCGCGCGCTCCCGGGAGCGCGCCCGCGAGCTGCTGGAGCGGTTCTCGCTCGCGGAGGCCGGCGACCGTCCCTCGAAGACCTACTCGGGCGGCATGCGCCGGCGCCTCGACCTGGCCGGCGCACTCGTGGCCGCGCCCCCGGTCCTCATCCTCGACGAGCCGACGACGGGGCTCGACCCGCGCAGCCGCCAGGAGATGTGGACGGTCATCCGCGAGCTCGTGTCGGGCGGCTCGACCCTGCTGCTGACGACGCAGTACCTGGAGGAGGCCGACCGGCTCGCCGACGACATCGTCGTCATCGACCACGGGCGCGCCATCGCCCGCGGCACCGCCGACGAGCTCAAGGCGCAGACCGGCGGGGAGCGCATCGAGGCGGTCCTGCGCGACGGCGCCGACCTCGAGGCCGCGCGACGGGTGCTCGCCGCCGAGGCGGTCGCCGAGGTGCAGGTCGACGCGGGCGGCCGCACCCTCACGGCGCCGGTGACCTCCGGCGTACCGGCGCTGCGCCGCGCGCTGGAGGCCCTCGAGCGGGAGGGCGTCGAGCTGCTCGACGTCGGCCTGCGCCGGCCCACCCTCGACGACGTCTTCCTCACCCTCACCGGCCGGGCCGCCGAGCCCGGTGCCGACGAGGCCGGCACCGCCGCCCGTCCCGTCCCGACCGCGGAGGAGAACCGATGAGCACCCTGGCCCGCACCGCCAGCGACGGCTGGGTGGTCACGAAGCGCAACCTCATCAAGATCAAGCGGGTGCCCGAGGTGCTCGTCTTCGTCCTGGTCAGCCCGATCATGTTCGTGCTGCTCTTCGCCTTCGTCTTCGAGGGCGCCATCGGCTCCGAGGGCGGCGTCGGCTACCGCGAGTTCCTCATCGGCGGCATCTTCGCCCAGACCGTGGTGTTCGGCGCGACCTTCACCGGCGCCGGGCTGGCGGAGGACATGCAGAAGGGCATCATCGACCGGTTCCGGTCGCTGCCGATGTCCCCGTCGGCGGTGCTGGTGGGCCGCACGACCTCCGACGTGGTCTACAACGTGCTGTCGCTGATCATCATGGCGATCACCGGCCTGCTCATCGGGTGGCGCATCCGCGAGGGCGTGGTCGACGCGGCCCTCGGGTTCGGCCTGCTGCTGCTCTTCGCCTACGCGATCAGCTGGGTGATGGCCTACGTGGGCCTGCTGGTGCCGAGCGTGGAGGTCATCAACAACGCCTCGTTCATCGTCATCATGCCGCTGACGTTCGTGTCGAACGCGTTCGTGCCGCTCGACAGCTTCAGCGGCGTGCTGCGCACGCTGGTGGAGTGGAACCCGGTGTCGACGCTGACGCAGGCGACGCGCGAGCTGTTCGGCAACGTGGACCGCTCGCTGCCCGCGCCCGACGCGTGGTCGATGCAGCACCCGGCGCTCTACACGCTCATCTGGGTCGTCATCATCCTCGTCGTGTTCGTGCCGCTCTCGGTGCGGCAGTACCGGCGCACGACGCGCCGCTGACAGGCTGGGCGGCATGAGCGCCCACGAGCCCGACGACCGCACGATGCGCGAGCGCATGCTCGCAGGTGACCCCTACCTCGCCGACGACCCCGAGCTGGTGGCCGGCGTGGTCCGCGCGCAGCGACTGCAGGAGGCCTACAACGCGACGGGCATCGACGACCGCGAGCGCCGGCGCGAGCTGCTCGCCGAGCTGCTGGGCTCGGTCGGCGAGGACGTGGCCATCCGCCCGCCCCTCTACGTCGACTACGGCACGCAGATCAGCGTCGGCAGCCGGGTGTTCGCCAACTACGGGCTCGTCGCGCTCGACGTCGCGGCGATCACCATCGGCGACGACACCCAGATCGGGCCGAACGTGCAGCTGCTGACGCCCACCCACCCGGTCGCGCCCGGGCCGCGGCGCGACAAGTGGGAGGGCGGCAGCGCCATCACCATCGGGTCGAACGTCTGGCTCGGCGGCGGGGTCGTCGTGTGCCCCGGCGTGACGATCGGGGACGACACGGTCGTCGGCGCCGGTGCCGTCGTCACCCGCGACCTGCCGGCGGGCGTGGTCGCCGTGGGCAACCCGGCGCGCGTCGTACGACGGGTGGACGACCCCGCGTGAGCAGCACCGGGTCCGGTACGGCGGGGGCCGCGGCGCCGCCGTACCGGCCCGACCCGGGGCCGCCGGCCCTGCCGCTGCGCACGGAGCGGCTGCTGCTGCGCCCCCACCGCGACGACGACGTCGCGGCGCTGGGCTACTACGGCGACCCGGACGTCACCCGCTACCTGCTGCAGCACCCCCTGGGCGAGGCGGAGCTGGCCGCGATGGTCGGGCGCCGCGCCGCCTGCCTCCACCCCCGTGCGCCGGGGGAGACGCTGCCGCTCGTGGTCGAGCACGACGGCGTGGTGGTGGGCGACGTGGTGCTCAAGGTGGTCGACACCTGGCGCGGGGTCGGCGAGGTCGGCTGGGTGCTCGACCCGCGGCACGCCGGCCGCGGCTACGCCACCGAGGCGGCCGCGGCGCTGGTCGACCTGGCGTTCGGCCACTACGGCATGCACCGCGTCGAGGCGCGCCTCGACGCCCGCAACGCGGCGTCGGCCCGGGTGTGCGCCCGGCTGGACATGCGCCTCGAGGCGCACCTGCGCCGCGACTGGTGGATGCGGGGCGAGTGGACCGACACCCAGGTGCACGCCGTGCTCGTCGAGGAGTGGCGTGCCGGCACCCGGACCCGTACGGGCGAGCGCGTTTGGAACGGCGACGGACCGGAACACTGACCCGTCATGAGCGACCGGATGCAGGTGGCGGCCGACCACATCGGTGCGTTCCACGCCTACATGAACGAGATCTCCGCCCAGCTGACGGAGATCGACAGCTACGTGTGGGAGCACGTGGCGCTGACCGACGCGTTCGGCGACGGTCTCCTCGCCCCCCTCAAGGACCACATCCGCAAGTACGCCTGTCTCCCGTTCGGCGACGCCCTCTCGAAGGGGCGCACCAGCATGGGGCTGGCGCGCTACGGCCTGTGGGACACGGGCAGCGAGTACGACAAGGTGGACGGCGAGGTGTCGGAGTACTTCGCCGAGACCGCGTCGTTCCAGGACGAGTGAGGTGGGACGGCCGTGGTGACCTACACCGTGCCCCAGGAGATGTCATCGGTGCTGACCCCGCCCGTCGAGGGCGAGGTCGAGCTCGAGATCGACCGTGACGACGCCCGCTTCGACACGCTCAACGACGCGATCGAGAAGTGCACGACCTTCTACTCCGAGGCGCAGAGCATCGTCGGGAAGGTCGGGCTGCCCTTCCCCGGCCCCGAGGTGCAGCCGACGAACGCCGTCGAGCTGTTCGTGCAGCCCTTCTCCGGCGACTGGAACAAGATCCTCGCCTGCGGCGACGCCGTGAAGAAGGCCGGTGACGGGTTGATCGCGGCCGGCACCAACCTGGGGTTCGGCACCACGGAGCTCTTCCTGCACTGGGAGGGGCAGGCGGCGACGGCGTTCAGCACCCACATGGCCGCGCACGCGGCGGTCTACGCCGGGGCCGGCGCAGTCGTCCGCCAGGGCCAGATCGTCTTCGAGGGGATCTCGGAGGTCGCGCAGTTCATCGCCGGCCTCGTGGTCGAGCTCATCGACACCGCGTTGGACATCGCGGTGTGGCTCATCGAGAAGATCGCGCGCTACGGACGACCGTGGATCGGCTGGGTGCAGCTCGGCTGGGACGTCATCCAGGACGGCTGGGACGCGATCCAGGACATCATCGACACCATGTGGTCGCTCGTCGACACCATCAAGGCGGTCTTCGACCTGCACGAGGCCGTGACGGCCTGGGTGGACACGATCCCGGCGGCGCTCGAGGTGTTCAGCGGCCTCGTCGCGGTCTTCCAGGAAATCCCCGCCATCGTCGAGACCCCGGTGCTGACGGCGGCTCAGATCCGCAACGGCCTCAACGACCTGGGCGAGGAGTCCGCCCAGGTCCGGGAGGACCGGGAGAAGGCGGAGAAGGACATCGCCGACGCCGAGCAGCGGCTCGCCGACCTCGAGCAGGGCATCGAGAAGCCCGAGGTGCCCGAGGGCATCGAGAACGTCGAGGTCCCGGAGGTGGAGGAATGACGGAGGACGTCGACGCCCTGCTGGCGCGGCTGCGGTCCGACCGGGCGAACCCCCTGGGGGCGCTCGAGGACATCCGGCACCGCACCCGCTCGCTCCGGGCGGAGTTCGGGCGACGGGTGCGCGAGGACGCCGACGGACTGCCGCCCGGCATCGTCGCGGCGCTGGTCGCGGCGTCCGGGCCGGACTCCTCCCTGGCCTGTCAGCGGGTCCGCCGTCAGGTCGACGAGGGTCTCCTCACGTGGACGGACCTGTACGCCGACCCCGAGGGCACGGCAGGGCCCGAGGGCCGCGAGCTGGTACGGCGCGCCCTCCGCAGCGGGCCGTTCCCGCGCGACGTGCCCGACGCGCCCATCCCCGAGCCGGGGGACCCGCCACCGCCACGCCGCGACACCGCGGGCTGACGGGGTCGGTGCGCTCCGGGGCGCTCAGCCCGCCCAGACGACCGGGGCACCCGTGCGGAACGCGTACGCGCTGCCGGCCGGGGCCCACGTCGCGTCGACCTGCGCGTCGGGGTCGGACACGGCGGTCACGCACATCTCGAGCACGGTGCCCGGCGCCGTGTCCTCGTCGAGGTCCAGCGGCCCGCACCCGAGGGCGTCGGCGTCGGCCGAGGACGTCTTGCCCAGCGGGCCGCCGTCCACCGCGCCGTTGAGGTCGACGGTGGGCTGCAGCGGCCCGGCGTCCGGGGCCAGCTCGACGACGGTGAGGGTCGCCCGGAGCACGTGCACCGCCTGGCCCTCGTCCACCTCGGTCCCCGCCAGGTCGTCGGCCGGGACGGGCTCGATGCCGGTGACCACGACCTCGGCGACCCCGACCTGCGTGCCGCCGCGCGGCGAGACCAGCGGGACGGTCGCCGCCTCGCCGACGAGCAGGCGGCTCCCCGGGGTGGTCAGCCCGTCGGCCGTGGCGCTGCTGGTGGAGGCCGTGGCCGTCGGCTCGCCCGAGGTGGTCCCGCTGCTCGACGAGGCGGTGGACGACGAGGCGGTGGCCGAGGAGTCGTCCCGGGGCTCCTCGTCGGCCCCGCAGGCCGTGAGGGTCGCGAGCAGCAGGAGGGCGGCGACGCCGCCGGTGGTCCGCATGGCTCGAGGCTAGACGACCCGGGTAGGGCCGGGAAGCGACCTTCGTCGCTCCCGCCGGCCCGGTGCGCGGACCTAGCGTCACCGTCGTGGACCTCGTGACCCTCGGCCTGCTCGCCGGCCTCGCCCTCGTCGACAGCACCAGCATCGGCACCCTCGTGCTGCCCCTCGTGCTGCTCACGGCCCCGCGCGTCGACGTGCGCCGCTACCTGGTCTACCTCGGCACCGTCGGCGGCTTCTACGCGCTCGTCGGCATCGGCCTGGTGCTCGGCGCGGACGCCGCGGTGCGGCTGCTCGCCGGTGTCGGCGAGCTCACCTGGCTGCGGTGGGTCGAGCTCGTCGTCGGCGGGGCGCTGCTGGCCGCGGGCCTGGTGGGCGACCTCGTGCTCGCGCGGGTGCGCCGGTGGCGCGCGCCGCGGGGTGCTGCCGCGCAGGCCGGGGCCGGGACGGGCGAGCCGGCGGCGACGCCCCGCCGTACCGCGTCGTGGCGGGCCCGGCTCGTGGGGCCGGGGGCGTCGTACCGGGTCGTCGTGGGCGTCGGGCTGGCGGCCGCGCTGGTCGAGGTGGCGAGCATGCTGCCGTTCCTGGGGGCCGTCGGCATCATCACGGCCGCCGACCTGCCGCTGGCGGCGTCGGCGGGAGTGGTGGTGGCCTACGCGCTGGTCATGGTGGCGCCGGCCGTGCTGCTGCTCGCCGGGCGTCTCGCCCTGGGCGGCCGGGTCGAGGCGCCGCTCGCCCGGTTCTCGGGCTGGCTGGAGCGGGTGACCTCCGGCGCGTCGTGGTGGGTGTTCGCCATCGTGGGCCTGCTCATGGTCGGCGATGCCTCGCGCGCCCTGGAGCTCGGGTGAGCCCCGGCCGACGCCTCGGGGCTGGACCGGGGTGGAACCGGGGCGCTCGAGACGCCCCACGACACCCACCTGTCTGGGAGGCTGTGACCGTGCGCGGCGCGACGAAGCGGATCCTGGTCGAGGTCACCGGTTGGACCCTGGTGGTCGCCGGCATCGCGGCCCTCGTGCTGCCCGGCCCCGGGCTCCTCATGCTGTTCGGCGGCCTCGCGGTGCTCTCGCAGCAGTACGAGTGGGCCGAGCGCCGCCTGGCGCCGGTCGAGCGAGCCGCGATGCGCGCCGCCGCCGAGGGCGTCGAGACCATCCCGCGCATCGTGCTCTCCTGCCTCGGCGCGCTGTGGCTCGTCGGGCTGGGCGTGCTGTGGATCGTGGGCCCGCCGGCCCCCTCGTGGTGGCCGGTGCGTGACAGCTGGTGGCTGATCGGGGGGATCGGCACGGGCATCACGCTCATCGCGTCGGCCGCGATCGCCGCCGGGCTCATCGTCTACAGCATCCGGCGCTTCCGCGGGCCGGGCTCCGAGCGGGCGCGGGCCGCGGTCGACGCGCCGGGCGACCCGGTCGAACCGGACCGGCGCACCGCCCCCGTCGACCCGAGCGGCCCCGCGGGGCGCTGAGCGGGCCCGGCAGGCCCGGCAGGCCCGGCAGGACCGGCGACGCTCACCCGGGCGCGAGGTCGCCGAGGTAGCCCAGGCTCATCGCCACCACCTCGTCGAGCAGCTCGTCGCGGGTCAGCGGCGGGTCGGGGTCGAGCACGAACCGCACGGTGAGGTACTCGGTGCTCAGCACGACCATCCAGGCCAGCCGCACCGCGCGGCCCGCCTGCTCGGGCGGGAGCCGCACGGCGAGGTACGCCGTCAGCACGTCCCGCACGCGCCGCTCGAGGGCGTCGCGGTTCGCCCGGTGCCGCGCGCCCGGGAGGTCCTCCCACACCACGTGGAGCAGGCTCGTGTCGCGCTCCAGCGCGGTGAGCAGCGCGTCGGCCGTCGAGCGCACCATCGCGGGCCCCTGCAGGCCGAGGCGGTCGAGGAGCGCCCGGGCGACGTCCTCCGACACCTGGTCGACCCACCGCTCGGCGACGACGTCCACGAGCGCCGCCTTGTCGGGGAAGTACTGGTAGAGCGACCCCGGGCTCACGTCGGCGCGCGCCGCGACCCGGTTGGTGGTGAACGCGTCGTACCCCTCGGTGGTGAGCACCTCGCGAGCCGCGTCCACGATCCGCTCGACCATGGCCCGTGAACGCTGCTGGCGGGGCTGTCGTCGCAGGCCAGCGGGGGTGGGCGCCGGACGGTCGGGGCGGCGGGCCGGGCTCATGACGCGAATTGTATGCGAGTAAATGCTCGCGTCAGGGTGGGTGCATGAGTGCACAGGTCGATCGGTCCCCCGGTACGCCGTCCCTCACCGCCCGCGAGGAGGCGCCGGCGCCGCCCGTCCCGCCCGCGCCGCCCGCGCGGTTCCGCTCCGCGCCGGAGCGGTCGCGCCGCCTGGGCCGCACGCTCCGCCTCGTCGCACGGGTGCGCGAGCCCGACGAGGAGCTCCTGGCGCGCATCGGGGCGGCGCTGCGGCAGCAGGACGAGGTCGGTGCCCGGCTCGCCGCGGCGATGCGTCTCCCCGCGGGCGACCCCCGGCGGGTCACGATGCGGGCCTTCCGCACGGCGCTGGCCGACGGGGTGGACGCCGTGCCCGCCGCCCCGCCGGCGCTGCGCGCCTTCTTCGACCACGTCACGGCGACCCCCGACTGGGTGGACCCCGACCTCGTCGAGGAGGGCGCGGCGACCTACCTGCGCTTCGGCCAGAACGCCGCCGACGTGCTGCTGCAGCTGTCGCTCATCGGCGGCTACCGCTTCGGCGGCCCGCCCGACCTGCTCGTCGCGACCGGGGGGCTGACCGGCGACAGCACCCGGCGCCGCCTCGCCGAGACGCAGACGTGGACCGCGAGCCTGAGCAAGCCGCTGGCGCTGCGGCGGGACGCCGACGGCCGGTGGGGCGAGGGCTGGCGCGCCACGGTCCACGTGCGCGCCATGCACGCGCTGGTCAACGCCTCGTTCGCCGACTCCTGGGACGTCGAGCGCTGGGGGCTGCCGATCAACCAGGCCGACCAGGCCGGCACGCTCGGCCTCTTCGACGGCGTCGTGCTGCTCGGGGTGCGGGCCCTCGGCGTACCGGTCAGCGCCCGCGAGTCCCGGGCCGTCATGCACCTGTGGAAGTACGTCGGCTGGCTCATGGGCGTGGACGAGCAGTGGCTCGTGGACGACGAGCGCGAGCGGCACCGGCTGAACTACCACGTGCTCCTCGCGCAGGGCGACGTCACGCCGGCGGGCAGCCGGCTCTCGCGCGACATCGTCACGATGCTCGGCGGCATGGAGCACGGCCGGTGGAAGCAGGAGCGCACGCTCAGCATGCTGACGGCGTTCCTCGGCCGCGAGTCGATGCGGGACCTCGGGCTGGGCGCGCGCCCGCCGTGGGCGCACCTCTACCTGCTGGGGCTCAACACGTGGCGCTACCGCGTCGACCGGCGCCTGCCCGGCGGCCGGGCGCGCCTGGACCGGTGGTCGGCCGCCGTGCTGGACCGCACGATGGCCGACTACTTCGGCACCGACGCGCCCGCCGTGGGCGAGCTGCGGGTGTGAGTGGGGATTCCCCGCCTAGGCGGGGAATCATGTGCTCTGCGGCCAATGCCTGGGTCGTAGAGCACAGGGACAGGTCGCAGAGCTCAGGCGCCGGGCTCCTGGCCCGAGGAGATGTTGAACATCCAGGCGATCCCGAACGGGTCGGTCACCTGGCCGAACCAGTCGCCCCACATCTGCTTCTCCAGGGGTACGTCGACCGTCCCCGCCGCGGCGAACGCGTCGTACCAGCCCCGCACGAGGGCCTCGTCCTCGACGTCGCCGTTGAGGGCGACCGCGAAGTCGTTGCCGTGCACGATCTCCTCGGCCGGCGGGCCGTCGGAGGCCATGAGGCGGAAGCCCTGCTCGGTGAGCAGGAACGAGTGCATGACGCCCTCGGGCGGCGGCACCGGGCCGGTCTCGCCCATGTCGCCGAACGTCATGACGTCGAGCCGGCCGCCCAGCACCGACCGGTAGAACTCCATCGCCTCGCGGGTGTTGCCGCCGAACACCAGGTACGTGTTCATGTGCGTCGTCATCGCCGTGCTCCTTCGTCGGGGCGCGACCGCCGTCGGGCCGCGTCGCTGCTCCGACCCGGGGCGGGCCCGGTTCTCATCGGTGCGGCGGCTCCCGTCGTACGACGGAGGTCGGGCGGGGTGTCGGCGCGCTGTGGGAGCGTGGCGCCATGGCACGTCCCGACGTCCCCCCGGCGATGCTGGAGCGGTTGCGGCGCATCCTGGGCGCCCTCCCCGAGTGCGAGGAGGAGGCGGCCTGGACGGGCGTCCGCTGGCGCGTCGGGAAGGCGACCGTTGCCCACGTCTTCGGCGGCGAGGACCAGCTGTTCCGCGTCACGTTCCGCGCCGAGCCCGCCGAGGTGATGGCGTTCGGCCACCTCGGGGACCCGTACTTCGTGCTCGGCTGGTCCGGCGACGGCGCCGGCATGCTGCTCGACGACACCACCGACTGGACGGAGGTGGCCGAGCTGCTCACCGACTCCTACTGCATCCAGGCGCCGGCGCGCCTCGCCGACCTGGTCGAGCGGCCGGACGCGGGCTGAGGCGGGTTGGGGCGGGCTGGGGCGGGGAGCCCTCAGACGCCCTGGGGCACGGCGGCGCGGCGGGCGTCGACGAGCTGGCGCGTGAGGCGGGGGTGCACCTGCGGGCGCACCTCGGTGGCGAGGGCGGCCGCGGCGGCGCCGGTCGCGACGGCCTCGCGCAGGGGGCGGCCCACGACGAGGTCGGCGAGGGTGCCGCCGACGAGCGCGTCGCCCGCGCCCTCGACGTCGAGGACGGCGGAGGGCACGGCGGGCAGCACGGTGACGCCGTCGGCGTCCGCGACGACCTGGCCGTCGGCGCCCAGCGTCAGCACGACCGAGCGGACGCCGGCGTCGAGCAGGGCCAGCGCGGCGTCGTGGGCGGTCTCGCCCGGCGGGCGGCGGCGGTCCACGAGGAGCGTCCGGGCCTCGTCGAGGTTGGTGAAGAGCACGTCGACGGCGCCGAGGTCGGCCGGCACGCGGGCGGCGCGGGCCACGGAGACGGTGTCGACGGCGAGGCGCAGGTCCCGGGTGCGGCGGGTCGAGGCCAGCCGGGTGTGGGTGGCGTCCGGGAGCGTCGCGTCGGCGAAGATCCACGCGCCGGGCTCGACCCGCGACAGCGGCTCGGCGAGGCGCTCGGGCGTCATCTCGTCGAGCACGCCGGTGTCGGAGACACCGAGGACGAGCTCGTCGCCCGGGCCGCGGACGGTGCTCGACGTCGCGGTGGTGCGGCCCGCGATGGGGCGCACCGCCCAGGTGTCGACGCCGATCCGGTCGAGGTCGTCGAGCAGGGCGCGGCCGGGCACGTCGTCCCCGACGACGGAGACGAGCGCGGCGCGCACCCCGAGCCGGGTGAGGTTCTCGGCCACGTTGCGGGCGACCCCGCCGTACGCGGTGCCGCCGGTGGCGGGGTGGGACTTCCCGAGGACGACGGGACCGGTCACGCGGTAGGAGCGGTTGAGCACCGCACCGCCGACACAGGTCACGTAGGGGTTGTAACGCACCCGTCGACAGTACGACTTCTGCGCGACATCGGGCAGTTCCGTGCGAGGGATCACACGGGGTCTCACCCGTCCGTGCGAGGTGGGGGCGAGGTGGGCGCGGCTGGCAGGATGGCAGGCATGTTGCGGTTCGTCGGTGCGGGTGCCAGCCACGTGGGACTCGTGCGCGACCACAACGAGGACGCGGCGTACTCCTCGCCCTACCTCGCCCTGGTCGCGGACGGTGTCGGGGGCGCGGCGGCCGGTGAGGTCGCCTCGGCCACGGCCGCCTGGGTGGTGGCCGCCACGGCCCGCTCGCACCCCGACGACGACCCGGCCGTGGTGCTCGGCGAGGCCATCCGCACCGTGGTGCTCGACCTGCACCGCGGCGTCGCCGCCGACCCCGACCGCACCGGCATGGCCACCACGCTGACGGCCGTCGCGACCGACGGCCACCGCGTCGTGCTCGCCCACATCGGCGACTCGCGGGCCTACCTGATGCGCGCCGGCCAGCTCGTGCGCGTCTCCCACGACCACACGTTCGTGCAGGCCCTCGTCGACGCCGGCGACATCTCGGCGGAGGCGGTGCGCACCCACCCGATGCGCAACGTCGTCATGCGCTCCCTGCACGCGGGCTCGGGCACCGAGGCCGAGGTGCAGCCCGACATCGCCGTCCTCGACGCCCGGCCCGGCGACCGGCTGCTGCTGTGCAGCGACGGCCTCACCGACATGGTGGAGGACGCGGCGCTCACCCCCCTGCTGGGTACGGCGGACCCCGCCGCCGCGGCCGACGCCCTCGTCCAGGCCGCGCTGGACGGCGGGGGCCGGGACAACGTGACGGTGCTCGTGCTCGACGTGGTCGACGACCCCGACGCCGTGCGGCTCTCGGCCGACGGGGAGCTGCACGGGGCGATCCGCGACCCGCGCAACGTCGTCGACCCGGGCGACCAGCAGCACCCCTGACTCCCCCCGAGCGCCGGGGCGCCGGGGCGGTCCCGAACGTCAGGCGGTGACGGCCTGCCGCAGCTGCTCGCCGCCGGTGGCCCGCTCGACGAACGCCGCGGCGTTCTCCAGGGCCTCGCGGCCCTCGGGCACGAAGCCGGCGGCGGCCTGGAACACGTGGACCTGCTTGTCCCACACCTCGAGCTCGACCTGCACCCCCGCGGCGGCGAGGGTCTCCGCGAGCCGCACGCCGTCGGCGTACAAGCACTCGGCGGAGCTGACCTGCACCAACACCGGCGGCAGGCCGCGGCGCGGCGCGTGGGTGGGCGACTCGATGGGGTCCTCGCCCCGGCCGCGGCGCTGGTTGACGCGGGCCGCCAGCTGTTGGAAGCGGCCGATCGCGGCGCGGGGGAAGAGGGTGCAGCCCGGGTAGGTCACGTCCTCGGAGGGGACGAAGTCCACCAGCGGCGACAGCGCGACGACGGCGGCGGGCGCCGGCAGGCCGGCGCGCTGGATCGCGATGGCGAGCATGACGGAGAGGAACCCGCCGGCGGAGTCGCCCATCAGCACCGTGCGGGCGGGGTCGGCGCCGTGGTCGAGGGCGTACCGGTAGCCGTCGACGGCGTCCTCGAGCGCGTCGGCGACGGTGTGGCGGGGCAGCTTGCGGTACTCCGGCGCGATGATCGTGGCGCCCGTGCGGTGCGCGACGCGGCTCAGCAGCTGGCGGTGCAGGTGGTTGCCGCCGACGAGGAACGCGCCGCCGTGGAGGTAGACGATCGTCTGCCCGCTCGTGGCCGCGGCGTCCGTCGTGACCCGCGTGCCGGGGCAGTGGGGCAGCCGGATCCGCTCGAAGGTCGTGCCCGGCAGCGGCCGCAGCAGCCGGCCGAGGTGGTCGACGGCGTGGTAGGGCCAGGGCAGGTGGGGCGCGAGGGTCCAGACGCCGATGAGCGGGCGCACCGTGGCGCGCAGCCACAGGTCGAGCGCCGCGCTGCGGGCCCCGCCGCCGCCGTGGTCCCGCCGGACGAGCGAGGTGTCGGCGCGTGCGGCGCGCGCCGAGGCGACCGAGGTCACCGACGCCAGGGCGCCCTCGTCCTCGAGCCCCGCCAGGGGGTCGGACGCCGCCGATGCTGCGGCGACGGACTCCGCCGCCTTCCTCGTCCTGCGCATCGCGGACCTCCTCGTCGCGCCCCGGCTGAGCGATCGGTCGCTCGGACCGCCCATTGTGCTCCCCGTCACAACACCACGGGGGACATCGGCCGGCGCGGCCCGGAGCTGAGGACCGTCCGGTACCCGCCGGGCGCCGGCTCAGAGCACGAAGCCGAAGAGGGGGCTGTCGGGGTCCACCTTCGTCACGCGCAGGTTGGAGACCTCCATGCGCTCGCGCAGCGCCTCGAGCTCGCCGGGGTCGCCGAGCTCGACGCCGACGAGGGCGGGCCCGGTCTCGCGGTTGTTGCGCTTCGTGTATTCGAACAGCGTGATGTCGTCGTCGGGGCCGAGCACCTCGTCGAGGAAGCGGCGCAGCGCGCCGGGCTCCTGCGGGAACTCGACGAGGAAGTAGTGCTTGCGGCCCTCGTGCACCAGCGCCCGCTCGACCACGTCGGCGTAGCGCGAGACGTCGTTGTTGCCGCCGGAGACCACGCAGACGACGGTGCTGCCCGGCGCGGGCGCGTCGGCGCCCTCGACCATGCGCAGCGCGGCGCTCGCGAGCGCGCCCGCGGGCTCCGCGATGATCCCCTCGGACTGGTAGAGGTCGAGCATCTCGACGCACACGAGGCCCTCGGGCACGGCGAGGGTCGCCAGCTCGACGGTACGGCGGGCCGCGGCCACCGCGGCGTGCGTCACCGCCCCGATGCGCCGCACCGCGGCGCCGTCCACGAACGGGTCCACGTGGGGCAGGTCGACGGGGCCGCCCGCCTCGAGCGCGGCGGCCAGGGAGGCGGCGCCCGCGGGCTCCGCGGCCAGGACGCGCACGCCCGGCGCCCGCTCGGTCAGGTACGTCGTGGTGCCCGCCAGCAGCCCGGCCCCGCCCACCGGCACGACGACCGCGGCCGGCGCGAGGCCCGCGGCGGCGGCCTGGGCGACGATCTCGGCGGCCACCGTGCCCTGCCCCGCCACCGTGCCGGGGTGGTCGAAGGCCGGCACGACGGTGGCGCCCGAGGCGTCGGCGAACTCGGCGCAGGCGGAGGCGGCGTCGTCGTAGGCCTCGCCCGCGATGACGACCTCGACGTGCGGGCCGCCGAGCGTGGCGACCCGGTCGCGCTTCTGCCGCGGCGTGGTGCGCGGCAGGAAGATCGTGGCGTCCACCCCGGCCCGGGCGCAGGCGTAGGCGACGCCCTGCGCGTGGTTGCCGGCGCTCGCGCAGGTCACGCCGCGCTCCCGCGCCGCCGCGTCGAGGCCCGCGATCACCGTGTAGGCCCCGCGCACCTTGTAGGACCGGACGGCCGTGAGGTCCTCCCGCTTGAGCCACACGTCGTACCCGGTCAGGGCGGAGAGCCGC
Organism: Nocardioides sp. CPCC 205120; assembly: GCF_048654585.1. Taxonomy (NCBI): domain Bacteria; kingdom Bacillati; phylum Actinomycetota; class Actinomycetes; order Propionibacteriales; family Nocardioidaceae; genus Nocardioides; species Nocardioides sp. CPCC 205120. The sequence goes on along the minus strand of NZ_JBMCYY010000001.1, from coordinate 468,289 downwards.
GGGCTGTGCTGCAGGGGCGTCGGCGGGATCACCGGGGCGAGCAGGGCGGCCGCACGGTCGACGTCGGCCGCGCTCGGCAGCCCCGGGCGCGCGTGGTCGGGGAGCGAGGTGGTCACCGGGTCAGCGTAGGGCGGTGGTCGCCGGTCCCTACGATGGCTCCCGTGTGGGACCCGCTGCAGCTCGCCGTCGTCGTGGCCTCGCTGGTCGTCGCGGCGCTCGCCGGGTTCTACGTCTGGCGCGACCGCCGCCCCGACCCCCTCCTCGGTCTCCCGCTGTGGGTCGTCGAGCTGCTGCTGGTCGTGCAGCTCGTCGTCGGCCTCGTGCAGACCTTCCGCGGCGTGCCCGACGGGGTGAGCGTCGCGACCTTCGTCGGCTACCTCCTCGGGCTCGTGGCGATGATCCCGGTCGGCATCTGGTGGGCGCGCGGCGAGCCGAGCCGCGCCGGCACCGGTGTGCTGCTCGTCGTGCTCCTCGTCATCCCCGTGCTCGTCGTGCGCCTCGAGCAGATCTGGGACCCGGTCGGTGCCTGAGGCCACGCCCCGCCCCGGGGAGACGCCCGCCGAGGCCGCGTCCCGCCGTACCTCCGGGGGCTGGGGACGGGTGCTCGTCGCCGTGTACGCCGTGCTCGCGCTCGCCGCGACCGGCCGCTCGTCCGTCCAGCTCGTCACCCACGCCGCCGACGCGCCCGTGCCCTACGGGCTGTCGGCGCTCGCGGCACTGGTGTACGTCGCCGCCACCCTCGGCCTCGCCCGCCCGGCGCCGGTGTGGCGCCGGGTCGCGTGGGTCGCGGTGCTCGTCGAGCTCGTCGGGGTGCTCGCCGTCGGCACGGTCAGCGTCGTGCACGGCGACTGGTTCCCCGACGACACCGTGTGGTCGCGGTTCGGGTCGGGCTACGGCTACCTGCCGCTGGTGCTGCCCTTCCTCGGGCTCGCCTGGCTGCTGCGCACCCGCCCCTCGACCTGATCCGTGGTAGCAGCGCCACGGATCCCCTGGCGCTGCCACCACGAACCGGCGGCCCGGACCGGGGCTCAGGCGCGCAGCCGCGACCAGAGCGCGCCCGCGCCGAGCAGCAGCACGCCCGCGACGGCGAGGGGCAGGAGCGGGTCGACGCGGCGACCGTCCTCCTCCGGACCCGCCTCGGCGGCGGCCGGGGAGGCGAGGCCCAGCGAGCCCTCCGGGTCCTCGGCACCCGGAACCACGCGGGAGTCGGGGGCGGCCTGGAGCAGCGGGGGCACGCCCAGCGGCACCGTCGTGGCGGGGACGCCGCCCGGGAGGCCCGCCGCGAGACCGCCCGGCAGCCCGGCCAGGCCCGGCGTCGGCGGCAGCGCCGGGGTCGACGAGCGCGGACCGAGGCCGGCGCGGGTGACCGGGTCGGCGTACGCCGTCCGCGGACCCACCGTGATGACCAGCTCCTGCAGGCGGCTCGGGTCGCCCGCCACGACGCTCACGGCGGTGGCGGGACCGTCGGCCGAGACCCGGTACGCCGTGCCCCCCGCCGCCGTGCAGGCCGTGCCGGCCGGGAGGAGGGCGGGTGCGCCGGCGCGCCCGGCGACGACCGAGCGGCCCGGGGCGACCGCGACGTGTCCCGACCACACGGGGGCGCTGCCGCGCCGGCACGTGACGTCGACCGTCGCGTCGTCGGCGAGGGCGGCGTCGCCGCGCACGACCAGGCGACCGGCCGAGAAGCCGGACACGAGCTCGAGGACGGTGTGGCCGTCGCGGGTGGCCGTGCGCAGCGTGACCGCGCCGGCCGCGCCCCGGTCGGCGCCCGCCGCGTCGGTGTCGGCGCCGCTGCACAGGGCACCCACCGGCAGCGGCGCGGTGACCTCGCCGGCCCGGCCGTGCCGCAGGTCCATCTCGACGGGGAAGCCGGGCAGCGTCGCGCCCCGCCACGTGCAGGACACCTCCACCCGGCTGGCCGGCGGGGCCATCGGCGCGCCGACCCCGGCGACGCGCTTGACCACGAGCAGGCGGGCGAGGTCGAAGCGGGTGGCCACGAGGAGGCTGCCGGCGGGCGTCTCGGGCGTGACCCGGGTGCCGGCGGCGGGCTGGACGGCGACCGCCGTGGCGCCCTGGTCCTGGGTCACGCCGGCCGTGCAGACCGAGCCGAAGGGCACCGGGAGGTCCGCGGTCCCCTCGCCGTCGGCGAGCTGCACCGTGCGCGGGAAGCCGTGCACCGCGACGCCACCGCGCACGCAGTCGACCTGGATGGCCGTGGGCCCGGAGCCGAAGAGGTCGACGCCGTCGCCGTCCGCCTCGTGGGTGATCGCGAGCGTGCCGGACGGCACGTTCACCTCGGCGCACACGCCCGCGCCCTCGGGGCACGGGTCGGGCAGGATCGCGCCGTCGAGCTCGAAGCGGCTCAGCAGGGTGCCGGCCGCGTAGGCGTCGGGCGCGGCCACCAGCTCGACGACCTTCGTCTCGTACGGCGCGAGCTCGAGCGCCGGCCACGTCACCTCGCCGCCCGAGGCGGGGGCGGGCGCGGGCTCGTCCGGCGTGCCGGGGTCGACCGGCTCCTCCGGCGTGCCGGGCTCGGCGGGCTCGTCGGCGGGCTCGTCGGCGTCGAGCGTGGGCAGGAACGGCCGCTCCCCGGCGCCCAGGAGACCCGTCTGGAGCCCGTCGGCGAGCTGGCCGACGGCGTCGAGCAGCAGCTGCACGACGCCCCCGAGGGTGGCGCTGAGGAACTGCAGGCCGACGGGCAGGCGCCCGACGGGGGCGTTCGTCGTGAGGGGCGACGGCCCCGGGTTGCTGACGGACAGGCGGTAGGTCACGGCCTCGCCCGCCCCGGCGTACGCGCGGTCCGCGGACAGCTCGACGACGGGGGGCAGGTGGTCGGCGTACCGCGTCGTGCCCACCTTCTGGCTCTCGCGGGCGGGCAGGCCGGACCCGGTCCAGGCGTTGCGGGCCGTGGCAGCGACGGTGTTCCACGCGACGGCGCCGGGCTCGAGGCCCTCGGGGACCGCCACGGTGAAGGTGAGGTCGAAGCCCTCGCCGATCGCGTAGGTCTCGCGGGAGGTCACGCGCAGGCCGCGCACCTGGCGGGCCGGGGCGGTCTCGCGCCACGTGGCGCAGCCGTCGGCCATCGGGCTGCCGAGGTCGGAGTGGCACACGTCGGTGCCGGTCGCGTACTGCACCTGCAGGCCCGGGGGCGCGTCCTCGATGCGCACGAAGCGGGTGCCGAACCCGCTGCCCCGCGGCGTGCCGACCGCGGCGCCGGCGAGCAGCTCGTCGCCGGGGGTGGGGAGCACGTCGTACAGCACCACGTCCTTGAGCGGCACGTCGGCGGTGTTGCGCCAGCGGATCGTGTACGTCGCCTCGCCGCGCTGGGCGCTGACGAGCCCGAGGGCGGGGGCGGCCTTGTCGCCGGTGTCGCGGTCGCCGCGCACGACGGTGTCGACGGAGAAGGAGGCGGCGCCGTCGCCGACCTCGACGCGCAGCGGGGCGGTCGCGCCGCAGCCGGCGGCGGGGACGTCGAGCCCGCTGACGTGGGGGGCCACGACGCCCGCGCGGGCGCCGGGGGTCTGGGCGCAGAGGTCGGCGACGGTGCCGCCCGGCAGCAGCAGGCGCGCCTCGTTGACGTGCAGGCCGGGGCGCGTCGTGGCCACCGGCAGGCGGGCGGCCAGGTCGAGGCGGGCGCCGCCGGCGCTCGTCCACGGGGCGAGCTCGGCGGCCGGCAGGGTGAGGGTCACGAGCGTGCGGCCGCTGCCGCCGACGTTGGCCGCGACGCGCAGCGGCAGGTCGAGCGACGCGGTGCGCTGCACCTGGCCACCGTCGGCGCCGCGGTGGGTGACGTCGACGGTGACGGGCACGGTCGCGGGCACCGCGCCGTCCCAGCGGGTGCCGACCGGGAGGCGGTCGGCGAGCACGAGGTCGCCCCCGGGAGCCCCGGGCAGCAGCGCGCGGCCGGTGAGGGCGAGCGTCGTGGTGCCCCCGACCTCCTCGACGACGTCGTCGGCGAACGAGGTCGCGACGCCGAGCTGCGGCCGGCCGGCGACGGCCAGCTGCGCGTCGCGCGGGGTCAGCGCGGTCGACCAGTCGCCGTGGTGGGCGCGGCCGCTGGTGCGGGCGACGAGGACGTCGCCGGCGGCCACCTCGGCGTCGGCGTACCCGTAGACCGCCCAGTGCATCCGGAACGACTCCGCGCCCCGGGTGCGGGGGAACTCGACCGCCCGCACGTGGCCGACCGCGCTGCGGGGGATGGCGAACGCGGCCCACTGGCCGCCGTCGGCCAGGCCGGGGGAGGCGCCGGTGCGGTGCAGCGCGACGCGGGAGCCGTCGGTCAGCAGCGCCTGCGCGCGGTACGTCGCGGGCAGCGCCGGGCCGTGGTCGCCGTCCGCGTCGTTGTCGACCCACACGGCGGCGGTGGTGGCGTGGAACGCGGGCGCGCAGGCGCCCTCGCGGGGCTCGTGGCGGGTGCCGCCCGTCAGGCACGGCAGCTGCTCGCTGAGCGCGACCTGGTAGCCCGAGCCGCCCTCCACGTTGTTGTACGACGCCTTGAACCCGGCCTGGGCGAGCCCCGTCGCCTCGTTCGGCTGGTACTGCGCCAGGGTGCTGCCCGGCTGGGCCGGGAGCGTGCCGAGCCAGTCACCGGCGTACGTCGCCTGCGAGCGGTCCTCGGTGGAGCCAGCGTCGGCGGTGCTGGTGCGGACCTGGCCGAACGCGCCCGCGAACAGGCCGCCCGGGCTGGCCTCGGGGCGGGTGCGCACCGTGACCTGGGTGGTGGTGCGGACCACCTGGCCCGTCACGACCGGGGTGGACCCGCCCGTGCTGGGGCGGGCGCGGAGCACGAGCGGCAGCTGGGTGCCGTCGACCTGGTCGGCGGCGATGCGGGCGACGACGGCGCCGCGGACCGGGGTCGTCGCGCCGCGCTCGGTGCAGCTGGGGGGCAGGTGGGCGGCGTCGGCCACCCACGTGACGGTGCGGTCGTCGCGGCGCGTGGCGCCCGGCTCGGTGCGGACGAGCTCGAGGCCCGGCGCGAGCTCGGCGGCGACCTCGAGGCGGCCGGGGAAGACGTTGCCGGCCTCGGGCTGCAGGCACGCGACCTCGACCTCGAAGCGCACCTCGTCGCCCGGCTTGCGCCACACGTTGCCCGCGGTGACCGCCCGCGCGACGAGCGACGTGCGCGCCTCGACGCTGCTGCGGGTCGTCGGGGTGTAGCCGCCGGGGGCGCCCCGCACCGCGGCGTTGGTGCTCGTCGCCGTCGGGGTCAGCGACCAGCCGGTGCCGTCGGCGAGCACGTCGTTGGGCGGGGTGACGGTGAACGGGACGGTGACCGAGGTGCCGGCGGGCAGGGGGCCGGCGACGGTCGCGACGAGCGCCTCGCCCTCGACGGCGGTCGTGACCTGCACGCCCGCCGGGGCGCCGGCCTCGCCGGGCACCACGTCGTACGACGCCGCGTCGCCCAGCGGGAGCCGTGCGACGACGCCCTCGCAGGGGGTGTCCGCGCGCGAGCACGCGACCCGCACCTCGTAGCCGAACGGCGTGCCGGAGGGGGCCTGCGGCGCGGTGGTCGCCCGGATGCCCACCTCGAGGCCGGTCGTGGCCTGGGCGGGTGCGCCGAGCGCGACCATGCCCAGCAGGACGAGCAGGAGGGCGGACCCGGTCCGGGTGACCGGGTGCAGGCGTGAGGACCTGACCACGTGCGTGACTCCCCCGAGTGGGTCACGGCCACGACGCCGCGCCGCGCCCCGGTCAGGGCCGGCGGCGGGCCCGAGTCCGCGACGGAGCTGGATGGTGTGGGCCCGAAGTTACTCCCGCCGGACCGTCGCGTCAGCCCCTGCGAGGTGTCGGCCGGGTGACCGGTGGGTGTCCCGCTCAGCCGGCCGCGCCGGCGAGGAACGCACGCAGCACGGGGCCCGCGGTGCGGGAGCCGGACTCCCCGGTCTCGACGAAGACGGCCACGGCGAGGTCGCCCTGCGTCGCGATCATCCAGGCGTGGGTCGCGGGCGGGGTCGTGGTGCCGAACTCCGCCGTGCCGGTCTTGGCCCCGACGGGCGCGCCCGGCAGGTCGGCCAGCGCGCGGCCGCTGCCCTCGGTGACCACGGCGCGCAGGAAGCCCTGGAGCGCGGCCGCCTCCTCGGGGGTGAGCGGGGACGCCGGCGGCACCTGCTCCGTCGGCACCTCCGGCAGCAGCCGGGGCAGGACGGCGCGGCCGGCGGCGACGGAGGCCGCCACCGTCGCCATCGCCATCGGGGAGGCCTGCACCCGGCCCTGGCCGATGAGGGAGGCCGCGGCCTCGGTCGCGCTCTCCGGCGCCGGCACCGAACCGAGGTACGCCGGGAAGCCCAGGTCGTGGTCGACGCCGAGGCCCAGCGCGGCGGCCGCCTCGGCGAGCGCGCCCTCGCCGAGGAGGTCGGCGCTGCCGAGGAAGGCGGTGTTGCAGGAGTTCGCGACGGCCCGGGTGAGGGTGATGCGGCCCAGCGCCGCGGCCGGATAGTCGTCGTAGTTCTCGAAGGTGCGCCCGTCGACCGTGGTCGTGGCGGGGCACTCGACGGCGTCGTCGGGGGCGACCCCGGCGCGCAGGAGCGCGAGGGCGCTGACCACCTTGAAGGTGGAGCCCGGGGCGAACTGTCCCGACGTCGCGATGTTGGTCCCCCCGGTGCCCGGGCCGTTGGCGACGGCGAGCAGCGCCCCGTCGGAGGGACGCACCGCCACCAGCGCGCTCGCCGGGCCGACCTCGGCGAGCGCCGACTCGGCCAGCGTCTGCAGGGGTACGTCGAGGCTCGTCGTCAGGTCGGTCCCGGGCACCGGCTCCTGGGCGTGGACCTCGCGCTCCCCGCCCTCGGCGTCGACCACCACGACGCCGATGCCGTCGGTGCCGCGCAGCGTGTCGTCGTACCGACGCTGCAGGCCGCTGAGGCCCACCACGTCGCCGGCGGCGACGGCGCCGTCGGACTCCTCGACGATCTCGGCGGTGGCCTCGCCGACGGTGCCGAGCACCGGCGCGGCGAAGGTGCGGGTGGGGGCGAGCTGGCGCGTGCCCTCGAGGGCGGCGACGCCGGGCGTGCCGGCCAGCAGGTTCGGGTCGGCCTGCTCGACGCGCACGACGAGGGCCTCCACGAAGGCGCGCGGCCCGGCGGCCGCGACCCGCTGCACGAAGGCGGCGGCGTCGATGCCGAGGGCCTCGGCCAGGGCCTGCGCCGACGTCGCGGCGGTGGCGGCGTCGGTGAGGGACTTGTCGATGCCGTAGCGCAGGACGGGGCGGGGCACGACGATCGGCGTGCCGTCGCCGGCCAGCACCGCGCCGCGGGGGGCGGCGACGGTGCGCGCCCGCAGCACCTCGCCCTCGAGCAGCGAGGACTCCACCAGGGCGGGGGACCAGCGCACCGACCAGTCCTCGCCGGCGCCCGTCAGCTCGACGGTGGTCGTGTAGTCCCACGTCGCCGAGCCGAGCTCCCACGACCAGGCGAGCTGGGCCGTCGCGCGGCCGTTGTCGGGGTAGACCTCGACCGCCGAGCCGCTGACGACCGGCTCGGCCTCGCCCATGCCGGCGACGATCGCGTCGTGCTGCTCCTGGGCCTCGGCGGGGCGGGCGCCCGACAGCGGGACGTCGTCGAGCTCGCCGGCCGACAGCGCGGCGGCCAGGGAGGTGACGACCTCGGTCGCGGCCTCGCGCTCCTCGTCGTCACCGCTGCAGGCCACGAGGGACGCCGACGCGACGAGCGCCACCACCGTCGCCGCGCCGCCCCGCCGGAACCACTGCCCCATGCCCGCTCCCCCTCGCAACCTGCCGAATCGGCCTCGCTGCACAATGATGTCGGACACAATGCCGGACGGGACAGGACGGGCGGACGCGGGCACCCGCCGGCGTCGCACCGGCCGGTCCGGGCACCGTGAGGAGAACGCGATCGAGACCGAGGACGGCGTGGTCGGGGACGCGACGCGGCCGGTGCGCGACGAGGACGCCTTCGACGTCGCGGCCGTCGACGGCTGGCTGCGCACCGCGCTGACGGGCAGCGCGCCCGGGGCCGAGGTGGCCCCCGGCGTGCTCGGGAGCGCGCGGGCCGAGCTGCCCCCGGGCCTGCCGGTCGTGCGCCAGTTCCCCGGCGGTGCCTCCAACCTGACCTACCTCCTCCGCTACGGCCCGCTCGGCGCCGGCCAGGGCTCGGGCGAGGGCTCGGGCGAGGGCTCCGACGCCGTGCGCGAGCTCGTGCTGCGCCGCCCGCCGCACGGCGCCCGCGGCGGCAGCGCCCACGACATGGGCCGCGAGTTCGCCCTGCAGGCCGCCCTGCGCCCCGTCTTCCCGCTCGTGCCCGCCATGGTGGTGCACGGCACCGACACCGCGGTGCTGGGCGCGGAGTTCTACGTGATGGAGCGGCTCACCGGCACGATCCTGCGCTCCGACGTGCCGGACGAGCTGGCCGCAGCCCTCACCCCCGCGGCGGTCGACGAGCTGTGCGGTCGGGCGGTCGACGTGCTCGGCGCCCTCCACGACGTCGACGTGGCCGCCACCGGCCTCGACCGCTTCGGCCGGGGCGGCGACTCGGTGGCCCGGCAGGTCGCCGGGTGGACCCGCCGGTACGCCGCGGCCCGCACCCCCGACGTACCCGACTTCGCGGAGGTGACCGCGTGGCTCGAGGCCGAGCGGCCCGCCGACGTCGGCTCCTGCCTGGTGCACAACGACTTCCGGTTCGACAACCTCGTGCTGCACGGCGACCCCCGCGCAGGGCGGCCGTTCGAGGTCGCGGGCGTGCTCGACTGGGAGCTCGCCACCGTCGGCGACCCGCTGTGCGAGCTCGGCAGCGCGCTGGCCTACTGGGTGCAGGCCGACGACGAGCCGGCCTTCCGCGCCTCGCGGCGCCAACCCACCCACCTGCCGGGCATGTGGACGCGCCAGCAGGTGGTCGAGGGGTACGCCGCGCGCCGCGGCCTGGCGGTCGACGCCGGTTCCTGGCGCTTCTACGAGGTGTTCGGCCTCTTCCGCCTCGCCGTGATCGCGCAGCAGATCTGGGCGCGCTTCGTCACCGGCGCGACCACCAACCCGGCCTTCGCGGCCCTCGGACCGATGGTGGGGCTGCTCGAGCAGCGCTGCCGCCAGGTCGTCGAGCACGGACCCGTGGGGTGGGACGCATGACGGGCACCGTGCTCCTCGTGCGCGACGGCCACGCCGCCTGGGACCCCGAGGGCCCGTACGCGATCTCGCCGCTGGGGTGGGAGCAGGCCCGGCTGCTGGGGGGCGGGCTCGCCGCCCGCGGGCTGACGCCCGCGGCGCTGCTGCACGGGGAGCCGCCCTGCCACGCCGAGACCGTCGAGAGCATGGCCGAGGCCGCCGGCTGGTCGACCGAGCCGGTGCTGGACCCGCGGTGGAACTGCTTCGACCACCGCGAGGTGCTGCGCGACCACATGCCGACGATGGTCGGCGGCGCGGACCCCGACCCGGTGCAGGTGCAGCAGTGGCTGCAGGTCGCGATGATGCGCTGGACCAGCGGGGAGCACGACGACTACACCGAGCCGTTCGAGGAGTTCGCCCGCCGCACGTGGGCGGCGCTCGGTGACGCCGCCGAGCGCGCCCGCGGCGGCCCCGTCGTGGTCGTGACCTCCGGCAGCGCGATCGCCTGGGTCGTCGTGGCGATGGTGGGCGGCTGGGACCCCGAGGTGCCGGCCGCCGAGCTCGCCGGCGCCTGGACCCGGCTCTACCCGGTCGTGGTCAACACCGCGGTCACGAAGATCGCCGTCGGGCCCGCCGGCGCCCGCGTCGTCACCTTCAACGAGCACACCCACCTCGAGGCCGCCGCCCCCGTCCCCGGGTGAGGGGGAGTGGGGTGGGGTTTCCCCGCTTAAGCGGGGAAACATGTGCTTTACGGCCCAGGCATTGGCCGTAAAGCACATGATTCCCCACCTAGGCGGGGAAACCTGAGGCTCAGACCAGCTTGCGGAGCAGGCCCAGCGGGGCGTGCTTCAGCACGACGCTCATGGGCGCCCAGGGCAGGGGCGGGACGCAGGCGGACGCCTTCTCCTTCTCGACCGCCGCGACCATGGCGCGCACGCCCTTCTCGGTCGAGACGATCATCGGCGGGTTGCCGCCGGTGCCGTCGTTCATCTCCGAGGCGATGAACCCGGGGTAGAGCACCGTGACCTTGATGTCCGAGCCGTAGACGTCGGCCCGCACGCCCTCGGCGAGGTGGGCGACGCCGGCCTTGGTCGCGGCGTACGTCGTCGTCGACCCCGGCAGCCCGCGCATCGCGGACATCGACGACACCATCACGAGGTGGCCGTCGCCCTGGGTGCGGAACACCTCGAGCGCGGCGTCGGTCTGCGCCAGCGCGCCGAGGAAGTTGGTGACGGCGGTCTGCCGGTTCGCGCGGTGCTTCCCGGTGCCGAGCTGCGCGCCCTTGCCGAGGCCCGCGTTGACGATGAAGCGGTCGATGCGCCCCAGCGCCCGCGCGAGGTCGTGCACGACGGTGAAGACGGCGTCGTCGTCGGTGACGTCGAGCGCCCGCACCTCCACGCGCCGCTCCGGGTGGCGCGCCAGGATCTCGGCCCGCAGCTCGTCGAGGCGGTCGGTACGGCGGGCGCACAGGCCGAGGTCGTAGCCCAGGTCCGCGAACTGGCGGGCCATCTCCGCCCCCAGCCCGGAGCTCGCGCCGGTGATGACGATCGTGCGTGCGTCGCTCATGCGCACAGTGTGACCGAGGGCCGGCCGGGCCGCGGGCCGGGCACCGGCGGAACCGCGCCCGCGACGACGGTTCAGCCGACCCAGAGGACGTAGCCGTCGCCGCTGAGCGCGGTGGGGTCGCTGTAGGTCGTCCACGCTGCGTCGACGACCACGCCGGGCTCGACGATCACGACCTTGCAGAACTCCGCGGTGTCCCCGACCGCCGTGCTCGACCGGAGGTCGAGGGCTCCGCACCCGAGCTCGTCGGCGACCTCCGCCGAGGCGCCGTTCACCACGGCCCCGTCGACGCGCGCGTTGAGGTCGATGCTCGGTTGGATCCCCCGGAAGTCGTCGGCCACCGCGGTGACCTCGAGCGTCGCGCGCACCACGTAGGCGGAGTCGCCGCCCAGGTCCGCGGAGACGTCGCGGTCGGCGACCTCCTCGATCTCCGTGACGGTGACCTGCGCCGCACCGGTCGGCGCCTCCCGGTGGGGCTTCAGCGCCACCGTCGCCGCGGTGCCGACGGCCAGGACGCTGCCGTCGGCCGTGAACCCGTCGGTGGTGGCGCTGCTGGTCGTCGCGGACGGCGTGGGCGCGGCGGACGAGCTCGACGAGCCGCTCGAGGCGGGGCCGGTCGGAGAAGTGTCGTCCCCCTCGTCGCCCCCGCCTCCGCACGCGGCCAGCGCCGCGATCAGCAGGATGGTGGTGGGCAGGGCAGTCGCGGTCCTCACGACGACAAGAGGTCTCCACCGTCGGCGGGGCCGAAACCGCGCGACGCCCGCGGGTCGGGTACGGCGGCACCCCCGCGCCCGCCGTACCCGCCCCGGGTGCGACGCGCCGGCGCCCGTATCGGTTGCGTCGGTGGACCAGGAGAAAAAGACAGGCTTGACTGTTTGTCACGGCGTACCCCAGGGTGGGCCGGGTGACCGTGACGCAGCGCACGAACCGCGTGCCCCAGGAGGAGCGCACGCGGGCCATGCGTGCGCGCCTGCTCGAGGCCTGCGTCGAGGTGCTGGCCGAGCGGGGGTGGGCGGGCACGTCGACGACGGTGGTCTCGCAGCGCGCCGGGGTCAGCCGGGGCGCGCAGCTGCACCACTTCCCGTCCAAGAACGACCTGGTCGTCGCCGCGGTCGAGCATTTGACCCAGGCACGGCGCGACGAGCTCACCGCCGCCGTCGCCGCGCTGGGCGAGCGCCGCAGCACCGGCGCGGTGCTCCGCATGCTGGCCGACCTCTTCACCGGCCCCGTCTTCACCGCCGCCCTCGAGCTGTGGGTGGCCGCGCGCGCCGACGACGCGCTCCGTGAGGTCGTCGCGCCCTTCGAGCGCCACCTCGGCCGCGAGACCCACAAGCTGGCCGTCGAGCTGCTCGGCGCCGACGAGTCCCGCCCCGGCGTCCGCGAGCTGGTGCAGGCCACGCTCGACCTGGTCCGTGGCCTCGGCCTCGCCGCGACGCTCGGCGACGACACCGCCCGCCGCGCCCGGATCCTCGACCAGTGGGCCCTCACCCTCGACGCCGCCCTCGACGCCGCCTCCGACGCCGCGCCCGCCCCGACCCCCGACACCCAGGAGTCCTGATGGCCCCGCCCCCCGACCCCGCGGCCCCGACCGATGCCCCGACCGGAGCCAGCGGCGCCCCGTCCGGCGGCGCCCTCGCGGGCGTGCTGGCCGACCTCGACGCCCTCTCGGCGCGGCTCGACGCCCTCGTCGCCCCGCTGCCCGAGGCCGACTGGCGCCGCCCGACGCCGGCGGCGGGCTGGGACGTCGCCGCGCAGGTCGCGCACCTCGCCTGGACCGACGTGGCCGCCACCGCGGCCGCCGGCGCCGCAGCCGGGTCGAAGGACGAGTGGGACGCGATCGTGCTGCAGGCGATGGGCGACCCCGAGCACTTCGTGGACCGGTCCGCGACGGAGGGGGCCGCCGTACCGCCCGCGACCCTGCTGGCCGACTGGCGCGACCGCCGCGCGGCACTGCAGGCCGCGCTGCGCGAGCTCGCCGAGCTGCACCCGGGCGCGAAGATGCCCTGGTTCGGCCCGCCGATGAGCCCGACGTCGATGGCGACGGCGCGCTACATGGAGACCTGGGCCCACGGCCTCGACGTCGCCGACGCCCTCGGCGCCCCGGTCGTGCACGACGACGGCGTGCGCCACGTCTGCCACATCGGCGTGCGCACGCGCGCCTTCTCCCACCTCAACCGTGGCGAGGAGGCCCCGAGCGCCGAGGTGCGGGTCGAGCTCGTCGGCCCCTCGGGCGCGACGTGGACCTGGGGCCCGGAGGACGCCGAGCAGCGCGTCGAGGGCCCGGCCGTCGACTTCGCCCAGCTCGTCACCCAGCGCCGCCATCGTGACGACCTCGCCCTGCGCGCGGTCGGCGCCGAGGCCGACCACTGGCTCGACGTCGCCCAGGCCTTCGCCGGCCCGCCCGGCCCGGGCCGCGCGCCGCAGGCACCCGGCACCCCCACCGGCACCCCCACCGACACCGACCCGCAGGGAGGAACGGCATGAGCGACGTGCTCCGCATCGGCAACTGCTCGGGGTTCTACGGCGACCGGCTCTCCGCCATGCGGGAGATGCTCGAGGGCGTCACGACCGGCCCCGACGGCCCGCACGGCCTCGACGTGCTCACCGGCGACTACCTGGCCGAGCTGACGATGCTCATCCTCGGCAAGGACCGGATGCGCGACCCGGCGGCCGGCTACGCCCGCACCTTCCTGCGCCAGGCCGAGGACTGCCTGGGCCTCGCGCTCGAGAACGGCGTGCGCATCGTCAGCAACGCGGGCGGGCTCAACCCCGCCGGGCTCGCCGAGCGTCTCGCCGAGGTCGCCCACGGCCTCGGGCTCTCGCCCCGCATCGCCCACGTCACCGGCGACGACCTCTCCGCCGCCCTGCGCGAGGGCACGGTCGCCCTCCACCCGGCCGACCGCGACTGGACGCAGGCCCTCACCGCCAACGCCTACCTCGGCGCGTTCGGCATCGCCGAGGCGCTGGGCGCGGGTGCCGACGTCGTCGTCACCGGGCGCACCACCGACGCCTCCCTCGTCGTGGGCCCCGCGGCCGCGCACTTCGGCTGGGGCCCGACCCAGTACGACGAGCTCGCGGGCGCCGTCGTCGCCGGCCACGTGCTGGAGTGCGGCACCCAGGCCACCGGCGGCAACTTCTCCGGCTTCGGCGACCTGCCGGCGGACGCACTCACCACGCCGCTCGGCTTCCCCGTCGCCGAGGTCGCCGCCGACGGCTCGTTCGTCGTCACCAAGCACGACGGCACGGGCGGCGCGGTCACCACCGACACGGTCACCGCCCAGCTCGTCTACGAGATCCAGTCGAACCGCTACCACGGCCCCGACGTCACCACCCACCTCGACACCGTGCGCCTCGAGCAGGTCGGCACCGACCGCGTGCGCGTCTCCGGCGTGGTCGGCAGCCCGCCGCCGGAGCGGCTCAAGGTCGCCGTCAACGTGCTGGGCGGCTGGCGCAACAGCGTCGAGTTCGTGCTCACCGGCCTCGACATCGACGACAAGGCCGCGTGGGTGCGGGCGCAGGTCGAGACAACCCTCGACGCGTCGCCGCTGGGCCGGCCCGCCACCCTCGACTGGTCCGACACCGGCCCGGCCACCCCCGACGCCCCCACCGAGGAGTCGGCGTCGGTGCTGCTGCGCGCCACCGTGCTCGACGCGGACGCCGACAAGGTCGGCCGCGCCTTCACCTCCGCCGCCGTCGAGCTCGCCCTCGGCTCCTACCCCGGCTTCGCGATCACCGCGCCGCCGGCCAAGCCCTCGCCGTACGGCGTCTACCACCCGGCGTACGTCGACCGCGACGCCGTGGAGCACGTCGTCGTCGTGCGGGGACCGGACGGCGAGGAGCGGCGCGCCGTCGTGCCGCACCCCCCGGAGACCACCGAGGTGGGTGACGAGGCGCAGGCGCAGCGGCCCTCGCCGTACCCCGCCCCGATCGACACGCTCACCCGCCGGATGCCGCTCGGCTCGTTCGTGCACGCCCGCTCGGGCGACAAGGGCGGCGACGCCAACATCGGGCTGTGGGTCGCGACCACCGGCGCCCGCCACGACCCCGCCAAGCACGCGGCGCGCGTGACCTGGCTGACGAAGCTCGTCACCCCCAGCCGCATCCGCGAGCTGGTGCCGGAGGCGGCGGACCTCGAGGTCGAGGTCTACCCGTTGCCCAACCTCGGAGGAGTCAACGTGGTGGTCAAGGGGCTGCTCGGCGAGGGGGTGGCGGCCTCCACCCGCTTCGACCCGCAGGCGAAGGGGCTCGGCGAGTGGGTGCGCAGCCGCATGGTCAGCGTCGAGGACTCGCTGCTGTGAGCACGCGGATGGAGACCTCGCTGGCCGCGGACGTCGCCTTCACCGGTACGCCGGAGCGCACCGCCCTGCGCGAGGCCGCCGCGGCGTTCACGCGGCGGGAGGTGGCGCCGTACCTGCAGGAGTGGGAGGACGCCGGCGCCCTGCCCCGCGAGCTGCACGCGACGACGGCGAAGGCCGGGCTGCTCGGCATCGGGTTCCCCGAGGCCGTCGGCGGCGACGGCGGCGACCTGCTCGACTCCGTGACGGTGACCGAGGGGATCTTCGACGGCGGCGGCTCGGGCGGGCTCATCGCCAGCCTCTTCACCCACGGCATCGCGC
This sequence comes from Nocardioides sp. CPCC 205120, assembly GCF_048654585.1. Lineage (NCBI taxonomy): Bacteria > Bacillati > Actinomycetota > Actinomycetes > Propionibacteriales > Nocardioidaceae > Nocardioides > Nocardioides sp. CPCC 205120. The sequence goes on along the minus strand of NZ_JBMCYY010000001.1, from coordinate 453,061 downwards.
TGCCCCACATCGTGGCGAGCGGCGACGCCGACCTCGTCGACCGGTTCGTGCGGCCCACGCTGGCCGGCGAGACGATCGGCTCGCTCGGCATCACCGAGCCCGAGGGCGGCTCCGACGTGGCGTCGATCCGCACCACGGCGGTGCGCGACGGCGACCACTACGTCGTCAACGGCGCGAAGACGTTCATCACCTCCGGCACGCGCGCCGACTTCGTCACCACGGCCGTGCGCACCGGCGGGCCGTTCGAGCCCGGGAAGGGCCACGGCGGCGTCTCGCTGCTCGTCGTCGAGGCCGGCACGCCCGGCTTCACCGTGGACCGGAAGCTCGAGAAGATGGGCTGGCACTGCTCCGACACCGCCCAGCTGTCGTTCGTCGACTGCCGCGTGCCGGTCGCGAACCTCGTCGGCGAGGAGGGCACCGGGTTCGTCCAGATCGCCCAGCAGTTCGTCGTCGAGCGGATCGGGCTCGCGGTGCAGGGCTACGCGGCGGCGGCCCGCGCGCTGGCGCTCGCCGCGGCGTACTCCCACGACCGGCAGACCTTCGGCAAGCCGCTCTCGTCGCGCCAGGTGGTGCGCCACAAGCTCGTCGAGATGCGCCGCCAGGTCGAGGTCGCCCGCACCTACACCCACGCGGTCGCCGCCCGGCACGACGCCGGCGAGCAGGTGATCGCCGAGGCGTGCCTGGCGAAGGAGACGGCGGTGCGGACCGCCGAGCAGGTGTGCCACGAGGCGGTGCAGCTCTTCGGCGGCACCGGCTACATGCGCGGCTCCGAGGTGGAGCGGCACTACCGCGACGTGCGGCTGCTCGGCATCGGCGGCGGCGCCAACGAGGTGCTCGCCGACCTCTCCGCGCGGCTGCTGGGGTACGCCGGATGAGCGCCGACACCGACCTTGACCCACCCGGCACCGAGGGAGCCAGCATGACCAACCGAGAGACGCTGCTCGAGAAGATCCAGGCGCTCGACGCCGAGAACGCGAAGGCCGTGGCGGGCGGCGGGGAGAAGTACGTCGCGCGGCACAAGGAGCGGGGCAAGCTGCTGGCCCGCGAGCGCATCGAGCTGCTCGTCGACGAGGGCTCGGCGTTCCTCGAGCTGAGCCCGCTGGCCGGCTGGGGCTCCGACTTCACGGTCGGCGCCTCGCTCGTCACCGGCATCGGCGTCGTCGAGGGCGTGGAGTGCATGATCACCGCCAACGACCCGACGGTGAAGGGCGGCGCGTCGAACCCCTGGACGCTGAAGAAAGCGTTCCGGGCGGCGCAGGTCGCGGCCGAGAACGGGCTGCCGACCATCGCGCTCGTGGAGTCCGGCGGCGCCGACCTGCCGACGCAGAAGGAGATCTTCATCCCGGGCGGGCGGATGTTCCGCGACATCACCCGGGCCTCCGCCGACCGGCGCCCCACCATCGCGCTGGTCTTCGGCAACTCGACCGCCGGCGGCGCCTACATCCCCGGCATGAGCGACTACACGGTGATGGTCAAGGAGGGCGCCAAGGTGTTCCTCGGCGGCCCGCCCCTGGTGAAGATGGCGACCGGCGAGGAGTCCGACGACGAGTCGCTCGGCGGCGCCGAGATGCACGCCCGCACCTCGGGGCTCGCCGACTACCTCGCGGCCGACGAGCACGACGCGATCCGCATCGGCCGGCGCATCGTGGCGCGCCTCGGGGTCCGCAAGGCGCGCACCGACGCCGCGCTCCCGCCGTACGCCGAGCCGGACCTCGACCCCGACGGCCTGCTCGACCTCGTGCCCACCGACCTCAAGGAGCCGTTCGACCCGCGCGAGGCGATCCTGCGCATCGTCGACGGCACCACCCCGGGCGTCGGGCCGGCGGCGAACGTGCCGTTCGACGAGTTCAAGCCGCTCTACGGCTCCTCGCTGGTCACGGGCTGGGCGCGGATCCACGGCCGCCCCGTCGGCATCCTCGCCAACGCCCAGGGCGTGCTGTTCAGCGAGGAGGCGCAGAAGGCGACGCAGTTCATCCAGCTCGCCAACCAGGTCGACACCCCGCTGCTGTTCCTGCACAACACGACCGGCTACATGGTCGGCGCCGAGTACGAGCAGGGCGGGATCATCAAGCACGGCGCGCAGATGATCAACGCGGTCTCCAACTCCGCGGTGCCCCACCTGACCGTGATCATGGGCGCCTCCTACGGCGCGGGGAACTACGGCATGAACGGCCGCGCCTACGACCCGCGCTTCCTCTTCACCTGGCCCTCGGCGAAGTCGGCCGTCATGGGGCCGGCGCAGCTGGCGGGGGTCATGGACCTCGTCATGCGCGCCGGCGCCGAGGCCAAGGGCCAGCCGTACGACGAGGAGGGCGCCGCGGGCATCCGCGCGTACGTCGAGCAGCAGGTCGAGGAGCAGAGCCTGCCGTTCTTCCTCTCGGGCCTGGTGTACGACGACGGGGTCATCGACCCGCGCGACACCCGCACCGTGCTCGGCATCTGCCTGTCCGTCATCGACAACCAGCCGATCCGCGGGACCGACCGCTTCGGCGTCTTCAGGATGTGAGCGCCGTGATCACCCGAGTCCTCGTCGCCAACCGGGGCGAGATCGCCCGCCGCGTGTTCGCCACCTGCCGCCGCCTCGGCGTCGCCACCGTGGCCGTGCACTCCGACGCCGACGCCCACCTGCCGTTCGTGGCGGAGGCCGACACCGCGGTGCGGCTCCCCGGCGGCACGCCGGGGGAGACCTACCTACGCGCCGACCTCGTGCTCGACGCCGCCCGCGCGGCGGGCGCCGACGCCGTGCACCCCGGCTACGGCTTCCTCTCGGAGAACGCCGACTTCGCCCGCGCCGTCATCGACGCCGGGCTCACGTGGATCGGGCCGAGCCCGGAGTCCATCGACGCGATGGGCGACAAGATCCGCGCCAAGGAGCTGATGGCCGACGCGGGCGTGCCGCAGCTGACCCGGCTGGACCCCGCCACGGTCACGGCCGACGAGCTGCCCGTCATCGTCAAGGCGTCCGCCGGCGGCGGTGGCCGCGGCATGCGGGTGGTGCGCGAGCTGTCCGAGCTGGAGGGGGCGGTCGCGCTCGCCTCCGACGAGGCTGCCTCGGCGTTCGGCGACCCCACCGTGTTCGTCGAGCGCTTCTTCGAGCGCGGGCGCCACGTCGAGGTGCAGGTCGTCGGCACCGACGACGGGGTCGTCGTGCTCGGCGAGCGCGACTGCTCGCTGCAGCGCCGCCACCAGAAGGTGGTGGAGGAGGCGCCCGCGCCCGGCCTGCGCGAGGAGACGTGGCGCGCGCTGCACGACGCGGCCCGCACCGCGGCGGCGGCGATCGACTACCGCGGCGCCGGCACCGTCGAGTTCCTCATGGACGCGCAGACCCAGGAGTTCTTCTTCCTCGAGATGAACACCCGCCTGCAGGTCGAGCACCCGGTGACCGAGCAGGTCTTCGGCGTCGACCTCGTCGCGATGCAGCTGGCTGTCGCCGAGGGCACGCCGCTGCCCGCCGCCCGCCCCGAGCCGGTCGGCCACGCGATCGAGGTGCGGCTGTACGCCGAGGACCCGGCCGCCGACTACCAGCCCCAGTCCGGGCTGCTGACGGCGTTCGACCTGCCCGGCGTCGACGTCGAGTTCGCGGTCGGCACCGCCCCGGCGGGCCTGCGGCTCGACTCCGGCTTCGCCGGCGGGGACGAGGTCGGCACGCACTACGACGCGATGCTCGCCAAGGTCGTCGCCTGGGCCCCGACGCGGCGCCAGGCCGCCCGGGCGCTGGCCGGTGCGCTGCGCCGCGCCCGCATCCACGGGCTCGTGACGAACCGCGACCAGCTCGTCGCGGTGCTCGGCGACGAGGTCTTCCTGGCCGGGGACGTCTCGACGGCGTTCCTCGGCGAGCGCGACACCAGCGGTGAGCCCCCCGCCGTACGCCCCGCGGCGGTGGCCGCCGCCGTCGCCCTCGCCGAGGCGGCGCGCACCGAGCGCACCGTGCAGCGCGGCATCCCGGTCGCGTGGCGCAACGTGCCTTCGCAGCCGCAGGTCACCCGGTTCGCCCACGGCGACGCCGAGGTCGAGGTCGCGTGGGTCGGCGCCCGGGGCGGTCGCGACGGGTACGTGCTCGACGACGCCGTCGTCGTCGCGGCGAGCCCCACGAGCGTGGTGCTGGAGGTGGACGGGGTGCGCTCGACGTACGCCGTCGCCGTGCCCGCGGGCGGGGTGGGCGTGGTCGACGTCGACGGCCCCGGGGGCCACGTGGCCCTGCGGGTGCTGCCGCGGTTCACCGACCCGGCCGACGCGGTCGCGAGCGGCTCGCTGCTCGCGCCGATGCCCGGCACGGTCGTGCGGGTGGTCGCCGAGGCCGGGCAGCAGGTCGCCGCGGGCGACCCGGTGCTGGTGCTGGAGGCGATGAAGATGCAGCACACCGTGGCGGCGCCGCACGACGGAGTCGTCACCGACATCCCGGTCGCGGCCGGGCAGCAGGTGGCCGCGGGCGAGGTGCTCGCGGTCGTCGCCGACGGAGGGGAAGACGCATGACGACGTTCACCGAGCCCGACGAGCGCACCGCGCTGCGCGAGGCGGTCGCGAAGCTGGCGGCGAAGTACGGCCGCGAGTACGTGGAGAAGCAGGCCCGCGAGGGCGGCAAGATGACCGAGATGTGGCTCGAGATGGGCCGCAACGGGTTCCTCGGCGTCAACATCCCCGAGGAGCACGGCGGCGGGGGCGGCGGCATGGCCGACCTCGCGGCGGTGCTCGAGGAGTCGGCCGCGGCCGGCGCCCCGCTGCTCATGATGGTCGTCAGCCCCGCGATCTGCGGCTCGATCATCAACCGCTGCGGCACGCCCGAGCAGAAGCAGCGCTGGCTGCCCGGCATCGCCGACGGCACCCACCTCATGGCGTTCGGCATCACCGAGGCCGACGCGGGCTCCAACTCCCACCAGATCACCACCACCGCCACCCGCGACGGCGACCACTGGGTGATCAGCGGCCAGAAGACCTACATCTCCGGCGTCGACGAGGCCCAGTCGGTGCTCATCGTGGCGCGCACGGCGGACGCCAAGACGGGCAAGCTCAAGCCCGCCCTCTTCGTGGTGCCGACCGACGCCCCCGGCTTCGACAAGCAGGTCATCCCCATGTCGTGGCAGGCGCCGGAGAAGCAGTTCACGCTGTTCCTCGACGACGTGCGCGTCCCGGCCGACGCGCTCGTCGGCGACGAGGACGGCGGCATGTGGCAGCTCTTCGCCGGCCTCAACCCCGAGCGCATCATGGGCGCCGCGTTCTCCTGCGGCATGGCGCGCTACGCCCTCGAGAAGGGCGTCGCCTACGCCAAGGAGCGCACGGTGTGGCGCGACCAGCCCATCGGCGCCCACCAGGGCATCGCCCACCCGCTCGCCAAGATCAAGATCGAGCTCGAGCAGGCCCGGCTGCTGTGGCAGAAGGCCGCGGCGCTGTACGACGCGGGCGACGACTTCGGCGCCGGGGAGTACGCCAACATGGCCAAGTACGCCGGCGGCGAGGTCGCCTGCAACGCCACCGACGTCGCCGTCCACACCCACGGCGGCAACGGGCTGACCGTGGAGTACGGGCTCGGCAACATGCTGGTGGCCGCGCGGCTCGGCCGCATCGCGCCCGTCAGCCGGGAGATGATCCTCAACTTCGTCGCCATGCACACCTTGGGGCTGCCCAAGTCGTACTGAGGGGGGGTGGCGGGTTCCCCGGTGCACCGGGGAACCCGCCACTTCCGGTGCGAAGCTTCCCACCGGAAGTGGCGGGTTGCGGTGTCAAGTGTCGCGCTGGGGCAAGTCCCGGGCCGGTACGGCGGCGCGTGCGGGTCGTCGTACCGCTGCGGGAGGCCACCGGCTGGGGGAGGCCGGGGTCAGGCGCTCAGCGGCCGAACGCCGACTCGCGCGGGACCGGGCCGACGTCGGCGTGGCGCCCGGGGACCGCGGCGGCGTGGCGCTGCCCCGGGCCGGGGCCGTCCTTCACCGCGAGCGCGTCAGCGACGAGCCCGGTGGTGAACCCGTAGACGGCCTTGTGCACGACGTCGAGGACCAGCTCGCCGCGCGGCCAGGTCTGCGGGGGTGCGCCGACGCCGGTGGCGTTCTCGAGCACCTGGTCGGTGGTGAGGCGCAGGACGGTGAACTTCGCCGACGCCAGTGGCCCGCGGAGCCCGGCATGCGCCATCACCGAGCGCACGACGCCGAGGAGCGCGGCCTGGCCGTAGTGCATCGTCCAGCTGACCGCGGTCGAGCGGGCCCCGGTCTGCTCGTCGGCGCCGACGAGGCGCTCGAGCACGCGCGCGGGCACGTACGAGTTCGGACGCCCCGTCCACCGCTGCTCGACCTTCTCGCCGACCGTCATCACGACGGCTCCGACCGCTCCGGCCGCCAGGCCCTGCCCCACCACGCGTGCTGCTCGTCCCGCCATGGCCGCCCGGTACCCCTCGGGACGGACCGCACCAGCGACTACTTCAGCGGGTCGTGGCCCCAGTTCATCAGCGACCAGCGCCACCGGGTGTCGGTGACGTCGCCGTCGGGGCGCTGGGCGGAGTGCCGCGCGACATACCCCACGACCTTGCGCATGTGGGCGGCGTCGTCGTCGGTGAGGTCGGTCTTGTTCGTCCGTTGGATCTCGACGATCCGGCGGCCCGACCTGTGCCCCGTCGACTCGCCCTCGCCCTGCCCGACCGACCGAGACTCGTCCGTCGCGAGCCACTTCTCGAGCTCGGCCGGGGTCATGTTCACGGCGTCCTGCCAGTCGTCCCAGACCTCGGCGACGGCGTCGTTGGTCTCGCTCATGCGCCGACGCTACGCCGCGGCGGCAAGGCGCGCGGGGCCGCGGACGCCGGGATGTCACACTCTGGCCGACCGTCTCGTCCTCGGTGTGGACGGCCCACCGGGGGCCGCGACGGAGAGGAACGGGCATGCGGGTGGCAGTGGCGGGCGGGACCGGGCTGGTCGGGGCGCTCACGGTCGAGGCGCTGCGCGGCGCCGGGCACGAGGCGGTCGTGCTGGCGCGCTCGACGGGGGTGGACCTGACCCGCCCCGCGGGCGAGCTGACGACGACGCTGACCGAGCGGCTGGCCGGCGTCGACGCCGTGATCGACGCGCTCAACGTGGTGACGATGAAGGGCGCGGAGTCGGAGGCGTTCTTCGGCCGCACGACCGAGGCCCTCCTGGCCGCGGAGCAGGCCGCCGGCGTCGGGCACCACCTCGCGCTCTCCATCGTCGGGATCGACCGGCTGCCCTACGACTACTACGCGGGCAAGGTCCGCCAGGAGGCGCTCGTGACCGCCGGCCCCGTGCCCTGGACGATCCTGCGGGCCACGCAGTTCCACGAGTTCGCCGGCCAGATGGCGGGCCGGATGTCGCTCGGCCCCGTCGGCCTCGCGCCCCGGATGCCGGTCCAGCCCGTCGCCGCCACGGAGGTCGCGGACCACCTCGCGCGGCTCGCGGTGGGCGAGCCCCGCCGTACCGTCCTCGAGCTAGCCGGCCCCGCCCGTGAGGACCTCGCCGTCATGGCCCGCCGCACCGCCCGCACCCCGGCGCGACGGGCGGGCGGCCCGCGGTTCGTCGTGCCCGTGCCCGTCCCCGGCGCGTTCGGCAAGGGCGTGCGCGCCGGGTCGCTCGTGCCCGCGGCCCCCGACCTCGTCGGCACGCAGACCTTCGCGGAGTGGCTCGGTGCCCGCTGAGCCCGGCCCCACCCAGGTCGAGCTCGCGGCGCGGTACGACGCGCTGCGGCCCCGGCTCGTCGGCGTGGCCTACGCGATCCTCGGCACGCGGGCGGAGGCGGAGGACGTCGTCGCCGACACCTGGCTGCGGCTCGCGGACGTCGCCGAGCCGGTCGACGACCTCGAGGCGTGGTCGGTGGTCGCGGTGTCGCGGCGGGCGCTGGACGTGCTCCGCTCGGCGCGGGTACGGCGGGAGACCTACGTCGGGCCCTGGCTCCCCGAGCCGGTGCTCGGCGACCTCGTGGCGCCCGGGGGTCCCGGTGGGGCGGGTGACGGCGGCGATCCCGCGGACCGGGTGACGCTGGCCGAGGAGGTGCACTACGCGCTGCTGGTGCTGCTCGAGCGGCTCTCGCCCGCGGAGCGCACGGCGTGGGTGCTGCACGACGTGTTCGGCCTGTCGTTCGACGAGGTCGCCCGGGTCGTGGGGCGGACGCCGGCCGCGGTGCGCCAGCTCGCCAGCCGGGCCCGGCGCCACCTGGCCGCCGAGCGCACCCGCACGCCCGTCGCGCCCGCGGAGCACGACGCGGTCGTCGCCGCGTTCGCCGGGGCGAGCTTGCAGGGCGACCTCGCGGGCCTCGTCGCGGTGCTCGACCCCGACGTGGTGCTCACCGGGGACGGGGGTGGCGTCGTCAGCTCCGCCCGGCGCCCGGTCGTCGGCGCCGACCGGGTCGCCCGCTTCCTGCTCGGCGTGCTCGCGAAGATCGACGCGGCGGCGGGCGAGCGGCTCGAGCTCGTGCGGGTCAACGGCGCCACCGGCTTCGCGATCCTCGACGCCGCGGCCCGCGTCACCGGGGTCGTCGCGCTGACGACGGCGGGTGGGCGCGTCGTACGCGTCGACCTCGTGCGCAACCCCGCGAAGCTGTAGGGGCTGCGGGGATGATGACCCCGGCCCCGCTCAGTGCGCGGCGAGCTTCTTGTTCACCAGGCGCGTGAGCCAGGCAGGGGAGAAGCGCGAGGCGAGCGAGAGCACCTCGCTCTGGCGCCCGACGGGGAAGTGCACCTGGTGCAGCGTCCGCGCCAGGCGGGACGGCTCGACGGCGGCGAGGATCTCGTCGGCCACGTCCTGCGGGCCGAGGTTGATGCCGAGCGACTGCGTCGTGCCGGTCGACACGCCCTGCGTCATCGCCGTCTCGACGAACAGCGGCCACAGCGCCACGACCCGCACGCCGCGCTCGCCCCACTCGATGTCCATCGCCTCGGTCAGGCCGCGCACGAAGAACTTGGTCGCGCTGTAGACCGCGAGCTCCGCCTGCCCGTAGATCGCCGACGCCGAGGCGAGGTTCACCACCACCGCCCCGCGGCGCAGGTGCGGCTCGGCCGCGTGCAGCCCGTTGACGACGCCGCGCACGTTGACGTCGATCTCGCGGTGGTGGCGCTCGACCGGGATGTCCTCGAACTTCCCGGCCACCAGGATGCCCGCGTTGTTGACCAGCACGTCGAGACGGCCGGTCTCGGCCACGAACGTGTCGAGCGCGGTGGCGAACCCCGCCGCGTCGGAGACGTCGAGGCGGCCGGTGACCGCCCGCTGCCCGAGCGCGGCGACCTCGTCGGCCAGGGTCGCGAGGCCGTCCTCGTCGACGTCGTAGGCGCCGACGGTCCAGCCGGCGCGGGCGAAGGTGAGGGCGGCGGCGCGCCCGATGCCGGCGGCGGCGCCGGTGATGACGACGGTGCGGGAGGTCATCCGACGTTCCTACCACCCGGTAACCGGCCCGTCAGCCCCCTGTGAGCCGTCGTACGACGCCACTCGCCGCCGGCGTGCCCTTCCGCGCGGGGGCAGGCTGCGACGGCTTGGCCGCCGACCCGCGCACGTCGATGACCGTGCGCGCTCGACAGGATGAAGGGCGCCCGGCGCCGCGAGCTCGCCGACCTCGCGCGGGAGGGGGTGGGGCCCTGACATGCTCGGTGGCCCCGCTCGGCGGTCTTGGCGGTGGTGTTTCCCACGTAGTCCCTGACGTTTCCGACGTCCCGCCCGGCGTGTCGCGACGGGAACGTCAGGGACTACGCGGGCTCCGGCAGGTCAGGGTCAGGCCCACACCGCAGGGGTACGGCGGGGCTCACCCCCGCTGGGGCACGAACGCGCCGGGGCCGTTGCGCAGGGCGGCGGAGACGGCGGTGCGCCACCAGGGCCGGGCGAGGTCGGGGGCGCGGCCCGCGCCGAGGCGGTGGAGCTGGTCGGTGTGCCACGACAGGTCGAGCGCGCTGTCGACGGTGTGCAGCGTCGTCACGCGCCCGACGGCGCGCCGGCCGCGCTCGACGCGCACCGTGGGCAGCTCGACGCGCTCGAGCCCCTCCTCCAGCAGCGACCGCGCGACGTGCGGGAACACCGACGCCGGACGGCCGAGCCCGACCACGTCGCAGTCGCCGCTGGTCACCGCCTCGTCCATGGCCGAGCGCGAGCGGAAGCCACCCGTCGCCGCGAGCGGCACCGCGCCGGCCGCGGCGCGCACGCCCGCGGCGTACTCGAGGAAGTAGGCCTCACGCGCCCGCGTCGACTCCCGCCGCGTGTCGGGGCCGAACATGACGGGCGACTCGTAGGTGCCGCCGCTGACCTCGATGAGGTCGATGCCCTCGGCGGCCAGGGCGGCGACGACGTCGCGGGACTCCGTCTCGTCGAACCCGCCGCGCTGGAAGTCGGCGGAGTTCAGCTTCACGCCGACCGCGAAGCGGGGGGAGACGCGCTCGCGGATCGACCGCACGACCTCGAGCAGGAACCGGCGGCGCCGCTCGGGGTCACCGCCCCAGGCGTCGGTACGACGGTTCGCGAGCGGGGAGAGGAACTGGGTGACGAGGTAGCCGTGCGCGGCATGCACCTGCACCCCGTCGAACCCGGCGGCCTCGGCGACCGCCGCGGTGCGGGCGTAGCGCTCGACCACGTCGCGGATCTCCGACTCGGACAGCTCGCGGGGGCGGGTGGCGACGGGTACGGCGGCGGCCACCGCGCTCGGCGCCACGGGGCGGGAGCGGCCCACCAGCGCGTTGGCCTGGCGCCCGGGGTGGTTGACCTGCATCCACAACGGCGTGCCCGAGCCGGCGAAGCCGTCGGCCCACCGGGACAGCGCGTCCAGGTGGCGCTCGTCCTCGACCACCACGTTGCCGGGCTCGCCGCGCTGGCGCAGGTCGACCATGACGTTGCCGGTCACGACCAGGCCCCACCCGCCGCCGGCCCACGCGTCGTACAGCCGCCCGAGGCGGGACGTCGGCGCCCCGGCCGACGTGCCGAGCGACTCGCTGAGGGCCGACTTCATCAGGCGGTTCGGCAGCACCTGGCCGCAGGGGAGGGCCAGGGGCGCGCCGAGGTCGGTCATGGGGGGACTGTAGGGGCGTTGTTGAACTTCGTTCAAGAGCAGGGGCGTGCCCACCGGCCTGGGACGCTGGCGTGATGCGGGTGCGCTTTGTCGGCGAGATCGCCGGAGTCGGGTCGTCGAGCGGCGTGCGGGTGGTCGTGGGGCGGTGGGTCCGCTCGCCGTACGGCGAGGTCGCCGACGCCATGGTCGAGACCGCCGACGGCCACCGGGTGCTCGTCGCCCCGAGCCGGGACCTCGCCGACTTCATCGCCGCGACCTACACCTTCGACGAGGTGCGCGTCGAGCCCGTCGAGCTGGTCGCGACGGCCGGCGCCCGACGGTTCACGAGCCCGTCGCTGCACCTCGAGATCGAGGTCGGCCGCCCGACGGCGCTGGGCCGGCTGGTCGCCCTGGTGCCGCGACGCATCGCCACCTCGCCCCTGTGGTGCGCCGTCACCGACCCGGTCGCCCGCGTCGTGCTGCGGGGCGTGCGCACCCGCGGGTCCGCCGGTGGTGGGCGGCGGGAATGGTACGGCGCGCACGACGTCCGCGCCGTCGTCGCCGTGCGGGGCTCGTTCGACGGCGTCGACCTCGGCGAGCTGCGCCCCGTCGACCCGCCGGCGCGCTTCGGATTCAGCTCGACGCCGCCGCGCCCGAGCATCACGAGCGTCGTCACCACCATCGACCTGCCCGACGAGTCGTGACGGCGGGCTACGGCCCGCCCCCGACCTCAGTCCGTGAACCACACCTGCTGGTTCTTGGCGTCCGTGGCGACGCCGGGCTGGGCGCGGACGTAGCTCGAGAACGTCTTGTGGCCGAGCGTCGACTCGTCGAAGCCGGGGCTCATCCGCACGAGCACCTGCTTGAGCTCCGACATCCGCACCTTGCCGTCGTCGCTCTTGCGGGCCAGCAGGTTCATGGCGTTGCGGAACAGCTTGGAGTAGGGGATGGGCTTGGCCCGCTCCTCCGGTGCCGTCTCGGTCCGGGCGGCCGCAGCGGCCCGGGCCCCCGACGCGGCGTCCTCCGCGTCGCCGTTCGCCGACCCCGTGCCCGCGGCGCCTGCGGCGCCCGCAGCACCCGAGCTGCCCGAGCCGGCCGGCGCCGCCGGCGCCTCCGCACGGACCACCCGCTCGACGCCGGGCAGCGCGTCGTACTTGGTGAACTCGTCGCAGGCCGCCTCCCAGTAGCGCCCGATCGAGCCCGCCACGCCGACGCCCACGACGGAGCGGCCGAGGCGCTTCGCCTTCTGCGCGACGGCGACGTAGTCGGAGTCGCCCGCCGCGACGAGCACGTGGGTGAGGTCGGGGTGGCGCGTCAGGTCGTCGACGACGTCGGTGGCGAGGCGGATGTCGGCCCCGTTCTTCGTGCCGGCCAGCGGGAACAGCTGGGTGAGGTCGAGGGCGCGGGCGGTGACGTCGCGGGCGTACGACGCGAACGCGGGGCACGCCCAGTTCGCGTACGCCCGGCTGATCGCCACCACCCCCAGCGAGGCCGCGTAGTCGACGATCGCGTCGACGTCGAGCCGCGACGCCTCCAGGCGCGGCGCCACCGTCGGGTCGTCGGCGGCGGCGTGGACGACGCGGTCGCGCTGCCAAGCGTTGCGGCCGTGGACGGCGTCGTACTGCGACGCGACGAGGTTCTCGAAGTCCAGGTAGAGGGCGACGCGCGGCTCGCTCACAGGTCGGCCCCGACCACGGTGTCGGACGCGTCGCGCACCTGCACGATGCGCCCCGCCTCGACGACGGCGACGTGGTCCGGGGGCAGCGCCAGGGCCCGGCCGACGTCCCAGCGCAGCCGGGCGACCTCCCAGGCCGGCCACGCGTGGAGACGCTCGGGGGTCCAGTCGCGGTCCGCGGTCGACGGGTAGGGCTCGACGAACCAGCCCGAGTCCGACGGGTCGGCGACGCGGTCACGCTTCAGCAGCAGCGCCGGCGCCTGGAGGCAGCCGCGCACCCCGATGACGCGCTGGTCGAAGCGCGTGAACGTGGCGCGGGCGCCCGAGGCCCCCGCGACCCGCACCTGCTCCAGGTCGATGGTCAGCGCGTGGCTGAGGTCCTCGGTCTCCTGCGCGGCGTCGGTCTCGTAGGCCGGCGCCACCACCACGAACCCGCCGTCGCGGGCGCGGAGCGTGAACGGTCCCCAGCCCGGCGCCGCCGCGAGCCCGTCGACCGGCGCCGCGCCGAGCGCCTCGACCTGGTGGAGCACGCCCCGGGCCAGCGGCGCCATCGCGGCCCGCGCCGTGGCCCGCACCTCGACGCCGCCGATGAGCGCGGTCTCGGTGGTCAGGGCGGGCTCGGGTACGCCGGCAGCGCGTGGGTCGCTCATGGGTCGATCCTGCCGCACGGGGCGGGGTTGTCGAGGGCCCCCGGCGCCGTCGACCACCGGACGCGTCCGACCGCCGGTGGATCCCGTGCCCCCGACCCGGTCAGCCGACCCGGTCAGCCGACCCGGTCAGCCGACCCGGTCATGCCGACTCGAAGGAGAAGTACGCGATCGGGTTGCTGCCGGGGGTCGTGGCGCCGGGAGCGGGCTCGATCGTGATGCCGACGGCCTCGGCGGCGTCGGCGTCGCCCTCGAGGGGGAGCGCCTGGTTGCCCTCGCCCGTCATGACACCGGCCGGCAGCATCTCGTCGTCCGCCGACTGGAACCACAGCTGGTAGACCTGCGACGGGTCGAGCGCCGGCATGCCGGAGGTCACGATGACGGCGCGGCCGACGTCCTCCGACCAGTGCACGGTCGCCTCGGCACCCTCGGGCAGCTGGGCGCCGCCGGCGGGGTGCGCGGCCTGCACGTCGCTGGCCGACAGCACGGACGCGACGACGTCGTCGGTGGGCGACTGGGTCGGGTCCGCGACGGACGGCTCGTCGCCGTGGTCGCCGAGCTGCTGCGCGGTGACGCCCACACCGGTGGCCACGACGACCGCGGCAGCGGCGGCGACCAGCGCGGTGCGCAGGCGACGACGCCGCATCGGCACCACGTTCGACGCCGCGGCGGGCTCCCCGGGCTCGGCGGTCTCCCCGTGCACCACCGGGCGCTCGGGGTGGACCGGCTCGGGGCCGACGGGGGGCAGCGGGCGGACCTGGTTGATGCCCTGGAGCACGGCGGCCCGCACGGAGGCGGGCGCGGCCGGGGTCTCGGAGACGAGGGGGAGCAGCGCGGCGGCCTCCTGCAGGGAGGCGACCTCGGCGCGGCACTCCGCGCACTGCGCCAGGTGCTGCTCGAAGTCGGCGCGCTCCGCGTCGGACAGGGCGTCCACCGCATAGGCGCCCGTGAGGGCGTGGATGTCGTTCACTGGCCCACTCCCATCGCGTCGCGCAACCGGATGAGGCCATCCCGGATGCGTGTCTTGGCCGTCCCGACCGGTAGGTCGAGCATCGTTGCCACCTCCGTGTGCGTGTAACCGCCGAAGTAGGCCAGCTGCACTGCTTCGTGCTGCACCGCCGTCAGCGCCCCGAGGGCGGAACGGACGCGCTGGGCCTCGATCGAGGAGTGCGCCGCCTCCGCCGTGGCGTCGTGGTCGACGCCCTGGCTCTGCTGGTGGTACGACGTGTCCCGCCGCGTCGCGGCCTCCGCCGAGCGGACCCGGTCGACCGCCTTGCGGTGCGCGATCGTCATGAGCCACGCGAGCGCGGAGCCGCGCTCGGGGTCGAACCTCGAGGCCGTCCGCCAGATCTCCAGGAAGACCTCCTGGGTGACCTCCTCGGCCTGCGAGGGGTTGCGCACCACCCGCAGCACCAGTCCGTGCACGCGGGCCGACGTCGCGTCGTACAGCGAGGCGAAGGCCTGCTCGTCGCCGCGGCTGGAGAGCCGGAGGAGCGAGCCGAGCTGGGTGTTCACGTCACCGTCCACGGGGACGGGGGCGGCACCAGCGGCGCGGGCGGGCGGTACCTGCCCGCCCGTGCCCTCCGGCGGATCGCCGGAGGGCACGGAGCGGAGGGTGTTCATGCGCTGATCATTCCCTGAAGTGCAGTCGGGTCGCAGTCAGTCCGTCACGCGGGCGGCAGCATGACGCTGTCGATCACGTAGACGGTGGCGTTGGCCGTCTGGATGCCGCCGCAGAGCACGGTGGCCTCGGTGCCGGTGGAGCCGGACGTCACGCCCTGCTCCGCGTCACCCTCGACCGTCAGCATCGCGCCGTTGAGGGTTTCGTGCTCGCCGGCGACCTCGTCGGGCTCGAGGCGCTCGGGCACCACGTGGTAGCTGAGCACGGGGGCGAGAGCACCCTCGGGGTCGGCCGTCAGGCTCGACATGACGTCGGCCGGGACGGCCTCGAAGGCACCGTTGAACGGCGCGAAGACGGTGAGGCCCTCGGCCGAGTTGAGCTGGTCGGCGAGACCCGGCACCAGGCCGACGGCGCCCACGAGCTGCGACAGGAGCGGGTTGTTGCTGGCCGCGGTGGCGACCGGGTCGACGGTCATGCCCTCGAGGGAGCCCGCACCGTCGGTGGGGATCTGGCCACAGGCGTCGCCGAAGACGGCCGACTCGGTCATGGCGCCGTCCGTGGTCTCGCTGGAGCCGGCGTCCGAGCTGGTGTCCTCGCTCGGCGACGACTCGGACGAGCCGCCCGAGGAGTCGCTGGCGCCGTCCTCGGAGGAGGAGTCGTCCGAGCACGCGGCCAGGCCGACCGACATGGTCAGGGCGAGGGCGGCGATACCGCTCGCGCGACGGATCGTGGAGCGGTGGGAGATGGTCTTCATGGTGATAGCCCTTCCGGTTCGTCGTCCCGCACTTCTCGGCCCGACCTTCCGGGCCGGTCCCTCCGCGGGCTTGCACAGGTAGTTCGGTGGTGCTCGGCGGACGGATTGGGCCCGGACGGACTTTTTCTCCGAGTTTTCCCGCGGGTTGCCCGGCGACCGCGCGCGCCGGACGTCCGGTGGTTTCGAGGGGCGCTGGCGCGCCCACCTCAACCACCGGGGCGGTGGCCGGTGGGCTCCGGTGGTTGAGGTGGGCCCCCCCGGGGCCCCTCGAAACCACGCCTGCGCGAGCACCGGGTGGTTTCGAGGGGCGCTGGCGCGCCCACCTCGACCACCGGGGCGGTGGCCCACCTCGACCACCGGGGCGGTGGCCCACCTCGGGTACCGGGCGACGACCACCCCGACCACCCACCCCCGGACGCACGAACGAGCTGCCGCCACCTCCCGTCGTACCGGGGAGGGGCGACAGCTCGTCGAGCTGCGGTGGGCGTCAGGCGATCTGGATGGCGCGGGTGTGGAGGCCGCTGGAGCCCTCGGGGAAGGGGGCCATGCGGGCGTCGGTCTGCACCTCGCCGTCGACGTCCGTGGCGCGGACGGTCACGGTGTGGCGGCCGGACTCGGTGGCGTCCCACTCGTAGTACCACTGCCGCCAGTAGTCGACGCCGGCGTCGGCGCCCAGCGTGGCCTCGGTCCAGCCGCCGCCGTCGATCTGCACCTCCACCTTGGCGATGCCGCGGGTCTGCGCCCAGGCGACACCGGCGATGACGACCGTGCCGGGCTCCTTCTCCTCGGCCGCCTTCGGCACGTCGACGCGCGAGGAGATCTTCACGGGGGCCTGGGTGGCCCAGCCGCGCTCGGTCCAGTAGGCGACCTCCTGGTCGTACGTCGTGAGCGTCAGCTTGGTGAGCCACTTGGTCGACCCGACGTAGCCGTAGATGCCGGGGATGACGAGACGGACGGGGAAGCCGTGCTCGCGGGGGAGCGGCTCGCCGTTCATGCCCACGACCACCAGCGCGTCGCGGCCGTCGGTGACGACGTCGAGCGGGGTGGAGATGGTGAAGCCGTCGACCGCCGTGGAGAGCAGCTGGTCTGCGCGGTCGCCCACGCCGGCGCGCTCGAGGAGGTCGGTGAGGGGGACGCCGAGCCAGCGCGCCGCCCCGACGTACTGCCCGCCCACGTCGTTCGAGACGCAGGTCATCGTGATGTCGCGCTCGACCATGTCCATGTCGAGCAGCTCGTCCCAGGTGATGGTGAGCTCGTTCTCGACGTCGCCGTCGATGGTGAGCGTCCAGTCGTCCTGGTCGACCACGGGCACGGTGAGGTTGACGTCGACGCGGTAGAACTCCTCGTTCGGCGTGCGGAACTTCGACAGGCCGTCGATGTCGAGACCGTCGGGCAGGTCGGGGTCGGAGTCGACGGCGGTCGGCAGCACGATGTTGCCGATGCGGGTCTTGACCGAGCCGATCCACTGACCGACCGCGCCGGCCGCGGCGGCGGTCGCGGCGAGCACGCCGCCGGCGACGAGCACGCCGCGGCGGGTGGGACGCGGGCCCGTGGGGTGGTCGGTCGCGCCGGCACCCTCGGTGTCCTGGGTCGTGGCCTCGCGCGGCGCGTCGGCGGCCGCGGGCGTCGTACCCGGTCCCACCCCCAGCGCGGTGCGGTGGAACCACCACAGGGCGGCGGCGCCGGTGACGGCCGTGGCCAGGGCCGGCACCAGGTCGACGATCGTCGCGGTGGGGCGCACGAGGGCGAGCACGCCGGCGACGCCGACGAGCACCAGCAGCAGCGCCAGCCCGACGACGAACCGGCGGGCGGCGATGATGCCCGCCACCGCGGCCAGCAGCAGGGTCACCAGCAGCACGGAGCCGATGAGGATCGGCTTGTCCGCGTTGCCGAAGTTCGAGACCGCCCACTCCTTCACCGGGGTCGGCGTCAGGTCGATGACGGTCGAGCCGACCGCGAGCACCGGCGAGGCGGACGGGTCCAGCAGGGAGGCGACGAGGTGGCCGACGGCCATCCCGACGAGGGTGGCGAGGACGCCGCCGAGCGCGGCGATCGCCGTGCGGGCGCGCCCGCCGACGGCGGGTCTGCGGTGGGTCGTACCGCTCGCTGAGGTGGCCATGGGAGGTGTTCGTCGCCACCGGTGCGGCGGATGGGTGGGCTCGCCCGTAGGGTCGCCGCGTGACGGCGGTGCTCGAGGGGTTCGCGACCATCGGCGTGCTCATCCTGGTCGGCGCCCTGCTCGCCCACCTGGGGATCGTCGACCTCCCCGGCCAGCGCGCGCTGTCGCTCATCGCCTTCTACGTGGCCAGCCCGGCGCTGCTCATCACCGTGCTGGAGGACGCCGACATCGGCGCGGTCCTCTCCTCCACGCTGGTCGCGTCGGCGGCCGGGGTGGTGGTGACGGCCGCCGTCTACGTCCTCGTCGCGCGGCTGGTGCTGCGCCGCGACCTCGCCCACACGGTGGTCGGCTCGCTGTGCTCCGCCTACGTCAACGCGGGCAACCTCGGCATCCCCATCGCGGCGTACGTGCTGGGCGACGCCGCGCTCGTCGCCCCCGTCCTGCTCCTGCAGCTGCTCGTGCTGCAGCCCCTGGCGCTCACGGTGATGGACGTCGCGGTGGCCGAGCAGCGGCTCTCGGTGTGGCGGATCCTCAGCCGCCCGCTGCGCACCCCGCTGACCGTCGGGTCCGCGATCGGCCTCCTGCTGGCCGGCACCGACGTGTCCCTGCCCCGGGCCGTGCACGACCCGCTCGAGCTGCTGGCCGCCATGGCGGTGCCGAGCATGCTGCTGGCGTACGGCGTGTTCCTGCGGCTCGGCCCCCGCCCCGGGCTCAACGACGCCCCGGAGCTGCTGCTCATCACGTCGCTGAAGCTCGGGGTGCAGCCGGTCGTCGCGTGGGCGGTCGGGCGCTTCGTGCTGGGGCTCGACGACACGGCGCTGCTCGCGGTCACCGTGCTCTCGGCGCTCCCGACCGCGCAGAACGTCTTCGTGCACGCGACGCGCTACGACCGCGGCGTCGTGCTGGCCCGCGACGCGGTCTTCCTCACCACCGTGCTCTCGGTGCCCGTCGTGACCCTCGCCGCCGCGCTGGTCGTCTGAGCCGCTCAGCGCACGCCGGGGCGGTGTCGACGGTTCCTCAGCCCAGGTCGCGGCGCATGCAGCCACGCGGCCAGGCGTCGAGGCCGGCCGCCGCCTCGGCCGCGCGCAGGCGGCGCAGCCCCGGGGTGACCTCGTGGTCGGCGAGCCAGCGGAAGCCGAGCCGGCGGTAGTAGGGGCCGTTCCACGGCACGTCGCGGTACGTCGTGAGGGTCACCGCCGGCAGGCCCCGGTCGCCCGCCCAGGCGACGAGCCGCTCCACCAGCGCCGCGCCGTGGCGCCGGCCCGCGTGGTCGGGGTGGACGCTCACCTGGTGCACGTGGGCGCAGCCGTCGACGACGTCCCCCAGGAGGTAGGCGACCACCCGGCCGTCGACCGTGAACACCCACGCCGGGCCCCGGGCCACCTCCGCCGCCAGGACGGCCGCGGGCGGGGGCTCGTCGTCGGCGACGAGGTCCATCCCGAGCGTGCGGAACGCCGCGCCGGCGGCGGCCTCGACGGTGCGGAGGGCCTCGACGTCGTCGACGGTCGCCGCACGGAGCACCGGATCCACGCCGCTCACCGTAGGCGGCGGGCCGGCGCAGGCGGCAGGATGCCCGCCATGACCGACGAGCTCGTCCACCTCACCCACGCCGACACGGCCGACGGCCGGGTCGCCACGATCACCCTCGACTCCCCGCACAACCGCAACGCCCTGTCGCGCCAGCTGGTCACCGAGCTGCTCGACCACCTCGCGGCGACGCACGCCGACCCGGAGGTCAAGGTGGTCGTGCTGCGCACCGCGCACCGCGTCTTCTGCTC
The DNA here is from genome assembly GCF_048654585.1 of Nocardioides sp. CPCC 205120. Lineage (NCBI taxonomy): Bacteria > Bacillati > Actinomycetota > Actinomycetes > Propionibacteriales > Nocardioidaceae > Nocardioides > Nocardioides sp. CPCC 205120. Next base: position 433,517 of record NZ_JBMCYY010000001.1, on the reverse strand, counting down.
CGGCGCCGACCTCTCGGAGGCCGCGACGGCCCCGATGGAGGAGGGCGCCCGCGCGGTGGTCGAGCTGCAGCGCCGGATCGTGGCGCACCCGAGGCCGGTCGTCGTCGCGCTGCCCGGACCCGTGCGGGCCGGCGGCATCGGCATCGTGGCGGCCGCCGACGTGGTCGTCGCCAGCACGGGGGCGACCTTCGCGCTCACCGAGGTCAAGCTCGGCGTCACCCCGGCCGTCATCTCGCTCACCGTGCTGCCCCGGCTCACGTCGCGGGCCGCGAGCCTCGTGGCGCTGGGCGGCGAGGTGTTCGACGGCGCCCGCGCCGCGGCGTACGGGCTCGTGACCACCGCCGTCGAGCCCGACGAGCTCGACGCCGAGGTGGACCGGGTGGTGGCCGCGCTCGCGAGCGGGGCGCCGCAGGGGTTGGCCGAGACGAAGGCGCTGCTCAACCGCGACCTGCTGGCCCGCATCGACGCCGAGGGCGAGCGCCTCGTCGAGCTCAGCGCGCGGCTGTTCCGCTCCGACGCCGCCCGCGAGGCGATGACGGCGTTCCTGTCGCGGGGGCGGTGAGCGGGGCGCCGTACCCGCGCCGGCCCCCGGTTCGTGGTGGCAGCGCCGCGGAATCCCTGGCGCTGCCACCACGAACGGGCGGCACGACGGGCCCGCTCAGGTGATCGCGACGAGCTCGTCGAGGTCGTCGCCCGGCAGCGTGCCGTCGACGATCGCGAAGACCTGCGAGGAGAGCAGCTCGATCTGGCCGCCGTGGTTGTCGCAGAACGCGGTGTCGGCGGCGTCGCGGCCCGTCGCGATGCGCACGAGCGAGGAGCGGGGCGCCAGGCAGGTGGCGTCGGCGACGAACCACGTGTCCCCGACGAGCGCCTCGGCGACGGCGTGGAAGTCCATCGGGTCGCAGCCGGGCGCGTAGACCGCCGCCAGCCGGGCCGGCACCCCGAGCGCCCGCAGCAGCGCGACGGTCAGGTGGCTGTAGTCGCGGCACACGCCCGCGCCCTCCAGCAGCGTGTCGGTGGCGCCGTCGGTCGGCTTGCTCGCGCCGAGCACGTAGTCGAGACGCGCCCCGACCCACGCCGCCACGCGCGGCAGCAGCACCTGCGGGGCGTCGCCGTGCTCCTCGAGCACCTCGGCGAACTCGGTCGCCGCGAACCCGAAGAACTTGTCGGCCTCGGCGTAGCGGCTGGGCCGCAGGTAGAGGGAGCGCTCGTACGCCGTGCCCGTGGCCCGCTGCGCCCGTCCCCGCACGGTCGCCTCGTAGGTCACGACGAGCCGGCCCCGCCCGGGGTCGAGCTGGTGGATGCGGGCGCCGGAGGGGTCGCGCACCTCGCGGACCTCCACGGGCCGCCCGTCCAGGGTGCAGCGCAGGTCCTCGGTCACCTGGCCGTCGTCGTACCGGCCGCTGACGGCGACCTGCAGCTCCAGGTCCGTGGGGTCGAGCACGTCGATCTCGAGGCGGCAGCCCATGTCGCGCTTCACACGCCCATTGTGGGGGTCCGCGGGTCGCCGTGGGATATCACGGCGGTCACGTGCCGCGGGTAGAGTTTCCTGCTTGCCCGTCGCTGCGAACGCGACGGACGTAGGGTCCCGCGCCGGGGCCCGTCGGAGGGTGCGGAAGGTGCAGAAGTGACGCAGGACCAGGCGCCGGAGGACGGCGCGCAGCAGACCGAGGACGTCGCCGCCCGAGAGGTGGCCACCGAGCAGGCATTCGTCGACCACGTGCAGGCCCAGCTGGTGCACTCCACGCAGCGCGCGCAGCGCCTCGCGGCGGAGGGGCACGCGCGCGGCAAGCTCGGCCACGAGGGCGGGCTCGTCGAGCGCGACGCCATGGTGTTCCAGGCCGCGAAGCGCATGGCCCAGCTCGACGCGGCCCACGAGGGCCTCGTCTTCGGCCGTCTCGACCTCACGCAGGACCGCGACCCCGAACCCCGCTACGTCGGCCGGATCGGCCTGCGCGACGAGCAGCACGACATGCTGCTCATCGACTGGCGCGCGCCCGCCGCCGCGGTGTTCTACCAGGCCACGGCCGCCACGCCCCAGGGCGTCGTACGGCGTCGCGTGCTGCGCAGCACCGGCAGCACCGTGCTGGGGGTCGAGGACGAGCTGCTCGACGCCGAGGGCCAGGCCGAGGCGGAGGCCGCCGGGCGCAGCCTGCCGATCATCGGCGAGGGCGCGCTGATGGCGCAGCTCTCCCGCGCCCGCGACCGCTCGATGCACTCGATCGTCGCCACCATCCAGGCCGAGCAGGACGAGGCGATCCGCGCCCCCTCGAAGGGCGTCGTGTCGATCTCCGGCGGCCCCGGCACCGGCAAGACGGTCGTGGCGCTGCACCGCGCCGCGTTCCTGCTCTACAACGACCGTCGACGCTTCGAGACCGGCGGCGTGCTCGTCATCGGCCCTAGCGGCGTGTTCATGCGCTACATCGAGCGGGTCCTGCCGAGCCTCGGCGAGACCGCGGTGGCGCTGCGCTCGCTGGGCGAGGTCGTCGACGGCGTGCGCGCGAGCCGCCACGACGAGCCGCGGGTCGCCGACGTCAAGGGTTCGGCCCGCATGGCCGAGGTCGTGCGCCGCGTCGCCCGCCAGCAGGCGCCGGGCTCGCCGACCGAGTTCTCCGTCTTCTGGCGCGACAACCGCATCGTGCTCGACCGCGGCGTGCTCGGCCGGATCCGCCGCCAGCTGATGAGCCAGGGCCTGCGCAACCGGCAGCTGCCGCGCGTGCCGCGGGCGCTGCTCGACGCGATGTGGCGCCAGGTGCGCTCCGAGCGCGGGCGCGACCTGGGCCGCGAGTTCTTCGACGAGGACATGCTCGACCACGCCGCCTTCGTCGAGTTCGCGACGGCGTGGTGGCCGCCGCTGTCGGCCGTCGAGGTCTTCACCTGGCTGCGCGACCCCGACCTGCTCGCCCGGGTCGCCGACGGCATCCTCGAGCCCGAGGAGCAGCGCCTCCTCGTGAAGTCGTGGGGCACCGGCCCCGTCGACCCGCGCACGGGCGCCGGCATCAGCATCGAGGACGTGCCGCTCATCGACGAGCTTCGCTACGCGCTGGGCGACGTGCCGGCCGCCACCGAGTCCGACACCTCGCTCGACGACGTGCTCGGCGCCGCGGAGGGCGGCGTCGACCTGCAGGAGCTGACGACGGCGTCCGACCGGGAGTACGCCCCGTCGGGCCGCGCCTGGACCCCGCCGACGCACCGCATCGAGGACGACCCGTTCGCGCACGTGCTCGTCGACGAGGCGCAGGACCTCACGCCGATGCAGTGGCGGATGGTCGGTCGCCGCGGGCGCACCGCGTCGTGGACGATCGTCGGCGACCCGGCGCAGTCGTCGTGGCCCGTGCCCGCCGAGGCCGCCGCCGCGCGCGCCGAGGCGCTCGAGGGCAAGGTCGAGCACTCGTTCCACCTCTCGACGAACTACCGCAACTCCGCCGAGATCTACGCGTACGCCGCCGACTACGCCGCGCGCGTCGGCCTCGACGCCGACCTGCCGGACGCGGTCCGCCGTACCGGCACGGCGCCGGTCGAGATCGGCCCGGTCGCCGACGCCGACCTCGAGGGCGCCGTGCGGGCCGAGGTGGCGCGGATCGCGGGCGAGGTGGCCGGCACCGTCGGCGTCGTCGTGCCCGTCGCGCGCCGCTCCGAGGTCAACGCGTGGCTCGCCTCGTGGCCCGAGCTGGCCGAGGACGCCCCGTCGGCGGCCGCGTCGGTCGACTCCGGGAGCGCGCCGAGCGGCACCGACCGCGTCGTCGTGCTCACCGGCCTCGACACCAAGGGCCTCGAGTTCGACGGCATCGTCGTGGTGCGTCCCCAGGAGATCGAGGACGAGTCGCAGACCGGGCGCGCGACGCTCTACGTCGTGCTCACCCGCGCCACGCAGCTGCTGTCGACGGTCGGGTGAGCGGCGTGGAGCCGGTGCCGACCGGGGAGCCGACCGGGGAGCCGACCGGGGAGCCGACCGGGGGCGGGCGCCCGGGCGCGGGCCTGCGCGTGCTCGTCGTGACGGTCGTGCACCACCCCGGCGACGCCCGGATCGCGCACCGCGAGATGGGCGCGCTGCTCGACGCGGGGTTCGAGGTCACCTACCTGGCGCCGTTCTCGGGCTTCGACGTGCCCGCGCGCCCGGGGGTGACCGTGGTCGACGTACGCCGCTCCTACGGCCGCCGACGCCTCGGCGCGCTGCTCGACGCCCGGCGCAGGATCCGGGCGCTGGCGCCCGAGCACGACCTCGTGCTGCTCCACGACCCCGAGCTGCTGCTCGTCGCGGGCGCCGCCGGCCGCACGCCGGTGGTGTGGGACGTGCACGAGGACGTGCCCGCGACCGTCGAGATCCGCACCTGGATCCCGACCTGGCTGCGGGTGCCGCTCGCCGGCTTCCTCCGGTTCCTGCTGGGGCGCGCCGAGCGCCGCCACCACCTCCTGCTCGCCGAGCACGGCTACCGCCGGCTGTTCCGCGGCGACCACCCCGTCGTACCGAACTCCACGTCCGTGCCCGCCACCGTGCCCGGGCCCGACGCCGAGGGCCCCGCGCGGGTCGTCTACCTCGGCTCGCTGACCCGCGACCGCGGCGCCGACGAGATCGTGGCGCTGGCCCGGGAGCTGCGGGAGCGCGGGCGCGACGACGTGCGCGTCGAGGTCGTGGGTACGGCGCACGGCACCGTCGGCGCCGCGCTGCAGGCCGAGCACGACGCGGGCACGCTGACCTGGCACGGCTTCGTGCCCAACGACCGGGCGCTGCCGCTCGTGCAGGGTGCGGTCGCCGGGCTGGCGCTGCTGCACGACGAGGCGAACCACCGGGTGTCGCTGCCGACGAAGAACATGGAGTACCTGGCCCACGGCGTCCCCGTCGTCGCCACCCCGCTCCCCGAGGTCGAGGCGTTCCTGGCGGCCTCCGGCGGCGGCGTCGTCGTGCCCTTCGGCGAGGCCCCGACCGACGCGGTGCTGGCGCTCGCCGACGACCGCGAGCACGCCCGGGCCCTGGCCGAGCGCGGCCACGCCCACGTCGCCGCCCACCACAACTGGGACCACGACCGCACCGTGCTCGTCGAGCACCTCGCCCGCTGGGCGCGCGCGGGCCGCTGAGCGACGACCCGCCCCAACCACCGCCGACGGGGCGGCTTGGGACGGCGGCGCGGCACGCCGTACGGGGAAAGTAGGCTCACCTGCCATGACCACGCCCCCCGCCGCCCTGACCGTCGAGGACGCCCTCGCCGCGCTCCAGGGGCACGAGGCGTGGGCGATCATCCGGCGCTCGACGCGGGCGGGTGACCGCGACACCGTCGGGTTCGTGGGCGGCCGGCGGTGGGTCGCGGAGTCGCTGCTCGACATCCCCCTCGAGACGGGCGTGCCCGCGCCGGGCCGCACGTGCGACCGGCTCGTGGCGGTGCCGTTCCGCCAGGTCGCCGAGCGCGGGTTCGAGGCCCACGACGACGGCACGCCGCTCGTGGTCGTCGACGTCGAGGACGAGTGGGAGTTCTCCGTCGCCGAGGTCGTCGACGCGCTGCCGGTCGGCGAGGTCGAGTTCACCGACCGCGGCGGGTTCGAGCTCGACGACGACGCCTACGCGAAGGTCGTCGACCAGGTCATCACCGAGGAGATCGGCCAGGGCGAGGGCGCGAACCTCGTCATCGGCCGGCAGTACCGCGCCGTGGTCGCCGACTGGAGCGCCGAGAAGGCGCTGACCGTCTACCGCCGCCTCCTCGAGCGCGAGCGCGGCGCCTACTGGACCTTCTGCTTCTTCACCGGCGACCGCTACCTGGTGGGTGCCAGCCCCGAGCGCCACGTCAGCGTGCACGGCGGCGACGTCCGCATGAACCCCATCTCCGGCACCTTCCGCCTCCCGCGCGGCGAGGCGGCCGCCGCGGAGCTCAAGCCGCGGCTGCTCGACTTCCTCGCCGACGAGAAGGAGGTCTACGAGCTCTTCATGGTCGTGGACGAGGAGCTGAAGATGATGTGCGACATCTGCCACGAGGGCGGCCAGGTGCTCGGCCCGTTCCTCAAGCCGATGTCGCACCTCGTGCACACCGAGTACCTCCTCGCCGGCCGGACCGACCGCGACGTGCGCGAGGTGCTGCGCGACACGATGTACGCCGCCACCGTCACCGGCAGCCCCGTCGAGAACGCCTGCCGCCTCATCAAGGCCCACGAGCCCGGCGGCCGCGGCTACTACGGCGCCGCGCTGGCGATCCTCGGCCGCGACGAGCAGGGCGAGCCCGTGCTCGACAGCCCCATCGTCATCCGTACGGCGGACGTCGACGTCGCCGGCAACCTCACCGTCACCGCGGGCGCGACCCTCGTGCGGGACTCCGACGCGGCGTACGAGGTCGCGGAGACCCACGCCAAGGCCGGCGGCATCCTCAGCGCCTTCGGCCTGGTGCCCGCCGCCCCGGCCAGCGGCGTCGACGTGCACGAGCTCGTCGCCGACGAGGACGTGCTGCTCGCGCTCAACGCCCGCAACCGGCGGCTCTCGTCGTTCTGGCTGACCGACCAGGCCGGCGAGGACGCCGACCCCGACCTGGCCGGGCGCAGCGTCGTCATCCTCGACGGCGAGGACGACTTCGTGAACATGCTCCGCCACGTCTTCGCGGTGCTCGGCATGACGAGCGAGGTCGTGCGGCACGAGGCCTACGAGCCGGGCGCGCTCGACGGGTTCGACCTCGTCGTGGTCGGCCCCGGCCCGGGCGACCCGCGCGACGACGACGACCCGAAGATGGCGCACCTGCGCGCCGCGGTCGCCGAGCTGATGGCGGCCGAGCGGCCGTTCCTCGCCGTGTGCCTGGGCCACCAGGCGCTGTGCCACCACCTCGGGCTGCCGCTGGCGTTCAAGGACATCGTCTTCCAGGGCACGCAGTCGCCGGTGCGGATGGACGGGCGCACCGAGCGCGTCGGCTTCTACAACACCTTCGTCGGCCGCGTGCCGACCGACGGCGTGGGCACGGACGGCCGCGCGGCGGTGGGCGGCGGCGTACGGGTCGAGGCCGACCCCGCGACGGGCGACGTGCACGCGCTGGCGGGGCCGCACTACCGCGGCATCCAGTTCCACGCCGAGTCGATCCTCACCCAGAACGGCTTCGACATCCTGCACCGGCTGGTGCGGGAGCTGCTCGTCTGAGCCGGCCCCGGTGAGCCGCCCGGACGTGGTGGTCGTCGACCACCACGACTCCTACACGCAGAGCCTGGCCCACCTCGTCGCCGCGGTGACGGGCGCGCTGCCGCGCGTGGTGCAGCACGACGAGGTCGACGCCGCCGACGTGCTGCGCCACTCCCACGTCGTGCTCTCGGCCGGGCCCGGGCACCCCGACGTCGAGCGCGACTTCTCGGTCGGGCGCGCCGTGCTGCTCGCCGGCACCCGGCCCGTGCTCGGTGTCTGCCTCGGCCTGCAGGGCCTCGTGACGGCGTACGGCGGACGCGTCGCCCGCCTCGCGCCCGCCCACGGCGAGGTCGCCCGGGTGCGGCACGACGGGCGCGGCGTCTTCGCCGGCCTCCCGGCCGACCTGGCGGCCGTGCGCTACCACTCGCTGGGCGCCGTCGAGGTGCCCGACTGCCTCGAGGTCTCGGCGACCTGCGCCGGCGAGCCGGGCGAGCGGCCCGTCGTCATGGGGGTGCGGCACCGCACCCTGCCGCTCGAGGCGGTGCAGTTCCACCCCGAGTCGGTGCTGAGCGAGCACGGCGCGGAGATGGTGGCGACGTTCCTGGGGCGCTGAGGCGCCGCCCCGCCCCGCCCGCCCGTTCGTGGTAGCAGCGCCAGGCATTCCGCGGCGCTCCTACCACGAACCGGGGTGGGCGCCGCTGGGCTACCGTCCTGCCCGTGCCCCCGCCGGACCGCGACGTCGACATCGAGGCGCTCGCGACGGCGTACCCCCGCTGCGTGTGGCTCGACGGCGGCGCCGGGCGCGACTGGTCGGGGCGCCGCTCGTTCGTCGCGGGCCTGGAGCCCGACGACGTCTCGCTGACGTACGACGCGGTGGCCGGCGAGGTGCGCCGGTGGACGGGCCGCCCCGGGCGCTGGCGCTCCACCGTCGTCGGCGACGACCCCTTCACCGTGCTCGCCGCAGAGGTCGAGCGGGAGCCGGGCGCGCGGTGGTTCGGCTACCTCGGGTACGCCGCACGCCGCGACCTGCCCGCCCTCCTCGACCCGGCCGACCCGCCCGAGGCGGTGTGGCTGCGGCCGAGCCGGGTGCGGGAGGTGCAGCACGCGCCGACCCCCGACGCCCCCGCCGTACCTGCCGTGCCGCCCGCCGACCGCCCCCCGGTCGTCGACGTCCCCGAGGACGTCCCCGCCGCCTATGCGGCCGCGTTCGACCGCGTGCAGGAGGCGCTCCACGCCGGGGACTCCTACGAGGTCAACCTGACCCACCGCGTCGACGCCCGCTCCGAGCTCGCGCCGTGGGCGGCCTACGCCCGGCTGCGGGCGGCCAACCCCGCGCCGTACGCCGGGTTCCTCCAGCACGACGTCACCGGCGAGGGGGACGCGGCGCCCCACCGCGCCCGCGCCTGGCTGCTCGGCTCGTCGCCGGAGCGGTTCGCGCGCATCACGGCACCGGGCGACGGCGCCACCCGCCTCGTGGAGACCAAGCCGATGAAGGGCACCGCCCCGCGCAGCGCCGACCCGGAGGCGGATGCCGCGCTGCGCCACGCCCTCGCCACCGACGCCAAGACGCGCGCGGAGAACCTGATGATCGTCGACCTGCTGCGCAACGACGTCGCGTCGGTGAGCCGCCCCGGCACGGTGCGGGTGCCGGACCTCATGGCGACCGAGAGCTACGCCGGCGTCCACCAGCTCGTCTCGACCGTCGTGGGCGAGCTGCGCGCCGACATCGGGGTGGTCGAGGCCGTGCGCGCGCTGTTCCCCGCGGGCTCCATGACGGGCGCACCGAAGCTGCGCACGATGGAGGTCGTGGCGGCGGTGGAGGGCTCGTCGCGCGGTCCGTACGCCGGCGCCCTCGGCTGGCTGTCGGGCGCGGGCGCCGACCTGGGGGTGGTGATCCGCAGCCTGTACGGCGCGGACGGTCGCTCCTGGCGCGCCGGGACGGGCGGCGGCATCACGGTGCGCTCGCGGGTCGCCGAGGAGTGGGCCGAGGCCGGGTGGAAGGTCGAGCGGGTGCTGGGCGCCCTGCGCTGAGTTCCTGGGCCCGATCGTGGTGGGAGCGCCACGCATTCCGTGGCGCTGCTACCACGAACGGTCAGCCGCCGAGCGCGACCAGCTTCTCGAGCACGGTGGTGACGGCCTCCCGCTGCGTCGCGACGTCGTACGGCGCGGGCACGCTGAGGTTCACGATGTCCACCAGCGCGTGGTGCGAGGCCAGGCCGGTCATGGCGACCGCGTCGTCGCCGGCGTCGGTCACGAGCCGGGCGCCGTCGGTGCCCTCGACGACGAGCTCCTCGGTCGGCGCCGTGATCTGCCCGAGCGTCTCGTCCCAGATCGTGTCGAAGTCCGCCGCCGCGGCGACGGTGGTGATGGTCAGCACGACGACGTCGGTCGCGACGTCGGTGTAGGTGCAGCCCCGGTACGTCGCCGCCCCCGCCGGTTCCTCCCGCACCGGGTCGACGCCGAGCAGCGCGGCGACCTCCTCCGGCGTCGCGGCCGCGCAGGGGTCGGGCACCTCCCGGGCGGCGCCCGCCGTACCGGTCACGGACGGCTCGTCGGTCGGGAAGCTCGTCTGCGTCGACGCCCCGGCCGGGAGGTCGTCCCCGTCGTCGCCGCAGCCCGCGAGGGCCACGGCGCCCAGCAGTGCCAGCCCGACGGCCCGCGCGGCGGCCCGGGCGGGGCCGCCGCGTCGTCGTGGGTCATCCATCCAGGTCGCTGCCCATCGTCACGGTGGTCGTCGTCTCCTCGTCGCCGCCGTCGAGGTACGTCACCTCGACCTCCTCGCCCACCTCGTGGTCGAGGACGGCCGTCAGCAACGCCTCCGTGCCGTTCACGTGGATGTCGCCGACCTGCACGATGATGTCACCCGGCTCCAGCCCGGCCTCGTCCGCCGCCCCACCGCTGTCGACGTCCGTCACCACCGCCGCGCCGTCCACGATGTCGTCGATCACGGCGGTCTCCGCGGCCACGCCGAGCGAGGCGTGCTCGACCTCGTCGCCGGCGCGCAGCTGGTCCACCACGACGTTCGCGACGTCGATCGGGATGGCGTAGCTGATGCCGATGAACCCGGCCTCGTAGCCCGTCTCGCCCTGCGCCAGCTCGATGGCGCCGTTGATGCCGACCACCTCGCCGCGCAGGTTCACCAGCGGCCCGCCCGAGTTGCCCGAGTTCACGGCCGCGTCGGTCTGGATCGCCGGGTAGGCCACCAGTTCGTCCGGCAGCGACAGCACGAACGGCCGGTTCATCGCGCTGACGATGCCCGCGGTCACCGTCGACTGCAGGCCGTACGGCGCACCGATCGCCACGACCGCCTGGCCGACCTCGGTGGCGTCGGAGGAGCCGAGCGAGGCGACCGTCAGGTCGTCCGGGCCCTCGGTCATCTCGAGCAGCGCGACGTCGAGCAGGGGGTCGCTGCCGACGACCTCCGCGGTGCCGAAGGAGCCGTCGTAGAAGGTCAGCACGATCTCGTCGCCCCGCGAGGCGGAGTCGACGACGTGGTGGTTGGTGATGATCTCGCCGTCGTCGGAGACCACGAAGCCGGAGCCCTGGGAGTAGCCGCCCTCCACGGGCACGTTGATCTGCACGACCGCGGGCAGCACGACGTTGGAGATGTCGTTGACCGAGACCAGGTCGAGCGGGTCGAGGCTCTCGGTGTCGATCTCCTCCGCGTCGATGCGGGTGTCGCCGCCGGTGCCGGTGCCCTCGTCGGACGCCTGGAAGATCCCCTCGTCGACCAGCGCGGAGTAGCCGGCCGCGCCACCGACACCGCCCGCGAGGCCGAGCGCGAGGGCGCCGGCGAGCAGGCCGACGCCGCGCCCGCCGCCGCTCCGCTCACGACGTTCGCGTCGGGGCGCCGCCGGCGGTGGCCCCTGCTGCCCGGGCCCCTGCTGCCCGGACCCTTGCTGCCCGGGCCCCTGCTGGCCGAACGGCTGGCCCTGGCCCGGCTGGCCCGGGTACCCCTGCTGCCCGGGCTGGCCGGGGTATCCCTGCTGACCCGGGTACCCCTGCTGCCCGGGGTAGCCGGGGCCCGCGCCCTGCTGCGGGCGGGAGGGCGCGCCGTACGACGGGGGCGTCGGCAGGCGGGGGGAGGTGCCGGGGGGAGGGCCCGCGGGTCCGCGGCGGTCGGGGCGCGGCGGCTGCTGGTCGGTCATGGCCGTGATCCTTACCCCGCTCGGGCCCGGCTTGCACCTGCCGCGCCGGGGCAGTGCGGTCGGGACGTGGTTCAGGCGTCGGCGGCGTCGGGGTGCAGCGGTGAACCGGGCAGCTGCAGGGTCATCCGGGCCCCGCCCGACGGGGACTCGCTGGCCGTCACGGTGCCCGCGTGGCGCTCCGCGACCTGGCGCACGATGGACAGACCGAGGCCCGAGCCGGGCATGCCGCGGGACTCGGTGGAGCGGAAGAACCGCTCGAAGACGTGGGGGCGGTCCGGCTCGGGGATGCCCGGGCCCTCGTCGTCCACGGTGAGGATGCCGTTGGCCAGCGTCGCCACGACGCGACCGCCCGCGGGGCTCCACTTCGCGGCGTTGTCGAGCAGGTTGGTGATGGCGCGCTCCAGCGAGTGCGACTCCCCGACGAGCCACCACGGCGCGGCCCGCACCTCGAAGGTCACGCTCGGCGCGCGCAGCCGCACCCGCGAGACCGACCGGTCGAGCACCTCGACGAGCGAGACGGGCTCCACCACGTGGCGCACCTGCTCGTCGCGGGCGAGCTCGACGAGGTCGCCGATGAGCGTGCTCAGCTCCATGATCTGCGCGCGGACGTCGTCGATCAGCTCGCGGCGGGTCTCGGGGGGCAGCACCGACGCGGTGGACGCGCTCTCGGCCTGGGCGAGCAGGTCCAGGTTGGTGCGCAGCGAGGTCAGCGGCGTCTTCAGCTCGTGGCTGGCGTCGGCGACCAGCTGGCGCTGGCGCACGCGGGAGGCCTCCAGGGCGGTGAGCATCTGGTTGAAGGCGGTCGCCAGGCGGGCGATCTCGTCGTCGCCCTCCACCTGCAGGGGCCGCAGGTCCTCGGTGCGCGCGATCTCCTCGACCGCGTCGGTGAGCCGGCGCACGGGACGCAGCCCGTTGCGCGCCACCACCGTGCCCGCCAGGCCGGCGAGGAGCACGCCGCTGACCCCGAGCACGAGCATCACCAGTCCGAGCTGGCCGAGGAAGGCCTGCTGCGACGCCAGCTTCTGGGCGAGCATGAGGGCACCGGCGTACTCGGTCGTCCCCTCGATCCCCACCGGGTTGGGCAGCGGCACCGTCGCGATGCGGTAGCGCTCGCCGTCGATCGACACCGTCCGCAGGACCGCGTGGTTCGCCGCACCCGCCGCGACCTCGAGCTCGTCCTGGCCGAAGGGCAGCGCCCCGTCCTGGTGGCCCTGCAGCAGCTGGGTCCCGCTGACCGTCAGCAGCACGACGCGCACGTCGCTCGCCTCGTCGAGCCAGGGCTGCGTGTCGTAGGTCGTCACCGCGTCGCCCTGGTAGACGCTCGCCGTGGTCTGCGCCCGCTCCACGAGCTGCTCGTCCATCGTCTGCTGCATCTGCACGCGCACCACGAGGTAGACGCTCAACGACAGCAGCGCGACCGTGGCGCCCACCGCGATGGTGGTGAGCAGCGTGACCCGGCTGGCCAGCGAGCGGCGGTAGTGCCAGCGCCGGCCGTCGGGCAGGTCCGGCAGGTCGGGCTCGACGGGGTCGGCGGCGTACGGCGCGGGCCTGGCGGGGAGGGGCGCGGCTGGGGCGGGGCTCCCCTGGGGGGTGCTCACGCTTCCTTCAGCACGTAGCCGACCCCGCGGACCGTGTGGATGAGGCGCGGCTCGCCCTCGGCCTCGGTCTTGCGGCGCAGGTACCCGACGTACACCTCGAGGGAGTTCGCGGTGGTGGGGAAGTCGTAGCCCCAGACCTCCTCGAGGATGAACGAGCGCTCCAGCACGCGGCGCGGCCGGCGCAGGAACATCTCCAGCAGCGTGAACTCGGTGCGGGTCAGCTCGATCGCGCGCTGGCCCCGGCGCACCTCTCGGGTCGCGACGTCCATCGCGAGGTCGGCGAACGACAGCGACTCGTCGGCCTGCTCGGCCGGCACGACGCGGCGCAGCAGCGCCCGCACCCGCGCCAGCAGCTCCTCGAGCGCGAACGGCTTGGTCAGGTAGTCGTCCGCCCCCGCGTCGAGGCCCTCCACCCGCTCGCCGACGGCGTCGCGCGCGGTGAGGACGAGGATCGGTACGTCGTTGCCCGCCGCCCGCAGCGCCCGCGTCGTCTCGAGCCCGTCGAGGCGCGGCATCATCACGTCCATCACGACCACGTCGGGAGCGGCGGCGGCGATGCCCGCGAGGGCCTCCGCGCCGTCGCCCGCAGTGGTCACGACGTACCCGTTGAACTCCAGGGAGCGTCGCAGCGAGTCCCGCACGGCGCGGTCGTCGTCGACGACGAGCACGCGTGGTCCCTTCGTGTCCGGCACCCGGCGAGTATGCCGAACGTCTCTGAGCCCGCGCTGAGAGACGGGCGGATCGGTCGGGGCCGGGTCAGCGGCGCCCGGACGTCACCACTCGTCGTCGCCGGGGCGCGCCACGGCGGGGCTCGCCGCCGGGGAGTGGTTGCGTTCGGGCGGCGAGGTCAGCGCGCCGGGCCCCGCCGCCTGCCACGGCCCGCCGGCCGGGCCGACCGCCGGGCTCAGGAGTACGCCGACGCGACGGCGGCGGCGCGGGCGCCGTACCCGCCACCGAAGAGCGCGGCGTGCACGAGCAGCGGGAAGAGCTGGTGCAGCGGCAGGCGGTCGCGCCAGCCGTCGACGAGCGGGCGGCCGGCGGCGGCCGCCGTGTCCTCGTAGGCGTCGCAGAGCTCCGCGAGGTGGGGCAGGCCGAAGAGCGACAGCATGGCGAGGTCGACCTCGCGGTGCCCGCCGTACGACGCGGGGTCGACGACGTGCACGCTCCCGCCCACGCCCCACAGCACGTTGCCGTTCCACAGGTCGCCGTGCAGCAGGGCCGGCGGCTCCTCGGGGAGCAGGCCCGCGAGGCGGGGGAGGACGGCCTCGACCTTGCGGGCGTCCTCGGGCAGCACGGCGCCGCGGTCGCGGGCCAGCTTGAGGTAGGGCAGCACGCGGCGCACGGCGTAGAACTCCGCCCACGTCGCGCCCGGCGGGGCCGAGCACGGCAGCGGCAGGCGGCCGATGAAGCCGTCCTGCTCGGCGCCGAGGGTGGCGGGGGCCAGGTGGGTGCGCGCCAGCGCGACGCCCAGGGCGACGGCCGCGTCGGCCGAGGGGCGGCCCGGGTCGACCCAGCGCAGGATGACGCAGTCGGACGCGGCGGCCAGCACCTCGGGCACCTCGACGCCCCCCGGTACGGCGGCGAGCCGCGCCAGGCCGCGCGCCTCGGCCTCGAAGAACCCGGCCGGCGCGCCCGGGCAGGTCTTCATCAGCGCGTTGCGGCCGTCGGCGAGCCGCAGGCGGGTCGCGGTCGAGGTGTCGCCGCCCGCGACGGGCGAGGTGGCGGCCACGGCGGTGCCCAGCAGCTGCTCGGCCCGGCGCGCGACGAGGGGCTGGCGGGTCATGCCGCACCCCCGGCCGGAGCGCGGGTCGGTGCGGGAGAGGTCGCGGGCAGCGTCGCCCGCAGCTCGGCGACCAGCGCGTCGGCGACCCGCTCGACGACGGCCAGCGTGGCGTCGAACCCGTCGGGGCCGCCCTCGTACGGGTCGGGCACGTCGCCGGTGCCCTCGGGGTCGAGGTCGCGGAAGAGCAGCACGCGGTCGGCGGCGTCCCCGGCGAGGGCCCGCACGTCGGCGACGTTCGAGGCGTCCATGCCGAGCAGCGCGTCGAAGCCCGCGGCCTCGTCGGCGGTGAGGCGGCGCGCGCGGTGGCGGGTGGCGTCGTACCCCCCGCGGGTCAGCACCGCCGCGGACCGCTCGTCCATCGGGCCGCCCACGTGCCAGCCGGCGGTGCCGAAGGAGCGCACGTCCACCGCGTCGGCCAGGCCGGCCGCGGCGAGGCGCGCCTCGATGACGACGTCGGCGACGGGGGAGCGGCAGATGTTGCCGAGGCAGACGACGGCGAGCCGGTACGGCGCGGAGCCCTCCGCGCGGGTGGGTCGGGGCGTGGGGAGGACCCCCGTCACCCGCGCACCTCGGTGTCGGTGACGGCCTCGACGACCCACGTGACGACGGTGATGACGATCGAGGCGCCCAGCGCGGTCCAGAACCCGTCGACGGTGAACGGGATGTCGAAGCGGTCCGCGACCCACCCGGTGAGCAGGAACATCGCGGCGTTGACGACGAAGAGGAACAGGCCCAGCGTCAGCAGGATCAGCGGGAACGACAGCAGCTTGACCAGCGGCGTCACGAACGCGGTCACGACCGAGAAGATGAGGGCCACGCCGAGCAGCGGCAGGATCTTGTCCTCGATCTCGGCCTGGCCGCTGGTGGCGCCGTCGAACGAGATGCCGTCGAACAGCCACGCGGCCACGGCGATGCCGAGCGCGTTGACGAGGACCCAGGCGACGAACTTCACGGAGCCGATCCTAGGCAGGCCGGGCCAGGGGTGCGGCGGTTCGAGCGCGGCTCAGTGGACGCCGAGCGCGCGCAGGATGTCGCGCTCCGCGAGCGCCAGGTGGTGCTCGACCTCGGCCGCCGCGCCCTCCACGTCGCCCCCGTCGAGCATCGCCACGAGGGCGTCGTGGGTGTGCGCCTGGTCGTGGGCGTTGCGCTCGGCGCGGTCGATCTGGGCGAGCACCAGCTTGAGCTCCGCGACCAGGGACCGGGCGGTCGCGACGAGCCGGGGGGAGCCCACGAGGCCGACGAACGAGACGTGCACCGCGAGGTGCTTCTCGTTGAGGTCCGCGTACGACGCGCCCCGCGCCACCGCGTCCGTGTAGGCCGCGACGGCCTCGCGCACCGCGGTGCGGGCCGACTCGTCGGCCTCCGCCCAGTGGCGCACGCCGGCCACCTCGAGCACGGCCCGCGCGCGGCACACGTCGCGCACGGACTCGACGTCCGGCACCGCCACCGTCACGCCGCGGTTGGGCTCGCGGGTCGCGATCGACTCGGCGACCAGCACGGTCAGCGCCTCGCGCACGGTGGACCGCGCGACGCCGAGGGAGGCGGCGAGCGCGACCTCGCGCAGCGGAGTACCCGACTCCAGCTCGCCGTCGAAGACGGCGCGGCGCAGCTCGTCGGCCACGCGCGCGACCGTCGAGGTCACCTCGACGCGGAGGCCGGCGTAGGGATCGGACACGGTCCGCATCATCCCGCGTCCGTGACCCCGGCGACACCGGGGCCCGTGGTCTTGGCGGGCGGGGTCCCGTCGTGCCACACTCGCCGCCGGTCGGATTGTCTGACAATCAACGGAGGTGGACGGATGCGCATCGAACTGGTGGACCAGCCGAGCACGGTGGTGGAGCGGAGTGCGGAGCGCGTCGCGGACCTGCCGTGGGGCCGCTCCTACCTGACGGTGAGCCCCGACCACTTCCGGGTCGACTACGTCATCAACCCCTACATGGACCCCTCCGAGCAGCCCGAGCCCGAGCGCACCCGCGAGCAGTGGCACGGCATGCTCGCCGCGCTCCGCGACGCCGGCGCCCGCGTCGACGTGCTGCGCCAGCGCGGCGACAGCCCCGACATGGTCTACGCGATGAACCTCGGCCTGCCGTTCACGCGGGCCGACGGCACGCCCGCGTTCCTCGCCTCCCACATGCGCTACCCCCAGCGCCGCGCCGAGACCGGCAGCGCCACTGCCTGGGCCGAGGCCCGCGGCCGCGAGGTCGCGTACGTCGGACGCGACGGCGTCGGCGCGCACGTCGAGGCCGGCGACCTCTTCCCCTTCGGCGGGGAGCTGCTCGCCGGTTTCGGCCCGCGCACCGAGGAGGCGGCGCTGGCCGGCGTCGCCGCCGCGCTCGAGGTGCGCGTGCGGGGGCTGCGGATCACCCACCCCGGGATGTACCACCTCGACCTCGCCTTCTGCCCCCTCGACGAGCGCCGCGCGATGGTCTGCCCGGCGGCGTTCGACGACGAGTCCGCGGCGGCGCTGCTGGCCGCCGTACCGGAGCCGCTGGTGCTCGACGAGGTCGAGGCCCTGACGTTCTGCGCGAACTCGGTGGTCGTCGGCCGCACCGTCCTCATGCCGGCCTGCCCGCCGCGCGTGCGCGAGCAGCTGGAGGCGTGGGGGTTCGACGTCGTGCTCGTCGACGTCTCCGAGCTGCACAAGGGCGGCGGCTCGATCCGCTGCCTCACCAACCCGCTCGACGTCGTCGTCGGGCGCGACCTCCTGCACGTGCCCGGCGGCGAGGTCGTCGGGAGCTGAGGTTTCCCCGCCTGAGCGGGGAAACATGTGCTTTGCGAGCCAGGCATTGGCCGTAAAGCACATGATTCCCCGCCTAAGCGGGGAATCCCCACGGCTGCGCGCCCGCCCACTCGGTGCTGCGCGCGGCGGCGTCGACGGCCGTGGTGAGGGCGGCGGCGCGGTCGGCGCCCCGGGCGAGGGCCGCGGCCAGGGTGCCGGCGAAGGTGTCGCCTGCCCCGGTGGTGTCGACGGGCTCGACCCGCGGGCTGGGTACGACGGCACCCGCCCACCGCGCGCCCGCCGCGCCCAGCGTGGTGCAGGTGCGCGGGTCGTCGGCGGCGAGCCCGAGCTGCGCGGCCTCGACCTCGTTGACGACCACGACGTCGTCCGGGCCGAGCCGGCCCAGGAGCTCGGCGAGCCGCTCCCGCCCCAAGGCGTCGTCGGGCACCGGGGAGGCGTTGACGACGAGCCGGGCGCGCGTCGGCGCGACGGCGTCGAGGAGCGCCGCGACCGCGTCGAGCGGCACCTCGAGCTGGGTGAGCACGACGTCGGCCGCGGCCAGCACCGCCTCCGCCCCGGCCACGTCGGAGCCGTCCACCGCTCCGTTCGCCCCGGTGACCACGACGATCGAGTTCTCGCCCCCCTCGTCCACCAGGATCGTGGCGCTGCCGGTCGGCGCGTCCGGGTCGGTCACCAGATGGGCGGTGTCGACGCCGAGGCCGTCGAGACGCGCGCGGTACGCCGCCCCCTCGCCGTCTGCGCCGACCCGGCCGACGAGCGCCACGTCGGCGCCGGCCCGGCGCGCGGCCGCCGCCTGGTTCGCGCCCTTGCCGCCGGGGCCGAGCGTCATCCCGCGCGCCAGGACCGTCTCGCCGGGCGCGGGCAGCGCCGCCAGCCGGTGCACCCGGTCCACGTTGACCGAGCCGACCACGACGACACGGCCGGGGCGGGCCGGCGTACCGGCGGCGGGTGGGGTGCTCACGGGTACCTCCGGAGGTCGGTGGCGGCGGGCGCGCAGACCCACGCCGGGCCGAGGCGCCGCGCGGGTCGCGGTGGGAGCGGTAGTGCAGGACTATCGCAGGCACCGCAACCCGTCGGCCCCGCCCGCCCGGGCGCGCGCGGCCCCGCGCGCTCGGCCGCCGCACAGCCGCCGCACAGCCGGCCCCGGTAGGTTCTCGCGTCGTGGTGACCTTCGGCGGACCAGCGGTGATGCTGCTCGGCGCGGTGCTGGCCGGCGTCGTGCTCGCGGGCGCGGCGGCGCTGGTGGCCCGGCGCACGGGGGCCGTGTTCGCGTTCTCCGCCGCCGGTTTCGCCTGGTGGGTGGTCGTCATCGCCCTCGTCACGCTGGTGCCCGCGAACGGGTCGCCGGGGTGGGTCGCGGCCGGGATGCGCGCCGACACCTGCTCCTTCGACGTCGGCGGGCCCGCGCCCGACGGGTTCTGGATCTTCGACGGCGGCCAGCGCCTGCTCAACACCGCGCTCTTCGTGCCCGCCGGGGCGCTGGGGGCGCTCGCGGCGTGCCGGTGGCGGGCGGGCTGGGGCCTGGTGCCGCTGGTGGCGGCCGGCCTGGCGCTCTACTCCGTCGGCATCGAGTGGACCCAGCTCGAGCTCGCCCGCATCGACCGCGCCTGCGACGTCACCGACGTCATCGACAACGCGACCGGCGCCGCGCTGGGTGCCGCGGGCGGCGTGCTGCTCGCCGTGGTGCTGCGCCCGTGGCGGGCGCGGCGGCCCGACGGTCCCGCACGCTGAAACGGCCGGTCGGCGCGGCCGCCGGCTGCGAGCCCTAACCTGACGCCCATGACCGATCCCGTCCCGGGCGCCGTCGCGCCCACGCCCCGGAGCAGCGTGCTGGCGATCCCGGCCTACGTGCCGGGCCGGCCGCCCACCACCCGCCCGGGCACCACGTCGTACAAGCTGTCGAGCAACGAGCTGCCCTTCCCGCCCCTGCCCGGCGTGCTGGCGGCGGCGCACGAGGCGGCGGCGCAGATGAACCGCTACCCCGACATGGGCAGCGCCGCCCTCTACGCGGCGCTCGCCGACCACCTCGGCGTGCCGACCGAGCGGCTCGCGGTGGCGACCGGGTCCGTCGCGCTGCTCTACCAGCTCGTCGCGGCCTTCTGCGACCCCGGCGACGAGGTCGTCCACGCCTGGCGCTCCTTCGAGGCCTACCCGATCGCGGTCACCGCGGGCGGCGCCGTCGGCGTGCCCGTGCCGCTCGGCGCGGGCCACCGCCACGACCTCGGGGCGATGGCGGCGGCGGTCACCGACCGGACCCGCGTCGTCATCCTCTGCACGCCCAACAACCCGACCGGGCCCGCGCTGACGCAGACCGAGGTCGACGCCTTCCTCACGCAGGTGCCCGGCCACGTCGTCGTGGTGCTCGACGAGGCGTACGTCGAGTTCGTGCGCGGCGACGACCCCCTCGACGGCGTCGCGACCGCCGCACGGCACCCCAACGTCGTGCTCACCCGCACGTTCTCCAAGGCCTACGGGCTCGCGGGGTTCCGGGTCGGGTACGCCGTCGCGCACCCCGACGTCGCCGCCGCGCTCCGGGCGGTCTCGCTGCCGTTCGGCGTCTCCGCGGTGGCGCAGGCCGCCGCGGTGGCCTCGCTCGCCGAGGGCGGGGCGCTGGCCGAGCGGGTGGAGGCGGTCGTGCAGCGGCGCGCCCGCGTGCTCGCCGGGCTGCGCGACGCCGGCTGGGACGTGCCCGACGCGCAGGGCAACTTCGTGTGGCTCCCCCTGACCGGTACGACGCCGGGGGCCCCCGACCACGCGGGCACGTTCGCGGCGGCGGCGGAGGAGGCGGGCATCGTCGTGCGCCCCTTCGCCGGCGACGGCGTCCGCGTGACCATCGGCGAGGAGGAGGCCTGCGAGCGCCTGCTCGCGGTCGCGTCGGCGTACCGCCGCTGAGCCGGCGCGGCAGCCCGTCCGTCGGGGCCGCCGGGTCCACAGGTCCCGTTCAGCCTGGCCTGCCAGGATCGGCGCCATGACGCGCACGCCCCGCCCCGCCCGCGCCGCCCGCCCCCTGGCCGCCGCGGTGGCCGCCCTCGCGCTGGCCGCGCTCACCGCGTGCGGCGGCGGGTCGGACGAGGGGGCGACGACGCCGGAGCCGACGGCCGGCGAGGCGGCGGACACCTGCACCGCGGCCGGCACCACCGAGGACGGGGTCGAGGACGGGGTCGAGGACGGGGCCGAGGACGGGTCGGGCAGCACCGTCGACCCGTCGGCCCCGCCCGCCGACCGCCTGCAGGTGGCGCTCGACGGCCTGCCCGCCGTCGACGGCACCACGAGCACCGAGGGCGTCGGGGTCGTGCCCGCCGAGCTGCCCGCCGACGTGCTGCCCGCCGGCGTCGACCCGGCCGACGTGGCGTCCTACGGCTGCGCCGAGTCGGGCTGGTTCCTCCTCCTGCGCTCCACCGACGTGCCCGAGCTGGCCGAGGTGACGACCGACGAGCGCCTCACCGCGGCCGGCTTCGCCGAGGGGGAGGCGTTCGAGTCCGACACCCTGTCGCCGCTGCGCACCTTCGTCCGCGAGGCCGACGGGGTCGTCGTGGGGTTCGCGGTGACGGACGTGGCGACGCAGGACGCGACGTACCCCTCGCGGGTCGGCCTCCTCGTGACGCCCCGCGACCGGCTGACCGGCTGACCCGGCTCGCCGGCTGCACCGGAGCCCGCGGGCTGGGTACCGGCACCCCACGAGTCGCCCGACGGGACGGGTGGCACCGGGAGCAGGAGGTGGGTGCGTGGGACTGGAGCCGTTGCCGGAGACGGTGGAGGCGGCGGACGAGCTGCGCCACCTGGCCCCGGACCGCGACGTGCTCGAGGAGCTGCGCGGCATCGCCGGCGAGGTGCAGGAGATCGCCCCCGAGTGCGTCGGGCTCAGCATCTCGCTGCACGACCACGGCGCCACCTTCACGCTCGCGTCGACCTCGGCGACGACGGCGGTGCTCGACGCGGTGCAGTACCTCGACGACGGTCCCTGCCTGGAGGCCGTGCGGAGCGGGCAGGTGCTGCAGCTCGATCTGGACGGCGGGCAGCTCGCCGTGACCGGCGCCGGGGCCCTGGACGCGGCCGACACCACGGACACCGCGGAGACCGTCGAGCCGGGCGCCGGCGACGACTCGCCGCTCGACGAGGGCCGGTGGCACCTCTTCTCGGCCGCCTCCGCGGCGTCGGGTGTGCTGTCGTCGCTCTCCCTGCCGCTGCTGCGCCAGGGGCGGGTGGTCGGCGGCGTGAACCTCTACGGCTCGCGGCCCGGCTCGTTCGCCGACCACGTCGAGGAGCTGGCGACGGTGCTCGGGGCCTGGGCGCACGGCGCCGTGCTCAACGCCGACCTCACCTTCTCCACGCTGGAGGCGGCCCGCCGCACCCCGGGTGAGCTGCGCAACCAGACCACCGTCGCGGTGGCGGCCGGGATCCTGGCCGCGGCCCACGGCGTCAGCGTGCTGCGCGCCGAGGAGCAGCTGCTCGAGGCGTCCCGCCTCGCCGACGTCGAGCCCGCGGCGCTCGCCCGCGTCGTGGTGGACTCCCGCCGCCCGTAGACCTCGGAGGCCGCCCGCCCCGCGGCTGCCCGGCTACCGGCTGGCGGTCCGGTCCTCGTCCATCCGCGACTCCTGCTCGGTCTGGTCGATGAGCCGCGCGGCGACGTCACGCATCTTGGTGTTGCTGTTCTGCGACGTGCGCGCCAGGAACTCGAACGCCCGGGTGCGGTCGAGGCCGAACCGCTGCATCACGACGCCGACGGCCACGCCGATGAGCTCCCGGGACTCCAGCGCCTCCGCGAGCTGGGTGCGCTCCCGCACGCCGCCGAGCGCGACGGCGGCGCCGGCCGCGAAGAGCTCCGCGAGCTCGAGCGTGCCCTCGTCGAGGGTCTCCTGCGTCGAGGAGTAGAGGTTCAGCCCGCCGAGCGTGTCGTCGTCCACGAAGAGGCGCAGCCCCATCTGGGCCTGCAGGCCCTCGCGGACGGCCCGGGCGACGTACTCCGGCCAGCGCTGCTCGTGGCGCATGTGCTCGACGACGATGGTGTGCTCGTCCAGCACCGCGTGCAGGCACGGGCCCTCGCCGAGCTCGTACTGCACCCGGTCGAGCCCCCGCGCGACCTCGTCGGTGCCCGCGACCGTCTCGAGCGTGCCGTCGCGGCGCGCCAGGGAGACGCTGACGTGGTCGATGCCCGGCAGGGTGCGCTGCGCGACCTCCACGATGGTCTGCAGGGTGGTCGGCACGTCCCGCGGCGCGGTGACCTGCCGGAGGGCCTCCTCCGCGGCGCGCGGCAGTGACGGATCGGTGCTCATCGCCTCACCGTACCGGCGCGCGGGCCCGCGCTGCGCCCGTTTCGTCAAGCCGCCGGGGCCCCCCGCAGCCCCGCCGCAGCCCCGCCGCAGCCCCACCGCGGCCCCGCCCCGCGGGACGGGACCCGTGGGGACCCGTGGGGCGTGTCAGGGTGTCCCCGTGCCGTGCATGCCGAGCGGGGGGCCCCGATGACCGCCCTCGACGACTACACCGCGTGGCTCGCGCAGCCGCGGCTCGACGCCGGCCCCGAGCGGTACGACGAGCTGGTCGCCCCCGACGGCTCCCTGCGGCCCGCGTGGCGCGGGCTCGCGGAGGTCGCCGTCCGCCTCACCTCCGAGGACCTGGCGCGCGTGCACGGCGACATCCGGCGGGCGCTCGCCGACGACGGCGTCACCTACGCGGCGCCCGGCGAGGACCTCGCGCCCTGGCGCCTCGACCCGGTGCCCCTCGTGCTCGACGCCGACGACTGGTCGACCCTGGAGGTGGGCCTCACCCAGCGGGCGGAGGTGCTCAACGCGCTGGCGGCCGACCTGCACGGCCCGCGGCGGCTCCTCGCCGAGGGGGTGCTGCCGGCGCCGTTGGTGCTGGGCCACCCCGGCTACGAGCGGGTGCTGGCCCGCCCCTCGGCGGCCGACCCGCGGCCGCTCCTGCTGACCGCCTGCGACCTGGGCCGCGCGGCCGACGGGACGTGGCGGGTGCTCGCCGACCGGGCCCAGGCGCCGTCGGGCATGGGCTACGCGATGGAGAACCGGCGCGTCGTCTCCCGCGTGCTGCCCGAGCTCTACCGGCAGGCCGACCTGCACCGCATGGCGCCGTTCTTCCACGCGCTGCGCACGACGCTGCTCAACGCGGCCCCGGGCGACCCGCCGAACCCGCGGGTCGTCGTGCTGTCCCCCGGCCCCCGCTCGGAGACGGCCTACGACCAGGCGTTCCTGGCCAGCACGCTCGGCTTCCCGCTCGTGCAGGGCGACGACCTCGTGGTGCGCGACGGGGCCGTGTGGATGCGCGTGTTCGAGCACCTCGAGCGGGTGCACGTCGTGCTGCGGCGCGTCGACGCCGCGTGGAGCGATCCCCTCGAGCTGCGGGCGGGCTCCCGCCTCGGCGTCGCCGGGCTGACCGAGGCGGTACGGCGGGGCACGGTCCGCGTCGTCAACGGCCTCGGTGCGGGCGTGGTCGAGAACCCCGGCCTGCTGCCCTACCTGCCTGCCGTGGCCGAGCGCCTGCTGGGCGAGGAGCTGCGCCTCGACGCCGTCCCCACCTGGTGGTGCGGCGACGAGCGGGCGCGCCGCACCGTGCTCGACCGGCTCGACGAGCTGGAGGTGCGGCGCACCGACGGCACCCGCGTCACCGGCACGCGCGACGAGCTGCGCCGCCGGATCGAGGAGTCGCCGCACACCCACGTCGGCCAGCAGCCGATCGCGCTCTCCCAGGCCCCGACGGTGCTGCCGACGACCGCGGGCGGCCGCGCGGGCGGGGCCGCGGTGACGCCCGGGCCGCTCTCGCTGCGCACCTTCACGCTCTGGTACGGCTCCTCCTACCGCCCCCTCGTCGGCGGTCTGGCCACCGTCCGCGAGCGACGGGAGGGCCGCCGTACCGTCGCGGCGAGCGCGAAGGACGTGTGGGTGCTGAAGCGGGACCCGGCCGCGCCGGACCAGCACCTGGCCCACCAGCTGCAGCTGTCCTACACCGACCCCGGCACGGCGATGGTGCCGCGCGTGCTGGACGACCTCTTCTGGGCGGGGCGCTACCTCGAGCGCGCCGAGGACCTGCTGCGCCTCGTGCTCACCGCGCACGCACTGGCGGACGACTACCGCACCCGGCCGCTCTCCGCCGGCGGCGCGAGCCTCGCCGTCACCTGGAGCGCCGTCCACGCCCTCTGCCCGCCGGCGACGGGGCCGGGCGCGGGGCCGGAGGACGACGCGGAGTTCCGCGCCGTGGTGCTCGACACGGCCCGCGCGGGCAGCGTCGCCCAGTCCCTCGCGGCGCTGCGGGCCTGCTCGCTGGCCGTGCGCGACCACCTGTCCGCCGACACCTGGCGCACGTTCGCCGCCCTCGACCGCGCGGCCGCCGACCTGCGGGCCTCGACCCACAGCCACCGGGTCGAGGAGGTGTGCGGCCGGATGCTCGACGGCGTCCTCGCCCTGACGGGCGTGACGGCCAACATGGTGCGCGACCCGGGCTGGCACATGATCGGCGCCGGCCGGGCCGTCGAGCGGGTCCACCAGGTCGCCCGGCTCCTGCGGGCCACGCTCGTCGAGCGCCACGGCCTCGACACCGACCGGCGTGTGCTCAACGCCGTGCTCGGCTCGACCGAGTCCGTCGTGACGCACCGGCGACGCCACCGCGGCTACGTCAAGGTCGGCAGCACCCTCGACCTGCTGCTGCTCGACACCGCGAACCCGCGCTCGGTCGCGCACGCGCTCGGCGAGCTGCGCACCCACCTGGCCGCCGTGCCGGGCTCCACGGGCTCGACCCGCCCCGAGCGCCTCCTCGACGAGCTGGCGGAGCGGGTCGCCACCGTCGACCCGCGCGCGCTCGGCGCGCTCGGGGGCGAGCGCCGCCCCCACCTGGCGCGGTTCCTGGACGAGGTCGTCGACGACGTCGCGCGGCTCTCGGACGCGATCGCGCTGCTGCACTTCCCCAGCGGCCCCGGCCCGCGCTCGTTCACCCAGCTGCTGCCCGCCCGGCTCGCCGGGTCCGGCACCGAGGAGGGGAGCGGCGCGTGAGGTACCGCGTGTGGCACCGCACCACCTACACCTACGACGCCGACGTCACCGACAGCCTCGGCATCGCCTACCTGACGCCCCGCACGGGCGCGCTCCAGCGGGTGCTGAGCCGCGAGCTGACGGTGTCCCCGGCGACCGACGAGGTCCGCGACGACGTCGACGTCCACGGCAACGTGGCGACCTTCTTCCAGGTCGTCCGCCCCCACCGCGAGCTCGTGGTGCGCGCCGAGAGCGTCGTCGAGGTGACCGCGCCGGTGTACGACGCGGAGCTCCTCGCCACCCCCTGGGAGGAGGCCCGACCGGCCGCCCGCCCCGACAGCCCGGACGCCTGGGAGGCCTGGGACGGCGCGCTGCCCACGGCGCTGGCCGCGCCCGGACCCGAGGTGCGGGAGTACGTCGGGGAGTCGCTGACCCCGGGCCGCCCGCTCGGCGACGTGCTCACCGACCTGGTGCGCCGCGTGCACGCCGACTTCGCCTACCGGCCCGGCGCGACGACCGTGACCACCTCCGTCGCCGAGGTGATGGCCGCGCGCGCCGGGGTCTGCCAGGACTTCGCGCACCTCCTGCTCGCCGGCCTGCGGGCGCACGGCCTGGCCGCGCGCTACGTCTCGGGCTACCTGGCGACCACCCCGCCGCCGGGCCGCGAGCGCCTCGTCGGCGCGGACGCCACCCACGCGTGGATCGCGGTGTGGGCCCCCGGGCCGGCGCCCGCGGAGCCCGGCGGCGCACGGGGCGAGGGGGAGTGGCTGATGGTCGACCCGACGAACGACACGTGGGTCGACGAGCGCTACGTGAGCGTCGCCTGGGGGCGTGACTACGGCGACGTGCCGCCGCTCAAGGGCGTGATCTACACCGAGGCGACGAGCTCCTCGCTGGCGGTCGCGGTCGACGTCGCGCCGGTGCTCGAGGTCTGACGCCCGACGACCCGTCGGGCGGGTCGGGAGACACGGGGACCACTCGGGGGACATGATGGCGACCATGACGGACGACCGCACGACTCCCGCCGGCTGGTACGACGACGGATCCGGCACCCAGCGCTGGTGGGACGGGCACGCCTGGACCCAGCACACCCAGCCCGGCCCCGGCGACCTCGGCGACGCCGGGAGCGGCGCGACCGGCGCCGCCCCCGCTGGTGCCAACGGCGGCGCCGCGGGCGCCGACCGCACCCAGGTGGCGCACGACCCCCGCCGCCTCGAGCAGGCCGCGGCCGCCTCGGGCCAGGGCGCCCAGCCGGGCCAGCAGAGCCCGTCGGGCCAGTACGGCGCACCCGGCCAGGGCGAGCAGGGCTTCGGCCAGCAGCCCGGGTTCGGGCCGCAGGGCGGGTTCGGCCAGCAGGAGTCCTTCGGGCAGCAGCCCGGGTACGGCCAGCAGCCCGGCCACGCCCAGCAGGGCGCGCCGGCGTACGGCCAGCACGGACAGCACGGCCAGGGCGGTGCTCCGGCGTACGGGCAGCAGGGCTGGGGCCCCGGAGGCCCCGGAGGCCCCGGCGGCGCGAGCCCGGCGAGCGGTCGCGGTGGCGGCGGCGGGCTGAAGGGCAAGGGCAAGCTGATCGGCATCATCGCCGCGGTGGTCCTCGTCCTCGTGCTCGCGCTCGTGCTGTTCCTGACGGTGTTCAGCGGCGGCGGCAGCGCCGAGGACGCCGCCGAGGAGTACTTCGACGCGGTGGCCGACAACGACTTCGAGAAGGCCTGCGAGCTCTCCAGCGAGGAGTCGCAGCAGGACCAGTTCGAGACGTTCGACGGCGTCGACGACTGCGCCGGGCTCGCCGACGAGCTCGAGTCGGCGTCCGGTGAGGAGGGCGGCTTCTCCACCGAGGACTTCAACATCGAGACGGAGATCACCGAGGTCACCGAGGACGGCGACACCGCGACGGTGGAGTTCGACTACACGACCGAGTACACGGGCGACGACGAGGACATCCGCGACGCCTTCGGCGACGAGGCCGAGGAGGGCTCCGACGAGCTCGAGATGGTCCGCGAGGACGGCGAGTGGAAGGTCGTCGACGGGCTCTGAGCCCCCCGACACCCGCTCACGCACCGGGGCCCCGCCGATCCGTCGGCGGGGCCCCGGCTGCTTCCCCGGCGTGCCACCATTGCCGCTCGTGAAGGCCTTCCGCTGCCGCGTGTGCGACAACGCGCTCTACTTCGAGAACTCCCGGTGCGTCTCCTGCGGCACGGCGCTGGCCTTCTCGCGCGCCGAGCGGGCGATGGTGCCGGTCGACGGCGACGGGCGCTACGTCGACGCCGGCGGCACCGCGTGGCACACCTGCGCGCTGCGCCGCACGGTCGGCTGCAACTGGCTGAGCGCGGAGGAGGGCGCGCCCTGCGGGGCCTGCGCGCTGACGCGCACCCGCCCGGCCGACGACGACGCCGAGGGCCTCGCCCAGCTGCCGACCGCGGAGGCCGCCAAGCGGCGCCTCGTGCACGAGCTCGACGTGCTGGGCTTCCCCGTCGTGGGGCGCGACGAGGACCCCGACGCCGGCCTGTGCTTCGACATGCTGAGCAGCGTCGAGGAGAACGTGGTCATCGGCCACGCCAGCGGCGTCATCACCATCGACCTGGCCGAGACCGACGACGCGCGCCGCGAGCGGGTGCGGGTCGAGCTGGGCGAGCCCTACCGCACGATGCTGGGCCACCTGCGCCACGAGGTGGGCCACTACGTGGAGTTCCGGCTGGTCACCGGCGACGCGCTGCTCACCCGCTGCCGGGAGCTGTTCGGGGACGACACCCGCGACTACCAGGCGGAGATCGACCGGCACTACTCCGAGGGACCGCCGGACGACTGGCAGCGGTGCTACATCTCGACGTACGCGACCATGCACCCGTTCGAGGACTTCGCGGAGACGTTCGCCCACTACCTGCACATCTCCGACACGGTCGACACGGCCGTGGAGCAGGGCCTGCTGACGGTGAACCCGTCGGTGTTCGGCTCCTTCCGCGACCTCGTGGTCGGGGTCTGGGTGCCGCTGAGCGTCGCGCTGAACGAGATCAACAAGTCCATGGGGAAGGACGACCTCTACCCGTTCGTCATCCCCGACCCCGTGCTCGACAAGCTCGACTTCGTCGCCGCCCTCGCCGAGGCCGGCGCCGGCAGCGACGCCGACGTCTGAGGAGGAACACGTGCGCGGACTGCGGACGACGCTCGGCACCCTGGTGGCCCTGGTGTTCGCCCTGGTGCTGCCCCTCGCCCTCGTGGCGTCGTGGGCGGACACCGAGGTGGACGACACCGACGCCTACGTCGACAACGTGAGCGAGGCGGCGCGCGACGAGGTCGTGCGCGCCCAGCTCGTCGACCGGCTGGGCACGGCGGTCACGGCCGCCGTCGAGGACCGCCTGGGCGGCCTCGAGCTGCCCGCCGCGGTCCAGGAGGTCGTGGACGCCACGGTCGAGGACGTGCTCGACAGCGAGGAGCTGGTGGCGGCGTGGGAGGACGCGAACCGCTCGGCGCACGAGCAGTTCCTGGCGATCATGGCCGACCGCGGCGACGGCTCGAGCTTCGAGGTCTCGCTCAGGCCGCTGCTCGACGCGGCGCTCGAGGAGCTGGGGGCGAGGGGCGTGCCGACCGGCGCCGTGCCCGAGGGGGCCATGACGTTCCGGGTGGCGTCGGCGGACCGGCTGTCCGACGTGCGCGACGGCTACAACAGCGTCGTCGGCGCGGGCACGCTCCTGCCGGTCCTCACCGTGGTGCTGCTCGTCGTCGCGCTCGCCCTGCCCGCCGGGCGGGCGCGCCTGGGTGTGGGGCTCGTGGCCGCGATCGGCGCCGCCGTCACCTCGGGGGCCCTGCTGGCGGTGGTGGGCGTGGGCGCCGACGTGGCGGAGCTGCAGGCCGACCCCGCCGACCGCGACCTCGCCGGGGCGGTGCTGGAGGTGCTGCTGGCGGGCCTGCGCACCCGCGCACTGGTCGCGCTGGTCGCCGCGGTCGTCGTGGCCGTGCTCCTCGTCGTCGTCCTCGCCGTGGTCCGCCGGCGGCGTCCCGCGGCGCCCCCGCGCGCGGCGTACTGAGGCCGCCGATGGCCGTCACGGGCCCGTGAGCGGCTAAGTTGCAAAGATGACGAAGAGAACCGTGCCCGTGCTCGCCGAGCGCGCGGAGTCCTACCTGGTGTCCCGTGCCCGCGAGACGACCGAGCCGGTCACCTCCGGCGAGCTGGCCCGCGCCCTCGTGCGCGAGGGCGAGCCGCAGGTCATGCAGCGCAGCGTCGGACCGGTCCTGCAGCACGTGGCGGCGTACGGCTCCGTGTCCTGGTCGCGCAACCTCGTGGCCTGGGTGGTCGACGAGAAGACCGGCGAGCCGAGCGAGCACGTCAGCGGTCTCGGCGACGCCGCCGAGGTCCGCGCCACCACCCACCGCCGCCTGTCGACGGGCGTCTGGGGCTGAGCTCCCGCGGCCGGTCGGGGGTGACCCCGGCCGGCCCCACCCGGTCCCTCCCGCCTGCCGCGACGGGTGCGGGCTGCCTACGCTGGGGGACATGAGCGAGGACAGCGGACCGGGGTACGTGATCAAGGGTGGCGGGTTCGACCGGGACATGAACTACATCCCGGACCGGATCACGGCGGTCGACCCGGCGACGGGCGAGCCCCGAAGCCCCCAGCACGGACCCGCCGACGTGCCGCTGTGGCCGGTCGAGCCGGGGCGCTACCGCCTCGTCGCCGCCAAGGCCTGCCCCTGGGCCACCCGCGCCATCATCGTGCGGCGCCTGCTCGGCCTGGAGGACGTCATCTCGCTGGGCACGCCGGGCCCCACGCACGACCAGCGCTCCTGGACGTTCGACCTCGACCCCGGCGGTCGCGACCCGGTGCTCGGCGTGGAGCGGCTCCAGGAGTCGTACTTCAAGCGCTACCCCGACTACCCCCGCGGCATCACGGTGCCGGCGATCGTCGACGTCGCCAGCGGCGAGGTCGTCACCAACGACTTCCCGTGGATCACGCACGACCTCTTCCACGAGTGGCGCGAGCACCACCGCGCGGACGCCCCCGACCTGTGGCCCGACGACCTCCGCGACGAGATGGACGTCGTGGACAGGCGGATCTTCACCGAGGTCAACAACGGGGTCTACCGCTGCGGCTTCGCGGGCTCGCAGGAGGCGTACGACGCGGCGTACGACCGGCTCTTCACCGCGCTCGACTGGCTCGAGGAGCGGCTGACCGACCGGCGCTTCCTCATGGGCGACCGGCTGACGGAGTCCGACGTGCGGCTGTTCACCACGCTCGTGCGCTTCGACCCCGTCTACCACGGCCACTTCAAGTGCAACCGGCAGAAGCTGACCGAGCTCCCGGCCCTCTGGGCGTACGCGCGGGACCTCTACCAGCTGCCCGGCTTCGGCGAGAGCACGGACTTCGACCAGATCAAGGCGCACTACTACGTGGTGCACAGCGACATCAACCCGACGCAGGTCGTCCCGAAGGGCCCGGACCTGTCCGGCTGGAGGAGCGCCCACGGCCGCGAGGCGCTGGGCCCCACGCCCGCCTTCGCCCGCTGAGGCGGGCCCGCCGCGGCGAATGAGAACCAGCCGCACGGTACCCCCTGGGGGTATGGTCGCGGCGGCATCCGCGGACGGGTCAGGAGGAGCGATGGGGCACGGGCACGGGCACGGCGGCGCGGGCGGTCACGGGGCCGGACGCGCGGCGGACCGCCGCCGGCTGCACGTCGTGCTCGGCGTCACCGGCTCGATCATGGTGCTGCAGGCCGTGGGCGGCCTGCTCACGGGCTCACTCGCGCTGGTCGCCGACTCGGCGCACATGGCGATGGACGCCGGGGGCGTGCTGCTGGCGCTGGGTGCGTCGTACGTCGCGGCGCGGCCCGCGGGGGAGCGCTCCACGTTCGGCTACCACCGGGCCGAGGTGGTCGCGGCGCTCGCGAACGCCGTGGTGCTGCTGGGCCTGTGCGCCGTGCTGCTGTGGTTCGGGGCGAGCCGGCTCGTGGACCCGGGCGAGGTCGACGCGGGGCCGATGATCCTCTTCGCGCTGAGCGGCCTCGTGGCCAACGCCGTGTCGCTGGCCGTGCTGAGCCGCTCCGACACCGGCTCGCTCAACCTGCGCGGGGCGCTGATGGAGGTCGTGGCCGACCTGCTGGGCTCGGTCTTCGCGATCACGGCCGGCCTCGTGATCCTGCTGACCGGCTGGCAGCGCGCCGACCCCGTGGCGTCGCTGCTCATCGCCGTGATGATCCTGCCGCGCGCCGTCAGCCTCGCCCGCGATGCGCTGCGGGTGCTGCTCGAGGTGGCGCCCGACGACCTCGACCTCGCCGCGGTCACCGCGCACATCCGGTCGATGGACGGCGTGCTCGACGTGCATGACCTGCACGCCTGGACGATCACGTCCGGCCTGCCGTCGCTGTCCGCCCACGTGACCGTGACCGACGCCGCGCTGGCGCAGCACGGCGTCGGCGGCATGCTCGACCGGGTCAGCCACTGCGTGGCCGAGCACTTCGAGGTGCGCCACGCGACGTTCCAGATCGAGCCGGAGACCCACCGGGCCCACGAGGACCTCGGCGAGGCGCACTGAGGCGCGCGGGCCTCAGGTGAGGGGCCTCAGCTGAGGGGCGGGCCGTCGACCGGGTAGCCGCTCTCCTGGCCGGCGATGGTGCCGCCCAGGCTGGCGCCGTCGCCCTGGTCGTCGTCGGCCTGGTGCGCCTCCACGTCCTGCTCGGCGGGGGCCTGCTCCTCCTGCACGCCGTCGGTGTCCGGCGGCCCGTCCTGCGCGGCGACGTCGGAGAGGTCGATGTCGGTGCGGTCGTCGTGTGCGCTCATGCCTCGAACGTAGCCACGCCGCGGCGCGCTCCCAAGGTCCCCGCCCGTCGGGTCAGTCCCGCTCGACCTCGCTGCGCAGCTTGAGCACGACGGTCCCGTCCTCCTGCTCGATGACGTAGGCCGGGTCGTCGTCGCTGCCGTTGCGCGTGACCTCGGAGCCCTTCGTCGTCCGCGTGACCTTGTCGTGGTGCACCTCGGTGACCGTGCCGCTCGCCTCGGAGCCGCCCCACTTCCACGTGACCGTCGTTCCCTCGCGGATCGCCATCCCGTCACGGTACGTCGGCGCGCCAGGCCCGCCGGGGACCCGCGGGACGCGCGCGCCCGGAGGGCTCGCCCGCCGGCGGACGGTCCGCTACCGTGGTCGCACCCAGTGACCTGGGTCACAACACCACACCGGCGACCCGCTCGGCGCCCACCCCGCGCCGTACCGGGACGTCACGACGAGCCCGACGGCGGTGACCCCGCGGTCGAGCGAGGAGCGGGCCATGACGATCCTGACCGGCGCGCCGACCGCACACGAGTCGGCCGACTGCGAACCGGACTACGTGCAGCTGCTGACGCCCGAGGGCGAGCGGCGCGAGCACCCGGACCACGACTTCGACGGCGACGACGACCTCGTCCGCACGATGCACCGCGACATGGTGCTCGTCCGCCGCGTCGACACGGAGGCGACGGCGCTGCAGCGCCACGGCGAGCTGGGCATCTGGGCCCAGCTGCTCGGCCAGGAGGCGGCCCAGGTCGGCGCCGCCCACGCCACCCGTCCGCAGGACTTCTTCTTCCCCACCTACCGCGAGCACGGCGTCGCGTGGGTGCGGGGCGTCGACCCCGCCCACCTGCTCGGCCTGTTCCGCGGCGTCGACCACGGCGGGTGGGACCCGGCGGAGCACAACTTCGGGCTCTACACGATCGTCATCGGCGCGCAGACCCTCCACGCGGTCGGCTACGCCATGGGTCTGAGCGCCGACGGCTGCGTCGGCACCGGCGACCCGACCCGCGACGCGTGCACCGTCGCCCACTTCGGCGACGGCGCCTCCAGCCAGGGCGACGTGCTCGAGTCGTTCGTCTTCGCGGCGACCTACGACGCCCCCGTCGTCTTCTTCTGCCAGAACAACCAGTGGGCCATCTCGGCCCCCATCGAGCGCCAGTCGCGCACGCCGCTGCACTGGCGGGCGCCGGCCTTCGGCTTCCCCGGGGTCCGGGTCGACGGCAACGACGTGCTCGCGACGTACGCCGTCATGCGCTCCGCGACCGACCGGGCCCGCTCCGGCGAGGGGCCGATGCTCGTCGAGGCCTACACCTACCGGATGGGCGCCCACACCACGACGGACGACCCGACCCGCTACCGCTCGGGCGCCGACGTCGACGCCTGGCGCCGCAAGGACCCGATCTCCCGCGTGGAGGCCTACCTCCGCCGCGCCGACGCGATCGACGACGCCTACCTCGCCGCGCTCGAGCAGGAGGCGGCCGACCTCGGCGCCGACCTGCGCCGGCGCTGCCGCGAGCTGCCCGACCCGGCCCCGCTCGCGCTCTTCGACCACGTGTACGCCGACACGCCCCCCGAGCTGCTGGAGCAGCGCGACGCCTACGCGGCGTACCTCGAGCAGTTCGAGCCGGCCGCCCCGGCCACGGCGGAGGTGGCCCGATGAGCCGCGTGACGCTGGCCAAGGCGCTCAACGCCGGGCTGCGGACGGCGATGGAGGCCGACGACAAGGTCGTGCTCATGGGCGAGGACGTCGGCCGGCTCGGCGGCGTCTTCCGCGTGACCGACGGCCTGCAGAAGGACTTCGGGGAGCGGCGCGTGCACGACTCGCCGCTCGCGGAGTCGGGCATCGTCGGCACGGCGATCGGCATGGCGATGCGCGGCTACCGGCCCGTCGTCGAGATCCAGTTCGACGGGTTCGTCTACCCGGCCTACGACCAGATCGTCTGCCAGCTCGCGAAGATGTCCTACCGCTCCCAGGGGCGGGTGCGGCTGCCCGTCGTCATCCGCATCCCGTTCGGCGGCGGCATCGGCGCGGTCGAGCACCACAGCGAGAGCCCGGAGGCGCAGTTCGCGCACACGCCGGGCCTCAAGGTGGTCGCCTGCTCGAACCCGGTCGACGCCTACTGGATGATCCAGCAGGCGATCGCCTGCGACGACCCGGTCATCTTCCTGGAGCCGAAGCGGCAGTACCACGGCGACAAGGCCGAGCTCGACACCTCCGCGGAGCCGCCGCCGTTCCTCGCCTCGCGCGTCGTGCGCCCCGGCACCGACGCCACGCTCGTCACCTACGGCCCGATGGTGCGCACCTGCCTCGCCGCGGCCGAGGCCGCCGTCCCGGAGGGCCGCTCGCTCGAGGTCATCGACCTGCGCACGCTCTCCCCGCTCGACCTCGGCCCCGTCGTGGAGTCCGCCCGGCGCACCGGCCACGTCGTCGTCGCCCACGAGGCGCACACCAACCTCGGCATGGGCGCCGAGGTGGCCGCGCGCGTCACCGAGCAGTGCTTCTACTCCCTCGAGGCGCCGGTGCTGCGCGTCGGCGGCTTCGACGTGCCCTACCCCGCCGCCCGCAACGAGCACCACTTCCTGCCCGACCTCGACCGCGTGCTCGACGCCGTCGACCGGTCCCTGGCCTTCTGAGGAGCGCCCCCGTGCCCGAGTTCAAGCTGCCCGACGTCGGCGAGGGCCTCACCGAGGCCGAGATCGTCGCCTGGCACGTGAAGGTCGGCGACGTCGTCGAGGTCAACGACCCGATCGTCGACATCGAGACGGCCAAGTCCGTCGTCGAGCTGCCGTCCCCGTACGCCGGGGAGGTCACCGCCCTGCTCGTCGAGGTCGGCGAGACCGTCGCGGTCGGCACGCCGATCATCGCCGTCGGCGAGCCCGCCGCCGCCCCGGCGACCGCGCCGGCGCCCCCGCCCGCACCGGCGCCCGAGCCCGTCTCCGAGCCCGTTCCCGCACCCCCGGCGGGTGAGGAGCCTTGCGAGCCGATCGACACCAACGTGCCGCCCGCGGGCAACGCGACCCTGGTCGGCTACGGCCCCCGCGAGACCGGTACGGCGCGTCGCCCCCGCCGCGCGCCCGCCGCGGCGAGCGCGACGGGAGCCGGTGCGGTCGGGGTGCTGGCCAAGCCGCCGGTGCGGCGGCTGGCCACCGACCTCGGCGTCGACCTCGCGACGCTGGCGCCGACGGGGCCGAAGGGCGACGTCACCCGGGAGGACGTGCAACGGGCTGCCGAGCCCGCCCCCGCCCCGACCCCCGCTGCGCAGCAGGCGCCCGCGGCGGTGCGGTCCGCCGTACCGGACGCGGCGGGGGAGACGCGGGAGCCGGTCAAGGGCGTGCGGAAGGCGATGGCCGAGGCGATGGTGGCGTCGGCGTTCTCGGCGCCGCACGTGACGATCTGGACGACGGTGGACGTGAGCGCGTCGACGGCGTACCTCGAGCGGCTGCGCTCGCGGCGCGACCTCGCCGACCTGCCGCTCTCCCCGCTGCTGCTGGTGGCGCGGGCCGTGACGCTGGCGGTGCGCCGCACCCCGCTGCTCAACTCGTGGTTCGACGCCGACGCGGCGGGCGGGGCGGGCGAGGTGGTGCTGCGCGAGCGGGTCAACCTCGGCATCGCCGCCGCGACGCCGCGCGGGCTCGTCGTGCCGAACGTGAAGGCCGCCGACGCCCTGTCCCTGCCCGCGCTGGCCCGCGCCATCGGCGACCTCGTGGCGACGGCGCGCGAGGGGCGCACGGCGCCGGCCGACCAGGCCGGGGGCACCTTCACGATCACCAACGTCGGGGTGCTCGGCATCGAGGGCGGGACGCCGATCATCAACCCGGGGGAGTCGGGGATCCTCTGCGTCGGCGCCGTCCAGCGACGCCCGTGGGTCGTGACCGACGCGGCCGGCGTCGAGACGTTGGCGCCACGCGACGTGGTGACGCTGACGCTGAGCTTCGACCACCGCCACGTCGACGGCGCGACGGGGGCGGCGTTCCTCACCGACGTCGCGAGCGTGCTGGAGGACCCGGCGAACGCGCTGCTGCTCTGACCCCGCGCCCGGGCCGGACACCGCTCGTCGGCCCGGGCGCGACACCTCCCCGACACACCGGGCGCCCGGGTCGCGCATGCGGGTGCCCGCCCGCCCCACGATTGAAACGATTTAGAAACAGGCCCTCCGTAGCGTCCGAGCGCCGGCACGACCCTCCCCCCGGGGCGTGCCTCCGGCACCCGTCCCCGCGGCCACGAGAGGTCTGTCTTGTCCTTGCTGCCTGCCTTCACCCGCCCCGGAGCGCCCCGCGCCCGGAGCGCCACCCGGAACGCCGTCCGAGCGCTCAGCGGCGCCGCGCTCGTCGCGGCGACCCTGTCCGCGGGCGTCGCGTCCGCCGCCCCGACCACCGCACCCTCCGGCGACGACTGGGAGGTGGAGGTCGTCCCCGGCGGTTACGAGGTGACCGTCGACCTCGACGCGCCGCTGCCGATCGTGTCCGACGCGCCGACCGTCGTGGTCGACGGCCAGTCGCTCGGTGTGGCCACCGAGTCCGCCGACGGCCTCAGCCTCGCGGTCGTCACCGCCGACCCCTCGGTGCTGCGCGCCCGCACCGTCGAGGCCGGCTGGGCCAGCACGGCGCCGACCGGCGCCGCGGGCCTCGCCGCCGAGGCACCCGCCGAGGCCCCCGAGGCGTCCGCGCTCGCGGAGCTCGCCGACGACCCGGCGGCGCTGGGCGACCTCGCCTGGGACGAGGCGGTCTACTCGTTCGGCGACCAGTCCGTCGACCTCGCCGCCATCGGCGGCATCCGGGGCGAGATGGAGGGCAAGCTCTACCTCCCCGAGGGTGACGAGGCCCGGCCCACCGTCGTGCTGCTGCACGGCCGCCACAGCTACTGCTACGGCACCGGTGCGGCCAACCCGAACCGCTGGCCCTGCTCGCCGACGCAGCTGTCGATCCCCAGCTACCTCGGGTACGACGGCACCGCGCGCGCCCTGGCCAGCCACGGGTACGCCGTGGTGTCGGTCTCGGCGAACGCCATCAACGCCAACGACAACCAGCTCGCGGCCGACCAGGGCGCGGTCGCGCGCGGCCAGCTCGTGCTCGACACCCTCGACCTGCTCGCCGACGCCTCGGCCGGCGAGCCCGTCGTCCTCCACGACGACGCGACGGGCACGGACGTGACCCTCGACGCCGCGCTCGACGCGGGCACGGCCGCCGTGGCCGCGCGGTCGGAGGGCTTCGTCGGCGGCTACGACGCGCCGGACGACCTCTCCGCGAGCGACCTCGTCGGACGCTTCGACCTCACCAACGTCGGTCTCATGGGCCACTCCCGCGGCGGCGAGGGCATCACGTCGGCCGCCACGCTCAACGGCGCCCGCGAGGAGCCCTTCGGCTTCACCTCGGTGCTGCCGCTCGCGCCGGTCGACTTCGGCCGGATGACCGTGCCCGGCCTCGCGATGAACGTGGTGCTGCCCTACTGCGACGGCGACGTCAGCAACCAGCAGGGCCAGCACATGCTCGACGACAGCCGCTACGCCTTCGGCGACGACGCGCTGCGCTCCGGCACCTGGGTGATGGGCGCGAACCACAACTTCTACAACACGGTCTGGACGCCGGGCGTCTACCGCTACAGCGTCAGCGACGACTGGAGCGGCACGAACCCCACCAGCGCCCGCGCCACCGAGCCGGTCTGCGGCACCGCCCCGAGCACCGCCGCGACGTCGATCCGCATGACGCCGCAGGAGCAGTACGACCAGGGCACGTCGTACATGACCGCCTGGTTCCGCCTCACCCTCGGCGGCGAGGAGCAGTTCCTGCCGATGTTCGACGGCACGGGTGCCGTCCCGGCCGCGCTCGGCGACGAGGACGTCCGCACCCAGGCCACCGCGCCCGCCTCGGCCCGCTCGACGGTCGCGACGTTCGAGCAGACCAGCTCGCTGATCCGCACCACGGCGGGCGCCACGGCGACCGTCTGCGCCTCGCTCGGCGGCCGCACGGTCGGCCAGACCCTGCCGGCCTGCGCCACCACCGCGCAGTCCGCCCAGGTGCCGCACTGGACGCCCGCGTCCAACGCGACCAACGTGCCGACCACGCCGCTGACGCGGCTGAGCTGGACCGCCGAGGGGGCCGCGCTGCGCGTCGCCGTGCCGGCCGCGCGTCGCGACGCCAGCACGTACGAGCGCCTGTCGCTGAAGCTGGCGGCGGACGAGACCGTCGTCGGCGGCACCGACGCCACCCTCACCGTCGTCGACGGCACGGGTGCGCGCTGGTCGGCGCTGGTCTCGGAGCTCAACCCGGCGGCGCTGCGGCGCCTGCCGTCGTCCGACACCGCGACGAGCCGCAGCACGCTCGGCAAGATCGTGCTGCAGCAGCTCGCCGTGCCCCTGCCCGACCTCGCGGCGGCGGGTCTCGACCTGACCGACCTCCGCGAGATCAGCGTGGCCGGCGCCCCCGGTGAGGACGGTGCCGTCGTCGGCGGCGCCTACCTCTCCGACCTGGCGTTCGAGTCGTCCGCCGTGGGTGACCTCGGGGTCGTCGACCTCCCGGTCGCCGAGGTGTTCGCCCCCGCCACCGAGGAGGGTGACGCCCCCGGCACGACGGACCTCGCCGTCCACCTCGACCGGCCCGCCACCACGCCGGTCACCGGCTGGGTGTCCCTGCTCGGCTCGGGCACCGCCCGCGCCGGCGCCGCCATGGAGCGCGTCGACTTCGCCCCGGGCCAGACCTGCCGGGTCGTCACCGCCACGCTCAACGGCGACACGGCCGCGAGCACGACCGCGTCGACGTCGCTCAAGGCGTCGGTGGTCAACACCAGCGGCGCCGTCATGGGCACGGACTCGATCGTCTTCGCCACGATCCGCGAGGACGACGGCACCGTCGCCGCCACCCCGACCGGCACCGCGGTCGCCGAGCTGCCGCCCGTCGGCACCAGCGGCGACCCGTGCGCCGAGCTGGCCACCCTCACCGGCGGCACGCTCGACGCGGCCTCCTCCGTCACCCCCGGTACGGCGCTCGCCGTCACCGCGGGCGGCTTCCGCGGCGGCGAGTCCGTCACGGTGACCGCGCCCGGCGTCGAGCCGGTGCAGGTGGTCGCGGACGGCGACGGCGTCGCCACGGCGACCCTCGCCGTACC
Source organism: Nocardioides sp. CPCC 205120 (assembly GCF_048654585.1). NCBI lineage: Bacteria > Bacillati > Actinomycetota > Actinomycetes > Propionibacteriales > Nocardioidaceae > Nocardioides > Nocardioides sp. CPCC 205120. Next base: position 394,334 of record NZ_JBMCYY010000001.1, on the reverse strand, counting down.
GGCCGAGGCCACCCGCGGCGCCCTGGCGCTCACCGCCACCGGCGCCGGCACGGGCCGGGTCGTCGAGGGCGTGACCCTCGTGCGCGACACGACCACCCTGACCGCGCCGGCGACGGCGACGGGCTCGTACGGCTCGCCGACGACCGTCGTCGTCGAGGTCGGCACGGGCGAGGGTGCGCCGGGCGCGACCGGCACCGTCGAGGCCCTGTGGGGCACCGGCGCGGTCGCGACCGCCACGGTCGTCGACGGCCGGGCGACGCTGCGCCTGCCGGCGTCGTGGCGCCCGGGCACCTACCGGGTGGGCCTGCGCTACCTCGGTGACGACACGACGACGGCCGCCACCGGCGGCGTGGTGGTCACCGTCGGGAAGGCCCGCTCCACGCTGCTGGTCTCCGCGTGGCCGCAGCCGATCCCGACGGGCCGCACCGGCACGCTCGGCATCCAGGTGGGCAACTCGAGCGGGGCACCCTACAACGGCACCGCCCAGGTGGTCTACGGCAACGTGCGCCTCGTGGCGAACGTCCGCAACGGCCTCGCCCGGGTGACGCTGCCCGCGATGCCGACCGGCTGGTACCGCCTGCGCGTGTGGACGGACGCGAACCACCCGACCATCACGGCCGCCGGCGCGTCGTTCTCGGTGCCCGTGCGCCGCTGACCGACCGCAGCACCAGCAGCACCGCAGCACCCGCACCACCGCAGCACCGACGGGAGGGCCGTCGCCGGGAGACCGGCGGCGGCCCTCCTCGGCGTCGGTGGGTCGGGGGCTCGGGAGCCCGGAGGTGGGGTCGGGAGATGGGTCAGGAGGTGGCGGCCCGCTCCGCCTCGCCGCGCAGCACGCAGAACTCGTTGCCCTCGGGGTCGGCGAGCACGGCCCAGCCGGTGCCGTCCTCGGCGCGCAGGTCGTCGACGAGCGTGGCGCCCATGGCGAGGAGCCGCTCGACCTCGGCGTCGCGCCGGTCGTCCTCGCCGCTGGGGGCCAGGCAGAGGTGGAGGCGGTTCTTGACCGTCTTGGGCTCGGGGACGCGCAGGAACACCAGGTCGCGCCCGTCCGGCAGCGTCATGCCGGTCTCCTCGTCGTCCCCGTCGGCGTCGTCGTCGAACACCGGCAGCTCCAGCACGCGGCCCCACCAGGCCGCCAGGGTGCGAGGGTCGGCGCAGTCGACGCAGATGTTCACGATGTGCAGGCTCATCGGAGCACCGTGCCAGACGTGACCCTGCGAGGGAAGCATGTGCTCTGCGGCCCAGGCATCGGCCGCAGAGCACATGTTTCCCCGCCTAGGCGGGGAAACCCCGGGTCGCGAGGAAACCCCGGGTCGCGAGGAAACCCCGGGTCGCGAGGAAACCCCGGCGTCCCCTCAGAACAGGTAGCGCCGCGAGCGCTGCGCGACGGACCCGGCGCCGGCGACGAGCAGGCGGGACAGCTCGTGCTCGAGCACGGAGCCGACGCGGGCGCAGAACGCCTCGGGCTCCTCCGCGGCGTCGGGCTGCTCGGGCACGACGACGTCGACGACCCCGCGGGCCGCCAGGTCGAGCGCCCGCACCTGCTGGGCCCGGGCCATCTCGGCGGCGTGGTCGAGGTCGCGGTGCACGATCGCGCTCGCGCCCTCGGGCGGCAGCGGCGAGAGCCAGGCGTGCTGCGCCGCGACGACGCGGTCGGCGGGCAGCAGCGCGAGCGCGCCGCCGCCGTTGCCCTCGCCGAGCATCAGGCACAGCGTCGGGGCGTCGAGCGTCACGAGGTCGGCGAGGCAGCGGGCGATCTCGCCGGCCAGCCCGCCGTTCTCGGCGTCCGCCGACAGCGCGGCGCCCTGGGTGTCGATGACGCTGACGAGCGGCAGCTTGAGGTCGGAGGCCAGCCGCATGCCGCGCCGGGCCTCGCGCAGTGCCTCCGGACCCATCGGGTGCTCCCGGGTCTGGCCGCGCCGGTCCTGGCCGAGGAACACGCAGGGGGCGTCGCCGAAGCGGGCCAGCGCGATGATGAGGCCCGGGTCCGCCTCGCCCTCGCCCGTGCCGTTGAGCAGCACGACGTCGCTGGCGGCGTACCTCAGCAGGCGGCGCACGCCCGGGCGCTCCGGGTCGCGGGAGCGGGTGACGGCGTCCCACGTCTCGACGTCGGGCACGGGGTCCAGCACCGGCGCGGGCACGGTGCCCACGCCCTGGCGCCGGGCGAGCAGGATCGTGAGGGTGCGGTCGACGATGTCGGCCAGCTCGTCGGGGGCCAGGACGGCGTCGATGATGCCGCGGGCGTAGAGGTTCTCCGACGTCTGCACGCCCTCGGGGAACGGCTGGCCGTAGAGCGCCTCGTAGACGCGGGGGCCGAGGAAGCCGACGAGGGCGCCGGGCTCCGCGACCGTCACGTGGCCGAGCGAGCCCCACGACGCCATGACGCCGCCGGTGGTGGGGTGGCGCAGGTAGACGAGGTAGGGCAGCCCCGCCTTCTTGTGGGTGGCGACGGCCGCGGAGATCCGCACCATCTGCACGAACGCCGGCGTGCCCTCCTGCATGCGGGTGCCGCCCGAGACGGGGGCGGCGAGCAGGGGGAGGCCCTCGGCGGTCGCCCGCTCGACGGCGGCGACGACGCGGTCCGCCGCCGCCCGGCCGATGGAGCCGGCCAGGAACCGGAACTCGCCGAGCAGCACCGCGACGCGGCGACCGTGGATGAGCGCCTCGCCGGTCACGACCGACTCGTCGGTGCCGGCCTTCTCGGCGGCGCGGGCGAGCTCCGCGCCGTACTCCTCGGAGATGTCGCCCCGCACGGGCGGGGTGTCCCAGGAGCGCCAGCTGCCCGCGTCGAGCACGAGGTCGATCAGGTCGTGGGAGGTCAGTCGCTCGGTCACGGGGTGGACGCTAGCCCGGCCCCACGACCCGTGCGAGGGGCGGCCGGCCGCCGGACGACAGCGGTAGCCTGGCGGCGGCCGCACGCGGGTGCGGCACGGCGACGGGACCCCTGCATGCCACGACCCGGGAACGCGCCGGGCCCCCAGGCGCCCGGCGCCACGAGCGCGCTGCTGGGGACCCTCCACCCCGACCTCTTCCGGGCGACCCTCGACGCGGTGCCCGACGCGGTGGTCGTCGTCGACGGGCACGGGGTGATCGTCGCCGCGAACACGCAGGTGGAGGGGGTGTTCGGCTACCGGCCCGACGAGCTGGAGCAGCAGCTCGTCGAGGTGCTGGTGCCCGCCCGGTTGCGCCCCCGCCACCCGCAGCGCCGCTCGGGCTACCCGCGGCGCCCCATGGGCCTGCTGCAGCTCGCCGCGGTGCGCCGCGACGGCACCGAGTTTCCCGCCGAGATCTCGCTGGCGCCCATCGAGCTGGGCGACGGCACCCGGTGGACGGCCGCCACCGTGCGCGACGTCTCCGAGCGCATCCGGCTCGAGGCCGAGGCCGAGCGCCTGCGCGACGAGATGCTGGCGACCGTCACCCACGAGCTGCGCACGCCGCTGACGGTGATCATCGGCTACGTCGACATGCTCCTCGAGCTCGACGAGACCCTGCGGCCCGAGGCCCGCCGCGCGATGCTCCACAAGGTCGCCCGCAGCGCCGACCGCGAGCTCACGCTCGTCAACGACCTCCTCACCCTCGCGACCGGCACCCTGCACTCCGTGCCCCTCGAGCTCGACGACGTGGACGTCGACGCCCTCGTGCGGACGACCGTCGCGGAGCGCCGGGCCGAGGCGTCGGGCCGGGCCGTCACGCTCGTCGCGCGGCCCTCGGGCGCGGACGCCGGCGGGGATCCCGGCGGGGACGCCGGTACGGCGGGAGCCGCCGCCGGCCCGCCGGTCGTGCGCGCCGACCCGCAGCGGCTGCGCCAGGTGCTCGACAACCTGCTGGGCAACGCCTTGAAGTTCACCCCGGCCGGCGGGCGCATCGTGCTCGGCGTCGAGCTGCTGGGGGACAGCGTGGTGCTGACCGTCGCCGACACCGGGCCGGGCATCCCGGTCGAGGAGCGCGAGCGGATCTTCGAGCGGCTCTACCGGGTGCCCACCGCGATCGCCGACGCCGTCCCCGGCACCGGCCTGGGGCTGGCCATCGTGAAGGCCATCGTCGAGGCCCACCACGGCACCGTGGCCGTCACCAGCGAGATCGGCGTCGGCAGCACCTTCAGCGTGCAGCTCCCCGGCCTGCGCTGAGCGGGCCGCGGGCGGCCACCTCGGGGCTCAGGGCAGCAGGCCGTGCCGGCGGGCCAGCACGGCGGCCTCGAGCCGGCTCGACGCCCCGAGCTTGGCCATCACGGCCTTCACGTAGCCCTTCACCGTGTGCAGCGTCAGGCCCAGCTCGGCCGCGATGCGTGCGTTGCCGTGCCCGAGGGCGACGAGGCCCAGCACGTCGGTCTCCCGCGGGGTGAGGGCGACGGCGGGCAGGGCCGCGTCGGCCGCGTCGGGCGCCCGGTCGGCGAGCGTGTCGGCCGTGCGCAGCAGCGCGTCGCGCAGCCGCGGGTCGTCGAGCTGCCCGGCGATCAGCCGCAGGTCCGCGTACGCCGCACGCACCCGCTCGCGCAGCGGGTCGGGCTCGGTCCCCTCCCGCAGGGCCGGCCGGGTCGCGGCCCGGGCGGCCACGAGCTCCTGCTCGAGGGCCCGGGCCTCCGCGGTCAGCACGTCGAGGGCCCGCCCGGCGAGGTCGCCCGGGGCGTGGAGCGCGCCGTACAGCACCGCGACGGGGCGCCGGTCCACCACGACGGGGACGGCGGCCATGGCCCGCAGGCCCTCCGCGGCGATGATCGCGTCGTACCGGTGGGAGATGGAGCGCGAGGACAGGTAGTCGCTGAAGGCGTGCGCGCGACCGAGCGTGATGACGCGGCCGCCGAGCCCGTGCCCGGGCTGCAGGCGCGTGCCCGCGAGGGCGCCGACGGTGCGGCCGTCGAAGGTGTCGAGGGTGACCCGCCCGTCCTCGACGCGGCCGGCGAAGGCGAGCGAGACGGCCGCGCCGCGCCGTACCCGGGCCAGCGCCTGGCGCGTCGCCCCGCGCACGTCCCCGTCGGCACCCGTGCCCCGCTCCGCCATGTCGCTCCCGCCCGCTCCTCGTCGCCGACGCCCGGCCCCCCTCCTCGGAGGGTGGTCGCCGGGAGGCGGGCGGCGCACGATGTGACGCCGACCACCCGTGCCGATCATAGGAGGAGACCGTGACCGACGCCGCCGACGTCACCCGCAGGATCGAGGGCTGGCTCGCCGAGTACGCCGCACCCGACGCCTGCGCGGCCGAGCTGCTCTGCGACCGCCACGACCCCGACGCGGTCGCGTTCACGCTCGTCGACGCCGACCTCGGGGTGCGGTCGCTGACCTACGGCGAGCTGCGCGACCTCTCCTCCCGGCTGGCCGCGGGCCTCGCGGAGCGCGGCGTCGGCCGCGGGGACGCGGTGGGCGTGCTGATGGGCAAGCGGCTGGAGTACGTCGTGACCGTCGTCGCGCTGTGGCGGCTCGGCGCCGTGCTGGTGCCGCTGTTCACGGCGTTCGCCAGCGGCGCGATCCAGGTGCGGGTGAGCGGGAGCGGGGCGAAGCTGGTCGTGACCGAGTCGTCGCAGCGCGCCAAGCTCGACGCGGTCGAGGGCGTCGAGGTGCTCGAGACCGGTCCGGAGTACGACGCGCTGCTGACCCGGGCGCCCCTGGCCGAGCCCGCGGCGGTCGGCGGCGACGGCCTGCTGGCGATGCTCTTCACGAGCGGCACGACGGGCAAGCCGAAGGGCGTGCCGATCCCGGTGCGGGCGCTGGCGGCGTTCAGCTCCTACCTGGTGCACGGGCTCGACGTGCAGCCCGACGACGTGTTCTGGAACGCCGCCGACCCGGGGTGGGCCTACGGCCTCTACTACGGCGTGCTCGGCCCGCTGGCGCAGGGACGCACCAACGTGCTCGTCGACGCCGGCTTCTCCCCCGACCTGACGCGGCGCGTGATCGAGCGCCTGGGCGTGACGAGCTTCGCCGGCGCGCCGACGATGTACCGCGCCATGTCGAAGGACCCCTCCTTCACCGGCTTCACGCTGCGGCGCGCGTCGTCGGCCGGCGAGCCGCTGACGCCCGACGTCGTCGCGTGGGGGGAGCGGGCGCTCGGCGTCGAGGTCCGCGACCACTACGGCCAGACCGAGCACGGCATGTGCATCGTCAACTGCTGGGCCGACGGCGTGCGCGAGCCGGTGCGGCCCGGGTCGATGGGCCCGGCGCTGCCCGGGTTCGCCGCCGGGATGGTCGAGGGCCAGATCGCGCTCGACGTCGAGGGCTCGCCGCTGATGTTCTTCCGCGGCTACCACGACGCCCCGGAGAAGTCGGCGGAGCGGTTCACCCGCGACGGTCGCTGGTACCTCACCGGCGACACCGGCCGCGTCGACGAGGACGGGCACTTCTACTTCTCGGCCCGCGACGACGACGTCATCCTGGCCGCCGGCTACCGCATCGGCCCGTTCGACGTGGAGAGCGTGCTCGTCACGCACCCCGCCGTCGTCGACGTCGCCGTGGTGGGCAAGCCCGACGAGGTGCGCGGCGAGGTCGTCGCGGCGTACGTCGTGCTCGCCCCGGGCACGGAGCCCACCGACGAGCTGGCGCACGACCTGCAGCAGCTGGTGCGCAACGAGTACTCGGCCCACGCCTACCCCCGCGTCGTGCACTTCGTCGAGGAGCTGCCGAAGACCCCGAGCGGGAAGGTGCAGCGCTACCTGCTGCGCCGGCGCGAGGACTGAGCGCGAGGCCGCGTGGTTTCGAGGGCCGCCGGCGCGGCCACCTCGACCACCGATGATGGCGGGCCGGTCCGACCGGGCCCTGCTCAGAGCAGCGTCGACCAGTAGTCCCAGAACCGCTCGAGGACCATCACCACGACGACGAGGTAGACCACGACGACCCCCAGCAGCGACCACCTCCGCGCCGCGCGCACGACGCCCGAGCGGGCGAGGCCGGCGCCGAGCACCCCGGCCTCGGCGTTGCGCACGGTCACGTGCCACGCCAGCGGCACCACGACGGCCCACACGACCATGCAGTAGGGGCACAGGGCGTTGATGGAGTAGAGGCTCTGGGCGATCAGCCACGCCACGAACGCCGCGCCCAGCGCCACGCCGACCTGCAGCCCGGCCCAGAACCAGCGGGCGTACGACGCGCCGGCGAGGATCCCCGCCCCGACCGCGACGACGACCGGGAAGGCGGCGACGCCGATGACGGGGTTGGGGAAGCCGAAGACCCGCGCCTGCTCGGTCACCATCACCGAGCCGCAGCTGAGCACGGGGTTGAGGCTGCACGAGGGCACGTACGACGGGTCGATCAGCAGCTGGATCCGCTCCAGCAGCAGCGTCACGGCGGCCACGAACCCGACGACCCCGGTGACGACCAGCAGCCACCCCAGGCGCCGGTCGCGGTCGCGGGCCTCGAGCCCCTCCAGCTCGGCCCGCTCGGCGGGCGTGAGGTCGACGTCGAGCGCGGTCACGCGAGGAATGTAGACCCGTTTCCTGAGCCCCCGGTGAGCGCGCCGCACCCCCGCCGCCCCGGGGCCGGGCTCGGCCCAGCCGGTTCAGCGAGGCCCGCTCAGCCCAGCCCGCTCAGCCCAGCCCGTTCAGCCCAGCCCGTTCAGCCCAGCGCCCGGTCCAGGTTCGTCGCCGCGCTGATGAGCGAGAGGTGCGTGAACGCCTGCGGGAAGTTGCCGAGCTGCTCGCCGGTCAGGCCGACCTGCTCGGCGAAGAGCCCGAGGTGGTTGCCGTAGGTGAGCATCTTCTCGAACGCCAGCCGCGCGTCGTCGACCCGGCCCGCGCGGGTGAGCGCCTCGACGTACCAGAACGAGCACATCGAGAAGGTGCCCTCCGCGCCGTCGAGCCCGTCGTGGGCGCTGTCGTCGTGGGGGTCGTAGCGGAAGACGAGCGAGTCGGTGACGAGGTGCTCCTCGATGGCCGCGAGCGTCGAGAGGAAGCGCGGGTCGCCGGGGGCGGTGAACTTCACGAGCGGCATCAGCAGCAGCCCCGCGTCGATCACGGCGGAGCCCTCGGCCTGGGTGAACGACCCCTGCTCGGGGTCCCACGACCGCGTCATGACGCGCTCGTAGATCTCGTCGCGCACCTTGCCCCACGCCGCGATGTCGCCGGGCAGCCCGCGGCGCCGGGCGACGCGGATCATCCGCTCGACGGCGACCCAGCACATGAGGCGCGAGGTGGTGTGGGCGCGCGGCTCCTCGCGGATCTCCCACATGCCGTGGTCGTCGCGGTCCCAGTTCTCCATCACCCACTCGAGCACCACGACGAGGTCGGACCAGCCGTCGTGGCTGATGCCGGCGCCGTACTTGTCGAAGAGGTAGACCGAGTCGATGAGCTCGCCGTAGATGTCGAGCTGCAGCTGGTCGACCGCGGCGTTGCCGACGCGCACGGGCCGCGAGCCGCGGTGCCCCCGCAGGTGGTCCAGCTCGTGCTCCTCGGTGGGCACGTTGCCGTCGAGGTCGTAGAGGACCCGCAGCGGGCCGAGCCGCTCGTACGACGGGTCCTCGCGGTCGACCTCGCCGATGCGGCGCGAGAGCCACGCCGTGAACGCGGCGGCCTCGTCGGTGAACCCCAGGTGCAGCAGCGCGTAGAGCGTGAACGCGGCGTCGCGGATCCACACGAACCGGTAGTCCCAGTTCCGCTCGCCGCCGATCTCCTCCGGCAGGCTCGTCGTCGGCGCGGCGACGACGCCGCCGCTGGGCTCGTGGCACATCAGCTTCAGGGTGATCGCGGACCGCTCGACGGCGCCGCGCCAGCGGCCCTCGTAGGTCGAGGTGGCCAGCCAGCTGCGCCAGTACGCCGTGGTGGCGTCGAGCAGCGACTCGGTGTCGTCGACGGGGCACGGCGCGGGCCGGGCGCCGTCCGCGGCGACCTCCAGCACGAACAGGGCGGTGGCCCCCTCGCCCAGGGTGACCTCCGAGGTCACCTCGCCGTCGTCGACGACGAGGTCGTGGGTGGAGGACAGGACGAGGTCGACGTGGCCGTCGAGGATCAGGACGCCGCCCTCGACCTCCTCGGGCCGCGCGTCCTCGCGCCCGTAGTCGGGACGCAGCCGCACGCGGGAGACGAACGGCACGGAGCCGCGCACGGCCGAGACCCGTCGTACGACGCGCTGGCGGTGCTCGTCGTCGTGGGCGCGCAGCACCGGCATGAAGTCCTGCACCTCGACGACGCCGCCGGGGGTGAGGAAGCGGGTGACGAGGACGGCGGTGTCGGGCAGGTAGTACTGCTGCGTGCGCGTCACCTCGCCGGTCGGCCGCAGCGTCCACGAGCCGCCGTCCTCGGGGTCGAGGATGCTGGCGAAGACGCTGGGCGCGTCGAAGCGGCCCGGGCAGAACCAGTCGATCGTGCCGTCCGTGGAGACCAGGGCGCAGGAGCGCAGGTCGCCGATGAGGCCGTGGGCAGCGATGTCCGGCGTGGGGAGCCCGGGGCGGGCCTCGTCAGTCACCGAGGCGCCAACCGCCGGGCGCCAGGTCGAGCGCGGCCTGCGGGCCCCACGAGCCGGGCTCGTAGGGGAGCACCTCGGGGCGGTCGTCGAGCACCGGCTGGCAGACCTCCCAGAGCCGCTCGACCTCGTCGGAGCGGGTGAACAGGGTCTGGTCGCCGCGCAGCACGTCGAGGAGCAGCCGCTCGTAGGCCTCGAGCGCGAACGAGTCGCCCCCGTCGCCCTCGACCTGCAGGCGCATCGTGGCGATGGTGATGTCGAAGTCGCGCCCCGGCCGCTTGGCGCGCACGTCGATGGTGATCTGCGGCTCGTCCGTCAGCTCCAGCACCAGCTCGTTGCCGCAGGTCGGCTCCTCGAACATCGACGACTCGGGGTCGCGGAAGCGCAGCGTGATGGTGCGCCGGCCCTCCGCGAGCGACTTGCCGGTGCGCAGCAGGAAGGGCACGTCGCGCCAGCGCTCGTTGTCGACGAAGACCTCCGCGGCGACGAACGTCTCGACGTCCGAGTCGTCGGCGACGTCCTCCTCGTCGCGGTACCCGTCGTACTGCCCGAGGACGACCCGCGCCGGGTCGAGCGGGCGGATCGCGCGGAACAGCGCGGACTTGGCGTCGCGGACCGCGTCGGCCTCGAACGCGCCGGGGTCCTCCATGGCGACGAAGCCGAGCAGCTGGAACAGGTGGGTCGAGATCATGTCCCGCAGGGCGCCGGTGGACTCGTAGAAGCTCGCCCGGCCCTCGATCGAGAGGTCCTCGGGCACGTCGATCTGCACGGACGCGATGGAGCGGCGGTCCCAGGCCGGCTCGAAGAGGCCGTTGGCGAAGCGCAGCGCCAGGATGTTCTGCACCGCCTCCTTGCCGAGGAAGTGGTCGATGCGGAAGACCTGCTCCTCCTTCACCACGTCGAGCAGCGCGGCGTCGAGCTCCTCGGCGGACGCCAGGTCGAGGCCGAACGGCTTCTCGACGACGAGGCGGGCGCGGTCGGTGAGGTCCTCCCGGTCGAGCATCCCGATCATGTCGGTCATCGCCGACGGGGGCAGCGAGAGGTAGACGAGGCGGCGGACCTCGTCGACGTCGGTGCCGGCCTCGTCGGCCACCTCCTGCTCGGCGGCGCGCACGGCCGCGGCGAGGTCGGGGCCGTCGTCGGCCGAGGCCGTCTGGAAGCTCACCCGCTCGAGCAGGCCGTCGACCGCGTCGCGCTCGTCCGGCTCCGCCTGCTCGACGAGGGCGTCGCGCATGCCGGCGCGGAACTCCTCGTCGGTGCCGGGGGAGTGGCGCCCCGACCCGATGACCCGGTACGACGCGGGCAGCCACCCGGAGGCGGCGAGGCGCAGCAGCGCGGGGAAGAGCTTGCGCTTAGCGAGGTCGCCGGTCGCACCGAAGAGGACGACGACGTGGGGCGGGGGCGGCGTCTGCGAGGTCTGCTCGGGCATGTCCCCAGCGTGCGCGACGGTTCCAACTGTCCCCGCGTGCTGCCCGCGTGCTGCCCGCGTGCTGCCCGCGCCCGGGGCCCGAACCGCCCCCGCTCAGTACCCCCCGCTCAGCCCCCGGTGCCGAACGAGGTCCCCGGCTCCTGCGCGCCGAGCAGCCACGCGGTGAGGAACGGCGTGAGGTCGGCGCCGAGCTGCGCGGAGATCCACGGCCAGTACTCGTCGCGGCCGGTGCTGCGGTACACGCCCTCGCCGCCCGCGGCCGGCCACGCCCGCACCATCGCCCAGAACGCGTCGTCGCCGACGGCGGTGCGCAGCTCGTGCCACATCACCGCGGGCGGGACGTAGATGTTGCTCTGCCCGAACGAGCCGGCGTCGTACGCCGCGGGCGGGCCGTAGGAGTCGCGGAGGAACTGGTCGTCGAGGGCGTAGTACCCGACGTACTCGTCGACGTCGGCCTCCAGGTCCTCGGCCTCCCACAGGATCTGCAGGTACATGGCCATGCCCTCGTTCATCCACACGTCGCGCCAGTCGTCGGGCGACACGACGTCGCCGTACCACTGGTGCGCGATCTCGTGGACGATCACCTCGGGCGACAGCGTGTAGTCGGTGTTGCCGTAGGTGATCATCGTCTGGGTCTCCATGGCGCTCTCGGAGTCGACGACGACCGAGCCCAGGCTGCTGAACGGGTAGGGCCCCAGCCGCTCCTCCAGCCAGGCCAGCGCCTCCTTCGTCACCTCGAGCCGCTCGAGCGCCTCGTCGTCGCCGGCCGGGGTCCAGTAGGTGAGGGGCACGCCGGAGTCGCTGACGTCCTCGGTCAGCTCGTAGTCGCCGACGGCGACCGTCGCGAGGTACGACGACATCGGCTCCGCCGCGTGGAAGCGCGCCACCGACTGCTCGTCGTCCTCCGCCTGCTCGACGAGCTCGCCGTTCGCGACGCCCGTCCAGCCCGGCTGCGTGCGCACCGTGACGTCGTACAGGGCCTTGTCGGCCGGCTGGTCGTTGACGGGGTACCAGGTGAACGCGCCGTACGGCTCCTGCATCGTCCAGAGCCAGTCCTCGGTCTCCGACGACGTGGAGCGCGTCAGGCCCACGCCGGAGAAGTCGCTGCGGTCGGTCGGCGCCGCCGCCGGCTCGGCGGGGCCGCGGTAGGTGACGGTCAGCCGGTGCTGCGCCTCGGCGACGACCGGCTGGTCGACGACGAGGTGGTGGCCCTCGCGGCGGAACGCGTCGGTGGGGGTGCCGTCGAGCGCGAGCTCGGTGACGTCGAGGTGCTCGGCCAGGTCGAGGCGGAACCCGGGCGCGGTGGTGGTCGCGCGGAAGGTGACCGTGGTGGTGCCGGTGAGCTCGGGGTCCTCGTCGTCGTCGCCGTCGTCCTCGGAGTCCTCGGGGAACCAGCCGAGCTCGATGTCGTAGTGGAGCGCGTCGACGCCGGGGTGGCCCACGTCGGGGTAGACGGAGTCGGTGCGCGGGGTGCTGCGGGCCACCGCGAGCTCCGCGTCGCTCGGCAGGGCGACCGGGTCCAGGTCGGTCCCGCCGCTGCCGCCGTCCGTGCCGCCGTCCGGGCCGCCGTTCGTGCCGCCGGCCTCGCTGGCACCGCCCGTGACGCGGTCGGCGGGTCCGTCGTCGAGCCCGACCACGACGCCCACGGTGGCCGCGCCGGCGAGGAGCACGCCCGCCGCGCCGGCGGCGAGCCACGTGCGGGTACGGCGGGAGCCGCCGCCCTGCGCGCCCTGCCGGCCGCCCGGCGCGGCGCCGGGGGTCGGGTCGTCGACCTGGCCGGACGGCGACCCGGGCATCGGGCGGGGCGGCAGCGGGCGCGGCGACGACATGGCGCTCAGTGTGCCGTCCCGGCCCGGCGTGCGCAGCCTCACACCCGCGGCGCGCGGACGCGGCCGGGGGCCTGGGGACGCGTGGTTAGGGTGCCGCTCATGGTCAACCTGCTCATCCGCCAGGCCCGCCTGGTGCCCGTCGGCCGGGGGGTCGTGCCCGGCCCCGCCGGTCGTCCCGTCGACGTCGCGGTGACCGACGGCCGGGTGACCGCGGTGGGCCCGGACCTGCCGGTCCCCGCCGGCGCGAGCAACGCCGAGGTCGTCGACGCGGAGGGCCGCTGGCTCATCCCGGGGCTGTGGGACTCCCACGTGCACCTCGGTCAGTGGACGCTCGCGTCGCAGCGCCTCGACCTCACGGCCGCGCGGTCGCCGGAGGACGTCACCCAGCGGGTCGCGGAGCGCCTTGCGGAGCTGCCCGACCACCCGGTGATCGGGTGGGGGCACCGCTCGGGCGGGTGGGACCGCGACGTCACGGTGAGCGAGCTCGACGCGGTGTCCGGCGACGTGCCGGTGGTCCTCATCTCGGGCGACGCCCACCACGCCTGGCTCAACACGACCGCGCTGCTGCACCTGGCGATGCCGGTGCGCGACTCGGTCGTGCGGGAGGGGGAGTGGTTCGCGGCGTACGCCCGGCTCCCCACCCTCGTCGGCGACGACGGCACGTCGCCCGAGGCCTACGCGCGGACCCTCGACGCCGCCGCTGCGCTCGGCGTCGTGGGGCTCGTCGACTTCGAGTTCTCCGGCGGCGCCGCCGACTGGCTCCACCGCTGGGAGAACGGGTGCGACCGGCTGCGCATCCGGATGTCGACCTACGCCGAGGGGCTCGACGACGTGCTGCGCCTCGGGCTGCGCACCGGCGACGTCCTGCCCGGGGTGGCCGACGTGACGGGCCCGGGCGACGACCGCCTGACGATGGGGCCGCTGAAGATCATCTCGGACGGCTCGCTCAACACCCGCACGGCGTGGTGCTGCGAGCCGTACGCCGACGCCCACCGCCTCGAGTACCCCGCGGGCCAGCCCAACCTGTCGGGCGCCGAGCTGCACGAGCTGCTCGCCCGGGCGCACGCCGCCGGGCTCGAGGTCGCCACGCACGCGATCGGGGACGCGGCCGCGGCGGCCGCGCTCGCGACGTACGCCGCCACCGGCGCCCGCGGCTCCATCGAGCACGCGCAGATGCTGAACCGCGCGGACTCGCGGCGGATGGCCGAGCTCGGCATCCGCGCCAGCGTGCAGCCGGCGCACCTGCTCGACGACCGCGACCTGACGGAGAAGATCTGGCAGGAGCGGTCGGCGCGGTGCTTCGCCTACCGCTGGATGCTCGACGACGGCGTCGACGTCGTGCTGGGCTCCGACGCGCCCGTGTCGCCGCTGGACCCGTGGCTGGCCATCGCCGCCGCCGTGCACCGCAGCGCCGACGACCGCGAGCCGTGGCACGGCGAGCAGGCCCTCACCGTCGCCGAGGCCCTCGCCGCCTCGACCGACGGCTGGGGCACCGTGGCCGTCGGCCACCCGGGCGACCTCGTGCTCCTCGACGCCGACCCGTACGCCGCGTTCCCCACCACCGCCGAGCAGGGCGCCTGGCTGCGCCACCTGCCCGTCGCCGCGACGTACGTCGCCGGCCGCGCCGTCCACGGCGAGGGCATCGACCTGGGCTGAGCCCCTCAGCTCCCGGCGCGGAACCGGCGCAGGCGCAGGCTGTTGCCCACCACGAACACGCTCGAGAACGCCATGGCCGCGCCGGCGAGCATGGGGTTCAGCAGCCCGAGCGCCGCGAGCGGGACGGCCGCGACGTTGTAGCCGAACGCCCAGAACAGGTTGCCGCGGATCGTGCGCAGCGTCGCCCGCGACAGCCGCACGGCGTCGGCCGCGACGCGCAGGTCGCCGCGCACCAGCGTGATGTCGGCGGCCGCGATGGCCACGTCGGTGCCGGTGCCCATGGCGATGCCGAGGTCGGCGGCGGCGAGCGCGGCGGCGTCGTTCACGCCGTCCCCGACCATCGCCACGACGCGCCCCTCGCCCTGCAGCCGGGTGACGACGGCGACCTTGTCCTCGGGCAGCACGTCGGCGACCACCTCGTCGATGCCCACCTCGGCCGCCACCTGCTCGGCCACGGCGCGGTTGTCGCCGGTGAGCAGCACGGGGTGCAGGCCCAGGGCCCGCAGCTGCGCGACGGCCGCCGCGCTCGTCGGCTTCACCTCGTCGGCGACGACGAGCAGGCCCCGCGCCCGGCCGTCCCAGCCGACGGCGACGACGGTACGGCCCTCCGCCTCGGCCCGCCCGCGGGCGGCCTCGAGGTCGGCGTCGAGGTGCTGCGACCAGTCCGCGAGCAGCGCGGGCCGCCCGACCACGACGGCGTGGCCCTCGACGACGCCGTGGGCGCCGCGCCCGGGCACGTTCGTGAAGCCCTCGACGGGCGGGACGTCCGGGTCGGCCTCGGCCGCCGCGTGGGTGACCGCCCGGGCGATCGGGTGCTCGGAGGCCGCCTCGAGCGCGCCGGCGAGCCGGAGCACGACGGCCCGGTCCTCGCCCGCGGCCGGTACGACGTCGCCCAGCGCCATCGCGCCCGTGGTCACCGTGCCGGTCTTGTCGAGCACGACCGTGTCGACGCGGCGGGTGGACTCGAGCACCTCGGGGCCCTTGATGAGGACGCCGAGCTGCGCGCCCCGCCCGGTGCCGACGAGCAGCGCCGTCGGCGTCGCCAGCCCCAGCGCGCAGGGGCAGGCGATGATGAGCACCGCGACGGCCGCCGTGAGCGCGGCCGAGGCCGGGAAGCCCGCGCCGAGCCAGGCGCCGAGGGTCGCCACCGCGATCGCGATGACCACCGGCACGAAGACGCCCGAGACCCGGTCGGCGAGCCGCTGCACCTCCGCCTTGCCCGACTGCGCGTCCTCGACGAGGCGCGCCATCTGGGCGAGCTGGGTGTCGGCGCCGACCCGCGTGGCGCGCACGACGACCCGCCCGCCGGCGTTGACGGTGGCGCCGGTGACGGCGTCGCCGGGTCCGACCTCGACGGGCACGGACTCGCCGGTCAGCAGCGAGGCGTCGACGGCCGACGTACCGCTCACGACCTCGCCGTCGGTGGCGATCTTCTCGCCGGGGCGCACGACGAACTCGTCGCCCACCGCCAGGTCCGCCACCGCGACGCGGGTCTCGACCCCGCCGCGGAGCACCGCCACGTCCTTCGCGCCCAGCTCGAGCAGCGCCCGCAGCGCGTCGCCGGCCCGGCGCTTGGCGCGCTTCTCGAAGTAGCGCCCCGCGAGCACGAAGGTCGTCACGCCGGCCGCGACCTCGAGGTAGATGTTGGCCGCGCCGTCGGAGGGCGCGACGGACAGCTCGAAGGCGTGCGTCATCCCGGGGATCCCGGCCGTGCCCCAGAACAGCGCGTAGACCGACCACGCCAGCGCCGCGAGCGTGCCGAGCGAGACGAGGGTGTCCATCGTCGCCGCGCCGTGGCGCAGGTTGACCGCCGCCGCCCGGTGGAACGGCCACGCGCCCCAGACGACGACCGGCCAGGCCAGGGCGAGCGAGAGCCACTGCCAGTACGTGAACTGCCACGCCGGCACCATCGCCAGCGCGATGACGGGCACCGTCAGCACGACCGAGGCCACCAGCCGGTCGCGCAGCGCGCGCAGCTCGGTGGCGGCCCGGTCGTCCCCGGCGTTGCCCGCGTCCCCGGCGGGCGCGCCCTGCTCGTCCGGTACGGCGGGCAGCTCCGCGCGGTAGCCCGCCTGCTCCACCGCGGCGACGAGCAGGTGCGGGTCGAACCCCTCGGGCACGGCGACCCGGGCCTTCTCGGTGGCGTAGTTCACGGACGCCTCGACGCCGTCCAGCTTGTTGAGCTTGCGCTCGACGCGGTTCGCGCAGGACGCGCAGGTCATGCCGCCGATGGCGAGCTCGAGGCTCGTGGTGCCGGCCGTGCTCATCGGTCGCCACCCCCGTGGCCGGCGTCGTGGCCGCCCTGCTCGGCGCCGTCGTCCCCGCCGTGGCCGTCGGCGCCCGCGCGCTCGACCCAGCGGTCGACGACGGAGTCGGGCACGAGTGCCGCGCCCGCGCCGTACGCGCCGGCGAAGACGACCGCCAGCCCGGCGGCGTACAGGCCGAGCCGGGTCGCGGTGCGGGGTCCGTCCGCCATGGTGGGTCCTCCTCCGGTGGTGCTCACAGGAGGAGAACATACCCCCGGGGGGTATCCGTTCCCAAGGGCGGAGCCGGGTTCACCCGTCGAGAGCGGCGACGACCTCCGCGGCGACGGCCCGCTGGCCGGCAGGGAGGGGGTGGTACGGCGCCGCGTCGACGAAGTCGCCGCCGTTGATCCAGGGGTCGTCGCTGCACAGGGCATGGCCCTCGGTCGCGGCGAACACGTCGACGTAGTCCACGCCCGCCTGCTCCGCAGCCCGCTGCTGGGCGTTCGCCAGCTCCTGGTTGAGCAGGCGCGCCAGGCCCAGCACGTCGCCGTCGACGGGCAGGTCCTCGCACCCCTCGGTGCCCGGCGGCACCACCTGGGGGTAGCCGACCACGAGCACCCGGGCCTGCGGGGCGCGCTCGCGGACGACGTCGATGGCAGCGACGAGGTCGCTGGTGACCCGCGCGAGCCCCTCCTGCGCGGTCGCGAGGTCGAGGGTGGGGCACGTCGTACCGGGCTGCTCGCACTGCCCGGCGAGCACGCCGAAGGCCCCGAAGTCGTTGCCCCCCGTGCTGATGGTGACGACGTCCGTCTCGGCGGTCACGGCGTCGGCCTGGGGCGGGATGGTCTGGCCGGCGAGCTGCTGGCTCGCCAGCAGGTCGCCCGTCGTGGCGCCGGAGCAGGACACGTCGACCAGCGTGGAGCCGCCGAAGGCCCCGGCGACGAGCGAGGGGTAGTTGACCTGCGAGCGCCCGCAGACGCCCGAGTCGCCCTGCGCCGGGTCGACGCCGGGTGCGGCCGTGTAGGAGTCGCCCATCGCCACGTAGACCTGGTCGGCGTGGTCGTCGGAGTCGTCGGTGCGCACGGCCGGGCCCGCCGGGGTCTCCTCGGCGGACGCCGACCCGCGCTCGTCGCCCGCGTCCCCGCCCGACCCGTCGTCGCTGCAGGCGGCGAGGGCGAGCACGAGGGCGGTGCCCGTGGCGAGGGGACCGAGCAGGGGGCGGCGCAGACGCATGCGTCCAGTATCCGTGCGGCCCCCGACGGGGTCGGGCGCGACGTCGCTGCTCACGCCAGCGCCACCACGAGGTCGAGCACGACCTGCGGGTCGGTGAGGGACTCGCCCCACAGCTCGCGCACCTTGCCCATGCGGTAGCGCACGGTCTGCGGGTGCACGAACAACGCGGCGGCCACGTCGTCGCGCCGGCCCTGGTGGAGCAGCCAGGCCCGCAACGTCTCCTCGAGCCGCGCGGCCGTGTCGGGACGTACGCCGGCCAGCGGCGCGAGGGCGCGGGCCCGCAGCGCCGCGTGGGCCGCGGGGTCGGCGTGCACCACGAGCCGGGCCAGCAGGTCGTCGGTGTCGAGCACGCCGTCGGGCACGGCGAACGCCTCGCCCTCCGGGGCCCGCAGCGCCAGCGCCCGCTCGGCGCGGTCGTAGGAGGTGCGGGCCTCCAGCCACGGCACCGTCGGACCGACGACCACGTCGCGCCGCGTCAGGGACGCGAGCAGCGCGGGCCGCCGTACGTCGGGAACGAGCAGCAGCACCCGCTCGCCGTCCCCGAGGGCGGGCAGCTCGTCCGCGGGCTGCAGCGTCGCCGGGTCCACGACGGTCAGCACGGCGCGGGCCTGCTCGCTGGGCACGACGAGCGCGGTCAACGTCGCGGGCGGCGGCCAGTCCGCGGCCTCGACGGCGGCGTGCACCGCGTCGGCGGGGGCCCGCTCGAGCAGGAGGTGGGCGAGCCGCTCCAGGCGGCGGCGCCGCACCCGCCCGCTCGCGGCGAGCTCGTCGGAGTGCCCCGCGGCGCTGGAGGCGGACAGCTCGTCGATGAACGCGAAGACCAGCTCGGCGAAGCCCGCGAGCGTGGCCGCGTCGATGTCCGCCTCGACCGCGGTGCGGGACAGCTCGCGCCACGAGACGCGCGCGCCGATGCGGTACGCCGCGAGCAGCGCCTCCATCGAGCGCCCGCTGCGTGCTTCGCCGCGGCCCAGGTCGTAGGCGCCGCGCACCGAGGCGGCGGTGGGGGTGCGGGGGTCGCGGGAGCCGCCCGAGACCAGCGAGACGAAGCCGCCGAGCGCCAGCTCGACGGCCTGGCGGATCGTCGCCCCCATGGGCCCGGACAGCGCGCCGGCGTAGCTGGGGACGTCGGTGATGATGGCCTCGACGGTCCGTCCGGCCACCTCGGGCAGTGCGGCGCGCAGCGACGCGACGGTCGAGGCGGGGAGGGCGACCCCCTCCCGCAGCGGTGAGTCCACGGCGTCTCCGGCTCTCCGGGGCGCGCCTGGACGCGCCGACCTTGTTCCGAGCGAACAACTCTTCCCGGTCGATTCAACCACCGGGCGTGACGAGATTACGCCGCCGGGACGCCACTATGGGGTCATGAGCTCCTTCGCTCCCCTCTTGCAGAGCCGCTCGGGCGGGTCCCGCACCCGCCCGGCCCTGCGGGCACGCCTCGAGCGGCTGGCCAACGCGGCCGTCACGCCGCTGGTGCCTGCCGACTACCTCGACCTGTTCAACCCGCTGCGCGCGGGCGCCGAGCTGCGCGGTCGCGTCGTCGCCGTCGAGCCCGAGACGGCCGACGCCGCCACGATCGTCATCCGCCCCGGCTCCGACTGGGCGGGCCACGTCCCCGGCCAGTACGTCCGCATCGGCGTCGACGTCGACGGCGTGCGCCAGTGGCGCGCCTACTCCCTGACCCACGGCCCCCGCCGCGACGGCCTCATCTCCGTCACGGTGAAGGCCGTCCCCGAGGGAGTCGTCAGCAACCACCTCGTCCACGAGGTGCGGGTGGGCACGCTGGTGCACCTCGAGCAGGCCACCGGCGAGTTCGTGCTGGCCCCCGAGGTCGCGGACGCGCCCGCCGACGGCACCCGCTCGAAGCTGCTGTTCGTCACGGCCGGCTCCGGCGTCACGCCGGTCGTCGGCATGCTCCGCAACCTCTTCCCGGTGACCGACGACGGCGTCGTGCGGCTCCCGCGCAGCGCCCACCTCGACATCACCGTGGTCCACGTGGCGCCGAGCCGTCCCGACTCGATCTTCCGCCGCGACCTCGAGGCCCTCGACGCCGCCGGCGCGATCCGCCTCGTGGCGCGCTACGACGACGAGCACGGCCTGCTCGACGTCGCCCGGCTCGCCGACCTGGTGCCCGACCTGGGCGAGCGCACGACGTACGCCTGCGGCCCCGGGGCGCTCCTCGACGCCATCGAGGCCCACCACGCCGCCGCCGGGCTCGAGCTGTTCACCGAGCAGTTCCGGCCCGCCAACCTGGTCGTCTCCGAGGGCGGCGAGGTCAGCTTCACCCGCACGGGCGCGACCGTCGACGCCGACGGCGCCACGACCCTGCTCGACGCCGGCGAGTCCGCCGGCGTCCTCATGCCGAGCGGCTGCCGCATGGGCGTCTGCTTCGGCTGCGTCCTCCCGCTCAAGGAGGGCTCCGTGCGCGACCTGCGCAACGGCGAGGTGACCACCGCGGTGCCCGGCGAGGTCGGGCCCGAGGGCATCCGCATCCAGACCTGCATCACGGCCGCCGCCGGCCCCTGCCACATCGAGATCTGAGGGGATCCACCATGACCGTCGTCAGCAAGAAGACCGAGAGCCCCATCGCCCACCTCACGCCCGAGGACGTCGAGCAGCTGGGCCACGAGCTCGACGCCATCCGCCAGGAGGTGCTCGACACCCGCGGCGGCAGCGACGCGGCGTACATCCGCAGGGTCATCGACGTGCAGCGCAAGCTCGAGCTGGGCTCCCGCGCGGTGCTGCTCGCCAGCGCGTTCCCGCCCGCCTTCGTCGCCGGCACCGTCGGCCTGTCGATCGCCAAGATCCTCGAGAACATGGAGATCGGGCACAACGTCATGCACGGCCAGTGGGACTGGATGCGTGACCCGAAGATCCACTCGACCACCTGGGAGTGGGACAACGCCTCCACGGCCGAGGGCTGGAAGCACAGCCACAACGAGCTGCACCACACCTACACGAACATCATCGGCAAGGACAACGACCTCGGCTACGGCATCATGCGCGTCGACGAGGACCAGCGCTGGTACCCGTTCTACCTGGCGCAGCCGCTGTGGAACTTCATCAACGCCTGCTTCTTCGAGTACGGCATCGCCGCCTACGACCTCGAGCTCGGCAAGAACCTGAAGACGCCGAAGGACAAGCGTCCGGAGTCGTTCAAGAAGTCGGCGCGGGCGACCCTGGCGAAGATCCGCAAGCAGGCGACGAAGGACTACGTCGTCCACCCGCTGCTGTCCGCGCCCACCGGCTCGCTGCTGCCCACGCTGGCCGCGAACTTCACGGCCAACCTGGTCCGCAACCTGTGGAGCCACTCCGTCATCATGTGCGGCCACTTCCCCGAGGGCGTCGAGACCTACGAGAAGGCCGCCATCCCGGAGAAGGAGACCCGCGGCGAGTGGTACCTGCGCCAGATGCTGGGCTCCGCCAACATCTCCGGCTCCAAGGCCATGCACATCATGACGGGCAACCTGTCCCACCAGATCGAGCACCACCTCTTCCCCGACCTGCCGAGCAACCGGTACGCCGAGGTCGCCCCGAAGGTGAAGGCGCTGTTCGAGAAGTACGAGCTCAACTACCACGAGGCCTCGCTGCCGGCGCAGGTCTACTCGGCCTGGCACAAGGTCGTGCGCCTGTCGCTGCCGAACGGCTGGCTCGAGACGACGAACCGCTCCAACCTCCCGGGCCAGCTCAAGCTGCTGTGGGCCATGACGACGGGCGACCGCAAGGTCCGTCGCGTCGCGCAGCTGCGCCTCGACCAGCAGGCCCGGCGTCTCGCCGCGGCCCGGAAGGTCGAGAAGGCCGCCTGAGCCACCACCGGAGCCACCCCCGAGCAGCTGCTCGCGCGGGGAGGACCCGACCACGACGGGCCGCGGGGATGCATCGGCATCCCCGCGGCCCGTCGGCGTGACATGGCACGCGTCGCCGCGTTGGATTGGCGGGGTGACCAGCGGGGTAGGGAGCGCCCCGGCCGGGCTCGCCACCCGGTAGCCTCACGTCGCTCGCCCGAAGGCCCGGGCGCTGGAAGGAAAACTAGTCATGACCAACTGCACCGCCTGCGGCCACGAGCTGCCGCCCGACTCCGCGTTCTGCGAGGAGTGCGGCACCCCGAGCGACGCCACCAACGTCCACGGCTCAGGGAACCACCCGACGCAGCCCTTCGGCGCGACCGGCTCCCCGTCGTACCCGCCCCAGGGGCAGTACGGCGGCCCCTCCGGCGAGGGCCCCACGACCTTCTCGGGCGCCTACGCCCAGGGCGGCCAGGGTGACCAGGGCGTCCCGCCCGCGTACGGGGGTGGCTACGCCGCGCCCCAGGGCGGTTACGAGCAGGGCGGTTACGAGCAGGGCGGCTACGAGCAGGGTGGCTACGGCCAGGGCGGGTACGACCAGGGTGCGTACGGCCAGGGCGGCTACGGGCCGGGCGGCTACGACGGCGGCGAGTACGGCGCGCCCCCCGGTGGTCCGGGCGGGCCCGGCGGCGCCGGCGGCAACGGCAAGCGCAAGTGGATCATCATCTGGACGATCGTCGCCCTGCTCGTGGTCGCGGCGATCGTGGCGGTGCTGATGCTGACCGTCTTCAAGGGCGACGACAACAAGGACGACGACAACGACCCGGGCGGCGACGAGTCGTCGTCGTCGACCGACGACGGCGGCTCGGGCATCGAGCTCGGCGCGGTCAACGAGATCGAGCTGGACGGCGACGAGGCCGTCCTCGAGCTCGAGGCCGAGGCCGGCCAGATCATCGTCCTCACCTCCGAGCAGGAGGACCTCTCCAGCCCGACGTACGACGGCTACGACAACTCCATGATCAGCGAGAACTGGTTCTCGGGCTCGGGCATCGGCGCGTGGGACGTGGCCGAGGACGGCACGCAGGAGATCACGATCGAGTACGACGGCGACGAGGACCTGACGTCGCTCGAGGTCTACGTCGACGTCATCGACGCCGAGCTCCTCAGCCCGGGTGACGAGGTCGAGCTCGCGGACGGCGCTGAGATCGGCGCGGCGATCTTCGAGGACACCAACGGTGACTACGACGTGCCGAGCGGCCTGTTCACGGACTTCTACTGCGGCGACGGCGACGAGTGCACGCTGTCCGGCGACGTGCTGGCCGTGGCGACCGACTCGGGTCTCACGATCGAGGAGATCGAGGGCTCGGAAGACCCGCCCGCGAGCACCCCGGGTGCGGCGGTCCTGCCCGACGGCACCACCTCGGGCGGCACCACGATGCCCCCCGGCGGCGCGAGCACGACGATCACCGCCACGGAGTCCGGCGTCATCACGATCGAGCTCATCGACGTGGCCGGCGGCGGCTCGACCGGGGCGATCGACTTCCGCCTGCGGGTGCTGGACGGCGGTCGGGACGAGCTGTGCAACCGCGACAGCTCCTACGACAACGAGGAGTGCGTCGTCGAGGTCGTCGAGGGGGAGGCCTACAAGATCGAGGTCACCGAGTACACGGGTGACCCGGCCGCCACGAGCGACTTCCGCCTCAACATCGTCCCCGGCGGCGAGATCTTCTGATCCGCTGATCGACCACCCCGCGCGCTATTGAACGCGTGACAACAAGCCGGTGTCTGCGCCATGATCCCGACCATGGCGCAGACACCGGCTCGTTCCGGCGACACCCCCGAGCCCACCGACCTCGCAGTCCCGGGCGACCCGACGGCCTCCGCGGCCGACGGCGAGGGGCCGACCGGAGACTCCCGCCCCGCCCCGCACGACGAGGTCGTGCGCCCCACCGCCCCCGTCGAGCACGTCGACGTCCTGGTCGTCGGCGCCGGCCTGTCGGGCATCGGCGCGGCGGCCCGCATCGCGCAGGACCACCCCGGGCTCTCGCTCGTCATCCTCGAGTCGCGCGACGCGCTCGGCGGCACCTGGGACCTCTTCCGCTACCCCGGCGTGCGCTCCGACTCCGACATGTTCACGCTGGGCTACCGCTTCAAGCCGTGGCTGGGCGAGAAGGCCCTGGCCGACGGGCCCGCCATCCGGGAGTACGTGCGGGAGACCGCCGAGGAGTTCGGCCTCGTCGAGCGCATCCGCTACGGCCACCGCGTCGTCGGCGCCTCGTGGGACTCGGCCGCCGCGCGCTGGAGCGTCGAGGCGCTCGTCGACGGCGAGCCCACGACGTACACGGCCGGGTTCCTCTACTGCTGCTCGGGCTACTACGACTACGCCTCGGGCTACCGGCCGACCTTCCCGGGCGAGGAGCAGTACGCGGGCACGTTCGTGCACCCGCAGGAGTGGCCCGAGGACCTCGACGTGAGCGGCAAGCGGGTCGTCGTCATCGGCTCGGGGGCCACCGCCATCACGCTGGTGCCGTCGCTGTCGTCGGGCGAGGGCGCCGCCGCCCACGTGACGATGCTGCAGCGCACGCCGACGTACGTGATCTCCATCCCCGCGAAGGACAAGCTGTCGCTGGCCCTGCGCAAGGTGCTGCCGGAGATGACGGCCTACCAGGTGGTGCGCTGGCGCAACGTGCTCCAGCAGATGGCGTTCTTCAACGTGAGCCAGAAGTTCCCCGGCCCCGTGCGCAAGGCGGTGCGGGCCTACACGCGCCGCCAGCTGCCGGAGGTGGACGTCGACACGCACTTCAACCCGCCGTACGACCCCTGGGACCAGCGGTTCTGCGTCGTGCCCGACAGCGACCTCTACAAGGCGCTGCGCTCGGGGCGGGCGTCCATCGCGACGGGTCGCATCGAGACCTTCACGCCCACCGGGATCCGGCTGGAGGGCGGTGAGGAGCTCGAGGCCGACGTGGTGGTCACCGCCACGGGGCTCAACCTGCTGGCGTTCGGCGGCATCCGCTTCGAGGTCGACGGCGACGAGGTCGACCTGCCCGACACGATGGCCTACCGCGGTCTCATGCTGACCGGGCTGCCGAACTTCGCGTACACGATCGGCTACACCAACGCGTCCTGGACGCTGAAGGCCGACCTGGTGGCCGACTACGTCTCCCAGGTGCTCGGCCGGCTGCACGGCTCCGGCCTGCGCAAGGTCGAGGTGCAGCGCGACCCCACGGTCGCCGAGGAGCCGTTCATGGACTTCGAGGCCGGCTACGTGCTGCGCTCGATCGACCAGCTGCCCAAGCAGGGCGCCGAGTCGCCGTGGCGGCTGCGGCAGAACTACGTGGCCGACCTGCGGGCCATCCGCGGCGCCGACCTCGACGACGACGCGCTCGCCTGGTCCTGAGGGACGCGCTCGTCTGGTCCTGGCGGACGTGACCTCGGCCACCCCACCCCCCGCGCGGGGGGTGGGGAATCGTCGTACGCCGGGGCGGGCCGCTACGTTGGCCGAGTCGGCCCGTCCCGTCTCACCTCGGACCGAGCGTCCGCCCCTCGTGGCGGCGGACGTGGCCGCTCCGACGCGGCACGTGCCCGCCGGCCCCGTCGCCGGCCGGGCCCCAGGTGGGACGTCAGCTGACGAAGGTTGTCCCCTCCTCATGACTTCTCCCGGTTTCGCCGACCTCGGCGTGCCCACCGCCCTCTGCGACGTGCTGTCCGCGCAGGGCATCACCGTCCCCACCCCGATCCAGGCCGCCACGCTCGGCGACTCGCTGAACGGCCGTGACGTCCTCGGCCGCGGCCGCACCGGCTCGGGCAAGACCTACGCGTTCCTGCTGCCGCTGGTGGCGCGCCTGACGGCCGGCTCCGGCCGTCGTCCCCGCCCGGGGGCCCCGCGGGCCCTGATCCTCGCCCCGACGCGCGAGCTCGTCGGCCAGATCGAGGAGGCGCTGTCCCCCCTGGCGTCCGCGAGCGGCCTCACGACGCGCACCGTCTTCGGCGGCGTCGGCCAGAACCCGCAGGTGCAGGCGCTGCGCCGCGGCGTCGACATCGTCGTCGCCTGCCCCGGCCGCCTCGAGGACCTCATCGGCCAGGGCCATTGCAGCCTCGGCGACGTCGAGATCACCGTGCTGGACGAGGCCGACCACATGGCCGACCTCGGCTTCCTGCCCGCCGTGCGGCGCCTGCTGGCCGCGACCCCGAAGCGCAGCCAGCGGCTGCTGTTCTCGGCGACGCTCGACAACGCGATCGACGCGCTGGTGAAGCAGTTCCTCCAGCAGCCCGTCACCCACGAGGCCGACTCGGCGCAGTCGCCGGTCTCCGCGATGGAGCACCACGTGCTGCACCTCGCGAACCGCGACCACCGCCTCCCGGTGCTCGTCGACCTCACGAGCGGCTCCGACCGCACGGTCGTCTTCACCCGCACCAAGCACGGCGCCAAGGCGCTGGCCCGCCAGCTCAACAAGGCGGGCGTGCCGGCGGTCGACCTGCACGGCAACCTGTCGCAGGGCGCCCGCACCCGCAACATGGACGCGTTCCACGCCGGCCGGGCGACCACCCTCGTGGCCACCGACATCGCGGCCCGCGGCATCCACGTCGACGACGTGGAGCTCGTGGTCCACGCCGACCCGCCGGCCGAGCACAAGGCGTACCTGCACCGCTCCGGGCGTACGGCGCGCGCCGGCGCCGCGGGCACCGTGGTGACCCTGATGACCGACGACCAGGCCCGCGACGTCCGCGCCCTGACGAAGGCCGCGGGCATCCGTCCCCGCACGACGAAGCTCGCCGGCCCGACCGACGCGGTCCTCGCCGAGCTGGCCCCGGGCGAGCGCAAGCTCGTCCCCGGTGGTCTCGACATGACGACCGAGGTCGCCTCGGGCGGCCGTGGCTCCGCGGGCTCCGCCTCGGGCGAGGGCTCCGACGAGCGCCGGGGCGGCGGGGGCGGCCGACCGCGTCGCCGTCGTGGTCGCACGGGCTCGGGCGGTGGCTCGGGCCAGGGCGGTTCCGGCTCGTCGCGTCCCGCCACCGGGCAGGGCGGCTCCGGCCGCTCGGGCTCGGCCGGCGGCGGTCGTGGCGGCTCCGCGGGTGGCGCGCGCTCCGGTGGGGCGCGCACGGCCGGTGCCGCTCGCTCCGGCGCGGCCCGCCCCGCCGGCGCGGGCTCCTCGCACAGCGCCGCGGACGTCAGCAAGCGTTTCCGCTGAGTCGAGGGGGAGGCGCGCGTCGTTACCCGCGAGTACCATCGCGGCCATGCGCGCCTCCTCGCCGACCACCACGTACGTCACCTGCACGGTCGAGAACGGCGTGGCGCACGTGCGCCTGGCCCGTCCCGACAAGCTGAACGCGCTCACGCTCGAGACGCTCGACGACCTGATCCGCATCGCCCGCTGGCTGCGCACCGACCGCAGCCTGCGGGCGGTCGTCATCTCCGGCGAGGGTGACTCGTTCTGCGCCGGCCTCGACTTCGGGTCCGTGATGCGCAAGCCGGCGGCGATCGTCGGTGCGCTGCTGCCGTCCCCGCTGCGCGGGACGAACAAGTTCCAGGAGGCCTGCTGGGCCTGGCGCCGGGTGCCGGTGCCGGTGATCGCGGCCGTGCACGGCCACTGCTACGGCGGCGGGCTGCAGATCGCGCTGGCCGCGGACTTCCGCATCGCGACGCCCGACTCGCGCTGGTCGGTGCTCGAGGGCAAGTGGGGCCTCATCCCCGACATGAGCGGGGTGCGGAGCATCTCCGAGCTCGTCGGCATCGACGTGGCGAAGAAGCTGACCATGACCGCCGAGGTGGTCTCCGGCAAGGAGGCCCGCGACCTGGGCCTCGTGACCGAGCTGGACTCCGAGCCCGTCGCCGCCGCCGAGGCCCTCGCGGAGACGCTGCGCACGAAGTCGCCCGACGCGATCGCCGCCGCCAAGCGGCTCTTCGACGGCGCGCAGACCGCGAGCGCGCGCCGTACCTTCTCCCGCGAGCGCATCGAGCAGGTGCTCCTGCTGGCGACCCGCAACGCCCGCGTCGCCC
Source organism: Nocardioides sp. CPCC 205120 (assembly GCF_048654585.1). Lineage (NCBI taxonomy): Bacteria > Bacillati > Actinomycetota > Actinomycetes > Propionibacteriales > Nocardioidaceae > Nocardioides > Nocardioides sp. CPCC 205120. The sequence continues at coordinate 366,784 of NZ_JBMCYY010000001.1, read as the reverse complement.
GCGAGTCGGCGTTCGCGAAGATCACGCCGTCGTTCGGGCCGCGCTCGCGCTGAGGCCCGTCGCGGGAGGGGCTCCGGGGCGGGGCTCACGGCCCGGGTTCAGGCCCGGGGAGCGACTGGGAACAGGTCGAGGTCCACCAGCCAGCCGACGATGCGCCGGCCGGCGAGCGAGGGCTCGTCGTCGCGGTGCACCTGGGGCACGTCGACCAAGTACGACGACAGCTCCGGCGCCGGCGCGTAGCCGCCCCGCCGTCGCGACCGGAGCGGTGCCGGCCAGGGGACCTGCGGGTCGGGGTCGACCTCCCTCTCCAGCGCCTGGATGCGCCGCACCCTGCCGCGCTGCTCGGGCGGCGCGGGGTCCTCGTGCAGCGACAGCCGCCACGCGACCTCCCCCAGCTCGGGGTCGAGCTCGTGCAGGCCGTCCGGCGCCCACCCGTCCTCGGGCGCCAGGTGCCACGTGATGACGTCGGACGTCGCGAACGTCGGCCCGCAGCACCCCGCCTCCGCCTCGTCGATCCACACCACCGTCTCCACGCGCCCCATCCTGGGCCCGCCCGGCCACGCGCGCGAGGGGTTTGTGAGGCGGGGTGGGCGCGCCGGCCGCACTGGTCCGGTGGTTGAGGTGGCCGCGCTGGTCCGGCGGCGGCGCTGGTCCAGGTTGAGGCGGCCGCACGCGTGTCCGTTGGTTGAGGTGGCCGCGCCAGCGGCCCTCGAAACCCCGCGGGCGTGCTGGTGTGGTTTCGAGGGGTTGCCAGGGCAACCCACCTCAACCACCGAGGGGCGGGGTGGGCGCGCCGGCCGCACCGGTCCAGTGGTTGAGGTGGCCGCGCTGGTCCGGCGGTTGGGGTGGCCGCGCTGGCCCGGTGGTTGAGGTGGCCGCGCCAGCGGCCCTCGAAACCACGGCTCGGGGTTGCGGGTTCATCAGTTCCGCCGCGTGAACCGGAGCTTGCCGGTGCCGAGCGTCTCGGTCAGGTACGTCGGGTCGTGCGCGACGCGGTGGTGGTGCCAGCACAGCAGTCGTCCGCGGGCCACCGAGGTCTTGCCGCCGCGGGCCCAGGGGTCGTCGTGGTGGGCCTCGCAGCGCTGCGGCGGGGCGTCGCAACCTTCGGCGGTGCAACCTCCGTCGCGCAGGATCAAGGCGATGCGCTGGGGCTTGTTGTGGAACCGGGCGGAACGGCCGAGGTCGAGCACCTCGCTCTTGGTGCCGAGCACCGCCGGCACGAGGTCTGCGCCGCAGGCGAGGCGTCGGGCCTCGCCGGGCGAGAGGCGGTGGCCGGTGTCCAACGACGCCGCCGCGAGCCCGCCGGTGAGGGTGTCGAGCTGCATCGTCACCACGACTGTCGCGCCCGCACCGGCGGCGTCGGGCAGGTCGGCGTCGCGCATCCGCTCGATCAGCTCGACGAACGCTTGACCACGCTCCTCCCACAGCGGTCGCGCGTCCCCGCCGACGGGGGTGTCGGCCGTCTCCGGGGCGACCGCGTCGGCCGCGTCATTGTTGGCACGCAAGTGGTCGCGCCGTGGCGAGGCGATGGCGTCGATCATCTTGGCGAACATCGCGCCGTGCATCTCCGGCACCGTGAACTTGCCGTGGACGCACCCGTGCCCGTCCTCGCGCATCGTCAGCCGGATCCGCGCAGCCGCCTCACGCTCCTCCTTCGCCAGCAGCTCCGCCTCACGCGCCTCACCGATCGCGGGGGCGACGATGTCGAGGATCCGTCGCCCCAGCACCCGCAGGTCCTTCGCGTCGTGATCGGCCGCGAATCCGACCAGCGTCTCCTCGGCCTCGTCTCGGACCCTCCCGGCGACGTCGCCGCCCAGGTCGTCGAGCGCGCCCACGATCGCCTCGGCCTGCCCGGGTGAGACCGCGCCGGAGGAGCAGGCAGCGACGAGAGCGTCGTACCGCTCGTCGGTGGCAACCGCGACGCGGACCCGGCGGTGGGCCTCGGCCCGCGTCACGTGCGTCGCGTTCGCGAACCAGACCGCGGTCGACGGGGCGCCGGTCTCGTCCTCGACCTGCACATCGGTGGCGTGGGCCAGCAGCCTCGACTGGAGGGCGGCGAGGCGGTTCGCCGCCCGTTCGAGCTCGACGAGTGCGCCGCCGGTCTCGGTCGGGCCGAGGGTCAGGAGACCGAGGTCGAAACCCTCATCGAGGTCGTCGTGCAGGCGCGCCACTACCCCGGCGAGGGGGTGCAGCGCGGTCTCGGTCATGGATCCATCACACCAGCGACCACCGACATTCTCGGCCGCGGTCGACGGTTCTCCACAGATCGAGTCTCCGCAGGTCAGAAAGGTTGGTGCCCCTGGCCGCCGGCCTTCCCGGGCGTGGTTTCGAGGGGTGCTAACGCACCCACCTCAACCACCGGAGCGAGCGCGGGCGCACCCACCTCAACCACCGGAGCGAGCGCGGGCGCACCCACCTCAACCACCGGAGCGAGCGCGGGCGCGGCCACCTCAATCACCGGAGCGGGGGCCCTAGCGCGGTCACCTCAACCACCGGAGCGAGCGCGGGCGCGGCCACCTCAACCACCGGAGCGAGCGCGGGCGCGGCCGCCTCAACCACCGGGCGGCTGCCGGTCCGGGTCCCGGTCCTCGTCGGCCTCGCGCCGCTCGTCGTCACGAGCGTCACCGTCCGCCTGGCTCGACAGCGCGGCACGCCTCTCGCGCGTCTCGGCCTCGCGCTGCTCGCGCAGCTCGGCCTTGCGCTGGTCCTGGGTGCGGCGGCGCCGCACCTCGCCGTACGCCAGGGCGACGCCGATGAGGACGGGGACGACGTACTTCGCGTTCTGCAGCAACCACCGCAGCCACGCGGGCAGCTGCCAGTCGGGGAGGTCGATGCTCGGCCACGGGATCGACGGCAGGTCGGGCCAGGGGATCGACGGGAGGTCCGGCCAGGGGATGGACGGCAGGTCCGGCCACGGGATCGACGGCAGCGGCACCGCGAACGCCAGCCGCGCCAGCAGCCACACCACGACGAACGGCCCGACGACCTTCACCACGCCCGCCACGACGTGGCGTGCGGCGTACAGCGCGGGGTGGCGGCGGGCGCGCTCCTCGCGGCGGGCGGCCGGCGTACCGGGGTCCGGGTCCAGGTCGAGGCCACCGATGCCCGTGCGGGCCGCGGCCTTCGCGCCCGCCTTCGCGCTGACGGCGTCGTCCGGCCCGAACCACGTCACCCGGCGGGCGCCCCCGAAGGTCGACCAGCGCACCCGCACGGCGCCGAGCGCCGGATCGGGCTCCCCGGCCTCGGGCTCCCCGGCCTCGCAGGCGCCGGCCCCGGAGCCGTCGGCCTGGCCCCTCGGCTCCCCGTCGGAGTCCTCATCGGAGTCCTCATCGGAGTCCTCATCGGAGTCCTCATCGGAGTCGGAGTCGGAGTCGGAGTCGTCCTTCCCGACCCGGTCGCCGGGCACGAGGACGAACGCGTCGTCGTTGCCGCGCCTGCGCGCGACCTCGACGCCGTCGACGTACCAGGTCGCCACGTTCGACCACCCGGACGCGTCGGTCACCACCCGGTGCCGGTGCGTCCCGGTGTCGATCTCCCAGCCCTGCTCCTCGCCCACGCCCCGACGCTAGGCACCACCGCGGCCCACCGCATCCGCCGACGGGCGCGGGCGGGGTGACTTTGGTCAGGGCCAGGTGAGCCCGACCGTCTCCTCGCTCAGCTCCCACAGCTGCCGCTGCGCCTCGGCGTCGCGCGAGAGCGCGGTCGAGCCGACGACGCGGGGCTTGCCGCGGATGCCCCGGAAGCCACCGGGCCCGCAGAAGGTGCCGCCGGGCAGGTCGGCGGTGGCCGCCATGATCGTCGGCTCCGCCCCCTGCGCCGCCGACTGCGCGGTGAACCGGGTGACCGCGTCGAGGATCGAGGCCACGCCGCCGCCCGACCCGCCGGTCTGGCCGTAGGACAGCAGGTGGGTCGAGGCGTAGCCCGGGTGCGCCGCCAGCGCCCGCAGCGGCAGGCCGGCGGCGGTGGCCCGGCGCTGCAGCTCGTGGGTGAACAGCAGGTTGGCCAGCTTCGTCTGCCCGTAGACGCCCCACCGGCTGTAGCGCCGGGGCGCCCGCCGCGGGTCGCCCAGCGGGGGCGTGCGCGCGATCGTGTGCATCATCGACGACACCGTCACCACGCGTCCCTCGCCGCCGTCGACGAGCTGCGGGAGGAGCAGCCCGGTCAGCAGGAACGGGCCGAAGTGGTTCGTCGCCATCTGCAGGTCGAGGTCGTCGTCGGTGCGCCGCGCCGGGGTCGCCATGACGCCGGCGTTGTTGACGAGCACGTCGATCGCGCCGAGGCGCTGGGCCTCGGTGGCGGCCGCGCGCACGGACGCCAGCGACGAGAGGTCGACGACCAGCCGCTCCAGCCGGGCGCCGGGCACCTCGCGGCGGATGTCCGCCTCCGTCACGTCCAGCTTCGCCTCGCTCCGGGCGGCCAGCACCACACGGGCCCCGGCCCGGGCCAGCTCGAGCGCGGTCACCTCGCCGAGCCCGCTCGTGGGGCCGGTCACCACGACGGTGCGCCCCTCCAGCGAGGGCACGTCGGCCAGGGACCAGGCGCTCACGGCGTGACCGCCAGGCCCGCGAGGACACGGTCGGCGAGGTCGCGGTCGCCCTCCACCCCGAACGCGGCCGGGTCGAGCGCCCCGCGCCCGCCCGCGGCGAGCACGTAGGTCTCCAGGTCGCAGGACAGCCGCACCGTGGGGCTCGCCACCGCCGCGACGTCCACCTCCCGGGCCCGGCCGTCCTCGCCCACCTCGACCGCGACAGCCGTCAGCCCGGCCACGTCGAGCACCACCGTCGCGCCCACCGGCGCCTGCGCGCGCTTGCCCACCACGAACGGCAACGAGCGCACGAGCTTGGTCGCGACGTACGACGCCGCCGGCCCCTCCACCTCGCCCGGCAGGCCGACGGCCCGCCGGATGTCGAGCGCGTGCATCCACACGTCGAGGGGGCGGTTGCCGAGGAAGGTCTCGGTGTCCCACCCGATCGCGCCGAAGGCACCCGGCGCCGGGGCCGTGGGGTCGGTGGGCGGCGTGGCCGCCAGGGCGGTACGGCGCGTGGTCGCCGCCGCGCGCAGCTCGTGCACCAGCGTGCGGGGCGGCGAGTCGCGCCGCGCCACGACGCCCTCCTCGCAGAACCGGCCCATGTCGTTGCGCACGTGCGGCGCGTCGCCGACGTCCACCGGCGTGTGCTCGGCGCCGACCGCGACGGCCTCCAGGTGCGCCAGGTGGGCGAGCACGTCGTGCACGGTCCACCCCGGCAGCTCGGTCGGGCGGCTCCAGGCGTCGTCGGGCACCTGCTCGACCAGGTCGAGGGCCTCGCCGACGGCCAGCCACCACACGTCGACGTACGACCCGAGCCGCGCCGCGTCCTCGCTCGTCTCGGCGGTCGACCCCTCGGGGTCGCCGGGGGGAGCCGTCTCGGGGGCGGGCTGCTGCGTCGTCATGGGCGCCACAGTAGCCACGGGCCGGGCCGGGCGGGGAGGGGTCGCGGGGACGCTGTGGAGGGCCGGCGGGCGCCGTCCCCGGCCGCCGCTAGCCTCTCCCGCATGGCGAGGAACGACGGCACCGTCCCCCGGGTCCGGGCCCCCGAGCTGCGCGGGCGCGGCTGGCTCAACGTGGCGGCCCCCCTCACGCTGGGTGACCTGCGGGGCCGCTTCGTGCTGCTCGACTTCTGGACCTTCTGCTGCGTCAACTGCCTGCACGTGCTCGACGAGCTGCGCCCCGTCGAGGAGAAGCACGCCGAGCACCTCGTCGTCGTCGGCGTGCACAGCCCCAAGTTCGTCCACGAGGCCGATCCGGACGCGCTCGCGGCCGCCGTCGAGCGCTACGACGTGGCCCACCCCGTGCTCGACGACCCCGAGCTCGTGACCTGGCAGGCCTACACGGCCCGCGCGTGGCCGACGCTGGTGCTCGTCGACCCGGAGGGGTACGTCGTGGCGCAGTACGCCGGGGAGGGCCACGCCCACGCCGTCGACCGGCTCCTCGACGAGCTGGTGGCCGAGCACCGCGAGCGCGGCACCCTGCAGCCGGGGGACTCGCCGTACGTGCCGCCACCCGCCGTCGCGGGCGACCTGCGCTTCCCCGCGAAGGCCGTGCCGCTGCCCGACGGCCGGGTGCTCGTCGCGGACGCGGGGCACGACGCGGTCGTCGAGCTCGCCGGGGTGGACGGCCCCGTGCTGCGCCGCTTCGACGGCTTCCGCGAGCCCAACGGGCTCTGCCTGCTGCCGGCGGAGGTGGCCGAGCGGGTCGGGTACGACGTGGTGGTCGCCGACACCGTGGCCCACCGGCTCGTGGGGCTCGCCCTCGCCGACGGCAGCACGCGGGTGCTCGCCGGCGACGGCACCCAGTGGATGCAGGGCGACGGCACCGAGCGGCTGTCCTCGCCGTGGGACGTCGTGTGGTGGCGCGACCGGGTCTGGGTCGCGATGGCCGGGATCCACCAGCTGTGGACCCTCGACCCCCTCACCGGCGCGGTGGAGGTCGCCGCGGGCACCACCAACGAGGGCCTCCTCGACGGCCCGCTCGCGACGGCGTGGTTCGCCCAGACCTCCGGGCTCGCGGCGGACGGGGACCGCCTCTGGCTGGCCGACTCCGAGACCTCGTCGCTGCGCTGGGTGGACGGCGCCTCCCTCGAGGTGCGCACCGCGGTCGGCTCCGGCCTCTTCGACTTCGGGTTCCGCGACGGCCCCGGCGGCCACGGCGAGGACGCCGGGCTGCTCCAGCACCCCCTCGGCGTCACGGTGCTGCCCGACGGCTCCGTCGCGGTCTGCGACACCTACAACGGCGCGGTGCGCCGCTTCGACCGCCGCGCCGGGGAGCAGGGCGGGCTGACGACGCTGGCCACCGACCTGTCCGAGCCCAGCGGTGCCCACCTCGAGGGCGACCACCTCGTGGTCGTCGAGTCGACGGCGCACCGGCTCACCCGCGTTCCGCTCGGCGGGGTCGTGGCGACCGACGGCTTCGCCCACACCACGCAGCGGCCCGTCACCGAGGTCGCGGGCGACGTCGAGCTCGTCGTCGCCTTCACCCCGCCGCCGGGCCAGAAGGTCGACGACCGCTTCGGTCCGCCCTCGCAGCTCCACGTCTCCGCCACCCCGCCGGCGCTGCTGCGCGAGGGCGAGGGGCGGGGCACGGACCTGGTACGCCGGCTCGTGCTCGACCCGGCCGTCGGCGAAGGCGTCCTGCACGTGGCGGCGCGGGCCGCGTCGTGCGACGTGGCGCCCGACGGCGTGCCCGCGGAGGGCGCGGCGTGCCACCTGCACCAGCAGGACTGGGGCGTGCCGGTGCGCGTCAGCGTCGACGGTCCCGTCGAGCTCCTGCTGCCGCTCGGCGGGGAGGGCTGAGAGCCGGGTCTCGGGGAGCGCCGGTCTCGGGAGGCGCCGCGCTCAGGCGCGGGCGGCCTCGTAGAAGGCGGTGGCCTGCTCGGTGGCGGCGTCGGCGTCGGTCACCGACAGGGGGAGCAGGAGGTTGGCGACGGCGTCGCCGTACGCCGCCGCGCAGAACCACTGCTGCGCCTGCTGGTCCTGGGCGACGAGGACGGGAACGTAGCCGCAGGCGACCCCGCCGCCGTCGACCTCGTCGGACACGATCTCCTGGCCGAGGTTGAACTCGACGGTCTGCGCCGCGATCTCGGCGGGCGGTGCGGTGCCGAGCGCCTCGCTGGCCAGCACCACCGCGACCAGCTGCTCGGCCGGGTCGCTCGTCCCGTCGACGACGTAGACGCCGCCCTCCGGGCCGCCGTCCGCCCCCGCCGGGCGGTCGGAGAGCACCTCGAGCGCCTGGTCGAGCCGGTCCTGGGCGGCGGCGGAGGTGTCGCGCCCCCACTCCGTGTCACCGACCGCGAACCCGTCGGGGACGGTCAGCGTCCCGTCGGCCCCGTCCTCGCCGGCCCCACCGTCATCGTTGCCCGCGCCGGCCTCGCTGGAGGCGTCCGGGTCCTCGGCCGGCGGGTCGGCGTCGGGCTGGCGGAACCACCACACGACGGCCACGGCCACCGCCAGCAGCACCGTGAACGTCACCCACCAGCGTCGCCGCATCAGCACGGGCCGGCTGTCGGTCGGCGTCGCGGGCCGGGTGTCCGACGGGTCGTCGGGGGCGGGGTGCTTGCTCACGGGGCCAGACTGCCACCACCGGCTCCACCGCCCCGGGGGTGACCCACGAGACAACCGCGGGGATTCACGGTCGGGGGAGCAGCGGCGTACTCTGGACGACGGCCAGTGGTCCGCCCCTTGCGGCGGCAGCCACCTCTTTTCCTTGCACCCGGTGTGGTGCATCCCCGCTCCAGGGGGTGCAGAGACCAGCGATCGGGTTCATCGAGATCGCGTCTCGTCAGGCCCATCGGCTCCGCACCCGCGGTTCCGCGCGCAGACGCATGCCCGTCACCGCTGTGAATTGAAGGTTCCACTTTGTCTTCCCACACCACCGAGCACATCGCTGCCCCGAGCAGCTCCTCCGAGAACCCGACGGCCGAGCCCGTCGTGACGGACCCCGCCACGGAGTCCTCGCCGATCGAGACCGTCGAGACCGAGGCCGCCGAGGCTGCCGAGTCCGAGGCGCCGGTCGTCGACGAGGCCCCCGAGGCCGTCGTCGTCGAGAACGACGTCGAGGTCGCTGACACCGACGAGGCCCCCGTCGAGACCGAGGCCGACGAGGCCACCGAGATCGCCGAGGCCCTCGCGGCCGCCGCGGAGGACGCCCCGTCGTTCCCCGAGCTGCGCGCCGACCTCATCGCCGCGCTCGCCGTGCAGGGCATCACCGCGCCCACGCCGGTGCAGCAGGCCGTCATCCCCGACGGCCTCGCCGGCCACGACGTCCTGGGCCGCGCCCAGACCGGCTCCGGCAAGACGCTGGCGTTCGGCATCCCCGTGATGCAGCGCCTCGCCGGCAAGCGCAGCCGCCCGTGCCACCCCCGCGCCGTCATCATCGTGCCGACGCGTGAGCTCGCCACCCAGGTGACGCGCTCCATGCAGCCGCTCGCGGAGGCCGTGGGCCTGAAGCTGACGACCGTGTACGGCGGGGTGCCCTACGAGCGCCAGACCCGCCAGCTCCGCCAGCGTGCGGACATCGTCGTCGCGACGCCGGGCCGCCTGGGCGACCTGCTCGAGAACGGCTACTGCTTCTTCGACGACGTCGAGGTCACCGTCCTCGACGAGGCCGACCACCTGTGCGACCTGGGCTTCTTCCCGGTCGTCGACGAGCTCGTCGGCATGACGCCGGCCGGCACGCAGCGCATGCTCCTGAGCGCCACCCTCGACGGCGACGTCGACACCCTGGTGCGCCACCACCTGCGCGACCCGCGCCTGCACCAGCTCGACCCGAACGCCGGTGCGGTCACGACCATGACCCACCACACGATGGTCGTCGGCGGCTTCCGCGAGAAGGTCGACGCCGCTGTCGACCTCGTGAAGGCCAACGGCCGCACGATCGTCTTCACCCGCACCCGTGAGGGCGCCATCGAGCTGGCGGACGCCCTCGAGCAGGCCGGCCTCCCGGCCGTCGACCTGCACGGCGACCTGTCGCAGCGGGTGCGCGAGCGGAACCTGGCGCGTTTCTCCTCCGGCGACGCCCAGGCCGTCGTCGCCACCGACGTCGCCGCCCGCGGCATCCACGTCGACGGCGTGAAGCTCGTCGTGCACTTCGACGCGGCCTCCGACCCGAAGGCCTACCTGCACCGCTCGGGCCGCACGGCCCGCGCCGGCGACGACGGTGGTGTCGTCACGCTGACCACGCCGAAGTTCCTCTCCTCCGTCGTCCGCCTGCAGAAGGGCGCCGCGGTCGAGGTGCGTCACCACGACTTCCGCAAGGCCCAGCGCCCGCTGACCGTGAAGTCGCTCGACGAGTCCGGCGAGGCTGCCCCGCAGCGCTCCGCCGGCCCGCGCAGCGAGGGTGGCCCGCGCAGCGGCGGCTCCCGCTCGTTCGGCAACCGTGGTGGTGGCCAGGGCGGCTACCGCGGCAACCGCGAGGGTGGCGGCTACCAGGGCAACCGTGAGGGTGGTGCCCGCGAGGGTGGCTACCGCGGCAACCGTGAGGGCGGCCAGGGCGGCTACCAGGGCAACCGAGAGGGTGGCCAGGGCGGCTACCGCGGCAACCGTGAGGGTGGCCAGGGCGGCTACCAGGGCAACCGTGAGGGCGGCCAGGGTGGCTACCAGGGCAACCGCGAGGGTGGCCAGGGCGGTTACCGCGGTAACCGCGAGGGCGGCGGCTACCAGGGCAACCGTGAGGGTGGCGCCCGCGAGGGTGGCTACCGCGGGAACCGTGAGGGTGGCGGCTACCAGGGCAACCGTGAGGGTGGCCAGGGCGGTTACCGCGGCAACCGCGAGGGCGCCCCGGCGGGCCCCCGCAGCGCCGACCGCCCCGAGCGCTCCGAGCGTGGCCCGCGCAACCGCGACGACGCGCCCCAGGGCGCGGGTCGCAAGAAGGAGCGTTGGAGCAAGGAGCAGCGCTTCACGCGCTGACCGCTGACGCACAGAGTCCCGGCACGACGAGAGCCCCCGAGCGATGCTCGGGGGCTCTCGTGCGTCCGGGCCCGTCGGTCTGACGGCACGGGGTACAGCGGCGGCGGTCGCGATGCGCGGACGGTGCGCGGCGGGTGGGCGGGTCCGCCGTACCGGGGCGTCGGGGACGGTCGTCCACCCAACCCACCACTTCCGGTGGGAAGTTTCGCGCGACAAGTGGCGGGTTCCCCGGTGCACCGGGGAACCCGCCACCCCCCCGGTCACGGCGCGCCGCGGTTCTCCTTCAGCCTCGGCAGGGCCTCGCTGAGCTCGTCGGCGACGAGGAGGTCGTCGCGGACCTGGCCGGCGCGGTACGACGCGCGCCCGGCCATGTGGGACGCGACGGGCGAGGTGACCATCTGGAAGACCGCCACGAGCGCGAGGAGCGCGGTGGCCGACGGGTCGCGCAGGCGCAGGGCGAGGCCCAGCACCACGAGGAGCAGGCCGAGCACCTGGGGCTTGGTGGCCGAGTGCATCCGGGTCAGCAGGTCGGGGAAGCGCAGCAGCCCGATCGCGGCGATCAGCGTCAGCAGGGCCCCGGCGAGCAGGAGCACCGCCGAGACCACGTCGAGGACGTCCGTCAGGCTCATCGCTTCATCCTCCTCGCGCGCAGGCTGTCCTCGCGCAGGCTGCGCATCCGGCGCTGGGCCAGTCGCGCGCGGTTGTCGGGGTCGTCGGACTCCTCGGCCTCGACGTCGTCGCTTCCCGGGGAGAAGCGGGCGACGCTGACGGAGCCGACGAACCCGAGCAGGGTCGCCACGAGCAGCAGCGGGATCGTCTCGGTGTTGGCGTCGATCGCCGCCTCGACGGCGACGGCGCAGATGCTGATGGCGAGGAGCACGTCGAACGCGATCGCGCGGTCGAGCATCGTCGGCCCGAGCGCCATGCGCAGCACCACGAGCAGTGCGGAGACGCCGAGCAGCAGCCCGGCCACGGCCATCAGGGCCGTCATGGCGGTCATCGGTCCACCTCCGTGAGGGTGTGCTCCTCGGGGCCGCCGAACGCGGCGAGCACCCGGTCCTCCTGGGCGAGCACGCGGTGGCGCACGGCCTCGAGGTCGGCCTCGTCGGAGACGTCGAGCGCGTGCAGGTAGAGGGTGTGGCTGGCGCGGTGCACCTCGACCACGACGCTCCCGGGCACGAGCGTGGCCAGCTGGGCGACGACGGTGAGCACGAAGTCGGACTCGGTGCGCAGCCGCACCTCGACCAGGGCGCTCGTCAGGTCCTTCGGCGGGAAGAGGGTCAGGCGGGCCACCTGGAAGCTCGCGACCAGCACGTCCCAGTGGAACCGGGCCACCAGCACGACGAAGGCCCACGGGCGCAGCCGCAGCTGCATCCGCAACGGCGGCAGGGGGAAGACGAAGCAGACCCCGACCGCGACCGCGATGCCGCCGACGAACGAGAACGCGCTGTAGCTGCCCCACAGCGCCCACCACACGAGGGTGAGCACGAGCACCATCGGCCACTGCACGGAGCGGTAGCGCGCCGGGCGCTGCAGGCCCGCGCGCGTCGTCTTCATCTGCGGGCTCATCCCTCGTCCCCCAGCACGGCGGAGAGGTACGGCGTGCGCTCGAGCAGGTCGTCCGCCGCGCGGTCGGTGAACGAGAAGAGCGGGCCGGCGAGGAACGTGATGGCGACGCTCACCAGCACGAGACCGGCGGCCGGCACGACCATCGACGCGGGCAGGCGCGACGGCAGGGAGTCGTCGCGGATCCGCTGGTAGAGGTCGCGGTCGGGCTGGTCGCTGTCGGCGACGCGCTTGGCGTCGGCGAGGTCGCGCTCGCCGAAGGCGACCGAGCCGACGTGCACGTGGCCGCGGTGGCGCACGAGGTGGGGCGCCGAGGACGCGGTCTCCTCGGCGGGGTCGGCCCCGGAGGGCAGGAGCCGCATCATCTCGTGCGCCTGCTCCGGGGACCGCCAGAAGGCGAGCGCCCAGGTCTTCGCGACGGCGTACAGGGTGAGGAGGCTGGTGAGCGTGCCGCCCGCGACGAGCAGCACGGCGAGCCAGGAGCCGTCGGAGAGGCCCGCCTGGAGGAGGCCCACCTTGCCGAGGAAGCCGGACAGCGGCGGGATGCCCGCGAGGTTCATGGCCGGCACGAAGAAGAGCACGCCCAGCAGCGGCGCCAGCCGGGCGAGGCCGCCCAGCCGGAGCAGCGCGGTGCTGCCGGCACGGCGCTCGATGAGGCCCAGGACGAGGAACAGCGCGGTCTGGATGGTGATGTGGTGCGCCACGTAGAAGACGGCGCCCGAGAGCCCGGCCTCGGTGGCGAGCGCGATGCCGAAGATCATGTAGCCGATGTGGCTGACCAGCGTGAAGGACAGCATGCGCTTGATGTCCGACTGCGCCACCGCGCCGAGGATGCCGACGAGCATCGTCACCAGCGCCGCCCACATCAGCAGGTCGGTCAGCGGGCTCTCGGGGAAGAGCAGGGTCTGCAGCCGGATGATGGCGTAGACGCCGACCTTGGTGAGCAGGCCCGCGAACACGGCCGTGACGGGTGCGGGGGCGGTCGGGTAGCTGTCGGGCAGCCACAGCGACAGCGGGAAGACGGCGGCCTTGATCGAGAACGTCACGAGCAGCAGCAGCTGCAGCGTCAGGGACACGTGGTGGGGGAGGTCGTCGAGGCGCTGCGCGATCTGCGCCAGGTTGAGCGTGCCCACCGCCGCGTAGACCGCGGCCAGGGAGATGAGGAACAGCATCGAGGACGTCACGTTCACGACGACGTAGATCGTGCCCGCCCGCACCCGCGCCGCGGTGCCGCCCAGCGTGAGCAGCACGTAGCTGGCGAAGAGCAGCATCTCGAAGCTGACGAACAGGTTGAACAGGTCGCCGGCCAGGAAGGCGTTGGAGACGCCGGCGACGAGGACGAGGAACGTCGGGTGGTAGATCGAGACCGGCGCCTCCGACTCGTCCCCGGTCATGCCCTGGCCGATGGAGTACGCGAGCACCGCGAGGGTGACCACCGAGGAGACGAGCAGCATCAGCGCGGCCAGCCGGTCGGCCACGAGCGCGATGCCGATGTCCTCCCAGGCGCCGAGCCACACCACCTGGGGACCGTCGCGGTCGGCGGCGACGAGCAGCACGGCGGCGATGACGACGATGGCGACGAGTACGGCGAACGTCACCGCCCGCTGCGCCTGCGGGCGCCGCGACAGCATGAGGGCGAGGCCGGCGCCGAGCAGCGGCAGCAGCACCGGGAGCGGGACGAGGCTGGTCATGCGCCGTCCTCCCGGGGGGCGTCGTCGTCGTCGCGCTGGGCCCGGGTCGTGAGGCCGTAGCTGTCGGACGTGGCGTCGTCGATGGCGAGCTTGCGGATGGCGGCGTCCTCCACGTCGTCCTGCACGTCGTCGTGCTCGTGCAGCTGCCAGGACCGGTGGGCCATGGCGAGCAGGAAGGCGACCGTGCCGAGGGTGATGACGATGGCGGTCAGCACGAGCGCCTGGGGGAGGGGATCCGTCATCTCGGCGGGGTCGGAGGAGCCCACGATCGGGGAGGTCCCGGACGGTCCGCTGGAGATGAGGAACATGATGTTGACCCCGTTGCTCAGCAGCACGAGGCCCACGAGCACGCGGGTGAGGCTGCGCTCGAGCAGCAGGTAGGTGCCGCAGGCCACGAGGGCGCCGCAGGTCACGACGAGGGTGGCGTTGACCTCCACGTCACACCACCGCCCCGGGCTGGGAGCCGGAGCCGGCCGGTCGGCCCTCGCGCTCCGCGCGCAGGATCTGGCGGTCCAGGCGCGAGCCGAAGGTGCGGAGCAGGTCGAGGATGAGTCCCACCACCACGAGGTAGACGCCGATGTCGAAGAAGATCGAGGAGACCAGGTGCACCTCGCCGAGCAGCGGCAGGTGCAGGTAGTAGTCGGCCGTCTGCTGGGGCACGCCGCCGAAGAGCATCGGCGCCAGCCCGGCGAGCGCGGAGGTGAACAGCCCCGTGCCGATGAGGATGCCGGCGTCGATCGGCGCGGCCTCGTCGAGCTCGTAGCGGCCGCCGGCCAGGTAGCGGATGACGAGCGCGAGGCCGGTCACCATGCCGGCCGCGAAGCCGCCGCCGGGCTGGTTGTGGCCCGCGATGAGCAGGTAGATCGCGAAGACCATGATGACGTGGAAGATCAGCCGGGTGACCACCTCGAAGATGATCGAGCGGCGGTCGGGGCTCAGCGTGCGCGGGCCGGGCAGCCACACCCGTCGCCCGGGCGACGTGGGTTGCTTCTCTACCCCTTGCGGGTACGGGATGTCGTGGACGCGGCGGATGCCCGACATGCGGGTGTCGAGGAAGATCAGGCTGGCCACGCCGGTGGCGGCCGCGACGAGCACGGAGATCTCGCCCATCGTGTCCCAGGCGCGCATGTCGACGAGCGTCGTGTTGACGATGTTCTTGCCGTAGGCGAACTCCAGCGACGCCTCGGGGAAGGCCTCGGACACGGGCGTCGCGGTGCGCGCGGCGGCGGCGACGACCATGAACCCGGCGGCCGCGGTGCCGAAGAGAGCCGCCAGGCCCATGCGCCAGAAGCGCTGGCGGCTCAGCGGCCGGTTCGTGAAGTAGTCGGGCAGGCGGCGCAGCACCAGGACGAACACGACGAGGCTGACCGTCTCGACGAGCACCTGGGTGAGCGCGATGTCGGGCGCGCCCTGCACGAGGAAGAGCAGGCCCACGCCGTAGCCGGTGACCCCGGCCAGGATGACGGCGCGCAGCCGGCGCCGCGAGCGCACGGTGGCGATGGAGGCCGCCACCACGACGAGACCGATCACGGGCTGCGCGAAACGGTCCCAGGCGACGAGCTCGACGGGGGACTCCCCGGTCGTGAGCGAGCGCACCGCGGCGTAGCCCGGCAGGAGCAGCACGACGCCGAGGATGATCGCGAGGTAGTTCGCCACCGAGCCGCGCTGCAGCGTTCCGGTCACCTCGACCGACACGCGGTCGACCGCGCGCATGCCGAACCGGTAGACGCCCTCCGCGGTGACCGGCAGCGCCGTGCGCCGCTGGAAGCGGCACAACGGGTCGCGGACGAGGAACAGCCCGATGCCGCCGACGATCGTGACCAGCGAGAACAGCAGCGGGAGGCCGAGACCGTGCCAGAGCGCGAGGTACTCCTCGTGCTCGCCCGCGACGAGCGTCTCGACGTACGGCGAGAACACGGTCGTCAGCGCCGCCCCGGCGAAGCCGAGGCCCAGGCTGAGGGCGGCGAGCACGACGGGGGAGACGACGAAGGCCGGGTGGAGCGGCTTGACCGCGGTCGGCGCCACGCCCGGCTTCGACGCGAAGGTGCCCCACAGGAAGCGCGCGGTGTAGCCGGCCGTGAGCGCGGAGCCGGCGACGAGACCGGCGACGACGAGCCAGCCGGCCCAGCCGGGCACGCCCTCGGTCTCGCCGTGGGCCAGCTCGAGGAGCGCGCTGAACACGGTCTCCTTGGCGACGAAGCCGAGCAGCGGCGGGAGTCCGGCCATCGACGCGCCCGCGAGGACCGCGGCGACGGCGACGGCGGGCATGGCGCGGCCGACCCCGGAGAGCTCGTGGAGGTCGCGCGTGCCGGTCTGCTTGTCGACGATGCCGACGGAGAGGAAGAGGGTCGCCTTGAACAGCGCGTGGGCCAGCAGCAGGCCGAGCCCGGCGAGCGCCGCGGTGCGGGAGCCGATGGAGAGCACGACGATCATGAAGCCGAGCTGGCTGACGGTGCCGTAGGCCAGCAGGAGCTTGACGTCGATCTGGCGTAGCGCCCGCCAGCCGCCGACGAGCATCGTCACGGTGCCCAGCGTCAGCAGCGACAGGTGCCAGCCCGGCACGTCGGAGAAGGCGGGCGCCAGGAGCGCGACGAGGTAGATGCCGGCCTTCACCATCGAGGCCGCGTGCAGGTAGGCGCTGACGGGCGTGGGGGCCGACATGGCGCCGGGCAGCCAGAAGTGGAAGGGGAAGATCGCGGACTTGCTGACCGCCCCGACCAGCATCAGGAGCACGGCGACCGTCACGGCGGTGCCGGCCGGCGGGTCGGCCAGGATCTCGCTGATGCGGAACGTGCCCGCCTCCCGGCCCAGCACCAGCATGCCGACGAACATGACGAGGCCGCCGAGCGTGGTGACGACGAGCGCCTCCAGCGCCGCGAGCCGGCTGGAGCGCTTCGTGGGCTCGAACCCGATGAGCAGGAACGAGAAGATCGTCGTGAGCTCCCAGAACACGAAGAGCACCAGCAGGTCGTCCGCCATGACCAGGCCGAGCATGGCGCCCACGAACGCGACGAAGCTGGTCGCGAAGATCGGCAGCCCCTGGGCGGCGTCGTCGAAGTACCAGGCGCAGTAGGTCAGCACCAGCGTGCCGATGCCGGCGACGACGAGCAGCATCACCCACTGCAGCGTGCCGACCGAGAACGCGAGGTCGAGGCCGAGCGCGGGCACCCAGTCGACCACGCTCGTGACGGTGCCGCCGTCGCGGACGTCGTCGTGCAGGGTGACGGCCCACGCGGTGGTGGCCGCGGGGAGCAGGGCGAGGGCGAGGAACGCGCGACGGCCGAGCAGGCGCACGAGGACGGGGGCCACCGCGGCGAGGACGAGGTGGGCGGCAGCGACGGCTAGCAGCACGGGGTTGACGGCCTTCGTGGTCGGCGCTGGTCGCGGTCGCGGGTGCGGGCGGTGCAGCGAGGGCGGGCTACGGAGGTCGGGGCTCCCATCCTAGGGGAGGGCGCCGTCCCGTCCGCCTCCCGTCCGCCTCCCGTCCGTCCCCCGTCTGGCCGCCGCCCGGCCGCCGCCCGGTCGCCGTCGGCGCGTGCCCGGTCGACCGGCCTCAGACCACGGGCTGCAGCGCGAGCCGGGCCGCGATGGCGAGCATCACCAGGCCGACGAGCGTCTCGACGACCCGCCAGGTCGCCGGGCGCGACAGCAGACGGTGGGCGCGGCCCGCGCCGTACCCCAGCGCCGTGAACCACGTGAGGCTCGCGACGACCGCGCCGCCCGCGAACCACCACCGCAGGTCGGGCCCCTCCTGCTGGGCGACGGACCCGAGCATGAGGACGGTGTCGAGGTAGACGTGCGGGTTGAGCCACGTCAGTGCCGCGGCCGTCAGGAGGGTACGGCGCACGCCCACCCCCGCGGCCGCCGCCGGGTCGAGCGCCTCGCCCCGGGTGGCGCGGCGCAGCGCGAGCACGCCGTACGTGACGAGGAAGGCCACCCCGCCCCACCGGAGCACCTCGAGCGCGAGCGGCGCGGCGTCGACGAGGCCCCCGATGCCGGCCACCCCGGCGGTGATGAGCACCGCGTCGGAGACCGCGCAGACCGCGACCACCCCGGCGACGTGGCGGCGCAGCAGGCCCTGGCGCAGGACGAACGCGTTCTGCGCGCCGATCGCCACGATCAGCCCGAGGCCGGTGAACAGGCCGGTGGCGAGGGCGAGGGCGGAGTCGGGGAGGAGCACGTCGTCGACGCTAGGCCCGCCCCGGTGTGAAGGGAAGCGAAACGATCTTCGCATGCCTTAGCGTTGCTTCATGTTCGCGCCGACCCAGCTCGCCGCCCTCGTGTCCGTCGTCGACCACGGCACCTTCGAGGCGGCCGCCCGGGCCCTGCACGTCACGCCGTCCGCGGTCAGCCAGCGCGTCCGCGCGCTCGAGGCGCAGGTCGGCCAGGTCGTCGTGACCCGGGCCGCGCCGTGCCGGGCCACCGCCAGCGGCGAGGTGCTCGTCGCGCTCGGGCGGCAGACCGAGCTGCTGGCCACGGAGGCCTCCCGGCGCCTGGGGGGCGACGCCGGCCCCCAGGCCGTCGCGGTGGCCGTGAACGCCGACTCGCTCGCCACCTGGTTCCACGACGTGATCGAGGCGGTCGCCGGGTGGAGCGGCGTGGCCCTCGAGGTGCACGTCGAGGACCAGGGGCACTCCGCCCGCCTCCTGCGCGAGGGCCGGGTGCTGGCCGCCGTCACCTCCGACGACCAGCCGGTGCAGGGCTGCTCCGTGCGCCCGATCGGCGCGCTGCGCTACCACCCCGTCGTCGACGCCGACCTGCTCGAGCGGGTCGGCGGACCGGGCGCCGTGGACTGGCGGCGGCTCCCGCTGGTGCGGTTCAACGAGCTCGACACGCTCCAGCACGAGCAGCTGGAGCGCCTCGGCGTCCCGCCCCCCGACGTCGTGCACCGGGTGCCGACCACGGCCGACATGGCCGAGGCGGTCCGCCGCGGGCTCGGCTGGGGGATGTTCCTCGACGGCCAGCTCGACGAGCCCGGCACCGGCGCCCGCCCCGGGCGCCGCGTCGTGCCGCTGCCCGGCGGGCGGACCAGCTCCGTGCCGCTGTTCTGGCAGCGCTGGCGGGTGCGCTCCGAGGTGCTCGACCGGCTCACCGACGCGGTGCTGGCGGCGGCCCCGGGGCGGTGAGGCGCGCCGTACCGGCCCGAGTGCCCGACCGGGTACGACGAGGGGCCCCCGGCGGTGCGCCGGGGGCCCTCGCGTGGAGCGTCGGACGGTGGTCGTCCGGGTGGGTCAGGAGATCAGAACGCCGACTCGTCGAGGTCCATGATCGACAGGTCGGTCGCCTCGGCGATGGCCCGCTCGGCGCTGATCCGCGGGAGGTTGGTCTGCGCGAAGAACTGGGCCGCCGCGACCTTGCCCTCGTAGAACGCCTTGTCCTTGCCCGGGTCGCCCGCGAGCGCGTTGAGCGACACCTCGGCGCCGCGCAGCAGCAGCCAGCCGCAGACCACGTCGCCGAGCGCCATGAGCAGGCGGGTGGTGTTGAGGCCCACCTTGTAGACGTTGCGGATGTCGCCGCCGCTGGAGGCGTCGGCCGACATCAGGTCGTTGATCATCAGGCCGACGAGCGCGTTGGCGTCGTCGAGCGCCGTGGCCAGCAGGGCCCGCTCGGTCTTGAGGCGGCCGTTGCCCGCCTCGGACTCGATGAAGCCCTTGATCTCGCCCGCGAGGTGCCCGAGCGCGCGGCCCTGGTCCTTGACGATCTTGCGGAAGAAGAAGTCCTGGCCCTGGATCGCGGTGGTGCCCTCGTAGAGGGTGTCGATCTTGGCGTCGCGCACGTACTGCTCGACCGGGTACTCCTGCAGGAAGCCCGAGCCGCCGAAGATCTGCAGCGACTCCGTGCCCAGCAGCACCCACGAGCGCTCCGAGCCGTAGCCCTTGACGATCGGGAGCAGCAGGTCGTTGACGGCCTCCGCGAGGTCGTCCTTCTCGCCGGCGGCCTCGGCGATCTGCACCTTGTCCTGCCACGAGGCGGTGTAGAGCACGAGCGAGCGCATCGCCTCGGCGAACGCCTTCTGCGTCATCAGCGAGCGGCGCACGTCGGGGTGGTGCGTGATCGTGACGCGCGGGGCGGTCTTCGCCGAGTTGGTGAGGTCGGCGCCCTGGACGCGGTTCTTCGCGTACTCCAGCGCGTTGAGGTAGCCGGTCGACAGCGTCGCGATGGCCTTCGTTCCGACCATCATGCGGGCGTTCTCGATGACCTGGAACATCTGGGCGATGCCGTCGTGGATCTCGCCGAGCAGCCAGCCCTGGGCCGGCTCGCCGCCACCGACCTGCGGGTCGCCGAAGGTGACCTCGCAGGTGTTGGAGACCTTGATGCCCATCTTGTGCTCGACGTTGGTGACGTAGACGCCGTTGCGCTCGCCGGTGAGCTCGCCGGTCTCGTGGTCGAAGTGGTACTTCGGCACGACGAAGAGGCTCAGGCCCTTGGTGCCCGGGCCGCCGACGCCCTCGACGCCCGCGGGGCGGGCGAGGACGAGGTGGATGATGTTGTCCTGCAGGTCGGACTCGGCCGAGGTGATGAAGCGCTTGACGCCCGTGATGTTCCACGAGCCGTCCTCGTTCGGGGTGGCCTTGGAGCGGCCGGCGCCGACGTCCGAGCCCGCGTCGGGCTCGGTGAGCACCATCGTGGCGCCCCACTTCTTCTCGACCATCAGCTGCGCGATGCGCTTGTCGCGGTCGGTGCCGTTGCGGTGCACCACGGCGGCGAAGGCCGGGCCGGCGGCGTACATCCACACCGGGGCGTTGGCGCCGAGCACGAGCTCGCCGAGCGCCCACACGATGCTGGACGGGGCCTGCTGGCCGCCGAGGTCCTCGTCGATCTGCAGGCGCCACCACTCGGCGTCCATCCACGCGTCGTAGCTCTTCTTGAAGCTCGGCGTGATCGGGGCCGTGTGGGTGGTGGGGTCGAAGACCGGGGGGTTGCGGTCCGCGTCCTCGAAGGAGGCGGCCAGGTCCTCGCGGGCGAGGCGGTCGACCTCGCGCAGGACCTCGCGGGCGGTCTCGCCGTCGAGCTCGGCGAAGCGACCGGTCCCGAGGATCTCGTCGCGACCGAGCACCTCGAAGAGGTTGAACTCGATGTCGCGCAGGTTGCTCTTGTAGTGGCTCACGCTGCATCACCTTCGTGCGGTCGAGGAGGGGTCGGGCCGATCGCTACCAGCCAGTAACTTCAATCATCGGACGAGTCCGCGGAGATTTCAAGTCGCCGGGCGCGTTCCGGGACGAGGCGCTCACCACCTCGCACGGCCGCTGGTCTCGCGATGCGGACCGCTCCGAACACCGCCACGACAAGTAACCTAAGTTTTCTTGTCGAGTTAGCAGTCGCGGTCGTCTTGGCCGCGAGGACGACGGGCCCGAAGGGGGCAGGTGTGCGCAAGCTGATCGTGCTGGGAGTGGTGGGGTTCCTCGCCCAGCTCGTCGACGGCTCCCTCGGGATGGCGTACGGCGTGACCTCCTCGACGCTGCTGCTCGCCGCGGGCGTCGCCCCGGCGGCCGCCTCCGCCGCCGTGCACTTCTCCGAGATCGGCACGTCGCTGGTCTCCGGCTTCTCCCACCACAAGCTCGGCAACGTGGACTGGCGCACCGTCGCCATCCTGGCCGGGCCCGGCTTCGTCGGGGCCTTCGCCGGCGCGACCTTCCTCGTCAGCCTGCCGGCCGACACGGCCAAGCCCTGGGTCTCCGGCATCCTGCTCGCCCTCGGCCTCTACGTGGTCTTCCGCTTCCTGGTGCTCGGCGGTCGCCGCCCGCAGTTCAACGGCCGGCCCAGCGCCGGCTTCCTCGCCCCCATGGGCCTCTTCGGGGGCGCGCTCGACGCCATCGGCGGCGGGGGCTGGGGCCCGGTCGGCACCACGACGCTGCTCTCGTCGGGCCGTCTCGAGCCCCGCAAGGTGGTCGGCTCGATCGACACCTCGGAGTTCGTCGTCGCGGTCGGCGGCTCGCTCGGCTTCCTCATCGGGCTGGGCGCGGCGGGCATCGACTGGGGCTACGCCCTGGCGCTGCTGGCGGGCGGCGTGGTCGCGGCGCCGATCGCGGCGTACCTGGTCAAGATCCTCCCGGCGCGCGTGCTGGGCGTGGCCGCGGGCGGCCTCATCGTCCTCACCAACTCCAACACCATCGCCGGCTCGGCGGGGGCCAGCGGCGGCCAGGCCGGCGTGCTCGCCGCGGTGCTCGCGGTGCTGTGGGTGGCCGGCATCGTCTGGGCGGTCAAGCACGAGCGGCTCGCCCGCCGGGCCGCGGCCCGCGAGGCGGAGGCCGACGAGGACCTCCTGCCCGCCTGACCTCCGACCGACCCCCGCCCGACCCCCGCCTGAGCCCCGCCTGGCGCCCGTCGCCCGCCCGGCGGGCGCGGAACCGGGCGGCGTCGCTTCTGGTTGAATCGGGCCATGCGCGTCTCCGCGAAGTCCGACTACGCCCTGCGGGCCCTCATCGAGATGGCCGGGCGCGACAACGGACGGCCGGTCAGCGCGGAGGAGCTGGGTCGGCTCCAGGAGATCCCGCACGGGTTCCTCCAGGCGATCCTCGCCGACCTGCGGCGCGCGGGCCTCGTGGTCTCCCAGCGCGGGCAGTACGGCGGGTGGCGCCTGCAGCGCGAGGCCGGCGAGATCTCGGTGGCCGACGTCATCCGCGCCGTCGACGGCCCGCTGGTCTCCGTCTACGGCCTGCGCCCGGAGTCCGTGACCTACAACGAGGCCGCCGCGGTCCTGCAGCACGTGTGGATCGCCGCGCGGCACTCGCTGCGCGACGTCTTCGAGAACGTCACCATCGCCCACCTGTCGTCGCGCGAGCTGCCGGCCGCGGTCGTCGAGCGCACCGCCGACGAGGACGCCTGGCAGACGCGCTGAGCGCTGCGCCGTCCCGACGGGACGGGCCGGCGCTCAGGTCGGCTCGGCGCCGAACGGGTCGTCGAGCACCTCGGCCAGCGCCTCGACGAGCGGGCGCAGGGAGCGCCAGTCCCGCCGTACCGTCTCCGCGAAGCCGGGCACCCCGATGACAGCGGGCTCGAACCCGTGGTCCCGGTCGAGGTGCAGCGAGCGGTGGCGCAGCAGCGCGATGCGCGGGTGGCCGGCGTCGAAGCCCCGCGGGGCGGTCTTGAGGCGGTCCCCGCCCAGCGCCCAGCCGTCGGCCTCGGCCCCCGCGACCAGCTCCGCGAGCAGGGGTCCGGTGTCGGGGTCGGCCGCGTACGCCCGGTACCGGGCGAGCGCCGGGGGGTCGGCGCGGTAGAACCCCGCGCCGGTGCGCACGCCGCGCGCCGAGACCTGGACGTACCAGCCGCAGGAGGGACCGGCCGCGACGAAGGCGCCCTGGTGGGTCTTGTACGGCGTCTTGTCCTTGCGGAACCGCACGTCGCGGTAGGGCCGGAACACCTTCGCGGCGCCGAACTCCGCCTCGAGCGCCGCCGTCAGAGCGAGCATCGGCGCGCGGACGGAGTCGTCGTACTGCTGCCTGTGGGCGAGCCAGAAGCTGCGGGTGTTGTCGACCTCGAGGTCGTCGTAGAAGTCCAGCGCCTCCTCGGGGAAGCCCGCGAAGGCGGGCTGCCCGGGCTGCTCGGAGGGCTCGGGCTGCCGGTCGGGCGCGGGCTGCGCAGCCGCGCCGGGGGACGTCGGTGAGGACATGGAGCGGATGACGAGACTCGAACTCGCGACATCGACCTTGGGAAGGTCGCGCTCTACCAACTGAGCTACATCCGCACGGCCGGGCGGACCGGCCGCCGCCGATGCTACTCGATCGGGGCCAGGCCGGGTCGCCGAGGGGCGACCGTGTCCCCCGAGGAGCGGCCGGTGAGGCGTCGGTGCACCCACGGGCCGAGGTAGCGGCGCGTCCAGTCGAGGTCGGCGCGCACCTTCGCCAGCCGGGGTACGTCGGGGATCGCCGCCAGCGGGAGCGGCTCCAGGCCGTGCTCGAGGACGCCGAGGGCGTCGAGCACCATCATCGCGACGAGCTGGTGCCCGGCCGGGCCGAGGTGCATCCGGTCCTCGTCCCACAGGCGGGCGTCGGAGGAGGCCAGGTCGGCCGGGAGCTGGCGGGCCATCCGCCACGAGTCGGCGATCGTCGCGCCGTGGCGCTCGGCGATCTCGCGCACGTGCTCGTTGTAGAGGGCGAAGCGCCCGCGGATCGGCGCGTAGATGCCGCCGCTGCCCGGGTCGAAGGCGGTGAAGAGCACGATGCGCGCCCCGGTGGCGGCCAGTCGACCGACCGCCTCGTCGTACACGACCGCCAGGGCGTCCAGGTCGACCTTCGGGCGCACGATGTCGTTGGCGCCGGCGTAGACCGTGACGAGGTCGGGCTCGAGGTCGACCGCGGGCTGCACCTGCTCGTCGACGATCCCCCGCAGCTTGCGGCCGCGGACGGCGAGGTTGGCGTAGCGGAAGTCGTCGGTGCGGCTCGCCAGCACCTCCGCGACCCGGTCGGCCCATCCGCGCACGCCGTTCGCGCGGGTCGGGTCGTGGTCGCCCACGCCCTCGGTGAAGGAGTCGCCGAGGGCGACGTAACGGTGGAAGACGGTCTCGCTGGGCACGGATCCAGTGTGCCGGTGGGCGCGGGCGCCGCTGTCGGGGGGCCGGTCCCGGGTTAGGTTGGGCGCCGTGCTGCTCTCCGACCGCGACATCCAGGCCGAGATCGAGGCCGGACGCGTCTCGCTGGACCCCTTCGAAGCCGCCATGGTGCAGCCGTCGTCCGTCGACGTGCGCCTGGACCGGTTCTTCCGGGTCTTCGACAACCACCTGCACGCCCACATCGACCCGGCCGAGGACCAGCCCGACCTGACCCGCGAGGTCGAGGTGACCGGCGACGAGCCGTTCATCCTCCACCCGGGCGAGTTCGTGCTGGGCTCGACGTACGAGGTCGTGGGGCTGCCCGACGACGTCGCCGCGCGGCTCGAGGGCAAGTCCTCCCTCGGCCGCCTCGGCCTGCTGACGCACTCGACGGCCGGCTTCATCGACCCCGGGTTCGCCGGGCACGTGACGCTGGAGCTGGCGAACGTGGCGAACCTGCCGATCAAGCTGTGGCCCGGGATGAAGATCGGGCAGCTCTGCTTCTTCCGGCTGAGCTCGGCGGCCGAGCACCCGTACGGCTCGGCGCGCTACGGCTCGCGCTACCAGGGGCAGCGGGGGCCGACGCCGTCGCGGTCGTTCCTCAACTTCCACCGCACCGCCATCTGACGGCCGGCCGCCGGACGGGCGGGCGTGAGACCCGGGTCACGGGGAGTTGCCAAGGTTAGGCACACCTTAGTAGCGTCCAACGGGTTGTCATCCCCCGTCACCCGAAGGGCACTCCGTTGTCTCTCCCCACCCTGCGCCGCACCACGGCCCTCGCGGCCGCTGCCGGCGTGGCCCTGCTCGGCCTCTCCGCCTGCTCCACCGGTTCGTCCGACGCCGACTCCGCGGGCGAGGCCACGGCCAACACCACGGCCGAGGCCGACGCGTTCCCCGTCACGATCGCCACGAGCTTCGGTGACGTCACCATCGAGGACGAGCCCGACCGGGTCGTCACGCTCGGCGTCGACGGCGAGAACGCCGTCGCCCTGGGCGTCGCCCCGATCGCGATCGAGAAGATGAGCTGGGGCGGCAACGACGAGGGTCGCACCGACTGGTTCGACGAGGCGCTCGCAGAGATCGACGGCGCGGAGGAGCCGCAGCTGCTCGACGTCACCGACGGCATCCCGACCGCGGAGATCATCGCGCTGGAGCCGGACGTCGTCATCGGCACCAACTCGGGCCTGACGCAGGAGGACTTCGACACGCTCACCGACGCCGGCATCGACGTCGTCGGCTACCCGGGCACCCAGTGGGCGACCACGTGGCGCCAGTCCATCGAGATGGTGGGCCAGGCCCTGGGCCGCACGCAGCAGGCCGAGGAGGCCGCCGCCGACGTCGAGGAGGCCATGGCCACCGCCATCGAGGAGAACCCGCAGGTCGACGGCGCGTCCTTCCTCTGGACGTTCTTCTACCCGACCGACCTCTCCAAGGTCAGCGTCTACACCGAGACCGACAACCGTCCCGGGATCCTCACCGAGCTCGGCATGACGAACCCGCCGCTCGTCGAGGAGGCCGGCGCCGAGACGTTCTTCTTCGACGTCTCCTCCGAGCGCGTCGCCGACCTCGAGGCCGACGTGATGATCGCCTACGGCAACTCCGCCGACGAGGCCGAGCAGCTGCTCGCCACGCCGCTCGCGCAGCAGATCCCGCCGGTGGCCGACGGCAACTACGTCATCTCGCTGGAGCCCAACGACACCCTCGGGCTCTCGTTCCCGTCGGTGCTGGGCATCCCCGTCGCGCTCGACGCCTTCATCCCGAAGGTCGCCGCGGCGATCGACGGCACCCCCCAGGTCAACTGAGCAACCGATGACCTCGTCCTCGACCGTCTCCCCCGAGACGGAGGACTCCCCGGACCTGCCCGGCCGGACCGCCACAGCCGGCCGGGCACGGACCCGTCGCCGGGGGACGACGACGAGCGTCGCGATCTGCGTCGCGGCGCTCGTCGTCGCCACCCTGGCGTCGCTCTGCATCGGCAACCGCGCCGTCGACCCCCGCGCGCTGCTCGACGGCGACCACGCCGACCACGCGGTCATGCAGGCCCGGCTGCTGCGCACGCTCGTGGGCCTGCTGCTCGGGGCGGCCTACGGCCTCGCCGGCGCGGCGCTGCAGGGCCTGACCCGCAACCCGCTGGCGGACTCCGCCCTCCTCGGCATCAACGCCGGCGCCGCGTTCGCGATGGTCGCCGGCATCACCTACGTCGGCGTCGGCTCGATCGGCGGCTACGTCTGGTTCGGCTTCCTCGGGGCGGGCGTGGCCGCCCTCGGCGTGCACCTCGTCGCGAGCATCGGCCGCGGCGGCGCCACCCCGGCCAAGCTCGTCATCGCCGGCGCGGCCCTGACCGCCGCACTCACCAGCTGGACCACCGGCATCCTGCTCACCAGCCGCGAGACGCTCGACCAGATCCGGGCCTGGCAGGTCGGCAGCGTCGCGGGCAAGCAGATGGACGCCTTCCTCACGGTCGCGCCCTTCCTCGTCGTCGGCATCGTCGTCGCCCTCGCCAGCGCCCGCGTGCTCAACGCCCTGGCGCTCGGTGACGAGCTCGCCCGCGGCCTGGGCCGCAACCTGGCCCGCGACCGCGCCGTCGTCGGCGTGGCCGTCATGCTCCTCATCGGCGGCTCCGTCGCCCTCGCCGGCCCGATCGCCTTCCTCGGCCTGCTCGTGCCCCACCTCGTGCGCCGCCAGGTGGGCGGCGACTACGCGAAGGTCCTCCCGCTCAGCGCCGCCTGGGGTGCGCTCCTCCTCGTCGTCGCCGACACCGTCGGCCGCTTCGCGCTGCCGCCCGGCGAGGTGCAGGTGGGCGTGATGACCGCCGTCATCGGCGCCCCCGTCTTCATCTTCATGATCCGTCGCGGAAGGCTGGCCAGCCTGTGACCGCCCTCGACGCCCGCCCGGTCGGCGTGCCGGCGCCGGCTCCCGTCGTACCGGACGTCGCCGCCGTGCGCCGGGCCCGGCGCGGCCCGCGGCGCCGCCACGCCCTCGTCGTGGCCGGCACCGGCGCGGCCACCCTCACCGCGCTCGTGGTGAACCTGCTGCTCGGCGACTACACCTTCACGTTCCCCGACGCCGCGCGGATCATCGCGGGCGTCGGCATCGACCGGCCGACGGCCGAGTTCCTGATGATGGAGCAGAAGCTGCCGCGCGCGCTCGCGGCGCTCTGCGTCGGGCTCTGCTTCGGCGCGGGCGGCGCGGTCTTCCAGACCGTGCTGCGCAACCCGCTGGCCAGCCCCGACATCGTCGGCATCAGCACGGGCGCGAGCGCCGCGGCGGTGTTCGCCCTGCTGGCCCTCGGCCTGCGCGGCGACGTCGTCGCCCTCGCGGCCGCGGTCGGCGCGGTGCTCACCGCCCTGGTGGTCCGCTGGGTCGCGGGCGGGATCGGCAGCTACCGGCTCGTGCTCGTCGGCGTGGGTCTGTCGGCCGCCCTGCTGTCGGTCGTGCACTACCTCTTCACCCGCGCCGCCGTGTGGGACGCCCAGCTGGCGCTGCGCTGGCTGACCGGCAGCGTCGCCGGCTCGGGCTGGCCCGAGGTGCGGGTGCTCGCGATCGTCCTCGTCGTGCTGCTGCCGGTGCTCTGGTGGTCGGCGCGGTCCCTGCGCATCACCGAGCTCGGCACCGACGCGGCCACCGGCCTCGGCGTCACCTCCCGGCGGGCCGAGCTGCTCATGCTCGTCGCGGTGCTCCTCGTGGCCGCCGGGGTGGCCGGGGCGGGCCCCGTCTCGTTCCTCGCCTTCCTGTCGGGCCCCATCGCCCGCGGCCTCAACGCGGGCCGCACGAGCATCGTGGGCGCCGCGCTGGTCGGCGCGACCCTGCTGCTCGCCGCGGACTTCACGGGGCAGTACCTCATCGGCACCGTCAACGTGCCGGCCGGCGTGCTCACCGGAGCCGTCGGCGCACCGTTCCTGCTCTGGCTGATGGCCCGGGGCGCATCCGGAAGGAGTCCGCGATGACCGCGGCCAGGACCCAGGCGGCCCCGACCCGCCTGTACGCCGACGGGGTCTCGCTCGGCTACGACGACCGCACGATCGTGCAGGACCTGACGCTCGCCGTCCCCGACGGCAAGGTCACCGTGATCGTGGGCGGCAACGGCTGCGGCAAGTCGACGCTGCTGCGCGGCATGGCGCGCCTGCTGCGCCCGCGGGGCGGGGCGGTGCTCCTCGACGGCCAGGCCGTGCACTCGCTGCCCACGAAGCAAGTCGCGCGCACCCTCGGCCTGCTGCCGCAGAACCCGATCGCTCCCGAGGGCGTGACGGTCGTCGACCTGGTCGGCCGCGGCCGGCACCCCCACCAGGGCGGCCTGCGACGCTGGGGGCACGAGGACGACCGGGCGGTCGCCGAGGCCCTCGCGCTCACCGACACCACCGAGCTCGCCGAGCGCGTGGTCGACGAGCTCTCGGGCGGCCAGCGACAGCGCGTCTGGATCGCCATGGCCCTGGCGCAGGGCACGGACCTGCTGCTGCTCGACGAGCCCACGACGTACCTCGACGTGGCCCACCAGGTCGAGATGCTCGACCTGCTCGCCGACCTCAACGAGCGCTCCGGCACGACCATCGTCATGGTGCTGCACGACCTCAACCTGTCCGCCCGGTACGCCGACCACCTGGTCGCCATGAAGTCCGGCCGGATCGTGGCGGAGGGCGGGCCCCACCAGGTCGTCACGGAGGCCGTCGTGCGCGACGTGTTCGGCCTGGAGAGCCGGGTCATCCCCGACCCGGTCTCCCACACGCCCCTCGTCGTGCCGGTGGGTCGCCACCTCGGGCGCGCCGTCCACCCGCCGGCCCCGGCCGGCTACCCCGACCACGAGCCCGCCGTACCGGTCGGCGCCGGGTCCCACCCGCACCCCGAGGAGTCGTCGTGAGCGAGCAGTCCCTGGTCCTGGCCGAGGTGGAGGTCCGCGCGGTACGGCGGGTCTCGCCGTCCTTCGTCCGGGTCGAGCTGGGGGCCGACGAGCTCGCCGACCTCGGCACCGACGGCCCGTGGCTCGACCAGCGCTTCAAGATGCTCTTCCCCTC
Organism: Nocardioides sp. CPCC 205120; assembly: GCF_048654585.1. Classification (NCBI taxonomy): domain Bacteria; kingdom Bacillati; phylum Actinomycetota; class Actinomycetes; order Propionibacteriales; family Nocardioidaceae; genus Nocardioides; species Nocardioides sp. CPCC 205120. The sequence goes on along the minus strand of NZ_JBMCYY010000001.1, from coordinate 337,550 downwards.
GCCCGGCTGCCCGCTGCCGCCGATCCCGTCCGACGACACCTGGTACCAGGCGTGGCTCGCGCTGCCCGAGGACGAGCGCGGCTGCGTGCGGACCTACACGGTGCGCGACGTCGTCGGCGAGGGCACCGACACCCGCCTCGTCGTCGACATCGTCGTGCACGACCCGGGTGAGCACGGCGAGGCCACCGGCCCCGGCAACGAGTGGGCGCGCTCGGCGACCGTCGGCGACCGCGTCATCGTGCTCGCGCCGCGGCGCGGCCACTTCTTCGGGGGCATCGAGTGGGCCCCCGGCGACGCCACCGACCTGATGATCGTGGGGGACGAGACCGCCCTGCCCGCCGTGTACGGCGTGCTCCGCGACCTCCCGGCCGACGCCCGCGGCGTCGCGTTCGTCGAGGTCCCCCGCAGCGACGACGTGCTCGACGACGTCGTGGGCCCGCCCGGGGTCGAGGTCGTGTGGCTGCCGCGCGACGGCGCCCCGCGCGGCGACGAGCTGCGCGTGCGGGTGCTCGAGCGCCTCGACCGCACGGCGGAGGACCACGCCCGCGTGCTCGCCGCGGCGGCCGACCTCGTCGTGCCGGACGAGGAGATCGACCCCAACCTGTGGGAGACCCCGGCGTACTCCTCCTCCGGCGAGGAGGTCAGCGGCGACGGTCCCGTGGAGGGGCCCTACGCCGGGCTCTACGCCTGGATCGCCGGCGAGTCCAAGGTCGTGACCGGCCTGCGCCGCGCCCTCGTGAAGGACCTCGGCATCGACCGGCACCAGGTCGCGTTCATGGGCTACTGGCGCGAGGGCGTCGCCATGAAGTCCTGACGCTGCCGTCAGCCCGACCGTCACTCCGCCCGTCAGCCCGCCCGCCAGCCCCCGGTCCTCAACGGGGCCGCACCGTCCAGGTGGTGCGCCCCACCGAGGCCCGGCCGCGGGCGTCGCCGAAGTACGTGACCTGCACGGCGTGCGCGCCGGTGCGCTGCTGCCCCGGCAGACCGAGCGTGCCGTAGCCGTCGACGAGCGTCACGTCGCGCAGCCGCACCCCGTCGACGAGCACGCGCACGCGACCCGTCGCGGGTGAGCCGTCGGCCCGCGCCACGGCGAACCGCACGCGGTTCACGCCCCCGCGCAGCGTCGGGTTCGCGTCGAGGCGCACGTAGGTGCGGGTCGCCTGCTGCCGCACCGCCGGCGGCGCCGCCGGGCGCACGGTCCACGTCGCCGACCGCTCCGACGGGGCCGCGACCTCGTTCCCCGAGTACGTCGCGCGCACCACGTGGGTGCCCGCCGCCGTACCCGCCGGGAGGGGGACCTCGGCCCGGCCGCCGACCAGCGCGACGTCGGCGACGGGGCGGCCGTCGACCGTGACCCGCACGGAGCCCTCGGGCGCGCCGAAGCCGGTGGTGCCCACGGCGACGCGGGCCGTCGTACCGGCGCCCGCGGGGGTGGAGGCCTCGGCCAGCCGGACGTAGGTCGAGGTCGCGAACGGCTCGACCTCCGGCACGGTCAGCACCGAGGGGTGCGCGGGGGAGGTGTGGATCGTCATCGGCACGAGGGTCGGCACGACGTCGGGCAGCACCGGGAGCAGGTGGGGCACGTCGAAGGCCTGGACGGCCAGGCGCAGCCGGTGACCGGCCGGCACCTGGGCGCCGGTCGGGAAGATCTCGACGTCGACGGGCACGACCTCGCCGGGGCGCGTGCGCTGCTTCGCCTCCGCGGTGAACGGGTGGTGGGCCTGGACGAGCTCCCCGTCGAGGTAGCGGCTGCGGTCCTCGTCCAGCGCCCGGTGGCTGATGACCTGCCAGCCGCCGGTGAGGCGGTGGACGGTGCCGTCGGGGGCGACCGAGGAGACGGCGACCGACAGCATGCCGTCGCCGGCCGGGGTCGAGGTGTGCAGCCGCGCGTTGAGCGGGCCCTGGAAGCGGAGCGGCTCCGCGAGGGGCTCGGTGTCCCACACGACGCCGGCCAGGTCGTTGGCGCGGTTGTCGCTCCAGCACGGGAGGTCGGCCAGCAGCTGGCTCGGGAGGCCGGCGGTCCACTGGTCGGCGGAGCGGCTGCAGAGCCCGGCGACGGGCACGGGCGGGACGACGGCGGTGCCGGGGGCCACGTCGCCGGCGGCCCCGCCGTCGGCGACCAGGGTGCCGTTCGCGAGGCCGCCCGCAGTGGCGCCGCCGGAGAGCCGGAAGGTGGTGGCGCCGAGGTTGTCGCCGATCCAGTCCTGCGCCTGGCGCCAGGTGTCGGCGTTCTGCTCGTAGTAGGTGAGCGGCGCGATGTCGGTGTCGAGCCCGGGGTCGGGGATGCCGCGGACGTGGTGGTCGAACCACCGCAGCTGCAGCTCGTCGAGGGTGCCGTAACCGGCGTCGGCCACGCCCTCGCCCGAGGACCCCTCGAGGTGGTTCCAGGGGCCGAGGATCATCTTGGTCGGCACCCCGCGGCTGCGCAGGTTCTCGAACAGCAGGGGCGTGCCGCGCTGGAACAGGTCGAAGTGACCGCCCACGAGGAACGTGGGCACGTCCACCTCGTCGATGACCTCGATGGGGGAGCGCTCGCGGTAGAAGGGGCCGTCGTACGCCGCGTCCGCGCCGAGGAAGGCGCGCAGCAGCAGCGGCACCGAGAAGGTGGCGACGGCCGTCAGGTGGGAGAAGACGGTGGTGAGGGCGCCGGCCGGGTCGGTGGCACCGTAGGCCGGCGGGATCACCCCGGTGCCCGTCACGAGCCCCATCCACAGCGGGATGAACCCGACGTCGAGCTGGCCACCGGAGGCGACGACGTCGCGGTAGACGTCGGCGGCCGGCACCTGCGGGAACAGGGCCTTGAGCCCGGGCGGCCGCCCGGCCGCTGCGAAGATCTGGTTGATGCCCATGTACGACGGGCCGCGCATCGCCGCGGAGCCGTTGCTCCACGGACGGTCGGGCGACGTGGCCCACGCGACGGCCTCGGCGGCGTCCTGGTTCTCGCGGGCGCTGAAGGCGCCCCACGTGCCGGGCGAGCCGCCGGTGCCGCGGGCGTCGACGGTCAGCTGGGCGTAGCCGCGCTGCACGAGGTAGTCCGCGCCCGAGCCGGCGAGGTCCGAGGCGCCCGAGGCCGCCTTGTTGTACGCCGTGATGGTGACGACCACCGGGAACCGGCCCGGCACCGCGGTGCCGTCCGCGTCCGCCGGGAGCACGAGGTCGCCGCGCAGGACGGTGCCGTCGGAGACGGGGATCTCGAGGTCGCGCTGGGTGACCGTGCCGGGGTGGTCCTCGCCGCGCGGCGTCCAGCCGCTGGGGAGGGTGGTGGCGGTAGCGGTGGGTGCGGCGGCCGGCGCGGTGGCGGGTGCGGTGGCGGTCGCGGGGCGCGCGGTGGCGGCGGTCGCCGCGGGTGCGGCGGTGACGGTCAGCGCGACGGCGAGGCTGACGGCGTACGACGCCCAGCGGCGCGGCGGGCGGGGGGCGCGGCTCATGGTCACTCCTGCTGCAGGGCACCGACGTCCCGGTCGTCGTCGGGGTGTGACCTGGGTAACGACGACGACGGGCCGAGGTTACCGGCGCGTAGCTCGGGGCCGGGGCGGTCCGTCGTCGTCGGGGCCGGTGCGCGGACGGGCCCGGCGCGACCGGGCGCCGCGGGCCTCCTCGAGCCGGAGGCGGGCGACGGCGGAGAGGGTGTCGGGGTGGTGCATCGGGGGCTCCTCCGGTGGCGGTGGCGGTGGCGGTGGTGGCGGTTCGTGGTGGTGGCGGTTCGTGGCGGTGGGTTCGTGGTGGCAGCGCCAGGGATTCCGTGGCGCTCCCACCACGGATCGGTCGGGTCAGACGTGGCGGAGCTCGACGGCGCCGCTGACGGTGCTGGCCCGCACCTCGACGTACGGCGCGCCCTCGGCCGGGGCGCCGAGGCGCTCGAGGCCGGAGGCGATGCGGCCGGAGACGGTGGAGACGTCGGTCCAGACGGGGGTGCCGCGCGGGACGGCGCACCGGACGGCGCCCGACGCGGTGCGGGCGGTGAGGGCGCCGCTGCCGAGGTGGTCGACGCGTACGTCGCCGCTGCCGCTGCTGAAGGTGACGTCGCCGTCCGCGTGCTCGACGTGCAGGCGCCCGGAGCCGGTCTTGACCTGCAGGCTGCTGCCGCTCGCCGCGACCCGGACGTCGCCGGACCCGGTGCGCACGAGCGCGTCGCCGGCGACGTGCTCGACGCCCACGTCGCCCGAGCCGGACTTCACGAGGAGGTCGCCGCCCGCGGAGCCCACCCGGACGTCACCGGAGCCGACGCCGATCTCGAGCCGCCCGGTCGCGGCGTCGACGGTGACGTCGCCGGACCCGGCCCCGAGCAGGGCGCCGTCGCCGGCCTGCTCCACGCGGAGGGCGCCCGAGCCGGTCTCGGCGGACACGGCGGCGTACGCGCCGGTCACGGTGACCGGGGCGGAGCCGGAGCGCAGCACCAGCCGGCTGCCGGCGGGGACCGTGATGCGGGCGTGCACCTCGCGGTGGTGGCCGAGGAAGCCGCTGGTGCGGGGGGCCGCGACGCGGAAGCGCCCGTCGCGCTCCTCGACGGTGGTCTCCTCCGCCCCGGAGCCGGTGAGCTCGACCCGGACCTCGGGGTCGGCGCCGGCGGTGACGGCGAGGCTGCCCGCGCCGAGCTCGACGTACAGGTCGACGGGCTCGGGGGCCTCGATGGTGTGGACGACGGGCGTCGTGCTCATGGCTGCTCCAGGGTGTGCGGGGCCGACGGGCCGGCGGGGCCGGTCCGTTGGCAGTGGGGTGAGGTGCGGGTCGGGGGCGGGCGTGAGTCGGGCGGGGCGGGTGCCGGAGGGTCAGCTCCAGCCGGTCATGCGGCGGCCGCGGCGCTGGAACGGGTCGGCGGGGGCGCCGAGCGGCAGGCTGGTGAGGTCGATGGCGACGTCGCTGGTGTCCCGCGTCGCGGCGGCCCGCACGGCGGCGACGAGCCAGGTGTTGAGGGACTGGCCGGCGTCGGCGGCGCGGGCCTCCGCCTGCTGCTTGAGCGCGTCGGGGAGCCGCAGGCTGACGCGGGCGACGGTGCCGTCCGCGTCGGGCTCGGCCCCGTCCGGCGAGGGCGGCGCCGGCGGTGCGGGCGGGACGGGGGGCGCCGGCGGGACGAGCGGCTCGGGGGCGCCGGGGTCGACGACGAACTCGACGTCGCGGCCGGCCAGGCGGACCTCGACGCTGCCGCGGGGCAGCTCGGCCGAGATCTGCGAGGCCGCGTCGGAGAGCACCTCCATCAGCACGAGCCGGGCGGCCGGGTCGATCGCCATCGCGAGCCGCTCGGCGGCGGCGCGGATGTCGTCGCTGCCCGCCTCGGCGGCGGTGACGAGGTCGCGGCGCAGGCCCGCGACGTACGGCGTGATGTCCATGACGCAATGGTGGCACCATCATGACGTCACCACAAGGGCCTGATGGCGTCACGTGGCGTCAACTCGACGTCGGGCCCGGTGGCGGGCGTCGCGGACGGCGCTGGAATGCTGGACGGGTGCCCGACCCCGACGATCTCCACCGACCGGGCACCGCCGGCTACCGCCGCCTCAACCTGGCGATGCTGGGCGCCGGCCTCGCGGCCTTCGGCCTCCTCTACGCCACGCAGCCCGTGCTGCCGGAGATCGCGGACGAGTTCGGCGCCACCGCCGCCCACGCCAGCCTGACCGTCTCGGCCAGCACGGGAGCGCTTGCCGTCGCCGTCGTGCCGGTGACCGCGCTCGCGCTGCGCTGGGGACGCGTCCGCACGATGCGGCTCGGCCTCCTCCTCGCCGCGGTGCTCGGGCTCGCGTGCGCCGCGGCCCCGACGCTCGGCGTGCTCGTCGCCCTGCGCGGGCTGCTCGGTCTCGTGCTCGCCGGGGTCGTCGCCGTCGCGATGGGCCACGTGGGTGCGGAGGTGCACCCGAGCGGCCTGGGCGCGGCCATGGGCCTGTACGTCGCGGGCAACTCGCTCGGCGGCGTCGGGGGCCGGCTCATCACGGCTGCCGCGGCCGACGTCGGCTCGTGGCGCCTCGCGCTGGCGCTGCTGGCGCTCGCCGCGCTCGCGGCGACCACCGTGTTCTGGCGCCTGCTGCCCCCGGCGGTGGCGGACCGACGGGGGAGCGGCGTCTCGCCGCGGGCGTTCCGCGCGCTGCTGCGCGACCCCGCGGTGCTGGCGCTCGTCGCCATCCCGTTCCTGCTCATGGGCGGCTTCGTCGCGGTCTACAACTTCCTCACCTTCCGCCTCGTCGCGCCGCCGTTCTCGCTGCCGGTGGCGCTCGTGGGACTGGTGTTCCTGGCGTACCTCGCCGGCACCACCTCCTCCGCCCTCGCCGGCCGCGCCGCCGACCGCGTGGGCCGCCCGGTGGTGCTCGTCGGCGCCGTCGTCGTGATGCTGGCCGGGCTGCTGCTGACGCTGCCCGGCTGGCTGCCGACCGTCGTCGTCGGTCTCGTCGTGCTGACCGCGGGCTTCTTCGCCGCCCACGCCGTCGCCAGCGGCTGGGCGCCCGTCGTCGGCGGCGACCACGGCACGCAGGCCAGCGCGCTCTACGTCTGCGGCTACTACGCCGGCTCGAGCATCTTCGGCGCCTGGGTCGGCACCGCCTGGACCGGCCACGGCTGGCCCGGCGTGGTCACCTGGGTCGCGGGCCTCGTCGTGCTCGCGCTCGCCTGCGGGCTGTACGTCGCGCGCCGCACCCGCCGCGCCTGACCCGCCGTACCGGCCGCGGCACCGCCCGCGTGCAACGCGGTGTCCCGGCTGCTGTGGGCGGCTGACCCAGTCGCTCCACCACCGCACCGGACTCCAGCACCGCGGAGCACGACCGCGCCGAGGTGGGCGCCGGCGGTGGGTGCGACGGAGTGCGTGGATTCAGTCTGGGGCGGTCCGCGGGGCTGAACCTGCGCACTCACGCCGAAGGGGCGGGCCCACCTCCCGGTGGGACCGCCCCTTCGTCATCGGCCGTCGGCCGTCCGCCCTACAGGTCGAACAGCGAGCTGCTCCCGTGGATGTCGGCGTCCGTGCGCGGTGTGTGGGCCGCACCGGTGGACCGCGGCTTCTCCGCCGCGGGCTCGGCCGCGGGCACCGGCTCGGCCTGCTCCGTGGGCTCGACCTCCGCCTCGACCTCGGCCTGCTCCTCCTCGACGTCCGTCTCCGGTACGGCGGGAGCCTGCGTGGCTGCCTCCGGCTCGGGCTCGGCCACCTCGGCCTCGACCGCCTCGGACTCCACCTCGGAATCGACCTCGGACTCCGCGCCGGTCTCCGCCCCGAGCTCGGGCTCCGGCTCCACCGTCGCTTGGGGCTCCACCGGAGCGGGCTCCGGGGCGGGCTGAGCGGGGGCGGGCTGGGCCGCGGCGGCCGGGGCCGGGGCCGGGGCGGCCGGGGCCGACGTCACCTCGGGAGCGGGGATGTCGAAGAGCGACCCGGCACCGTGGATGTCGACGTCCGAACGCGGTGTGCTCACCGTGCCCGACGAGGCCGGGGCCGCCGTGGCGACCGGCGCCGCCGGGGCGGGCTCGGGCTCCGGCTCGGACGCGGTCTCCTGCGCCTCCGTCTCGGGCTGGGCCTCCGTCTCGGGCTGCGCCTCCACCTCGGGCTCGGCGGCGGGCTCGACCGGGGCGGCGGTGCCGCCGTCGGTCGGACCGGCCTTGGCCACCGGCGCGGGAGCGACGAGGTCGAACAGCGAGCCGCCCTCCGGGATCGTCGTCGCGGGGCGGGCCTGCGGCGACGCCGGCTTCGGGCTCGCAGCCGCCGCCACCGGGGCGGCCGACGTCGGCTCCGCGGCAGGTGCCTCCGCCTCGGTCTCCTCGACCGCAGCAGGCTCGGCCGTGGGCGCCGGCTCCGCCTCGGGCTCCGACGGCGCCTGCTTCGCAGCGGGCTCCGGCTGGGAGGCCACGATGTCGAAGAGCGAGCCGCCCGACGACAGGTCCACCGACGACGTGGGGGCGAGGGCCGCCTTCGGCTCCTCCGACTGCGCAGCAGCCGGCTCGGCCTTCGCAGGGGCGGGCTCCGGCTCGGCAGCCGGCTCCGTCTTCGCGGGGGCGGCCGGAGCGGACGCGGCGATGTCGAAGAGCGACCCGCCCGAACCCAGGTCGGGCGCGGGCTCCGCGGCCGGCTCCGTCTTCGCCTCCGGCTCGGACTTCCCGGCAGGCTCGGTCGCGGCAGGCTCGGCCTTCGCCGCGGGCTGGTCGCCCGCCACGTCGAAGAGCGACCCGCCCGAACCGAGGTCGGCCGCGGGCTTCGCCGCCGGCTCGGCCTTCGTCTCGGCCTTCGCCGCCGGCTTCGCGGGCTCGTCGCCCCCGAGGTCGAACAGCGAACCACCGGAGGCGGGCTTCGCGGCGGGCGCGGCCTTGTCCTCGGCCTTCCCCTCGGCGTCGCCCGTCCCGGCGTTCGCCGGCGTGCGCTGCTGCGACGGGGCGTCGTCGTCGAAGAGCGAGGAGGCGGAGCCGGCGTCGAACAGCGAGCCGCCCGTGCCCTCCTTCTTCGGCTCCTCCTTCTTCGCCTCCGGGGAGTCGAAGAGGGAGTCGCCGCCGGAGGCCTTCGCGAGCGGACCCGCGTCGGCCGTCTCGGTGACGGTGTTCTCCGTGATGGTCTCGTCCCCGGCCTCGGGCTCCGCCTTGGTGGAGACGTCGTCGCCGCCGGTCGGGGCCGCCTTCGCGGTGCCCTTCTTCGCGCCGGCCTTCGCCGTACCGTTCGCGGCCGCAGCACCCTGGCCCGGGGCCAGCTTGGTGGCCTGCTCGCCCTTCACGGACGCGAGCAGCATCTGCGCGACGTCGAGGACCTCGACCTCCTCGCGGGCCTCGCCCTTCGACTGCTGCGAGGTGAGGCCGTCGGAGATCATCACGCGGCAGAAGGGGCAGCCGACGGCGATCTGGTCCGCACCGGTGCCGACCGCCTCCTTCGTGCGGTTGACGTTGATGCGCTCGCCGATGTTCTCCTCCATCCACATGCGCGCGCCGCCGGCGCCGCAGCAGAAGGACCGCTCGGAGTTGCGCTCCATCTCCGCCAGCTCCGCGCCCGGCATGATCTGCAGGAGCTCGCGGGGCGGGGAGTAGACCTGGTTGTGGCGACCCAGGTAGCAGGGGTCGTGGTAGGTGATCTTGCGCTGGTGGGCGCCCGCGCCGTCCGCCACCGGGGTCAGCTTGCCGTCGCGCACGAGGCGGTTGAGCAGCTGCGTGTGGTGGATGACCTCGAGCTCGATGCCGAAGTCCTTGTACTCGTTCTTCAGCGTGTTCATGCAGTGCGGGCAGGTGGAGACGACCTTCTTGGCCTTGAACTCCTTGAGCGTCTCCACGTTCTGCTGGGCCAGGCCCTGGAAGACGAACTCGTTGCCCGCGCGGCGCGCGGAGTCACCGGTGCAGGTCTCGCCGTTGCCGAGCACGCCGAAGCTGATGCCGGCGATGTTGAGCAGCTCGGCCGTGGCGCGCGTGGTCTTCTTCGCGCGGTCCTCGTAGGCCCCGGCGCAGCCGACCCAGAACAGCCAGTCGACCTCGTCGAGCGACTCGATCGTCTCGCCGACGACGGGCACCTCGAAGTCGAGGCCCTTCGCCCAGTCCATGCGCGCGTTGGGCGACATGTTCCACGGGTTGCCCTTGTTCTCCAGGCCCTTGAACAGGCCGTTGAGCTCCGCGGGGAAGTTCGACTCGACGAGCACCTGGTAGCGGCGCATGTCCATGATGTGGTCGACGTGCTCGATGTCGACGGGGCACTGCTGCACGCAGGCGCCGCAGGAGGTGCACGACCACAGGACGTCGGGGTCGATGACCGCCGCGCCGTTCTCCGGCATGTAGAACCAGTCGTCGCCGGTGTCGCCGACCAGGGGGCGCTCGGCCTCGCGGGCGAGCACCTCGTCCTTCTCGAGCAGGGCGACCGCGGCCTCGCTCTCCTCGCCGCCGGCCTTGCTGTACGGCGCCTTGGCGTAGGCGTGGTCGCGCAGGCCCATGATGAGCAGCTTCGGGGAGAGCGGCTTCTCGGTGTTCCACGCCGGGCACTGGCTCTGGCAGCGACCGCACTCGGTGCAGGTCGTGAAGTCGAGGATGCCCTTCCAGGAGAAGTCCTCGATCTTGCCGACGCCGAGCACCGACTCCTCGTCGAGGTCGTCGATGTCGTCGAGCGTGATCGCCTTGCCGCCGGAGGTCAGCGGCTTCATGGCGCCGAGCGCGACGGCGCCGCTGCCCTCGCGCTTGAACCAGATGTTCGGCCAGGCGGTGAAGCGGTGCCAGGCGACGCCCATGTTGAGGTTCGCCGAGATGACGATGAGCCAGACCATCGCGAGCAGGATCTTGATCATCGCGATGACGACGATGATGTTCTCGAGCGTGGCCTCCGAGCCGGCGCCGCTCGGGAAGAGCGCGTTGCCGACGTGGGAGCTCAGCGGGAAGTGGAAGGTCGAGAAGTCCTCGGGGTGGTCGCTGTCGATCTGGCCGAGGTTGTACTCCGCGCCGCGGATGAACAGGATCGCGGAGCCCTCGAGCAGGGCCATGACCTCGACGAAGTAGCCCATCCACTGGTTCGAGCCGAAGAACCGGCTGCTGCGTCCCTCGCGCCGCGGGTGGTGCAGCTGGCGGTAGACGATGAGGAAGACGATGCCGATGGTGCTGAGCAGGCCGAGGCCCTCGCTCGCCCACTCGAAGAGGAAGAAGTGCCCGATGATCGGCAGGGCGAAGTCCGGCGCGAACAGCTGGACGTAACCGGTCGCGACCGCGGTGGAGAGCAGCAGGAACCCGGCGTACACGAACCAGTGCATGATGCCGACCCAGGTCCACTGGAGCATCCGCGTGTGGAGGAACGTCTCCTTGACCATCGTCAGCGTGCGCTTGACGGGGAGGTCGGTGCGGCCGGTGACCGGCTGCCCGACGCGGACGGTCGAGACGATCGACCGGACTGCCTTCGTGGTCATCGCGACCGCCACGGCGGTGAACGCCAGCGAGACCACGATGGCGACGATCTGGATAGCACTCATCTGTGCAGGGCTCCTCTGATCACAGGCGCTCGTGTCGGCCACATCGACACGCGCGCGTCGTCCGACCTTAGTGTTCAGGCGTTCGCTGCGTCACACCAACTTCTGTGACACGGATCCTACTAGGCGGTAACTTCGAGGGTACGGCGCACCCCGCCCACCCCGGGTCCCGGGGTCCGGCGCGGGGGCCGCGGAGGAGCGTCAGGCAGGGCCGGCGGAGTCGGCCAGCACGGCGTCCACGGTGGCCGGCGCGAAGACGTGGTCGGCCAGGAGGAGGGCCAGGCCGACGGAGCCCGCCCGCTCGTCGAGGCGGCTGCGGCGCAGCTCGAGGCGACGCGTGGCGAGCGGCAGCGAGCGGGAGTAGACCATCTCGCGGAGCCCGGCGAAGATCTGCTCCTCGGCCTCGGCGAGCTGCCCGCCCACGACGACGACGCGCGGGTTGAGGATGTTGACGGTCTCGGCCAGCGCCACGCCCAGCACCCGTCCGGCGGCGCGGGCGAGGCCCACGGCGACGGGGTCCGCCGTACGGATGCGCTCGACGACCTCGTCGACGGTCGACACGTCCCGACCGGCGGCGGCCAGGTCGCGGATCATCGCCCAGCCGCCGGCGCGCGCCTCGACGCAGCCGCTGTTGCCGCAGCGGCACAGCGGGCCGACGTCGCCGTCCTCGCCGGTGGCCTGCGTGTGCCCGATGTCGCCCGCGGCGCCGTCGGCCCCGCGGTGGATCCGCCCGCCCGCGATGATGCCGGCGCCCACGCCCGTGCCGAGCTTGATCATGAGGAACGTGTCGGCCTCGCCGTAGTGGGTGCGGTACTCGCCCCAGGCCATCGCCGTGGCGTCCTTCTCCAGCAGCAGCGGGCAGTCGTAGGTGCGGGCGAACCAGCCGCGGATGTCGAAGCGGTCCCAGCCCGTCATGATCGGCGGGCTGACGACGGTGGCCTGCTCCCGGTCCACCGGGCCCGGCACCGACAGCGCGATGCCCCGCACGTCCGCCGCCGAGCGCCCGCAGGCGGCGAGCAGCTCGGCGAAGAGCGGGTCGACGCGCGCCAGGACGGCCTCGGGGCCCTCGGTCACGTCGCTGACGAGGGGGCGGTCCTCCAGCACGCGCCCGCTGAGGTCGCAGATCGCGGCGCGCAGGGCGGTGGCCCCGATGTCGCAGACGAGGAGCACGCCGCGCTCGACGTTGAAGGCGAAGCTGCCGGCCGGGCGGCCCCGGCCGCGGCCGGGGACGACGTCGGGCCCGCGCTCGACGAGCAGGCCGGCGTCGATGAGCAGGTCGATGCGCTGGTTGACCGTCGAGCGCGACAGGCCTGTGAGCGTCATGACGTCGGTGCGGGTCAGGGGCGAGCGGGCGCGGAAGAGCGCGAGCAGCTCGCCGGGACCGACGATGCCCGCCGGGGGGACCGGGGTGGCGACGTACGACGCCCCGGGCGGCCCGACAGGTGTGGTCGACATGGCAGCACCCTATTAAGGAACGGCTCCGACGAAAAGAGGGGGATTAATGATTGACAGAAGTCATTAATCGCGATGTGATGCTCCGGACCCCATGACCCGGGTCACAGCTCACGCCGCGGCGACGTCGCCGCAGCACCGATCCGAAGGACCCCCCCGATGAGTCGTGCGCCCCACCTCCGCCGCCTGGCCCCCCTCGCCGTCGCGGCCAGCCTCTGCCTCGTCGCCTCCGCCTGCGGGAGCGACTCGTCGTCCGGCTCGGGCGGTGGGGACGGTTCCGTCGCCGCCGTCATCAAGGGCCTCGACAACCCGTTCTTCCAGCAGATGGAGGCGGGCATCGACGCCGGCGCGCAGGACGGCGACCTCGAGGTCGACGTGCAGGCCGCGGCCGACATCACCGACACCACGGGCCAGCTCGACAAGCTGAACGTCGTGGCGGGCCAGGACCCGGGCTGCGTCATCGTCAACCCGATCGATGGCACCAACCTCGTGCAGGGCCTCGCCGGCCTCGCCGCGAAGGACGTGCCGATCGTCAACATCGACAGCCCCGTCGACGCCGACGCCGCGAGCCAGGCCGACGCCACCCCCGCGACGTACATCGGCACCGACAACACCGAGGCCGGCCGCATGGCGGGCGAGCACATGCTCACCCTCCTGCCCGAGGGCGGCGAGGTGGCGCTCATCGGCGGCATCGCCGGTGACGTCACCAGCAACGCGCGCCTCGACGGCTTCACCGAGGCCGCCGGCGACGGCGTGTCCATCGTCCAGACCGTGTCGGCCAACTGGTCGCGCGACGAGGCGCTGACCCAGGCCACCACCCTGCTGCGCGCCAACCCCGAGCTGGCCGGCTTCTTCGTCGCCAACGACGACATGGCGCTCGGCGTGGCCCGCGCGGTCTCCGACGTCGGCCGCACCGGCGAGGTCGAGATCATCAGCGTCGACGGCGTGGAGGACGGTCTCAACGGCGTCGCCGACGGCGGCATCTCGGCCGTCGTCGCGCAGTACCCCTACGCCATCGGCGAGATGGGCGTGAACGCCTGCCGCGCCGCCATGGCCGGCGAGGACCTCCCGGAGGAGGTCACCGCCCCGATCGCGCTGGTCACCGCCGACAACGTGCAGGACGCCCTCGACGCCGCCCCCGCGCCGTTCGAGGAGTACGACGACCCGTTCGCCGCGCTCGTCGACTGACGGACCCGCCGCGCACCCCGCACAGCAACCCCCGCACAGCAACCGAGGAGCCACGATGTCCACCGCCGCCACCGGTACGCCGGCCGGTCCCACCGCGTCGAAGGCGACGCCCCCCGCGAACCGGGGGGGCGCCGGCCACGCGGTCACCAGCCGCCTGCGCGACGTCGGCTTCTGGGCCGACTGGGCCGCCCTCGTCGGCCTCGTCGTCCTCGTCGCCGTCTTCACCGCGCTCGAGCCGTCCTTCCTCAGCTCGGGCAACGTGACCGGCATGCTCTCGGCCTCCGCGGCGCTGGTGATCCTGGCCGTCGCGCAGACCTTCGTCGTCGCCACCGCTGGCATCGACCTCTCGATCGCCTCGGTCACGACGCTCGGCATCGTGGTCCTCGGCCAGCTGTACGCCGGCGGGCAGTCCCTGGGGGTGGCGTTCGCCGGCGCCGTCCTCGCGGGGCTGCTCGCCGGGCTCCTCAACGGGTTCCTCGTCGCCAAGGCGGGGATCACCGACTTCGTCGTCACGCTGGGCATGCTGTCGGCGGCCTCGGGCCTCGCGCTGGTGCTCTCCGACGGCCAGCCCGTCACCGTCACGGAGTCGTTCTTCTTCACCATCTCCCTCGACGGCCCGGTCGAGATGGTCACCTGGATCGTCGTCATCGCGGCGGTGATCGCCGCGATCGCCCACGTCGTGCTCTTCCACACCCGGTTCGGCACCCACGTGCTGGCCACCGGCGGCTCGCCCGAGGCGGCCACGGCTACGGGCATCTCGACGGCCCGCGTCAAGGTCGCCGTCTACGCCGTCGCGGGCCTCCTGGCCGGCATCGCCGCCATCATCATCGTGGCCCGCCTCGGCTCCACGCCCCCCGCGGCGAACACGGCGTACCTGCTCAACTCGGTCGCCGCGGTCGTGCTCGGCGGCGTCAGCCTCTTCGGCGGCAAGGCCAGCATCCTCGGCCCGGTCTTCGGCGCCCTGCTGCTGACCGTGCTGCTCAACGGCCTCACGACGCTCGGCGTCTCGCAGTACTACCAGCCCCTGTCCGTCGGTGTCGTCGTCGTCGCGGCGGCCTTCCTGATGAGGTTCCAGAAGTGACCGCGCTCGAGAAGAAGACCGCCACCACCCCCGGCAGCACGGGCGGCACGGCCAGCACGGGCAGCACGGGGGACGCGGGCGGCCGGGGCGCCGCCGGTGCCGGGCCGATCGTCGAGGCGCGGAACGTGTCGCTGTCCTTCGGCAGCGTCAAGGCCCTGCAGGACGTCAGCGTCACCGTGGCCCCGGGCGAGATCACCGCGCTCGTCGGCGACAACGGTGCCGGCAAGTCCACGCTGGTGCGCTGCTTCTCCGGCGTGCACCGCCCGCAGTCCGGCGAGGTGCTCCTCGACGGCCGCCCCGTCTCGTTCTCCTCGCCCGAGGGTGCCCGCTCGGCCGGCATCGAGACGGTCCACCAGAACCTCGCCCTCGTCGAGGACCTCACGGTCTGGCAGAACCTCTTCCTCAACCGCGAGCTGACCCGCTTCGGCATGCTCGACCGCCGCCGGATGAAGGCCGAGGCCCAGAAGATGGTCTCCGAGCTGGCCGTCAACGTGCCCGAGGTGACCTCGCGGGTCCGCCGGCTCTCCGGCGGCCAGCGCCAGGCCGTCTCCATCTGCCGGGCGGCCGGGTTCTCCTCGCGCCTCGTGATCATGGACGAGCCGACCGCGGCGCTCGGCGTGCAGGAGACCGCCCGCGTGGAGGAGCTCATCCTCCGCCTGCGCGACGAGGGCCACGCCGTGCTCCTCATCAGCCACAACTTCGACCAGGTGATGCGTCTGAGCCAGCAGGTCTGGGTCATGCGCGCCGGTCGCTGCGTCGCCGGTCGCCGCACGGACGCGACCACCGGCCAGGAGATCGTCGGTCTCATCACCGGCGCGATCGCCGCCTGATCGTCGGCCGGGTGGGCGGCCGCGCGCCGTCCACCCGGCCGGCCACCAGGCCGGCCCCCCGGCCCGCACCCCGCAGCACCCCGTCGTACCCCGGCACGTCCCGGCCGCCGCGACCCGGCGCCGTACCCCTTGCACCCCGAAAGGCACCCCTGAGATGACGAACCCGCTGGGCGTCCACGCCCTCGTCTGGGTCGGCGGCACCACGCCCGCCGACGTCGCGACCGCCGTGCGCAAGACGAAGGAGGCCGGCTACGACCTCCTCGAGCTGTCGCTGCACGACGCCGCCAACCTCGACGTGCCGGCGGCCCGCGCGGCCCTGGACGAGGCCGGCCTCGCCATCGCCTGCTCGCGCGGCCTGGCCTTCGACGCCGACGTGTCGAGCGAGGACGCCGCCGTCGTCGAGCGCGGCGAGAAGCTGCTGCAGGACTCGCTGGTGACCACCCACGAGCTGGGCGGCACGCACTTCACGGGCGCGCTCTACTCCGCCCTGGGCAAGTACGGCGCGCCGCTGAGCACGCAGGGCCGCGCCAACGTCGTGCGGGTGCTGACCGACCTCGCCGCCGAGGCGGCCGGGCGCGGCATGACGCTGGGCCTGGAGATCTGCAACCGCTACGAGACCAACGTCATCAACACCGCCGCGGACGCGCTGCGCCTGGCCGACGACATCGGCGCCGACAACGTGACGATCCACCTCGACACGTACCACATGAACATCGAGGAGGACTCCCTCTCGGAGCCCGTCCGCCTCGTCGGCGACCGCCTCGGCTACGTCCACATCGGCGAGAACCACCGCGGCTACCTCGGCCAGGGCCACATCGACTTCGACGGCTTCTTCGGCGCCCTCGCGGAGATCGGCTACGCCGGGCCCATCACGTTCGAGTCGTTCTCCTCGGCGGTCGTCTCCCCGACGCTGTCCAACGACCTCGCCGTGTGGCGCAACCTGTGGGACGACGGCATGGACCTCGCCGTCCACGCCCGCGAGTTCATGGCCGCGCGCCTGGCCGCCCACCAGGGGTGAGCGTGCCCGACCTCGACGCCCTCGTCGCCCGCGCGCACGACCTCGTCGCGCGGGCCGGCGGGGGCCGGGCGGTGCTCGGCGTGGTCGGCGCCCCGGGCGCCGGGAAGTCCACCCTCGTCGAGACGCTGCTCGCCGCGCTCGCGGCGAGCCCGCCCACCGGCCAGGGGCCGGGCTGGGTGGCGCACCTCCCGATGGACGGCTACCACCTCGCCGACGCCCAGCTCGACCGCCTGGGTCGCCGCGAGCGCAAGGGCGCCCCGGACACGTTCGACGCCCGGGGCTACGCCGCCACGCTGCGGCGCTGCCGCACCGAGCGGGAGCACACCGTCTTCGTGCCGGGCTTCGAGCGCGAGCTCGAGCAGCCGCTGGCGGCGGCGCTGGCCGTGCTCCCCGAGGCCGCCCTCGTCGTCACGGAGGGCAACTACCTGCTGCTCGGCGCGACCGGCGAGCCGGCGCACCACGAGCAGGGCTGGGGCGAGGTCGCCGACGCGATCGACGAGACCTGGTACGTCGAGGTGCCCGACGCGGTGCGCCGCGAGCGGCTCGTCGCCCGGCACGTGCGGTTCGGCAAGAATCCGGCGGCCGCCGCGGCCTGGGTCGACACCGTGGACGAGCCGAACGCCCGCCTCGTCGCCACCGGCCGCGCCCTCGCCGACCTCGTCGTGGACCCCGACGGGCTCTGACCCGCCCCCGTAGGGTCGACGCCATGGCGCCCGTCCGACTCCCCGACGTTGTCCGCCCCTACCTCGAGCCGCTCCTCGGCCAGCTCGGCTCCGCAGGTGGCCCGGCGCTCGCCCGGCTGCGCCGGGTGCGCGGCGGCAGCGAGCGGCTGCTGCTCGAGCTCGACCTGACCCGCGGCCTGCTCGAGGCGCCGCCGAGCTCGCCCGTCGCGGCGCTGCGCGCCCTGCAGACCCCGACGCTGCGCGGCCTCGTGACCGCGCTCGGCAAGGCGGCCGAGGACGACACCGTCGTCGGCCTCGTCGCCCACCTCGGCGGCGACCTGGGGCTGAGCGCCGGCGACGAGCTGCGCACCGCCGTGGCCGGCTTCCGGGCCTCCGGCAAGCGCGCCGTGGCCTGGGCGGAGACGTACGGCGAGATGACGGGCGGCAACGCGGCGTACCACCTCGCCAGCGCCTTCGAGGAGGTCTGGGTGCAGCCCACCGGCCAGGTCGGCCTGGTCGGCGCCCACGCGGAGGTGGTGTTCCTGCGCGGCGCACTCGACAAGCTCGGCGTGACGACGCAGCTCGGCCAGCGCCACGAGTACAAGTCGGCCGCGAACACCTATCTCGAGCGCGGCATGACCGACCCGCACCGCGAGATGATGACGCGCATCGTCGACTCGGTCACCGACACGCTCGTCGCCGACGTCGCGCAGGGTCGCGGGCTCCTCGCCGCCGACGTGCGGGCGGCCCTGGAGGCCGGCCCGCTCACCCCCGAGGACGCGCTCGCCCGTCGCCTCGTGGACCGGATCGGCTACCGCGAGGACGTCTACGCCGCCGTGCGCGCCTCCCTGACGACCGGCGAGGACGCGACCGACGGGCCGGCGCTGCGCTTCGTCGAGCGCTACGCGAAGCCGGGCGGTCCGCTCGGCGGGCTCAAGGACCAGCTGCCCAGCGGGCGGGGCAAGGGCGTCGTCGCCGTCGTCGGTGCCTACGGCCCCATCCACCTCGGCCGCAACGGCGGACCCAACCCGATGGGCGGGCCCAGCATCGGCTCCGACTCCCTGGCCACCGCGCTGCGCACGGCCGGGAAGGACGAGGACGTGCGCGCCGTCGTGCTGCGCATCGACAGCCCCGGCGGCTCGGCGGTCGCCTCCGACGCGGTACGACGCGCCGTCCTGCAGGTGCGCTCCGAGGGCACCCCGGTCGTGGCGTCGATGGGCGCCGTCGCGGGCTCGGGCGGCTACTTCATCGCCATGCCGTGCGACGAGGTCGTCGCCGGCGCGACCACGCTCACCGGATCGATCGGCGTGCTCGGCGGCAAGCAGGTCCTCACCGACACCCTCGCCCGCATCGGCATCGAGCGCGAGACGGTGCGCGCCGGCCGGTTCAGCGACATGTTCTCCTCCGACCGCCCCTTCGACGAGGAGGAGTGGGCGCGGGTCGAGGGCTGGCTCGACGCCATCTACGACGACTTCACGACCAAGGCGGCGCAGGACCGGGGGATGGAGCTCGCCGACCTCGAGCGGGTGGCCCGCGGCCGCGTCTGGACGGGCGCCGACGCCGCCGAGCGCGGTCTCGTCGACCGCCTGGGCGGGCTCGCGGACGCCGTCGACCGGGCCTGCTCCCTGGCGGGCACCTCGCGCCGCGACGTCGACGTGCGCGCCTGGCCCAGGCCCAACCCGTTCGCCGCGCTCACCCCGCCGGAGAGCAGCGAGGCGCCCGCGGCGGCGTACCTGACCGGTCCCCCCGCCCCGTCGGTGGCCGCGGCGCTGCTCGGCCAGGCCGGCGAGGGCGTCGGCGCGGTCGACCAGCTGCTGCGGCTGCTGGTCACCCACGCCGGGCTGCCGGCGTACGGCGCGCTCACCATGCCCGGGCGGATCACCCTGCGCTGAGGGTGCGGGCGCGCCCGGCGGACCCGCGCGCCGGGCTCAGCCGAGCAGCGCCGCGTTGCGGACCTCCGCCTCGCGGCACCGCTCGGCGTGGGCCTCGACCTCGCCGACCACCTGGGTGAGGGCCTCCGCCAGGCGGTCCACGTCGGTCGTCAGCCGCTGCTCGGTGCGGCGCTGCGCGACGCGCGACCCGGTCTCCTCCGACCAGCCGGCCGTCTGGCGGTCGACCGCCTCGGCGAGGTCGGACACGAACGTCCGGATCTCGTCGGTGGCGTCGCGCAGGGTCTGGGCGATCGCGTCGAGGGACGCCTCGTGGTAGACGAGGCCGCGCTCGCTCACACCGCACCGCCGCCGAGGCGCGACGTCAGCGACGCCATCGTCGAGGCGACCTGCACGTCGTTGGGGGCGTGCTCGGCGTCGACGCCGGCCAGTGCCTCGGCGTAGGACTGCAGGGCCGGCACGAGGGTGGCGGCGGACTCGAACCAGCCGCTGACCGCGGTGCCGAACGCCACCGCGGCGTTGCCCTGGAAGCCGGTCAGCTCGGTCTCGAGGGAGTCGCTGAGCGACTGCAGGAACTCCTGGAAGGTGGTGCAGGCCGTCTGCACCGTCTGGGCGGCCGTCGACTGCTCGCCGACGGTGAGCTGGATGTCCATCACGGGGCCCTTCGTGCGGTTGCCGGGGGAGGGCCGACCGTGGCCGGCCCGGGGTCCAGTGTCGGCAGGCGGCGCGCCGGTCAAACATCGACCCGCGGGTTTGCGCGTGCCGCGCTCCGGGGATCCCTGGTGCCGGTCGGCGAGCCCGGTGCCGCCGATCCCCCCGTCCGGAGCAGGAGGAACGCCGTGCCGTCCTACGACTACGAGGTCGACCTGCCGAGCCTCGCGGAGGCCGCGCAGGGTCTCGCCGAGACCGTGCAGCTGTTCAAGGACAAGGACGTGGAGGACCTCGTCCCGTCCCGCGACGCCATCGGCCACGACGGCCTGTGGGACGCGGTCGACGAGTTCAAGGGGCGGTGGGAGGAAGGCATGAACAACCTCTGCCAGGACGTCGAGGAGATGGCGGGCCGGCTCGGGAAGATCACCATGAACTACGCGGAGGCCGACCAGGCCGGCAACGACGGGTTCACCCGCGTCGCCGGCTCGGTCGGGGACGTCGACGTCCTGGGCGGCTGATGACGACCACCGGGTGGCCCGGCGGGCTGACGGGCACGGGCCGCTTCCACATCCCCGGCGACCCCGGCGCGATCCGCAGCCGCGCGGCCACGATGCGCGCGAAGGGCCAGACCTTCTTCGACACCGGCGACGCGCTGTCCCGCATCGACACGCAGGGCTGGATCGGCCGCGCCGCCGAGATGTTCCGCGACGCCCACGAGACCGAGCCGCACCGCTGGACGCAGGCCGGCAACGGCTTCATGAAGGCCGCCCGCGCCCTCGAGGGGTTCGCGGACGTCGTGCAGTCGGCCCAGGAGACCGCGGAGTGGGCGCAGCGCGAGTACGAGCGCGGCGAGCAGGTCACCGCCGACGCGCGCGCCGCCTACGACGCGGACGTCAACCGGGCCCGCAGCGAGGCGGACGCGCTGCGCGCCCAGGGCCAGACCGTCAACCTGACCATCCACCCGTTCTCCGACCCCGGCGACGAGGTCCGGCGCAACGCCGAGGCCGAGTTCGAGCGCGCCCGCGCGGAGTGGGACCAGGCCGGCAACTCGTGCGCCTCCGAGGTGCGCGCGGGCTGCGCCGACGCCCCGGAGGAGCCGAACTGGCTCGAGTCCGGCCTCGACTTCGTGGGCGGCATCTTCACCGGCGCCGGCGAGGCCCTCTGGGACCTCGTCACCATGTCGCCGCTGGGCATCGTCTCGATCGTCGAGGACGCCTGGAAGCTCTCCACCGGCCAGCTCACGCCGGAGGAGTACGCGATGCAGTGGCAGCTGCGCGTCGAGGACGCGGAAGCCATGCTGCAGGCGCTGCAGGACGACCCCGTCGGCTTCGGCAAGGAGCTCGGCAAGGGCCTGCTCGACTGGGACACCTGGGCCGACGACCCGGCCCGCGCCATCGGCCACCTCGTGCCCGACGCCGTCGCGGCCGTCTTCACCGGCGGCACCGCGACCGTCGCGACGCGCGGCGCCGGCAGCATCGACAACGTGGTCGACGGGCTCCAGGCCGCCAGCCGCGCCGGCCGCGGGCTCGACGACCTCGACCTCCCCGGCGGGACGCCCGGCGGACGCGGGGGCACGCCCGACCTGTACGACGGGCCCTCCCCCGACGGCCCCGACGGTCCCGACAGCCCGGGTGCCCCCGGCGGCCCGGGCTCGCCGGGGTCCCCGGGTACGCCGGGTCAGCCCGGCTCGCCGAGCGGTCCGCGCTCGCCCGAGGGGCCGGGCACGCCCGGCTCGCCGAGCGATCCCGGTACGCCGGGCGGCGGCGCGGGTTCGCCGGGCGGCGGCTCCGGCGGTGGTTCCGGGTCGCCCGGTGGCGGCTCCGGCCAGCCCGGCCAGCCCGGCGGCTCTGGGGGCTCGCCCGACACCTCCGGTGGCGGCAGGCCCGACGGCGGCAGCCCGACGCCGCCGCGCGACGTCGACGGGGGCGACACGGGCGGCGACACGGGCGGCGACACGGGCGGCCCGCGCCAGGACGGCGGGGATGCGCCGGGTGACCGCGGCGACGCCCCGGGCGACCGCGGCGACGGTGACGGCCGTGGTGACGGGGACGCCGACGGTCGTGGCGACCGCGACGGTGACGCCGACGGCCGCGGTGACGGTGACGACCCGCGCACGGGGAACGACGGCGACGGTCGCGACGGCGACGACCGCGACGGGGACGACCCGCGCGACGGGGACGACCCGCGCACCGGCGACGACGGCGACGCGCCCGGCAACCCGCCGCGCGACGACGACGACCGCGACGGCGACATCCCGCCGCGGGAGTACAGCGAGTACCGCCACGACATCCGCGACCGGCTGGGCTCGGAGGAGGCCTACCGCGAGTTCCAGGAGGCCGTCCGGACCCCGGTGGACGAGCTGTCGGTGGAGCAGCGGCAGCTGCTCATCGAGCAGCGCGCGCAGTACGACCTGACGCCCGACACGGAGTTCCAGCGCGTGCTCAACCCGAACCACGTCGAGGGCATCCTCGACAACAACGAGTTCAGCCGCACCACCGGCGGCTTCGCCGCACGGGCGGAGGACGTCGCGGACATCAGCACGCCGCGGGAGGCGTTCGACGACCTGGCCCTCGGCTACGACGGGCACCCGTTCAACGACCCGGACACGGGTCAGCTGCGCGACTCCATCCCCGTCATGCGCTACCAGGTCGAGGACGTCTCGGCCTACGAGGTGCCCACCCGGCCCGACCTCTACGAGGGCACCGGCACGTCGGCCCCCGACCAGCGGGGCACCTACGACGACCCGCCGCCGTTCACCGGCAACGGGTTCACCGGCGGCGACGTCCCCCGGCCCGAGTGGACGACCCCCGAGGGCCCGGCGACGCTGCGGGAGGGCGCCCAGATCTGGGAGCTGCGTGCCGACGGCACCGAGCGGCTCATGGGTGAGTACCGGACCGTCGACGGCGAGCTGAAGTGGGTGCGCACCCCGTGAGCGGGCCGGCGGTGCGCCAGCCCGGGCTCTACGCCCGGCGGGGCGGAACGGAGCTCCCCGCGCGGCCGGGGAGCGGCACGTCGTACCTCGTGGGGGCCGACGGCGCGCTCGAGCGGGTCGACGGCGCCGACCTCGACGCGGTGCTCGACGTGCGGGTGGAGGCGTCGTACGACGGGGTGCTCGTCCGGGTCCTCGGCTTCGACGCCGACCACGCGTGGTGGCGGGTGCACCGCCCGGCGCAGCGCGAGGAGCTGGCCGCGGCCGGGCTCGAGCCGAGCGGCGGGGACCGGCAGGACGGCTGGGAGTACCGCGTGCCGGTCGACCGGCTCGACGACTGGCGTGAGAACGTCACCGAGAGGACACCCCGAGGAGGCCGACCATGACCGCGGTGCTGCAGAAGCTGCTCACCCGCGACGCCGCCCGCCGCGTCACCCACTCCGGTGCGGGCCACCTGGAGGGCCCCGTGGTGGGCGCCGGCGACTTCGCGGGCGCGACACCCGCTCGGATGGCGGACGCCTACGGCCTCGACCCGGCGGTGCTGGGGCTCGAGGCGTTCGGCTACGTCGACCTGCTGCGCTTCCGCACCCACGACCTGATGAACCTGCAGACGCCGGCGGCCATCGGACCGCAGCCGTGGCCGACGTACGACGTGGGGTTCCTGCGCGACGGCGCCCCCGTGTGGTGGCTCGAGCGCACCCGGATCCCCATGGGGGCGGAGTACTGGCGGGTCCAGGCGGACGGCACGCAGCAGCACCTCTCGACGTACGCCTCCCCGGCGCTGGGCTGGTCGGGCGCCCGCAGCTTCCGGCCGCCGGTCGAGCTGGTGGGTACGCGCGCGGTGTTCCGCGGCCGCGACCTTCCCGCGGAGCTCACCCCCGAGCGCGACCGCGTCGAGGTCGTCCTCCTCGGCGCGGAGGCCGCCGAGGGTTTCGAGGACTTCGACGAGGTGCGCCCCGGCGTGCGGCGGCTGCTCGTCGGGCTGGAGGAGTGCGAGCGGTTCTACGACCTCGTCGTCGCGGCGCGCTGGCGCGGCCAGCAGGTCCGCGTGCTCGAGCAGGACGGCACGTCGGCCCGCCTCGAGCTGACCCCGGCGACGGCCGCGGCGGTGGAGCGGCTGGGGGCGACCGAGGTCGAGCCCGGCTGCTTCGAGGTCGTCGCGCCCCGCTCCGAGCTCGTCGAGCTCGAGGCCCGCGAGCGCTCGCTGCCCCGGGCGGCCACCGCCGCGGAGTGAGGCCCGCGCCCCTGCGCTGGCCGGGTGGGAGGCGGCCCCGGCCGGACCCGTGGCGACTCCCCAGAACTCGCCACGGGCCCCGCCGGGCTCGTACGGGCGCAACGAGGAGCCGTGACCCGGGTCACGCGCGACCCACGAACCGGCACCTTCCGGTCGCGAGCCCCTTGTCGGCGGTCCGCGGCGCGCACCAGCCTGGGCGCAGCGGTCGACGCAGACGGGCGTCGACCGGGTCGTTCTCGGGAGGAACACCCATGATCCGCACGTTCCGCCGACGGCTGGCCGCCGTCGTGCTGACCCTCGTGACCACCCTGGGCCTGGCCCTGACGGCGGCCGCGCCGCCGGCGCAGGCCGCCTGGCCCGTGCTGCAGCAGGGCTCCAGCGGCCCCGACGTCACCGCCGTGCAGCACCTGCTGACCGCGCGCGGACACGCCACCGGCGCGGACGGCGCCTTCGGTCCGGGCACGGCGTCGTCCGTGCGGTCGTTCCAGTCCGCCCGGGGCCTGGCCGTCGACGGCGTGGTCGGCCAGGCCACCTGGGGCGCGCTCGTCGTCACGGTGCGCCAGGGCGACTCCGGCTCGGCGGTGCGGGCGGCGCAGGTGCTGCTCAACAAGCACGGCGCCGGCCTCGGGGTGGACGGCGCCTTCGGGCCGGGGACCGCGGCGGCGGTGCGCTCGTTCCAGTCCGCCCGCGGGCTCGCGGCCGACGGCATCGTCGGCCCGGTGACCTGGGAGGCGCTGGCCGGCGGCGGGGGCGGTGCAGGCTGGGCGCTGATGATCCCG
This sequence comes from Nocardioides sp. CPCC 205120, assembly GCF_048654585.1. NCBI lineage: Bacteria > Bacillati > Actinomycetota > Actinomycetes > Propionibacteriales > Nocardioidaceae > Nocardioides > Nocardioides sp. CPCC 205120. Next base: position 312,957 of record NZ_JBMCYY010000001.1, on the reverse strand, counting down.
CGCTCGAACCTGCCGCGCTCGGAGTTCGACGACCCCCACCACACCTACCCGGCCCTCGACCTGCCCACGGCGACCGGCGTGCCGGCGTACGCCGTGACGGCCGGCACCGCGACGGCGATGAGCAACGCCCGCTGCGGCAACGGCGTCAGCCTCGTCGCGGGCGGGGTCACCTACCTCTACTGCCACTTCTCCAGCCACGCGTTCTCGGGCACCCGGACGGTGGCGGCCGGTCAGCTGATCGGGCGCACGGGCAACACCGGCAACTCCACCGGGCCGCACCTGCACTTCCAGATCACCGCGGGCGGCGCGCTGCGGTGCCCGCAGGCGTTCGCACTGGCGCTGTACGACGGCCGCACCCCGCCGTCGCCGTCGTCGCTGCCGACCTCGGGCTGCGTCGGCTGAGCCCTACGGTGGGGGCGTGAGCACGCATCCCTTCCACCAGGTCGACGTCTTCGCCCCCCGCCCGCTCGCCGGCAACCCGGTCGCGGTCGTCCACGACGCGGAGGGCGTCCCCGACGAGCGGCTCGCCGCCTTCGCGCGGTGGACCAACCTGTCGGAGACGACCTTCCTCCTGCCGCCCACGGCGGAGGGCGCGGCGGCGGGCGCGGACTACCGGCTGCGGATCTTCACCCCGGGACGCGAGCTGCCCTTCGCCGGGCACCCCACCCTCGGCAGCGCGCACGCGTGGCTGGCCGGGGGAGGGGTGCCGCGGCGGGCCGACGTCGTGGTGCAGGAGTGCGGGGTCGGCCTCGTGGAGGTACGGCGCGACGCGGACGGCCTGGCGTTCGCGGCGCCCGCGCTCCTGCGCTCGGGGCCGGTCGACGACGACGTGCGGGCTCGGGCGGTCGCCGCGCTGGGCGTCGACCCGGGCGCCGTGCTCGACCTCGCGTGGGTCGACAACGGCCCGGGCTGGCTGGGCGTGCGGCTCGACTCCGCGGCGACCGTGCTGGCCCTGCGCCCCGACTTCGCGGCCATGGGGGACCTGCGCATCGGCGTCGTCGGCGCCCACCCCGACGGCGGCCCGGCCGACGTCGAGGTGCGGGCGTTCGTCCCGTCGCTCGCCGTGGCCGAGGACCCGGTGACCGGCTCGCTCAACGCCGGGCTCGCGTTGTGGCTCACGGCCGCAGGGGTGCTGCCCCCGTCGTACGTCGCCCGTCAGGGCACCGCCCTGGGACGCGACGGCCGCGTGGTCGTCACGACCGGCGACGACGGGCGCGTGTGGGTGGGCGGCGCGACCCTCGGGCTCGTCGAGGGAGTCGTCGAGCTCTGAGAGCCGGCCCCGCGGGATCGTTCGTGGTAGCAGCGCCAGGGAATCCGTGGCGCTGCCACCACGAACCGGGGGTCACCCGCCGATGAGCGGCAGGTCCCCGTCGTCGATGCCGTCGCGGTTCATGTCGCGGGTGCGCGCGTGGCGGGCGTCCCAGCGCAGCAGGAGCGCGCCCAGCACCGCGCAGATCACGGAGGCGACGAGGACGGCGGCCTTGCCCGCGGCCACGAAGTGCTCGTCGGAGAACGACAGCTCGGCGATGAGCAGCGCCACCGTGAAGCCGATGCCGGTCAGGAACCCGATCGGCAGCAGGTCGCGCACGCCGATGCCCTGGGGCAGGCGGAACGGGGTCGTCCGGGTGACGATCGCGGTGGTGCCGAGCACGCCGACGACCTTGCCGAGGACGAGACCCGCCATCACGCCCAGCGCGACCTCCTCGCGGAGCACGGCGAGCGGTCCGCCGTCCTCCACGACGGTGACGCCGGCGGCGAAGAACGCGAAGACGGGCAGAGCGACGGCCGACGACCACGGGTTGAAGGCGTCCGCGTAGTGGTGGGCCCGGCCGTGCCGCTCGCCGTGCACGGCGACCGCGGGGACGACGAGGCCCAGCAGCACGCCGGCGACCGTGGCGTGCACCCCGGACTCGTGCACCAGCACCCACGTGACGACGCCGATCGGCACGAGCGCCCAGACCGGGGGCTTGCGCAGGCGGGTCAGCGCGCCGAAGAGCGCGACGAGCGCCAGGGCCGGCAGGAGGTACAGCGGGTCGAGGTCGGCGGTGTAGAAGATCGCGATGATCGTGATCGCGATGAGGTCGTCGACCACCGCGAGGGTGAGCAGGAAGACGCGCAGCGCCACGGGCAGGCCCCGGCCGAAGATGGCGAGGATCGCGAGGGCGAAGGCGATGTCGGTGGCGGCAGGGATGGCCCAGCCGTCGCGGTGCCCGGCGTCGCCGCTGCCGATGACGACGGCCAGGTAGACCAGCGAGGGCACGGCGACGCCGCCGACGGCGGCGAGCACCGGGACGGCCGCCTCCCGCGGGTTGCGCAGCGACCCCACGACGAGCTCGTGCTTCAGCTCGAGCCCGACGACGAAGAAGAAGACGGCGAGCACCGCGTCGGCCGCCCAGGTGGCCAGCGACAGGTCGAGGTGGAGCGCCGAGGGGCCGATGGTGAACCCGGACAGGTCGGCGTAGGCGTCGCGCCACGGCGAGTTCGCCCAGACCAGGGCGACGGCCGCGGCGATCATCAGCAGGATGCCGCCGGTGGTCTCCCGGCGGGTCCAGGTGCCGAGGCGCTGCCGGCGGGTGGGGTGGGTCTCGACGTGCGCGGTCACGGGTCTCCTACGACGGGTCGGGTGTTGTTCCCCGGCAGGTCCGGGGCGACCGCCGACCAGACTTCCCGGCACACCGCGACTAAGCCTAGCGGGGCACGGGTCGCCTGGTCGCCGCAGCACCCGCACGCACGTTGAGTACGCCGCTCCATCGCATCGCGGGCCGCGCCCGGCCAGGGTGCTGCGGGTGACCGCCGACATCGACCAGCATCCGCCCCCGCGCCCCCTCGCGCGTCTGCGCAGCGCGGGGGTGGCCCTCCTGCTGCTCGGTGTCGGGGCGTTCATGCCCATCCTCGTCCTGGGCTTCGACGGGTACGCCTGGCCCGCGGACCGCGCCGTCCCGGCCGACGGACGCCCCCATCGTGTGGAGCTGCGCGCCGACGAGCAGGCGTACGTGTGGGCCCACTCCATCGTTCGGGCCCCGTCCTGCACCGTGGCCGACGCAGCCAGTGGCCGCGCGCTCGAGCAGACCGACGTGACCACGAACCACTACCGGGAGGGCGGCAGCGCCGGCGACCACGAGCCCGTCCGGGCGTTCCACACCCGTGCCGGGGCCGTCGACGTCACCTGCACGGCGGTGCCGCTGGGCGCCGGCGGCTGGGAGGTCGTCCACGTCGAGGAGCGTCCCCGGCTCCCCGTGTGGGTCGTCAGCCTCGGACCGGCGCGCTGGGTCGTCCCGGCGTTGCTCGCGGTGGCCGCGGGCGCGGTGACCTGGGCCGCGGCGTCGGCCCTCGTCGTGCGCCACCGCCTCGCGCGGCGCCTCGCCCGACGGCTCGCGAGGGGCTGGACCGCCCGAGGTGGTCAGGAGCGCGGACGGAAGTCGAACTCCTCCTCGAGCTCGTCGACGAGGCGGAACCCGTCGTCGAAGACGCCGACGACGTAGCCGCCGTACCGCGCCCGGATCGCGCCGTCCTCCCGCCGGGTCCACGTCGCCTGCCACAGGCGCGGCGCGATGCGCACGGCCTGCCAGTCGGTGTGGGCGTCGAGGTCGTAGTCGGAGCCGTTGCCCTGCACGCCGCCGAGGAAGTAGGTGTCGTTGCGCCGCCAGTTCCGCTCCTGCAGGGTGCGCTGCAGCTGCATCAACCGCCGCCGGTCCTCCCGTTCCTCCTCCGTGAGGTCGCGCAGGCCCCGGCTGCCGTCGATCGCGTACGTCGGGCGGACGGCCGCGAAGTAGCGCTGCACGAAGCGCACCACCTGCGTGGCGCTCACCTGGGGCTCCGGGCCCGCGGTCTCCGGCGTGCCGCTCATCAGGGGCATCCCGGCCACGGGCCCCGTGGTCCGCGCCTGCGGCAGGTGCTCGGTGGGCACGACCGGCGGCAGGCTCGGCAGGGCGGCGGGTGCGACGTACGGCGGGAGGTCGGGCAGCGCGACGACCCGCACCGCCCCGTCCGGCTCGGTGACGCGGGCGGGCCCGTGGACCATGAACACGTGGGTCTCGCCGGCGGTGCCCTTGTACACGCCCTGCGCGCCGGTGAGCCGCCCGGCGACGGCGCAGTAGTCCCAGCCGTCCTCGACGGTGGCCTCGACCATCCGCGTGGTGAGGGCCTCGAGGCCGTGCTGCTCGCCGTGGGCCCGCACGCGCTCGGCGGCGCGGCGGAGCTCGGGCGGGACCGAGGGGTGGTCCCAGCCCCACAGCCAGGTGCCCTCCGGCGAGACGGTGCCGACCACCTGCATCGAGCAGTCGGCGCTGCGGCCCGTCGCGTCGTCGACGAAGAGCAGGAGGCCCTGGTCCATGCGGACCTCCCAGCGCATCGCGCCGAGGCCCCAGTCGGCGTCGTGACCCTCGTGGCGGGCCTGCATGGCGGCCCGGGCGTCGTCCACGAGGTGCGCCCACGCCGCGTCGTCGCGCGGCGAGGACAGGTGGGTGGGACCGGAGAAGAAGGGCAGGCCGGGGATCACGGTCGCGTGCCTACCCCGTCGCCGGCCCGCTCACGCGTCGTCGCGCCGCTCCACCACCGCGTTGGGTCGGAACAGGTGCAGGCCGTCGCGCGTGCCGGGCCGCACGAGGTCGAACCCGCCGGTGGTGACGACCGTCCACCCGCGCTCGCGGCCGGCGGTCGGCGCGGGGTGCCCGAGCACCGGCCCGGTCGTGGCGTGCAGCAGCGACAGCAGCTCGTCGCCGCAGCCGGGGTGCACCGGCGGCAGCCGGAACGCGTTGTCGTCGGCCTCGTCGGGCGTGCCGACGAGCACGAGCGGGTGCGTGAGCGTCTGCGCGCACACCGCGCAGACCCGGCTCAGGGCGCACTGCACGACGCGGGCGCGCCGCAGCTGCTCGAGGTCGCCGACGCCCGACGGGTCGGTGCACACGAACGGGACGCCGACGAGGTGGGCCGGCGGCCCGGACCGGTCACCCAGTCCGAGCCGCGTCAGCCCCTCGCCGATCCTCAGGGCACTCACGCGCGTGCCTTCGCCCCCGCACGCGACCAGCCGCCCAGCTCGGTACGCCGCTGCGGCCGCTCCGCGTCGCTCTTGCGGCTGCGGTCGGCGACGGTCTTCGTGGGCGGGGTGATCGCGCCGTACTTCTCGCTCGCGTGGTCGGTCCAGGAGTTCGGCAGGCTCAGCAGCGTGATGGTGCGCAGCGCCTGGCCGTACTGCTTGTAGAGGGGGCCCGTGGTGTAGGGGATGCCGTACTCCTCGCAGATCGCCTTCACCTCGACCGCGATCTCCGGGTAGCGGTTGCTCGGCAGGTCGGGGAAGACGTGGTGCTCGATCTGGTAGCCCAGGCTGCCGGACAGGATGTGGAGCGCGCGGCTGCCGTTGAAGTTCGCGGCGCCCAGCATCTGGCGCAGGTACCACTCCGCGCGCGTCTCGTCCTCGATCTGCTCCTCGGTGAAGTGCAGCGCCCCGTCGGGGAAGTGCCCGCAGAAGATGATCACGTAGGACCACACGTTGCGGGTGATGTTGGCCGCCGCGTTCGCCTGGAGCGTCCGCTTCCAGCCGGGACCGGACAGCGCCGGGTAGACGATGTAGTCCTTGAGGATCTGGTTGCGGCCCTTGCGGAGGATCTGCTTCAGCTGCCGCTTCATCTCCGCCGGGTCCTTCTCCAGCTTGCGGATCCGCTCGATGTCGAGGTCGTGGAGCGCGACCCCCCACTCGAAGAGCAGGCTCAGGAGGGCGTTGTAGACCGGCTGGCCGAAGTTCGCCGGGTGCCACTTCTGCTCGCGGGCCATGCGGAGGATGCCGTACCCGATGTCGTTGTCGTAGCCGAGGACGTTGGTGAACTGGTGGTGGATGTAGTTGTGCGAGTGCTTCCACTGCTCCGCCGGCTGCGCGGTGTCCCACTCCCAGGTGGAGGAGTGGATCTCGGGGTCGTTCATCCAGTCCCACTGGCCGTGCATGACGTTGTGGCCGATCTCCATGTTCTCGAGGATCTTGGCCAGCCCGAGCATGGCGGTGCCCGCCACCATCGAGCCGCGGCGCAGCACCTTCCGCTCCTTCGGGGCGTAGGAGCCGGCGAGCATCGCCACGCGGGCGCCGAACGCGAGCCCGCGCTGCACCTTGATGAGCCGGTGGATGTACGCCGCGTCGTCGGCGTTGCGGGACGCCTCGATGCGGGCGCGCAGCTCGTCGAGGCGGCGGCCGATGGTCTCGACCTCCTCCTCGCTCAGGTGCGTGTACTCCTTGACGTCGGCGATGGCCATGCCGTGCCTGCCTCTCGTGCGGGGGTCGGTGCTGCGTGTGCTCGTGCGGGGAGGGTGGGGAGGGTCGGTGCGGGGTCGGTGCGGGTCGGTCAGATCGCGATCGTGCAGTCGCCGTTGGGGACGGCCACGCACGTCTGGATGCGCTCGTTGGGCTGGTCGTAGCGGTCGCCGTTGCGCACGTCGGTGACCGAGCCGTTGACCAGTGTGAGGGTGCAGGTGTGGCAGATGCCCATGCGGCAGCCGAACGGCATGCCGATGCCGGCGGACTCGCCGGCCTCGAGCACCGTCGTACCGGGCTCGACCTCGGCGGTCTTGCCGGAGTTCTGGAACGACACGGTGCCGCCGTCGCCGACGTCGTCGCCGATCTCGAGGGAGAAGCGCTCGAGGTGGAGGGCCTCCTCGAGGCCCGCCTCGCGCCAGTGCTCGACCGCGGCGTCGAGCATCGGCGCGGGTCCGCAGGCCCACGTCTGCCGCTCGCGCCAGTCGGGCACCGCGTCGTCGAGGCGGTCGAGGGTGAACATGCCCTCGGTGTCGGTGAAGACGGGGATGAAGGTCACCGACTCGTGCTCGTCGGCCACCTGCTGCAGCCGCTCGCGGAAGATCATCCGGTCGGGCGTGGGGGAGGAGTAGACGAGGTGGATGTCGGGCAGCGGCCAGCGGCCCTCGCCCGCCCGGCGCACCAGCGTCTTGAGCATCGCCATCACCGGCGTGATGCCGGAGCCGCCGACCATGAAGAGGATGCGCTCGGGCGGCGGGTCGGGCAGCACGAAGTCGCCGGCGGGGGCGGCGAGGCGCACCACCGTGCCGGGCTCGAGGCCGTTGATCAGGTGCTCGGAGAGCAGGCCCTCGGGCATCGCGCGGATCGTGATGGTGATGCGCCGACCGCGCCGGCGCGGCGTGCTGGTCAGCGAGTAGGAGCGCCACTGGTAGCGGCCCTCGACGGGCACGCCGATCCCGACGTACTGCCCCGCCTGGTGGTCGAAGCGCCACCCCCAGCCGGGCCGGATGACGAGGGTCGCGGCGTCCTCGGTCTCCCGCACGACGGACTCGACGCGGCCGCGCAGCTCGCGCGAGGTCCACAGCGGGTTGACGAAGCGGAGGTAGTCGTCGGGGTGCAGCGGCGTGGTCAGCCCGTCAGCGAGGGAGCGGACGGCGTGCCAGTCGCGGCGGCGACGCGTGGGGGCGAGCTCACGAACGGCGGTGCGGAGTGCCACGGGCGGCTCCCGGTGCTCGGGTGATGCGGGTCACTGACTCAGTGGTCAGTTGTACACCGACGGTGGTGAGGGCGGAAGGGGCCGTCCGTCCCGGGCCTAGACCGTCGGCCGCTCGCCGCGCAGCGGGACGAGGGCGACGGCGAGCACGGGGAAGAGGGCGGCGAGGGCGTACGTCGCGGGGTAGCCCCAGGCGGCGATGGTCAGCCCGGCCACCGGCGGCACAGCGGCGGCGACCAGGTTCTGCGCCGTGTTCTGCACCCCCAGCGCGCGACCGGCCCAGAACGGCCCGCCGCGCTCGGCGACGGCGGTGAACGCCAGGCCGTTGTCGGCCACCGTCACGGCCGAGGCGACCACCATGACGACCACCGCCACGGCCGGGGCGACCTCCGCGGTGAGCGCGAGGAGCAGCATCGTGGCGACCGCGCCGTACGCGACCCACCGCAGGGGCCGCATCCGCGACCCGACGACGTCGGAGAGCCAGCCGGCCCCGACGCGGGCCGCCGCCCCGACGAGCTGGGCGCCCGCGACCACGGCGCCCGCGGCGGCCGCCGACCAGTGGAGGTCGGTCACCAGCCAGGTCAGCGCGTAGGTCCACACGACGAACTGCGGCACCACCAGCAGCAGCGAGACGCCGTGGATGCGGGCGAGGAACCGGTCGGCGCGGTAGGGGTTCGGCGCCGCGGTGAGGGGGGTGTCGGGGCGCGGTGGGTCGAGCACGACGACGGCGACGACCACGAGGGAGACCAGCGTGGCGGCGGCGGGCACCCACAGGGCGGCGGCCACGCCGTACCGCTCCGCGAGGACCGCGACGGTCGCGGCGGCGATGCCGACGCCCAGCGGCGCGGCCATCTGGCGGATGCCCATCGCCAGGCCCCGCCGGTGCGGGGGGAACCAGCCGACGACGACGCGGCCCGACGCCGAGTTGGTGGCCGCGCTGCCCACGCCGGCGACGAACAGCGCGGCGGCGAGCGCGGGCAGGCCGTGCACCTGGGTGGCGGCGACGCTGCCGAGCGTGGCGAGCAGGAGGCCGGCGAGCAGGCCGAAGCGCTCCCCGCGGTGGTCGACGACGGCGCCCCAGGCGTAGAGCGCGACCATGATGCCGGCCAGCGGGGCGGAGGCGACGAGGCCGGCCTGGGCGAGCGAGAGGCCCTCGTCGCGGTGCAGCGCCGGGATGAGGAACGCAGGCCCGTGGACCGTGACGGCCGACGCCGCTTGCGCGACCGTGCCGGCGCCCAGGATCGACCACCGGCGCGCGCCGCTGATGCGTTCGTGGGCGGGCACCTCGACGTCGGTCACGGGGTCAGTCAACGCCTCGCTCGTCCATCATGTGAAACGTCCGTCTCGGAATCTGGTACGACGGGCGCGCGCTACGGTCGGCAGCGTGATCGTCACCGTCGACCTCTTCAGCGCCCTGACCGACAGCCGCAGCGGCGCCGCCCCCGTGCTCGGCAGCCTCGCGCAGGAGCGGGGCTGGCCCGAGACCGGCGAGCAGCTGTACGACGCCTGGGACGGCCACAACAAGGCGCTGCAGCGCACCGCCCGGCCGCCGACGACCTTCCACGACCTGTCGCGGGAGGCGCTGGTGCGGGCGTACGCCGACCTCGGCCAGGACCCGGCCGCCGGCGCCGACGTCGACCGCGACCTCGCCGCGCTCGAGGAGTCGGTGGCCGACTGGCCGCTGTGGCCCGACGTCGCCGCGGGCATCGAGGCCGTGGCGAGGGTCCACCGGGTCGGCATCCTCTCCAACGTCGACGACGCCCTGGCGCGCCGCACCCGGGCCCACGCGCTCGTCGACCCCGGGCTGGTGCTCACCTCGCAGCGGCTGGGGGCCTACAAGCCGAGCCCCGAGCTGTACGCCGCGGCGGCGGCCGCCGTCGCCCCCGAGCGGCTGGTGCACGTGGCCGCGTCGGGGCGGGACGTGCGCGGCGCGCTCGAGGCGGGCCTGGCGACGGTGCGGCTCGTGCGCCCCGGCCACGTCGTGGACGCGGCAGGGCCGCGGCCGCCGGTCGAGGTGACCGACGCCGCGGCCCTGGCCGAGGCGGTGGAGCGGGTGGCCGGGGCCTGACCCCGGCGCCGCGCGCGTGTCGGGCCGTGGGCGTCAGGCGGTCGGCACCACCAGCAGCGCCCACGCGACGAGCGGGGCGATGACGACGATCGACATGCCCCACTGCATGAGGCGCTTGAAGACCAGCTCGCGGTCCTCGTTGTCGGCGTTGGCCACCACCAGGGCGCCGTTCGTGGAGAACGGGCTGCAGTCGACGACCGAGCTCGAGATCGCGAGCGCGGCGATGAGGCCGACGGCGCTGACCTGGTCGGTGAGCAGGAACGGCACGGCGAGCGGGATGAGCGCGCCGATGATGCCGGTGGTGGAGGCGAAGGCGGACACGACGGCCGCGATGAAGCAGAGCAGCAGGGCGGCGACGAGCGGCGCGCCGACCTCGGCGACCTGCTCGCCCACCCAGTCCACGACGCCCTCGGACTGCAGCAGGTTCACGTAGGTGACGATGCCGCCGATGAGCAGCACCGTGCCCCAGCTGATCTTCTCGACGGCGCCCTTGGCGGACTCGGGGAAGACGAGGGTCAGCACGACCGCGATGGTGAGGGCGGTGAAGCCGACGTCGAGGTCGAAGCCGAGCGCGCCGACCATGAGGGCGACGAGGCCGACGAGCGTGACGATGCGCTGGGCGTCGAGCTTGTGGGGCCCGCCGGCGTCCCCCTGGGTCTCGCGGGTGCGGGCGGCCTCGACGGCGGAGTGCGGCGTGCCCGGCCCGCCGGGGCGGGTCGCGGCGTGGCTGGCGGCCTCGGCCTCGACGCCCATGGCGGCGACGGTCTCGGTCTCCTTGCCGCGGGCGATGAGCGCGCGGCCGCCGAAGGCCATGTAGGTGATGGCGGCGATGAGCGCCGCGGCGGTGAAGGTCGTGATGAAGAGGACGCCCTGGTTGCCCGGCAGGTCGTTCTGGTCGACGACGCCGTTGGTGATGCTGCCGAAGATGCCGATCGGCGAGAAGCTGCCGGCGGTCGCGCCCTGCACGACCATCATGCCCATCATCATCGGGTTGATCTGGTAGCGCAGCGCGAAGCCCATGGCCACCGGGGCGACGATCGCCACGGCCGCCGGGCTCACCGCGCCGATGGACGTGACGGCCGCGCAGACCAGGAACATCGCCCAGGGCACGAGGGCCACCCGGCCGCCCACCGCGCGGACCGCGGCGTGCACGATCCAGTCGACGGTGCCGTTGTTCTTGGCCAGGGCGAAGAGGTAGGTGACGCCCACGAGGATGACGAAGAGGGAGCTGGGGAACCCGACGAGCACGCCGTCGGCGTCGAGGTCGAAGACGGTGAGGCCGACGACGAACGCCGCCACGAGCGCGAGCGCACCCATGTTGACGCCGCGGACGGTCGCGACCAGGAAGACGACCACGAGGACCGCCAGGGAGACCAGTTCGGTGGACACGAGAATTCCCATCGGATTGTGACGCAGGTCATGCGGACCGATCGATCATGTCAGTGGCTAGGCCACCTGGCAACCGGACCAGCGCATCCCTACGATGACGTCATGTCAGGTGATGCTCCGCGGCGGCTGCCGCCCCTGCGCCGCGAGCGGCTCTACGAGAGCCTGGCCGCCCACATCTCCGACTTCATCGAGGCCCAGGGCCTCGTCGGCGGCGACCGCCTGCCCCCGGAGCGCCAGCTCGCCGCCGAGCTGGGCGTCAGCCGGGCCACCCTCTCCCGCGCCCTCGCGGCGCTGGAGACCCGCGGGCGCATCGAGGTGCGCCACGGTGTGGGCGCGCTCGTGCGCGAGCCCCACCTCGGCCCCGGTGACGACACCGACGGGTGGGACCGGCGCGTTGCCGCCAGCCCCCGCTCGGAGGTGCTCGTGGCCCGCGAGGCGGTGCTCGCCGGGCTCGCCCGGGCGGCCGCGACCAACCCCGACAGCTCGCTGCGCGTGGCGATGCTCGCCCCCGACGGGCGCCGCCGCACGTTCGACCACACGTGGCGCTGCGTACGGCGGCTCTCGGCCGCCCCGCTGCTCGCCGAGCTCGACGACGTGCTCGCCGAGCACGCCCCCGCGCCCGAGGAGGACGCCGGGCTGGGGCTGCGCCTGGGAGTCGTGGCCGACGCGATCGTGGACGGCGACGCCGTGCGGGCCGCCACTGCCTGCCAGGGCCTGCTCGGGGGCTGAGCGCCGGGGCGCCCCGCCGGTCGCCGGAGCCCCGGGCGCCCGACCGTCACCACTCCCCCCGGGCACGGCGCGCAACAGAGCGGCGTACGCCCGAGGAGTGGATGCATCCGGGCGCCCGGCAGCCGGGGGACCGCCCGCGCTCGGCCGGCCGTGGTCCGGACCCGAGCCCGGGCCGGGCCCCGCCCGGTCTCAGGCCGGCGGCTCCTCCAGCCAGGCCCGCACCCGCTCGGCGTCGGCGTCGAGCACCGGCGGCGCCTGGTGGTCGGTGCGGGTGACCTCGGCGCCCGCGGCGTCGAAGAACCGCAGCGGCGGCCCGGGCAGCGAGAGGCGGCCGAGCGTGGGGTGCTCGACGTCGACGAGCAGCCCCTGGCTGCGCGTCTGGTCCCACTCGTAGACCTCGTCGAGCGTGCGGACCTTGCCCGCCGGGACGCCGATCTCGGCCAGCCGGGCCAGCAGGGGGGCGGCGTCCCAGGTCGCGAAGACCTCCTCCACCACCGCGATGACGCGCTCGCGGGCGCCGACCCGCTCGGAGTTGGTCGCGAGGCCCGCGGCCTCGGGGTCGAGGTCGAAGCCGGCGCAGAACTTCCGCCACAGCCCCTCGCTGCCCAGCGCGATCTGCACCGCGCCGTCGCGGCAGCGGAACAGGCCGTACGGCGCGATCGACGGGTGGTGGTTGCCCTGCGCGCGCCCCACCTCGCCGGCGACGGTCCACCGGGTGCCCTGGAAGGCGTGGACGCCGACGGTGGCGGCGAGCAGCGAGGTGCGCACGACGCGGCCGACCCCGGTGAGGGTGCGCTCGTGCAGGGCGGCGAGCACGCCGTACGCGCCGTACAGCCCCGACAGGAGGTCGGCGATCGGCACGCCGACGCGCTGCGGGTCGTCGGGCCCGGAGCCGGTGAGCGACATGAGGCCGGCCTCGCCCTGGGCGATCTGGTCGTAGCCGGCGCGCCCGCCCTCGGGCCCGTCGTGGCCGAAGCCGGTGATGGACAGGACGACGAGGCGGGGGTTGCGCTCCATCAGCGCCTCGATGCCCAGCCCGAGGCGCTCGAGGACGCCGGTGCGGAAGTTCTCCACCAGCACGTCGGCGCGGTCGACGAGGCGGAGCAGCACGTCCTTGTCGGCCGGGTCCTTCAGGTCGAGGGCGACGGACTCCTTGTTGCGGTTCGCGGACAGGAAGTACGTCGACTGCCGCTCCCCCTCCTCGCCCACGAACGGCGGACCCCACCCGCGGGTGTCGTCGCCGTGGCCCGGGGCCTCGACCTTGATGACGCGGGCGCCGAGGTCGCCGAGCATCATCGTCGCGTGCGGGCCGGCCAGCGCGCGGGACAGGTCGACGACCACGACGTCGCGCAGCGGGCCGTCGCCGCTCGGGCTCGTCGGGTGGGGGGCCGGGGCGGGTGCGTCGGTCACGGTGTCCTCTCGGGCCGGGAGGTCGCCGACGGGTCCGCCGCGACCGGAGCTCAGTGGACTGTCCACTATGCCACCGCGCGCCGGGCTGTGGGGAGGGGAGCGACCGTCCGACGAGGCGGACCGCGAGCACGGCGGAGACCTCGTCGAGCATGGCGTCGAGGTCAAGGCGGGCGGGCCCGTCCTCGGGCGCGTCGCTGTCGGCCTACGCGGGGTCAGCCGGGGGCCGCACGGAAGAGCGGGCTCGCCGCGCACCGCCGCGGCACGGCGCGGTAGCCGTGCACCGTCCCGCCGCCGACGGCCACGTCGTCGCCGAGCGACAGCTCGCCGACCCCCGGCACGTCCACCACGAGGGGATCGGTGCCGACGACCTCGGTGCCGTGGGGCCAGACGACGACCTGGTGGCCGATGCCGAGGCAGCCGCCGACGACGGTCAGCGGCCCGGACGCGAGCGCGTCCGAGCCACCGAAGACGCGGGCGCCGACCACGACCGTCGTGCCGTCACCCCCGTCGAGGGTGCGGGGCGCGCCGGTGACGCGCCACGCGCCGTACGCCGCCGCGAGGGCCACGACGAGCGCGAGGGCGAGGAGGAGGCGACGGCGCACACGGGTACGACGCGGCGCGGCCCGGCCAGGTTCCTGCGTCGGGGTCATGCCGGGGTCACGTCGGAGTCACGCCGGCCGCGGCGAGTCGAGCACGAGGGTGATGGGCCCGTCGTTGACCGACTCGACCTGCATGTCGGCGCCGAAGACGCCGCGGGCGACGCGGGCGCCGAGCTCCTCGAGGGCGGCGCAGGTCGCGTCGTACAGCGGCTTGCTGACGGGTCCCGGGGCCGCGGCCGACCAGGAGGGGCGGCGGCCCTTGCGCGCGTCGCCGTACAGCGTGAACTGGCTGACCACGAGCACCGGCGCGCCCGCCTGGGCGGCCGACCGCTCGCCGCGCAGGAGGCGCAGCTCCCAGACCTTGCGGGCGATCCAGGCGACGTCGGCGGGCCCGTCGTCGTGCGTCACCCCGAGGTAGACGAGCAGCCCCTCGCCCTCGGTGGCGCCCACCTCGGCGCCGTCGACGAGCACGCGGGCGGACAGGGTTCGCTGGACGACGGCACGCACCCGCGCAGTCTGGCAGGCCGCTGCTGGTGCGCCCGGCACCATGGTGGGGTGCCTGTCCCCACCCCCGCGCCCACCCCGGTCGCCGACCTCGTGGCGCGGCTGCCGCGGGGCGCCTCCACGGTGCGGTACGGCGGGCGGCCCTGGGCGGTGAGCGTCACGACGTACGCCGGCGGGCGGAGCCTCAAGCTGTGGGCCGAGGAGCTCGGCGGCACCGCGTTCGTCAGCGCCAACGTCTACCTCGGCACGAGCGGCGAGACCTTCCGGCCGTGCGAGATGCCGGCGGCCGACGTGCTCGCGTTCCTGCACGGCTGGGAGCCCGCGCCGGAGCCCGCGTCCGAGCCCGCGTCCGAGACCGCGCCCGAGCCGGCGCGCCGGTCCGGGGACGGGCCGCGGGGGCCGGTGCTTCCCGCCGTACCGGCCGCGGACTAGCGTTCCCCCACCCCGTCCGCGAGGAGGCCCCCCTTGGCCGGCCAGTCGAGCTCGTTCGGCACCCAGCTGCTGCGTCGCAAGCCGATCGCCCGACCGCGGGGCCCGCACGACGGCCCCGAGCTCGGGCGCACGCTCAGCACCTTCCAGCTCATGATGTTCGGCGTCGGCGCCACCGTCGGCACGGGCATCTTCTTCGTGCTGCAGGAGGCGGTGCCCGACGCCGGGCCCGCGGTCGTGGTGGCCTTCCTCGTCGCCGGGCTCGCGGCCGGGCTGTCGGCGATCTGCTACGCCGAGCTCGCCAGCGCGATCCCCGTCAGCGGCTCGACGTACTCCTACGCCTACCACTCCCTCGGCGAGCTGGTCGCGATGGTGATCGCGGCCTGCGTCCTGCTCGAGTACGGCGTGAGCTCGGCCGCCGTGGCCGTCGGCTGGTCCGGCTACTTCAACGAGCTGACCGACGCCACGCTCGGCGTCTCCCTGCCGCAGAGCCTGTCCTACTCCCCGATCCCCTACGAGGACAGCCCGACGGGCCTGGTGAACCTGCCCGCCGTCGTGCTCGTGCTGCTCTGCATGGTGCTGCTCGTGCGCGGCGCCAGCGAGTCGGCGCGGGCCAACGCGGTGATGGTGGTCATCAAGCTCGCGGTGCTGGTGCTCTTCGCCGTCATCGCCTTCACGGCCTTCGAGGCCGACCGGTTCGGCGACTTCTGGGGGGCGGGCGCGGCGGGCGTCTCGGCGGCGGCCGCGACGATCTTCTTCTCCTTCATCGGCCTCGACGCGGTCTCGACGGCCGGCGAGGAGGTGAAGGACCCGCAGCGGGCGCTGCCCCGCGCGATCATGGGCGCGCTGGCGGTGGTGATCGGCATCTACGTGCTCGTCGCCTTCGCGGGCGTCGGCTCGCAGCCGGTCGAGGACTTCTCCGACCCCGCGCAGCAGAGCGCCGGGCTGTCGGTGATCCTGGCGAACATCACGGGCTCCGCGATCCCCGGCGCCGTCCTGGCGGCCGGCGCGGTCATCTCGATCTTCTCGGTGACGCTGGTGACGCTCTACGGCCAGACGCGCATCCTCTTCGCGATGGGCCGCGACGGCATGCTGCCGCAGCGGTTCTCCCGGGTGAACCCCCGCACGCTCACCCCCACCTTCACCACCGTCGTCGTCGCGCTCGTGGTCGCGGTCATCGCCGGCTTCGTGCCGAGCGACTACCTGTGGGACACCGTCTCGATCGGCACGCTGGGCGCCTTCATCGTCGTGGCGCTCGGGGTGCTCGTGCTGCGCCGCAGCCAGCCGGGCCTCGAGCGGCCGTTCCGGGTGCCGTTCTTCCCGGTGACGCCGCTGCTGACGATCGTCGTCTGCATCTACGTGCTGTCCGGGCTGCCGGCCATCACCTGGATCATCTTCGGCTGCTGGCTCACGGTCGTGCTGGCGTTCTACCTCCTGTGGGGCCGGCGCCACGCCGTGCTCAACCACGCGGGGCCGGGCGCGGGCGAGCCCACGCCGACCGGGGCGGGGGACCCGCGATGACCGTCCTCGTCGGCCACCCCCCGCGCGCGGACGGCTCCGGGCGCGCCCCGCTCGTGTACGGCGCGCTCCTCGCCCGCAGCGCCGGGCTCCCGCTGCGCGCGGTCGCCGTCGTGCCGGCACCGTGGCCGACGCCGCTGCCGGGCGGCACCGACCGGGAGTACGCCGCGTGGGCCCGCGAGCTCGGCGACGCCGTCGTGGCCGAGGCCCGCGCGACCCTCGCCGAGGTGGCCCCCGACGTCGAGAGCGAGGTCGTCGCCGTGCCCGGCCGCTCCGTGCCGCAGCAGCTGCTCGCCGAGGCCGACCGGGTCGACGCCTCGGTCGTGGCCGTCGGGTCGGGCGACGACGGCGCCTGGGGCCGGGTGGTGCTCGGCGCCGCCGCCGACCGCCTGCTCCACTCGGCGCCCCTGCCGGTGGCGCTGGCGCCCCGCGGGTTCACCGCGCCGCCCGGCGCCCGGGTGCGCCGCGTGACCTGCGCCTTCCGCGGCGACCGGGCGAGCGAGGCCGCGCTCGAGCGGGCCGCGCGCATGTGCGTGCGCATCGGCGCCGCGCTGCGTGTCGTCACCTTCGGGGTCGAGGGTCGCACCATGTTCCCGCCGGAGGTGCGCGGCGAGGCCGACGTGCTGGACGCCTTCGTCGAGCAGGCGGGTACGGCGCAGGCCACCGCCCTGCGCCGCCTCGCCGGCTCGCTGCCCGACGACGTCACCAGCCGCACCGCCACCGGGCGGGACTGG
Organism: Nocardioides sp. CPCC 205120; assembly: GCF_048654585.1. Classification (NCBI taxonomy): domain Bacteria; kingdom Bacillati; phylum Actinomycetota; class Actinomycetes; order Propionibacteriales; family Nocardioidaceae; genus Nocardioides; species Nocardioides sp. CPCC 205120. The sequence continues at coordinate 296,126 of NZ_JBMCYY010000001.1, read as the reverse complement.
ACCCACGCGCTCGCCTCGCTGCCGTGGGACGACGGGGACGTGCTCGTCGTCGGCTCCTCGCCGGCCGGGCTGGTCTCGCGGGTGTTCCTCGGGTCGAGCGCCACGAAGATCGTGCGCTCCTCCCCGGTGCCGGTGGTGGTCGTCCCCTGATGGCCGACGCCTCCCGGGGACCGGCGGCCCCGCCCGACCGCTCCGCCGCGCCCCCGCCCGCCCGGCTCGGCGCCCGCGGGGCGGCGGCGCTCGTCTTCGGCTCCTCGGCCGCCGTGCTCGTCGTGGAGCTGGTCGCGCTGCGGCTGCTCGCGCCGTACCTCGGGCTGACGCTCGAGACCAACACCCTCGTCATCGGCGTCGCGCTCGCCGCGATCGCCGTCGGGTCGTGGGCCGGCGGGCGGCTCGCCGACCTGGTGGACCCCCGGCGCACCATCGCGCCCGCCCTCGGCATCTCGGGGGCGGCGGTGGCGCTGACGCCGGCGGTCGTGCGGGCCGCGGGGTCGTCGGGCGACGGCACCCTGCTGGTGCTGGCCGCCACGACCAGCATCGTCGTGCCGGGCGCGCTGCTCTCGGCGGTCACGCCGATGGTGACGAAGCTGCGGCTCACCGACCTGGCCACGACCGGCACGGTGGTCGGCCGGCTGTCGGGGATCGGGACCGTCGGCTCCATCTTCGGGACGGTGCTGACGGGGTTCGTGCTCGTGTCGCGGGTGCCGGTCAGCGGGATCCTCGTGGGCCTGGGCGTCCTGCTGGTCGCGACGGCCGCGCTCGTCGAGGTGCTGCTGCGGCGGCGCCGCCCGCGGGGCGCGGGGCTCGCGGGGCTCGTCGTCGTGCTGGGCGCGCTGGTCGTGCCGTTCGCGCCGGGCGGCTGCGACGCCGAGACGACCTACCACTGCGCGTCGGTGGTCGAGGACGACGAGCGCGACGGCGGCCGGGTGCTGGTGCTCGACGGGCTGCGGCACTCGTACGTCGACCTCGAGGACCCGACGTACCTCGAGTTCGCCTACGTCCGCGCCCTCGCCGCGGTGACGGAGGCGGCCCACCCGGGGGACGGTCCGATCGACGCCTACCACCTGGGCGGGGGCGGGCTGACGTTCCCGCGGTGGCTGGCCGCGGAGCGCCCGGGGACGCGCAGCCTCGTCTCCGAGATCGATCCCGGCGTCGTGCGCGTGGACCGGGAGCTGCTGGGGCTGCGCGGTGCCGGCGCCCCCGAGGGGATCGCGGTGCGGGTCGAGGACGGCCGCCTCGGGCTCGGGCGCCTCGAGCCCGGCAGCCGCGACCTCGTCGTGGGCGACGCGTTCGGCGGGGTCAGCGTGCCGTGGCACCTGACGACCCGCGAGGCCGTCTCCGACGTACGGCGGGTGCTCGCCCCCGACGGCGTGTACGTCGCGAACCTCATCGACCACGGGCCGCTCGCGTTCGCGCGCGCCGAGGTGGCGACCCTGGCGGACGTCTTCGCCCACGTCGCGGTGCTCGGCGAGCCGGGCGACCTCGGACGCGAGGGGCCCGGCGGCGACGGCGGCAACCTCGTCGTGCTCGCCGCCGACCGGGAGGTCGACCTGGACGCCGTCGCGGCGGCGCTGACCGAGCGCGACACCGGCTGGGAGGTGCTCGCCGGCGCCGAGCTCGACGCGTGGGTCGGCGACGCCGACGTGCTGACCGACGACCACGCCCCCGTGGACCAGCTGCTGCAGCCGTACCCCTCGGCGGGCGGCCGCTAGTAATCGGTGGCCTGCCGCCGGGTCGCGGTAGGAGCGGTAGTCGGTGGCTGTCGCTGGTACCGCGACCCGGGCCGAGCGAGGTCGTCGGGCCCCTCAGACCTCGGGGCGGGGCGGGAGGGCGCTCGGGTCCGTGGCGGGGGCCGTGCGGCGCGCGGCCTCGAGCGCGTCGGTCCACGCCGACCGGGCGGCGTCGAGCGCGCGGGCCTCGCTCAGGGCGCTCGCGTAGGCCGGCCACGACGGCTGCGCGCCCAGGCGGCACTGGCTCGCCGTACCCCCGCGGGCGATGCACTGCTCGCCCTGCAGCGACACCTGGTTGCCCTCGGCCGCGGCGCGCTGGCCGGCCTGCGCGAGCCGCACGAGCGCGGCGTGCCCGCCGCTCATCGAGGCGGGGACCGTCGCGCCGCGCAGCTCGGCGACGAAGCCACCCATCCGGTTCGTGGCCTGGAACAGCCGGCTGCCCTGCCGCGAGCTGGGCGGGGCGTCGGCGGACAGCAGCGGCAGCTCGGCGAGCAGGGACCGGTAGCGGTCGAACTGCGGGGCCGCTGCGGTGGCGTACGCCTCGAGCTCCGCGTCCGAGCCGGCCGCCGGGGCGGCGGCCTGCAGCCGGGCGACCTCCGCCTCCCACTCCGCGATGGTCGTGCGGGCGCCGGCGACGAGGGTGTCGAGCTGGGAGTACGCCGCCTGCGCCGACGCCCCGAGGATCCCCTCCGCCGACGACGCGGCCGCGCGGAACGGGTCGTCGACGTCGTCCCACAGGTCGAGGGTCGTGCCGTCGAGGGTCGCGAGCGCCCCGACGGGCGTCAGGATCCCGAGCAGGCCGTCGAGGGTGGCGGCCGTGCTCGAGTCGTCGGGGAACCCGGTGCGCGCAGCCTGCACGTACGACGTGAGGGTCAGCGCCCCGTTCGCCGCGTCGCGGACCTCGGCGGTGCGCCCGGCCAGCTCGATGCGACCGAGGACGGCGGTGAGGTCCTCCGTCGCGGTGCGGGCGGCGGCGGTGCCGACGAGCTCGGCGAGGTGCTGCGCGGTGCGGGCCGCGGCGATCTCGGTGGTCTCGGCGGACGCACCCGTGGCGCTCCCCGCCTCCTCCGCCGAGGCGCCCGCCGTGGTGCGCTGCAGCGACAGGGTGGCGTCGGCGGTGTCGAGCAGCTCCGCACCGGAGCGCAGGGCGGCGTTGAGCTCGCCGAAGTTCGCCAGGGTCGTGGTGTCGAGGTCCTCGAACGCGGCGACGGTGGCCACGAAGTCGCGCCGCCGCGTCAGCAGCGCCAGCTCCTCCTGCGTCGGCGCGGGCTCCAGCGCCTCGGCGCGGGTCACGAGCTCGGCGCTCTCCGCCTCGGCGGCGCGAGCCGCCGCGGCCGCCTCCGGCAGGCCCGTCAGGTCGGCCGTGGCGGTCACGGCGGTGGCCACGCCGCCGTACACGGTCGCGCTCTCCGCCAGCAGCGCGTCCACCCCGGCCGACGCGGGCGCCTCGCTGCCCTCGGTGGGCGACGAGCCGGCCGACGGGGCGTCGCCGTCGCGGTCGATCAGCAGCGTGCCCGCGCCGGCGACGAGCGTCAGCACCGCCGCGACGACCACCGCCGCCAGCCAGCGGCGGCGACGCTCGGGCTCGTCGTCGGTGGGACGGGCCGACGTCGCGGGACCGGCGGGCGCCGGGGCGACGGCCGGCACGACGGCGGTCCGATCGACGGGTACGGCGGGAGGGGCGGCCGCCGCGGGACCGGAGGGCCCGGTCGCACCGCGGGCGGCCAGCGCCGCCGCCGTCGCGGCGACGAGGGGCGCGGTCGGGGGGTCGCTCGGGGACTGGTCGCCCGGTGTGCCGGGGGAGGCGGGGGAGCCGGGGGAGCCGGGCGTGGCGGGGGAGCCGGGCGTGGCGGGGACGTCGGGGTAGAGGTCCGGGGCGTCGTCGGCGGGAGCGGGCGCGGCGGGCCCCGGCTGCCGGCCCGGGTCGGCCACGGGCTGCTCGCCCGGCTCCGCCTTCTCCTCCTCGCCGCGGAAGAGGCCGATGAGGGCGCGCTGGAAGTCGTGACCGGTGGCGGTCGACTCGCTGCCGTCGTCGGGCGGTGTGGTGGACATACCTCGTCTCCGGGCCGGCGCGCGGTGGCCGGTCTCCCTCGGTGGAACGCGCGGGGGCGGGCCAGGTTACGCGGACGGCGCCTCCCCGGCGCGCCGTGCGGGCGGGTGGGGGAGGCGCCGTCGTCAGGTGCGTCGTGACGCCGGTCGAGGCCGCTCTCAGCCCTCGTCGGCGCCGAGCGCGGTGATGGCCTCGTGGATGGCGAGCACCCGCTCGGCCGACTCGACGTGCAGGTTCTCGACCATCTTGCCGTTGTAGGTGACCACGCCGGAGCCCTTGCCGGCCTCCCACGCCTCGAGCACGCCGCGGGCGTCCTCGACGGCCTTCTCGCTGGGCGCGAAGGTCTCGTTGGCGCCGGCGACCTGACCGGGGTGGATGAGGGTCTTGCCGTCGAAGCCCATCTGGGCGCCCTGGGTGCACTCGGCGAGGAACCCGTCGGTGTCCTTCACGTCGTTGTAGACGCCGTCGAGGATCGCGACGCCCGCGGCGCGCGCCGCCAGCACCGACCACGACAGGGACGTCAGGAGCGGCGCACGGCCGGGGACGTGCTCGGCGTACAGCTCCTTGACCAGGTCGTTCGTGCCCATGACGAGCACCGCGAGGCGCTCGTCGGCGGCGGCGAGCTCGCGCACGCCGAAGATGGCCTCGGGGGTCTCGACCATCGCCCACAGGCGGGTGTGGTCGGGGGCGCCGGCCTTCTCGAGGGCGCCGACGAGCCGCTTGACCTCCTCGGCGCTGTTGACCTTGGGCACCACGACGCCCGCGGGCCCGGCCTGGGCGGCGGCCACGATGTCGTCGTCGTGCCACTGGGTGCCGAGGCCGTTGACGCGGATGGTGACGGTGCGGCGCCCGTACTCCCCGCTGCCGACCGCGGCGGCCGCCGCCTCGCGGGCCGTGGGCTTGGCGTCGGGCGCCACCGCGTCCTCGAGGTCGAGGATGAGGCCGTCGCACGGGATGCTCTTCGCCTTCTCCAGCGCGCGCTCGTTCGAGCTCGGCATGTAGAGGACGGAGCGCAGCGGCGTGAACTGCGGGGTGGGGTCGCTCATGGCTCAGGCCTCCTGACCGGTCGGGGCGGCGTCGATCGCGTCGTACTGCTTCTTCAGCTCGGGGTCGATGGCCGCCAGCTGCTCGGCGAGCTCGACGAGCACGAGGCACTGCTTGAGGGAGGCGTCGTCCTCCATCTTCCCGTCGAGCATCACCGCGCCGGTGCCGTCGCCCATCGCGGCGACGACGCGGCGGGCGTGGGCGATGTCCTCCACGCTCGGGCTGAAGACGCGGTTGGCGATGGCGATCTGCTTGGGGTGCAGGCTCCACGTGCCGACGCAGCCCAGCAGGAACGCGTTGCGGAACTGGTCCTCGCACGCCACGACGTCGGCGATGTCGCCGAACGGGCCGTAGTAGGGGTAGATGCCGTGCATCGCGCACGCGTCGACCATCCGCGCGATCGTGTAGTGCCACAGGTCCTGCTGGTACGTCGTGCGCTGGGCGTCGACCTGCGCCGTGCCGTCCTCGCCGCGCGGCGGGTCCTGGCGCACGAGGTAGCCGGGGTGGCCGCCGCCCACGCGGGTGGTCTTCATGCGGCGGTCGGCCGCCAGGTCGGCGGGGCCGAGGGAGAGGCCCTGCATGCGGGGGCTGGCGCCGCAGATCTCCTCCACGTTCGCGACGCCGCGGGCCGTCTCGAGGATCGCGTGCACGAGGATCGGGCGCTCCAGCCCGGCCTTGGCCTCGAGCTGGGCCAGCAGGCGGTCGACGTACTGGATGTCCTCCGCGCCCTGCACCTTCGGCACCATGATCACGTCGAGCTTGTGCCCGATCGCCGGCACGAGCGTCAGCAGGTCGTCGAGCACCCACGGGCTGTCGAGCGCGTTGATGCGCGTCCACAGCTGGGTGGAGGCGTCGGGCCCGCCGAGCCCCTCGGTCTCCTGGCCGATCCGCACCAGGCCCTCGCGGGCGGCGACCTTGCTGTCCGCCTTGATGGCGTCCTCCAGGTTGCCCAGGAGCACGTCGACCTTCCCGACCATGTCGGGCACCTTGGCCGCCATCTTGGGGTTGCCCGGGTCGAAGAAGTGGATGGCCCGGCTCGGGCGGGCCGGGATCTCGCGGACCGGGGCCGGGGCGCCGACCGCGAGCGGGGCGAAGAAGTCCTTGGCGCTGCGCATGGAACGGGAACGTAGCAGCGACTACCCGCCGGTAGGGGTGGGGGCGTGGCCGTCGTCACGTCGGTCCCGGCCCCGGGGTCGTCGGCGGTCGAGGCCCCCCGGCGGGTCGAGCTGGGAGCGGAACCAGTCGGCGACGAGCTCGGTGCGCTCGGACGAGTGGTTGTAGATGGTGTGCTCGCCGTCCTCCCACGTCCGCAACGACGCCCTCGGTGACAGCTCGAGGAACACCTCCTGCTGCTCGAGGGTGACGAGCGGGTCCTGCGCGCCGTGCAGGACCAGGAGCGAGCCCGGCATCCGGTCGAGGTCGGGGTCGATCCACAACGTGCGGAAGACGGCCGCGACGTCGTCGTCGGTCTCCACCCCCAGCAGGGCGCGAGCCTGCTCGACGGCCGTGCGGAAGGGCGCGGGCACCGGGCGGGCGGGGGCGCCGTTGACGCAGCAGGCGCGGAAGCGGTCGTCGTGGACCGCGGCCCGCGCTGCGAGCAGGCCGCCGAAGCTGTTGCCCCAGACGCCGAACGGTCCCTCGGAGCCATCACGCTCCTGGAGGAGGTCGAGCGTCGCACCGAAGGCCTCGTGGGAGCCGTCGTCGAGGTACAGGCCGTTCAGCATCCGCGTCTCCCCCTGGCCGGGAGCCTCGAGGAGCACGGTGGACAGGCCCCGGCGCGCGAGGGCCTCCGCTTGACGGTGGTACGCCGGGCCCCACCCGCTCTGGCCGCCCACGACGACGACGGTCGGGCCGGGGCGCTCGGCGCTCGGTCGGACGAGCCACGCGTTGCAGCTGCTCGACCGGAACGGGACGGACAGCCGCTCGACGTGCAGGTCGACGTCGAGGTCAGCCGCGTCCTGGTAGGCGCGGGAGAGTCGTGCGTACAGGGACCGCTTGGCCGTGGTGTCCGCGTTGTGGGCCAGCTGTGCGAACACCAGGGCTGCCGTCGCGCGGCGGTAGCAGCTCACGGCGGTCTCGACGTCGCCACGCGACGCAGCCGCCCGCGCCCGTTCGAGCTGGGCGTCGGCGAGCAGGGTGGCGGCCTCGTCCCACGCCTGGGGCACCGGGGTGGCGGTCAGCTGGAGGGCGTCCCAGTAGTCCATCCCGTAGTCGAGCATCCGGGTGACGGGCATGGACCGGCGGAGCGCCGCACGCTGCTTCGCCGCTTCCTCGGTCTGGTCGGTGGTGGGGCTCGGGGGTCGGTCGGCACGGTGGTCCACGGGCAGGCTCCTCAGGGGTGGGGGACGGGGACGAGGTGTAGAACTACAACTACGGGTCGGCGAGGGTGACGCCGCCCGCCGACGAGGAGGAGACCGAGACCGCATGCCCGATGGCCGCATCCGCAAGCTGGTCCCCACCGAGATGGACCCCTCGCAGAAGGCGCTGTACGACGCGATCGTGGGCGGTCCGAGGTCGTCGCAGGCTGCGCTCACCAGGGTCGTGGACGACGACGGCGCCCTGGAGGGTCCGTTCAACGCGTTCCTGCAGAGCCCGCCGCTGGGGCACGCGCTGCAGGCAGTGGGCGCCAGCCTGCGCTACGGATCGGGGCTCCCGGACCGGCTGCGCGAAGTCGCCATCCTCGTCGTCGCGGCCTGCCGAGATGCCGACTTCGAGCGGTTCGCCCACGAGCCCGTCGCCCGCTCGCTCGGGCTGGGGGAGGCCGAGCTGGCCTGTATCCGCACGGGCGACTACGAGGGCCTCGAGGTCCGGGAGGCGCTCGTGGCTCGCGCCGTCCGAGAGATGGTCGAGGACGGGGACCTGGCCGACGTGACCTTCGACGAGCTCCGCGGGGCGGTCGGCACGGCGCAGCTGTTCGAGCTCACCACGGTGGTCGGCTACTACTCCCTCCTGGCGCTCCAGCTGCGCGTCTTCCGGGTCGCGACACCGGACCAGGCGGAGCCGGGGCATCGCTAGCGCCGGTCGAGGGGGTGCACGGGGTCCGCGGCGACGATGGTGTTGCGGAGGCTCCCGAGCCCCTCCACGGTGGCGACCACCTCGTCCCCCGGCTCGAGCCACGGGAACTCCTCCTCGCCGTTCGTGCGCGACAGCTCCAGGATGCAACCCGTGCCGCAGGTGCCCGATCCCAGCACGTCCCCCGCCCTGACCTCCGTGCCCCGCGACGCGTACGCGAGCATCTGGGGGAACGACCAGTGGACGTCGGACCAGTTCGCGCTCGCGTACAGCCGCCCGTTGACGGTCAACGTCATGGCGCGGTCGAAGCCGGTCGCCGTCGCGTAGGGGGCGAGCTCGTCCTTGGTCACGAGGTACGGTCCGAGCCCTGTGGCGGTGTCCTTGCCCTTGACCGGCCCCATCGAGAGCGTCATCTCGCGGTGCTGCACGTCGCGTCCGCTCCAGTCGTTCAGCACGCAGTAGCCGATGATGTGGTCCTCCGCCTCCTCGACCGTCAGGTTGTGGCCCGACCTCCCGACGACCGCGGCCACCTCCAGCTCGAAGTCGAACTTCGACGAACCAGGAGTCATCGGGACGTCACCGTCGCCGCAGAACGCGTACGGGTTGGAGAAGTAGAAGACCGGGATCTCGTACCAGGTCGGATCCATCTCGAGCCCGCGCCAGGAGCGTCCGGCACGGACGTGCTGCTCGAAGGCGTAGAAGTCGCGGAAGGTCGGAGGGGTAGCGAGAGGCGAGAGGATGCGGACCTCTCCCGGGTCGACCTCACGGCCGGAATCCTCGGCAACGCGTCCCGCTCGCAGCAGTGCACCCTCTCCGGCCTCGATCAACGGGAGCAGGTCCTCCACGCCGGGCAGGACGCGGAAGTGGGCGCCGGCGACGACCGCGACCTCGACGCGGCCGTCGGGGTGGGCATAACGCACGAACTTCATCGACCCGCCTCCGTCGTGGTCGCAGCCCCGGACTGGGCCGATGCCTGTTCCCGGGTCCACCGCACGTAGCTCTCCTCGGTGAAGCCGCTGGCACCGAACCGCTCGACAGAGGCAAGGATCGCGCCCATCAGCTCGTCTGCGGGAGTCTCGATGTCGATGTTCTCGATGAACGGCTGCCGGGCCACGAGGCCCGTCTGCCAGTACACCTCCGCGCGGTTGCCCTCGGGGTCGAAGAAGTAGACGCCCACGGCGTTCCCGTGCGAGACGATCATGTCGAACCGCGTGCCGTCCTCCTTGAGCTGGCGGTACAGGCCGACGACGTCGTCGAAGGACTCGCAGCGGAACGAGATCTGCTGGATGAGGCGCCCGTCGGTGGCGACGTCGCGGCCCCTCGCCAGGAGGAGCTCGTGGTGCTCCTCGTCGGGTCGGGCCGAGAGGAAGTAGTTGCCGAGCGCGGCGTCGTGATCGGTGACGACCAGCCCCAGGACGTCCGTGTAGAACGCGAGCTGCCTCTCGACGTCGAAGCACCGGATGCCGACGTGGCCGAGCTCGGCGACCTTCCGTCGAGCCGAGGTCGTGGTCGTTTCCATGGGCGTCCTCTCCTCTGGTCATGCGGGATTGCGCGGGTCCGGCTGGCCGGCCGGGCGCAGCTAGTTCTGATGTCCGGACACCGTTCCACGCAACAGAACGGAAGTCCAGCCCGTGGCGGTGAAGGCAAGGATGCTGCAGCGTTCTGCGCTGCAGAACTGCCGATGCTCTGCGTGCTAGCGTGCCCAGGCCACGGGCGTCCCCGTGGCTCACCGTGTCAGCCTGAGGAGATCCCGTGTCGGCACCGGCGGCCAGCTATCCGATCGAGTCGGTGGAGAACGCGGCGCGCGTGCTGCTGATGCTCCGCGAGAGACGGGTGCTGCGCGTGGCCGAGGTTGCCGCCGAGCTGGGGCTCGCACGCTCCAGCGCGCACCGCATGGTGACGACCCTCCAGTCCCAGGGCTTGTTGCGACAGGAGCCGTCGCGCGGCTACGTCGCGGGCCCTCAGCTCATCCAGCTCGGGGTGGCCGTCCTCGGCGTGTCCGATCTCCGAGCCGAGGCGCGGCCGACGCTGGAGCGCCTGTGTCGGCAGGTCGGGGAGACCGTCCACCTGGTCGTCCTGGACGGCTCGAGGATCGTCTTCCTCGACGGCGTCGAGGGGAGCTTTGCGATCCGGGCTGCCGAGCGCACCGGCGACCGCGCGCCCGCTCACGCGTCCGCGGCCGGGAAGGTGCTGCTGGCCGCCCTGTCGCGCGAGCAGCTGCACGAGCGTTATCCCGCTCCCCGCCTCTCGGGGGGCACGTCGGGGGCGATCGCGAGTCGGCGCGTCCTGGAGGACGAACTCGCCCGCGTGCGAGACCGCGGATACGCCACGAACCTCGGCGAGAGCGAGGTCGGGCTGCACGCGCTCGCCGTTCCGGTGCTCGATGCGGCGGGTGGTGCCCGGGCCGCCATCAGCATCTCCGGACCATCCGTGCGGCTCACCGAGGACAGGCTCGACGAGCAGGTCCCCGTCCTCCTGGCCGCGGCGCGGGAGGTCGGTGCGTCGCTGGTCTGACCGGCCGACGGTCGCGGGCCGGGCCGTCCGCCCTCCGGGTCGGCGCCGGCTGCCCCCCGAGCTCAGGTCAGCGACAGCGTCGGGCGCAGCGACGCCAGCAGGTCCACCAGCGCCTCCGGCCCGATGGCGGTGCCGTAGACGTAGAAGTCCGGCCGGACCAGCGCGGCGACGACACCGCCCTGCTCCAGCCACCTCGAGAGCGCGTCACCCTCTTCCTGCATGCCGCGCGCGGTGCCCACGACCACCGTCCGCAGCCCGATCGCTTGCTCGAGCTCCGCAGCCAGGGCGGCTGCGGCCTCGTCGAGCTCGACGAGGCTGAACAGCGTGAACCCCTGGCCGAGGACGTCGTCGGACCGACGGGCCGTCCCGTCGTCCGTCCGCAGGACGGGTTGGACGCCGAGGCGCCCCGCGAGGGGCTGGCCCGGGACGAAGCCCGCGCCGATGCCCGGCTCGAACGGCGGCGGGAGCTCCGTGGCGGACCGCAGGCCGGCGCGGCGATCCGCGGCTCGGGCAGGATCGGTCTCGCAGACCACCGTCCCGATGCGGATCGACTCCTCGATGTACGCGATGACCTGGGGTCGCCTCGACGCGGTGTAGAGGTCGAGGAGTCGAGGGTCTGCCGAGCCGCCCAGCACCAGGTCGAACATCCAGGCGAGGGTCGCGGAGTCGCGGATGCCGGAGCTCATGCCCTGTCCCAGGAAGGGCGGCATGACGTGCGCCGCGTCGCCGGCGAGCAGCACCGCGCCAGCGCGGAAGGTGTCGGCCACCACGGACCGGAACTGGTAGACGGTCTGTCGGATGAGCTCGCCCTCGTCAGGAGCGATCCACGGCGCGAGCAGCTTCCAGACGTTCCCCGGCTCCACCATGTCGAGGGGATCGTCGCCGTCCACGAGCATGAACTCCCACCGGAAGTAGCGCTGCCCCACCCGACCCATGTGGTTGGGCCTGGCCGGATCGAGGACCTGGCCGGTGTGCGGGATGTCCGGTGTCCGCGCTCCCGGATTCGGGCGGAGGTCCGCGACCAGCCAGTCGCCCCGGAATCCGAGGTCCTCCGTCTCGATGCCGGCGAGTCGTCGGACGACGCTGTTCGCGCCGTCAGCGCCGACCACGTAGCGCGCGGTCAGCACCTGGCCGCTCTCGAGCGTGACTGCGACGTGATCGGACTCCTGCTGGAGGTCGGTGACCGCAGCACGGAACCGAACGTCGACGGACGGGCTCCGGCGGACGACCGAGTCCAGGATCTCCTCGAGCTCCGGCTGGTAGAAGTGGTACGAGGCGTCCCAGCCGGAGGGTGCGTCCCACTCGCGGGGCAGGCGGGCGAGGACCGTGCCGTCCGTGTCGAGGAACTCGTACAGCCGCGCGGGGTCGGCCACCGCTCCGACCTGGTCGGCGATCCCTAGCGACTGGAAGACGCGCATGATCTCGTGGTCGAAGTGACCTGCACGGGGCGTCTCGTAGCGGCCCGCGCGACGTTCGCACACGATGACGCGATGACCCGACCGCCCGAGGAGCGCGGCCAGGCTCTGTCCCACGGGGCCGAACCCGACGATCAGCACGTCCGCGTCCGTGCTCGTGGGAGTCGCGATGTCGGAGTCACCGGTCGGAGTCATGTCGTCGGCCTTTCGCGTTGCCGTCCATCGCCTCGGTCCACAGCCGGCCGGCTGTGACGGGCTGGTGCCACGTGGGGCGTGGCGAACGCCAAGTCTGGGAAGCAGAACACGTTCTGTCAAACAGAAGAGGGGGTCAGTGCGAGACGGGCGCCGGCGATGCGCCTGGCGCCGCTTGTCGACGCTCGCAATGTGTCCTACCTTACAGACCGCGTTCTGTTCTACGGACGCAGTGTCGCGACGTGACGTCAACGATGGACAGGATGGTCGACCATGGGCAGTGCAGTGCAGGACGCGATCGACGAAGCGCTCTCCCGTGGCGAGGTGGGGGTCCAGGTCGCCGCCTACCACCACGGCGAGCTCGTCCTCGACGTCCACGCCGGCGAGACGGCCACGAACGGTCGCGCGGTCGACTCCGACACGGTGTTCTGGGTCGCGTCGGCGGGCAAGGTGTCCACGGCCACCGTTCTGCACGTGCAGGCGGAGAAGGGTCTGGTCGACTACGACCAGCCCATCGCGTCCGTCTGGCCGGAGTTCGGTGCACGGGGCAAGGCCCGGTTCACCGTCCAGGACGCGCTGACCCACCAGGTCGGGCTGGCCGACCTACCGGCCGACGCCACCCCCGAGCTCCTGGGTGACTGGGACTGGGTGGTGGACCGGTTGGCACGGTCGGCGCCGAGCGACGAACCCGCTCGGCGCACCACTTACCACGCGCGGACGTGGGGCTACGTCGTGGGGGAGATCGCTCGCCGCGTCGACCCCGAGATGCGTTCGTTCGAAGACCTCGTGCGCGAGGAGGTCCACGAGCCCCTGGGTGTCTCGGGGGTGTGGCACCGGCTCCCCGACGGCGTCGGAGAGCGCACGGCCGTGATGCGGGGAGCCATCCTCGTCGGTGAGCCGATGACGTTCACCGTCACCGAGGACCACGAGATCAACACCGCCGCGTACCAGGACCGGATCGATCCCAGCGGCGCGTGGGTGACGGCCCGGGAGGGGGCCCGCCTCTGGGCCGCCTACGCCCAGGGTGGCGAGCTCGACGGGACGAGGCTGCTGCCGGCCACGCGGGTCCAGGGGTTCCTCGATCCGCGGGCGTGCGCGTTCGCCGCCGGCACCATCGTCGGGAGGCGCGCGGTGATCGGCGCGGGCGGGTTGATGGTGGGTGGCGCCGTACCCGCGCGCGGGGACGTCCTGGGGTTCGGCGGCGACCGGGTCCTGTGGCACCCGGGTGCCGGTGGCGCGCTGGGCTTCGCCGATCTGGACGCCGAGCTGGCCGTCATGATCTGCCACAACGAGTTCTTCGACGAGCGCCACCACGAGCAGCACCCGTTCGCCCCGCTCGTCCGTGCCGTCTACACCGACGTGCTGGGGTGACGGCCCCGGACCCGGGCAGCCCGTCCACCCCTCCCACCCCGACCCCTCAGCCGGTACGGCGGAACCAGCGGCGCCGCTGCTGCTCCCGCCGCTCGGCGGCGACGGCCGCGGCGCGCTCGGCGGCGGCCGCGCGGCGGGCGGCGAGGCGCTCGCGCCAGGCGTCGACCTCGGCGTCGACGTCGCGCTGCCGCGTCAGCACGGGCGGGCCGCCGGGGTCGCCGTAGAGCGCGCGGCGCACCCGGTCGTTGAAGTCGGTGAGCTCGCGGCGCACCTCCTTCTCGGTGGCGAACCGGTCGAGGCGGGCGTCGAGCTCGGCGTCCTCCTTGCGCAGCGCCAGCGCGGGCGGCAGCACGCCCGTGATCTGCTCGCGCTCGACGAGCCGCTTCACCCACCAGTCCGGGTCGTGCTCGACGCCGAGGTCCGCGATCGGCTTGCCGTAGCCGGGCAGGTCGTCGAAGTCGCCCCGGTCGCGGGCGCGCTGCAGCTGCAGCTCCACCCACTGCGTCTGGTGCCGGATCCGCTCGGCGGCGGCGCTGCGGCCGGTGCGCTCGTCGCGCTCGTCCTCGCGGAAGCGGTCCCCCGGGCCGGGACGCGCGGTCTCGTCAGGCCGTCCGGGTCGCTCGGGTCGGTCGGGTCGCTCGGGCACGGTCATCACCCCCGCCGACGAGACTACGAGCCACTCGGAGGAGTGAGCCGGCGAGGAGGCGGGACCTACCGGGGGGAAGCCACCGCCGTGGCGGGAGACGGCGTCGGCGCTCCCGCGCGGGGTACGGCGAGCAGGGCCAGCGCCGCGAGCAGCGCGCTCCCCGAGCACAGGCCCCAGACCGTGAGGTAGCCCGACAGGGGAGCGGCGCCCACGCCCGGCTCGTCCAGCGAGCCCGTCGCGGTCAGGGCGATAGCGAAGACGGCCGAGGCGATGGCCCCGCCGACGGTCTTCGTCGCGTTGGTCATGCCGGTCGCGAACCCCGTGCGGTCGGGCGGCGCCGCGGCGGCGGCCGCCGCGGGCAGGGCGGCGACGAGCAGGCCCGAGCCGAGCCCGGCGATGCCGAGGTTGGTGAGCATCTCGGTCACCGAGCCGTGCAGCGGCAGGAACAGCCCGTAGCCCAGCGCCACCAGCAGCAGCCCGCCGACCATCGCCCCGCGGGGGCCGAGCAGCCGCGTGGCGAGGGGCAGCAGGAGCGCGCCGACGAGCATGGTCACGACGTACACCCCGACGAAGGTCGAGACGGTGGCCGCGTCCACCCCGAGGCCGTAGCCGACCTCGTCGGGGTCGGCGCGCGCGAAGGTGGAGAGCGGGATCTGCGCGCCCAGCACGCTCATGCCGAACAGGAACGCGGTCAGCTGCACCGGCCACTGCCCCGGCGTCGCCAGCAGCCGCACGTCCACCAGCGGCTCGGACATGGCCGCCTCGACGCGCACCAGCAGCCACAGCGCGGCGGCACCCGCGAGCAGCAGGAGCCACGGCCAGGGCGAGCCGACGCCCTCGAGCCGCACGACGACGAGACCCGCCATGACGAGGCCGAGCACGACGGTGAGCAGGCCGAGGCCGACGAAGTCGTAGCCGCCCGTCGCGACCCCCGGGTCCCGCTCGATGCCGAACCAGATGACGACGAAGCAGAGGGTGACCGCCACGGCGGGCAGGGCCAGCAGCACCGGCATCGACGTGGCCTCGACCAGGGCGCCGCTCGTCAGCGCGCCCACGATGACGCCCGCCTCCAGCGCCGCCACGAGCACCGCCGCGGCCCGCCGCGTCAGCCGGTTCTGCTCGCGGGTGGCGGAGGTGCGGCGGTGGATGATGGCGACCTCGACGGGCAGCCACACGACGTAGGCGCCCTGCAGCGCCCAGCCGACGAGGAACGTCCAGAACCCCGGCGAGAACGCGAGCATCCACGAGCCCAGCGCGGTGACGGCCGTCGAGACGAGCAGCACGTTGCGGTGGCCCCACAGGTCGCCGAGCCGCGCGAGCAGCGGCACCGCCAGCGCGGACACCATGAGCTGCGCCGCCTCGAACCAGTTGACGTCGCCCTCGGGGATCCGGAGGTGGTCGGCGATGTCGGAGAAGATCGGCGTGTAGTAGCCCTGCAGCACCCCGCTCGCCAGCTCGACGGCGACGAGGAACCCGACGATCGCCCACAGCCCCGGCACGAGAGCGGTGCCGCCGGCGCCTCCCGGGCCTCCCGAGCCGCCCGAGCCTCCCGGGCCGCCGGTGCGCGGCTCGCCGGGTCGCAGGGCGCTCACGCGGGCAGCCCGCGCAGGAGGGCGGCGTACCAGTCGACGCCCCGCAGCAGGCCCTCGACGGTGAGGCGCTCGTCGTAGGAGTGGATCGCCTCGCGCTGCGCCTTGCTCATCGGGAACGGCGCGAAGCGGTAGACGCGCTCGCAGATCGCGGTGAAGTGGCGGGAGTCGGTGGCCGCCATCATCACGTACGGCGTCGGCACCGCCTCGGGGAACACCTCGGCCGTCGTGGCCTCGAGGAGGGCGAAGGCCGGGTCGCCCGCGTACGGCGAGACCGGGCTCGGCTCGCCCGGCTCGAGCACGCTCACCTCGGCGTGGTCGCCGACGACGCGGCGCAGGTGGTCGTGGACGCTGGCCACGGTGTCCCCGACGAGGATGCGCGCGTTGACGACGGCCGTGGCGGTCGAGGCGATGACGTTGGGCGCCGGCGACCCGGACAGCATCGTGGTGGCCAGCGTCGTGCGGGTCAGGGCGGCGGCCTCGGGGCCGGCGGCCGCGAGCGCCCGGGTGAGCAGCGGGGTCAGCCGACCGCCCGCCGCGGAGAGCGCGACGCGCAGCGGGGCAGGGGCGTGGGGGGCGAGGCGGTGGAACAGCTCGACCGCCGGGGCCGGCAGGCGCGCCGGCATCGGCGCCCGGTCGATCGCCAGCACCGCCCGGGCCACGCGGGCGGTAGGCCCGTTGCGCGCGGGGGTCGAGGAGTGCCCGCCCCGGCCGGTGGCGCGCACCTCGAACAGCGTCGTGCCCTTCTCGCTCACGCCGACGACGGCCATCGGGGTGGTGACGCCGGGGAACGCCCCGCCCGCGACCGCGCCGCCCTCGTCGAGCACGAACCACGGCGCGACGCCGGCGTCACGCAGGTGGTCGACGGCGGCCTGTGCCGTCGTGCCCGAGACCTCCTCGTCGCTGCCGAACGACAGCCAGACGTCGCGGGCCGGGGTGAACCCCTCGGCCAGCAGGCGCTCGACCGCGGCGCAGACGCCGACGACGCTGCCCTTGTCGTCGAGCGTGCCGCGGCCCCAGATCGCCCGGCCCTCGGGGGAGTCGGCGACCACGGCGTCGAACGCCGGGTGGGTCCACGGCGCCTCGCCGTCGACGGGCACCACGTCGAGGTGGGCCATCAGCACGACGGCCGGGCCGTCGCCGGTGCCCCGCCAGCGGAACAGCAGCGCGTCCCCGCCCACCCGCACCAGCTCCAGGTGCTCGTGGAGGAGCGGGAAGTGGGTCGCCAGCTCCGCGTGGAGCCGCGCGAACACCCCCGGCTCGACGACCTCCGGGGCGCGGCGCGAGACCGTCGGCACGCGCACGAGCGCGCGCAGCGCCTCCACGATCCTGCTCGTCTCCACGCGGCCCCCTCGCTCTCCCGGTGGGCGCACCGTACTCCCGCCGACCCGCTCGCGCCGGACGTTCGCCCGGACCGGCGCCTCCCCCGTGCGGAGGAGGAAGGCCCGGGCCGATTCAACCGTCAGGGGGATCCGGCACCCGCGGGGCGCTCCTAGCGTGGTGGTCACCGGAACAGCACACGCACTCGCACGCGACACGAGGAGAAGGACCATGGCGAACTACTGGCTCGGAGTGGTGGTGGCGATGTTCGCGCTCCCCATCGCCTACATCACGTTCGACGCGATCGCGCCCGCCGCGATCCTCGCGGTCGGGGTGGGGATCGTCGCCGCCCTGATGTTCGGCGGCAGCAGGAGCAACGCGTGATGGGCGCGGACGGCGGGAACCGGCGGGTGATGATCGACGCGGTGAACGCGGACCCGCACCTGCAGGGAGCCCTGGCGCCCCTCGCGGCCGGCGGGGTCGTGCCCGTGATGACCCACACGACCATCACCAACGTGACGAGCGCGGGGATCACGATCAACATCCCGACGGGCCAGGCCACCTACGTGTGCATCTTCGGCGGCGCCGAGACGGGGCGTCGCCGGCGGTGAGGACGGAGTGGTCCGCGTGGAGGGCGGACCACTCCGCACGTCACCCAGGATAGGCGGGCCGGCGAGAGCCGGCCCGCCTCGCGTCCCACCGCCCCCGGGGTCGGGCCCGGATGAGAGGAGCACGACGAATGACGACGGCAACCGTGGTCGGCAGCGGCCCGAACGGCATGGCGGCCGCGCTCACGCTGGCCGGGGCCGGCGTCCGCGTCACCGTGGTCGAGGCCGCCGACCGGCTCGGCGGCGGCGTACGCACCAGCGAGCTGACACTGCCCGGGCTGCTGCACGACGAGTGCGCGGCCTTCCACCCGCTGGGGCCGTCCTCCCCCTACCTGCGGTCCGTCGAGCTCGAGGGCGCCGGACTGCGCTGGGCGTGGGCGCCGCACGAGCTGGCGCACCCCCTCGCGGCCGGAGGTGGGGCGGTCCTCCAGCGCTCGGTCGCTGCGACCGCCGCGGGGCTCGGGGACGACGGTCGCCGGTGGGCCCAGGTGTTCGGACCGCTCGTGGAGCGGTTCGGGGCGATCTCGCGCGAGGTCATGGGTCCGGTGCTGCACGTGCCGTCCCACCCCCTCGCGCTCGCCCGGTTCGGTCTGCGCAGCGCCGCGCCGGCCACCCTGCTGGCCCGGGCCTGGCGCGGACCCGCAGCGGCCGCGCTCTTCGGCGGCGTGGCCGCGCACGCGATGCGCCCGCTCGACTCCGTCTTCTCCTCGGCCATCGGGGTCATGCTGACCACCGCGGCCCACGCCGACGGCTGGCCGGTCGCGGTGGGCGGCTCGGAGGCGATCCTCCGCGCCTCGCTGCGCCGCGCGGAGGAGCTCGGCGTGCGCCTGGAGACCGGGCGGTGCGTCACGAGCATCGACGAGCTCGGGACCGACCTGGTCCTGCTCGACACACGGCCCGCCGCCGCGGCCCGCATCCTCGGTCGCCGGCTGCCGGCGCGGGTCAGACGGGCCTTCGAGCGCTACGTGCCGGCGCCCGGCGTCTTCAAGGTCGACCTGGCCGTCGAGGGCGGCGTGCCGTGGCGCCACGAGCAGTCGCGCCGGGCGGGCACGGTGCACGTCGGCGGTGACCTGTCCGAGGTCGCGTACGCCGAGCGCGAGGTGGTCGCCGGCAGGATGCCCGCCCGCCCCTTCGTGCTGGTGGGTCAGCAGCACCTCGCCGACCCGACCCGTTCGAAGGGCGACGTGCACCCCGTCTACGCGTACGCGCACGTGCCCCACGGCTACGACGGCGACGCCACGGATTCGATCGTCTCGCGCATCGAGGAATTCGCGCCCGGATTCAAGGATCGCATTCTCGCCACCGCCTCGAGATCCGTCTCGCAGGGTTTCGAGAAGAATGCGAACCTCGACGGCGGTGACGTCATCGGCGGGGCCGGGGACCTCCGCCAGCTCGTCTTCCGACCGCGCGTGGCGGCGGACCCCTACGCGACCGGCGTGCCCGGTGCGTTCCTCTGCTCCGCCTCGACGCCTCCCGGCGCCGGGGCGCACGGGATGTGCGGCTACCTCGCGGCCCGCTCGGCCTTGCGCAGCCTGGCCTGACGCCCCGGGGGGCAGTCCCCCACACCCGACGACGGCGCCGGAGACCCTGACGGTCTCCGGCGCCGTCGTCGTGCCCGTCGTCGTGCCCGTCGTCGTGCCCGTCGTCGTGCCCGTCGTCGTGCCCGGACGGGGGCCGTCGCCGGGTCGCGACGTGCGGCGGAGGAAGGCCCGGACGCATCCCCCGCAGGGGGGAAGAAATACCTCGTCGCTTTCCTCACAACGGCGGATCCGCCCTTTCCGGACATCGCCATAACGTCGTTCTCGAATTCACGGAGAGGGGCGGAAGATGCTCGAGGTCGAGAACGTTTCGAGGCGCTACGGCGACCGCGCCGTCGTCGACGGTGTGTCGTTCACCGTGCCCGTCGGCGAGATGGTCGGCTTCGTCGGCGGCAACGGCGCCGGCAAGACCACCACGATGCGGATGATCCTCGGACTCCTGGCTGCCCACGGCGGCCGGGTGCTCTGGGACGGCCGGCCGATCACGGCCGACGACCGGCGCCGGATCGGCTACATGCCGGAGGAGCGCGGGCTCTACCCGAAGCAGCCGGTCCTTGACCAGCTCGTCTTCCTGGGACGCCTCGCCGGTGCCGGCCGGCGGCAGGCGCGCGAGCGGGCCGTCGAGCTGCTGGACGGGCTCGGTCTGGGCGACCGCCGCGCCGACGCCCTCGAGTCGCTGTCGTTGGGCAACCAGCAGCGCGTGCAGGTGGCTGCCGCCCTGGTGAACTGCCCCGCGGCCCTCGTGCTGGACGAACCGTTCTCGGGGCTCGACCCCCGCGCCGTCGACGCGATGAGCGACCTGCTGCGGGACAACGCGCGCCGCGGCGTGCCGATCCTGTTCTCCTCGCACCAGCTCGACCTGGTCGAGCGGCTGTGCGACCGCCTCGTGGTCCTCGCGGACGGCCGCGTCGCCGCCTCCGGCACGCCCGCTGAGCTCCGGGCCCGGGGCGAGGTCCGCCACCGGATCCGTCTCGGTGGCTCCCCCGACTGGCTGCACGGACGCAGCGAGGTCGACGTGCTCGACGTCGAGGACGACGCGGTGCTGCTGCGGCTGCACCGCTGGACGACCGACGACCTGCTGGCCGAGGCGACCCGGCGCGGCAGCGTCCGCGAGCTCGTCGAGGTGCGCCCCACCCTCTCCGACGTCTACCGGGAGGTGACCTCCGGTGTTGCAGCTGCAGCCTGATCGACGCCACGACGACACGCCGCGAGCCGCGACGGGGCCCGACGGCCCGACCGGCGCCCGCCCCCCGGGAGGCGTCTGGCGCATCGTCGCCGGCCGCGAGATCGGGCTGAAGGTGCGGGACAAGGGGTTCGCACTGTCGCTCCTGCTGACGATCGTCAGCATCGCGCTCTCGCTCGGCGCCGCAGCCTTCCTGGGCGGAGGGGACCAGACCGTCACGGTGGCCACCAGCGACGCGACCTCGGAGCAGCTGGTCGAGCGCGCCGGTGAGCTTGCTGACGACGGGCTCGCGATCGACGTCCAGCGTGTGCGTGACGACGCGGCGGTCGAGGCGGCGGTCGAGGACGACGAGGCCGAGCTGGGCCTGGTCGCGGGCGGCAACGAGCTGGTGGGTCGGGGCAGCACGGAGTCGCGCAGCGCGACGCTGGTGCAGCAGGCCCACGCCGAGGCGCTGCTCGCGGACAACGCCGCAGCCGCCGGGATCGACCTCGCCGACCTCGAGGGGGGCGACCCCCTCGCCACCCGCGAGCTGCAGGACGGGCAGGTCGGCGACGGCACCGTGCGCGTCGCCGCCATCGCCCTGGCCGGGGCCTTCTACCTGTGCGCCCTGATGTTCGGCGCGCTCGTCGCCCAGTCGGTGCTCGAGGAGAAGCAGAACCGGATCGTCGAGATCGTCGCCTCCCTCATCCCGCTGCGCTCGCTGCTGCTCGGCAAGATCGTCGGCAGCGCCGTCGTCGCCTCGATCCAGGTGGCCGCGATGGCCGGCGCCGCGGTCACCGTCCTCGCGGTGACCGGCGCACCGGTCGGGTTGCCGGAGCTGGGCCTGACCGGCATCTGGTTCGCGCTGTTCTTCGCCGTCGGGTACCTGTCGGTCGCCGCCCTGTGGGCCATGGCCGGCGCCCTGGCGACCCGGCAGGAGGACCTGCAACACACCGCGACCCCCGTCTCGATCCTGCTCATCATCGTGGTCCCGGTGGGGTTGTTCCTGAGCGGCACGGGGCTGGCGGTCGCGTCGTACGTGCCGATCGCCAACGTGGTCGCCATGCCGGCCCGGGTGCTCGCCGGGGAGGCCCTCTGGTGGGAGCCGTTCCTCTCCCTCGCCGTCCTCGCCGCGTTCTCGTTCGCCTGCGTCCGGTTCGCCGCCCACATCTACCGCCGTTCGCTCATGCAGACGCGCTCGCGGCTGACCGTCCGCGACGCCCTGCGGCTCGCGGACTGAGCCCACCGCCAGCGCCCACCCACCCGCCGAAGGAGGAAGCACGATGACCACACCCACGAAGGTCCCCGTAGCGACGGGGATCGCGACCCGGCTGCGGGAGAGTCTGGGCGCCGCCCTGGCGTCGCCGCTGGGCACCGCGGAGCGCGTCTCCGCGATCACCCAGGTGCTCTCCAGCGCCGAGTACCTCGTGCGCCGGCAGGACCGTCGCCGCGGCGGCCTCAACCACTGGGCGAACACGCGGCAGCAGGTCCCGGCCAAGTCCCGCTGGGCCCAGCGGCTGCGCGACGCCGTGGCGAAGGAGTCGGTCACCACCGCCCTGCACGGGAGCCGGCTCGTGGCCGGCGGCCTGCTGGTCTCGCGGCTGGCCGACGACCGGGTCCGTGCGGCGGCCAACCTCTACCTCGCGGGCACCCAGATCGTGCTGTACCCCCGCCACCTGTACGGCACCGACGGCTCCGACCAGGTCTCGTTCCTGGTGCAGTCGGCGGCGGGCATCGGCCGCGCGGGTGGCACGGACACCACCCGGCGGGCCGCGATCGAGTTCATCGGCGCGCAGACCGCGCTCTCCTACTGCGCGGCGGGCGTCGCGAAGGTGCCGGGCGCGGACTGGCGCTCGGGGGACGCGCTCGTGAAGATCATGCGCACCCAGACCTACGGCGACGAGCAGTTCCACGCCCTGCTGCGCCAGCACCCGGTGCTCGCACGGATGCTGTGCCACTCGGTGCTCGCGATGGAGGCCGGCTTCCCGCTCCTGATGCTGCAGAAGGGCCGCTACATCGACGCCGGGCTGCTCGCCATGGGCTCCTTCCACGTCGCGAACGCCCGGCTGATGGGCCTCTCGCGCTTCGCCTGGGCGTTCGTCTCGACGTACCCCGCGCTGCGCAGCCTCGCGCGTCGAGAGCTGGTGGCGGCATGACCAGCTTCGGCTCCTCGCTCACGGCGATCTCCGGTGCGGTCCTCGGGCTCGGCCTGGCCCACCAGGCGCACGCCAGCATCCGCACGAACCAGGCCCACCACCGCGGCTGGCAGCGGCACGAGGTCGTAGGGGAGACCTCCAACGTCCTGTCCGTCCACCGCCGCGAGGCCGGCCCCGGCGCACCGGAGCTCTTCTTCGAGGCCGGGCTGATGAACACCTCCACCTCGTGGCTGATGCTGGCCGAGCGGCTCGCGGCCGACTGCACCGTCACGGTCTACGACCGGGCCGGGTACCGCCGTTCCCGGCGCGGCCAGTCGGAGCCCTACCACCTGGGCGAGTCGGTCTCCGACCTCGTCGACGTGGTGCGTGCCCTGAAGGCCGACGGCGCCGACGTCACCCTGGTGGGGCACTCGCTGGGCGGCTACATCGCGCACCGCGCGGCGAGCCTGCTCGGCGACCTGACCGGCCTCGTCCTCGTCGACCCGATGCACCCGCAGGAGCTCGTGGCGAGCCGCGGCCAGCGCCTGGGCTCGAAGGGTCTCGACCTGAGCCTGCGCACGGGTCCCGTCACGGTCGCCCTCGGCGGCGGCCTGCTGATGGACAAGGCCGGCGCGCTGCGGGTCAGCGAGGGCAACCCCTACCTGCGCGGGCTGCGTGACGAGCTCTCCGCGCTGTCCACCTGGACGACGGCTCTGCGTGAGTGGCGCTACACCTACCCGTTCATGCTCGACGGCGGTCTGCCGCTCGCCGACCTCGGCGTGCCCGTGCACGTGGTCGGCGCCTCCGAGACCCTCGAGGGCTCCGCGGAGCAGCGCGAGATGTTCGACTCCTACGTCGCCAGCGGCACCGCCGGCGGGGGCCTCGTCGAGGTGCCCGGCACGACCCACCTCGGCATCGTCGGCTCGCCGGCGTCGCTCGACGCCGTGGCCGCGGCGGTGCGCGAGGCCATCACCCCCGGGACCGACGCCGAGCGCGTCGCCCCCACCCACCGGACGGAAGAGGTGACCCACCATGCGGGTCGTTGACAAGGCGGTGTGCGCCGGGTTCGCCACCTGGTTCGTGGCCACGGTGCTCTCGCAGCACCCCGAGCGCAGCTACGACCGTGCGCGCAAGCTCGACCGGACCGGGACGGGCGTGCTGATCCCCAACTGGCGGTTCTTCGCGCCCAACCCCGCGGTCGAGGACCAGCACTTCCTCTACCGGCTGGCCGACGCCGACCAGCAGGAGCACTCGGAGTGGCGCACGGTGTACGACATCGAGCCGCGTCGCTGGGGCCACGCGCTGTGGTTCCCGGGCCGGCGCCACGAGAAGGCGATCTTCGACGTGGCGGCCACGCTGATGCAGAACCGGGCGGCGGCGGTGCCGACGCAGGTCGCGGCGCGCGAGGCGGCGGTCCGGCTCATCAACGACTTCGTGCGCACGCGGGTGGAGCCGGAGGAGGGCTTCCCGTACTTCCAGGTGCTCCTCGTGCGGTACGCGGGCTACGACCACTCCGAGAAGCCGGTCTACGACATGGTCTTCGACTACGCCCCCGTGGTCGACGACGAGACGGCGGAGGTGGCGGCATGACGACCCTCGACGCACGCGACGGCGACCTCGCCTCCGACGTCCAGTACGACGGCCCCGTGGCCGGTGTCTACGACGCCGTCATCGGCGCCGCCCTCCCGGTCGAGGCGACCGTGGAGCGCTGCCGTCCGCACGTCGAGGGCCGCCGGGTCCTCGACATCGGGGTGGGCACCGGCCGGATCGCGCTGCCGCTCGCCGAGGTCGCCTCCTCGGTGGTCGGCATCGACAACTCCGCCGCGATGCTCGAGGAGCTGCGGGCCAAGCCGGGGGCGGGCGTCCTCGAGACGCACGTCGCGGACTTCCGCGCCGCGCTCCCGTTCGCCCCGGGGTCCTTCGGCGGTGCGGTGTCGACGCTCGGCTCGATGGCCTGCGTCCGCTCGCTCGAGGAGCTGGAGGCGGCGCTGACCAATGTCGCGACCGTCCTCGAGCCCGGTGCGCGGTTCGCCTTCGACTACTACTCCAGCGCCACGTACCGCCTGCTCGCGCAGGTCGGCACCGTCGAGGTCGAGAACCAGCACCACCCCAGCAGCACCGCTGTGACGACCCGCATCGACGGGTCGACGATGACGGTGTCGACGGTGGTGACGCCCCATGACGGCAGCACCCCGACGGCCTTCGACGAGACGGTGCTCCTGATCGAGCCCGACGACCTCGTCGCCCTGGCCGGCCGGGTCGGCCTGCGCCTCGTGGCGCAGGAGCCGGCCGAGGACCTCGGACCCTTCGACTGGTTCGTGCTGGAGCGGGAGGGCGGCCGATGATCCGCCACGCGTTCACCCTCCGCGACCGGTGGCTGCTGGTCGCCGGCATCCTCGTCGGGCTCGTCGGTGCTGCGGCCACCCTCGTGCAGCCGCTGCTGGTCGGCGGCGTGGTGGAGAGGTGGTCGGCGGGCGAGCCGGTGCGCGCGGCCGTCGCCGTGCTGGTGCTCCTCTTCGTGGCCGACCTGCTGTTGGGAGCGCTGAGCTTCTGGCTGATCGGTTCGGTCGGTGAGCAGCTGGTCGCCACCATGCGCTCGCTATTCGTGGGCAAGCTCCTGCGCGCCGACCTGTCGGGCTTCCAGCGGTACGGCCAGGGCGACCTGATGACCCGCGGCGTCTCGGACACCGCGGTCGCCCGGCTCGCCCTGTCCTCCTCGCTGGCCCAGGTCGTCACGTCCGGTTTCACCGTGCTGGGGTGCCTCGCCGTCATGGTGTGGATCGACTGGCGGCTGCTGCTCGTGACCCTGGCGGTCCTCGCCCTCGCCAGCGCCGCCTGCCTGGGCCTCGCCCGGCGGATCCGCCGCCAGTCGGTGCAGAACCGCAAGGACACCAGCGCGTTCGGCGAGGAGCTGCTCCGCGTCGTCACGAACGTCTCGACCGTGAAGGCGTGCGGCAACGAGGGCGCCGAGCAGGACGCGCTCGGCGCGACGGCCGAGCAGGCGCGGCGCAGCGGCGTGCGCGTCATCCTGACCAGCGCGTTCTTCACGCCCGTGATGAACGTCGGCACCCAGCTGGCGCTCGTCGTGGTCGTCGCCTGGGGAATGAGCCGTGCCGTCAGCGGCCAGCTGAGCCTCGCGGACCTCTCCGCGTTCGTGATGTACGTCCTGTACGTCGTCGCTCCGCTCGTGACGTTGTTCATGGGCATCGCCGACATCCAGCAGGCACGGGCCGCGATCGACCGCCTCGACGAGGTCATGGGGCTCGAGGAGGAGGAGGGCGGGACCGCCCTGACCGACGACTCGGCGACCACCTCCGTGTCGTTCGAGGACGTGTCGTTCGCCTACCCCGGCTCCGACCACCGCGTCCTGCACGGCCTCGACTTCGAACTCCCGCGCGTCGGGATGACCGCCGTCGTGGGCGTCTCGGGTGCCGGCAAGTCGACGATCTTCAACCTGGTCGAGCGCTTCCACGACCCCGACGAGGGACGGGTGCGGCTCTTCGGGGTCGACACCCGGGCGCTCCACCTCGCCGAGCTCCGCACCCAGGTCGGCCTGGTCGAGCAGGACTGCCCGCTGATGCGCGGCACCGTGCGCTCCAACGTGCGTTACGGCGCCCCGGACGCCTCCGAGGAGGAGATGTGGCGGGCCCTGCGCCAGGCGCAGCTCGCCGACGTCGTGGCCGCCATGCCCGCGGGGCTCGACACCGAGCTGGGCGAGCAGGGACTGGGTCTCTCGGGCGGGCAGCGCCAGCGCCTGGCGATCGCCCGCACCCTGCTGCGGGACCCGCGCGTGCTCCTGCTCGACGAGGCCACGGCCAACCTGGACTCGACGTCCGAGGCCGCGCTGAACCAGGCCATGCGCGTGGCAGCAGCCGAGCGCCACGTCCTGGTGATCGCGCACCGCATGTCGACCGTCCGCGCCGCCGACGAGATCCTGCTGGTCGCCGACGGACGCCTGGTCGCCCGCGGCACCCACGAGGAGCTGTACTGCTCGAACGAGGCCTACCGCACCCTCGCGAGCAGCCAGCTGGAGGACGGCCCCGCGGCCGAGCGCGACCCGGCCGCGCTGCTGCCCGCCTGAGCTCCCCCACCCACCGGTCCACCACTACGAAGGAGAACGTCATGCTGCTGCACCAGGTCAACGCGGACCCCGGACTGCGGGGCACCATCGGCCGCAGGCAGGCCCAGAGCATCACCCCGGTGCTCGCCACGCCCACGGCGCTGGTCGCGGTGCCCGCGACGGTGAAGGTCACGGCCGCCATCGGCGTCGCCGCCGCCTCGTACACCGCCGTCAACAAGTAGCCGCACCCCGGCGACCCGGGCGGACGCCGCCCGTCGCCCCCAGATGTCTCAGCCCGTCCGGCGCTGAGCACCCCCCGCTCCGGGACGGACCCGGAGCACGACGAGAGGACAGAACCATGATGCTCGACCACGTGAACTCGGACCCGCGCCTCGACGGCAAGCTCGCGCTGCCGGCCTCGGAGTCCGCGGTGCCCGTCATGGCGACCCCGGCCGCGGCCGTGGCCACCCCGGCCGTCGCCGCCAAGGTGGCCGGTGCCGTCGTGGGCGGCGGTGCCGTCACCGGTGCCGCGTACGCCGCCTACCGCACCGTCGTCAACTGACACCGAGACCAGGACAGAAGGAACCGAGAAGATGACGAAGAACATGATCGACCGCGTCAACGCCGAGTCGCACCTCATCCTCGACGACCAGCGCGCCGTGCCCGTCCTCGCGACGCCGGCGGCGTTCGTGGCGGGTGTCGTCGCGGGCGGCAAGGCCACGGCCGTGGTCGTGGGGGCCGCGGGCGTGGGTGCCGCCGTCGGTGGTGCCGTCAACGGCGGGGGCGAGTGACCTCCCGCTGAGGTACGACGAGCCGGAGGCCGTGGTCCGCGTGGAGGGTGGATCGCGGCCTCCTGGCCGTTCAGGTGCGACATCGCTCCGACGCCCCGGAACCAGGGGGTCGGAGCCCGACGAGATGAGGGACGCATGCTGCTCGACCACGTGAACTCCGACCCGCGCCTGGTGGGTCCGATCGGCCGTTCCGGGCCGGACACCGCCGTACCCGTGCTGGCCACGCCGGCCGCCTTCGTGGCGGGCGTCGTCGCGGGCGGGAAGGCGACCGCCGTCGTGGTGGGCGCCGCCGGCGTCGGTGCCGCGGTGGGCGCCGCCACGGGAGGGGGCGAGGGCCCCTCCGGCGGCGGTGGCCCCGGCGCGGGCGCCGGAGGCTGGTGACACCGCGCTGAGCCCCGGACGCCGCACGGCCCCCGACCGGTCTGGTCGGGGGCCGTGTCGCGTGCGGTCGAGGTGCCCGGGGCTACCCGTCGACCCGGAGCCAGGACTGCTCCACCAGCGCGCGCAGCCGGGCGCGGCTCGCCTCGGCGTCGTCGGCCCCGGCGCGGTGGGCGCTGCGGAGGGCGATCGCCCGGCGCAGCGCGACCTCGTCGAGGCGCCCCGTCGCCGGGAGGCCGCAGTAGCTGGTCGTGAACGCGACGACGAGTCGGGGGATCCGGTCGGCTCCGGCGCGTCCCCCGAGCCACTGCAGACGCAGCAGGTCGGCGACGACGCCGCCGACGTCCGCCGCGGGGTCGCCGCTGCCGCCGCCGGGGTCGATCTCGACGAGGTCGGGCGCAGGGCGACGGATCCGGTCGAGCCCGAGCGGGCCGTGCAGGCGCGCCTCGCCGCGGGCCATCAGCCCGCCCCAGGTCTCGAGGGACGACCGGTGCGGTGCGGGCAGCCACGCCGGCCGGCGCCACGTCGGCGCCGTGCCGGTGGACGTGCCGGTGGACGTGCCGGTGGGCGGGCCGGCGTGCTGCTCGCGCAGCCACTCACCGACCGCCCAGAGGGCGCCGAGCCATTGTCCGAAGGAGCGCCCGACCTCGTCGGGGGGAGCCTCGACCAGCGTCCGGGCGATCTCGGCCTCCAGGGTCTCCGTCGGCACGGAGCCCGAGGCGAGTCGCACCAGGGGTCGTGGTCGGTCCATGCCGGGAGGCCGCTCCTCTCGCCTGGTCGTCGGAACCTGCGGGGGATCGACGCTAGTCCGCTCGACGGAGCGTCGCATCGGCCGCGCGGGGGAGATCGACCGGCCGCGTGGGGAGCCCGTACGACGGGCTGCTGCGGCCCCTAGTCCCCCTCGCCCGCGGCCATGAACCCGGACTCGAAGGCGAAGACGACGAGCTGCACGCGGTTCGCGAGTCCCAGCTTGGCCAGGCACGACGACACGTGCGTCTTCACGGTCGCGGGGCCGACGAACAGCTCGGCGGCCACCTCGGCGTTCGACAGGCCGCGTGCGACGAGACGCAGCACCTCCGACTCGCGCTCCGTGAGCTGGTCGATCGCCGCCCGGTTCGCCGGGGAGATCGCGACCTGGTCGGCGCTCGCCGACTCCAGTCCGCGGGTGATGACGGGACGGGTGACCTCCGGGGCCAGCAGGCTGTGGCCGGCAGCGGTGCTGATGACCGCGTCCGTGAGGTGGGAGGGGTCGGTGTTCTTGAGCAGGAACCCGACAGCGCCGGCCTGGAGGCAGGCGAGCACCTTCTCCTCGTCCCCGAAGGTCGTGAGCATGAGGACGCGCGAGGAGCTCGACGCGACGATCTCGCGGGTGGCCTCGATGCCGTTCATCCGCGGCATCTCGATGTCCATCAGCACCACGTCCGGCGCGTGGGTGCGCACGGCCTGGAGCGCCGCGACACCGTCGGACGCCTCGGCGACGACCTCGAGCCGCGGGTCGACGCTGAACAGGAGGGAGAAGCCGGCGCGCACCAGCTGCTGGTCGTCGACCAGCAGCACGCGAACCGGTCTCTCGGTGGTCCCTGCGGACCCGGTGGACTCGCTCATGGACGTGTCGTGGTGGCGTCCCAGCGCAGCCGGGCGTTCACCACGAACCCTCCTTCCTCTGTGGGTGCGGCGTGCAGGTCACCGTCGTGGATCTCCACCCGTTCGCGCATGCCGACCAGACCCATGCGGGATCCGGAGGTCGCGGTGTCGCGGGCGGGTCCGGGATCGCGCACCTCGACGGCGATGACGCCGGCGTCGGCGGTGCGCTCGGTCACCGTGAAGGTGACGGTGGCCGCGTCCGCCTGGGAGTGGCGCACGACGTTGGTCAACGCCTCCTGCACCAGGCGGTACGCCGCGAGGGCGGCCGGCCCGGGCACGGCGTCGACCTCGCCCTCGGTCCGGGTGCTCACCTCGAGGCCGAAGGCCTCGTAGGTCTCCAGCAGGTGCTGCAGCTCGTCCAGGTCCGCGGTCGCGCCGAGGTCCGCCTCCGAGGCCTGCTGCACGCGCAGGGCGTTGAGCAGCAGGCGGAGGTCGCGCGTCGCGCTGCGCGAGACCTGCTCGACGACCTGCAGCGCGGTGGTGGCGTCGTCGGGGGAGGTCCGCAGCACGGCGCGTGCGGCCGCGGCCTGGATGCCGATCAGCGAGACGTGGTGGCCGATGACGTCGTGGAGCTCGCGGGCGATGCGCAGGCGCTCCTCGATGACGGAGCGCTGGCGCAGCTGGTCGGCCTGGGTCGCGATGGTCACGGCCTGCTCCCGGGCCCTCGCCTCCCGCTGCGCCGACCACCACGCGGCCAGGCCGCCGAGCGACGCCGCGAGGAAGAAGGTGAGCGAGCTGAGCGCGACCTGCAGCAGCGCCGCGACGGGCGGGCTGAACAGGCCGAGCACCGGCAGCGGCGCCAGCGTGTCGAGGGCGTCGTGCAGCAGCAGCTCGGCGACGACCCAGAACGCGGACGCCGCGGCCGTCAGCAAGGTCATCACCAGGGCGGCGAGGCGGTGGCGCGCCCACGCGATCGCGCTGAAGAGGGCGAAGAAGTAGTAGACCTGCAGCGCGAAGACGGGCGAGACCTCGGGCAGCCCGACCGCCGTCACCACGTAGTGCACCAGCGCGACGCCGAGGACGGTGAGCGGGGCCACCCGCCGCAGCGCCAGCGTCGTGACGGGCACGAGGATCCACAGGTAGGTGCCGAGCGTGCCGAGCTCCGTCGTGTCGAGCGACCCGAGGCTGCGGGCGGTCTCGATGGAGGCGGCCGCGCCGAGGACGAGGACGCACGTCAGCACGAGGTCGACGCGTAGCGCGCGCGGTACGTCGACCGGGCGCGTCCAGCCCCCGTCGATCCCGTACAGGCGCGCGATCCCCCCACCTGACATCGGCTCCCCTCCCGAGCGACTCCGCCTGTCCTTCCCCGCCTGCGGCGAAGTATGCGTCTCCCCCGCACGGGGGAGGACCGGACCGCCTGTCTCCCCTGCGTGACGGATGCGGACCGGGTCGCGGCGCTCGTACTGTCGACGTACGGAGCGGCTCCGACAGGGAGCCGGCGATGAAGGAGATGACATGTCGAACGCTGCTCTTGCCCGTCCCGTCGCCCGCCCCGTCGCCCCGGACGCCGCCGGATCCCTCGCCGAGGAGCTGGCCGAGCAGGCCGCGATCGAGCACCTCGCCACGCTCACGGGCATGCCGAGCCTCTCGACGCTGCACTGCCTGACGTCGAAGCACGACACCACGATGCTGCCGCAGCTCTGACCGGGGCACGCCGGTGAGCGCCCCGGCCTGGCGCGAGGTCTTCCCGGAGCTCGCCGGCCAGGACGACGTCGACGCCCTCCTGGCCTGGGCGGACGGGCTCGACGACGACCTGCCCCCGCACGGCGCCCCCGGCTGGCGGTCGACGACCACCGGCGACGGGGCGGACGAGGTGCACGACGACGGCGTCTTCGGCGCGGTCGTCGCCGCGGTCGTGCGGCCCGCCGTCGCGCCGGCGGTCGCGCGGCTGACCGCGCTGCCCGTCGTCGGTGGTCACCCCCGGGTCGCCGCGCGGCTGGAGGAGGCGGCCCGCCGGCTCGTCGCCGACGAGGTGGTGCGCCCCCTGATGGGGTTGCTGGCCGAGGACCGCGCTGCCGGCGCCCTGGTGGGCGACGATCCACGCGACCGGTACGGACGGTGGGTCGCCGCGCTGCTCTCGCCGGCGGGCTGGGCGCGGATCGAGGCCCGCCACCCCGACCTCCTGCCCCGAGCGTCCGCCCTCGCGGCCCGGCGCGCGGACGCGTTGACCGACGTGCTCGCGGCGACCGCGCGACACTGGGACGAGGTCGCGCCTGCACTGGGCGTCCCGGTCGGGGACCAGGTGGTCGACGTGCTGGTGGGCGGCGACAGCCACGGTGGCGGGCGCAGCGTCCTCGTGCTCACCACCTCCTCCGGCGCCCGGTGCGTCGTCAAGCCGCGCTCCGCCGCGGTGGAGGCGGGGTACGCCGAGTTCTCCGCGTGGCTCGGTCGCGAGGCCCTCGGCCTCGACCTCCCGCGGCCCGCCGTCGTCGAGCGGGCCGGTCTGACCTGGGTGGAGCACGTCGCACCCGGCCCGACCCGGCACCCTGACCACTTCGCGATGCTCGGTGTGCACCTGGCCGCACTGCACCTGCTGCGCGGCACCGACGTCCACTACGAGAACCTCCTGACCGACCGGCACGGCCGCCCCGTCGTCGTCGACGCCGAGGCGCTGTTCACGCCCAGCCTCGGCGCTGCCGCGGCTCAGGACGTCGACGCCACCGGCCTGCTCTCGACACCGTTCGGGGAGGACTTCGACTTCGGTGCGCTCGACTACCGCGCGGGGAGCACCTCGCCGTTCCGCGCCTGGCACGTCGAGGGCGCCGGCACCGACGAGGTCCGCTTCGAGATGCGACCGGTGACCGTCGACACGCCGGAGGCCCTGCGCGGGGACCGCCCGGGGCCCGGCGACGCGGAAGCCGTGGTCGGCGCGCTCGAGACCTGCCTGGCCCGCGTCGCGGCCGCCCCCGAGGAGGTCGTCGCGCGCGTCCTCCGGGTGTTCCCCGCGGGACGCGTGCGGATGATCCTCCGCCCGACCATGGCGTACGCCCTCGTCGCCCGGATGGCGACCCACCCACGGTTCACGGCCGACACCGACCGCCGGCGCGTCCTCGCGCGGCTGGCCGTGCTGCCGCCCGCCGTCGACCCGGTGCTGCTGGCCTCCGAGGTGCGGCAGCTGACGGCGGGGGAGATCCCCGCCTTCGGGGTCGACGTCCATGCCGACCGTGTGCTCGACGCGTACGGCCGGGACACCGGCGTGCGCACGGCCCGGTCGCCCTTCGACGACGTCGCCGCGGCGGTCCTGCGCGTGGACCGCGCCCACGTGGAGCGCCAGGTCGCGATCGCCCGGGCGAGCACGGCGCACTGGCGCGTCGAGCCTGCGCCGGCGACAGGCTCGGCGACCACCACCCGGGGAGGGAGGGCGCGGGCGTGAGGGTCCCTGGCCGGTCGTCTCAGGAGCCCCAGTACCCCCGGTGCACCACGTCGGCCACCGCCCTGCGCTCCCGCCGCGCGGGCGACCCCGAGGACCCCGTGTCCTCGGGGTGCCGGTGGCCGATCGTGATGGCCCCCAGCGGCTGGTACGACGCGGGCACGCCGAACGCCTCGCGGAAGTCACCGACCCGCTCGGGCGTGATGCCGAAGAAGCAGGCGCCCAGGCCCTCGTCGACGACCGTCTGGAGCGCGAGCAGCGTGGCCATGCCCGCGTCGACGTACCAGTAGGGGACCGGCCACCGGGCCTCGTCGCGGTCGGTCCAGCCCTTGTCGGGGGCGGCGTAGCGGTCGAGGTAGGCGTCCTTCGACGTCAGCGGCACGATCACGACCGGGGCGGTGCGCATCCCGGAGAGCCAGCGACCCTCGGGGTCGGCGTGCGCCGGGGAGGTGACCTCCCAGAAGCGGGCGACGTCGACCGGGGTGTCGAGGCGCAGGAACGCCCAGCCCTGGCTGAACCCGGCGCTGGGCGCCCGGGTGGCGTGCTCGAGCACCTTGTCGACGAGCGCGGGGTCGACGGGCCGGTCGGCGTAGCGGCGCACCATCCGCCGGCGGCGGACCACCTCGGAGAACTCCATGCGCGCAGTCTCCCAGGGCCCGTGGGCGTGGCCCGGGTCACCTCTCCTGAGGTGGCCGGGAGAGGACGGGGCGCGACCTAGGGATCGCGCCCGATGTGCGGGGCTACCTCAGACCGGGAGCCTGCTACGCAGGCTCCCGCCGGGAGCCGACCGACCCGCACCGACCCGCCCCCGCAGGAGGCCCCCGTGTTCGCCACCCCCGACTACCTCGTCGCCGAGGCCCGCCACCGCGCCGAGGAGGTCCGCCGCTTCTTCCCCCGCCGCGACACCCGTACCGACGCCGAGCGCCGCCGCCGCCGCTACCGCTGACCCCCTCCCCGCCCGACCGGACGCGGCGCCCGACGCCGTCGTCGGCGATCATGGGACCCGTGGTGGTCTCCCGTGGCTCGGCGCTGGTCGGACGGGGCGCCGAGCTGGACCAGCTCGGCGCCTGGCTGGGCATCGGCGCCGCGCGCTCGGACGCCGCGGACGTCTCGGGTCCCCCGGCGCCCGACGACCTGCCGCCGTCGGTGCTCGTCGCCGGTGACGCGGGCGTCGGCAAGACCCGGCTGCTGCGCGAGCTGCGCGACCGCGCCGTCGCGGACGGCTGGCGCGTCGACGCCGGGCACTGCCTCGACTTCGCCGACTCGGCGCTGCCCTACCTGCCGTTCTCCGAGATCCTCGGCCGGCTCGAGCGCGACCTCCCCGAGGTCGTCGCCGCCGTCGTGGAGACCCACCCCGCGCTGGCCCGCCTGCAGCCCGGCCGCCGGATGCGCACCGGCGAGGCCGACGACGCGACCAGCCTCGCCCGCGGCGACCTGCTGCCCGCGGTGCACGCGCTGCTCGAGGCGGCGGCCGCGCACGCGCCGTACCTGGTCGTGGTCGAGGACGCCCACTGGGCGGACCAGGCGACGCGCGACCTCCTCTCCTTCCTCTTCACCCGGCCCTTCGGGGCGCGGGTGGCGGTCGTCGTGTCCTACCGCTCGGACGACCTGCACCGGCGCCACCCGCTGCGCCGGCAGGTCGCGGAGTGGGCGCGGCTGCCCGACGTGCGCCGCCTGCAGGTCGACCCGCTGCCGCCGCCGGACGTGCGCCGGCTGGTGCGCGGGCTGGCGCGCCAGCGCTCGCGGCCGGCCGAGCGGCTGAGCGAGGCGGAGATCGCGGCCATCGTCGACCGCGCCGACGGCAACGCGTTCTTCGCCGAGGAGCTCGTGGTGGCCGCCGGCGGGGACGGGCTGCCCGAGGACCTCGCCGACCTCCTCCTCGTGCGCCTCGACCGCCTCGACGACGACGCGACGCGCGTCGTGCGGGTGGCGTCGGTCTCGGGGCGCCGGGTGAGCCACGAGCTGCTGGCCGTCGCGTCGGGACTGGCGCCCGAGCGGCTCGACGCCGCCCTGCGCCACGCGGTGGAGATGAACGTCCTCGAGCCGCGCAGCGACGGCTCCTACGTCTTCCGGCACGCCCTGCTGGCGGAGGCGGTGTACGACGACCTCCTCCCCGGCGAGCGGGTGCGGCTCCACGCCGCCTACGCGGAGGCGATCGCCGACGGGCGGGCGTCCGGCACGGCCGCCGAGCTGGCCCGGCACGCGCGGCTGGGGCAGGACCCGACCACCGCGGTGCGCGCCAGCGTCGAGGCCGGCGGCGACGCGATGCGGGTGGGCGCGCCCGAGGAGGCCGCCCAGCACTACCAGCACGCGCTCGAGCTGCTGGGCGCGCCGGGCGTCGTCGTCGCGGTCACCGAGCTCGCCGACCTCGTGACGCGCGCGGTGGCCGCCCTCGTCGCCGCCGGCCACGTCGCCCGCGCCGCGGCGGTGGCGCGCGAGCAGCTGGAGACCCTGCCGCCCGACGTGCCCGACGCGGTGCGGGGCGAGGTGCTCACGGCCTTCGCGACCGCGCTCGGCATGGCCGACACGACCGAGGACGTCCTCGGCTACACGCGCGAGGCCGTGGAGCTCACCGTCGACGCGCCCGTCGCCGTGCGGGCGCGGGCGCTGGGCTTCCACGCCCGGGCGCTGACCGCGTGGGGCGACCCCGACGACGCGCGCCGGGTGGCGCTGGAGGCGCTGGGCCTGGCCGAGCGCCACGACCTCCCGCGCCTGGCCAGCGACTCGCTCGCCACGCTCGTGGGCCTCGAGCGCGACGGGCCGGTCGACGAGGTCCGGGCCTCGATGGAGACCGTCGCGCGCCGGGCGCGGGCCGCGCGCGCCGTGGACGCCGAGCTGCGGGCCCTCTTCTTCCTGGGTCGCCTCCACCAGGACCGGGCCGAGCACCAGCTGGCCGCCGACGCCTTCGCCCGCGGCGTACGGCGGGGGGCCGCGGCCGGCACGCCGTGGGCGCCCTACGCCTTCGACTGCCGCTTCCACCTCGCGTCGGTCGCGTTCGACCAGGGCGACTGGGAGAGCGTGCTCGAGCTGACCGACGTCGCCGGGCAGACGCCGCCCGCCCTCAGCGAGGCGTGGCTGCTCGCGCTCGCCGTGCGCGTCGCGGCCGCCCGGGGCGAGAGCGACGCCCTCGCCCGCGCGCGCTCCCTGCGCGACCGCTGGCGCGAGGAGGGCCTGCTCGCCGTCAACGCGGCGACCGCCGAGCTCACCGTCGCCGAGCACGAGCGCGACCCCGCGGCCGCCCTCGAGGTGTACGACGCGCTCGTCGCCTGCGTGACGGTGACCTGGCGCGAGCACTTCCCGGCCCGGCTGCGGCTCGCCGCGACGGCGCTCGGCGTGCTCGGCTCCGCGGCGCTGGGCCGCGACGGGGTGGGCCTGTCGGAGGAGGAGCGTCGTCGGCTCGCCCCCGAGGCCGAGCGGCTGGTCGAGGACGGGCGCCGCGTGCTGGCCGACGTCCGCGAGTCGGGCACCGGCTTCGGGCCCGAGGGCGAGGCGTGGGCGGCGCGGCTCTCGGCCGAGTGGCTGCGGTGGCGCTGGGCCGCCGACCTCGACCCGCCCGACCCCGGCGAGCTCGTCGCCGCCTGGCGGCGTGCGGAGGAGACCGCCGATGCGGCCCGCAACTCCTCCCTGCTCGCGCAGGTGCGGGCACGGCTCGCCGTGGTGCTGCGCGCGACCGGCGACGCCGCGGCCGCCCGGGAGGTGGCGACGGCCGCCGACCGCACCGCCGAGCGCCTCGGGCTCGGCCCCCTGCGCGCCGACCTGGCCCCCGTGCTGGGGCGCCGCACGCCGGGCGCGGGCGCGACGGGCCGCGGGGGAGCACGCGCCGCCAAGCCGGACCGCACGAGCGAGCCCCTGACCTCCCGCGAGCGGGAGATCCTCGGCCTCGTCGCGCAGGGCCGCAGCAACGGGGAGATCGCCCGCCAGCTGTTCATCAGCGTCAAGACGGTCTCGGTGCACGTCTCCAACATCCTGGCCAAGCTCGGCGCCTCCGGCCGCACGGAGGCGGCCGCGCTGGCCCGCCGGAAGGGGCTGCTGTGACGTTCCGCTGCGCCGCCGCGAGCGCGGCCGACGCCGAGCCCCTCGCCGGCACCGCACCGACCGACGACACCTGACTCCTCGTCGAGCAGCCCGGCCCCTGGGGTCGCAAGGCGCTGCGGGAGAGCGACCTGCCGCCCGACGTGGCGGCCCACCTCGGCGGCCTGCGCGGCGTGCGGGTGCAGCTGGTGCGGCGACCCGGGCGACGCCCGGACGGGCCGCGGTACGTGTTCGCCGCGCGGCGCGAGGGCGCCGGGTACGCCGTCTCCGCGGCCCTGCTGCCCGACCTCGCCGCCCTGCTGGGCACGACCACCGACGACGTCGCCCGGGGCGCGCTGCCGGGAGCGACGCCGTACCCGGACCCGTTGTGGCTCGTGTGCACCAACGGCCGGCGCGACGTGTGCTGCGCCGAGCTCGGCCGCCCGGTGGCCCAGGCGCTCGCGGAGCGCTGGCCCGACGCGACCTGGGAGACCACCCACCTCGGCGGTCACCGCTTCTCCGCGACGCTGCTGGCCCTGCCGTCGGGGGTGGCGCTGGGCCGACTCGACCCGGACGGGGCGCTCGCGGCCTGCGCCGCCCTGGCCGACGGGCACGTCCCGACCGCCGTGGCCCGCGGCGCGTCCGGCCTGCCCGCGGCGGCCCAGGCGGCGGAGCTCCACGTGCGGGCGACCACGGGGCTGACCGGGCTCGACGCGGTGCGGGTCCTCGAGGTCGTGGGGGACGAGGTGGTCCTCGCCGTGGCGCGCGCCGGGGGCGTGGCCGGCGCGGGTGCCGAGGAGGTCGTGCGCTGCCGGGTGGCCTCGCGTCCGGGCCCCGCGCGGCGGCAGAGCTGCGGGGACGAGAAGACGGGCGCCGCGCCCGTCTGGGAGGTCGTCGCCGCGTCGTGAGCGCGGTGGGGTCCGGTCGCCCGTTTGGTCGGCTTGACACCCGCGACGAGAATGGCCGACCAACGGCCCGCGGTGCGCGGGCACGGACGAGACCGAGGGAGTCACCGCGGTGGTGGACGAGAACGACGACCGGCCCGTGCTCGTGGGCGTCATCGCCCTCGTGGGGGTGGGCCTCGTCGTCGGCCTGATCGTGGGTCTCGTGGCCCTCGGCGGCGTGCGCGTGCTCGGCCTCACCGGTGGTGGCGGGGGCGGGGGCGGCGAGGCCGCGGAGCCCACGCTGGTGCTGCCGGAGGTGAGCCTCACCGACTCGCCCACCGGGCCGCTCATCACGCTGACGCCGGAGGAGGGCGAGCCCGCCGCCGAGGACTCCGAGGAGCCCGAGCCGGTCGAGACGACCACCACGACCGCCGCCGCGCCCGCGATCACGCTGCAGACGAGCACCACGAGCGCCGGCGTCATGGACCGCATCGACATCTCGGGCGTCTACACCGGGGGCGACGGCGCGATCCTCACCATCCAGCGGTTCACCGACGGCAGCTGGAACGACATCGCCGCCAACACGTCGGTCTCCGGCGGGCTGTTCTCCACCTACATCGCGCTGGGGAGGCCGGGCGAGAACCGGATCCGCGCGATCGACGACAGCACGGGGCTGGCGTCGAACGAGGTCTCCATCCAGATCGGCTGACGACCCGCACCGTCGGGTGCGTCAGGCGCAGTCAGGCGCCGACGACCGGCGCAGTCAGGCGCCGTCAGGCGCCGTCAGGCGCTGAAGTAGGCCCGCGCGGCCGCGACCAGCGCCGGCTCCGGGTGGTCCCGGTCGAGCGCGTCCAGGCTCGCGACGGTCGGCCCCGCGGCGCCGTCGGTGTCCGTCACGAGGAGCACGGGGGCGCTGCCCGGCGCCACCTCCGCGTGGCGGGCCCGCACCCGGGCGTCGCCCAGTGCGGCGTCCAGCAGCGTCCGGCCGGTGCTGCGCCACCGCGCGTGGTCGGGCGCGGCGTCGGCGGCCCGGGCCAGTGCGTCGCTCACGCGGGCCAGCGGCTCCGCCCCGCCCTCGGGGACGACGCCGAGGTCGCCGTCGCCCCACTCGTCGGGCCACCAGCGCAGGTGGGTGCGCATCCCGGGGTCGTCACGGTCCTCGCCGGGGAGCGCGGCGACCAGCCGGGCCAGGGCCTCCTCGCTGTGCGCGGTGAGCCCGACGGTCGTGACGTCGGAGTCGGTCAGGAGCGCGACCGCGTAGACCTGCTCCCCGGCGTACGGCGCGAGCAGCGGCCCGAGGGTCGCGGCGATGCTCGTCACCAGGCGCTCGAGCAGCGCGTCGAGGTCGTCCACGAGGCGCAGCCTAGTGCGCCGGATCACGGGGGTCCGGTGGGAACACCAGCGACCCGACCTACGTTGACCCGTACGACGAAAGTTGAGTTGAGTCGGCTCAGGAAATTTGTGAGACTCGGCCCGGCGACGCACCATGGGAGTCACGCCCGGAGCGTCGGTCGCGGTCGGACGCAGATGGTCCGCACCCGGCTCGACGCCGGTCCCGCAGACAGCCCGGTACCCAGCCCGGCACCCCCAGCACAGGAGGAACACATGGCTCGCGCAGTCGGAATCGACCTCGGCACCACCAACTCGGTCGTCGCCGTCCTGGAGGGCGGCGAGCCGACCGTCATCGCCAACGCCGAGGGCGCGCGCACCACGCCGTCCGTCGTCGCGTTCGCGAAGTCCGGCGAGGTCCTCGTCGGCGAGGTCGCCAAGCGCCAGGCGGTCACGAACGTCGACCGCACCATCCGCTCGGTGAAGCGGCACATGGGCACGGACTGGAAGACCCAGCTCGACGACAAGTCCTTCACCCCCCAGCAGATCAGCGCGTTCGTGCTGC
This sequence comes from Nocardioides sp. CPCC 205120, assembly GCF_048654585.1. Classification (NCBI taxonomy): domain Bacteria; kingdom Bacillati; phylum Actinomycetota; class Actinomycetes; order Propionibacteriales; family Nocardioidaceae; genus Nocardioides; species Nocardioides sp. CPCC 205120. The sequence goes on along the minus strand of NZ_JBMCYY010000001.1, from coordinate 256,768 downwards.
AGAAGCTGAAGCGCGACGCCGAGGCCTACCTCGGCGAGCCCGTGACCGACGCCGTCATCACGGTGCCGGCGTACTTTTCCGACGCGCAGCGCCAGGCGACCAAGGAGGCGGGCGAGATCGCCGGCCTCAACGTCTCGCGCATCGTCAACGAGCCCACCGCGGCGGCGCTCGCCTACGGCCTCGACAAGGGCGACGACCAGACGATCCTCGTCTTCGACCTCGGTGGCGGCACGTTCGACGTCTCGCTGCTGGAGATCGGCGAGGGCGTCGTGGAGGTCAAGGCCACCAGCGGTGACAACGAGCTCGGTGGTGACGACTGGGACAAGCGCGTCGTCGAGTGGATGGTCACCAAGTTCAAGAACGCCAACGGCGTGGACCTCGCGGCCGACAAGATCGCCGCGCAGCGCCTGCAGGAGGCGGCGGAGAAGGCGAAGATCGAGCTCTCCTCCTCCAGCGAGACCACGATCCACCTGCCCTACATCACCCACGGCGAGTCGGGCCCGCTGCACTTCGAGGAGAAGCTGACGCGCGGCGAGTTCCAGCGCATCACCTCCGACCTGCTCGAGCGCACCAGGGCTCCCTTCCAGCAGGTGCTGAAGGACGGCGGCGTCGCGGTCTCCGCGATCGACCACGTCGTGCTCGTCGGTGGCTCCACCCGCATGCCGGCCGTCTCCGACCTGGTGAAGGAGCTGCTCGGCGGCAAGGAGCCCAACAAGGGCGTCAACCCCGACGAGGTCGTCGCGCTCGGCGCCGCGCTCCAGGCCGGCGTGCTCAAGGGCGAGGTCAAGGACGTGCTGCTCCTCGACGTCACGCCGCTGAGCCTCGGCATCGAGACGAAGGGCGGCATCATGACCACCCTCATCGAGCGCAACACGACGATCCCGACGAAGCGCAGCGAGATCTTCACGACCGCCGACGACAACCAGCCGTCGGTCGAGATCAAGGTCGCGCAGGGCGAGCGCCAGATGTGGTCGCAGAACCAGCCGCTCGGCAACTTCGAGCTGACGGGCCTGCCGCCGGCGCCGCGCGGCGTGCCGAAGATCGAGGTCACCTTCGACATCGACGCCAACGGCATCGTGCACGTCTCGGCGAAGGACCAGGCCTCGGGCCGCGAGCAGTCGATGACCATCTCCGGCGGCTCGGCGCTCGGCAAGGACGAGATCGACCGCATGGTCAAGGAGGCGGAGCAGTACGCCGAGGAGGACGCCAAGCGTCGTGCCGCGGTCGAGGCCCGCAACACCGCCGACCAGCTCGTCTACACGACCGAGAAGTTCCTGACGGACAACGCGGACAAGCTGCCCGAGGACGTCAAGACCGAGGTGCAGGGCGACGTCGACGCGCTCAAGGAGGTGCTGGGCCGCGAGGACGCCAGCGCCGAGGAGATCGAGGCCGGCGTCACCAAGCTCAACGGCTCCAGCCAGAAGATGGGCGCCGCGCTCTACGCCCAGGCCGAGGCCGACCAGGCCGCCGCCGGCGGCACCACCGGCTCGACCGGTGAGGCCGACGAGGACGTCGTCGACGCCGAGATCGTCGACGAGGGCTCCGAGGGTGAGCAGAAGTGACGGCTGAGCAGCCGCACGGGGAGCGCCCGCCCGCCGACGAGCCCACGGGCGACGTCGACGAGCCGGTGGTCGCCGAGCCGACCGAGTCGAACCTCGCCGGTGGCGAGGCCGGCTCGGCCGGCGAGGCCCCCGAGGCGGCTGGGACCGCCGAGGGCGCCCCGGCCGCGGGCGGCTCGGACGGCGCCGGTGACGCCGGCGCCGACCAGGCCTCCGCCGACGAGCTGGCGGTGACGCGGATGGAGCTGGCGGAGCGCACGGCGGACCTCCAGCGCCTCCAGGCGGAGTTCGTCAACTACAAGCGCCGCGTCGAGCGCGACCGCGAGCTGCTCGCGCAGAACGCGTCGTACAAGGTGCTCGCCCCGGTCGTCGAGGTGCTCGACACCATCGACCGGGCCCGGGAGCACGCGCCGCTGGAGGGCGGCCTGATGGCCGTCGCCGACCAGCTGGAGCGCGTGGTCGGGGCGCAGGGCCTCACGAAGTTCGGTGAGCCCGGCGACCCGTTCGACCCGAACCTGCACGAGGCGCTGTCGATCCTGGGCACCGACCCGGAGGTCAGCGTGCAGACGGTGAAGGTCGTGGCGAAGGCCGGCTACCGGCTCGGTGACCGCGTGGTCCGCGCGGCGCAGGTGCTGGTCGTCGACCCCGAGTGACCCGAGCGGCAGCCGCCGGGCCGGTGCGACGTCGTACCGGCCCGGCGGGTCGCGGAGGTCGTGCGGCGTGTGGATCGTGTGGACGTGGACGTGAGTGACGAGGAGGTGCGCGGATGAGCAACGCCGACTGGGCGACGAAGGACTTCTACAAGGTGCTGGGTGTCGGGAAGGACGCCTCGGCCGACGACATCAAGAAGGCCTACCGGAAGCTGGCCCGCGCCAACCACCCCGACTCCAACCCGGGTGACACGGCGAAGCACGACCGCTTCAAGGAGGTCGCCGAGGCCTACGACGTGATCGGCGACCCGGCGAAGCGGAAGCAGTACGACGAGGTGCGCTCCATGCCGAGCGGCTTCGGCGGCGGTTTCGGAGGAGGGGGCGCCGGCGGGTTCGGCGGCTTCGACCTCTCCGACCTGCTGCGCGACCGCGCCGGCGGCGGCGCGGGGGCCGGCGGCATCGGCGACATGTTCGGCGACATCTTCGGTGGGGGCCGGCGCCAGCAGACGCGCAGCCGCGCCACGAAGGGCGCCGACGTCGAGAGCAACGCGACCATCAGCTTCACCGACGCCCTCGAGGGCGTCACGATCTCGCTGCGCCTGAGCAGCGAGGCCGCGTGCCCGACCTGCAACGGCACCGGCGGCAAGCCCGGCACGAAGCCCCACGTGTGCGTGGAGTGCGAGGGCGCGGGCTACGTGGTCGGCTCGGTCGGCGGTGCGTTCTCGATGAACGAGACCTGCCCCGTCTGCCACGGCCGCCAGCTCGTGTACGACGAGTCGTGCCCCACCTGCCACGGCACCGGGCGCGGCACCTCGGCCCGCACGATCCAGGCCCGCATCCCCGCGGGCGTGAAGGACGGCCAGCGGATCCGGCTGCGCGGCAAGGGCGCCCCGGGCGAGAACGGCGGACCGGCGGGCGACCTGTTCGTCACCGTGAAGGTCTCCCCGCACCGCCTCTTCGGGCGCCGCGACGACAACCTCACCCTCGACGTGCCGGTCGGCTTCGACGAGCTCGCGCTCGGCGCGGAGATCAAGGTGCCGACGCTGGGCGGCGGTCCCGTCACGCTGCGCATCCCGCCGGGCACGCCCAGCGGGCGCACCTTCCGGGTGCGCGGCAAGGGCGCGCGCCGCGCCGACGGCACCAACGGCGACCTGCTCGCCACCGTGCAGGTGCAGGTGCCCGCCACCCTCGACGCCGGGGCGCGCGAGGCCGTGGAGAACTACCGCGCGGCGATGGCCGGGCGCCCGCTGCGGGCCGGGCTGTTCGAGGACGCGTGATGGTGGCCCGCGGTGGCCCCGTGGGGCCTGACCCCGACGCCGCGGTCTTCGTCATCTCCGTCGCGGCGGAGCTCACCGGCCTGCACCCGCAGACGCTCCGCGCGTACGAGCGGATGGGGCTCATCACCCCCGGCCGCACGGGCGGCGGGGGCCGGCGCTACTCGGCCCGCGACATCGACCGCCTGCGCGACATCGCCGACCTGACGGCCGCCGGCACCGGCATCGAGGGGGTGCGGCGGATCCTCGACCTGGAGAACCACCTCGTGGCGCTGCGCCAGCGCAACGAGGAGCTCGTGGCCGAGCTCGAGGCGACCCGGGAGGCCTTGCGGCAGGCGGTCGCGGTGCGCCGTACGACGCCCGCCCCCGCCCGGGCCGCGAACCTGCCCGTGCTGCGCCAGGCGGACCCCGGCCAGTCCCTCGTCGTGTGGCGGCGCAACCGGGGCATCTGAGGGCCCGGGGTGATCCAGGTCGCCCGATCGTGGTCCGCTGAGGCTACTTGCGGTTAACCTTCCGCAACGGCACGAGCGGAGCACGACCCGGGGGCGGCGCCCCGCACCGGGCAGGACGTCCGAGGGGTGATGACGGCACGTGGACGCTGCAGGTGAGTGGCTGCGTGACTACCTCGCCCACATGGACTGGGTGCACTTCTGGTCCATCCCGGTCTTCACCGCGGTCGTGGGCTGGCTCATCAACTGGTCGGGCCTGTGGATGCTGTTCTCCCCGATCCACTTCCACGGCTTCCGCGTCCCCGGGCTGAAGGAGCTGGCGTCGGCCTCGCCGCGCAAGGTGCAGGAGATCCCCGGGTTCCTGCGGGGCGGGCTGGGCTGGCAGGGCATCGTGCCCGCCCGCGCCGCGAAGATGGGCAGCATCGCGGTGGACAAGGCGATAGCGAAGCTCGGCACGCCCGCGGAGTTCTACCAGGAGCTCGAGCCGGACCGGATCGCCGAGCACATCGTCGAGATGTTCTCCCCCGAGATCCCCGAGCTCGTCGAGCAGGTGATGCTGCGCGAGCACCCGCGGCTGTGGCACGACCTCCCGCGGCCGGTGCGCGTCGCCGTCGTCGAGCGGGTGCAGCACCAGCTGCCGCAGGTCGTGCGGCGGGTGACGACCGAGATCGGCATCCACATCGATCAGCTGCTCGACCCCAAGATCATGGTCATCGACCACTTCGAGAAGAACCCCGACCTCGTCGTGCGGATCTTCCGCGACTTCGGCGCCAAGGAGCTGCGGCTCATGGTGGTCTTCGGGTTCGTCTTCGGGTTCCTGCTGGGCATCCCGGTGGCCGTCGTCGACCACGCCTTCGGGCAGTGGTGGGCGCTGCCGCTCATGGGCGTCGTCGTCGGGTGGATGACCAACCTGCTCGGCATGTGGCTGATCTTCGACCCGGCCGAGCGCACGAAGGTCGGCCCGTTCACGTTCCAGGGCCTGTTCCCGCGCCGCCAGGCCGAGGCCGCCGAGATCTACGCCCGGCACATCGCGACCGACGTCATCACGCTCGAGCGCATCGGCGACTTCCTGCTCGACGGACCGCGGGGCGACCGCACCCGCCAGATGCTCGCCACGGCCCTCGAGCCCGCCATCGACGGCGCGATCGGGCCGGCGCGCGGCGCGGTGCGGGTGGCGGTCGGCACGAGCCGCTTCGACACCATCAAGGAGTCGGTGGCCCAGGAGGCGGTGGGCCGCACGATGCGCCCGTTCCAGGACCCCGTCTTCAGCGCGCGGCAGTCCGACAAGATCCAGAGCCTCATCGCCCAGCGCTGCAAGGAGCTCCCGCCGCGCGACTTCGTGGAGATGATGCGCGCCGCGATCAAGGAGGACGAGTGGATGCTCTACGCCCACGGCGCCATCATGGGCGCAGCGGGTGGGTTCCTCCACCTCTGGATGTTCGGGGTGGGAGGCCGGTGAGCAGGGGTACGTCGGGTGGTTGGGGCACGCCGCGCCAGCAGCAGGTCGTGCGCGAGGACGGGACGCCGGCGCTCCCGGCGCCGCCGCGCTCGCGCCGGCCGCGGTTGCCGGCACGGGTGCCGTCGTTCCTGCCCGCGGTCGTCGCCGACCGGGTGCCGGCGTCGCTCGCCCCCGCGGTCGACGCGCTGCCCGGGCTGGCCCGCATCGCGGCCACGACGGCGTACCACACCGCGGAGTGGGGGGTCACGGCGTACGCGCGGACCGGCCGCAAGATCGTGCGCGCCATGGTCGACCCCGACGCCGCGGCCGAGCTGACCCGCGACCTGAACGACGCGGCGACGATGGTCTCCGGCATCGCGCGGGCCGTCTCGGCGGGCACGCCGCTGCCCCAGGCCGTGGCCCAGGCCCACGCCCGGCTGCCGGCGGAGGCGCCGCGCGGCGCACCCGTCCCCGAGACGCACCACGGCTCGCGCCGCCTCAGCGAGGAGCAGCGGCTGCGCGCGAAGGGGGCGAAGCTGCTCGAGCAGTCGCGCGACGTGTGGCACACCGAGGGCAGCCACCCGGCGTACGAGCGGATCCTCGCCGACATCGCCCCCGACGAGGCCCGCATCCTCGTGCTGCTGCTCAAGGACGGCCCGCAGCCGTCGGTCGACGTGCGCACGGGCGGGCCGGTCGGGATGGTCAACTCCCAGCTCGTGGCCCGGGGCCTCAACATGATCGGGGCGCGGGCGGGGCTGCGGTACGTCGAGCTCGTGCCGCAGTACCTCAACAACCTCTCGCGCCTCGGCCTGGTGTGGCAGTCGTCGGAGTCGCTCGACGACCTGCTGCGCTACCAGGTGGTGGAGGCCCAGCCCGACGTGCTGAGCGCGACGCACTCGGTGAAGTTCGCGCGCATCCTGCGGCGCAGCATCCACCTCACGCCGTTCGGGGTGGACTTCGCGCGGATGTGCTTCGCGACGGAGGCGGAGGTCGCGTCCGCGGCGTTCCCGGTGCACCAGGCCCCGCCCACGGCGCCGTCGTCGGAGAAGCTGGCGCCCCGGCCGGAGTGACGGTGGGGCGGGCCGCCCGGGGGCTGGAACCGGGTGGCAGCCTGGGAGGCGTGAGTGCCTCCCGACCCGACCTGCCGCCGCCGGGCGTCACCCACGACGTCGACGACCGCCCGCCCACGCCCTGGACCCGGCTCTACGTGGCCGGGATGTGGCTGGCCCGGGACAAGGACGCGTTCACGGGCGCGGAGCACACGCGGGAGAACGCCCTGGAGCTGCAGAGGAAGAGCGACGCCCCGCCCACGCGGCTGACGCGGCGACGTCTCGACGTGCGAGAGGAGCAGCGGCACGGGATGCGCACCTGGGTGGTGCGGCCCCGCGCCGCGACGCCGGTCGCCCGGGTGGTCTACCTGCACGGCGGCGGCTACGTGCACCCGTTGACGGCCGACTACTGGCGCCTCGTGCGCGCCCTGGCCGAGGCGCCCGCGGAGGTCGTCGTGCCGGCGTACCCGCTCGCGCCCGGCGCGGACGCCGACGAGGTGCTGCCGCGCCTGATCGGGCTGGTGCGCGACGCGTGCGCCGACGGCACCCCGACGGTGCTGATGGGGGACTCGGCCGGTGGAGCGCTGACGCTGGTGATCGGGCAGCGCCTGCGCGGGCAGCCCCGCCGGCCGGCGCGCCTGGTGATGCTGTGCCCGTGGCTCGACGCCACCCTCGACGAGGACGAGGTCGGCGACCTCGAGGCCACCGACCCGATGCTGGAGGAGAGCGGCCTGCGCGCGGCCGGCCGGTGGTGGGCCGGGCCCCGCGACCCGTCGGACCCGCTGGTCAGCCCGGTCACCGGGCCGCTCGACGGGCTGCCGCCGCTCGAGCTCTACATCGGCGACCACGACATCCTGCGGCCCGCGGTGGACGGGCTGGTACGACGCGCGCTCGCCGCCGGCGCCACGCTGCGGGTGCGGGAGGTGCGGGCCATGTTCCACGTGTGGATGACCCGCGCGATCCCGGAGGCGGCGCGCACCCGGCGGCAGCTGCGCGAGCTGGTGCGTGCGGCGGCGACCGACGGGGTACCGGGCGGGGGTCCGCGGGGTGCCTGACCTCCCCCGGCGCGGGTACCGGGCGCCCATGACCAGCGACGCCGTGTCCGTCGAGCCTGCCCAGGGGCCGCCGCCCGCCGAGGGCGTGGAGCAGCTCACCACCGTCTTCTCGACCGAGCTCATCCGGTGGGACCGGCGCGTCCTGGAGCCCCGACCGTGGACGGTCGCCCAGTCGGAGTGGGTGGCGGAGCTCGCGGCCACCGCCTCTCCCGGCCCGATCCTCGAGCTGTGCTGCGGCGCCGGCCACATGGGGATCGTGGCGGCCAAGACCTCCGGCCGCGAGCTCGTGCAGATGGACCTCGACCCGGTCGCCTGCGACTACGCCCGCCTCAACGCCGCCCACGCCGGCGTCGCCTCCGAGGTCGTGCAGGGTGACTTCCGGGCCGTGGAGCCCCTCGCGCCGACGTACCCCCTCGTGCTCGCCGACCCGCCGTGGGTGCCCCGCGAGGAGGTCGGACAGTTCCCCGAGGACCCGCTGCTCGCCATCGACGGCGGCCCCGACGGCACCGACCTCGCCGTGGCCTGCGTCGCCCACGCCGCCCGCGTGCTGCTCCCCGGCGGCCACCTCGTGCTGCAGGTGGGCCCGGTCGACCAGCTCGCCGCGCTCGAGGCCCACCCCGACGTCACCTCCGGCGCGCTGAGCGTCGTCGGCGCGCGGGAGTTCGACCGCGGGATGCTCGTGCACTTCACCGCCGCGGAGTAGCCGGGGGCGGGGCGCCGCTCCGGTCGAGGCGGCCGCCGTCCGGTGGTTGAGGTGGGTGCGCCAGCACCCCTCGAAACCCCGCCCGGGGTCAGCACGGGCCGAGGGCCCGTCGGCTCAGGATCCCTTGGCGGCGCGGTCGCGCTTCAGCAGCGCGTGGGTGCCGTCGCACCAGGGCGAGCGGGCCGTGCCGCCGCAGACGCAGACGGCGACGACGGGGCGGGTGACGGGGTGGGCGCGGCCGTCGGCGTCCATGACCTCGTCGGCGCCGCGCAGCAGCAGGGGGCCGTCGGGGCAGACGCGCACGCGCACCGGGTCGCGGCCGGTCTCGCGGCCGGTTCCGGACGTCGCGCTCATCGGCCCGCCCCGGCGAGCTCGGGCGTGGAGGCGGTGATCGCGTCGTACAGCGACTGGCTGGCCTCCGCGTCGATGATGAGGCAGGTGGCGGCGCCGAGCAGCAGGTCGTCCTCGATCTCCGGCTCGGCGACGACGGCCGCGCCGCAGATGTCGCCCATGACGACCTGCTCGTGGACGGCGTCGGCCTCGACGTGCTCGTGGAAGTACGCCGCGGCGGCGTCGGGCAGGCCGACGCGCTCGATGCCGGCGGCGATGCGGCGGCACGGGTCGGTGCTCGTCGCCTCGAACGCGGCCAGGTGGCCCAGGGAGGCCCCCCGCAGCCGGCGCTGCATCGCGAACAGCGACATCACGTTGTTGGAGAGCAGGGTGGGCGCCTCGACCTGGTCGATGTAGGCGCCGTACGTCGCGTCCAGCCCGCAGGCCTCGAGCGCCTCGGCGTACAGGTGGGAGTGCAGGCGCTCGGGGCGCCCCCCGCCGTACTCGTCGTAGAGCAGCTCGCCCAGCGCCACCTTCGCCGGCCCGTCCACGCGGCCCAGCACGAAGGCCTGGGGGTCGGACTCCTTGAGGTGGTAGATGCTGCGCTCGACGAGGTAGGCGAGCACCTGCTCGCGGGTCGCGCGGCGCTGCAGGTGGCGCGCCAGCGGCGTCGACGGCCCGGCCTCGACCAGGGCGCGCAGGCGGCCCTCGACCGTGCCGGCGGCCGCGCGGGCCTCGTCCACGGCGGAGCGCGTCACGTCCCGCAGCTCGGCCTCGAGGAGGTCCTCGGCGTGGTGGCGCCAGCGCAGCAGCTCGAGGTCGCGCTCGGCGTCGGGAGCGGCGTCGTCGAACCCGCGGTACGCGAGCTCGTACGCCGTCCACAGCGCGATCTGCGCGTCCTCGCTCCGCACGTCGGTCACCGCGGGGATCTCCGCACGACCGCCGCGCACGACCTCGACCACTGCCTCGCTGATGGGGCCTCGGGGCCGGGGCAGGTGCATGCAGTCCTCCTCTGTCAGTGACGGCGCTCCAGTACCCGTGGGCACAGTCCGCAGTCGCCGCCGTGCGGCCTCGCCAGCGTAGGCAGCCGCTGGTCGCGCGCACCCCGACGCAGGACGACCGGCAGACGAACCGCGGACGACCGCGGGCGACCTCGGGCGACCTCGTACGACGCGTGCGCCGCCCGCGCGACGTACGCTCGAGGGTCAGCGACGGGCCAGGGACGGGGGGCCAGGAGGCGCACGATGGCGGAGCACGACCCCCACGACCCCCGCGGCGGGCACGCCGCTCCCGACCCGCGCGAGCAGGCCGACCACCTCGGGGTCGGCCTCACCGAGGCGCGGCTCGACCGCAACTGGTCGGAGCTGATGCAGGAGCTGCGGGTCGTGCAGACCGGGGTGCAGCTGCTGACCGGGTTCCTCGTGACGATCCCCTTCACCGAGCGCTTCGGCGACCTCACCGAGGGCCAGCGCGCGCTCTACCTGACGTTGCTGGTCGGGTCGGTGCTCACGACGGGGCTCATCGTCGCGCCGGTGGCCTACCACCGGGTGCTGTTCCGCCGGCGGCGTCGCGCGTGGCTCGTGGAGTCCGCGAACCTGCTGGCCCGCGCCGGCCTGCTGCTCCTGGCCCTCGTCTGCTCGGGGGTGGTGCTCTTCGTGGGCGACGTGGTGCTCGGGCTGCGCCCGGCGCTGGCGCTCTCCGGCTCGGTGCTCGTCACCCTGCTGCTGCTGTGGGGGGTCGTCCCGATCCTGCTCGGGCGGGGGGACGGCCCCCGCGCCTCGCCCCGGGCCTAGGCGGTCGGCAGCTGCACCGTGAAGATCGACCCGCCCTCGGGGTGGCGCCGGTAGGCCACGGACCCGCCCTGGGCCTCCGCGAGCGTGCGCACGATCCACAGGCCCAGCCCCGTGCCGCGCGCCACGGCCCCGGTGCCGCGGGTGAACTCGCGGAACAGGTGGGGCTCGAGGTCGGCCGGGACGCCCGGGCCGCGGTCGGCGACCTCGATGCGCACGGTGCCCGGGCGGCCGTCGCGGACAACGACGGTGCAGGGGGGTGCGCCGTGCTTGCCGGCGTTGCTCAGCAGGTTGCCGAGCATCTGCTCCACGCGCAGCGGGTCCACCATCGCCACCCGCTGCGAGGAGACGTCGAGCGTGACGTCGTCGGCGTGCGCCAGCAGCTCCTCCACGAGCGCCCCGACGAGCGTGGGCCGCAGGTCGACGTGGAGGGTGCCGAGGTGGACCTGCGTCGCCGTGTAGAGGTCGGAGGTCACGCGGTCGAGCTGCTGCACCTGGCGCACGACGGTGCCCAGGAGACGGGTCCGCTCCGCGTCGGGCAGCGCGTCCTCGCCCCACCCCAGCACGTCGACGGCCCCGTCGATCGCGGAGATCGGCCCGCGCAGCTCGTGGGCGGCGGTCGCGATGGCGCGCCGCAGCATGCCGAGCTCCTCGCCGGTGGCGTCGAGGTAGACGAGCACGCCCGTCCCGGTGCGCCGGACCGTCGCGTGCACCGACCCGGCGCCGACCGCGACCTGCAGCTCCACGTGGTCGTGGTGGCGGTGGTCGGCGACGGCCTGCGCCAGCTGGGGTGCCGTGAGGCCCAGCAGCCCGCCCGGGGAGAGGGGTACGTCGACCACGCCGCGGGCCGCGGCGTTGCTGGCGATCACCCGGGGTGCGGGTTCGTCGGTGACGACGAGGACCCCGTACGGCGCGTGCTCGAACGCCAGCGTCGCCAGGTCGGCGCTCGTGACGGGTGCGGGGCGCACCGTCGGCGCGGCGGCCGGGCGCAGCGGGGTCGAGGTCGCCGGGCCCGTGGCCGCGGAGGTGACGGCCAGGGGCCGGGCCGGTCGCCCGGGGTCACCGGCGAGCGCGCGGACGTAGGTCAGGATCGAGTGGAGCGAGGTGCCCTTCTCGACGTACCCGTCGGCTCCCGCCGCGACCGCCCGGTTGGCCATCTGGGCGGCCCCGAAGGCGGACATCGCCACGATCCGGGCGGCGGGACTGGCGCGGCGCAGCTGGGGCAGCGCCTCGATGCCGTCCATGCGGGGCATCGCGATGTCGAGCAGCACGACGTCGGGCTGGGTGCGCCCGACCACGTCGAGGGCGGCGAGGCCGTCGGCGGCCTCCCCCACGATCTCGAAGCCGCCGCGGGTCAGCATGAGGCGCAGCAGGTTGCGCAGGTCCGGGGTGTCGTCGACGACGACGACCCGCGCCGGGCGCACGGACGGCGCCGCGTCGACGGGCGGGACCGGCGGTTCGAGGGTGCGCATGCGGTGGTCCTTCGACGAGGGCGGGCGGGCCGCCCGGCGAGTGGCCCGCCCGATTGTCCGGGCCGGGCGTGGACCACGCCACGGACCGGAACGAAAGACCGGCGCAACGCTGGCGCAAGGTTCGCCCCGGGTACCGGGCCGCCGTCGGGAGCCACCGAAAAACCTCAAGTTGAGGGGAACAGACTCAACTTCGCTGCCGTTGACGAGGTCAGGCGGCCACACTGGTCACCGACCACCGCACCACGCCACACAGGGGAGGCACGCAGATGAGTCAGTTCGGGGCCGACAAGTTCACCACCCGCGCGCGCGACGCGATCGCCGCCGCCCAGCTCGCCGCGACGTCGGCGGGCAACACGTCGACGGAGCCGGCCCACCTGCTCGTCGCGCTGCTCCGCGAGTCCGGCGAGGGCATCGTCGGCACCGTCCTCACCGGTTCCGGGGTCGAGCCCACGACCCTGCTGGGCGCCGCCGAGCGCGCCGTCAGCGCCCTGCCGAGCGCCACGGGGGCGACGGTGCAGCAGCCCGGCGCGTCGCCGGCGCTCACGCGCGTCCTCGCGAAGGCGATCGACCTCGCGGGGGCGATGAAGGACGACTACGTCGCCTCCGAGCACCTCCTCGTCGCCCTCTCCTCGGTGGAGAGCTCGGCACAACGCGTCCTCGCCGACGCCGGCCTGACGACCCAGGGCCTCTCGGAGCAGCTCGTCGCCGTCCGCGGCTCCCGGCGCGTCACGAGCCAGGAGGCCGAGTCGACGTACGAGGCGCTGGACAAGTACTCCGTCGACCTCACCCGGGCCGCGGAGGAGGGCCGGCTCGACCCGGTGATCGGCCGCGACGCCGAGATCCGCCGCGTCGTGCAGGTGCTGAGCCGCCGCACGAAGAACAACCCCGTCCTCATCGGCGAGCCCGGCGTCGGCAAGACCGCCGTCGTCGAGGGCCTCGCCCAGCGCATCGTGGCCGGGGACGTGCCCGACTCCCTCAAGGGCCGCCGCCTGCTCAGCCTCGACCTGGCGGCGATGGTGGCCGGCGCGAAGTACCGCGGCGAGTTCGAGGAGCGGCTCAAGGCCGTCCTCGAGGAGATCAAGGACGCGGGCGGCCAGGTCATCACGTTCATCGACGAGCTCCACACGGTCGTCGGCGCGGGCGCCGGCGGCGAGGGCGCGATGGACGCGGGCAACATGCTCAAGCCGATGCTGGCGCGCGGCGAGCTGCACATGGTCGGCGCCACCACGCTCGACGAGTTCCGCGAGCACGTCGAGAAGGACCCGGCGCTGGAGCGGCGCTTCCAGCAGGTCTTCGTCGGCGAGCCGAGCGTGGAGGACACGATCCAGATCCTGCGCGGCATCCAGGAGAAGTACGAGGCGCACCACCGCGTGCGCATCACCGACGCGGCGCTCGTCGCCGCCGCGACCCTGAGCGACCGCTACATCACCGGCCGCCAGCTGCCCGACAAGGCCATCGACCTCATCGACGAGGCCGCCAGCCGCCTGCGCATGGAGCACGAGTCGTCCCCGGAGGAGATCGACCAGCTCCGCCGGCAGGTGGAGCGCCTCAAGATGGAGCAGTTCGCGCTCGAGAAGGAGAGCGACGCCGCCTCGGTCGACCGGCTCGCCCGGCTGCGCGCCGACCTCGCCGACCGCGAGGAGGAGCTGCGCGGCCTCGAGGCGCGCTGGGAGCGGGAGAAGCAGAGCCTCGAGGGCGAGGGCGAGCTGCGCCGCCAGCTCGACCAGCTGCGCATCGAGGCCGACAAGCTGACCCGCGAGGGCAACCTGGCCGGGGCCAGCGAGATCCTCTACGGCCGCATCCCCGAGCTGGAGAAGCAGATCGCCGGCCAGGAGGCCATGGAGAAGGCCGGCGACGACGACGCCGAGCCGCTCGTGGGCGACGAGGTCGGCGCCGAGCAGATCGCCGACGTCGTCGAGGCGTGGACCGGCATCCCGACCGGCCGCCTCCTCGAGGGCGAGAGCGCGAAGCTGCTGCGGATGGAGGAGGTCATCGGCGAGCGCCTCATCGGCCAGCACGAGGCCGTGACCGCGGTGAGCGACGCCGTACGCCGCTCGCGGGCCGGCATCTCGGACCCGAACCGGCCGACGGGCTCGTTCCTCTTCCTCGGCCCCACGGGCACGGGCAAGACCGAGCTGGCGAAGGCGCTCGCGGACTTCCTGTTCGACGACGAGCGCGCGATCGTCCGCATCGACATGAGCGAGTACTCGGAGAAGCACGCCGTGTCCCGCCTCGTCGGCGCGCCCCCCGGCTACGTCGGGTACGACGAGGGCGGCCAGCTCACCGAGGCGGTGCGGCGCCGGCCGTACTCCGTCGTGCTGCTCGACGAGGTGGAGAAGGCGCACCCGGAGGTCTTCGACATCCTGCTGCAGGTGCTCGACGACGGTCGCCTCACCGACGGCCAGGGCCGCACGGTCGACTTCCGCAACACCCTGCTCGTCCTCACCTCCAACCTGGGGTCGAGCTACCTCGTCGACCCGCTGCTGGACCCGGGGAGCAAGCGCGAGCAGGTGATGGGCGTCGTGCGGGCCAGCTTCAAGCCCGAGTTCCTCAACCGGCTCGACGAGATCGTGCTGTTCGAGGCGCTGAGCAAGGAGGCGCTCACGAGCATCGTCGACATCCAGCTGCGCCTGCTGGAGGAGCGCCTGGCGGCCCGGCGCATCGGCGTCGAGGTCACGCCCGAGGCCAAGCAGTGGCTGGCCGACACGGGCTACGACCCGGCGTACGGCGCGCGCCCGCTGCGGCGGCTCATCCAGAGCGCCATCGGCGACCCGCTGGCCCGGCTGCTCATCGGCGGCCAGGTCACCGACGGCGGTGCCGTGCGGGTCGTGCGCACCGACGGCGACGAGGGGCTGCGGCTCGAGGTCGCCTGACCCGCGGAGGGGTGCGGCCGGGCGCGCGGGGACCGCGGTCCGCCGCGTGTCCGGGCCGCACCCACGCGTCTGGTGGAATGGCCGGGTGAGCTCCTCCGCACAGCAGCCGCGTCCGCCCCAGGTCACCTTCTCCGGGTGGCTGGTCGTGGGCGGGTCCGTGATCGTGCTGCTGGGCGCCTTCGAGGCCATGGCGGCGCTGCGCACGCTCCAGACGCGGGAGGTGCTCGAGCAGTTCATCGCCGAGCCCCCCGGCAGCTCGCTCGGCCTCTCCTTCGAGGGCGCCCGCGAGATGCGCCGCATCGCCATCCTGGTGCTCGGCGCGTGCGCGACCGCCGCCGCCGTCCTCGGCTTCTTCGCGCTGCGGCGCGACCGGACCGCCCGCATCGCGCTCAGCGTGCTCGCGGTCCCGATCTTCGTGGCCGGCTCGATCGCCGGTGGGTTCGCCTCGGCCGTGGTGACCGTCTCGATCGTCATGCTGTGGCTCGAGCCGGCCCGCAGCTGGTTCGCCGGCCGCCCGCTGCCGGAGCGCTTCCGACTGCCGCGGGAGAGCGACGCCGCCCGCCGCGCCCGCGAGCGGCAGGACCCGTTCGCGATCCCGCCCCGCCACGACCAGCAGCCGGGTCAGCAGCCGGGTCAGCAGCCGGGTCAGCAGCCCGGTCAGCAGCCCGGTCAGCAGGGCCACCCTGGTCAGCAGCCCGGGCCGCAGGGTCAGCAGGGCCAGCCGTGGGGTCCGCCGCCCGGCGACCGCCCGGTGCAGGCGCCCTGGGGCGGTCGGCCGTCGCCGTACCAGGGCTTCGGCGACCCGCAGCGCGGCCCGTGGGGCCAGACGCCGCCCACCGGCCGGCACGCCGGGGGGTACGGCGGGCCCGTGCCGCCGCGCCCCGGTGCCGTGCTGGTGGCCTGCGTCCTGACCTGGATCGCCACCAGCCTCGTCACCTTCGGGATGGTGGCGCTCGTGGTCGTCGTGGCGTCGTCGCCCGACCGGCTGATGGACGAGATCCGCGCCACCCAGCCCGAGGCGGTCGAGCAGGGGGTCACCTCCGACCTCCTCGTCGCCACCGCCGTGTCCATGGCGATCGTGATGATCGCCTGGGCGGTCGCCTCCGCGGTGTTCGCCGCCTACGCGCTGCGTGGGGCCGGCTGGGCGCGGGTCGCCCTGCTCATCTCCGCCGGCATCGCCGCCGGCCTCGGGCTGGTAGCCGCCTTCTACGCCCCGCAGCTGCTGCTGCTCGCCCTCGCCGCGCTCGTGACGGTGGGCGCGCTGTCGCGCCGGGACGTCGGACAGTGGTACGCCGCGCGTGGTCGAATGGGTCGGTGACGACCCCCCAGGAGCCCAGCCCCTCGGACCCCACCTGGTCGTGGGGCACTGCGTCGCCGAGCCCGTCGGGGAAGGACGCCGGCGGAGCAGGGATGCCGGGTGACCCGGGCGTGCCGCCCGAGACCGCGCCGTACGGCGTCACCCCCGCGCCGTACGTCCACGACGCCCCGCCGCCCCCGATGACGACGCCGTACCCGTCGGGGGACCACGGGACCCCGCACGGACAGGACCGCTCCGCGGCGAACGCCTACGGCCTCGCCACGACGAACCGGCGGCGCCCGGCCTCCGTGGCGGCGGCCGCCGTCCTCACGATCGTCAGCTGCGCGTTCGCCGCCCTCCTGCTGGTGCTGGCGGGCGTGGTGGCGCTCGTCGGGGCGGTCTTCATCGCCAGGTCCGACGACGGCACGTCCGTCGAGGGGATGGGTGACGCGTTCGGCGTCGCGGCCGGCGCGGCCGGCGTCGTCCTCCTCGCCTGCGCCGTCCCGGCTGCCGCCGCGATCGGTCTCGCCGTCGGGGTGCTGCGCGGTTCGTCGGGCGCCCGCACCGGGCTGGTCGTCCTGTCGATCATGGCGGCCGTCGTCTACCTGGGCGTCGCCGTGCTGGCGGGTGCGGGCGGCGACCCCCTGACGGCGACGCTCGCCGTGGTCTACCTCGTCGTCTGCGTCGCCACCGCCGTGCTGCTGCTCAACCGCGACTCTCGGACGTGGTTCGCCGGGGGCGGGCCCGGCGCCGCGTTCGCGGCCGGGCCGGGGTACGGCGGGCCCCCGCCGGGCAGCGCGCCCTGGGGGCCCGGCCCGCAGGGGCCGGGGCAGCCCTGGGGATGAGCCCGGTCGTCGGTTCGCCCGGACCGCGTCCGCGGCGCCCCGCCCACGTGATGTGATGGTCCCGTGAGCAACTGGAACCCCGAGCCCGGTCAGTCGTCCGGCCAGCCGTCCGGCCAGGACCCCTACTCCGCCAACCCCTACGGCCAGCCCGGCCAGGGCCAGCCCGGCCAGGGGCAGTACGGGCAGAGCCCCTACGGCCAGCAGGGTCAGTACGGCAGCCCCTACGGCCAGAACCCGTACGGCCAGAACCCCTACGGCCAGCAGGGTCCCGGCACGGGGCGCCGGCCGGGCTCCGTCACCGCGGCGGTCTGGCTGTCCTTCATCGGGTCGGGCCTCGCGCTGCTGGGCGCCCTGCTGATGTTCGCGCTGGCCGGCAACGACGACTTCATCGACGGGTTCAGCGAGGCGGCCGGCGGGGGTGTCTCGGACGACGACGTCACCTCGATCGTCCGCCTCTTCTCGTTGCCGGCCATCATCCTGTCCATCGCGTCGCTGGCCGTGACCCCGTTCGTGCTGAAGCGCCGCAAGTGGGCCCGCGTCACGCTCTTCGTGCTCGCGAGCCTCGCCATCGTCGTCTCGTTCCTGTTCATCCCCCTCGGTCTGGTGTGGACGGGCCTGTGCATCGCGGGCATCGTCACCCTGGCCCAGGGCAGCGCGGGCACCTGGTTCCGCGGCGGCGGCGCCATCCAGTCCGCGCCCGGCTACGGCGGCGCCACCACCGACCAGAAGCCCTGGGGCTGAGCAGCTCCCCTCGCGTCCCCGTCGGTTCGACCCGCGTCGTGCCGACGGGGGGACGCGCCTCCGTGGTCCAATGGGCCGCGTGAGCAACTGGAACCCTGACCCCAGCTCGTCGCAGCCCGGCCAGCCCACCCCGCCGCCCTACGGCAGCCAGCACGGCGGCCAGTCCGGCGCCAACCCGCCGGGCGCCTACCAGGGCGCGCCCTTCAACGGGGGTGCGTACGGCGGCCCGACCGGATCGCTCAAGCGCCCCGGCACCGTCACGGCGGCCGTCTTCCTGACCTTCATCTCGACGGTCCTCGCCGGCCTCGGCGCGCTCGCGATGATCGTGTTCGCGATCGTGGGTGCCGACGCCTTCGAGGACGAGGTGCGCAAGGAGATCGAGAACAACGCGGACCTGCGTCAGCAGCTCGAGGACGCGGGTGCGGACGCCGGCGACATCGGCTCCATCGTCGACTTCGCGCTGGGGTTCCTGATCACCATCGCGGTGATCCTGCTGATCTGGTGCATCATCGCGTTCGTCCTCGCCATCTTCGCCGGGCGGGGCTCGAACGGGGCCCGCATCACGCTGGTCGTCTCCTGCGTCGTGACGATCCTCGGCACGCTGATCCTGGCCGGTGCGGGGCTGCCGCTCGTCTTCACCCTCGCGGCCTTGGCCACGATCGTGCTGTTCTTCACCGGCGGCGCGAACAGCTGGTACAAGAACAAGAAGATCGCCAAGCTCCAGGGCCGCTGAGCCGGCTCACCCACGCACGCACCGGACGCCGGTCGCCCCTCGGGGCGGCCGGCGTCCGTCGTACCGGGGCCGCGTCAGGCGTGCAGGTCGGCGGCGGCGAGGCGGTGCAGGCCCTCGACGAGCACGGGCTCGTCCTTGCAGAACGCCCAGCGCACGAGGTGCTGCCCGATCGTCGGGTCGGAGTGGAACCCCTGGAGCGGGATGGCGACGACGCCGGCGCGCTCCGGCAGGGCGGCGCAGAACGCGGCGCTGTCGGCCCAGCCGAGGTCGGCGACGTCGGTGACGGAGAAGTAGGTGCCCTCGGGCACCCGGGGTGCGAGCCCGGCCGCGGCCAGGCCCTCGCACAGCAGGTCGCGGCGGCGCTGCAGGTCGACCGCGAGCGCCTGCGGGAAGTCCGCCTCGGCGTCGAGCGCGTGGGCCGCGGCGGGCTGCAGCGGCGAGCCCGAGGTGAACGTCGTCCACTGCTTCACGGCGAGCACGGCCGCGACGAGGTCGGCGGGGCCGGTCGCCCAGCCGACCTTCCAGCCGGTCAGCGACCACCCCTTGCCGAGGCTGGAGACCGTGAGGGTCCGCTCCGCCATGCCCGGCAGCGTGGAGATGGGCACGTGCCGGTGGCCGTCGTACACGAGGTGCTCGTAGACCTCGTCGGTCACGACGAGCACGTCGTGGCGCACCGCCGCCTCCGCGACGACCGCCAGCTCGGCGGGCGTCAGCACCGACCCCGTCGGGTTGTGCGGGCTGTTGAGCAGGATCAGCCGCGTGCCGTCGTGCACGGCGGCGCGCAGCGCGTCGGCGTCGAGGCGGAAGTCGGGGGCGCGGAGGGTGACGGGCCGCCGCACCGCTCCCGCCATGCTCAGCACGGCGTCGTAGGCGTCGTACGACGGCTCGAGCAGCACGACCTCGTCGCCCGGGTCGACCAGGCCCAGCAGGGCGGCGGCGACGCCCTCGGTCGCGCCGGTCGTGACGACGACCTCGGTGTCGGGGTCGAGGTCGATGCCGTGGTGGCGCGCCTGGTGGCGGGCCACGGCCTCGCGCAGCGCCGGCACGCCGATGCCCGGGGCGTACTGGTTGCGCCCCTCGGCGACCGCCGCCCGGGCCCGCTCCAGCACGGAGGCGGGCCCGTCCGTGTCGGGGAACCCCTGGCCCAGGTTGACCGCCCCGGTGCGCAGCGCGAGCGCCGACATCGTCGAGAAGACGGTCGGCTGGATGCCCTGCACGCGGCGGGCGAGGCGCGCGCCCACGGTCAGTCGGCCACGCCGTACAGCCGGTCGCCGGCGTCGCCGAGACCGGGGACGATGTAGCCGTTCTCGTCGAGGCGCTCGTCCATCGCGGCCGTCACGACCCGCACCGGGATCGAGAGGTCGGCCAGCTCGTCGGCCAGGCGCTTCGTGCCCTCGGGGGCCGTGAGCAGGCAGATGGCCGTGATGTGGTCGGCGCCGCGGTCGACGAGGAAGCGGATGGCGGCGGCCAGCGTGCCGCCGGTCGCGAGCATCGGGTCGAGCACGTAGCACTGGCGGCCCGAGAGGTCGTCGGGCAGCCGCTCGGCGTACGTCGAGGCCTGCAGCGTCTCCTCGTTGCGGACCATCCCGAGGAAGCCGACCTCGGCCGTCGGGAGCAGGCGGACCATGCCGTCGAGCATGCCGAGCCCGGCGCGCAGGATCGGCACGACGAGCGGCTTGGGGGTCGAGAGCCGGACGCCGGTCGCCGGGGCGACGGGGGTGCGGATCTCGTAGGGCTCGACGCGCACGTCGCGCGTGGCCTCGTAGGCCAGGAGGGTCACGAGCTCGTCGGCGAGGCGTCGGAACGTCGGGGAGTCGGTGGTCGCGTCGCGCAGCGCGGTGAGCTTGTGCGCGACGAGCGGGTGGTCGACGACGAGGGTGTCCATGGACGGGAAGCCTAAGCCGTGGCATTCCCGCTGCTGATCCTGCTGGCGCGACGCGCCCGGGTCTGACACGCTGGGAGTCGGTCGTCGGCACGCGAGGAGGGGGACACGTGGACACGGACAGCATCGACTTCGCCCTCGTGGCCTACCGCGAGGAAGGCGTGTGGCAGCTGCACGAGATCGTGGACGACGTCCTCGACTCGGTCGACACGCTCGCCGCCGCGCTGCGGCGCTTCCCGGGCGACGGCGGCGCCATCGGCGTCGTGGGTGTCGACGAGGACTTCTTCGTCCTGGTGCGCGTCGCCGGTCCGCGCACGCGGATCCTGCTCTCCGACGTCACCGCGGCCGACGAGTGGGAGCTGGCCCGCACGGCCGTCGAGGCGCTCGACCTGCCGATGCCGGAGGACGAGGACGAGCAGGAGCCCGCAGGCGACCTGTCCCTGCTGGCCGACCTCGGCATGAACGCCATGGACCTCGGGCTGCTGCTCGACGACTTCGACCTCTACCCCGACGAGATGGTGTCCGAGATCGCCCGCAAGCTCGGCTTCGGCGTGCTCTTCGACGACGCGGTCGGCCTCACCTCGGCGTGAGCCTCCGCTCGTCCCCCGGCCCGACGGCGCCGGTCCCCGCGTGATCCATCCCCAGGGGGGTCGCTGGAACGCGCCGATGCGCGCCGCCCTCGACGAGGCGCGCGCGGCGCTCGCGACCGACGACGTCCCCATCGGCGCCGTGGTCGTCGACGAGCAGCGGCGCCTGCTCGGGCGCGGTCGCAACGTCCGGGAGGCCGCCACCGACCCGACCGGTCACGCCGAGGTCGTCGCGCTGCGCGAGGCCGCCCGGGCCCGGGGGGAGTGGCGCCTGACCGGCTGCACCCTGGTCGTCACCCTCGAGCCGTGCACCATGTGCGCCGGCGCGGCCGTCCTCGCCCGCGTGGACCGGGTCGTGTTCGGGGCGTGGGACGAGAAGGCCGGGGCCGTCGGGTCGCTGTGGGACGTGGTGCGCGACCGCCGGCTGAACCACCGCCCGGAGGTCGTCACCGGTGTCATGGCGGGGGAGTCCGCGGCCCTGCTGGGGGAGTTCTTCGCCACCCACCGGTGAGGTCGTGGTGACCCGACGCACTACCGGTCCGGGCTTAGAGATGGCTGAGACGTGGCTGAGACGGGTACCAGTAGGTGATCGACGGCAGCCAGTCGTCGGAGCGCACCACCTTCCCTCCCCCCATCAGGTGCTGCAGCGCCGACGGGCACGAAGCCCGCCCGGCGCAGCGCCACGAAGGAGCACGGCATGTCGAACAACCAGCACGTCCAGAACGCCACGACCCGGCGCCGCATCAGCACCGAGACCAAGGCGTCGTTCAAGACCACCGAGCTCATCGCCTACATCGCCGCCGTCGTCGGCGTCCTCATCGCCTCGGCCCTCGTCGACGAGTCCGACTTCGGGCCGCAGGAGGCGTGGTTCTACGTCACGCTGCTGACGATCGGCTACATGGTGAGCCGCGGCCTGGCGAAGTCCGGCTCGCGCGACTTCTACGACGACGACTCCGACCACGCCCGCGGTGACCAGGGTCGCCACGGTCACGCCGGCTCGAACGTCTGATCCTCGCTCCGAACCACACGGTGGCGCCGCCCGGTCCGGGCGGCGCCACCTGTGCGTCTCGGGGGTCGCGGCGGGCCCGCGCGGCGCCTCGGGACCTTCAGGCCCCGGGCGCCAGCACGACCGCGCCGTGGGGCGGTACGACGAGGGGCGACCCCGCGTCGTACCCGCCGGGCGTGGCCCACGCGACGCCGTACCCCTCGGGCACCTCGACCGTCGCCGGCTCGGTGCCCAGCGCGAGCACCATCCGCACGGACCCGCGCCCGATGCGCACCACCCGCGTGGCCTCGTCGACCTCGCAGGTGGTGGCGCCGAAGGACGGGTCGGTGAGGTCGGGCAGGGTGCGCCGCAGCGCCGCCAGCTCGCGGTAGACGCCGAGCACCACGGCGTGGCGCCCGCCCTCGGCCTCGGCCCAGTCGAGCTTGCTGCGCGTGAACGTCTCCGGGTCCTGCGGGTCGGGCACGACCGCCGGGTCCCAGCCCATGGCCGCGAACTCCTCGATGCGCCCGTCGGCGGTCGCCTTGCCCAGCTCGGGCTCCGGGTGCGAGGTGAAGAACTGGAACGGCGTCGACGCCGCCCACTCCTCGCCCTGGAACAGCATCGGCGTGAAGCCGGTCCCCAGCGTCAGCAGGGCGGCGGTCGCGAGCTGGTCGTCGTCGAGGTGCTCGGTGAGCCGGTCGCCCACGGCGCGGTTGCCGATCTGGTCGTGGTTCTGGCTGCAGACCACCAGCCGCCACGTGGGCGTCGAGCCCAGGTCGATCGGCACGCCGTGGTCGCGGCCGCGGAACGAGCTGAACGTGCCGTCGTGGAAGAACCCCTTGGTCAGCACCTTCTGCAGCGCCGCCAGCGGCTCGAAGTCGGCGTAGTAGCCGGTCGTCTCGCCGCTCAGCGCCACGTGCACCGCGTGGTGGAAGTCGTCGCTCCACTGCGCGGTCAGGCCGTGGCCGCCGGCCTCGCGGGGCGTGAACATCACCGGGTCGTTGAGGTCGGACTCCGCGATGAGCGTCAGCGGGCGTCGCACGTGCGCCGACCACGCGGCCGTCTCGACCGCCATCTCCTCGAGCACGTGGGTGGGCGAGGAGTCGTGCAGCGCGTGCACGGCGTCGAGGCGCAGGCCGTCGACGTGGAAGTCGCGGAACCACATCGCCACGTCGTCGAGCACGTAGCGGCGCACGTGCTCCGAGCCCTCGCCGTCCAGGTTGACCAGGTCGCCCCACGTGTTGCGCCCGCTCTTGAGGTACGGCGCGAACAGCGGCAGGTAGTTCCCGGACGGTCCCAGGTGGTTGTAGACCACGTCCTGGATGACGCCGAGCCCCGCCGCGTGGCAGGCGTCGACGAACCGCTGGTACGCCGCGGGCCCGCCGTACGTCTCGCTGACGGCGAACCAGCCGACGCCGTCGTACCCCCAGTTGTGGGTGCCGTTGAACGCGTTGACGGGCAGCAGCTCGACGAGGTCGACCCCGATGGAGACGAGGTGGTCGAGGCGGCCGATCGCGGCGTCGAGGGTGCCCTCGGGGGTGAACGTGCCGAGGTGCAGCTCGTAGATGACCGAGCCGGCCAGCTGGCGCCCGGTCCAGCCCGCGTCGGTCCACGTGAAGGCCGACGGGTCGAAGGTGCGCGACAGGCCGTGCACCCCGTCGGGCTGGCGGCGCGAGCGCGGGTCGGGCCGGGGCGCGGGGTCGTCGTCGAGCAGGTAGCCGTAGTCGACGCCCTCGGGGTACGCCGCAAGGTCGAGCCGCAGCGCGCCGGCGGGGACGGTCCACCAGTCCTCCGGTCCGCGGACCAGGTCGACGACCTCCTCGTGGTCGCCGGCGGCGACGGTCAGGCGGACCGTGCGGGGCCGGGGCGCCCAGACGGCGAACGGGGCGGGCGTGGTCATGCGGACTCCCTCGTGAGCAGGGCGACGGGGTACGTCGCGAGCAGGTCCGCCACCAGTACCCGTCCGGACGCGTCCCGCGCGACCGGGGCGTCGGCGATCAGGTCGTGCCACCGGCCCTCGGGCAGCTCGAGGGTCGTCGTGCCCCAGCCGCCGCGGCGCTCGAGCCCGACGGGGAGCCGGGTGACGACGCTGACGGCCCCGCCGCGGTCGAAGGCGACCAGGTGGTCGGCGGCCTCGCCCTCGGCGGCCAGCGGCGTGTACGAGGAGAACAGCTCGGGCCGGTCGCGGCGCAGGCGCAGCACCGTCGCGACGAGGCGCAGCTTGACCGCGCCGGAGTCGGCCAGGCCGCCGCCCAGCGGGGGACGCACGCCCCCGAGCAGCGCCGGCAGCACCTCGGAGCGCACGTCGAAGTCGACGGGACGGCGGTTGTCGGGGTCGACGAGCGACTGCTCCCACAGCTCGCTGCCCTGGTAGACGTCGGGCACGCCGGGGATCGTCAGCGCCACGAGCTTCGCGGCCAGCGCGTTCGACCAACCGGGCCCGGTGACGGCGTCGAGGAGGGTGACGAGCGTGCGCCGGGCGTCGCGGTCGTCGAACGCCGCGTCGACGGCCCGGTGGACGGCCGCCTCGTAGGCCTCGTCGGGGGCGGTCCACGTGGTGCCGTCGCCCGCCTCGCGCATCGCCTTCTCGGCGTACGCGTGCAGGCGCGAGCGCAGGTCCCCGCCGCTGGTGGCGGGCCAGGCGCCGACGATCGCCTGCCACAGCAGGGCGCCGAAGCCGGGGTCGGGCAGCGGGGCGGCCTCGAGCAGCTCCGAGAGGGCCCCGGCCCACAGGTCGGGCACCTCGGCGAGCACGCTGATGCGGGCGCGCACGTCCTCGCCGCGCTTGGTGTCGTGCGTCGAGGTGGTCGTCATCGCGTGCGGCCAGTGCTCCTGCCGCTCCGCCATCGCGGCGTGGAACGTGGCGGCGTCGACGGCGAAGACCGACGGGTCCGCGCCGACCTCGTTGAGGCTCGTCAGGCGCGACCAGCGGTAGAACGAGCAGTCCTCGACGCCCTTGGCCATGACCATGCCGGAGGTCTGCTGGAAGCGCAGCGCCGCGGGGTGCTCGGGGTCGGAGAGCAACGGGTGCAGGCGGTCGAGCACCGGGCCCAGGTCGGGGCGGTGGCGACGGGCCGACGTGAACGCCTCCTCGAGGTGGTCCCGGCCGGCCGGCAGGTACGAGCGGTAGACCGGCATCCCGGACACCAGCTCGGCGACCGCGTCGACGACCTCGTCGCCCGGGTCGCCCAGCTCGCGGGCGATGCGGCGCACCTCGGAGCCGAGGATGCCGTCGGCGACCTCGCGCTTGCGGTCGTGGACCATCGCGTGCCAGTCCACGGGCGCGCCGCGCAGCGAGGCCTCGAGCGCGTCGAGGGGGGCCTCGCCGGCGGGGTCGACGAACAGGCGGTCGACGAGGGCGAGAGCGTCGTACCCGGTCGTGCCGGCGGTGGCCCACGAGGACTCGAGCTCCTCGCCGGGCTCGAGGATCTTCTCGACGAGCACGTAGGCGCCGCCCGTGATGCCGGCCAGGTCGTCGAGGTAGCCCTCCGGGTCGCGCAGGCCGTCGGGGTGGTCGACGCGCAGGCCGTCGACGAGGCCCTCGTCGAACCAGCGCTTCACCTCGGCGTGCGTGGCGTCGAACCAGCGCCGGTCCTCCATGCGCACGGCAGCGAGGGTGTTGACGGCGAAGAAGCGGCGGTAGTTCAGCCGGTCGTCGGCGGTGCGCCACCCGACGAGCTCGTAGTGCTGCGCCGCGTGGGTGGCCTGGGCGTCGGGGGTGCCGTCGACGAGCACCAGCGTGCCGGGCCGCACCGGGAAGCGGTTGTCGTGGTAGCGGAGCTCGCCGTCGACCACGCGCAGGTTGTCCAGCGTGCCGTCGGGGCGGAGGTCGTCGTCGCCCACGACGGGGATGCGGATGCGCCCGCCCCCGGCCTCCCAGTCGACGTCGAACGCGTCGGCCCACGGCGACGCGGGGCCGGCCGCGAGCAGCGACCACCACCAGGCGTTCTCCGCGGGCGTCGCGACGCCGACGTGGTTGGGGACGATGTCCACCAGCACGCCCATGCCGAGCGAGCGGGCGCGGGCCGAGACGGCCTGCAGCCCGGCGGGTCCGCCGCGCGACAGGTCGATGCCGTTGTGGCCGACCACGTCGTACCCGTGGTCGCTGCCGGGCTCGGCGGCGAGCACCGGCGACAGGTAGACCCAGTCCACGCCGAGGGCGTGGAGGTAGGGGAGCGTGCGGGCGGCGGCGTACAGGTCGAACTGCGAGGTGACCTGCAGCCGGTAGGTGCTGGTGGGCGTGCGGGCGCTACGGCGCTCGTCGTTCATGGTGGATCCCGTCCTCGGCCGGCCGTGGGGGTGCAGCATCGCCAGCGTAGAGGGGGCGCCGAGCGGGGAGGGCCGGACGCCGACGGTGCGCGACCGGGCGCGCGGGGCCGACCCCGCAGGGGCGGCGCGCACGTGATCTGATGGGGGTGGACGACCGTACGGGCGACCCGGCCCGTAGGACCGGCCCGGGCGACGTCGCCGGGGGACGACTGGGAGGAACGAAGATGCGAGTGACCGTGCGACGCGGGATGCGTCGAGGAGTGGCCATCGCCGCGGGGATGGTGCTGACCACGTCGGTCGTCGCCGGCTGCGGCAGCGACGACGAGGGGAGCTCCTCCGACAGCTCCTCCGAGGACGGGTCCGACGCCGACGCGTCGGACGAGTTCGCCGACTCCTCGGCGGAGGACATCATCGCCGCGGCCCAGGAGGCGATCGAGGGCGCCGAGTCGTTCCGCGTGGCGGGCGAGATCGAGGATGACGGCGACACGGTCGAGGTCGACCTCATGCTCGACGAGGCCGGCGACTGCACCGGCGAGATGACGCTCGCCAGCGTCGGCAGCCTCCAGATCGTCGGCGTCGACGGCTCCTACTGGGTCAACGGCGACGCCGACTTCTGGACCGCGGCAGCGGGCGACCCGGCGGCGGCCTCGCTCTTCGCCGACAAGTGGGTCGTCGACGCCGAGCAGGACTTCGCCGAGGTCTGCGACATCGAGACCTTCCGCGACGACGAGTCGGACGGCGACGTCGAGGACGCCGAGAAGGGCGACGTGACCGAGGTCGACGGCGAGGAGGCCGTCGAGGTCACCTTCACCGACGACGAGGGCGAGTCCGTCACGGCGTCGGTGCTCACCTCGGAGCCGCACTACCTCGTCAAGCTCGAGGGCGAGACCGGTGCGTTCACGCTGAGCGACTTCGACGAGCCCGTCGACGCCGAGGAGCCCCCGGCCGACGAGGTCCTGGACCCCAGCACGCTGGGCTGATCCCGACGCGCCACGCACGACGGCGCCGGACCCGCGGAGCGATCCGCGGGGCCGGCGCCGTCGTCGTCCCGGGGGTGCCGGGGGCGGCGCGGGGTCAGTCCGTGGTCATCGCCGCGATGCTGGCCGCCACCGAGTGGTCGGGCTCCTCCACGGGGGCCTGGTGCTCGCGCAGCACCAGCACGCTGCGCGAGGTCATGGGCAGGCGGCTGCCCGCCGGGTGGCCCTCGTCGTCGGCGAGGTGGCCGGCGGTGTCGATGACGACGTCCCACGCCTCGGCGTACTCCGCGGGAGGCAGCACGACGTCACAGT
The DNA here is from genome assembly GCF_048654585.1 of Nocardioides sp. CPCC 205120. Classification (NCBI taxonomy): domain Bacteria; kingdom Bacillati; phylum Actinomycetota; class Actinomycetes; order Propionibacteriales; family Nocardioidaceae; genus Nocardioides; species Nocardioides sp. CPCC 205120. The sequence continues at coordinate 229,498 of NZ_JBMCYY010000001.1, read as the reverse complement.
CGCCGTCGGCGTTGAAGTAGAGCAGGAAGTGGTCGTCGGTGATGGTGCCGCCGCGCGCGTCCTTGCCGGCGATGCCGTGGCCGTTGAGGTACATCCCCAGCGCCTTCGCGCCGGGGCCCTCGCCGCCCGCCCAGTCGCCGTCCTCCATCGGACGCCCGTCGAGGTGCAGCCACACGATGTCGTTGAGCCGGTCGCCGTCCTCGCCGGGCAGCGGGGTGCGCACGGAGCCACCGGTGAAGAACCGCTTGCGGCGGAACGTGGGGTGGGTGCGGCGCAGCCGCGCCACCGCCGCCGTGAACTCCACGAGCGGGCGGTCGGCGTCGTCCCAGTGCACCCACGACAGCTCGGAGTCCTGCGCGTAGGTGTTGTTGTTGCCCTGCTGGGTGCGGCCCAGCTCGTCGCCGTGCAGCAGCATCGGCACGCCCTGGCTCAGCAGCAGCGTGGAGATGAAGTTGCGCTGCGAGCGGGCCCGCGCGCCGAGGACCTCGGGGTCGTCCGTGGGTCCCTCGACGCCGTGGTTCCACGACCGGTTGTGGCTCTCGCCGTCGTTGTTGTCCTCGCCGTTGGCCTCGTTGTGCTTCTCGTCGTAGGACACGAGGTCGCGCAGCGTGAACCCGTCGTGGGCGGTCACGAAGTTGATGCTCGCGAACGGGCGACGCCCGGAGTGCTCGTAGAGGTCGCTGGAGCCGGCCAGGCGCGACGCGAAGTCGCCGAGGTCGGTGTCGCCGCGCCAGAAGTCGCGGACGGTGTCGCGGTACTTGCCGTTCCACTCCGTCCACTGGGGCGGGAAGCCGCCGACCTGGTAGCCGCCGGGGCCGACGTCCCACGGCTCGGCGATGAGCTTGACCTGGCTGACCACCGGGTCCTGCTGCACGAGCTCGAAGAAGGTGGCGAGGCGGTCGACGTCGTAGAACTCGCGCGCGAGCGTCGAGGCGAGGTCGAACCGGAAGCCGTCGACGTGCATCTCGCTGACCCAGTAGCGCAGCGAGTCCATGATCAGCTGCAGCGAGTGCGGATGGCGCACGTTGAGGCTGTTGCCGGTGCCCGTGTAGTCCATGTAGTACCGCTGGTCGTCCTCGACCAGGCGGTAGTACGCCGGGTTGTCGATGCCCTTGAAGCTCAGCGTCGGCCCGAGGTGGTTGCCCTCCGCGGTGTGGTTGTAGACCACGTCGAGGATGACCTCGATGCCCGCGGCGTGCATCGCCTTGACCATCGACTTGAACTCCTGCACCTGCTGGCCGTCGTGCTCGCTCGCGGCGTACGACGCCTGCGGCGCGAAGAAGCCGAGGGTGTTGTAGCCCCAGTAGTTGCGCAGGCCCTTCTCGAGCAGCGTGTTGTCCTGCACGAACTGGTGCACGGGCATGAGCTCGAGGGCCGTCACGCCCAGCTTGGTGAGGTGGTCGGTGATCGCCGGGTGCGCCAGCGCGGCGTAGGTGCCGCGGATCTCCTCGGGGATCTCGGGGTGGAGCTGGGTCAGGCCCTTGACGTGCGCCTCGTAGACGATGGACTCGTCGTACGGCGTGCGCGGCCGTCGGTCGCCCTCCCAGTCGAAGAAGGGGTTGATGACGACGCCGTGGGTCATGTGCGGCCCGGAGTCGTCGTCGTTGCGGGAGTCCTCGTCGCCGAAGGTGTAGGCGAAGAGGGAGGGGTCCCAGTCGATCTCGCGGCTGGTCGCCTTCGCGTAGGGGTCCAGCAGCAGCTTGTTCGGGTTGCAGCGCAGGCCCTGGGCGGGGTCCCACGGGCCGTGCACCCGGTAGCCGTAGTGCTGCCCGGGCTGGACGGTCGGGAGGTAGGCGTGCCACACGTGGGCGTCCACCTCCGTCAGCTCCACCCGCGTCTCGACCCAGGTGTCCTCCCCGCCCTCGGGGTCGGGGTCCAGCAGGCACAGCTCCACCCGCTCCGCGACCTCGCTGAACAACGCGAAGTTCGTCCCGCTCCCGTCGAACGTCGCCCCCAACGGGTACGGCGTACCCGGCCAGACCTCCATGCCTCACTCCTCTCGCCCGCGCTGTCGTCGTTCGTCTGGACGATCCAACCAGGGGGGTGGGTGGCGTGTCGCGCGACGCGGGGGGTCGGGCGCGACGGACGGTCCGCCGGGGACGCCCACCGGCCGGACCTGACGACTCTTCGGCAAATCTTGAGGCGACCCTGCTTTCTTTACCGTTGCCCTATTCCCGAACTAGCGGGGCGAACCTAGGGTTCGTAGCGGTCCGGTGAGGGGTTCTCCGGGCCTCCTACGTCAGGGAGATCGCCATGTCCGAGACCGAGGCCCGTCCGGGTCACGTCAGCCGCCGAGCGGTCACCCGCGTCGCCGCCTGGTCCGTCCCCACCGTCGCCGTCGTCGCGGCCGCGCCGGCGTTCGCCGCGTCCCCCGGGACGTCGTACGACGTGCAGGTCACCGCCGACTGCGGCGCGTCCCTGCTGGACCTGTCCGGCAACAAGCGCTTCGCGATCACCGCGCTGACGGGGACCGTCCCGGCGGGCACGCAGTTCGTCCTGACCGGCGCCGGTCTCCTCGGGCTCGGTCTCGGCGGGCCCGCGACCGGGCTCACCGTCCTGGGCACGAGCACCGACGGCGAGGCGGTCCTCGCCCTCGAGGCCGACCTCCCGCAGGGCTCGACCGTGTACGTGGACCTCAGCGACGCGGCGCTCGCCCTCAACGTCGCGCAGACCTTCACCCTGGCGGCCGTCGCGTCGTCGGCCGAGTCGGGCCCCGGCGCGAACGCCGCGTCGTTCCGCCTCACGGGCGCCAGCGTCGCCGGGCTCCAGGTCGTCACGCTCTGCGTCTGACGGGAGTCCCGAACCACTGAGCACCGCGCTGCACCTCGCGACCGCCGGCACCCTCCTCGGGGTGCTGGCGGTCGCGGCGTCTGCGAAGGTGCGCCGCCCCGACCTGGCGCGGGCCGGTCTCGTCGCGCTCGCGCCGGCCCGCCTGGCGCGGTGGCGGGCGGCGCCCCAGGCGCTCGCGGGTCTCGAGGCCGCGCTGGCCCTCGGTCTGCTGCTCCCCGGTGACCCCGGTCGGGTGGCCCTCGTCGCCACCGCGGCCGTGCTCGCCGTCTTCACGGCGGCGCTGGCCCGGGCGGCCCGCCGCCGCGACGGGTCGAGCTGCGGCTGCTTCGGCGCCTGGTCCGACGAGCCCGTCACCGCGCTGACCGTCGCCCGCACGGCCGGCCTCACCGTCCTGGCCGTCGTCGCCCTCGTCACCGGGTGGGGCGCGCCGGGTCTCCTCGCCGCAGCCGGGTCGGCCTCGGGGCCCGAGGTGGCGGCCGCCGCCGGGACGGCGCTGCTGCTCGTCCTCGTGCTCGTGCTCGTCACTGCGCTCGGGGTCGCCGGGGGGAGGGCGGTCCCGAGCGAGGCACCCCGCCCCGACGGGTCCCGCCCCGCCGGGCCCGGGCCGACGGACCCGGCCGACCTCTCCGGGCAGCCGGTCCCGGTGGTCGAGGTGGTGCTGCCCGACGGGCAGGTGCGGGAGCTGCGCCACCTGGCCCACGGTCGCGCCGTGCTGCTCGTGGTCGCCTCCCTGGAGTGCGGCACTTGCCACGAGGTGCTCGACGAGGTGCCCGTCTGGCAGGCCGACCTCGGGCGCGGCGTCCACGTGCTGGTGGTGACGTCGTCGGATCGCGACCCGTTCCTGCGGCGCTTCCCCGCCCTGCGCCCCCACCTGGCGCTCGGCTCGCGCGGCGTGCGCGACGCGTTCGGTGTGCCGGGCACGCCGTCGGCCGTGCTGCTGGGCGCCGACCGCCGGGTCGCGACCCGCGTCGCCGTCGGCGCGGACGAGGTCCTCGCCCTGCTCGCCGGGACGCTCGAGGCCGTCGAGCGCGCCGGCGCCGAGCCGGGCCCCGCCCCCCACGCCGGGTGAGCGTCGGCGTACGTCGGCGTACGTCACACCCCCTGGCTGACGCCGGTTACCTGCGAGTAAGGTCCGGCCTCGTGAACCGAGAGATCTACGACGAGGACCACGAGGCGTTCCGGGCATCCGTGCGCGAGTTCCTGGAGCGTTCGGTCATCCCCGACGTCGAGGCGTACGCCGAGAACAAGGGCATCCCGCGCGAGTTCTGGCTCGAGGCGGGCAAGCAGGGGTTCCTGGGGCTGGAGATCCCCGAGGAGTACGGCGGCGCGGGCGCGGGCGACTACCGCTTCAACGCCGTCATGGGCGAGGAGCTCAGCAAGGTCAACGCGGCCCTCGGCTCGTGCTGGGGCATCCACGCCGACATCACGGCGCCGTACCTGGTGCAGCTCGGCACCGAGGAGCAGAAGCGGCGCTGGCTGCCGGGCGTGGCCGCGGGCGAGATCCTGCTCGCGATCGGCATGACCGAGCCCTCCGGCGGCTCCGACCTGGCGGCGCTCAAGACGACGGCCGTGCGCGACGGCGACGAGTGGGTCATCAACGGCTCGAAGACGTTCATCACGAACGGCTACTCGGCCGACCTCGTCATCACCGCGGTGCGCACCAGCCCGGAGAAGAAGGCCCGCGGCATCACGCTGTTCGCCATCCCGGCCACCGCGGAGGGCTTCAGCCGGGGCCGCAAGCTCGACAAGGTGGGCCAGGACGAGTCCGACACCGCCGAGCTGTTCTTCGAGAACGTCCGCCTCGGCGACGACCACGTCGTGGGCGAGCTCGACTCCGGCTTCATCCACATGATGCAGAAGCTGCCGCAGGAGCGCCTCGGCTGCGCGATCTCGAACATCGCGCACGCGAAGCAGATCCTGCTGGAGACGGTGCAGTACACGAAGGACCGCAAGGCGTTCGGCCAGTCGATCGGTCAGTTCCAGCACTCCAAGTTCCTGCTGGCCGAGCTCATCACCAAGATCGAGGTCAGCGAGGCGTTCCTCGACCAGTGCGTCACGGCGCACACCAAGCAGGAGCTCACGCCGGTCGACGCCGCGAAGGCCAAGTGGTGGACCAGCGAGATCCAGAACGACGTGCTCGACCACTGCGTGCAGCTGCACGGCGGCTACGGCTTCATGAACGAGTACCGGGTCGCCCGGGCGTGGCGCGACGCCCGCGTCTCGAAGATCTGGGCCGGCTCGAACGAGATCATGAAGGAGCTCATCGGGCGCGACCTCGGGCTGTGACCTGAGGGGAATGCGGCTTTCTTTGCCGTCTTTTTGCCCCCGGTCGGGGGTGGTCCGGACACCCCGGGGCCCGCGTTTGACGGGCCCCGGGACCTGGGGTCCATTGGGTGTGCACTGCACCTGATCAGACTCTGGGGAGGGTCCGCCATGTCCGACCACACGTCCGGCACCACGTCCGGCGCCACCACCGGGAGCGGCGTCTCGCGTCGCTCCGTCACCCGCGCCGCGGCGTGGTCCGTGCCCACCGTCGCGGTCGTCGCGGCAGCGCCGGCGTACGCCGCGTCCGTCTCCGACGTCGGGGCGTTCTCGCTGCAGGGCAGCTGCGGCACCCTCGGGCTTCTCGGGCCGGGCTTCACCCTGCAGGCAGGGCCGACCGCCTCGCTGCCGGCCGGTACGACGGTCCTCGTCACCGGGAGGGGCGTCGCCAACATCGGGGTGTTCTCGGTGACGGGTGGCATCGCGCAGGTGACCCCGCTCAGTCCGACGTCGCGGCAGATCGTCCTGACGAGCGAGCTCCCGGCCGGGGCGACGATCGCCTTCCGCACCACGCTCTCGATCACCGTGGCCTTCCAGCTGAACGCCGCGGTGACCCTGCCCGAGGGCGTCTCCGGCACGGGCTCGAAGGCGACGGCCGCCGTGAGCAGCACGCTGGTCCTCTGCTCCGCCAGCTGAGCCACACCGGACCCGTCCGGAAACCCGGTGCGGCGGGGGTGCTCCCCGCCGTACCGTCGGTGGTGATGCGCCTGTTCACCGCCCTCGTCCCGCCCGCCGACGTCCTCGAGCACCTCGACGACTTCCTCGACGTGCGTCGCGCGGCCGCCGACCTGCGGTGGAGCCGCCCCGAGAACCTCCACGTCACCCTCGCCTTCGCCGCGGAGGTCGAGGAGTGGCGGGTCGACGAGGTGCTCGAGCGGACCGCGGCGGCCGCGGCGCGCCGTACCCCGTTCACCACCCGGGTCGCCGGGGGCGGCGCCTTCCCGCACCCCGACGCCGCGCAGGTGCTGTGGGCGGGACTGGCGCTCGACGAGGCGGCGGGCGCCGAGCTCGAGGCCCTGGCCCGGGGCGCCCGGACCGCCGTGGCGACCGCCGGGGTTGAGGTCGACGGCACCCGGTTCCGGCCCCACCTGACGGTCGCGCGCTCGGGTCGACCGCGGCAGCTGAGCGACTGGGTGCGGCTCCTCGACGCGTACGAGGGTCCCCGCTGGACCGTCGACGAGGTCGCCGTCGTGGCCTCCCACCTGGGGGAGGGGCCTCGGCGCCGGCCCCGTCACGAGGTGCTCGCCACCGCCCCGCTCGCCGGCTGAGGTCCCGCGCGGCCCCCGCGCCGCGACCACTACGCTCAGGGTCCATGAGCGCCCCCGACTCCCCGGCCAAGCAGCAGCTGATCGCCCAGGTCGACGCCAAGGCCGTCGTGCGCGGCGAGGTCGTGCTGAGCTCCGGCGCGACCGCCGACTACTACGTCGACATGCGTCGCGTGACGCTCGACGCCGCGGCCGCCCCGGCGCTCGGGCGGGTCATGCTCGACCTGACGGCCGACTGGGAGTACGACGCGGTGGGCGGCCTCACGCTCGGTGCCGACCCCGTCGCCACCGCGATGCTCCACACCGCCGCGGCCGAGGGCCGCGTGCTCGACGCGTTCGTCGTGCGGAAGTCGCAGAAGGTGCACGGCCTGCAGAAGCTGATCGAGGGCCCGCCCGTCGCGGGGCGGCGCGTGCTCGCCGTCGACGACACCTCCACCACCGGCGGGTCCGTGCTCGAGGCGGTCGCCGCCCTGCGCGCGGCCGGTGCGGAGGTCGTCGGGGTGGCCGTGGTCGTCGACCGCGACACCGGGGCCGCCGAGCGCGTCGAGGCCGAGGGCGTGCCCTACCGCTTCGCGGTCGGCAAGGCCGAGCTCACCATCTGAGGCGCTCTCAGCCCCCGTCGCTATCCTCGCCCGGTGATCACGACCGGCGCCCTGGCTGGCCCGACCCTGATGAGCGCCGACCCCGACGACCTCACCGGGTTCGCCGGCTGGGCCGTCGAGCTGATGGAGAAGATCGGGCCCATCGGCGCCGGCATCGCCATCGCGGCGGAGAACCTGTTCCCGCCGCTGCCGAGCGAGGTGATCCTGCCGCTCGCCGGCTTCACCGCGAACCGGGGCGACTTCACGCTCGCCGAGGCGCTGATCTGGACGACGGCCGGCTCGGTGATCGGTGCCGCCGTCCTCTACTGGCTGGGCGTCGCCTTCGGCCGCCAGCGGATGTACCGCGTGTGGGAGCACGTGCCGCTGGTCAAGACCGAGGACCTCGAGCGCACCGAGGCGTGGTTCGAGCGGCACGGCAGGAAGGCCGTGTTCTTCGGGCGGATGGTCCCGATCTTCCGCAGCCTCATCTCCGTCCCCGCCGGCATCGAGCGGATGCCGTTCCTGCTCTTCCTGCTGCTCACGCTGGCGGGCAGCCTCGTGTGGAACAGCATCTGGGTGCTCGCCGGCTACTTCGCCGGGTCCCAGTGGGACCGCGTCGAGCCCTACATGGGCGCGGTGCAGACGACCGTCGTCGTGGTCGTCGCGCTGGCCGTCGCGTCCTTCGTCGTCTTCCGCGTGCGGCAGAACCGCCGCGTCAGGCGGGACGCCAGTACCCTCGGCCCGTGACGACGGACCTGACCCCCAAGCGCTCGCGGGCCCTGCTGCCGCTCGACCTGGTGCGGGGGTTCCTCATCGGTCTCGCCGAGCTGGTGCCCGGGGTCTCGGGCGGCACGGTCGCCCTGGTGACCGGGGTCTACGAGCAGCTCATCGCCTCCGCCTCGCACTTCCTGGGCGCCGCCAAGCGGTTGGTGCTCGGGCCCGACCGACGCGCGGGCTTCGCCGCGGAGGTCCGCCGCACGGACTGGTTCCTGGTGGGGCCGGTGCTCCTCGGGATGGCAGCCGCCGTCCTCACCGTCGCGGGCGCGATGGAGGCCTTCGTCGGAGACCACCCGGAGCACGCCCGGGGGCTCTTCCTCGGTCTCGTGGCGGCGAGCATCGCCGTCCCGCTGCGGATGCTCCCGCGGCGCGAGCGCGGGACGGGTGGCGGCCGGGGCGCCGACGTCGCGCTCTTCGCGGTGCCCGCCGTCGTCGCCTTCGTGCTCGTCGGCCTGGCGTCCGGCAACGAGGTCGCCGACCCGCCTGCCTGGGTCGTCTTCCTGGCCGCGGCCGTCGCGATCTGCGCCCTCGTCGTGCCGGGCGTGTCCGGCTCCTTCTTCCTCCTGGCCGTCGGTCTCTACAGCACCACGCTGACCGCCGTGGACGAGCGCGACCTGGGGTACGTCGTGGTGTTCGCGGCCGGTGCGGTCGCGGGCCTGGCGGCGTTCGTCCCGGTGCTGCACCTCGCCCTGACGCGGCACCGCCGCGCGACCCTGCTCGCGATGGCGGGTCTCATGCTCGGGTCGCTGCGCGCGCTGTGGCCCTGGCAGTCCGGCGGTGCGGACGACGAGGCGCACGGCCCGGGCAGCCTCCTCGCCCCCACCGACCCGGTCCTCGGGCCGGTGCTGCTCGCCGTCCTGGGGGTCGTGATCGTCCTCGTGCTGCTGGTCGTCGAGCGGCGCGCGTCCGTGACCGACCGCGACCCGGCGCGACCGGCCTGAGCGCCGGCGTGCCCGGTCCCCAGGACACCGCCGGACCCGACGAGGAGGCGGTGCGCGCGCCGTACGACCCCATGCCGCACGGCCCGGCCGAGGTGGGCGTCGGGCCGTGGGAGGGCCCGTGGCCGACGGGGGAGGGCAGCGAGCGCTACGACCCCGAGCTGCTGGCCGGCGGCGACCGCCGCAACGTCGTGGACCGCTACCGCTACTGGCGGCTCGAGGCCATCGTGGCCGACCTCGACACCCGCCGGCACGGCTTCCACGTGGCGATCGAGAACTGGCAGCACGACTTCAACATCGGCACGATCGTGCGCACGGCGAACGCCTTCCTGGCCGCCGAGGTGCACGTCGTGGGCAACCGCCGCTGGAACCGCCGCGGCGCGATGGTCACCGACCGCTACCAGCACGTGCGCCACCACGCCTCCGTGCCCGACCTCGCGGCGTACCTCCACGGGCTCGAGCGGCCCGTGCGCCTGCTGGGCATCGACAACCTGCCGGGGTCGGCCCACCTGGAGACGATGGCCGTGCCCCACGACGTCTGCTTCCTCTTCGGGCAGGAGGGTCCCGGCCTGTCGGAGCAGGCGCGCGCGGTCTGCGACGGCACCTTCTCGATCGCGCAGTTCGGCTCCACGCGCTCCATCAACGCCAGCGCGGCGGCCGCGATCGCGATGCACGCCTGGGTGCGCACCCACGCCGACCTCGGCGACGCTCAGGTCTGGCGCGGCTGATCCTCGCCCCGGCGCCGGCGCAGGCGGGCCACCTCGCCGCGCAGCCGCTCCACCTCGGCCTCCAGGGCCAGCACCCGCCCGATGCCGACGAGGTTGAGACCCTCCTCCAGCAGGGTGCGGATGCGGTGCAGCCGGTCGATGTCGGCCTCGCTGTAGAGCCGGGTGCCGCCCGGCGTGCGGTCGGGCTCGAGCAGGCCGCGACGCTCGTAGACCCGCAGGTTCTGCACCTGCATGGACACCATGTCGGCCGCCACCGAGATGGCGAACACCCCCGTCGTCCGTCGCGCCACGGCACCTCCCGAAAAAATCCCCGGCATGGGCTTGAACCGCGCCCGTCACCGGAATATATAACAGTGGTGTCAGGTTCTCTGATGCGTAGACATCAGGTCTCGGGCCCTCCGGGACCAGGACACACGAGGAGGATGACGTGATGCTGCTCCGGACCACCGACCCGTTCCGTGAGTTCGACCGCCTGGCCGCCCAGCTCATGGGCTCCGGCACGACCAACCGACCCGCCGTCATGCCGATGGACGCGTGGCGCGAGGGCGAGCACTTCGTGATCGAGTTCGACCTTCCCGGCGTCAGCGCCGACACCATCGACCTCGACGTCGAGCGCAACGTGCTCACCGTCAAGGCCGAGCGCGTGGCGCGCAACGGCGACTGGGAGATGCTCGCCTCCGAGCGCACGCGGGGCACGTTCACCCGCCAGCTGGTGCTCGGCGACAACCTCGACCTCGACCGCATCGAGGCGGCGTACGCCGACGGCGTGCTCCGGCTCGTCGTCCCCGTGGCCGAGAAGGCGAAGGCGCGGAAGATCGCCGTGGCGGGCGCCCGGCCCACCGACACGCCGGAGGCCATCGAGGCCTGATCCACCCGGTCCGCACGGCACGCACACGACGCCGGTCCCTCCCGAGGGGCCGGCGTCCGTCGTGCCGGGGGCGCCCGCCCGCACCCGGGCGTCACCTCCCGGCCACCCGTCGTCACCGCGGGGGCCTACGCTGGCCCGTCCGCGTCCCGGCGCGGCCCCCGCCCGACCGCGCCCCGCGGACGGCCGCCCCCGTGAGGAGGACCGATGTCGGACCGCACCCGCCCGTCCCGCCTGCTGCCGCCGCCCCTGCGACGCAACCGCGTCGATCCCGCGCGGGTGGACGCCGTCGAGGGGGCCGCGGGCGTCCCCGCCCCCGAGAGCGGGACCCCCGAGCCCGCGGACGCGACCGAGCGGCGCATCATCGACAGCGCCCTGTACGTCGGTGGGCGACGCGTCGCCTCCCCGGGCGACCTCGCCGCGACGTACCGGGTGCTGCGCGAGCACGACGAGGCCATCGCCTGGATCGGGCTCTACCGCCCCGAGAACCACGAGCTCGCCTCGCTCGCCGGCGAGTTCGACCTGCACGAGCTCGCGGTCGAGGACGCGATCGTGGCGCACCAGCGCCCGAAGCTGGAGCGCTACGACGACACGCTCTTCGTCGTGCTGCGCCCCGCCCGCTACGTCGACGACCGCGAGGAGGTCGAGTTCGGCGAGGTGCACCTCTTCGTCGGGCCCGACTTCGTCGTCAGCGTCCGCCACAGCGAGGCACCCGACCTGGGTGCCGTGCGGCACCGGCTCGAGGAGGACCCCGAGCTGCTGGCGCTGGGGCCCGAGGCGATCCTCTACGCCATCCTCGACCGGGTCGTCGACGGCTACGCGCCCGTCGTGGCCGGTCTCGAGAACGACATCGACGAGATCGAGACCGAGGTCTTCAGCGGCGACCCGGGGGTGTCGCGGCGCATCTACGCGCTGACGCGCGAGGTCGTCGAGTTCCAGCGCGCCACCCGCCCCCTGTCCGCCGTGGTCAAGGGCCTCGGGGCCGGCTTCGCCAAGTACGGCACCGACGAGGAGCTGCAGCGCTACCTGCGCGACGTCGACGACCACCTGACCGTCGTCATCGAGCAGGTCGACGAGTTCCGCCAGCTGCTGCGCGACATCCTGACCGTCAACGCCACCCTCGTCGCCCAGCAGCAGAACGAGGAGATGAAGGCGTTGAGCGAGGTCAGCATCGACCAGAGCGAGGAGGTCAAGCGCATCTCGTCGTGGGCCGCCATCCTCTTCGCGCCCACCCTGGTCGGCACGGTCTACGGCATGAACTTCGACCACATGCCCGAGCTGCACTGGGCGTGGGGCTACCCGATGGCCGTCGTCATGATGCTGATGGTCAGCGTGGTCCTCTACCTCGTCTTCCGCCGCCGCGGGTGGCTCTGACCCGGCGGGCGGCGCCACCCCGCTAGGGTGACGGCGATCCGCCCGCTCATCGAGGAGACCCCACCGATGCCCATCGCCACTCCCGAGAAGTACGCCGAGATGCTCGACGCGGCCAAGGCGAAGTCCTTCGCCTACCCGGCCATCAACGTCTCGTCCTCCCAGACCCTCAACGCGGCCCTCAAGGGCTTCGCCGACGCCGGGTCCGACGGCATCATCCAGATCTCGACGGGCGGCGCGGAGTACCTCTCCGGCCCCAGCGTCAAGAACATGGTGACCGGCTCCGTCGCGTTCGCGGCGTACGCCGCCGAGGTCGCGAAGAGCTACCCCGTCAACGTCGCGCTGCACACCGACCACTGCCCGAAGGACAAGCTGGACGGCTTCGTGCGGCCCCTCATCGAGATCTCGAAGGAGCGGGTGGCGCGCGGCGCGGCGCCGCTTTTCCAGTCGCACATGTGGGACGGCTCGGCCGTGCCGCTCGACGAGAACCTGCGGATCGCCGAGGAGCTGCTGGCCCAGGCCGCGGCGGCCAAGATCGTGCTCGAGGTCGAGATCGGCATCGTGGGCGGCGAGGAGGACGGCGTCGAGGGCGGCATGGGCGAGCACCTCTACACGACCCCCGAGGACGCGCTGGCCACGGTCGCCGCGCTCGGCACCGGCGAGAAGGGCCGCTACCTGACGGCGCTGACGTTCGGCAACGTGCACGGCGTCTACAAGCCCGGCAACGTGAAGCTGCGCCCGGAGATCCTCAAGGCCGCCCAGGAGGCGGTCGTCGCGCAGCTCGGCCTCGACGCCGGCGCCAAGCCGTTCGACCTCGTCTTCCACGGCGGGTCGGGCTCGACGGCCGAGGAGATCGCCGCGGCCGTCGACTACGGCGTCATCAAGATGAACGTCGACACCGACACGCAGTACGCGTTCACCCGCCCCGTCGCGGGCCACATGCTCGCCAACTACGACGGCGTGCTGAAGATCGACGGCGAGGTCGGCAACAAGAAGGCCTACGACCCCCGCGCCTGGGGCAAGGCCGCCGAGGCCGGCATGGCGGCGCGCGTCGTGGAGGCGTGCCAGGCCCTGCGCTCGGCGGGCACCACGCTCGGCGCCTGAGCGCCACCGCACGAGACGACGGGGCGGTCCCACCTGCGGGTGGGGTCGCCCCGTCGCCGTACCGGCGGGCGACGTCAGCGGCCGGGTGGCTCCGCGTCGGGGACGCCCTCGGCGAGCTTGTCGGTGAGCAGGTGGGCGAGCAGGAACATGACCACCGCGACGACCGGCACCACCAGCAGCGCGACCCACGAGAACAGCACGTCGAGCAGGAAGAGCAGCACGACGAACGCCACGAGGCCGACCGCCAGGAAGCTGGTGCTCCCGGGCTCGGACACCCGCCAGGCGCTGAGCAGCCGCGCGCCCAGGACGACGGCGATCACCAGCGCCGCGACGAGCAGCAGCAGCACCGGGCTGCCGCACGACCCGGTGCCCTGCACGACCGAGCAGAGCTGCAGCGAGCCGGTGGCCAGCACGGCGACGACCAGGCCCGTCAGGAGGCCGGTCGCGGCCACGGCCACCGTCTGGGGCACGGGCGGCAGCTCGAAGGTGCGCAGGCGGGTCAGCAGCGACGAGCCGGTACGACGTCCCCCGCCGCCGCCCTCGGCGCCACCCTCGGCGGACGCAGCCGCCGGGTCGGTCGACTGCCCGGTCTCCGGGTAGAGGATCTCCTCGGGCACCGGTGCGGTCCCCGCGACCGGCTCGGACGAGGGCTCCTCGACGGGACGGTCGACCAGTCCGGTGGGCGCGGCGGGGTCGGTGGGCTCAGTGGGCTCGGTGGGCCCGGTGGGCCCGGTGGGCCCGGCCGGGGCGTCGGGATCGGGGGCCACCTCGCGGGTCGCGGCCTCCACCGCTTCGCGCAGGGGAGACGCGGGCGCGGCGTCCTCCGGCTCGGCAGCGACCGGCTCCGGCTCCGGCTCGGCGGCCACCGGCTCCGGCACGAGATCGATCGGTGCGGGCTCCGTCGGCTCCGCCGGCTCCGCCGGCTCCGCGGGTGTCAGCGCCTCCGGCTCGACCGCGGTGCCCGGCTCCTCGGTCGTCTCCGACCCGACCGGCGGCTCGACGGCGACCGGCTCGGGCGCGACCGGCTCGACAGGGTCCGCCAGGGGCGTCTCCGGCGTCGCGGCCGGGGCGGGTGCGGGGGCCCCGCCGGAGGCCAGCTCCTGCTGGCTGCGCCGAGCGGCGAGCCGCTCGCTCAGGGTGCCCCCGAGGCGGCCGCGGGCGGTGGACAGCCCCGGACGGGGACGGCGCACGACCGGCTCGACGCGCGCGGCCTCGGCGGCCGCGGGCTCGGCCGTGGGCTCGGCGGCGAGTGACGGCTCGGGCTCGCGTGCGGACTCGGCCGGGGGCTCGGGTGCGGGCTCGGGCTCGAGTTCTGCCGGGGGCTCGGCCGGGGCCTCAGCGGGGGTCGGCGTGGCGCCCGACGGCTCGACGACGGGCAGCACCTCGGTGACGGGCTCGGGCTCCGGGAGCGGCTCGGGCTCGGGGAGCGGCTCGGGCTCGGGCACGGGGTCCGGCTCGGGGAGCGGCTCCGGCTCGGGGGCCGGCAGGGGCTCCGGGACCGGCAGGGGCTCGGGGACGGGCTCGGGCTCCGGCAGCGGCTCGGGCGCCGGCGGTGGGGGACTCGGCTCGACGACCGGGGCAGCGGCCTCGGCGCGCGCCCCCTTCTTCTTCCGCCGACGACCGAAGGAGGGCAGCTGGAGGGAGAGCTCGAGGTCCTTCTCGACGTCGTGCGCGGGCCCGCCGCCCTCGTCCTTCTCGACCATGGGGGGAGTGTGCCACGCGCGCCGGGTGCCGCTGCAGGTGAACGGGCCCGCCCGACGGGCGGCCGTCGTGGCGCTGCAGCGCGGGGCGCGGTCGGGCGCGCGGGCGACGGGTGCGGCCGGGTCGGAAGGCCCCGGAAACGGGCGACGGCCGGACCCCTGGGGGTCCGGCCGTCCCGGTGGTCGGGCTGACAGGATTTGAACCTGCGGCCTCCTCGTCCCGAACGAGGCGCGCTACCAAGCTGCGCCACAGCCCGACGATCGTGGCCTCTCGGCACACGAGCGTCAGGAGCATATACGAGCCGACGACCGGCGCTCCAATCGGCCCCGCGTCAGCCGACGGTCGGCACGGCGGGCGCCGGGACGAGCGTCAGCAGCGTCGCCTCGGGACGGCAGAACGTGCGGATCCGCATCGACGGCGCGGTGCCCAGCCCGGCGGACACGTGCATCCAGGTCGACCCGGGGTCGCCCGGCGCGGAGTCGGCCGGGTGGCGGTGCAGGCCCCTGGCGCGCGCCGGCTCGAGGTCGCAGTTGGTGGTGAGCGCGCCGATCCCCGGCAGGCACACCTGGCCGCCGTGCGTGTGGCCGGCGAGCACCGCGTCGTACCCGTCGCGGGCGAACTGGTCGAGCACCCGCAGGTACGGCGCGTGCGCGACGCCGAGGGCCACGTCCGCGTCCGCGCCCAGACCGGCCCGGGCGTCACCGGCGACGGCATCGAGGTCGTCCTGCTCGAGGTGGGGGTCGTCGACGCCGGCGAGCACGAGCCGCAGGTCCCCCACGTCGAGGCTCGCCCGGCGGTTCGTCAGGTCGCGCCACCCGGCGGCGGCGAACGCGGCGACGAGGTCGCGCCACGGCAGCTCGGGGGTCTGCGTGTTGCGCCGGCCGTCGTCGGGCAGCAGGTAGCGCAGGGGGTTGCGCAGCGACGGCGCGAAGTAGTCGTTCGACCCGAGCACGTGGGCGCCCGGCACGTCGAGCAGCGGGCCGAGGGCGTCGAGCAGCGCGGGGACGGCGTCGGGGTGCGCGAGGTTGTCCCCGGTGTCGATCACCAGGTCGGGGCGCAGATCGCCCAGGCTCCGCAGCCACGCGATCTTGCGCCGCTGCGTCGGCACGAGGTGGATGTCGGAGAGGTGCAGCACCCGCAGCGGCCGGGCGCCGGGTGGCAGGACCGGCACCTCCACCTCCCGCAGGGTGTAGCGCCGGGCCTCCCACGCGCCGTACGACGTGGCCGCGGCCCCCGCCGCGACGCCCGCCAGCGCGGTGCGTGCCAGGACCCTCCCGGCCCGGCGTCCACCCGCGCCGACGTGGGGGGAGGAGGGGCGGAGGAAGTCGGTGGGCGGCACCCCGACAGGCTGCCACAATGGCCCCATGAGTGCCCTGAAGGACCGTCTCCGCGCCGACCTGACCGCTGCCATGAAGGAGCGGGACCCGCTGCGCTCCTCGACCCTGCGGATGGTGCTGGCCGCGGTCACCACCGCCGAGGTGTCCGGCAAGGAGGCCCGCGAGCTCAGCGACTCCGAGGTGCTCGGGGTGCTCGGCAAGGAGGCCAAGAAGCGGCGCGAGGCCGCCGCGGCCTTCGCCGAGGGCGGGCGCGCCGAGAGCGCGGAGAAGGAGCAGGCGGAGGCGGCGGTCATCGCCGACTACCTCCCGGCCCAGCTCGGTGAGGCGGAGATCACGGAGATCGTGCGGGCGGCCGTCGAGCAGCTCGGGGTCGCCGGCGAGGGCATGAAGGCGATGGGGAAGGTGATGGGGGTGGTCCAGCCGCAGGTCAAGGACCGTGCGGACGGCGGGGCCGTCGCCGCCGAGGTGCGCCGCCAGCTGGCCTGACCCGACGCCCGGGCGTGTCGCGCCGTCGGGGGCGGGGCGTGATTTCGCGGTGGGCGTACGGCGAATGTGCGTCGGGAAGTGCGGGAACGACCAGCGAACAGGTAGCGTTGCGCCCACGACACAGACAGTCAGCCCGGGTGCCCCAGAGCCCCGGCCAAGCGCGAGGGGGTCGACCCTATGGGGCGCGGCCGAGCAAAGGCCAAGCAGGCGAAGGTCGCACGCGACCTGAAGTACCGCACGCACGAGACCGATCTTGGTGCTCTGGCGCGGGAGCTGCATGGCGACAGCGGCAATGACGACTCCGCGGAGTCGTTCGATGAGTACGACAAGTGGGCCGACTACCCCGGCCCACAGCGTGACTGACCCCCGCTGAGCGGATCGGCACCCCCGAAGGCGTGAGCCTCGGGGGTGCCGGTGCGAAGGCCTCCTGGCTTCCCGCTCAGCTGCCCAGCCAGACCCCTCGCAGGCGACCCACGTCCTGCATCCGCTTCTCGGCCAGCCGGTCGGCGGCCGTCGCCGGCGTCACGCCGTCCCGGTCGGCCAGCTCGAACACCGCCCGGGTGGTGTCGAATATCCCCGCCGCACGCTGCTGCGCGCGCTCGAAGGAGAACCCGTCGAGCTCGTCGGCGACCTGGATGAGGCCGCCCGCGTTCACGCAGTAGTCGGGCGCGTAGAGGATGCCCGCGTCCGCCACGCGCTCCGCCGAGCCCGCGTGGGGCAGCTGGTTGTTGGCCGCGCCGCACACGATGCGGGCCTTCAGCACGCCGACCGTCTCGTCGTCGAGGGCGCCGCCGAGCGCGCAGGGCGCGTAGACGTCGAGGTCCTCGCGCACGAGGTCCGCCGTGGTCCCGACCGCCCGCACGCCGGGGTACGTCGCGAGCACGCCCTCGACCGCGGGCGCGTGCACGTCGGTGACGACGACCCGGGCGCCGTCCTCGACGAGCAGCCCGGTCAGGTGGCGCCCGACCTTGCCGACGCCGGCGATGCCGACCGTGCGCCCGGCGAGCGTCGCCTCGCCCCACAGCCGCTCGGCCGCGGCCCGCATGCCCTGGAACACGCCGTACGCGGTGAGCACGGAGCTGTCGCCGGCGCCGCCGTTCGCGACCGTGCGGCCCGTGACGTAGCGGCACTCCCGTGCGACGAGGTCCATGTCGGCCGAGTAGGTGCCGACGTCGCAGGCGGTGAGGTAGCGCCCGCTCAGCGACTGCACGAACCGGCCGTAGGCGCGCAGCAGCGCCTCGGACTTGTCGCGGCGCGGGTCGCCGATGATGACGGCCTTGCCGCCGCCCAGGTCCAGCCCGGCGAGGGCGGCCTTGTAGGACATCCCTCGGGACAGGTCGAGCACGTCGCGCAGCGCGGCGTCGGTCGAGGCGTACGGGTGGAAGCGGGTGCCGCCGAGGCCCGGGCCCAGCGCGGTGGAGTGGATTGCGATGATCGCGCGCAGGCCGGAGGCCGGGTCGTTGGCGACGACGACCTGCTCGTGGCCGGCGGCCAGCTCGAAGAGGTCGGACCCGACGGTGTCGGGGGCGGTTGCGGGGCTGGTCATGGTTCTCCTGTGCTCGGGCGCCGCGGGGGTGGGCGGCGCGGTGGGCGCGCCCGCAGGGGTGGCGCGGGCGACGCCCACCACCCTAGGACCGACGGGGCCCGGCGTCAGGAGGTGGCGACGGACTCGGCTCAGCGCAGGCGCGCGACGTACTGCCGGCCACGGCGCAGCGACTGCAGCCGGCTCTCCCAGGTGACGCCCACCGCGACGAGCACGACGCCCGCGAGGAGCATGACGAGGTACGGCGGCACCTGCGCGGCGTACGGCGCGAGCGCGCGCAGGAGCAGCAGGCTCCCGGTCACGGCGCCGGCGAGCAGCGGCGCGCTCCAGCGCAGCCGCGCCCCGCCGAGGACGAGCGCGAGGCAGGCCAGGGCGAGCAGCAGGCCACGCAGGGACGCCGGCTCGTCCAGCGCCGCCAGCAGGCTCGGCGTCAGCGCGAGCGCCAGGCCGCCCAGGAGGGTCGGCGTCGTCCGCAGCCGGGGCTCGCGCAGCAGGGCCAGCACGCCCACGGCGAGGAGCGCCACCGCGGCCGGGAGCGAGTAGGCCTCCGGGGTCGTGACGCCGGAGTCGACGAGGCGCACCCACGAGGCGAGCACCAGCAGGGCGCCACCGACCCAGGCGAGCGGACGGCGCCCGGTCCGGAGCAGGGCCGCGAGGGCGGCCCCCACCCCGAGGAGGGTGAGGTCGACGGCCAGCCACGTGCCCGCGTCGGGCTGGGACGCCGCGACGCCGAGGAGCACCACGGCCGTCGCGGCGGCGCCGAGCTCCACGGCGACCCGGCCGACGAGCGCGACCAGCAGGGCGACGACGACGGTCGTCACCGCGACCAGCGGCTGGCGGTCGGCGTCGAGCAGGTCGCCGAGCACCAGCACGGTGCCCGTCGCGGCGGGCGCCAGGACCAGGCCCGCGCCGGTGCCCACGACGACGCCGCTGGGCAGCAGGAGGGCGACGGTGCACCCCACGACGGCCAGGGCGAGCGCGCCGAGCAGCAGCTCCGGGGCAGGAGTGGCGGCGATCGTGCCGAGGCCGGTCAGGGCGGCCGCGACGCTCCACCACGGTGCCGACCGCCCGTCGCCGAGCGCGGCGACCACGACCGCGCCGGCGGCGGGCACGAGCAGCCCGAGCACGACGACGAGGAGCGGGACCGGGTAGGAGGCCGCCACCGCTGCGGCGACCAGGGTCGTGAGCAGCAGCGCGACGGGCACGTCCCCGCGGTCCCCACGTGCCGCGGGGACGTGCCGTCCGAGGGTCACGGCGAGGGCCGCGACGAGGGCGAGGGCCGCGACGGCGGCCACCCAGGGCCGGTCGAGCAGGCCCTCGGGCGGGGCCAGTCGGGTGAGGGCGTCGGTCGGGCGCGGCACGGTGAGGACGGCCCCGACGGCCCGGCTCACCACCTCCAGCAGCGCCGCGAGGGGGACGAACGTGCTCACCGCGCCGGGGCCCAGCAGGGCGGCCCGCCAGGCCGGCGGGACGACCGCCGCGGCCGCGGCGACCACGAGGAGGGCGAGGCTCCAGCCGGTGACGGCGGCGTCGAGGCCCACCGCGTGCAGGCCCAGCACGACCGCGACGGTGACCGCGGCGCCCGCGGCGGCGGCGCACACCACCCGGGCCAGGTGCGGCAGGGCGAGGACGGTCGGCGGCAGCACGGCGGGAGCGGCAGCCAGGCCGGCCGCGACGAGCAGGGGCACCACGTGGCCGGCGGACCACAGGGTGTCGAGGTGCAGGACCGCCCGGACGACGCCGACGGTGGCGAGCAGGGCCCAGGTCCCGGCGCCGGCCAACGCGGCGAGCGCCGAGAGCAGCCGGGAGGGCCGCACGGCGCCGTACGCCGCGAGGAGGGCGAGGCCCGCCGTACCACCGGCGAGACCGCTCTCGACGGGGAGGACCGCCGCGGCGCCCGCCGTGGCGAGGAGCCCGCCGAGGACGGTGCCGACCTGGGGCGCGGCGAGCAGCCCGCGGGGCGTGCCGTGGCCCGCCTCGGCCAGCCCGAGACCGACGGGCACCAGCGCGCCGCCCATGAGCAGGAGCAGCGTGCCGCCCCCGATGTCGCCCCACCAGCCCGCGGCGTCGGCGCCGCCGACGACGAGCAGCACGAGGCCGAGCGTGACGCAGGCGAACGACTCCGCGCCCGCCCGCAGCCCGCGCCGCGCGAGCGCGACGGTGCCGACGGCCGCCAGCACGGTCATCGAACCCAGCACGGCCGTGCGTCCGCCGACGCCGAGCAGGGCCCACGCGATCGCGAGGAAGACCAGCGAGCCGACCAGCAGGCAGGCCGCGCCGAGGCCGAGGAGCAGGCCCGGCACCCCGCTCTCGAGGAGGCCCGTGGAGGGCGCCGCCGGGGGAGCCGCCGCAGGACGGGGGCCCGGGGGCGCCGGCGTCGGGCGGGGGTACGGCGCGACCGTCGCACCGCCGACCCCGACCGGGACAGGGGCGGGGGCGGTGACGGGCGCGGGCGCGGATGCGGGGGCCGGTGCGGGTGCCGGCGCCGGTGCCGGGGCGGTGGCGGTGGCGCGGAGCCGGACGAGCAGGCCGTCGGCGGCGCGCAGCGTGCTGAACAGCTCGCGGGCCAGGTCGCCGCGCAGGGGGAGGCCGCAGCGGCTGCAGCCGGGGCTCCCCGCGGCGTACGGCGCGCGGCAGTCGGGGCAGCGGGTGGGATCGGCGAAGCTCATGCTCCCCATCCAGCCAGTCCGCCGCCGCGCGCGGCAGGCCGTGGGGACTCAGGTGCGTCTGAGTACGCACACCTGCCTTCGCGGACGGTCGCCTACTGTGGGCCGCGTGCGTGTACTCCTCGACCGCCGCAACCCCGCCGCCGCCGGCACCGACGACCTCGGTGACGACCAGCTGCCCGCGCTGTACGGCGTGCCGGCGGGTGGCCCGTGGCTGCGCGTCAACATGGTGAGCACCCTCGACGGGGCGGCGACCGGCGACTCGGAGCGCTCCGACTCCATCCACGACGCGGCCGACCAGCGGGTGTTCCGCGTGCTGCGGCAGCTGGCCGACGTCATCGTCGTCGGTGCCGGGACGGCGGAGGCCGAGGGCTACTCGCCGGCCGAGCGGCCGATCGTGCTCGTGAGCCGCCGTGGCCAGGTGCCCGCGGGGCTGCGCGGGGCCGAGCCCGGCCGGGTGCTCCTGGCGACCTGCGCGGCGGCCGACGGCCTGGCCGAGGCGCGCGAGGTGCTCGGCGAGGACAACGTGCTCGTGCTCGGCTCCCACAGCGTCGACCTGGTCGCGCTGCGGGAGCAGCTCGTGGAGCAGGGGTTCGTGCACCTGCTCGCCGAGGGCGGCCCCCACCTGCTGCGCGACCTCCTGGCGAGCCGTGTCGCCGACGAGCTGTGCGCCACGTTCGTGCCGCGGATCGTCGCCGGCGAGCGCCCGCGCATCACGGCCGGTCCGCCGGTCGACGCGGCCCTCGACCTGCAGCTGCTCCTCGAGGCGGACAGCACGCTGCTGGGCCGCTGGTCCGTCCGCCGCTGACGCTCGCGTCGACGGTGCGTCCGCGCCGGTGCGAGGATGACCGACCGTGACTGTCCGACGGATCGCGTACCAGGGTGAGCCCGGCTCCAACTCCCACATCGTGTGCCAGCGGCACTACGCCGACCTGGAGTCGGTGCCGTGCGCCTCGTTCGAGGAGGTCTTCGCGGTCGTCGAGCGCGGCGACGCCGACCTGGCGCTCATCCCGATCGACAACACGCTCGCGGGGCGCGTCGCCGACATCCACCACTTCCTGCCGACGACGAGCCTCCACATCATCGCGGAGCACTTCCTGCGCATCCAGTTCCACCTGATGGCGGTGCCGGGCGCGACGACGGAGACGATCCGCACCGTCCACAGCCACGTGCACGCGCTCGGGCAGTGCCGCCGGATCATCGCGGCCCACGGCTGGACGCCGATGATCTCGGGCGACACCGCCGGCGCCGCCCGCGAGGTGGCGGAGTCCGGCGACCCCACGCAGGCCGCGCTCGCCCCGCCGCTGGCCGCCGACATCTACGGCCTCGAGGTGCTGGCGACCGACGTCGAGGACGAGGACCACAACACCACCCGGTTCGTGGTGCTCTCCCCGTCGTACGACGAGGCGCCCGCGGGCAACGGGCCGGTCGTGACGACCTTCGTGTTCAACGTGCGCAACCTGCCGGCCGCCCTCTACAAGGCGCTCGGCGGGTTCGCCACGAACGGGGTGAACATGACGAAGCTGGAGTCCTACATGGTCGACGGGGAGTTCATCGCCACCCAGTTCCTCGCCGAGGTGGACGGGCACCCGGCCGATCCGGGGCTGGCCCGGGCACTCGAGGAGCTGTCGTTCTTCACCACCGACGTGAAGGTCCTGGGCGTCTACCCGGCCGACGCGTACCGGGCGGGCTGAGCGCCGTACCCCGCCGTGGCCGGCGCTGCCGGTAGTGTGACGCGCACCACACGTCTCGGAGGGGAGCTCGCATGACAGCCACCCAGGACGGCCGCTCCGGCCAGCGCACCGACGTCGACAAGGCGTTCCTCGACACCGCGACCTACCGCAGTCTCGGCGAGCAGCACCTGTCGCCGCGCGAGGAGCGGTTCGAGAAGGGGCGGCGCACGGCCGGGCTCGTGCTCGCGCCGCTGCTCGGGGTGGTCTTCTGGCTGCTGCCGACGGGGCTCGAGGGCGACCAGCACCTGCTGGCGGCGATCCTGCTCGGCGTCATCGTGCTGTGGGTGACCGAGCCGGTGCCGATCCCGATCGGGGGCTTCCTGGGCATCGCGGCGATCGTCGTGCTCGGGGTGGCCTCGGCCGACGAGGCGTTGGCGCCCTTCGGGTCGTCGACGGTCTTCACCTTCATCGGGGCGTTCATCCTGGCCCAGGCGATGCTCAAGCACGGGGTGGCGCGGCGCTTCGCGATCTTCGTGCTGAGCCTGCCCGGCGTCGGACGCTCGACGTTCCGCGTCGTCATCGCCTTCGGCGCCATCACCGCGCTGCTCTCGGCCTTCGTCTCCAACACCGCGACGGTCGCGATGCTCCTGCCCACCGCGATCGGCATCCTCACGGTCATCGCGAAGCTGATGCAGGACCGCGGGGAGGTCGCGGCCGACTTCGACCCCCTGCGCCTGCGGGTCGGTGCCGCGCTGATGCTCATGCTGGCCTACGGCGCGAGCGTCGGCGGCCTGCTCACCCCCGTCGGCTCGCCGCCCAACCTCATCGGCCGCGGCCTCATCGAGGAGGCGACGGGCGAGCGCATCTCGTTCCTCGACTGGATGATGATGGCGGCGCCGATCTGCGGGGTGATGTTCGTGGCCCTCGCCGTGGTCGTCCTGCTCCTCAACCGCCCGGAGACCCGTCGCCTCGAGGGGGTCGAGGAGTACGTCGCGGCCGAGCGGGCGCGGCTGGGCCGCTTCTCGGTCGCCGAGCGCAACACCCTCGTGGCGTTCGCCGTCACCGTCACCCTCTGGATCACGCCGGGCGTCGTCGCCCTCGTCGCGGGCACGGACTCCGGCGTCTACACCACGGTGAGCGACCGGCTCGACGAGGGCGTCGTGGCGATCCTCGGGGCCTCCCTGCTGTTCCTGCTGCCCACCCGCTGGGCCGAGCGCGAGTTCACCCTGCGCTGGAGCGACGCCGCCAAGATCGACTGGGGCACGGTCGTGCTCTTCGGCACCGGCATCATCTTCGGCAGCCTGCTGGAGTCCTCCGGGCTCGCCGAGACCATCGGCAACGGGGCCTCGGACCGCCTGGGTCTCGCCAGCACGTTCTGGATCACCGCGTTCGCGGTCGTGCTGGCCATCGTCGTCTCGGAGACGACCAGCAACACGGCGTCGGCCGCGGTGGTGGTGCCGATCATCATCCCCATCGCGGTGGCCGCCGGGATCAACCCGTTCGTGCCCGCGCTGGCGGCGACATTCGCCGCGTCGTTCGGCTTCATGCTGCCGGTCTCCACGCCGCAGAACGCGGTCGTCTACGGCTCCGGCACCGTGCCGATCACGCGGATGATCCGCACCGGCGTCTCGTTCGACGTGCTCGGCGCGGTCCTCATCATCCTGGTCCTGCCGCTGATGGTGGGCGCGCTCGGGCTGGGGGGCTGAGCGCGGCGCACGAGCGCGGCGACGGCGAGCGCCACCGCGAGGGTCAGCGCGCCCAGCAGGGCGACGCTGCCGGCGAACGCGGCGGTACGGCGGGGGTCGAGGGCGTCGTACACGGCGAGGTCCCCCGCGACGTACCAGGTCAGGTAGGCCGCCGGCGGCAGGAGCCACGACGGGGCGTGCCAGCGGCGGGGGGCCGGGGAGCGTGCCACCAGGAGGTGGTCGATCGTCACCAGGGCGGGCGTGAGCACGTGCTCGAACAACGAGTACGGGTCGGTGAGGTTGTCGTTCTGCATCGGCAGGTAGGCCAGCGCGACGAGCAGCACCGCGGTGGTCAGCGCCCCGCGCAGCCAGCCGCTGCGGGGCTCCGGGCGGCCGGTGACGTGGGGGAGGGCCGCGAGCCCGAGATAGGTCGCCCCGACGGCCAGGCTGACGAGCTGGCTGAGCGCGGTCCACCACACGTCGTGCTGCAGCGCGGCGAGCACCACCCCTGTCAGGGCGGAGGCCGCGACGGCGAGGCGCCAGGCGGTGAGGGCGGGGGAGACCACCTGCCCACCGTGCCACGTTCACCCTGAGGTCACCCCCCGTTCACCCGAACTCGTGGGGGACGACGGGTCGCCCGACCGGGCGCGGAGGCTCAGAACAGCTGGTCGTCGCGCGGCGGGTCGAGGTCGCAGGTGTCGCCGATGCGCACCGTGCCGGAGTCCAGCAGCCGGCACACCACGCCCCCGCGCCGACGCAGGGCGACGGCGCCGCCGGGCCCGAGCTCGTCCTCCATGATCCGGCAGGGCGCGGCGACGCGCAGCACCTCGAGGTCCAGGTTCGCCAGCCGCAGGCGCGCGCCGGGCGTCGTCGGCAGCGGGCCGTGGTCGAGGGTGATGTTGCGGCGGGTGCGGTCGGGGGTGACCGGCCGGCCCAGCCGCTCGGTCGCCACCGCCAGGTCCTCGGCGGTCTGCACGGTGACGTGGCGCGAACGGGCGCCGAAGAACCGGTCGCCCACGATGCCGCGGCCGCCGACGAGCTCGAGCGCGTCGACCGCCCGCATGGGCGTGCGGTGGGCGGGGGCGAGGTGGAGTGCGACGACGGTCGCCGTGGGCGACGGCACCGATCGATCGTAGCCAGCGGGCGGGTGGGGCGGCCGCACGCCGCCTACCCTCGGCCCCGTGCCGATCACCGTCGCCCACCCGGCCGTCGTGCTGCCGCTGCGTCTGCTCGGCCTGCCGCTGACGCCGCTCGTGGTGGGGGCGACCGTCCCCGACCTCGGGCTGTACGTCGGGGCCCGCGACGTCTACGGGTTCGCGCACTCGCCGCTCGGCCTGCTGACGTGGGCGCCGGTGGTCACCGTCGTGGTGGTGGCCCTCTGGTTCACGGTGGTACGCGACGCCCTCGTGGGCCTGGCGCCGGCCGCGGTGCGGGCCCGGCTCGACCCGCACGTGCGCCTGGGGCGCCGCGGGTGGGCGTGGGTGCCGATCGGCGGGGTGGTCGGCGCCGTGACGCACGTGGCCTGGGACTCCTTCACCCACCCCGGTCGCTGGGGGTGGGAGAACGTGGCCTGGCTCGCGGAGCAGCACGGTCCGCTGCCGGGCGGGAAGTGGCTGCAGTACGGCTCCGGCGTCACCGGGATGGTCGTGGTCGCGGTGGCCGCCGTCGTGTGGCTCGCCCGCCGGCCGGTGCGCGCGGAGGTCCCGCCCCGGGCGACCCGGCTGCCCCTGCTGGAGGTCGCGGTCGGGGCGGCCGCCCTGGTGGCGGTGGGCACCGCCGTACGACGGGTGCCCGAGGGCCTGCACGCCGTGGCGTTCGACGGGGTGGTGGCGGGGTGCGTGGCGCTCGTGGTCGCGCTGCTCGTCGCCACGGCGGGGTGGCACGCGGCGCGGGTGCGCGGCGTACCGGATCGGCGCTAGCCGCCGGGGCCGCCGGGGTCCCTCAGACCTGCTCCTGCGGGCACCACCACGTGGTGCGCCCGCCGACGGTGCCGCGGGTCATCGCCGCGCCGCAGCGCGGGCAGTGCGCCCCCGCCCGCCGGTGCGGCACGACCTCGCCGGTGTGCACGCCGCCGTGCTCGATCGCGGCGCGGGTGCAGCGCCGCAGCACGCGGCGCAGGTGGTCCAGCCGGTCGTCGTCGAGGTCGCCCGCTGGGCGGAGCGGGCTGATGCCCGCCTGCCACAGGGTCTCGTCGGCCAGCAGGTTGCCGATGCCCGCCACGCATCCCTGGTCCAGCAGCCGCGCCTTGAGCGGGGCGGTGCCGCGGCCGACGCGGGCGCGGAACTCCTCGCGGCCGACCTCGGCGGCGTCGGGTCCCAGCGCCGACAGGTCGGGGTCGAGGCGCACCCGGCCGAGGCGGCGCGGGTCGAGCAGGCGCAGGCTGCCGCCGTCGGCGAAGCGCAGGGTGAAGCGGAACCACTCCTCCCTGCGGCGGTCGCCGGTGCGGCCGGCGTAGTCGCCGCCCTCCTGCTCCTCGCCGCCCTCGGCCTCGGGGCGCTCGCGCACGAGGATCCGCCCGCTCATCCCGAGGTGGAGCCCGAGCACGGGCCCCTCGGCGCCGCTACCCCCGCCGGCGCCGGCGTCACCCTCGCGGGCCGAGGTGGTGCACCACATCGACTTGCCGCGCCGGTGCGCGGCCACGAGCGTGCGCCCGAGCAGCGCCTCGCGGATCTCGCCGGGCGCGTGCGGGCGGCACTCCCAGGTGTCGCTGTCGTCGACGTCGACGATCCGCCGGCCCAGGGCGCCGCGCTCCACGACGGCGCGGGCCGACTCGACCTCCGGCAGCTCCGGCACCTAGAGGCCCAGCAGCCCGCGGACGTACGCCGCCTGGCCCGCGTGCTGCGTCCCGTCGTCGACGACGCTGACGAGCCGGACCCCGAGGGTGACCGGCGGGTCCCAGCGCTCGTCCACGACGCGGTCGAGCGCCTCGGGGGTGAGCGAGCGGAGGAAGGTGGTGCTCGCCTCGTGGGTGGCCCGCAGGTACGCCGTCAGGTCGGCCTCGCTCGCCCGCACCTGCCCGACCTGCTCGCTGCTGTGGCCGTAGCCCGTGTCGGCGTCGTCGAGCGGCAGGGCGAAGCGGGCGGCGTACCCCTGCTCGGTCCACACCTGCGAGGTGCCGGCGACCTCGGCGACGTGGTCGTCCTGCACGCGGGTCAGGTGCCACACGAGCCAGGCGATCGAGTTCGCGTCCGGGGCGGGGCGGGCGGCGAGCTGGTCCTCGTCGAGGCCCTCGACCGCGGCGGTGGCGTTCTCGAGCACGCGCCCGTAGGCCTCGATGAGCAGGTCGGCGGGGGTCATGTCAGTCCTCCTGGGGGATGGTGACGGCGATCTTGCCGCGGGTGCGGCCCTCCTCCGAGGCGCGGTGCGCCTCGGCGATCTCCTCGAGCGGGTACGTCGCGGCGAGGTCGACGCGGAACCGGCCGGCGTCGACGAGGGCCCGCAGCTCGTCGAGGTGGGCGCGCTCGGGGCGCACGAAGACGTAGTGCCCGCCGAGCCGCGCGACGGTTGCGTCGTCGACGACGGAGGCGATGCGGGCGGGGTCGCGCACCTGCTGCGGTGCGTCCTCGAGGGCCTCGCCGCCGACGAGGTCCAGCACGGCGTCGACGGGGGCCGAGAGCTGGGCGCTGACCGGGCCGGCCGAGTGGTCGACCACCTCGCTGACACCGAGGTCGCGCAGCAGGTCGTGGTTGTCGGGCCGGGCGGTGCCGACCACCACGGCGCCCCGGGCGAGCGCGATCTGCACCGCGAACTGGCCCACGCCCCCGGCGGCGGCGTGCACCAGCAGCCGCTCGCCCGCCTGCACGTCGAGCGCCTCGACCACGGTCTGCCAGGCCGTGAGCCCGGCGAGGGGCACGGCGGCGGCCTCGGCGAAGGAGAGCCCGGCGGGCTTCAGCGCGACGGTGCGCTGGGGCGCCGGCACGAGCTGCGCGGCGGTGCCGAACGCGAGGTCGTCGCGGCGCACGTAGCCCCAGACCTCGTCGCCGGGGCGGAGGCCGGTGCGGACCGCGGGGCCCACCGCCTCGACCACGCCGGCGACGTCCCAGCCCGGGATGATCGGGAGGTGGTGGGGGAAGGCGCCCCGCAGGTAGCCCTCCCGCACCTTCCAGTCGACCGGGTTGACGCTCGTCGCGTGGGCCCGCACCAGCACGACGTCCGGCCCCACCGGCGGGTCGTCGACCTCCCGCACGCTGATGACGCCCGCGTCGCCGAACTCGTCGTACACCGCTGCTCGCACCCTCGGCCTCCTCGCTCCCGCCCCGGCGGTCGGGGCGCTCCCCGCCATCGTGGCGCGGGAGGCAAGGAGGCCGGGCCGGCCCGCGTCAGGCGGGGGCCGCGGCGTCCTCGTGCCGGCCGTGCCGGCGCTCCCGCCGCCGGCGACGCCGCTCGGCCCCGCGCTCCTTGCGGCGCTCGACCAGCAGGTAGAGCGCCGGGACGAGCAGGAGGGTCAGCAGGGTCGAGGACAGCAGCCCGCCGATCACGACGATCGCCAGCGGCTGGGAGATGAACGCGCTGCCGCCCGTCACGCCGAACGCCATCGGCGTCAGCGCCAGCACCGTCGCGAGCGCCGTCATCACGATGGGCCGCACGCGCTTGCCGCCGCCCTCGCGCACCGCCTCGACGATGCCGGCCCCCGCCTCGCGGCGCTGGTTCACGAGGTCGATGAGCACGATCGCGTTGGTCACCACGATGCCGATGAGCATGAGCGCGCCGATGAGGGAGGGCACGCCGAGCGGGATGCCCGTGACGGCGAGCAGCAGCATCGCGCCGGTCGCGGCGAACGGCACCGAGACGAGCAGGATGAGCGGCTGCACCAGGGAGCGGAACGTGCCCACCATGACGACGTAGACGATCGCGATCGCGATGAGCAGCGCGAGCCCGAGCTGGGCGAACGCCTCCGCCTGGTCCTCCGAGACGCCGCCGAGGGAGACCTCCGTGCCCTCCGGCAGGTCGACGTCGTCGAGGACGGCCTGGACGTCGGCGGTGACCGACCCCAGGTCGTCCGCCGCCGGCTCGGCGGTGATGGTCACGGTGCGCTCGCCGTCGGCGCGGGTGATCGCCGTGGCGACCTGCTCCTCGCGGAGCTCGGCGACCTGGCCGAGCGTGGTGCCCTCGCCGACGGGCAGCTGCTCCAGCGCCTCGACCGACGTCGGCTTCTCGCCCTGAGCGATCACGACGGGCAGCTGCTGGCCGTCGACCGAGACCTGGCCGACGGGGGGCTGCGCCAGGGCGGCCGCGAGCACCTGGCCGAGGACGGTCGACGTGAGCCCGGCCGCCTCGGCCTCCGGGCGCGCCTGCACCGACAGCACGGGCTGCGCGGGCGCGGCGTCGGAGGTGACCTGGCCGATGCCGTCGACGCCCTCCAGCTCGGCGGTGACGACCTCGGCCGCCTCCACCAGGCGCGACTGGTCCGTGGCGGTGACGACGACCTCCAGCGCGGAGGCGAACCCGGCGTCGCCGGCCGCGACCGTGATGTCGCCGTCCGCGTCGGCCAGGTCGTCGGTCAGCCGGTCGGCGACGGCCTCGGCGTCGGCCTCCTCGTCGAGGGTGACGGCGAACGACGCCGAGCCACCCGCCCCGAACGCCGCGGCCGCCGGGTCGGCGGACCCGACCGAGGTCTGCACGCTCTCGATGTCGTCGGCGCCGACCAGCACCTCCTCGACCGTGCGGGCCGCCTCGTCGCGCCGCGCGAGGCTGGCGCCGGGCTCGAGGTCCTGGGTGACGGTGAGCGTGTTCTGCCCGCTGCTGCCGAGGAAGCTGGTCGCGATGAACGGGGTGAGCCCGAGGGTGGCGACCAGCACGACCACGGCCGCGCCGACGGTGGTCCACGGTCGCCGCACGACCCAGCGCACGGCGGGGTCGTAGGCGCGGCGCAGCCAGGTGCGCTCCTCCTTCGCCTCGGCCTCCGCCTGCACGACGGCCACGTCCACCGGGCTCGCGGGCGAGGCCAGGAACCAGTAGGCGAGCACCGGCACGATCGTCAGCGCGACGAGCAGGGACGCCAGCAGCGCCAGTGCCACCGTCACCGCGAAGGGCCGGAACAGCTCGCCCACCTGGCCGCCGACGACGCCGATGGGCAGGAACACGGCCGCGGTGGCCAGCGTCGAGGACGTGATGGCCCCGCCGACCTCGCGCACCGCCGTGGTGATCGCGGTGACCTTGGGCTCGCCGTACGACAGGTGGCGCTTGATGTTCTCGATGACGACGATCGAGTCGTCGACGACGCGGCCGATCGCGACCGTCAGCGCGCCCAGCGTCAGGATGTTGAGGGTGTAGTCGCCCAGGCGCAGCCCGATGAGGGTGACCAGCAGCGACAGCGGGATGGAGATCGCGGTGACGAGCGTCGAGCGCACCGAGAAGAGGAACACGAGGATCACCAGCACGGCGAAGAACAGGCCGAGCCCGCCCTCCGTCGTCAGGTCCTCGACCGACTTCTCGATGAAGGGCGCCTGGTCGAACGCGACCGTGAACTCGGTGCCGTCGCCGAGGTCCTCCTCGAGCTCCGGGACCAGGTCGGCGACCGCGTGCGAGATGTCGACGGTGTTGCCGTCGGGGGTCTTGGTGATCGCGACCGCGAGGCTCGGCTCACCGTCGGTGCGCGAGTACGACGTGGCCGCCGCCTCGGTGACCTGCACCTGGGCCAGCCGGCCGAGCGGCGCCGTACCGCCCGCGGGCAGCGGGACCGGGACGGCCTGCAGCTCCTCGAGCGTCGCGGGGGTGGTGCCGACCTGGACGGACAGGGCCTGGTCGCCGGCCTCGAGGTTGCCCGCGGGCACGAGCGAGGCGTTGGTGCCGAGCGCCTCGGCGACGGAGGCGCCGGTGACGCCCTGGGCGAGGGCCTCCGGGGCGAGTGCGACCTCGACCCGGTCGGTCGGGGCGCCCGTGAGCTGCACCTGCCGGACGCCCTCGACGTCCTCGAGCTCGGGCAGCGCGAGACGCTCGAGACGCTCCGCGAGCGCGGCCGGCTCGGCGTCGGAGGTCACCGCGAGCTGCACCACGGGGAACTGGTCGAAGTCGCCGGCGAAGACGACGGGCTCGACCTCCTCGGGCAGCGTCTCCAGCCCGGAGACCGCGCTCTCGACCTGCTGCTGCGCCCGGTCGAGGTCGGTGCCGTACTCGAGCACCACCAGCACGAGCGAGGAGCCGCTGGACGAGGTGGAGTCGAGCTCGTCGAGCCCGTCGATCCCCGTCAGGGCCTCCTCGACGGGGATCGTCACCTCCTGCTCCACCGCCTCGGGCGACGCCCCGTCGTACGGCAGCACGACCCCGACGGCGGGGAACTGCAGGTTGGGGATGAGCTCCTGCTTCAGCGAGCCCGCGGAGATGACGCCGAAGAAGGCGACCATCACGGTGGCGAGGGCGACGAGCGCGCGGTTGCGCAGGGAGAAGGACGCGAGACGGCCCACGGAGGTCAGCTCCTGTGTCGGTGGCGGCGGTGGTGCGGGACCCGGCGGAGGGGTCGGCGAAGGCGGTTAGCGTCAGGCTAACCGTATCCTCGGACGGGTGAGTGACCGTCAGGTGGACATCGATGCGGTCGAGGGCATCGCGCTGCGCATCGAGGACCTCCTGACGGACGTCCAGGTCGACGCGGTGGTCGCCACCGAGCTGTCGATCCAGCAGCTCAAGGTGCTGATGCTCGCCGTGCACCGCAGCCCCGTCACCGCCCACGACGTCGCCGTGGCCCTGGGAGTGAGCGCCGCGACGGTCTCCGGGCTGGTCGCCCGTCTCGTCGACCGGGGCCTGCTGGTGCAGGAGCGCACGCCCCACGACCGGCGGGCCCGCCACCTCGTCGCCACCCCCGCGGGCCACGCCGCCCTCGAGCAGGTCGCGAGCACGGGCGTCGCCCACCGGCGCGAGCTGCTGCAGCGGCTCACCGACGCCGAGGTCGCCGCCCTCCGGGTCGGGATGGGCGGCCTGGAGCGCGCGCTGCGCGAGCTGGTCGGGCCGGGTACGCCGGAGCGGCCCGGCGACTAGCCGGTCGGTGCGCCGGGCTCGGGTACCGTCGACGCGATGAGCGAGCACCCCCGCGGCCCGCGCGGCCTCCGCGCCGTACCCGCCACCCTCGTCCGGGGCCGCGAGCGGCTCACCGGGGCCTTCCAGCACCGCTACCCGACCGTCGCCGTCACCGGCATGACCGGCGTCGGCAAGAGCGAGCTGGTCGACCACCTCGCGGGCCGCCCGCGCAGCGAGGAGCCGCCCGAGGCGGGCTCCGCGGTGATGGAGCGACGGGTACGCCGGGACCGGCGCCTGCGCGGCTTCCGCTTCCGGGTCGTGCCGGGGGAGAACGCGGCGACCCGGCTCGGGGCGCTCGACGAGGTCTTCCACGACGACCCCGTCGACGGCGTGCTCCACGTGGTCGCCGACGGTCACGCCACGGGCCGTCGTCCCGCGGGGACGACCGGCGCGGTCCACGTCGACCGCGAGGAGCAGCTCGCCCGCGAGCTCGAGGACTGGACCGTGACCGCGCACCGGATCGCGTCCATGGCCGTGCGCCGGCCGCGCCCGACGTGGCTCGTCGTGGTGGTGACGAAGGTCGACCTGTTCCTCGACGACGTCGACGAGGTCGTGCGGTCCTACTCGCCGGGCAGCGGCACCCCGTTCGGGGACCGGCTCGACGAGCTGCGCGCCCTGGCCGGCGCGGCCAAGCTGTCGGTCGACGTGCTGCCCGCGTGCAGCCGCCTCGAGCCGGACAGCCCGCTGGCCCCGCAGCAGCGCGACGCCTACCTCGCCGCCCTCGAGGCGCGCATGGGACAGCTCGCCGGGCACGTCTGAGGGGCCGCCCGCACGTCGCGGCCACCCCTCAGGACGCCGGGGTCCCCGGGTCGAGCAGCGCCCGCAGGGTGGCGGTGAGTGCCGCCCGGGCGTCGTCGGTGTCGAGCCCCAGGTCGTCGCGCAGGGTCGACCACGCGGGGTACGTCGCGGCGGCGAGCACCGCGGAGGTCCGGTCGGGTGCCCCGGCGAGCTCGGCGCCGAACAGCCGCAGCACGTCGTCGCGCACGGCGCCGACGAAGCGGGCCCGGGAGGCGCGCAGTGCCGGGCTGAAGGGCTCGGCCAGCGCGGCGGTGCGGGCGAAGGGCGCGATCTCCTCGTTCTCCGCCGCGCGCCGGGCGGCGAACCGGTCCACCCGGGTCGGCAGGTCGAGGTCGGCCGCCACGAGGGTGCGGCCCTCCTGGTAGCGACGCCACAGCTCGCGGCTCGCCGCGTCGTACAACGCCTCGAGGTCCGCGAAGTGCGTCCACACGGTCCGCACGGAGACGCCCGCGCTCTCGGCGACCTGCTGGCCGGTCACGCGCTGGTGCCCGGCCGCCACCAGGTCGAGGAAAGCGGCGACAAGGGCGGCGCGGTTGCGCTGCCCCCGCGCGACGCGCCCGTCCGCCGCGTGGCCGTCCGGAGCGGCGGTCCCGTTCGTGCCGTTCGTGCTGCGGTCGTCGTGCTCCACGTGCTCCCCCTCGGTCGCGTCGGTCCCGGCCCGCCCCGCGGTGCCGGGACCGACGCGCCGGGCGGGCTCAGCTGATCCTGTAGTCCGAGACGTCCCCGAACGGTGACACGTTCGGGCCCGGGGTCAGGAACTGCTCGTAGCGGGTGTCGTCGTCGACGTAGCGCTTCAGCCACGCGACCGTGTAGGCCGCGATCGTCGCGTTCGAGGTGTTCGGCGCGAAGTGGCTGGCCCCGGCGAGCTCGAGGTAGGCCCGCCGCTCCGCCCCCGTGAGCGAACCGTAGAACGGGATGGCGTGGCTGGAGACCGGGGCGACCGAGTCCCTCTCGGCGCCGATCATCAGCGCCGCCGCGTCGACCCCGGACCACGTCTTGTCGAGGTTCCAGGGGGTGAGGCCCACGGCGGCCTCGAGGGAGGGCCGGGTCACGGCCGCCTCGAGGGTGCCGCCGCCGCCCATGGAGTGGCCGACCACGGCCTGACGGGTCGCGTCGACGCGGGAGGACGTGCGGGAGTCGGCGATGACGTGGTCGAGGGCGGCGAGGAGCTGGTCGCCGCGCGCGGCCGGCTGGTCGTAGCGGGAGTTGGTGTTGAAGGTGACGACCACGAAGCCGAACGACGCGAGCCGCGGGCCGAGCCAGGCGATGGTCGACTCCGACGCGGTGTAGCCCGGCGAGATGGCCACCACGCCGAAGCGCCCCTCGCTCGTCGTCGTGGGGTAGGTGACGGTGCCCGAGCCGAAGCCGCGGCTGGCGAGGTCGGAGATGGAGTACGACGACGTGGCGTACGGCCCGCGGGTCGCTCGGATCGCGGCGAGCGTCGGGTCCGGACCGTGCTGGTACGGGCTGGCGAGGGCCGCGGCGGCGGTCGTGGTGGTGGCGGCGTGCGCGCCGGTCGGCGTGGCCGTGGCGGGGCCGGTCGTGGCCGTGCCGAGGGCGAGCGCGGCGACCAGCGCGGGCGCCGAGAGACGGCGCAGGAGGGGGTGCTGTGACATGGGTGGTGCTCCCGAGGTGGAGGGGCGTCGCGGCGGCACCCGAGTGGCGCGTGGCGAGGTGGTGCCCGAGTTCCTGCACTCATGGTGCAACTACTTCCGCGGTTCGGCAAGGGGTCGGCGTGACCCAGGTCCCAGCCAACTGCTAGTGCATGTTCTTGCTCAATGCTGACGACTTCTGCACGATTCGCTCGTAGGCTGGCGCCGTGGACACCATCGAGACCGATCGCCCCGACCCCTCCCCGTCGCCCCGCGGCGCCGCGACCACGACCCGCGGCACCCCCGGGGTCGACGTGCCCGACGCGCGGGGGCGCACGGGCCTGGACCAGGCGGGCCGTGACCTGCACGGCAACGACGACGTCGTCGTGCGGGACGTCGAGCTCCTCGCCGCGGGGTGGCACGTCCTGCGGCGCACGACGTTCGACTACCGCGACTCCCGCGGCCGGTGGAGCGTGCAGCAGCGCGAGACCTACGACCGCGGCAACGGCGCCACGATCCTGCTCTTCGACCCGGTACGGCGCACCGTCCTGCTGACGCGCCAGTTCCGGTTCCCGGTCTACGTCAACGGCCACCCCGACGGGCGGCTCGTGGAGACCGCGGCCGGGCTCCTCGACGAGGACGACCCGGTCACCGCCGTGCGACGCGAGGTGGCCGAGGAGCTGGGCGTCGTCGTCGGCGACGTCGAGCACGTCTTCGACCTCTGGATGAGCCCCGGCTCCGTCACCGAGCGGGTGCACTTCTACGCCGCCCCCTACGGCCCGGGGGACCGCACGGGGGCGGGGGGCGGCCTCGAGGACGAGGGCGAGGACATCGACGTCCTCGAGCTCGACTTCGACGACGCCCTGCGGCAGGTGGGCGACGGCAGGATCGCCGACGCCAAGACGGTCGTGCTGCTGCAGTGGGCCGCGTTGTCGGGCCCGTTCCGCGCGGGCCCGCGGGCCTGAGCCCCTCCGTCACCCCGACCCCGCGGGGCGGGGGGCCTCAGGGGGCGGGGCTGCCCGCGTCGACGACCGGGACGCCGAGCGCCACCAGGTCCGCCACGGCGGCCGTGTCGGCGGGCGCGTCGGTCACGATCCCCGCGACCCGGTCCAGCGGCAGGACCGTGTACGGCGAGGCAGCGCCGATCTTCTCGACGCTGGCCAGCACGTAGGTCTCGGCCGCGCGCTCCGCCAGCAGGCGCTTCATCGCCGCCTCGTCGGGGTCGCCCGTGGTGAGGCCGGTCCGCGCGTGCACCCCGGTGACCCCGAGGAGGAACAGGTCGGCCGTGATCGTGGCCGCGGCCTCGGCCGCGGCGGCGCCGCACGTGACGGCCGAATGCTTGAAGAGCCGGCCCCCCAGCACGAGCACCCGGACCGTGGGGTGCTCCACCAGGGCCGCGGCCACGGTCACGCTGTGGGTGACGACGGTCGCGTCGAGGTCCGCCGGCAGGGCACGCGCCACCTCGAGGGCCGTCGTACCGCCGTCGAGCAGCAAGGTGGAGCCCGGCTGCACGAGCCCGGCCGCGGCGACGGCCACGCGGCGCTTGCTGTCGGAGGCCACCCGCGTGCGGGCGGCGTAGTCGCCCACCGCCGGCGAGACCGGCAGCGCGCCGCCGTACACCCGCTGGCACAGGCCCGCGGCCGCGAGCTCGCGCAGGTCGCGGCGGACCGAGTCCTCCCCGACGCCCAGCTCGGCGGCGACGTCCTTCGCGATGATGCGGCCGTCCTGCCGCAGGCGGGCCAGCAGGAGGTCCCTGCGCTGTGCGACCAGCATCGACCGCTCCCTCCTGTCCGGTGACCGGGCCCCACGCTAGCGCCGGGCGCCGGCGGGAGGTGCCCGGGAAGGGCGAGAGCCCCGCCGGCGGACCGGCGGGGCTCTCGTGCTCGTGGGCAGGGGCGGGGTCGAACCGCCGACCTATCACTTTTCAGGCGATCGCTCGTACCAACTGAGCTACCTGCCCGAGCGAGGGCAACCATACCGCAGCCCGCGCGGGCGCACGAAACCGGTTCCGAGCCGGGCCCGAGGGCGGTGTCCTATGCTTGACGGGTCGTCGGCACCCGGCTCCGCCCGGACGCCGCGCGGCTGGCCCCCATCGTCTAGCGGCCCAGGACCCCGCCCTTTCACGGCGGTAGCGCCGGTTCGAATCCGGTTGGGGGTGCGGGCCGGACCTCGATTGGGATTCGGTCGCGAGGATGAGTTATGGTTCACCGGCTCCTGACGCAGGAGCTGCCACACCTGGCCCCGTAGCGCAGTTGGTTAGCGCGCCGCCCTGTCACGGCGGAGGCCGCGGGTTCGAGTCCCGTCGGGGTCGCAGGACGATCGCCCCGGATCCACACGGATCCGGGGCGATCGGCATTTCCGGCCCCCGCCATGATGGTGCCGTGCCCGTCGACCTGGACCGTGAGACGTTCGAGCGCATCGTCGACGCCGCGCTCGACTCGGTGCCCGACGAGCTGGCCCGCCTGGTGCACAACGTGGTCGTGCTCGTCGAGGACGAGCCGCCGGAGGACGAGCCGGACCTGCTGGGTCTCTACGACGGAGTCGCCCTCACCGAGCGCGGGTTCGACTACGGCGGGGTCCTGCCGGACCGCATCTTCGTCTTCCGCCGGCCGCTGCAGGAGATGTGCGACTCGCTCGAGGAGCTCGAGGACGAGGTGCACGTGACCGTGGTCCACGAGATCGCGCACCACTTCGGCATCGACGACGACGCGCTGCACGCCCTCGGCTACGGCTGAGCCCGGCGCCCGTCAGGAGGCGTGGACGCCGTCGACCCGGTCGGCCGCCGCCGCGGCCCAGGCCGCGGGCTGCTCACCGCGGCCCTGGCGCGCCACCTCGCTCAGCAGCCACTGCTGGAACGCCCGCTGCGCCGCGCTGCGCTCGAGCGAGAGCAGCCGCTGGGCCCGGCAGAACGCGTCGGCGAGGTCGAGCAGCTCGAGCATCTGCTCCGCGAGCCCGCCCGCCGGCTCCCCGACCGTGAGGTCGACGTCGACCCGGTCGTGCCCGGCGGCCAGCGTCGCCTCGACGCCGGCGGCGGCGGCGGCGTGGTCGATCTGCCGCTCGAACGTGTCGAACAGGCGCGAGAGGTCCCGGGCGAGGGGGTAGGCGTCCTCGTGGGCCAGCGCCAGTAGCCGGACCTCGCGGCGCAGGTCGCTGTAGTGCCGCCGGAAGTCGCGGTACGCCGCCGCGGGCAGGCCCGCCAGGTGCACGACGTACCGGTCGTCGGCGTCGGGGGCCGACGGTGCCGTGGTCACGTCGTACACCTCGCCCGCCAGGTCGCCGTCGAGGCGCGGCTCGGCGACCGGCTCGAACCAGACGACCTTGCCCTCGGGCGTGATGTCGGCGCCCCAGGCGGCCGAGTTCATCGCCACCATCCCGAGTCCGCGCCCGACGGTGAGCAGCAGGTCCAGCTCGTCGTCCACGTCGCCCTCCGCCATCGGCGTGAACACCGGCGGCTGGTGCGACCCGTCGAAGACCTCGAGGCGCGGGTGCTCGCGGGTGCCCCGCACCCGCAGCGAGATCGGCGGCTCCGCGTGCAGCACCGCGTTGGTGACCAGCTCCGACACGCACAGCTCGGCGGCCTCCACGAGGTCCTCGCGCCCCATCTCGCGGCAGGCGGCAGCGGCCCAGCGTCGGGCGTGCTGGACGCTGGACGGACCGGGGTCGAGACGGACGGCGTCGCGGCTCTGCGGCATGACGGGCAACCTCGGGTGCAGGTCGCGTCAGACCGAGATAGACGCGGGGTTCGGAGACATCTGGCGCCTGTTTCCCCGGGTGGTTGTGTCTGAAACCACCTCTGGTGATGTGCTTTGGGTCGCGGACCGGACAAGAATGGGGGGTGCGCGCCGGGATCTGGGGTAACCGGCGTCGCACGGGATGCCACGAGGTGAAGACGACGAGAAGGGCGAGGCCGATGAGCGCAGCGCAGACCAGCGGAGACCGTCACGAGGTGGTCGTCATCGGCTCCGGGTTCGGGGGTCTGTTCGGCACCAAGGCGCTCCGGAAGGCCGACGTCGACGTGACGATGGTCGCGAAGACGACCCACCACCTCTTCCAGCCGCTGCTCTACCAGGTGGCGACCGGCATCCTCTCCCAGGGTGAGATCGCGCCGCCCACCCGGGAGATCCTCGCGAAGCAGCGCAACGCGACGGTCCTGCTGGGCGAGGTGTCCACCGTCGACCTCGAGGCGCGCACCGTGACCTCGCACGTGCTGGGCCGCGAGACCGTCACGCCGTACGACTCCCTCGTCGTCGCCGCCGGCGCGAGCCAGAGCTACTTCGGCAACGACCACTTCGCCGAGTTCGCCCCCGGCATGAAGAGCATCGACGACGCGCTCGAGCTGCGCGGGCGCATCTTCGGTGCGTTCGAGATGGCCGAGCTCGCCGCGGGCCGCGGCGAGCCCGTCGACCACCTGCTGACCTTCGTCGTCGTCGGCGCGGGCCCGACCGGTGTGGAGATGGCCGGCCAGATCGCCGAGCTCGCCCACCGCACGCTGCGCCGCGACTTCCGCCACATCAACACCGAGCGTGCCCGCGTCCTCCTGGTGGACGCGGCACCCCAGGTGCTCCCGCCCTTCGGCGCCCGTCTGGGCCAGAAGGCCAAGGAGGGCCTCGAGAAGCTGGGCGTCGAGGTGATGCTCGGCGCGATGGTCACCGTCGTCGACGAGCGCGGCCTCGAGGTCAAGTTCAAGGACGGCAGCACCGAGCGCATCGAGTCGATGGCGAAGATCTGGGCCGCCGGCGTGCAGGCGAACCCGATCGGCAAGCAGCTGGCGGAGCAGAGCGGCGCGCCGCTCGACCGCGCCGGCCGCATCGGCGTGAACCCCGACCTGACGCTCCCCGGCTACCCCGAGGTCTTCGTGGTCGGCGACATGATCAGCCTCAACAACCTGCCGGGCGTCGCCCAGGTCGCGATCCAGGGCGCGCGCTACGCCGCCCGCGAGATCGAGGGCCGGCTGAAGGGCAAGGAGCCCCAGAAGCCGTTCAAGTACTTCGACAAGGGCTCGATGGCGATCATCAGCCGCTTCCGCGCCGTGGCCATGGTGGGCAAGTTCCGGTTCACCGGGATCCTGGCGTGGCTCTCCTGGCTGGCGGTCCACCTCGTCTACATCACCGGCTTCAAGAACCGGGTCAGCGCCCTCATGCACTGGGCGATCTCGTTCCTGGGCCGCGACCGGTCCGAGCGCACCGTGACGGAGCAGCAGATCTTCGCCCGCACGGCGCTCGCCCGGCTCGAGGGCGGGGCGAAGGACCTCGTGTCCCGCCCCGGTGAGTACGAGTCCGAGCTCGAGGCCCGGCGCATGGAGCTCGAGGACCAGGCGGCGGAGGAGAGCAGGCTCACCGACGCCGGTGAGCGCGGCGTGCGCGTCGGCGGGTGAGTCCACGCCGCGGGGGCGCCCGCGTCCGGGAGGTCCCGCACGGGCACGTCCACGGGCACGTCGACGCCCCCACCAGCCGGTTGGCCCGCATCGTCCTGCTGACCTTCCTCGCCGTCGTGGCGCTGGGGTCGGTGGCCGGTCTCGTGGCGCTGTGGCCATCGGGCGACAGCGTCGTGGACGACGTGCAGTACGCCGCGGAGGGCGTGACGTTCCCCGACGCCGAGGTGCTGGCCGTCCGTGAGCCGTGCCCGGTCATCGCGGTGGGCCCGGGCATCGAGACGCCCGAGGGCGTCGAGGACTTCCCCGAGGGGTGCAACGAGATCGACGTGCGCCTGACCTCGGGCCCGGAGGAGGGCGACGAGGCCACGGTGCAGACCGAGCCCTCCGTCGTGCGCTCGGGCCTGCGCGCGGGCGACGAGGTCGTGCTGCTGCGCATCCCGCCTCCCGACGAGACGGTGCCGGTCGTCTACGGCTTCTCCCACACCCACCGCGAGGCGCCGCTGCTCGGGATGACCGTGCTGTTCGTCGTCGTGGTCGCCGTGGTGGCGCGCCTGCGCGGCATCCTGGCCCTCCTCGGGCTCGTCTTCGCCGCGGCCGTCATGTGGTGGTTCGTGATCCCCGGCCTGCTGGCGGGGGAGTCGGGCATGGCGGTCGCCGTCGTCGGGTCCACGGTGATCATGTTCGTGGTGCTCTACCTGGCCCACGGCCCGTCGATCCGGACGTCCACGGCCCTGGCCGGCACCTTCCTCGGCATCGCGGTGACGGCGCTGCTCGGCGTGTGGGCCGTCGACGCCGCGCGGCTCTCGGGGATGAGCGACGAGGGCGGCGAGATGCTCCAGCTCTACGCCGACGGCCTCGACTACAAGGCGCTCCTGTCGGCCGGCATCGTGATCGCCGGCCTCGGCGTGCTCAACGACGTCACCATCACCCAGTCCTCCGCGGTCTGGGAGCTGCGGGCAGCCGCCCCCGACCTCACCCGGCGCGAGCTCTTCGGCCGCGGCATGCGCATCGGCCGCGACCACATCGCCTCGACGATCTACACGATCGTCTTCGCGTACGCCGGCACCGCCCTCGGCGTGCTGCTGCTGCTCTCCCTCTACGACCGGCAGACCTCCCACGTGCTCTCCGACGACATGCTGAGCGAGGAGGTCGTGCGCACCCTGGCCTCCGCCATCGGGCTCGTCGCCAGCGTCCCGATCACCACGGCGGTGGCGGCGCTGACGGTCAGCGGGGCCCGGCCGCGGGACGCCGTACCGGAGCACGAGGACGCGCGGGCCTGACCGCGCGGGTCCGGCCGGTCGCGGCCCGGGGTCTCAGACGTCGCGGCGGTAGCGGCGCACGGCGGCCATGAAGGCCGTCGGGTCGACCATGCGACGGTCGACCGCCACCGGCCCGAGGCTGCGG
Organism: Nocardioides sp. CPCC 205120; assembly: GCF_048654585.1. Lineage (NCBI taxonomy): Bacteria > Bacillati > Actinomycetota > Actinomycetes > Propionibacteriales > Nocardioidaceae > Nocardioides > Nocardioides sp. CPCC 205120. Next base: position 188,488 of record NZ_JBMCYY010000001.1, on the reverse strand, counting down.
CGGTGCACGACGAACCGCCAGTCGCGGTCCCGCGGCCGCCCCTGCTCCTCGACGTCGAGCTGCACGTTCGTCAGGTCGAAGGTCGAGCGCTGCGCGCCGCGGTGGATCTCGAGCACGCCCCGGTCGATCGCGACGCGCGACGGCGCGGAGCCCGCTCGCGCGCCCCACACCACGAGCGTGAGGGCGGCGGCCACGCCGGCGAGTGCGATGTCGGGCACCGCCCGGGTGTCGTAGGCGACCCAGCCGAGCCCCGCGGTGACCAGCAGCCCGGCGAGGATCAGCAGCGACGCCGTCAGCTGGCCGGTGCGCGACGAGGTGAACTCGACCCGCACGGGAACCGGTGCCTCCGGCGTGCCGGCCGCCCGGGTGCGGGCGCCGATCGGCGTTCCCGGGGCGGTGTCCGGTACGGCGGACGTCCCCGCGCCGCGGGCGGGCGTGGGGTCGGCGACGGGGACGGTGGGCTCCGGGTCGGCCGCGGTCTGCTGCTCCTCCAGCCGGCGCGCCGCGGCGAGGAGCGGTGACGCGGCGGCGGTGGGGCTGACGGCGGCGGGTTCGCCCGAAACGGGCTCGCCGGGAACGGGCTCGACGTCGGGCTCGAGGTCGAGCTCGACGTCGGGCTCGACGTCGGGCTCGGGCCGGGGCCCTGCGTCGGTCGGTCCGGAGGACCGGTCGGCCACGGGCGTCCCGGGGGCCGAGGGGGTGCGGAACGCGGCGAGCACCGACCGCGCGACGTCGTGCCGCGGGTCGACGGGTCCCGCCTCGACGGGCGCCTCGACGGGCGCCGGCTCGACGGGCGCCGCCTCGGCGGGTTCCGGGGCGGCGAGGTCGCGGTCGACGGCGGAGAGGGCGGGCTCGGTCGCGGGCGTGCGGGGCGTGCGGTCGGCCCGGTGGGCGGGCTCGACGGGCGCCTCGTCGCCCGGCGTGCGGCTCTCGAGCCAGCGGCTCAGCAGGTCGACGGGCGCGGGGCCGCCGTCGTCCCGGGGAGTGCTCATGCCCCACAAACTACGCCGTGGCGGCCGCGTTACGGGCCCGTTCGCTCGCACGTCGGGCGTCCCGCCCGGCATCCCGGCGCGTCTCCCCGACTGGCAGACTGGGGCGGCGGGCCACTAGCTCAATGGGCAGAGCATCGGACTTTTAATCCGCTGGTTCAGGGTTCGAGTCCCTGGTGGCCTACCACCTCCCGCGCCGCGCGGCGGCGCGTTCGGCCCCCCGACGGGACGCCGTGAGCCCGGGCGTAGCGTGCGCGGGTGAGCACGGGACCCGACGACCGACCGGCCCGCGCAGCGTTCCCCTGGGTGCCCGTGCTGGCGCTGCTGCTGGTGGCGCTCAACCTCCGCGCCCCGTTCGTCGGGGTCTCCGTCGTCACCGACGAGCTGCGCTCCGCCCTCGACGCCAGCAGTGGCGAGATCGGGCTGCTGACGAGCCTGCCGGTGCTCTGCTTCGGCCTGGCCGCCCCGCTCGCGCTGGCCGTGGTGCGACGCCTCGGCGCCGAGGTCGCGGTCGTGGTGTGCCTCGCCGGGGTCGTGCTCGGCAGCCTCGTGCGCTCGTCCGGCTCACTGGCCGCCGCCGCGGTCGGCACCGTCGTCCTCGGCCTCGGCATCACCATCGGCAACATCGTCGTGCCCGTGCTCATCCGCCGCTCGACGCCGCCGGCGTACGTCGGGGCCGTCACCGGTGCCTACACCGCGACCCTCAACATCGGCTCGATGTGCGTGCTCGTCGGTACGGCGCCGCTCGCCGACGCGGCGGGCTGGCAGGTCGCGATCGTCGCCCCCGCCGTGGCGGCGAGCCTCGCGATCGCCCTGTGGTGGCGGGTGGCGCTCCCGCGCGGGCTCCCGGTCGCCGGGGGCGTCGCCGAGGAGGCCGGGCCGGGGGTGTCCGTCGTACCGGCCACCGGGGGCACGCGTGCCCGCCCGCTGTGGCGCGAGCCGGTCGTGCTCCTGCTGGCGCTGGCGTTCGCGGGGCAGGCGACGTCCTACTACTCGCTCACCGCGTGGTTGCCGTCGGTGCTGGCCGACGAGGCCGGCGCCGGCGACGCGGCCGGCGGCCTGGCCGCGGTGTTCCAGATCGCCGCGATCATCGGCGCGGTGGGGGTGCCGCTGCTGGCGCTGCGCGTGCCGGAGTGGTGCACGGTCGCGCTCGTCGGGGTGCTGTGGACGAGCTTCCCCGTGCAGCTGCTCGTGGCCCCCGACGCCTACCTGCTCGGCAGCCTGCTGGGCGGCGCCGCCCAGGGTGGCGGGTTCGCGGCCATCTTCACGATCATCGCGCGGGTGGCCCGCTCCGACCGGGAGAGCGCGGGCATGTCGACCTTCGTGCAGACGGTCGGGTACGCCGTGGCCGCCGTCGGCCCCACCCTGCTGGGCGCCGTCCACGACGCGACCGGGTCGTGGACGGTGCCGCTGGCGCTCGTGGTCGGCACGACCGCGACCTTCACGGTGGCGGGCTCGGCCGCCGCCCTCAATGCGCGACGTCGGTGAGGTCGAGGTCGCGCGGGGTGAGCCGGGCGACGACGAGCGAGGCGAGCAGCAGCAGGACGCCGCCGGCGAGGCCCGTCCACGCGAGCGCCTCGCCGAACGCGGCCGTCGCGTCGGCCGCGAGCGCCGCCCCGCCGGGGGCACCCTCGGCCACCTCGAGCGCGCCGCCGAGCGACTCGCGGGCCGTGTCGCCCGCACCCCCGCTCACGCCGTACGACGCGCCGTCGCCGAGGCCGGCGCGGTAGATCGCCGAGGCGAGGCTGCCGAGCAGCGCGACGCCGAGGACGCCGCCGATCTCGTAGCTGCTCTCCTCCATCGCGGCCGCGCTGCCGGCCTGGTCGGCCGGTGCGCCCGCCATGATCACCGCGGACGCGACGGCGAGGGACGCCGTACCGATGCCGACGAGGGTGAGGGCCACGGCGACCGCGCCGTACGCGAGCGGGGCCGGGGCCGCGAACAGCACGAGGAAGCCGATGCCGGCGACCGCGAGCCCGCCGGCGAGCACCGTGCGGGCGCCCACGACACGCGCCACCGTGGGCGCCAGCGGTGAGCCGACGAGACCGCCGACGGCGAGGGGCAGGAGGGCGACGCCCGACCGCAGGGGCGACCAGCCCTGCACCAGCTGCAGCCACTGGGCGCCGAGGAGCAGCAGGGCGACCATCGCCAGGCTCGACGTCAGGGCCGTCAGCACGCCCGCGGTGAACGCCCGGCCGCGGAAGAGGCGCACCTCGAGCATGGGCTGCGGGGTGGCGAGGCAGCGGCGCACGAACGCGGTCAGCGCGACGGTGGCGGCCACGGCGACCGCGAGGCCGGTCAGGTCCGGGCCGTGCTTCCCGAGGTGCTTGACCGCGAACACGAGGGCGGCCATCCCGGAGAAGGAGAGCGCGACACCGGGGAGGTCGATGCGCGGCGGACGCGCCGAACGGCTCTCGGGCAGCAGCGCCACGGCGGCGACGATCGCGACGACCATCACGGGCACGTTGACGAGGAACGCCGCGTGCCACGAGAACGCCTGGAGCAGCGCGCCGCCGACGACCGGTCCGAGCGCCCCGCCGAGCGCCGCCATGGCGCCCCAGATGCCGAGCGCCGTCGCCCGCTCGCCCGGGTCGGTGAAGAGGGTGCGGATGAGCGAGAGGGTCGACGGCATGATGAGCGCCCCGCCGACGCCCAGCAGGGCGCGGACGCCGACGACGTGCGCCGGGTCCGTCGCCACGAGGGCGCCGAGCGACGCGACGCCGAAGACGGCGAAGCCCAGGAGCAGGCTGCGCCGGCGCCCCCACCGGTCGGCGACCGCGCTGGCCGGCACGAGCAGGCCCGCGAGCACGAGGGCGTAGGCGTCGACGATCCACAGCTGCTCCACCGAGGTGGGCCGCAGGTCCGCGGTCAGCGAGGGCAGGGCGACGTTGAGGATCGTCATGTCCATCACCACCACCAGGAGGCTGGCGGACAGGACGGCGAGCCCGGCCCACCGGCGGGGGTCGCGGTCGGCCCGTGCGACGGCCCCGGCCCGGGGTCCGGGCTGGCCGGAGGGCTGCGGCTGGGGCTGGGGCTGGGGCTGGGGCTGGGGGGCGGTCGGGGCGGTCACCGTGCGGCTCCGTCGAGGAAGGTGGTCAGGACGAGGGGGGCGAGGTCGCGCGGCGCCACGTCCCCGGCCCGCGTCGCCTCGCGCGAGGCGACGAGCAGGCCGTAGACCGCGTGTCCGACCCAGCGGGCCGGCACGTCGCGGCGCAGCACCCCCGCGTCCTGGGCGGCGGCCCAGAGGGCGACCTCGCGGTCGAAGAGGGCGTCCGCGCGGGCGGCGACGTCGGGCAGGGCGTAGAGGAACTCGTCGACGAGGGTGAACCCGAACTCGTCCGCGTCCGCGACGAGCTGGGTGAGCAGCGCCGTCAGGCAGGTCCGGATCCGCTCGGGGTCGCCCGAGCGCCCGGCGGCCGTGACGCCCGTCTCCTCCTGCGTCTGCTCCCAGCGGTCGAGCGACCGGTCGCCGATCTCCCGCACCAGCGCCTCGCGGCTGTCGAAGTGGCGGTGCAGCGTGGCCCGGCTGACCCCGGCGGCCTCGGCGATGTCGGCCATTGACGCGGTGGGGTCGGTGTTGAGGTGGCGCAGGGCGGCGCCGAGCACGGTGTCGCGGGACTTCACGGGCACTCCCAGGTGGTGAATCAGGTTGAGACATCACTGTCGCACGTGAGCCAAGCTGGTCTCGAATCGGCGGTGGCGAGGTGAGGTCCCTGGCTCGTGTAGCCCCCGTGTCACCGGCTCGTAGCGCAGACTTCACCGCCCGCGGAAAAAAATCAGGCCGCGGAGAATGTCGTGCTGGGGGTAGAGGTTGGTACTGTCGGAGACGCAACAGGTGCAAGTTCCAGCAGGTATCGCCCGCGGAGTTTGTGATCCAACGGCGCTTTTCTTCGTGGGCCTACCACTCACGACAGTCGGAGCGACGTATCACCGCATCTGGTGTGGGTCGTCGAAGTGACGGCTCTCGCCCCGACAAGAGGAGAATGAGTCACATGACTCTGGGCACCGTTAAGTGGTTCAACGCTGAGAAGGGCTTCGGCTTCATCGCGCAGGAGGACGGCGGCGACGACGTCTTCGTGCACTACTCGGCGATCCAGTCGCAGGGCTACAAGTCCCTCGACGAGAACCAGAAGGTCGAGTTCGACGTCACGCAGGGCCCGAAGGGCCCGCAGGCGGAGAACGTTCGCGCCGTCTGATCGAGCCTCTCGGACGCACCTGTCCGTAGCTCACGAGGCCCCTCCCGCTCCGGCGGGAGGGGCCTCGTCCCGTTCGGTGGGCACTAGGCTCGGGCCCGTGAGTGCCTCCGCCGAGCTGCCCCACCGACTGCGCGACGCGCTCGTCGCGGCCGGCTTCACCGTCGACGCCGTCGCCGAGCTGCTGGGAAGCACGGCCCACGCCGCGCTGGCCCGCAACCAGACCGCGCCCGGGCTCGCCCGCACGCGGGACGGCTCGCCACTGGCGACGCTCACCCGGCTCTTCCTGCTGCAGACCGCCGTGCCGGCGTCGGCCGCGGAGCAGGCGCTGCCCGGTCTCGTGGACCGCCTGGCCGTCGAGGGGATCCTCGAGGCCGGGGTGGGCGAGGTGCGCGCGCGGCTCGACTGCCGGCCGTACGCCGCCCCCGACGCCGCGGGCGACCACGACTTCTGGGTCGTGAGCGACCTCACCCCGGGCCTGGACGGCGCCCCCAACGTGGTCAGCACCGACCACGTGCTCGGCATCAGCTCCGCCTCCACCTCGCTGGCGCAGCTCACCATCCGCGACGACGTGGCCAGCGCGCTCGACCTCGGCACCGGGTGCGGCGTCCAGGCGCTGCACCTGGCCACCCACGCGGGCCGCGTGGTCGCCACCGACGTGAACCCCCGCGCGCTGCGGATCGCCCGGCTCAACGCGGCGCTCAACGACCTCGGCACGGTCGAGGTGCGCGACGGCTCCTACTTCGAGCCCGTCCGCGGCGAGCAGTTCGACCTCATCGCCACCAACCCGCCGTTCGTCATCTCCCCGGGCACCCGGGAGCGCCTCGTCTACCGCGACTCCGGGCTGCCCGGCGACCGCGTCGTCGAGGACATCGTGCGCACCGCGCCTGGTCACCTCGTCCCCGGCGGCTGGTGCCAGGTGCTCGCCAACTGGGTGATCGCCCGCGGCACGCCGTGGGACGAGCGGCTCGCGTCCTGGCTCGAGCCGAGTGCCGACGGCGTCGCCTGCGACGCGTTCGTGGTGCAGCGCGAGGTGCTCGACCCCGCGGCGTACGTCGAGCTGTGGCTCGCCGACGAGGGCGCGACGGGGACGCCGGAGTACCTGCGTCGCTACGACACCTGGCTCTCGTGGTTCGCCGAGCAGGGCATCGAGGGCGTCGGGTTCGGCTGGATCAACCTGCGACGGCGCCCGGACGGCGCTCCCGGCAGCCCGGTCACCCGGCTGGAGGAGTGGCCGTACGACGTGGAGCAGCCGATCGCCCCCGCCGTCGCCGCCTGGGGCCACGCGATCGACGACCTCGCCGCGCTCGACGACACCGCGCTGCTCGGAGCCCGGCTGCGGGTACGGGCCGACGTGCGGCAGGAGAACGTCGGGGCCCCCGGCGCCAGCGACCCCGAGGCCATCGTGCTGCGCCAGCAGCGGGGCTTCCGCCGCGGGCACGCGGCCGACACCGTCACCGCCGGGCTCGTCGGGGCCTGCGACGGGGACCTCTCCGTCGGCCAGCTGCTCGACGCCCTCGCCCAGCTCCTCGACGAGGACGCCGCGGGGCTGCGCGCGACGTATCTCCCCGTGGTGCGCGGCCTGGTGGCCGACGGGTTCCTCGAGGTCTGAGCCTCAGGCCACGTCCGCGGCGCTCTCGGCCAGGGCGCGGTCGCGGCCCGCACGAGCCGGCGCCGGGTGCCGGTGGTGAGCACCCCCGCCCAGCCGGTGGGCAGCAGGTCCGCGCCGGCCCAGCCGTGGTGGTGCGCCCGCGGCCAGCGCGGGCCGAGGGACCGCTGCACCACCTGTCCGGTCGCGCTGAGCTGGCCGGCGAGGCCGAGGAGCTCGCGCACGGCCGCCTGGGTGGCGCCCGGCACGAACAGCCCGTTGGCCTTGCCGACCACCCAGCACACCCCGCCGGCGACCTGGGCCGCGGGGCGCGCGCCCGTCAGGAGCAACGGGTCCTCCGTGCAGAGGTGGTCGACGACGCGGTGGAGGGCCGCCTCGACGTCCGCGTCGAAGCAGCGCTCGGCGACCGCCGAGACGAGCTCGCGCACGACCGCCCGGCGCTCCAGCACCCCGCTCGGCAGCCCCGGCGGCGCCTCGCCGGGGTCCGGGGCCTCGGGGGTCAGCGCGAGCAGCGCGTCCCGGCCGCCGACGAGGTCGTCGAGCCACGCCAGCACCTGCTCGTGACGCGGTGGGGGCGGCGGCAGCGGGGGGAGCGGGGTGGCTGCTGGGCGGCGGGCGCGGTCGAAGGCCTCGGCGACCCCCGCCCACCGCGTCGGCTCGACCGGCTCGGTCCACACGTCGACGAGACGGCCGTCGACGAGCACCAGGTGGGTCAGGCGGTCGCCCCGCGCGGGGCTCGGGCAGGTCGGGGCGAGGTCGTCGGCCTCCTCGTGGTGGCGTGGTGGGGCGTCGTCGCCGCTCCACCAGCCGGGGCGTGGATCGGGCCGGTCGTCGTGCATCTCGTGCTCCCCCTCGGTCGTGTGGTGGGAGCCACCCTGGCAGCGCTCGCCGACCTCCTCGTCCGCTCGTCCACAGGTCCGCCGCGGGGCGACGGCCCTGGGGACGAGGTCGCCTCGACTCGCGTCCCCGTCGGGGTTCCGCGCTACTGTGACCCGCCGTGGGGGCCCGGAGATGGGTCGCGGTCCCCGCGTGACGCAGTGGGAGAGGGAGTCGTGGCACACAAGCTGGTGATCGTCGAGTCGCCTGCGAAGGCCCGGACGATCGCGGGTTACCTGGGCGAGGGTTACGTCGTGGAGTCCTCGATCGGGCACATCCGCGACCTGCCCAACAACGCCGCGGACACCCCCGCCAAGATCAAGGACAAGCCGTGGGGCCGCCTCGCGGTCGACGTCGACAACGGGTTCGAGCCCTACTACGTGGTGCCGCGTGACAAGAAGTCCCACATCACCAAGCTGAAGGGCCTGCTGAAGGGCGCCGACGAGCTCTTCCTCGCCACCGATGGTGACCGCGAGGGCGAGGCCATCGCGTGGCACCTGCTCGACGAGCTGAAGCCGAAGAACATCCCGGTCAAGCGGATGGTCTTCCACGAGATCACCAAGCAGGCCATCCTCGAGGCGGCGGAGCACCCGCGCGAGCTGGCGATGGACCTGGTGGAGGCGCAGGAGACGCGCCGGATCCTCGACCGCCTCTACGGCTACGAGGTCTCCCCGGTGCTGTGGCGCAAGGTCATGAGCGGCCTGTCCGCCGGGCGCGTGCAGTCGGTGGCCACCCGCCTCGTGGTGGACCGCGAGGCCGAGCGCCTGCGGTTCCGCGCGGCGTCGTACTGGGACCTCGAGGGCACCTTCGACGCCGGCAGCGACCACGACCAGCGCATGTTCCCGGCCAAGGTGCACTCCGTCGACGGCGCCCGCGTCGCCCGGGGCTCCGACTTCGGGCCCGACGGCCTGCTCAAGCCGGCCTCCGAGGGCAAGGTCGTCCACCTCGACCGCGCCCGCGCCGAGGGCCTGGTCGGCGCGCTCGCCGAGTCCACCTACGAGGTCCGCTCGGTCGAGTCCAAGCCCTACAAGCGCTCGCCGTACGCGCCGTTCCGCACCACGACGCTGCAGCAGGAGGCGAGCCGCAAGCTCGGGATGAGCGCGAGCGTGACCATGTCGGTCGCCCAGCGCCTCTACGAGAACGGCTTCATCACCTACATGCGAACCGACTCGACGACCCTGTCGGAGGGCGCGGTCGCCGCGGCCCGCGACCAGGTGCGCGAGCTGTACGGCGCGGAGTACGTGCCGGACCGTCCCCGGGTCTACGCGAGCAAGGTCAAGAACGCGCAGGAGGCGCACGAGGCGATCCGTCCCGCCGGCGAGTCGTTCCGCACGCCGGCGCAGACCGGCCTGAGGGGCGAGCAGTTCCGCCTCTACGAGCTCATCTGGATGCGCACGGTCGCCTCCCAGATGCGCGACGCCGTCGGCCAGTCGGTCTCGATCCGCATCGGCGGCACGGCCGCGACCGGCGAGGACGTCGTGTTCTCGGCCTCGGGTCGCGTCATCACGTTCCACGGGTTCCTCAAGGCGTACGTCGAGGGCACCGACCACGGCGCGGCGTCGGACGACCAGGAGACGCGCCTGCCGGCGCTCGCCGAGGGCGACGCCGTCTCGGCCGCCTCGCTGGCCGCCAACGGCCACGAGACCAAGCCCCCGTCGCGCTACACCGAGGCGACGCTGATCAAGGAGCTCGAGGACCGGGAGATCGGCCGGCCCTCGACGTACGCCTCGATCATCGGCACGATCCTCAACCGCGGCTACGTCTACAAGAAGGGCACCGCGCTGGTGCCGGCGTGGCTCGCGTTCTCCGTGGTGCGGCTGCTCACCGAGCACTTCCCCCGGCAGATCGACTACGAGTTCACGGCCCAGATGGAGGACGTGCTCGACGAGATCGCCGCCGGTCGCTCCGACCGCAACACCGAGCTGGCCGAGTTCTACTTCGGCACCGGCGACGTCGACGGGCTCAAGAAGCTGGTCAACGAGCTGGGCGACATCGACGCCAAGGGGCTCGCGACCTTCCCGCTGCCGTTCGGAGCCTCGGCCGAGGAGTCCGGCATCCACCTGCGGGTCGGCAAGTACGGCCCCTACCTGGAGGGCCCGGGTGACGACGGGACGGCGTTCGCGAAGCGGGCGAACGTGCCCGACGACCTGCCGCCCGACGAGCTGACGCTGGAGAAGGCCGAGGAGCTGCTGGCCAACCCGGCCGGCGAGGAGCGCGAGCTCGGCCGCCACCCGGAGACGGGTCTCGTGGTCGTGGCGAAGAACGGCCGCTTCGGCCCGTACGTCACCGAGCTGCTCCCCGAGGACGCCCCGAAGTCGGCCAAGCCGCGCACGGGCTCGCTGTTCTCCACGATGACGCTCGACACGGTGACGATCGACCAGGCCGTCAAGCTGCTCAGCCTGCCGCGCGTCGTCGGCACCGACGCCGAGGGCGTGGAGATCACCGCGCAGAACGGTCGCTACGGCCCGTACCTGAAGAAGGGCACGGACTCGCGCTCGCTCACGAGCGAGGACCAGATCTTCGACATCACGCTCGACGAGGCGCTCGCGATCTACGCGCAGCCCAAGCAGCGGGGTCGCGCCGCGGCCGCGCCGCCGCTCAAGGAGCTGGGCAACGACCCGGTCTCCGGCCAGCCGATCGTGGTGAAGGCGGGTCGCTTCGGCGAGTACGTGACCGACGGCGAGTACAACGCGACGCTGCGCAAGGACGACTCGGTCGAGGCCGTGACGCTCGAGCGGGCCGCCGAGCTGCTCGCCGAGCGCCGCGCGAAGGGCCCCGCCAAGAAGGGCGCGAAGAAGGCGCCGGCCAAGAAGGCCCCCGCCAAGAAGGCGACGGCCAAGAAGGCGGCCGCGAAGAAGACCACGGCGAAGAAGACCACGAAGGCCGCGGCCAAGAAGGCCTGACGCGGGCCGCGCTCAGCCGAGCGCGGCCAGCAGGTTGTCCGGCGTGAGCCGGCGGGGCCCGACGTAGTAGAGCGTCGCCCCCGCCGGCACCCGCGTGGCCCAGTCGGGGCTGACGTGCACGTCGCCGTCGACACCCAGGGCCAGCAGCGTGGTCGCGCTGGTCGCCCCGAGCGCCCGCTGCCAGTCGCCGTACGTCGCGTCGGGGCCCTCGGGCACCGTCGTGGACCAGGTGCTCGGGCCGCCGGGGGTCATCAGCTCGTCGTACACCTCGGCGATGCCGGGGTCGGCGAGCTCGTCGTACACGAGCCCCAGCGCGTGCCACTGCACGCAGTGGACCGTGGGGTCGATGCGGCGCACGGTGCGGCGGCGCGAGAGGTCCCGGAGGGTCACGACCGTGTGGACCCCCGGGGCGGCCTCCTCGGCCGCCACGGTCAGCGTGATCGCCTCGTTGTCGTCGCGGGCGTCGACGAGGACGGCGGAGGCCCGGCCGATCGCGGCGCGCCGCAGCACGGCCAGGTCGGTGAGGTCGCCGCGCACGAACTCCACGCCGGCGACGTCGACGAGCGGGTGCTGGGGCACCTGCTCCTCCCAGGCGCACACCACGATCGGCGTGTCGTCCTCGGCGCGCAGGTCGGCCACGAGCCGGTCGGTGCGCCCGGGGGCGTAGCCGACCAGCACGAGGTGGCCGGAGAGGTCGTGGGTGAGCAGGCCGTTCATGCGTCGTCCCTTCGCGTTCGCCAGCGTGGCGGCGAGGTGGGTGAAGAAGGTGGTGAGGGTGGCCACGCCGCCGGCGACGACGTAGGCGCCCACGAGCCGGCCACCCGTCGTGACCGGGAAGTAGTCGCCGTATCCCACCGTCGAGGACGTGACGAGGAACCACCACCAGTAGTGGGCGGGGTCGGCGATGTCGCCGTCGGGCTCGAGCAGGGCCATCGCGGCCCAGCTGGTGGAGAACACGACGAGCAGCACCAGCAGGGGGGTGCGCCACGTGACGCGCGAGGTGAACCTGGCCCAGAACCGGGCGAGGACGAAGACCATCAGTAACCCACCCAGGCGTGCTCGGAGTAGCGCAGGATCGCGGGGTCCAGGAGCGTGGACACGTCACCCGACCGGTCGGCCATGTCCGGCGGGAAGACGGCGGAGGCGTCGAGCACGGCGGGGGACGCGTAGCGCGTCCGCGGCGCGCCGGCCGCGAGGTCGAGGGTCGGCGCCCCGGCGTCGTCGGGGCGGGCGAGCACCCAGCCCCAGTCGCCGAAGGACGGCACGTCGGCGTGGTACGGCGTGGTGGCGAAGCCCGCGTCGGCGAGCGTGCGGCGCACGCACCAGAACGCGTCGGGGGCGAAGAACGGCGAGCCGGACTGGACGACCATCCGGGCGTCGGGGGCCAGCAGCGAGCGCAGCGTCGCGTAGTGCTCCCGCGAGTAGAGCTTGGCCAGCGCGGGCGAGTCCGGGTCCGGGTAGTCGACGACGACCACGTCGTACTCCTGCCCGTCGTCGACGGCGTCGCGGGCCCACGAGAACGCGTCGGCGGCCTCGTAGGTCACCCGGGGGTCGGCCCACGCGTCGTCGTTGAGGTCGCGGATCGGCTCGTAGCTGCGGGCGAGGTCGACGACCGCGGGGTCGAGGTCGACGAGCGTGACCTCCTCGACGTCGTCGTAGCCCAGCACCTCGCGCAGCGCCAGGCCGTCGCCGCCGCCGAGCACGAGCACCCGGGCGTGCGGGCCGGCCATCGCGGGGTGCACGAGCATCTCGTGGTAGCGGTACTCGTCCACCGAGGAGAACTGCAGGTCGCCGTCGAGGTAGAGCCGCACGTCGTCGAACTCCGCACCCTGGAACCACCCGCGGGTCACCACGATCGACTGGTACGCCGACCGCTCGCTGTGGACGATCGGGTCCCGGTAGAGCGCCTGCTGGGCCGTGGCCTCGAAGGCGCTCGCCCGCCACGCCATGAGGCCCAGGGCCAGTGCGGTGACGACGCACGCGGAGACCGCGACGAGCACCGGCGTACGCGTGCGGGCGCGGCGGCCCAGGGCGAGTGCGACGACCGCGGCGGCGGCGACGTTGAGGGCGGCCGTCGCCAGCGCGCCCTCGAGCAGGCCGAGCAGTGGGAGCAGCAGGAACGGGAAGGCGAGGCCGCCGACGAGCGCGCCGACGTAGTCGACGGCGTTGATGTCGGCGACGGCGTGTGCCGCGTCCTGGCGGCGCAGGTGCTGCAGGAGCGCCATCAGCAGCGGGATCTCCGCGCCGACCAGCAGGCCGATGGCGAAGGACGCGACGACCATCGCCGGGGTGTAGAGCGAGAGCCACGCGAACGCGGCGTACAGCGCGGGGACCGAGAAGCCGCCCACGACCGCCAGCGCCAGCTCGACGCCGACGAAGGCCCGCAGGGGGTGGCCGAGCAGCGGCTTGGCCGCGACGGCGCCGACGCCCATCGCGAACATCGTCACCGCGAGCACGAGCGAGGTCTGGGTGACGGTGTTGCCGAGGAGGTAGCTGCCGAGGGTGACGAGGGACAGCTCGTAGACGAGCCCGCACGCGGCGCACACGAAGACCGCGGCCAGCACGACCACCCGCAGCGCGCGCGGCGTGGCCCCCGGGCCGGGAGCGGTGCGGGCCCCGGCGGTGGGGGCGGTCGTGGCGCTCAGCTGATCGACGCGGCGACGACCAGGCCGACCGCGAGCTGGACCGCCACGGCGACGTACGCCGCCGGGTCGTCCGAGTCGTCCACGACGAGCTCGGCGAGGCTGCCGGGCGTGACGGCGTCGAGGATCCAGAACGCCAGGCCGAGCAGCGCGACGCCGATGATGCCGAACACGGACGCCTCGAGGAGCGTGTCCCAGGTGTCGCCCTCGGCGGTGAAGAACGCCGTGGCGATGATGAAGCCGAGCGAGACCTGGGTGGCCGACAGCACCAGCGCCGCGTCGCGGCGGTGCTCGACGAAGACCTGGCGACCGAGGTGGCCCGGGGTCAGCAGGTCGACCATGAAGTAGCCGATGACGAGCAGGAGGATGCCGACCCCGGCGAAGGCCAGGGTCGCGAGGGACTCGTCGAGGAGCTCGGGCATGTCGTGCCTTTCGGTGCGGGTCGGTGCGGGTCGGTGCTCGTCGGGTGCGGTGCTGCGGGTGGTGCCGGTCGTGCGGCGTGGTGCCGGGTGCTGCTCGCCGTGCGGCAGCGGGTCGTGGTGCTACTTGCCGGAGCCGGAACCGCCGCCGCGGTAGCCGCTGCCCCCGCCGCCCCCGCCGTAGTAGCCGCCCCAGAAGCCGATGAACGTGCTGTTCGCCGAGTAGCCGCGGTCGAACTCGTCGAGGGTGATGCGCGAGCCGCCGCTGCTCTTCGTCACGGTGACGATCCAGTCGTTGCTGTAGCGCAGGAACGCGCGACCGTCGGCCTCGCGGCGGTCCGACGGGTTGGTGCCCGCCGCGATCGCGGAGGCGGTGGCCGTCACGTCGTCGTCCGATCGCCAGGTGACGGTCTGGCGGTCGGGGTCCGAGCCGGAGACGTGGTCGTAGTGGTCGTCGATCCAGCCCTTGGGCCCGTTGCCGAAGCCGCCGAAGAGCATCGGCACGAGCACGATGCCGACGAGGAGGAGGGCGCCGACGATCAGGAGGCCCTTCGCGCGTGAGCTCACGTCGCCCCCTCAGCGTGCGCCGGGCTCGTCGGAGCCCGGGTAGACGGTGAGCTCCCACGGCTGGAGGGGCTCGCCGAGCGAGGCCTCCCAGCTGCCGCCGAAGTTCTCGAAGCCGAGCAGCTGCTTGCCGTCGGCGCTGGCGTAGTCGACGTACTCCGCCGTGCCCTGCGGGGCGGTGCCCGTCGAGCCCTGGGCGCGGAACGACGCGGAGCCCCGCTCCTGCAGCCGGTAGGCCACACCGCCGACGATGACGTCGCGGTCGCCGGGGGCGCCCTGCTCGACGTCGCCCGCGGGGATGCTGCGCCACAGGGAGACCTCGAAGCCCTCGTCGTCCTCCACCGAGAGCCAGCGACGGGCCTCGGCGTCGTCGAGGAAGTGCTCGGTCCACGTGTAGCCGGACTCGTCGAAGTCGAGGCGGCCGCGGACGAAGAGCATCGCGCCCTGGTACTCCACGATGTCGCCGACGCGCAGGCGGCGCAGCGGCTCGACGGAGGCCAGGTCGTTCTCGGCGATCACGTCACCGGGCGGGCGGGAGCCGGTCGTCGCGGGCTTGCGCGTGCGCACCACGACGACAGCGGCCGCGACGGCTGCGGCCAGCACCAGCAGCAGGATGAGCCACCACACGGACGATCACTCCTCGGAACGGGTCGGACGGGATCCGGACCCTCGTTACCCCTCGTCCGGACGCCCAAACCCCACCACGCCGCACCGACGACCGCCAGTCCCGTCCACAGGTCGGCCGCCACCCCTGCCCCCGCGGCTGGCCGGGTGTCGGTGGGACCTCGTAGGTTCGTCGCCGTGAGCGTCCCTCCCGTGCCCCCGCCGCCGACGGGCGCAGCCCCCGTCCGCACGAGCACGGGGGTCTTCGTCTGCCTCGAGGGCGGTGACGGCGGCGGCAAGTCCACGCAGTCGGCCCTGCTCGTCGAGCGCCTGCGCTCCGAGGGGTACGAGGCGGTCCCCACCTTCGAGCCGGGCGACACCGCCGTGGGCCGCGAGCTGCGCCGCATCGTGCTCGACCCTGCTACCGGCGACCTGGCCGCGCGCACCGAGGCGCTGCTGTACGCGGCCGACAAGGCCGAGCACGTCGAGCGGGTCGTGCTGCCCGCGCTGGGGCGCGGCGCGGTGGTGGTGACGGACCGGTACGTCGACTCCACGCTCGCCTACCAGGGCGCGGGTCGCGTGCTCGGCGGCGCGCTCGCCGGGCTCGAGCAGGTCGCCCGCTGGGCCACCCGCGGGCTGCGCCCCCACCTGACCGTCGTGCTCGACGTGCCGCCCGCGGCCGGGCTGGGCCGGCTGGAGGGCCGCGACCGCATCGAGGCGGAGTCGGCGGAGTTCCACGAGCGCGCCCGCCAGGCGTTCCTCGCCCTGGCGGCGCAGGACCCGGCCCACTACCTCGTCGTCGACGCGCGGGGCACCCGCGAGGAGATCGCGGCCACCGTCTGGGCGCGCGTCGCCCCCCTGCTGGCCCAGGCCGCCCGGGCCGCCAGGACCGTCGGGGAGGGCGCGTGAGTGTCTGGGACGGCCTCGTCGGCCAGCGCCCCGCCATCGCCGCGCTCGCCCCGGCGGCGCGCGAGGGCCGCGGCATGACGCACGCCTGGCTGTTCACCGGGCCGCCCGGGTCGGGCCGCTCCAACGCCGCGATCGCGTTCGCCGCCGCGCTGCAGTGCGAGCGGGGCGGGTGCGGCGAGTGCCACGACTGCCGCACCGTGCTGGCCGGGTCGCACGCCGACGTGGGCGTCATCCGCACCCAGCGGCTCTCCATCGGCGTCGACCAGGTCCGCGACCTGGTGCGCCGCTCCGCCCTGGCGCCGGTGGGCCGCCGCTGGCAGGTGCTCGTCGTGGAGGACGCGGACCGGCTCACCGACCAGGCGTTCAACGCCCTGCTGAAGGCCATCGAGGAGCCGACGGAGCGCACCGTGTGGATGCTGTGCGCCCCCACGGTGGAGGACGTGCTGCCCACCATCCGCTCGCGCTGCCGGCTCGTGACGCTCACGACGCCCGCCGCGGCCGACGTGGCGGCGTTCCTCGAGCGCACCTGCGACGTGTCGCCCGAGCTGGCGGCGTACGCGGCCCGCGCCAGCCAGGGCCACATCGGGCGGGCACGCGCGCTCGCCACCGACGACGCGACCCGCCAGCGGCGCGCGGCCGTCGTCGCCCTCCCGGGGCGGCTCCGCTCGCTCGGGGCGGCGATGACCGCGGCCGCGACGCTGAACGAGACGACGAAGCAGGAGGCGGAGGCCATCACGGTCGAGCTCGACGCGGCGGAGCGCGCCGACCTCGACGCCGCGTACGGCGTGGTCGAGCGCGGTCGCCGGCCGCGGGAGTACGCGCCCGCCCGCGCCGCGCTCGAGCGCGAGCAGAAGTCGCGGGCCAAGCGGCGCCACCTCGACGTGGTCGACCGGGCGCTGACGGACCTGGTCTCGGTCTATCGCGACGCCGTCGCGCTGGCCGTGGGGGCGGGCGGCGAGCTGGTCAACGAGGAGCTGCGCGACGACGTGCAGGTGCTCGCCGACCAGCGCGGCGCCGAGGGCTGCCTGCGGTGCATCGACGCGATCTTCGCGGCCCGCGAGCAGATGCTGGAGTTCAACGTCCCTGTCATGCTGGCGCTCGAGTCGATGGCGGCGGGTCTCCTGCCGACGGCCGGTGGTGTCGGTGCGGGGACCTCGACGAGGGTGGGGGACGCGTGAGGCGCGGAGCTGTTCTGGCGTTGGTGCTGGCACTGGTGGTGGTCGTGGCGGGAGCCGTGACCGCGGTGGTGCTGGTGAGGGGTGGCGGCGACGACGTCCGCGAGACCGGCGGGCGCCAGGAGGCGGGCGGTGACGCCGGCTCGACGGAGGACGACGACGCCCGCACCCCGCCGAGCCCGGAGCTCGAGCCGTTCTACTCCCAGGAGATCGACTGGGAGGAGTGCGACGAGGAGGGCGACGAGTTCGACTGCGCCGAGCTCGAGGTGCCGCTGGACTACGCCGAGCCCGAGGGCGAGACCCTCGAGCTGAAGCTCGTGCGCGACCCCGCGGACGAGCCCGACGAGCGCATCGGCTCGCTCGTCGTGAACCCGGGCGGTCCCGGGGCGCCGGGCTCGGAGATGGCGACGCGCGGCAGCGCGGCGTACGGCCAGGTGCTGCTCGACCGCTTCGACGTCGTGGGCTTCGACCCGCGCGGCACGGGCGCCAGCCGTCCCATCGACTGCCTCGACGACGCCGAGCTCGACGCCTACCTGGCCGACTCGGTGGACCCCACGACGCCGGAAGGCATCGCCGCGGTGCAGGGCTGGCAGCAGCGGATGGGCGAGGGCTGCGCCGCTCTGTCGGGCAACCTCGTCGACCACGTCTCCACGGTCGAGAGCGCCCGGGACATGGACGTGCTGCGGGCCGCGGTGGGCGACGCGTCGCTGCACTACCTGGGCTTCTCCTACGGCACCACGCTGGGCGCGACGTACGCCGAGTACTTCCCCGAGCGCGCCGGCTCGCTGGTGCTCGACGGTGCGACGGACCCGTCGCTGTCGCGCATCGACGGGTCGCTGAGCCAGATCGCCGGCTTCGAGCTGGCCTGGGACAACTACCTCGCGGACTGCGTCGAGAACGCCTGCGCCCTGGGCGCGACGGTGGAGGAGGCCGACGCGGCCGTGAACGGCTTCCTCGACGGGCTGCTGGCGCAACCGCTCGCCGTCGGTGACCGTGAGCTCACCCAGGCCCTCGCCACGACGGGCATCCAGGCCGCGCTCTACAGCGAGGAGAGCTGGACCTACCTGACGCAGGGTCTGCAGACCGCGTTCGCCGGCGACGGCACGCTGCTGCTCCTGCTGGCCGACCTGTACGCCGACCGCAACGAGGACGGCAGCTACAACTCGAACCTGATGGAGGCGTTCTACGCGATCTCCTGCCTCGACGACCCCACGAGCCTCACGCCGCAGGAGGCCGCGCCGTACGCGGACGACTTCGTCGCCGCCTCGCCCACGTTCGGCGAGGGCGGGCAGCTGGGTCTCGGCTGGTGCAGCGGGTACCCGGGGCGCTCCGGCGAGGAGCGCCGTGAGGTCCGCGGTGCGGGCGCCGCGCCCATCCTCGTCGTCGGTACGACGGGCGACCCGGCCACGCCGTACGAGGAGGCCGTCGCGATGGCCGAGCAGCTCGAGTCGGGTGTCCTGCTGACCCGCGAGGGCGAAGGCCACACGGCCTACGGCTCGGGCAACGACTGCATCGACGAGACCGTCGAGGCGTTCCTCGTCGACGGCGAGGTGCCGGACGACGGCACCACCTGCGCGGCCTGACGGCACCCGTCACCGCGGGTCGTAGGGCTCCGCGATCTGCCGGATGCGCGCCGTGGCCAGCTCGATCATGAGCCGCGCGGCGGGCGAGAGCGTCGCCCCGGCGCGGTGGACGACGGCGAGGCTGTCGTACTGCCGCGGGCGCAACGACACGTAGCCGGCCTGCGGTGCGAGGCGGGGGAGCAGCTGCACGGCCGCGCCCTTGGGGATGACGGAGTCGGCGAGGCCCATGCCCACGAGCTCGACGGCGGTCTCGACGTCCTCCACCTCGATGCGGGTCGTCGGGTTGCGCCCCGTCTCGTGGAGCATCTGCCGCAGCACCATGCGGGTCGAGTCCACGGCGCGCCACGTCGTCTCGGGCATCACCAGCCGGGCCAGCGACAGCCGGTGCGCCGTGACCGGTGTCGCGAGGTGGGCGGGGTCGGCGCTGATGTAGACCAGCTCGTCCTTCGCCACCGGGGTGACGCTCATGCCCTCGCTGCTGGCGGCCGGCACGGCGATCATCGCCGCCTCCAGGCGACCGCGCCGCAGGTCCTCCTGCACGTCGGTGGAGTTCTGGCCGATGAGCTCGACCCGCACGCCGGGGTAGCGCTCGAGCACGTCGGCGACGAGCCCGGCACCCGCGTAGAGCCGGGCCGTGCCGAACATGCCGAAGCGGATCGTGCCGGTCTCGAACCTGCGGGCGCTCGCGACGGCGCGGCGCGCCTCGTCCGCGGCCGCCAGCGTGCGCTCGGCGTGCGGGCGGAGCTCGTCGGCCATCGTCGTGGGCACGACGCCGCGGCCCACCCGGCGGAAGAGCGGGACGTCGAGGGTCTTCTCCAGGGCGCGGATCTGCTCGGAGACGCTCGGCTGGGCGTAGCCCAGCTCGGCCGCGGCCGCGGTCAGCGAGCCGTGCTCGTAGGTGGCGAGGAAGCAGCGCAGCTGGTGGAGCGAGAGCACGGTCACAACCATAGGTCAGACCTAGGGCTCCTGCTGGCAAGTGAGGCTACCCCTTGAATCTCGACGGCGAGAGACTTGGTCCGTCACCGATCTGACCCGAGGAGGTCCCGTGTTCGTCCACCACTGCACCGCGTGCCGCAAGCACCAGCTCACCTTCGACTCGCAGTTCACCGCGGTCCGTGCCGTCGAGGGCGGCTACGAGGCCACCTTCACCTGCTGGTGCGGCGCCGAGCAGACGCACCTCAGCGAGGGTGCCCGCGCCGCGCGCCTCGCCCTGGCGGCCTGATCCTCGGCCGGAACCGCCCGGTCCGCCCCGCGCGGACCCGGATTTCGCCTCCGCGACGGACGTCCCTATACTTCTGCGGGTCGTCCGTCATGGCGGACGGCGCGCCGCCTTAGCTCAGTCGGTAGAGCGAATCACTCGTAATGATTAGGTCGTCAGTTCGATTCTGACAGGCGGCTCCGACGACAAGCCCTCTGAACTGCAGCGATGCAGGGCAGGGGGCTTCGTCGTACCCGGGCCAGGAGGAGAGCACATGACCCCCGCGACCACCGCCGTGCGGATGACCGGCGCCGCGCACCGCGAGGAGCTGCCGCTCCTCGTCCTCGGACCGGCGCTCGGCACGTCCGCCGCCACGCTGTGGAGGACGTGCGCGGCCGGGCTGACCGACGCCTTCGACGTCCTCGCCTGGGACCTGCCCGGTCACGGGCACAACCGCTCGGTGCCCGACGAGCCGTGGGACGTCGCGGACCTGGCCCGCGGGGTGCTCGCCGTGATCGACGACGTGCTGGCCCAGCGCGGGGAGGTCGGCGGCCCGTTCGCCTACGCCGGTGTCTCGGTCGGGGGCGCGGTCGGCCTGCAGCTGCTCCTCGACGTGCCGGCCCGGGTCGACGGCGCCGTGCTGCTGAGCACCGGCGCGCGGATGGGCACGCCCGAGCTGTGGGCCGACCGGGTGGAGCGCGTGCGCGCCTCGGGTACGGCGGCCGTGGTCACCGCCGCGGCCGAGCGGTGGTTCGCCCCCGACTTCCTCGACCGCCGCCCGTCGGTCGGCTCCGACCTGCTGGTCGCGCTGCAGGAGACGGTCGACGAGGGCTACGTCCAGGTGTGCCGCGCGATCGCGGACCTCGACGTGCGCGATCGGCTCGCCGAGGTCACGGCACCCGTGCTGGCCGTCGCCGGCGCGGTCGACGTGGCCACCCCGGCCGCCCACCTCGAGGAGATCGTCGCCGGGGTGCGGGACGGCCGGCTCGTCGTGCTCCCCGACGTCGCCCACCTGCCGCCCGCCGAGGCCCCCGAGGCCGTCGCCGCCCTGGTGCGCGAGCACCTGCTCGGCGAGACCGCGCCGTCCGCCCCCGCCGCGTCGGTGACCCACGACGACCGCACGGAGCGTCACGAGGTCGGCACGGTCGTGCGCCGCGAGGTGCTGGGCGACGACCACGTCGACCGGGCGCTCGGGGAGGCCACCGACTTCACCGACCAGTTCCAGGAGCTGGTCACCGACCACGTCTGGGGCGGCATCTGGGCCCGCCCCGGCCTCGACCGGCGGAGCCGGTCCCTCGTGGCCCTCACCGCCCTGGTCGCGCAGGGCCACCACGAGGAGCTCGCCGCGCACGTGCGGGCCGCGCTGCGCAACGGGCTGACCGTGGAGGAGATCAGGGAGCTGCTGCTGCAGACCGCGGTCTACTGCGGCGTCCCCGCGTCCGGCGCCGCCTTCCGTGTGGCCCAGGAGGTGCTGGCGGAGGAGGGCCTGGCCTGAGCCCGATCGGGGCTGCGTCGTACCCGGGCCGCGGTCGGGCGTTGCCAGCCCTCGGGGAGCCCGGCCCTCGGTAGGTTGCCGTGCCATGGGGGACACGGGGGAGGACGTGCGGATCGGGGCGCTGGCCAGCCGCGAGAGGTGGCTGGCGATCACCTACGGGTTCCTGGTGGTCTCCGCCGCCCTCCGCTGGGACGACGACAAGTCGACGCTGTGGAGGGTGACCGACCTGATCATCATGGTCCTCGGCACGATGCTCCTCGCCTTCCTGGCCCTCGCGTGGTGGCACCGCCGCCGCACGGGCCAGGATGTGGCCCGCCACGTCGGCGTCGACGTGACGTGGTGGACGCCGACCACGTGCCCGACCTGCGGGGCGCCCGTGGTGGGCGAGCGGCATGCGTACGACAGCCGGCTCGGACCGCTCTACCGCGAGCGCCGGACCTGCTCGGCGGCGGGGGCGGCGCACCTCGACGACCCGGGCCCCATGTCCGACGGGACCGGGAAGAAGGTGGCCCGATGACCCGCGAGGATCCCGACGACCTCGTCCTCGCCGTCGTCCCCGCGCTCGTCGCGGTGCTGCTCGCCACCGAGCGCACGAAGGGTGCGGGGCGTCAGGCGCCCTGCTCCTCCTCGCGCAGCCGCGGCGGGGTGAAGGACTCCGGGTGGAAGCCGGTCTTGTCGGCGTAGAACTCCCGCACCCGGTCCATGTCCGCGCGCACGTCGCCGGACGGGTGGAACGTCGGTCCCCAGCCCACGGTGCGGCTCGGGACGTCGAGGTAGGCCAGCGTGATGGGCAGGCCCGTCTGCTGCGCGATGCGGTAGAAGCCGGACTTCCAGTAGTCGGTCCGGCTCCGGGTGCCCTCGGCGGCGAGACCGAGCAGGAAGGGGTGGTCGCCCTCGGCCTGCGCGAGGAGGGCGCGGACCGTCGTACCGGGGTTGCGGCGGTCGAGCTCGACGGCGCCCGTGGCCCGCAGGAGGGGGCCGAGCGGCCCGCGGAACATCTCCTTCTTCACGAGCAGCCCGATGCGGATCCCGTAGGACCAGCCGAGCAGGAGGGTCAGCACCCAGTCCCAGTTGGAGGTGTGGGGGGCGCCGACGAGCACGCCCCGCTCGGGCACCTCGCCGACGGCGCGCCAGCGGACGGCCTTGAGGACGAGACGGGCCACGGTGCGGCGGATCAGGAAGTGACGCTTCACCTCCTGACCGTACCCGGGGCGGGCCCCGCTCAGCCGTCCCGACCCGCGACCGAGCCGCCGCGCGGGTCCGGCTGTCCGCTCCCCGCGGGCACGACGACCGTGACGGGCTCGAACGGCTCGCCGGCCGGGTAGACGCCGTTGAAGAGCTCCGCCCCCGCAGGGGTGAGGCGGACGTCGGCGGCGGTCCACAGCTCCACGCCGTCCGCCTCCGCCTCGGGGCTCGGTCGCGCGGCCAGCGTCATCGTCACGAGCGGCACCCGGGGGGCGCCCGCGGTCGCGTACGGGTCCTCGATCGACAGCGTCGCGCCGTCCCCGGCCCCGGTCCCGGTCCCGTCGAGCACGAGCCACGGGTGCGCGACCCGCACGAACATCATCCCGCCGTGCCCGGCGAAGCGGACGTCGCCGCGGAACGCCCACGCCCGCGTCGTGCCCTCGGGCAGCTCGGCCGGCGCGGGGGGCTCCGGCGCGAGGGCGAAGAGGATCTCGGTCGGGCTGACCGGCACCGCACCGTCGGCCACCGAGCCCGTGCCGCCCGGCGTGCGGCGCACGTACTCGACGAACGAGGTCTTGATGCCCCACCGGAGCCCGTGGGCCGGGGCGGGTGGGGGTGCCGGTACGCCGGAGCTGTCGGGTCCCTGCGGCTGCTCCGTCATGCCCGCGATGCTTCCATGCGCAGGGTTTCTGCGCCAGGGCCGTGCGCGGGCCGGGTGGGCGGTGCGGGGCGGGAAGGGTCGCGCCACCGGGCGCGTTGACCCCGGCGTGAGGCTCTCCCTGCTCGACCGCTCCCGCACCCGCGCCGGCCGCCCCGACGGCGAGGCGCTGCACGACACCGTGGCGCGGGCGCGGTGGGCAGAGGAGCTGGGCTACGACCGGTTCTGGGTGGCCGAGCACCACGGCGTGCCCGGCGTCGCCTCGGGCTCCCCGCCGGTGTTGCTTGCCGCGCTTGGGGCGGCGACGGAGCGCATCCGCATCGGGTCCGGCGGCGTGATGCTGCCCCACCACCAGCCCTTCGTCGTGGCCGAGCAGTTCCGCATGCTCGACGCGCTGAACCCGGGCCGGGTCGACCTCGGGGTGGGGCGCTCCCTCGGCTTCACCGAGCCGGTGCGCCGCGCCCTGCGGCAGGGCACCGACGCGCCGGACACCTTCGAGGCCGACCTCGCCGAGCTGCGGGACCACCTCGCCGGCACCGGGCCGGTGACGGTGCGCCCGGCGGGCGGGCACGTCGTACCGCTCCACGTGCTCGCCACCGGCCGCGGCCTCGTCGTCGCCGCGCGCCTGGGGCTGCCCGTCGTGCTCGGCGGCCCCGTGCTGGCCAGCGACGAGCTGCCGGGGGCGCTCGCGGCGTACCGCTCCGGCTTCCGGCCCCACGCCGAGGGCGACCGTCCGCGGGTCATGGTCTCCCTCGACGTGCTCGTCGCCGACGACGCGGCCACCGCCCGCGAGCTGGCGCTGCCCGAGGCCTGGGCGATGGCGCGGTCGCGGCAGACGGGCGAGTTCGGGCCGCTGGAGGCGCCGGCCGCCATCCGCGCCCAGGCCTGGACCGACCAGCTGCGGCGCCGCGTCGAGGAGCACCTCGACCGGACGGTGGCGGGCACCCCCGCGCAGGTACGACGCGAGCTCGAGCGCCTCGCCGAGCGCACCGGGGCCGACGAGCTGCTGGCCAGCACCTCGACGCACGACCGCGACGCGCTGCGCGCCGCCGACGCCGCCCTCGCGGAGCTGGTGCACGGCCGCTGAGCCGGGTCCGCCCGGACGCCGTTGCCCGCTCCGACGGGTCCGGTTACGTTGGCCGGGTCACACCGGCCGGCGCGGCCCGCGTGCCGCCGGACCCCTCCGGAGAGGTCCTCCCATGACCACGACCGCCTCGTCCCCCGCCGCCCCGACTCCCGCCGTGCCGTCCCCCGCCGTGCCGACCTCCGACGTGCCGGCCGCCCAGGTGCTCGCCGACCTGCGCCGCGTGCACGCCGGGGGGCGCACCCACGAGCGCGCCTGGCGCGACGCGCAGCTCGCCGGGCTCGAGCGGCTCCTCGCCGAGCGGGAGCAGGAGATCGTCGCGGCCATCGCGGCCGACCTGGGCCGTGACGGGGTCGAGGCGTGGATGGGCGACGTCGCGTCGTCGCGCGCCGAGGTGCTCCACGCCCGGCGCCACCTGCGCCGCTGGATGCGCCGCCGCCCGCAGGCGGTGCCGCTGCACCAGCAGCCCGCGCTCGCGTGGGTGCAGCCGGAGCCGCTCGGCGTCGTGCTCGTCATCGGCCCCTGGAACTACCCGGTCTACCTCGTGCTGGCCCCGCTCGTGGCCGCGCTGGCGGCCGGCAACTGCGCGGTGGTGAAGCCGTCCGAGCTGGCGCCCGTCTCGTCGGCGCTGCTGGCCGAGCTGCTGCCGCAGTACGTCGACCCCGAGGCCGTGCGCGTCGTCCAGGGCGACGCGACGACGTCGCAGGACCTCATCGCGAGCGGCTTCGACCACGTGCTCTTCACCGGCGGGACCGAGGTGGGCCGCAAGATCATGGAGGCGGCCGCCCCGACCCTCACCCCCGTCACCCTCGAGCTGGGCGGCAAGAGCCCCGTCGTCGTCACCGCCTCGGCGGACCTCGAGGTCACGGCGCGCCGCATCGCCTGGTTCAAGCTCGTGAACTCCGGCCAGACCTGCATCGCCCCCGACTACGTGCTCGTCGACGCGGGTGTGCGCGACCGGTTCGTCGACCTGCTGGTGGGGGCGGTCCGCGACCTGCGGCGGGACAAGGCGGGTGCCGGGCTGCCGATCGTCAACGACCGGCAGCTGACGCGACTGGCGGCGTACCTGCGGAGCACCACCGGACGCGTCGCGCTCGGCGGCGGCGTGGACGAGGCCGCCCGCACCATCGAGCCCACCGTGGTGGTCGACCCCGACCCCGAGGACGAGCTGATGCGCGAGGAGATCTTCGGGCCGCTGCTGCCGGTGCTGACCTACCGCACCCTCGACGAGGCCATCTCCTTCGTGAACGCCCGCCCCAAGCCGCTGGCGTTCTACGCCTTCACCTCGTCGGCGCCCGACCGTCGCCGCCTCGTGCGCGAGGTGCCGGCCGGCGGCACCGTCGTCAACCACGTCGGCATGCACAGCCTCGTCCCGCAGCTGCCGTTCGGCGGCGTGGGCGCGAGCGGCACCGGCGCCTACCACGGTCGCTGGGGCTTCGACGCGCTCAGCCACCGCAAGGCGGTGCTGAGCCGGACGACGCGGCTGGACCCGAGCTTCGTCTACCCGCCGTACTCGCCGCGGGCCGTGCGCCTCATCAAGCGCGTGCTCTGAGGCCGGGCCCACGCCGGGCCCGCGCCGGGCCCGAGCCGGGCCCGCGCCGGGCCCGAGCCGGGCCCGCGAGCCGGGCTCAGCGGGCGCGGCGGTCGACGTAGGCGACGACGCGGGCGAACAGGGCGCCCGCGGCGGCGGGGTCGCCCTCGTCGCGCTGCTCGGCCCGCAGGAGCAGGTCCGCCTCGGCCGGCGGCTCGCCCGCCGCGGCGGCGCACGCCCGGGACGCGGCCGCCACGTCGGCGGGCCGCAGGGACCACACGGCCTCGAACTCGCGCCGGGCGTCGGGCAGCGCGTCCTGCCCGGGCACCTCCCACGCCGACAGCACGACGGGCAGGTCCTCGCCGTCGCACACGACCGCCCACTCGCCGTGCAGGGGCGAGTCGTCGGCGAGCGCGACCCGGCGCACGGAGCCGGGCGCGGCGACGGGGTCGCTGTCGGGGAAGTCCGCGAGCACGGTGGCCGACGCGCAGCGGCGCGCCAGGTCGCGCCACCGGCTCCGCGACGCGGCGTAGAACTCCGCGCGCTGGAACGCGCCGTACAGCCGCGGGCGGCGGGCCCGGGCGACGAGCTCGTCCTCGATCGCCCACGACATCGCGACGAGGGTGGCCTTGGTGAGGCGGTGGACCGGCAGGCCCGGGTTGTGGCGGCGCAGCTCGGCGAAGACCGACGCGTCGGGAGGCGCGGCGCTGCTGCGCACCCGGGCCACGGCCTGCTCCAGCCGCAGGCCGGCGGCGCGCTGCTCGGCGACCCTGCGCACGAGGTCGACGTCGCCGGCGCGGTAGCGGCGGTGGCCGCTCGGCAGGCGCACCGCGACGGGGAATCCGTGCCGCTGCTCCCACATCCGCAGCGTCGGGACGCTCACCCCGGTGGCCGCCGCGAGGTCGCCGATCGAGAGGGCGGCTGCCTGGGGGTCGCGAGGGGCTTGGGCCATGATGTCACCATACCTGCACACTGCGTTGACATCGTTGTTAACATTCCCCGGAAGGAGCTCGGATGGACGAGCGCCGTCGCGTCGGCCACGTCGCTGGCCTCGCCCTCGAGCTCGACGGGAACCGCGGGCCGGTGCCCGCGCTGCTGCTCCGCGACGACGACGGCGGCCTCGTGCTCCGCCTCGAGGACCCCTCGGCCTACCGGGGCCTGCGGATCCGTCCGCAGGTGCGGCGGGCGAGCGCCCTCATGGCCCAGCGGGGCGTCGAGGTGCGCGTCGTCGCCGGCGAGCGCGAGGTCATGGTGCTCGGCGTCGCCTCGGCGCCGTGGTGGCACCGCGTGGTGACCGGTACGGCGCACGTCCGGCTCGGCGCGCGCCCCCGTCGTCGGCGCCCGGCCCGCCCGGTGACACCCGTCCGGCCGGCCTTGAGCGGAAGTTGACCGCAACCAGCGCAGAAATCGAGACACGAGGTGGACGGCGGGTGCATAGTTGTCCTCGAACCGCGGTGGAGACCCGAGACTCCACCGCGGTTCTTCATTTCCGGCCCGCCTGCCTGCCCGCCCGGGTGGCCCCTCCCGGCCGCGGCTACGGTTCGCCGGGTGAGCACTGCCGACGCGATCTCCCCCGACTCCGACCGCCCCTGGGGCGACGCGGGCGCGTGGCCCGTCGCGCCGGGCGTGCACCGCATCCCCCTGCCGCTGCCGAACGACGGCCTGCGGGCGGTCAACGTCTACGCGCTGGAGACCGTGGAGCCCGACGGCGCCCGCAGCCTGACGCTGGTCGACGGCGGCTGGGCGATCCAGGAGGCCGACGACGCGCTGCGCTCCGCGCTCGCGACCCTCGGGGCCGGCGTCGAGGACGTCCGCCGCTTCCTCGTCACCCACGTCCACCGCGATCACTACACGCAGGCCGTGGCGCTGCGCCGGGCCACCGGGGCCGAGGTCGTGCTCGGCCGCGGCGAGGAGACCTCGCTGGCGCTGGCCGGCGACCCCGACGGCGGCGTCCGGGAGGTCATGGCCGCCCACCTCTCCGACGCCGGCTCGGTCGAGGACGCGCGGCGGCTGCGCGACCTGCCGGACGAGGGTGACCTCGACATCTGGGAGGCGCCCGACACGTGGCTCGACGGCGACGTGCGGTTGGAGGTGGGGGAGCGTGCCGTCGACGCGGTGCACACCCCGGGCCACACCAAGGGCCACTACGTCTTCGCCGACGCCGCCGCCGGGCTGCTGCTCGCGGGCGACCACGTGCTGCCCACCATCACGCCCTCGATCGGGTTCGAGCCCGACACCCAGCGCGCGGCCCTCGCCGACTTCCTCGGCTCGCTGGCCAAGGTGCGGGCCCTGCCCGACCTGCGGCTGCTGCCGGCCCACGGCCCCGTCACGGGCTCGGCGCACGCCCGGGTCGACGAGCTGCTGGAGCACCACGAGACCCGGCTCGCGCTCAGCCGCGCCCCACTCGACGCCGCCGGCGCCGAGGGGCTCACCGCCCGCGACGTCGCCGCGCACCTGCCGTGGACCCGCCACGAGCACGCCTTCGCCACCCTCGACCCGTTCAACGCCGCCCTCGCCGTGATGGAGACCCGCGCCCACCTCGAGGTGCTCGTGGCCCGCGGCGAGGCGACGGTACGGCGGGCCCCCGCGCCGACGACCGGCCCCGGCACCGACCGGGTGACGGGGGAGCCGGCGCGCTACACGCTCGCCTGAGAGCCGGTCGCGCCGGTGGCCCCGCCGGCACCCGTGCCCGGCCGCTCCATCGGCAGGTGCGGGATGCCGTCCTCGAGGAACTCCGGGCCGGTGACCGCGTAGCCGAAGCGGGCGTACCAGCCCGCCAGCGGCGCCTGCGCGTCGAGGTGCGAGGGGCGCTCGCCGATCACGTCGAGCGCGGCGGCCATGAGCGGGTCCGCGAGGCCGCGGCCCCGCGCCGTACCCCGCAGGACGACCCGGCCGACGCGGGCCCGGTCGCCGTCGTCGAGCACCCGCAGGTAGCCGAGCAGCACGTCGTCCTCGACGAGCAGGAGGTGGACCGTGCCCGGCTCGAGGTCGCGGCCGTCGAGGTCGGGGTAGGGGCAGTCCTGCTCGATGACGAACACGTCCTGCCGCAGGCGCCAGGCCTCGTAGGCCAGGCGCGGGGGGAGGTCGTCGAAGGAGCAGCGGAGCACGGTCACGGCGGCACGCTCCCACACCGGGCCCCGGCGCGGGCGCGGGGGAGCCGCGACGTAGGGTTGCCGCCACACGACAGGGGAGCGCCTCACGGGCGCTGAGAGTGCGGATCCGCCGCAGACCCTCGAACCTGCTCCGGTTAGCACCGGCGAAGGGAGTCATCATGATGCCGTCGCGCCATGCCGTCCGACGCACGGGCCTCGCGGTCCTCGCCACCACCCTCCTCACGCCTCTGGCGTCCTGCTCGCTCGTCGGCGGCGGGGACGACGAGGGGGCCGACGGGCGCGGCGAGGTCGTCCTGCTCACCCACTCCTCGTTCGTGCTGCCCGACGAGCTCGTCGAGGACTTCGAGGCCGCGCACGACGTCGACCTCGTCGTGCGCCAGCCCGGTGACGCCGGGGCGGTCGTCACCGAGATCAGCCTCAACCCCGACGACGCGGGCGCCGACGTCGTCTTCGGCGTCGACAACACTTTCGCGAGCCGCGTGCTCGAGGCCGACGCCCTCCTGCCGTACGACGGGGAGCTGCCGGCCGGCGCCGACGCCTTCGCGCTCGAGGGCGAGGACCGGCTCGTGCCCGTCGACACGGGCAACGTCTGCGTGAACGTCGACACCGCCTGGTTCGCCGAGCAGGGCATCTCCGAGCCGGAGACGCTCGAGGACCTGGCCGACCCGGCGTACGCGGGCCTGTTCGTCACCCCCGGCCCCGTCGACTCCAGCCCCGGGCTCGCGTTCCTGCTCGCCACGGTCGCGGAGTTCGGCGAGGACGGGTGGGAGGCCTACTGGGAGCGGCTGCTCGCCAACGACGCGCTCGTCGTCGACGGCTGGACCGACGCCTACTACGGCGACTTCACCGCGACCGGCGAGAACCCGACCCGCCCGATCGTCGTCTCCTACGACTCCTCGCCCGCGTTCACGCTCAGCGAGGACGGCGCGTCCACGACGACCCGCGCGCTGCTCGACACCTGCTACACGCAGGTCGAGTACGCCGGGGTGCTGCGCGGCGCCGACCACGAGGACGTCGGGCGCGAGCTGGTCGACTGGCTGCTCTCGCCCGAGGTGCAGGCCGCGCTGCCGGAGAGCATGTACGTCTTCCCGGTCGCCGAGGACGCGGAGCTGCCCGCCGACTGGGCGAGCTTCGCGGAGCGGCCCACCGCGCCGTACCAGCTCGAGGCGGACGTCGTCGCCGCCGGCCGCGAGGAGTGGATCGCCCGCTGGCGCGACCTCGCCGCGGGGTGACGGCGGGCGCGCGGTGACGGGCGCGGGAGCCGTCGCGTGAGGACGCTGCGCCTGCTGGCGCTGGCGGCGCTGCCGCTGGCGGTCGTCGGCGTCTTCTTCGCGCTGCCCGTCGGCGCCATGGTGGCCCGCGGGCTGTTCGCAGAGGGGTCGTTCGACCCGGGCGCCCTCCTCGACGTGCTCGGCCGTGAGCGGACCGGCCGGATCCTGGGGTTCACCCTCTGGTCGGCCGCGCTCGGCACGGCGCTCTCGGTGCTGCTGGGCCTGCCCGCCGCCCACGTGCTCCACCGGCTCGACCTGCCGGGGGTGCGGCTCGCCCGCGGGCTGCTGCTCGTGCCGTTCGTGCTGCCGACGGTCGTCGTCGGTGCGGCGTTCCGGGCCCTCCTCGCCGACGGCGGCCCCCTGGGCTTCCTCGGGTGGGAGGGCTCGAGCGCGGCCATCGTCGCGGCGCTGGTGTTCTTCAACGTCTCGGTCGT
Source organism: Nocardioides sp. CPCC 205120 (assembly GCF_048654585.1). Taxonomy (NCBI): domain Bacteria; kingdom Bacillati; phylum Actinomycetota; class Actinomycetes; order Propionibacteriales; family Nocardioidaceae; genus Nocardioides; species Nocardioides sp. CPCC 205120. The sequence goes on along the minus strand of NZ_JBMCYY010000001.1, from coordinate 158,054 downwards.
CGTGCGGGTCGTCGGCGCCTCGTGGGCGACGCTCGACCCGCGGCCGGCCGAGGCGGCCGCGGCGCTCGGCGCGAGCCCGCTGCGCGTGCTCACCACGGTCACGCTGCCGGCACTGCGTCCGGCGATCGTCTCCGCGGCGGCCGTGGTGTTCCTCTTCTGCTCCACCGCGTTCGGGGTCGTGCTCACCCTCGGCGGGCAGCGCCACGCGACGGTCGAGACGGAGATCTACCTGCTCACCCGCGCCTTCGACCTGCCGGCGGCGGCGTGCCTGTCGCTCGTTCAGGTGCTGGGCGTGGTCGCGCTGCTCGTGGTGCTCGGCCGGCTCCGGGCCGACGGGCCCGACGCCGCCGCGGTCGGGCGGCGCCCGGTGGCCCCGCGGCGGCCGCGGCGCCCCGACGTACCCGCCCTGGTGGTGACCGGCCTCGTCGGCGTCGCCTCCGCGGTGCCGGTGCTCGCGCTCGTGACGACCTCGCTGCGGGTGCGGGGGGAGTGGACGCTGGCGAACTACCGTGCGCTGAGCGGCGTCGACGAGGACTCGCCGGTGCTCGTGCCCGTGACGCAGGCGCTGCGCAACTCGCTGCAGACCGCCGCCGACGCGACGTGGATGGCGCTGCTGCTCGGCGGCCTCGTCGCGGTCGTGCTCACGCGGCGCCCGCGGGGGCGGGGCGAGCGGGCGGTGCGCTCGGTGCTCGACGGCTTCTTCATGCTGCCGCTCGGGGTCTCCGCGGTCGTGCTGGGCTTCGGGCTGCTCGTCACCGTCGCCCGGCCGCCGCTGGCGCTGCGCGACGAGCCGCTGCTCGTGCCGCTCGTGCAGGCCCTCGTGGCGCTGCCGCTGGTGGTGCGCACGCTCGTTCCCGTGCTCGCCGGGATCGACGACCGCCAGCGGCAGGCGGCCGCGTCGCTGGGGGCCTCGCCGGCCCAGACCCTGCTCGTCGTCGACCTGCCCGTCGCGTGGCGCCCGGTGCTCGCCGCGGGCGGGTTCGCCTTCGCGGCCTCGCTGGGGGAGTTCGGCGCCACGTCGTTCCTCGCCCGCCCCGACCACCCGACCCTGCCCGTCGTCGTCGCCCGCCTGCTCGGCACGCCCGGCGTCACGGGCGCCCAGTCCAATCCGGGCACCGCCATGGCGGGCGCCGTCGTGCTCGCCGCCACCGTCACCGTCGTCGTGCTGGCCGTCGAGCGCCTGCGCGTGCCCAGCACAGGAGCGCTGTGATGTCCCCCCAGCCCAGCCGACGCGGCCCCGGTCTCGTGCTCGACGGCGTCGGCGTGACGTACGACGGCACGCCCGCCCTCCGCGACGCCTCCCTCCACCTGCCGCGCGGCGAGGTGCTCGCGGTGCTCGGTCCCTCGGGCAGCGGCAAGTCGACGCTCCTGCGCGCGGTCGCCGGCCTGGAGGACCTCGCGAGCGGCTCCGTCGCCTTCGACGGCGAGGACCTCGCCGGTGTGCCGGTGCACCGCCGCGCGTTCGCGCTGATGTTCCAGGACGGCCAGCTCTTCGCCCACCTCAGCGTCGGGCGCAACGTGGCCTACCCGCTGCGCCTGCGCCGGACCCCGCGGGCGGCCGTGCGCACCCGGGTCGCGGAGCTGCTCGACCTCGTCGGTCTCTCCGGGTACGCCGACCGCCCGCCCGCCACGCTCTCGGGGGGCGAGCGCCAGCGGGTGGCGCTGGCCCGGGCGCTGGCCTGCGAGCCGCGGCTGCTGCTGCTCGACGAGCCGCTCTCCGCGCTCGACCGCGGGCTGCGCGAGCGGCTGGCGGGCGACCTGCGGCGCATCCTCGTCGCGGCCGGCACCACCGCGCTGCTCGTCACCCACGACGTCGACGAGGCGCTGGCGACCGCCGACCGGCTGGCGCTGGTGCGCGCCGGCCGGGTGGTCCAGGAGGGCCCCGCGGCCGCCGTCGACGCGGCGCCCGTGGACGCCGACGCCGCCCGGCAGCTGGGGTACGCGCACGTGCTCTCCCCGGACCTCGCGGCCCGGGCCCTCACCCCGACCGGCACCCCGACCGGCACCCCGACCGGCACCCCGACCGGCACCCCGACCGGCACCCCGACCGGAGCGGTGGCGAGCGGGCCCGGCGGGCTGGCGGTGCGCCGTACCGGGTGGGAGACGGTGGCCGACGGCGGCCTGCCCGGCACCGTGACCGAGCAGCGGCGCACCGGCGGCGGGCCCCGCCTCGTGGTCGCCGTGCCCGAGGTCGGGGAGGTGGAGGTGCGGCTGCCGGGTGCCGGGGCGGCGCCCGCGGCCGGGGAGCCGGTGCGGGTGGCGGTCGATCCGGCCTCGGCGGCCCCGATCGGCTGAGCCCCTACACTGCAGGGGTGTATCGCCGCGCCTACGTCCTGCTGATCGGGGTCGCAGCGACGATGGCGGTCCTGGCCTTCGTGACCGCCCTGTCGCTCGGCCGCAGCGTCATCGACCCCGAGGGCTTCCTCGGCCCGGGCTGGCTGCGGTTCCCCCTCCTCGTGGGCCTGGCGCTCTTCGCCGACCTCGTCCCGCGGGCGCTGTGGGGGGCGCGCGGCAACTTCTCGAAGGTGCCGCCGCTGGTGAAGGAGCGCTGGCGCGAGCACTGGACGCGCGAGCGGTTCACGCTCGTGGCGCTGGGCATCGGCTGCTTCTACGTCACCTACGCCTGCTACCGGAACCTGAAGTCGTTCCTGCCCTTCGTGCTGGGCGACCAGAAGTACGACGCGGAGCTGCACGCGCTCGACCGCATCCTCTTCCTCGGCAACGACCCGTCCGCGGTGCTGCACACCCTGTTCGGCTTCACCTGGTTCGAGCAGCTGATCTCGACGATCTACCTCTGGTACCTGCCGCTGGTGCCGGTGCTCGTGGCGATCTGGGTGATCTGGTCGCGCAACATCTCGTTCGGCTACTGGTTCGTGACCTCGCAGGTCATCGCGTGGTCGCTCGGCACGGCGACGTACTACATGCTCCCCGCCCTCGGCCCGAAGTTCGCGTTCCCGTGGCTCTACACCGACCTCGACTCCGGGGCCGCCGACCTGGCCGACTCGCTGTTCTACAGCCGCATCGACGTGCTGTGGGGCGGCGGCGAGGGCCTGCAGTCGACGGCCGCGTTCGCCAGCCTGCACACCGCCATCACCCTGCTGTGGGCGCTAATGGTGCAGTACACGGTGCGCAACCGCGTCCTGCACTGGGTGATGTGGGTGAACTTCGGCCTCACGATCATCGCGACGCTCTACTTCGGCTGGCACTACGTGGCCGACGACATCGCCGGCGCCATGATCGCGGTGGTCGCGTTCTACGTGGGCGGCGTGGCCAGCGGGCAGAGGTTCGACAGACGGGGCCTGACGAGCCATCCGACGACCACGACGTCGCGCATCCCGCTGACCCCCGACGGCAGCGACGCCGACGTCCGGGTGGAGGACCCGGCCGAGGCCGCGCCCGAGGCGTCGCGACTCAACCTCCGGAAGCGTCGTACCGCCCGGTAGGTTCGGGGCATGGCCACCGACGCCGTCGTCTCCCCGCAGCCCGAGTCCGCCCGCGAGCCGTCCGCCGGCGGGTACGTCCAGCCCGCGCCCGACACCGCCGCCCTCCAGCGCGTGCTCGACGGTCGCTACGCCGAGGTCCGCGACCTCGTGCGCCGCAACCTCGTCGACTACGCCGGCCTCCTCGAGGAGGCCGAGAGCCTGGACCGCGACGCGTTCCGCGACCGCGTGCTCGAGGTCGTGCTCGACATCGCCCGCACCGGTCAGACCGGCTTCGGGTTCCCCACCGAGTACGGCGGGGGCGGCGACATCGGCGCCTCCATCGCCGCCTTCGAGACGCTCGCCTACGGCGACCTGTCGGTGCTGGTGAAGGTCGGCGTGCAGTTCGGCCTGTTCGGCGGCGCCGTGCTGCAGCTCGGCACGAAGCGTCACCACGACGCCTACCTCGCCGGCACCATCGACGGCTCGATCCTCGGCGCCTTCGCGATGACGGAGTCGGGGCACGGGTCGAACGTGCAGGCGCTCGCCACCACCGCGACGTACGACGTGGCGACCGGCGAGTTCGTCGTCGACACCCCCCACGACGCCGCCCGCAAGGACTACATCGGCAACGCGGCGCGGCACGCGGAGCTCGCGGTCGTCTTCGCGCAGCTGCACATCGGCGGCGAGAGCCAGGGCGTGCACGCGTTCGTCGTGCCGATCCGGGTGCGTGACGAGGACGGGAACCTGGTGCCGGCCCCCGGCGTGCGGATCGAGGACTGCGGCCCGAAGATGGGCCTGGAGGGTGTCGACAACGGCCGCCTGTGGTTCTCGGGCGTGCGGATCCCGCGGGAGAACCTGCTCGACCGGTTCGCCGACGTCAACGAGGCCGGCGTCTACAGCTCGGCGATCGAGAGCCCCGGGCGGCGCTTCTTCACCACGATCGGCACCCTCGTGCAGGGCCGCGTCAGCGTGGGCGGCGCGGCGATCAACGCGGCGAAGGTCGCGCTGGTGCTGGCCGTGCGCTACGCCGAGCGGCGCCGCCAGTTCGAGGCCACCGGCGACGCCGAGGAGCTGCTGCTCGACTACGGCATGCACCAGCGGCGCCTGCTGCCGCTGCTCGCGCGCACCTACGCGCTGCACTTCGCGCAGGAGGAGGTCGCGGGCCGGCTGCACTCCGTCTTCTCCGGCGAGGAGGACAGCGAGCGCTCGCGCCGGGCGCTGGAGTCCGAGGCCGCCGGCATGAAGGCGTTCGGCACGTGGCACGCGACCCGCACCATCCAGGAGTGCCGCGAGGCGTGCGGCGGCGCGGGCTACCTCTCGGCCAGCCGCTTCGCCGCCCTCAAGGCCGACACCGACGTGTTCACCACGTTCGAGGGCGACAACCACGTGCTGCTGCAGCTCGTGGCGAAGGGCCTGCTGACCGACTACGCGGGCGACTTCCAGGACGCCGACCAGTTCGAGATGGTGCGGCTCGTGGCGGGCCTCGCGCTCGACGAGGTCGTCAAGCGCACCCGCGCCCACCAGCTCTTCGAGCGCGTGCGGGACCTGCTGCCCGGCGGGGACGAGTGGGACTCCGAGGCCGGCCTGCGCGACCCGGCGTACCAGCTCGCGATGCTGCGCTACCGCGAGGAGCAGATCATCTCCTCGGCCGCGCGGCGCCTGAAGTCGGGCGTCGACGGCGGGCTCAACCCCGGCGCGGTGTTCTCGCGGGTGCAGCCGCACGTCATCGCGGCGGCGAAGGCCCACCAGGAGCGCGTGGTGCTCGAGGCGTTCCTCGGCAAGCTCGACGGCCTGCCCGACGGCGAGGAGAAGCGGGCGCTCGGCCTGCTCGCCGACCTGCACGCGCTGTCGGTCATCGAGGAGGACCGCGCCTGGTTCCTCGAGCACGGCCGGATGACCTCGACCCGCGCCAAGGCGATCACGCGCGAGGTCGACGACCTGTGCCGCAAGGTCCGTCCGCTGGCCCGGGTGCTCGTCGACGCGTTCGCGGTGCCCGAGGAAGTCCTGCGGGCCCCCGACCTCCTCGGCCCCGTCGTCGTGGCGGCCGAGCAGGGCGACGGCGACGACGCCGCGCACCACACGCTCGGCGAGACCGCGGAGCAGGTCGCGGACCAGGCGTGAGGCCGCCGCTCGACCCCGTCGGTACGGCGGTGCGCGCCGTCGCCGGCGGCCTGCGGCGGGTCCGCGGGCTCGTCGACGGCTGGGAGGGCGACCCCGCGTGGGCCCACGTCTACGCGTGGTCGGTCGACCACCCCGGCCCCGGTGCGGTGGGCTGGCGGGCGGCCGTCGGCTCCGACCTCCGGCTGCTGCTCGACGCCGCCGACGAGACGGGCGCGCTGCCGCCCGGCTCGCGGGTCCTCGACGTGCCGTGCGGCTCCGGGGTGGCGCTGCGCGGCCTGCGCCCGGGGCAGGGGCTGGAGTACGTCGCCGCCGACATCGCCCCGGCCATGCTCGGGCGCACCCGGCGCACCGCCGCCCGCCTCGGCGTCGCCGACCAGGTGACGTGCACGGAGGCGGACGTCGCGGCGCTGCCCTTCGCCGACGGGTCGTTCGACCGCGTGCTCAGCCTGACCGGCCTGCACTGCTTCCCCGACCCGGCGGCCGCGTTCGCCGAGATGGCGCGCGTGCTGCGCCCCGGCGGCGTGCTGTTCGGCAGCGCGCTGCTCACCGACACCGGCCGACGCCACGAGCCGGTGCGCCGGATCGGCCGGCTCGCCGGGCTGCTGGGGCCGATGTGCACGAGCGAGGACGTCCGGCGGTGGGCGACGGAGCACGGCGTACCCGACCTCGAGCTGCGCACCAGCGGTGCGCTCGCGTACTTCCGGGGCACCCGGGCCCAGCGGCACTAGCGCCGGCGACGCTCCAGCGCGTCGCGGGCGGCCTGGGCCCGCTCGGCGGCGATCTCGGCCATGAGCCGGCCGAACTCGGGGTGGCGGCGCAGGTCGCGCTCGTCGGCGAGCCCGCGTCGTACCGCGGTCGCGAGGGCGTGGAACGACGGGTCCTCGCTGCGGGCGAGGGCCTCGTCGAGGGGGTCGCGGGTACGGCGCAGCTCGCCGCGGTCGGGCAGCTCCGGGCGGGGGAGGCGGCGCGCCTCCGCACGCACCTCGCCCTGCAGGGTCGGGAGGTGCTCGGCGAGGTAGGCGTTCATCGCCTCGACCCCGGTGCGCGGGGGCGGCGGCAGCGGGCGCAGGCCCGGCGGGCGGGGCAGGCGCGGTTGGTCGGGCCCGTGCGGGCCGGTCGGGTGCGGGCCGGTCACGGGCCGTCCACGTCGGAGGGCGTGAAGGTGGTCGCGTCGCCGTGGGGCACGGCCAGGCCGGGGTAGCGGTTGATCTGGCCGAGCGTCAGCGGGAAGACGGCGACGAGCGCGAACACGAGGTCGATGCACAAGATGATGAGGTCGATCGCCTTCGAGATGACCGTGATCCACCGCAGCGCCTGGCTGCCGCCGCGGGCGAACCAGTCGATGAGGTCCCAGGGGTCGAACTTCAGCAGCTCGAGCACCAGCCCGACGAGGGTGTCGAGGGCGCCGCAGAGCGCGTCGGTGAGGAACCGCATGCCGACCGCGAAGCCGTGCAGGCCCTGCGAGGTCGAGGAGAGGTTGCCGCAGTGCTCGTCGACGACCGCGGTGAAGGCGGCGAAGGAGGAGTACGCCGCGTCGGCAGCGTTGCCGTCCCACGTGGACTGCAGCGCCAGCCCGGTGGCCGCGAGCTCGGCGGCGAGGCGGCCGTGGAAGTCCTCGAGCGCGTCGAGCGCGAGCGACACGTTGCCGACGGCCTCCCAGTCGCCGTCGAACGTGTCGCGCAGGTCCTGCGTCGGCTTGGGCAGCTCGTAGAAGAACGGCATCTGCGTCAGCGCGTCGAAGACCCACAGGAAGCTGCAGGCGTAGCTGACGTTGTCGAGGATCGCCCGCCACGTGTCGAGGCCCTCGAAGAAGCCGCTGGGCGGCACGAGGGTGGCGGTGAGGTCGGTGACCGCGACCCCGGCGGTCTCGCCGTCGGCGTCCAGGCCCCAGCCGGGCTCGGCGGGGGCGCCGGCCCCGGGGAGCAGGGCGTCGAACCCGGCCCGGCTCGCCGCGTCGGTGGCGGCGTAGTCGGTCGCGTTGGCGGCGAGGGCGTCGGAGGCCCCGCGGAGGTAGGACTGGAACGGCCCGCCGGGCGCGTACACGGCCTGCAGGTCGCCGCGGGCGCGCTCGATCTCGGTGATGATCGAGTCGATGACCTGGCCGCCGCCGGGCGCCGTCACGTGCTGCTCGGCGTAGGAGAGCGCGGACGGGATCGCGTCGGCGAGCGTGCCGATCTGCGTCGCGGCGTCACCCAACGCGGCGGTGTCGACCTGGAAGCTCACGCCGCGCACCTTGCCACCGACGGTTGAAGAGGAAACCCGCCACTTCCGGTGGGAAGTTTCGCACCGGAAGTGGCGGGTTCCCCGGTGCACCGGGGAACCCGCCACCCCCGCGGATCAGCTGACGAGCAGCAGGTCAGTACTTGCCGCCGTTGTCGGTGAAGCGCTGGTACGACGCCTCGATCTCCTTCTGCGCCTCCTCGGCGCCCACCCACTCGGCGCCCTCGACGGACTTGCCGGGCTCGAGGGCCTTGTAGACCTCGAAGAAGTGGCGGATCTCGAGCAGGTCGAACTTCGAGACGTCGTCGAGGTCCTTGATGTGGTCGACGCGGGGGTCGCCGGCGGGCACGCACAGCACCTTGTCGTCGCCGCCGGCCTCGTCGGTCATGCGGAACATGCCGATCGCGCGGGACTTGATGAGGCAGCCGGGGAAGGTGGGCACGGGGAGGATGACCATCGCGTCGAGCGGGTCGCCGTCCTGGCCGAGCGTGTCCTCGATGTAGCCGTAGTCGGCCGGGTACTGCGTCGAGGTGAAGAGGGTCCGGTCCAGGCGCAGGCGACCACTGTGGTGGTCGACCTCGTACTTGTTGCGCTCGCCCTTGGGGATCTCCACCAGTACGTCGAACTCGAGCACGCTGTTGCCTTCCACGTCGCGGCCGCGCCGGCGCGGCCGATCTTGTCGGTCTCGATCTGCATAGTGTGCGGTACCCGCGGGGTCGCAGGGTCTGCACGGAACTGTAGGGGTGGGGCTGCAGCTGCGCCCGGCGCCGGCCCGGAGGCCGGGTTCGTCGGCGTCGGCCGGTTCGCGCACAATGGCGCGGACCGATCGAGCTGAGGTGATCCTAGGTGGCCGAGGGACAGGGTCGCAGGCGGGGCCGCGGGCCGGACCGAGGGCCGCGCCGCGAGCGGGGCCGCAGGCTGCCGCTGGTGCTCGCGCTCGTCGTCGTCCTCGTGGCCGTCGTGGGCGCTGCCGCGTGGCGCCTCGACCTGCTCGACGGCGTGCTCGGCGACGACGGTCCCGGGGGTCCCGCGGCGGTCGCCCCGCCGGAGGGTCTCGACCTCCCGCCGCTGGCCGATCCGGACCCCCTGCTGACCCCCGTGGCGGCGACCGCGGGCGCGGTCGACCCGCAGGCGGTCGCGGCGGCGATGGCGCCGTACCTCGCCGAGGCGGGCCTGGGGCCCCAGGTCATGGTCGGGGTCGCGCCGCTGGGGGAGGGCACGCCGTACCTGGCGGGCGCCGAGCGGGTCGTGCCCGCCTCGACCACCAAGCTGCTCACCGCCGTCGCCGCCCTCGAGGCCCTCGGCGGCGACCACGTCTTCACCACCCGCGCGGTGGACGGGGGCGAGGCCGAGGGTGCCCCGGGGGTACGCCGCGTGGTGCTGGTCGGCGGCGGCGACCCGCTGCTGGCCCGGGAACCGGTCGGCCCGGAGGAGGCGGCGTCGAGCTACCCGGTGCGGGCCTCGCTGCGCGACCTCGCCGACCGCACGGCGGCGGCGCTCGTCGCGGACGGCGTGACGAGCGTCCAGCTCGCCTACGACGCCTCCCTCTTCACCGGGCCCGCGATCAACCCGGCGTGGCCGGCCTCCTACGTGCCCGACGGGGTGGTGCCGCCGATCACCGCCCTGTGGGCCGACCGCGGGTACCTCGAGGACGAGGTGGTCGCCGACCCGGCCGCGGACGCGGCGGCGTGGTTCGCCCGGGCCCTGACCGAGGCCGGCGTGCAGGTCGTCGCCCCGCCGACCCCCGGGCTCGGCGGCAACGGCACCGCGCTCGCCGAGGTGGACAGCGCGCCGGTGACGAACCTCGTCGAGCACCTGCTGGCCGTCAGCGACAACGAGACGACCGAGGTGCTGGCCCACCACGTCGGGCTCGCCGTCGAGGGCAGCGGCACCTTCGAGGGCGGCGCCGCCGGGGTACGGCGCGTGCTCGCCGACCTCGGCGTCGACCTGGGCGCCGACGTGCTCCGCGACGGCAGCGGCCTGTCGCGGGAGAACCAGCTGAGCGCCACGACGCTCCTCGGCGTGCTCGAGGTCGCCGTCTCCTCGGAGCACCCCGAGCTGCGCGCCGCCGTCACCGGCCTGCCCGTCGCCGGGTTCAGCGGCTCCCTGTCGAACCGCTTCGACGACGCCGACCCCGCCGGGCTCGGCACCGTGCGGGCCAAGACGGGCACGCTCACCGGCGTGCAGGGCCTCGCGGGCGTGGTCGAGGACGCCACGGGCACCCCGCTGCGGTTCGTCGTCGTCGCCGACCGCGTCGACCTCCCCGCCACCCTCGACGCCCGCCAGGCCCTCGACCGCGCGGCCGCGGCCCTCGCCGCCTGCACGTGCTCGACCCCGGCGGCCGGTTCCCCGGCCGGCTCCGCGACGGCCACCCCGACCGGCGGCCCGACCGGCGGCCCGACCGGCTGAGCGACCGGGGCGGAGGCACGTCGGGGCCGCCGCCCGGTCTTCGGCCCGCGCGTAGGGTCGCGGGCATGAGCTCCCACCCGTCGTCCGGCCCGCCGGACCCGTCCGCGGCCGGCGCGCCGGCCATCGACTGGGCGCTCGCGGCCCGCATCGGCGCGCGCCTGGCGCCCCCGGAGCCGGCCATCCCCGCGGAGTCCGTCGCCGAGACGGTGGAGGCGCTGCGGGCCGACGCCGAGCGCTCCTCGGGGCTGGTCCGCGAGTTCACCGGCCTGCACGCCGTCGAGCACAGCGCCCCCGTGCTGGTCGTCGACCGCCGCCGCTGGATCGAGGCCAACACCCAGAGCTTCGGCGTGATGATGCAGCCGTTCGTCGACCAGCTGGCGCAGCGCCGCTCGGACGGCCCGCAGGCGCCGGAGGTGCTGCGGCGCGCCGGGGCCGCCGTCGGCTCCCGGGTGACCGGCGCCGAGCTCGGCGCCCTGCTCGGGCTGCTGTCGGGCAAGGTGCTGGGGCAGTTCGACCCCTTCGCCCCGGCCGACGTCGCCCCCGACGGCCGGCTGCTCCTCGTCGCCCCGAACGTCTGGCAGGTCGCGGAGGAGATCGGCGCCCGCCACCGCGACTTCCGCCTGTGGGTCTGCCTGCACGAGGAGACCCACCGCGTGCAGTTCACGGCCGTGCCGTGGCTGCGCGACCACCTGCGCGCCCAGGTCGAGGGCCTCGCGGGCACGCTCGACCCGTCGGCGGTGCTCGGCGACGGCCTGTCCCGCGTCGTCGAGGCCGTGCGCGGCGGCGGGGGCGGCAGCATCGTCGACATGCTGAGCACGCCCGACCAGAAGGAGATCATCGACCGGGTCACGGGCGTGATGTCGCTGCTCGAGGGCCACGCGGACGTCGTCATGGACGGCGTCGGCCCCGGCGTGATCCCCACGGTCAAGCGCATCCGCCGCGCGTTCGAGCAGCGCCGCGACGGGGTGGGCCACCTCGACCGCCTCCTGCGCCGCCTGCTGGGCCTCGACGCCAAGATGGCGCAGTACCGCGACGGGGCCGTCTTCGTCCGCTCGGTCGTCGACCGGGTGGGCATGGACGACTTCAACGCCGTCTGGTCGGCGCCCGAGGCGCTGCCGTCCCGTGCCGAGATCGCCGACCCGGACGCCTGGGTCGCCCGCGTCCTGTCCTGAGCCGCGGGTCGTGACGCTTCCCCCCAGCCTCGCCGCGGTGCGCGGCGCCGTACGCCGGGAGCTCGCCCCGTCCCCGTCCGCCGCCGTCCCGCCCGTCGTCGTCGTGGCGTGCAGCGGGGGAGCGGACTCGCTCGCGCTCCTGGCCGCGACGGTCTTCACCTGCTCGCGGGCGCGTGACGCCCTCGGCACGCGGGTGGTCGGCACGGTGGTCGACCACGGGCTGCAGGAGGGCTCGGCCGAGCACACGGCGCGCGTGGTCGAGCAGATGGCCGCGCTGGGCGCCGACGAGACCTACTCGGCCCGTGTGCAGGTCGCCGCGGGCGGCCTCGGGGTGGAGGCCGCGGCCCGGGAGGCCCGCTACGCGGTGCTCGCCGAGGTCGCCCAGCGGGTCGGTGCACCCCTGGTGCTGCTGGGCCACACCCTCGACGACCAGGCCGAGACCGTGCTGCTGGGCCTGGCCCGCGGCTCGGGCGGCCGCTCGATCGCCGGGATGCGGCGCCGCTTCGACTCCTTCGCCCGGCCGCTGCTCGACGTCACCCGCGCGGAGACGGAGGAGGCCTGCCGCGCCGAGGGCATCGAGTGGTGGAGCGACCCCCACAACGACGACCCCCGGTTCCTGCGCTCCCGGGTGCGCCACTCCGTGCTGCCGGTGCTCGCGGCCGAGCTGAACCCGCGGGTGCGCCACAACCTCGCCCGTACGGCGGACCTGCTGCAGGACGACCTCGCCGCCCTCGACGAGCTGGCGGCGGGGTTGCACCGCCAGGCGGTCCGGGGCACGGGGCTGGCCACCCAGGTGGACACCGCGGCGTTCGCGGGCGTGCCGCGCGCGCTCGTCACGCGGGTGCTGCGCCGCGCGGCGCTCGCCGCCGGGGCGCTGGACGCCGAGCTGTTCGCGGTGCACGTGGACGCCCTCGACCGGCTCGCGTCCGGCCCGCGGGGGGCCTCCACGCCGCTGCCGGGCCACGTGACGGCGTACCGCGACGGCGCCCTGCTGCGCTTCCGCCCCACCCCGCCCGCCGACGCCTGACCGCGCCGCCGCCCGACCGCCCGACCGCCCGTGGCCGCAGCCGCGGCGGCTGTGGCAGGCTGACTCCTCGTGGACGCCTCCTCCGTCGAAGACGACCTGGTCAACATCCTCTTCACCGAGGAGCAGATCCTCGAGAAGCTCGACGAGATGGCCCGCCGGATCGAGGCGGACTACGCGGGCAAGGAGCTGCTGGTCGTCGGCGTCCTGCGCGGCGCGATCATGGTGATGGCCGACCTGTCCCGGGCGCTGGACCGCCACGTCGAGACCGACTGGATGGCCGTGTCGTCGTACGGCTCGGGCACCAAGTCGAGCGGCGTCGTGCGGATCCTCAAGGACCTCGACACCGACATCTCCGGCAAGCACGTGCTGGTCGTGGACGAGATCATCGACACCGGCCTCACACTGAGTTGGCTGATCTCCAACCTGTCGAGCCGCGGGCCCGCCAGCGTCGAGATCGCCACCCTCCTGCGCAAGCCCGAGGCGCTGGCCATGCCGGTGACCCCGAAGTACGTCGGGTGGGACATCCCCAACGAGTTCGTCGTCGGCTACGGCCTCGACTACCAGGAGCGCTACCGCAACCTGCGTTGCATCGGCACCCTGGCGCCGCACGTCTACTCCTGACGCCCGTGGGTACGCCGCCCCGCGAGGTGGTTGGTCGGTGCTGCCAGAATTGCCCGAGCAGGGGCTCCGCCACGCGCCCGGGCCTGTAGCGTCGCTCCCTGAGTCCTCGATGCCGCGGCTGTGCCCGGTGTCCACCGTCGTACGTGGAAGAAGCCTGTGAAGCGTTTGTTCAAGGGGCCGTGGCTCTGGATCGTCCTGGCCGTCGTGGCCGTCCTGCTCGCGCTGCAGTTCCTCGCCCCCGGCGACGGCTCGGACGAGATCAGCACGTCGCGGATGGAGAAGTACATCGCGGACGGCGAGGTCTCCGAGATCAACTTCGTCGACGGTGAGCAGCGGATCGAGGCCGTCCTCGACGACGACGTGGACCGGGAGGGCGGCCGCGAGGTCGTCGCCTACTACGTGCAGGGCCAGCAGGACGGCATCATCGAGGCCGTCGGCGAGCAGGTCGACGAGGGCACGATCGAGGAGTCGAACTCCGAGAACCCGCAGCCCAGCCTGCTCGGCTCGCTGCTCGTGAGCCTGCTGCCCTTCGTCATCATCCTGGCGCTGTTCATCTTCCTGATGAACCAGGTGCAGGGCGGCGGCGGTCGCGGCGTCATGCAGTTCGCGAAGTCCAAGGCGAAGCTCATCACCAAGGACATGCCGAAGACGACGTTCGCCGACGTCGCCGGCTGCGAGGAGGCGATCGAGGAGCTCGGCGAGATCAAGGAGTTCCTCTCCGAGCCCGCGAAGTTCCAGGCCGTGGGCGCCAAGATCCCCAAGGGCGTGCTGCTCTACGGCCCGCCCGGAACGGGCAAGACGCTGCTCGCGCGCGCCGTCGCCGGCGAGGCGGGCGTGCCGTTCTACTCGATCTCGGGCTCCGACTTCGTCGAGATGTTCGTCGGCGTCGGCGCGAGCCGCGTCCGCGACCTGTTCGAGCAGGCCAAGGAGAACGCCCCGGCCATCGTCTTCATCGACGAGATCGACGCCGTCGGTCGCCACCGCGGCGCCGGCATGGGCGGCGGGCACGACGAGCGCGAGCAGACCCTCAACCAGCTGCTCGTGGAGATGGACGGCTTCGACGTCCGCGGCGGGGTCATCCTCATCGCCGCGACGAACCGTCCCGACGTGCTCGACCCGGCCCTGCTGCGTCCCGGCCGCTTCGACCGCCAGATCCAGGTCGACGCCCCCGACCTGTCGGGCCGCCACCAGATCCTCAAGGTGCACTCCCGCGGCAAGCCGATGGCCGAGGGCATCGACCTGCTGCAGATCGCGCGTCGTACCCCCGGCTTCACGGGCGCCGACCTGGCGAACGTGCTCAACGAGGCCGCGCTGCTGACCGCGCGGTCGAACGAGCTGCTCATCACCCCGGCCGCGCTCGACGAGGCGATCGACCGCGTCATCGCGGGTCCGCAGCGCCGCACCCGCCTGATGAACGAGCACGAGAAGCTCATCACCGCCTACCACGAGGGCGGCCACGCCCTGGTCGCCGCGGCGCTGCCGGGCACCGACCCCGTGCACAAGGTGACGATCCTGCCGCGCGGGCGGGCGCTGGGCTACACGATGGTGCTGCCCGACGAGGACAAGTACTCCCAGACCCGCAGCGAGATGCTCGACAAGCTCGCCTACATGCTGGGCGGCCGCGCCGCGGAGGAGATGATCTTCCACGACCCGACCACGGGTGCCGGCAACGACATCGAGAAGGCCACGAGCCTGGCCCGCGCGATGGTGACGCAGTACGGCATGACCGAGCGCCTGGGCGCGATCAAGCTCGGCGACTCGGGCGGCGAGCCGTTCCTGGGCCGCGACATGGGCCACCAGCGCAACTACTCGGAGGACGTCGCGGCGATGGTCGACGACGAGACCAAGAAGCTGCTGGCGACCGCCCACCAGGAGGCGTTCGACATCCTCGAGGAGAACCGCGACGTCCTCGACGCGCTGGTGCTCGCCCTCCTCGACAAGGAGACGCTCGACAAGGCGGAGATCGCCGCGATCTTCGAGGCGCTGCGGCGTCGTCCGGTCCGCCCGGCGTGGACCGGGTCGCCGACCCGCAACCCGTCGGCCATCCCGCCGGTCGAGATCCCCGAGGCGGTGCGCGAGCGCGCCCGCGCCGGCACGGTCGAGCTGGCCAAGGGCGAGCAGGGCGGCACGGTCATCACGCCTCCCGGCCCCGGCGGTGACATCCACGGCGGCACGCCCGGTCCGGGGACCCCGTGACGGACCGCATCTCGGTGAGCGAGCCCCGCGAGGTCCCGCCGTACGACCACGAGCGGGCCGAGGCCGCCGTGCGCGAGCTGCTCGCGGCCATCGGCGAGGACCCCGAGCGCGAGGGCCTGCGGGACACGCCGGCCCGCGTGGCCCGGGCGTACGCCGAGGTCACCGCGGGCCTGCGCCAGCAGCCCGAGGAGGTCCTCACCACGACCTTCGACATCGGCCACGACGAGATGGTCCTCGTGCGCGACATCGAGCTGTGGAGCATGTGCGAGCACCACCTCGTGCCGTTCACGGGCGTCGCGCACGTCGGCTACATCCCGTCGGCCGACGGGAAGATCACCGGGCTGTCGAAGCTGGCGCGCCTCGTCGACGTCTACGCCAAGCGCCCCCAGGTGCAGGAGCGGCTCACGACGCAGGTGGCGGACGCGCTGATGCGCATCCTCGAGCCGCGCGGCTGCATCGTCGTGGTCGAGGCCGAGCACCTGTGCATGACCATGCGCGGCGTGCGCAAGGCCGGCGCCCGCACCCTGACCTCGGCCGTGCGCGGGATCATGCACAACCCCGCGACCCGCGCCGAGGCCATGGCGCTCATCCACAGCCCGCGTCGCTGAGGCCGCTCGTGAGCGCCCCCCGACCGCTCCTCATGGGCGTCGTCAACGTCACGCCCGACTCGTTCTCCGACGGCGGCCGCTGGGCCGACGCCGACCACGCGGTCGCGCACGGCCTCGAGCTCGTCGCGCAGGGCGCCGACCTCCTCGACATCGGCGGCGAGTCGACCCGTCCGGGCGCGACCCGTCCGCTGCTGGCCGAGGAGCTCGGCCGCGTCGTCCCCGTCATCCGCGAGCTCGCGGCCACCGGCGTCCCCGTCTCGGTGGACACGATGCGCGCGGAGGTGGCGCAGGCCGCGCTGGAGGCCGGCGCGAGCGTGGTCAACGACGTCTCCGGCGGGCTCGCCGACCCCCGCATCCTCGAGGTGGCCGCGGCGGCGGGCGCGACGTACGTCGCCATGCACTGGCGCGCCCACAGCGACCGGATGGCCGACTTCGCGTCGTACCCGACGGGGGTGGTCGCCGAGGTCGCCGACGAGCTCGCGGTACGGCGGGACGCGGCGCTCGCCGCGGGCGTGGCCCCCGAGCGGCTCGTCCTCGACCCGGGACTGGGCTTCGCGAAGCGCGCCGAGCACAACTGGGAGCTGCTGGCCGGCCTCGACCGGATCGCCGCGCTGGGCCACCGGCTCCTCGTGGGCGGCAGCCGCAAGACGTTCCTCGGCCGGCTGCTCGCCGACGGCGACGCGCCGCGGCCCGTGGACGAGCGGGAGGCCGCCACCACGGCGCTCACGCTGCTGCTCGCGGACGCCGGGGCGTGGTGCGTGCGGGTCCACGACGTGCGGGCGAGCCGCGACGCGCTCGCGGTGCGGGAGGCCTGGCACTCGGCCGGGTCCGGCACCCCACCGACGGCCGGCGACGCCGGCCAGACGGGAGTGACATGACCGACGAGCTCGCCGTCCTCGGCATCGAGTGCTTCGCCCACCACGGGGTCTTCCCCGACGAGCGCCGCGACGGGCAGCGCTTCGTCGTCGACCTCGTGCTCGGCGTGGACACCCGGGCCGCGGCGGCCTCCGACGACTTGCACGACACGGTCGACTACGGAAGTCTCACCATGGCGGTGAAGGCCGCCGTGGAGTCCGACCCGGTCGACCTCGTCGAGCGGGTGGCCCAGCGGATCGCCGACACCTGCCTGTCGGACGAACGTGTTGAATGGACCAGGGTGACCCTGCACAAGCCGGACGCACCCATCACCGCGACGTTCTCCGACGTCGCGCTGACGATCGAGCGGAAACGAGGCAACGCGTGACCGAGACGCCGAACCCCCACATCATCGACGCGGACACCCTGACGGGCGAGATGCGCCCGATCCGACGCACCGTGATCTCGTTGGGGTCCAACCTCGGCGACCGCTTCGCCAACCTCCAGGGCGCGGTCGACGCGCTCGCCGACACCCCCGACGTGTGGATCACCGGCATCTCGGCGGTCTACGAGACGGACCCGGTCGGCGCGCCGGAGGGCTCCGAGAACTTCCTCAACGCGGTCGTCCTCTTCGACACCACGCTCTCCGCGGCGCGGCTCGTGGACCGGGCCCACGCCATCGAGGACGCGTTCGGCCGTGAGCGCACCGCGGTGCCGAACACCCCGCGCACCCTGGACGTCGACCTGATCGTCGTGGGCGACCGCCGCAGCAACGAGGAGTGGCTCAAGCTCCCGCACCCGCGGGCCGCCGAGCGCGCCTTCGTGCTCCAGCCCTGGTACGACCTCGAGCCCGACGCCGAGATCCCCGACCACGGTCGCGTCGCCGACCTGCTCACGAAGGTCGGGTCGGAGGGCGTCCGCCGTCGTGACGACCTCGTCCTCTCCACCCCCTCCTGACGGCCCCGGGGGCCCTGCGGGTCCCGGGGACCCCGACGGTGACGGGACGCGTGGCGGTGACGGTCGTCGCCGCCTCCAGCCCGTCGCGCCGGGGGTGCTGACCGGCTGGGTCGTCGCCGGCCTCGTGGTCGGCTGGCTCCTGCGCCGCGTGGCGCGGGCGGCGGGCACGAGCGTGCCGGAGGTCTCGTGGACCCAGGTGCTGCTCCTCGCCCTGGTCGCCGCGATCCTCGGCGTCACCGCCGTCATCACCCGGCGCGAGGTCACCACGGCCCGTCCGGACCTCCTGCCGCACCGTGCCGTCAACCGCCTGGTGCTCGCCCGGGCGTGCGCGCTGGTGGGCGCCCTGCTCCTCGGCGGGTACGCCGGCCACGCGCTGAGCTGGGTGGGCTCCCCGTCGTACGTCGCGGAGGAGCGGATGGCCCGCGCGGTCCTGGCGGCCCTCGCCGGTGCATCCGTGCTGGTCGCAGCCCTGCTGCTCGAGCGCGCGTGTCGCGTCCGATCGGACCCCGACGCCGCCTAGGGTGGCGCGCATGGCTTCCCCCACCGCCCGCCGACGCCAGCGCAGCACGCGCCTCGCAGTGGCCGTCGCGCTCATCGTCGTCGCCGGGCTGCTGGTCGCGGCCACCGTTCCCACCGGCTCCTTCCCCGCGGTCGCCGTCGCCGGCGCCGTGGCGGTCGCCCTCGGCGCGGCCGCGCTGCGCATCGCGCACACCGAGCTCATGACCTCGCGCCGCGACGCCGCGGGCGACCGGGCCACCCAGGCGAAGGAGTACGCCGCGCTCGCCGCGCGCCGTACCGAGGAGAACGCCGAGTTCGTCAGCTCGATGAGCGACCGCCTCGCCCAGCGCGACGACGCCCTGGCCGAGCGCTCGAAGGCGATCGGCGAGCTGGAGCAGGCCGTGCGCCTCGCCCAGGAGAAGGTCGTGGAGCTCACGCGTCGCGCCGACGCCGAGGCCAAGCGGGCCGACGCCGCCGTCGCCGAGCGGGACGCGCTGCGCGCCCGCCTCGCCGCGGCCGAGGAGCGTGCGGCGGACGCGATCGTGCGTCTCGCGGAGCTGGAGCACGAGCTCGACGTGGTGCGCGCCGAGCTGCTGGCGTGGGAGACGACCCACGTCGACCTGCGCAAGCGCGCCTGAGCGCGCGGTAGGCGGACCCCGGCCCCTCGGGGTCGGAGGACGGCACTGCCCGTCGCCCCCCGCCGGGGGTGGGGCAGAATCACCGGGGTGATCCCGGACGACAGCCGATTCGAGAGCGACCCCGACGAGCTCCTCCCGTCGGACCCGCCCCTGCCCGACGGCTGGTCGGTGACGGGCGTCGACCCCGCGTCGGACGCCGACGTCGACCGCCTCGTCGAGCTGCTGCGCGGCCACGAGGTGGCCGGGCGCGGCTGGGCCGGCGCGAGCCGTGAGGGCGTGCTGGTCGAGATCTCCGACCTGGGCACCCGCACCCGCGAGAACGCCGTCGTGCGCGACCCCGAGGGCGTCGTCCAGGCCTGGGCCGGCGTGCACGACCGCGCCGCCGGCCGGATGCTCCTGCTCCACGTCGTCGCCCGCGACCTCGACCACGTGGTCGCCGCCGGCTGCGCCCGGGTGCTGCTGACCTGGGCCGAGGCCCAGGCCCGCGCGGTCGGTGCCGCGCGCGGCCTGCCGGTGCAGCAGATCGACACGGGCGCGTTCACCGACGACCCCCGCCAGCACGCGTGGCTCAGCGCCGCCGGCTTCGAGCGGGTGCGCACCTGGTGGCAGATGAACCGGCCGGTGGCCGAGGCCGAGGCCGGCCTCGTGCCCGACCCGGAGCGCTGGGAGAAGGACGGCGTGGTCTTCCGCGCCGTGGGCCGCGAGGGCTCGGGCATGCCCGACGAGGCCGACCTCCGCAAGGTGCACCACGTGCTCGAGGGCGCCTTCACCGACCACTTCAACTCCCGCGAGGAGACGTTCGCGGAGTTCGTGCACCGCCTGCGGCAGGACCCGGGCCACCGGTGGGACCACTGGTGGCTCGCCGAGATCGTGGACGGCGGGGAGCCCGAGCCGGCCGGCGCCCTCGTCGCGACCGAGAGCGAGTCCGACGACGGGCCCAACGGCTCCTACGTCGACTACCTCGGCGTGCTCGCCAACGCCCGCGGGCGCGGGGTGGCCAAGGGCCTGCTCCACACCGTCATCGCGGACGCCGCGCTGCGGGGCCGCAACCGGGTCGGGCTGGAGGTGGACGCGGACTCCCCGACGGGCGCCGACGGCCTCTACACCTCGATGGGCTGGACGTCGTCGTACCTCACGCAGTCCTGGCACAAGGACGTCCCCGTCGACGACGCCACGGACGACGCCGCGGACCCGGCCTGAGGTCGTCGCCGTGAGCCCCACGAGCCTCGGGATGCCGGCGCTGCCGCCGCCCGCCGAGCCGACCTGGAAGCAGGCGTGGGACGCGGCGCTCTACGGCACGGCCGGCGGCTTCCTGCGCGCCCACCCGCCGACGCTGCTCCAGGCGCGCGACGCGGTGCTCGACCTGGTCGCCACCGAGCGGCCCGACGAGCTGGTGCTGCTGGGCTCGGTGGGCGTGCTGACGCCCGACATCGTCGGGGTGCTGCCCACCACCGCGATCCGGTTCGACCTCCCGGCGGGGTACGGCGGCACCGTGCTCGCCGCGGACTGGCTGGCCCACGTGCCCACCCACGTGGTGCAGGTCGACCGCGACGGCTACCCGCGGATCGTGCACGTCGACCCCCTCACGGGTCGCGAGCGCCTGGGCGCCCGGCTCGTCGAGACCAGCGTGCCGCAGCAGGTGGGCCGTTGGCTCCAGGAGTGGTGGCCGGTCGCCGACGGCGGGCCCGGCGCCCGCGCCGAGGTCGGCACGGCCCGCGACGCCGCGTGGCGCGACGTGGTGCGCAGCCTCGGGCCCGGGGGCACCGCCGTGGCCGTCGAGTTCGGGCACACGCGCGCCACCCGCCCGTTCGACGGCTCCCTGCGCTGCCCCGGGTCCCGCGACCCGCACGTGCTCGTGCCGGACGGCTCGCGCGACATCGTCGCCGGCGTCGCGCTGGACGCGGTCGCGGAGGCGACGGCGTCGGTCCTGGTCGACGGCGACGGTCCGACGCGGCTCGTGCACGTCCGGCCCTGAGGGCCCGGCGGGTGAGCCAGGTCACCGACCGGGCCGTTCCCCGGTGGGAAGCACGGGCGTAACGTTCCCGTTGCACTGAGCGGCCGGGGCGTCCGGCCGCACCGTTCGAGACAACGTCCGGTACCCACACCGGCCCCGCGAGGGGTGGTCGGAGGGACGGGAACGAGAGGTTCGGACCATGTCGCCAGACATGCCCCGCCCGCACGCCCTGCGCGTGGGCGTCATCGGCACCGGCCGCGTCGGTGCCGTGCTCGCGTCGGCCCTGGCCGACGCCGGGCACACGGTCGTCGCCGCCTCGGGCGAGTCGACGGCCTCCCGCGAGCGGGCCGCGGCGCTGCTCCCCGGCGTACCCCTGGAGAAGCCCTCCGCCGTCGCCCGCGCCTGCGACCTGCTGCTGCTCACCGTGCCCGACGACATGCTCGACAACGTGGTGCGCGTGCTCGCCGCGAGCGGGGCGCTGCACGCGGGCCAGGTCGTCGTGCACACCTCCGGCGCCCACGGCGTCGCCGCCCTCGCCCCGGCCGTCGCGGTCGGCGCCCGGGCGGTGGCGCTGCACCCGGCCATGACCTTCACCGGTACGGCGACCGACCTGCCGCGCCTGCCCGGGTGCGCGTACGGCGTGACCACCGGCCCCGAGGAGTCCACGCTCGCCGACCGGCTCGTCGCCGACCTCGGCGGCCGGGTCGTGCGGGTCGCGGAGGAGCGGCGCCCGCTCTACCACGCGGCGCTCGCCCACGGCGCGAACCACCTCGTCACCCTCGTGGCCGAGGCCCTCGAGATGCTGGCCGCCGCGATGCCGGCCACCGAGGGCACCACCGTCGCCGAGGGCGCCACCGACGGCGCCGCGGGGGAGGAGGCGGCCGGACCGGCCGACGTGCTCCGCCCGCTGCTGACCGCGGCGCTCGACAACGCGCTGCGTGCCGGCGACGCCGCCCTCACCGGCCCCGTCGTGCGCGGCGACGTCGGCACCGTCGCCACCCACGTGGCCGAGGTCGCGGCCCACGCGCCGCAGGCGTCGGCGTCGTACGCCGCGCTGGCCCGCGCCACCGTCGGCCGCGCCGCCACTGACGGCCGGCTGCTGCCGCTGCGCGCGGGCCACCTGCTGGCCGCGCTGGAGGGGGAGCCCTCCGCCGCGACCCCCGCGGGCGCCGCGACCCCCACGAGCACCGAGGACGTGACCCGATGACGACGACCGTGCGGCCCCCCGTGTCCTCGGCGGTGCCCGCCCCCGCGCTGGCCCCCACGCGCGCGGCGCTGCAGCACGAGCTCGCCGTGGTGCGGGCGCGGGGCGGCCGCGTGGCGTTCGTGCCCACGATGGGCGCGCTCCACGAGGGCCACGCCAGCCTCGTGCGGGTCGCCCGCGACCACGTCGGGGCCGACGGCGCGGTCGTCGTGTCGATCTTCGTCAACCCGCTGCAGTTCGGGGAGGGCGAGGACCTCGACCGCTACCCGCGCACCCTCGACGCCGACCTGGCGCTGTGCGGCGCCGAGGGCGTCGACGTCGTCTTCGCGCCGGCGGTGGACGAGGTCTACCCGGGCGGCGACCCGCAGGTGAGCGTCGAGCCCGGCCCGCTGGCCACGGTGCTCGAGGGCGCGAGCCGCCCCGGGCACTTCCGCGGCGTCCTGACCGTCGTCGCCAAGCTGTTCGGGCTCGTGCAGCCCGACGTCGCCGTGTTCGGCCAGAAGGACTACCAGCAGCTCGCGCTCGTGCGCCGCATGGCCGCCGACCTGTGCCTGCCGGTCGAGGTCGTCGGCGCCGAGACGGTCCGCGAGGCCGACGGCCTGGCGCTGAGCTCGCGCAACCGCTACCTCGACACCGAGCAGCGCCGCCTCGCCGTCGTGCTCTCCCGCGCGCTGACCGCGGCGCGGGACCACGCGTCGTACGGCGTGGACGCGGCCCGGCAGGCCGCGGCGACCGTGCTCGCGGAGGCCCCGCAGGTGGAGGTCGACTACCTCGTCGTCACCGAGGCCGACCTCGCCGACGTCGACCCGGCCCGCACCGACGCCCGCGAGGGCCGCGTGCTCGTCGCCGCCCGCCTGGGCGCCACCCGCCTCATCGACAACCTGCCGCTGGAGCTCCGGGTCCCAGGAGCCCCAAGTTTCCCCGCTTAGCCGGGGAAACATGTGCTCTACGACCTAGGCATTGGTCGCAAACCACATGTTTCCCCGCCTAGGCGGGGAAACCTCGCAACCCCCGAACCCCACCCCGAACCCCCACGAGCTCCGAGGAGACCTCCGATGCTGCGCACCATGATGAAGAGCAAGATCCACCGCGCGACCGTGACGCAGGCCGACCTGCACTACGTCGGCTCGGTGACGGTGGACGAGGACCTCCTCGACGCCGCCGACCTGCTGCCCGGCGAGCTGGTCCACATCGTCGACATCACCAACGGCGCCCGCCTCGAGACCTACACGATCGCCGGCGAGCGCGGCTCGGGCGTGATCGGCATCAACGGCGCCGCGGCCCGCCTCGTGCAGCCCGGCGACCTCGTCATCCTCATCGGCTACGGCCAGATGGAGACGGCGGAGGCCAAGGAGTTCCAGCCGCACGTCGTCTTCGTGGACGCCGACAACAAGGTCCTCGCCACGGGCTTCGACCCGGCCGAGGCGCTGGCGGGCTCGGGCCTGGTGCGCGGGGACACGCTGGCTGCGCGCTGACCGCGCGCTGCTGCGAGACTCCACCCCCATGAGCACCCCGACCACCCGCCTGCCGCAACGGCTGAGCGCGCCCGCGCCCGGCTGGACGACGCGGGCCGACGTGGTCGTGGTCGGCTCCGGCATCGCCGGGCTGACCGCGGCCCTGCGGCTGCGCGCGGCCGGCGTCGGCCGGGTGCTGGTGGTCACGAAGACGGTGCTCGACGCGGGCTCGACCCAGTGGGCCCAGGGCGGGATCGCGGCGGCCCTCGGCCCCGGCGACACCCCGGCCGAGCACGAGCTCGACACCCTCGTCGCGGGCGCCGGCGCGTGCGACGGCGAGGCGGTGCGGGTGCTCGTCACCGAGGGGCCCGAGGCGGTGCGCGAGCTGATCGCGCTCGGCGCGCAGTTCGACCACGACCCCGACGGCGAGCTGTCCCTGACCCGCGAGGGCGGCCACCACCGCGACCGCATCGCCCACGCCGGCGGCGACGCGACGGGCGCCGAGATCCAGCGGGCGCTCATCGCCGCCGTCCAGCGCGACCCCGAGGTCGAGGTCGTGCAGCACGCGCTGGCGGTCGACCTGCTGCTCGCCGCCGACGGCGGCGTCGCCGGCCTCACGCTGCACGTGCTGGGGGAGGGGCAGCGCGACGGCGTCGGCGCGGTGCTGTGCCGCGCGGTCGTGCTCGCCAGCGGCGGGCTCGGCCAGGTCTTCCAGCAGACCACCAACCCGTCGGTCACCACGGGTGACGGCATGGCGCTGGCCCTGCGCGCGGGCGCCACGCTGCGCGACCTGGAGTTCGTGCAGTTCCACCCCACGGTGCTCTACCTCGGCGCCGACGCGCTGGGCCAGCAGCCGCTCATCTCGGAGGCGGTGCGCGGCGAGGGCGCGGTGCTCGTCGACGGTCTGCCCGAGGAGGGCGGGCGCCGCGTGATGGAGGGCGTGCACGAGCTGGGCGACCTGGCGCCGCGCGACGTGGTCGCGAAGGCGATCACGCGCCGCATGCACGCGACGGGCCGCCCCCACGTGTGGCTCGACGCCCGCGCCCTGGGGCGGGAGTTCTGGGAGCGCCGGTTCCCCACGATCCTCGCCACCTGCGAGCGGTACGGCGTGGACCCGGCCACCGACCTCATCCCCGTCGCGCCGGCCTGTCACTACGTCTCCGGCGGCGTGCGCACCGACCTGTGGGGGCGCACCGGCGTGCCGGGCCTCTACGCCACCGGCGAGGTCGCCTGCTCGGGCGTGCACGGCGCCAACCGCCTCGCGTCGAACTCGCTGCTCGAGGGCCTCGTGTTCTCGCGGCGCATCGCCACCGTGCTGCCCGGCGAGCTGCGGGGCTGGGCGGAGCCCGCCGACGACCGCCGGCCCGCGGGCCTCGTCACGGGCGAGGTGCGCGCCGAGCTGCAGGCGGTCATGACCGAGCGCGTCGGCGTGCTGCGCAGCGCGACCGGGCTGGCCGAGGCGCACGCGCGGCTGGCGGGGCTGGCCGCCGTACCGGCCGACCGGGTCGACGTCGACGCCTGGGAGACCACCAACCTGCTCACCGTCGCCGACGCCCTGGCCGCGGCCGCCGCCCTGCGCACCGAGACCCGCGGGTCGCACTGGCGCGAGGACCACCCGGCGACCGACGAGGTGTTCCCCGGCCACTTCGACGTCACCGTCCGCGAGGGCGTGCGCCACGTGGCGCTCGCCGCCGCCGTTCCCACCCGCACCGAGGAGACGACCCCCTGATGCTCGCGCGCCACCCGCTCGACGCGATGCCCGCCGACCTCCTCGCGGAGATCGAGGCCGCCGGCCTGTCCGCCACCGCGCTGCACGCCGCCGTGGCCGCCGCCATCGACGAGGACCTGCCGGGCGAGGACGTCACGAGCGCCGCCACCATCTCCGCCACCGCGCGCGGCGTCGCCGAGATGGCCGCACGGGAGCCGGGGGTCGTCGCGGGCCTGGCGCTCGCCGAGCTGGTCTTCCGCTACGTGATGGGCGACGACGTCGAGGTCACCGACCGGCGCCCCGACGGCGACCGCGTCGCGGCGGGCGACCTGGTGCTGCGCGTCGCGGGACCGACCCGCGGCCTGCTGACCGCCGAGCGCGTCGCCCTCAACTACGCCAGCCACCTCTCGGGCGTCGCCACCGCGACCGCCGCCTGGGTCGACGCGCTGGCCGGCACGCGCGCCCGGGTGCTCGACACCCGCAAGACGCTGCCCGGCGTGCGCGCGCTGCAGAAGTACGCCGTGCGCTGCGGCGGCGGCGTCAACCACCGGTTCAGCCTCTCGGACGTCGCGATGGTCAAGGACAACCACGTCGTCGCCGCGGGCGGGGTCGTGCCGGCGTACGAGGCGGTGCGGGCGGCGTACCCCGACGTGCGGGTCGTCGTCGAGGTCACCGAGCTCGACGAGCTGCGCCGGCTGCTCGAGGTCGGCTGCGACTGGGTGCTGCTGGACAACATGAGCACCGCGACGATGGCCGAGGCCGTCGCGATCACGGGCGGCCGCGCCACGCTCGAGGCGTCCGGCGGCCTCACCATCGCCCGGGCCACCGAGGTGGCCGCGACGGGCGTCGACTACATCTCCGTGGGCGCCCTCACCCACTCCGTCACGGTCTTCGACCTGGGCCTGGACCTGCGGGGCTGACGTGAGCGCCCCGCTGCCCCCGCCCGCCGCCGGCTCGCGGCTGCTCTGCGTCGCCATCGGCAACACCCGCACGGTGCTGGGCCTGCTCGACGGCGAGACGCCGCTGGCCGACTGGCGGGTGGCGACCGACGAGCGTCGTACGGCGGACGAGTGGGCCGCCCTGCTCACCTCGCTGTTCGCCGACGGCGGGCCCGCCCGGCCGCTGCCCGAGGGCATCCGGTCGCTGACCGGCGTCGCGATCGCCTCGACCGTGCCGGGCGTGCTCCACGAGTGGCGCGAGATGCTGGCGCGCCACCTGCCTCGGGTGCCGCACGTCGTGGTCGGCCCGGGCGTGAAGACGGGCATCCCGGTGCTCGTCGACAACCCGCGCGAGGTGGGCGCCGACCGCATCGTCAACGCCCTCGCGGCCGCGACCTACCACGCGGAGCCCGGCCGGCCGGTCGTCGTCGTCGACTTCGGCACCGCGACGACCCTCGACGTCGTCAACGCGAAGGGGCAGTACGTCGGCGGGCTCATCGCCCCCGGCGTCGAGGTCGCCGCCGAGGCCCTCAACCGGCGTACGGCGCAGCTGCGGCGCGTCGAGCTCGTGCGGCCCCGCTCGGTCGTCGCCAAGAACACGGTCGAGGCGATCCAGGCCGGCCTCTACTTCGGCGTGCTGGCGCAGGTCGAGGGGTTGCTGGCCCGGGTCGCGGCCGAGATCGGCACCAGCGTCGAGGACCTGCGGGTCGTCTCGACGGGATATCTCGCGCCGCTGGTGAGCGAGGAGTGCACCGGTATCGACCGGCACGACCCGTGGCTCACCGCGCGCGGTCTCGAGCTCGTGTTCCGCCGCAACGCGTCCTGAGGTCGCCGGGCGTCATTCGGCTCGCGGCCGACTCAATTCCGTCCGGGGATGCGTGGATTTCCCGCGTCGATATCCGGGACCGATTCCGGCGTCGACATCCGCTCCGTCGGCGACATCACGAAATCCATTACCGCTGATAAGTCGACCCGGTGCTGAATGTCGCCGGTGTTTCTGCCATGATCGAGCGGACAATTCATTCCCGACCGGTTTTCCGGTCGACCTCCCGGAAAGTGGTGGGAAATGGCGCAGAAGGTGAACATCGTCCTCGTCGACGACATCGACGGGAGCGAGGCCACGCAGACCGTGACCTTCGGCCTCGACGGTGCCGAGTACGAGATCGACCTCAACGACGAGCACGCCGAGGCGCTGCGCGAGGCCCTCGCCGGCTACGTCGGCCACGCCCGCAAGTCGGGCGGCAACCGCAGGACGCGCCGTACGTCGTCCTCGTCGTCCGCCGCGGCGGCCTCCGACGGTCCGTCGACCAAGGAGGTCCGCGAGTGGGCCCGCGAGAACGGCTGGGACGTCCCGGACCGCGGTCGCGTGTCCGCGGAGATCCGCGAGGCGTACGACGCCGCGCACTGACGCCGCGCCGAGCGGGCCCTCTCCACGCTCCGTGCGCCGCCGGGGTCTGTTCGCTGTGAGCAGACCCCGGTGGGTGTCTGGAGGGGAACACGTAGTCTGGACCGGGAGTTGATCTCCGGTGTACGAGCGGCCCCTGACGGGGTCGCCCGGCCCACCCGCGGCGTTGGCGCGTCGCGGTATCGAGAAGGATCGAGGCGCACATGTTCGAGCGGTTCACTGACCGAGCCCGTCGGGTGGTCGTGCTGGCCCAGGAAGAGGCCCGCATGCTCTCCCACAACTACATCGGCACCGAGCACATCCTGCTCGGGCTGATCCACGAGGGCGAGGGTGTCGCGGCGAAGGCCCTGGAGAGCCTGGACATCTCGCTCGAGGCCGTCCGCGCCCAGGTCGAGGAGATCATCGGCCAGGGCCAGCAGGCCCCCAGTGGTCACATCCCCTTCACCCCCCGAGCCAAGAAGGTGCTCGAGCTGTCGCTGCGCGAGGCGCTGCAGCTCGGTCACTCCTACATCGGCACCGAGCACATCCTGCTCGGCCTCATCCGCGAGGGTGAGGGCGTCGCCGCCCAGGTGCTGCAGAAGCTGGGCGCCGACCTCAACCGCGTGCGGCAGCAGGTCATCCAGCTGCTCAGCGGCTTCCAGGGCAAGGAGAGCGCCGGCGCCGCGGCCAGCACGGGCGGCTCCGGCAGCGAGGCCCCGTCGTCCTCCCTGGTCCTCGACCAGTTCGGGCGCAACCTGACGCAGGCGGCCCGCGAGGGCAAGCTGGACCCGGTCATCGGCCGCGAGTCCGAGATCGAGCGGGTCATGCAGATCCTCTCGCGCCGCACGAAGAACAACCCGGTCCTCATCGGCGAGCCCGGCGTCGGCAAGACGACGGTCGTCGAGGGCCTGGCGCAGGACATCGTCAAGGGCAACGTGCCGGAGACGCTGAAGGACAAGCACATCTACACGCTCGACCTCGGCGCCCTGGTCGCGGGCTCGCGCTACCGCGGTGACTTCGAGGAGCGCCTGAAGAAGGTGCTCAAGGAGATCCGCACGCGCGGCGACATCGTGCTGTTCATCGACGAGATCCACACCCTCGTCGGGGCCGGCGCCGCCGAGGGCGCGATCGACGCGGCGAGCATCCTCAAGCCGATGCTGGCGCGCGGCGAGCTGCAGACGATCGGCGCGACCACGCTGGACGAGTACCGCAAGTACCTGGAGAAGGACGCCGCGCTCGAGCGCCGGTTCCAGCCCATCCAGGTGGCCGAGCCCTCGATCGCGCACACGATCGAGATGCTCAAGGGCCTGCGGGACCGCTACGAGGCGCACCACCGCGTGACGATCACCGACGAGGCGCTCGTCTCCGCGGCCACACTGGCCGACCGCTACATCTCCGACCGGTTCCTGCCGGACAAGGCGATCGACCTCATCGACGAGGCCGGCTCGCGCCTGCGCATCAAGCGCATGACGGCGCCCGCCGACCTCAAGGAGTACGACGACAAGATCGCCGAGGTGCGCGTCCGCAAGGAGGCGGCCATCGACGGTCAGGACTTCGAGGCCGCCGCCGCGCTCCGCGACGAGGAGAAGCAGCTCATCCTCAAGAAGGCCGACCGCGAGAAGCAGTGGCGCTCCGGCGACATGGACGTCGTGGCCGAGGTCGACGAGGAGCTGATCGCCGAGGTGCTCGCCGTCGCGACGGGCATCCCGATCGTGAAGCTGAGCGAGGAGGAGTCGACCCGCCTGCTCAACATGGAGGACGAGCTCCACAAGCGCGTCATCGGCCAGGAGGAGGCCGTCAAGGCCCTCTCGCGGGCGATCCGTCGTACGCGTGCCGGTCTGAAGGACCCGAAGCGTCCCGGTGGCTCGTTCATCTTCGCCGGTCCCTCGGGTGTCGGTAAGACGTGGCTGAGCAAGACGCTGGCGGAATTCCTCTTCGGTGACGAGGACGCGCTCATCCAGCTCGACATGAGCGAGTTCGGCGAGAAGCACACCGTTTCCCGCCTCTTCGGTTCGCCCCCCGGTTACGTGGGTTACGAGGAGGGTGGCCAGCTCACGGAGAAGGTGCGGCGCAAGCCGTTCTCGGTGGTCCTCTTCGACGAGGTCGAGAAGGCGCACCCGGACATCTTCAACTCGCTGCTGCAGATCCTGGAGGAGGGTCGCCTGACCGATTCCCAGGGTCGGGTGGTCGACTTCAAGAACACCGTCATCATCATGACGACGAACCTCGGCACGCGTGACATCGCGAAGGGCGTGAACCTCGGTTTCGCCCAGACCGGTGACGCCGCGGGTTCGTACGACCGGATGAAGAACAAGGTGTCGGAGGAGCTCAAGCAGCACTTCCGCCCCGAGTTCCTCAACCGCGTCGACGAGATCATCGTGTTCCCGCCCCTGAACCAGGAGCAGATCATCTCGATGGTCGACAACATGATCGCGTCGGTGGAGCTGCGCCTGAAGGACCGCGACATGTCGCTGGAGGTGACGCAGTCCGCGAAGGACCTGCTCGCCAAGCGCGGCTTCGACCCGGTGCTGGGTGCGCGACCGCTGCGCCGCACGGTGCAGCGCGAGATCGAGGACACCCTGGCCGAGAAGATGCTCTTCGGCGAGGTCGGCCCCGGTCAGATCGTGCTCGTCGACTCCGAGGGCGAGGGCCCGACGGCGACCTTCACCTTCAAGGGGCAGAAGGTCGGCGCCATGCCCGACATGCCGCCCCTCGAGGCGGCCGGCGTCGAGCTGACGAAGGGCGACCCGACCGAGGAGACCGAGGGTCCCGTCGACATCCCGCGGAACCCGGAGGACTGATCCTCCGCCGCCCGGTGAGAGCCGGGCGGTGAGCAACAGCGGCCCGTGCGCTCCGGCGTACGGGCCGCTGTCGCGTCCGGGGGTGGGTGCCGGGCGGGTGCGGACCGGGGCGCAGGGACCGGGGGAGGGGCCGGGCGAGCGCTCGGCCGTGACGTCGAAATTCGCGCGTGGGTCGCAGTTCACGCCCTCGTCGTCCCGCCTCGACAGCGTCGTGGGTGCCGGCGACCGCCGGCAGGACCGTTCTCGGGTCCGTCACGTCTGCGAAGGAGATCCCCCATGCGCACCCTCACCCGTCTCGCCGCCGGCGGCGCCGTCGCCCTCGCCCTCGCCGGTGCCTTCACCGCGGCCACCCCCGCCGAGCCCGCCGAGGCCGTCCCGCCGTTCGGTGGTCTCATCATCAACAGCGGCCCGCAGCCGATGTTCATCACCTACAACCTGGGCGACCCGTGGGGCAACGAGGCCATCCTCGGCGACGGCCAGGCGAGCGCCGGCAACCGCGACGCCGACGCGTTCTACGTCGAGGCCGGCTGCCGCGCGGTCTACTACGTGACCAACTTCGGCAGCTCCTACCCGGCCGGCCCCTACACCGACACCACCGCCGGCTGGACGAAGATCAGCAACCTGCAGACGGCGAGCGTCAGCTACTACTGCTGACGCCCCCGCGTAGTCCCTGACGTTCCCGACGGTCCGACCGGCGTGTCGCGTCGGAAACGTCAGGGACTACCGGGCGGGTGGGACCGGGCCGTGGGGCCGGGCCGTGGGGCCGGGCCGTGGGGCCGGGCCGTCCGGCACGGGTACGGCGCCGCGTCAGGGCAGCGCGTACGTCGTGGGCCCGACCCGGGCGAGCAGGCCGTCGGCCAGGAGGCTCGCCAGGCACCGCTCGCGCTGGGTCGCGTCGGCCCACTGCGCCTCCAGCGTCGAGGCCGGCACGGGACCGTCGGCGTCGCGCACGGCGCCGAGCAGGCGGCCGCGGCACTGCCGGTCGGTGCCGGCGTACGTCTGCACGGGGCGGGGCGGTCCGTCGTACGCCGGCCGCCCGGCCGCCACCCACGCGCACCGCTCGGCGAGCGGGCAGCGGGGGCAGGCGGGCGACGTCGCCGTGCAGACCAGCGCCCCGAGCTCCATGAGCCCGACGTTCCAGGTCGCCGCCACCGGGGCCTCCTCGGGCAGCAGCGAGGCGGCCAGGTCGCGCTCGGCGCGGTTGACCGAGCGCGCCGGGTGCTCCACACCGGCCACGGCCCGCCCGATCACGCGCCGCACGTTGGTGTCGAGCACGACGTGGCGCCGGGCGTGGGCGAACGACGCGATCGCCGCCGCCGTGTAGTCACCGACCCCGGGCAGGGCCAGCAGGTCGTCGTACGACGCGGGCACCTCGCCGCCGTGCCGCTCCACGATCGCGGTGGCCGCGGCGTGCAGGCGCAGCGCGCGCCGGGGATACCCGAGCCGCCCCCACGCCCGCACCGCCTCGCCCGTGCTCGCCGCGGCCAGGTCGGCCGGCGTCGGCCACGCCTCCAGCCAGGCGGCGTGCACCGGCAGCACCCGGGCGACGGGCGTCTGCTGCAGCATGAACTCCGAGACCATGACGGACCAGGCGCTCGCCTCGGTACGGCGCCACGGCAGGTCGCGGGCGAACTCGTCGTACCAGCCGAGCACCGCCGCGTGCAGCGCCTCCAGCTCCGCGGGCGCGACGGCGGCGGGGGCACCAGCGGCGGGGGCACCGGCCCGGGAGCCGCGGGCCGGAGGGGTGGGCTGGGGCACGTCGCCCGAGCCTACGGTGCGCCTGCCCGGCCGCGGCGTCCGCGCTGACTACCGTTCGCGCCATGTCTTCCCCGACCCGTCCCCGTCGCCGGCACCCGGCGCGGGTCTACTGGGTACGCCGCGCGCTGGTGCTCGGCGTGGCCGCCCTGCTCGTCGTCGCGATCGCCCGGCTGCTCGGCGGGGGCGGCGACGAGGAGCCGGCCGGCGAGGCTGCCGCCCAGGTCGCGGGCGAGGCCTCGGAGACGACGAGCGACGCCGCCACGACGGCCCCGACCACCACGGCCCCCGTGCCCACCACGACGCAGCCCGCGAGCCCGACGGGGCCCTGCGCGCCGGAGGACGTCGTCGTGACCCCGCAGGTCGAGGGCGCCGTCGCCGGGTCGCCGGTCGCCATCACCCTGGCCCTCACGACCCGCGAGTCGCCGGCGTGCTTCTGGAACGTCTCCTCGGCCACGGTGGTCGTGAAGGTGACGTCGGGCGACGACGGCATCTGGACCAGCCAGCACTGCCCGGACGCCGTGGCCCGCGTCGACGACGCCGTGCTCCGCCCGGAGCAGCCCGCGGTGGCGACGGTCGAGTGGCCCGCGTGGCGCTCGGGCCCGGGCTGCGAGCTCATGCAGTGGTCGCTGCCGGGCTCCTACCACGTGGAGGCGGCCGCCCTCGCGGGCGAGCCGACCGACGTGCAGTTCGAGCTGGTGGCGCCCGAGCCCGAGATCATCGAGCGGACGATCCCGCCGACGGCGCCTCCCGCGACCACGCCCGTGGCGCCCGCGCCGCAGCCGACCGCACCCGCCACGACGGGCTGAGCCGCACCACGGGCCGAGCCGCCGGCAGGCTCAGACGTAGCGCTCGAGGATGCTCGACTCGGCGAGCCGGGAGAGGCCCTCGCGCACGTTGCGGGCGCGCAGCTCGCCGACGCCGTCGACGGCCTGCAGGTCGTCGATGCCGGCCGACAGCAGCTTCTGCAGCGTGCCGAAGTGCTCGACGAGGCGGTCGACCACCGCGGCGGGCAGGCGGGGCACCTTGGCCAGCAGCCGGTAGCCCCGTGGCGCGACCGCGCCGTCGAGGTGCTCGCTCGTGCCGAGGCCGAGGGCCCGCGCCACCTGGGCGGGGTCGACGAGCTCGGTGGCGGACAGGCCGTCGAGCCGGTCGAGCAGCTTCTCCGGGGACGGCGCGCGGCGCCCCGAGGGCAGGTAGTCGCGCACGACCAGCTCGCGCTCGGCGTCGACGCCGGTGACGAGCTCCTCGAGCTGCAGCGACAGCAGGCGGCCGTCGGTGCCGAGCTCGAGCACGTAGTCCTCGATCTCCCGCGCGATGCGCGAGACCATCTCGAGGCGCTGGGCCACGACCGCGACGTCGCGCACCGTGACGAGGTCCTCGATCTCGAGCGCGGACAGCGTCGTGGCCACCTCGTCGAGGCGCAGCTTGTAGCGCTCCAGCGTCGCGATGGCCTGGTTGGCGCGGGACAGGATCTGGCCCGAGTCCTCCAGCACGTGGCGGGTCGACCCGACGTACGCCGCGATGATCTGCATCGACTGCGACACCGAGATCACGGGGAAGCCGGTCTGCTTGGCGACGCGGTCGGCGGTGCGGTGGCGCGTGCCGGTCTCGAACGAGGGGATCGTGTGGTCCGGCATCAGGTGCACGGCGGCGCGCTGGATGCGGCTGACGTTGGCGTCGAGGATGACCGCGCCGTCCATCTTGGCCAGCTCGCGCAGGCCGGTGGCGCTGAAGGGCACGTCGAGCTCGAAGCCGCCCGTCGAGATCGACTCCACGACCGCGTCGTTGCCCAGCACGATGAGGGCGCCGGTCCGGCCGCGCAGGATGCGCTCCAGCCCGTCGCGCAGCGCGGTGCCCGGGGCGATGGACGCCAGCACCTCGCGCACGCGCAGCATGTCCTCGCTGCGATCGATCCCGGCCACGTTCCTCCTCGAGCTGCGTCGCGCCCGCACGGGCGCCGGCCTGAGTCTAGGGCGCGGGGTGGCGCGGCGACGTCCGCCTTTGGTAGGGCGTGGCGCGACCCCGGTCGCCCGGCCCTGCGCGAACCGCTCGCCGCGCCCGTCGCCGCGCCGTAGCATGACCCGACCGGTCTCGGGGCATACGTGGGCGGGTCGAGCGAGGGGCGGTGGGTCCAGTGGTGATCTTCATGGTGGTCGCCGGGGTGGGTGCTGTCATCGGTGCCGTCCTGGCCTGGCTCTGGGCCCGTACGGCGGGGGAGCAGCGCCCTGCTCCGGGGCGTCACGCCGCGCCGGTGGCCCCGCCCGCGACGCGGACAGGTGAGGTGTCCGTCGACGACGTGCCCACCGTGCCGCTGCGCACCGACCGCAGCGCCAGCGCCAGCGCCGCCCGGGACGCCGAGCGGCCCGAGCCCACGCTCCCGCTGCCGCGACCGGTCCCGCACCAGCCGACCAGCGTCGCGCACCGTCCCGTCCAGCAGGGCCCGGTCCAGCAGCGCCCGGTCCAGCAGCGCCCCGTGCCGACCCCGGCGCACCCGGCGGCGCCGCGGGCCGCCGTACCCCTCCCGCCCCGTCCCGGGAAGCGTCCCGTGGCTCCTCCGCCGCCCCCGGCGCGTCCCACCGCCCGTCAGCCCGGCCCCCTGCCGGCCGGCCGGCCCGCCCACCCGCCGGTGCACGCGCCGACCGCCCCGCCGGCCGCGCCGGTGATGCGCACCGACGTGATCCGCGGCGTGGACGAGCTGGCGCTCGTCACCGGCGGCGGCGACCTCGTCCGGGTGCGCTCCGGCGCGCTGGTCGGTCGTGCGCAGGGCTGCCGCGTCCGGCTCCGCGACCACCGGGTCTCGCGCCACCACGCGATGGTCTACCTGGCCCGCGGGGCGTGGTGGATCGGTGACCTCGGCTCTACGAACGGCACATTCGTCGACGGCGCGCCCGTGCGGGGTGCCACGCCGCTGCGCGAGGGCAGCCACGTGCTCGTCGGCGGCCCGGGGGGCACCGCGTTCGTCGTGCTGCGCCCCGTCGCGGGCAGCGCGCTCGCCGCGTCCTCGGCCGCCTGAGGCTCGCTCCGGCCGTCGGGCCCGTGCGTCGGCGGACGTGAGGCGCCGACCCGGCCCGTCCGCATCGCGGAACGCCGTCTCACGATGTGGCTCGCGCGTTCGGCCCGCACCCGGCTCGCGCCTACATTGGACCTCGTGTTCACGACCCTGCTGACGAAGCGACGCGCAGTCGACCACTGCCGCGTGCGCTCCGCGCTGTGTCGACCGACCTGACCGACGCCGTCCCCGTCGCGCCGCGCGCGCACCCGACCGCGTCACCGTGAGCCCCCGCCCACCGCCGACCCGTCAGGTTCCCGCCATGCCCCCTGAGCCGCAGACCGTGGCCGCCCCCGTGCGTCCCGCCCGGCCCGACCCCCGGCAGATCGACCCGCGCGGCCCGCAGGTCGCCGCCGGCCTGACCTCCGTCGTGCTCGCCCTCGTGCTGGTGCTCGGCGACTCGACCGCCGCGGTGGTGCTGCTCGCCGCCCAGGTCGCCGTGTTCGCCGTCGGCGCCGGCCTGGGGCCGCAGCACACGCCGTACGCCTGGGTGTTCCGCGGGCTCGTCCGCCCGCGGCTGGCCCCGCCGGCCGAGCTCGAGGACGTGGCGCCGCCCCGCTTCGCGCAGGCCGTCGGCCTCGCCTTCACCGGGGTCGGGCTCGTCGCGCTGCTGGCCGGCGCCGTGCTCGTCGCCCAGGTCGCCGTCGGCCTCGCCCTCGTGGCCGCCCTGCTCAACGCCGTCTTCGCCCTCTGCCTCGGCTGCGAGGTCTACCTCCTCGCCCGTCGCGCGACGGCGCGGGCCTGACCGCCACCCCGAGACACACCGAGACACACCGAGACACCCCGAGACACACCGAGACACCCCGAGACACCCCGAGACACACCTAGTCCCACCCGAGCTTCCATCCCAGCCCCCAACCGCGCCCCGAGGCGCAGAGGAGTCACCTACATGAGCCGCGAGACCGCTCTCGTCACCACCCAGTGGGTCGAGGACAACCTGGACACCGACGGGATCGTCCTCGTCGAGGTCGACGAGGACACCTCGTCCTACGACAAGGGCCACATCCGTGGCGCCGTGAAGCTCGACTGGACGACGGAGCTGCAGGACCAGGTCCGCCGCGACTTCGTGAACAAGCAGCAGTTCGAGGAGCTCCTGTCCCGCAAGGGCATCTCCAACGACGACACCGTCGTGCTCTACGGCGGCAACAACAACTGGTTCGCGGCGTACGCGTTCTGGTACTTCACGCTCTACGGCCACAACGACGTCAAGCTCATGGACGGCGGCCGCAAGAAGTGGGAGCTCGACTCCCGCGAGCTGACGGCCGACGTCGTCGAGCGCCCCGCCACGTCGTACACGGCGCAGGAGCAGGACCGCTCGATCCGCGCTTTCCGCGACGAGACCGTCGCCGCCATCGGCGTCAAGAACCTCGTCGACGTCCGCAGCCCCGACGAGTACGCCGGGCGCCTGCTGGCCCCCGCGCACCTCCCGCAGGAGCAGGCGCAGCGCGCCGGCCACGTGCCCACGTCGATCAACGTGCCGTGGAGCAAGAACTGCAACGACGACGGCACCTTCAAGTCGGACGACGAGCTCAAGGCGCTCTACGCCGACGCGGGCATCGACGACTCCAAGGAGACGATCGCCCTGTGCCGCATCGGCGAGCGCTCCTCGCTGACCTGGTTCGTGCTCAAGGAGCTCCTGGGCCACCAGAGCGTGAAGAACTACGACGGCTCGTGGACCGAGTACGGCTCCCTCGTCGGCGTCCCCGTCGCCCTGGGCGACGAGCCCGGCACGGCCGACGGGCAGGGCGCCTGAGATGTGCGGCGCCACTGAGGGCGGCCTGTCGCTCGACGGCGTCAACGTCGCCAAGGAGGCCGTGATCCAGGGCCAGGTGCTGCGCGCGGGCGAGCCCGTCGGCAACGCCTACGTGCGCCTGCTCGACGGCACCGGTGAGTTCACCGCCGAGGTCCCGACCTCGGCCACCGGCCACTTCCGGTTCTTCGCGAACGACGGGCAGTGGACGCTGCGCACGCTGGCGCCGAAGGCCGACACCGTCGACCGCACCGTGGTGGCCCGCACCGGCGTCGTCGCCGAGGTCGAGATCGCCATCTGACGCTCCACCCCGACGGGGGAGCCCGGGACGCCACGTGCGTCCGGGGCTCCCCCGTCCGCGTTCCCGGGGGGTGCTCGGGGCGCCGCCGGGCGTCGAGCCGCGAGGTCACTCAGGCTAGGCGCAAGGTTCGGTCAATGCGCGCCGCGTGCCGCTGCGGCCGGTGGAACATCGGGTCATGCGTACGTCGCTCCTCACCGAGGCGCCCCCGGCTGCGGCCCCGGCGCTGACCGTGGTCCCCGCCCCGTCCGCGACGCCCTCCGCGGACCTCACCATGTCCGTGCGCAACGGAGCGCTCGCGATCACCACCGCCCGCACGCGCGCGGTGCTCCTCCTCGCCGCCCACGTCGACTCGGGCAACGGCGCGTACCTCTCGATGGAGGTCCGCCCGGGCACGACCGTCGTCTCCCCGCCGCTGACGATCCCCGGCACCCTCGTCGAGCTCGTCGACGCGGTCAGCGGGGCGAGCCTGGGCGAGGTCACCCTCGAGCGGAGGCCCGCGCCGCTCGCGCGGTGACGCGCCTCACCACCTCACCGGTCCAGTCCCCCTGGGCCGTTCCGGCTCGACCTGCGAATCTCGGACCAGCTCTGCGCTCCACCGCCTGCGTCCTACCCGTCACCGAGCCGAGCCAGTCCCGTTCGGCGCCGCCCCGAGGAGCACCCATGTCCCGCCGTCCGAGTCCCGTCGAGGCCCGCCGCCGCCGGTTGGCGCTGCAGTACACGCTGCTGGCGCTGCTGTCCGCCCTGACCCTCGTGCTCGTCTACCTGGCCCTGACGCGCACGCCCTGACGCGCACGCCCCGAGCGGTGCGTGGCCGGGCGCCTCAGTCCGCGAAGACCTCGGGCAGCGCCTCGGCGAAGCCCTCCCGCACGAGCGGCGCGACCTTGCGCGACATCGGGTCGGTGAGGTGGGCGGCGTCGGCGCGTACCGGCACGCCGTCGACGAACCCCGGGCAGCCGACGCCGCCGACGCAGAACCACGGCACGACGTCGACGAACGCCGCGCCCGTGTCCTCCGCGGCGGCGCGGAAGGCGTCGTACCAGGGGCCGGGCAGGCCCGCCGGGCGCCGCACGCAGTCGGCGGGCACGGCGGTCCCGGTGCGGCACTCGGTCAGCGGCAGTCCGGGGGGCGGCGGCGGGAGGTAGACGGTGTGGTCCGCGATCGGCGCCAGCTCCTCGGCGGCGGTCGCGAGGCCCTCGCCCAGACGGGCGAACGCGTCGTCGGTGCCCTCGGCGCCCGCGACCTGGCGGGGGTCGCCCTCGGACGTCACGACGAGCACGTCGGGGTTCTCGGCGGCCAGGGCGTCGCGGGCGTCGCGGCGGAAGTCGGAGCACTCGGGGTAGGCGCCGCCGTCGGTCTCGGTGACCTCGACGTCGGCGACGGTGCACTGCCGGGCGGTCCACACCTCGATGCGCCAGGTGTCGCCGAAGGCCTCCTCGATGGCCGGCACCCAGGAGATGCCGATCGAGTCGCCGAGCACGGCCATGGTGCGGTCGGCGTCGGGGTCGCCGTACACGCAGCGGCGGGCGTTGGCGATCGGGTCGGGGTCGGCGCCGTCCTCGAAGGCGAGGCAGCCGTCCTCGCTCCAGGGGTCGACGATGTCGTCGCGCCCCAGCTCGTCCACGCTGGGCGTCAGGGTCGGCCACTCGGTCGCGAGCAGGGCGCTGGCGACGTCCTTGCGCCACGCGCCGGTCGCGGTGCCGTCGTCGGGGGCGGCGATGATCGCGCGCAGCTCGGCCTCGCCGCGCACCTGGGTCTGCGGCGCGACGGCGATGGCGACGCCCACGCAGGCGACGGCGGCGAGCACGCCGGCGACGCCGAGCACGACGTGGCGCCCACCGGGCACCCGCAGACCGGGCGAGCCGGGAACACGGGCCGCGCGGGACGACCGGCGGGCCTCGGGGGCCTTGCGCCGCGACCGCGGCTCGAGCCAGGAGGAGTGGTGGATCGGGTTCTCGAAGCAGTGGTAGCTCGTCACCGTCAGGATCGACATGACGGCCAGGGCGGCGGCGTAGTAGAGCGTCGTCTCCGGCGGCAGCGCGGCGGCGAGCAGCACGATGACGGGGAAGTGCCACAGGTAGAGCGAGTACGACAGGTCGCCCACGTAGGTCATCGCGCGGTTCGTCAGGGGGGCGAGGTACGGCGGGGTGCCCCCCACGCCGCCGGCGATGACGAGCGCGCTGCCGACGACGGGCAGCGCGGCCCACGGCACCGGGAAGCCCTGCTCCGCGCTGACGAGGAACGCGCCGGCGACGATGAGCCCGAGGCCGGTCCAGCTGACGACGGCGCCGGTACGGCGACCGATCACCCCCGCGAGCAGGGGCGTGGCGATCGCCAGGAGCGCGCCGAGGCCCAGCTCCCAGACGCGGGCCAGCGTCGAGAAGTAGGCCCAGGCCGGCCGGTCGAGCGTCTCGTGGAGGCCCCACGCGAAGGACCCGACGACGATCGCGGTCATCATCGCGCCCGCCAGGAGCCGGGAGTGGTGCCCGCGGCCGGCCCGCGCCAGCAGGGTCAGCGCCAGCAGCATGAGCCACGGCCAGACGAAGTAGAACTGCTCCTCCACCGCGAGCGACCAGAAGTGCTGCAGCGGGGACGCGTCGGCGGTGGCCGCGAAGTAGTCCGTGTCCGCGGAGGCGAACCGGTAGTTGCCGGCGAAGAAGAACGCCCAGATGGCGTCGACGCCGACGGTGCGGGCCCGGGTCTCGGGGTAGACGAGCCAGGCGCCGATCGCGGTCGCGGCCAGCACGAGCGTGGCGGCGGGCAGGATGCGCCGGGCGCGGCGGCGGTAGAACGAGGTGAACGAGATCCGGCCGGTGCGCTCGTGCTCCCGCAGCAGCAGGCCGGTGATGAGGAAGCCGGAGATCACGAAGAAGACGTCGACGCCGATGAAGCCGCCGTGCGGCCAGCCGGTGAGGTGCTCGGCCACGACGAGCAGCACCGCCACGGCGCGGAGGCCCTGGATGTCCTTGCGGGGCCCGGTGGCGACCTTGACGCGCCGGCCGCCCCGGCTGGGGGAGGAGCCGCCCTCCGGCGAGGCCCCGGTCCGGGACAGGGTGTCGGTCACGCACGCACTCCGGGAACCTCGGGGACGCCAACCGCCCCACCATAGGTAACGGAGCGGCCGGAGCCTGAATCGCACGCCGCGTGGCGCGAGCGCGTCCGGCGACAGGCCTGGATCACCGGAGGATCTCCTGGCAGCATGCCCGTCATGCCGGACGACCCCACCGCCCTGCTCCTCACCGTCGCCCCGACCGGTGCGGAGACCGCGAAGGCGGACTGCCCCGCCCTGCCGACCACGCTCGAGGAGCTGGTGACGACCGCGCAGGAGTGCGAGGCCGCGGGGGCCGGGATGATCCACGTCCACGTGCGCGACGACCGCCACGAGCCCACCCTCGACCCCGGGCGGCTGGCCGAGACCGTCGCGGCCCTGCGGGAGTCCTGCGGCCTCGTGGTGCAGCTGTCGACCGGCGGGTCGGTGCACGACGGGTACGACGCCCGCCTCCGCGTCCTCGACGCGGCCCCCGACTCGTGCTCGCTGACGGTCGGCACGGTCGACTTCGGCGACGACGTCTTCCTCAACCCCTGGCCCTTCGTGCAGGAGCTCTACCAGGGCGCCTGCGAGCGCGGCATCGCCCCCGAGTTCGAGCTGTTCGACCTCGGCCACGTGCACAGGCTCGGGCGGCTGCTCGAGCGCCACGGGCTCCCGGTGGGCGGGCGGGTGCACTGCGACCTCGTCATGGGGGTGCCGGGCGGCATGCCGGGTACGGCGGACGCGCTCGTCGCCGCGGTCGCCGCCCTCCCGGCCGCCGTGACCTCCTGGTCGGCGACGGGGATCGGCCGCACTGCCCTGCCCGTCGCGCTCGCCGCGCTGTCGAAGGGCGGGCACCTGCGGGTGGGGATGGAGGACACGCTGACGATGGCGCCCGGCGAGCCCGTCGGCAGCAACGCCCGGCTCGTCGAGCGGGCCCGCGACCTGGGTGGTCTGGTCGGGCGCTCGCCGCTGTCCCCGCAGGGGGTCCGACGGCTGCTGGGCCTCGATCCGGCGGCGTGACGTGACGGCGCGCCGGTGGCGCGCGCGAAGTTTTACCTTGCAGGAGGGGATTTCTCCCACAACGGCGGGGCGGCGGGCATTCGTGCCCTACTGTTCTCCACAGGTGGATGAGGGGTTCGTCCACCGCAAGCCAGATCAACGTCAGGGGTTCTCATGAAGAAGCTTCTCGTCGCGGTCTTCTCGGCGGTCCTCATGACCGCTGGGTTGGTCGCCGGCACCGGTGTCTCGCCCGCGTCCGCGGCGGAGGAGCCCTACCCGGGCACCTACACCGTCGGCTCGCGCATCGTCGTGGGTGCGCCGTACCAGTACGGCCGCCAGAACGCCGCCAAGCCGCTCACCGTGTTCTTCGTCGGCTCGAACGGCCAGCGCGTCGAGGGCGAGGTCGTCACGACCGTCCGTCGCGTCGGCACGGCCGACGTCCGCGCCACGTCGTACGACTACTTCGGCACCACGCGCCGCATCTGGACGCCGAACTTCGGCATCCGTCCCACGCCGGCCAACTACCAGGTCGTCGTGTCGTTCTTCCCGTACGACGAGGCCTACCAGCCGACGACCCGCTCGTTCTACGTCTGGGTCACGCGCACCGGTCGCCCCTGATCGCACAGCACCACCGCTCGACACCGAGGCCTCCGCTACGGCGGGGGCCTCGGTGCATTTCCGTTCGGTGGTCGGTGGTCGGTGTCCGCGCCCTCAGTACACGAGCGCCTGCACGCCCTCGGCCAGGATCTCCTCGGCGAAGGTCGCGGCCCCCGCGACGCGCACGCCGGGCAGCACCGCGTCGGGGGTGATGCCCCGCCGTACGGCGCACTGGGTGCACACGGTGACCTGGCCCAGCTCGAGCACGGTGTCGCGCAGGTCGGCCAGCGCCGTGGCGTGGGGGAGCGTGAACTCCTCGGCACGGCCCGGGAGCCCGAACCACGCGGCCTCGCCCGTGAGCCAGAGTCCGACGTCGGCTCCCGCCGCGGCGGCGGCCGCGGCCACGGTGAACGCCTGGTTGCAGCGCTCCGCGTCCTCGGCGCCGCAGGTGACCTTGATCCGGAGGCTTCGCATGCGCCCGAGCCTAGGCGCGGGCGGGCGCGGATAGACTGCCGGACGTGGATGCCGTTCTGATCGCCGTGCTCGCGTGCGCCCCGCTGGCCCTGGCCGCGGTCGCGTCGCGCACCCTCGTCCGCCTCCTGCGCACCCCGCGGGTGCGCTGATGCCGTTCGAGCTGCCGCTGGACCTGCACCCCGACTGCGGGCCGATCGCCTGGATGCTGGGCACGTGGCGGGGCAACGGCCACGGCGCCTACCCGACGATCGAGTCCTACGAGTTCGGCCAGGAGCTCATCTTCACCCACGACGGCCGCCCGTTCTTCCACTACATGGCGCGCTCCTGGGTGGTGGACGCGAACGGCGAGAAGGTGCGCGACGACGCCATCGAGACGGGCTTCCTGCTGGCGCGTCCCGAGGGCAAGGTCGAGCTGCTGCTCGCCCACGAGAGCGGCGTCGTCGAGATCTGGGCCGGCGAGGCCGGCGCGGGTCGGATGGAGATCGTGACCGACGCGGTCGGTCGGGTCGAGGATGCCGAGGAGGTCACCGGCGGCAAGCGGCTCTACGGCAACGTCGAGGGCGACCTGCTCTACGCCTACGACCGCTCCACGACCGAGCACGGGCTCCAGCCCCGCACCTGGGCCCGACTGCAGCGGGTCTGAGCCGTGGGGGAGCACGCCCACGAGCCGGGCGCCGGTGACGACTGGCGCAGCCGCCTGCGTGCCCAGGGCTACCGGCTCACCCCCCAGCGCGAGCTCATCCTCCAGGCGGTCACGACGCTGCGGCACGCCACGCCCGACGAGGTGCTCGCCGAGGTGCGGCGCTCGTCCTCGGCGGTGAACCTCTCGACCGTCTACCGCACCCTCGAGGTGCTCGAGGGCCTG
Organism: Nocardioides sp. CPCC 205120; assembly: GCF_048654585.1. Taxonomy (NCBI): domain Bacteria; kingdom Bacillati; phylum Actinomycetota; class Actinomycetes; order Propionibacteriales; family Nocardioidaceae; genus Nocardioides; species Nocardioides sp. CPCC 205120. The sequence goes on along the minus strand of NZ_JBMCYY010000001.1, from coordinate 115,046 downwards.
GGCCTCGTGCGGCACGCCCACCTCAGCGACCGCGCCCCCACCTTCCACGCCGTCGACCCCGACCACGAGCACTTCCACCTCGTCTGCCGGAATTGCGGCCGCGTCAGCTCGGTTGACGCAACGGAGGCCGCCGGCCTCACCGACCGGCTCCGCGAGCGTCACGGCTTCGTGGCCGACACGGGCCACCTGGCGGTCTTCGGCACGTGCGTGGAGTGCCCACCTCCCGGTGGTTGAGGTGGGTTGCTCCGGCAACCCCTCGAAACCACGCCCCACGATCGAAGGACCGACGATGACCCAGCCCAGCCCGCTCCTCGCGCTCCCCGGGGCCGTGGCCGGTGACGGCGTGGACGCGCCGGTCGCCGCGCACTACGGCTCCTTCATCACCGAGCAGCGCACGCTCGTCGCCGGCGAGGGCTTCGTCGACCTCTCCCACCACGAGGTGGTGCGGGTCGCCGGACCCGACCGCCACACCTGGCTGCACTCGCTGACGACGCAGCACCTGCTCGACCTCGCGCCCCGGGAGTGGACCGGCGTGCTGCTGCTGAGCCCGCAGGGCCACGTCGAGCACGCCTTCTACGGGTACGACGACGGCGAGGCCTTCCTCGCCCACACCGAGCCCGGTCAGGCCGCCGCCCTCGTCACCTTCCTCGAGCGCATGAAGTTCTGGAGCGACGTCGAGGTCGCCGACGTCACCGCCGACTGGGCGCTGACCTGGCGACCGGCGTCGGCGGGGGAGGCGCCGTACTCGGCGTACGAGCTCGTGCCCCGGGACCAGCTGGAGACGTACGCCGCGGCCGCGGGCCCGGCGTGCGGCCTGTGGGCCTTCGAGGCACTGCGCATCGAGCGGGGCGAGCCGCGGCTCGGGCTCGACACCGACCACCGCACGATCCCCAACGAGGCGGGGTGGATCGGCCCGGCGGTGCACCTCGACAAGGGCTGCTACCGCGGCCAGGAGACAGTCGCGCGCGTGCACACGCTCGGCCGTCCGCCGCGGCGCCTGACCCTGCTGCACCTCGACGGCACGGAGATCGTCCTGCCCGCGGTGGGCGCCGAGCTGCGGCTCGACGACAAGGTCGTCGGCTTCGTCGGCACGTCGGCGCGCCACCACGAGCTCGGCCCGATCGCGCTGGCGATGGTGAAGCGGAACGTGCCGCTGGACGCCGTGCTCGACGCGGGCGGCATGCCGGCGGCGCAGGAGGTCGTGGTGGACCCCGAGGTGGGTCTGCACGTCCGTCCGCGGCTGCGGTGAGGCGTCGCTAGAGTCACGCCATGCGTGCTCTCCGCGGCTGGAAGCTGCCGGTCCTCCTGGTCGCGGCGCTGCTCCTCGTCCTCGGCCTGTACGCCGCGTGGCAGGTGCTGACCACCAGCCGCGACCTGACGGCGGCGGCCGACGACGCCCAGCGGCTCCAGAGCGCCGTGACCGCCGGTGACGACGCTGCGGCGGACGCCGCGCTCGCCGACCTGCGCGAGCACGCCGGGTCGGCCGCGGACCGCACCGGCGGTCCCCTGTGGTCGGCGCTGACCTGGGCGCCGGTGGTGGGGGACGACCTCGACGGCGTGCGCACCGTCAGCGCCGTGCTCGACGACCTCGCGGCCGACGGCCTGGAGCCGCTCGTCTCCACGGCGCGCGACCTCGAGACGCTCACGCCCCGCGACGGGCGCATCGACCTCGCCGCTGTGGAGGGGCTCGCCGCGCCGGTCGCGGCGGGCAACGCCGCGTTCGCTGACGCCCGGGAGCGCCTGGCCGAGCACGACCCGTCGGGCTACCAGGCCACGGTGCGGGACAAGTACCGGGAGGTCACGCGCCAGGTCGACCGCGCGGCGGACGCCCTCGACACCGCCGACCGCGCCGTGCGGGTGCTGCCGTCGATGCTCGGCGCCGAGGGGCCCCGCAACTACCTGCTCGTCTTCCAGAACAACGCGGAGATCCGCGCGGGCGGCGGGCTCCCGGGCTCGGCCTCGCTGGTCACGGCGGACGACGGGGCGATCGCGCTGACGCGCCAGGTCGCGGGCAGCTCGTTCGGGCGGGCCGACGAGCCCGTGCTCGAGCTGAGCGAGGCGGAGGAGGACATCTGGGGCCGCCAGCTCGGCACCTACTTCCTCGACGCCAACTTCACGCCCGACTTCCCCCGCTCCGCCGCCCTGTGGCAGGCCCGCTGGGAGCAGGAGTACGAGCCGGTCGACGGCGTCCTCGCCCTCGACCCGGTGACCCTGTCCTACGTGCTCGGGGCGACGGGGCCGGTCGAGGTGCCGGGCGGGCCGGCCCTGACCCAGGCCAACGTGGTCGACGAGCTGCTCCACCAGGTGTACCTGCGCTACGAGGACCCGGCCGACCAGGACGCCTACTTCCAGGCGGCGGCGGGCACCATCTTCGCCGAGCTGACGCGCGGCGGCGGGAACCCCCGGGCCCTCATCGAGGCGCTGGGCCGCGGCACGGACGAGGGCCGGGTCAAGCTGCACTCCTTCACCGAGACCGAGCAGGCGTCGTTCGCCGGCACGGCCATCGCGGGCGAGCTGGTCACGGATCCCGCGGCGGACCCGCAGGTGGGCGTCTACCTCAACGACGCGACCGGCGCGAAGATGTCCTACTTCCTGCGCCACGAGGTGCACGTGACGGCGACGAGCTGCCGGTACGGCGTGCAGGGCCTGACGGGCCGGGCCTACCTGCTCTCGGACGCCCCGGCCGACGCCGCCTCGCTGCCCCGGTACGTGACCGGGGCCGGGGTGTACGGCATCGAGCCGGGCAAGCAGCTGGTCGCCCTGCAGATCGTCGGGCCGGTGGGCGGTGAGGTCGAGGACGTCACGTTCAACGACGCCCCGCTCCCCGTGCCCCCGACCGTCGAGCTCGACGGTCGTCCCGTCGTGACGGTCCTCGTCGAGCTGGAGCCGGGGTTCACCGCCGACGTGCGGTGGACGATGACGACGGGGGAGGACCAGCCGGGCGACGTGGTCGTGGACGCCACACCGGGAGTGGCGCCCACCGACCTCGACACCGTGGCCGCGTCGGCCTGCTGACCAGTCCGGCAGGCCAGGCCGGAAGTCCAGGCGGGGTCAGGCCCGGGCGCGCTTGCCGCCGCGGGTCCTGGCCGCAGGCCGTGCCGGCTCCTCCGGGCTGTACCCGTACCCGTACCCGTAGCCGTACCCGTGGCTGCCCCCGGTCTTCGGGGTCATGTTGAACACGACGCCCAGCGGCGTGGCGTCGACCTGCGCGAGCCGGTTGACGGCGCCGGCGAGCTGGTCGTGGGTGGTCTTGCCGTGGCGCACGATGAGGAGCGCGCCGTCGGCCTGCGCGGCGAGCAGGGCCGCGTCGGTCACCGGCAGCAGGGGCGGGGCGTCGATGAGCACGACGTCGTAGTCGCGGCGGACCTCGGCCAGCAGCTCGCCCATGGCGTGGCTCTGGATGAGCTCCGCCGGGTTCGGCGGCACGGCGCCGCTGCCCAGCACACGCAGGCCCGACCCGGCGTGCTTCTGCACCGCGTCGGCCACCGTCGCCCTGCCGAGGAGGATCGTGGTGACGCCGATGCTCGAGTCCAGGCCCAGCGACTGGGCGGCCTTGGGACGCCTCAGGTCGCACTCGACGAGCAGCACGCGCTGGCCGCCCTGCGCCAGGGCCAGGGCCAGGTTCACCATCGTGGTGGTCTTGCCCTCGCCGGGCACGGCCGAGGTGCCGACGATGACCTTGGAGCTCTTGTCCACGTCGAGGAACTGCAGGTTCGTGCGCATCACGCGGAAGGCCTCGACCCGGGGCGCGTGGGGGGCGAGCGACGTGATGAGGGGGTCGCTCTTGACCGTGGTGTCGTAGCCGATCGCCCCGACGATGGGTGCCGAGGTCGCGGCCGCGATGTCCTCGGTGCTCTTGACCGTGGTGTCGAGCAGGTCGCGCAGCACCGCGACGGCGACCCCGAGCAGCAGGCCGAGGATGAGGCCGAGGGCGAGGTTGCGCGCCGGCTGCGGGGAGATGGGGGCACTCGAGAAGCTGGCGGGGTCGACGATGGTGGCCTTGATGGGCGCCGCGGTGGATCCCACGGGGGTCTCGAGCTCCCGGACGAGGTCGACCATGCCCTCGGCGTAACCCTGGGCGAGACGCTGCGCCTCGTTCGGGTCCTCGTCCACGATGCGGATCTCGAGGTTGACGGTGTCCGGCACGACGGAGGCGGAGACCGCGGCGACGAGGTCGCCCGGGGCGGCGTCGAGGCCGAGGTCGTCGACGACGTCGGCGGCGAGCTCGCGGCTGCGCACGAGGTCGGCGTAGGACGTCACCCGCTGGGCGGAGAACTGGGCGCCCGTGAAGGCCTCGCTCGTGTCGGCCTGCGACGTGCTGACGAAGAGCCGTGCCGTCGACTCGTACTGCGGTGTCACCAGGAAGGTGTAGGCCGCCGAGGCCGCCACCGTCGTGAGGGCCACGAGGGTGATGACGAGCCACGAGGCCCGGATGATGCGCAGGTAGTCCCGCAGGGTCATGAGCTCCAGCTTCGTTCGGCAACGTCTTCACGATGGTAGTGCCGCCGGGGCTCCCCCCACCGCGAACTCACCCGATGTGAGGGGCCGCAACCACAGAACGCTGTTCACTGTGGGCCCGTTCACCTGAACTTTGCGCGAACTGGTTCGCGGGCCGCGAATAGTGGATGACAATGAGGTCCGCCCCACCCTCGTCCTATCGGAGCCTGCATTGACTGTCGCCGTCGAGACAGCGCAGCGCGACGACGCGTCCGGAGGCGCCCGCTCGGTGCGCCACCGGGCCCTCAGCTACCTGCCCGTGACCGCGTTCGTCACCGACGCCGCCGCGATCGCCCTCACGGCGGTGCTCGCGATCGCCGGCCGGAACCGGCTCACGTTCTTCGTCGGACCGGGCAACGTAGCCGATCAGCTCGGGGTCGTCGGCCCCCTTATGTTCCTCGGCTGGGTCGCCCTCATCGCCGCCTTCGGCGGCTACAACCGCTCCGTCTTCGGCGCGGGTCCCGACGAGTACCGCCGGGTGCTCAACGCGTCGCTCTACACCGCCGCCGTGGTCGGCATCGGCTGCTACCTGGCCAAGTTCCCCCTGTCGCGCGGCTTCTTCCTGCTGGCCGTGGGGCTGGGCATCCCGTTGCTGCTCCTCGGCCGCTTCGGCCTGCGCCGGGCCCTGCACAAGGCGCACCGCCTCGGTCGGCTGCGTCACCGGGTCGTCATCGCGGGGCGTCCGTCGCACGTCGACGAGATCGCCGCGGTGCTCGAGCGGGAGACCTGGCTGGGCTACCACGTCGTCGGCGCCGTGACCCCGGTGGGCCACGTCAAGGACGTGACCGACTCGGGCATCGAGGTGTTGGGCGACACCCTGCAGATCGCTGAGGTCGCGAACCTGGCCCAGGCGGACGTGGTGTTCTTCGCCTCGGGTGCGTTCCGCACCTCCGACGACATGCGCCGCGCCGCGTGGGACCTCGAGCAGCACCGCACGCACGTGGTCGTGGCGCCCAGCGTCACCGACGTCGCCCGCGAGCGGGTGACGGTGCGCCCCGTGGGCGGGCTGCCCCTCATGCACCTCGACACCGCGCGCTCCACGCAGGCCTCCCGCTGGGCGAAGCGCACCTTCGACCTGCTCGGGGCCGCCGCCCTCGTCGTGGTGCTGAGCCCGGTGCTCGCGCTCGCGGCGCTGCGGGTGTGGGCGTTCGACCGCGGGCCGGTGCTCTTCCGCCAGACCCGCACGGGACGCGACGGGGTGGAGTTCGCCTGCCTCAAGTTCCGCACGATGGTGGTGGACGCCGAGGCGCGGCTGGTCCACCTCCAGTCCGAGACCGGCTTCTCCGGCGGGCTGTTCAAGCTCAAGGACGACCCGCGCGTTACCAAGCCGGGGCGGTGGCTGCGCCGCTTCTCGCTCGACGAGCTGCCGCAGCTGTTCAACGTGCTGCGGGGGGAGATGAGCCTCGTCGGCCCGCGGCCACCGCTGCCCACCGAGGTCCTCAGCTACGACGACGACATGCGTCGACGCCTGCGGGTGCGCCCCGGCATGACGGGCCTGTGGCAGGTCTCCGGGCGTTCCGACCTGTCGTGGGACGAGGCGATCCGCCTCGACATCTACTACGTCGACAACTGGTCGATGCTGCAGGACCTCAGCATCCTCGTGCGCACCGTCGGCGCCGTGGTGGGCTCCCGAGGGGCCTACTGAGCGCGTCGTCGGACCTCCCCGGACCCACGGCCGGGGCCCGCCAATCCTGGGGGATGGCGGGCCCCGGTCGTGTCACGCCGGGGTGGCGGCGGGGCGCTGCCTCAGTCGAGCAGGCCCTCGAGGTAGGCGCCGTACCCGCTCTTGCGCAGCGGCGCCGCGCGCTCGCGCAGCTCGTCGTCGCTGAGGAAGCCCATGCGCCAGGCGACCTCCTCGGGGCAGCCGATCTTCAGGCCCTGGCGGCCCTCGAGGGTGCGCACGAAGTTCGACGCGTCGTTGAGGGAGTCGAACGTGCCCGTGTCGAGCCACGCCGTGCCGCGCGGGAGGATCTCGACCTGCAGCCGGCCCTCCTCGAGGTAGGTGCGGTTGAGGTCGGTGATCTCCAGCTCGCCGCGGGCCGACGGCTCGAGCACCTTCGCGCGCTCGACGACGTCGTTGCCGTAGAAGTAGAGGCCGGGCACGGCGTAGTTGCTCCTCGGGTGCGTCGGCTTCTCCTCCATCGAGGTGGCCACGCCGTGCTCGTCGAAGTCCACGACGCCGTACGCCGTGGGGTCGGCCACCTGGTAGCCGAACACCGCGGCACCGTCGAGGTGCTCGAACCGGCGCAGCCGCGTGCCGAGCCCCGGGCCGTAGAAGATGTTGTCGCCGAGCACGAGCGCGACGGTCTCGGAGCCGATGTGGCTCTCGCCGATGACGAACGCCTGCGCGAGCCCGTCGGGGCTCGGCTGCACGGCGTACGTGATCGCGACGCCCAGCTGCGAGCCGTCGCCGAGGAGGCGGTGGAACTGCTCCGCGTCGTGGGGCGTGGTGATGATGAGGATGTCGCGGATGCCCGCGAGCATCAGGGTGGTGAGCGGGTAGTAGATCATCGGCTTGTCGTAGACGGGCACCAGCTGCTTGCTCACGCCGATCGTGATCGGGTGCAACCGCGAGCCCGTGCCACCGGCCAGAATGATTCCGCGCATGCGCTCACTCTAGGCTGGCGCCCATGCAGCGCATCCTCGTGACGGGCGGAGCCGGGTTCATCGGCTCGAACTTCGTGCACCACCTCCTCGCGCACACCGACGTGCGGGTGACGGTCCTCGACAAGCTGACGTACGCCGCGAGCCGCGAGTCGCTCGCGGGGCTGACGGCCGACCGGGTGGAGCTGGTGGTCGGGGACATCGCGGACGCCGCGGTGGTCGACCCGCTGGTCGCGCGCCACGACGCGGTCGTGCACTTCGCCGCCGAGTCGCACAACGACAACTCGCTGAGCGACCCGAGCCCCTTCATCCAGACCAACCTCGTCGGCACCTTCGTGCTGCTCGAGGCGGTCCGCAAGGCGGACGTGCGCTTCCACCACATCTCGACCGACGAGGTCTACGGCGACCTCGAGCTCGACGACCCGCACCGGTTCACCGAGTCGACGCCCTACACGCCCTCCTCGCCGTACTCGGCGTCGAAGGCGGGCTCCGACCACCTGGTGCGCGCCTGGGTGCGCAGCTTCGGCGTGCGTGCGACGGTGTCGAACTGCTCGAACAACTACGGGCCGTGGCAGCACATCGAGAAGTTCATCCCCCGCCAGATCACCAACGTCATCGACGGCGGCCGCCCGAAGCTGTACGGCGCGGGGCTCAACGTGCGCGACTGGATCCACGCCGACGACCACTCCTCGGCGGTCTGGACGATCCTGCAGAAGGGCGAGATCGGGGAGACCTACCTGATCGGCGCCGACGGGGAGCGCAACAACCTCGAGGTGGTGGGCATGATCCTCGAGGCGTTCGGCCGCCCGGCCGACGACTTCGAGCACGTGACGGACCGCGCCGGTCACGACCTGCGCTACGCGATCGACTCCACGAAGCTGCGCACCGAGCTGGGGTGGCAGCCGGCGTACGCCGACTTCGCCGAGGGCCTGGCGCGCACGATCCAGTGGTACCGCGACAACGAGGCGTGGTGGCGCCCCCACAAGACCGCCGTCGAGGCGACGTACGCCGCGAAGGGCCAGTGAGCGACGTGCCGAAGGACCTGAGCGTCGAGACCACCCCGATCCCGGGCCTGCTGGTCGTCCACCTGCCCGTGCACGGCGACGCGCGCGGCTGGTTCAAGGAGAACTGGCAGCGGGCCAAGATGACCGCGCTCGGCCTGCCCGACTTCGGCCCGGTGCAGAACAACGTCTCCTACAACTCCACCCGCGGCGCCACGCGCGGCATCCACACGGAGCCGTGGGACAAGTACGTCGCGGTGGCGACGGGCCGCGTCTTCGCGGCGTGGGTCGACATGCGCGAGGGCGACTCGTTCGGGGCGACCTTCTGGGTCGAGATCGACGAGTCGGTGGCGGTCTTCGTGCCGCGCGGCGTCGGCAACTCCTACCAGGCGCTCGAGGACGGCACGACGTACACGTACCTGGTCAACGACCACTACGTGCCGGGCCGCACCTACCCGGCCCTGCACCTCGGCGACGAGACCGCCGCGATCCCGTGGCCCATCCCGCTCTCCGAGGCGGAGATCTCCGAGAAGGACCAGGCCAACCCGCGCCTCGGCGACGTGACGCCGATGCAGCCGCGCCGCACGCTCGTCGTGGGCGCCCGGGGCCAGCTGGGCCGCGCCCTGCAGGCCGCTTTCCCGGGGGCCGACCTGGTCGACCTCGGCGAGCCGGGCGACGGGGTGGAGCGCCTCGACCTCACCGACGCCGACGCGGTCGCCGCCTGGCCCTGGAACGAGTGCGACGTGGTGCTCAACGCCGCGGCGTACACGGCGGTGGACGCCGCCGAGACGCCCGAGGGGCGCGTCATCTGCTGGGCGGCCAACGCCACGGCCCCGGCGACGCTGGCCCGGCTGGCGGCCGAGCACCGCTTCACGCTGGTGCACGTGTCGAGCGACTACGTCTTCGACGGCACGCACCCCCTCCACCCGGAGGACGAGCGGTTCAGCCCGCTGGGGGTCTACGGCCAGGCGAAGGCGGCCGGTGACCTGGCGGTCGGCACCGCCCCGCGGCACTACCTGCTGCGCACGTCGTGGGTGATCGGCGACGGGAAGAACTTCGTGCGGACCATGCAGACGCTGGCCGGCAACGGTGTCTCGCCGACGGTGGTCGACGACCAGCGCGGCCGGCTGACGTTCACGAGCGAGCTGGCGCGCGCGGTGCGGCACCTCGTCGACACGGGCGCGCCGTACGGCACCTACAACGTGACCGGTGCCGGCGAGGTGCTGTCGTGGGCCGACTACGCGAAGCGGGTGTTCGAGCTGTCGGGACGCTCGGCGGACGACGTCACGCCCATCACGACCGAGGAGTACGAGGCCGGGAAGACGCTGTCGCCGCGGCCGCGCAACAGCGCGCTCGACCTGGCGAAGATCGAGGCCACGGGCTTCGAGCCGCGCGACGCGCTGGAGCAGCTGGCGGAGTACGTCACCAGCGGGGACGCATCACGTCCTTGAGGGCGGGGCGCACGTCGGCGAGGTAGACGAGGGCCGCGATGAGGAAGCCCAGGTTGAGGATCCGGCCGAAGGGCCCGAGGTACAGCACGAAGCTCGCCAGCTCGAGCACGAAGCCGATCGCGAGGATGGCGGTCCACTTCTGCTTCGTCAGCTTGCCGGCCGCGTCGTAGGCGTCGGCGCGGTGGGCCAGCGCGTTCACCAGGGTGAAGCCCTTGAGCAGGAGCAGCGCCACCAGCACGACGAGCATGACGATGCTCTGCATCTCGAAGACGATCACGGGGCCCAACACTAGGGTGTCGCGCGTGCGGCGTCCCCCGGCATCCCGACCCGACCTGCCCTACACGCCCGCCTCCGTCGAGGCGGTGCGCGAGGCGCTGCGCGTCGTGCTGGCGGACGACGGACGGGTGTTCCGTCTCCCCGCGGGTGTGGGCGAGGACGAGTTCCTCGCGGCGGCGGACCGGCACCGCGTGGTCGTCTTCCTGTCGATGCACCTCGACCGGTTGGACCTGCCGACAGCCGTGACCGAGGAGCTCCGCAGCCGGGGGCGGAGGGGTCGGCTGCCGTGCCTCCTCATGGCCCACGACCTCCACCGCGCCCTCGAGGTGCTCGCGACGGCGGGGGTGCGGGCGCTCACGGTCAAGGGGGTGGCCCTGGCTGCCCAGGCGTACGGCGACTACACCGCCCGCGGGTCGGGGGACCTCGACCTCCTGGTGCCGCCCGACCAGGTCGAGGCCGCCCACGGGGCCCTGCGGTCCGCCGGATGGCTCCCCGCAGGCGCCTACCCCGCCCCCGGGCCGGCGTGGGCGTGGCGGTTCACCGTGCGGAACTACTGCGAGCTGCCGCTGTCGGGCCAGGGGGTGTCCGTCGACCTGCACTGGCACCTCGCGACGGCGCACGACGCCTTCCCCGGCTTCGACGAGCTCTGGGACCGGCGGGTGCTGGTCGACGTGGGGGGCCGGGACGTGGCGACGCTCGGCATCCGCGACGCCCTCGAGCACTCGGCCAGCCACGCCGCGAAGGACGACTGGGCGTGGCTGCGGAGCGTGCTCGACGTCCACCTGCTGACCGGGGCCACGGACGGGTCGGCGCTCCTCGCGACCTCCGCCCGGCGGCGCACGGCCGCGGCCGCGGCCTGGCTCCTGGCGTCGGAGCCGGTCGGGCGACCGCCCGGGCTCGGCCTGGTGCTGTCCCGCCAGGCGGCGGACGCGGAGGTGTCGGTGGGCCGCTTCCCCGGGCACCGCACCCTGGTCGGTCTCCGGCGGTCGTCCCGGGACGTCCGGTCGGCCGCCGACACCCGACGGGTGCTGGCGGTGACCGTGTTCCACCCGAGCGAGCTGGGCGGGATCGAGGCGCCGGACGCGTTCCGCGGTGTCGCCGCGGCGGTCGCGGTGCGCACCCGGGCCTTCCGGGATCGAGCCCGGCAGTGGCGACGCCCCGGCACGAGGCCCTCGTCGGGTCGCCGCCGCGCCGGGACGGAGGACGGGCCCGCGGCGACGCCGCGGGCCCGTCCTCGATGCTGATCGATCAGTCGCCGACCTTCTTCGCGGCGTCCTTGGCGGCGGTGGCCGTCTTGGACGCCGTCTTCTTGGCGGTGGTGCTGGTCGCCTTGGCCGTGCTCTTCGTGGCGGCGGCGCGCTTGCGGGTGGTCGCGGTGGCGTTCTTGGCGGGGGTCGACGTGGCGGCGTCCTTGGCCGCGTCGGCCGTGCGCTTGGCGGTGGACGTGGCGGTCGTCTTGGCCGACGACGCCGTCTTCTCCGCCGTGGTCCGGGTGGCCTTGGCGCGGGACGCGGTGGACTTCGCGGACGCGGCAGCCTCCTGCGTCGACTCCTGGCGGCGGATGCGGGCCACGAGCGTCTCGCCGCGCTTGGCGAGGTCCGTGTAGGTCGCCGTCGCGGTCGACACGTACTCGTCCGCACGCTTCTGGGCCTTCTCGGGGATGGCCCGCGCCTCGGCCTGGAGCTCGGTGATGCGGGCCTCGACGGCCGCGCGGCGCTCCTTGGCCTCGGTGGTGAGCGCCTCGATGCGGGCGTTCACGGTGCTGACGGCCTGGTCGCGCAGCGCCTTGGCCTCGAAGTCGAACGAGGTCGCCTTCTTCTGGGCCTCGGTCACCCGGGCCTGGGTCGTCGCGACGTACTCACGGACGGCCTCGACGGCCAGGTCGATGACGCCGGCGCCGGCGTAGAGGGTCTTGTTGGCCTCGGTCTTGATGTCGAACTTGGCGGAAGCCATGTTCACTCCTTCGGTTGGGGTGAGGCGGCGCGGGGCCGCGCTCGGAGGGTGTGCACCGCGCGATCGAGCGGCGAGCAGTGCCGGTGGTGGCTCAGCCGTCGCTCTGGGCGTTGAGCGCCAGGAACGACGCGTACACCTCGAGCAGGGACTGCTTCTGCCGCTCCGTCAGCTGCGGGTCGGCGAGGACCGCGAGCTCGACCGAGCCGCCCTCGCCGTCCGGGGGGCTGACGATGCCCGCCCGGAGGTAGAGCTGCTCGGCGGAGATCCGCAGTGCCTTGGCGATCTGCTGCAGCACCTCGGCCGAGGGCTTGCGGAGACCGCGCTCGATCTGGCTGAGGTAGGGGTTCGACACTCCCGCCTGGTCGGCGAGCTGCCGCAAGGAGAGCTGCGCGGAGGTGCGCTGCTCCTTGAGGTACTCACCCAGAGTCTCGACGGTCTTGCCGACCTTGCCCCTTGCCATGCGTTCCATAGTGCTAACTATAGCTAGCACCCACAACCCCTCTGACGGTGAGCCGGGCCACACCATGCTTGAAAGTTCAGGCGGGGCGAGGTGCTCTCGGCCGTCGAGGCTGCTTGCAGGTGCTTGCAGGGGCCAACGGTGCTGCCGGCCGGGGAGGGGGCTGGTGGACGGTGGCCACAACTTGTCCGACCACCCTTTGTGCCCGCGCTGGGGGCGTGCCAGAGTAGTCGCGGAGTGACGCTGCGACCGGGAACCCTGACGCCCGGGAGCCGGCGGCCTCCGCCGGGAGCCGCCCTGCTGAACCCCAGAGAGCAGGGCGGCTCCCTTCTCCGTCGAGCCGCGGTCGCTGGCAGGATGAGGCGGTGGCCACGATGCAGCACAGCCCGAGCCCGCGCGTGCTCGACGACCTGGAGCTCCGGGCGTGGGGGATCCTCCCGAGGTCGGTCCCGGCCGAGGAGCTGGACCTCCCGGCGGGCATCACGCCCGGCGAGCCGGGCTCGCTCGAGCTGGTCGACCCCGAGGGTCTGCCGCTGGCCCGTCTGCACGCGCAGGACGCCGGTGGCTGGAACGTCGAGCCGCTGGCCCGCCCCGCGTACGGCCCCTTCCGACGGCTGCGGCTGAGCCCCGACGAGGTGCGCGAGCGGTACGCCGACGCCGTGCGGGTGCCGGTCGAGTCGCCCCTGACGCCGGACCAGCGGGCCGACCTGGCCGCCGCCGACGGCGAGGTGGTGCTCCTCGTGCTCGCCGGCGACGGGTGGCCCGTCGGGGCGACCGCGCTGGGGCTGGTGCGCTCGACCGTGGCCGCCTTGCGCGACCTGCCCGCGGTGCACGTCGTCGTGGTCCCGCTGGCGCGCACCGGCGACGTGGCGGCGGACACCGAGCGCCGGGCGCAGGTCGTGGCCGCCTACTGCGATGGTGCAGCAGTCGTCGAACTGGGCGCCGGGGGAGCGTCGCCCGACCGTGGCGCAGGGGCGGGGCCCGAGGGCCTAGTGGTCTTCTTCACCGGCCTGTCGGGCAGTGGCAAGTCGACGATCGCCCGTGCGCTCGTCGACCACCTGCTGGAGACGACAGAGCGCACGGTGACGAGCCTCGACGGCGACGTGGTCCGCCGGAACCTGTCGGCCGGGCTCACGTTCTCCCGCGAGGACCGGGAGACGAACATCCGCCGCATCGGGTGGGTCGCCGCGGAGATCGCCCGGCACGGCGGCGTGGCCGTCTGCAGCCCGATCGCGCCGTACGACGCCACTCGCCGCGACGTACGCCGGATGGTCGCGGACGCAGGCGGTCGCTTCGTGCTGGTGCACGTGGCGACACCGGTCGAGGAGTGCGAGCGGCGGGACCGCAAGGGCCTCTACGCCAAGGCGCGGGCGGGTGAGATCGCGGACTTCACGGGCATCTCGGCGCCCTACGAGGCACCGCGCGACGCCGACGTGGTCGTCGACACGACCGGCCTGACCGTCGAGGAGGCCCTGGCCCCCGTCCTCACCGCCCTCTCCCCGGTGGTTGAGGTGGGCGCTGCGTCGGTGGTTGAGGTGGGCGCGCTAGCGCCCCTCGAAACCACGGAGCCGCGCCCCGGGCCGGTGGTCGAGGTGGGCGCGTCAGTGCCTGGGCCGGTGGTTGAGGTGGGCGCGTCAGTGCCTGGGCCGGTGGTTGAGGTGGGCGCGTCAGTGCCTGGGCCGGTGGTTGAGGTGGGCGCGTCAGTGCCTGGGCCGGTGGTTGAGGTGGGCGCGTCAGTGCCTGGGCCGGTGGTTGAGGTGGGCGCGTCAGTGCCTGGGCCGGTGGTTGAGGTGGGAGCGCCCGGGCCGGTGGTTGAGGTGGGCGCGCCAGCGCCCCTCGAAACCCCTCTCAAGGTCCTCGTCGTCTGCACCGCCAACATCTGCCGCTCGCCCTACATGGAGCTCGCGCTCCAGGCGGCGGCGGGCGACGCCGTCGTCGTCACGAGCGCGGGGACGCACGGCTACACCGACCACCCGATGGACGAGCACATGGCTGCGGAGGCCCGTTCGCGCGGGCTCGACCCGTCGCAGTTCCGAAGCCGCCCGTTGAGCCGTGCCCTGGTCGAGGAGGCGGACCTGGTGCTCACGGCGGAGAGCCGGCACCGCTCGTTCATCCTCGACGAGAACCCCACGGCGTTCCGCAAGGTCTTCACGCTGGGGCAGTTCGCGCGCGGGGTGGAGGACATGGGGGACGGCGTGAGCGCTCGGGAGGCGGTGGCTCTCGTCGGTACCAACCGCCCAAGCGCGGAGGGGCTTGACGTGGCGGACCCGTACCGTCGCGGTCCGGTTGTGGCCGCGGACTGCGCGAACCAGTTTGACCGTCTCATCAGCGGGGTTGCTGAGCAGTTGCGGCGACGCTGACCCACGCGGGGCGTCGAGTGCCCCTACTCAAGCGGCCTTTCCGCGGCGTCGGCTGGCGCGAGAGACTCAGCTTGTGAACGTGACCCGTGCCTGTCCTGTCTGCAAGGCGTTGACTCTGCAGATGAACTGGGACGTCGAGCAACGTCCGTCTCGCCTCCGCAGGCTGCGCTGCGACAGCGGATGTGAACTGAGCGGTGACCAGGTCGAGGAGCAGCGCGCGCGTGCAGTGATTTGAGCGGGGTAGTGAGCGCACGCCGGGCCACATCAGAGGGTCTGCACCCGCCGTGGCGAACTCGAACCCCTCGTCGGTCAGATGGCGCTGCCGCGCAATCATCGCCGAGGCAACTCGGCGGCCTTCCCGCAGGACGCTGCGATGATAAGAGATGGGCTTGCTCCGGTGGCGGCCCGCCGACCGGGTGTTAGCGCTCCCTGCGTACGTCCGGCGCATGGTGTTGCAGTCCGCGTTGCAGGCCCGCGGCTCCCACATGATCGGGCTCGGCCGGCCGACCCTGGGCAACGGCCATCCTGCGGGTTCGAGCGCGGCCCGCGCTATGTACGCCAGCGCGGCGCAGTCGGGCGCGAACCACACTCCGATGTGAGGGCAGCTCGCGACGTGGGACGACTTCTGCGCCCACCACTTCCATCGCAGCGACGCCGGACATCGGGCCGTGTCGGTGCATCAACGCTTCAGTCGGTGATCGGACGGCGCTGCAAACCTGCGGCAGTGCCCCGCCCGACCTCTTCCTCGGTGGGCCGGGTAGGAGGTGCCCTCAGAACCCATCCCCAGGCGAGCGCAATCGCCAACCCCGAGGTCGTGGCGAACGTCGAGCCGGCGACAGTAAAAGCGACGGAGAACAGGACGGCGAGGTTGAGGTCATTCCCGGGCAGGCTCCAGTCGGCCGTCACCGACCGTTTGACGACTGCGACGACCACCGACAGCAAGGCCAGCAGGGCCAGTGGGCCTGCGGCCAGGAGCAGATCGACGTAGAGGTTGTCCGCTCGTTGCACGGACGCACCGAATCCAGTTCCGAGGGGCTGTCGGAGGGCGGGACCGACCTCGGCGAGTAGTCGAATACGAGCCTCGAGGGATTGATCGTCACCCAGGTTCGTGTACCGCTCCACGGTGAAGATGCTGGTGTCAGTCGGACTGGCGATGATCCGGCTTCCCACGAAGTACAGCATCGCTCCCGCGCCGGCAGCCACCGCGATGAGCGTGAACGACCTGGTCTTGATTGCAGCGACCAGCATGACGAGGGCCATCGACAGCAGTCCCGTTCGTACCCCCGTGAGAAAGAACGCGGGAGTGGAGACGGCCAGCGCCACGACGCGCAAGATCAAGTGACGTCGACCCGCTCCTCTTACAACACCTTGGGCGACGACACACATGAGACCACCGAGGACGAGCGCGTACGGGCCAGGTGATTCCAACGATCCGAACACCCTGACCTGACCGGGTAGGGGGGCGCCGATCGAGTTCAGGTCAGAGGCGATCATCCAAGCCCGGTCCCACGACGGCAGGAACTGGAACTGGATCAGGCCATAGCTGGCGAGCGCCAGCGTGGCCCACGGTGCACCTCGTGAGACCGCGTCGGAAGCGTTGGGAAGGATTCCAGAGGCAGCGGTTCCCATGGCGAGGAAACACGTCGAGTAGACGACCGCCACGTACAAGGCGTCGATCGAGCGCTCGGAGAGTGCCCAAGACACCAGTGGCAGGACCACCAGTGCGCCGAGCGCAAGACCCAGCACTGGAGAGGTCTTGCGCGTCGCAGCGGCCCGATCGGAACCGAGGCTCCACATCAAGGCAAGGCCCAGAAGGGCAACGGGCAGGAGCAGCAGGGGGTCGGTCTCGGTCCGACCGCCCGACGTGACCCGCCTTACGAGACCGAGCGACACGACCGACACCAATAGAAGGATCACCGCCGTGCGCGCCTGAACGAGTAGACCCGCCATGAGCAGGACGACGGCAACGGCGAGCCTGGGCTCGATGGCGACCAGTACCCCCATGGATGCGCAAAGGAACAATGCGAGGCCGAACAAGAGGCCACTACCTACACTGCGCACGAATACTCCCGGCTAGTCGTCAGGAGCAGCCTAAGTTCCGGCGCTCTAGGTCCGTACAGGCTTCTGACGCCTTCTGCGGATACGAGATGACGACAGAACGTCATGGCAGGTCGCGCACGCGTGTGGCGGGAACGCCTGCGTACAACCCGTCAGGAAGCGTGTCCCGGGTGACGATCGATCCAGCGGCTATGACGCAGCCACGGGCCACGGTCACACCCGGGAGTATGACCGCCCTAGCCCCTACCCAGCAGCCGTCGGCGATGGATACCGGCGCTCCCGAGTAGGAACCAGCCCGCTGCTCGGTGGGTCCCACCGCGTGGGTGGAGGTGCCGATCAGCACCTGGGGTCCCAGGTACACCCGGTCCCCGATGGACACCGGCTCTCGATTCTCGAAGTGGCAGCCTGCGTTGATCATGCCGTCACGACCGAAGGTGATCTGCGAGCTGAAGAACCAGCATCCGGTTCGGACCTGCGTGCCATTGGTGTCGATACCGCCTCGTCAGTAGAGGCGTTCTCGGACGGTTCCGGTGAGGAGCGGCGAAGCAGCGAGCACGTTGACCGTCATGTGCCACACCCTGTTGACGTGCCGTTGCTCACCCATGGTGTGGACGATAGCGGCGCCCGAGTGCTACTCGGTCGCCTACGGTTCCCCCCGTGACCACCCTCTCCCTGTGCATCTGCACGATGAACCGGCCGGACGAGTTGGCGACCGCACTCGCCAGCGTCCGGTCCGGCACCGTGCAGCCGGACGAGTTGATCGTGAGTGACGACGGCGACGGTTCAGCGGCCGAGGTCGCCGCCCGGTTTGAGGCCACCTATCAGCGAGGCCCTCGACGCGGCCTTGGGCCCAACCGCAACGCGTGCATCGCATCTGCCACGGGGCAGGCGGTCGCCTTCATCGACGACGACGTCGTCGTGTCGACCGAGTTCGTCGAGCGGGCTGTGGCAGCAGCGCGGCCCGACGTCGTGGTGACGGGGTGGGAGCTCAATTTCGGTGTGGGGGAGGGCCGGAAGGTGACGCCGCACAACCCCGATTTCCTCGGCTTCCAGCGACTCGATCCCGCGGGCGAGTACCGGGGGATCGTCGTCAACGCGACGGTCTTCCCGTCGCGCCTATTCGACACGGCCCGCTTTGACGAGCAGATCCGCTATGGCTATGAAGAGATCGACATCGCACGGCAGGCGGTGCGTCTGGGATTCCCCATCGTGTTCGACGACGACCTTTGGGTGGAGCACCACCCGTCGTCCGTCAACCGCGGCAGCTACAACGACGTGCTGGCAGCATCGCGCATCTACATCACCCATCGGGCCTACCGGTACTACGAGGGGCGGCCCGCGAAGGCTGCGCTGTTCGCCGTAACCGCAGGTGCTCACCACCTTGCGCACGCCGTGCGGTCGGGAGCGGGGCTGCGCAAGGGGGCCCAGACGCTCAGGACCGCCCGGGCGTACAACCGGGCGTCGACGGCGCCTGACTTCTATCGTGGCTGACTTGACGACCCCCACACCCTCGGCCCGCGTCGTCGGGCTGGCGCTGGCGCGCCGTTAGGCTGCCGTCCATGAAGATCGCCGTCGCCGGCATGGGCTATGTCGGGCTGTCGAACGCCGTCGTCCTCGCGCAGCACCACGAGGTCGTCGCGGTCGACGTCGACCAGAGCCGTGTGGACCTGCTCAACCAGCGGCAGTCGCCGATCGAGGACACCGAGCTGGAGGAGTACCTGGCCTCCGTCCCGCTGAACCTCTCGGCGACGCTGGACAAGGCGGCGGCCTACGCCGACGCCCGCTTCGTCATTGTCGCGACGCCGACGGACTACGACGAGCGCACCAACTACTTCAACACCAGCACCGTCGAGAGCGTGATCGCCGACGTGCTGGCGGTCAACACCGACGCGACGATCATCGTGAAGTCGACAGTGCCGGTCGGCTTCACCCGTCGCGTGCGGGAGGAGAACGAGGGGGCGTCGATCATCTTCTCGCCCGAGTTCCTCCGTGAGGGCCGCGCGCTCTACGACAACCTGCACCCCTCGCGCATCGTCGTCGGCGACACCTCCGACCGGGCGCGGGAGTTCGCAGCGCTGCTCGTCGAGGGTGCGATCGACAAGGACGTGCCCACACTCTTCACCGACCCCACGGAGGCCGAGGCGATCAAGCTGTTCGCCAACACCTACCTGGCGCTGCGGGTGGCCTACTTCAACGAGCTCGACACCTACGCCGCCGTGCACGGGCTCGACTCGGCGCAGATCATCGAGGGCGTCGGGCTCGACCCGCGCATCGGGTCGCACTACAACAACCCCTCGTTCGGGTACGGCGGGTACTGCCTGCCGAAGGACACCCGCCAGCTGCAGGCGAACTACCAGGACGTGCCGCAGAACCTGATCAGCGCGATCGTCGAGGCCAACACCACGCGCAAGGACTTCATCGCCGACGACGTGCTGCGCCGCGGCCCCCGCACGGTCGGCATCTACCGCCTCATCATGAAGGCGGGCTCGGACAACTTCCGAGCGTCGAGCATCCAGGGCGTCATGAAGCGCATCAAGGCAAAGGGCATCGAGGTCGTCGTCTACGAGCCCGCGCTGGACACCGAGGAGTTCTTCCACTCCGAGGTCATCACCGACCTCGACGAGTTCAAGAAGCGCTCCGACGTGATCATCGCGAACCGACGCACCGACGTGCTGGCCGACGTAACCGAGAAGGTCTACACCCGCGACATCTACGGCCGCGACTGACCGCGACGGACCGCGCGCCGCCGAGCCGGTGGTTGAGGTGGCCGCGCCAGCGGCCCTCGAAACCCCACTCGGCGCCCACGGACTGATACGTGGCCGGGTGCTGAGACGGCCGTCCGTACTCTGATCCGGTGTCCGTGTCGCATCCCGACTACCGCCTGAGCCAGCTGGACCAGCTGGAGGCCGAGTCGATCCACGTCTTCCGCGAGGTCGCGGCCGAGTTCGAGAAGCCGGTGCTGATGTTCTCCGGCGGCAAGGACTCGATCGTCATGCTCCGCCTGGCCGAGAAGGCGTTCTTCCCCGCGAAGATCCCCTTCCCGGTGCTGCAGGTGGACACCGGCTACGACTTCCCCGAGGTGCTCGAGTGCCGTGACGAGTGGGTGGCCCGCCTCGGGCTGCGCCTCGTCGTCGCCAGCGTCGAGGAGGCGATCGCCTCGGGCGTCGTCGTCGACGACGGGCGCACGACGCGCAACCGCATGCAGATCGGCACGTTGCTCCACGCCATCGAGGAGGAGGGCTTCACCGCCGCCTTCGGTGGCGGTCGCCGCGACGAGGAGAAGGCCCGCGCCAAGGAGCGCGTCTACTCCCACCGCGACGAGTTCGGCCAGTGGGACCCCAAGAACCAGCGCCCCGAGCTGTGGAGCCTCTACAACGGCCGCATCCACTCGGGCGAGCACATGCGGATCTTCCCGCTGAGCAACTGGACCGAGCTCGACATCTGGCACTACATCGACCGGGAGCAGATCCTCATCCCGTCGATCTACTTCAGCCACCAGCGTCGCGTCTTCGAGCGCGACGGCATGCTGCTGACCGAAAGCGAGCACAACCCGCTGCGCGCCGGGGAGACCGCCGAGGAGCGCACGGTGCGCTTCCGCACCGTGGGCGACCTGACGCTGACCGGCTGCGTGGAGTCGACCGCCTCGACCACGACCGAGATCATCGACGAGATCGCCGTGGCCCGCGTGACCGAGCGCGGCGCCACCCGGGGCGACGACCGGTTCTCCGAGGCTGCCATGGAGGACCGCAAGAAGGAGGGCTACTTCTGATGGACCTGCTTCGCTTCGCCACTGCCGGCTCCGTCGACGACGGCAAGTCGACCCTCATCGGGCGCCTGCTGCTGGACTCCAAGGCGATCTTCGAGGACCAGCTCGCGGCCGTCGAGGCCACGAGCCAGTCGAAGGGCTACGACTACACCGACCTGGCCCTGCTGACCGACGGCCTCCGCTCCGAGCGCGAGCAGGGCATCACGATCGACGTCGCCTACCGCTACTTCGCGACGCCGAGCCGCAAGTTCATCATCGCGGACACCCCGGGGCACGTGCAGTACACGCGCAACATGGTCACGGGCGCCTCGACCGCCGACCTCGGCCTCGTGCTCGTCGACGCCCGCCACGGGCTGTCGGAGCAGTCGCGCCGCCACGCCGTGCTGCTGTCGCTGCTGCGGGTGCCGCACCTCGTGCTGGCCGTGAACAAGATGGACCTCGTGGACTACTCCCAGGAGCGGTTCGACGAGATCAAGCGCGAGTTCAGCGCCTTCGCCACCAAGCTGACGATCCCCGACCTCGCGGTCATCCCGATCTCGGCGCTCAAGGGCGACAACGTGGTGACCCGCTCCGAGAACATGCCGTGGTACGAGGGCTCGTCCCTGCTGCACCACCTCGAGAACGTCCACGTCGCCTCCGACCGCGACCTGCGCGACGCGCGGTTCCCGGTGCAGTACGTCGTGCGCCCCAAGTCCGACGAGCACCACGACTACCGCGGGTACGCCGGCCAGGTCGCCGGCGGTGTCTTCAAGCCCGGCGACGAGGTCGTCGTGCTCCCGTCGGGCATGACGGCGAAGATCGCCGGGATCGACCTGTTCGACCGGGAGGTCACCGAGGCGTTCCCGCCCATGTCGGTGACGATCCGGCTCGACGACGAGCTCGACGTCTCCCGCGGCGACCTCGTCGCGCGCCCGAACAACCAGCCGCAGGTGACTCAGGACATCGACGCCATGGTCGCCTGGATGAGCACGACCCCGCTGCGCCCGCGCCAGCGGCTGCTGGTCAAGCACACGACGCGCACCGTGAAGGCCCTGGTGAAGGACCTCGACTACCGGCTCGACGTGAACACGCTGCACCGCGACCAGGAGACCGGCGAGCTCGGCGTCAACGAGATCGGCCGGGTGCGCCTGCGCACCCAGCAGCCGCTGCTCGTCGACCCCTACTCGCGCAACCGCACCACCGGGGCGTTCATCCTCATCGACGAGGCGACCGGTGTGACGGTGGGCGCCGGCATGGTCAACGACTGACGTCGTCGGCGAGCACCGAGGGTGGTGTCGTTGGCCGCACGTCGGGCCGATCCACCGTGGACCAGCCATCTCCCTTGGTACGGTCGCCGGGTGCCGATGGAGGAGAGCGGGCCCGATCCGCTGAGGGTGCTCCTCGTGACGCCGGACTATCCGCCGGACACCGGCGGGATCCAGCGTCTTCTCCACCAGATCACCACCCACATGCCGTCGGCAGAGACGCGTGTCGTCACCATGGCGGCGGACGGCGCCACGGCCTTCGACGCAGCGTCGGAACAGCGCATCCACCGGCTGCGCAGTGTCTCCACTCGATCGGTCGTGCGGAACGCTGTGTTCAACGCCCAGTTGCTCCCGTGGCGTTCGCGGTGGAAGCCGGACGTGCTCCTCAACGGGCACGTCGTGACCAGCCCGGCCGCGCTCCTGCTGGCACGCCGGCTGGGGGTCCCGAACGTGTTGTACACGTACGCCAAGGAGCTCGACGGGCGCCCGCGACTGTCGGCCTGGGCGGCGAGGCGATCGGACGCTGTGATCGCCATCAGCGAGTTCACGGCGGCGAAGGTGCGTGAGGTGGCGCCCGGCCTGTCCACCCCCGTCCGCATCGTGACCCCAGGCGTCGAGGCGCCTCACCACGTCGTCCACGTGGAGACTGAACGCCCCACGGTCGTGACCATCGCCCGTCTGCGCGACTGGTACAAGGGCCACGACGTGCTGCTCGATGCCTTGACACGGGTACGCGCGGACGTGCCAGACGTCCTCTGGGCGGTGATTGGCGACGGGCGCTTGCGGACCGACCTGGAGGACCGCGTTGAGCGAAGTGGGCTGACAGACAACGTCGTGTTCCTCGGGCGCGCCACGGACGAGGAGCGCGATCGCTGGCTGGCACGCGCCTCGGTCTTCGCCATGCCGAGCCGTTACCCCGAGGGCGAGGTCGGGGGTGAGGGATTCGGCATCGTCTACCTCGAGGCCGCGGTCTGGGGAGTTCCCTCGCTCGCCGGCAACGTGGGTGCACCCACGGAGGTGGTGGAGGACGGGGTGACGGGGCGCTTGGTGGACCCGGTCGACCCGGCCGCTGTGGCCGACGCCCTGGTGCAGATGCTGAGCGAGCCGGAGAAGACCCGTGCGTGGGGGCGCGCGGCCCAGCTGCGGGCGCGCGAGGACTACAGCTGGGAGCGGGTGGGGTCCCACCTGCGCTCGGAGCTCGCGGCCGTTGTGGCTGGTGGCCGATGACGTCGTCGGGTCCGGGGCGAGGCACTCACCAGCCGACAATGTCCCCGCAGGCGCTGGTCCCACCGCGTCCGGCGGCTCATAGCGAACCGTGCCATCCGACTCCGAGGTCCCGATGATTGATCCGACCGTCACCGTGGTCGTACCGACGATGTTCCGGCACGCCGACCTGGAACGCTGCCTTACTGCCCTGGCGACGATGACCACGACACCGGACCGTGTGCTCGTCGTCACCAGAGCGGAGGACATCCGTTCTCGTGAGATCGCGGCCGCCCACGCTGCAGACAGCGTCGTAGTTCCGAGGCCGGGCTTGGCCGTCGCCATCGAGACCGGCCTCCGTGCGGCAACGACCGAGCTCGCAGCCTTCATCGATGACGACGCGCGGGCTCACACTGACTGGCTGGAGCGGGCTGTCCGTCACTTCGCTGCGGATCCCGCCCTGGGCTTCGTCGCCGGCCGCGACAACGTGCACGGTGACGCCGACAGCGGCTCCGAGGACCTCGTGGTCGGCTCGCTGCGTCGCGGCAAGCTGAGGGGCAACCACCACCTCGGCAAGGGGCGCGCCCGTCCCGCCCTGCACGCCAAGGGCGCCAACATGGCCCTCCGCGTGGCCGCGGTCCGCGACCTGCCATTGGGTCGGATGGTGCGGGGACAGGGCGCGCAGCACGGGAACGAGCTGTTCCTGTGCTTCGGGGCCCTGAGCCGGGGGTACCACGGTGTCTACGACCCCGACGTGCAGGTGGACCACCACCCCGCCGCTCGCGCCGACAACGACGGGCGCCTGGAATTCTCCCCCGAACGGCTCGACGCCGACGTGCGGAACTCGGCCGCAGCGATCGGGCTGTACCTGGGCTTGTCGCACTGGGGCCTCTACCTGCTGCGGGCCGTGCTCGTCGGTGATCGCAACCGCCCGGGCCTGGTCTGGGCGGCCGTGCACCTGCTGAGAAGGGACCCCGCTGGTGGTCGCCTCGCTCAAGTGCTCAGGGCGTCGATGCGTGCTCCCGGTGACCTACGACGACTCCGCGGGCTAACGGGTCCTCGACCTGCGCGGGCCGCGGCTGCGGGCACGCCGTGATCGGTGAGATCTGCGGGTTGGACGACGGACGCCCGTCTTGATCCGATCGGTGGTCCGGCGGCTCCAATCCTCGACCCAAGCGCGTCATGCGACGCTGAACGCCCTGGTCACGTATGCGGGTATGGGATCGTCTCTGCTCTCTGCCCCCGTCTTGGCGCACACCCTCGGTGCTGATGGCCGGGGGGTGCTGGCGGGCACATTCGTCGTGTTGCAGGTCGCCGGGTGGGTGTCGTTCTTGGGGCTGCCCGCGTCCCTCGCGCTTCAGATGGAGAAGCGCCGCGAACTGTCCTTCTGGGGGGTGGTGACGGCGGGTCTGATCGGCACGGTCGTCTCGCTCTTGGTGGTCGCTGCCGCGCCAACGCTCGCGAACGGCGACGGTCGCATTGCAACGGGCATCAGGGTTGCAGCGGTTCTGCTGCTCCTGACGGGTATCGGCAACATAGGAGACCAGCTGGCGTTGCTGCGGGGAGCAGTAGTCGTCTTCAACTTGATGCGAGCAGCCACGCTCGTACTGCCGTCCGTCGCGATACTGATACTTGCAGCCTTTGGTGCGCTCACCTTGACCTCCGCTTTTCTGGCGACGCTAACTGGCCAGTCGATCACCGTCTTGATCGGCTGTGCCTACACGTTGCGCAACTCTCGAGGCCTCAGCCGGACAGGAGTTCCCTGGAACCTGAGCCTGAAGCTATGGATCACCACCGTTTTCGACTCCGTCGGCGGCCGCGGGGACCAGGTCGCGCTGACCATGCTGACGTCTGCACCCGTGGTCGGTGTGTACGCGATCGCCGTCACCTGCACCACGGCCGCCAGCGGTGTGGCTAGTTCGCTTGCCCAAGCCAGCTTCGCCCAGTTCGTCCGCGCCGCGGGCGGAGCGGACGAGCCCTCGCTCCGACGACTGATGCTTGTGGTCGCCTCGTGCACCCTTGCCGCGGGGGCCGGCATCCTGGCCGTCGTCGCGCTGTTCGGGGAGCACATCTTCGGCACTGACTTCTCCGGGCTGCCCCCGGTGGTCGCGGTGCTCCTGCTGGCCGCGGTCCTCCAGGACGTGTGGCGGGTCCGCGCTGTGCGGGAGTCGGTCCGCGAGCGTGCGGGCTCGCTGGCCGTCGCATCGGCCGTGGGTCTGGCAGTCATGGTCCTCGTCATCGCGGTGCTCGCTGCGAACGAGGCCGTCTCGGCCGTCTCCATGGCCTTCGCCTTCACGACGATGTGTGCCGTTCGGCTGCTGACCCACCTGGCCCTCATGCGGTACGCCCGCTGACCTCACCGTCCGAGCAGGCCGCGGTACATCTCCACGAGCCGCCCAGCGGAGCCTTCCGCGGCGATGGTGGACACGAGGTGGCTGCCCGCAGCGCGTTCCGCGGCCGTCACCACGGGGCCACGCTCGACAGCGCGGGCGAGAGCTGCGGCGTACCCGGTGTCTCCCACCACATCGAGCGGCACGTGTGGCTCGGCGCGGGACTGCAGGTACTCAGAACCGGGATTGCTGCTGGCGACGACCCGCAGGCCGTGATCGATCCCCTCGAGGACGGGGATCCCGAAACCCTCGTACTCCGACGGAGAGGCCAGGACCCAGGCGGTGTCGAGCACCTGGGCGACCTGCGCATCGGTGAGACCGGCACGATGCTCGACCCACGTGTCCCAGCTCGCGGCGTCGTCGGCCGGGCCGATGACGACCAGGCGGGCGCGGGGGTCGTCGACTCGCAGCGCCTCCACGGCTTCCTGCACCATCCAGCCGCGCTTGCGACCGCGGAAGCTGCCGAT
Source organism: Nocardioides sp. CPCC 205120 (assembly GCF_048654585.1). Classification (NCBI taxonomy): domain Bacteria; kingdom Bacillati; phylum Actinomycetota; class Actinomycetes; order Propionibacteriales; family Nocardioidaceae; genus Nocardioides; species Nocardioides sp. CPCC 205120. Next base: position 89,319 of record NZ_JBMCYY010000001.1, on the reverse strand, counting down.
GAACACCACGACGGGCCCCTCGGAACGGGTAGCTTCCCCCGTGTGCTCCGACCGGAGGTACGGCGGAAACACGTGCTGGCAGCGGAACATCTGCAGCGACTCGGGCGCGATTCCCAGACGCAACCGAGCCCGGCGCGCCGCCCAGAGCTCGGCGCCCGCCAAGACGACGTGGTTGGCCTTGCGCAAACCGGTCGAGGACTTCGCCTCCCCCCAGGACGTGCCGTAGAACGACCGCACGATCGGCGCGGAGGTCCGCAGCAGGAAGTCGTCGCCGTGGGCGTGGACCACGTCCGGTCGCGTGGCGGGGAGCGCGCGAGCGGCACGCCAGGCGGAGGTGTAGTAGCGACCGATGCGGGAGTCGGCAGTCGGGATGGTCACGAGAGCGACCCCCGGTACCGGGGTTCCCCCCTCGTAGGTGATCACGGTCAGGTCGACCAGCTCCTGCACCCGCGACGCCAGCCGAGCCGTGTAACGACCCACTCCTCCCGAATGATGGCCCTCTCGGGGCCACTCCAGGCTCACCCACGTGACGCGTAGCCGGTTCATCGGTCCTTCTCCTCGGTCCACTGGTCCCAGTCGATCACGGGTGGCAGACGGCGCCGTCTCGCGACCGCGCGGATGAAGCCGGCGCGGGCGGGGGTCGTCACCTCGATCGCGTACCTCCCCGTGGTGCGGTGTCCCGCGGCGACGAGTTCCTGCCGCTGGTCCGGACCCAGCGCAGCCACTGCCGTGAGTGCGTCCTGCAGCGCGATGACGTCGCCACCTGGCACCAGGAACCCGTTGTTGCCGTGCTCGACCACCTCGGTCGGTCCGCCGGGCCGGGACGCGATGACGACACAGCCCGCGTCCATGCCCTCCAGGACGACGGATCCGAACGGCTCGGGGAGGACCGAGGTGTGGGCCAGCACGTCCATCTCGTCCAGCAAGGGGCGGGGGTCGTCGACGTGGCCGTGGAACACGACACGCTCCCCGAGCCCCCGCCGCTCGATCTCGTCGTGGAGGGCGGACTCGTAGTCGGTCTCTCCGAACAACGCCCCGCCGATGAGGTGCAGCGTCGCGGACGGGGGCAGCACGGCACCGGCGAACGCCTGCACCGCCTCGAGCTGACCCTTCCAGGGGCTCAGCCGACCGAGGACGGCGATGTCTCGGACCCGCTCGCGGACCGGGCGGGTGACTCGCCGCAGCTGGGCGCCGGGCGGGCAGACCAGGACCGGCGTACGCCCGGGAACGAGTGACGCCAGCGTGGCACGGCTGTTTACGACGATCCCGTCGACCAGGCGCGGCAAGACACGCGAGAAGAACGGGGCGGCGGGGCCGAGGTAGTCGCTGCTGACCCGGTCGTGGACGCTCCACACCACCGGCGTTCGGGAGAACGCGGTGGCGATGCGGCCGTAGACCACGGCTTTCAGGCTCCCGGCCACGACCACGTCGGGGCGGCTGCTGCGAAGCTCACGCCGCAGCGCCACGGCATATCGGAGCAGGGCCAGGAGCGCACCCACCTTGGCGCTGACGCCAGCCCCGCGCGGAGTCGCTCGGGCGCGCTCCGCGAGCGGGCGGACGTGGACCTCGACGCCCAGGCGGCGGTAGGTCTCCACCATCGGCCCGTCACCGGCCAGGTGCACCTCGACCCTCGAGTGGGGCGGCCAGACCCCCAGCGCACGTCCGAGTGCGAGCTCGGCACCCGAGGGCGCCGCGGAATGGAGGAGGTACGCGACGCGGGTCACGACGGGGCCGGGACCGACGCGGCCCAGGCGTCCTCGAGGCTCTGTTGCAGCGTGAGCCGGGTTCGCCACCCGGTCGTCTCGGTGAGCCTCTGGTTGGACCCAGCAATCACCGAGGGCTCGGTCGGTCTCAGACGCGCGGCATCGACGGTGACCCCATCGACGGCGATCCCGGCGATGTCCGCCAGGCGGCGCAGGACCTCGGTCCCCTCGACGGCGCGACCGCTGCAGACGTTGAAGATCCCACCGGGAGCGAGGTGCTCAGCCGCGAGCAGAGCGACGTACGCGCCGGCGACGTCGCGGACATCGGTGTAGTCGCGCTGCGAGGTGAGATCGCCGAAAGCGGGGGGTGTGCCGGTCTGCCGGGAGGCCCGGAGGCCGGCGATGATGTCGGGGACGAGGAATCCCGGCCCCTGGCCAGGACCGATGTGGTTGAACGGGCGCGCGACGGTCGCCGTGAGACCCCGCCGGGCGTAGTACAGCGTCTGCTGCTCGACGGCCAGCTTGCTGACGGCGTAGGGCGAGGTCGGCGCAGTCCGTCCGCTCTCGGTGATGGGCAGGTCCTGGGCGGAGTCGTAGACGGCGCCCGAGCTGACGACGACGACGCGGGCTTTCGACCCGGTGGCGAGCAGGGGTTCGCAGACGTTGGTGAGCATCGCCGTGTTCGACGTGATGTAGTGCTGCGGCCGGTCGAACGACGGGCCGACGGCTGACAGCCCGGCCAGGTGGACGACTCCCGCAGCCCGAACGGCGGGCAGCGGGTCCCGGGTGAGGTCGAGGGCCAGGTAATCGGCGAGCAGGCCCGAGATGTCCTCCTTCGGTGCTTCGTCGCGGGAGACCCCGACGACGGGAAGCCCGGCATCGACGAGTGCCCGCACCAGGTGGTGGCCGACGAACCCGTTGACCCCGGTGACGACGACCGGCTCGGACATCAGGCGTTCGGGTCCGTCACCTTGAGGTCGTGCTGGACCATGCGGCGCACCAGACCCGGGAAGTCGACCTCGCGCTTCCAGCCCAGCACGCGCTCCGCCTTCGCCGGGTCGCCGAGGAGGATGTCGACCTCGGCGGGACGCATGAACTGTGGGTCCTGCTTGACGTAGGGACGCCAGTCGTCGATGCCGACCTCGGCGAACGCGAGCGTCAGGAACTCCTCGATGGAGTGCGTCTCCCCGGTGGCCAGCACGAAGTCGTCCGGTTCGTCGTGCTGCAGCATCTGCCACATGCCGCGGACGTAGTCACCGGCATAGCCCCAGTCACGTTTCGGCCACAGGTCGCCCAGCACGATGTGGGGCTGCAGGCCGTGGTGGATCCGAGCCACGCCGTCGGTGATCTTCCGCGTCACGAACTCGAGTCCCCGGCGTTCCCCCTCGTGGTTGAACAGGATGCCGGTGGCGACGTACATGCCGTAGGACTCGCGGTAGTTCCTGGCGATCCAGTGTGCGTAGAGCTTCGCGACGCCGTAGGGACTGCGAGGGTGGAACAGGGAGTCCTCGTTGTATCCCGCGCCGGGGCGGTTGTAGTCGAGGCCGCCGAACATCTCCGACGTCGACGCCTGGTAGAAGCGGACCTCGTCCGCGCGGCCCGACGACCGGATGGCCTCGAGGAGGTTCAGGACGCCCTTGCCCGTGATGTCCGCCGTGAGCTGGGGGTTGCGGAAGGAGTAGCCCACGTGGCTGATCGCGCCGAGGTTGTACACCTCGTCGGCGTGCGAGGTCCGGACGGCTTCGAGCAGCGACGTCGGATCCGTCAGGTCCGCCTCGACCAGGTTCACGAAGGGGAACTCGGCCACGAACGCCTCGCGCCGCGCGTTGCGCTGCCCGCGGATGAGTCCGTAGATCTCGTAGCCCTTGGCGTTCAGCAGCTCCGACAGGTGCTGCCCGTCCTGGCCGGTGATGCCGGTGATGAGGGCGCGTCTGGGGGTGGTCACTGTTCCTCCTGGGGGAGCGGTGGTTCGGTGAGGGAGGTGACCTCGTCGCGCAAGCGGGCGACGAACGCACTCTCGGTGAAGCGGTTGGCGTGGGCGAGGATGGTGTGCTCGTCCCACCCCGACTCGAGAAGGCGGCGGACACCTCCCGCGATGGACTCCGGGGTAGGGGCATCGAAGAAGACCGACGTGCTGCCGTCCTTCATCGTGTCGAGGAAACCGCCGGCAGCCAGCACGGCACTGGGCTTGCCGAACAACGCCGCCTCGAGCGGGGTCAGGCCGTAGTCCTCGTGGCTCGCAGCAACGAGGCCGTGCGAACGCTCGTAGACGGTCCGCATCTGACCGTCGGTGAGATCGCGGAGGAACGTCACGTTCCCCGGGGCGTCACGGCGGAGGGCGTCCCACTCGGGGCCCCGGCCGACCACGACCAGGTGCTGATCCGGCAGGTGCTCGAAGGCCGCTGCCACCTTGTCGACGTTCTTGTAGGGCAACAGCCGCGAGACGCACAGCACGTACCCCCCGTCCCGCACGACGGGGTCGTCCACCGGCTCGGGCTCCACCGCACGCAGACGGTCGCTCAACGGTGCGGGGAGGATGGCCGACTCGATCCCGTAGGTCGCGCGGATGCGCTCCTGCACGACGGTCGAGATCGCAAGGTAACGGTCCGCGCGCGAGGCCGCCCGCCGGTCCCAGCGACGCAGCGGCATGCTGACGGACTTCAACCCGGCCCGCTGCAGCAGGCCGGCGTCAGCCGAGAGGTAGACGTCGGGCTGGTAAAGCCACCGCGCCGGGGAGTAGCAGTACACGAGCGTCTTGTGCGTGCCCCCGAACCCGTGAGCCCAGCCGCTGCTGCTGGCGATCACGACCTCGGCGTCGATCCGCAGGGACGAAGCAGCCGCGGGGAGGAGGGGCAGAGCCGCCCGGTGGTTCTTGCGGAGCGGCCCGATCCTGTTCAGGCGCGACGGACGGACGTCGAGGTCACGGAACTCGGGGAAGGTGCCTTCGGGGTCGTACAACGTCGTGTAGATGGGCGCGTCCGGAAAACCCTTCGCCAGAGCGAGGACGACCCGCTCCGCGCCGCCACGCTGGGTGAGGTAGTCGTGAGCGATGGCAACGGTGGTGGTGCCGCGCCCACCCGTGGTTGTCATCCGCTGGTTCGCCCCGTCCTCCGGTCTCGATCGCCGATCGCGACCCTAGCCGCGGGCCCCTCCCGTTGTCGTCCGTTCCTGCCGATGGGCGGTGGCGCCTGCATCACGTGATCCAGCGACACGGCGATCGGGCGGACCGTGCCGCGCGACCTATGACAGGCGCTTGGCCTGCGACGACTGCGCGGCGAGCAGGTCGCGGATCTCGGTGAGCAGGGCGACGTCCTCCGGCGTACCGGGCTCACCCTGCGGGTCGGGGAAGAAGCGCTCCTTCGCCTTCGTGTACGGCAGGACGACGCCGAAGTAGACGACGGCGGAGAGGATCAAGAAGGAGATCACGGTGGTGATCCACGCCCCCAACGACACCCCGTAGGGGTCCCAGCCGCTGAAGTCGGGCTGATCGAACGTCTTGCCGACCAGATCCATGATCAGCGCGACGGTCGCTGTGACGACTGAGGCGAATGCTGCGCCGATGATGAAGGCCACCGCCAGCTCGATCAGGTTTCCGCGCAGGATGAATGCCTTGAATCCGCTCACCGGTTGCTCCTCGTCCCGAGGCCCCGCAGGTCACGGGGCTACCGGGCGGCCACGCTAGACCGGAAGGCGAGGGTCAGGAAGTCCTGCGCGCCGGCGCGGGCGATGTCGAGCGCGTCACCCGGTGGGGCTGCGAACACGACGAGGCGGCCGCTGACGAGCTCGCCGGCGGGGTCCTCCGCAGGCCGGGGGAGCGCGGAGACGCGGACGTCGCGGGCGACCGTGGTCGTCGTACCGTCCTCGGCCGCGGTGGCCACGAGATCGACGACGTCCCCGACGCGCAGCAGGTCGGCCATCGCGGGGTCCGGAAGGCGGACGGGCACCGCCACCTCGCCAGCGCCCGCGGCGATGGTGGCGACAGATGCCAGCCGCGTCTCGGTGACGGGCTCGCGCTCGGCGATGGGGCCTGCGGTCGCGCGGCCGACGAGCTCGTCGATGGATGGTGCAGCCGGCGGTGCGACGTCCGCCGGGACGGCGAGCGTCGTCAGGTCTGCGCGGGTCAGCTCCGCGCCGGCCGCGACGGGACGGGCCGCGACGACCACCTCCGTCGTGGGCGGCGCCGGCGTTGCGAATGCCTGCACGCCGACGAGGACCGCGACCCCGAGGAGCGCCGCACCCAGGGCGCGACGATGGCGGGCGAAGACGCGGCGCGGGCCCCGCGTGAGGGTCGCGCCGCGGGAGCGCGCGGCGGTCGTCGGAGGAGCGGCGAGAGGCATGCGACGACGCTAGGCCGGATCGGGCCGGGGCGTGGGGCGGCTTCCACAGGTGGTTTCGAGGGCCGCTGGCGCGGCCACCTCAACCACCGGGTGCTGACTCGGCCACCTCGGCCACCGGTCGGATCAGGCGGTCGTGCTCGCGGCGCCCGACTTCTTCTCAGTCGAGGTCGTGGTGCTCGACTTCGTGTCGCTCGACGACGACCCGGAGTCGCTCGAGGAGGTGCTCTTCGAGGACGAGGTGTCCGACGCGGTGGAGGCACCCGTGCGGCTGTCGGTGCGGTAGAAGCCGGAGCCCTTGAAGACGACGCCGACGGCGTTGAACAGCTTGCGCAGGCGACCGTGGCACTCCGGGCACTCGGTCAGGGCGTCGTCGCTGAAGCTCTGGACCTGCTCGAAGGCGTGACCGCACTCGGTGCAGGCGTACTGGTACGTGGGCACGATGGACCTCCGGGAGACGTGTGCTGGCCGAGAGACTGGCACTCGGCGGGCTCGACTGCCAATTCTAGGTCGTCGCCCGGGCAACGCCCGACCCGGCCGGGTTCGAGTTCCGGGCGGCTCGGTCCGACGCCCGCACCACTCCGTACGCTGACCCGATGACCTGGGTACGCCGCGGCTGCGTGCTGGCGTTCCTCGTGGGCGTGACCGCCTGGATGCTGGCGTCCATCACGAACGACCACGCACCCGTGAGGATCCTCGTCGCCTTCAGCGACACGCACGGCATCGTCGCCAGCGACGTGCCCCGCCTGCTGGCCTGGGCCGTCCTCGTCGGGTTCGGGGTCCGCGCGCTGCGCTGAGCCCGGTGCGTCAGTTGACGGTGGCGCAGACGGCCTGCACGACGAGGTCGTCCTCGACGTCGGACGGGTTCGAGGCGAAGGCGGCGACGCCCGAGCCGTCGCTGTTGATGAGGAACTGGACGGCCGCGTCGCTCGTGGACCAGTAGGCGGCACCGCTGAGCGTGGACGTGCCCGCGGGGCAGTAGACCTCGGCGTACGCGTCGGTCTCGAGGCCGCCGACGGTCACGAGCTCCTCGACGACCTGGTAGCCGTTGACGCCGATGAAGGTCTTCTTGGTCGCGCCGTTGATCTGCGCCCCGAAGATGCTGGCGCGGCCGAGGTCGGCGCCGGAGAGGGAGCCGTTCTTGACGTCCTTGGTCGTGATCGTCTCGTCGGCGATCTGCGCGCCGGTGATGACCGTGGCGGCGAACGCGCCGGTGGTCGCGCTGGCGGCCACGACGGCGGTGCACACGAGGGTGGCGGGCAGGAGGCGGCGAGCCGTCGTGGATCGGGCGGCAGGGGTGCGGGGGATGAGTGACATGGCGGGAACGTAGGTCGGGCGGCGTCTCCTCGGAGGGACAACGCCGCGGACGGCCGGCGCGGGCTAGACCGCCGCCCCGAGAACGGGCGGCGCGGGAGTGAACCCTGTTCTACTCAAGCGTCAGTCGGTTGAGTCCTCAACAAAGCCACAAGTCGGCCGATGAGCCCTCTGCAGCGTGAGACCGTCGAGCGTTCCGGATCGGGCCGGGTGAGGTGAGGGGAGGCAGGGCGATGGTGCAGACGACCGTCGCCCCGTCCACGATCGCTGCGCCGGGGACGACCGCCCGTTCGTCCGAGCCGGCCGGTGCGCCCGGGCCCGTCGACCGGCTCGCCTGGTCCGTCGCGGCGCTCACCATGATCGCCACCGCGCTCGGCCGGGGCATCGTCGGCGACGAGGTGTACGGCGTGAACCCGGTGTGGGCCTCGGTCGGGGTCGGCACCGCCGCCCTCGTCCTCGCCCCGACCTGGGGGAAGGTGCTCACCTGCTTCGCGCTGCCGGCGTACATGGTGCTGAGCGCCGTGCTCGTCGGCTCACCGCTCGTCGACGCGGTGCTCGTCGGTGTCGCGGGCACGGTGGCCTCCGCGGTCGCCGCGCTCGTGCTCGTGCGCTCTGGGGTGCGCACGGTCGACTCGATGAGCGCCTTCGGGCGCCTGGCGCTGGCCGCGACCCTCGGGGGCGCCTGCGTCGGGCTGGCGGGCTGGTGGCTGTCGTTCCTGGGTGGCGACGACCCGCGCATCGCGGCCGACGCCGGCATCGCGAACGTCACCGCCATCCTGCTGTGGTGCCCCGTGCTGCTGCGCCGCCCGGCCCGGGTCTACGACCGCTACTCCACGCGCGAGCTGGTGCTGCAGGTCGCGTGCGCCCTGGCGCTGTGCGTCATCGCGCTCGTCGCGGGCGGGTTCGGCACGGCGGTGGCGAGCGCGACGCTGCTGGTGACCCTCACCTGGGCGGGCCTGCGGTTCGGCGTGCGGGTCACCGCCGCCGAGCTCGTCGTGCTCTCCGCCGTCGGCACGCTCGTGTGGCTCGTCGGCGACCCGCTGCACGCCCCCACGACCAGCATCTTCGACGCCCAGCTCCTCGACGTGGAGCGGTCGTGGTCCATCGGGGTCTTCATCGGCACGGCGGCCCTGTGGGCCCTGCCGCTGGCGATCGTCGGCGACCAGCGCCGCGACGCCGAGCGACGGGTCGTGCGCGAGCTGCGGGCCATGGAGGTCGCCCGCGCCCGGTTCGTCGCCACCGCCAGCCACGAGCTGCGCACCCCGGTCACCAACGCCCTGGGACGCCTCGACCTCCTCCAGGAGGGCGTCTTCGGCCCCTTGACCGACGAGCAGCAGGGCGTCGTCGAGACGACGGCCCGCAACGTGGAGCGGCTCGCAGACCTCGTCGAGAGCCTCGTGCTGCTCACCCAGGTCGACGGACCACGGACCTGCCCGCCCCGCTCGCTGCGCCTCGACGACGTCGTGCGGCACGCCGTCACCGTCGAGCGCGAGCGGGCCGGCGCGTCCTGCGCGCGCCTGCACGTGGACGTGCGGGTCACGGAGGTGGAGGTCGTCGGTGACGAGGCGCTCCTCACCAGTGCCGTGCGGCACCTCGTGCGCAACGCCCTGACCTTCGGCGAGCACCGCGTGTGCGTGGCGGTCGGCCGCGGCAAGGACGCCAGGGGCGGGTTCGAGGCGGTCGTCACCGTGGAGAACGACGGCGTGCCGATCCTCGGGGAGGAGCGCGCCAGCCTCTTCGACAGCTTCTACCGGGGCGGGTACGCCGAGAAGTGGGCCATCCAGGGCAGCGGCGTCGGCCTCGCCATCGTCCGCGCCGCCGCCGAGCGCCACGGCGGCGCCGCCCGCGTCGTCTCCGCCGAGGGCGACGGCGCGAGGTTCGAGATCCGGATCCCCTGCGGGGGTTGAAGGTCCAGGCCCGGCTGCTGTCCGGGCGCGCGGCCACGCCTGGCCGGGGGTGGGCCCGCGGCGACCAGCTCGGCCGAACCCCAGAGACGTGCTCCGAAGGCGGGCTACTGTGCCTGACATGCCGATCAAGCGAGCAGTGAAGTCCAGGGTCCTGCCGCACGGTCGGTCCATGCGGCGCCTGCCGGTCGGACTCGGTCGCGGCCTGCGGATGGGGGTCGACTTCCAACGCGGTGAGACTCGGCTGTACCTCGGTCTGTACGAGGTGGAGCTGAACCGCCACCTCCGACGTATCGCCAAGCCGGGCTATCGGTCGTTCGACATCGGCGGTCAGTACGGCTACGACGCCTTGGTGCTGGCGAAGCTGACTGGTGCCCCCGTGCTGTCGGTCGAGTCGGAGCCCGAGCTGGCCGTCGAGATCCGGGAGAACGCTGCCGCCAACCCGGGCCTGCCGTCGATCGAGGTGGTGACTGGGTTCGTCTCCGACGACGCCGCCGGGGATCACGTCACCATCGATGACCTCGCCGCCGAGCACTTCGTGCCCGACCTGATCAAGCTCGACATCGAGGGGGGCGAGGTGGCAGCGCTGCGGGGCGCGGCCCGAGTGCTGGAAGACCGGCGGCCGGCGATACAGCTGGAGGTGCACGGCAAGGAGATCGAGTGGGAGTGCCTCGCGATCCTCCGTGCGGCCGGGTACGAGCCGCCCACCGTCGTCGATCGCCGTCGGTGGCTCCCCGAGCACCGCCCCATCGATCACAACCGCTGGCTCATCTTCGAGGGCTGACGCTGTTCCCGCCAGCGTCGCCGCGGGGTCCCGGCCGGGCGGGGCGACGCGCGTCCGTCGGAGCCCGGGAGATCAGCCCCCGGGGAACCCGTAGCGGTCCGCCGCGCCGGAGGGCAGCAGCCCGTCGCGCTGCATCCGGGCGATCTCCTTGCGCACCGCCCGACGCACCACGCCGCGCAGGAACGCAAGAACGCCGAGGAGCATGAGGGCGAGGACGGACAGGACGAACGCGACGAACGCCAGCTCCCAGCCACCCGGCGCGGCGACTAGCGACTGTGCAGGGGTCCAGGTCATGTGGCGCCTATCGGTGCGGGACGGCAGGACCTGAGGCGAGGCGCGCGGCCGCCCAGGCTCAGGCCGTGATCGCCCCGTCGACGGGCACGTCGTGGGGTGCGGTCGGCACGTCGATCCCGACCTCGTCGGGGTGCAGCAGCACGTAGGTCGGCACGGGGGAGCGGAGCGCGGCGAGCGCCCGGTCGTAGGCGCCGCCGCCGCGGCCCAGTCGCGCGCCGTCGTCGGAGCAGGCAAGGCCGGGCAGCAGCACGACGTCGGCGTCGTCGAGCACGTCGACCGCCCCCTCGGCCGCCTCCGCCAGCGCGGGCTCGAGCAGGCCGCGCGGGGACGTGACGAGGGCGTCGGGCCCGTCGTACCGCCCCCAGTCCATCGACCAGTCCGGCCGCAGGACGGGCAGCAGCACCCGCACGCCGCCCGCGCGCAGCGCGTCGAGGAGCGGGAGGGTCGCGGGCTCGGTGCCCACCCCGACGTACGCCGCCACGCACCGCGCGCCGGCGACCACCGGGTGGGCGAGGGTCGCCGCGGCGAGGCGCTCGCCGTACGCCGCCACCTCGGCCGGCGTGCGCGCCGCGCGTCGGGCGAGGATCTCGGCGCGAAGGGCGCGCTTGGCCCGCGCAGGAGGTTCATCCACCGGAGGTTGTGTGGCGGCCACCCGATGAGCCTACGATCGCCGCCATGGGTTCCCCCGGGCTGCACAAGGCGGCCGAGAAGATGCGCGAGGCCGGGATCGACGAGACCGCGGTGGAGGTGTTCGCGCACTACTACCGGCTCCTCGAGCACGGCGAGACCGGCATGATCGCCGAGGACACCATCGAGCCGCTGGACATGCCGTCGCTGGCCGACGTCGAGGTCGACGAGGCCGCCGCGGCCGAGGCGCTGCAGAAGACCGCCGTCATCAAGCTCAACGGCGGGCTCGGCACCTCGATGGGCATGGACCGGGCGAAGTCGCTGCTGTGCGTGCGCCGTGGGCTGTCGTTCCTCGACATCATCGCCCGCCAGGTGCTGCACCTGCGGGAGCGCTACTCCGCGCCCCTGCCGCTCATCCTGATGAACAGCTTCCGCACCTCCTCCGACACCCTCACGGCGCTGGCGCGCTACGAGGACCTGCCGGTGGAGGGCCTGCCGCTGGAGTTCCTGCAGAACAAGGAGCCCAAGCTGCGCGAGAAGGACCTCACGCCCGTCGAGTTCCCCACCGACCCCACGCTCGAGTGGTGCCCGCCCGGCCACGGCGACATCTACACGGCGCTCCTCGGCACCGGCCTGCTCGACCAGCTGCTCGACGCCGGCTACCGCTACGCCTTCGTGTCGAACTCCGACAACCTCGGCGCCGTCCCCACCCCCGAGGTCGCCGGCTGGTTCGCGACCTCCGGCGCCCCCTTCGCGATCGAGGCCGTGCGCCGCACGCCGTCCGACCGCAAGGGCGGCCACTTCGCCCGCCGCAAGAACGACGGCCGCATCATCCTGCGCGAGTCGGCGCAGACGCGCGACGAGGACAAGGACGCGCTGGCCGACCTCGACCGCCACAAGTACACGTCGACCAACAACCTCTGGTTCGACCTCGCCGCGATGAAGCAGGCCCTCACCGAGCGCGAGGGGATCCTGGGCCTCCCGCTGATCCGCAACGTCAAGACCGTCGACCCCTCCGACCCGGGCACGGAGAAGGTCGTGCAGATCGAGACGGCCATGGGCGCGGCCATCGAGGTCTTCGACGGCGCGCAGACGATCGAGGTCGGCCGCGACCGCTTCATCCCGGTCAAGACGACCAACGACCTGTTGGTGCTGCGCAGCGACATCTACGCCATCGGCCCCGACTTCACCCTCGACCAGGTCGCGGCCGACGTGCCGTTCATCGATCTCGACGGCGACCACTACAAGCTGGTCGGCGACTTCGACCGCCGCTTCCCCGAGGGCGCGCCGTCGCTCAAGGAGGCCGCCGCCCTGCGCGTGCGCGGCGACTGGACCTTCGGCCGCGACGTCAAGGTGCTGGGCGAGGTCACGCTTGAGGAGGCTCCTTCGGCGCAGCGCCTCGAGCCGGGTACCGTGCTGGGAGGCTGAGCCCGCGGCGAGTGCGGCGCGGGCTGGCCGCCGTACCGCCCACCAGTAGGAGCCTGATGCCCGACGCGACCTCCCAGCCGATCGGCGTCCCCGAGTTCTTCGAGCGCGTCATGGCCGGGGTGCGACCCCTCGAGCCGATGACCCACTCGTTGCAGGAGGCCAGCGGCCTGGCGTGCGCGGAGGACGTGGCCGCCGGTGTGTCGCTGCCGTCCTTCGACAACGCGGCCATGGACGGCTACGCGGTCGTCTCCAGCGACGTTGCCACCGCCAGCGAGCACCAGCCCGTCACCCTCCCGGTCGTCGGTGAGATCGGCGCGGGGCAGGCGCACATCATGGCGCTGAGCCCCGGCACGGCGGTCAAGATCATGACCGGCGCGCCCCTGCCCGCCGGGTGCGACGCCGTCGTCCCCTACGAGTGGACCGACCGCGGCGTCGCCTCCGTCACCGTGTACGACGCGCCCCGCCCGCTGCAGCACGTGCGGCACCGCGGCGAGGACGTGCAGGCCGGCGACGTCGTCGTCTCCGAGGGCACGATCCTCGGCCCCCGCCAGATCGGCCTGCTCGCGGCGATCGGCCGCTCCCACGTGCGCACCCGGCCGCGCCCGCGCGTCGTCGTCATCTCCACCGGCTCCGAGCTGCGCGCCCCCGGCGACCAGATCGGCCACGACTCGATCTACGACGGCAACTCCTACATGCTCGCCGCCGCCGTCCGGGAGGCCGGCGCGATCGCCTACCGGGTCGGCATCGTGCCCGACGACCCCGCCACCTTCCTCGAGGCCGTGCACGACCAGCTGGTGCGCGCCGACCTCGTCATCACCAGCGGCGGCGTCAGCGCCGGCGACTACGACGTCGTCAAGGCCGCGCTGTCCCCGCAGGGCGACATGTGGTTCGGCTCCGTCGCGATGCAGCCCGGCAAGCCGCAGGGCTTCGGCACCATCGGCGAGGACGCGACGCCGATCGTCACGCTCCCGGGCAACCCCGTGTCGGCGTACGTGTCGTTCGAGGTGTTCGTGCTGCCCGCGATCCGCAAGCTGATGGGGCTCACTCCGTACGCCCGCCCCCTGCGCCGCGCGCTGCTGACCCACCCGGTGAGCTCGCCGGAGGGGCGCCGGCAGTTCCTGCGCGGGGAGTACAACGCCCCGTCCGGCGTCGGCGGCAACGCGGCGCGCACCGCGCACGTCACCCCCGTCGGCGGCCCCGGCTCGCACCTGCTGGGCGACCTGGCCGCCTCCAACGCGCTCATCGTGATCCCCGAGAGCGTCACGCGCGTCGAGGCCGGCCAGCCGGTCCACGTGCTCGCGCTGGACGAGCAGATCTGATGGGCACCCCCGAGGGAGCAGAGGCCGAGGCCGGCGCCGCGCGGCTGACCCACGTCGACGAGCGCGGCGCCGCCCGCATGGTCGACGTCTCCGAGAAGTCGGTCACGGCGCGCACGGCGACGGCCTCGGGCCGCGTGCTCGTCTCCGCCGAGGTGGTCGCGCTGCTGCGCGGGGAGGGCGTCCCCAAGGGCGACGCGCTCGCCGTGGCTCGCATCGCCGGAATCATGGGTGCCAAGCAGACCCCCGCGCTCGTGCCGCTGTGCCACCCGCTCGCCGTCTCGGGCGTCGAGGTCGACCTCGAGGTCGCCGACGATGCCGTCGAGATCAGCGCGACGGTCCGCACCACCGACCGCACCGGCGTCGAGATGGAGGCGCTCACCGCGGTCTCCGTCGCCGCGCTCACCGTGGTCGACATGGTGAAGGCGGTCGACAAGCGGGCCGTGATCACCGACGTGCGGGTCGAGGCGAAGTCGGGCGGCCGCTCGGGGGAGTGGACCCGATGACCGCCACCCCCACCCCGCCGCCGGGCCTGCCCGCCGCCGTCGTCGTCGCCTCCAACCGCGCCTCCGCGGGCGTGTACGACGACACGACCGGCCCGCTCATCGTCTCCGCGCTGCGCGCCTGGGGCTTCACGTGCGCCGACGCGGCCGTCGTGCCCGACGGCGAGCCCGTCGCCGACGCGATCCGCGCGGCGCTCGACGCCGGCGCCCGCGTCGTGCTGACCACCGGCGGCACCGGCCTCACCCCGACCGACCGCACCCCCGAGGTCACGCGGCCCCTGCTCGACCGCGAGGCGCCCGGCATCGCCGAGGCGATCCGCGCCGCGGGCGTGGCCAAGGGCGTGCCGACCGCCGTGCTGTCGCGCGGCCTCGCGGGCGTCGCCGGCGCGTGCCTCGTCGTCAACCTCCCCGGCTCGCGCGGCGGGGTGAAGGACGCGCTGGCCGTGCTCGCCGACGTCGTGCCCCACGCCGTCGACCAGGTCACCGGGGGCGACCACCCCCGGCCGACGGCGAGCGCCTGAGGATCGCCGTGCGCTGGACCCACGCGGCGGCCTGGCCGGCGCGGATCGCCGACCCGGACCCCGCGACCGGCCTCGTGCTGCGCTCGCTGCGCATGGGGGATGCGTCCGCCTGGCAGGAGGTGCGCGTGCGCAACCGGGCCTGGCTCGGCCGCTGGGACGCCACCGCCCCGCCCGGCTCGGAGGCCGAGCAGCCGACGACGCTGCGCCGCAGCCTGCGCTCGCTGCTGCGGATGGCCGACGCCGGCCAGGCGATGCCGTTCGTCATCGAGGTCGACGGCGCCTTCGCCGGGCAGGTGACCGTCAACAGCGTCGTGCGGGGCTCGGCGCAGTCCGCGTCGATCGGCTACTGGATCGACCAGCGGTACGCCGGCCGCGGCCTCGTGCCCCGCGCCGTCGCGCTCGCGGTCGACCACTGCTTCGGGCCCGGGCGGCTGCACCGCATCGAGATCGCCGTGCGCCCCGAGAACACGAACTCCCTGCGCGTCGTCGAGAAGCTCGGCCTCGCCGAGTTCGGCTACGCCCCGCGCTACCTGCACATCGACGGCGCCTGGTGCGACCACCGGCTCTACGCGATCACCGCCGAGGAGTGCCCCGGCGGCCTGCGCGCGCGCCTGGGCTAGACCGCCCCGGCACCGGGCGGCGGTCGTGGCGGAGGTCTCGCCGCGCCACGCCGTAGGGATTCGACGCGGGGCGCCTCGCTGAGGCACCGTTCTCCCCGGTGCGGACCCCGGAGGTCCGCCGTACGGAGCAGGTCAGCGGAGTCGTCGACGGGGGTGGACGTGGCACACGGCGTCAAGCGCTGGGCGGTCGCGATCGCCGGGACGCTCGTGGTCGTGGGGATCCCGTTCGGGGCCGCGGCCGTGGAGCGCATCAGCGAGCAGGGCGCCGCCACCGAGGCGGCCGTCGCCGAGGGCGCGGACGCCGCGGGCGGCACCGGTGGGACCGCGGCGAAGGCCGACGGGGCCGACGACGCGGTGGACCCGTTCGAGCCCCTCGACCCCGACGCCGGCACGCCCGTCGAGCCCGCCGTGGACGCGACCCGCATCATGCTGCTCGGCGACTCCGTCACCCAGGGCGCGGGCGGCGACTGGACGTGGCGCTACCGCCTCGCGCGCACCCTCGACACGGCCGGCACCGCCTACGACTTCGTCGGCCCCCGCCAGGTGCTCTACGACCCGCTGACGCAGAAGTCGACGTCGTCGGCGTACCTCGACCCGGCCTTCGACCAGGACCACGTGGCGCGCTGGGGCATGACCCTGGCGGAGCAGGACTTCCCGGTCACCACCCTGGTCACCGACCTGCGCCCCGACGTGCTCGTCGAGATGCTCGGCGTCAACGACCTCAACCACCGCGGCGACGACCCCGCCGTGGTCGCGCAGCGGGTGCGCCAGCTCGTCGCCGACGCCCGCGCCGCGTCGCCCACCGTCGACGTCGTGCTCGTCGAGCTGCCGCAGACCTGGGTGGAGGGCGTCGACGAGTTCAACGCCTTCATCCACCAGATGGCGCTCGAGCTCGACACCCCGGACGCCCGCGTCGTGTCGGCCTCCACCGCCGGCGCCACGCCCGCCCACACCCGCGACGGCATGCACCCCAACGCCGACGGCGAGCTGCTCATCGCCGACGGCGTCGCCCGCGCCCTGCAGCGCATCGGCGTGCCCACGCAGCGACGCTCCCCGACCGCCTCGCTGCGCTCCTGAGCGCCGAGTCGTCGCCAGCGGCACGCGTGAGCGCGCCGAGTCGTCGCTGAGGTCACGGCGCCGAACCACACGGGTCACACAAGTCGACGCCCGACACACCCCGCACGTCCCGGGTGTGCCCGACCGGCGCTCCTAGGCTCGGTCCGTGGATCTGAGCGGTGTCATCTTCGTGGCCGTGGCCGTCGCGTGGGCGGCCTACCTCATCCCCCAGGCGCTCAAGCACCACGACGAGGCCGTGGAGAGCAGGTCGGTCGAGCGGTTCTCCGCCACCCTGCGCGTGCTCGCCCGCCGCGGCGCCGCCGAGGCGCCCCCCGCGGCCGCCGTGCCCGTAGCTGCGCCCACCCCTGCGCAGCTCCGGGCCCGGCGGGCCGCCGCCCGCCGCGCCATGCAGCGTCGCCGCCGCGTGCTCGGCGTCCTGGTCGGCCTGCTCGTCATCGGCGTGCTCCTCGCCGCGTTCGGTGTGGTGGCCTGGGGCTACGTCTCCGCTCCCGTCGCGCTCCTCGTCGCCTGGCTCGTCACCTGCCGCGTGATGGTCAAGGGCGAGCGTGCCGCGTTCCACCACGCCCGCCGCCCGGCCCCCCAACCCGAGCAGCGCGGACCGGTCGTCCTCGACGCCGCGAGCCGCGAGGAGGACCTGGTCGCCCAGCTCGAGGAGTACGACGACAGCGAGGTCGCCGAGCTGCTCGACGCCAGCGCCGACACCCAGCTCATCTCCGCCGTCTCCCGCGAGCTCGGCGACGAGCCGCCGGCGGTCCAGGACGACCGCGACCCCGCCACGCTGTGGACCCCGGTCGCCGCGCCGCTGCCCACGTACGTCGGCAAGGACCACGCCGCCGCCCGCGAGCTCCCCGCGTTCGACTTCGACGACAGCGGGATCTTCTCCTCGGGCCACGACCGCGCCGACTCGGAGCTGGTCCGCCGTACCGCCGCGGAGGCCGACGAGCAGCGGGCCGCCGAGGCCTCCCGGGCGACCGACCGTCGCGTCGTCGGGCACTGACGGACGGGCTCCCGGGGCGATTCGGCGCCCCCCGCGCGGGGGTGCTAACGTTCCCTCTCGCGTCACGCGAGTGACGCACTGGGGCTGTGGCGCAGTTGGTAGCGCGTCTCGTTCGCATCGAGAAGGTCAGGGGTTCGAATCCCCTCAGCTCCACCACCACGAGAAGGCCGTCCCGTCGGGGCGGCCTTCGTGCGTTCCCGGGCGACGGGCCCGCGTCGCCTACCGTGGCCCGGTGAGCAACGAGCAGGTACGCCGCACGTGGGTCGACAACGCCGCCGGCTGGGTCGCGAACGAGTCGACCTACGACGCGATCTTCGCCCCCGTCACCGCCGCGCTCCTGGAGGCGGGCGCGCCGACCGCGGGGGAGCGCGTGCTGGACGTCGGGTGCGGCAGCGGCACCCTCCTCGCCGCGGCCGCCGAGCGGGGAGCCGAGGTCGTCGGTGTCGACATATCGGCTCCGATGGCCGACGCCGCGCGGGAGCGGGTGCCGGGCGCGACCGTGCTCGCCCTCGACGCGCAGGACGCCGACCTCGCCGCCGCGGCCCCCGGCCGCCCGTTCGACCTCCTGCTGTCGCGCTTCGGCGTCATGTTCTTCGCCGACCCGGTCGGCGCGTTCACGAACCTGCGCTCGGCCTGCGCGCCGGGGGCCCGGTTGGCCGTCGCCTGCTGGCGCACGGCGGCCGAGAACCCGATCTTCACCCTCGGCACGTCGGCGCTCGTCGACGCCATCGAGACCCACCACGGTCCCCGGGAGGCGCGCGACCCCCACGGCCCCGGCCCGGTCGCGCTCGCCGAGCCTGACCGCGTGCGCGCGCTGCTGGGCGCCGCCGGGTGGAGCGACGTCGACCTGCGACCGCTCGACTACACCCACGACCACGGGTACGACGGCAGCGACGGCGTCGAGAGCCGGCTCGCCGCGATCCTGGGTACGACGACCGGCCGCGAGGCCCACGACGTGCTCGTGCCGCTGCTCGGCGAGGACGGCTGGGCAGCGCTCCTCGACGACGTGCGCGCCGAGCTGCGGGCGCACCTCGTCGACGGCGCCGTGCGCTACCCCGGCGCCGTGTGGATCGTCACCGCTGCTGCGTGACCTGGGCGGGTCACTGGGCGGGTCACCGGGCGGGGCGGGTGGGCTCCGCGTCCAGGTCGCTGGCCGGGAGCGGGCGCAGGTCGAGGTGCGGGTGCATGCGCTCGACCGCGCCGAGCCGCCAGCGGTCCGGGAACAGCGCGAGGTGCACGCCGTCGGAGCGGTGCAGGACCTCGACGCCCGACAGCGCCGCCACCTCCGCCAGGTCGGCCTCGTCGACCGCCCGGGCGAGCTGGTAGCCCAGCGGGTCGAGGCGGATCGGCGCGCCGAACTCCGCCTCCATCCGCGCGGCGGCCACCTCGAACTGCATCGGCCCGACGGCCGCGAGCACCGGCTCGTGCTCGCCGCGCAGCTCCGAGCGCAGCACCTGCACGACGCCCTCCTGGTCCAGCTGCTCGATGCCCCGACGGAACTGCTTGTAGCGGCCGGAGTCCGTTGCCCGGGCGGTGGCGAAGTGCTCGGGCGCGAAGCTCGGGATGCCGGGGAAGCGCACCGGCCTCCCGGCGTAGATCGTGTCGCCCACCCGCACGCTGCCGGCGTTGACGAGCCCGATCACGTCGCCGGGGTGGGCCACCTCGACCGCGTCGCGGCGCCGGCCGAAGACCGCGTGGGCGTACTTCGTGGCGAAGGGGCGGTCGGTCTGCGCGTGGGTCACCACCATGCCGCGCCGGAACACCCCCGAGACGACGCGGGCGAAGGCGAGCCGGTCGCGGTGGGCCCGGTCCATGCCGGCCTGCACCTTGAACACGAAGGCGCTGAAGTCGTCGGTGGGCGCACGCAGGGTGCCGTCCTCCGCGTGGGCCCCCTCCGGCGCCGGGGCGAGCTCCACCAGGGTGCGCAGCAGCTCGGCCACACCGAAGTTGAGCAGCGCGGACGCGAAGAGCACCGGTGTCGTCCGGCCGGCCAGGAACGCCGCGTGGTCGTGGTCGGCCCCGTCGGCGCCCAGCAGCTCGTGGCCCTCGACGGCCTCGTCCCACGTCGGGCCGAGCAGGTCGTGGGCGCTCCCGGCGCTCATGCGGGTCTCCGGCGCACGGGTCGCCCCGCCCGCGGTGCGGGTGTACGCGACGTACTCGCCCGTGCGCCGGTCGAGCACCCCGTGGAAGTCGCCCGCCTGGCCGACGGGCCACGTGAGCGGGGTGGGTCGCAGCCCGATGCGCTGCTCGATCTCGTCGAGGAGGTCGAGC
Organism: Nocardioides sp. CPCC 205120; assembly: GCF_048654585.1. Classification (NCBI taxonomy): domain Bacteria; kingdom Bacillati; phylum Actinomycetota; class Actinomycetes; order Propionibacteriales; family Nocardioidaceae; genus Nocardioides; species Nocardioides sp. CPCC 205120. The sequence goes on along the minus strand of NZ_JBMCYY010000001.1, from coordinate 69,626 downwards.
GGGTCGCGGCCCGGCCGGTCCCACTTGTTGATGACGGTGATGACGGGCAGGCCGCGGTGGGCGCACACCCGGAAGAGCTTCAGCGTCTGCGGCTCCAGCCCGCGCGCGGCGTCGACGAGCATCACGGCGGCGTCGACGGCCGAGAGCACGCGGTAGGTGTCCTCCGAGAAGTCGGCGTGGCCCGGGGTGTCCACCAGGTTCACCACGTGGCCGTCGTGCTCGAACTGCAGCGCGGTCGAGCTGACCGAGATCCCGCGCTCCCGCTCCATGTCCATCCAGTCCGACACGGTCGCCCGCCGGTCGCCCTTGCCGTGCACCGCGCCCGCCTCGGAGATCACCTGTGCGTGCAGCGCCAGGGCCTCGGTCAGCGTCGACTTGCCGGCGTCGGGGTGGCTGATGACCGCGAAGGTACGGCGCGGACGCGCGTCGTGGGGGGAGTCGGACACGACGCAGACCGTACCCCCGGGCGCAGTCGCGGGGCGCTTCGCGCGGCACGGAACACCTGCGGCTCGTGAGCGTTGAGCCTGGTGTGAAGAAGATCGGGTTCCTGTCCTTCGGCCACTGGACGCCGTCGCCGCACTCGCAGACGCGGTCGGCGTCCGACACGCTGCTGCAGTCGATCGACCTCGCGGTCGCGGCGGAGGAGCTGGGGGTGGACGGTGCGTACTTCCGGGTGCACCACTTCGCCCGGCAGCTCGCCTCGCCGTTCCCGCTGCTGGCCGCGGTGGGCGCGCGCACGAGCCGCATCGAGATCGGCACGGGCGTCATCGACATGCGCTACGAGAACCCGCTCTACATGGCGGAGGACGCCGGCTCGGCCGACCTCATCTCCGGCGGGCGGCTGCAGCTCGGCATCAGCCGGGGATCACCGGAGCAGGTGGTCGACGGCTACAAGTACTTCGGGTTCGAGCCGCCGCAGGGCATGAGCGACGCCGACATGGCGCGGGGGCACACCCAGGTGCTCCTCGAGGTGCTGAAGGGCGAGGGCTTCGCCCAGCCCAACCCGCGCCCGATGTTCCCCAACCCGCCGGGCCTGCTGCGCGTCGAGCCGCACTCCCCGGGCCTGCGCGACCGCATCTGGTGGGGCGCCGGCTCGCGGGCGACCGCCGAGTGGACGGCCGAGCAGGGCATGAACCTCATGAGCTCGACCCTGCTGACCGAGGACACCGGCGTGCCGTTCCACCAGCTGCAGGCCGAGCAGATCCAGCGGTTCCGCGACGCCTGGACCGCGGCCGGCCACGAGCGCGAGCCCCGCGTCTCGGTGAGCCGCAGCATCTTCCCGATCGTCGACGACCAGGACCGGGCCTACTTCGGGCACGAGGGCCGCAGCGAGGACCAGGTCGGGTTCCTCGAGGGCGGGGCCGCGCGCTTCGGCAAGACGTACGCCGCCGAGCCCGACCGGCTCGTCGAGCAGCTCGCCGAGGACGAGGCGATCGCCGCCGCCGACACCCTGCTGCTGACGGTGCCGAACCAGCTGGGCGTCGACTACAACGCCCACGTGCTGGAGTCGATGATGACCCACGTGGCGCCCGCCCTCGGCTGGCGCTGACGGGCGAACGGACACGTCGTACGACGCGACGCGCCCCGGTAGCCTCACGCCCGAGCGGCGCGGACGGCGCCGGGGCCGCGTGGCGGCGTACCGAGGAGCAGGAGGCGACATGGGCGAGGCGAACGCGGTCGAGGTGCGGGACAACCCCGAGGAGAAGCGCTACGAGGCGTGGCTCGACGGGGAGCTGGCGGGCTTCGCCGCCTACATCCCCGCCGACGGCATGCTGGTGCTGCCGCACACGGAGGTGGGGGACGCCCACGAGGGCAAGGGCGTCGGGTCCGCGCTGGCGCGGCACGCCCTCGACGACATCCGCGCCCGGGGGCTGCGGGTCATGCCGACCTGCCCGTTCATCGCGTCGTGGATGCGCCGCCACCCCGACTACCTGGACCTCGCCTTCAACGCGCCGGCCAGCCGCGTCTCCGACTGATGGGTGCCCCCGAGGGCCACGACGCGCACGGGGGCGTGTTCCTCGACCGGGCCGAGCCCGAGGTGTACGCCGCGCTGTCGGCCACCGCGAAGGCGGTCACCGAGGCGGCCCGCCGGGCGGGTCTCGACCGGCGGTTCGTGGAGCTCGTCAACCTGCGGGTCTCACAGCTCAACGGCTGCGCCTTCTGCCTCGACCTGCACCACCGCCGGGCCGTGAAGGCGGGGGAGGACCCCCGCCGGCTCGCGGTGCTGGAGGTGTGGCGCGAGACGTCGCTCTTCGACGAGCGCGAGCGGGCCGCCCTGGCCCTGGCCGAGTCGATCACGCGGCTGCCCCCGCTCGAGGAGCGCCGGGCCGTCGAGGACGACGCCCGGCGGGTGCTGGGCGACGAGGCCTACGGCGCCGTCGCGTGGGTGGCCGTCACCATCAACGCGTTCAACCGCGTCTCGATCACCAGTCACCACCCGGTGGCCTGAGGCCCGGACGCCGGCCCGTCGGCCCCGTCGGCCCGCCGTACCCCCCGGACGCGCCGAGGGCGGGAGGAGCGCTGCTCCTCCCGCCCTCGGCGGTCCGTCGTGCGGGTGCCGGGCTCAGCCGGCCGCCTGGTCCGCGGTGGGTTCCACGGTGGGGCGCTCCTTCGGCTCGCCGAGCGGCGTGCCGAAGGCGATGACGTTGCGCTCGTAGTACTCGCCGTTCCAGTCGGCGCAGGTGATGAGGACGAGGTTGCCCTCGCCGCGGTCCTGGCCGAAGAGCTCCTCGGCCTTCTCCGCCACGTCGTCGCGGCTGTAGTAGCGCACCCGGTCGATCTCGTAGCGCATCCGGCCGGACTCGCTGACGACGTCCACCTCGTCGCCCGGCTCCAGGGAGCCGATCCGGTTCATCGAGCCACCGCCGGTGTGCACGGTGTGGCCGGTGATGACCGTCTGGCCGGTGGCGTTGCCGGGCTTGGCGCTCTGGTTCCACCAGCCGACCAGCTCGGCGTCGCGGGGCGGGTCGAGGACCCCCTCCGTGCTGACGCTGATCGGGACGATGGGGGCCGTCACCTCGAGGCGCGGGACCTCGAGGCGGATCGGCGCGGCCGGGTCGAGCGAGGTGTACTGCGACGACGTGCCGTCGTCCGCCTCCCCGCCCGGCCACGCGATCCCGATGCCCACGAGCCCGACGCTCAGGACGAGGAGCAGGGTGGTCAGCGCCGTCAGGACCGCGGTGCCGCGGACCTTGCGTGCCGCCGTGCTCTTCTCGCTCATCGCGTCAGTAGATCACGCAGCGTTGCGGGCGCGGACGAAGCGAGCCACACCGGCGGTGCCGGCGAGGAGCGTCATGCCGACCAGCGCGGCGGGACCCCAGGGAGCGGGCGTCTCACCCGACATGCCGGCGGGGACCGAGGTGGGCACCGTCGGGGTGTCGGCGACCGGCGTGACCGGCGTCGTCGGCGTCGGGGTCGGCGTGGGCTCGGGCTCGCCCACGGCGTACACGCCGCCGCGGCAGAAGGCCTTGCCGAGCTCGACGCTGGCGAAGCTGGTGCCGATGAACTGGCTGGCCGCCGGGAGCACCTGCAGGTCGAACGCCGTGACCTCGATGGAGTTCGGGGTCGGCTGGCTCTGCTTGTTGAGCGTGAGGCTCAGCAGGTTGTCGCGCACCGGCGCGAGCTGGGAGGAGATCTGCGCGATGACCAGGTCGTTGATCTGACCGATGAAGGGCAGCAGCGCGGTGAGCGGGGCCAGGGCGCCGTTCAGGCCGTTGGTGAGCTGCGAGTCCAGGCCCACGAGGATGGCGTCGACGACGTCGTCCAGGTTGGTGACGACCTCGGTGTTCGGCGCGATGTCGCCGACGGGGAGGTTGAGGATCTCGATCTCCTGGCCGGCGACCGTGACGTAGCCGCGCAGGTCGGCGATGTTGGAGGTCGCCTCGGCGGAGGTCGAGGTGGCGGCGCAGCGGCTCTGGATCGCGCCGGCCGACTCGATCACGACGCCGAGGTTGCCGAGGCCGCCCAGCACCTGGTTGAGCACGTCGCTCAGCGGGCCGAGCAGCTGCGGCGCCAGCGGGCCGAGCGCGGCGTTCAGGGGCTCCGTCAGCGGGGCCAGGATGTTGCTCTGGATGATCTGGGCGTTGCCCAGGTCGATCGTGCCGGGAACCAGGGTGACCTGGTCGCCGCCGGTGAGGCAGGTGCCGTCACCGACCTCGGCGACGACGGCACCGTTGCCCGCGACGCCGGAGCACGCGAAGGCGTTGGACCGGCCGCCGTTCGAGGAGGTCGTGGCGTCCTGGTAGATGACGCCCACGTCGATGTTGCTCTGCTGGGAGAGCACGTCGGCGACCTCGGGGCTGTTCGTGCCGGACTCGGTCTGGGTCGTGCCGTCGGTGACGACGGTGTACTGACCCGAGTCGACGGGGCTGCCCGCGATGGTGAGGATCGCGCCGGTCGCGCTCGCCTCCGCAGACGGCTCGGCGGCCATGGCCGGGGCCGTGGTGACGCCGACGACGGCGATGGTGGAGAGCGCAGCGACGAGGCGCGCAGTAGAGCGTGACAAAGGAATCCCTCCCAGGGTGGAACGCGGCAGTCCCGACGGATCCGAGCCATCGGGTCACTCGCTGTGCTGAACGACACAGGCCTGGGCAGGCTACTCTCAAGATTGGATCAAGGCGACCGAATCGGCAGATCAACCTCGCATCGCGGACGTGACGGAGGTCGCACGGGAGGCGCCCGGGCCGCTCCGCGCGGGGCTCCGCGCGGGATCCCAGCGGGTGGTCCACCTGTTCCCGGGGTGCCGTGCATCACTACGATCGAAACCATCCGCAGAGATTCTGCGGCCCGGCATCCCCGCCGCACGCCGGTGCGGCGCGAGCGAAGGAGCAGACGCGTGAGCCTCCCCGAGAGCCTGCAGGGCACGACCATCGCCGTCCTCGGCGGCACCGGCCCGCAGGGCCGCGGGCTCGCCCGCCGCTTCGCGGCCGCGGGCCTGAGCGTGGTGCTGGGCTCCCGCACGCAGGAGAAGGGGGCGGCGGCCGCCGCCGAGCTCGCGGCGTCGCTCGGCGAGGGCGCGGGCTCCGTCACGGGGTCCGACAACGCCGGTGCCGCGGCTGCGGGTGACGTCGTCCTCGTGGTCGTGCCGTGGGACGGGCACAAGGAGCTGCTCGAGGGCCTCCGCGCCGAGCTGGCCGGCAAGGTCGTCGTCGACTGCGTCAATCCGCTGGGCTTCGACAAGCAGGGCCCGTTCGCGCTGAAGGTGGAGGAGGGGTCGGCGACCGAGCAGGCCCAGGCCGTTCTGCCGGACTCCACCGTCGTGGGCGCGTTCCACAACGTCTCCGCCGTGCTGCTCGAGGACCCCGAGGTCACGAGCATCGACACCGACGTGCTCGTGCTCGGCGACGAGCGCGAGGCCACCGACCTCGTGCAGGACCTCGCCGGCGTGATCCCCGGTGTCCGCGGGGTGTACGCCGGCCGCCGCCGCAACGCCCACCAGGTCGAGGCGCTGACGGCGAACCTCATCGCCGCCAACCGCCGCTACAAGGCCCACGCCGGCGTGCGCATCACCGACGTCTGAGCGGAGCCTGGTCTCGCCCGGCGCGCCGGCCTCGCCGCCCGTCCGCATCCACTCCCCGGCGTCGTCCCCCGTCGTGGCGCCGCGTCCGACCTACGAGTGGTGACATCCGGGCGCCGCTGACCGTCGGGCGCCGCCGGCACCCGGGTGCGCCGTCGCCGGGGCGCCCGGGCTGACGGGTCCCGAGGGCCGTCCCCGCGGGGACGGCCCTCGGGACCGTGCGGCCTACCAGCTCGACTTCGTGATGCCCGGCAGCTCGCCCCGGTGGGCCATCTCCCGGAAGCGCACGCGGGACAGGCCCGCCTTGCGCAGGTAGCCGCGGGGGCGGCCGTCGACCTGGTCGCGGTTGCGCAGCCGCACGGGCGAGGAGTCGCGCGGCAGGCGCGACAGCGCGCGCACCGCCTCGGTCAGCTCCTCGGAGCCGGGCTCGGCGCGCCGCACGGCCTCGCGCAGGGCGGCGCGGCGCTCGGCGTACCGCTCGACGACCGCGCGGCGGCGCGCGTCCGCCGCGATCTTCGACCTCTTCGCCATCAGCGCTCCTCGCGGAAGTCGACGTGGCGCCGCACCCGCGGGTCGAACTTGCGCAGCACGAGCCGGTCGGGGTCGTTGCGCCGGTTCTTGCGCGTGACGTAGGTGTAGCCGGTCCCCGCCGTCGACCGCAGCTTCACGATCGGTCGCACGTCGTTGCCTCGCTTGGCCATCAGAGCCTCGTTCCCTTCCGCTGCAGCTCGGCGACCACGGACTCGATCCCGCGGGCGTCGATCACCTTGATGCCGCGGGCACTCACCCGCAGCACGACGTGCCGGCCGAGGCTCGGCACGAAGTACCTCTTGCGCTGGATGTTGACGTCGAACCTCCGCTTGGTGCGGCGGTGCGAGTGCGAGACGTGGTGGCCGAATCCCGGCTCCCGCCCCGTCACCTGGCACACACGTGACATCGGGACTCCCTTCGTGTCAGACTTGAAAACGGTTCTCATTCTAACCACATGCAGGAAGAGGCAGATTCCGATGAAGCAGGGGATCCACCCCACCTACGGGCCCGTGGTCTTCCGCGACCGCTCGGCCGACCAGCTGGTGCTCACCCGCTCGACGCTCGCCGGACGCACCGGCGGGGAGACGGTCGAGATCGACGGCACGACGTACCCGGTCGTCGACGTCGACGTCTCCTCGGCCAGCCACCCGTTCTGGACGGGCCGCGGCCGCGTCATGGACACCGAGGGCCGCGTCGAGGCCTTCCGGCGCCGGTACGGCGCACGCGGCGCCGCGGGCCGCGCCGGGTCCGCGACCCCCGCGACCCCCGAGACCCCCGAGACCGAGGGGGAGCGGTCGTGAGGACCGCCGTCGTCCTCGTCACCGGCGTCGCCCCCGACGCGATGGCCGCCGCCCAGCTGAGCCTGCTGTGGGACCTGCCCGACGCCGTCGCGGTGCGCCACCACATCGACCTCGACCGCGGGGTGCTCGAGCGGGTGGTCAGCGACCTCACCGGGGTCGTCGAGCACGTGGAGGTCGAGCTCGAGCACGCCTGCGTCAGCTGCGCGCTGCGCGAGGACGTGCTGCCCACCCTCGACCGGCTCGCCCGGGACGGCCGGTGGCGCTCGGTGGTGGCGCAGCTGCCGGTCGGGGCCGAGGCCGACCAGGTCTGCGGCGTCCTGGCCCGCGACCCGCGCCTCGCCCGGCGCCTGCGCCTCGCGGCCGTCGTCACCGCCCTGCCCGACGCCACCCTCGTCGACGACCTGCTCGGCGACGAGACCCTCGCCGAGCGGGGCCTGGCCACGAGCCACGACGACGAGCGCGGCGTCGGCGAGGTGGCCTGCTCGATGGTCGAGTTCGCCGACGTCGTCGTGACCACCGGCGCCGTCGGCACGCCCACCGGGCCGGAGCTGCTGCGGGCCCTCGCGCGCCCCGACGTACCGGTCGTGCGGGGCGCCGACCTGCTGGCCGGCTCCGACCTCGTCGCCCGACCGCCCCACCAGCACTCCCGCTCGCGGGCGTGGGCCTCCCACGTGCGCGAGCTGCCCCTGCCGGTGCCGGGCTCCGCCGACGTGTGGACGCTCGAGCTGGTCTCCGACCGGCCGTTCCACCCCGAGCGGCTCCTCGACGGGCTCGAGAGCCTCGCGCTGGGGCGCCACCGCACCCGCGGCTGCTTCTGGCTGCCCACCCGGCCGGGGCGCGCCCTGCTCTGGGAGGGCGCGGGCGGCCAGCTGAGCATCGGCGACGGCGAGCCGTGGGGCGACCGCGTCCCGCGCACCCAGCTCGCGTTCACCGGCACCGGGGAGCCGCCGCTCCACCTCGCCACGGCGTTCGAGGGCCTGCTCGTGCCGCGCGCCGCGTTCGGCCGCGGCATCGGCTGGCACCAGGCCGAGGACGGCTTCGAGCCCTGGCTCGGTCCGGTCCGCGACGTGGCCTGACCGGCCCGGCCCTCGCCGGCCCCGGCCCCCGCCGTACCCCGGCGGGAGCACGACCACCCACGCCCCTCCGGGGCCCGAGAGGAAGGACCCACCGTGGCCGTCCCGAAGCGCCGCACCTCGCGCAGCAACACCCGTCACCGCCGCTCCGCCTGGAAGGCGACCGCACCCGACCTCGTGCCGGTCGCCGTCGCCGGCGAGGAGCACGCCGTGCCCCGCCGCCTGCTGCCGGCCGTGCGGCGCGGCCTCGTCGACCCGGCCACCGGCCGGCTCGTCCGCTGATCCCCACCGACCCCGTCCGCCCCGCCCCGAACCCCGCTCCCGAGGAGAAGACATGAAGGTCCGCAACTCGCTGCGCTCGCTGAAGAACCAGCCCGGCTCGCAGGTGGTGCGCCGCCGCGGCCGCACCTACGTCATCAACAAGCAGAACCCCCGCCTCAAGGCCCGCCAGGGCTGAGGTGTCGTCGGCGGGGGTGCGTCGGCGGGGGTGTGCCCCCGTGGACCGCGCCCCCGTCGTCGGGCGCGCCCGCCGCGCGCCTCGTCTAGGCTCGGGCCGGTCCCGACCACCAGGAGGAGTCCGATGAGTGCACGCAACGGCATCCGCGCCGCCGCGCTGGCGGGGGTGCTCGCCCTCGGGCTGGGCGCCTGCAGCGGTGACGACGGCGGCGAGCCGGAGGCCGAGCGCACCGACTGGCCCGAGAACATCACCGAGGCCTGCCCCGAGGTCGCCGACTTCGTCGCCTCGCAGGAGCTCGACGAGGGCATGACCGACTACGCCGGCATCGCGTCGGGCCTGCGCGACCTCGTCGAGCACGGCGACGACGAGATGGACGCGGCGCTGACCCCGCTGGCCGACGCGGCCCAGGCCATGGCCGACAGCCCGGCCCTCGCGGCCGACGGCGAGCTCGCCGACGCGGCGACCGACCCGGCCAACATCCCGACCGACCTCGACCCCGGGGAGACGGCCACCTACACGTTGCCCGGCCTGCCGACCGAGGCGGAGCTGGCGGAGATCGAGCGCCTCGAGACCGACTTCTTCGCGGCGCTCACCACGGCGTCCACGGCCTGCACCGAGGCCGGTGAGCCGCTCGTCGACGAGGACCAGGTCGAGCAGCAGCTCGAGGACCTCGAGGAGATGGAGGGCTCGACCGTCCCGCCGACCGGGGGCTGAGCGCGCCGTACCCGCGGAGCGGGCCCGGACGCACGCAGCAGCACGCACAGACGCCGAGGGCGTCCGACCCCGAGGGGCCGGACGCCCTCGGCGTCTGTCGGTGGTGCTGGCGTCAGCCGGCGACCGTCTTCTTCAGCGCGGCCGCGGCCTTGAACGCCGGCGTCGTGCTGGCGGCGATCTGGATCTCCTCGCCCGTCTGCGGGTTGCGGCCCGTGCGAGCGGCGCGCTCACGGGTCTCGAACGTGCCGAAGCCGGCAACGGCGACCTTGTCGCCGGCCGCGAGGGCCTTCCCGATCGCGTCGAACACCGCGTTGGCGGCGGACTCGGCCTCGCCCTTGCCCAGGCCGGTCGCCTCGGCGACCTGGTCGACGAGCTCCTTCTTGTTCATGTCTGACTCCTTGTCGCGGACTACTGGATTGCGGGGCGACCGTACCGGTCCCACGTCGTCCGTCACGCTACCGGGGCGACGCTCGGATCGGGCGCCTCCGCCCCGTCCCAGCGCGTCGTGTCGGCCTCGGAGGCCTCCGCCGCCCGCACGAGGGCGCGTCGGGCGAGCACCGCGAGGACCGTGGCGCACGCCGTGGCGGTGACCGTGACGACGTACGCCGCGGTGTGCCCGCCGACGTCGGCGAGAGCCCCGGGGAGGTCCCCGGCGCGCGCGGCGTCCGCGAGCCGGCCCGCGACGGCCGACCCCGCGGCGTACCCGAGACCGGTGGCGCCGGCGAGCAGGGTCATCGCCGTGCCGACCCGGGCGAGCGGGACCACGCGCTCGGCGAGGGTGAACGTGGTGACCATGTACGGCGCCACGGCGAAGCCCAGCGCGAGGGTCACCAGCGCGACGCCCAGGAGGCCGTCGACGAGCAGCAGGGGCGCCGACAGCACGAGCAGCGCGACCGCGGCCACGACGAGGCGGTCGGCCAGGCGGAACCGGTCGGGCAGGGAGGCGTAGACGATCGCGGCGCTGGCGCTGCCCACCCCGAGCAGGGCGTGCAGCAGGCCCGCGGCGCCGGCGACGCCCTCGGCGGTGGCCAGCACGGTCGTGCCGGTCTGGATCGACCCGAAGAGGGTGCCGAGGAAGAACTGGGCGGCCAGCAGCACGAGGACCGCGCCCGTGACGAGGGGGCCGGTGGTGCTGGTGTCGACGCGGCCCGCGCCGGGCGGGGCCGTGCGGTGCAGCGCGAACAGGGTGCCGAAGACGGCGAGCATCGTGGCGGCGACCAGCAGCGCCCCGGCGGGCGAGACCAGGGCCGCGACCAGCCCGACGAGCGCGGGGCCGAGCACGAACGACGCCTCGTCGGCGGCGCCCTCGTAGGAGAACGCGGTCGCGACGAGCCGGTGCTGGTGCTCCTCGCCGCGGGTCACCGGACGCCAGCGCACGCGCGCCAGCGGGCCGACCTGGGGGAGGGCGAGACCGGCGAGGGCGGCGACGACGAGCAGCAGCGGCAGGGGCGCGCCCTGGGTCGCGCCGACGACGACGCCCACGAGGCCGACGGCGCCGACCGACGACTGCAGCAGCACGACGGGGCGCTGGCCCAGGCGGTCGGCGAGGCTGCCGGCGACGGGGGAGCCGAGTGCGTTGGCCACGGCCAGGGCACCGGCGGTCGCGCCGCCGGCGCCGTAGCTGCCGGTCTCCTGCGCGACGAGGAGGAGGGTGCCGATCTGCGCCATGGCGAGCGGGATGCGCGCGACGAACGCGACGGCGACGTAGGTGGGACCGACGAGTCCGAAGAGGCGTCGATAGCTGTCGAGCGAGGTCATGAGGGGCTCCGAGCGGGTACGGCGAGGCCGCGCGCCGTACCCACCTCCAAGACGCGCCCGAACCCTGAGCAGCGACCAGCGTAGCCCCCGGGGGTGCGGCCAGGCGAGCCTAACCTTTCTGGAATGGTTCCAGAAAGGGTGGCAAGGTGGCGTCATCGGCCGCTCCGGCGGCCACCCCGGCCCCCCGAGGAGAGGAGATCGCCATGAGCGACACCATCCAGACCACTGCCCCCACCGCGACCCACCAGGCGCGCCCGCCGTTCAAGGCCTCGCAGCAGCTGGCGGACCACCTCCAGGCCCTCAGCGCCGACCTCATCGACCTCCACCTCGTGGGCAAGCAGGCCCACTGGAACGTCGTCGGCAAGAACTTCCGCGACCTGCACCTGCAGCTCGACGAGGTCGTCGACGCGGCCCGCGAGTTCTCCGACACGGTGGCCGAGCGCATGCGCGCCATCTACGTGACCGTGGACGGCCGCGCCGCCCGCGTCGCCACCCAGTCGAGCATCCCGGAGTTCCCCGCCACCGAGATCGACACGGCGCGCTGCGTCGACCTGATCGTGGGCGCGCTCTACGCCGTCGCCGGCACCGCGCGCCGCATCCACGACGAGGTGGACGCCGAGGACCCGACCACGGCCGACATCCTCCACACGATCCTCGAGCGCCTCGAGCAGCTCGCCTGGATGATCGACGCCGAGAACCGCACCGCCAACGCGAGCGAGCCGGCCAACATCAACGAGTGACCCGCGGGCGGGTGCGGCGCGCGCGAGCCGCCGTACCCCGCCCGACGGCCCGAGAGCCGGTGCCCCCTGTCTCCGTGGCGGAGCAGGGAGCACCGGCTCTCGTGCGTCCGGCGCATGTCCGGCCGGGAGCGTCTCAGAGGCGGGCGCCGTGCAGCACCCGGTCGACCTCGATGCGCAGCGCCACGCGGTCGGGGCGCTCCTTCGGCCGGCGGTAGCGGGCGGCGTACCGCTCCACCGCCCGGGCGACCTGCGCCGGGTCCGACGTCGTGGTCGCGGTGCCCTCGACGGTGAGCCAGCGGGCCCCGTCGACGTGGCAGGCGGCCACGGGGCTGCCGGGCCGCTCGGCCACGTTGCGGGCCTTGCGCGACTCGGGGAACGTGATGACCCACGCGCAGCGCTGCTCGACGTCGAGGGTGAGGCCGACCGGCACCACGTGCGGGCGCCCGTCGGCGCGCAGCGTGGTGAGGGTGGCGAGGTGGTACTCGCCGAAGAACCGCTCGATCGGCTCCGGCACCGCGTCCCAGCCGGGCTTCCAGGTGGTCACGACTCTCCTCGGGGTACGGCGGGGCGCGCGGCCGCCGCGTGTCCGCGGCGCACCACCCCGACCGCGACGAGCGGCACGAGCGCGGCGACGCCGGCGACGAGGCCCACGACCGGCGACTCCGGGTCGCCGGCCAGCCGACCATAGGCCACCCACGCCAGCCCCCAGGCCTGGGCGAGGGCGACCGCGGCCCGGCCGCCCCACGCCCGCGCCATCACGACCGCCGCGAGCGCGACGCCGACGAGCACGACGACCGCGACGGCGACCGCCACGTCCCCGGTGCGCGCGGCGCCGTGGGCGGTGCTCGCGGCCGCCACGTTGGCGACGGCGGCGACGCCGACCCACCCGACGTACAGCCCGAAGGTGCCGTCGACCGCGAGCGGCTCGAGCCGGTCCCGGTGGCCCGGCGCGCGGCCGGCCGGGTGCCGGGTCAGCCGGCGCACGATCTCGACGAGGACCGCGAGCAGGGCCACGATGACCACGACGCTGGTCCACAGGTAGCCCTGCAGCGACGCCGTCAGCCACGCCGCGTTGAGCAGCGCGGCCGCCGCGACGAGCCAGCCGGTCACCCGGTGCCGGGCCGCCGTCGCCCGCGACGGCAGCCACTGGACGACGAGGTGGAGGGTGAGGCCGGCGTAGACGACCGACCAGATCGAGAACGCCGATCCGGCCGGCGTGAGCAGCGACGAGTCGGCGGCGAAGGCCTCGTTGCCCGCCGTGCTCACCTCGACGGGGCCGACGACGCCGGCGCCGAAGAGGTTGCCGACGACGCACGCGACGTAGGCGACGCTCACGGCCACCTGCCGAGCCCGGTCGGCCGGGGTCGGACGGCCCCGGTCGGTCGGTGCGGTGGCCGGCGGCGCGGGGGGAGCGTCGGAGGTCGTCATCCGGCCATCGTCCCCGCCGTGGTCAACCGGCGCGCGGGGGGAGGCCGCCTAGATCCAGCGGTCGAACCAGATGCGGTCGAGCCACTCGCTGCGGGTCAGCAGCTGGTCGGTGTAGATCGGCCAGAACCACGCGAAGTTCAGGACGACGAGCACGACCACGGCGCCCGCGAGGACGACCCCCGCCGTACGACGGGGGGTGGGGTGCGGCGAGCGGCCGACGAGCCGGCCGAGCACGAGGGTCAGCGCGATGACGGTGAAGGGGAGGATCGCCATCGCGTAGAAGAGGAAGATCGGCCGGTCGTCGTTGAAGAACCACGGCACCCAGGTCGAGCCCGCGCCCACCACGGCGACGCCGTAGCGCCAGTCGCGGGCCGCCGCCCACAGCCCGAGCGCGGCCACGAGGGCCAGCGCCCCGGCCCACCACAGCACCGGCGTGCCGAGGATGAGCACCTGGCGCAGGCACGTGCTGCCCTCGGCGGCGGTGCAGCCCTGGTCGCCGGGCTCGATGCCGTTCTCCGCGTGCACCCCGACCGGCCGGTTCAGCACGAGCCAGCCGACCGGGTCGGACTGGTAGGGGTGCGTCGAGCAGTTGAGGAACTGCGTGTGGAAGACGTAGAGGTCCTGGTGGTAGTACCAGAGCGAGCGCAGTGACTGCACCACCTCGCCGGGCCCGCTCGCGTCGGGCTCGGTGGCCGTGGGCCAGCGCCGGTCGGCGTCCAGGGTCGCCTGGTCGTCGCAGTCGGTGGCCGCGGCGACGAACTGGGTGTACTGCGTGGAGGAGAACGCCTCCTCCTGCTCGTCGGCGTGGAGCAGCCAGCCGGTCCAGCTCAGCACGTACGTCGCGAGCGCCACCAGCACGAGGTAGCCGAACGCCGGCACGCCGTCGACGAGCGCCGCGCGCACCAGCGAGCGCCGTACCCCGAACATGCGGCGGGCGCCGGCGCTCCAGACCCAGACGAGGATGCCGAAGGCGGCCAGCGGGTAGAGCGCGGTCCACTTCGTGCCGACCGCGAGGCCCCAGGCGACGCCGCCGGCCAGCAGCCACGGGCGCCACAGCAGGGCGCGGACGGGGCCGGACGCGCCCCAGCGACGCGACCCGTCGAGCGGGTCGAGCGCGGCGCCCGGGTCGCCGGGCCGCTCCGGGACGAGCCGGGCCAGCCGCGCGCGCAGCCAGTAGCGGTCGTTGACCACGCAGGCGACGCCGCAGAGCAGGAAGAGCGCCAGGAAGATGTCGAGCAGGGCGAGGCGCGAGAGCACGAAGTGCATGCCGTCGAAGGTCAGCAGCAGGCCCGCGGTGCAGCCCAGCAGCGTCGAGCCCGTCATCCGGCGCACCAGGCGGCACATCACCAGCACCATCAGCGCGCCGGCGACGACCGCGGCGATGCGCCAGCCGAACGGGTCCATGCCGAAGACGCGGACGCCGAGCGCGATCATCCACTTGCCCACCTCGGGGTGGACGATCAGCTCGGGCGCGTCCAGCCACACGTCGGTGTCGCCGTCGAGGATCGACTCGTCGGCGCTGTCGGGGTAGTCGCGCACGTAGCCGTGGTTGAGCAGCGACCAGCCGTGCTTGGCGTAGTAGGTCTCGTCGAACGAGAACTCCCGCGGCGTGCCGAGGTGGTAGAGGCGCAGCAGCAGGGCGAGGGCGAAGACGGCGAGGGCGGGCAGCCAGCCGCCCCACCGCGTCCCCCACCCGGCGAGCGCCCGCGTGACGGCCGGCGGGGCCACGGCGCGGGGACGCACGCGCGGCAGGGTCGGCATCGTCACGGGGGTGAACTCTACGGACGGCGTCCTGGGATGATCGCCGGTGTGGACTCCCCCCAGGTGACGTCGTGACGCCCGAGCCGGCGTCGGGCCCGGTGACGTCGAGCCCAGTGACGTCGGGCCCGGTGACGTCGGGCGGCGTGCTCGTGCTCGCCGGCACGCCCATCGGCCGGCCCGACGACGCGTCGCCCCGGCTCGTCGCCGAGCTGGCCCGCGCCGACGTGGTCGCGGCGGAGGACACCCGGCGCCTGCGCCGCCTCACGAGCGACCTCGGCGTCGAGGTCGGCGGCCGCGTGACGTCGTACTTCGAGGGCAACGAGCAGGCCCGCACCCCCCAGCTGCTCGAGGCGCTGCAGGCCGGGCAGCGGGTGCTGCTCGTGACCGACGCGGGCATGCCGAGCGTGTCGGACCCCGGCTACCGGCTCGTGGCGGCCTGCGTCGAGGCGGGCGTGCCCGTCACCGCGGTGCCCGGGCCGTCCGCCGTGCTCACCGCGCTCGCGGTCTCGGGGCTGCCGGTCGACCGGTTCTGCTTCGAGGGCTTCCTGCCGCGCAAGGCCGGCGAGCGGGCCCGCCGCCTCGCCGTGCTGGCCCACGAGGAGCGCACGATGGTGTTCTTCGAGGCCCCGCACCGCACCGAGGCGGCGCTGACCGCGCTCGCCGAGGCCTTCGGCGGCGACCGGCCGGCGGCCGTGTGCCGCGAGCTGACGAAGACCCACGAGGAGGTACGGCGCGGGCCCCTCGCCGACCTCGTCGCCTGGGCCGGCGAGGGCGTGCGGGGCGAGGTGACGCTCGTCGTGCAGGGCGTGGTGGCCGGCGCGAGCGTGGCGGCCGACCCCGACAGCCTCCGCGCCGCCGTCGCCGAGCGCGAGGAGATGGGCACCGCCCGCAAGGACGCCATCAAGGAGGTCGCCGAGGCGGCCGGCGTGCCCAAGCGGGTCGTGTACGACGCGGTCCACCGCGGCTGACCCCGGCGGGCCCACCCCGGTAGGTTCGACCGCATGATCGCGGAGCGCGTGACCACCTTCACCAACGACGGCCTCACCTTCGACGTCGTGGACTCCGGTCCCCTCGACGGCGACGTGGTCGTGCTGCTGCACGGCTTCCCCCAGCGCTCGTCGTGCTGGGACCAGGTGGCGCCGCTGCTGCACGCCCAGGGCTACCGCACGGTGGCGCCCGACCAGCGCGGCTACTCGCCGGGCGCCCGGCCGAACGGCCGGAAGCAGTACACGCTCAACAAGCTCGTCGGCGACGTCCTGGCGCTGCTCGACGCGCTGGGCGAGGCCGGGGCGAAGGTCCACCTCGTGGGCCACGACTGGGGCTCGGCGATCGGCTGGGGCGTCGCCGCGGCCCACGGCGACCGCATCCGCACCTTCACCGCCGTCTCCGTGCCCCACCCGGGCGCGTTCAGCAAGGCCGGCCTCCGCAGCCCCCAGCTGCTGCGCAGCTGGTACATCGGCATGTTCCAGCTGCCCGCCCTGCCCGAGCTGCTCGCGGCCAAGCGCCCCCGCGACCTGGAGCGGATCCTGGCCCACGCCGGCATGCGGCCCGAGGACCTCGCCCGGTTCCGGCGCGAGATCCTCGAGTACGGCGCGTTCCCCGGCGGCGTCGGCTACTACCGCGGCCTGCCGTTCTCCGGCGGCGGTGGCTTCGCGCGCCGCGTGAAGGTGCCCACCACGCTCGTGTGGAGCGACGGCGACACCGCCGTCGACCGCGCCGGCGTCGAGATGTCGGGGGAGTACGTCGACGCCGAGTACGAGCTCGTCGTGCTCACCGGGGTGAGCCACTGGATCCCCGAGCACGCCCCCGAGGCGCTGGCCGAGGCCGTCCTCGAGCGCGTCGGCAGCGCGGGCGGGCGCCCGTGACCGACGGGCCCCACCGCTCCACGACGCCCGACGGCCCCACCCGCTCCCGGGCCGCCGCGACCGAGCAGGGCGCGCGCCGCGACCGCAGCCGACCGCCGGCCCCGGAGCCCCTGCCGCACCCCGTCGTGGACAACCACTGCCACCTCGACATCGCCGACGGACCGGGCGGCGACGACTGGCTGGGCGTCGAGGCGGCGCTGGCGGCCTCGTCCGCGGTGGGCGTGCCCCGCATCGTGCAGATCGGCTGCGACCTGCCCGGCGCCCGCTGGGCCGTGGCCGCCGCCGAGCGGTACGACGCGCTCGTCGCCGGCGTCGCGCTCCACCCGAACGAGGCCCCCCTCCTGGCCGCCGCCGGGCGCCTCGACGAGGCCCTGGACGAGATCGAGCGGCTCGCCGCCGCCCACGCGGACGTGCGGGCGGTGGGGGAGACCGGTCTCGACTTCTTCCGCACCGGGCCCGAGGGCCTCGACGTGCAGCGGGAGAGCTTCGCCCGCCACGTCGACATCGCGAAGCGGCTCGACAAGACGCTCGTCATCCACGACCGCGACGCCCACGCGGCCGTGCTCGACGTGCTCGACGCCGTGGGCGCCCCCGACCGCTGGGTGATGCACTGCTTCTCCGGCGACGCCGCCTTCGCGCGGGCCTGCCTCGACCGCGGCGCGCACCTCTCCTTCGCCGGCACCGTGACGTTCAAGAACGCCGCCGACCTGCGCGAGGCCCTCGTCGTCGCGCCGGCCGACCGGGTGCTGGTGGAGACCGACGCGCCGTACCTGACGCCCACGCCGTACCGGGGGAGGCCGAACGCCTCCTACCTGGTGCCCGTGACCGTGCGGGCCATGGCGCAGGCCCGCGGGGACGACCTCGGCGAGCTGTGCGCAGCCATCGAGCGCAACACCTTCGCGGCCTTCGGCGGGCCGTGGGGAGAGGGCACCCGAGCCGGGGCCTGACCCCTGCCCGAGCCCCTGCCCGGCCCCCGGCCCGCCGTGTGAGCCGCGTTCCATCGTGGGACGGCGGATTGGCTCAGGCCACCACGGCGGTTATGGTCGAGTTCTTGTCAGCCGGGATCGGACGTCACGTCCAGCCGGCGCAGGGTGCGGCTCGCGGCCGCCACCGCGGGCAGACAACCGCTGTGGTCGATCGCTACTCCCCCAGTCGGCCCGACAGGTCCAGACGGTCCACGACGTGGCCCGGCGGCGTGCGCGCCCCCGGATCCCGCGCGCGGTCCGCTGCGGCCTGGGGTGCGCCGACGTTCGAGGACCGGACAGATCAGCGTTCGGAGTGTTGTGCAGCTTCTCAGCTCGAGCGGCGGCCGCGGCGATCTCGCCCGGTTCGTCCGCAGTCGTGGGTTCATCGCCGCCCTCGTGGCGGTCGTGGTTCTGGCGGTGGCCGGCACCACCGCGGGTTACGCGGCCCTCAGCAAGACGGTGACGCTCAGCGTCGACGGCCAGGAGCGGACCGTGTCCGCGTTCGGCGGGTCGGTCGGCGACGTCCTGGAGAGCGAGGGCGTCGAGGTCGGCGACCGCGACCAGGTCGCCCCCAGCGTCGACGAGGACGTCGAGGACGGCGCGCGGATCAGCGTCCGCTACGCCCGTCCCCTCGAGCTCACCGTCGACGGCGCGACCGAGACCCACTGGGTGCTCGCCCGCGACGTCGACAGCGCCCTCGCCGAGATCGGCCTGACCGCCGACGGTGCGCAGCTCTCCGCCAGCCGCAGCGCGGGCATCGACCGCCAGGGCATGGCGCTGGAGCTCGTCACCCCCAAGACCCTCACCCTCGTCGTCGGCCCCGACGCCCCGGTGACCGAGCAGGTGGCCGGCCTGACCGTCGGCGACGTGCTCGCGCAGCTCGGCATCGAGCTCGCCGAGACCGACGCGGTCGTCCCCGCGGTCGACACCCCGGTCGCCGAGGGGGGCACGATCACCGTGACCCGCTGGGCGCAGCAGGAGGTCACCGTCCCCGACCAGGTCGTCCCGCACGAGACCGTCGAGGTCGAGGACCCGTCGCTGTTCGAGGGCGAGGAGGAGGTCGAGCAGGCCGGTCGCGACGGCGCCCAGGACGTGACCTACCTCGTCACCCTGCGCAACGGCCGCGGCGTCGAGCGCCAGGTCACCGCCTCGCGCGTCACCGCCGCCCCGGTCACCGAGCGGATCCGCGTCGGCACGAAGGAGCGCCCGGTGGAGACCCCGGCCCCGTCGAGCTCGTCGTCGTCCTCGTCGCCCTCCGCCCCGGCCGGCGGCTCGAACTACGCCTCGGGCTCCTCGACCTGGGACCGGCTCGCCAAGTGCGAGTCCGGCGGCAACTGGGCCATCAACACGGGCAACGGCTACTACGGCGGCCTGCAGTTCAACCTGCAGACCTGGCGCGCCTACGGCGGCTCGGGCTACCCGCACGAGAACAGCCGCGAGGAGCAGATCCGCGTCGCCACCAAGCTGCGCGACGACCGTGGTGGGTACGGCGCGTGGCCGAGCTGCGCGAACAAGCTGGGCCTGCCCCGCTGACCCGAGCACCTCACCGCTCCACGACGCCGAGCCGCCGCCGACCCCACCGGTCGGCGGCGGCTCGCGTCGTACCCGGGTGTCCCCGGCCCACGGGGCGCCGAGCCGCCCGGGGCCCGGGGTTCGTAGGGTGGCCCCCGTGACCACGGCCGGCGCTCCGCGACTCCTCAGCGCCGCCGACGTCCGTCGCCTCGCCGCCGAGCTCGACCTGCGGCCCACGAAGCAGCGCGGGCAGAACTTCGTCATCGACCCCAACACGGTGCGCCGCATCGTGCGCGACTCCGGCGTGGGCGCCGACGACATCGTCGTCGAGGTGGGCCCCGGCCTGGGGTCGCTCACGCTGGCGCTGCTCGGGGTCGCGCGGCGCGTCGTGGCGATCGAGCTCGACGAGGTGCTGGCGGCGCGGCTGCCGGCCACCATCGCCGAGCTCGCCCCGGCCCAGGCCGACGCGTTCGAGGTCGTGGCCGCCGACGCCCTGCGCATCACCGAGCTGCCCGGCGACGCGCCGACGGCCCTGGTCGCGAACCTGCCCTACAACGTCTCGGTGCCCGTGCTGCTGCACCTGCTCGCCCTGCTGCCCTCGCTCGAGCGCGGGCTCGTGATGGTGCAGGCCGAGGTCGCCGACCGGCTCGCGGCGGGGCCGGGCTCGCGCACGTACGGCGTGCCCTCGGTCAAGGCCGCCTGGTACGCCGACGTGCGGCGCGCCGGGTCGGTCGGGCGCAACGTGTTCTGGCCGGCGCCCAACGTCGACTCCGGCCTCGTGGCCTGGACGCGGCGCGAGCCGCCCGTCACCACCGCATCGCGCACCGAGGTCTTCACCGTCGTCGACGCCGCCTTCGCCCAGCGCCGAAAGACGCTGCGGGCCGCGCTGCGCGGTCTCGCCGGCTCCACCGAGCGCATCGAGGCCGCCCTCGCGCACGCCGGCGTCGAGCCCACGATCCGCGGCGAGCAGCTGCGCGTCGAGGACTTCGCCCGCGTGGCCGAGGGCCTCGCCCTGACCGCCCCCGCGCCGCACCCCGAGCCGCACCCCGAGCCCCACCCCGACCCCCCGGGAGACCCCGCATGAGCGCCCGCACCGCCCACGGCGACGGCCGGTCGGTGACCGTGCGCGCCCCGGCGAAGATCAACCTCTACCTCGCCGTCGGCGCCCCCCGCCCCGACGGCTACCACCCGCTCGCGACCGTCTACCAGGCCATCGGGCTGTACGACGACGTGACCGCCCGACCCGGCGGCTCGGGCACGGTGCCGGTGCAGCTGGACCTGACGGCGTCCGACCACGTCGACGGCTCCGCCGTACCGCTCGCGCCGGGCACCAACCTCGTGCACCGCGCCGCCGAGCTGCTCGGCGCCCACCACGGCCGCACCCTGCGCGCGGACGTGCACGTGGAGAAGGACATCCCGGTCGCCGGCGGGCTCGCGGGCGGCTCGGCCGACGCCGCGGCGACGCTCGTGGCGCTCGACCGCCTGCACGACCTGCAGACCCCCGACGACGACCTCCTCGCCATCGCGGCGGAGCTGGGCAGCGACGTGCCGTTCTGCCTGCTCGGCGGCACGGCCGCGGGCGTGGGGCGCGGCGAGCAGGTCGCGCCGTACGCCGACCCGGCCATCGTCGACGCGACCTGGTGGTGGGTGGTCGTGCCGTCGCGGGAGGGCCTCTCGACCCCGCGGGTCTTCGCCCACCACGACCGGCTGCGCCCCGACGCGGCCGCGGAGGGCGTCGTCGTGCCCGACCGCGTCATCGCCGCGCTGGCGTCGCAGGACCCGGAGCTGCTCGGCCAGGTGCTGCACAACGACCTCCAGCTGCCGGCGCTCGACCTGCGCCCCGACCTCGTCGACGTGCTCGAGGCGGGCGAGGCGGCGGGCGCGGTGCGCGGCATCGTCTCGGGCTCGGGCCCGACCTGCGTGTTCCTGTGCACCGACGCCGACCACGCCCGGGAGGTCGCCGAGCGGCTGCGCGCGGCGTACGACGTCGTGCTCGTCGCCACCGGCCCCGTCGCGGGCGTGCACCGGGTGGAGTACGTCTGATGGCCGTCCCGAACCTCGTGAACCTGGAGCGGGTCTCCAAGTCGTACGGCGTGCGCCCCCTGCTGTCGGAGGTGTCGATCGGCGTCGGCGAGGGCCAGCGCATCGGCATCGTCGGGCGCAACGGCGACGGCAAGACGACGCTGCTGGAGGTGCTGACCGGCCTCGAGGAGCCGGACACCGGCCGCGTGTCGATGACGCGGGGCATCGAGATCGGCTACCTCCACCAGGGCGACGAGCTCGACGACACCCACTCCGTGCGCGAGGCCGTTCTGCAGGGCCGGCTCGACCACGAGTGGGCCGCCGACTCCACGACCCGCGAGGTCGTCGAGGTGCTGCTCGCCGGGGTCGACCTCGACCGCCCGGTCGTGGGTCTGTCCGGCGGTGAGCGGCGCCGCTGCGCGCTGGCCGCCCTGCTGCTGGACCGCCACGACCTGCTCGTGCTCGACGAGCCCACCAACCACCTCGACGTCGAGGCCGTCGCCTGGCTGGCGCGCCACCTCGTGGGGCTGCCGTCGGCGCTGCTGGTCGTGACGCACGACCGGTGGTTCCTCGACGCCGTCGTCGAGTGGACGTGGGAAGTGCACGACGGGGTCGTCGACGTCTACGAGGGCGGGTACGCCGCGTTCACCCTCGCCCGGGCCGAGCGGTCGCGCCAGGCCGCGGTCAACGAGCAGCGCCGGGCGAACCTCGCGCGCAAGGAGCTGGCCTGGTTGCGCCGCGGCGCGCCGGCGCGCACCTCGAAGCCGAAGTTCCGCATCGACGCCGCCAACGCGCTCATCGAGGACGAGCCGCCGCCGCGCGACAGCATCGCCCTGCAGCGCTTCGCCACCCAGCGGCTCGGCAAGGACGTCGTCGACGTCGAGGACGTCGACCTGCGCCGCGGCGAGAAGGTGCTGCTCGACCAGGCGACGTGGCGCATCGGGCCCGGCGACCGGTTCGGGATCGTCGGCGTCAACGGCGCCGGCAAGACCTCCGTGCTGTCGCTGCTCGCGGGAACGCTCGAGCCGCAGAAGGGCCGGGTCAAGCGCGGTCGCACCGTCGCGCTGGCGCACCTGACGCAGCAGCTCGACGACCTCGACCCCGACGCCCGGGTGCTGCCCTTCGTCGAGGACATCCGGCGCGTGACCCGCACCGCCGACGGCGAGATCACCGCGACGTCGATGCTGGAGCGCTTCGGGTTCACCGGCGACCGGCTGACCGCGCGCATCGGGGACCTGTCCGGTGGCGAGCGGCGACGGTTCCAGCTGCTGTGCCTGCTGCTCGGCGAGCCCAACGTGCTGCTGCTCGACGAGCCCACCAACGACCTCGACATCGAGACCCTGCAGGTGCTCGAGGACTTCCTCGACGGCTGGCCCGGCACGCTCGTCGTGGTCAGCCACGACCGGTACTTCCTCGAGCGCGCCACCGACGCCACCTGGGCCCTGCTCGGCGACGGGAAGATCTCGATGCTGCCCCGCGGCGTCGACGAGTACCTCGAGCGCCGCGACGCCGACGCCCGCGCCGCCGCGGCCGCCGCCTCCGGCGGGGGTACGGCGGGAGCCCCTCCCGCCGCCGCGGCCGACGGCGCGAAGGCGAAGGTCGGCGGCGCCGAGGAGCGCGCCGCCCGCAAGACCGTCGCCCGCGTCGAGAAGCGCCTCGCCCGCCTCACCCAGGAGGAGGCCGCGCTCAACGCCGAGGCGCTGGAGCACGCGCAGGACTACGAGCGCCTCGCCGCCGTCAGCGCGCGGCTCCAGGCCCTGGCACAGGAGAAGGACGAGCTCGAGATGGAGTGGCTCGAGGCGGCGGACCTGCTCGGCTGACGCCGGCTCCCCGCTTGGTGGTCGAGGTGGGTTGCTCTGGCAACCCCTCGAAACCACGCCCGGGATGCGCTGGTGGTTTCGAGGGCCGCTGGCGCGCCCACCTCAACCACCGGTCTGCTGGCCCGCCCACCTGGACCCCCGGCGTACCGCGCCCCGGCGCCTCAGGAGAACGGGCGCATCAGCTCGCGCAGCAGCGCACCGAGGCGCTCGCGCTCGCCGGCGGGGAGGGCCGCGACGAGGGTCGCCTCGGCCTCCAGCAGCGCCTCGAAGGCGCCGTCGACCGCGGCGCCGCCCTCGCGGGTGAGTCGCACGAGCACGCCGCGGCGGTCGTGCGGGTCGGGGAGGCGGTCGACGAGGCCGCGGGCGACGAGACGGTCGACGCGGTTCGTCATCGTCCCGCTCGTCACCAGCGTCTCGCGCAGCAGCCGGCCGGGGGAGAGCTCGTACGGCGCGCCCGCCCGCCGCAACGCGGCCAGCACGTCGAACTCCCACGTCTCGATGTCGTGGTCGGCGAACGCCTTGCGCCGCGCCAGGTCGAGGTGGCGGGCCAGGCGGCTGATGCGGCTGAACACCTCGACGGGCGCGAGGTCGAGGTCGGGGCGCTCGCGCGCCCACGCCTCGACCAGCTCGTCGACCTCGTCCCGCATGGGGAGGATGGTACCGCCCGTCGAGAATCTTGACATCAAGAGGTTTCGGGCGGACGGTGGACCGACCGTCGACGCGAGGAGACCGCCGTGCCCTGGGACCCCACCAGCTACCTGCAGTACGCCGACGAGCGCGGCCGGCCCTTCGTCGAGCTGCTGGCGCGGGTGCGGGCCGAGGCGCCCGACCGCGTCGTCGACCTCGGGTGCGGCCCCGGCAACCTCACCGCCCTGCTGGCCCGCCGCTGGCCCCGGGCGGAGGTCGTCGGCGTCGACTCCTCGCCCGAGATGATCGACCGGGCGCGCGCCGAGCTCGTCACCGCCGGGCTGAGGTTCACGGTCGGTGACGTCCGCACCTGGCGGCCCGAGCGCCCCGTCGACGTCCTCGTCTCCAACGCGACGCTGCAGTGGGTGCCCGGTCACCTCGACCTCCTCCCGGAGCTCTTGGCCCGCGTGGCGCCGGGCGGCACGCTCGCGTTCGGCGTGCCCGGCAACTTCGCCGAGCCCAGTCACGTGTTGCGCGCGGAGCTGGCCGGGCGCGCGCCGTACCGCGAGCACACCCGCGGCGTCGACGTGCCCGCGGCGCACGACGCGGCGACGTACCTCGAGGTGCTCGCCGCCGCCGGGGCGCAGGTGGACGCCTGGGAGACGACCTACCTCCACGTGCTGCGCGGCGAGGACCCGGTGTTCGCCTGGGTGCGCTCGACGGGCGCCCGGCCGACGCTGGAGGCGCTGCCGGTCGACCTGCGCGAGCGGTTCGCCGAGGAGTTCCGCGCGGCCCTGCGGGCGGCGTACCCCACCACCGAGGTCGGCGGCGAGCCGGCCGTGGTGCTGCCGTTCCGGCGGGTGTTCGTGGTCGCGACGCGGCCCGGCGGCGCGGACGGACCGGGGGAGTGACGCGCGCGGTTACCGACGAGTAAGGTGGCCCGCATGGCCAACGTGCTCCAGCTGTGGAAGCAGACCACCTCGCTCCCCGTCGTCGGCCCGCTGCTGGGCAAGCGGGTCTTCTCGCTGGCGTTCAGCCAGCAGGCGCCCTACTTCGCGACGATCCGCCCGCGGTTCACCGAGCTGCGGCCCAACTACGCCGAGCTGCGCATCCCCAAGCGCCGCGGCGTGCACAACCACATCGGCACCGTGCACGCGATCGCCCTGTGCAACGGCCTCGAGGCCGCGATGGGCGCGCTCGCCGAGGTCACCATCCCCGCCGACAAGCGGTGGATCCCGAAGGGCATGGACGTCGCCTACACGGCCAAGGCGGACAGCGACATCCGCTGCATCGCGGAGACCGACCCCGAGCAGTGGACGGGCGACGACCCTGACCTCCCGGTCCGCGTGCGCGGCGTGCGTGCCGACGGCACCGTCGTCATCGAGGGCGTCATCCGCCTCTGGGTGACGCCGAAGAAGCGCTGAGCCCACCCGCCCGTACGACGAGGGGCCCCGCACCTGCCCAGGTGCGGGGCCCCTCGTCGTACGTGTCTCGGACGATCAGGTCCTAGCCGTCGTCCCGGCGCCCACCATCGGCACGTCGAGCTGCTTGCGCTCGCCGACCAGCTTGTGCTGCAGCCAGGTCGCCAGCAGCGTCAGCAGGATGTTGACGAGGATGTAGATGCTCGCGATGACGATGGCGGTCGGCACCTGGTTCTGGAACTCCAGGTAGATCGGCCGCATGACCGCGGTGAGGCCCGGCGCGGTGATGTAGTAGCCGAGGCTCGTGTCCTTCAGCGCCACCACGCACTGGCTGACCAGGGCGGGCAGCATGATCTTCACGGCCTGCGGCAGCTGCACGAGCCAGATGACCTGCGACTTGCGCAGACCCAGGGCGTACGCCGCCTCGACCTGCCCGGCGGGCACCGCGTTGATGCCGGCGCGTAGCACCTCGGCGAGCACCGAGCCGTTGTAGAGCGTCAGGGCGATGACGACGCACCAGAACGGGCTGAGCGGCCCGTCGCCGATCGAGAACGCGAGCCACAGGCCGGTCATGAGCAGCAGCACGGGGACGGCGCGGAAGAACTCCACGACCGCCCACGACGGCCAACGCAGCCAGGCGTGGTCCGACAGCTTCCCGATGCCGAAGAGCACACCGAAGACGATGGCCAGCACGATCGCGCCGAACGCCATCTTCAGCGTCTGCAGCAGCGCGTCGAGGATGACCTCGAGGTAGGCGGGGGTGACGAAGGGCTCCCACAGCGCGTACTCGAGCTGGCCCCTGTCGGCCAGGCGCAGCAGCACGAGCGCCAGCACGCCGGCGAGCGCCAGCACGGAGAGCACCGTGTAGATCCGGTGGCGCACCCGGGCCTTGGGGCCCGGGGCGTCGAAGAGGACTCCGGCGCTCATCGGGCCGCCACCTTCCAGCGCCGCTCGAGCGCGTAGGAGCCGAGGGCGAGCAGCTCGACGACGACGATGTAGCCGATGGCGATGAAGAAGAAGATCTCCACCACCTGGTCGCCGTAGCGGTTGCCGAGGGTGCGCATCGCCGACGTCGCCTCGGCGATGCCGAACGCGGCCGCCACCGACGTGTTCTTCGTCAGGGCGATGAAGACGCTGGTCAGCGGGGGTACGACGGCACGCAGCGCCTGCGGCATCACGATGTTCGTCATGTTCTGGACGAACGTCAGCCCGAGCGCCCGGGCGGCCTCGGCCTGGCCGAGCGGGACCGCGTTGATGCCCGAGCGGAACGCCTCGCAGACGAACGCCGACGTGTAGAGCGTCAGGGCGACGCAGGCCCGGAAGAAGAACGCCGAGATGCTCCAGTCGCCGACCGCGATCTCCTCGACGAACTTGAAGGTGATGCCGATCCGCGGCATCGCGATGGCCACGAAGATGAAGACCATCAGCAGCGGGGTGTTGCGGAAGATCGTCACGTAGAGGCTCGCGGCCTTGGACAGCACCCAGATGGGGCCGACGCGTGCGGCGGCCAGCAGGGCGCCGAACACCAGCGACGCGACCCCGGAGACGAGCACCAGCCCGACCGTCAGGGCGAAGCCCTTCAGGTAGAGGTCGTAGTCAGTGAGGATCGCCTCCACGCGGCGGCTCCTCCTTCCGGTTCAGGGGGGTGGCGGTTTCCCCGGTGCACCGGGGAACCCACCACTTCAGGGTGAAAGTTTCGCGCGACAAGTGGCGGGTTCCCCGGTTCACCGGGGAACCCGCCACGTCACCTCACGCGCAGGGGTCGAGCGCGGGCGGCTCGGGGGCCTCGTCGAGGGAGACGCCCAGGGTGTTGTTGAACGCCTCCTCCCAGGTGCCGTCGTCGAACGACTCCTCGAGGGTCTCGTTGATCCAGCCGCACATCTCGGGGGCGTCGATGGAGTAGCCGACGCCGTAGCGCTCCTCCGAGAACGGGTCGCCGACGACCTTGAGGTTGTCGGGGTCCTCGGCGGCGTAGCCCAGCAGGATCGCGCCGTCGGTCGTCATCGCGGCGACCGTGCCGTCGCGGACCTGGTCGACGCACTCGGAGTAGGTGTCGAAGCCGCGCGGCTGCGCGCCCTCGGCGGCCACGTTGTCGAGCGAGGTCGAGCCCGTCACCGAGCAGACCTCCTGGCCCTGCACGTCCTCGACGCCGGCGATGTCGCTGTCGGCGGGGACGAGCAGCTGCTGGCCGGTCACGTAGTACGGACCGGCCTGGCCGACGACCTCGCGACGGGCGTCGGTGATCGAGTACGACGCGATGACGAGGTCGACCTCGCCGCTCTCGAGGAACGACTCGCGGTTGGCCGAGATGGTCTCGACCCACTCGATGTCGTCGGCCGCGATGCCCAGCGAGGCGGCCAGGATCGTGCCGACCTGCGGGTCGAAGCCGGTCGGGACCTCGTCGGTGGCGCCCTTGTAGCCGATGCCGGGCTGGTCGAACTTCACGCCGATCTTGATGGTGCCCTGCTCGGCGAGCTCGCGCATGCGCGTGCCCTCGTCGAAGCTCTCCGCCGCGTCCTCGCTGACGTCGACGTCGACCGAGTTCTCCTCGTCGCTGCCGGCGTCGCCGCACGCGGCCAGCGAGGCGGCGAGCACCAGGCCGGTCATCGTGGCCATCGTCCTTCTGAGTCGCATCTCTCCTACTTCCAGGGCCGCGAGGGCCCGTCATCGGGTGATGGGGTGATGGGGCTGCGAGGTCGCGGCGCCCGAGCGCGCGTCCCGTCGTACGTGCCGGTGGCCCCGGGTGCCCCGTCGTCGGGGGCCGGACCCGGCGGGTCGTCAGTGCTTGAGGATCTTGCCCAGGAAGTCCTGCGCACGCTCGCTCTTGGGGTTGGTGAAGAACTCCTGCGGCGTGCCGGACTCGACGATCTGGCCGTCGGCCATGAAGACGACCCGGTCGGCCGCCGTGCGCGCGAAGCCCATCTCGTGGGTCACCACGACCATGGTCATGCCGCCGCGGGCGAGCTCGACCATGACGTCGAGGACCTCCTTGATCATCTCGGGGTCCAGCGCCGAGGTGGGCTCGTCGAAGAGCATCACCTTGGGCTCCATCGCCAGGGCCCGGGCGATCGCGACGCGCTGCTGCTGGCCGCCGGAGAGCTGGGCGGGGTACTTGCCCGCCTGGGCGCCGACCCCGACGCGGTCGAGCAGCTCCTGCGCGCGGGCCTCGGCCTCGGCCTTCTTGATGCCGCGGACCTTGATCGGCCCGAGGGTGACGTTCTCGAGGATCGTCTTGTGGGCGAAGAGGTTGAAGCTCTGGAACACCATGCCGACCTCGGCGCGCAGGCCGGCGAGCGCCTTGCCCTCCTCGGGCAGCGGCTGGCCGTCGAGCGTGATCGAGCCCTCGCCGATCGTCTCGAGGCGGTTGATGGCGCGGCACAGCGTCGACTTGCCGGAGCCCGAGGGGCCGATCACCACGACGACCTCGCCGCGGTGCACGGTGAGGTCGATGTCCTTGAGCACGTGGAGGGCGCCGAACCACTTCTGCACCCCCGACAGCACGACCAGCGGCTCGCCCTGCGGCGCCGCGGGGATCGGCTCCTTCTCCAGAGTCGTCATGGTCGGGGAACCTAGACCCTCGCGGTCTCCGGGGGCCAGCCACCGGGCCCCGATCAGGCTGATCGGGACCTTTTCGTGATGAGGACGCGCGCGTTCGTGCGGTGGGCGCGGGTCGCCGTACCCTGGTGCGGCCATGCCTGAGACCGCCACGCCCCGCACCTACGACGTCCGCACCTTCGGGTGCCAGATGAACGTCCACGACTCCGAGCGGCTGACCGGCCTGCTGGAGCAGGCGGGGTACGTCGCGGCGCCGGCCGGCGCGGACGCCGACGTGGTCGTGCTCAACACCTGCGCGGTGCGGGAGAACGCCGACAACAAGCTCTACGGCAACCTCGGGCACCTCGCGCCGGTGAAGGCGCGGCGCCCGGGCATGCAGATCGCCGTCGGCGGCTGCCTGGCGCAGAAGGACAAGGGCGAGATCACCCGCAAGGCCCCGTGGGTCGACGTCGTGTTCGGCACCCACAACATCGGCTCGCTGCCGGTGCTGCTGGAGCGGGCGCGCATCGCGGAGGAGGCCCAGGTCGAGATCCTCGAGAGCCTCGAGGTCTTCCCGTCCACGCTGCCGACGCGCCGCGAGTCGGCGTACGCCGCGTGGGTGTCGGTCAGCGTCGGCTGCAACAACACGTGCACCTTCTGCATCGTGCCGAGCCTGCGCGGCAAGGAGAAGGACCGCCGCCCCGGCG
This sequence comes from Nocardioides sp. CPCC 205120, assembly GCF_048654585.1. Lineage (NCBI taxonomy): Bacteria > Bacillati > Actinomycetota > Actinomycetes > Propionibacteriales > Nocardioidaceae > Nocardioides > Nocardioides sp. CPCC 205120. Next base: position 40,376 of record NZ_JBMCYY010000001.1, on the reverse strand, counting down.
ACGTGCTCGCCGAGATCGAGGCGCTCGTGGCCGAGGGCGTCACCGAGGTGACGCTGCTGGGCCAGAACGTGAACGCGTACGGCGTGGAGTTCGGCGACCGGCAGGCCTTCAGTAAGCTGCTGCGCGCCTGCGGGGAGATCGAGGGTCTGGAGCGCGTGCGCTTCACCTCGCCGCACCCGGCCGAGTTCACCGACGACGTCATCGAGGCGATGGCCGAGACGCCGAACGTGATGCCGTCGCTGCACATGCCGCTGCAGTCGGGCTCGGACACGGTGCTCAAGGCGATGCGCCGCTCCTACCGCCAGCGCAAGTTCCTCGGCATCATCGAGCGCGTGCGCGCCGCCATCCCCGACGCGGCGATCACCACCGACATCATCGTGGGCTTCCCCGGCGAGACCGAGGCCGACTTCGAGCAGACGCTGCACGCGGTGCGCGAGTCGCGGTTCTCCGGCGCGTTCACGTTCCAGTACTCCACCCGCCCCGGCACCCCGGCCGCCACCATGGCCGACCAGGTGCCGAAGGCCGTCGTGCAGGAGCGCTACGAGCGCCTCGTCGCGCTCGTCAACGAGATCGCGTGGGAGGAGAACCGGAAGCTCGAGGGCCGCCGGCTCGAGCTCATGGTCGCCGAGGGCGAGGGTCGCAAGGACGCCGCCACCGCGCGCCTGTCGGGCCGCGCCCCCGACAACCGCCTCGTGCACTTCGCGGCCGACTTCTCGCTCGTGGGCGGCGAGGCGCCGCGCCCCGGCGACATGGTCGAGGTCGCGGTCACGTACGGCGCACCCCACCACCTCGTGGCCGACGGCCCGGTGCTGGCGCTGCGCCGCACCCGCGCCGGCGACGCCTGGGAGCGACGTACGGCGCAGCCCCCCACCCCCGCGGGGGTGTCGCTCGGCATGCCGAGCATCGGCGTGCCCGCGCCGCTGCCCGTCGTCGAGAGCGCCTGCTCGGTGCGCTGAGCGCTCAGACCCCCGCGAGACCGGCCCGGAACGCGTCGAGCGAGGCCTGCGTCGACCCGACGCGCCAGTCGGTCTCCTTCACGGCGTCGAACCACGTGAAGCCGCGGATCTCGGGGCGCGCGGCGAGCACGGCGAACATGTCGGCGATCCAGGCCGCCTTGTCGCCGCCCGCCTCGGCGCACGCGACCTCGCCGATGACGAGCGGCTTCGCGGTGAGCGCCCGCAGCTCGGCGACGCCGGCACCGAACACGTCGGTGAAGGAGCCCCACGTCGACCAGGCCCGGCTGGTGCCCCAGTTGTAGCCGTCGAGCCCGACGGCGCCGACCCACGCGTCGCCGGGGTAGATCGACGCGAGCGCCGGCGTGCCCGCGAAGGGGACGTTGGGGCACCAGACGAAGGTGACGTCGGTGGCGCCCGCGGAGCGGAAGATGCCCACGACGCGGCGCCAGGCGGCGACGTGGTCGCGGGTCGTCGTGCCGGCGACCCCGACGGCCCAGGGGTACCAGGTGCCGTTCGACTCGTGCGCGAACCGCAGGCGCACCGGGCCGCCCCACGCGGCCGCCGCCCGGGCCCAGGCCCGCACGTAGTCGTCGTGGCGGCCGCCGGCGATCGAGGCCATCGAGAAGCGCTCCTGGCCGGTCCCGAGCGCGGGGTCCCACGGCTCCCAGGTGATCTCGGGGACCGCCCCGAGGGCGCTGACCTCCTGCACCTGGGCCAGCGGGAACGCGCGGCCGTCGGACCACGCGGCGTACCAGGTCACGACCTCCGGCATCCGGCCCACGGCCGCGCCGGCGGCACGCAGCGCGTCCGTGCTGCCCGGGTACGCCGGCAGGAACAGGCCGTAGCCGCGGCCGGGCGTGGTCGCGCGGACCGGCGCGGTCAGCAGGCCGGGCACGAGCGTGCGGCGAAGGCCACGGCGCCCCCCGCTGGCCGCCTGAGGAGAGGCCCCCGCCGGGTGGTGCGCGTCAGTCCGCGGGCTCCTCGGAGGTGGCGGGGTCCTCCTCGCCCTCCTGCTGCTTGTCCTCGCCCTCGGTGACGCCGTCGGGCAGGGCGTCCTCGTCGACGGCGGGGTTGCTGTCCGACGGGAGGTCGGGGGTGATCGGCTCGCCGGCTTCGTCGCCGTAGCGGTCCGACTCGTCGATCGCGTCGGCCCCTCCGGGGTTGGGCTCGGCGGGCTCGATGGTGGGGTCGGGCTGCGGTCCGGGGTCGCTCACGGCTGTTCCTCCTCGGCGGGTGGCGTCGTGAAGCCGAACGTCAGGTACGGCGACGGCTCGGCCACCACCGTACCGAGCGGCCCCACGACCCGGCGCAGCTCGGTCAGGGCGACGAGCTCGTGGGGGACGACGGGGTCCGGGAGCGCGTCGAGGCCGAACCACCGCAGGTCGGCGCACTTCGCGCCCTCCATGATCCGCGGCTCGCCGGCCCACGACGTCGCGGTGAGGAAGAAGTCCACGCGCTCGTCGATCGGCGCGACCGGACCGGGCCCGGGCGCGCGGCGCTGCATGGTGGCCAGCACCCGCAGGTCGACCACGGAGACGCCGAGCTCCTCGGCCGCCTCGCGGCGGGCGGCGTCGTACGCGGTCTCGCCCTTCTCCACGTGCCCGGCGGCGCCCGACGCCCAGTGGTCGTCCATGTAGCCCGTGCCGGAACGCAGCTGCAGGAGCACCTCGGGGACGTCGCCGGCGCCGGGGCGCAGGAGCAGCACGTAGGCGGCGGGCACCACGACGAAGCGCCCGATCCCGACGGGGTCGTCGGCGGTCGGGCGCTGGTCCGAGCGCGGCGCGGGGTCCGGCTCGGCGGACGTCATCGGGGGGTGCCGCCGTCGTTCCGCTTGTCGATCTTGTCGAGGCCCTGCTTGGCCTTCGTGGTGCCCTTGGCGATCTTGTCGGAGTACTTGCCCTTGGTCTTCGCATCGGCCACGGCGGCGGCCTTGTCGATGCTGCCCGTGATCTTGTCGCCGTGCTTGTCGACGACGTCGCCGGCCTTCGTGCGGGCCTGGCCGAGCGCGCCCTTGAGCTTGTCGCTGAACGCCATGTGCGGTCCTCCTGGTCGGTGCGCCCGACGCCGCCGGATGGTGTCGGGCGCCGGTCGGGCACGTCGTCTCGTGCGGTGCTGGAAGGATAGCCAGCGTGAGCCAGCCGCCCGTCCCGCCGATCGTGGCGGTCGTCGGGGCCACGGCGGCCGGCAAGACCGACCTGTCGCTCGACCTGGCCGAGCGCCTCGACGGGGAGGTCGTCAACACCGACGCGATGCAGCTCTACCGCGGCATGGACGTCGGCACGGCGAAGCTCCCCGCCGCCGAGCGCCGTGGGGTGCCGCACCACCTGCTGGACCTCCTCGACGTCACCGAGCCGGCCAGCGTGGCCGACTTCCAGGGCCGCGCGCGCGGTGTGATCGCGGAGGTGCGGGGGCGGGGCCGGGTCCCGGTGCTCGTGGGGGGCTCGGCGCTCTACACCCGCGCCGTGCTCGACCGCTTCGACTTCCCCGGCACCGACCCGCAGGTGCGGGCGCGGTACGACGCCGAGCTCGCCCGCGTCGGGTCGGCCGCGCTGCACGCCCGGCTCGCGGAGGTCGACCCCGAGGCGGCGGCCGGGATCCTCCCCGAGAACGGGCGCCGGATCGTGCGGGCGCTCGAGGTCGTCGAGCTGACCGGGCGTCCGTTCAGCGCCTCGCTGCCGGTGCTCGAGCACGTCGACCCGCGCACCGTGCAGGTCGGCGTCGCCATCGACCGCCCCACCCTCGACGAGCGCATCGCGCGGCGGGTCGACGCGATGTTCGCGGCCGGGTTCGTCGCCGAGGTCGAGCGCCTGCTGGAGGTGGGCCTGCTCGACGGGCTGACGGCGTCGCGGGCCATCGGCTACCGCGAGGTCGCCGAGCACCTGGCCGGCCGGCTCTCGCTCGACGAGGCCCGCGAGCGCACGGTGGTGGCGACGCGACGCTTCGCCCGGCGCCAGGAGTCGTGGTTCACGAAGGACCCGCGCATCAGGTGGGTGCCGTACGACGCGCCCGACCGCGTCGACCGGGCCCTCGCCGCCGTGGCCGCCGTCGCGGTGGCGTAACCGCGCCGTACCCTCCCGCCGCCGCGGCGCCCCGCGCCTCGCCCCGCCGTACCCCGTTCGTGGTGCCAGCGCCACGGAATGCCTGGCGTTGCTACCACGAACGCGCGGCGTCCCCGTTCGTGGTGCCAGCGCCACGAAAAGCCTGGCGCTGCTACCACGAACGCCGCCGGGAGCCTGCCCGCAGGACAGCAAGATCGGTCGGGCGCGCGGGGCCCCGGCCGCCCCAGACTGGACCCGTGACCCACCCCGATCACCCCGGCGACCACCCCGGCGACCAGCCCGCACCGCCACGCGGCCGCGACCGCCTGCGCGAGCTCCTCGACGCCGTGCTCGACGACGACCACCCCCGCCTCGGCGACATGGCGCGCGGGGCGCACGCGTCGCCGTACCACTTCAGCCGGCAGGTGGCCCGCGAGGCGGGCGAGCCGCCGGTGGCGCTGCGACGCCGGGTGCTGCTCGAGCGGGCGGCGTGGCGCCTGGCGGGCGGCGCGACGGTGACGGAGGTGGCGCTGGAGGCGGGCTACGACTCGACCGAGGGGTTCGCGCGGGCGTTCGCACGGGCCTACGGGCACCCGCCGAGCGCCACGACGAGCGGCACCGCCACCTGGCTCGACGCCCCCAACGGCATCCACTTCCACCCGCCGACGAACCTGTGGGTGCGCGAGCCGACCGCCGGGCGCGCGCGGCTCGACCCCGTCCTCGCGGTGCAGCTGCACCACGGCGTCGCCGACACCGCCCTCGTGCTGGAGGCGGCGGGCGGGCTCGACGCCGCGGCGTACCGACGCCCCCTCCTGCCCGGCCACCGCGTCCACGCCTGGGGCCCCGCGGAGGAGAGCGTCGCCGCCCTCCTGCAGGCCCTCGTCTTCTCCGAGGAGGTGTGGGTCGCCAGCATCGAGGGCGCCGACCACCCGGGCGTCGGCACCGACGACCTCGACGACCTCCGCGCCCGCCACGCCGTCGCCGGACCGCGCTGGGTCGCCACCGTCGCCGACATCGCCGCCCGCGACGCCTGGGACGACCGCCTCGTCGACGCGCTCTGCGAGCCGCCCGAGTCGTTCGTGCTGAGCGGGGTGGTCGCCCACGTCCTGCAGTACGGCGCGCACCGCCGCCTGCTCGTGCGCCGCCTCCTCGGCGAGCTCGGCGCCCTCGACGACGCCCCGCCCGCCCCGGACCTCGGCGACCCCGTCGAGTGGATCCGCCAGCCGACCCGACCGACCCGACCTGACGAGGAGCACCCGTGACCACCGTCTACAACACCGCCAGCAGCCTCGACGGCTTCATCGCCACCCCCGACCACTCCCTGGAGTGGCTCCTCCACCGCGACCTCGACCCCGAGGGCCCGGGCAACCACGCCGCGTTCATGGCGCGCGTCGGCGCGACGCTCATGGGCGCCTCGACCTACACCTGGGTCGCCCAGCACGCCGGCGACGACCCGTGGGCGTACGACGTGCCCACCTGGGTCCTCACCCACCGCGCCGCCGAGCTCGAGGCCGCCCGCCCCGCCGGGTGGGCCGACGCCGACATCCGCTTCGTCGCGGCCGACGACGACGCCGCGGTGCGGGCGCTGCACGCCGAGGCGGCGGCGGTCGCCGGTGACCGCGACGTGTGGGTGGTCGGCGGTGGCGAGCTCGCCGGGCGGCTCGCGGACGTGGGCCTGCTCGACGAGGTCGTCGTGGCCTACGCGCCGGTCGTGCTCGGCGCCGGCGCGCCGCTGCTGCCGCGCCACCTCGAGCTGGCGCTGCGCGGCGTCGAGCGCAACGCCGACTTCGTCGTCGCGACCCACGCCGTGGTGCGCGGGGACTGACCCGGCCCGGTTCGTGGTGTCAGCGCCGTGGGATCCCTGGCGCTGGCACCACGAACCGCGGGGGGCTAGGTACAGCTGGGCCGCTCCGGTACGGCGGGCGCCGGGCCCGGTGCGCCCGGTGCGGCCGGTGCGGCCGGTGCGGCCGGTGCGGCTGGTGCGGCCGGTGCCCAGCCGGGCGGCCCCACGACGTACCCGACCTTGTCGCGCAGCCGCGACGCCGCGCGCACGTCCTGCCAGATCTCGCGGTAGTGCCCGTACTGCAGCTCGAGCAGGTTGAACGTCGTGACCGGCGTGGTCAGCCCGTAGCGCGGCCGGTGCCGCTCGGGGGCGAAGGTGCCGAAGAGGCGGTCCCAGACGATGAGGATGCCGCCGTAGTTCTTGTCGAGGTACTCGGGGTCGCTGCCGTGGTGGACCCGGTGGTGCGAGGGCGTGTTCATCACCCACTCGACGGGTCGGGGGAGCCGGTCGACCACCTCGGTGTGGGTGAAGAACTGGTAGATCAGGTTGATGCCGAACGCCACGTAGAGCGTCCACGGCGCGAAGCCGAGCAGCGGCAGCGGCAGCCAGAAGAAGAACTCGAACCACGGGTTCCACTTCTGGCGCAGCGCGGTGCCGAAGTTCATGAAGTCGCTGGAGTGGTGGGCCTGGTGGCCGGCCCACGCGATGCGCACGCGGTGGCTGAACCGGTGGTGCCAGTAGTAGCCGAGGTCCACGCCGAGCACGACGAGCACCCAGTACCACCACGTGTCGGTCGGCAGCTGCCACGGCGCCAGGTAGGTGGCGACCGCGACGAAGCCGACGAACGAGACGAGCTTGAACGCGGTGAGGAAGACCAGCGAGACGATCCCCATCGAGATCGAGGTGCGCGCGTCCTTCAGCGCGTAGCCGGTGACGTTGTCGTCGTGGTCGAGCCAGCGCAGCGCGGCGAGCTCGACGAGGATCGTGAGCACGAAGAACGGCGCGGCGTAGGTGACGGGGTTCTTCATCGGGTCGAGCAGCTCGTCCACGTGACCTCCAGGGATGTGACCTCGAGGTAAGTTACCTCCAGGTCATATCGCCTGGCTAGAGTTCCGCGCATGGCAGCTCGCACCGGCACCAAGGGCGTGCCCCGGCGCGCCCGCGAGGAGCAGATCCTCGCCGCCGCGCAGGAGGAGTTCGCCCGGGTCGGCTACGCCGCCGCCTCCGTCGTCACCGTCGCCCGCGCCGCCGGCATCTCGAAGCCGCTCGTCTACAGCTACTTCGGGTCGAAGGAGGGCCTGTACGTCGCGTGCGTCGACGCCGCGGGCAGCCTCGTCGCCGACGAGGTCGAGCGCAGCGCCGGGCTCGGCGCCGTCGGCCTCGAGCGCGGGCTGCTCACCGTCGCGGGCCTGACGGCGGTGCTCGACGGCCGCCCGCACCTGTGGCGCGTGCTCTTCGACCCGACGGTGCCCGCGGGCACCGAGGCCGCCCGGGCCGCCGCGCGCCACACCGACCGGCTGCACCGCCTGGCCGTCGAGGGCGTGGGGGAGATGCTCGAGCTCGCCGGCGACACCGACCCCGCCGACCGGGCGCTCACGACGCGCATCTGGATCGGCATGCTCGACACCGTCCTGCGCTGGTGGGCCGAGCACCCCGACGAGCCCGGCGCCTCCGTGCTCGCCCGGGTCGAGCGCATCGCCGCGGGCCTGTCCGCCGGCGCCGTCGCCCCCTGAGTCGCCGAACGCGGGTCGCGGTGCCAGCGGTAGTGATCCACTACCGCTCCTACCGCGACCGCCGGCGCACCCCGTTCGTGGTAGCAGCGCCGCGGAATGCCTGGCGCTGCTACCACGAACCAGCAGGGGCGAGCCGACCGCCGCCCAGCGGCTGGGCCCGGGGTGGCGCGGGGTGGGAGGATCGACACCGTGAGCGAGCACCCGACGTACCCCTTCGCGAAGGGCCACGGCACGCGCAACGACTTCGTGATCCTCCCGGACGCGGACGGCACGCGGCACGCCGACCTCGACCCCGCGCGGGTGCAGGCGCTCACCGACCGGCGCGCGGGCATCGGCGGCGACGGCATCCTCCGCGTCGTGCGCACGGCCGCGATCGACGACCCCGACGCGGTCGCCGGGCGCGGCGCGGCCGAGTGGTTCATGGACTACCGCAACGCCGACGGCTCGGTCGCGGAGATGTGCGGCAACGGCATCCGCGTCTTCACCCGCTGGCTCGTCGACCACGAGGGCGTCGACCCCGCCGCGCCCGTCGCGATCGCGACCCGCGCCGGTGTGCTGTCCGTGCGGGTCGACGAGGACGGCCGCGTCAGCGCCGAGGTCGGTACGCCGACGCTGCTGCCCGCCTCCGAGGTCACCGTCGCGGACACGGGGGCGACCTGGCCGACGACCGGCGTCGACATGGGCAACCCCCACGCCGTCGCCTTCCTCGAGGACCTCGCGGACGCGGGCAGCCTGCTGGTGGGTCCGGCGTACGACCGCGAGCTCTACCCCGACGGCGTCAACGTCGAGTTCGTGGTGCGCCGCGGCGAGCGGCACGTCGCGATGCGGGTGCACGAGCGCGGCTCGGGCGAGACCCAGTCGTGCGGCACCGGCGCCGCGGCGGTCATGGTCGCCAGCGCGCTGGCCGACGGTGCGGTCCCGGCCGACGGCACCCCGCCGGCCGAGCCGGTCGTCTACCGCGTCGACGTGCCGGGCGGCGAGCTGGACCTGACCTGGACCCCGGAGGGCACCGTCGTGCTCACCGGCCCGGCCGAGATCGTCGCCGAGGGCGTCTCCGCGCTGTAGGCCCGCACGCCCGGCGGCCCGGCCCACCCCCACGCACCCGGCGTCCGCCGAGCCTTCGCCCATCCCACGACGCGGCGCCACCGCCGGTCGGTCCGCGGTTCACCCGCGCTCGGTCGAGTGCGGTGCGTGCCGACTTCGCGAGGTCTCGGGCAGGCGGTCGTGCGACGGCGGGGGCTGCTGGCCCTCGGCGGTGGCGTGGCGGGAGGGGTGATGCTGGGCCCACCCTTCGATGCGTTGCGCGACCCCGCGGTGGCGGCGCGCGCGACCGACCGCCCGGTGCCCCACACGACGGCGAACCTGGTGCGCACCCGCGACGCCCTCACCCACGCGCAGACCGGCGACGTCACGCCCACCTCGGGGGTGCTGTGGGCCCGCGGCGAGGGCCCGGGGCAGCTGACGGTGCGGCTCTCCAGCGGCAGCCGGGTGATCGGCACCCGGGTGGGCCAGGTCGCGACCGCCACCACCGACCACACGGCGCGGATGGCGCTCGACGGCCTCGAGCCGGGCCGGGAGTACGCGGCCGAGCTCTGGTTCACCGACGCCGCCGGGGTGGCCGGCGAGGCCCGCACCGTCACCTTCACGACCCCGTCCACGACGCCGGCGCGCACCACCTTCGCGTGGTCCGGCGACACCTGCGGGCAGGGCTACGGCATCAACCCCGACGCGGGCGGGCTCGTGGGGTACGGCGCGGTGGCCGACCTGCGGCCCGACGTCTTCGTGCACTGCGGCGACAACATCTACGCCGACGAGCCGATCACCGACACGGTCGTCGAGCCCGACGGCACGGTGTGGCGCAACGTCGTCACCGAGCACGTGGCGCGCCCCGCGCAGACGCTGGAGGAGTACCGCGGGCGCTACCGCTACGTGCTGCTCGACGAGCACGTGCGCCGGCTGCACGCCTCCGTCCCCGTGGTCTCGCAGTGGGACGACCACGAGACGACGAACAACTGGTACCCGGGCGAGGTGCTCACCGACGAGACCACCACGCACCCCTACACCGACGAGCGCCGCGTCGACGTGCTGGCGCGGTGGGGGCGCCAGGCGTGGCAGGAGTACATGCCGATCGGCGAGGCCCACCTGCTCGGCCGCGGCGCGACGGGGTTCGCCGACCGGGGCCTCTACCGCAAGGTCGCCCGCGGCGCCCACCTCGACCTGTTCTGCCTCGACCAGCGCTCCTACCGCTCGCCCAACGCCGAGGCCGACGGCGAGCGCCCGGCCGCGCTGCTGGGGGAGGAGCAGACCGACTGGCTGATCCGCGAGGTCGTCGCGTCTCGGGCCACGTGGAAGGTCATCTCGGCCGACCAGCCGCTCGCCCTGGGGCCGCGCAAGCCGGTCGACTTCGACGGCTACGGCAACGCCGACGGCGGCGCGCCCCGCGGGCGGGAGCACGAGCTGGCGCGGATCCTCTCGGCCTTCCGGGCAGCCGGGGTGCGCAACGTCGTCTGGATCACCGCCGACGTCCACTTCGCCGCGGCCCACCGCTTCCACCCGGACCGTGCGGCCTTCACCGACTTCGACCCGTTCTGGGAGTTCGTGGCCGGACCGATCGCGTGCAGCTCGTTCGGCGTCAAGGAGCCCGACACCACGTTCGGCGCCGAGCAGGTCTTCGCGACCGGCTCGTCGGCCCCGAGCCGGCGGGCGCCGACCCCCGAGCAGACCTTCATCGGGTACGGCGAGATCGCCGCCGACGGCCTCCTGCGGGTCTCGTTGCGCGACGCACTGGGTACCGAGTTGTATGCCGTCGACCTGCAGCCGGAGCCGTCCGGGGGATAACGGATCGCCAGGTGGGGTGCGGCGGCCTACTCTGGAGGGCGTATGAGCAACGCACCTGACTTCTCCCTCGCCGCCGAGCTGGCGGCCACCGACGACTGGGACGACGACGACTTCGTCTCGGGATACGCCGACGAGCCCGACGACCCCGATGTCGTCGACGCCGACGGGCCCGACCCGGAGGACCCCACGACCGGCGACCTGGACCTGGTGGAACGCCACCAGCTGCGCCGCGTCGCCGGCCTGCGCACCGAGCTCGAGGACATCACCGAGGTCGAGTACCGGCAGCTGCGCCTCGAGCGCGTCGTGCTCGTCGGCGTGTGGACCGAGGGCACGGTCGCGGACGCCGAGAACTCGATGGCCGAGCTCGCGCTGCTCGCCGAGACCGCGGGCTCCGAGGTGCTCGACGCGATGTACCAGCGGCGGCAGTCGCCGGACCCCGCGACGTACGTCGGTCGCGGCAAGGTCGACGGCCTGCGGGAGATCGTGCAGGCGACCGGCGCGGACACCGTGATCTGCGACGGCGAGCTGGCGCCCAGCCAGCTGAGGAACCTCGAGGACCGGCTCAAGGTGAAGGTCGTCGACCGCACCGCGCTGATCCTCGACATCTTCGCCCAGCACGCGAAGAGCCGCGAGGGCCAGGCGCAGGTCGAGCTGGCGCAGTTGAGCTACATGAAGCAGCGCCTGCGCGGCTGGGGCGGCAACCTGTCCCGCCAGGCCGGTGGCCGGGTCGCCGGCGGCGCGGGCATCGGTGGTCGTGGTCCCGGTGAGACGAAGATCGAGACCGACCGCCGCCGCATCAACACGCGCATCGCGAAGCTGCGTCGCCAGCTGGCGCAGATGAAGGGCACGCGCGACACCATGCGCTCGGAGCGCCACCGCAACCAGGTGCCGAGCGTGGCCATCGCGGGCTACACGAACGCGGGCAAGTCGTCGCTGCTCAACCGGCTCACGGGCGCGGGCGTGCTGGTGGAGGACGCGCTGTTCGCGACCCTCGACCCGACGACGCGGCGCACCACGACCTCCGACGGCCGGGTCTACACGATGTCCGACACGGTCGGCTTCGTGCGCCACCTGCCCCACCAGCTCGTCGAGGCGTTCCGCTCGACCCTGGAGGAGGTCGCCGACTCCGACCTGGTGCTGCACGTGGTCGACGGGTCGCACCCCGACCCCGAGGGCCAGATCGCCGCGGTCCGTGAGGTGTTCGCCGAGATCGGCGCCGACAAGGTCCCCGAGATCGTCGTCGTCAACAAGGTGGACGCGGCCGACCCGCTGGTCATCGCGCGGCTGCGGCAGCGCGAGCCGCACATGGTCGTCGTCAGCGCCCGCACGGGCCAGGGTATCGAGGAGGCGCTGCGCGTCATCGAGGGCGAGCTGCCGCACCCGGCGGAGCCCTTCGACGTGCTGGTGCCCTACGCCCGGGGCGACCTCGTCAACCGCATCCACCAGCAGGGCGAGATCGACCACCTGGAGCACACGGGCGAGGGCACCCGCGTCACCGGCCGGGCGAACGCCGACCTGGCGGGCGACCTCGCGCCGTACGCGGTGGGCTGACCCCGACGACCTCGCGCCGCACGACGGCGCCGACGCACGATCCGACGCGCCCCGGGCCTGCCCGGGGCGCGTCGTCGTGGGTGGGGAGCGTCGATGCTCAGCGGACGTCGGGTGTCTGTACCCTTTCCCGCGTTTGTGTTCCTCTCGCCCACGACAGAGCAGGTAGTGCATGTCTCGCGGAATCCTCGTCCGGCTGCTGTTCGTCGTCGCCCTGCTGGCCGCCTGTGCGGCCGCGGCGTGGAGCATCCAGCCCCGCCTCGGCATCGACCTCGAGGGCGGCAGCCAGATCACGCTGACCGTGCTGTCGGAGGAGGAGGGTGAGGACCCGACCGCCGAGCAGGTGGACCAGGTGGTCGAGGTGCTGCGCCAGCGCGTCGACGGCATCGGTGTCAGCGAGTCGACGATCGTCCGCTCCGGCTCCGACCGCATCATCATCGAGCTGCCGGGTGTCCAGGACCCCGACGAGGCGCTCGAGGTGGTGGGCCGCACCGCGCAGCTCGAGGTGCGCCCGGTCGTCGACCAGTCCACGATCGACCCCACCGTTCTCGGCACGATCGTCGAGTGCTCCGAGGCCGAGGACGACGCGCAGTGCCAGGCCGCGGACGACCAGTCCGGCGCCCCCATCGTCATGGGCCCGGTGGCCCTCAAGGGTGACCAGATCACCGGAGCCGCCGCCGAGCAGCCGCAGAACTCCACCGGCTGGGCCGTCACCGTCGACTTCTCGGGCTCGGGCTCGGACGCGTTCGGCGACCTGAGCAGGGACGCGGCGTGCGCCACCGGCGACGCCGGCCGCATCGCGATCCTGCTCGACGACGAGGTCATCTCCTCCCCGCAGGTGACCGTCGCCTGCGGCGCCTCGATCACCGGTTCCACGCAGATCACCGGCAACTTCAACCAGTCGCAGGCCAGCGACCTCGCCGTCCTCATCGAGGGCGGCTCGCTGCCCCTGCGCATCGCGTCGGAGGACGACGGCCAGGACATCGCCCCCGACGTCCGCACCATCGGCCCCACGCTGGGCGACTCGGCCATCGAGGCGTCGGCCGAGGCCGGCGTCATCGGCCTGCTGCTGACCGGCCTGTTCATCGTCCTCGTCTACCGGTTCGTCGGCCTCCTCGCGACCGTCGCGCTCGCCACCTACGCGCTCATCTCCTACGCGATGCTCGTCGTCGTCGGGGCGACCCTGACGCTGCCCGGCCTCGCCGGCTTCGTGCTGGCGATCGGTCTGGCGATCGACGCCAACGTCCTCGTGTTCGAGCGCGCTCGGGAGGAGTACGCCGCCAACCGGGCCTCCGGCCTGCGCCGGGCCCTGCAGGTCGGCTTCAACAAGGCCTTCAGCGCGATCCTCGACTCCAACGTCACGACGCTGCTCGCCGCGGTGCTGCTGTTCTTCCTCGCCTCCGGCCCCGTCCAGGGCTTCGGCGTCACCCTCATGATCGGCACCGTGGCGTCGATGATCTCGGCGCTCGTGGTCGCCCGGGTGCTCACCACGGCCGGCGTGCACCCGCGCTGGGTGAACCGCAAGCCGAAGATCACCGGCCTCGCCAGCGTGGGCCGCGTGCGCACGTGGCTGGACCGCAAGCGCCCGAAGCTGGTGCAGCGCCGCAAGGTGTTCCTCGGCATCTCGGGTGCGGCGGTCGTGCTCGCCGTGGCCGGCATCGCCACCCAGGGCCTCAACCTGGGCCTGGAGTTCACCGGCGGCCGCAACGTCGTCTACGCCACCGAGTCCCCGATCGAGCCCGACCGGGCGCGCGACGTCATCGCCGACGCGGGCTTCCCGGAGGCGACCGTGCAGAGCGCGGACGCCGGCGACATCTCCGTGCGCACGGGCCGCATCACGGACGAGGAGGAGCAGCAGATCCGCGACGCCCTCGACGCGGAGGTCGGCGTCACCGACGTGGTCACGGACGACAACCTCGGCGCCGCCCTCGGTGGCGAGCTGCTGCGCAACGCGATCATCGCGTTCGTCCTCGCGCTCGCCGCCCAGATGATCTACCTGGCGTTCCGGTTCAAGTGGACGTTCGGCGCCTCCGCCGTGCTCGCCATGGCGCACGACGTGGTGATCGTGGTGGGCGTCTTCGCCTGGCTCGGCAAGCCCATCGACGGCGTCTTCCTCGCCGCGGCCCTGACGATCATCGGTCTGTCGGTCAACGACACCGTCGTCGTCTTCGACCGCGTGCGCGAGAAGTGGTGGGGGTCGAAGGACGACGACGAGTTCATCGACGTCGCCAACGACGCGGTCGTGGAGACCCTGCCCCGAACGGTCAACACCGGCCTCGGCGCCATGTTCATCCTCGCGGCCCTCACCATCCTCGGCGGCGACTCGCTGCAGGACTTCGCGCTGGCGCTGCTGATCGGTCTCGTGGTGGGCACGCTGTCGACCATCTCGCTGGCGACGCCGCTGCTCACGTACCTCGACCGCTTCTCGCCCTTCGGGCGCGAGAAGAAGGAGAAGGTCGTGCGCGACCCGGCCGACTCCGGCGCCGTCGTCTGACGTCGTGGTCTGACCCCAGCACCACCCCGACCGACGGGCCCGCCGCACCACGCGGCGGGCCCGTCGGCGTCCTGCGGCCGTCGCCGGGGGCCTGTGGAGGCGCCGTACGACGGGAGCCACCGCGCGGCTAGTGTTCTCGGGTGCCCGACGAGACCCCGACCCCCGACCGCGTGCGGGAGGTGCTGGCGACGGCGGTCTCCGGTCTCGGTGGTGCGGAGCGCGAGGGCCAGGTGCGGATGGCCGAGGCCGTCGCCGCCGCGCTGCGCGACGAGCAGCACCTGCTCGTCCAGGCCGGCACCGGCACGGGCAAGTCGTTGGCCTACCTCGTGCCCTCGATGCTGCACGGCGACCGGGTCGTCATCGCCACCGCGACGCTGGCGCTGCAGCACCAGCTGGTCGAGCGCGACCTGCCGCGCCTCGTCGGCGCCGTGAAGGGCGAGGCGGGCGTGGACACGTCGTACGCGGTGCTCAAGGGCCGGTCGAACTACGCGTGCCTGCACCGCATCCGCGAGGGCGTGCCCGACGACCAGGGCGTGCTCGTCGACGTGCCCGAGGGCACGATGGGCGCCGAGGTGCTGGCGCTGCGGGCGTGGGCGGAGGAGCAGGCCGAGTCGGGCGGCCCGGGCGACAAGGACCACGCACCTCGCCACAACGACCGGCTGTGGCGCCAGGTCAGCGTCAGCGCGCGCGAGTGCCTGGGCGCGGCCCGCTGCCCGTACGGCGAGGAGTGCTTCGCCGAGCGGGCGAAGGAGAAGGCCGCCACCTCCCAGCTGGTCGTCACCAACCACTCCCTCCTGGCGATCGACGCCATCGAGGGGATCCCGATGATCCCGGAGTACGACGCGGTCGTCGTCGACGAGGCCCACGAGCTGGTCGCGCGCGTGACGCAGGCGGCCACCGACGAGCTGACCGCCGGCGAGGTGGACCGGGCGGCGCGCCGGGCCCGGCGCCACGTCGAGGAGTCGGACGCGCTCGGCAACCCCGCCGACGACCTCGCCGACGCCGCCGAGGCGCTGCGCGCCGCGATGGCCGAGACCGACGGCGGGCGCCTCGACGCGCTCGGCGAGGAGCTGTCCGACGCCCTCGTGCTGGTGCGCGACGCCGCCCGCGAGTGCGTCTCCGCGTTCGCGAAGGACCGGGGCAAGGACAAGGACGCGGAGGGCGACGCGGGCAAGGCGCAGGCCAAGGCCGGGGTGCAGGAGGTCTTCACCACCGCCGAGCGGCTCGTCGCCAACAGCGACCACGACGTCGTGTGGCTCTCGAAGCCGTACGCGCCGGGTCGCGACCGGGTGCCCGACCGCCTGTGCGTGGCGCCGCTGCAGGTGTGGGGCCAGATGCGCGACCGCCTGCTGTCGGAGTCGACGGTCGTCATGACGAGCGCGACGCTCATGCTCGGCGGCGACTTCGACGCCGTCGCCTCGACCGTGGGCCTGAAGCCCTCGGAGCGCGTCGCCGAGGGCGCGGAGCCGCAGCCGCGCCGTACCCCCGGGAAGAGCGGGCAGGGCCCCACCGTGCTGCCGTGGCGCGGCCTCGACGTGGGCTCGCCGTTCGACTACGGCAAGCAGGGGATCCTGTACGTCGCCCGCCACCTGCCCACCCCGGGCCGTGACGGGCTCGGCCCGGCGCAGCTCGACGAGATCGTCCGGCTGGTCGACGCCGCGGAGGGCCGCACCCTCGGGCTGTTCTCCTCGCGCCGGGCGGCGGAGGCCGCGGCCGAGGCGGTGCGCGAGCGGCTGCCCCACCTCACGACGCTGGCGCAGGGCGACGCGCAGCTGTCCGAGCTGACCCGCCAGTTCGTCGACGACCCGCACACGAACCTGTTCGGCACGCTCGGGCTCTGGCAGGGCCTCGACGTGCCGGGCGACACCTGCCAGCTGGTCATCATCGACCGCATCCCGTTCCCGCGCCCCGACGACCCGCTGATGTCGGCCCGCCAGCGGGCCGCCGACGCCGCGGGCGGCAACGGCTTCATGCAGGTCGCGGCCACCCACGCCGCGCTGCTGCTCGCCCAGGGCGCGGGCCGCCTCATCCGCACGACCGAGGACCGCGGTGTCGTGGCGGTCCTCGACCCGCGGCTCTCGACCGCGCGCTACGGCCGGTTCCTCGAGGCGAGCCTGCCGCCGATGTGGCGCACGAGCGACCCGGCGGTCGTGGCGAAGGCGCTCGCGCGCCTCGCCTCGGTCACCGCCTGACGTCCCCGACCTGCCCGCGCGACCTCACCAGCGCAGCAGCGACTTGCCGTCCCAGGCGGTCCGGCCGGTCATCGCCGGCAGCCCGAGGAACTTCGCCACCGTGGGGGTGACGTCGACGGTGTACGCCGGCTCCGACGACGAGCCGCGCCGGATGGCCGGGTGCCCGCCGCTGAGGAAGAACGGGATCGGGCCGGTCGCGGGGTGCCCGTGGTTGCCCGGGATCGGGTTGCTGAGCACGTTCGGGTCGGAGAAGCGCCACCCGGCCTGGCAGTACACGACGACGTCGCCGGCGTTCGGGCCGAGGCGCAGCGACGGCGTGCGGGCCCGGTCGTGCGCGGAGAGCACGCCCGGCTGGGCCGCGGCGACCTGCAGCATCCGCCGTACGCCGGCGTCCCTGCCCGACGCGGGGCCGGTCCAGTAGAGGAGGTCCGCGCCGCCGTTCTGGGCGATGGCGACCTTGCCGCGCAGCAGCGGGTCGGCCTGCAGCGGGCGGGTCAGCGAGATGACCTTGTGGGGCAGCGACCAGTCCATCGAGTGGTCGGCGAGCACGACGACCATCGACTTCTCCCAGCGGCCGGTCGCCTTGAGCATGTCGACGAACCGCTTGACCTGCAGGTCGGTGGAGACGAGCGCGGTGCGGCGCAGCACCTCGAGCGACAGCCCGCCGGTGAGGTCGGTGTGCCCGACGCGGTCGACGTCGCCGAGGTTGACGAAGACGAGGTGGGGGTCGAACCGCTCGACGATCGACAGGGCTGCGTCCATCGTGAAGTTGTCGGGCGCGTGCCCGCTGATCGGCACGATCGGCCGCGGCTCCCAGCGGAAGGTCGCCTGCCGGCCGAAGATCCCGTAGAGGTACTCCTTGCTCAGCACCGTCCCGGCGGTCAGCCCGTGCTTGCGGGCCCACCACAGCAGGGTCGGCGCGACGAGGTCCGCCGGCCGGTCGAGGGTGCGCTCCTCGCCGATGGTGCGGTCGAAGATCGAGTTGGCCGGCACGCCGTTCCGGTCGGGGCGCACGCCGGTCATCATCATCACGTGGTTCGGGATGGTCTCGAGGATCGGCATCGACCGCCCGCGGGGGAAGTTGAAGCCGCCGTCGCGCAGCGCCCGCAGGTTCGGCATGAACCCCGAGTCGATCTCGTCGGGGCGGCAGCCGTCGACGACGAGCACGTAGGCACGGTTCCAGCTCTTCGGGGCCGCGCGCGCCGCGTCGAACCCGGCGGCCGCGGAGAAGAGCAGGCTCGCGCCGCCGGCGCCCGCGACCTTGAGGAAGGTACGGCGCTGCGCCGCCGGCCGCTGCTGCTCGAGGTCGGGATCGCCGTCGAGGAACGGCGAGGGTCCGGAGGAGCGGTGGTCGTGGCCCATGTCAGTTCCCTCCCACGGGCCCGGCGGCCCGGCTGAGCTTGTTGGTGCCGGCCAGCGTCTGGAACGACGCCGCCCAGGTGGAGCCGGCGTTCCGCTGGTCGCGGGGGCCGGTGACGTACCAGTCCATCTGCGCCCGGGCGGGCGTCACGTCGAGCACGGAGTAGCCGTGGCTGTCGAAGTCGAGGTAGCGCACGTGGCGGTTCGCCAGCTTGATGACGGTCTCGACGGCGAGGCTCGCCGTGCGCGGCGGCGCCCCGAGGATGTCCTTGAGGTTGTTCGAGGTGACCGAGCTGGCGACGAACTCGACGCCGGCGGAGCGGCCGAGCGGGTAGGTGGCGACGTCGTACGGCAGGTCGGCGGCCCAGCCCGAGTGGATGTCGCCGGTGACGAAGACGGTGTCGCGGATGCCCTGGTCGCGGATGTGGGTGAAGAGCTCGCGCCGGTCGTCGGTGTAGCCGTCCCACTGGTCGACGTTGTAGGGCGCGCCGTCGCGCGGCAGCAGGCCGGTGACGTCGTTGACCGGGTCGATGAGGCCGGTCGGCAGCTGGGCGAAGGTGACGGGGGCGATCATCACGGGGTTGCCGACGAGCTTCCACTGGACCGCGCTGCTGGCCACCGCCCGCTTGAGCCAGTCGAGCTGCTCGCGGCCGGTGATGGTGCGGGCGGGGCTGCTCACGGCCGGGTCGACCACGGGGTAGGCGACCTGCTGGTCGCGGTAGGTGCGCAGGTCGAGCATGCTCAGCTCGGCGAGCGTGCCGAAGCGCAGGCTGCGGAACAGGCGGGTGCCGTCGCCCAGGGGGGCCGTCGAGCCGAGCCGCACGGGCATCCACTCGTCGTACGCGCGGTGGGCGCGGGAGCGGCGGGTGGCCCAGTCGCCCTCGCCGGGCTGGTGGTTCTCGGCGCCGTCGCGCCAGGCGTCGTTGGTCGACTCGTGGTCGTCCCAGGTGACGATGAAGGGGTACTTCGAGTGCAGCCACTGGAGGTCGGGGTCCTCCTTGTACTGCCCGTGGCGCTGGCGGTAGTCGGCCAACGACACCATCTCGCGGGCGGGGACGTGGCGGCGCACGTCGACGTCGTCCTGGCCCATGCCGTACTGCCCGGGGCCGTACTCGTAGAGGTAGTCGCCGAGGTGGAGGACCGCGTCGAGGTCGTTGCGGACCGCGAGGTGGCGGTAGGCGTGGAAGTAGCCCGCCTGCAGGTTGGCGCAGGACACGACGCCCATCCGCAGGCGCTCCGGCGAGCTGGTGTAGCCGGGCGCGGTCTTGGTGCGCCCGACGGGGCTGGCGACGCCGCGGTGGACGAAGCGGTAGTAGTACCACCGCCCGGGCTGCATGCCCCACGCGTCGACCTTGACCGTGTGGTCGGCGGCGGCGTCGGTGCGCACGGTGCCGCGGGTGACGAGGTGGCGGAAGCGGGTGTCGGTCGCGACCTGGTACTCCACCGTGACCGCCGGGCCGCGGCCCGACCCGGGTGTGGCGTCCGGGGTGGGGGTCACGCGGGTCCACAGGACGACGCGGTTGGCGAGGGGGTCGCCGGAGGCCACGCCGTGGCGGAAGTACGGCGACGCGCCGGCCAGCGCGGCGCGGGCCTCGTCGTCGTCGAAGGGGCTGGCGGCGAGGGCCGCGGCGCCGACGAGG
Organism: Nocardioides sp. CPCC 205120; assembly: GCF_048654585.1. Classification (NCBI taxonomy): domain Bacteria; kingdom Bacillati; phylum Actinomycetota; class Actinomycetes; order Propionibacteriales; family Nocardioidaceae; genus Nocardioides; species Nocardioides sp. CPCC 205120. Next base: position 20,795 of record NZ_JBMCYY010000001.1, on the reverse strand, counting down.
GCGCCGCCGGCGAGCACGGTACGGCGGGGCACGGCCGGCAGGGCGAGCTGCTGCTCGACGCCTGCGCCGGTGCTGGTGGGGGATGAGGCCTCGGTCACACCTCATCGAACGACGGAAACCGGGGCAGGTCCCGCGAACGGGGATGTGAGCACCGTCCGGACGGCGGGAGTTCACCCGGTGGTCGAACGGCGGGCCGGCGGCCGGCGGGGCTCAGAAGAAGGAGAGCACGTAGCTGCCGAGCAGCGCGACGATCACGACGAGCGCGACGACGCGCGCCCAGGTGGGGATGGTGCTGGTGAAGTCGTCGGTCGCGGGCCGCGACGGCGGGACGTCGCGCAGCTCCGGCGGGTCGTCGATGTCGCCGTCGTACGTCGCGCGCCCGAGCCCGGAGGGGTGGTGGCGGCGCGCCTCGAGCTCGCCCGAGCAGCGGTCGAACCAGGCGTCGACGGCGCGTGCGTCGTACACCTGGGAGCGGTGGACGAGGGCGAACGGGCGGGTGTCGAGGGGGCCGGGGTGGAACCCGGTGCGGCGGCCGCGCTGCACGTCGTCGAGCAGGGTCGCGACGTGCCGGTCGACCGCGGCGATCTCGTAGCCGTCGGCAGCCTCCAGCACGGGGAAGCGGGGCGCGTCAGCCGACATGGCACCTCCTCGGAGCGGGTCCCCGCAAGGGTACGGCGCGCCCCGCCCGTCCGGGGCATCGACCGTGGGTGGAGCGGCCGGTGCCCGCGCGGGCGCGGGTGCGGGTGCCTCAGAGGCGGCGCAGGACCGCGGTGACCTTGCCGAGGATGGTGGCGTGCGTGCCGTCGATCGGCTCGTACGCCGGGTTGTGCGGCAGCAGCCAGACCTGGCCGTTCTTGCGCTGGAAGGTCTTCACGGTGGCCTCGCCGTCGATCATGGCGGCGACGATCTCGCCGTTCTCGGCGTTGGGCTGCTGGCGGACCACGACGTAGTCGCCGTCGCAGATCGCGGCGTCGACCATCGAGTCGCCCGAGACCTCGAGCAGGTAGAGGGTGCCGTCCCCGACGAGCTGCTGGGGGAGGGGGAAGACGTCCTCGACGCGCTGCTCGGCCAGGATCGGGCCGCCGGCCGCGATGCGTCCGACGACCGGCACGTACGTCGCGGCGGGCTGGGCGTCGCCGATGCCCGTCTCGTCGAGGACGGCGTCGAGGTCGGGGTCGGTGACGGACGAGACGGCGGCGCGCTCGGGGGAGCCGGGGGTGACGACCTGGATGGCGCGCGGCCGGTTCGGGTCGCGGCGCAGGTAGCCCTTCTCCTCCAACGCCTTGAGCTGGTGGGCGACCGAGGAGGAGCTGGTGAGACCGACCTGCTCGCCGATCTCGCGCATGCTCGGCGGGTAGCCCTGGTCGTCGAGCGCCTGGGTGATGACGGCCAGCACCTTCGCCTGGCGGGGGGTCAGGCGGGCCTGGCCGGCGGCGGGCTCGGGGAGGGCGGACAGGTCCTCGACCGTGGCGCCCGCCTCGTCGCTCTTGCTGCTGCTCGCCATCTCCGCCTTCTTCCCGCGCCGGGGCGCGCTCCGTCTGCCTGCTCCGTCTGCTTCTGCCGCTGCGTCGTGCGCCGGGCACGGCCCGGTCGACGCAGGTCACGCTAGTCGTTTGCGACCTCCGTCATCAAACATCTGTTCGAACCGGCGTGTCGGTCGGCGCGCGGGCGGCGCTCGAAGAAATGCTCGAGCGGGTGCTTGATCCGTTCGAACACCTGCTCTACTGTCGAGCACGTGTTCGATCGAACGGATGATCGACAGCGGGTCCGGAGCAGCACGCGGACCAAGACTGTCGGTGGCCGTCGGTAGACATCAGCTCGTCCGACCCGACTCCTTCCCCTGGAGGTCATCATGAGCAGCACGTACGCCGTTCCCACCGTCCGCACCCGTCGTCCGGCCGCGCCGCGATCCGTCGCCGCGCCGTCCGTTCGCCGCAGCACCGTGCGGCTCACCCACCGGGGTCGTGTGGTCGTCGTCGCGCTCGCCCTCCTGGTGATGCTCGCCCTCGGCGTCGTGCTGGGGTCCGTGTCGTCCGCGACGGACGAGCCGGGTCCGACGGGCACCTCCGAGACGATCCGCGTCGGCGTCGGGGACACCCTGTGGGCCATCGCGTCGGAGCGCGCCGCCGACGGTGAGAGCGTCCAGAGCGTCATCGACGAGATCCGCTCCCTCAACGCGTTGTCGAGCGGCTCGCTGCAGGCTGGTCAGCTGCTGGTGGTGCCCACCAGCTGACCCCGGCCGCCCCGCGCCCGGCACCCCGTCGGCGCGCGCTCGGGCGGCCACAGACCCCGACAGGTCGCTTCGACCCCGACCTGTCGGTCCACCGGGGAAGACCACGAGGGGCGGAGCTTCGGCTCCGCCCCTCGTGCCGTTGGTGGACGTGACCCGCCGGCCGTGCGACTGCGCCCGTCCGGTGGTCGAGGTGCTCGCGCTGGCGAGCCTCGAAACCACGCTCCGCGTGCCGAAGGGTGATGGCTGCGCCCGTCCGGTGGTTGAGGTGCTCGCGCCAGCGAGCCTCGAAACCGCGCCGCCGCGGTGGGGGTCTCGGGGGCGGGACGGTCAGTCGGTGAGGATCGGTGTGGCTTCGTCGACCTGGAGGGGCACGGGTGCGCTGGGCATGGTGACGGTGCCGGCGACGTCGAGCCAGGGTCCGCCGTTGACGCGGTAGCGGGCCGACCAGGTGGTGGTGACGGTGACCTGGTAACTGCCCGCCTGTTGGTAGCGGTGGGTGACCTCGAGGTCGGGGTACGGCGCGCCGGGGGTGCTGGTGGTGACGGTGGTGCCGTCGCCGTAGTTCCAGGTGTACGACGTCGGGGTGATGTCGAGCTCGACGGCCTGGCCGAGGAGCGTGACGGTGGTGGTGAAGGGTGCGGCCTCGGTGTAGAAGTTCGTGTCGAAGTTGACCAGGGTCAGGCCGTCGGGGGGTTGGATCGTCAGGACGGTCTCGGGCAGCGGCACGGATTGAAACGCCTGGAGGACCAGCGCGGGGGTGATGACGGGGGCCGCTGCAGCGGCCGCGGCCGGCTCGCACTCGGACTGGAAGTCGCCCCCGCCGGCGAGCACCTCGACGTAGCTGATGTCGCTCGTCTCGCCGCCGGAGCAGGCGACGGGGGCCTGGCAGTCGCCGAACAAGGTCCCGCTCCAGATGGAACCGCCCGTGCACTCGAGCGAACCCAGTCGATCCAAATACACCTGTCCGAGCTCTGCTGGCGATGGTCCTTGGGTCTGCGGCGCGGCTGCGCCTCCGCCACGACGATCTTCGGGGCTTCGACCTCCCCCGTCCTGCATGGTCGACCAGACGTCGAATGAGCCGTTGGCTGGGCTGGCGCCCGTGTCGGAGCCGGAATCGTCGTCTGAGACGGTGGCCCACAAGATCTGGATGGCGCCCATCGTGGCGACGGCCAACCGCACGTGTTGTCCAGTCTTGGTCATGCTTCTTCACCGTCGGACCAGATGAGTGCCCAGGGGGCCGGCCCGACCTTTCCGGTCAGGCCGAAGGCGAAGGTGCCGGAGCGGCCTTCCGTGGTGGATCGGCGGATGTCGTCGATGACTAGGACGTCAGCCACGACTACTACGTCGGTCGCCGCAGCATCGCCAGCGTCAGGCGGGACCGCTTCCAAATTCGACAACCGCCAAGCGCCGACAGGGCCTTGGCCGAACGTCTCGTCCAGGTAGTCCAGGGTGGCCATGCAGGTGCTGCAAGCCGCGGCCGTCTGGCGGGCCGGAGCCGTATCGCCGGTAGCGAAACCATAGTTGAGCAACTCCACCCAGTGCTCGACGAAGGCGATGGCGGCTGCGTCGTCGTCGCCGGTGGCTTCGTCGGGCAGGGGTGGGGGTGTGGGGGCGGTGGTGGTCGACTCGACCGGTGCGCTGGAGCTGCTGGTGCTGTCGCTGGGTTCGGCGTCGTCGTCGGTGTCGCCGGAGTCGCTGGTGCAGGCGGTGAGTGCCGTCGTACCGGCCAGGGTGCAGGCGAGCAGCCGTCGTCGCAGGCGCATGGATCCTCCCGAGGTGTCCGGCGCCCCGATCGCGCCGGCGTGCTCACGAATCTAACGAGACTCGCGGGGCTCGGCTACCCGTCGTACGGGCGCCTGTGGAGGACGGTCAGTCAGCGTGCGGCGCGCTTGCCGCCGCTGGGACGCGGGGGAGCGTCCGGGTCGGGGGGCGGGGGCGCGGCGCCGAGGATGCGCAGGGCGGTCGTGCCCAGCAGCAGCGCGATGAAGAGGCACGCGATGGCGCCCAGAGAGGCGAGCGCCACGAACCACCAGGCCGCGCTCTCGCCGGCGCGCGCCGTGGCCCCGAAGTCGATGGCGACCCAGACGAGGTAGCCCCACGCGACGACCGTGACGGTGATCCCGAGGGCCAGGGCGGCGAGCCGGGCGCGGGGGCGGGGCGCAGCGGTGGACTCGCGTCGCGACCCCGCCCTCCTGCCTCCTCGCACCGCTCCATCATGTCCCACCGTCCCCAATCCCGCGGGCGCACGGTGGGACCCGTCCCCAGGCTTCGCGAAGTGCCTCCGGGGAGGGTCTCGCGGGGTCCGCGACACGCCGCGCCGAACCGTCGGCGGGGCGCTGACCTGCGTGTTCGTGGACCGCTCCGGGCGGGTGTCGGGAGACACGCCGATCCGCTTGCACCTCTAGGGGACCGCGCGTACGGTTACCCCCACATCTAGTACTTACAGCCGTGTAGTTATCCACATCTAGTTCACAGGCCGGGGTCTGGATACCCACACGAAGTGCAGATCCATCCACAGGTAGACCCCGTTTCGTCCACACCCCCAGCGCCCGAGAGGAGTCCGTCGTGCACTGTCCGTTCTGCCGCAACAGCGACACGAAGGTCCTCGACTCGCGGGTCGCCGAGGACGGCGCCTCGATCCGTCGCCGGCGCGCGTGCCTCGGGTGCGAGCAGCGGTTCACGACGGTCGAGCAGATGCAGCTGACCGTGGTGAAGCGCTCGGGCGCGACCGAGCCGTTCAACCGCGAGAAGGCGATCGCCGGTGTGCGGAAGGCCTGCAAGGGCCGCCCGGTGAGCACCGACGCGCTCGCGTGCCTCGGCCAGCAGGTGGAGGACGCCCTGCGCGCCTCCGGCTCGGCCGAGTTCCCGGCCCACCAGGTCGGGCTCGCGATCCTCGGCCCGCTCCGCGAGCTGGACGAGGTGGCCTACCTCCGCTTCGCCAGCGTCTACCGCTCGTTCGAGTCCGCCGCCGACTTCGAGGCCGAGATCGCGCTGCTGCGTCTTGACCGGGAGGCCGCGGCGGTCGCCGCCGAGGGGAACGGCGCCGAGAGTGTCGGTGCCCGCGGCGAGCATCGTGAACGGGCCACGTCAGCCGCCTCCGGCTGACCACCAGACCGCCCGGCGCGTCGTGGGGAAGCGGCGTGCCGGGCGCACCACTCCTTCCTCCGTGGCAGCACCCAGCAGCACCCCAGCAGCACCGAACAACCGGAACACCCGTCGTCGCGGCCTTGTTGTGCAGAAGGCCCCTCCGGCCCGCGATGACGACCTGAAACGACTTACGACGCAGCGACCGAGAGTGACGAGGAGATTCCATGACGGAGACGGTGAGCGGCCCCGGAGCAACGGGCGCCGCAGGTCGGGCGAACGGCACGACGGGCCTCACCATCGACCGGGTGTTCAGCAGTGGTGTGCACCCGTACGACGAGATCACCTGGGAGCGTCGGGACGTCGTCCAGACGAACTGGAAGACCGGTGAGACCGTCTTCGAGCAGCGCGGCGTCGAGTTCCCCGACTTCTGGTCGGTCAACGCCTCGACCATCGTCACGTCGAAGTACTTCCGCGGCGCCGTCGGCACCGACGCCCGCGAGTGGAGCCTCAAGCAGCTCGTTGACCGCGTCGTGAAGACGTACGTCAAGGCCGGCGTCGAGAACGGCTACTTCGCGTCCGAGGCGGACGCCGAGGTCTTCGAGCACGAGCTCACCTGGCTGCTGGTGCACCAGTACTTCTCGTTCAACTCGCCCGTGTGGTTCAACGTGGGCACCCCGTCGCCGCAGCAGGTCTCGGCCTGCTTCATCCTCTCGGTCGACGACTCGATGGACTCGATCCTCAACTGGTACAAGGAGGAGGGGTTCATCTTCAAGGGCGGCTCCGGCGCCGGCCTCAACCTCTCCCGCATCCGCTCCAGCAAGGAGCTGCTGTCCAGCGGCGGCACCGCGAGCGGCCCGGTCTCCTTCATGCGCGGCGCCGACGCGTCCGCGGGCACCATCAAGTCGGGCGGCGCCACGCGTCGTGCGGCCAAGATGGTCGTCCTCGACGTCGACCACCCGGACATCGAGGAGTTCGTGGCGACCAAGGCGCGCGAGGAGGACAAGATCCGCGCGCTGCGCGACGCCGGGTTCGACATGGACCTCGGCGGCAACGACATCACCTCGGTGCAGTACCAGAACGCCAACAACTCGGTCCGCGTCAGCGACGAGTTCATGCGCGCCGTCGAGGACGGCACCGAGTTCGGCCTCCGCGCCCGCCAGACCGGCGAGGTCATCGAGACCGTCGACGCCCGCGACCTGTTCCGCAAGATCGCGAAGGCCGCGTGGGAGTGCGCCGACCCGGGCCTGCAGTACGACGACACGATCAACGACTGGCACACCAACCCCGAGACGGGCCGCATCACCGCGTCCAACCCGTGCTCGGAGTACATGTCGCTCGACAACTCGTCCTGCAACCTGGCGTCGCTCAACCTGCTGAAGTTCCTGCGCGACGACGACACCTTCGACGGCGAGCTGTTCGCGAAGGCCGTCGAGGTCATCATCACGGCGATGGACATCTCCATCTGCTTCGCCGACTTCCCGACGGAGCCCATCGGCGAGACCACCCGCAACTACCGCCAGCTGGGCATCGGCTACGCCAACCTCGGCGCGCTGCTCATGGCGATGGGCCTCGGCTACGACTCCGACGGCGGCCGCGCCATGGCCGCGACGATCACGTCGCTCATGACCGGCACGTCCTACAAGCGCTCCGCCGAGCTCGCCGCGATCGTGGGCCCGTACAACGGCTACGCCCGCAACGCCGAGGCGCACCAGCGCGTCATGCGCAAGCACCAGGCCGCCAACGACGTGGTCCGCACCCTGCACACCAACGACACCGCGGTGCACCGCCTCGCGACCAAGGCGTGGGCCGACGTCGTCGAGCTGGGCAAGGTCAACGGCTTCCGCAACGCGCAGGCCTCCGTGCTCGCACCCACCGGCACCATCGGCTTCATGATGGACTGCGACACCACCGGCATCGAGCCCGACTTCTCCCTCGTGAAGTTCAAGAAGCTCGTCGGCGGCGGCTCCATGCAGATCGTCAACCAAACCATCCCGCGCGCCCTGAAGAAGCTGGGCTACCAGCCGGAGCAGGTCGAGGCGATCGTCGCCTACATCGCCGAGCACGGTCACGTCATCGACGCCCCCGGCCTGCGCCAGGAGCACTACGAGATCTTCGACACCGCCATGGGCGCCCGCTCGCTCAAGCCCATGGGCCACGTGCGCATGATGGCCGCCGCGCAGCCGTTCCTCTCCGGCGCGATCAGCAAGACGGTCAACCTGCCGGAGACGGCGACCGTCGAGGAGATCGAGGACGTCTACCTGCAGTCGTGGAAGCTCGGCCTCAAGGCCACCGCGATCTACCGCGACAACTGCAAGGTCGGCCAGCCGCTCTCCGACGGTGGCGGCAAGGCGAAGAAGGACGCGGCCGACGCCGCCGACGCCGCTGCTGCGGCCCAGGTCGTCGAGAAGGTCGTGGAGAAGGTCGTCTACGCCCCCACCCGCAAGCGCCTCCCGAAGTCCCGCGTCTCGCGCACCACGTCCTTCACGGTCGGTGGCGCCGAGGGCTACATGACCTCGGGTGCCCACGAGGACGGCGAGCTCGGCGAGATCTTCCTCAAGCTCGGCAAGCAGGGCTCGACCCTGGCCGGCGTGATGGACGCGTTCTCGATCGCGGTCTCCATCGGCCTGCAGTACGGCGTGCCGCTCGAGACCTACGTCTCGAAGTTCACCAACCTGCGCTTCGAGCCCGCCGGCCTGACCGACGACCCCGACGTGCGGATGAGCCAGTCGATCATGGACTACATCTTCCGCCGCCTGGCGCTCGACTACCTGCCCTTCGACGAGCGTGCCGGCCTCGGCATCTACTCGGCCGAGGAGCGTCAGCGCCACCTCGAGACGGGCTCCTACGAGCCGGTCGAGGAGACCGGCTCTGCGTCCGAGCTGCTCGAGGCCCCGGCCATCGAGATCAAGCCCGCCGCGGAGGAGGAGAAGGCCGCCGAGGCGCCCGTCGTGAAGTCGGCCGCCAAGGAGGCCCACACCTCCGCCGAGCTGCTCGAGAAGATCACGGGTACGGCGGTCGACTCGCCGCTGTGCTTCACCTGCGGCACCAAGATGCGCCCCGCCGGTTCCTGCTACGTCTGCGAGGGCTGCGGCAGCACCAGCGGCTGCAGCTGAGTCCAGCAGCACCACGAAGGGCCGTCACCCCACGGGGTGGCGGCCCTTCGCCGTTCACTCGTCCCGCCCGCGGCTCTGCCCCGCCACCCGCCCGCACCGCTCGCCCAGCACGCGGAACGCCTCGACGAGCTCGGGCGGACCGACCACCTCGAGGTCGGCGTCGTACCGCAGCAGGGAAGCCGCCAACGCCGGCCACGACCAGGCGCCCTGGGTGACCCGGGTACGCCGCTCGCCCACCGCCTCGGCCACGCCGTCGCCGACGAACGGAGACACCTCGGCTACGGGCAGGTCCACCACCACCTCGCCGACGCACGGCCACCCGGCGCCCGCCTCCGGGGCGGAACCGCGGAACCGCCCGACGACGTACGTCGCGACGTCCACCCCGCCCGGCAGGTCACGCGGCGCGAACCGGGGTCCGTTCGGCACCCGCGGGGTGATGCGGTCCGCCCGGAACGTCCGCCACTCGGCGGCCTCGAGGTCCCAGCCGACGAGGTACCACCGGCCCCGCCACGTCACGAGGTGGTGCGGCTCGGCCCGCCGCGGGGCCGCGTCGGGCTCGCCTCCGGCGCCGCTCGAGGACACGTAGTCGAACCGCAGCACCTCCCGGGCGTGCACGGCCGCGCCGAGCGCCAGCAGCACCGCGCCGTCCACCGCGGCCCGGCGCGCCCCGTCGCCGAGCGGCGCCTCGACCGCCTCGAGCGGCAGGGCGTCGAGCCGGTGCCGCAGCCGCCCGGGCAGCACCTGGCGCACCGAGACGAGGGCGCGCAGCGCGGCCTCGCCCACCGCCGTACCGAGCCCGGCACCGCCCTGGGCCACCACCTGCAGCGCGACGGCCAGCGCCACCGCCTGATCGTCGTCGAAGAGCAGCGGCGGCAGGTCGGAGCCGGCGTCGAGGCGGTAGCCGCCGTCGGGCCCCTTCGTCGCCGTGATGCGGTAGCCGAGCTCCCGCAGACGGTCGACGTCGCGCCGCACCGTCCGGCCGCTGACCTCGAGCCGCTCGGCGAGCACCTCGCCCGGCCAGTCCCGCCGCGACTGCAGCAGGGACAGCAGCGCGAGGAGGCGCGACGAGGTCGTGGGCACGCCACCAGGATGCCGGAAGAACAGGACACGTCCTGGCCTCTACCCCCGCCAGTGTGGCCCCCGAGGCGGTCACCAGGACCGCAACCACTCCGAGGAGCACCCGTGAGCATCAGCACCGTCACCCACGTCAACCTGCGCGGCACCGCCCGCGAGGCGCTGGCCTTCTACCGCTCGGTCTTCGGCGGGGAGCAGACCGTCGTCACCTACGGCGACGCCGGCCAGGCCACCGACCCCGCAGGCGCCGACGAGGTCATGTGGGGCCAGGTGGTCTCCGGCGACGGCTTTCACGTCATGGCGTACGACGTGCCCGCCGACCGCCCGCACGAGCCGGGGATCGCGCCGTTCTTCGTGTCCGTGCGCGGCGCGGACGCCGACGAGATCACCCGCTACTGGGAGGCGCTGACCGCCGACGGGAGCGGCACGAGCGTCGTCGTGCCCCTCGCGCCGGCGGGCTGGGCGCCGCTCTACGGCATGGCAACCGACCGCTTCGGCGTCACCTGGGTGCTCGACGTCGCGGTCGCGTACGCCGGCTGAGCCTGCGGACGGCGCCGAGCAGGGCGGCCCGGTGAGCGCCCGGGCCGTCCACGCCCCCGGCGTACCTTCGGAGAGGACCGGCTCGACCCGGCCCCGCGCGGCGGAGCCTCTGCACGAAGGGGATGAACTGCATGACGCACCACGACCACGACGCCCACGACGACGTCGCCAAGGTCGCGGAGCTCGTCGACCAGGCGCGCATCGCGATGCTGACCACGATGACGTCGGAGGGCCGGCACGTCAGCCGGCCGATGGCGCTGCAGGACGTCGAGTTCGACGGCGACCTTTGGTTCTTCACCTACGACGACTCGCCGAAGGCGGCCGAGGTGCGCACGCACCCGCAGGTCAACGTCTCCTTCTCCGACGACAAGCACAACGCCTGGACGTCGATCTCCGGCGCCGCCGAGCTCGTCCACGACCGGGCCAAGGCGGAGGAGCTGTGGGCCGCGCCGCTCGAGGTCTGGTTCCCCGAGGGCCTCGACACCCCGAACCTCGCGCTCATCAAGGTGCACGTGGAGACGGCGGAGTACTGGGAGGCGTCGCAGTCCCGGGTGAAGCGGCTGATCGGTGGCGTCCGCGCCGCCGTCACCGGTGACCCCGGCAAGTTCCCCGCCGACAACCGCACCGCCCGGCTGGACACCTGATGAGCGGCCGGTTCACGCCCACGCGCCTCGTCTCCGCCGCCACCGTGCTCGTGGCGGACCTGAAGGACGACTGACCTGCCGGCAGCCCCCGTCGTACCGCTCCCTCAGGGGAGCGGGGCGGCGGGGGCCTCCTGCTGCTCGGGCTCCTCGACCACCAGGTGGCGCAGGGCCAGGCCGGCGGCGAAGCCGAGCGGGAACATGATGACGCCGTAGACCGCGGCCGGCACGGCCAGCTTCTCGCTGTCGAGCACGCTCACCGCGACGGTAATCGCCAGCGTGCTGTTGTGGATGCCGACCTCGAACGCCGACGACATCGCCTGCCGGGCGCCGACGCCCGCGGCGCGGGGCACGACGTACCCCAGCAGCAGGCTGCCCACGCAGAACAGGGTGGTCACGAGCCCGACGTCGGCGAGGTAGTCGCCGATGTCCTCGCGCTCCGCGAGCAGGGCGCCGACCACGACCAGGGCGAGCACCACCGCCGACGCGATGCGCACCGGCTTGTCGGCCTTGGCGGCGAAGCCGGGGGCGGAGCGGCGCACCGCCATGCCGATCGCCACGGGCACGAGCACGATGGCGAACACCTGCAGCGACTTGCCGAACTGCAGGCCGATGTCGCCCGCCCCCGACGGGTCGAAGTAGCCGATCGCGAGGTTGACCACCAGGGGGAGGCTGGCGACGGCGATGACCGAGTTGACCGCCGTCAGGGTCACGTTGAGCGCGACGTCGCCGCGGAACAGGTGGCTGAACAGGTTCGCGGTCGTGCCGCCCGGTGACGCGGCGAGCAGCATCATCCCCACCGCCAGCAGCGGGTCGAGGTCGAGCGCCACCACCAGCCCGAAGCAGAGCAGCGGCAGCAGCACCAGCTGCGCGGCGAGCGCCACGACGACCGGCTTGGGCTGCCGGCCGATGCGGCGGAAGTCGTCGACCGTCAGCGACAGGCCGAGTCCGAACATGATGACGGCGAGCGCGAGCGGCAGGCCCACGGTCAGCAACGAGGTGTCCACGGCTCCTCCTGGGTGGGTGGTGGGCTGACTGTGACACGGATCACTCACCGTGTCCTGTCGTTCGACCACCCTGGTCGGCGCGCCGCGCCGTGCCAGACTCGCCCCGTGGAGCCGCACCTCGCGCCCGACCCCGTCGCCGACGCCACCGACTGGCCGGCGCACGGGACCGAGCGCCGGCCCTGGCGCTCCCAGTCGGGCCGCGGTCCGCGCGCCGACCGCGACGTCCGCTCGATCGACGTCCGGCTCCCGCCGCGCATCGCCGACGAGGTCTACGAGCCGAGCCGCGCCCTGCGCACCCATCTCGCGACGGCCCTCGACGGGCTCGTCCGCCTCGACCAGGTGCACGGGCGCAACCTCGGCGCGCTCAACCAGCTGCTCCTGCGCACCGAGTCGATCGCCTCGTCGAAGATCGAGGACGTCGAGGCCAGCCTGTCCGACTACGGCAAGGCCCTCGTCGGTCAGCGGGCCAACGCCTCGGCGGTGTCGATGGCGGCGGCGACCGAGGCGCTGTCGGGGATGGTGGTCCGCGCCGGTACGGCGGGCGAGCTCACCGCCGAGGGGCTGCGCCGGGCCCACCACGACCTGTTCCGTCGCCACCCCGACCACGCCCGCAACGCCGGCACGGTGCGCGACCGGCAGAACTGGATCGGCGGCAGCGACTACTCCCCGCGCAACGCCCTCTTCGTGCCGCCCCCGCCGGAGACGATCGACGACTACCTCGCCGACCTCTTCGCGTTCGCGAACCGCGACGACGTGCTCCCGCTCGCGCAGGCCGCGATCGTGCACGCCCAGTTCGAGTCCGTGCACCCCTTCGTCGACGGCAACGGCCGCATCGGCCGCACCCTCATCCACGCCGTCCTGCGCCGCCGCGGCGTCACCCGCCACCTCACGGTGCCGATCGCCTCGGGGCTGACGGCCCACCGCGAGCGCTACTTCGAGGCGCTCGGCGACTACCGCCGCGGCCGGGCCGCGACGATCATCGGCCTGCTGGCCTCGGCCACGATGTGGGCCACGCACGAGGCCCGCCGCACGGTGACCAGCCTCCAGGTCGTGCACGACGACTGGCGGGAGCGGCTCGACCACCCCGAGCCGGGTACGCCGCTCGCCCGGTCCCTGCGCGTGCTCATGGCCGAGCCGATCGTGACGCCGGGCGTCCTCGCGGCCCGCCTCGATCTCGACGACGCCGCGGTCGACGACGTGCTCCGCCGGCTCCACGCCGCCGACGTGGTCGCGCCCCTCACGCCGCGGCGCGCCGACCGGGTGTGGGGCGCCCACGAGGTGCTGGACGAGGTCCGCGACCTCAACACCCGCATCGAGTCGCTCAGCCTGCGCGACGCCGGCGACCGGCGCGACGGCCCCGTCTGGGCCCGGGCGTGGGGCCGCTGACTGATATTGTGATACAGACAATAAGTCGGGTAGCGTGGTCCGGGATGCACTCGGCGAGACGGGGGACGGCATGACCGCGACGTGGACCGGCGACCAGGTCGACCGAGGGGTCGGCGTGCTGCTCGCGAGCGCTGCGGGCGACGCGCTGGGCGCCGGCTACGAGTTCGGCTCGGCGCCGCTGCCGCCGGCGGGCACCGCCCCGCGGATGATCGGCGGTGGGCTCGGCGGCTTCGCCCCGGGGGAGTGGACCGACGACACGGCGCAGGCCCTCGCCATCGCCGAGGTCACGGCGACCGCGGTCGACCTGCGCTCCGAGCCCGCGCTCGACGCGGTGGCCCAGCGCTTCGCCGACTGGTTCGCGGCCGGCCCCGCCGACGTCGGCATCCAGACGAGCGCCGTCCTCGCCGGCGCCGGTGCGACGACCACGGCGGCGGCGATGCGCGCCTCCGCCGCCCAGGTCCACGCCCGCACCGGCCGGTCGGCCGGCAACGGCTCCCTCATGCGCACGGCCCCCGTCGCGCTCGCCCACCTCGACGACCCCGCCGCGCTCGTCGAGGCGGCGCACGCCGTCAGTGCCCTCACCCACCACGACCCGCTCGCGGGCGAGGCGGCTGCCACCTGGTGCCTGCTCGTGCGGCACGCCGTCCTCACCGGCACGTACGACGGGGTGCGCGACGAGCTCGCCTACCTCCCGCCCGCGGCCCGCGACCGCTGGACGGCGATGCTCGACGAGGCGGAGGCCCGACCGCCGTCGACCTTCACCGAGAACACCTGGGCCGGGGGAGCGCTGCAGGCCGCGTGGTCCGCGATCGTCCACACCCCCGTGCCGGCCGACACCCCGGCCGCGCACCTGCAGGACGCCCTCGCCACGGCCATCCGGATCGGCAACGACACCGACACCGTCGCGGCGATCGCCGGCGCCCTGCTCGGCGCGCGGTGGGGGGCGGCCGCCGTACCGGGGGAGTGGGCCGACCTCCTCCACGGCTGGCCCGGTCGGTCGGCCGGCGGGGACGCGCGGGGTCTCGTCGACCTGGCCACGCGGACGCTCCGGGGGACGGCGCCGTGAGCGAGGACGCCCAGGAGGCCGTGCTCGAGGCGCTCGGCCCCGAGGTGATGCGCCTCGCGGCGCGCCGCACGACGTCGTACGAGGGGTCGGTGCTCGACCAGTCGGCCTTCCGGATCCTGTGGCGGCTCGTCCTGGACGGGCCGAAGACCCTCGCCGACCTGGGCGAGGAGCTGCAGCTCGAGCGCTCCACCATCAGTCGCCAGGTCAGCGCCGCGGTCACCCGCGGGCTCGTCGAGCGCACCGCCGACGACGACCTGCGGGTGCGCACCGTGCGCCCGACGGCGGCGGGCCTCGCGGCCTACCGCAACGACATCGCGCTGCGCGCCGCCGTGTGGGGCGAGGCGGTCGCCCAGCTCGGCGCCGACCGCGCCCGGGCGCTCGCCGAGGAGCTGCGGGCCTTCAACGACGCCCTCGACCGCGCGCACGGCCATGACGCCCCCGAGCGCTGACCCTCCCCCGGGGTACGACGACGGGCGCGGCCCGGCGTACCGGTGCCGCGCCCGTCGGGGTCGCGGTGATGACGAGGTGGCTCAGGCGACCTCGGCGGCCTCGCGGTCGGCGGCGGGCGCCGTGCCGGCGGGCTGGGCGCGGCGCGGGATGAACGCCGCGATCGCGATGCCCAGGAACGCCGCGATCGCGCCGGCGGCGAAGCAGAGCTGGAACGCGCTCTGGGCGGGGATCTCGACGCCACCGCCCAGGGAGTGGGTGCGGCTGGTCAGGATCGTGCCCATGACGGCGGCCGCGATCGTCGTGCCCATGGAGCGCATGAGCGCGTTGAGCCCGACCGCGGAGGCCGCCTCGCGGGCGGGCGCCGCGTCGAGGATGAGCGTCGGCATGGCCGCGTAGCCGATGCCCACGCCCGCCGAGGAGACGCAGGAGGCGACGAGCAGCTGCCACGGCGCGTCCATCATGAACAGCGCGACGAGGTAGCCCACGCCCAGCACGAACGCGCCGGCCATGAGGGTCTGCTTGGCGCCCACGGTCGTGATGAGGCGGCTCGAGATGGGCGCGAACACCATCATCATCAGGCCGGCGGGGGCCATCCACAGACCGGCCGCGAGGATGCTCTGCCCGAGGCCGTAGCCCGTCATCTCCGGCAGCTGCAGCAGCTGGGGGACGACGATCGACTGCGCCATCATGCCGAAGCCGATCGCCACCGCGGCGATGTTGGTCATCAGCACCGGCATGCGCGAGGAGGTGCGCAGGTCCACCAGCGGGTCGTCCTGGCGCAGCTCGTAGGCACCCCACGCGAGGAGCACGACGATGCCGGCCACGATCGCGCCGATGGTGCGGGCGTCGCCCCAGCCCCAGGTGGTCGCCTTGGAGATGCCCACCAGGAACGAGACGAGCCCGACCGCGAGGCCCACGGCGCCGACGACGTCGAGGCGCCCGGGCTGGGCGTCGTGCACGTGGGGGATCGCCACCCAGGTCAGCACGAGGATGACCGCCGCGAGCCCCGTGGCCACCCAGAAGAGGGCGTGCCAGTCGCCGACCTGCACGATCCACGCCGACAGGGGCAGGCCGATGGCGCCGCCGACACCGAGCGTGGCGCTCATCGCGGCCGTCGCCGTCGCGGCCAGGTGGGGCGGCGTGACCTCGCGCATCAGCGAGATGCCGACCGGGATGAAGCCCATCGCCAGGCCCTGCAGGGCGCGGCCCACGAGCATCGGCACCAGGCTGTCGGCCATCGCGCAGACGAGCGAGCCGACGACCAGGATCGCCGCGGAGGCCACGAGCACCCGCTGCTTGCCGACGAGGTCGGCGATGCGCCCGGCGACCGGCATCGCCACGCCGCCGGCGAGCAGCGTGACCGTGACGACCCACGCGGCGTTCGACGCGCTCGTGCCCAGCAGCTCGGGCAGCTCGGACTGGATGGGGATGACCAGGGTCTGCGTCAGGGCGGCGGCCAGGCCGCCGACGCAGAGCACGACGACGGCAGCCATGGGGCTGGCGCCGGCCGGGCGGGTGGGTGTGGACACGGGGCTCTCCTCGAACTGGACGACCCGTGCACCATACACATGCTTGTCATTGACAACTATTGGTACGGCGTGAGGCCCCGGTCACAGCGGGGCCGGACGCCCGAGCGCCGGCCCCGTCCGACGACCCGCTCAGTCGAACGACCAGTAGGCCCGACGGCCCTCGAACGAGAACGTCTTCTCGACGTACAGCCGCGGCTCCGCGAGCGCCGCCTCGGGGACGTCGAAGCACACGTCGAAGGCCCCCTGCCCGCCGGTCGTCAGCGTCGGCACGTCCATGGCCGCGCGCGGCGTGACCGCCGCGCAGGTCGACTCGTCGTAGTTCCGGGCGTCCGAGCCGACCAGCACCGTCGACAGGTCGAGCCAGGGGTCGCCCTCCTCGTCACCGAGGTAGGTGACGTCGAGCGAGGCCAGGACGTACCGCCCGGCGGGCGGCTGGTTGAACTGGTTGGCCCCCGCCACCGCGTCGTCGGCGGCGCCATCGACAGCCGTCACGGTCACGTCGTACTCGCCCACCCGGGCCGTCTGCCCGAGCGTGAGGACGTCGTCACCCTCCTCGGCCGACGAGAGCTGATCGGCGTCGTCCTCGGAGACGGCGGAGTCCCCGTCGAGCTCGTCCTCCGCCTCCTCGACCGACTGCTCGATCTCGTCCCCGACCTCATCCAGGACGGCGGAGTAGAACGCCTGGGTGGCCAGGACACCGATGAAGGCGACCAGGCCCAGGATCCAGCCGGCGCGCGCCCGGCTCAGGCCGCCGGAGCGGCCCTTCTTCGCGCGGCGAGCAGCGACGAGGCCCAGCACGATGGCGACGACGGCGATGACGGCCGCGACGTTGTTGATGATCGGCACCCAGCACAGCGCCACTGCGACGATGCCGAGGACGAGGGCAGCCACGGCCATCCCCGACGACTGCGGGGCCGGCGGCCGCCCGCCGTCGTACCCGCCCGGGTGCACCGGCCCGTACCCGCCCTGCGGCGGCGGCCACTGCGTCGCGCCCACGGGCGCATCCTGCTCCTGCACTACTTTCGACCCCCCGATTGAAGGATTGATCTGCTTCGGACGGCCTGAACCGTGCAGGAGCCCGCCGACACTTCGGCGGACGCGGTCTAGGCCACCGCCCGCATCGACCGGCACGCGACCGGTCACGACCACCGATCCGCCGACGTACCGGCAGCCGGCGTGGAAGGCTGCGCCCGTGGTCACGCTGATCCCCGAGGACCCCCAGTTCTCCACCGAGTCGGAACGCCTCGTCTGGGAGGCGCTGAAGGACGGGCTCGGGGAGCAGGACGTGCTCCTCGCGAACCTCCGGCTGACCGACCAGGCCAAGGACCACGAGGTCGACCTGCTCGTGCTGATGCCCGACGTCGGCTGCCTGGTGCTCGAGGTCAAGGGCAGCTCCGTGTGGTACGACGACGGCTGGTGGATCAAGCGTGGGGGCGCGGACGTGCGGATCCGTCCCGTCGACCAGGCCAGGGACGCGAAGCACGCGTTGAAGGCGTACGTCGCACGCGACCCCCGGTGGGGGTCCCGTCCGCACGTCGCGTGGGCGCACGGCGTCGTGACCCCGTTCTCTGCCTTCGACGACTCCGACCACCCGGACCTTCCTCGGTGGGCGCTGCACGACCGCGACGACCTGGCGACACTCGCCCAGCGGGTGCGCGACAACGCGTGGGGCCTGCGGCACAACGCGACGCCGCCCTCGGTCGAGGACGCTGAGGACATCGCCGAGATCCTGTCCGGGCGGCTGCCGACGTCCTACGACGTCAACGCCGAGGCCGAAGAACGCGCGGCCACGGCCGACCGCCTGACGCAGGAGCAGGCGACGATCCTGGGGGTGACCCGGCTGCTGCACAGGGTGGAGGTGCGTGGGGGCGCCGGGAGCGGCAAGACGGTGCTGGCCTTGCAGCAGGCGAAGGAGCTCTCCCGCGGACGCGCGGGACGGACGGCGCAGCGCGTCGCCCTGCTCTGCTACTCGATCGGTCTGGCGGAGCACCTCAAGCGGGAGGTCGCCCGGTGGCACCGCAAGGACCGGCCGGCGTTCGTCGGCACCTTCCACGAGCTGGGGCGGCAGTGGGGTGCTCCCGACGGGGACCGGGAGGACAGCGCCTTCTGGGAGCACGGCCTGCCTCGGCACATGAGCGCGCTCGCCGGGGAGCTGGCGGAGCGGAAGAAGTTCGATGCCGTGGTCGTCGACGAGGCCCAGGACTTCGCCGACGACTGGTGGACCCCGCTGCTCCGAGCCCTCCGCGACGACGAGACGGGCGGCCTCTACGTCTTCTCGGACGAGCACCAGCGGATCTTCGCCCGCTTCGGCCGACCGCCCGTCGCACTGGTGCCCCTCGTGCTCGACCACAACCTGCGCAACACCCGGCAGATCCACGAGTCGTTCGGCCCGCTGGCGCCGACGCGCATGCGTCCGCGCGGCGGGGAGGGGCCCGCGGTGCGCTTCGTGCCGTGCACGCCGGACGAGGCCCTCGACGCCGCCGACGACGAGGTCGACGCCCTCCTCGACGCCGGGTGGGCAGCGGGGAACGTCTGCCTGCTGACGACCGGCCACCGGCACCCCGTGCAGATCCAGACGACGCAGGCGCGGGGCCACGAGGGGTACTGGGCCTCCTACTTCGACGGCGAGGACGTCTTCTACGGCCACGTCCTGGGGTGCAAGGGGCTGGAGCGCCGCGCCGTCGTCCTGTGCCTCAACGAGGACGGCGAGCGCGACCGGGCCCGCGAGCGGCTGTACGTCGGGATGTCCCGCGCCACCGACCAGCTCGTGGTGGTGGGTGACCCCCGGGTGGTCGCGCGTGTCGGCGGCCCCGAGGTGGCGCGTCGGCTCGGCCTGGCCTGAGCAACGGTCCGCGACCGGTACGGCGCCACCCGATGCGGCACACTGGCCCCCGGGCCGGAGGTGCCCACCGCCGGCGAGGTGCGCCGGCGTACCTGCGAGAAAGGCTGTCTGGTGTCCACGCAAGCGAACGTCCTCGACGATCTGGAGTGGCGCGGTCTCATCGCGAACTCCACCGATCGCGACGCCCTCCACTCCCACCTGGGCTCGGGCAGCGTCCGCTACTACGTGGGCTTCGACCCGACGGCGCCCAGCCTCCACATGGGTCACCTCGTGCAGGTGCTGACCGCGCGCCGGCTGCAGGAGGCGGGGCACACGCCGTACCTGCTCGTGGGTGGGGCGACCGGCCTCATCGGTGATCCCCGCGACTCGGGGGAGCGCACGCTCAACGCGCTCGACACGGTGAAGGAGTGGGTGGAGAAGGTCCGCGGGCAGCTCGAGCCGTTCCTGTCGTTCGAGGGCCCGAACGCCGCGACGATGGTGAACAACTACGACTGGACCGCGTCGTTGTCGACCATCGACTTCCTGCGCGACATCGGCAAGCACTTCCCGGTCAACCGCATGCTGGCGCGCGACACGGTCCGCCGGCGCCTCGACTCGGGCATCAGCTACACGGAGTTCAGCTACGTGCTGCTCCAGTCGATGGACTTCCTCAACCTCCACCGCGACCACGGGGTGACGCTGCAGTTCGGCGGCTCCGACCAGTGGGGGAACCTGACGGCCGGCGCCGAGCTCATCCGCCGCGTCGAGCAGGGGCACGCGCACGCGTTCAGCACCCCGTTGCTGACGAAGTCCGACGGCACCAAGTACGGCAAGACCGAGGGGGGAGCGCTGTGGCTCGACCCCGAGATGCTGTCGCCCTACGCCTTCTACCAGTTCTGGCTCAACGTCGAGGACGCCAAGATCGGTGAGCTCCTGCGGGTGTTCACCTTCCTGAGCCACGACGAGATCACCGACCTCGAGGCCCGCAGCGCCGAGAAGCCGTTCCTACGGCTCGGGCAGAAGGCCCTCGCCCGCGAGGTGACGTCGCTGGTGCACGGCTCCGAGGAGACCGACCGCATCGAGGCCGCGTCGGCGGCCCTCTTCGGCGGGGGCGACCTGCACGCCCTCCCGGGGACTACGCTCGGCGCCGCCCTGGTCGAGGCCGGGTCCGTGACCTCGCCCGCGGGGGACGGACGCCTGGGGGTCGTCGACCTGCTCGTCGAGGCCGGGTTGGCGAAGAGCAAGGGCGAGGCGCGCCGCACCATCTCCGAGGGCGGCGCCTACCTCAACAACGAGCGCGTGACCGACCCCGACCTGGTGCCCGGGCCGGACGACGCGCTCGACGGCGGGTGGCTCGTGCTGCGCCGCGGCAAGAAGAACCTCGCCGGCGTCCAGCTCGTCTGACCCGACCGACCTCTGATCGACACCCCCCGTGGGCCCGCCTCGTGCGGGCCCACGGCCGTTCCCGGGGACCGGTACGGCGGCCCTCCCCGCCCGCGGACGGGGTGTCAACGGCCTGTGCGCCAGGTCACGCCGCCAGCGTTTGACGGCCCTCGGGTCCCGGCGTAATGTTCTTCCTCGTTGCCCGGAACGCGACGGGGAGCAAGACCGAGAGGTCGGGCTTCCGGCGCGGGTGACCACCACAAACTGAGCAGGCCTCGGAAGAGGTTGGAATCGCTGCGTGCGAAACCAGCTGATAATGAGGTTTACGAAGTATGCGGTGAATCGGACGAAACACCCCGAGTTTGCATCTGGGAAATCATCCGGTAATGTTTCACCTCGCAAGCCCCGAGGGGCCGGAGAGATACCGGCCAAGCGGTGCGCGTGTGATTCTTGAGAACTCAACAG